>NZ_JAGHQX010000039.1 GCF_017744095.1 Shimia sp. R10_1 | reverse complement strand
GGACTGACCTGCTCCCCTGAAATGTCCTGAAATTTTGGTTAGCCTGTTCTCCAACTGAGGAGACAGACGATGAAAAGAAGCCGTTTCAGCGAAGAACAGATCATTGGCATTTTGAAAGAGCACCAGGCTGGGCTTGGCGCAAAGGAGCTGTGTCGAAAGCACGGGATTAGCGATGCGACCTTCTACAAGTGGCGCTCGAAGTATGGCGGGATGGAAGTGTCCGATGCGCGTCGGCTCAAGACGCTGGAATCTGAGAACGCCAAGCTGAAGAAGATGTTGGCCGAACAGATGATGGACGTGGCGACGCTGAAAGAGATGCTCGGAAAAAACTTCTGAGGCCCGGTTCGAGGAGGAATGCTGTGAACTGGGCCATGAAGACCAAGGGTTATAATCAGCGCCGTGCCTGTGCGCTGGCCGGGATCGATCCACGTGTGTATCGGCGTCGGTCGAAGCGCCCAGCCGATACGGAGCTGCGGACAAGGATGAAGGAACTGGCGTCCGAGCGGCGGCGGTTCGGCTATCGTCGTCTGCACATCTTGCTGAAGCGCGAAGGCTGGGAGGTCAACTGGAAGAAGCTGTATCGGCTCTACCGCGAAGAAGGGTTAACCGTTCGTAAACGGGGCGGACGCAAGCGCGCGGTCGGCACCAGGACGCCCATGGTGATCCCGCAGGGACCAAACCAGAGATGGTCGCTCGACTTCATGTCGGACGC
>NZ_JAGHQX010000038.1 GCF_017744095.1 Shimia sp. R10_1 | reverse complement strand
CATCCACCAAACGCCCTTCTCGCGCTTGATTTGATCCAGAAAGAGAAAGACTTGCGTCTCTCGTGATCGCAAAAGCTGGCATGCTCGCAATCCTGTTTCTGAACCAAAAGTCATACTTTTCCCGCTCTTTGCCTTGGAACCCAGACTGCCGATGTCGGTCGGCCCCGTCTGGAAGACAAAGAACTATGCAAGATCTCTCGATCTTGCGGGTTAGTGTACTTGACTTGGACAACTCTGTTCGTTTCAGCAGGCAGACCCTTGGAAGACCGAGGAAACAGTCTTGGTCAAAGGCTCGCCAAACCCCGAAAGGTAAGGCACCTAACTGAGATCATCCCCGTACTTAGGGCGATCAAACAGTGTTGATTGTTATTCTCAAAACCGCTCATCACTGAGCTGTCTTGGAACAACTTATATCTCTCTAAACGATGTCAAAACTTCCGAAGAAGTCGATGTCCGATTGGACGGCTAAACACTCGCAAGTGCTTAGCGATCTAATCGAGGGTAAATGGCTTTCGTGAGCTTTGCTTGCAGCAAAACCACTGTCGCCCTCACTTCTTGCAGAAGTGAGTTGGTGGAGCCTAGCGGGATCGAACCGCTGACCTCCTGAATGCAAATCAGGCGCTCTCCCAGCTGAGCTAAGGCCCCATTATCATCCCGAAGGATGGTGGTGGGTCGAGGAGGACTTGAACCTCCGACCTCACGCTTATCAGGCGTGCGCTCTAACCACCTGAGCTACCGACCCAAGTTGATTTTGCGATGCAAAATCGGCGTCGCCCGGCAGGCGATTTGCAAAAGCAAATCTGCCGAGAGGGTCAGACCTCAAGGGCAACTCTCACGCCAGCCGGTCGGCTCACGTGCTTCCTGAAGAGATATGGGGACGGCCTGGTCCGTTTGATATAGATCGGCAAAGGTACCGATCTGTTGCTAAGTGCATCCACGAGGTCAGAAAGCGAACTTTCTAACTTACTAGGTGCATCCTTAGAAAGGA
>NZ_JAGHQX010000037.1 GCF_017744095.1 Shimia sp. R10_1 | reverse complement strand
CATCCACCAAACGCCCTTCTCGCGCTTGATTTGATCCAGAAAGAGAAAGACTTGCGTCTCTCGTGATCGCAAAAGCTGGCATGCTCGCAATCCTGTTTCTGAACCAAAAGTCATACTTTTCCCGCTCCTCATTCTGGAACCCACGCTGCCGATGTCGGTCGGCCCCACGTGGAGAATAAGGAACTTATGCAAGATCTCTCGATCTTGCGGGTTAGTGTACTTGACTTGGACAACTCTGTTCGTTTCAGCAGGCAGACCCTTGGAAGACCGAGGAAACAGTCTTGATCAAAGGCTCGCCAAACCCCGAAAGGTAAGGCACCTAACTGAGATCATCCCCGTACTTAGGGCGATCAAACAGTGTTGATTGTTATTCTCAAAACCGCTCATCACTGAGCTGCCTTGGAACAACTTATATCTCTCTAAACGATGTCAAAACTTCCGAAGAAGTCGATGTCCGATTGGACGGCTAAACACTCGCAAGTGCTTAGCGATCTAATCGCGCTATTGGCTCTCGGGACATTTGGCTGCGCCAAATACCCTGTCGCCCCTGACCTTCGCTGCGCGAAGGCAGGTTGGTGGGTCGAGGAGGACTTGAACCTCCGACCTCACGCTTATCAGGCGTGCGCTCTAACCACCTGAGCTACCGACCCAAGCGCTCCAGAAGGAGCGCGTCGCCCGATAGGGTATTCCGAAGGAATGTCCCGAAAGGGCAGGCTCTCGTGGTTGCTTGAGCCCGTATCTGGTGGAGCCTAGCGGGATCGAACCGCTGACCTCCTGAATGCAAATCAGGCGCTCTCCCAGCTGAGCTAAGGCCCCAAGCTGAACGTAGATCAGAAAGGCCGATGCCTCCCGATCACGGTTCGAATACTGAAGAGATATGGGGACGGCCTGGTCCGTTTGATATAGATCGGCAAAGGTACCGATCTGTTGCTAAGTGCATCCACGAGGTCAGAAAGCGAACTTTCTAACTTACTAGGTGCATCCTTAGAAAGGA
>NZ_JAGHQX010000036.1 GCF_017744095.1 Shimia sp. R10_1 | reverse complement strand
CTCCGCCACCTTTCATTGTTGTTTGATTTGAATGGGCTGCTTTGAGCGGCCTTTTTCAATTTAATTCATGGCTTTAAGTGGCTTTGACGTTTTTGTTGGATTTCTTTCGATGTCGCTCGTATCGTTTCATTGAGTGGTATGAAATGTGGTTTTTTAGAGATGGCGCTTTCTGGGAAACTGACAAAGAAACTCTTCGAGAATCTCGGCGCTGGGCGACATGGCGATGGCTTGTATCTGGTCGTTGATCCATCCGGCGCGCGCCGCTGGATTGTGCGAGTGGTGGTCAAAGGGCAGAAGAACAAAAATGGTGCGCCGTTGAGGACGGACTTTGGATTGGGTGGCGCGGACATTGTGACGCTCAATCAGGCGCGTGAGCGTGCACTCGAGTATCGGCTGATGGCGAAACAAGGCTTAAATCCGCGTTTCAATGCCCGCCAAGAGGTCCCGACTTTTGAAGAGGTGGCACAGCAGGTTCATATTGACCGCATGCCAACATGGAAAAACGCCAAACATGGGGCTCAGTGGATAAATACTCTTCGAGACTATGCCTTTCCCAAGATTGGGCGCATGCCTGTCGACAGCATTGATCAGCCTGAGGTGATGATGTGCCTTTCACCAATTTGGACCGAAAAGCACGAGACGGCGCGGCGTTTGTCACAACGGATTAAGATTGTGCTGGATGTCGCAAAATCAAAAGGATTCCGGTCCGGCGAAAATCCAGTCACGGCGATCAAAGATGCTCAGGTGTTGCCCTAGGTGAAGGCAAAACCCAAGCACCACATGGCGATGCGCTGGCAAGACGTTCCGGCGTTCTATGCGGATTTGAAAACCAAAAATGCGATGTCCGCCAAGGCTCTGATGTTTACATGTCTCACTGGATCAAGAACCGGCGAGGTTTTGGGTTTGCGCTGGGCGGAACTGGACTTCCAGGAGCGCCTTTGGATCTGTCCGGCTGCGCGGATGAAAACCAGCGAAGAACACCGTGTTCCGCTCACTGATGAGATGCTTGCCATTATTCGGCCGCTGCGAGACATGCAGTCTGAATA
>NZ_JAGHQX010000035.1 GCF_017744095.1 Shimia sp. R10_1 | reverse complement strand
CGGATTGCGCTGACCAGCGGGCTGACACGAAAGCAGGTCGCCTCAGATTTGGGCGTGGGGCTATCCACGCTGAACAAGTGGGTGACGGCGCATCGTGACACTGAGTTTGTGCCCAACCAAGATCTCGACCTTGCCCGTGAGAACGAACGACTACGACGGGAGAACCGTATCCTGAAGGAGGAGAGGGAAATCTTAAAAAAGGCAACGCAGTTCTTCGCGGGCCAAAAGCAATGAGGTTCCGGTTCATCGAAGAAAACACTGATACTTTCAGCGCCAAGCGTATGTGTGACGTGTTGGATGTCAGTGAACGCGGACTGCGCGCGTATCGCAGCCGACCTGCCAGCCAAAGGCAGCGAACCGACATGGTTGTGCTGGCCCACATCCAGGAGCAATCCCGGCTCAGCCTGAGCAGCTACGGCAGGCCCCGTATGACTGAAGAGCTGAAAGAGCTTGGCCTGAACATTGGCCATCGCCGCGTTGGTCGACTGATGCGCGAGAATGGTATCCGCGTCGAACGCTCCAAGAAATACAAGGTGACCACTGACAGCAACCATACGTTCAACATTGCGCCCAATCTGCTGAACCGCGACTTTCACGCGGATGCGCCCAATCAGAAATGGGCAGGTGACATCAGCTATGTGTGGACCCGCGAGGGTTGGCTGTATCTCGCCGTGATCCTGGATCTGCATTCAAGACGCGTAATCGGCTGGGCTGTCAGCAATCGCATGAAGCGTGACTTGGCGGTCCGGGCCTTGAAGATGGCGGTCGCACTGCGACAACCGCCGAAAGACTGCATCCACCATACGGATCGCGGTAGCCAATACTGCTCTCACGATTATCAGAAACTTCTACGTCAGCACGGCTTCCGGGTGTCCATGTCGGGCAAAGGCAATTGCTATGACAACTCCGCTGTCGAGACGTTCTTCAAGACGATCAAGGCCGAACTGATC
Source organism: Shimia sp. R10_1 (assembly GCF_017744095.1). Lineage (GTDB taxonomy): Bacteria > Pseudomonadota > Alphaproteobacteria > Rhodobacterales > Rhodobacteraceae > Shimia. Next base: position 176 of record NZ_JAGHQX010000035.1, on the reverse strand, counting down.
TGGCGAAGATCGTGCCACACGCGCAGAGACGCCGAGTTGGCCATCTTCCAATACATCAACGGTTTCTACAATCCGCGCCGACGGCACTCAGCATTGGGTTGGAAAAGCCCCGTCGCTTTCGAGAGAAAAGTGGCCTAAAAGAGCTCTTGGGGCGGCACAAAAACGTGACAGGTCCA
>NZ_JAGHQX010000034.1 GCF_017744095.1 Shimia sp. R10_1 | reverse complement strand
TCGCAGGTTTTGCAGTGCACACAGTTCTGGAAGTTGACCACAAAGCGGGCGTCTTTGCCCTCTTCTTCCACCACCTCATAAACCCCGGCCGGGCAGTAGCGCTGTGCGGGTTCTGCGAACTTCGGCAGGTTCACGGCCACAGGGGTTTCCGGGTTGGCCAAGCGCAGGTGGCAAGGCTGGCTTTCCTCATGGTTTGTCATGGAAAAGCTCACATTGGTCAGCCGGTCAAACGACAGTTTGCCATCGGGCTTGGGATAGTCGATCGGCTTGTGCTTGCTGGCCTCTTCCGTGGCTTCAGCATCGGTCTTGCCGTGTTTGACCGTGCCAAACAGGGAGAAGCCAAAGGTGTTGGTCCACATGTCCAGACCGCCCAGCATCAAAGATGCGGTCAGCCCCCATTTCGACCAGATCGGCTTCACATTGCGCACCTTCTTGAGGTCTTTGCCAATTGCGCCGGTGCGCACCTCCTCTTCATAGGCGCTCAGCTCATCGCCGGAACGCTCGGCCTTGATCGCTTCAAAGGCGGCTTCCGCAGCGGCCTTGCCAGACAGCATCGCATTGTGGTTGCCCTTGATGCGCGGCACGTTGACCATGCCCACAGAACAGCCCAGGAGCGCGACGCCCGGCGCCACCATTTTTGGCATGGACTGATAGCCGCCTTCCGAGATCGCGCGTGCGCCGTAAGCCACGCGTTTGCCGCCCTCAAGCAGCTTGGCCACCTTGGGGTGATGCTTGAAGCGCTGGAACTCCATGTAGGGGAACAGATGCGGGTTTTTATAGTTCAGGTGCACCACAAACCCCACATAGACCTGATTGTTCTCAAGGTGATAGATGAAGGATCCGCCGCCCGCATTGCTGCCCAGCGGCCAGCCCATGGTGTGGGTCACTTCGCCTTCATTGTGCTTCTCCGGGGCGATCTCCCAGATCTCTTTCATGCCCACGCCAAACTTCTGCGGCTCTTTGCCGTCCTGCAGATTGTATTTGGCGATCACCTCTTTGGCGAGCGAGCCCCGCACGCCCTCAGAGAGGAACACATATTTGCCGTGCAGCTCCATGCCGGGCTCGGTGCCGGGGCCATACGAGCCGTCTTCTTCCAGACCAAAGACCCCGGCCACCACGCCTTTGACTTCGCCATTGTCGCCATAGACCAGCTCAGAACACGCCATGCCCGGGAAGATCTCCACGCCCAGCTCTTCGGCCTGTTCCGCCATCCAGCGACAGACATTGCCCATGGAGACAATGTAGTTGCCGTGGTTGTTCATCAG
>NZ_JAGHQX010000033.1 GCF_017744095.1 Shimia sp. R10_1 | reverse complement strand
AGGGCGTATTTTGTTGAAAAACTCATCCTTGATCGGTGCATGAACTGCTGATTCAATTCTTCCAATGAGTGGGAGGATAGAGCGATGTTGGGACCGAGGCAGGAAGCGCAGGCGTCGCTATTCTATGAGTTCTCATTGGAGAACCACGTGCCCCAAGATCACTTGCTTCGGTCGATTGATCGCTTTGTCGATTTGAGCAGCATTCGAGTGCATCTCGCGGATTTCTACAGCCACACCGGTCGTCCATCGGTCGATCCTGAACTGCTGATCCGTATGCTGCTGGTCGGCTATTGCTGCGGCATCCGCTCTGAGCGACGGCTGTGCGAAGAGGTGCATCTGAACCTGGCATATCGATGGTTTTGCCGCCTCGATCTGAATGACCGTATCCCGGATCACTCGACGTTCTCCAAGAACCGGCATGGGCGCTTCCGCGAGAGCGAACTGCTGCGCCACCTTTTTGAGACGACTGTCGCGCGGTGCATCGAAGAAGGTCTGGTCAGCGGTCAGCGCATGGCAATCGATGCCAGCCTGATCGAAGCCGATGCCAACAAGCAGAATTCAACGCCAAAAGAAGAATGGGATGCATCAACCATCGATCCAGAAGATGCGCCTCGTGCGGTTCGCGAATATCTCGACACCCTGGATAAGGCGGCTTTCGGAGCTGCGAGCGAAGTGCAACCCAAGTTTACCTCGCATTCTGACCCTGCCAGCCAATGGACGGCAGCGCGTAAAGGGCCTGCTTTCTTCAGCTATTCCGACAATTACCTGATCGACACGGATCACGGGGTTATAATCGACGTGGAAGGCACCAGATCAATCCGGCAGGCAGAGGTCGGATCGACCAAGACGATGCTGGACCGCGTGAAAGCGAAGTTCGATCTACATCCGGAGCGCCTGATCGCGGACACCGCCTATGGCACCGGGCCGCTCCTGGGCTGGCTTGTCGACCGCAACATCGCCCCGCACATTCCGGTCTTCGACAAGTCCGGGCGCAACGATGGCACTTGGACGCGGGCGGATTTCGAGTGGGATGCAGAAAACGATCAATACATTTGCCCTGAGGGCCAGGAACTCAAGCAGTTCCGCCGCAACTATTCTGACCCAAACCGAGGGCCAACCGGCAAGGGCACGGCCCGCTACCGCGCCCTGAAAGAAGTTTGCCAGGCCTGTCCATCAAAAGCCAAATGCTGCCCTAATGCCGATGCGCGCAAAATCACCCGCGAAGAGCACGAAGACGCTCGTCAAGTCGCCCGCGAGATCGCCAAAACCCGCCAATACGACATCTCGATGAAACTCAGAAAGAAGGTCGAAATGCTCTTTGCCCACCTCAAACGCATCCTCGGTCTGGGACGGCTCCGACTACGCGGACCATGTGGTGCCAATGACGAATTCCTCCTCGCCGCCACCGCCCAGAACCTCCGCAAATTGGCCAAGATCTTTCCTGCGCCGCAGCAAACGCGCAAAGCCTGACCAGAAAGGCGCTCGCGCTCGGTTCAGCTCATCAATTTCTGCATCAGCAACACGTTGTTTTTCAACAGAATCGGCGG
>NZ_JAGHQX010000032.1 GCF_017744095.1 Shimia sp. R10_1 | reverse complement strand
AGCGGAGTTGATCTCGCCAATGTCAAAATGTCGATGAACCCATTTGACGAGATTGCCGTCGAAGAGGCCATCCGTCTCAAGGAAGCCGGCAAAGCAGACGAAGTTGTGGCTGTTTCGATCGGTGTGAAGCAAGCTCAGGAAACCCTGCGCACCGCGCTGGCCATGGGCGCAGACCGCGCCATCCTGGTTGTGGCTGCTGACGATGTGCATCAGGACATCGAGCCGCTGGCCGTGGCCAAGATCCTGGCCAAAGTGGTCGAAGAAGAGCAGCCGGGCCTCGTGCTCTGCGGCAAACAGGCGATCGATAACGATATGAACGCCACCGGCCAGATGCTGTCCGCGCTCTTGGGCTGGTCCCAGGCGACCTTCGCCTCTGAGGTGGACATCGACGGCGACAAAGCGGTTGTGACCCGCGAAGTGGACGGCGGTCTGCAGACCATCAAGGTCTCCACCCCGACCATCATCTCGGTGGACCTGCGCCTGAACGAGCCGCGCTATGCGTCTCTGCCAAACATCATGAAAGCCAAGAAAAAGCCGCTGGATGAGAAAACGGCTGCTGACTACGGCGTCGATGTCACCCCGCGTCTGGAAGTGGTGAAAACCACTGAGCCGTCCGAGCGCGCCGCAGGCATCATGGTTGGCTCTGTTGATGAGCTGGTTGCAAAACTCAAAGAAGCGGGGGCTGTATAATGGCTGTTCTTCTTCTCGCAGAAGTTACCAACGGTGAGCTGGCGCTGGACGCCACCGCCAAAGCTGTCTCCGCCGCCAAGGCGCTGGGGGACGTGACCGTTCTGGCCGCAGGCGCATCCGCTGCCGCTGCTGGCGACGCTGCCGCGAAAATCGACGGTGTGGCGAAGGTTCTGGTGGCAGAAGATGCCGCTCTGGGCCACCGTCTGGCCGAGCCGACCGCGGCGCTGATCGCGTCTCTGGCGGGCGACTACAGCCACATCGTGGCCCCGGCCACCACCGACGCCAAAAACGTGATGCCCCGCGTGGCCGCGCTTCTGGACGTGATGGTGCTGTCTGATGTGACCGCGGTTGTGGATGGCGACACGTTTGAGCGTCCGATCTACGCAGGCAACGCGATCCAGACTGTGAAGTCGTCCGATGCCAAGAAGGTCATCACCTTCCGCACCGCAAGCTTTGACGCGGCCGGCGAAGGCGGCTCTGCCTCCGTGGAAACCGTGGGCGCAGCAGAAAACCCCGGCCTGTCTGAATGGGTTGAGGACAAAGTGGCCGAGAGCGACCGTCCAGAACTCACCTCCGCAGGTGTGGTTGTCTCCGGTGGCCGTGGTGTCGGCTCTGAAGATGACTTCAAAATCATCGAAGCGCTGGCAGACAAGCTGGGCGCCGCTGTTGGGGCGTCGCGCGCGGCGGTGGACTCCGGCTATGCGCCAAACGACTGGCAGGTCGGTCAGACCGGCAAGGTTGTGGCGCCTGAGCTCTACATCGCAGCGGGCATCTCCGGCGCGATTCAGCACCTTGCGGGCATGAAAGACTCAAAGATCATCGTCGCGATCAACAAAGACGAAGAAGCCCCAATCTTCCAGGTGGCAGACTACGGCCTCGTCGCAGACCTCTTTGACGCCGTTCCAGCCCTCACCGAAAAACTCGGATAAGCTGGACAGC
>NZ_JAGHQX010000031.1 GCF_017744095.1 Shimia sp. R10_1 | reverse complement strand
AACGTACTCTTGCCAGCACCGTTCTCCCCCATCAAGGCGTGAACCTCGCCCGGCAAAAGATCAAACCGCACCCGCTTCAGCGCATGCACACCTGGGAAAAACTTATCAATCCCAGACATCTCAACCAATAAAGACATCAACCCTCCCAAAATCGTGCCCTCCCAAGCAGTCAGCGCCGCGTTACATCACCGCGCCAATTTGCCAGGGGACAAACTCGACCCCACCAAAGCCAAGTGCCTCACTCTTCGTCCGTTCACCCGAAGCGATACGGATTAAAATCTCAAACAGCTCTTCACCCTTGGCCTCAATGCTGATGCCATCGGTCACGATGTCTCCGCAGTTAAGGTCCATGTCATCTGACATGCGGGCGTACATTTCCGAATTGGTGGACAGCTTGATACAGGGTGTCGGCTGATATCCAGACACAGAGCCGCGCCCCGTCGTAAACACGATCAAGTTGGCACCAGAAGCCACTTGCCCCGTCACTGAGCACGGGTCAAAACCGGGGCTATCCATAAAGACAAAGCCGTGTTTGTCGATGATCTCGCCAAATTGATAAACATCTCGCAACGGGGCCGTTCCGCCCTTTGCCACAGCCCCCAATGACTTTTCGAGTATTGTCGTCAGACCACCGCGCTTGTTGCCTGGGCTCGGATTGTTATCCATCTCGCCGCCGTTGCGCTCGGTGTAGTCCTCCCACCAGCGCACACGCTCAATAAGCTTTTCGCCGACTTCAACACTTTCCGCACGCCGGGTCAGAAGATGCTCGGCACCGTATATCTCAGATGTTTCAGACAGAATGGTCGTGCCACCATGACGCACCAGCAGATCGGAGGCATAGCCTAGCGCTGGGTTTGCAGTGATACCGGAATATCCATCTGAGCCGCCACATTGCATACCCACAGTGATCTCGCTGATGGGCGCTGGCGCACGCGCGGCCTTGTTGGCCATCTCGGCGATCCCGCGCAGCTGCTCCAGCCCGCGTTCGACTGTCTTGCGCGTGCCACCTTCGTTCTGGATCGTCATGTAGCGCAATGCGCCATCTGCTCGAATGGGTTGACCGCCCACCAAATCGGCGACCTGCATCACCTCGCAGCCAAGCCCAATCAACAGAATGCCGCCAAAGTTCGGATGCTGCGCATAGCCCGCCAGAGTGCGGAACAACGTCGCATATCCCTCATTGTCGCTCGACATGCCGCAGCCTGTGCCATGCACAATCGGGACGACACCGTCCACATTCGGAAATTCTTCAAGCAGCCCAGATTTCTCCGCCGCTTCAGCAATAAAACGCGCAACCGAGCCGGAACAGTTCACAGTTGTCAGAATGCCGATATAGTTACGCGTGCCCACCTTGCCGTTGCTGCGATGATAGCCCTGAAATGTCCGGGCACCGGAAATGCTCTGCAATGCGCATGAGGTGCTGGCGTGGGCATAGTCCTGCTGATGTGCACCCATTCCAAGATTGTGCACATGCACATGCTCACCCGGCGCAATGTCTGCTCTGGCCTGACCAATAATCTGTCCGTAGCGGATCACGTTTTCGCCCTGCGCAATTGGGACAGTCGCTATTTTGTGCCCCTGAGGCACCACATCCACCAAAGGAACACCCAAGGCATCGAGCCGCTCACGCGCCGCAATGTCACGCAGCGCAATAACAACATTGTCAGATGGGCTGAGTCGCAGCACATCGCCGCGAGAGCCTTTTGTTTCTTCGTTTTTCTGCGTTGCTTGCATCACATTCTCGCTTGCTTTGCTTGTTTTGATATTTTGGGGGGCGGCACTTGTCAACTAACATGTTAGCATGGTATTTGTTTTTGCATGACCCAAGCACACGATATTGATGTCACTTTGCTGCGTGAGACGGCC
>NZ_JAGHQX010000002.1 GCF_017744095.1 Shimia sp. R10_1 | reverse complement strand
ACAATCACCACCGCCCGCATTCGAGCCTCGACGGGCTCACCCCGTGGGAGTATCACCAACGGTCAAGAGAGGACCAAACCCTGAACAGAGCTAACCTATAAACGCGGACTCTAGGGGGAGCAGGTCAACCTGTTCGACAGAAAATCTGCGTTTTATAGTCCATCCTTGTGTCGGACGGACTACTAACACCTCAATAGCCTGATTTCAGGGGGCTGGGTCACGCACCTCAGTCCACTGGATAGAGTGTGTTCAACGTCAACGGTTTAAATCGATGGGCGATACCCATTCGAGCTGCCTTGTCTTTGAGTTCTCTTTGCTCATGCAGAGTAAGGTTGACTTTAGAAAGGCCCCTTAGGACGTAAGGCGCGACGAACTTCGATGCGTTAGAGTAATCTGGGTCAGGTGTTTTCCAATTAGGGCCGTAGTACTCTGATAGAAAATTTGCGGAATTTCTTGGTTTCAAAATTTGATGTCCAGACATAAGTCCTTCTTCTGGGTATCTGAAATCCGCAAGTGGAATCTTCAATCTGGCATGCTTATGCAACCAGGAAAAACCATCTCCCAAATCAAAAACAGGTCGGTTGTCTAGCCACACCCCAGGGCCGGCAAGGTCATCTCGAATACGAAATGGTTTCCCCTCATAGTTTAGGGAAACTGTGAAACCCGAAGAAATCAAAATCTGAATAATGCGAATGGCTTCCGCCCGAACACCAGTGAAACTAGTTTCTTCTGAAACATATCCGATATCGAAATCATCGTCTCCTGGTATGAAATCGCCGCTTCGATGTTGACCTAGAAGCGTTCCGTACAAGATAAAGATCGGACGTCCACACTGCTTCTGAAATGCGGAATTCACACGCTCATATAGCGCCAAGTATTCACGTTGCCGCTGTTCCAGTTCTTTTTTGCGAGATTTTAGGCCCCCCTTTTTGTCCAAACCCCCTTTGTTAACTATAAAGTCTTTTAGCGTGCCATCACCACCTGGTATCTTCACAATCCAAACGCCAAGTATGTTGCCTTCGTTGTCGACAACGCTCAATTGTTCTGAGTTTCCAAACATAGCCAATGGTCTGCGCGTGATCTGGTAACGAAACTCAGACTTACCTTGAAGCGCCTCCCTTCTCAAAACAACTTCACCAAGTTTGATTTCGATCCACTTACTCGCTGGGAGTGGGCCACCCAGCCAAAGACCGCGATAGCCGAACTCCGCCAACAGCCTACTTTGGCCGATCTGCACCAACTCAGCATCAAACAAAGGATCCGCTAGCGCTTCGGTGTTTGCGTCACCATCCGTGTATATACCTACAGCGCTTTCTAGCTTCCCAATTGCACGCAGTATCTTTATGTGGTGAAATCCAAAGTCGGGGTGTTTAGTAATCAAGAAAAGGGCATAAAGGACCATTTGCTTTACTCGCAGTGGAACCCTTTTTTCAAATGATTTTGGAAACTTTTTCTTATATAAAAAAATGAGTTTGCGGTGCATCTTGAGCTGACTTCTTGTGTTTTCAGAGCTTGGATCATCTCAAAAAGATCTGGTCTACACGATTTAGATCTATGTAAAGTCTTTCGACATATGTTCCCTATTCAAGCAACAGATATCTAGTCCGCTTGCTGATCTATCAACAGATCAATTGACAAAATCTCAGGCTGTTTCTTTGTGGTTATCTAGCATCTCTCGGAGACGCGTAGAAGATATGTGTGCGGTGTATGGGAAATATACAATTTCGACGTTAACCTTCCGAAACTTCTCTTCGAGAGAGATCCAGTTTGGGTGACCCTTCCAATCGTCGCCCACGAACATCTTGTGGAATTTGTACTTTTGCCAAGCTCCGAATTTATCCATGTCATCCTGCATAACTACAACGTCGACGCAAGAAAGCGCTCTCACGATCTCACATCGCTCATTCTCTGGCACAAACGGCGCGCGTCCTTTTCGATACTCAGCCAAGGTATCGCTTGTAACGCCAACAATGAGATGATCACATTGTGCCTTAGCGCGACGTAGAAGATTGAGATGGCCAACATGGAAAAGGTCGTAGACCCCCGTTGTGTAGCCTACAATTTTTTCTACTTCAGTCATCTGCTACTGCTCCTACATTCTTTTCATGCTGGCTAATTGCAGCATTTATATCGTCAAAATACGACAGTTGGCCATTCTCCAGAACCACTCCTGCGGAACATAACCGCCTTATTGTGTTCATGGAATGAGACACCACAATGGCGCCAGACGATCCAATTCGATTCAAGAAAACATTCCTGCTCTTAACTTTGAACGCCGCATCACCCACCGACGTGACTTCGTCAACCAGATAGGTATCAAAGTGGATCCCCATGGACACAGCAAAGGAAAGTCTTGACCTCATACCGGATGAATAGGTTCTCAAGGGCATGTTGTAGTGCGCGCCCAGCTCTGAAAAATCCTCTACAAAATCGCTCAACGCGTCTGTATCTACGCCATAAATACGTGCTATGAAACGCGTGTTTTGCATTCCTGTCAGATCACGATGGAAGCTTCCTTTGAAACCGACCGGCCAAGAGATAGTTCCATCCGAAACAACTCGCCCCGAGTCTGGTGTTAGTGTGCCTGCGATCATCGACATCATGGTTGACTTGCCAGCGCCATTTCGACCCAGCAATGCAATAGAAACTCCGCTTGGAAAGGTGAAGTTAATGTTATTTGCTACAGTCTTAGGAGATCCATTCAGCCAGTAGGTTTTACTCAGATTTTCTAGTCGAACCATAGCTTAACGGCGATCTCTTATACTGTAGTAAATCAAAATGGATGTTGCCCAAATCAAAATCAAAAATGCAACTGATATGCTTATAATCATCACGATTCTTGGGTAGTGAGAACTCTCGGCCAAAGTTGGCTCAATGTGCGCTGCGAGATATCTACTTTGTCTTTGGGCTTCTGCTTGTGCGATATCCCGAGCAGAAAGTGCCAAGGTGTATGCTTCAGCTGCAAATTCATGATCAACTGTAAGGCGTTCGAACTCCGCTACGAGAGATGCATAGTCTTCCCCCCCAGGCCCCTGTCCGCCAACTCCAAATTTAGCTCGTTCTTCTGCAATTTGATCTTTTATAACTTCGACCCTTAGCCTCCCCTGTTCAACGCGTGGATCTCCAATATTTGCGGTTGATCTGAGTAAACCAAGATCGATCAATGCTGTCGCTAGTTCGGCCTGAAGCGTGTTCATAACGCCCATTTGCCCTTGTAGGTCTACAAAAGGATCAACAATTTGAGTACGTAGTCTAAATTGAGTTAGTGCCTGGCGAGCACGCGTCAATCGCTGAACAGCAAGATCCAATTCTTCATTTGCATAACGCATAGTGTCTGCTCGTGCGACGGCGCTAAGTTTGTTAATTCGGTTGGTAGAATAGTCGAGTATCGCTTGCGCAATTTCTCGTGCTGTTTCCGCGGAAAAAGCTAACACCCGTAGTTCGATAATTCCGGTTGTTCTGTCGTAGTGAATGCGGACCATTCTGGGCCAAAAATCTACTAAGTCTTCAATAGTAGCATTTTCCTTCAACGCGAATAATGGGTCTTGTTCACGATGCTCAGTGTATATGCTTCGAAGATCAAATTGTTTATCAATTTCTAGCACCAAAGCTTGGCTCTTGATAAACTGATACAAAACGTCAACATCGCTTGAACTTGCACCGGAAAGCTGAGCTAAACTCCCGACGAAATCGGTTGGGACCTCTGAATGCTCTTTTCTAACTGAAAAACTTAGCTCTGAATGGAATTGCTCGACAACCCGGGTCGTCATGTACCACACAAGCATTGCTATCGGAAGAACGACCATAACCATGAAGCTTACTATCAACGCTTTGTGACGCTTCTTTATCTTGGCTGGTGGAGCTGGAGGAAGAACGGGCTTTTCTTCAGCAAGCATTGATTTCTGGCGACTATTGGAGCGCTTAGGCTGACCCGGTTTCGAACTTTTTGCGCCCGAATTTGACTTAGTCCTGGGCGCATTGGGTTTGGCCACCTTGTTCGCGGCGCTAGCTTGCTCGCTTGATCCGGATTTTTTGTCATCCGATCTATCCGGGCCATCATCCATTAGCGCCATATTGGTCTCTTCTCGTTGCGTATTGCGGTCAGGTAAGCCATCAGAAGCACACCTATTTAGTCAATTTTAGACCGGTTTTCAATCGGTAGGCAAAGAACCTTAGGTTGCTTTCTAGTGGGTACGCCTTCATAACTGAAGGCCTAAATTTACTATTCGGCTCGACCTCACCATGTCCCTCCCTTCGCCAGCTGCGCGTCCTCTAAAGCCCCGCAAATTCAAGACTTCTCGCACTGTTTGCGCGTTAATGCTTCGAGAAATGACTACAAGTTACGGCCGTACACCCGGAGGGTATGTTTGGGCGATACTGGAACCAATAGGTGCGGTCGCAATGATAACAATCGTCTTTAGTTTAGGTCTACGCTTGCGAGCTCCGTCCCTTGGGATAAGTTTCGTTTTGTTCTACGCGACTGGAATGCTCAGCTTTCTAACGTATCAGAGAGTCCAAACAAAAGTCACGAAAGCAATCACGTTTTCTCGACCGCTGCTCTTCTATCCGAGCGTAACTTATTTAGACACTCTTATCGCAAGGTTTTTACTTAATTTTCTTGTTCAACTTGTAGTGTTTTGTGTCGTTATGACGATTATAATACTCTATTTTGAAACACGTGCCGTCATAGATCTGCCATCGATAATTGTAGCTTTGGCCATGGCTGGAGCTCTTGCAATGGGTATAGGTACATTCAATGCCTATTTGTTCCCTTCCTTTCCGCTATGGCAATCAGTCTGGGGCATAATCACAGCGCCCTTATTTTTTGTTTCTTCTATTTTCTACGCATACGAAGACCTACCTCCTTTCGGACAGAACGCTCTTTGGTACAATCCAATCATTCACATTGTGGGCGTAATGCGATCGGGTTTTTATCCAAGTTACGAACCAGCCTGGGTGTCGTATGAATTCGTTTTTGGAATTTCACTGCTGTTTCTATTTCTTGGTATCGTTTTTCTCGGCCGTTACCATAAAGATATAGTCAATATGGACTTTAAATAAGGTCTGGTGTTGTTAATCGTCGCTGAGGATAGGGCTGCGCAAACATGGCATTGAACTGTGCGGTTTTCGTGATGCGCAAATCCACTATTTTGAGTGGGTGCTTCAGTACAATTTACGCTGCTTTCAGTTTCTGTATCGGGGACACCCTCCGGATCCCCATGTTTGGTCTTTCGTTATTGTATCGCCAAAGCTATCGCGAGTCATGTTCGTTTAAGTCTTCGGTACTGTCGAATTAGAGCTGTCGCGTTTTGTTCCGCTCCCAATACTAGTTAAGGCCACTTTCCGTTGGAATACGACGGGACTTTTCCAGTCCAATAGTGAATGCCGTCGATGCGGATTGTAGAAGCCGTTGATGTACTGGAAGAGGGCTTTTTCAGCGTCTCGGCGTGTTGGCCATGACCCGCGCCAGATCAACTCGGCTTTGATTGTCTTGAAGAATGACTCGACGGTGGAGTTATTATAGCAAATGCCTCTGCGGCTTCCTGGCGCTGATCAGATCAGGATGCACGCTGTGCTTCTTGGTCAGTTCCGCCAGCGTCCTCTCTTCACGCATCGCCTCAAACGCTACTTTGGCCTTAAATTCAGGCGAATAATTCTTTCTCTTGCTCATTCTGGATCGTCTCGTTCGTCATGCGATCCGCCTTAAACAATCGAACAAATTTCGCGACCACCCCTGCCTTTTGTGAATCTCCCTTTCCTCCTTGATAATGCAGTTCTTTCGCCTAAGCCGCTCATTCTCACGGGCGAGATTCAAGTACTTGTCAGAGACAACATCCGTGTCGCGGTGTTAGAGAATCCGCTTGTTCAGAGGCGACAGGCCAGCCCCCCCGATCAGATGCGATCTGCTTGCGTCTTAATCTGCCGGTCAGTGCGATCCGTAATGCATCAGCACGGACCTAGTCCTTCGGGTTCAGTCCCATAGATTGTCTCCTTTGTTGCAATAAATGCTATCAAAGTAGCGGCATCAAACCATCACAGGTCCAAGTGCCAGGCGACGCATATTAGGTCGGCTTAGAACTACAAAAATTACTCTAAATCTCAAATGTAAAACACTTTAGAAACTCTGCGCCACTGTCCGAAACGGTGGACCCACTTTACTTAATAGGTTCCTGAAGACGACCTTATTAGTTTCGTTGAATAGTATCTAAGATCCGGTGAAGAATGATTTCTCCATATTGGATGTTCATATGATGATGGTCTTCTGAACTATACTCAGCGTTTTCTCTGAGTTGACGAGCTCCATTTTGAAAGATGGCGCGCACAAGGCCATTTTGAGCGTATACCTCATCTGGGGGAAGTATCGAATTTATTCCATTTTCTTTATGGTTGATTTCAATCAAGTTATAGTAGTCATCAAGCAAATCTTTCATAAAGCTAGCCGGATTTTCGGCAGATAACTTAACCCATGGAGCGTAATAGCTACTCTTTGAGGTAATGCAGCTTTCTGCAAATCTTGGAGCAGGTACGGTATAGAGCTGAGACGTTGTCCAGTTTCTCCACGACTCCGTGAGCATTGCGCTTCTTGCAAGTGAATATCGAAGAGCTAAAAAGGCTTCAAATGAAATCCTCCGGCAGCCCTTCTTCGATCTAAATTCATCAATCGAAAACTGATTAACTAATTTGGCGAGTTGAGTTTCGCGCGACAATTGCCCAACGTGAACTACTGTGTCGAATTGCTTGAGATCAATTTTGATAGCCCCAAATGTATTTTTTATCGTGTGAATATCTTGAGGAGAGAAAAGACTCGAATCTAAAATTCCAAATTTTCGTTTTTCATCGATCTGAAATCGCCTAAAAAGGCTGCCTGGAGCAGCAAAAAAAACCATATCTATATTTTTATGTAGATGGCTGGCTGAATTCCATGCGGTATACAATGGCGCCACATGAGACGTGCCAATTATGGCAATCTTTAAATTCATTTAATAAAAGCCTTCAGTAGCAAGTCTTCACAAATTTCATTTAGGTCTTGTGCGCCTGATTTTAGGTTTCTATTGAATTCCTTCTTTGCTTGAAGAGCACGGTTTCTGCGTGGGCTATAGCTTATGTTGTGTGCAGTCATGAATTGAGACATAGCCGTTTCGACACCCAGACGTGAAACGTTGCGCAAATTGGCCTCAAAGTAGCTTCCTCTGGCGTTCTGAGAGGTTATTATTTCGAAAGAGGGGAAGTACTCTACGTCTTTGAGACGGTCCGATAACTCACCTGCAACCGCTCTAAGCACTGACTTGGAGTAAATTGTAGCTACCTCGACATGTCTTCTTGACGCGGTTGCAGTTAATGGCACCGGTGAGACAGTTAAGACAAACTTTGCATGAGGGACGCGAGTCTTGATTAGCCGCCGAACCTTGAGAAAATCGTTCTTTATTTCTAAGTACTTAAAATTGTGAAACTGAAATATACTTGAATCAAACGTGCCTGCAATCGTGCCAGGGCAGGTGGGGTAAGTCGTCCCATTTCCTTTGGAAACCCAAGCTTCCGTTAGTCCCAAAGTGAAAATAAAGACATCGAAGTTCGAAAATACTTCTCGAACAGCTTTTAGGTGTTCTGCTCTATGATCTAAAACATCTTCTCTTGTAGGTAGCCCTAGTGGTTCGACACTTGGTCTAAGTGCATCAAAGAAACGGTCATCTTTTTCCCAAACTATATTTTCCGGCTGCCATGAACCAAACGCTTCCCGCAATAGCTGAAGCATTTGCCTGACAGTATATATATTTCCGTATCGGGCAGAATATAACCTGTAGCCGTATTGATTAGCCGTAGTGTCGGAGACAGCACTGTCGATAGGTTCAGCGTCTAATACATTCATCCCTGCTTCGCGAAGAGATCTGCCAACATGTTGCGCAAAACAGGAGCCAGCTGTCACAACTCGCGCCTTTCGGTCGATCATTATGTCTGGGGAATAAAGCGTTCCAGGGTCTAAAGGAGCACGCTCCGCCACGCCGGAACTCCAAAAAGCGTGCTTAGGTAGATTGCTATACGGCGAGTTCATAGATGGCTCCTTGCACGGCTGTCCTCGAAAGATCGCTCAGTTAATCCCTACAAAGCAGATTGACATTTGTAAATTAGCTGTCAGAGAATTCTGTCTAAAATGAGAGGTGGTGATTTTGCTAGGGTTCTCGCGACTTTACGGCCTTTTGGTTTTTACTTGTTTGTAACCTGCCGTTAGAGACACATAACTTAATATGCGACGAAGCCTAATTTGACAGCGCGATGTAGCTCTAATATCCCGTTCTTAAAGACTTCATAACTTAAACTTACTGGAACTAAAATGAAAGTTGCCGTTGCAGGCTTAGGCTACGTTGGTTTGTCAAATGCGGCGTTGCTCTCCCAGAACCATGAGGTTGTCGCCGTCGACGTTTCTGAAGCGCGTGTGCAGATGGTGAACGCACGCAAGTGCCCCATCGTGGATGCGGATCTGGAAGAGTTTCTGACCGCGCGAGATTTGACTCTGACCGCCACCACCGATGCCGAAGCCGCCTACCGCGACGCTGCTTTTGTGATTGTGGCCACGCCCACAAACTACGACCCAAAGACCAACTACTTTGACACCTCCAGCGTTGAAGCCGTCATTCAACAGGTGATCGCGGTGAACAGCGCTGCGACGATTGTGATCAAATCCACCATCCCTGTGGGCTTTGTGACTGACATTCGCGCGCGGTTTGAGACCGAACAGGTTATTTTCTCACCAGAGTTTTTGCGCGAAGGCAAAGCGCTTCATGACAACCTGCATCCGAGCCGTATCATTGTGGGTGAAAGGTCTGAGCGCGCACGTGTGTTTGCCGATCTTCTTCTCGAAGGCGCTGTCAGCAAAGATGTGGAAGTGCGTTTCACGGATCCGCAAGAGGCGGAGGCGATCAAGCTGTTTGCCAACACCTACCTTGCGATGCGGGTTGCGTTTTTTAATGAGCTGGACAGCTATGCAATTGCCGGTGGCATGGACTCGCGCCAGATCATCGAGGGTATCAGCCTCGATCCGCGCATTGGGGATCACTACAACAATCCCTCCTTTGGCTATGGCGGCTATTGCCTGCCCAAAGACACCAAACAGCTTTTGGCAAATTACAACCATGTGCCCCAAAACCTGATCCGCGCCATTGTGGATGCCAACCGCACGCGCAAAGATTACCTTTCTGATCAGATCCTGATGAAGGGGCCGAGGGTTGTGGGCATCTATCGTCTGGTGATGAAGGCTGGCTCTGATAACTTCCGCCAAAGCTCTGTGCAGGGGATTATGAAGCGGCTGAAGGCCAAGGGTGTTGAGGTGATTGTCTATGAACCCGTGCTGGAGGAAAATGAATTCTTCCGTTCGCGTGTGGTGCGGGATCTGGGGGCGTTTAAGGCCGAAGCGGATGTGATTGTGGCCAACCGCATGACAGACGATCTTGCTGATGTGGAAGACAAAGTCTTCACACGCGATCTTTTTGGGGCGGATTGAGCGCCCCCTGCACGGCGGGCAACTGCGTCCGCTGACCTGTCATGAACAGGCAACATGTCCTACGGTTTTCACACCAGAGCCTAAAACCTGTCGGGTTTCTCGGCCTAAGGTGCTTTAATTGCGTTGGGATGTGCAGGGCAGTTTTGTGGAGAACACATGCAGATAGAGACAACAGCGCTGGACGGGGTGTTGATCTTGACGCCCGCGCGTTTTGGCGACGCGCGCGGCTTTTTCTCTGAAAGCTGGAACAAGCAGCGCATGCTGGAACATGGTATTGATCTGGAATTTGTGCAAGATAACCATTCGATGTCTGCCGAAGTGGGCACGGTTCGCGGTTTGCATTTTCAGGCGCCGCCCCATGCACAGGACAAGCTTGTGCGCTGTGGGCAGGGGGAGCTGTTGGATGTGGCGGTCGATATCCGCAAAGGCTCGCCCACTTACGGGCAGCATGTTGCCGTGGAGCTGAGCGCGCAAAACGGCAGACAGCTGCTGGTGCCCAAAGGGTTCCTGCACGGGTTCATCACCCGCGCGCCGATGACGGAGGTGATTTACAAGTGTACTAATTACTACGCTCCTAAGTTCGAGGGGGCGGTGCATTGGGATAGCTGTCGAGTGAATTGGGGCATTGACCGCAAGGTGGTCGTATCTCAGAAGGATCAAGTGGCACCCACACTAAAAAACTTTGAGAGTCCATTTACTTGGGAAAGGTAGAGTATGAAGATTTTGGTCACAGGGGGCGCAGGCTTCATTGGCTCAGCTGTGGTGCGTCAGGCGATCAGGGCTGGGCATGATGTTGTGAACGTCGATACGCTCACCTATGCGGCCTGTCTTGAGAATGTCGCTTCTGTTGCTGAAAATCCTCGTTATTGTTTTGAGCATGTGGATATTCGGGATCGTGCGGCACTCAATCGCGTGTTTGCGGCGCATCAGCCAGATGTGGTGATGCACCTGGCCGCAGAGTCCCATGTCGACCGTTCAATCGACGGCCCCGGAGATTTTATCGAGACCAATATCACCGGCACATTCAACATGCTCGAAGCGGCGCGCCAGTATTGGATTGAGATGGGCAAACCGGAAGCGTTTCGGTTCCACCACATCTCAACGGATGAGGTCTATGGCAGTCTACCTGCGGACCCGAATGTGCAGTTCACTGAAGACACCGCTTATGATCCGCGTAGTCCCTATTCCGCCTCAAAAGCGGCCTCAGACCATCTGGTGCGGGCCTGGGCGGAGACCTACGGGCTGCCGGTTCTGCTGACCAATTGTTCCAACAACTACGGGCCGTATCACTTCCCGGAGAAGCTCATCCCCGTTGTGATCCTGAACGCTCTCGCAGGAAAGCCGCTGCCGATTTACGGCGACGGGTCCAATGTGCGGGACTGGCTTTATGTGGAAGACCACGCGGATGCGCTGCTCACGGTGGTGGAACGGGGCGTTGTTGGGCGGACCTACAACATTGGTGGCGAAAACGAGCGTAGCAACCTGCAACTGGTGCAGACGCTTTGTGGGATCCTTGATCAGCTGCGTCCGCGGGAGAGTGGGCCCTATGCCGATCTGATCACCTTTGTGACCGATCGCCCCGGCCATGATGCGCGCTATGCGATTGACCCAACCCGCATTCGCGAAGAGCTGGGCTGGCGTCCGTCGGTCACGGTGGAGGAAGGTCTGCGCAAAACGGTGCACTGGTACCTTGAGAGCGAAAGTTGGTGGCGGCCTCTGCTCAACCGGCATCGGGTCGGCGAACGCATTGGCGCAGATGCGGATCAGAGTGCGCGAAGCGATTCCAAAAAATCATGAAGGTTCTGGTTTTTGGAAAAACTGGTCAAATTGCCCGAGCATTGATTGAGGCCGCCTATAAGCGTGATGATGTGTCCGTTGAAGCATTAGCACGCTCTGAAGCAGAATTTACCAAGCCAGAGACTTGTAAGCAGTGTGTGCTTCGATCCGACGCTGATGTTGTGATAAATGCGGCCGCATATACTGCTGTTGATAACGCCGAAGAAAATGAAGATTTGGCAAACGTTGTCAACGGGTTAGCGCCAGGTCTGATAGCGGAAGTTTGTGCAGATCGTGGTATCCCTTTTATTCATATTTCGACTGATTATGTGTTTGACGGAGCCGGTGAAAAGCCGAATCGAGTAGACCAAGTAACAAATCCACTGAGCGCATATGGACGATCGAAGCTTAACGGCGAAATCGCAATAAGGTCGGTCGCGGGTACACATTGTATTTTGCGCACTTCTTGGGCATTTTCAGTTTACGGTGACAATTTCGTAAAAACCATGCTTCGGCTTGCTTCGGAGCAAAAAACACTCAGTGTGGTTGCGGATCAGGTTGGCGGCCCAACAAGTGCTTCGTACATTGCCGAGAGCTGCCTAAAAATTGCAAAAGAGTTACTTTGTAAGCCGGAGAAAAGTGGCACCTATCACCTATCAAGTAAACCTGATGTGAGCTGGGCTGATTTTGCCAGGGAGATTTTTGCCCAAGCATCAGTCTCCTGCTCGGTGGAAGACATAACTAGCGAGGATTACTCATCTGTGGCTAGGCGCCCAAAAAACTCCCGGTTGGATAACAATCTGACGCTGGCAACATTCGGAATTGAACGGTCTGACTGGCGGTCTGACCTTAATGACGTATTGAAAAAACTGGACTACTAAAATGAAGAAACGCAAAGGTATTATTTTGGCAGGCGGAACCGGATCTCGCTTGCATCCAATAACGATGGCGGTCTCTAAACAACTGCTGCCTGTCTATGATAAACCCATGATTTACTATCCGATTTCGGTGTTGATGTTGGCAGGGATCCGGGAAATTTGCATCATCACAACACCGCAGGATCAGGATCAGTTTCAGCGTCTGTTAGGCGATGGAAGTGCTTGGGGTGTTTCTTTGACTTATGTTATGCAGCCATCTCCAGATGGATTGGCGCAGGCATTTATACTTGCCGAAGACTTTTTGAGCGGCGCCCCTTCCGCATTGGTGTTGGGAGACAATATTTTCTTCGGACAAGGTTTGCCTAAAGTTCTTAAAGCAGCAGATAGCCGGCCTGAAGGAAGTACAGTGTTTGGTTATCACGTTGTCGATCCCGAACGATATGGTGTGGTGTATTTTGGAGATGACGGTCAGGCACGAGAGATTGTTGAAAAGCCGGTTAACCCTTCGTCCAATTACGCGGTGACCGGGCTCTACTTCCTCGATCATGAAGCGCCGGAGCGGGCGCGGGGTGTTAAGCCGTCGGCACGCGGGGAGCTTGAGATCACCGATCTATTGCAGACCTATTTGTCCGAAGGAAAGCTGCACGTGGAAACCATGGGGCGCGGCTATGCCTGGCTGGATACCGGCACCCATGCCTCCTTGCTGGATGCGAGCAATTTTGTGCGCACTTTGGAAAACCGCCAGGGCTTGCAGACCGGTTGTCTGGAAGAGATCGCTTTTGATCGTGGCTGGATTTCCGTAGATCAGCTCGCTGAACGGGCCAAACTTTTTGAAAAAAGCGCTTATGGGGCCTATTTGGCTAAGATTCTGGCTGAAACCTGATCCTTTGCTTATAAGCTCATGTCGTTCCATGGCCATTGGTGCACCTCCTAGGGCGCGCGTTTGCAAAGGGACAGAACGCCTGGCGCGATGGCTTTTGCGCTGTTTTGCCTTTGTGATTGGGGGGTGAATCGTTAGTTTGATGCCCGATTGTTTTGATCCCAGACGGATAATTTTGGCCAATTTTAAGAAAAATGAAGGTGTGTGGCATGGGAAAACGCGAAGACTTGATTGCCAAATATGCGGATGATCTGAAGCAGAAATGCGGAATGACACCGGATATGGATTTGCTGACAAAGGTGACCATCGGGTGTGGCCCGGCGATTTACAATGCAGACGGCGCAACTGTAGCGAGCACGCAGCCCGAAGAGGTTGCGCTCGTCAAAAACAACTTTCTTATCAAGAAATTGGGTCTTTCTGACGGGCCGGAGCTGCAGGAAGCGATCGATGCGGTTTTTGAGACCTATGGCGTGTCTGAGCGCAACAAATACCGCGCCGTTGTCTACTACATGCTGACCAAGCATTTCGGCAAAGAGTCACAGTATCTCTAGGCGCATTGCCGAGGGGGTACAGATCCCGATTGCGGGCTCTGTGCCAAAAGGGTTTCAAAATCCCAAACGGATCTCCTCGGATTGTCGCTACTTGATATTTGAAACACTCATTCGGTTTGGGCTATGCCTTGTATGTCGGGCCAGGAAGGCCGGACCCTAAGATATAACAGACGCGTGTGGTGGTATGGGAGCACGCGGGGGGCATAGGGGGTCTGGTCGAGTGGAAGCAGGCCCCCTATGTTTAATTTTCTGCAGTCTGATACCTGCTAAATCGGCATGGCCAAGTCGGCCGTGCCTTTTTGCACTTGGTGTTTAGAGTAGGGTCAAAACCAGCCCTATGATCATGCAGCCGATCGTGGCATACCCGCCATCAATCAGCATGAGCACAGGCGGGCGCCCAGCGAAGCCATAGTTGGTGACAATCCAAGGTGTTGCAAGAAACAAGCCAATGCCGAGCCCGCTCATCAGCCCTGCGCCGATGTCGGTAATGCCAGACAGGGCAAACACATGACGCATCATACCTGCAACGACAAAGGTGCACACAAACGCAGCGATATAAGGGGTTGGTTTGCTAGCATTGGCCGGTCGGCCGTTTGCCCCAAGCTTGACCTCGGCGGCGGCCATCCAAGGCTTGGCTAGCACCATGTACCAGACTGATCCAAAGACATACGACGCCACAGTGGCGGCGATCACGGCGACAAAACCCATGACATTCTCCTCCGCTCAAAGATCTATGAGCAGGAGTATGCCTGAAAAATCAGGGTTTGACGCCACCCATCTCACAAACGATGGCCCATTCTTCGGCGGTGACAGGCTGCACGGACAGGCGGGAGCTTTTCACCAGCGCCATTTCGGTGAGGCGCGGATCGTCCTTGATCATGGCAAGCGTCACCGGTTTGGGCACCGGGGCAATGGCCTTGATGTCCACACATTCCCAGCGCTCGTCATCTGTGGTGCTGTCTTGGTGCGCGGCAGCGCAGACCTCGATGATCCCGACCACGGATTTCTCTTTCTGGGAGTGATAGAAAAAGCCACGGTCGCCCACGGCCATTTCTCGCATGAAATTACGCGCCTGATAGTTGCGCACGCCGTCCCACTCTTCGCCAACCTCGCCTTTGGCGACCTGTTGCGCCCAGCTCCAGGTGGAGGGCTCCGATTTGAACAGCCAATAGCGCATCAGCCCAGCACCTTGTTCCAGGCTTGCAGGGTCACGCTTTCAAACAGGCCCGCCGCTTTATAGGGATCTGCCGCGGCCCAGGCTTCGGCTTCTGCCATATCCGCAACGTTCAGGATGATGAGCGAGCCGCACATGTCGCCAGCGTCGTCCAGAAACGGGCCCGCCATCATGATCGTATCGCCAGAGCTTTTCAGATAGGCCAGGTGAGCGTCACGGTTGGCCTTGCGGATGTCCAATGCGCCAGCTTTGTCTTTGGCGATGAGGGCGATCAGCATGTTTATTCCTCCTTGGGTGGTCTTGAGAGCAACATTTCCATGGCGTCGGGGATTTGCAAGCCCCCATCGAGGATTGCGACCACGGCTGCGGTGATGGGCATGTCTATGTTCAGGGTGTTTGCCCGGGCGAGCGCGGCGCGGGCGGTGGCGGCGCCTTCGACGGTCACGGACGCATCAAAGCTGTCGCCGCGGCCCAGAGACAGACCAAAACTGTAGTTGCGCGATTGCTCCGATGAGCAAGTCAGGGTGAGATCCCCAAAACCGGACAGCCCGGCCAGCGTGTCTCCCTGCGCACCCAGCGCACGTGCCATCCGCACCATTTCCGCATAGCCACGGGTCATCAGCGCGGCACGGGCGCTGTCGCCTAGTCCCGCGCCCATGGCGATGCCACAGGCAATGGCGATCACGTTTTTGAGTGCACCGCCCAGCTCAGCGCCCACGGTGTCTGTGGTGCGGTAAATCCGCAGGTTGGGCGATATCAGTCTCTGTTGCAGCGTTTTTCCGGTGTTTTCATCCGGCGTCGCCAGCGTCAGCGCTGTGGGCAGCCCGCGCGCGATGTCGGCGGCAAAACTGGGACCGGTGAGGATCGCAGGCGTGGCATTGGGCAGCACATCGCGGATCACCGCCACTGGGCCAAGCTCGGTGCCCAGCTCCACCCCTTTGCAACAGGCCACAAGGGTGCGGCCAGAGAGCTCTGGATGGGTTGTCAGCACGCCGCGTAGTTTTTGCATGGGAACCGCCAGCAGGACTGTATCACAGAGCGTTTCCGCAAATTCAGCTGTAACAGAGACTGTTTCAGCCAACGTCACGCCCGGCAGACGGGGATTTTCGCGCGTCTCTTGCATCGCCTTGGCAGCTTCGGCATCGCGTGCCCAAAGGGTGACATTGGTGCCGCCTTTGGCAAAAGCCACGGCAAGCGCGGTGCCAAATGCGCCAGCGCCGAGAACAGAGATCATGCCTTAGCCCCTTTTTTGCCTGAGCCCAGCAACGCCGGTGCCGACTGATCCAGCGGCCAGCGTGGGCGTGCGGCGAGGGACATATCATCCTGATTGCCCGCTTGATAGCGCTCCAGACCGGCATAAGCGATCATGGCGGCATTGTCGGTACAAAGCGCCAGCGGCGGGGCGGTGAAGGTCACACCAAGATCGGCACAAACAGTCTCTAATCTTGCCCGAATGGCTGTATTTGCCGCCACGCCACCGGCCACAGCCAAAAGCGGCTCAGAAGGATTTTCTGCCAGATAGCTCTCCAGTGCGCGGCGGGTTTTTTCGGCCAGCACGTCGACCACGGCGGCCTGAAAGCCTGCGCAAAGGTCGGCACGGTCCTGCACGGTCAGCCCGCCTTTTTCCGCGATAATCGCGTCGCGTTGGCGCAAAAGTGCGGTTTTCAGACCAGAAAAGGACATGTCACATCCGGGACGATCCAGCAGCGGACGCGGGAAGCGGAAGCGCTTGGCGTCGCCTTTTTCGGCCTCTGCCTGCACTGCCGGACCACCGGGCTGCGCCAGGCCCAGCAGACGCGCGGTTTTGTCAAAAGCCTCGCCGGGGGCGTCATCAATGGTGCCGCCCAAGCGGGAAAATTTCTCAGGGCCATGGGCAATCAGAAACTGACAATGCCCGCCCGACACCAGAAGCATGAGATAAGGAAAGGCCACCTGATCGGTCAGGCGCGGGGTCAGGGCGTGCCCGGCAAGATGGTTCACGCCAACAAGCGGAATGCCAAGACTGGCTGACAGCCCTTTGGCACACATCACACCGGAAATCACTCCGCCAATCAGCCCCGGCCCAGCGGTGACGGCAATGGCATCCAGCTCCTTCAGCGTCACGCCTGAGGCATCCAGCGCCTGCGCGATACAGACATCCACTTTCTCCGCATGCGCGCGCGCTGCAAGCTCAGGCACCACGCCGCCATAAGGCGCATGCAGGTCGGTTTGCCCATGCACCACAGAAGCAAGGATTTCTGCAGGCCCGCCCGCAGGCTGGCGCAGGATCGCGGCGGCTGTGTCATCACAGCTGCTTTCAATGCCAAGAATGGTGAGCGTTTCTGTCATGGCGGCTTGGTCCTTGCCGTTGCGCGTCGGTTCTGTGGCAGGTAACACCTCCCTGTGGCTCAAACAATCCCGGTGGCATCTATGGCGCACAGGCCCGCAACGATTTTGCTGACCCGCCCGCAGGCAGATGCCGCGCGGTTTGCACAGCGCCTGCGTGCGCATGGGGTGACGGCCCCGATTGAGATATCCGCAATTGTAGAGATTGTGCCAACCGGTGCAGAGGTGGATTTCACAGGTCTCACCGGGGCTGTGTTCAGTTCGCGCAATGGGGTGGCGATGGCGCCGGCGCAGGATCTGCCGGCATGGTGTGTTGGCGCGGCCACGGCTGAGGCTGCGGTTGCTAAGGGCTGGCAGGCAGTAGCGGCGGATGGGGATGCCGAAGCGCTCTATGCGCGAATTTTGGCCGATGCCCCACGCGGCCCGCTTGTGCATTTCAGAGGGGCGCTGTCGCGCGGTGACCTGGCCGCGCGTCTGACCGCTGCAGGGATCAAAACGCAGGAGACGGTGGTGTATGATCAGGTGCCCGTTGATCTCACCGAGGCTGCAAAATCGCTTCTGATGCGTGAAAACCCCCTCATAGTGCCTTTGTTTTCGCCGAATGCGGCGGCTGTGTTCAGCCGTCAGTTGCGCACGCTGGAGGGCATGGCGGCTCCGATACATGTGGTTGCGATCAGTGCCGCCACGCAAGAAGCGCTGGGCGATTTGCCTTGCGAACAGGTTGTTTTGGCGGCGAAAAAACAGGCGAATGCCATGGCAGATGCGATCACGAGACTGTTGGACGCAGTGTGACGCATTGAGCGAGCCGCCGCCCTCGCCTAGATTGGTGCTGCATTTGCAAAAAACGGATTCGAAAGGGTGACCTGTGGGGACCACGGATAAGTCGGACAAGCCAAACAAGGATCAGGTTGACGCCACAGAGGCGGAACAGGTGATCGAAGACGCAGAGATCGTGGAGGAACACGCGACTGAGCAGGTTGCGGAGGCCTCTGACGAGGATCCGGTCACGATCGAAGAACCGGTTGAAGCGCCAGAGCCTGAAACGGCGGTGGATCCAGAGCCTACCGAAGATGCGCCTGCAGATGACGAAAGCGATACAGAAGCAAACGGCGCAGAAGACGGCGTGGACACGCCGGGCGAGATCGCCCCTAGCGTGGATGCTGTCGAAACTTTGCCAGCACCAGACACAACGCAGGAGCCTCAAAAACGTGGGGGCTTTGTACCCATGGTTTTGGGCGGTGCTGTGGCCGCCGCAATCGGGTTTGGTGGGGCCGTCTATTTTGGCGATCAACTGGGACTGGGTGGCGACACCAAGGCAGCAATTGCAGAGCTGACCGCGCAGCTTGAAGCGCAGAGTGCGACTTTGGCAGAGCTAGATGGCGAGATCGGGGCCAGCGGTGACGCCGCAGGTGCTGCACAGAGTGCCGCGCAAGCTGCCGCTGGTGAGCTGGAAACCCTGCGCGCCGCCCTGGAGAGCCAAACCAACGAGTTGGGCACGCTGGCCGAGGCTGTCGCCACTTTTGAGGCGCGTCTGACCGATATTGAAAAGCGCCCATTGAATGAAGGCTTGGGCGCTGCCGCGATTGCGGCCTATGAGCGGGAAGTCAAAGACCTCAAAGAGCTGGTGGCTGCGCAGAAAGCCGAGGCTGCCGAGTTGAAAGACCGGGCGGATCTCTCCGCAAAAACTGCTTTGGCGCGCTCTTCCGTGGCCCGCATTGTCGCCGCGCTGGACAGTGGCGCGTCTTACAGCGGCGCTCTGGTGGATCTGCGCTCCGCAACGGGGCAGGAGGTTGCACCCGTGCTCGCGCAATTTGCCGATGAGGGCCTTGTCACGCTGGCCGCGCTGATTGAAAGCTACCCTGAGGCCGCGCGTGCGGCGCTGGCCAAAGCGCGTGCAGATAAGGTGGACGAAGGGCAGGGCAACCGGCTTGGCAATTTCTTCAAAACCCAATTTGGTGCACGCTCGGTTGAGGCCCGCGAAGGCAGCGACACCGACGCCATTCTCAGCCGGGCTGAAGCCGCGCTGAAAGCCGGCGATCTCACCGCCGCGCTGGGCGAGATAGCGACATTGGCCGAGGGGCCGAAATCCGTGATGGCAGACTGGGTTGCGCAGGCGCAGACCCGGGCTGATGCCACACAAGCTGCCGAAGATCTGGCACAAACCCTAAACAGTAACTGAAGGTCATTTTATGCTCTGGTCCCTGATCAAAATTATTGCGTTTGTTGCCATTGTCACCGGGCTGACCTTTGGCTCGATTTACCTGCTTGAAAGCGAAGGCGGCGTGATGCTGACCGTGGGCGGGGTGGAATACAGCCTTGGCCCGTTCCAGACCGCGCTGGCGTTGGCTGCTCTGGTGGCGGCTGTCTGGGTTGGCATCAAGCTTTTGGGCTTGCTGGTGGCGGTTCTGAAGTTCCTCAATGGGGATGAAACCGCGATCAGCCGTTATTTTGACCGCAATCGCGAGCAAAAAGGCTACAAAGCGCTGGCTGACAGCGTCATGGCACTGGCGTCAGGCGAAGGGCGCACCGCGATGGACAAAGCACGCCGGGCCGAGCGTCTTCTGGCGAAGCCTGAGCTTACGAACCTGATTGTTGCGCAGGCCGCAGAGATGCACGGCGACACCAAAAAGGCCGAAGAGACCTACAAGAAGCTGCTGAATGACGAGAGCACGCGGTTTGTGGGTGTGCGCGGCCTGATGAAGCAAAAGCTGGCCGCAGGAGACACCGATGTGGCGCTGAAGCTGGCGGAAAACGCCTTTGCGCTGAAGCCCCGCCATGAGGAGGTGCAGGACACCTTGCTGCGCCTTCAGACCGAAAGCAAAGACTGGACAGGCGCGCGTGGGACGCTGAACGCGAAGCTGCGCCACGGCAGCCTGCCGCGGGATGTGCATCGCCGCCGCGATGCGGTGCTGGCGCTGTCGGAAGCCAAAGAGGTGATTTCTGAGGACAGCTCTATTGAGGCGCGTGAACAGGCAATTGAGGCCAACCGCCTATCGCCTGATCTGATCCCGGCGGCAGTTCTGGCCGCGCGCAGTTATATCGAAAAAGGCAAACCGCGTTATGCCACGCGCCTGCTGAAAAAGGCGTGGGATACACAGCCGCATCCGGATCTGGCGGCCGCTTTTGCTGAAATTGCCCCGGAGGAGACGCCAGAGGCGCGCATCAAACGCTTTGGTGCATTGGTGAAAAACACAGCTGATCATGATGAGAGCAAGATGCTATTGGCTGAGCTCTACATTGCGGCTGAGGATTTTCCGGCAGCCCGGCGTGCGCTGGGCAATCTTTACGAAACCAACCCAACTCAACGTGCGCTGACCATCATGGCGGCGGTTGAGCGGGGCGAGGGTGCTGGGGACGCGGTTGTGAAAGGCTTCCTTGCCAAAGCCCTCAGCGCGCCACGCGGGCCGCAATGGGTGTGTGACAACTGCAGCCATATCCATGCTGAGTGGTCGCCCACTTGTGAAAGCTGTCACAGCTTTGACACGCTGGCTTGGGTTGCACCACCGGAGGTCGAAGGCCAGAGCCAATCGAGCGCCGCGATGCTGCCGCTTATTATTGGTGCGTTGGAGGACAAATCTTCTGAGGATGAAGAGGTCGTCGAGGCGGAGGAAGAGGTGGTCGATACCACGCCCGTTGAGAGTGAGAGCGCACAGCCCGAGAGCGCGCGCACGTCTGCCTGATCTTTTAAATGCATACGGCGCCCGTTGACACGCGGGCGTTGTTACCCAAACCGCTGGGGATGGTAGGGGGCCAGGTCGATATTGGGTGTGCGACCAGAAATCAGATCTGCCACCAGCCGCCCGGTTTTTGCCCCACCCGTCAGACCGATATGCTGGTGCCCAAAGGCGGCATAGACCCCACTGCTGCCGATCTCGCCCACCATCGGCAGGCTGTCAGGCAAGGTGGGACGAAATCCCAGCCATTCTTCTTCGCTGTCTGCTGTCAGATCGGGAAACACCTCCGCCACTTTGCGGCGCAGCAGCGCCAGCGGCGCTTTCGATTTTTGATCTGACAGGCCGCCAAATTCCACAATACCGGCACAGCGCAGGCCCTGATCCATTGGCGTTGCCACAAATTTTGCATCAGCGATCATCACGGGATGATTGGTGCGCACAGATGGATTGCGGTAAGTGACGTGATAGCCACGCTCCACTTCCAAAGGCACAGCAATCCCCAGCTTCCGCGCCAGAGATTTGGACCAGATGCCAGAAGAGAGCACCGCGCGGTCACAATCAAACCGACCCTGATCCGTGAGCACGCCTGTGACCTGTCCGCCGGTCATCTCAAAATCATGCACCGCTGTTTGCACAAACCGGCCACCCATCTCTGTGAACGTGTCGACCAGCGCCTGCACGTAGGAGGCGGGATTGAGGATAAAGCCATGCGCCTTGTTGACCGCGAGCAGACGGATCTCTGAACTCAGGATTGGTTCAATTTCCTGCGCTGCGGCGCCCTCGACCAAATCGGGGACAAACCCCATGTCCGCCCGCATGTCCCAGACATATTTGTCCTTCTCAAAGGCTGCGCGGTCTTTGTAGGCAAACAGATAGTCGGTCTCCTGAATCCAGCGCTCCGCCGGGGTGCCTGCGGCCAGCGCTTTGTGCTGCTCCACACTGTCGCCAATCAGATGGTTTAGGGCCTGGGTGATGTTGCGCACACGGGTGTGATCGGAGTGGCTGATGAATTTCAGAAGCCAAGGAAGCAGGCGGGGCAAATGCGCCCATTGCATGAACAAGGGAAACTCTGGGTCACGCAAATAGCCCGGAGCCTTCGTTGCAATCCCCGGCGTTGCATTGGGCAGAATGGCACAGCTGGCAAGCAAGCAGGCGTTGCCATAGGACGCCCCCATGCCAGGCGATGCCTTGTCAACAAGCGTGACCTCACACCCTGCGCGGCGCAGCCAAAGTGCGGTGGCCGCGCCATTGATGCCTGCGCCGACCACAACGACGTTCTGTTTTGAGCGTGTCATGCTTATTCCCTTGCAACCTTTGGAAGTGTTGCCGGGTTAAGCGCGACTTTTCAACAGTTTGTCGCTGATTTCAAAGTTCAGCGATGATTGTCTTAAGTTCCTGCAGCTTGATGGGTTTTGCAATATGCGCATCCATACCGCTGTTGAGGCAGGCTTCGCGGTCCTCTGGGGCAGAGTGCGCCGTCAGCCCGATAATCTGGCTGCGCGCAACACCTTTGAGCTCCTCCAGAGCACGGATTTCGCGCGTTGCTTCCAACCCGTTCATCACGGGCATGCTCACATCCATCAACACCAGATCCGGTTTGTGTTTCTGGAACCGGTTGATCGCCTCCTCACCATCGTTTGCGGAAAAATGACTGACTCCCAACCGGGTGAGGTACACTTCGATGAGCTTCCGGTTGGTTTTGTTGTCATCCACAATCAGAATGGTCTTGCGGTCCGGCTCGTTAGAAAGCTCTTGTGCGACGGGTTTGGGCGCGACGCGGGGCTGTTCAAAAGATGAGGTTGCGACAGTGTCTTCGACTTCCATTTCGTCAGGCAGCAGCGCTAGCAGCAATTTGCGGGTGTTCACAGGTTTCAAGAGTTCTGCATCCGCCTGCATGATCGCCTCGATTTCGGGCGACACCCCTTCGTTGATCGGTTTTACCACAATGAGCTGTGCTGTTTTGCGGCCCTGTGCAGCTTTGATTTCTGTGAAAAGCTTGCTCTGTTCCATGTCCGGCATGGTGGTTTCTGTGATGATCACATCGTAGGGGGCATCTGATTGCGCTGCATCGCTTAGGCTCGTAAGCGCCGCATTGGCTGTCTCGAACGTATGTGGCTCCGCACCCCATTGCTTCAGGGTTTCTTTCACGACAAACAGGGCTGTTGGTTCGGACTGCATCACCAGAACCTTGAGCCCTTCCAGATCGACGCTGTCTTCAGATTGCAGCGGAGGTGGCGCCTCTGGTGAGACAATTGGGACAGTAAAGCTGAAAGTGGTGCCGGTTCCAATCTCGGACTTTGCCCAAATGCGCCCCCCCAACAATTCGATAAAGCCCTTGGCGATGGCCAGGCCCAATCCCGTGCCCTGATGGCGGCGACTGTAGGATCCATCCACCTGCGTGAACTGATCAAAGACCGTTTCAAGTTGACTTTGGGGAATGCCAATACCGGTGTCGCAAACGTCCACCTGCATCACGTCGCGCCCATCCTCTGTCTTCAGCGTGGCGTTGATCAGCACATAGCCTTCTTCGGTGAACTTCAAGGCGTTGCCAACCAGGTTGATAATAATCTGCTGTAGGCGGGCATCGTCACCCACCAGCGATTTTGGCAATGTTGGTTCGATGCGGGTGATCAGGTCCACGCCCGCAGAAGCGGCTTGAAATGCGAGCATTTGCGCCGTGTTTTCAATGACCTCGCTTGGACGAAAGACCTCTTCGCGCAGGACCATATGCTTGCCGTCAATCTTGGAGAAATCCAAAATGTCGTTGATGATGGTCAGAAGTGTAGAGCCGGAACTGTGTATCGATTCCAGCAGGTCTTTCTGATCATTGGATAAATCCGTGTCCGCCAACAGTTCGGCCATGCCAAGTACACCGTTCATCGGGGTGCGGATTTCGTGGCTCATCCGCGCCAAAAACTGCGACTTTGCTTTCTCTGCGGCTTGGGCCTGCTCCGCAGCGACTTGGAGCTCTTTGTTCTTGGCATTCAAGTCGCGTCCGGAAAGCTCCAGTTTGGTCTGCGTATCTTCAAGCGACTGCACCCAGGCCCGGAGATTGCCAAGCATCAAGTTGAAGCTGTTGGCGAGTCCTTCCACCTCATCATTCGTGCGAATGACAATGGATTGGTTCAGGTTGCCCTTTGCGGCGCGTTTGGTCGCGCTATTGAGTCGCGCCAAAGGTTCGGTCAACCGTCGGGACACCCAGATGCTGAGCAAGACACCGGTCAAGGTAAAGAACACGCCAAACAACATGTTGCGGCGCAGCACCAGGCTCACTTCATTGTTGGCAGGTGCGCCGTCCAAATCAAACCGAATGGTGCCATAGTTCACGTTCCCATAGATCACGGGGACCGCGACCTGAATGACGCTGTTCTCTGACACGATTTTTTTGACTTTTGATTCCGAGGTCTCCGCAATGATCGGATCGTCGACGCGGCTCAGAAACAGCGCATTCGCGTCCTCTTCGCCGTTCACCAGAAGATATCCGTTGGGATCGACAAACTTCAGGCTCAAAATGTCTGGCTGGCGCAACAATTCCTGATAGATGATGTCCAGCTCTGCCGGACGCCCCTCAAAGAGATAGGGCAGGGTGACTTCCTGTATAAGAATGCCGAGTGCATCAGAGCGTTCGGCAAATCGTGTGCGCACAAGTTCCAGCTGCGTCAGCGTGTTCAGGTAAATCAGCGTTGTCACAAACGCGCCGATCATGATCCCAAAATACAGCGTCATCCGACGGCCAAGGCCGTAGGTCAGCGATTGCCATGTCTTTGACAAAGGTCGCAGAAGCGGATTCTTAGGCGCGGACACCTTACTTGATCCCCGCAGCGGACAGATCATCCAAAATCATATTGATCCGCGCAAAAAGCGGATTGGGTCCCTTTGGAAAATCCTCAAATCCGCTTGTATTTTCAAGCTTGCGCAGCACGTTTCGACCTTCTTCAGTTTCCGGCATGGCCAGCAGTATGGCACGTAGATCGGACAAAATATTGGCGTCCATATTGTCGCGATACAGCAAAACCTGTCGCGGAAATTGAGAAGAGCTCGCCACGATGCGATATTCTCCGGGCCGCGCTTCGCGCAAGCTCAGCAGGGAGTCAAGGCTCACCGCCGCGGCATCAACACGATCTGTGGCAATTTGGTAGATTGTGTTCTTTTCATGTGACGAAAACCTGAAGTTCACCTCACCAGGTCGCGCCAGCTGTTCACGGCTCATAATTTCTCTGAGACCAAGCCCATTTTTGACGATGATATGGGCTGGCAGCAAATAGCCAACACAGGAGTCGGGCTCCGTGAAGGCAATCGTTTTGCCCTCAAGATCTGCGACTGTTGATATGCCGCTGTCTTTGCGGGCGATAATGACGGAGTAGTGCGCGCGCGATCCTTGCTGCAGACGGCGCAGAAATGGCTGCGCACCGGACATTCTGGCCACTTTGCCCGCCACGAGCGGGCTGTCGATAAAAATATCCACTTCATTGCGCCTGATCGCGTCAGCCATCTGATCGGCGTTTGGCACCACCATCAGGCGCACACTCTTGATCTCTGTGCCCCGCATTTCTCTCTCGATATGCGCCGCAAAGGGTTCATAGATTTTCATTTGGGTGCGGATGCCCTGATTCATGGTGCCAATTGTCAGGGTCTCAGCCACCAGTTTGATCGGCGCCAAACATGCCAACATGGTGGCAACACGTAATATCAGGCGGGCGAGACGAGACATGACAAGAGGACCCATGACAAAAAAGAGCCGGATGAACACAATGGCTTAGGGGTATGTAGCAGAGGTAAAGATAGTGTTGAAACCTTTGCTGCGCCACAGCAAAACAAGCCAATTTGGGCGGTTTGGCCCGAATTAACAGCGGTTTCAGACAGGTCGTGCCGATGTGATTCTAAATCGGTGCGTTTCATTGGCAAAGTCTGCAATGAAATTGTCCACCGCACCACAGTTTTGCTGTGTTGCTCACGTTCCGTAATGGCAACCGTTTGCGGTTCAATGCGCTTTCGTTGCGATTTCTTTGATGGGACGGTCGCGATACAGCAGGGATTGCGTATCTGCGAAAACATGAACCTTGCTTGGATCCGCCGTCAAGGCCACTTGCTGACCCTTGAGATCTGGGTGAATGCCCTGCAGTTTCCCAATGATCGGATCCGCACCCCCTTGTGGCTGAAAATAGAGCAGGGTGACCTCTCCCAGAGCTTCGGTGATATTGACCGTACCGGTAAAGATTGCGGGGCCGTCGGTTGTCATCAGGTCTTCGGGGCGCACGCCGATGTTCACGGCACGCCCCATGTCTTCAGCGCGCGACGGCACCGTCGATGTGGCGGTGCCACCTGCATCCAATGCCACGGTGGTTGTCTCGCCCGTGCCGGTGATTTTGCCGGGCAGCAGGTTCATGGCTGGAGAGCCGATAAACTGCGCGACAAACTCATTTTCCGGACGCTCATAGAGCTCAAGCGGCGTGCCAACCTGCGCAATACCGCCACCGGCCAGCACCACAATGCGCGAGGCAAGCGTCATCGCCTCCACTTGATCGTGGGTCACATAGACCATGGTGCTGTCAGGCATGCTTTCCTTGAGCTGTGCAATCTCAATGCGGGTGGCCACGCGCAGCGCGGCATCAAGGTTGGAGAGCGGCTCATCAAACAGATAGACCTTTGGATCGCGCACAATCGAGCGGCCAATGGCCACACGCTGGCGTTGCCCACCAGAGAGCTCTTTGGGCAAGCGATCCAGCAGATTGTGCAGCTGCAGGGTCTTGGCGGCCTTCTCCACGCGCTCGTTGATCTCCGCCGTGCTCATCTTCGCGATCTTGAGCGCAAAAGACATGTTCTCGCGCACGGTGAGATGCGGATAAAGCGCGTAGGATTGGAACACCATGGCGATGCCGCGCTGGCTGGGCGGCACGTCGTTGACCAATGTGCCGTCAATTTCCAGCGTGCCACCGGTGATATGTTCGAGCCCCGCAATCATCCTCAGCAAGGTGGATTTGCCGCATCCCGATGGGCCGACAAAGACAATCAATTCGCCTTTCTCGATCTCCAGATCGATGTTGCTCAATACATTCACCTGGCCATAAGACTTGGCCACATCTTTGAGAACCAGATCAGCCATGTCCGCTTTCCTCGCTGTTTTGCGCTGTGTTAGAGCCTGATGTGACCGCAAAGACCGCTTGCCATCCAGGCAAGGTGACGCTGTTGCCATCACGGCTGACGGTGAAGGGGGCTTTGGCCTCTACTTTCCAGGCGCCGCTGGGCAGATCGAAGCTCTGGTCTTTTTCAGACAGGTTGAAGGCACAGATCGCGCGGGTGCCATTGTGGCTGCGCTCAAACCGGATGTGGGTGTCATCGGCGTGGATCAGGGTGAAATCCCCCTTGGCCAGCGCAGGCACGGTTTTGCGGAAGGCGATCAGGCGGCGGTAGAAATTCAGCATGGAGCCGGAAGCCTCTTCCTGCGCATCAACCGACAGCGCCAGATGCTCAGAGGCCACCGGCAGCCATGGCTTGCTCTCTGAGAACCCGCCATTCTGATTGTCAGATTTCCACACCATGGGCGTGCGACAGCCATCGCGCCCTTTGAACTTTGGCCAGAAACGGATGCCATAGGGATCTTGCAGATCGTCAAACGCCACATCCGCCTCCGGCAGGCCCAGCTCTTCACCTTGATAGATACAGGCCGATCCGCGCAGCGACATCAAAAGCGCCGCATAGGTGCGCTGGGCCGCATCTGACAGCGACCAACGGGAGCCGTGGCGTTCCACGTCATGGTTGGAATAGGCCCAGCAGCCCCAGCTGTCCTGAGAGAAGCTTTCCGCCTTTGCCATCACTTCGGCGATGCGGGTGCCGGTGGGATGCACATGGCCAAGCAGGGCAAAATCATAGGCCATATGCAACTTGTCCCCGCCGCCGGTGTATTCCGCCTGAATTTCGCTGCCGCGGTGGGAATCTCCCACCTCACCCACGGTGGTGATCGCGTCATATTCATTTAGCAAATCCCGCAGATCGCGCAGGAAGTCGAGGTTTTCCGGCTGGTTTTTGTCGTGCAGGTGATCCTGATGGTTATAGGGGTTCACCGCTGGCGCGATATTGTCGTTGCGCTGATCCTCGGGCAGGGGCGGGTTGTCGCGCAGCTGGGCGTCACAATAGTAGAAGTTCACCGTGTCCAGACGGAAGCCATCCACCCCACGCTCCAGCCAGAAGCGGGCCACATCCAAAAGCTCTTGCCGCACCTCCGCGTTGTGGAAGTTGAGGTCCGGCTGTTCCTTGAGGAAGTTGTGCAGGTAATACTGCATCCGCGCGGTGTCCCACTGCCAGGCCGGACCACCAAAGATCGACAACCAGTTGTTGGGCGGCGTGCCATCCGGCTTTGCGTCAGCCCAGACATACCAGTCGGCTTTGTCATTGCTGCGATCGGCGCGGCTTTCCACAAACCACGGGTGCTGATCGGAGGTGTGGCTGAGTACGAGATCGATGATGATCTTGATGCCCAGCTCATGGGCCTTGGCGATCAGCGCGTCAAAATCCGCGAGCGTGCCAAACATCGGGTCGACATCGCGATAGTCAGAGACGTCATAGCCAAAATCCAGCATCGGTGAGGTGAAGAACGGTGAGAGCCAGATGGCATCCACACCAAGGCTGGCCACATGGGGCAGGCGCTGGATGATGCCAGCCAAATCGCCAATGCCGTCGCCGTTGCTGTCCTGATAGGAGCGCGGATAAATCTGATAGATCACCGCACCGCGCCACCAATCTGGGTCTGTGATGAGAGCGGTGTCTTGGGTCATGTTCGGGTCCTGATATGTCATCGGGTCGTCCTAGATATTGGCGGCATTTCTGCCGTGTTAGGGTCTGTTTGTTATTTCACGGAGCCGGCCAGCAGGCCGCGCACGAGATAGCGTTGCATGGCAAAGAACACGCAGAGCGGTGCCACGATGGAGACAAAGGCTGCGGTTGCGAGGATCTCCCAATTGCCGCCACGGGTGCCCAGCAGCTCGACAATCTGATTGGTCATCACGGTGGTGTTGCCGGTGGCATCAATCAGGAAGACTTTGGCCACCAGCAGGTCATTCCAAGTCCAGAGGAATTGCAGGATCGCGAAAGAGGCCAACGCAGGGAAAGACAGGGGCAGGATGATCTTGGTGAAGATCTGAAAATCCGTGGCGCCATCCACTTTGGCGTTCTCGATGATGTCTTTGGGCAGCCCTGCCATGTAGTTGCGCAGTAGGTAGATCGCGAGCGGTAGGCCAAACCCCGTGTGAGCCAGCCAGACGCCAAGATAGCCTTTGCCGATGCCGATGTTGAGGTGCAGCTTCAACAGCGGGATCAGCGCCAGCTGCAAGGGCACCACCAAGAGGCCCACAACCGTCGCAATCAACAGCACACGGCCCGGAAACTCCATCCATGCCAGCGCATAGGCGGCGAAGGCGGCGATCAGGATTGGGATGATTGTGGCCGGAATCGTGACTGTCAGCGTGTTGAAAAACGCTTTGGCCATGCTGTCATTGCTGTTGCCGGAAAAGAGCACCTGATCATAGTTCTCAAGCGTAAAGTCTGGCGGCAGGGTCGCGGTGATGAACACCCGTTGGCCGCGTTTGCGCAGCTTCTCAGTGGAGGTGAAGCGATAGGTCCCCGCCGCGTCCATGGTGAAGGTCTTCTCATCTTTGGAAAACGTCGCTGTGTCACCCACCGCAAAGGCGTCCACCGCTTTGGAGGAGACGCCAAAGCGCGTGATGGTGATGCCCGGTGCGGGGCCATCTTCAGCCTCCTCAAGCAGATTGCCCTCAACCACCCAGAGGTCACCCTCCTGCATTGCGGCCTCCGCCCCACCGGTGCGCAGTTGCACGACCTGCTCTGCCGAAAACAGGGATTTCCACCATCCCGAGGCAGAGATCTGGTCTGCGGTGCGGAAGGAGGACACCAGCAAACCAACGGTGGGGAAGAGCCACAGCGCCACAAGCAGCACGACCGAGATATTCACGGCCCAGCTGAGAGCGGATTTGCGTCCTGCGATATTGTCCATGGTCTCTCTCCTCAGCGCAGTTCTTTGCGGGCCTGCACCACGTTCCAGATCAGGATCGGGGAGACGAGCAGCATGATGATGATGGCGCTGGCAGAGCCCACGCCCCAGTCATTGGCGCGGAACAGCTTGTCATACATGTAGTTGGCCAAGACCTGCGTTTCCCACTGGCCGTTGGTCATGGCAAACACGATGTCAAAGACCTTGAGCACGACCAGCGTGATGGTGGTCCAGACCACGACAATCGTGGGCATGATCTGCGGCACTTTGATCTTGAAGAAGATCTGAAACGGGTTGGCCCCATCCAGAATGGCGGCCTCGATGGTTTCCTCCGGAATGCCACGCAGCGCGGCGGAGAGGATCACCATGGCAAAGCCGGTCTGGATCCAGATCAGCACCACCATCAGGAAGAAGTTGTTGTAAAACGGCAGGGTCAGCCACGTTTGTGGCGCGCCATATTCCAGTTCGGTGACAAAGACTGTCACCGCATTGCTGAGCGCGGTATAGGCAAACCACAGGCCAATAGCCGCGCCGAACACGCGCAGGGCTTTGATCAGCACGGTGCCCGCGCTTTCAAGCAGGGGGCGCAGCAGCAGATAGGCGACATAAGTCACAATCGCGGCAAAGCTCAGCAGAAGCACCGCAGGCATCAGTTTCAGGATCAGAAAAGAGCCTATTCCACCTTCAAACTGCAACCAGACCGCGTTCAAGATGCCAATCTGCTCGTTGCCTGCAGGGCGCGCATCATAGACCAGTTTGAAGATCACCGACGCGCCCACAAAAGAGATCGCCATCGGCATGAAGATCAGGGATTTGGCGATGTTGCCCCATTTGATGCGGTCGGTCAGCTGCGCTGCCAACAGGCCAAAGGCGGTGGAGGCGGCAGGCACCACAATCAGCCACAGCATGTTGTTGCGCATCGCCTCCCAGAATTTGGGTTCGGCAAACATCTGGCTGTAGTTGGCAAGGCCCACAAAGGCCTCATCCTGCGTGCGGTCCGTGAGAGACAGCCGCAGCGTCTCAATCACCGGATAGCCGAGGTACAGCCCCAGCGCGAGGATCGCAGGGCCGAGAAACAGCCACGGGCGGATCATGTTTGCGCGGTTGATATTGCGCCCCGCATTGGGGCCCACCGGCGGAAACAGGACTTTATCCAGAAAGAGATTGGACAGGTAGAAATAGCCAAGACAGCCACTCACACCAATCGCAATGGTCACAAGACCAAGCAGGGCCGGAGACATGGCGCACCCCTTTTTTGAACTGTGCCGCCCCGTATGTGGGGCGACACGGGTTTGGCGTCAGAGCGCGCTTATTTCAGCGCGTCCCAGCTGTCCTGAATTTCGGTCGCCACAGTGGCGGCGTCCTTGCCGCTGGTGAAATCGACCATGCCGGTCCAGAAGGAGCCCGCGCCCACGCCACCCGGCATCAGGTCAGAGCCGTCAAAGCGGAAGGTGGTCGCATTCACCAGAATATCCGCCTGACCGCGCAGCGCGTCATTGAGGTAGGTCTCCGGATTCACGCTTTTCAGCGGTGTCAGGAAGCCCGACTGCGCGCCAAAGACTTCATGCGCCAGTGGCAGCTGGAAAAATTCCATCAGCGCGCTGGTCGCATCAGACGGATCGGTGATCGCCATCAATGTGCCGCCGCCCAGAACCGGATTGCCGAGGTCTTTGCCCGCGTAAGAGGGGAAGTAGAAGAAATCCACATCTTCGCCAAACTCAATGCCTTCCGGGAAGAAGGCCGGCACGAAGGAAGCCTGACGGTGCATGTAGCACTCTGCCGGGGCGGCAAACATGCCTTTCGGGCTGTCGCGGAAGTCGGTGGTGGCCACAGCGCCCGCACCACCGGAGACTTTGGCATCATCGCCCACAAACCAGCCGAACTCTTCGATGGCCGCCACCACACGTTCGTCGTTGAACGGAATGTCGTTGGTGGTCCAGGCGTCATAAACATCGGCTGGCTGGGTGCGCAGCATGATGTCTTCGACCCAGTCGGTGGCGGGCCAGCCGGTTGCCGCGCCGGATCCCAGACCGATGCACCAAGGGGTTTCGCCATCGGCCACGATCTGCTCGGTCAGCGCGCGCAGATCTTCCATAGTTTCCGGCACCTCATATTCGGCGTCCTCAAAGTTCTCCGGGATGTACCAGACCAGCGATTTCACGTTCACATTGTAAAAGAAGCCATAGTGCTGATCCGCGCCGTCTTTGTCGGCATAGGTGCCAAGATCAACCCAGCTTTGGCCCGCGCCGTAGTTTTCAACGGTCCAAGGCGCCATGCTCGCAGGCAGCGGCGAAAGCAGGCCGCGCGCGGCCATATCTGCTGCAAGGCCGGGCTGTGGGAACACGGCAATATTGGGGGCGGAGCCCGCTTCGGCATCAATCACGATCTGCTGCTCAAAGCTGTCAGAGCCGGTGTAGATCGCCTCTGCCCCCGTCGCATGGGTGAAATACGCCAGCACCGAACGGAACACCTCATCTTCAGGCTGCAGCCATGGACCGGCGACCGTCACGGTCTGTCCGCTCAGATCCGGCGCGTTTTCGGCCCATGTCTTGTAGCTGTCCCAACTGAATGCACCCTCCCCCGGCGCAAATTTCAGGTGGCCATCGGCCAATGCGGCGCTTGCCATCAGCGCCAGCGCAGCGGCGCTCGCATAAAGTTTCGGTGTCATGGATGTCCTCCCAGTTTCCATTCCTGTGGATAGGTTACCAAAGCGCTTTGAATTTTGCAATCCGCAAGAAATCCACCGACTTGTGCCAGAGAAATATATGATTTATGAGTGATTTCAGGAGGAATACCTTTGGTTCTGTTGTCAGAAACGGTCTGTGTTTTTGCCAGCAATCAAAGCGCTTTGAGGAATAATCGCCAAAAATCATGAACCTGAAAGAGCTCTCAGAGAAACTGGGTCTGTCGCAGACCACAGTGTCGCGCGCACTCAATGGCTACCCGGAGGTACGCGAATCAACGCGCCAGAAAGTGCTGGAGGCGGCGCGCGCCCATAACTATGCGCCCAACACGCGTGCCAAGACATTGGCGACCGGACGGGCGATGACCATCGGCCACGTGCTGCCCGTTTCCAAAAAGCATGAGATGGTGAACCCGATCTTTGCCGATTTTATTGCCGGGGCGGGGGAGATCTATTCAGACAACGGATATGATCTGCTGCTCTCTGTGGTGAATGACGAAGACGAAGAAGCCAGCTATCGCAAACTTGTGTCTCGTGGTGCTGTGGACGGGCTGATCGTGCATGGCCCCAAGGTGGATGACCGTCGCATCGCGCTGTTGCAGGAGCTTGGCGTGCCTTTCGTGGTGCATGGTCGCTCTACTGAAGTGAGAGAGCGTTACAGCTGGGTGGATGTGAACAACAAGCGTGCCTTTCAACGGGCCACGGAATTCTTGCTGGATCTCGGGCATCGCCGCATTGCTTTGCTGAACGGATTGGCGGATATGGATTTTGCCACCCGACGGGGCGCGGGCTATCTGGCGGCGTTAGAGGGGCGTGATGCGCCTCTGCGACCTGATTTGGTGTTTCATGACGAGATGACCGAAAACTACGGCTATGAAACCTGCCGCAAAGCGCTGGCGATGGAGAAGCCACCAACCGCCTTTGTGGTGTCCTCGATCATTCCGGCCATTGGTCTGCGTCGCGCACTTTCAGAGGCTGGGCTGACGATGGGCCGCGATGTGTCTGTGGTCATCCATGATGATGCGCTCAGCTACTTTAGCAATGATGGCGATATTCCCGCCTTTACCTCTGTGCGCTCGTCCGTGCGCGAAGCCGGACGCAAAGTGGCGCATGCGCTGATTGACATGATCACCAATCCCGGCACCGATCTGCCACAGGTGATGCTGGAGGCAACGCTGACGGTGGGCCAATCCACCGGTCCTGCCCCTGCGTTGCGGCAGGCATTAGAGCAGGAAGCCTGACATGATCACCCACAAACGCTCCGACTTTCCGCAAGACTTTCAGTTTGGCGTTGCGACCTCAAGCTACCAGATTGAGGGCCACAGCTTCGGCGGCGCCGGGCGCACCCATTGGGATGATTTCGCAGCCACCCCGGGCAATGTGGTGCGGGCTGAAAATGGCGCGCTGGGCTGTGATCACTACAACCGTCTGGAAGAAGATCTCGACCTCATCGCCGGACTGGGTGTGGACACCTATCGTTTTTCCACCAGCTGGGCGCGTGTGCTGCCGGAAGGGCGCGGCACTCCCAATCAAGAAGGGCTCGATTTTTATGACCGTCTGGTGGATGGGCTGCTTGCACGTGGCATCAATCCGGCACTTACGCTCTATCACTGGGAGCTGCCCTCCGCCCTGGCCGATCTGGGCGGGTGGCGCAATCGCGATATTGCGGGCTGGTTTGGCGACTATACCGACACGCTCATGCGTCGGATCGGGGATCGTGTCTGGTCCGTCGCGCCGATCAACGAGCCTTGGTGTGTTGGCTGGCTGAGCCATTTTGTTGGCGCCCATGCGCCGGGGCTGCGCGACATCCGCGCCACCGCGCGCGCCATGCACCATGTGCTTCTGGCCCACGGCACGGCCATTCAGGTGATGCGCGGCCATGGCATGAAAAACCTCGGCGCGGTGTGCAATTTTGAGTGGGCCGCGCCGGTTGATGACAGTGCAGAGGCCGCCGCCGCCGCCGCGCGCTATGATGCGATTTACAACCGGTTCTTTCTGGGCGGGCTGTTCAAAGGGGAATACCCCGATCTGGTGCTCGAAGGGCTTGACCCGCATCTGCCCAAAGGTTGGCAGGATGATTTTGACGTCATCACCACGCCGGTGGATTGGAGCGGGCTGAACTATTACACCCGCAACCTCATCGGTCCGGCCGCGACGCCATGGCCCAGTTACAGCGAGCACACTGGTGAATTGCCGCTGACCTCTATGGGCTGGGAGATCTATCCTGATGGGCTGCGTGATTTCCTGATCCGCATGGCGCGGGAATACACCGGCGATCTGCCGATTTATGTCACAGAGAATGGCATGTCAGCGCCTGACCAGATCACGGGTGGCGCGGTTGATGATCCACACAGAATATCCTACCTGAACGTCCATCTCGATGCCGTCAAACAGGCGCTGGCCGCAGATGTGCCTCTGAAGGGCTACTATATCTGGTCTTTGATGGACAATTACGAATGGGCGCTGGGCTATGAGAAGCGCTTTGGCCTGATCCATGTGGATTTTGAGAGTTTTGCGCGCACGCCCAAAGCCTCTTATCACGCATTGGCGCAGGCTTTGCGCAGCTAGGTCTGTGCGAGTTGGTCTAACGCGGCGCGAAAGGCCTGCACGGTCGCACGGTCTGTCACGCGCTGGGTTTTGGCAAAGCCAAATTGCTGCAAATCAGCGGCCACAGGCATGTCTTTCGCAC
Organism: Shimia sp. R10_1; assembly: GCF_017744095.1. Taxonomy (GTDB): domain Bacteria; phylum Pseudomonadota; class Alphaproteobacteria; order Rhodobacterales; family Rhodobacteraceae; genus Shimia. The sequence continues at coordinate 485,151 of NZ_JAGHQX010000002.1, read as the reverse complement.
AGGAGCTGTGAAAGGATGTAACGCCTGTCATTTCTGCAGTTTCAGCCAAGTTAGAGACTGAAACGCCGCTGCCCACCATGATCTCGATCCGCCCGTTTGCCGCGCTGTGGAGGCGTGCAATCTGCGCCAATCCGTCAACCGCTTTGGGCGCTCCGCCGGATGTCAGGATACGGTCTATGCCTAGTGTGATGGCCTGCTCCATCACCGCGATGGGATCCGGCAGCAGGTCGATCACCCGATGCAGTGTGACCTCCAGCCCTTCGGCGGCGCGCATCAAAGTGGTGAGCGTTTTCAGATCCAGCGCATCCGCCTTGCGTGCACCGATGACCACCCCTGCCAAACCCGCCTCTTTTACCGCTGCGATGCTGGCACACATGGCTGTTGTTTCTGCTGCGTCATAGCAGAAATCCCCGGCGCGTGGCCGGATCATGGCGTGGCTTGGAAGGCCACTTTGCGCCGCCAGTGCAATCAGCCCGGGATCGGGTGTGAGCCCACCGAGATCCAGCGCGCTGCACAGCTCGATCCGATCCACCAACCCGGCACAGGCATTCAACCCGGCAGGAGTGTCGATGCAGACCTCGAATGTGAGCCTATTCCGCTGCATCGGGGGCTTTTGGCGCAGTGATAACCTCTGCAAGCGTGCCCGTCACGGTGTGGTCTTCATCCAACAGGATCAGATCTTCGACAGGGCGGTTGAGCGGGCTTGCGAGCGCAGGCAATCCCATGCAGGCCGCAGGGGTGGTGATCGCCATGCGCAAAGCCGCTTCTGGCGAAAGCCCAATCTTGGAAATCAGGCGCTGCACGCCCTGTGCCTGCGTGATATGCGCACCGGCCAAACCGCCCTGGCGGTTGATCAGACGCCCGTCGCGCAGCGCAACCTCATGGCCATAAAGGTCAAACCGATCCGGCCCGCCAACCGTGGCCATGGAATCTGATACCAGCATCATGCGATCCGGCACTGGGCGCGCGCGCAGCGCCAGCCCCACCATGCTGTCAGCCACATGAAATCCGTCGCAGATGATCCCAGCATAAAGCGATGAGTTGATCACCGCGCCCACAACGCCTGGCTCTCGGCTCGTCATCGGCGACATCGCGTTGTAAAGATGGGTGGCACAGCGCACCCCAGCGGCAATCGCGGCCTCCACCTGCGCGGCGGTGGCATCTGAATGTCCAACAGAGACTATTGCACCCCAACTCGCCAATTCTGTGATCTGCTCCAGCGTGACCGCCTCTGGTGCCAAAGTGATCATCACAGGCACATCCGTTTCGCGCAGATGCTGCACCACATTCATTGTGCGCGCATCCAGCGGGCGCACATAGGCACCATCATGGGTGCCTTTGCGTGGCTCAGAGATATGCGGCCCCTCAATGTGCAACCCAATAATGCCCGGCAGCCCTTTGGCGGCGACGATTGCATTGGCGGCTTCTTCCAGCACTTCTGGCCTATCTGTGATCACAGTGGGCAACAGCGCCACCGTGCCAAACCGCCGGTGCGCGGCGGCGATGGTGGCGATGCCCTCCCGCGTTGGGCTGGTGTTCAACAGCACGCCGCCACCACCATTGACCTGCAAATCCACATAGCCGGGCGTCAGCGTGCCTGTCACAGGGGTCGCGCCAGCGGGGGCCTCTGCGATCTCGGCGACACTCCCGTTTTCCACCCGCAGAGCCATCCCTGTGCGCAGGTCCTTGCCGTCAAACAGCTGATCGGGGGCCAGCCACTGCGTGCTCATGATGTCACCTCAAGAAAATAGGGCTCCAGCGCCAATTCGATCTGCGCATCCACCAGCCGCTGCGCTTGCGCACCGTCCAGCATCTCGGCACGGGTCAGCGTGGCCTCATCAAAGGCGGTTTGCAGTGCTGCGTCGGGCGAAACAGCGGGCAGATCATCAAACAGCGCCTTCACAGCAGCAACCGCCTTGGGCTGAGGCCAGTAATAGCGGATACGATCCGCCAGCCCGAAATGACGCTGCTGATACAGCGCATCCTCGGCCCCATGATAGTGCCCCTGCCAGTGTTTTGGTGTTTCCAACATCACTTCTTCCATTGCCGCCTGCAGCGCGCCTTTGGAGCCGCGCAGAGTGTCCAGCGCATAAAGCGCCTCGCGGTAGGCAAAGGTCAGCGCCGGGCCGACCTTTTGGAACGCAAAGCCCAGCTCTGCAAGCCGATGAAACACCTCCGGGTGCTGATAATCCGTCGAATGCGCCTCAAGACAGACATTTGGCGTGTCTGCGAGTGCGGCAACAAAGCCCGGATCGCGCGCCAGCGGCATGTGATGCACTTCGGTCGGGCTGAATTCCACGCCGGGCTGCACCACCAATCCGCCGATCGCGGGGGCCAGATCGCCAAAGGTCTCGATGTGCATGGCGAGGGTTTTGGCCGCGTCAGTTGCGTTGGTGGGGGGGATATCTCCGTCCTCATCCATGCGCGCGCCACCTGGTGGGGGCACTTCGGTGCCAACGACAAAAAGCAGATCTTCGCCCGCTTCTGCACAAACCCGCGCCAGATCGGCAGAGCGGCTGGCGGTTTGATCGTCATTCAGTTGCGCTGCTTCGCCCGCACAACCTTCGGAGCAATCAAGGTGGATCTTGCCAAACCCGGCTTTCACATAATCACGCACCAGAACGCGCGCCTTTTCCATCGCCGCCTTGGCCGGCATTGCGCGCCAGGCCTGCGGGCCGAGGTGGTCGCCGCCAAAGATGATGCGCCCGCGATCCACGCCGGCATCATCGGCAATGTCGTGCACATAGCGGATGAAACCTTCCGGCGTGATCCCAGTGTAGCCGCCGTCCTGATTGACTTGATTGGAGGTGGCCTCAATCACCACCCGCTGATCCTTTCGCTCTGCAAGCGCGAGCGCGGCCCGCAACACATCGGGATGCGCGGTGCAGACCGAGGGAATGGCCACGGGCGCTCCGTTGCGGTTCTGGGTGATGATCTTGCGGAGTTCATCCGTCATGTTGTGTCTCCTGCCAGGCTGCATAGGCAGCCCCTCGTGCGCCGCTGGCGTCGCCGCCCTCAGCCAGTACCAGCTTTGCGGCCAAGAAATCCCCGATCTGTGCGTCTTGCGCGGCGGTTGAGATGTCCTCGATCACACCGTCGATCTGGCTCAGACCACCGCCCAGCACGATCACATCCGGGTCCACCGTCAGGGTCAGCCCGTGGATCATCTCGGCGGCAAGGTTGGTCCAGACTTTCCAGACCCGCGCCATATCGCCTTTGCGACGTTCAGCTATTTCTGGCGGAGAGAGCGCGAGCCCGCTCAGATGTTGCGCCAGCGCGGTCAGTCCGGGCCCCGCCACATAGGTTTCAATACAGCCCAATCGGCCACAGCCACAGCGATGGATTGGCAGCCTGTAACGGCTCACAATATGCGCGGGCGCAGCGATGTGGCCAAACTCACCGCCCGTCAGGGTTGGTCCCTGTAAAAGAGACTGATTCACCACAATTCCGCCACCAATGCCTGTGCCGATGATCAGGGACATCACGGTGTTGTGGCCGCGCCCTGCGCCAAAAATCGCCTCTGACAGCCCCAGTGCGCGGCAGTCATTCACATAGGTGATCGGGCGTCCCAAAGCGGTGTTCAGATGGGCGGGAAACGGATGGTCGGTGGCGGGCAGATTGGCGGTCAGCGCGAGGCCGGTTTTCGGGTTCACCAGCCCGGCCGCTCCCACACCCACCGGCAGCGCCATCCCGGCTTCCGCTTCGGCCCATCGGACCTGATCCACCACAGTTGTGACCAGCTCTTTGTAGGTTTTTGGCGTTGGCGCGCGGTGGCGCGTCACTTCGCGCCAGTCTTCATCAAACAGGCGCACCTCACATTTGGTGCCTCCCAGATCGATGCCGGCGACTGTCATGCGCCTGCTCCGTCGCCAACACCATGCAGGGTCACCCCTGCCACCACACGGCTGAGCGTGCCTTGGCCGGTGAAAGGATCATCCACATTCAGACCCAGATCTGCGGCCCATTTAACGCCGTCGATCTGCGCCGCAGCGATGCACAGCGGTGCCGCCCAGGCGGTGCCAAAGGGCATGGCGATGTCGATATCTCCGCCGGGGCCAATCTCTGTCACCCGCGCGTCGGGGAACTGCGCGCGCAGCTCGGCCACCAGATCGGTGTCATAGGCGCGGGTGGGCGATTGCGGGCTGGAGAAGACGGTGATCGCGGTCTCGCCGCGCACAAAGGATTTCGGGCCGTGACGGAAGCCAAGGCTGCTGTCCCACAGCGCAGGTGTCTGCCCGGCGGTTAGTTCCATCACCTTCAGCGCTGCCTCCCGCGCCGCATAGGTCAGCGGGCCAGAGCCGACATAAACCGCACGCTCCGGGCGCGGCGTGCCAAACTGCGGCAACAGGGCGTCGAGCTGATCGGCCAGCGCAGCAAAGCGCGCAGGCACATCACAGGGCGCATCAAACAGGGCCAGCGCGGTCAGCAGCATGGTGGAAAAGCTGCTGGTCATGGCAAAGCCCGCATCATGGGTCACTTCGGGCAGGTTGATCACCTTCAGCGGGCCGGGCGCTGCGCGGGTTGCCAGTGCGCCCTCGGGGTTGCAGGTGATGTGCAAACGCGGCGCATCCGGCGCCAAAGCGTCCAGCGCATCGAGCGTGCCAAGGCTTTCGGTGGAATTGCCTGAGCGGCCAAAGCTCACCACCAGCGGGCGGTTGCCCGTCAGAAAGGCGCGCGGATTGGCCACCAGATCGGTGGAGGGCACAGAGCGGGTGCCCGGCACAGCGGTGGCGATGATGTCGCCGATATAGGCGCTGGTGCCCGCGCCACAGAACCACACCTCGTCCGCGTTCTGATCGGCAATCCAGGCGCGCAAGCCAGCCACGTCAAACGCCGCGCCCCAGGCGCGCCAAACCGCAGGTTGTTGATGAATTTCGCGCCAGGTGGCCCAGCTGTTCAAAGAGTCGGTCATGTGGTTTGGGTCACTTTCGAGAGCGTTTCCGGCGCATCTGGGTTCAATCCCAAAGCCAGCGCAGTTTCAAGGATCACAGGGTAGATCAGCGCGAGCAGATAAGCCGCCGCCGCCGCCGGGGTCAGCGGCCCCTCACAAAGTGCGCTCACCCGCAGGCGATGCACGTCACAGCCTTCTGCCTGAAACCGCGCTTCTGCCTGATCGAGGCTGTCCTGAATGTCGGCCCGCCCGGTGTCGAGGATCAGCACCATGAGCGGGTTGGTGGCCAGTTGCAGAGGGCCATGCAGAACCTCGGAGGAGGAGTAGGCTTCGGCGTGAACGGCGCAGCATTCCTTCAGCTTCAACGCCACCTCATGGGCTGCCCCAAAGCCGGTATCCCGCCCGATCACATAGACGCTGCGCGCCCGCAGGAAAGCCGCGCGGATCGCCGCTGCATTTGGCAAGGCAGCGGGCGCGCCTGCCAGTGTTTGCGCAGAGCTCTTGGCGTCATATTTTGTCTCTAATCCAGCCAAAAGTGCCATCCCAGCCGCGATAGAGCCCACTACGGTTTTGGTTGCGGGTACTGCGTTTTCAGGGCCAGCGCTGATAGGGACGGTGACTTCTGAAACCTGTTCCACCGGGCTGTTTGGTTGGTTGGTGATCGCCAGCACTTTGGCACCCCGTGCCCCTGCGCCTTTGGCACTGCGCACCAGATCCTCACTCGCGCCAGACTGGCTCACCACCAGCGCGGCGGTGCCTGCCATCTGCACACCATCGCCGATCGAAAACACCGATGGGGGCAGCGATGTGACCGGCACGCCCAGCACCCGCATGAACTCATAGGAGAGAATATTGGCCGCCGCATCAGAGGAGCCGCGTGCAATGGTGTAAAACGCCCGCACATCCCCCATGTCGGGCAGGGCCACCGCCTGTGTCGCCGCCCGCGCAAAAACACCCAGCGCGTCGCCACTTTCCTGCGCCATCCAGGCGCCCGGAACATCCGCTTTCATCGTCATTTCCGCAATCCAAACTTGTCAAATTCCGCCCAGATCGGGCCCATATCAATCATGCTGCCGTTGATGCGCGCCTCGTCTAGCGCCATCGCCACCAGCCCGGCCTCAAGCGCGTCCACCACGCCCACCGGTAGGCTGTCGCTCTCGCCTTTCAAAAAGGCCACGATGTCATCCACCATCATGTGATCCGCGCCGTAGTGGGCAGAGGCGCGCGCCGCCTCCATCTGGGTGTAATCGTGATCGGCAATCACGCTGCCATCCCGCGCCGTGGCCCGCACAAAGCCGCGCATAAAATCGCCCTCAATCATGCCCAGCGCGCCCATCACACAGAAGCGGCGGTGCTCATCGGGCACGTTGATATTGGTGTGAAAACTCATCGACGCGCCGCTTTCATAGTGCAGGATCGCCGTCTGGTGGTCGATGATATCCCCATCGCTGTGAAACGGGTCATCTACGCTCTGCCACACGCTTTTCTTGCGGTGCATGATCTCGTTTTCGGCGTTTGACGTGGGCGCAAATTCCGGCACAAAAGATCGCCGCCCGCCAAAGCTCGCCACGCGGCTGGGCCTTGAGCCGGTCACCATGTTGTAGATGTCCAGATCGTGACAGCATTTTTCCAGCATGAAGCCGCCAGACCAGCGCACCATCCGCCGCCAATCCCGCATGAAAAACGCCCCGTGATACGGCGCGATATGTTCACTCGCTTCAATCGAGGTGATCGGCCCGATCTGATCCAGAACCCGGCGCAGATCCACCATATGTTGCGAATAGCGCAGCACCAGCCCCACCATCACACGGTCCGTGCCGTGCTCTGCCAAAAGCGCGGCCAGCTCCATGGTCTCCTCTTTGGTGGTGACCACGGGCTTTTCCGTGAAAATCCGCACCCCGGCGGCCAGCCCCGCCTTGATATGCTCCAGATGGAAACTGTTCGGTGAGCCGACAAAGAAGAGGTCTGGCGATGTGTCGGCGAGCATGGACTCCACATCGTCAAACCGCGGCACATCGGTGCCAATCATTTCCAGATGGGTGGGCTGTGGATCATAAAATCCAATAAATTCCACCTCGGGCATGGCCTCTTTCAGGATGGAGAGCACATGCCCCGCCCGAAGCCCGATCCCTGCTGTGACAACACGCATGACTTATCCTCAGGCCACCAGCGCCGGCGCGGATTTGCGGCGCAGCACCTGACCGTTGCTTTGGAACACGTGGCAGTCTTCTGGCGCGACCGTGAGCTTGAGGATTTCCCCCTCACGCACTGGCGCGTCACCAGGCAGGGAGGCGCAGAACCGCGTGCCATTGCCAATGGTGCCATAGGTGATCGCCACACCGCCCAGACGTTCCAGCACATTCACCGTAATATCGAGACCATTCTGGCCCAAAGCCACATGTTCGGGACGAATGCCAACCTCTACACTATCCCCAAGGCTGACACCGGTTGTGTCCACCGGCAGCGACATCTTATGGCCGCCTTCAAGCTCCACAGTCAGCGCGCCGCCTGTGTCCAGCACCTTGGCGGGCACAAAGTTCATATTGGGCTGGCCGATGAAGCTTGCCACAAATTTGGTGGCCGGGTGGTGATAGAGTTCCATAGGCGTGCCAAATTGTTCCACCTGACCGCCGTTCAGCACCACAATCCGGTCGGCCATTGTCATGGCTTCGACCTGATCATGGGTCACATAGACCATGGTGGCGTCCAGTTGACGATGCAGCTGGCTCAGCTCGACGCGCATATCCCCACGAAGTGCGGCGTCAAGGTTGGAGAGCGGCTCATCAAACAGGAACACCTTCGGTTCGCGCACAATCGAACGGCCAATGGCCACCCGCTGGCGCTGACCACCCGAAAGCTGTCCGGGCTTCAGTTGCAGTTTGTCCGTGAGTTGGAGCACTTTGGCGGCGTGTTGCACACGCGCATCCAATTGATCTTTCGCCATCTTCTGCACCCGCAGCGGGAAGGCGATGTTTTCATAAACCGTCAGATGCGGATAGAGCGCATAGGATTGGAACACCATGGAAATGCCGCGATCCACCGGGGCGGCGTGACTCACATCCTCGCCACCAATCACGATGGAGCCGGATGTGGCTTCCTCCAGCCCGGCAATGATGCGCAGCAACGTGGATTTGCCACAGCCTGAAGGGCCGACAAACACCACAAATTCCTTGTCCTCAATGGCGAGGCTGATGTCATGCAACACTTTGGCTGTGCCAAAGGATTTGGTGATTGCATTGAGGTTGAGCGTCGCCATGGCACTGTCCGTCTGTCTGAAAATTTTTGAAAGTGAGGAGGATCACACCCCGGGCGCACCATCGACGGCGCGCCCGGAGCAGGGAGACCGCTTAGAGCGCGTCGTCGAGCTCTTCGGCGGCGATTGTCACCAGGTTGTCGACCGTGTCATCCTTCAGGATGATGCCCTGCACCATGTTGGTGAAGACCGACTGCAGCGATTTGAAATCTTCCACAAGCGGCTCCGGGCCACCGGTCGCGATGGAGGCTGTGAAAGTCGGCCAGATGCCATCTGCGTAGTAGAGATCTTCTTTGCCAAGCTTGGAGTAGTCCAAAATCGGGGTCAGGCCCCAGCTGCTGTCCAGATCATACTGGCTGTCACCAGAGGTGATGCGCTTGGCCAGCTCCTGTGCCAGATCTTCATGGCCAGACCCTTTGAACACCACGATGGAGTCGGTGATCAGGATAGAGCCAGAGGTGCCGGAGGGGCCAGCAGGCACAGGCACAACCTTCTGGTTGATGCCTTCGTTGTGCTGGTTGTGACCCCATGGGCCAGAGACATACATGGCGATCTGGCCGTCGTTGAACAGGTCACGCAGCTGGTCACGTTCCCATGCGGTCGGGCCGTCCTGCGCCACATCCACCAGCTTGCCGTAGAATTCCAGCGTCTCGCGGGTCTCTTTGCTGTCGAGCATGTTTTTACCCGACGCGCTGTCAATCACCGCACCACCATTGGAATAGAGGTAGTTCAGGAACTGGTGCATGGTGTTGTCAAAGTCTTTGCCCGCAAGGCCCACGCCCGCCGCATCGGTGTTGTCCACCACGCCTTTGGCAAGATCATACATCGCGTCCCAGGTGGCCGGCGCTTCACAGGCCTGACCGGAGGCTTCGATGATGTCACAGTTCAGATAGAGCGCCTTGGTGGAGAACGCATGCGGATAGCCCCAGGCGGTGCCTTCCACGGTCACAGTGTTCAGAACGCCGGGCTGATAAGGTGTGCTCGGGTCGATTTCTGCCGGAACGATCAGATCGTTCTTCGCCAGCTGGCGCAGGGTCCGGCTGCCCATATAGGCGATGGAGGGCGGGTCACCTGCTGCGGCCAGCGTCAGGGATTTGTCCTGACATGTGCCCCATGGCACCGCTTCCAGATTGACTTTTACGCCTTCGTAATCGGCCTCAAACTGATCAACCACCGCTTGGTCTGCCGCGCGCACTTCGCCGCCGCACATGATGAAATGAACTTCTTTGTCTGCCGCCATGGCCGTGCTGGCCACGCCAGACAAAAGGGCTGCGCCCAATGTCAGTTTTACGCTTTTCATAATTAGTCTCCCTTGTTGGCTTATTCTTTCACGGCGCCAGCGGTGAGGCCGGCGACGAGATACTTTTGCAGGAACAGGAAGATGACCATGACAGGCAGAACGCCCACCAAGGCAGCGGCCATCATCTCATTCCAGGTCACCGTTTGATACCCGATGAATTCGTAAAGACCGGCAGGCAGCGGCTGCAGCTCGCGGGTCTGGTTGAATGTGATTGCGAACAAAAATTGCTGTGCGTATGCGCCGATAAACACGGCCACGCCCACCACGATCAGCCCGGGCACCGCCAGCGGCAGCACCACCCGGCGCAGGGTGTAAAGACGGCTGGCGCCATCGACAAAGGCCGCTTCCTCCAGCTCGCGCGGGATCTTCTCCAGATAAGAGCGCAGCAGCCAGATACCCGTGGGGATCAGGAAGGCGACGCCGGGAATGATCATCGCCCAGTAGGAATTCAGCAGCCCCATGGTGCGCAACACGCGATAAAGCGGAATGAGCAGCACCGCACCGGTGAACATATTCACCCCGAGAAAAATACCGAGGCTGATGTTTTTGAACGGAAAATTCAGCCGCGCATAGGCATAGGCCGCAGGCACGACAAACACCATGGTGATCAAGGTGACAGAGCTGGCAATGAAAATCGAGTTGAAGATATAGCGCCCCAGCAGCGGCACCGTGACCCACATGTCGCGATAGGCTTGAAAGCTGAAGTCATCCGACCAGAACTGATACGGGCTGCGGAACAGGTGCTCGAGCGGGCGCAGGCTGGCCATGAACATCTCAAAAAACGGCAACAGCATAAAGGTGAGGAACACGGCCAGAGCGGCGTAAATGCCCACCAGTTGCAGCTTTGTGTAGCGATCCATCATGTCACTTCACCCCGTAGCGTTTGTTCACTTTGTTCAGGAAGAACAAATAGATGAGAGAGAAAAGGCCAAGCAGGATCACGATGATGACCGCCCGTGCCGCGCCTTCGCCAAATTTGTAATTGCCAATCGCAACCTTATAGGTGTCCACGATCATGGTGGTGGTGGCCCCGCGCGGCCCGCCTTCGGTCAAAATCCAGATGATCTCGAAGCTGTTGAAGGTGAAAATCGCCGACAGCAGCGCCATAGAAACGATCACCGGGAAAATTTGCGGAATGGTGATCCGGCGGAAGCGATACCAGCGCCCGGCGCCATCCACCCAAGCCGCCTCATACAGATCCCGGCTCACCCCCTGCATCGCCGCCAGAAAGAACAGCGTCACCATGGGCGTGCCCACCCAGACATCGGTCACAACCGCAGAGTAGAAAGCCGAAGTTTTGTAAGCAAGGAATTCAAAGGGTCCGTCGGTGATGCCGAGCTTCATCAAAACCCCGGACAAAACACCAAAGTAGCCGTTATAGAGCCACAACCAGCCAATACAGCCAATCGCAATCGGGATCACCCAGGGTGGCATGACCAGCACCCGAAACAGCGCCCGTCCCGGTATCGCGGCGTTCAGCAGGGTCGCACCAATCAGCCCGAGCATCAGTTTCAGTCCCACACTGAGGAACATCCAGTAAAACGTGCGCACAATGGTCTGATGAAAGCGGCGGCTGTCGGCGAGATCCTGATAGTTCTCAAGGCCGACATAGCTTTCGCCGCCAAGGCCCGCGTCCATGAAAGAAAGCCGAATGGTTTCCGCGAGCGGCCACGCCACAATCACCGCGATGAAGAGCATGGCGGGCCCAACCAGCAGCCAGCCAAAGAGCCCCTCTGGCAAAGTGCGGCTGCGCAGGCTGGCGCTGTCTTGTGGCGCCTGTGCGGAGAGTTCGGCCATCCATATCCCCCATGGTGTTCTTCGGCTCAGCAGGAAGTCGAATCAGTTCATGACAAATATGTTAACTCAATCAAACCAAAATACTACCAATACAATACCAAAAAAGAATTCCCTTGAATAACCCATGAAAAACAGGCATTTCGATAGGTGTTTAGTCTGCCCTTTTGCGCCTGTCTTGCGAATTGGTATTGTTTTTGAAACCACACGAGGGCCCCCGGATGGATATCGAAACGTCGCTATATGATCCCACTGTCTGGCATCGCGCAGGGCGGGGTCCACGTTATCAGCAGCTCTACCGCCACATCGCCGCAGAGATCCGCAGTGGTGGTCTGCAACCAGGCGATCAGCTCCCGCCGGAACGGGATCTGGCAGACACCGCAGACATCAGCCGTGTCACCGTGCGCAAGGCCGTGTCTCTGCTGGTGGAGGAGGGGCTGATTGAACAGCGCCGCGGTGCTGGGTCCTTTGTGGCCATGCCCTCTCCGCGGCTGGAACAATCCCTGTCCTCTCTTGTGTCCTTCACCGAAACCATGCGCGCGCGCGGCATGCAGGCCACCAGCGAAGTGCTCTCGCGTGGGCTGTTTTCGCCAAACCCCGATGAAATGGTCACGTTGGGGCTTGCAGCCCATGAAAAGGTTGCGCGCATCAACCGTCTGCGCAGCGCCGGGGGGACGCCGATCGCGCTCGAATACTCTTCCCTGCCGCGCGATATTTTGCGCGACCCTGAAAAAATTGAAACCTCGCTGTATACGCTGCTGCGCAAAGATGGCAGCGCGCCAACCCGCGCCATCCAACGAGTGACCGCACTCAACCTGTCGCCCTCTGACGCCGATCTCATGAAACTGCCTGAAGGCAGCGCGGTGTTGCAGATCGTGCGCACGGGCTATCTCGCCTCGGGGCGCCCGATAGAGCTCACGCGCGGCCTGTACCGCTCAGATATTTATGACTTCGTTTCAGAACTCAGGTTGGATTGATATGCAGTATGAAAGTCGCCTCATTGGCAAAGAAATCCTATGCACTTTCACACCGGATCACGCACTGGCGGCTCCGGTGTTTTGCTTTTCCGGCATGGCCCCATTTGAGGTGGTTTCTGGCGGAACAGTGACGAAACAGCTGGGAAGTTACACCGAAATTCAGCTTCCCGATTTGGCAGACAATGCGCCGTATGAAGTGACCATTCGCTACGCCGGCGGCTTTCACGCAGCCAACCGCGCCTGGCTCCCTTTGGGACCTTTTCTGCGGGTGGCTGGCGTGGCGATCCCTCTGCCCAAACCACCTTCGGGATGCCGCCCGCAACCGCTGCCGGATCTGGGGCCGTTCCCCGGTCTGCCACTGGTGCCGCAGCCGCAAAGCTGGGTACCGTCCGGCGGCACGCTGTCGCTGGATGGCATCCAATGTGCACATCCCGCGCTACAGGCGGTTGCCGATCTGGCGGATCGTAAGAAATGGGAATATCAAGGTTGTATAGAGACACATGTTGACCTCGTAGATCTTCCCGAGGATGCCTATGAAATCGACATCACGCCGCAAGGTATCACCATCCGCGCTGGGGATTACGGCGGGGTGTTTTATGCGGGCATCACGCTTCTGACGCTCATGCAGCAGGGGCCTTTGCCCTGTGGCACCCTCAAAGACGCGCCGCGTTTTGGTTGGCGGGGGCAACATCTGGACACCGCACGCCATTACTATGCGCCCGAAACCATCTTTGAGCTGCTCGACCTGATGGCCTTGCTCAAGATGAACCGTTTTCACTGGCATTTTGCCGATGATGAGGCCTTCCGTCTGGAGATCGACTGTTTTCCGGAACTTTGGCAGCAAACCGCCTTCTGTGGTGAGGGCCATCTGCTGCCCGGCCTGTTCGCCGGCGCGCTGACCTCCGGGGGCAGCTATTCCAAAGACACCGCCCGCGCCATCCTCGCCCATGCTAAGGCGCTCAATATTGAGGTGATGCCAGAGATCGAGGTGCCCGCCCATGCCATCGCTCTCACTCATGTGTTTCCGGATTTGCGCGATCCCGATGACAGCGGCACAGAAACCAGCGTTCAGGGCTACAAAGGCAATGTGGTGAACCCTGCAATTGACCAGACTTGGGCTGTGTTAGAGCCTATTATGGCGGAGGTTGGCGCGCTCTTCCCCTTTGGTCATGTTCATCTGGGGTGTGACGAACTGCCGGAAGGCACGTGGATGGGCAGCCCGCTGGCCCGTGATCTGATGGCCCGCGAAGGGCTGAAAACCACCGATGATCTGCAAGGCTGGACCATTGCGCGGCTCGCTGCCAAAGCCACCGCGCACGGCTTCCGCCCCTGTGCGTGGGAAGAGGCCGCAAAGGGCAACAACGGCGGCATTGGCAATGGCGCACTGCTGTTCAGCTGGACAGGGCAGGGGCCCGGCCTCGCCGCCGCCCGCGCAGGCTATGATGTGGTGATGAGCCCGGCACAGCATGTCTACCTTGATATGGCGCATACCGATGATCCTGATGACTGGGGCGCCAATTGGGCGGCCTATGTCTCTCTGGCGGACACCATCGCCTGGGAGCCGGTGCCCGACCCAAACCTTGCAGACCGCATCAAAGGGGTACAGGGCACCTTCTGGTCTGAGTTCACCACAGAAGATGCGCAGATCTGGCCGATGCTCATGCCGCGCATGCTCGGGGTGAGCGCCAAGGCGTGGCAGACCGAGACCATGACCACAGAGGCGCTCACCCAGCTGGCCCATGTCTATCAATCCGCGCTGGGCGCACAGATCTGGAACACACAGGCGGGCGTGGCCTGAGCCTTTTGGTCGCGGGCTCCAAAAAATCGATGCAACTGCGCCTAAAACTCGAACCAGTTCGCCAGCGCTCATTTAGCCTTTCTTAACTTTGCTGCGCCGTAGTTGTCCTTGGGATTATTTTGGGGGAAGACTGATGGCACATGTAAGGGCCCATTGGCTTTTTGACACTTTGACAACACCGACACCTGCGGAGGCCGGTTTCGAAATAGAGATCTGTCCAGAGGACAATCCGCCTCTCGGGCGTGGCAGCGTTGTGTATGACACTGCCTTGGGCATTGTGGAGGGCGCGTTTTTTGAACATCACGGCGCCACCTATTTTGCGCCTGATAACCCGCGAGGGTTTCCAACCACAGCGCGCGGGCGTGTGCTGAGTTTTGTGGAACCTTGGGAGCAGGGCGCAGATCCAACCCAACCCGCCCCCGCCGAGGTGACAGAGGCGTTGGTCGAATGGATGTGTGACAGCGAAACCTTCGCGTTTGCCGAGGCCTATGATTTTCAGCTGGTGGAAGATTTCCGCATCGAGGGCGCAGATCGTGACCAGCTTGATGTGTCTCAGCTCACCGATGCGCATGGCAAGCCGATCACTGTCAGGGACGTCGCCGTGCGTGCTGATACCTATGGCAATGCTGTGCTGATCTTTCCAGGCGGCGAGGGGGTCACCCTCAGTGGGATCAATCCGGCCCGTCTGAACGAGCCAACTTTGGTTGCCATGGGCCTGCCCGCAGCTGCAGAGACAGACATGTTGCAGGCCTGACGCCGAAACCAACCCCTCCGGGCGCCCGGCCTGTGCAGATTTTGCATCATGCCGGGTGGCGCAGCGGGTTACAGCCGTTTCTGCCTTGAGATCGCTTTTGCGCGACTGTAGCTGAGGTTTCAGCTACTTAGAGGTGAGACAATGCAGGGCTGGAAACTGTTCAAACATGCCATTGGCATGATCGTGCGCAACTGGCGGGAAGCCGCGCGTATATTCCTGGTGCTATCGCTGATTGGTGTTGTGGTGCTTGGGCTGTTTGTTGCCCTGATGTTTACCAGTATGTCCCACGCAGGCATGGCGGCGACGCCCCAGCTTACTCGAATACTTATGTTTTTGGGTGTGTTTGTTGTGACGGCCCTGCTTGCCACATGGTGCGTTGTCGCCTGGCATCGGTTTGTCATGCTCGAAGAGATGCCGCAGGGTTGGATTCCGCCCTTCCACAAAGCCCAGATTTTTGCCTATTGGGGGCAAATCTTTAAACTCTCGCTGGCGGCTCTTCTTGTGGTTGCGCCTGCCGGGTTTGTCCTGATGTTGATTGTGAAGGCTTCTCCGGTGCTTGGCGTTCTGATCGGCATTCCTGCCTATTTCATTGCGGTGCTCGCCTTGATGCGTTTGTCAGTCACATTGCCCGCAGCGGCGGTCGGCAAACCTGTGACCTTCAGTCAGGCGTTTGAGGCCACCACGAAATCCTGGGGTGCGCTGCTGTTGATGATTTTGCTGCTGGCAGGGCTTCAGATTTTGACGCAAAGCGCGGCGGCTGGTCTCGCGCTTGTCTCTCCTCCACTGTCCGTTGTGCTCAATTTGGCGACCACGATTTTTGTGTCCCTCCTCAACATCAGCATCCTGACCACATTGTATGGTCACTATGTTGAGGGTCGGTCGATCGACTGACCCTGATCTGCGGGCCCGGCTCGACTGGGCCTTGCCAAACGGGGCGGCTTAAGTCACTGAGGGCACATGAGCGATTTTCGTATTTGTGCCCGCACTGCCGAAGCCGCCATGCGCAGCGTTTTTCCCGCCACGCCTCTGCAGCTGAATGCCCACCTTTCCGCCCGCTTTGACGCCAACATCTGGCTCAAGCGCGAAGACCTGACGCCCGTGCGCTCCTACAAGCTGCGCGGCGCGTTTAATGCCATGCGCAAGCGTCGGGTGGACAACCCGGATCAGCGCATCTTTGTTTGCGCCAGTGCCGGAAATCACGCACAGGGCATGGCCTATATGTGCAAGCATTTTGATGTGCAGGGCGTGATTTTCATGCCGGTCACCACGCCACAGCAGAAGATTTTCAAAACCAAAGTGTTTGGCGGCGAAAATGTAGAGATCCGCCTCGTGGGCGATTATTTCGACGATACGCTGGCGGCGGCCAAAACCTATTGCGCAGAGGCCGGTGCCGCCTTCCTGTCCCCATTTGATGATGAAGATGTGATCGAAGGTCAGGCCACCGTCGCTGTAGAGATCGAAGCGCAGCTTGGCCAAGTGCCAGACCACATCATTCTGCCGGTTGGCGGTGGTGGGCTGTCCTCCGGCGTTTACAGCTATTTCGCCGATCAAACCAACTACACATTGGTGGAGCCAGAGGGTGGGATGAGCCTTGCGGCGGCGCTGGATGCCGGTCAACCGGTCACGCTCGCCAATCTTGACGGGTTTGTGGATGGCGCAGCTGTGGCGCGGATCGGTGACAAAACCTTCGCACGGCTGGCAACACTCGCCCCTGAAAATGTGCTGGCCGCGCCCGAAGATCGGATCTGCGCGACAATGATTGAAATGCTGAATGTCGAAGGCATCGTGCTGGAACCAGCTGGGGCCTTGGCAGTTGATGCGCTCAGCGATGTCGCGGATCAGATCCGTGGCAAAACCGTTGTCTGTGTCACCTCTGGCGGCAACTTTGATTTTGAGCGCCTGCCAGAGGTGAAAGAACGCGCGCAAAGATTCTCAGGGGTGAAGAAGTACTTCATTCTGCGCATGCCTCAGCGTCCCGGTGCGCTGCGTGATTTTCTGGAAACGCTTGGCCCCGAAGACGACATCGCGCGCTTTGAGTATCTGAAGAAATCGGCGCGCAATTTCGGGTCTGTGCTCATTGGCATCGAAACCACGCGATCTGAGAACTTTGACGCGCTGTTTGCACGAATCAAGGCCGCTGGCATGACCTTCACAGACATCACCAACGATGAAACGCTTGCTCAATACGTGCTCTAGCAGCACGTGATCTGCGCGTTGGGTGCGGGTGTAGGGCCACATATGAAAAAGCGCCGCGCCAGAGAGTATGGCGCCGCGCTTTTTTGGAGGGTCATCTTGTCAGACGGTGACGCGTCAGGAATTGCTCAGGCTGCTGCCAGGGTTTGCGCAAAGATGTTTTTGCTGTCTTCGAACGCGGTGAGGATCGCTGCCAGATCGACGGTCTCGCCTTTTCCAGCGGCCGCCGCCGCTTCCCCAGCTTGGCACAGTTGCGAAAATGTCTGAAACCCAAGGTTCAGCGCGCCGCCTTTCAGGAAATGGAGATCCGCCTCAAGATTGGCCATGTCAGGTCCATCTTGCAGACGACCAATCACTTCCTCGACTTCATCGAGAAAGAGATCCACAACTTCATCGAAGTCTTCTGCTCCAATCTCTTGGCGCAGCTCATCTACACGTTCCCAGTCAATCATGGGCATTTCCTCATCAATTCCTTCCGTAAGAGTGACAAAAAAGTATTAACAATTCCTAACCGGTAAATTTTGAACTATCTCATTTTTAGTTTTGACGGCATGTTAAGCAGCGCAAGCATAGATGTCTGTCTAACGAACTTTATAATTTGTGCAAAGGCCCCAGCGTTTTGTCGACGACCTCTGTTCAATCTGCTGAGAAAAATGCCCCGGGTGTCGGGGTCATCAAACGTGTTCTGTTGGTGGACGACAGCCGTGTGCAGCGCCGTATCCTCAGCCTCTCGCTCAAGCGGGATGGCTATGATGTGATTGAAGCGGCTTCAGGCTCCGAAGCGCTGGAAATCTGCCGCAACGATCCGCCGGATCTGATTCTGTCTGACTGGATGATGCCGGGAATGACTGGCCTTGAGTTTTGTGTGGCCTTTCGTGAGCTGCAGACAGAGACCTATGGATACTTCATTCTCCTGACCTCCAAGAGCGAAAAAACTGAGGTGGCACAAGGGTTTGATGCAGGGGCGGATGATTTTCTGACCAAACCTGTGAACGGCTATGAGCTGCGTGCACGGATCTCCGCGGCGGAGCGTATTCTGCGCATGCAGCGCGAGCTCAAAGACAAAAACCGGGTCATCACCGATACGCTGGATGAGTTGCGTCGTCTTTATGACAGTCTGGACAATGACTTGCTGGCCGCCAAAAAGCTTCAGCAGTCCTTGGTGCCGGAACGGTTCCGCACCTTTGACGGGGCGGCGGTGTCTTTGCTGTTGCAGTCGTCTGGCCATGTGGGCGGTGATCTCGTGGGGCACTACAAGATCAGCGAAACGCGAATCGGTCTTTATGCGATTGATGTTTCTGGGCATGGAATCAGCTCTGCCCTGATCACCGCGCGTCTTGCTGGGCATCTTTCCGCCACTTCACCAGAGCATAATGTCGCCATGCAGGTGTTGCCGGACGGATCCCATCAGCCACTGCCCCCGGCAGAGGTTGTTGCCCGTTTGAACGAGATCATTCTCGATGAGATGGAGACAGAGCATTATTTCACCATGCTGCTGGCGGATGTGGATCTCAAAACCGGCAAGGTCATCATGGCGCAGGCCGGTCACCCGCATCCTTTGGTGCAGCGTGCGGATGGTGCCATTGAACAGGAAGGCCCTGGCGGTCTGCCCGTTGGCCTGATTCCCGGCGCGGAATTTTCGCAGTTCGACATTCAACTGGCTCCGGGCGACCGGTTGTTCCTGTTGTCAGATGGCGTGACTGAATGCCCTGACACCAGTTCCGGTATGCTGGGCGAAGAAGGGCTTGAGGCCATGATGGCCGATCTTAAGGATCACGATCTGGAGAACACCCTGCAAGCGCTGGTCTGGAAGCTGGATGAATTCTCCGGTGGCAAGGGGTTCCCCGATGATGTGTCCGGTATTCTTCTGGAGTATCAGGGCAGTTAACCCCGCCGTCCCGCGTCAGCCCAACAGCAGTGAGGCGAAGTGGCGGTCACCGTCATTGCCCAGCTTTGCGATTGCATCAGCGGCGTGCATCCACACTGCCTCATGCCCCGGTTCACTCGGTGGCCCGATCCGCAACGTGGGTGTGGCGACATACACCGTGCAGAGTTTCTCCGCCCAAAGGTCATAATCCGGCATAAAGGTGAAGCGGCGAAACGCCCCCAGCCTGCGGGGCTTGGCAATCCGGTATCCGGTCTCTTCAAACACCTCCCGGCTCAGCGCGACCAGTGGGCTTTCTCCGGGATCAATCCCGCCTCCGGGCAGCTGAAACTCGGGGATCGGACGGCTCTGATGCGTCACCAGCATCTGGTCTCCCCGCAGCAGCACCGCATAGGCCCCGGGTCGCAACCGATAGGAGATATCCGCGCGTGGCGGTGTGCCAAATCGTGGTATCATCGGTGAAACCCCTTTTTCCTGCCCTTGCTGGCCCTATATAGTCGCGGTATGGCAAGGGAAGGCCGATAAGGAAACCCCATGAAAGCTGCAAGTAAAATTGCCTGGGACGACACAGTGCTGCCGTTCCAGTTGGACAAATCTGATATTCGCGGGCGTGTTGCGCGCCTGGACGGCGTGCTCTCGGGCGTGCTGAAACAACATGCCTACCCGGAAACGGTCGAGGCGCTGGTGGCCGAAATGGCCCTGCTAACCGCGCTGATCGGGCAAACCATCAGCCTGCGCTGGAAGCTGTCGCTGCAGGTGCAGACCAACGGCCCCGTGCGCATGATCGCCACCGATTACTACGCGCCCCAAAATGAGGGTGAGATTGCCCGCATCCGCGCTTACGCAAGCTTTGACGAAGAGCGCCTGACCGATGGCACGCCGTTTGAACAGCTCGGCAATGGCTATTTCGCGGTGCTGATCGATCAAGGGGATGGCATGAAGCCCTATCAGGGCATTTCCGGCCTTGTTGGCGGGTCGCTTCAGGCCTCTGCTGAGGCCTATTTTGCCCAGTCAGAACAGCTGGCAACGCGCTTCTCCCTGAAGTTTGGCAAATCCATCGAGCCGGGCGTGGGCGAGCATTGGCGCGCGGGCGGCATCATGCTGCAGCATATGCCAAAGGCGAGCCCAGAGATCTCCGGTGAAGGCGGCAGCGGTGAAAGCGGCTATCTTCTGGCCAAAGATGTGGTCAACGAAGACGACGCAGAGAACTGGAACCGCGCCAACATCTTGCTCGACACGGTGGAAGATCTGGAAATGATCGGGCCCTCCGTGCCGCCAACCGATCTGTTGGTGCGTCTGTTCCACGAGGAAGAGCCGCGCGTCTATGATGCGCAGTCGGTGAAATTTGGCTGCACCTGCTCAGAGGAACGTGTGCGCCAGTCCCTGTCGATCTACTCCGCGCGTGACATCGAAAAGATGACCACGCCGGAAGGCCGCGTGACCGCCGATTGCCAGTTCTGCGGCGCGCATTACGACATGGATCCGGCCAGCGTGGGCATGCCACCCAAGGACCGCAGCGCTGATGCTGCTGGCGCCTGATCCACTCGAACACGTTCGGGCCGCGCTGTCGCTGGACAGCGCGGCCTCTTCTGATTTTGATCTCAATCCTGATGTGATCTTGCCCAAGGGCCGTAAGCTGCGCCCCGCCGGCGTGCTGGTCCCGATCGAGATCAAATCCGGCATTCCTCATGTCATCCTCACCAAACGCGCGAGCCATCTCAAACATCATCCGGGCCAGATCGCCTTTCCCGGCGGCAAACAGGATGAATCCGACGCGGATGTGATTGCCGCTGCATTGCGAGAGGCGCGCGAAGAGATCGGTCTGCCACCTGAAAACGTCGAGGTGCTCGGCACGCTGCCCACCCATGAAACTGTGACAAGCTTCTCAGTCACACCGGTTTTGGGCCATGTTAGAGACGCTTTTGAGGTGATCCCAGAGCCCGGCGAAGTAGAGGAAGTCTTCTCTGTGCCGCTGGCCCATGTCACCGATCCGGCGCGGTTTTCGGTGCAGTCCCGCCGCTGGCAGGGCAAGCGCCGCCACTACTTTACTGTTCCTTTTGGTCCCTATTACATCTGGGGCGCAACCGCGCGCATTCTGCGTGGCTTGGCAGACCGGGTGGAGCGCCTATGAAAGTCACGGGGGATTGGCTCACAGCACTCGCCACACAGGCGGTTTGCGCTATGTTAGAGACTGATAATCATCAGGCGCTCTTTGTGGGCGGCTGTGTACGAAACGCGCTTTTGGGCGCGCCGGTGAACGACATCGACATCTCCACCGACGCCCGACCAGAGCAGGTCATTGCGCTGGCCAAGGCCGCCGGGCTCAAGGCGATCCCCACAGGGATCGAACATGGCACCATCACCGTGGTGTCGGGTGGCATCCCCCATGAAATCACCACCTTCCGGCGCGATGTGGAAACCGACGGCCGCCGCGCTGTGGTGGCCTTCTCCGATCACGTGGAGGATGACGCCCACCGCCGCGACTTCACCATGAATGCGCTTTATGCCCGCTCCGATGGCACCGTGGTTGATCCACTTGGCGGTCTTGCGGATCTTGAGGCCCGCCGTCTGCGGTTTATCGACGTGGCCGAAGAGCGCATCCGCGAAGATTACCTGCGCATCCTGCGCTACTTCCGCTTTCACGCTTACTACGGCGACCCGGACGAGGGCATGGACCCAGAAGCGCTCGCCGCCATCGCTGCCAATATCGAGGGCATTGCCAGCCTGTCCAAAGAGCGCATCGGCACAGAGATGGTGAAACTTATGGGCGCGCCAGATCCGGCCCCCGCGGTGGCGGCGATGCGCAGCACTGGTGCGCTCACCGCTGTGATCGAAGGTTCCGATGATCGTGCCCTTGCGCCGCTTGTTCATCTGGAAGCTCTGGCGGGCCTGTCCCCCGATCCCATGCGCCGCCTCGCGGCCTTGGGTGGGCAACAGGTCGTGGACGCGTTGCGCCTCTCCAAGAAAAGCGCGCGTCAGCTCGAAACCTTGCGCAACGGCGTGGAAAGCACAGAAAGCCCCAATGCGCTGGGCTATCACCATGGTGCTGATTTGGGCCGTTCGATCGTGCTTTTACGCGCCGCTCTGCTGGAAATGCCACTCATGCCAGATGCGCTCGACGCTGTTGTGGCCGGGGCAGAGGCAGAGTGCCCGATCCGCCCTTCCGATCTGATCGGCCGATTTCAGGGCGCCGCACTCGGCCAGACGCTCAAACAGCTCGAGACGCGCTGGATCGATTCGCAGTTCACGCTCACCAAGGCGGATTTGCTTGGCAGTTTGGACTGATCCGCAACACCAGCGCACCTTGTGCTTACCTTTGGCGCCGCCACAAAAAATCCACCTCCGCGATACCGTTGGGATACCGACGCAATACCGACGTTGCAAAAACTTGGTTAATGCCGGTTGACTTTGGCGCAACGCTCGCGCAGCATCGCCGCACTCAACCATGAGAAGGAGTGCAGGATGTATCGTGGGATCTGGTTTTCATAAGCCAATCTGACCGCAATGACGGCCAGGTTTGGCATGTCATTTCATCTATGCACTTATTTTTCCTATCTGTTTTTCAGGCTTTCTCATGTTCAAGTTTTTCGAGACTCTCGTTGACCCCTATTGCGACTACGATGAAGTAGACGCGCCGCCGACCAAGCTTTGGCCCTTCCTGCGCGACTATGCGCAACCATTCCGCCAAGTCTTTGTTTTTGCGACGATAATGTCCATCATTGTGGCGGCGGTGGAGGTCGGTCTGATCGCCTATATGGGCCGTGTCGTGGACCTTCTGACCGGCGATCCGTCCACCGTTTGGGCTGAACATGGCACCGAGTTTATCATCGTGGTGCTCTTCGTTTTGTTCCTGCGCCCCGCGCTTCAGGCGCTGGATGTGCTGTTGTTGAACAACACGGTGCTGCCCAATTTTGGCACACTGATCCGCTGGCGGGCCCATAAACATGTTTTGCGTCAATCGGTTGGCTGGTTTGAAAATGACTTCGCCGGCCGCATCGCGAACCGCATTATGCAGACCCCACCCGCCGCCGGCGAGGCGGTGTTTCAGGTCTTTGATGCCATCACCTTCTCCATCGCCTATGTCATTGGTGCTGCTATCCTTTTGGCCGAGGCAGACCCCCGTCTGGTGCTGCCCATGCTCGGCTGGCTGGTGCTCTATGGCTTCCTTGTGAAATGGACAGTCAAACGGGTCGGTCCGGCCTCTCAGGCCGCCTCTGATGCGCGCTCCAAAGTCACTGGCCGCGTGGTGGATGCTTATACTAACATCCACTCGGTCAAGCTTTTTGCCCACAATCAGCGCGAGCTGGAATATGCCAAGGAAGCCATTGAATATTCACGGGAAACCTTTCAGGCGGAGATGCGGATTTTCACCATCATGGACGTGGCGCTGGTGGTGCTCAATGGTGTGCTGATCGTCAGCGTTGTCGGCTGGGCGATCTGGCTCTGGTCTTTGGGACAAGCTTCGGTTGGGGCGGTTGCCGCCGCCACCGCGCTCAGCCTGCGCCTGAATGCGATGACCGGCTGGATCATGTGGGCGCTCACCTCGTTTTTCCGCCAACTTGGTGTGGTGGCTGAAGGTATGGAGACAATTGCCCAACCCATTGATTTGGTAGATGAAAAGTCAGCACCTTCGCTTGATTTTGGCCAAGGGCAGATCGAGATTGATCATCTTTCGCACCACTACGGTCGCGGCTCTGGTGGGCTGGATCAGATCGCCCTGTCCATTGCGCCGGGCGAAAAGGTTGGCCTGATTGGCCGTTCGGGTGCGGGCAAATCGACTTTGGTGAAGCTTCTTCTACGGTTCTATGATGCGGAAAGCGGTCGGATCTTGATCGACGGTCAGGACATCTCCAAGGTCACGCAAAACAGCCTGCGCGATGCCATCGGTATGGTGCAACAGGACAGTTCGCTGCTGCACCGGTCTGTTCGGGACAACCTGTTATACGGTCGTCCTAATGCCTCTGAGGCGGAGATGATCGCCGCCGCCAAAAAAGCCGAAGCCCATGATTTTATTCTGGATTTGGAGGATCCGGAGGGGCGTAAAGGCTATGATGCTCATGTGGGCGAGCGTGGCGTGAAACTCTCCGGCGGTCAGCGTCAGCGGATCACGCTGGCTCGGGTGATCCTGAAGGACGCGCCGATTCTGCTCTTGGACGAAGCGACCAGCGCTCTGGACAGTGAGGTCGAGGCCGCCATTCAACGCACGTTGTACGGTATGATGGCGGGCAAAACCGTGATCGCCATCGCGCACCGCCTGTCCACGATTGCCGAGATGGATCGAATTTTGGTTATGGATCAAGGCCGTATCGTAGAGCAGGGCAGCCATGCAGAGCTTCTCGCGCAGAATGGTCTTTATGCCGGTTTCTGGGCGCGTCAGTCCGGCGGCTTTCTCAATGCCGATGAGGCGGCTGAGTAACATTTGACCTCGCGCCTGTCCCTCGTTAGGGGGACAGGCATGAGCCAGATCGACATCCAGCGACTGGGCCTGCACGGCGATGGAATTGCCGAGGGTCCAATCTTTGCCCCGCTTACCCTGCCCGGTGAAACCGTCGAAGGGGAGATTGAGGGCAACCGACTGAAAAATATGCGTGTTTTGACTCCGTCAGATCAGCGGGTGAAGGCACCGTGTCGGCATTTCAAGACCTGTGGTGGCTGCCAGTTGCAGCACGCAGCGGATGAATTTGTCGCCGATTGGAAAGTCGATGTGGTGCGTCAGGCGTTGGCTGCGCAGGGTTTGGAAACTGACTTACGCCCGATCGTGACCTCCCCCGCCAGATCGCGCCGCCGCGCGGTGATCTCAGCTCGCCGCACCAAAAAAGGCGCGCTTGTTGGCTTTCATGCCCGCGCCTCGGATGTGATCGCCGACATCAGCGACTGCCAGCTTCTGCACCCAGATCTGATGCCCGCCTTGGACATTGTGGGCGCTTTGTCCCAAATCGCTGGATCGCGCAAAGGCGAACTCAGTGCTACGGTTACCCTGTCAGACGCGGGGCTTGATCTGTCTGTGAAAGGCGGCAAGCCGCTGGATGGCCAACTGCTCGCGCGTATGGCCCAAGAGGCTGAGCGCCATAAACTGGCCCGTCTGAGCTGGGATGGCGAAGTCATCGCGACCCGGTTTGCACCTTACCAAACCTTTGGAACGGCGCAGGTTATTCCGCCTCCCGGTGCATTCTTGCAAGCCACCAAAGAGGGCGAGGAGGCTTTGCTGTCCGCTGTACGCGCAGCCATCACGCAGGGGGATACTGGGATTGATCTGTTTGCAGGCAGTGGCACCTTCACCCTGCCGCTGGCAGAAAGCTACAGGATGCATGGCATCGAAGGTGAGAAATCCATGGTCAAAGCCATGGACGTCGGATGGCGCATGGCCAAAGGGCTGAAAAAAGTGACAGCAGAGACCCGCGATCTGTTCCGCAATCCGGTGATCGCTGAGGATTTGCGCTATGACTTTGCAGTCATTGACCCTCCACGCGCCGGAGCTGAGGCGCAGGTGGCGGAACTCGCCAAGTCACAAATCTCTGAAATCGCTTATGTTTCCTGCAACCCGGTGACATTTGCACGTGATGCCGCGGTGCTGGTGCACGCGGGATATACGCTTGAGTGGGTGCAAACAGTTGATCAATTTCGCTGGTCTTCCCACGTGGAATTGGCTTCAAGATTTGTTCGGAAATAAAGCGTATCACGCAGGCGTGAGCGGCATAAGGCTAGCCGGTCTGCTAAGAAACGCTCAGAGGCAGTGAAGACATATAAAGAGGAACTGGTTAATGCGTTGGATCTCCGCATTGATGATTGCTGTTTTGGCATTCGGACTGGCAGGCTGCGCCGAGAAATTCAAAACCTATACGGGTCCAGAAGTGACGCGGGTTTTGATTTATAAAGAAAGCCGCCGGATGTATCTGATGCATCATGATCAGGTGCTACAGGCTTATGAGGTTGGGCTCGGGTTCTCACCGACCGGACACAAGCAGATCGAAGGTGACGGGCGGACGCCTGAAGGCGACTATTACATTGACCGTCGCAACCCCAACAGCCGCTTCTATCTTTCGCTTGGCATCTCATACCCCAACGCAGCCGACCGTGCATATGCCGCGTCCATCGGCAAATCGCCGGGCGGTGATATTTTCATTCATGGCCGCCCGAAAGCCTTCCAGAACGGTGTCGAAGACTGGACCGCTGGATGCGTTGCGGTGACCGATGCTGAAATGCGTGATGTCTACGCGATGGTGAGAACCGGAACTCCGGTCTCAATTTATCGATGAGAAGGGGTTCGTGTCGCTTGCTTCGGAGGTCTGCGTGTCAGCGACCGTGGTAAACTGAGCTGTGGTGGGTTCACCCATCACAAGCGTCCACCAGATTTTTCCGTTGTCTTCCTGAAACCAGGCAAATCCCATATCGCGAGCCGCACGGTCCAAGATGACCGAACGTGTATCGTCCTGCTCCATCCATGCTGCGAGGGTCTCCACTTCGGATTCATAGCTCTCGCTGATGGTTTCACCGCTTAGCGTGCCCGGGTAGCCGACGCGTGCGACGCGATCGAGAGGGGAAGAGCCATCAGAGCCAAAGTGCCATGGCCGGTTTTGTCGGGACATATCGCGCGCATGGGTTGCCGCGGCTGCATTCAGCTGGGCGTTAAGTGTAACTGCTGGCGCACCGGAGGCCTGACGTAGCGCATTCACTGAGTCCAGGACCCTGAATTGCACACGAGACGTGTTGCCCGAATCGATTCTGTACTGTTTGGCGCTTCCGCCGCCACTTGTTCCGCAAGCGGCCAATCCCACCGCTGCTGCCAGCAAAAGAGCAATAACGCGCATCTTAATCTCTGTCCCACCTAGTTAATTGCGGCACTCCTAACCGCACAGCGTGTCCATGAAAACCCACATAGGCGTGACATTGCTACCCTGACGATTGATTGATTTGCGACTGCGGCATTACAGCCATATGATCTCACAGGCCCGTGAGATTGGTTTCTGGAGAAAAATAATGACTGTAGAGCGGTCGAATAAATTTGGTCGGCGAACGTTTTTGGCAGGCAGCGCCGCGTTTCTGAGTACCCCGGCACTTGCGCAAACCGAAGATAGTACAACCGAGGTAGAGCGCGACCTCGATGAACGTGTGGTCCGCAATATCTCGAGCTTCCGCTCTTTGGATTGGCGGCCTTACTTTGACAATTTGAACAATGGGGCAGTGCTGGTCGATGTGACCTCCCGTGCGCTGCATTATTGGTCAGAAGACGAATCGACCTACAAGCTATACCCCACGTCCGTTCCTCTGAGCGAAGAGTTGACGCGCCTTGGGCGTACCAAAGTTGTGCGCAAAGTCGAGGGACCGAGCTGGCGTCCGACGCCCTCGATGAAAAAACGCAATCCTGAATGGCCCGATTTTGTGGGCCCTGGCCCAGATAACCCCTTGGGGACTCATGCGCTTTATTTGAGTTGGACCTATTATCGCATTCACGGAACCCACGACACTCGTAAAATTGGGCGTAGATCGTCCAATGGTTGTATCGGTCTTTACAACGAGCACATCGCGGAGCTGTTTTCATTGACGAAAGTGGGAACGCAGGTGTTGCTAATTTGACGACATTTGCTCGAAGGAGTCGCGTCTAAGGTAATCTTCGGTTTGCAATTCGGAAAAATTACTGTTTAGAGGTGACTTACGAGGTAAGTCTTGGGTGCTTGTCATCGCCCATTCCTATTGGTGACACGCGAATTCTGGAGGATACTATGAAAAAACTCGTTATCGCTGCTGCTCTGACTGCTGCTGCAACCACCGCAATGGCTGGCGGCCTGGCCGACCCAGTTGTTGAGCCTGTTGTGATTGAAGAAGTCGCAAACGGTTCCGGCACTGGCGTTTGGGTTCCACTGCTTCTGCTCGCAGTTGTTGCTGCAGCTGTAGCTGCTGGCAGCTAAGCTTTTTAAGCTTGTCGAAATTGAAAAAGGCGGGGTTTTGGCCCCGCCTTTTTCTTTGGAATTTGAGGTCCCTGATCCGCAAAATTTGGATCAGGGGCTGAATCTGGCGCAGATCGGTTAGTCCGCAATTGGGTGCTATCGCACCCAACCACCTAGGTTTTCGTCGATGATCTCGCACAGCGCGTTGATGTGGCCGGCATCCGAGTTCAGGCACGGAATATAGAGAAACTCTTCGCCCCCTGCGTGCTCGAAGCTTTCTTTGATCTCTTCATTGATCTCTTCCAGCGTTTCGATGCAGTCAGCAGAGAAAGCTGGCGCAATCACGGCGATGCTTTTCTTGCCTTCTTCCTTGGCGATACGCGCAACTTCTTCGACCGTGTAGGGGCGCAACCAATCCTCTGGGCCAAACTGTGATTGGAAAGTGGTCCGCAAATCAGTGTCCTGCCAGCCAAGACGCTCTTTCAGCAGACGCGTGGTTTTTTGGCATTGGCAATGGTAGGGATCCCCCTCCTGCAAGTAGCGCTTTGGCATGCCGTGATATGACACAACCAGCAACTCTGGTCGTTTGTCTTGAGCCGCGTAGGCTTTTTCGACCGATTGTGCCAAGGCTTCAATATAGGCTGGGTGTTCAAAATAGGCGGAGACCGTGCGCGCCGCGGGCTGCCATTTTTCTTTCATCAGCGCGCGGAAGAACTGATCGTTTGCCGTGGCAGTCGTTGCGCCCGCGTATTGGGGATAGAGTGGGAAGAACAGAATGCGCTCGCAGCCTGCGGCCACCATCTCGCGTACTTTTGAAATCGTTGAGGGATTGCCGTAGCGCATACAGAAATCCACCATCACGTCCTCGCCATGGCGGTCTTTCATAGTCTCCGCAATTTTGGCGGTCTGCTCCTTGGTGATCACCATCAGTGGGCTTTCGCCGCGCTCTTTGTCCCAAATCGATTCGTAAGCTTCGCCGCTTGAGAACGGACGTTTGGTGAGAATGATGAGCTGCAGAATGGGTTGCCATTTCCATGCTGGGTAATCGATCACACGTTTGTCGGAGAGAAATTCGTTCAAATACCGACGCATCGGCCAGTAACTATAATCGTCAGGGGTGCCAAGGTTGGCGAGCAGAATGCCGGTTTTGCCTCGCGCGACCTTCGGGTGATCCGCAGGGGCGTGGGCTGGGCAAGTGGCGTGAGTCATAAAAATAGGGTCCGTTCCGTGTGCAGTCACTTGGGCAGTTTGATTTCAGAAGCGCCGAGCGCGTCGGCAAGTCGGGTTGTGGCCGATCCCGGCCTGAGCGGATTGGGCTGGCTGGCGTCAGGGGCCCACCCTGTCAGATAGATCAATTCAAAAGTTGCGGGTATGCGACCATTTTTCATGAAGCTATCTACGTAAATTTCGCAAGCGCGGATCATAATGGACCGCTTCGTTGGCGTGCGAATGCGCCCCTGTAGCGCATTGCCTTCGCCCATTTTTCGCAGCTCGCTCATCAAAGCCCAAGGCGTTTCATAGGTCACAGTTATGGGGGCAGTGTCAGCCACAGGCAGTGCCAGGTCAGCACGCTGCAAGAGGCTTCCGAGATCTCTGATTTCCGCCATCGGCGCGACGCGTGGCGACAGTCCGCCAGAGAGTTCTACCTCCGCCTGCCCAAGGGCTGCGCGCAATTGATGCAGTGTTTGGCCGCCAAAACACACCGCTAGAAACAACCCATCATTTTTCAAAGCACGACGGCTCTGAATGATTTGCCCGACAGGGTCGTCCGCCCAATGCAGCCCCATCGCGTGTATCAGGAGGTCATGCGCACCCTGTTCCAGAGCGAGCACCTCTGTGTCTTCGACGATCTTTGCGTTTGGGACACATCGCTGCCAGATGCTGGGAAATCCGGTCACGATGGCTGGGGATGTAAACCCTTTGTTAACCATGCTGAGCCGATCCTGAACCTCATCTATCGCCATATCGTGTAGGAACATCGCGTCTTTCAGATCAGCGCGCGCGCGATTGCGGGTCAGCATTGGTCTGTCAGTGAGGTGAGGTCGGTTTTGCATAGCGCCAGAAATAATCATCTCGCCCACAAGTTTCAAACAGCGCTGCATCTTTTGTTTCCGCCGCGCTGCGTGGGGTGTGGAGAGATGGTCGAGAGTGATTTCGGTCTCTGTCCGACGTGTTGGGCAGATATGGTGTTTCTCGGCGACGATGCGTGCGACGTCTGCGCAGCCCCTGTCACGCGGCTGGCTGGTGAGGAGAACGTGGTGTGTGACACTTGCCTGAATACCCGGCCCCCTTGGCAGCGAGGGCGAGCGGCGTTGCTTTATTCTGGAACAGGCAGACAGCTTATCTTGGGTCTTAAGCACAGCGATCGGACTGACGTTGTGAAACCGGCAGCGAAATGGCTTGCGCGCGTCGCAGACCCCTTGCTCGCGGCCAATACTCTGGTTGCGCCTGTACCACTCCACCGAATGCGCTTGTTGAAGCGCAGATACAATCAGGCGGCTTTACTGGCGGAGGCTTTTGCAAAAGAAGTCCACGTAGCCTTCTGCCCAGATCTTTTGATCCGAAATCGCGGGGCCGGCAGTCTGGAAGGGCTCAGCGCAAAAGAGCGACAGGAAAAACTTAGTGGGGCAATCGTGCCGAACCCGAAACGGACAGATCGGCTAGACGGTGCGTCGGTGCTGTTGGTGGATGATGTTTTGACCAGCGGTGCGACATTAAAGTCAGCAACAGAAGCCTGTTTCGCTGCAAATGCCAAAGATGTCAGCGTTCTGGTACTGGCGCGCGTTGCAAAGCTTTCCTAAATGCCTGACAAACACATGAGTGCACAAAGGAAACACGATGAAGCCTGTCGAAATCTACACCAGCCCGCTCTGTGGCTATTGCCATGCCGCCAAACGTTTGCTCACGCAGAAAAATGTCGCCTTTACCGAAATCGACGTTCTCACCAGCCCTGGTCGCAAGCAAGAGATGGTGACACGCGCCAATGGTGGCCGCACAGTGCCGCAGATCTTCATCGGGGAAATCCATGTGGGGGGCTGTGATGATCTGATGGCGCTGGAGCGTGCAGGCAAACTTGATCCACTGCTGTCGGCCTGATTGAACATGCGTGTCGCTCTCTTGCAGATGACATCGTCTGACATACCCTCAGACAATTTGGCCGTGGCCTCAGCGATGCTGCGGCAGGCCAAGTCTGAGGGGGCGGAATTCGCCTTTCTGCCGGAGGTGATGAATTGCTTGTCCACCAGTCGTCGCCACCAGAAGGAGGTGTTGCAGCTGGAGGAGGACGACGAGACTCTGCCTGCGCTTGCCGCGCTGTGTGCTGAGCTGGGCATTTGGCTGCTGATTGGCAGTCTGGGTCTGAAAACAAACGATCCAGATGGGCGGTTTGCCAATCGCTCATTTGTGATTTCTGACGCAGGTGAAATCGTCGCGCGCTATGACAAGATTCACATGTTTGATGTGGATGTGTCACCGGAAGAAACTTACCGAGAGTCAGAGGGGTATCGCCCCGGTGAAACAGCTGTTGTTGCCGAGACCCCCTTTGGCAAGATTGGCATGACGATCTGTTATGATGTGCGATTTGGCGCATTGCACCGCGCACTTGCACAGGCTGGCGCGCAAATACTGACTGTTCCTGCCGCGTTTTCGCATGTGACAGGGGCCGCACATTGGGAAACGCTCTTGCGGGCACGGGCAATCGAAACCGGTTGTTTTGTCATTGCCCCCGCGCAAACCGGCACCCACCCGTCAGGCCAAGGGCATTCACGACGAACTCATGGGCACTCTATGGTTGTAGCGCCTTGGGGAGAGGTTCTTGTGGACGCGGGCGTTGAAACAGGTGTGACGGTTGTTGATGTTGATCTGTCTTTGGTTCAAAAAGCCCGCAGGCAGGTGCCTGCACTTCAGCATGATCGAGAGTTCAACGGTCCTTAAATGAACGACAAAAGCGGATTGGCGATCACCTTGTTTGGTGAAATTCTAATGGTGGACCAGCTGGCCCGCTCGCGTTTGTCTAAGGTCCTGCCGAAAGGCATGGAGTTGTCGCATTTTTCCGTGTTGAATCATCTTGATCGCTCCAATGCGGAGCGCAGCCCGGCACAGTTGGCCAAAACCTTTCACCTGACCCGCGGCGCGATGACAAATACGCTCCACAAACTTGAGGTGGCAGGCTACGTGCATATCCGTCCAGATTGGGACGATGCGCGCCGCAAGTTTGTGGCAATCAGCCCCGCGGGGCGACAAGCGCGAGATGCCGCGCTTGCCAGTATGGCGCCGATTATCAATGAAATGGTGAGCAAGCTGGGCGATGACCGGGTGCGCGCCGCGCTCCCGATCTTGCGTGAGTTGCGTCTCAAGCTCGAAGACAGCAGCTAAGGGGTCACCCTTTTGTGCTTGCGGTGACGTAGTTCACACTCAAGTCTCGGTCCGAGAGCGACCACTGCCAGCTGATCGGGTTGAACACGAATCCTTTCCGATCCACTGGGGCTAGCCCAGCCTGTTCAATCAATGCAAACAACTCGTCCGGGGTGATGAATTTGTTCCACTCATGGGTGCCCTTTGGCAGCCAGCGCATGACATACTCGGCGCCTATAATCGCCATGGCGAAGCTCTTCGGATTGCGGTTGATGGTCGAGCAGATATGCAAACCACCCGATTTCAGAAGCTGCTGGCAGGCTGTCAAATAGCTGAGCGGGTCGGCGACGTGCTCGACCACTTCCATGTTCAGAACCACGTCAAACTGTTCGCCAGCTTCTGCAAGCGTCTCAGCTGTGGTGTGGCGATAGTCTATGGTCAGCCCTGATTGCTCGGCGTGGACGCGCGCAACTGGCAGGTTGCCTTCCGCTGCATCCGCCCCCACCACTTCTGCGCCCAAACGGGCCATAGGCTCTGACAACAATCCGCCGCCACAGCCAATGTCCAGGATACGAAGTCCTGCAAAAGGCAATGTATCGGATAAGTCGCGATTGAACTCTGCGGCGATCTGAGACGTAATATAGTCAAGTCGGCAGGGGTTGAGCATATGCAACGGTTTGAACTTACCGTTCGGATCCCACCACTCTGCCGCCATCGCTTCGAATTTGGCCACTTCGGCTGGATCTACCGTGGTATTCGTGGCTTGCATTTTATTCTCTCCGTGCTCATTTGGGCGTCGCAACCGATATAGGTAGGACATGGACAAAAACTCGGGCCAAAAGGGCGCAGTGCACTACCTCTACCCTCCGGTCGAACCCTTCGACCAGAGGATGCTGGACGTGGGCGATGGTCACACGATCTATGTGGAACAATCCGGCAATCCGCAAGGGCTGCCGGTGATCGTTGTGCATGGCGGCCCCGGTGGCGGCAGCAGCCCTGCGATGCGGCGCTACTTCGACCCCAAGGTCTACCGTATCATTCTGTTTGATCAGCGCGGCTGCGGCCATTCGCGCCCTCACGCAGAAGTGGCGCACAACACGACCTGGCATTTGATTGCAGATATGGAACATATCCGCACTACGCTTGGCATCGCGGAGTGGATTGTTTTTGGAGGAAGCTGGGGCGCAACGCTGTCCCTGCTTTATGCGCAATCTCATCCTGAAACCACGGTGTGTCTTGTGCTGCGGGGCGTGTTCCTAATGACACAAGCGGAGCTCGACTGGTTCTACGGTGGCGGTGCTGGGAATTTTTGGCCGGAGCCATGGGCACGGTTTACATCACTGGTGCCTGAGGACGAACAAGCCGATTTCATCGAGGCTTACCATCGCAGGCTCTTCTGCGGAGATCGCGCGACGGAGATCAAATATGCGCGCGCTTGGGCAAGCTGGGAAAACGCATTGGCGTCGGTGTACTCAAACGGCTCTGGAGGCGATGCGCCTGCGGAATATGCGCGGGCTTTTTCGCGACTGGAGAATCACTACTTCCGCAATCATGGGTTTCTTGAAAGCGATGGACATATTCTGAAAAATATGGCGCGTCTCGAAGATATCCCCGGCTACATCGTGCAGGGACGATATGATATGATTTGTCCGCCGAAGTCTGCATATGAACTTGCGCAGGCTTGGGGCGGCATGGTGGATCTGCGCATGATCAGGAATGCCGGGCATGCCTTGTCAGAGCCGGGCATAAGCGCAGAATTGGTGCGCATTATGGATCAATTGGCGCGCATCTGACAAAACCGCTGGACAAAGTGCGGGCGTGCGCGTCTGATCAAAGTCCGCAAATTGGAGATCTTTCTTGTCTCGTATCAGTCGACGCAGCCTTCTGACCTCTGGTGCCGCAGCCGGTGCGCTGGCGGCTTCCGGTCTTGCGTTGATGGCGGGCACGCCAAAAACAGGTGGCACGCTGCGTGGTGTTTTGACCGGTGGCACAGCCCAAGACACTTGGGACGCAAGGGATCATGATAGCCTGTTTATGATGGCTGCCGCGCATGGTGCGGTGTTTGATTGTCTCACAGAAATCGGTGCCGATGGCGCGTTGAAGGGCGAACTTGCCGAAAGCTGGAGCGCGAGCACAGATGCACGTGTCTGGACTTTTGATCTGCGCAAGGACGTGACCTTCCACAATGGCAAACCCTTTGTGGCCGAGGATGTGCTGGAAAGCTTTGCGCTGCATTTTGATCCTGCGCACCCATCACCTGCGCAGCCTTTGTTGCGGGATGTGACCGGCATCCATGCGCTGGGCGATCATCAGGTTCAGTTCACTTTGGCGGCGTCCAACGCGGATTTCCCCTATCTTCTCGCCGATTACCATCTGGTGATCTATCCAGCTGGCTATGTCGAATTGGCAATGCTCAACGGGATCGGTACGGGGCTTTATCGCGTACAAACCTTTGAGCCGGGACAGCGCCTGCAGGCGACGCGCGTGACGTCTCACTACAAGGATGGACGCGCCGGTTTCTTTGAAGAGCTAGATTTTGTGAACGTCGATGCGCCTTCGGAACGTTTGAACCTTCTCTTGGAAGGGCAGGCGGATGCGGTAGCGCAAATCGCGCCAGTTTATGCGGCCCAGATCGCAGAGGCTGAGGGCATTGCGCTGCAACAGTTGCGCGGCAACCAGCATTATAGCTTTGCACTGGATGGGCGTTACAACCTGGCTGAAGCGGATGCGGTGCAGCGGGCGCTCAAACATGCGGTAGAGCGTCAGGCCTTTGTCGATGATCTGTTGCTCGGATATGGCGCTGTGGGTGGGGATACCCCGGTTGGCCCCTCAAACCCATTCTACGCGGGCACCCTTGGGGCGCTGCCGCATGATCCAGAACAGGCGACGCACCTTCTGCGCGCTGCAGGTGTTGATCAGCTGTCGTTGCGACTCATCGGCGGGTCGGGCGGGCAGGGCCAAGCTGCGGCCGCTGTTTTTGGCAAGCAACTTAAGCAAGTTGGCGTAGATATCACCGTCTCTGCGCACTCCAGCCAGCTGTCTCTTTCCACTTCTGCGGGCCGTGCCACCGAGGACTGGGCGATGGCCACCTATCTTGCACCGGGCGCGACATGGAACCGGGGTGGTTGGGAGAATCCTCTGTTTGACAGTCTCCTGAGTGCCGCCCGCTCTGAGATGGACAGCACCAAGCGTCGGGCGCTTTATGGTGAGTTACAGCAGCTTGTTGCGCATTCGGGCAATCTGATTGTTCCGGCCTTTGCCGATCACCTTCAGGCCACCTCCAAATCGATAGCCACGCCGCCCAGCACCGGCGCGCACTACGCGATGGACAATGCGCGTTTTGCTGAGCGCTGGTGGCGGGCATAAGCGCGCGCTGCGCGCGCTTTCACATTCAGCCTTGCAGACTCACGTTCTGACACGTATATGGCTTTTCAACAGCGGCGCGATCGGCTGACACCGAAAGCACCACCGAGAAAGATCGACGGGCCGCGGGCCCGTTTTTTTGTGTTTGGAGCTCGCCTATGAGTGACCTGATTGCCAAAGCAGCGATTGACCGCAAGCTGGCAGAAATTGTTGGCCCTGTGATTGAAGACATGGGGTTTGAGCTGGTGCGCCTGCGTCTGATGGGGGGGAAAACCCACACCCTGCAGATTATGGCGGAACGCCCGGGTGGCGGCATCGAAGTGGATGAATGCGCGCAGATTTCCAATGCGGTCAGCGCGGTGCTGGACGTGGAAGACCCGCTGGCGGACTCCTACACGCTGGAAGTGGGCAGCCCCGGTGTGGACCGTCCGCTGACGCGCCTGAAAGATTTTGAAGCCTATGAAGGCTATGAAGCGAAGATCGAAACCAGCGAGCTGATTGATGGGCGCAAGCGCTTCAGAGGCACGCTGGCTGGCATCGAAGGCGAAGATGTTCTCATCAACATCGAGAATCAGGGTGAGACTGTGACTGTTGGTCTCAACTTTGATTGGCTGTCAGATGCAAAACTGATGCTGACCGATGATTTGATCAAAGAAATGCTGAAAGCCCGCAAAGAGGCGGGCATCTTGAACGAAGACGATTTTGACGACGTCGAGACCGAAGAGTCCGAGGAGTAAGACAATGGCTATCACTTCTGCAAACCAACTTGAGCTGCTTCAGACTGCCGAAGCCGTTGCGCGCGAAAAGATGATCGACCCCGGTCTGGTGGTTGAAGCGATGGAAGAATCCCTCGCTCGTGCCGCCAAGAGCCGCTATGGCGCAGAAATGGACATCCGCGTGTCCATCGACCGCAAGACGGGTAAGGCCACCTTCACCCGGGTACGCACCGTTGTCGAAGATGACCTGCTGGAAAACTATCAGGCAGAGTTCACTGTCGAGCAGGCCAAACAATACATGGCGAACCCAGAAGTGGGCGACGTGTTTGTAGAGGAAGTGCCCCCGGTAGAAATGGGCCGAATCGCGGCCCAATCTGCCAAGCAGGTGATTCTGCAAAAAGTGCGTGAAGCAGAGCGCGACCGTCAGTACGAAGAATTCAAAGATCGTGCGGGCACCATCATCAACGGTGCTGTAAAGCGCGAAGAATTTGGCAACGTGATCGTGGACCTCGGCGGTGCTGAAGCCGTGCTGCGTCGCAACGACAAGATTGGCCGCGAAAGCTATCGCTCCGGTGACCGTCTGCGCGCTTACATCAAAGAAGTGCGTCGTGAGCCACGTGGCCACCAGATTTTCTTGAGCCGCACCGCGCCAGAATTCATGGCTGAGCTGTTCAAAATGGAAGTCCCCGAAATCTATGATGGCATCATTGACATCAAAGCCGTGGCCCGTGATCCGGGCTCCCGTGCGAAGATCGCTGTGATCTCTCACGATGGCTCCATTGATCCAGTCGGTGCCTGTGTCGGTATGCGGGGCTCTCGTGTGCAGGCAGTTGTGAATGAGCTGCAGGGCGAGAAAATCGACATCATCCCTTGGAACGAAGATCAGCCAACCTTCCTTGTGAACGCGCTGCAACCTGCAGAAGTGTCTAAAGTGGTTCTGGATGACGAGGCAGGCAAGATCGAAGTGGTCGTGCCTGACGAGCAACTGTCTCTGGCAATTGGCCGTCGTGGTCAGAACGTGCGTCTGGCGTCCCAGCTGACCGCACTTGATATCGACATCATGACCGAAGCAGAAGAATCCGAGCGTCGCCAGAAAGAGTTCGAAGAGCGCACCAAGCTGTTCATGGACACGCTGGATCTGGATGAATTCTTCGCGCAGTTGCTGGTGTCTGAAGGCTTCACCAACCTGGAAGAGGTTGCTTACGTTGAAGTTGATGAGCTGCTGGTCATTGATGGCGTAGATGATGGCACGGCAAACGAGCTTCAGGCCCGTGCGCGTGATTACATCGACGCACAGAACAAAGCCGCGCTCGACAATGCCCGTGAACTGGGCGTTCAGGACAGCCTGGTTGCATTTGAGGGTCTGACACCCCAAATGATCGAAGCACTGGCCAAAGATGGCGTGCTGAACCTCGAAGATTTCGCAACCTGTGCAGATTGGGAACTGGCCGGTGGCTGGACCTCTGTGAATGGCGAGCGCGTCAAAGACGATGGCATCCTTGAGCCATTCGACGTGTCCCTTGAAGAAGCGCAAGACATGGTGATGACCGCGCGCGTTGTGCTGGGTTGGGTAGACCCTGCGGAGCTTGAAGCAGACGCCGAAGAGGGCGAAGAAGACACATCTGAGGAGGCTGAGGCCTGATTGCAGGCCTCAGAGGGCGATAGATGAGCCGCGGTGGCCGTCCGGGCAAACGGGCTGAGGAACCAGAGCGCAAGTGCATTGCCACGGGCGCGACCACTCCTAAGGAGGGGTTGATCCGATTTGTTGTCGGGCCTGACCAGCAGGTTGTGCCCGACGTCAGGGGCAAATTGCCAGGTCGCGGCATGTGGGTAACTGCAACGGCCTCGGCGCTGCATAAGGCGGTAAAGAAGGGTGTCTTTGCCCGTGCCGCCAAACAGCAGGTCAAAGTGCCTGAGGATCTGGTTGAAGAGGTGTCCCGCCAATTGGGGCAGCGCGTGATTGAGTTGATCAGTCTGGCGCGTCGCTCCGGATCTGCGGTGACAGGCTTTGAGAAGGTCAAGGACTGGCTGGTCAAAGATGAGGCAGAAGTGCTGCTTCAGGCCAGCGACGGATCGGAGCGCGGGAAAACGAAACTGAGGCCGCCATATGGTGGTCACCACATAGACTGGCTCACAGCTAACGAATTGGGTTTGGCTTTTGGGCGACAAACTGTGATACATGGAGCGCTTGCGTCTGGCGGACTCACAAATCGTGTTGTAGAGGAAGCCCTAAGATTAAAAGGCGTACGCGAAGAAACGGCGGCAGCGGCCTCCGGGAAGGACAAGACAGCCAGATGAGCGATAACGACGGTAAAAAAACCTTGGGTCTGCGCGGTGGGAACCGCCCTGGCAATGTGACGCAAAGCTTTAGCCACGGACGCAAGAAAAATGTCGTGGTGGAAACGAAGCGCAAACGCGTTGTGGTGCCCAAGCCTGGTGCAACCAAAACCGGTGGCGGTGGTGGCTCCAAATCTGGTGGCGATCCCAATCGCCGCCCCGCTGGCATTTCTGATGCGGAAATGGAACGCCGCCTGAAGGCACTTCAGGCTGCGAAAGCCCGCGAAGCTGAAGACGCCGCAAAGCGCGAAGCCGAAGAAAAGGCCCGCGCCGAAGAGCGTGAGCGTCGTCGCCAAGAAGCGGAAGCCAAAGAGCGTGAGCAGCGTGAAGCTGAAGAGCGTGCACGCAAAAAGGCCGAAGAAGAAGAGCGCAAGAAAAAAGAAGCGGCCGAAGCCGCAGAAGCCGCCAAGCGTGCTGCAGCTGCGCCTGCACCTTCTACGACATCTTCGCCACAAGGGCGCGGTGCACCAGCCAACAAGCCTGCGGCGCAGCCAACCCAGCGCAAAGCAGACCGTGAGCGTGAGCAGCGCGGTGGTCGCGGCAAAGGCCGTGATGATGGCCGTCGTTCCGGCAAGCTGACACTGGGTCAGGCAACAGGTGGCGAAAACAGCCGTCATCGGTCCATGGCGTCCATGAAGCGTAAGCAAGAGCGTGCGCGTCAGAAGGCTATGGGGGGTGCGGTTGAGCGCGAAAAGGTTGTACGTGACGTGCAGCTGCCAGAAGCCATCATGGTGTCTGAGCTGGCCAACCGTATGGCCGAGCGTGTGGCTGATGTTGTGAAAGAGCTCATGAAAATGGGCATGATGGTGACACAGAACCAGACCATCGACGCGGACACAGCAGAGCTGATTATCGAAGAGTTCGGCCACAAAGTTGTGCGCGTGTCTGACGCCGACGTGGAAGATGTGATTTCTGATGTTGAGGACGATGAAGGCGATCTGCAGTCCCGTCCGCCGGTGATCACCATCATGGGCCACGTGGACCACGGTAAGACCTCGCTTCTGGATGCGATTCGCGATGCGAAAGTTGTGTCTGGTGAGGCTGGCGGCATCACGCAGCACATCGGCGCCTATCAGGTGAAAACCGATGATGGCGTGACGCTGTCGTTCCTCGATACTCCGGGCCACGCGGCGTTTACCTCCATGCGCTCCCGTGGTGCACAGGTGACCGATATTGTAGTTCTGGTTGTGGCCGCTGATGACTCTGTGATGCCGCAGACGATCGAGGCGATCAACCACGCGAAGGCGGCCGAAGTGCCGATGATCGTGGCGATCAACAAGATCGACAAACCGGCTGCAGATCCAAACAAAGTGCGCGCAGAGCTTCTGCAGCACGAAGTGATCGTGGAAGCGATGTCTGGTGAAGTGCAGGACGTAGAAGTTTCTGCGCACACCGGCCAAGGTCTGGATGCGTTGCTGGAAGCCATTGCGCTGCAGGCAGAGATCCTTGAGCTGAAAGCCAACCCAGACCGCGCGGCACAGGGTGCTGTGATCGAAGCGCAGCTGGATGTGGGCCGTGGCCCAGTGGCGACCGTACTGGTTCAGAAAGGCACACTGCGCCAAGGTGATATCTTCGTTGTGGGTGAGCAGTACGGTAAGGTTCGTGCGCTGATCAACGACAAGGGTGAGCGCGTCAAAGAAGCTGGCCCATCTGTGCCAGTTGAGGTCCTGGGCCTGAATGGCACACCGGAAGCGGGCGACGTTCTGAACGTCACCGAAACCGAAGCGCAGGCGCGTGAGATTGCGGAATACCGTGCTCAAGTTGCCAAAGACAAACGTGCGGCGGCAGGTGCGGCGACCACGCTTGAACAGCTGATGCAGAAGGCCAAGGACGACGAGAATATGGCCGAGCTGCCAATCCTCGTTAAAGCTGACGTGCAGGGCTCTGCCGAAGCCATCGTTCAAGCGATGGAAAAGATCGGCAACAACGAGGTGCGCGTGCGTGTGCTGCACTCCGGTGTGGGCGCGATCACCGAGACCGACGTTGGTCTTGCAGAAGCGTCCGGAGCACCGGTTATGGGCTTTAACGTTCGTGCCAATGCCTCTGCCCGCAACACCGCCAACCAGAAAGGCGTGGAGATCCGCTATTACTCGGTGATCTATGACCTTGTGGACGACGTGAAAGCTGCGGCCTCCGGTCTGCTGTCTGCAGAGATCCGCGAAAACTTCATCGGCTATGCGAACATCAAAGAGGTGTTCAAAGTGACCGGTGTGGGCAAAGTGGCTGGCTGTATCGTGACCGAAGGTGTGGCGCGTCGCTCCGCTGGCGTGCGTCTGCTGCGCGACAACGTGGTGATCCACGAAGGCACGCTGAAGACCCTGAAGCGCTTCAAGGACGAAGTGGCGGAAGTTCAGTCTGGTCAGGAATGCGGTATGGCATTTGAGAACTACGATGATATCCGCGCAGGCGACGTGATCGAGATCTTTGAGCGTGAAGAGGTTACGCGTACGCTGGATTAATCCAGCGTATGCCGCCACGCGGTGATCAATCGGACAATGAAAAAGGCCGCTCCAGTTTGGAGCGGCCTTTTTTCTTCGCTTTCAGATAAGATGATCAGGAGATCGGCTTACCTGAATACACTTTGTCGCCTACACGAATGGACACGCGCCCGTCCGGCAGTTTCTTAACAACTGGGCCTTGTATCGAAACACAACTACCCACAGTGATTGTCTTCAGCATGTCAAAAATCCCCACTTGATTGACGCCTACTTCACACGAGATTAGTTAATTTAGTCTTAGCGACCAATTGGTCACTTAAGTGTCATAGTAATCTTTTTTTAGGCATGACGAAAGCGCTGAGGTTTCATTTCCGCCATGAAAAATGGCGGAAATTTAGGGCTTTTGCTCAATCTCGCGCCTATACCCAGTCCCGGATCATAGGAATCAACGGGATGTCAGCGGGCGGCATATCATAGTCTCTGAGGTCTTTTGTTGCCACCCACTTAAGTGTTTGTCCCTCTCTGGCCTGAGGAATGCCCTCCCATTTACGGCAGGCAAAGAGGGGCATCAGAAGGTGGAAATCCTCATAGCTGTGAGACGCAAACGTTAACGGTGCCAGACAGCTTTCCCAGGTGTCGATTCCCAGCTCTTCCTGCAGTTCCCGGATCAAAGCGGCTTCGGGTGTTTCACCGACTTCCACCTTGCCGCCGGGAAACTCCCAGAGCCCAGCCATAGATTTTCCTTCAGGGCGCTGTGCCAAAAGGATGCGCCCGTCGGCATCAATCAGCACAACGGCGGCGACCAAAACTGTTTTCATGACCGATAATCCGCGTTGATCGTGATGTATCCGTGGGTCAGATCGCAGGTCCAAACCGTATCCGTGGCAGTGCCCAGTCCGAGATCCACGTTGATCGCGATCTCTTGGCCTTGCATGTAGGTGGCCCCGTCTTCTTCTTTGTAGGACGGCGCAACCCAGCCATTTTCGGCAACCAGCGTATCCCCAAATCGAATGCTCAAAAGGTCACGGTCCGCACGCGCGCCGGATTTTCCGATCGCCATGACGATACGGCCCCAGTTTGGATCTTCCCCGGCGATCGCGGTTTTCACCAACGGTGAATTGGCGATCGCCATGGCATGCGCACGCGCGTCCTCTGCGCTGGCTGCGCCACTGATGTTGATCTCAACAAACTTGGTCGCGCCTTCGCCGTCGCGCACCACGAGATGTGCGAGCTCCCGCATCACTTCATGCAAGGCCCCTTTGAAGGCCGTTTCGTCCCGATCCACCGCGACGCCTGACGCGCCAGTTGCGGCCATCAGCAGTGTGTCAGACGTAGACGTGTCGCTGTCCACCGTGATGGCATTGAACGTGACTTCGTTGAGAGAAGAGACCAGCTCTTGCAAATCGGCGCGCGCGATTTTTGCATCCGTGAAAATATAGACCAGCATGGTCGCCATATCAGGCGCAATCATGCCAGAACCTTTTGCGATCCCAGCAATTTTCACCGTCTGGCCGCCGATGCTGACAGACCGCATGGCGCCCTTGGCGAAGGTATCTGTGGTGCGAATGGCCTCTGCGGCATCACCAATCGCATTGGCGGAGAGTTTGCCTTTCAGCTCCTCAAGTTTTCCTGTGATCCGATCATGCGGAAGCGGTTCGCCAATCACACCGGTGGAGGAGGTGAACACGCGCGCCTCGGGCAGCCCGACACAGGCCGAAACCGCTTCGGTGACGGCTTTGACAGAACTGACTCCATTCTTGCCGGTGAACGCATTGGCATTGCCCGCGTTCACAAGGATAGCAGCGCCCGCATCACTGTCTTGTCCGATCTTGTCCTGACAATCGAGCACGGCGGCAGAGCGGGTGGCCGATTTGGTGAACACGCCGGCCATTGTCGTGCCGGGCACCAGCTCGGCCAGCATCACGTCTTTGCGCCCTGCGTATTTGATACCGGCTTCAACCGCCGCAAACTTGACGCCTTCGATCAAGGGAAGCTCCGGAAAATGTTCCGGAGCCAATGGTGACACAGTGGTGATCTCTGCCATGAATTATTCCTGAACGCGCACTGGGTTCAGCAGGTCGATGCGCTGCAGAACAGAGGGGTCAATGCTGTCAGCTGGGGATTGATCCACAACCGCTTCAGACGACTGTTTGGCGATATAAGCCTGCACTGCGGTGCGCTGTGCATCATTCAGCAACTCCTGACGCGCCTCTTCAAAAGAAGGCGCTTCGGATTTGCGGGCGTCGTTCAGGATGATCAGGTGCCAGCCAAATTGCGTCTGCACTGGCTGCGAGATTTCCCCAACAGCCAGCTCTGCAACCGCAT
This sequence comes from Shimia sp. R10_1, assembly GCF_017744095.1. Lineage (GTDB taxonomy): Bacteria > Pseudomonadota > Alphaproteobacteria > Rhodobacterales > Rhodobacteraceae > Shimia. The sequence goes on along the minus strand of NZ_JAGHQX010000002.1, from coordinate 441,889 downwards.
CCTCGAAAGGCTTGACCATTTGGCCTGCGCCAAACCAGCCGAGGCTGCCACCAGATGCACCGGACGGGCCGGTGGATTTCTCTTTTGCGGTTTCTGCAAAGTCTGCGCCGTCTTGCAGGTCTTGGCGGATCGCAACAGCCTCTTCTTCGCTTGCAACAAGGATGTGGCTGGCGTTGTATTCTTCCGCCCCTTCATAGTTCGCATAGCGATCTTGATAGGCGCTCTTCAATTCTTCGTCACTGATTTCGTTTTGCGCCACAAAAGCTTCCAGCGCTTCGCCTGCCATCAAGGTGCGACGTTCATTGTTGAGTGCAATTTCGATATACTGCGGGACATTTTCGTTCAGGGACTGCGCCAGCGCGGTTTGCTGCACAAGCTGCTCCAGAATGCTGGCAAAAAGCGTTTCTGCCGGAAGCTGCTGATATTGCGGCTGCAAACCGGCGCGGATCGAGATCATGTCACCCAATGTGATCGCCTCGCCGTTGACGGTTGCGACGACGGTGTCCAGCGATGGATCTTCCTGTGCAAACGCAGGGAGAGCAAAGCAGGCGGCAACCGCAGTGGCGCGCAAGAAATTGAGGTGTTTTGACATCGTTTCGTCCTTGGCTGGTGCCGCACCACTTGGCGGCGTTGACACTGTTCCTGACGACCCTTACATCGCTCTGAGGTCAAGGCAAACAGGCTGTTTCCCGTTTCTAGGAGCACAGGGCCGGGACAGCAAGAATTAGCCACGCACGAAAGCGCAACGAAGGACAAGTTATATGCTCGGTTTCGGAAAAATCGCCAAAAAAGTGTTTGGCACGCCAAATGACCGCAAAGTCAAAGCGACCCGGCCACTTGTCGAAAAGATCAACGCACTTGAGCCCGACTTTGAAAAACTGTCTGACGATGATCTGAAGGCCAAAACTCAAGAGCTGGCGGAGCGCGCCAAAGGTGGCGAGTCGCTGGATGCCCTTCTGCCGGAAGCCTTCGCCAACTGCCGCGAAGCTGCGAAACGTGCCCTTGGCCTGCGCGCCTTTGACGTGCAGCTGATGGGCGGCATCTTCCTGCATCAGGGCAATATCTCTGAAATGAAGACGGGTGAGGGCAAAACCCTTGTGGCGACTTTCCCGGCCTATCTGAATGCGCTGACCGGCAAGGGTGTGCATGTGGTGACGGTGAACGACTATCTCGCTCGTCGCGACGCGGATTGGATGAGCAACGTTTTTGCGGCGCTTGGGATGACCACTGGTGTTGTGTATCCGCAGCAGCCTGAAGATGAAAAACGCGCCGCCTACGCTTGCGACATTACCTACGCCACCAACAACGAACTTGGTTTTGACTATCTGCGCGACAACATGAAGAGCGAGCTCGCGGAGATGTCGCAACGCGATCATCACTTCGCCATCGTGGACGAGGTCGACAGCATCCTGATCGACGAAGCGCGGACGCCGCTGATTATTTCTGGCCCGGCACAAGACCGTACCGAGATGTACGTTGCGATCGATAAGCTCATTCCGGATGTGCAAGACGACCACTACACGCTCGACGAAAAAGCGAAAAACGTGACCTTCACGGATGAGGGCAACGAATTTCTGGAAGAGCATCTGCACGCGCGGGGGCTCCTTCCTGAGGGGCAAAGCCTTTATGATCCGGAAAGCACAACGCTGGTGCACCATGTGAACCAGGGCCTGCGGGCACACAAGCTGTTCGTCAAAGACAAAGACTACATTGTGCGCGACAGTCAGGTTGTGCTGATCGACGAATTCACTGGCCGCATGATGGCTGGGCGTCGTCTGTCTGACGGTCTGCACCAGGCGATCGAGGCCAAAGAGGGTTGTCAGATCCAGCCAGAGAACGTGACATTGGCGCAGGTGACTTTCCAGAACTACTTCCGCCTTTATGACAAACTTGGCGGCATGACAGGCACCGCGGCAACCGAAGCTGAAGAATTCCATGAAATCTATGGTTTGGGTGTGGTGGAAGTGCCGACCAACCGAGGTGTGGCGCGGATTGATGAAGACGACGCGGTTTACCGCACAGCGCGCGAGAAATTCGACGCCATCGTTGAAACCATCAAGGAAGCACATGCAAAGGGTCAGCCGATCCTTGTGGGCACCACCTCGATTGAAAAATCAGAGTTCCTGTCCGGTCTGCTGGAAAAGGCAGGCGTGAAGCACAACGTTCTGAACGCCCGCCAGCACGAGCAGGAAGCCCAGATTGTTGCCGATGCTGGCAAGCTGGGTGCAGTCACAATCGCCACCAACATGGCCGGTCGCGGCACCGACATTAAACTTGGCGGGAACGTTGAATTTAAGGTGCTTGAAGCCATCGCGGCAGATCCGGATGGGGATCACTCAGCGCTACGTGCTGAGATTGAAACCAAGCATGTGGATGATGAAGAGGCCGTGAAAAAGGCTGGTGGACTTTTTGTTCTGGCCACAGAGCGCCATGAAAGCCGCCGCATCGACAACCAGCTGCGCGGCCGCTCTGGCCGTCAGGGCGATCCGGGTCGGTCCTCTTTCTTCCTGAGCCTCGAAGACGATCTGATGCGTATCTTCGGCTCTGACCGTCTGGACAAAGTGCTGTCGTCGCTGGGCATGAAAGAAGGTGAGGCGATCGTGCACCCTTGGGTCAACAAATCCCTAGAGCGTGCGCAGGCAAAGGTCGAGGGCCGCAACTTTGACATCCGTAAGCAGCTTCTGAAATTCGACGATGTAATGAACGACCAACGTAAAGTGGTCTTCTCCCAGCGTCGGGAAATTATGGAAGCCGCCGATCTGTCTGAGATCGTGCAGGACATGCGCCATGAAGTGATTGACGATCTGGTGGAGCGTCACCTGCCGCCCAAAACCTATGCCGATCAATGGGACACAGAAGGGCTTTATGCGGCTTCCATTGAACATCTGGGTGTTGACGTGCCCGTGATTGACTGGGCCGATGAAGAAGGCGTGGATGATGACAGCATGCGTGAACGCCTTGAGAAAGCCGCTGATGAGATGATGGCTGCCAAGGCCACCAGCTTTGGTCCAGATGCCATGCGCATGATCGAAAAGCAGGTGTTGCTGCAGACCATTGACAGCAAGTGGCGTGAGCACCTTCTGACGTTGGAGCACCTGCGCTCTGTTGTTGGCTTCCGCGGTTATGCGCAGCGTGATCCGCTGAACGAATATAAAAACGAAGCGTTCCAGCTGTTTGAAAGCATGCTCGACAGCCTGCGGATTGATGTGACAACCATGTTGTCGCGCGTTCGTCCAATTTCCGAAGACGAGCAAAAACAACTCGCACTGGAGATGGCACAACGTCAGCAGGCGATGATGAGTGCTGCACAAACCAACACGGCGCCTGCGCAAAGTGACGCCGCTGCGACTGGTCAGCCCGCCGGAGAAGCCATCGCAGGCTTTGACGAAAATGATCCATCGACATGGGGCAACCCCGGGCGCAACGAAGCTTGCCCTTGTGGATCGGGCAAGAAATTCAAACATTGCCACGGCAAACTGGCCTGACTTTTCAGCGCCAACGACAGACAATGATCTAAAGGGCGCCTTATGAGCGCCCTTTTCTGTTGTGAAAGTGTCCTGACGGGATTTGCGATCTCAGAAGGAGCCACGATGCAGAATCTCAAAAATGTTTACCGCCGCTATGCCTTTGCATTTGCGACAGCCTCCACTGCGGCTTGCATCGGCTTTGTGATGCAAACCAGCGAAGCCGCTGTTGTGTCATCAGATCAGGAGGGTATCGCATCTGCCGATCTGAATGGGCCTGTTACCCTGCCAAAGGACGTAGCGGTGCCACATTTGGGCACGCGCCAAAGCTTGCCCTCCATGCCCGCAGACGTGAGGCACGCAACAAGCCTGCCACAGCAACAGGTGCTGGTGGCTGTGGCGGACGATTTGCCAGTTGGCCTGTTGCCGAATGAAGAGCAGATCCCAGCGCTTGGCTGTGGCCCTGAACTGCGCGCAGAACCATCGGCGGCAGCGCTTGTGTCGCTTCAACTCATCGCGCCTTGTCATCCAAATGAGCGCGTTCTGATCGAGCATGAGGATCTGGCCTTTCATGCCGAGGTTTCACGCGAAGGCAGTGCCGAACTGATCGTGCCTGCGCTGTCAGAAACGGCTGTGTTTGCTGCGACTTTTGCCAATGGAGACGGTGCGGTTGCCTCCGCGCGGATTGATGCTTTGCCGCTTTATGATCGGGTCGTGATGCAATGGCGCGGTGAAGCAGGACCAGAGCTTCATGCACGCGAATTTGGCGCGTTCTATGGAGAGAGCGGGCATGTGTGGCGCGAAGCCCCTCGCAATGTCAGCGCGTTGGTTGGGGGCAATGCAGGCTTTCTGTTGAGCCTGGGAGCCGCGGGTGGGCCACAGTCTGCGCAGGCAGAAATCTATACCTTCCCATCAGGCATCAGCAGCAGCCAAGGTGAGATCCAGATCAGCATTGAAGCTGCGGTGACAGAGGCCAACTGCGACCAAGAGGTGCGCCTGACAAGTCTTGGGCTGACGAGAGGCGAAGTGTCAGTACGGCATGAGCTGGAAATTCAAATGCCAGATTGCACCGCAGTTGGTGAATTTCTGGTGTTGAAAAACCTGGTGCAAAACCTGACAATCGCGCAAAATTAAGCTGGCGGTCAGGACATCACAATGATGCATTTTCGTGCGGCGGTTTGCGCCGCACTTTTTCTTTTTTTGGGTGTTACATCAGCGGTTTCGCAGGATGTTTTTCTGAAATCCCACGATGGTGATGTGGAAATCTCCGGCACGCTTCTTGGATTTGATGGTGAATTCTATCGGGTTCAAACGATCTACGGCGAACTCACTGTGGATGGCTCCGGCGTGTTCTGTGAAGGGCCGGGGTGCCCCAATTTGATCAACTTCGTGGCAGATGTTGCCATATCTGGTTCCGCCACTATGGCTGAAATCCTCATGCCTGCCTTGCTGGAAGCGTTTGCGCAGGCTGAAGGGTATAGGGTTTCCCGAAAATCTGAAAACAAACAACGTTTTACTTATGTGCTCGCTGCGTCGGACAGTGGTGAAACCCTTGCGCGTTTTCGCTTTCATGCCAGCAGTGCAGAGGAGGGTTTTGCCGACCTTCTCGCAGATGAGGCTGACATAGCGATGTCTCTACGCGAGATCCGGCCCAAAGAAGCGGAACTTGGATATGAAGCGGGTTTGGGGGATATGACCGACGCCAACCGCAGCCGCGTGTTGGCGTTGGATGGGATGGTGCCGGTTGTGGCGCCGGGCAACCCTGTCACCGCGATGTCATTGCAGCAACTGGCGGAAGTTTTTTCAGGAAAAATAGCCAATTGGTCTGAACTTGGCGGCCCAGATGCACCGATCTCGGTACATATGATGGCGGCGGAGTCTGGTTTTGCGCAGGCGGTTGAAGACCAGTTGATGAAACGGGCCAACGCCACCACCGCGGAAACAGCGGTGCGGCACGTTCAAAATGAGGCGCTGATAAAGGCTGTCGAGCGCGATCCTTTTGCGATTGGAATCGCGTCTTACGCCGAGCGCTCCAATACGCAGCTCGTGACCTTGCGAGGCTCTTGCGGATTTTCTCTGGCGGCGTCCAGACGGACGATCAAAACCGAAGACTATCCGCTTAACGCCCCGATGTTTCTGTATTTTCCAGCGCGGCGTTTGCCCAAAATTGCGCGAGACTTTCTCAGCTACACCCGAGGCCCAGCGGCACAGATCGTGATACGCCGGGCTGGTTTTGTGGATCAAACAGCTGAAGAAGTGTCCATCAACCTGCAGGGAGACCGTTTTGCCAATGCGATTTCTGCGGCTGGAGAGGAGGTAGAGCTTGCTGATCTGCAACGCATGACAAGCACACTGTCGGGTATGAAGCGGTTGTCGATTTCATTCAGATTTCAGGCCGGGTCCTCAAAGCTGGATGCGCAGTCGCGCTCAAATGTGCAGCAACTTGCACGGGCCTTTGAGGCAGGGGTTTATGATGCGAGAAGCCTTTATTTTGTTGGGTTTTCAGATGGAAACGGACCAGCGGCTGGCAACCAAAAAATAGCGCAACGCCGCGCTGACTCAGTGATGAAAGCGGTGCTTGCGGCAGCGGAGACAGCGAACCCAGATCGCATGGATCTACAGGTGCATGCCTTTGGCGAGGCGATGCCTATGGCCTGTGATGACAGCGCCTGGGGGCGACAGGTGAACCGGCGGGTGGAGATCTGGGTCAAGTGACCTAAATCAGCCCTTCGGCGCGGAAGCTCAATTCACGAGATTTCCCAATGATTATATGGTCATGCAGGATCAGAGACAGGGTCTGGCAAGCCCTGTCGATTTGATGAGTCATGGCGATGTCTGCTTCTGACGGAGTGGGGTCGCCAGACGGGTGATTGTGCACCAATATCAGCGCACTGGCGTTGAGTTCCAGCGCGCGTTTGGCCACTTCGCGTGGATAAACCGGGACGTGATTGACGGTGCCTTCTGCCTGCGCTTCGTCGGCGATCAGCGTGTTTTTTGTGTCTAAAAACAAGACTCTGAACTGTTCTGTGTCGCGGTGGGCCATGGTGGTATGGCAGTAATCCAGCAGCGTTTCCCACCCAGAGAGTACGGGGCGATGCATCACGCGGGCGCGGGCCAGCCGATGCGCGGCGGCCTCGACAATCTTGAGCTCGCATATCACGGCGTCGCCCACCCCTTTGACCTCCGCCAGGCGCGGGCTTGGGGCACTCACCACGGCGTTGAAATCTCCGAATGTTTGCAACAGCTTGTGCGCTAGAGGTTTGACATCCTGACGGGGAATGGCGCGGAACAGGACAAGCTCCAGAAGCTCATAATCAGGAAGAGCCTGCGCGCCGCCCGAAATGAAGCGGCTGCGCAGGCGTTTGCGGTGATCCGCAATATAGGAGGGTCGTTTACCGGCCGTTAGCGGCGACCCAACGGCCTCGTCCGCTTCAAAAAGCGGGAGTGGCCGTTCCCCAAAGTCGCGCGCTCTGGACATAGGTTAACAATGTCCAAACATGGTAAATTAAAGGTTAACAGCAGCCGGTTTTCTGCAAAATCGAACGTCGGTATCGCGTCTGTATTGCGTCTGTAACGCGGGAGTGCCGATTTTGTTAACCTTTGCGCACAGAAATCGCGCTTGTGGGGCTGACCAGAAGCTGTGAAGGTTGCGCCAAGTATAATTTTTTTGAGACAGGATACCCCATGAAATCCCTTTTGAGCCTTATTGTGGCCACAGCACTTTTTGCGGGAGCTGCGAGCGCGCAGACCATCGACCGGATCAAGGAAACCGCGCAGCTTAAGCTGGGCTATCGTGTCGACGCGGCGCCGCTGTCGTTTCAGGCAGAAGACGGCAACCCGGGCGGCTACACCCCACTGGTGTGTGCCGAGCTGGCGCAGGGTATTTTGAACACCATCAAGATCCCCAATCTGGATGTTGAGTTCGTTGCTGTCGATGCAAAGGATCAGTTTGAAAAAGTGGCTGCAGGAGAGATTGACCTGTTGTGCGGTGCGGCGACCATCACACTCAGCCGCCGGGCTGTTGTGGATTTCTCGATCCCGGTCTTTGCTGATGGCACATCAATCCTGTTGCCGCTGAATGCGCCAGACAACTTTGCCGAGCTGGCGGGCAAAAAACTGGGCGTGCGGCGTGATACGACGACAGAAGCGGCTCTCAACAACACGTTGACTGCGTCAGGGCTGTTTGCCGAGGTCGTACGATTTGCCGATCATGAGGCCGCAATGGCCGCGCTTGAGGGAGGCGAGCTCGATGCCTATTTCGCGGACCAGTCCATTCTGGCCGCTTTGTGGCTGAGCAGCGAACAGCGTGGCAATCTCAAACTCAGCAACGCAATCCTGACTGTGGAGCAGCACGGCCTTGCCATGGCACGCGGTGATACGGAGTTCCGCTTGATGGTCGATGGTATCCTGTCTGCGATGTATGCCCGTGGCGTGATGCAGAAAATCTTTGAAACCACGCTGCCGGGCATTCAGCCGGGGGAATTCCTGCGCGCGATGTTCACCATGGCGCCGATTCCGCAGTGAGGCGGTTGCATTAGACGCGAGGAGTAAGCGGCGTGTTTTCAGGCTTTGTGACACAAGAGATTGCCTTGCCCACTGCGCGCATTCATCTGCGTGTGGGCGGGGCAGGCGCGCCACTTCTGTTGTTGCACGGGTTTCCGGAAACCCATGTGATGTGGCACGGCATCGCCGAACAGCTGGCAGAGCGGTATCGGGTGATCGTGCCGGATCTGCGCGGCTATGGTGACTCTGTCGCCCATGACGGGGATTTCACGTTTCGGGCCATGGCGCAGGATCAGGTCGCGGTGATGCGCGCGCTGGGGCATGAGCGGTTTCATGTGGTGTCCCATGACCGCGGCGCCCGCACGGCGCATCGCATGGTGTTGGATCACCCGGAGGCGGTGCAGTCCGTCGCGCTGATGGATATTCTACCCACGCTCGATGTGTGGCGCACGATGGATGACTGGCTGGCCAAGAAATACTACCACTGGAGCTTTCTAGCGCAGCCCGGTGGCATGCCACAGGCGCTGATCAACAGCAATCCGGTGCTGTATCTACATTCCGCGCTGGCGGGACTGTCAGGTGCCTTGGAGATGTTTCACCCAGAGGCTCTGGCAGCCTATGAGGCAGCGGCACGCAAGCCCAGCGTGGTGGATGCCTGGTGTGGCGATTATGCGGCAGGAGCCAGTGTGGATCTGGAGCATGACCGCGCGGATGAAGGGCGGCAGTTTGAGATGCCCTGTCTGGTGCTCTGGGGCACCAAGGGCGTGATCGCCCATCATGTGGACCCGCTGGAGTGCTGGCAGACGTGGTTCCCAAATGCGGTGGGGAAGGGCGTTGAAGCGGGACATTTCCTGATTGAGGAGCAGCCGGAGGAAGTTCTGGCAGCGGTGTTGGGGCATTTGGAGGGGGCTGGGGCATGAAATCTGATGAAGGCTCTAAAATGTTGAGCCAGAACTCACCGCCTGTTTTAGAAACAGAACGGCTTCTTTTGCGGGGGCATAGTCTAAGCGATTTTCGCAGCAGCGCGGATATGTGGGCCGACGACAATGTCGTGGCCTTTATCTCCGGAATTCCGTCTAGTGAAGAGCAATCCTGGACCCGGTTGCTGAGGTATGCAGGCCATTGGCACCTCTTGGGATTTGGCTACTGGGTGGTGACACGCAAGAAAGACAACGCTTTTCTGGGGGAGGTCGGTTTTGCGAACTATAAGCGGGACACGTACCCCACATTTGAAATGATACCAGAGGCGGGGTGGGTTTTCGCCACTGCTGCTCATGGGCAGGGGTACGCGACCGAAGCAGTGGGTGCCGTATTGAGTTGGGCGGATCAAAATTTGGCCTCTCCAACCACAGTGGCAATGTTTGACCCAGCACATGCAGCCTCGATCAACGTCGCGCGAAAGCTGGGATATGGTCGCGACATCTTGGGACGATATGGAGACGAGGAAGTGCTGTTTCTGGAGCGCTCAAGACAGGAGCAAGCAACTGAATAGGACGCGCTGGCTTCGCTCTTTGATCGTTTTAGGAACGAAGAAAGCTCCCGCAGATTACCTCGGGAGCTTTCTTACGTTTGTTGGTTTGCAGGCCCAGGGCTCCGCCCGTTCGCGGCGGAATTGCTCCACTGGAGCAATTCTCATTCGCCGCTCACCCCTTCATGCTGTCCCAGAAGCTCTTCACAGAACTGAAGAAGCTGCTGCTTTCGGGGTTGTTTTCCTCTGACAGCTCTTCGAACTCGCGCAGAAGTTCTTTCTGGCGGCTGGTGAGGTTCACCGGGGTTTCCACCGCCAGTTCGATCATCATGTCACCAGAGCCTCCGCCGCGCAGGGCGGGCATGCCTTTGGCGCGCAGGCGCATCTGGCGGCCGGACTGGGAGCCTGCGGGGATCTTCACGCGGGAGCGGCCGCCGTCGATGGTTGGCACTTCGATGTCACCGCCCAAAGCTGCGCCGGACATGGAGACCGGGACGCGGCAGTAGAGGTTCACACCGTCACGTTCAAAGATCTTGTGCTGCGCCACCTCAATGAAGATGTAGAGGTCGCCTGCGGGGCCACCACGCATGCCGGCTTCGCCTTCGCCAGCGAGGCGGATACGAGTGCCGGTTTCCACACCTGCTGGGATGTTCACAGACAGGGCGCGGTCTTTCTCGACGCGGCCTTGACCGTGGCAGCCCTTACAGGGGTTTTTGATGATCTGACCGAGGCCCGAACAGGTCGGGCAGGTGCGTTCCACCGTGAAAAAGCCCTGCTGCGCGCGCACTTTGCCCATGCCGGAGCAGGTGGGGCAGGTGGTCGGCTCAGCACCGCCTTCAGCACCAGAGCCTGAACATTTTTCACAGGACACGGAGGCTGGGACGTTGATGGTTTTCTGAAGGCCAGAGTAGGCTTCTTCCAGCGTCACACGCAGGTTGTAGCGCAGGTCAGCCCCACGAGAGGCGCGCTGACGCCCGCCACCGCCACGGCCACCGCCGCCCATGAAGTCGCCAAATAGATCGTCAAACACGTCAGAGAAGGCTGAGGCGAAATCACCCTGACCCGGATGGCCGCCACGGCCACCGCCACCGCCCATGCCACCTTCAAAGGCAGCGTGACCATAGCGGTCGTAAGCGGCTTTCTTTTCTGCGTCTTTGAGGATTTCGTAGGCTTCGTTGGCCTCTTTGAACTGGCCTTCCGCCTCAGGGTTGTCCTTGTTGCGGTCGGGGTGCAGCTCTTTGGCCTTCTTGCGATAGGCTTTTTTGATTTCGTCCGCCGAAGCCCCTTTGCTGACGCCAAGCACCTCGTAGAAGTCACGTTTTGCCATGGGTTACTCCTTTGGTCGGAATGAAAAGGGCCAGTCCGGAGATCGGACCGGCCCGATTTTCATGTCCGGGAGCGCTGGGATCAGCGCTTGTTGTCGTCCAGATCTTCGAAGTCGGCGTCAACGATATCATCGTCAGCCGCTGGGCCCGCGTCGTCCATGTCAGGCATATCGGCGCCGCCGGCATCGTCCTGGCTGGCTTTGTAGATCGCTTCGCCCAGACGCATCGCCACTTCCATCACGTTCTGGATGCCGGACTTCAGCTTCTCTGCAGTCACATCGTCTTTGTCCAGCTCGTCTTTCAGTGCCGCCACAGCCAGCTCGATGGCTTCGACAGTGGATGGGTCCACTTTGTCGCCATGCTCTGCCACCTGCTTCTCGGTGTCGTGCACGAGGCTTTCGGCCTGGTTGCGCGCTTCGATCAGCTCGCGGCGCTCTTTGTCGGCCTCGGCGTTCTCTTCGGCGTCCTGAACCATCTTTTCGATGTCTGCATCAGACAGACCGCCGGACGCTTGGATGGTGATCTTCTGCTCTTTGCCGGTGCCTTTGTCCGACGCGCCCACAGACACGATGCCGTTGGCGTCGATGTCGAAGGTCACTTCGATCTGAGGCATGCCGCGTGGCGCCGGTGGGATATCTTCGAGGTTGAACTGACCGAGGATCTTGTTGTCCGCCGCCATCTCACGCTCACCTTGGAAGACGCGGATCGTCACAGCGTTCTGGTTGTCTTCGGCTGTGGAGAAGATCTGAGACTTTTTGGTTGGGATGGTGGTGTTGCGGTCGATCAGGCGGGTGAACACGCCACCGAGGGTTTCGATGCCCAGGGACAGCGGGGTCACGTCCAGAAGAACAACGTCTTTCACGTCGCCCTGCAGAACACCGGCTTGGATCGCGGCTCCCATGGCCACAACTTCGTCAGGGTTCACACCTTTGTGAGGCTCTTTGCCAAAGAACTTGGTCACCTCTGCGATGACTTTTGGCATACGGGTCATACCGCCCACGAGAACAACTTCATCGATCTCGTTTGCAGACAGGCCCGCGTCTTTCAGAGCTGCGGCACAAGGCTTCAGCGAAGCTTTGATCAGGTCGTTGACCAGGCTTTCCAGCTTCGCACGGGTCAGTTTGATGACCATGTGCAGCGGGGTGCCGGTGGCTGGGTCCATGGAGATGAACGGCTGGTTGATTTCGGTCTGGTTGGCCGAGGACAGCTCAATCTTGGCTTTCTCTGCGGCTTCTTTCAGACGCTGCAGCGCCATCTTGTCTTTGGTCAGGTCGATGTTGTGCTCTTTTTTGAACTCACCCGCGAGGTAGTTCACGATGCGCATGTCGAAGTCTTCACCACCCAGGAACGTGTCACCGTTGGTGGATTTCACTTCAAACAGACCGTCGTCGATTTCCAGGATGGTCACGTCGAAGGTACCGCCGCCGAGGTCATAGACTGCGATGGTTTGGGTGTCTTCTTTGTCCAGACCATAGGCCAGCGCGGCTGCGGTTGGCTCGTTGATGATGCGCAGCACTTCAAGGCCCGCGATCTTGCCCGCGTCTTTGGTGGCCTGACGCTGAGCGTCGTTGAAGTATGCAGGCACGGTGATCACGGCCTGTGTCACGTCTTCGCCAAGATAGCTTTCAGCGGTCTCTTTCATCTTGCCGAGAATGAAGGCGGAGATCTGCGATGGGGAGTATTTCTCACCCTTGGCTTCGACCCACGCGTCGCCGTTGCCGCCGTTGACCACGGAGAATGGCATGTTCTTGAGGTCTTTGGCCAGTGCCGCGTCATCGCGACGACGACCGATCAGGCGCTTCACACCAAAGATGGTGTTTTCCGGGTTGGTGACGGCCTGACGTTTCGCCGGCTGGCCCACAAGGCGCTCGTCATCTGTAAGCGCAACGATGGACGGCGTGGTGCGCGCGCCTTCGGCGTTTTCGATTACTTTGGGCTGAGAGCCATCCATGATGGCGACACAGGAGTTTGTTGTACCGAGATCGATACCAATCACTTTGCTCATTTTTGATCCCTTCTACTTAAGGCGATATTTCAAGGTCGGACCCTTTGTGGCATCCAAGCCTCGATCCATAGGACATTCTGACAACTGAGCCAAAATGCGCTTCGCAGCGTATATAGGGAGCATGAAAAAAGCCTGCAAGCGTCTCCATTGAGCGATTGTGGTCCTTTGGCTACATTTTGCAGAGGTTTTTTGCCGTGGGGGCGGGGAAAATGGAACAAGCCATGAATATTGGCGGTTTTGAGCTGTTCAAAGCCTACCTGAGCGGGACGGATCAGCTGGATTTGGTTAACGATTTGCGCGCGGTTGCGAAGGTTGCACCGATGCGTTCGCCGGTGACTCGCTGGGGCAAACCGATGAGCGTGAAAATGACCAGCGCAGGCCGCGTTGGCTGGACCAGCGACCGGCGCGGCTATCGCTATGAGCCCAAGCATCCCGATGGCATGGACTGGCCGCCGATTCCCGAGGGCGTTCTGACGTTGTGGCAAGACATCACCGGGCTAGATCGTGCGCCGGATTGCTGTCTGATCAATTATTACGGCGAAGGCGCGCGGATGGGGTTGCATCAGGACAAGGATGAAGTCGATTTTTCCTATCCTGTGGTGTCGATTTCACTTGGCGATGACGGATTGTTTCGCATGGGCGGCACCGAGCGGGGCGGGAAGACCCAATCGGTCTGGCTGACATCGGGAGATGTGGTGGTGATGGGGGGCGCTGCGCGACTGGCCTATCACGGGGTGGATCGCATCCGGTTTGGCAGCTCGTCTTTGTTGCCCGATGGCGGGCGCATCAATGTGACATTGCGGGTTGTTGAGGGGTGAGTGCGATCGCGATTGATAAGCCCGTCAGTCGTTTTCAACGACGCCGGTCCAATCATAGTGACCGCGTGCATTTAGCATGGAGGACATGCGGAAGCGGTTGTTTTGAACGCGCAAGAGTGCGGTGGATGTATAGGGATCTGCAGCCAATTGTTCACGGCTAAGCAAACGCGTTTGAAAAGTGCCAAGCCAGCTGCCATCCGGGCATTGCTCAAGGCCGATTGGAGCGCGATCAACAAAATCCCCATTCATCAAATCCATGGCACGCAGATAGAGAGCGAAGTTTTCGGCTACGGCTGCCTCTGTTCTGAGAATAATGGGCGCGCGTTTGGTGATAAGTGAAAATGGCAGGAGCAGGCGCGATCTCCAGCGCGCCAGATCCCGTCTAACAAAAGCCTGCGAAATATCGGTCAAAAATTGCTCGAACTCTTGATCCATTTCATCAGCTTAGTCGGCATGGGATCCCATTGTCGAGTGGGTTCTACCGTTTCGGTGGTCCACCGCCGATGTGCGCATTAAACGTGCTGGCCGCCGTTGATTTCAATTTCGGTGCCGGTCACATAGCTCGACTGATCTGAGCACAGCCAATAGATCACATCGGCCACTTCCTTGGGTTGTCCAAGGCGTTCCATAGGCAGTGCTTCAACAATTTTCTCTGTTCCAGGCGACAGAATGGAGGTCTCCACCTCGCCTGGTGCGATGGCGTTGACGCGCACACCCAGCGGGCCAAAATCATGCGCCATTTCGCGGGTCAATGCGACCAGCGCGGCTTTGGAGGTGGCATAGGCGGCCCCGGCGAAGGGGTGCACCCTTGAGCCTGCGATAGAGGACACATTCACAATGGAGCCTTTGGCCTCGGCCAGTTCCTCGCGCAGGCCACGCGCAAGAATCACGGAGGCAAAGAAGTTCACATGGAAGACCTTGCCCCAGTCCATCAGATCGGTGGTGAAAGTGTTCAGCCGCTCGCCATTGGGGCCTTTGGGCGAAATGCCGGCATTGTTGGCCAGCCCGTGCAGCGGCCCATCAAGCCGCTCGCGGATCAGCTCTACCGCGTTGATCGTGTCTGCCGGGTCAGACAGATTGAGTTGGATGTGGTTTTTCTCACCGTCCGGCCAGGGGCAACGCGGATCAAAAGGCTGTCGGGAACAGGTCAGCACGCGCCAGCCTTCCTCTGAGAAGCGCTTTACAGTGGCGTGCCCGATGCCGCGGCTGGCGCCAGTGAGGAGGAGCGTTTTCTGCATGGGTGAGATCCGCGATATGTCTTATTTGCGCACAACTTGCGCCTGTCTGGCACAAATTACAACCGGGATGCGGCTTATTGCCCCTGCGTGTTGCGTGCGCGGTCCAATGCGGTGTGAAAGGCGGCCAGTGGCACGGCAACGCTGCGAAACGTGCTGTGCGTGGAGATTGCGCCAGAGAGAACGCCAATCACCTTTGGTTTGCCGTTGATAAGGGCAAGAGCAGGGGCCCCTGAGTCGCCAGACATGATGGCACATTTCTGCAGCATCACACCGGGTCGGCTGTGCACATCCGGTGCGCCGCATGTACGCGTGAGTGACAAGACATGCGGCCGCAGCGCGGGGTATCCGGCAAGGGCAAATACGCTGTCTGGCTCAGAAATATCGTCTGCTGCCAGTGTGTCTAGAACCCCCACATCTTGTCCAAGCGGGGTGTTTAGGATCAGCAAGGCCCAGTCGTGTGCAAAATCCGCGTGAAATGTCCGGCTGTCTAGCGCGTGGATATCTTGCAGAACATATCGTTCGACCTGTGACACAGCGATGGCCGTGCCACGTTGGTATCCGGCGGCAAACCGTATGCTTTGGGGCGGGATCCAAGATTTGCGCGCAAAGTTGTATAGACAGTGCGCCGCCGTGAGCACGACACGCTCCGCCACAAGTGTGCCGGTGCAATGCTGACGCAGATCTGTGCTCGCAAAATTGACGCGGCCAATGGCGTGCCAGGGCGCCGTTGCAGCGTCAAGGACCGTGCGGTCTCTGATCGCCTGACAGCCTTTTGTGCGGTGTTGCCCCGAGCCGCAGAGAGCATCAAGCGGCTGCTCAAACTGGGGGGTGCTGCCTTGTGGGGCAGGATCTTTGGTCTGCGCAGCGGCGCCGCATAGACCAAAAAAGGTGGCAATCCCAAATAAGAGCGTGCGGAGGCCCGTGCGTGTCGCCCGCAAGCGCACAGGCCGCTTAGCGCCGTGCGCCCCAGCTGAGAGAGGCGTGTTTGCGGGTGTAAAACTCGCCCATCAAACCAATCATCAGCAGCACAAGACCCACCATCAACGGATATGTCACCGAGGAGTTGCGCGGGACATAGTTGATGAACGCATAGCCGCGGGCCTGATCAATGCAATGAAACAGGGGGTTCCAGTCAAACATGGCCAGCATGAAAGGCGGCAGAGAATTGGCCACAAACATCTTGCCCGATGCAATCATATTGGCCCGCGAATAGACTGTGTTGGCAATCCGCACGAATGTTGGAAACCAAGGTTTCAGCGCCAGAAACACTGTCCCGATGGCGAGGCCGGTGAACCAAGCCAGCAGTAACATGCCAAATGTTTGAATCGGTTGATAAATTTCAAACGGCGTAAAGGCGACGTGATAGACAAACAAGATCGCAGACAGCGACAGTACCTGAATGTAAAGCGTGCCAAGTGCCGCGGATAAAATCGCAATGATCGTGTTCATGGGCGCATGTTTCATCATGGGCGAAGACGGCCCCTCAGACCCGACGACCGCGCTCATGGTTTTGGTGTGCGTCATGAACAAAAACACACCGGACATCAGATAAATCAGGAAATCCCCGCGCAACGCGGCGCCCCGCAAGCCCAAGACAGAGAACATCACATAAAACGCCATCACGAAAATGACGGCTTGAAGCATGTTCATAACAATCGACATCAGCGCATTGCCATGGCTTTTGCGCACGCTGCGGACAATCGCGTGATAGATCAGCTCCGTCAGATTGAGTGCTGATGCAAGCGTCGTTTTGGGAGCGGTTTGCTGAAACATTGCCTCTGTCGCTGTTACGTGACCTCAGAATAACAAGGAATTCTTGCTGTTCCCTTACGCAGCGACCATAAGGGGCACGACCGTATTAGACAACAAATGTCCTTTAGGAGAGGTAATTTGGATTACGAGACGCTTATTCCCGTCATGCGCGAGCTTGCCATTGAAGCCGGCGCAAAGATCATGGAAATCTATGAGGCCGATGACTTTGACGTAAAAGTCAAAAGCGACGACAGCCCTGTGACCGCAGCAGACGAAGCCGCGGATGCCTTGATTTCCGCAGGTCTGAAAGCGGCTTTCCCCGATGTGATGCTGGTGACCGAAGAGCAGTCTGACAGCCACAAAGCCAAAGGCGATACCTTCCTTATCGTGGATCCGCTGGATGGCACCAAGGAATTCATCCACCGTCGCGGCGATTTCACTGTGAACATCGCCTATGTGGAAAACGGCGTGCCCCAGCGCGGTGTGGTTTACGCTCCTGCGCGCAATCGTATGTTCTTCACCCAAGCGGATGGCCAAGCGGTAGAAGAAACCGGGATGTTTGATCCTAAAAAGGTGGGAACTGTGGCCGCAATCAACGTTGCAGACAGCGACAATGACGCGTTGTTTGTGGTGGCATCGAAATCCCACCGCGATCAGGCGACGGATGATTACATTAACAAATACAACGTCAAAGATATGAAAAGCGCGGGCTCCTCGCTGAAATTCTGTCTGGTGGCGACAGGTGAGGCGGACATTTATCCGCGCGTCGGCCGCACCATGGAGTGGGACACAGCGGCGGGCCACGCGGTGCTGCTGGGCGCAGGTGGCGACGTGGTCCGGTTTGACGATCACACACCCCTGACTTATGGCAAGGAAGACTTTGCCAACCCGTTCTTCATCGCTTATGCGCCGAAGGTAGAACTGAAAGAAGCCTGATGTCTGTTCTGATTGTTATTCCGGCCCGCTATGCTTCAACCCGATACCCGGGCAAACCACTGGCCACGCTGAAAGGCGCGACGGGGGAGGCCAAAAGCCTGATCCAGCGCAGCTGGGAGGCGGCCTGTGAGGTCAAAGGCGTGGATCGGGTGGTTGTGGCCACGGATGACGATCGGATCAAAGAAGCAAGTGAAGCCTTTGGCGCAGAGGTGGTGATGACCTCACCTGACTGCGCCAATGGCACCGAACGCTGCGCGGAAGCCTTTGATGTGCTGGGCGGTGGCTATGACGTGGTGGTGAACCTGCAGGGCGATGCGCCTTTGACGCCAGCCTGGTTTATTGAAGATCTGGTGGCTGGATTGCGCAAAGATCCAATGGCTGAAGTGGCCACGCCAGTGCTGCGCTGTGATGGGCGCGCACTGAACGGTTTTCTGGAGGATCGCAAAGCGGGGCGCGTGGGTGGTACCACGGCTGTGTTCACCACAGATCGCCATGCGCTCTACTTCTCCAAAGAAGTTGTGCCTTTCACCAGCGAAACCTATGCGGATGAGGATGAAACACCGGTGTTTCACCATGTGGGTGTCTATGCTTATCGGCCTTCTGCGCTGGGGGCCTATCCGCGCTGGGCGTCTGGCCCGCTTGAGCAGCTGGAAGGGCTGGAGCAGCTGCGCTTTATGGAGCATGGGCGGCAAGTATTGTGTGTCGAAGTAGAGGCGCGTGGGCGTCAGTTTTGGGAACTCAACAACCCCGAAGATGTGCCGCGCATTGAGGCCATGATGGCCGAAATGGGCACGCCCTAAGTTGGTTTAAAAGCCAGAAATACACTCAAATATTGAAGAAAAGGCGAGACCTATGTTGCAGCGCACAGCTTTGGTGACGGGCTCCGCGGGGTTCATTGGTTTTCACACCGCTCAGCGGCTTTTGCAGGAGGGCTGGCGTGTGATCGGGCTGGATGCGATGACCGATTACTATGACGTCACGCTGAAAGAACGCCGCCACCAGATCCTGCAACAGCATGCGCACTTCGAGGCGGTCGAGGCGCGGCTTGAGAGTGAAGGCACCTTGATGCGCCTTTTTGAGGATCATCGACCTGATGCGGTGATCCATCTCGCGGCGCAAGCGGGCGTACGCTACTCAATTGATGCGCCACGCTCCTATGTGGAAGCCAATTTGGTGGGCACATTTGAGCTTCTGGAGGCCGCGCGCGCCTATCCTCCGGCGCATATGCTGCTGGCGTCGACCAGCTCTGCCTATGGCGCCAATACTGAGATGCCCTATGCCGAGGTGCATAAAGCGGACCATCAGATGTCGTTTTATGCGGCGACCAAGAAGGCCAACGAGGTGATGGCGCACTCCTATGCGCATCTCTATCATCTGCCGACCACCATGTTCCGCTTCTTTACGGTCTATGGTCCTTGGGGGCGACCAGATATGGCGCTCTTCAAGTTCACCAAAGCGATCCTCGAAGGCAGCCCGATTGATATTTACAATCACGGCGATATGCAGCGTGATTTCACCTACATCGATGATCTGGTGACAGGGATTGTGAATCTGGTCGAGGCCGCGCCTGCGCAGGTGGGGCAGCGTGAAGCCGCGCTGACAGGTGACAGCCTCAGCCCGGTGGCGCCCTGGCGGGTGGTCAATATTGGCAATGGCCAGCCTGTGCAGTTGATGAAGTTTGTAGAAGCGATTGAATCTGCGCTTGGCAAAGAGGCGCAAAAGAATTTCATGGATATGCAGCCTGGCGATGTGCCCGCAACATGGGCAGAGGCGCAACTGCTTGATCAGCTGACTGGAGATATCCCTGCGACCCCCGTTGAAGAGGGCGTGGCGAAGTTTGTGGCCTGGTATCGTGATTTCTATGAGGTATGAGCCATAAGGCTCACACACCTAAGTCAGGTCAGAAATCTGCCTTGCAATGTGTCGGCGCTTGACCGCTGCCGCGGAGCGGACACAGGTCTGTTATTCACCCGCGAGCGTCAAATGCGCGCCGTCTGAGGCTTGACTGAGTGCTGTGATGTCGACTGGATGCTGGTCCGCTTCCAAGCAACGCAGCAAGGTGGCCTCCATAAGAACCGCATCACGCATTTCAACAGCGCGGCGCAGATCCTGCAGGGCGCTGGCCACTTCAAGTTCAGACATCAGGTTTTCTTGAGCGCGCAGGATTTTCGGATGCGGCGTGGTGAGCATGTCGCTGCCGATCAGCAGTTCTTCATGCATCTTTTCACCTTCCTTGAGGCCGGTGAAGGTGATTTCGATATCTCCAGCAGTATTGTCGGCGTCGCGCACGGTGTAGCCTGCAGCCGCAATCATTTTGCGCGCCATGTCGTAGATGGAGACGGGCGTCCCCATGTCGAGCACAAAAACGTCGCCCCCGCGAGAGAATGTGCCAGCCAAGAGCACCAAGCGCACCGCCTCATCAATCGTCATGAAATAGCGGGTGACGTCTGGGTGAGTCACCGTGACAGGACCCATTTCGCGGATTTGCTGTTGGAACAATGGAATGACGGAGCCTGATGAGCCCAGCACATTGCCAAAGCGCACCATAGAGAACTTGGTTGTTGTGGAGCGTGTCGCCAGATCCTGAATGACAAGTTCAGCAACCCGTTTGGAGCTGCCCATCATCGACGTTGGGCGCACGGCTTTGTCTGTGGATACGAGAATAAACCGTTCAACACCTGCACGCTGTGCCTCTTCTGCCACGATCCGGGTACCGAGCACATTGTTGCGAATGCCTTCAAATGCATTCTCTTGCACCAGCCCCACATGTTTGTAGGCCGCTGCATGAAACACCACATCAATTTCGTGGGTCTGAAGTGTTTCTGCGATGAGTTCTGCGTGTTCGATAGAGCCCAATACAGCGGTAAACTTGGTGTCTGGACGGCTTTCCCTCAGCGAGTTTGCAATTTTGTAGAGCGCAAACTCACAATGATCCAGCAACACCAGTTCTGCCGGTTCACAGCGCGCAAGCTGGCGACACAATTCGCCGCCAATTGAGCCGCCCGCGCCTGTTACCAGAATGCGACGACCACGGTAGGCGGACTCGGTGTCGGGGAGCTCGTCTTTGATGGCATCGCGACCCAAGAGGCTGTCCATCGTGAGTGGGGCGGCGGCTTTCACGTCTTCGCCGCGCAGGACGATGTCTGCAAAAGATGGCAGGGCGAGCACTTCACACCCAAGCCCCGACAAACGCTTCGCCAGGCGCATGCGCACCCGTTGGTCAGCCGATGGCATCGCAAGTACAATACGGTCGATACGCCCCTGCCTGACCAGCTTTGGGATTGCATTTGGATGGTACACCCGCAGCCCATTGATCGTGAGCTTCTGAAGGTTCGGATTGTCATCGACAAAGCAAGAGGCTTTGAATTCATGGTCGGTCAGAAGTGCTGCAGCCATTTGTTGCCCGGTTTGACCAGCGCCGTAGATCAGAACGTGGCGCAAGGACCGACTTGAGTCATACACATACTTGACGATTTTGTGCATGATCACGCGGAATGAGATCGACAGCAAGAGGAACATCCCTGCAAATTGCGCAATCGCTTCAAATGGTACGCGCCCCGCGCCTAGCAGGAAGTTAATCGAGAAACTGGTGCACAGTAGTGCCGTGGCAACGCCAAAGCTCTTTGTAATATCTTCCATGCCGTAAGCATTTAGCTTGATGCGGTTCAGACCCAACAGATGAATCAAGCTCGCGGCAACACCCAGTAAAATTGGAAGCTGCCAAGCGATGGCAAAGAGCGCAATTGTGTGTCCTGAAAATTTTTGAACCAGTAACAGCGCCGCCGTCAGGGCGATAAGATCAACCAGAACAAAGATTTTGGCTTTCTGAGGCTGTGAAAGCGAAAGGACAGTCTTATGTAGCATTTCAGTGGCTTTGGTTTTATGTCTTTGATTTGTATAAAAAATTATTGTGACTGGCCTTTCAGTCTTGTTGGGCGACGGGCGGTATAGACTTGTCTATCCGCTGTTTCAGGTAACCTTTCCGTCAAATGTCTATACCCGTTTGGGGTAGTTATCAAACCCAGAGGTCACGAGATCGTCAATTCTCTGCCGATTGCGCGCTTTTAAAGACACTAAGCGCTTGTTTCTGCAGCTTCTGGGTAAGTGGTTTTCGATGTCTTTGGGCTTAGATTACTACGTTGATGTGTTTTCGCGCACACGTTTCAGCTCTTTGACGGAATAAAGAGTTGTGGGCCTAGGGGTCGCGGCCTTACAAGGGGGCAAAAGACGTGAAGCTGAAATATGAGGCGGTTAGATCACATGTACAGAATAGCTGCTTTGGTGTCTCTGATGCTGCTTAGTGCCTGTGCCTTGCCGCGCAGTGGGCCGATTGCCTCTGAGATCGTAGGAGAGAGCAACGTACCCGAAGATATTCAGGTTCAGGTCGTAGATCGGGTGAGCGCAAAGAACATTTCCGGTTGGCCAAAGTCAGGCTGGCACGGTCACTATCATTGGTTTGCGCGGTCCCCAGGCCCCAAGAGCCGCCTGATACAGACCGGTGATCTTGTGACACTCACAGTTTGGGACAACCAAGACAACTCGCTGTTGCTTGGACCAGCAGAGCGATCCACCCCTTTGCGGCCTGTCGAAGTCACTGAGGCGGGAACCATCTTTGTGCCTTATGTAGATGACATTATGGTTTCAGGCCTGACGCCCTATCAAGCACGTGAAAAAATTCAGGGGCAGTTGTCTCCTATTGCGCCATCCGCACAGGTGCAAATTGATGTCAGCCCCGGCCCGCAGAACTCTGTCGATGTGGTGACGGGGGTTGCCACCCCTTCACGTTTGCCCCTGGCGGACCGCAATGTTTCCATCCTCTCGGTCTTGGCGCAATCCGGTGGCGTGAGTGATGCTTTGGAGAACCCGTTGGTGCGCCTGCAGCGACAGGGTAAGTCCTACGAAATTCCGCTGGATAGCTTGCTCAAAGATCCTTCAAAGAACGTGATTGTGCGTGGTGGAGATCAGATCATCGTTGAAGAAGATGAGCGCTACTTCATTGCGATGGGGGCCACTGAAACTGAACGGCAGGTTTTCTTTAATCAGGAAAACATAACCGCGATGGAAGCGGTCACAATGCTGGGCGGTCTAGATGCTGCGCGTGCAAACCCTCAGGGCCTTTATATTTTACGGACTTATGATTCCGATGATGTCCGTAGTGATGTGACCGGACCCAATCAGCAGCATGTTGTCTTTTCTTTTGATCTGACAAAATCGGACAGCCTGTTCGGGGCCAGCGCATTCCAAGTACAGCCAGGTGACATCGTTGTGGCAAGTGAGTCGGCGGTGCGCCCTGCACAAGCCGCGATTGCACTGGTTGGATCTCTGTTTGCCATCTCAAATGTTTTTAATTGATCATCAATCGGGCAGATTGGGCTGCTGGTGTGCTATCTGAGGCATTATCGCATCGTAAGAATAACGTCATGCGCGTTATGTAGAAATGCGCTGCGGTTCGTGCTATCTGAGGCGTTGTCTGATTAAGTAAATTCATTTTAGATGGCGATAGTCGCACCAGTTTTTTGTAAGCAAAAGAAAGAGTACTCTTCATGCAGCGTAAGGTTACCAAAGCTATTTTTCCAGTCGCAGGTATGGGAACGCGGTTTTTGCCTGCGACTAAATCAGTGCCCAAAGAAATTATGACGTTGGTGGACAGGCCGCTCATCCAATATGCGATTGATGAAGCACGCGAAGCAGGGATCAAAGAATTTATCTTTGTCACGTCCCGCGGCAAAAGCGCGCTTGAAGACTATTTTGACCATGCGCCTCAGCTTGAGCAAACCTTGCGGGAAAAAGGTAAGACCAAACTATTGGAAGAGCTCGAGCGCTCTAACATGGAAAGCGGCTCAATCGCCTACATCCGTCAGCACAAAGCGCTTGGTCTGGGGCATGCAGTGGCCTGTGCGAGCCGTTTGATGGCGGATGAGCCCTTTGCGGTTATTTTGCCAGACGATGTGATCGCGGGTGAAGTTGGCTGCCTTAAGCAGATGGTTGATGCCTACGCAGACACGGGTGGGTGCATGGTTGCCGCGATGGAAGTGCCGCATGACAAGGCATCTTCCTACGGTGTTCTGGATGTCAAAGAAGACATGGGATCGCTTGTGTCCGTTAAAGGGATGGTGGAAAAACCTGCGCCCGGCACCGCGCCGTCAAATCTCGCCGTGATTGGGCGCTATATTCTGACGCCGCAGATCCTTAAAAATCTTGCGTCTCAGCAAAGCGGTGCAGGGGGCGAGATCCAATTGACCGACGCCATCGCAACCGAAGTTGCCAAAGACGCTGGGGTTTATGGCTACCGCTTCCAAGGCCAGCGCTATGACTGTGGCTCCAAGGCGGGCTTCCTTCAGGCCACTGTGGCCTTTGGTCTGGCGCGCGATGATTTGCAGGACGAACTGTCCAATTATCTGGAAGAGCTGATCGCCTCGCGTCGCGCGGCGCAATAAGTAGCAGGAGATCAATTCCTTGAAAAACGTGATCGTCACGGGCGGTGCGGGCTATATCGGCTCGCATGCATGTAAAGCTTTGGCCGCTGCCGGGTTCAATCCGGTGACCTTTGACAACATCAGCACCGGCTGGGAAGAGGCGGTAAAATTCGGCCCTCTGGAGCGCGGGGATCTTATGGATCGAGCGCGGATCGATGAGGTGTTTGCGCAGTATAAGCCAGTAGCCGTGATGCACTTTGCGGCGTTGTCGCAAGTCGGTGAAAGCATGGCTGAGCCGGGCAAATACTGGCGCAGCAATGTGAATGGATCCCTCAATCTGATCGAAGCCTGTGTTGCGGCGGGGGTGAAGCACTTTGTTTTCTCTTCAACCTGCGCAACCTATGGCGACCATGACAATGTGATGCTGGATGAAGAGGTGCAGCAAACGCCGATCAATGCTTACGGTGCGTCCAAGCGCGCGATTGAGGATATGCTCAAAGATTTTGGCGCGGCCTTTGGTTTGGAGAGTGTGATTTTTCGCTACTTCAACGTGGCTGGCGCAGATCCGGACGCAGAAGTTGGGGAATTCCATCAGCCAGAGACGCATCTGATCCCACTGATGCTCGACGCCATTGATGGCAAGCGGGACGCACTGACGATTTATGGCACAGATTACGAGACGCCGGATGGCACTTGTATTCGGGACTATGTGCATGTGTGTGATTTGGTGGATGCGCATGTTCTGGGCCTGAAGTGGCTGCAGGATGGTAAAGGCAGCCGTGTGTTCAACCTCGGCACTGGCAGCGGGTTTTCCGTGCGAGAGGTGATTGACCAGTCCCGCATCGTGACCAACCGCGAGGTGCCTTACAAGGAGGGCGCACGGCGTGCGGGCGACTGCACCAAATTGGTTTCAGGCTCGACTCGTGCTGAGAAAGAGCTAGGGTGGGTGCCCGAACGCTCCAAAATGGACCAAATGATCGCCGATGCATGGAGATGGCATCAGAACGGGCACTACGACAAGTAAGCTGACCACCGCGCCCCTGCCAAAGCCGGATCTATGGGCCGCCTACCGCATGCGTTGGCGGCGGCGTGGCCTGCTGTGGCGCAGCTTTCGCAGCCGTCATCAGCTGACCTGCCGCGTGGACCGTACGGGGCAGATTGCACCGGGGGGTGTGGTTGTCGTGATGACCCTGCGCAATGAGCGCACGCGGCTGCCCTTTACCTTGGCCCACTACCGGCGTCTGGGTGTTGGGCATTTTCTCATCGTGGACAATGACAGCAGCGACGGCAGTGGCGACTATTTGGCAGAGCAGTCGGATGTCTCGCTCTGGCAGACTGCGCACAGCTATCGTGCGGCGCGCTTCGGTCTGGATTGGATGACCTGGCTGCAGATGCGATATGCCGATGATCGCTGGTGCTTGATGGTCGATGTCGATGAGCTGTTGATCTATGCCCACCATGACAGTCGCGACTTAGGCGCGCTGACCGCATGGCTTGATGCACAGGGGCGCCGTGTCTTTGGTGCACACATGCTGGATCTTTATCCCAAAGGCGCGCTGTCAGAGGCAACATACACGCCCGGACAAGACCCGATGGAAGTCCTGCAATGGTTTGACGCGGGGCCGTATCGTGCCAAACGTCAGATGCCTCTGGGCAATCTCTGGGTGCAGGGCGGCATGCGGGAGCGTGTATTCTTTCAGGGCTATCCGAAGCGTTCTCCGACCCTCAATAAAATCCCGCTGGTGCGGTGGTCTTGGCGCTATGCCTATGTGAATTCCTGTCACTCAGCGCTGCCTGCGGCGCTCAATCATGGCTATGATGGTCCGGGTGGTGAGGCGCCGTCAGGGGTGCTGCTGCACACCAAGTTCTTGCCTGAGATTGTCGCCAAATCGGAAATAGAAAAACAGCGTCAGCAGCACTTCCACCGGCCTGAAAAATTTGCGGATTACTATGATGCGATTGCTGAGGCGCCAGACCTATGGACGCCAGACTCACAAAAATTCTCCGGATGGCAACAGCTGGAAGCGCTGGGATTGATGCGGGCAGGGGGCTGGTGAAATCTCCCGTGCGCCAGCGTGTCAGCCACGAAGAGTTTTGCCGCTATGTAACCGTTTTTAAAGGCGTTGCTTCCAATATGGTTACCGTGGCATAAGCTTAGAAACATGATAAATTTCCCTCATATTCTGTGCAAGCTTTGGGGGGAGAGGTTGGACAGACGTGGGCCTTTGGGACTCTTACAGAATGCGGTTGCGCCGGCGTCATCGGCTGATGCGGTCTGTGCGCAAAGCACGCGAGCTGAGCCCCGTTCAAAACAACACACATGCCATTCGACCCAACGATATCTTGCTGGTCAGCACCTTTCGCAATGAGTTGGTGCGTTTGCCTTATTTTCTCGAGTATTATCGGAATCTTGGCGTTGATCATTTCCTTTTTGTGGACAATGACAGCGCAGATGGCACGCTGGAGTATCTAAGCGGGCAAGACGATATTTCCGTCTGGCACACCAAACACAGCTATCGGCGCGCCAAATTTGGCATCGACTGGATGAACGGGCTGCAACGCAAATACGCGCATGGGCACTGGTGTCTGGTTGTCGATCCGGATGAGTTTTTTATTTACCCGTTTTGTGACACCCGCCCGATCCGGGCCTTGACGGATTGGCTCGACAATTCTTCGATCCGCAGCTTTGGCGCGATGTTGGTGGACGTATATCCGCGCGGACGCCTGGATCGCACCACCTATCTGCCGGGACAGGATCCGCTGGAGATCGCAAACTGGTTTGATGCCGGCAACTACACGCTTGAGAAAAACCCAGCTTATGGCAACCTCTGGATACAGGGCGGGCCGCGTGCGCGTGTGTTCTTTGCGGACAATCCTAAGAAGGCGCCTGCGCTCAACAAAATCCCGCTGGTCAAATGGAACCGGCGCTATGCCTATGTGAGTTCCACTCATAGCCTGCTGCCGCGTGGGCTTAATCAAGTTTACGACGAATGGGGCGGCGAAAAGGCGAGCGGCGCGCTTCTGCATACAAAATTCCTCAATACGCTTTCTGAAAAAGCCCTCGAAGAGATGGGGCGTGGTCAACACTATGCGAGCTCGCGCGAGTATAAAGCCTATGCTGAGCAGCTGGGCACCCATCCCGAGCTCTGGTGTAAGTGGAGCGAAAAATACATCAACTGGCGCCAGCTTGAGATTCTCGGCCTGATGTCAAAGGGCAATTGGGCGTGAGCGTCGGCATCCTCATGCTGGTGCACACCGCGCTGGACCGCGCGGAACAGGTGGCACGCCATTGGGCCAATGCTGGCTGTCCGGTTGTGATCCATGTCGATAAAAAGGTGCCGCGCAAGACCTATGACCGCTTTGTTGAGGCCTGTTCCGATCACGCCCTGATCGTGTTTTGCAAACGCCACAATTGCGAGTGGGGTATGTGGGGCATTGTGGCGGCGTCTCAGTCCGCGGCTGAACTCATGCTCGAGCGGTTTCATGAGGTCCATCATGTGTACCTGTCGTCAGGGTCGTGCTTGCCGCTGCGCCCTGTGCAGGAGCTGAAGGATTATCTGGCTGCCCGTCGCAGAACAGATTTCATCGAAAGCGCGACAACCTCGGATGTGCCTTGGACCGTTGGCGGACTTGATCGTGAGCGGTTTACGCTGCGCTTCCCATTTTCGTGGAAGAAGCACCGCTACCTGTTTGACAAATGGGTCGATATCCAACGGTTTATCCGTTTCAAACGCCGCATTCCCAAAGGGATCGTGCCACATATGGGCAGCCAGTGGTGGTGCCTGACCCGCCAAACGCTGTCTGCGATTTTGGAAGACCCAGATCGGGAGGTTTTTGACGCGTTTTTCAAACGGGTCTGGATCCCGGATGAAAGCTATTTTCAGACCTTGGTGCGGGTGTACTCCAGCAATGTGGAAAGCCGCTCCCTGACGCTGTCCAAGTTCGATTTTCAGGGCAAGCCGCATATTTTCTATGACGACCATCTGCAATTGTTGCGGCGGTCTGATTGCTTTGTGGCGCGCAAGATCTGGCCCCATGCGGACAAGATTTACAGCGGTTTCCTGCGCGATCCTGATGGGGCCATCAAGATGAGTGAGCCCAACCCGGCAAAGATCGACCGGATCTTTTCAAAGGCCGTAGAGCGGCGCACAAAGGGGCGTCCGGGGCTCTATATGCAGAGCCGTTTTCCCAATGAAGGCTGGGAAAATGGCATGACCTTTGGCCGCTATTCTGTGTTTCACGGCTTTACCGAGCTGTTTGAGGATTTCGAGCCTTGGCTCGCACGCGCCACGGGGACACGTGTGCATGGCCATCTCTATGCCCCAGAGCGGGTTGAGTTTGAGGGCGCTCAAAGGTTCCTCAATGGAGCGCTGAGCGATTCTGCAAAACTCAGAGACTATAACCCGATTGCGTTCCTAACCAATCTGGTGTGGAACACGCGCGGTGAGCGACAGTGTTTTCAGGCGGGGCCGCGTGACGAACATGTGCCGGTCTGGTTCATCGCCAAAGATCCCAACGCACAGGTGTCCGTGATCAGCGGGTCCTGGGCATTGCCCTTGTTCAAATCAAACATGAACTTTGCTGACATTCGCAAAGAAGCGGCTCGGCTGCAAAAAATTGAAAGCGACCAGCTTTTGGCCCTGCGCAGCCCCTATGCCAAAGCGCGCGTGCGGATCTGGTCGCTGGCCGAGTTTATTGAATCTCCGATGGAGCCATTGCAGACAATCATTGACGAGATCGGCACAGATCCCGCCCGTCGTTTGGCGGAAGCGCCCCGGATGACGGATCTGAACGGTTTTGGACAGTTTCTGCAAAATCTGAAAAATCAGGGCATGCATCCTTATCTGATGGGGGATTTTCCGGTCACACAATCGGAAAACACACAGAAAAAACCCCCACGCAAACCCTATTTGGTGCAGTAAATTCCCATGGACCAACGCTTTGACTATTTTGTGGTTTTTGCCGAGATGCGCACGGGCTCTAATTTACTGGAGGCCAACATCAATGAATTTGAAGGCCTGACTTGCCACGGGGAGGCATTCAACCCACATTTCATTGGCTATCCGCGCAAAGAGGACCTTCTTGGTATCACGCTCGAGGCGCGCACTGAGGATCCGATGCAGTTGATCGCGGCGGTGAAGGCCGATCAGGGGGTGGCGGGGTTTCGGTACTTTCATGACCATGACCCTCGCGTCTTGGAGACGATGCTCGCCGATCCACGTTGCGCGAAAATCGTTCTGACCCGCAATCCGCTGGACAGTTACGTCAGCTGGAAAATCGCCAAAGCCACGGGGCAATGGAAACTGACCGATGTGCGTCGTCGCAAAGACAGCACAGTGCAGTTTGATGGCGCTGAGTTCAAACAGCATGTAGAGGCGCTGCAGGCGTTTCAGATACAGATCATGCGGGCTTTGCAGACCAGTGGGCAGACGGCGTTCTATGTGGCCTATGAGGACTTGCAAGACGTTGAGGTGATGAATGGTCTGGCCAAATTTTTGGGCCACGACGCCACGATTGACGCGGTCAACAAGAAGCTGAAGCCGCAGAACCCAGCCGCCTTGTCAGAGAAGGTTGAGAATTTTGCAGAGATCCCGCGTGCCCTCGAAGAGCTTGATCGCTTCAATCTGAGCCGCACCCCTAATTTTGAGCCTCGGCGTGGGGCGGCGGTGCCAAACTATGTGGCCTGTGCGGTGGCGCCACTGCTCTATCTGCCGATCCCGTCCGGCCCGCAAGCAACGGTGACGCATTGGATGGCGGGGCTTGATCACGTGGAGGTGGACGGGCTGATTGGCAACTTCAGTCAAAAGACGCTGCGCCAATGGAAGAAAGCCAACCGACACCACCGCAGTTTTACCGTGGTGCGCCACCCGGTGGCGCGGGTGCATGCGGCGTTCTGTGAGCAGGTTTTGTCGGCAGACGAGGGGATCTACAAGAAGATCCGGCACACATTGCGGCGTGTCTACAAGATGCCGATCCCAAAGGACCCACCCAAGGCAGACTATGATGCAGAGGCGCATCGCGCCGCCTTCTTGGCGTTTCTGAGCTTTGTGAAAGCGAATCTCCTGGGGCAGACAAGCCTGCGCCAGGATGGCCATTGGGGCAGTCAGGCCGTGGCGATGAAAGGATTCGCGAATCTGGCGCTGCCCGACATGGTTGTGCGTGAGAGTGAAATGGAAAGCTATCTGCCCGCTCTGGCCATGCAGGTGGGCCGGTTGGACGCGGCGGACCCGGTCGATGTGGTGCCAGATCATCCGGTGCCTTTGAGCGCCATATATGACGAAGAGATCGAGGCGCTTGTGCAGGACATTTACAAGCGCGACTACATCACTTTCGGCTTCGACCGCTGGCAATAAAAAACGCGCCTTCAGCAAGGGCTGAGGCGCGTGATCTTTGTTTGCAGGGCAGCCTGAAACTCAGGCGGCTTGTACGGTGTCACCCTCAGTCAGAATGGTGAACAGGGTTGCCGGATCCGGGTTGGCCCGCAGTTTGGCGCAGATCGCGCTTTCCCGCAGCTGGCGGGAGACTTTGGCAAGCGCCTTCAGGTGCTCGACGCCGGCCTCTTCCGGGGCAAACAGCGCAAATGCGATGTCGATGGGCTGCCGGTCCACCGCGTTGAAATCAACGGGCTTTTCCAGAAGGATGAAGGCGCCAACCACGCTTTGCAGGCCATCAAACCGTGCGTGTGGCAGTGCCACACCATGGCCCACACCTGTGGGGCCAAGGTTTTCACGCTCTTGCAGCGCTTCAACCACGGTTTGCGCGTTTAACTGATAGGCGGATTCAGCGAGATCGCCAAATTCCTGCAGCAAACGTTTTTTGCTTGAGGCAGCAGTTACCACACGCACTGCCTCTGGCTTGAGGATCGTAGAAAGGTCCATCTTGCCTGTACTCCGGTTCGGACGCTTTGCGCCCTTTCACCTTATGTCTGTGGATCAATCCAGCCAATGTTTCCGTCGTCACGACGGTAGACCACATTCAACCCAGCTTTACCTTCGTTCTTGAAGACCAATACAGGCGCGCCTGAAAGTTCCATCTGCATCACAGCCTCGCCGACGCTCAGAGATGGGATCTTTGTTTCCATCTCGGCAACGATCACAGGTTGTAGCGTTTCTGGCTCTGCCTCATGTTCTTCAGCTTCAGGCGCGAGGATATACGAGGAAGCCCCCGAAAGTTCAACCGGTTCGGCTCTTTCCTTATGGTGATCTTTCAGTCGACGCTTGTAGCGACGCAGTTGTTTGTCCATTTTTTCGGCGCATCCATCAAAGGCTGCGTAGATTTCAGTCGCATGGGCCTTGGCTTGCGCAGTCAGTCCGGTGGACAGGTGTACGGTGGTTTCACACATGTATTCATGTGCGTGTTTTGAAAACGTGATTGTCGCGTCAGTCGGACGGCCGGCGTATTTTTGTAAGACATCGCCAAGTTCGTTTTGGACATGTGTCTGCAACGCATTGCCAACGTCGATGTGTTTTCCGGTGATCTGATAGCGCATCCTGTCTCCTTTTCGATGACATGTCGGACCACGGGCTTTGTGTGCCCGTTATCAGTTAGGTCCGAATGCTGGTAATCGACAAATGCGAACCTTGCTTAAGACCGGGCCTTGAAAGAAAGGCCACCCTGGTATCAGCGGGGGTTTGAGCAAATGTCATACTCAGTATTTGAGTATTCCCAATCGCGAGAGTCAATGATGCAGGTCAAAATTTCGGGTTTTTCAATTTCTAGGATTAAGAAATCTTGAAGTTTTCCCCGAGGTACACGCGACGCACGTTTTCGTTTTCCACAACCTCGTCCGGTGTGCCAGACATCAGCACTTTGCCATCATGCAGGATATAAGCGCGGTCCACGATTTCGAGGGTTTCACGCACATTGTGGTCGGTGATCAAAACGCCAATGCCGCGTTTTTTGAGATCAGCAACCAGATGGCGGATATCGCCGACAGAGATCGGATCAACACCAGCAAAAGGTTCATCGAGCAGCAAATATTTGGGATCCGCCGCCAGACAGCGCGCAATCTCGACACGGCGCCGCTCGCCACCAGAAAGCGCAAGCGCAGGGGCGCGGCGCAGGTGCTCTATGGAAAACTCAGAGAGCAACTCTTCAAGCCGCTCACGGCGCTTGTGGCGGTCACGGTGGGTGATGTCGAGGATCGCGGTGATATTGTCCTCAACAGATAGCCCGCGGAAGATCGACATTTCCTGCGGCAGATACCCGATGCCCAGTTTGGCACGGCGATACATCGGCAAGGTCGTGACATCGCGCCCATCAATGGAGACACGGCCCCCTTCGGGCACCAGGAGGCCAGCGACTGCATAAAACGTGGTGGTTTTACCAGAGCCGTTGGGGCCAAGCAGCGCAACAACTTCGCCGCGTTGAAGCTCCATGGAGAAATCGCGGATCACCACCCGTTTGCGGTACGCCTTGCGCAGGCTTTCAACACGCAGACCAGAGGTGCCTTCGGTGACGGACAGAGTGGGTTTGGCCATGTCTTATTCCGTCTTCAAAACCGTTTTCACGCGCCCTGTCATGCGGGCGGTGTTGTTTTCCAGATTGAGCACCATGCGATCAGCAGAAATCGTGGTTCCGGCCTGATTGACCGTCACGTTCCCGCTCATCACCACATCGCCACTGGCAATGGTGTAGACCGCTTCATTGGCTTCTGCTGCATCCGGGCCCTGTACCAGCAGCACATTGCCCTGTGCCACCAATTTGTCGATGCCGCTGTTGTCTGGCAGATAATGCACGTTCACCTTGTCGGCGGTCATGCGCATGTCGCCCTGAGAGATGTCCACATCGCCCTCAAACACGGCGCTGCCGTCAGATTGATTGACGGAAAGGCTCTCTGCAGTGACTTCGACCGGCAGGCCTGTGTCTTGCTGGCTCTGGCCGAAGCCAAGCTGAAGCCCCTGAGCGGTGCCGACCGCTGGCGTCATCGCCAGGACACTAATCAAGAGCGTGCGGTAAAGAAACACAGGTCACCTCGTTGTCGTTTGCGGCGTGTATACCAGTCGCACACCTTTTGTGAAAAACAAATATATTTCATTGTTTTCGCCCGATGGGCGCAGCGCCATACGGCCCGCTTCCAACTGCCCAAGCGCGCTTTTTGCGGTCACGGTGCCGGCGGTTTCGGCACGGGCTTCTTCCAGTCCGAATGTCATGGCCTGAGTTTCAATTGTGTAGCCCGTGGAGGTCAATATCTCGACTTCGCCATCCAATAACAGCTCTTGAAATCGTCCGTCCATGTCGCCTTCTTTGGCGGTCACCGTGATCTCGGTGCCGCCCTCCATGGTCAGCAGGGCGCCGACGTTCTGAGCGATGAGGCGCGAGCTGTCCTCGGCATCGGGATGCGCAGTTTCTGCCGTCACGGTGATGTCGTGGCCATGATCTGTCTTGCCAGAGAAATAAGGCGCGGTGATCTGACGATCGCGCAGCCTTTTTTCCAGTTCCACCTCCGCAAAGGGAATGGCGCTTTCCAGATCGACTTTCTGGGACACCAGAAACAGCGTCGACAGCAATCCAAGCGCCGCGAGCGGCAGCAGGACCTTCAGCCAGGTCACCAGATTGGAATATGTCAGGCGAATGCGCACGTGGTTTAACCAAGCCCCGCGCGCAGACAGTCGTGAATGTGCAATAGGCCCGCGGGTGCACCGTCGCCTTCAGGATCCACCACAAACAGACAGGTGATTTTGCGCTGGTTCATGATCCCCACCGCCTCTTCTGCCAATGCGCTGGGCGCGATGGTTTGCGGCGCTGCGGTCATGACCTCTGTCGCGGTGCGCTCCAGCAGGCCATCCATATGGCGGCGCAGGTCCCCATCGGTGATGATGCCCAGCAGTTTGCCCGCGTCATTGGTGACCCCAACCACACCAAAGCCTTTCTGGCTGATCTCCAGAAGCGCATCGCTCATGGCGGTGTTCTCAGCGATCACCGGCAAGGCGTCACCGGAATGCATCAGATCCCGCACGCGTGACAGCTGCGCGCCCAGTTTGCCGCCGGGATGGAACTCACGAAAGTTTTCCGGGGTGAAGCGGCGGTGCTCCATCAGCGCCACAGCCAGCGCATCACCCAGCGCAAGCGTCATGGTGGTGGAAGTGGTTGGGACAACACCCGTGCCGCAGGCTTCCTGCGCTTTGGGCAGGATGAGGCCGATATCACTTTGTTTGATCAACGTAGAGTCGGCTCGGCTGGCCACGCCAATGAGCGGAATGTTGAAGCGCCGGGTATAGGCCACAAGGTCGGCCAGCTCAGGTGTTTCGCCGGAGTTGGACAGCACCAGCGCCACATCGCCCTGTGCCATCATCCCCAGATCGCCATGGCTGGCCTCTGCTGGGTGCACAAAATGCGCCGGTGTGCCGGTGGAGGCAAAAGTGGCGGCAATCTTGCGCGCGATATGGCCGGATTTGCCCATCCCCGAAATGATAACGCGCCCTTTGACCGACAGCAGCAACTCAACCGCGTCGCCGATTTCACTGCCAAAGCTTTCGCCCAGCAGGCGCAGCGCGTCGGTCTCGATGGACACCACGCGACGCGCGGTTTCCAGAAAGGTCTGTTTGTCGCCATCCGTCATCAGTGGGATCCTTCAGTGTGCGAAAATGTCTTGCTCGGGCCAACCAGCCAGATCGAGCTTTGCACGTGTGGGCAAGAAGTCAAAACAGGCCTGTGCCATCTCTGTGCGGCCTTCCCGCGCCAGGCGTTCGTTCAGCTTTTCACGCAGGGCATGCAGATACAGCACGTCAGAGGCCGCATAGTCGAGCTGAGCCTCGGACAGGGTTTCGGCCCCCCAGTCGCTCATCTGCTGCTGTTTGGAAATGTCGATCCCCAGCAGTTCCTGCAGCAGGTTCTTGAGGCCATGGCGATCTGTATAGGTGCGCACCAGCTTTGAGGCGATTTTGGTGCAATAGACCGGCGCGGTCAGCGCGCCAAAGGCGTTGTACATCGCGGCGATGTCAAAGCGACCAAAGTGAAACAGCTTCAGAACATTGGGATCTTCGAGCATCTTCTGCAGGTTGGGGGCGCTGGTCTGGCCCTTGGCGACCTGCACCAGATGGGCGTTGCCATCCCCCCCAGACATCTGGATCACGCACAGCCGGTCGCGATGTGGGTTCAGCCCCATGGTTTCACAGTCGATGGCCACGATAGGGCCCAGATCAAGCCCGTCGGGCAGGTCGTTTTGATACAGAAAATTTGCCATGAGTGCCTCGCGTAATCGGATGCCTTGCACTTACGGGTTTCAGGGCGGTGTTTCAATGTTTTGCAGGGTGCGTATTTGGGACCAATGCCGTGATTTGCGATGCGGTGCAGGCGGCCACTGTAGCTTGGCGGCGTTTGGGAACGCATCTTTACGACGGTTTGATGACATCCTAGATAGCAGGTCATGGATTTTCGACCCCCTCTTACCGTTAATGATGAGCTTAAAATGCTCGTGGAAACCCGTGCCCGTGAAGCAGGGCCGCGTGTGGAGCGAATAGAGCAGGGGGGGCAGGTGTTCTGGATCAAACGCCCAGAGAAGCTGGACCTGCGCTACCGTTTGCAAAAGGGCAATCCAGAGACCTCTTTCAGACGTGAGCGCCAAGCCTATCACGACATGAACGCCGTACAGGCGCCTGTGCCGCAGGTGGTGGCGGATGGTCCTGACTTTCTGGTGCTGCCTGATTGCGGCAAAGATTTGCGGCGCCGGCTTGGGGATGCAGGCGACACTGGGGAGGGGCGTGACCTTCTATTGAATGCCAGTCAGTCCCTTGGGGCGTTTCATGCTCTCGGGTTTGCGCATGGACGTCCCAGCCCGAAAGACATGTGCCTGGTGGATGATCAGGTGCTGCTGCTTGATTTTGAGCGCTACCAGGCCAAAAACAACACGCTCAAAGGGCAGGCGCGGGATTTGGTGATCTTTGCGTTCAACGTGGCCGCAAATTCCGCGCACATGCGGGGAAGCCTGGATGAAGCGATGGCCGTATACCGCAGCTCTGCACCTGAAGGGGCTTGGCCGCTGGCACAACAGACCTGTCGGCGGTTGCGCTGGGTGGATTGGGTCACCAAGCCGATCCAGAGGCGCGCAGGCAACAAATCCCGCGAGTTCAAGGCGATCCCATTTGTGCTGGAGTTGTTTCGGACGCACGCCTGAGGGGCGCGCCGGTCGATCACATCGCGAAAAAAACAGGGCCACAAAAGCAAAAAACCCGCGCTGTAGCGCGGCGTTTTTTGTGACCAATTCTTCGTAGAAAAATTGGTGCCCAGAAGAGGACTCGAACCTCCACGTCCATACGGACACTAGCACCTGAAGCTAGCGCGTCTACCAATTCCGCCATCTGGGCACGGGTTGGTGAGGCAGGCATTTAGACCTGTGCGGGGGGGGTGTCAACGCGTTTTTGGAAGTTTTTTGAAAAATATCTCTCCCACCTCGAAATTGTCTGCGGCGGGCCTGAAATGCCGGGTCGTTTGCTTGGGTATTCTTGTCGCGGAGCAGGGGTTGTGACTTGCTGTTGTGAGCCAATCGAGCCAGTATTTCGTAGTAACAGCATAGATTGCACTACGCAGAGCGGAGGAGATCCCATGTCTCAACTTGTTACCATCTTTGGCGGCTCTGGTTTTGTGGGGCGTCACATTGCGCAACGGATGGCCAAAGAGGGCTGGCGGGTGCGCGTGGCGGTGCGTCGCCCCAATGAAGCGATGTTTGTAAAGCCTTACGGTGCGGTTGGGCAGGTAGAGCCCGTGTTCTGCAACATTCGTGACGATGCCTCTGTCAAAGCCGCGATGGAGGGATCGGACGCAGTGGTGAACTGTGTTGGCATCCTGGCCAATCGGGGCAAGAACACCTTTGGCAGCGTTCAGCACGAAGGCGCAGAGCGTATTGCCCGAATTGCGGCCGCTGAGGGCGTGGGGCGCATGGTGCATGTGTCCGCGATTGGGGCGGATGCAGGCAGCGCCAGCCACTATGCGCAATCCAAAGCGCTGGGCGAAGCAGGTGTCTTAAAACACATGCCGGAGGCGATGATCCTGCGCCCTTCGGTGATTTTTGGGCAGGACGATGAATTCTTCAACCGCTTCGCCGCCATGGCGCGCATGGGGCCCATGTTGCCGATCATGGGGGGCAACACCAAGTTTCAGCCGGTGTTTGTGGATGACGTGGCCCAAGCGGCGGTGATGGGCATCAAAGGCGCGGCAAGTGGTCTCTATGAGTTGGGCGGGCCTGAGGTGAAAACCCTGCGCGGCTGGATTGATGAGATGCTTGAGGTGATCCACCGCAAGCGCGCAGTGATCAATCTGCCCTTTGGTGTTGGGCGGCTGATGGCGGGCGGCTTTGGTCTGTTGCAGGCCGTGACCTTTGGGCTTTGGCACAATTCGGTGATCACCGGGGATCAGCTGATCTTGCTGCGCAGTGATAATGTTGTCTCAGAAGGGGCAAAAGGGTTTGAGGCGCTCGGGATTACGCCGCTTGCCCCAGAAGCGGTGCTGGCAGAATATCTGTGGCGGTTCCGCCCCTCCGGGCAATACGACGCAATCAAAGATTCCGCGCGCAACATGAAGATCTGACGAATTTTCGCCCCCTCTGCAGCGTTTTCAAACCAAGAAAGGCGCCCGCAGGCGCCTTTCTTCTGAAGCGGATGGGCCATTCGCTTAGGCCACATCCTCCCAGGTTTCCTCTGCTTCGGTTTCGTCCTGCGAGACGTCGGCGTCATTTGCAACGACCGGGCGCACTTCGCTGAGAATGAACCCATTCACCAGTTGTGACATGGCTTCGGTGTCGCGGCGCATGGAGCTCATCGCGGCTGCGGTCTGTTCCACCATTGCGGCGTTTTCCTGTGTCACGCTGTCGAGCTGCGAGATGCCTTGGGCAATTTCCTTGAGCCCGGCAGATTGTTCTTTGGACGATGAGGCAATTTCAGAGCTCAGGCTGGCCGCATGTTCCACATCTGACACAATCGTACCAAGCGCCGAGCCTGCGCGATCGACAAGATCCACACCGTGTTCCACAAGGTCATTTGTGCCCTGTATCAGCTCGCTGATCTGTTGCGCAGAGTCGGCAGCACGATGCGCGAGGCTGCGCACTTCAGAGGCCACCACAGCAAAGCCGCGGCCCGCATCGCCGGCGCGCGCAGCTTCGACACCTGCGTTGAGCGCAAGCAGGTTGGTCTGAAAGGCGATTTCGTCAATCAAGCCAGAGATGTCAGAGATCTTGGCAGAGGCCTCCGCGATGTCTTTCATGCATTTGACGCTTTCAAACACCACGCTGTGGCCATTGGCGGCATTGGTGCGGGTGGCGGAGACCACGCGATCTGTGTCTGCTGTGGCAGAAGACGAGGCCTGAACGCTGCTGCTGATTTCATCCACTGACAGTGCGGTTTGTTCCAGTGTTGCGGCTTGAGACTCTGTGCGCCGCGCGAGGCTTTCGGTGGAGTCATTGACTTCGCTGGCTGTCAGATCAAGATCGACGGTTGCGTCTTTAATGGTCTTGATAATATCGCGCATCGCGAGCATCAGATGGTTGAAGTCGGTGCGAATGCCATCAAACCGCTCTGGATAGTCGCTGTCTTCAGGGCTTGGGATGGTCTGCGACAGGTCTTTGTTGGCCATACGCCCCATGGCGGCGTTCAGGTGGTTCATCGCACGTTCACGCTCTTCGCGCTGGGCGGTAAAATAGGAATCGATCACCAGGCTGGTGTCGAGTGAGAACGCACGGGTCAGCGCGCCAAGCGCCGCCGAGCGCCGGCCACGATCCCGACGGGGCCAGCGGGTCTTGGTCTTTTTCAACAGAAGATCCTGCAATTGGCTTGAGGCACGCGCATAGCCAGACAGGTACAGCTCAAATGGCAGCTGGATGCGGTAGTGCACCTGGCCAATGATTTCCGCTGATGTGAGATATGCCTGTGCAAAGTCACCGCTTAACAGCATTTCCCAATGCTCTTTCTGGCGCCTTCGTGCGTGGTTCAAAATGTCTTCTGTAGGAAAAAAACGCGCCATTTCCGCGCGATCGGTCGCGAATGCGTAAAAGTCGTCCAACACATCATCAAGGTTTGGGGTGACGATCTTCGCTGCGTATTTAAGGGCGTCCAGATCCGCCCCGGTGAGGGCAAACCTTTCGAGATTTTCTGTGATCGCTGTGTCCATTGTCCGTCTCCGCGTGCTGTCCGTCAGAGAAAAGATCGTTCAACGTGTTAATGATGTATGACGGCATGTCGCAAACAGGCGATCTGCTCAAATTTGTCTTTCGATTTTAAATACTGCGAAAAAAATATATATACTTCAGTATCTTATGGGTTCTGCAGTATAAAATGTTCATTTGGAATACAAATAAGAAATCCGGTTAATGCGCGTCGTCTTTAAAAATAAGGGGATTGCACGCGCCAAGCGCGCACCCGAAACACCGGCGAGAGCCATCCAAAAACTGGATGTTTCTCCGGTCTCGTTTTTCGGGGCGAAATTCACCCTATCCCAAAGTGGTAGGGCCTCAGAAAATATCTCAAATTTTACCGAATGGACGAAATCCCAATGTAACCATATGGTTACTTGGTTGTTTTGTCTTTCAAGGCTTTTTCAATTTCGGCCAAACGACTCAGAACTTCGTCGCGATAGCTGCCGGTTTCCGCTTCTGCTTCGACGTGGTGGGCGTCCTGCATAGAGTTTACCACCAAGCCGACCACGAGGTTGAGCACCACAAATGTCGTCAGCAGGATAAACGGCACAAAGAACATCCAGGCGTAGGGGTACACTTCCATCACCGGGCGCACGATGCCCATGGACCAGCTCTCCAGCGTCATGATCTGAAACAGCGAATAGCCGGATTTGCCCAACGTGCCGAACCAGTCGGGGAAGGCGGCGCCGAACAGTTTTGTGGCCATGACCGCGCCGATATAGAAGATCAGCGCCATCAGCAGAAAGACCGAGCCCATACCAGGCAACGCGTTGATCAGCCCTTCGATCACACGCCGCAGCGACGGGGCGACAGAGACAACGCGCAACAAGCGCAGGATGCGCAGTGCCCGCAAGACGGCCAGCCCTTGTGCCGCTGGCACCAGTGCGACAGCGACAATCACAAAGTCAAAGAGGTTCCAGCCATCTGAGAAAAAGCGCCCTCGCTGCACATAGAGCTTGGCCGCGATCTCTGCGACAAAGATGGCCAGACACACCCCATCCAGAGTGATCAACAACGGCCCGATGGCGCCCATCAGCGGCTTGGATGTTTCCAGCCCAAGAATGACGGCATTGAAGAGGATCACGCCGAGAATGGCGTTGCGAAAGGCTGGGCGCTCAATGAAGGCGCCAATGGTGTCGCGAAGGCTCATATAGGTTGTCTCAAAGTTGCATGCGAAGGCTGTCCCGCGCTTTCATATGGGAGGGGCGTGGGGTTTCGCAACCCGCACGCCCCCATGGCACCGCTGAAAGCCCGCGCTACGGCTTCCAGCCCGGAGGACCAAACAGGCGGCCAAACAGCTCGCGTCCTGACTTGGCGCGGGTGATGTCGCGCCACAGCGCCGGCAGTTCAGAGAACCAGACCTTCACCGGGTTCTGGCTGTCAAAATCGGTGGTCAGCCCATAGCGCGGGCGTTCTTCTTCCACCTGAAAGCTGCCAAACAGGCGGTCCCAGATGATCAGGATACCAGCATAGTTCTTGTCGATGTATTTGTCGTCACAGCCGTGGTGAACCCGGTGGTGGGATGGCGTGTTCAGGATCCATTCCAGCGGGCCAAGTTTGCCGATCAGTTCCGTATGCAGCCAAGTCTGGTACGCCAGCACCAGAACCACGGAGCCCAACACCACATCCGGGCTGAAACCAACCAGTACCATGGGAATATGGGCGATGAACGACCACAGGCTTTCCAGCGGGCCAAAACGTATGGCGGTGACGATATTATAGTCTCGACTGGAGTGGTGCACGGCGTGTTGGGTCCACAACAGGCGCACCCGGTGGGCGATGCGATGCTCCCAATAATAGGTGAGGTCCGCAAGCAGAATGGCGGCCACAATCCACGGCCAAGTCGTGGGCAGATGCCAGCTCACCACTGTGTCGCTGAACACATAAAGCCCCACGTAAAGCGCCGTCATCATGCTGGCTTCCACCAGAATGTAAGGCACCTGCGTGGACGCACTGGCCAGCATTTCAAGCCAGGTTTTGCCTTTGAGCGCCCCTTTGAACCAGGCCTCCGCGATTTCGATCACCAGAATGGCGATGCCGATGATGAAAAACACCTCATCCACTTGTTGGGCGAGCTCCATAAAGCGTTCAGGCAGCATCATTTGCCTCCTTTTGTGTCGGTGGTCAGGCCGGATGTGAGGGTACGCCACGCCAGCGCGGCAGCCTCTTGGGCTGTGACGTCGCCGTCGCGCACCACGGTCCAGGCGGCATAGGTGAGCGTTTCATAAGCCTGCACAATCCAGGCGGTGGGCACCGCGGCGTCAAAGCCGCCTTCTGCCTTGGCGGCCTTCACCGCCTCTGCCAGCTCCTCAAGCTGCCGGGTGTAGGCCGCGAGCACCTCCGGCACATGATCCAGTGGCTCATTGGCAAGAAACATCTGCCGGTCTGCCAGCGGGATCATGGCCTCAAAGCTGAGCCGGAGCGCCTCTGTATGGCTGTCTGCATCCTGTGTTTTGGCCTCAATCGCAGCGTCAAGTTCCTTCATGGCGGCAATGGCGAGCGCGGCCATCAGCTCGTCGCGCCCTTTGAAATGTCGGTGCAGTGTCGCGCGGCCGATCCCGGCCGCATCTGCCACATCCTGCAACGTGGCTGTGGGGGTTGCGGAAAAGACGGCAAAGCCCGCCTCGATGATTTTGGAGTGTGTTCCATGTGTCATGAGACAAAGATGTCTCATTTTTTCGGAAATTCAAGAGGCAGGCTGAAAATGCGCAATTTTCGGGTCGCTTGCGTTTTTTGCAGCGCCTAGGGTGTCCGCAGAAGAGGAGATCCGCCATGAACGACATGAGCGAAGGCTACCACTACAATGTCATGCGCCGTGCAATTGAGCTGATCGATCAGGCTGGCGAAACCATGCCTCTGGAGCAGCTCTCGCAGGAAATGGGGATGAGCCCGGCACATTTTCAGCGGCTGTTCACGCGCTGGGCCGGGGTCTCCCCCAAGCGGTTTCAGCAATATCTGACATTGGGCCACGCCAAAGCCCTGCTGCATGAGCATTTCACCACGCTGGACACCGCCAATTCGGTTGGCTTGTCAGGCTCCGGCCGCCTGCATGATCTCTTCCTGCGCTGGGAGGCGATGAGTCCGGGTGAATATGCCAAACGCGGCGCGGGACTGACAATCTACTGGGGCTGGTTTGACAGCCCGTTTGGCCTTTCGCTGGTGACAGGCACCGAAAAAGGCATCTGCGGCATTGGCTTTGCAGCTGAGATGGGAGAGGCGGAAACCATCGAAGATCTGTTTTCACGCTGGCCCAAGGCCAATTTTGTCGAAGACCCAATGTTTCTGCGCCCCTGGGTGCTGGCCGCCTATCAGGCCGAGCGTGCCGAGCTTGATAAAGTGCCAGTCTATATGATCGGCTCGGCGCTGCAGATCAAAGTCTGGGAGGCGCTGATGCGCATCCCTTCGGGCGAGGTCACCACCTATTCCGAAATTGCCCGTGTGATCGGCAATCCCAAAGCGGTGCGTGCGGTGGGTACGGCGGTGGGGCGCAATCCGGTGAGCTGGCTCATTCCCTGCCATCGCGCAATGCGCAAATCCGGTGGCCTTGGCGGCTATCACTGGGGCGTGCCGGTGAAACGCGCCCTGCTGGCATATGAAAGCGCGCGCGCAGAAGCCTGAGCACTGGGGTAAAGACCCATCACAAAGCGGGGATTTCGGCGTCTATTTGCCGACATCGGGCGGCAAAACGCTTGGGCGAGCCTGCGCGATAGCTTATACAGAGGCCAACAGCCGGAAAACCGGCGGCTAAGTTAAATATTGAGGCTTTGATATGCAAAAAATTACTCTGTCCTGCTGTGCGCTGTCTTTGGTGGCTTTGGCCGCCTGTACCGATCCCAACTATGTGACTGGTGCAGGCACCGATCCCAACCGGCAAACCAAAAGCGGCGCGATCATTGGCGGCATTCTGGGCGCGGGCCTTGCGGCTGCGACAGACAACAACGCCGCTGTGGGCGCAGCTGTAGGGGCGGGCGTGGGCGCGCTGATTGGCAACGAACTCGACAAGCAGGAAGCAGAGTTGCGCGCACAATTGGACAGTGACGTACGCATCGAAAACACCGGTGACCGCCTGATCCTGACCATGCCGCAGGACATTCTGTTCGCTGTGGACAGCGTCGAGGTAAGCCCGAGCCTTCAGGATGATCTGGCCAAAGTGGCAAAGAGCCTTGAAGCCTATCCAAATTCCACCGTGCAAATTCTGGGGCACACCGACAACACTGGCGCGGCCAGCTATAACCAGACCTTGTCGGAACGCCGTGCCAACGCGGTTGCGGATGTGCTCTTGAACAATGGTATCCCCTTTGGCCGCATCGATGCGATTGGCCGCGGTGAGGATCAGCCGATTGCCTCCAACCTCGATGAGGCGGGCCGTCGCCAGAACCGTCGTGTGGAAATCGTGATCCTACCGACCAGCGCGTAAACGCGGCTCTGCGCATACGCACAGAAAATGTTTGAAAGGCGTCGTTTGTAAACGGCGCCTTTTTGCCTACCTTGTGTCTGTGTGAACAAGGAGGATGATCATGCCCCATAAACTGCTTGGCCTGTCTGGCGCGCTGCGCACGGGCTCGACCAACCGGCTTCTGCTGCGCGAAGCGGCACGCCTGTATGGTGCCACGGACTATGTTGAGGCGGATCTCAACCTGCCGCTTTATGACGGGGATCTGGAGAGCGAAAGCGGCCTGCCCGAAGGCGTGAATACGCTTGTGGCGCAGATCGCAGAGGCCGATGCGCTGCTGATCTCCACGCCGGAGTATAACGCGGGTGTCACCGGCGTTCTGAAAAACGCCTTGGATTGGATCAGTCGCCACTCTGAGAAGCCAATGGTCGGCAAACCCACGGCCCTGATGAGCGCGGCGGCGGGGCGGGCAGGCGGTGTGCGTGCCCAAACCATGTTGCGCAGCTGTCTGGTGGCCTTTCGCCCCCGCATCACATTG
This sequence comes from Shimia sp. R10_1, assembly GCF_017744095.1. GTDB lineage: Bacteria > Pseudomonadota > Alphaproteobacteria > Rhodobacterales > Rhodobacteraceae > Shimia. The sequence goes on along the minus strand of NZ_JAGHQX010000002.1, from coordinate 397,909 downwards.
GCCCCGGAATTTGGTCTGGCCAATAGCAGCAATGAGTTTGATGCCGACGGTCGACTGATGAGCGAGCACTACACTGCCTCGCTCACCACGCTGATGGATACGCTCAAAGCGGATGTTGCGCGCGGACAGTAAACACCTACAGCGAGGCTTCAGGGCGGAAGGCGTCAGGCACGGCGTCTTTGCCCTCAAGCACCAGATCCGCCATCACTTCCCCCGCTTTTGGCCCCATGCCAAAGCCGATTTTAAAGCCCCCATTGGCGATGAATTCTCCACTGCGGATGGGGTGTTCCCCCAGCATCGGCGCACGGCTTTTGGCGCGCGGGCGCACCCCGGCCCAGCGCTCGATCACCTCAGCCTCTTTCAGCGCAGGCACCGCCGCATAGGCGCGCGCCAGAACCGCATCAAGTTGCGCATCGGTGCTGGTTGGGTTGTCAAAATCGCGCTCGCTGGTGGAGCCAATTGCCACCGTGCCATCCGCATGGGGCACGATATGCACCGCATCGGCAAAGAGCTGCGGCGCTTTTGATTGGTCCAGCCGCAACAGCGCCGCCTGACCTTTGACGCCATTGCCGACCGCTTTGCCCATCTCGTCTGACAGCGCCAGCAAGCCTTCATAACCCGTGGCCCAGACCACTTTGCCCTCAGGCGTGGCCTCTTTGGTGATCTCGGCACCCTTCGCGATGAGCGCGGCAGCCAGTGCTGCACAGGCGCGGCGCGGGAACATGCGGCCGGTCAGCGTGTCGTGAATGAGCCAGCCGGTGGGGCTGATCGGGGCCCAATCGCCAAGGCTGTCTTGCGGCACAATCGCCCAGATGGCTTTGCCCTGCCAAAGTTCCTTGGCGCTTTCGGCGCGGGCCTTGGCCAGTGTCAGCGCGTGCGCGTCGCGGATCGGCTGAATGCGCCCAGTGCGGCCATAGCCCGCAGTCACGCCACCTGCGGCCTCGACCTCCGCCCACCAGCTCTCTGCCATGATCAGGCTCTCAAATTGAAAGGCCTTTTTGACGTTCCAATTCTCCGGCGTATGCGGAGCCAGCGCGCCCACCAGCCCCCCGCTTGCACCTGCGCCCACGCCATTTGGGTCAATCACCCGCACCTTGGCGCCGCGTTTTGCACAGGCCCAGGCCACCGACAGCCCAAAAGCGCCCGCGCCCATCACCGTTACATCCACCATGGTTCCGTCCTTGTCTGTGTTGAAGCCCATTGCCAAAGCGCGCGTTTGTGGTCAAATGCCGCGCACACCTCCATAAGGCAAAGCATGATGAGCGACCAGCAGGCGGATCTTGAATGGCGGCAGGATGCCATTCCCGTGTCCACACGTTTTGATGACCCTTACTTCAGCCTCGACAATGGGCTGGCCGAAACGCGCCATGTGTTTCTGGCAGGCAATGACCTGCCCGCGCGCTTTGCCCCGGGGTTTCACATTGCCGAACTGGGCTTTGGCACCGGGCTGAACCTTTTGACCACATGGATGGCCTGGGATCAGGCGGGTGGGCAAGGCCCGCTGCGCTTCACCTCTTTTGAGGCCTTCCCGATGAGCGCGGATGAAATGGCGCGCGCGCTGGCCGCTTTCCCTGAGCTGGGGGACTATGCCGACCGTCTTGTGGCGGCCTATCGCGAAGACCAAACGCTGGCCACGCTCGCAGGCATTGAGGCGCAGGTGGTTGTTGGAGATGCACGCGCAACACTCGCGGCCATGGATTTTGAAGCAAACGCTTGGTTTCTGGATGGCTTTTCCCCAGCCAAAAACCCCGAGCTCTGGGATGAGGCCCTGTTGGCGCAGGTGGGCACACACACCAAAGCGGGCGGCACGGCCGCGACCTACACGGCCGCAGGCTTTGTGCGCCGCAATCTGGAGGCGGCGGGGTTCGCAGTCACGCGCATTCCGGGCTTTGGCCGCAAGCGCCACATGACCCAATGTGTGAAACCCGCCACATGAGCGCTGCTAACAACCGGCTTGGCATTCTGCTGATGTCACTCACCACCTTGGTGTTTGCGCTGCAGGACGGCCTGTCGCGGCATTTGGCCGGCGAATACAACACCTATCTGGTGGTGATGATCCGCTACTGGTTTTTTGCAGCCTTTGTGATTGCGATTTCGGCGCGGCACGCTGGCGGTTTGCGCAAAGTCGCACGCACAGCTTTTCCATGGCTGCAGGTCGGGCGCGGCGCGCTGCTGGCGTTGGAAATCTGTGTGACGGTTCTGGCCTTCACGCTTCTTGGTTTGACAGAAACCCATGCCATTTTCATCTGTTATCCGCTGATGGTTGCCGCGCTCTCCGGCCCCGTGCTCGGCGAGCGTGTCGGCTGGCGGCGCTGGCTGGCCATTGGCCTTGGCGCCGTGGGCGTGATGATCATTCTGAAACCCGGCTCAGGCGTGTTTAGCCCGGCAGCAGCGGTGCCCTTGCTGGGGGCGCTGATGTTTGCCGTTTATGGCCTGATGACCCGCTATGTGGCGCGCAAAGACAGCGCGCAGACCAGTTTCTTTTACACCGGTGTCGTCGGCTGTGTGGTGATGACGGCCATCGGGGTGTTTTACTGGGAACCGATTTCTGGCCCGGATTGGATCTGGATGGCGATTCTGTGTTGCAGCGGTGTCTTTGGTCACTGGCTGTTGATCCGCACCTATGACGTGGCCGAAGCCAGCGCGGTGCAGCCCTTTGCCTATTTGCAACTGCCTTTTGCGGCCGCGCTGGGCATGGCGGCCTTTGGCGAAACGCTGCGCCTCAATGTGGCGATCGGGGCCGCAATTGTGCTGGCCGCTGGCCTGTTCACATGGTGGCGTGAACGACAGGCGGCTTAGTTCAACCTCTGAATGGTGGCGCCCACGATCTCGCGCCCAAAGGGCACCGGATGCGGGTCCTTGCCCAGCCGCGCGCGATAAACCGGCAGGCTTTCGGCCACCCGCATCACATAGTTTCGGGTCTCGTTGAACGGAATCATCTCGATCCAGTCGATCATCGCCTCGGTTGATCCGCCGCGTGGGTCGCCATTGTTTTCCATCCAGCGCAGCGGGCGGTTGGGCCCCGCATTATAGCCCGCCGCAATCATGATGATATTGCCATCAAACTGCTCTGACAGCCGCGCCAGATAGGCGCTTCCCAGACGTGCGTTATAGGCTGGATCCGCTGTCAGATTGCCCAGCACATAGGCTTCGCCCGTTGACTTCGACATCAGCTGCGCCGTGCCGGGCATCAGCTGCATCAACCCGCGTGCGCCCGCGTGGCTCACCACCACCGGGTCAAATTCGCTTTCCCGCCGCGCAATCGCCAGCGACAGCTCATCGGCGACCGGCAGGCTTTGCTCAGAGAGCGGATGCAGCGGATAATAGGGCCCGGGCAGGGTCACGCCCATCCGCACCATCTGTTTGCCCAGCATCACCGCCACATGCGGCTGCCCCAGATCCAGCGCCATCTGGCCCATCTGCCCCAGCGCTCTGCGATCCTGTGTTTCGCTCAGATGCACCCAGAACCGTTCTGCCAGATCCAGCTCACCCGCCGCCAGCAACATGCGCGCCGCCTGATGCACGCTGGAGGTGGTCCAGGCGGCCGCGCGCCAATCGGGGAAACGTTCGGTGCCTTTCAGCGCTTGATCATAAGCAATTCCGGCTTTTTCGGCGGCCAGTAGTCCGTAAAAACTGGTCTGATGGGCGCCACCCGCCACATAAGCCTGCTGGGCCGTGGCCGTGTCTCCCAACGCTTCATAAGCGCGGCCCATCCAATAGCCCGCGCGCCCCAGCGAAATCGGGGTTTCCACAGCTTGCGCAAACTGCAGGAAATGCGCGGCGGCCTCTTCAGGGCGGTCGAGATAGCGCAGCGCCAGATAACCCGCGAGCCATTCACAATCGGCATAGGCATAGCCCGCCTCGGGTGTCAGGCGATGCGTGGCCGCCAGCGCATAAGCGGTGCGATAATTGCCTGCCCGCATCTGGCTGCGGATCAGAGAGCGCCGCCGTGGCGCCCATTCTTCGGGTTCTCCCAAAGTGCCCGCCTCACTGCGTGCCAGAATCAGCTCAATGGCACTCTCGTCGCGATCTTTTCGGTGACGCCAGACAAAACGTTCATGGGCCAGGCCGGGATCATTCTGCAAACTCTCAGGCACGGCATTGATCAGCCCGTCGACCCCTTTGGCCATGGCCCGCAGCCCCAGCCGTGCCTTGGCCAGCGCGACCCAGCCATCTGAAACATGGGGATACATCGCTTCCGAGTTGCTCTGCCAGTTTTTCCACAACATGCTGTCCAGCCGGGCGGTGTGATGGGGCGCAAGCAAATCGCCATATCGTTTGAGATAGTCGGCCTTGGTTTGTGCGTTCATCGCCATGGTGCGCCAAGCCACCACAATGCCCGCTTGCGCGGCGCCTGCCTCTCCGGCCTGTTCCAACATGCGCGCTTGCGCCAGCGCGCCTTCGGCGGTCTGTGCGTTGCCATGCACAAAGAAGGACATCGCCATTTCACGGCTCACCCCTTCAAAAGCGGCTTCGGATTGTTTGCGCAGATAGGGCAGGCCGGGCCAGTCGCCGCGCCGATCCAGAAAGGCCAGCACCTGATCCGGGCTGCCTTCTCCGGCGCGAAGACGGTGCCATTCGACGATGTCGCGCGCCACCTGATCGGTGTTGCGCACCGCCCTTGCGGCCCCCTCCCAATCTTTTGCGCGGATAGAACTCATCGCGGCGCGCAGCTCTTCACGATGCTGGGCGGTGGCGGGCATGGCCATAAGCAAGGCCACAACAACTGTCAGAAAAAGACGCAACATGGCTTGCATTTTCCCATGCCAAACAGGATAGAACCCGCACGATACGACGCGCCTTCCCCAGCCTCAACTCACAATCTTGGCAAGCGGGCAACTTCCCGCTAGGGTCCGCGCGATTTCATACCCCGGGCAATTCCGCCCAGCTGCGCAAAACAAAGGAGCGTGCCATGTTCAAAGGGTCTTACCCCGCACTCGTCACGCCGTTCACGAACGGCGAGCTGGATTTGGAAACGCTCAAGAAACTGGTGGAGTGGCACATCGGCGAAGGCACCAATGGCTTTGTGCCCGTTGGCACCACCGGTGAAAGCCCCACCCTGAGCCATGCCGAGCATGAAGCTGTGGTAGAAGAGGTGGTGCGCGCCGCCGCAGGCCGTGTGCCGGTGATTGCGGGCGCGGGCTCCAACAACACGCTGGAAGCCATCCATCTGGCGCAGCACGCGGAAAAAGTCGGTGCAGACGCCATCCTCGTGGTGACGCCTTACTACAACAAGCCAACCCAGCGTGGCCTGATTGCGCATTTCACCGCGATCCACGATTGCTGCACGCTGCCGATTGTCATCTACAACATTCCGGGCCGTTCGGTGGTCGACATGACCCCGGAAACCATGGGGGAGCTGGCCAAGCTGCCGCGTATTGTGGGGGTGAAAGACGCCACCGGCGATCTGGCCCGCGTGAGCCAGCAACGTGCCACCTGTGGCGCTGACTTCGTCCAACTCTCCGGCGAAGATGCCACCGCACTCGGCTTTAACGCCCATGGCGGCGTGGGCTGCATTTCTGTGACGGCCAACGTTGCCCCGAAACTCTGCGCGGAATTCCAGGCGGCGACGCTGGCGGGTGATTACGCCAAAGCGCTGGAATATCAGGACAAGCTGATGCCACTGCATGAGGCGATCTTTGTAGAGCCGGGCCTTGTGGGCGCAAAATACGCGCTGTCGCGTCTGGGTCTTTGCAATGAGGAGGTGCGCCTGCCGCTCACCTGCCTGACCGATGACACCAAAGCGCAGATCGACGCAGCCATGGCCCACGCCGGCCTGCTGTAAGTCGCAGTTTTATAGGGGCTCTTGCCCATAAAGAAGAAGCGCCCCTGGGGCGCTTCTTTTGTTTTGATCTGATGGTGAAGGTCAGGCCAGATCTCTCAGGCCAAATCTCTCAGGCCGGATTTCAGTGCCAGAGCTCGTAGCCCAGACCAATCAACATTGCGGCGGCAAAAGCCCCGGCCACGGCACCAGACACCACCCAAGGCCAGACCTTTGGGTATGCAGGTTCTTTCTGATCGGATTGTGCAATCAGGGCCGCCTCAACCATCGCAGGCAATCGTGGCCCAAAGCGGGTCATCACACGCGCGGTTTTGGCCAGATCGCGCAGCAGGGCGCGCGGACCGATGCTTTTCTGAATGTAGGCGCTGACCACGGGTTTGGCGACGTCCCAGATGTTGAGATGCGGATCCAGCGAACGGGCCACGCCTTCAACCACAACCATGGTGCGTTGCAGCAGGATCAGCTCGGTGCGGGTTTCCATGCCAAAGCGCTCTGTCACCTCAAACAGGTAGTTGAGCAGCCGACCCATGGAAATATGATCGGCATCCATGCCAAAGATCGGCTCGCCCACCGCGCGCAGGGCGCGGGCAAATTCATCCACATCTTGATCCGCAGGCACATACCCGGCTTCAAAATGCACCTCGGCCACGCGTTTGTAATCGCGCTGGATGAAGCCAAACAGGATCTCCGCGTAAACCCGACGGGTGTATTCATCGATGTGGCCCATGATGCCAAAGTCATAGGCGATGATATCCCCATTGGCGGCGACCTTCATGTTGCCCTGATGCATGTCCGCGTGGAAATACCCGTCGCGCAGCGCGTGGTTCAGGAACAGCTCCAGCACCCGCGCACCCAGTTTGGCGCGGTCATGGCCCGCCGCATCCAGCGCGTCATTGTCGCCAATTGGGGTGCCTTCCGCCCAGCCCAGCGTCATCACGCGTTTTGCGGAATAGGCCCAGTTGATGGTGGGCACCTGAAACATTTCATCGTCTTGGGTGTTGGCCCCAAACTCGCTTGCTGAGGCGGATTCCAGCCGCAGATCCAGCTCGCCTGTGACCACCCCGTCAAAATGCTCAATCACCTCCATCGGGCGCAGACGGCGCGAGGCTGGTGAGAGCGAGGCAATCACATTGGCGGCAAAGTAAAACGCATCCACATCCTTGCGGAAGGCCCGCTCAATGCCGGGGCGGAGCACCTTCACAGCCACCTCTTCACCTGTTGCCGCCAGACGCGCGCGATGCACCTGCGCAATAGAAGCCGCGGCGACGGGTTCGGAAAACTCTGAGAAGATCTCATCCGCATCTAGGCCCAGCTCTTGCTGCACGGCGGCCTTGGCCTCTGCCACAGAAAACGGCGGCAGCTTGTCCTGCAACACGCGCAACTGGGTGGCCAGATCGCCGCCCACCACATCGGGGCGGGTGGAGAGCACCTGACCAAATTTGATGTAGGCCGGGCCAAGCGCGGTCAGCGCGCGCGGCAGGGGCGGGGCCTCAGGGTCGCCTTTGATCGCCAGCCACTGAAATGGCCAGGCCAGCCCGCGCAGCACCATGCGCACATGGCGCGGCGCTTCAAACGCATCCAGCACCACCCCCATGGCGCCGGTGCGCTCCAGCGTGGCACCGGTGCGGATCAGGCGAATGATATTGTGGGGGCCTCTCACAGTTTCCAGCCCGAATGCAGCGCCGCGATGCCCATGGTCAGGTTGCGGTATTTCGCGTTCTCAAACCCTGCGGTTTTGACCATATCAAGGAATGTGTCCTGATCCGGGAATTTGCGGATGCTCTCCACCAGATACTGGTAACTGTCGCGGTCATTGGCGATCACCTGCCCCATGCGCGGAATGATGTTGAAGGAATAAAGATCATAGACCTTCTGCATCATGTCATTTGGGATCTGGGAAAATTCCAGCACCATCAGGCGGCCACCGGGCTTCAGCACGCGAAACGCCTCGTTCAGCGCCTCTTGCGGGCGGGTCACATTCCGGATGCCAAAACTGATCGTGTAAACGTCAAAGCTGTTGTCGGCAAAAGGCAGCGCCATCGCGTCGCCCACCACCCAATCAAGGCTTTCTGCCATATGGTCGGCCTCAGCCCGCTTGCGCCCTTCCACCAGCATTGGCTCTGTCAGGTCACAGACAGTGGCATGGCCGTGGCCCGCGCGCTTGAGGAACTTAAACGAGATGTCGCCGGTGCCACCCGCCACATCCAGCAGGCGCTGGCCGGGACGTGGCGCAAGCCAATCCATCATCGCGTCTTTCCAGATGCGGTGGATGCCCATCGACATTACGTCGTTCATCACATCGTATTTGGAGGCCACCGAGCCAAAGACGCCCTGCACACGGCCAGCTTTCTCGCTTTCCGGCACGGTTTCAAAGCCGAAATGGGTGGTGTTGTCGTTGTTCGCCATCACGCGCAATCCTCTTGGTTGCTCTCTACATATAGAGCGTGTGGAACAGGTACAATGCGTCGAATTGGTGAGTGCGCGGCCCGCTGTGCGGGCCGAGAAGGTGACTTGCGCCCATCAGCTCAATTTGCGCATTGTCCTGCGCAGTCAAAGGAGTCACAGAAACATGCCCGAACTCCCCGAAGTTGAAACCGTCCGTCGTGGTCTGCAACCGGCCATGGAAGGCGCGGTGATTGCCACTGCGGCGGTGAACCGCCCCGATCTGCGCTGGCCATTTCCAGAGCGTATGGCCGAGCGGCTGACCGGAGCGAAAGTCCTGCGCCTGCGCCGCCGCTCCAAATACATTCTGGCCGACCTTGATACAGACGAGTCGCTGCTGATCCATCTGGGCATGTCCGGGCGCATGACGGTGTCGGGCGATCCTCTGGGCCAATTTGCCCATGATCACCCGCAGGCTGAGAAACACGACCACGTGGTCTTTGACATGGACAACGGCGCGCGCGTCACCTTCAACGATCCCCGCCGCTTTGGCGCGATGGATCTGCTGCCGCTTGAAACTGCCGAAACCCACCCGCTTCTGGCCAAGCTGGGGCCGGAGCCTTTGGGCAATGACTTTCACGAATCCTACCTTGTCGAGCAGCTCTCAGGGCGCAACACGCCGATCAAATCCGCCCTGCTCGATCAGCGCATCGTGGCGGGCCTTGGCAACATCTATGTCTGCGAGGCGCTCTATCGCGCAGGGATAGCGCCGAAACGCAAGGCAGGCGCCATTTCAAAAGAGCGGACACAGTCTCTTGTGCCGATCATCCGGCAGGTCCTCGCAGAGGCGATTGAGGCCGGGGGCAGTTCGCTGCGTGACTTTCGTCAGGCGGATGGGGAACTGGGGTATTTTCAACACAGCTTTGATGTCTATGGACGGGAGGGTGAGCCCTGCAAAACCCCTAGCTGCACAAGCAAAATAAGCCGAATCACCCAATCTGGCCGCTCATCTTTCTATTGCGCGCAATGCCAAAGATAACTTGATCGAATTGCCTCAAATGGTAAGGAATCACTCCTGACCGGAACAATGAAAGCATCACTCATGGCTTTTGAGACGATCATCGTCGAAATCGAAGAGCACGTCGCCCTTATCAAGCTCAACCGCCCTGACGCGCTCAATGCGCTCAGCCAACAGCTGGTGGGGGAGCTGCTGGAAGCGCTGCAAAGCGCGGACAAAAACGACAAAGTCCGCTGCATCGTCCTGACCGGCTCTGAGAAAGCCTTCGCCGCAGGCGCCGACATCAAAGAAATGTCGGAAATGAGCTTTGCGGATGTGAACCTCTCCAACCTCTTTGCCGAGTTTGGTGACCGCATTCAGGACATTCGCAAGCCGGTGATCGCGGCGGTGTCCGGCTATGCGCTGGGCGGCGGCTGTGAGCTGGCGATGGCCTGCGATTTCATCATTGCGGCTGAGAACGCGAAATTTGGCCAGCCGGAAATCAATCTGGGTGTGATTGCCGGGATCGGCGGCAGCCAGCGTTTGACCCGTGCGGTGGGCAAAGCCAAATCCATGGATATGAACCTGACCGGGCGTTTCATGGATGCCGCCGAAGCAGAGCGTTCTGGCCTTGTGAGCCGGGTTGTGCCACCCAAAAAGCTGATGGAAGAGGCGATGGGCGCAGCCCAGAAGATCGCAGAGAAATCGCTGATCGCCAGCCAGACCGCCAAAGAGGCCGTGAACCGCAGCTTTGAAACCACCCTGCGCGAAGGCCTGCTGTTTGAGCGTCGGGCGTTCCACTCGCTGTTTGCCACCGAGGATCAGACCGAAGGCATGGCCGCCTTCGTTGAAAAGCGTGAACCACAGTTCCGCGACCGCTGATCGCAATTGGCGCATCACAGGTTATAAAGGCCGCCCCTTGGGGCGGCTTTTTTGTTGGTGGTTTGCCCCCCCCTGCGACAATGGGCACAGATTGACTCTGACGGCACGCGGCGTGAAAACCTGATAAAACAACTCAGCCAATGGAGTGCGTCATGAAATGCGTGTTGGCCTCTTTCGTCTTCTTTGCTTTTGGGGCCGGTGTGGCACTTGCCCAATCCGATGTGCCGCAAACGCTGGAAGACTTGGGCGCGCTTCTGTTTTTTGACGTGAATTTATCGGCCAACCGCACGCAGTCCTGCGCCACGTGTCACAGTCCTGACTTTGGTTTTGCAGATCCACGCGGGATGGCATCGATTGGGGATGATGGCGTGTCACTCGGGGATCGCAACGCCCCCAGCGCCACTTATGCGGCGTTTTCCCCAGCGTTCCACCAGAATGAAGAAGGCAACTGGGTCGGTGGCCAGTTCTGGGATGGCCGTGCGGCGGGGCTTGCCGCGCAGGCGGGCGGGCCGCCGACCAATCCTGCGGAAATGGGGATGAAGGACGCAGCTGCCGTTGTTGCGCGTTTGTCCGAAAACGCAGTCTATGAACAAGCCTTCGCGACCCTGTTTGCACCTGATACACTTGCAACGGCAGAAGCTGGGTATGCGGCGATGACGCAGGCGCTTGCCGCCTTTGAGCAAACCGAGCTATTCGCCCCATTTGACAGTAAATATGATCGTTTCCTGCGCGGCGAAGCAGAATTGACCCGCGAAGAAGATCTGGGGCGAGTGTTGTTCTTTTCGCAGCAGTTCACCAATTGCAACCTCTGTCATCAGCTGCGTCGCAGTGCGACCGATCCGCGCGAGACCTTCACCAACTACCAGTTCCACAACATTGGTGTGCCAGAGAACACCACGCTGCGTGCGGCCAATGGGGTGGCTCTGGGCACTGTGGATCTCGGTTTGATGAACAACCCTGCGGTGGCCGGAGATTCAGATCAACGCGGCAAATTCAAAACCCCCAGCCTGCGCAATGTCGCGGTGACGGGGCCCTATATGCACAACGGCGTGTTCGAAGATCTGCGCACGGTGGTTCTGTTTTACAATCGCTACAACACCTTTGATGAGGCGCGACAAATCAACCCAGAGACGGGCGAACGTTTTGGACGGCCTGCAATGCCCGCAACACTCGCGGTCAAGGAGCTCACACACGGTCCCGCCCTTGATGATCGACGTGTTGACGCAATTGTGGCCTTCCTGAAGACCCTGACCGATGCGCGCTATGAGACGCTTCTGGAGCGTTAATCTATATTTTTAAGGTATGTTTGTTGGCCTTCTCGCCCAAAAATTGAATACCTAGTGAAACAATAAGGATTGACCTTTCTGAGTAATTTTCTCAGTAATGCGCGAGAGTTCAACCTTGGGATCGAGTTTATGACACGTGCATTTCTGACCACAACCGCGGCCGTTATGGCCTTCGCCGCTCCGGCTTTTGCTGCCACCAAAGCGGACGTTCTGACCAACTACGCCGATATTGCTGCGGCAAAATACGAAGACAGCCTGACCACCGCGAAAACCCTGCAAGCCGCAGTGAACGCGCTGGTGGAAGCGCCTTCCGCAGAAGCGCTGCAAGCCGCCAAAGACGCTTGGCTGGCCTCCCGCGTGCCTTATCAGCAGACCGAAGTTTATCGCTTTGGCAACGCCATCGTGGATGACTGGGAAGGCAAAGTGAACGCATGGCCGCTGGACGAAGGTCTGATCGACTATGTGGATGCATCTTACGGCGGCCCAACCGATGAGAACCCTCTTGCGGCACTGAACGTTGTTGCCAATGCGACGCTCGACATCTCCGGCACTACTGTGGACGCAACCAACATCACCCCTGAGCTGCTGGAAAGTACCCTGCACGAAGCAGACGGTGTTGAGGCCAATGTAGCCACCGGCTACCACGCGATTGAATTCCTGCTCTGGGGCCAGGACCTGAACGGCCACGAGCATGGCGCAGGCGACCGCAGCTGGACCGATTTTGCCGCAGGTGATGACTGCACCAACGGCAACTGTGACCGCCGCGCAGCTTACCTGAAAGCCGCGACCGACCTTCTGGTCAGCGATCTGGAATGGATGGCAGCACAATGGGTTGACGGCGGCGAAGCACGCACAGCTGTAACCGGCGACGAAGACGCAGGCATCGTGGCCATCCTGACCGGCATGGGCTCCCTGTCTTATGGCGAGCAAGCCGGTGAGCGTATGCGCCTTGGCCTGCTGCTGAACGATCCAGAAGAAGAGCATGACTGCTTCTCTGACAACACCCACAACAGCCACTACTATGACGGCCTGGGCATCCAGAACGTCTACCTTGGCGAATATGTGCGTGTGGACGGCTCCCTCGTGTCCGGTGCCTCCCTGTCCGATCTGGTGGCCGAAGCCGACGCGGGCCTTGATGCAGAGCTGAAAGGCAAACTGTCTGACACCATGCTGGGTCTGGGCCGTATCAAAACCGCCGCTGAATCCGGCTTCTCCTATGACCAGATGCTGGAGCGCGGCAACGAAGCCGGCGAAGCGCTGGTGATGGGCGGCGTGAACGGCCTTGTCGAGCAGACCAAATCCATCGAAGCCGCTGTGGCTGCGCTGGGTCTGGACCAGCTGGCATTCGAAGGCTCCGACAGCCTCGACAATCCGGACGCAGTGTTCGAATAATACCACCCAACAACAGGGGGCGGGATGGTCCCGCCCCCTTTTCTTTCTGTAGCGACGATGCCAGCCAAACCTTTTCTTCTAGCCGCGGCATTCGGAACCCTTGCGGGCACAGCAGGCGCGCAAGAGCTGGATGACCGACATTTGAACGTTGTGCCGCGCACCGCCGAAGAGGCAGCGCGCATTGCCAAAGTCACGGCGCCGCCCACTGATTTCTCCAAACCTCAGAAATTTGAAAGCCGCCCCGGTGGCGCAGCTTCCGTGCCTGTGCGCCGCGACAATCTGGTGTTTGATCAGCCCTCCGCAAATCTCGACATCGACGCCGGGCTGGATTTCCGCCTTGGCGAGGCGATGTTTGACAAGCTTTGGGTGTCTTCTCCCACCTCCACGCTGGCCTCTGATGGTCTCGGTCCGCTCTACAACGCGCGCGCCTGCCAAAGCTGCCACATGCGCGGGGGGCGTGGCCATGCGCCCGAGGGCCCCGAAGATGACGCCATTTCCTTCGCCCTGAAACTCTCCATCCCCGGCACACAGGCAGAGCAGATCTATGAGATCGCTGCGTTTGTCGGCACCCGGCCAGAGCCCAGCTATGGCCGCCAAATTCAGGATTTCAGCCTGCCCGGCCAACCGGCAGAGGCGCGGTTGGAAGTCACCTATGAAACCTTTGAGGTGGCGCTGTCTGGTGGCGAGGTGGCCACCCTGCGCCGCCCCACCGTCACCGCACAGGATCTGGGCTATGGGGACTTCCACCCCGACACGATGTTCAGCGCGCGGGTGGCCCCTCAGATGATTGGCCTTGGCCTGCTGGAGGCCATTCCCGCCGCGGATATTCTTGCCAACACAGACCCTGACGACGTGGATGGCGATGGCATTTCGGGCCGCGCCAATATCGTCTGGTCGCGTGAGTTTCAGCGCCCGATGCTGGGCCGGTTCGGCCTGAAGGCAGGCGCCCCAACCTTGCGCCAACAAACCGCTGGCGCCTTTGCCACAGACATCGGCATCTCCAGCCCGCTGTTCACCAAAGGTCACGGCGATTGCACCGAGGCGCAGCAGGCCTGCGTCAACGCCATCCATGGCGACAAAGATGTGCGCGTATTTGAGGTGGATGACGTGGGGCTCGACCTCACCACCTTTTACAGCGCCAATCTCGCGGTGCCGATGCGCCGCGATGTGGACGCCCCCGAAGTGCTGCGCGGCAAAGAGGTCTTTCACGACACCGGCTGTGCCAGTTGCCACCGCCCGGCCTATGTCACCCACCGCCTTGTTGATCAGCCCGCCCAGAGCTTTCAGCTGATCTGGCCCTACACGGATATGTTGCTGCATGACATGGGCGAGGATCTGGCCGACAACCGCCCCGAAGCCCGTGCAACAGGCCGCGAATGGCGCACGCCCCCGCTCTGGGGTGTGGGGCTGACCGAACGTGTCTCTGGCCACAGCGACTTCCTGCACGATGGCCGTGCCCGCTCGCTGCTGGAGGCCGTGCTCTGGCATGGTGGCGAAGCGCAGCCGATGAAAGAGCGCGTCATTGCCATGCCCCCCGCTGACCGCGACGCCCTGATCCGTTTTCTGGAGAGTCTTTGATGCTGAAATCCTTTGCTTTAGTGGCCAGCTTTGCCCTCGTGGCCCCTGCCTTTGCCCAAGAGGCTGTGCGTGTTGATCAGGGTGCCTTGGTTGAGGCTGCGGTGGCGCAGCACATCCTGCCGGGGTTTGAGGCGCTTGCAACAACCACTCAGGCGCTGAGTGCGGCCGCAGAGACAGAGTGCAGCCCCACCTCAGAACCGCTGCGCGCCGCCTTCCACACGGCGTTTGACGCCTGGATGGGCGTCAGTCACCTGCGTTTTGGCCCTACTGAGGTGGATGAGCGCGCCTTTGGTCTGGCGTTCTGGCCCGACACCAAAGGGTTCACCCCCAAAGCGCTGGGTCGCCTGATTGCCGATGAGGATCCGGTGATCGCGGACGCAACCGACTTCCAAACGGTCTCTGTCGCCGGGCGGGGCTTTTTCGCGCTCGAGCAGCTGCTTTATGACCCCCGCATCAGCACGTTGGGCGCAGCTGACTATCACTGCGCTCTGGTGCGCCGTGTTGCGGCCGACATCGCTCTGTCCTCAGGCGCGATCCATACAGATTGGGTGAACGGCTTCGCCACCCTTTTGACAGAGCCGTCAGAGGCCGGATCTTATGAAACCGACGCAGAGTCGCTACAGGTGATCTACAAGGCGCTGGATTCCGGGCTTCAATTTGACGCTGAGGTGCGACTGGGCCGCCCGCTTGGCTCCTTTGACAAGCCGCGCCCCACCCGCGCAGAGGCGCGCCGCTCAGGCCGCAGCCTGCGCAATGTGACCGTGTCCACCGCAGCCCTTGCAGAGCTGGCGCACATTCTATCGTCAGAGAGCGACACCATCCGCGCTGACTACAGCACTGCCTTTGCGCTCATTCAGGAGCAGGCGACGGACTTGCAGAATGATCCTGTCTTTGCCGGTGTGAAAGAGGTGCAGGGCCGTTTCCGTGTCGAAATTCTACAACAGTACATCAACCGCGCGCGGGGCATCACCACGCTTGAACTCGGTCCGGCCTTGGGGGTCAGCGCAGGGTTTAACGCGCTGGATGGCGATTAAAATGGTCAGCCGACGCCGTGTGCTGGCCGGACTTGCCGCCAGCAGTCTTTTGCCCTCCGCTGGCTGGGCGAGCGTCGGCGCACCTGCCTTTCTGTCCGCCGCACGCGCCCCGGACGGGCAGTTTGTGCTCACCGGTCTGACAGAGACCGGTGACATCAGCTTCACGATTCCTCTGCCCGCACGCGGTCATGCCGCTGCGGCGCAACCCACACGTGCGGAGGCGGTCGCCTTCGCCCGCCGCCCCGGCACCTTTGCGCTGGCGCTGGATTGTCGCGATGGCACCGTGCTTGCCCGACTCAACGCGCCAGAGGGGCGTCACTTTTATGGCCATGGGGCGTTTTCCCCGGACGGCACGCAGCTGTTCACCACAGAGAACGACTATGAGGCCGGTCTCGGCGTGATTGGCGTCTGGGATGTGGCGGCGGGCTACAAACGTCTTGGAGAGGTCTCCTCGGGCGGCATTGGCCCGCATGAGATGCGGCTGATGCCAGACGGGCAGAGCCTTGTGGTCGCCAATGGCGGCATTGAAACCCATCCCGATATGGGCCGCGCCAAACTCAACATTCCGACCATGGCCCCCAATCTTACCTATCTGGATTTTTCCGGCGCGATTGTTGAAACCGCGTCGCTGCCAGTCGCCTTTCACAAAAACTCCATCCGCCACCTCGCCTTGCACAGCGACGGAACCGTGGCGCTGGCAATGCAGTGGCAGGGTGCAGAGGGGGCCGCACCGCCGCTGCTGGGCCTGCACCGGCGTGGCGGCCCCATCACCCTGCTGGCGGCCCCTGAGCGCCTCCACGGCGCTCTTGATGGCTATGCAGGCAGTGTGGCGATCTCTGGCGATGGCCGCGAGGTGGCGATCACCTCCCCACGTGGTGGAGTTGTGCATGTGTTTGACCTGGCCAGCGGCACCTTTCTGCGTGGGGTGGAGCTGGAAGATGTCTGTGGAATCGGGTCGCGAGCGGCGGGATTCTTTTTCACCACTGGCACCGGCGCAGTGGGCGCGCTGGGCGACTCGGTGCGTCAGCAACCAGTGCAATTTGACAACCACCTCGTGCCCATCGGCACGTAAGGTGGCCACACAGGGCGATCTCTGGCTTAGCGGAGAACGTGTTGGCGCTGTGCCTTTAAAAAGCGAAAACCGGCAGCGAAATCGCTGCCGGTTTTTCGTTTACCGATCAATCGGTTAAAGTGGTGAGCCGTGTAGGATTCGAACCTACGACCCACTGATTAAAAGTCAGTTGCTCTACCAACTGAGCTAACGGCCCACTCTGTGAGGGCGGCTTTTAGAGTTAGCTACGGGGGGGGTCAAGCGGATTCTGAGAAAAAAATCGCACCACTGGAAATTAATTTGTGGCGGGCGTATATGCGCGCCATGGATACACGTGCTCAAACCCCTATTTCCTTCATGAAAATGCATGGTCTCGGCAATGATTTTGTCGTGGTGGATGCACGCGCGCGCACCTTTGCGCTGACAGAAAATCAGATCATGGCGATTTCTCATCGTCAGAAAGCTGTGGGATTCGACCAGCTTGCGGTGATCACCCATGGCGCTGCGGGCAGCAACGCCGATGCGCATCTGACGTTTTATAATGCCGATGGCTCCACTTCTGCGGCCTGTGGCAACGCCACCCGCTGTATTGCCCGCCATCTTATGGACGAATCCGGCGCCAGCGCGCTGACCCTCACCACAGACCGCGGCACATTGTTTGCGCGCGAAGCGGGTGACAGGCTGGTTTCCGTGAACATGGGCCATCCGCAGCTGAGCTGGGACGAGATTCCCCTCTCCCATGAGATGGACACGCTGGAGCTGCCCATTGAAGGCGCGCCAACCGCCACAGGCATGGGCAACCCTCATTGCACTTTCTTTGTTGAGGATGTCACCGCTGTGGATCTGGCCGCTTTTGGCGCAGCGCATGAACACCATCCCCTCTATCCCGAGCGTACCAATGTGCAGGTCGCGCAGATTGTGGGGGAGAATCACATTCGTATGCGGGTCTGGGAGCGGGGTGTGGGCATCACACTGGCCTCTGGCTCCTCCAGCTGCGCCACCGCCGTGGCTGCCGCGCGCCGGGGCCTCACAGGCCGCAAGGTGCAGATTGATCTGGATGGGGGCACGCTTTGGATTGAATGGGCTGAGGATGGCGTCTGGATGACGGGCGCAACCGAACATGTCTTCACCGGCGAATTCACCGCCGCTTTTCTGGAGCGCACCAAATGACTGTCGCCCCGCCAAAGTTCACCACGCTTGGGTGTCGTCTCAATTCTTACGAGTCTGAGGCGATGAAAGACATGGCGCAGTCTGCCGGGCTGGAAAACGCCGTGATCGTGAACACCTGCGCGGTTACGGCCGAGGCGGTGCGCAAAAGCCGTCAGGAGATTCGCCGCCTGCGCCGTGAGAACCCTGACGCCAAAATCATTGTCACCGGCTGCGCTGCTCAGACAGAGCCGGAGACCTTTGCCGCCATGGGTGAGGTCGATAAGGTGGTCGGCAACACCGAAAAGATGCAGCCCGGCACATGGCAGGATATGGCCCGCCCCCGCGGCCCGGACTTCATTGGCGAGACCGAAAAGGTGCAGGTGGACGACATCACGTCGGTCACCGAAACCGCTGGCCACTTGATCGACGGTTTTGGCACCCGCTCACGCGCCTATGTGCAGGTGCAAAACGGCTGTGACCACCGCTGCACCTTCTGCATCATTCCCTACGGTCGGGGCAATTCGCGCTCTGTGCCTGCTGGTGTGGTGGTCGATCAGATCAAACGGCTGGTGGACAAGGGCTTCAACGAGGTGGTGCTGACCGGTGTGGATCTCACCAGCTGGGGCGCGGATCAACCGATGCAGCCAAAGCTGGGCGATCTGGTGATGCGCATTCTGAAACTGGTGCCGGATCTGCCCCGCCTGCGCATCAGCTCGATTGACAGTATCGAGGTGGATGAAAACCTGATGATGGCAATCGCGACCGAGCCACGTCTGATGCCGCATCTGCATCTCAGCCTGCAACATGGCGATGATCTGATTCTGAAACGCATGGCGCGGCGCCATCTGCGCGATGATGCCATCCGATTCTGTGAAGAGGCCAAAAAGCTGCGCCCCGCCATGACTTTTGGCGCGGATATCATCGCAGGATTCCCCACCGAAACAGACGCGCATTTTACCAATTCACTGAAGCTCGTGGAGGACTGCGACCTCACATGGCTGCATGTCTTCCCCTATTCCAAACGCGAAGGCACGCCAGCGGCGAAAATCCCCAGTCAGGTGAATGGCAAGGTGATCAAAGCCCGCGCCGCAGAGCTGCGCGCGGCAGGCGAGGCCAAGGTGGCCCGGCATTTGGCTGCTCAGCTGGGAAAAACCCATAAGGTGTTGATGGAAAACGCCCATATGGGCCGTACAGAACAGTTCACCGAGGTGAAGTTTGACGCGCCGCAACAGGAAGGTGCGATTGTCACGGCGGCGATCACCGCTGTGCAAGGCACGCAACTGCTGGCATCGTAAGATTGGGGGCCAGCCCCCATCGCGCAGGCGCGAGTCCCCCGGGATATTTTGGGCAAGAGGAAACGTGAGACCATGACAGAGGCCCCGATTCTCTATTCTTTCCGGCGCTGTCCTTACGCCATGCGCGCGCGGCTGGCGGTGGCGGTCTCTGGCGTCTCTGTGGAGCTGCGAGAAATCCTGTTGCGCGACAAGGCGGCGGCCTTTCTGGACACCTCCCCCAGCGGCACGGTGCCTTGTCTGAAAGACGGCGCAGAGGTGATTGATGAAAGCCTGGATGTCATGCTCTGGGCGCTGCGCCAGAAGGACCCCGAGGGGTGGCTGTCGATGCCAGAAGCTGGCTTTGCGCTGATTGAAGAGGCCGATGGCCCGTTCAAACGCGCGCTCGACCGCACCAAATATCACACGCGTTATGCGGACGCCGATCCCGAAGAGAGCCGCGCCGCCGCGATGGGGTTCTTGAATGGATTGGACGCACAGCTGAGCGACGGCTGGTTGTTTGGAGGCAAGCCGAGCTTGGCGGATATGGCGATCCTGCCCTTTGTGCGCCAGTTCGCCTTTATCGACAAAGCCCGCTTTGATGCGGAGGCGGGGCCAAACCTCGCCCAATGGCTGGCGCTGTTCTTGGCGTCTGACGCTTTTGCCAACATCATGCCCAAACTGCCGGTCTGGCAGGCGGGGGATGCGCCCACAGTGTTCTGCGGGCACATTGAAAAACCTTAAGCCGCTTTCTGAAGCGACTCTCGGGTTTTCAGAATGCCGAGTGCTGCGCGGGCGGCTTCGCGGCCTTTTTCCACAAAATGTGCTTTGTAGATTGCCATATGGTGCTCGGTTTCCTGAAAATGGTGTGGCGTGAGCGACACGGACAGCACGGGCACACCGCTGTCCAGGCCGGCGCGCATCAAGCCATCCACCACGGCTTGGGCCACAAAATCATGGCGGTAGATCCCGCCATCCACCACCAGCGCGGCGGCGGCCACTGCGCCATATTGGCCGCTTTCGGCCAGATCGCGCGCCAGCAGGGGCATTTCAAACGCGCCGGGCACGTCAAAAACATCCACCTGGGCTTCTGGAATCAGCTCGCAAAACCCTTTGAGCGCCTGATCGACGATATCGGCATGCCATTGTGCCTTGATGAAGGCAAATCGGGTGTGTGTCATCGTAATCTCCTTTGGTTCAGACACGTCACCCAAGGCGATTACGCGCGCATGAGGCGCAGCCCCACGGCCACACCCATCGCACGTTCTCTTCCATCCGGACTATCACCGTCGGCTCTGGCCTCTCACCAGATCTGCTGACACATCTTTTCTGGCGCCACATCTTATCCCAAAACCGGTTCCCACTTTTGGGGATGTGGATGTATCCAAACAAAGACGCCGCTCGCGGGCTTACGGGTCGTGCCCGCATACCGCCGGTGGGGAATTTCACCCCGCCCTGAGAACGATGGCACCTTGCCAACATGGGGTCAGCTTTGCAACATCGCGCACAACGAACGACGTGAGGTTTTTATGCACCCCAACCCAGCCTTTCGCGGCACAGCACCTGACAAAAACCTCGCCTTCGCGCGCGGGCGCGGCTTTGGCACGCTGGCGCTCTCCGCAGCGGACGGCGCGCCCCTGCTGTCCCATGTGCCGTTTCTGGTTTCTGAGGCGGGTGACTACGCCGATCTGCACCTTGTGCGCTCAAATCCGATGGTGCGCGCAGCCAAATCCGCAGTGCCAGCGCGCCTCGCCGTGACGGGGCCTGACAGCTATGTTTCACCTGACTGGTACGGCGTGGCGGATCAGGTGCCCACATGGAACTATGTGGCGGTGCATCTCACCGGGCAGTTGGAGCCACTTTCCACTGAGGCCTTGCCAGATCTGTTGGACCGTCTCTCCGCCAAGTTTGAGGCAGAGCTCACCCCCAAGCCGCTCTGGACACGGGACAAGATGAGTGAAGGCGCGTTTGAGCGCATACTGCGCATGATCCTGCCCTTCCGCCTCCACATCGAGGATGTGCAGGGCACATGGAAACTCGGCCAAAACAAACCCGCCGAGGTGCGCCACGCAGCGGCGTCACAGATGGCGGCCTATGGTTTTGGCAGCGAATCGCGGGAGCTTGCGGCGTTGATGCAATCTCCCTTTGCAGACCCTGATACGGAGTGAACAATGTCGAAGTTGCAACTGATCCATTCCCCGGCCTCGCCCTTTGTGCGCAAGGTGAATGTCACCCTGGCAGAGACCGGACAAACCGATGATGTGGAGCTGGTGCGGGTCAAAACCACGCCTGTGGCCACAGCCGATGCGGCCGCAGCGGCCAACCCCTTGGGCAAGATCCCGGCACTGGTGCGCCCGGATGGCCCAGCGATCTACGACAGCCGTGTGATCTGTCGCTATCTGGCGGCGCGCGCGGGGGCCGATCTTTACCCAGAAGACCGCCTGTGGGAGGTGCTCACGCTGGAGGCCACCGCAGACGGCATTCTGGATGCGGCGGTGCTGGCGGTTTATGAGCGCCGTGTGCGCCCGGAGGAGATGGTTTCTGAGGCTTGGATCGAGGCACAGTGGGGCAAGGTCACCGGTGCGCTGGATGCCATCAACGAACGTTGGATGAGCCACCTGTTTGGCCCGCTGGACATGGGCCAGATCGCTGTGGCCTGTGCGCTGGGCTATCTCGATTTCCGCCATGGCGATCGCAACTGGCGGCAGGGCCGTGACGGGCTCGCAGGCTGGTACGCGGAATTTGCCAAGCGCGACAGCATGCAGGCCACAATGCCCTCTGACTGAGCCTTGTGACTGAACTGGCTTTGGCCCGGAGCAAAGGCGCAGCGCGCCGCCGGGCATCGCCCGTCCGCCCCTCCGTGTGTCCCCAGAGGCGCACGATTTTGCTATGTGAGAGACACATTCCAGATCATCGTCCAACAAATCTGCAACGACTGTAATGGGTCACATAGATCGGCCCCTGACCCTGGGTGGGGGTGAAGCCCCCTCCCGTAAAACCAGAGGTTTGCCTCCGGCAAAACGGGGAGGGTCGGGGGCTGGTCGGCTTCGCCGCCTGCGTTTTGGCAGAGACCAAGCGCCACAGATTTTTGGGACGATGATCTAGAAACGCAAAAGGCCGCGCTCCTTCCCGAAGCGCGGCCTCCTTCTTTTGTGGCGTGCCTTACTCTGCCGCGATGGTCGGGCTCTCTGCCCGCTCCACGCGCAGGGCGGAGAACTTGAACTCCGGGATCTTGCCATAAGGATCCAGCGCCGCGTTGGTCAGGATGTTCGCCGCCGCTTCCACATAGGCAAACGGCAGGAACACATTGTCCTCCGCCACAGCCCGGTCCGCCCGCGCCATCACGGTGACAGAGCCGCGCCGCGTGCTCAGGCGCACATAGTCGCCGGCTTCCACGCCCAGCTTGCGCAGGGTCGCCGGGTGCAGCGAACAGTTCGCCTCAGGCTCCAGCGCATCCAGCGTGCTGGCGCGGCGGGTCATTGACCCGGTGTGCCAATGCTCCAGCTGACGCCCGGTGATCAAGACCATAGGATACTCCGCATCCGGCGTCTCATCCGGCGAGATCACCTGCGCCGGCGCAAACCGCGCGCGCCCTTCGGCCCGTGGGAAGCCATCGCCAAACACAATCGCCTGACCCGGATCTTCCGGGGTGAGCGACGGATAGGTCACAGCGGTCTTTTCCAGTCGATCCCAGGTGATGTTGTTCAGAGAGCCCATGTTGAGCTTCATCTCTGCAAACACCTCTTTGGGGTGGGTGTAGCTCCAGTCCAGACCCAGACGTTTCGCCAGCTCGACTTCGATCCACCAGTCTTCCTTGGCCTCGCCCGGAGGCGGGGTGACAGGGCGGCCCATCTGAACCTGACGGTTGGTGTTGGTCACCGTGCCGGATTTCTCATACCAAGCAGAGCTTGGCAGGATCACATCGGCGTAGTTGGCGGTTTCCGTCAGGAAGATGTCCTGCACCACCAGATGATCCAGCATCGCCAGCGCATCACGGGCGTGATCCACATCCGGGTCGGACATGGCCGGGTTTTCGCCCAGAATATACATGCCTTTGATGTCGCCCTCATGGATCGCATCCATGATCTCCACAACGGTCAGACCCTTCTGGTTGGAGAAGTCTTCGCTTTCCCAAACCTCGGTAAAGGCAGAGCGCACACCATCATCCATCACCGACTGATAGTCAGGCAGGAACATCGGGATCAGACCCGCATCAGAGGCCCCTTGCACGTTGTTCTGCCCGCGCAGCGGGTGCAGACCGGCACCCGGGCGCCCCACATGACCGGTCATCAGCGCAAGGCTGATCAGGCAGCGGGCGTTGTCTGTGCCGTGAATGTGCTGGCTGACGCCCATACCCCAGAAGATCATCCCGGCCTTGCCACCAGCAAAGGTGCGGGCCACCTCGCGCAGCGTATCAGGCTCAATGCCACAGATCGGTGCCATCTTTTCAGGGGTATAGTCCTTCAGATGCTCTTTCATGGCCTCCCAGTTTTCGGTGTAGGCCTCGATGTACTGACGGTCATACAGCCCTTCTTCGACGATAACGTTCATGATGCCATTGAGCATCGAAACGTCCCCGCCGGGTTTGAACTGCAGCATATGGGTGGCAAAGCGTTTCATGCCATGGCCGCGTGGGTCCATCACAATCAGCTTGCCGCCGCGTTTGACGAACTGTTTGAAATAGGTCGCTGCGACCGGGTGGTTTTCCACCGGGTTACAGCCGATCACGATCGCCACATCGGCGTTCTCGATTTCATTAAACGTCGCCGTCACCGCGCCAGAGCCCACATTCTCCATCAGCGCCGCCACCGAGGAGGCGTGACACAGGCGGGTGCAGTGGTCCACGTTGTTGTGACCAAAGCCCTGACGGATCAGCTTCTGGAACAGATAGGCTTCTTCGTTGGAGCATTTGGCAGAGCCGAACCCGGCCACATTGGTCCCTTTTTCGGCGCGCAGCTTCGCCAGGCCACCGGCGGCAAAATCCAGCGCCTCTTCCCAGCTTGCTTCGCGGAAATGGGTCATCAGATTGCCCGGATCCACGTTCAGACCCTTGGCTGGCGCGTCTTCGCGACGGATCAGCGGTTTGGTCAAACGGTGCGGGTGGTGAATATAGTCAAATCCAAAGCGGCCCTTGACGCAGAGCCGGTTTTCATTGGCTGGCCCGTCAATGCCTTCCACATATTGGATCTTGTCGTCTTTGACTTTGAATTTGATCTGGCAGCCAACCCCGCAATAGGGGCAGACGCTTTCAACTTCGCGGTCAAAATCGGCGCTGTCACCGGCCTGATTTTCGTCCAGCATGGTGGCCGGCATCAGGGCGCCCGTTGGGCAGGCCTGCACACATTCACCGCAGGCCACACAGCTGGAGGCCCCCATGGCGTCATCCTGATCAAAGATCACCTTGGAGGTGCTGCCACGACCGCCCATGCCAATCACATCATTCACCTGAACCTCGCGGCAGGCGCGCACACAAAGGTTACAGTTGATGCAGGCATCAAGGTTCACATTCATCGCCACATGCGAGGCATCCAGCAAAGGCACCGTGTCTGGCGCTTTTGCGGGGAAACGAGACTGGTCCACGCCCACCTGCTCGGCCATCTTGGAAAAATGGCTGGAGGCGTCATGCTTCACTTCTGGCTGATCTGCCGCCAGAAGTTCGATCACCATCTCGCGCGCCTTCTTGGCGCGGGTGCTTTCGGTGTGCACCACCATGCCGTCGCTGGCGGGGCGGATGCATGAAGCGACAAGCGTGCGCTCCCCTTCCACTTCCACCACACAGGCGCGGCAGTTGCCATCGGGGCGATAGCCCTTGGCCGGTTTGTGGCACAGGTGCGGGATCACAAAGCCGTCGCCATTGGCCGCGTCCCAGATCGTTGTGCCTTCCGGCACGGTCACATCTTTGCCGTTCAGGGAAAAGGTCACCATGTTCAGTTGTGCGCCGTCAGCCATCTCAGATCTCCTCCCCAAAGTGTTTCATCACAAGGCGGATCGGGTTGGGGGCCGCCTGCCCCAGACCACAGATGGAGGCATCGCCCATCACCTGACACAGATCTTCCAGAAGTGGCTGATCCCAGCTTTCCGCCTGCATCAGCTTCACCGCTTTTTCACAGCCGGTGCGGCAGGGGGTACATTGGCCACAGCTCTCATCCTCAAAGAATTTGAGCATGTTGAGCGCCGCATCTTTGGCGCTGTCCTGATCAGACAGCACAACCACAGCGGCAGACCCGATGAAGGTGCCATGGGGTTGCAGCGTGTCAAAGTCCAGCGGCACATCATTCAGCGTTGCAGGCAACAGACCGGAGGAGGGGCCGCCGGGCTGATAGGCTTTGAACACATGGCCCTCTGCCATGCCGCCTGCGGCTTCGATGATGTCATCAATGGTGGAGCCAGCCGGCAACAGGTAAACGCCGGGTTCCGCCACACGGCCGGAAACGGAGTAGTTGCGCAGACCCTTACGGCCGTTCTTTTCCACCGCATTCAGCACCTGAGGGCCAAAACGGGCAATCCGCGCCACCCAGTAAAGCGTCTCCACATTGTGCACGAGGGTTGGCTGGTTGAAGATGCCAACCTGCGCCACAAATGGCGGGCGGTGACGTGGCAGGCCACGCTTGCCTTCGATCGATTCGATCATCGCGCTTTCTTCGCCGCAGATGTACGCACCTGCGCCGCGGCGCACGTCGATGTACCCTTCGGCCACAATGCCTTCTGCCACCAGATGCGCGATCTCCTTCTTCAGGATCTTGATCACACCGGGGTTTTCGTCACGCATGTAGATAAAGCAGGTCGCCGCTTCCACAGCCCAGGCCGCAATCAGCATGCCCTCAAGGAACATATGCGGGTTGCGCTCCAGATGGTGACGGTCTTTGAAGGTGCCGGGCTCGCCCTCATCGCCGTTCACCGCCAGATAGCGGGGGCCGGGGTTGGCACGCACAAAGCCCCATTTGGTGCCAGAGGGGAAGCCCGCACCACCAAGACCACGCAGGCCAGCCTCTTTGATCTGCTCCTGCACTTCTTCCCAATTGCCGTTTTCACGCAGGGAGCGCAGGGTCTGATAGCCGCCATCAGCCTTATATTCCGCCAGGCCTTGGTAATCACCGATCTGCGGATCGGTTTCCCCGGCATGAATCGCGGCATTCACCTTTTCATGGGTGGCGTGCAGAATGTGGTTGTGGCCCACTTCGACGACAGGGGCTGTGTCACAGCGGCCCATGCAGGGCGCGCGCAGCACGCGGACCTCGGATGGGTCCATGCCAATTTCGAGCGCTTTGCGCAGCTGCTCGGCTCCGGCCAGTTCGCAAGACAGCGAATCACACACGCGAATCGTCAGTGCAGGGGGCGGGGTCTCATCTTCGGCCACCACATCGAAGTGCGCATAGAATGTCGCAACCTCATAAATCTCTGCCTGTCCCAGCCGCATCTCTTCGGCCAATGCGCGCAGATGCGCGGCTGACAAATGCCCATAACGATCTTGAATAAGATGAAGAAATTCAATCAGCAGATCGCGGCGGCGCGGGCTGTCGCCCAGCAATGCCTGCACCTCGTGCAGTGCCACATCATCGACCTGTCGCCCCTTTGGTGTGCGACGTGATTTCCCGGTGCCTTTTTTCTTCCAAACGCCTTTGGAGTCGTCCAGCGGTACCATAGTGCTCTCCCTACTAGATGGCTCAAGGTGGCATCACGAAGGGTGATAATCAATCAGGCATTTTTTATGTTTAGATAAGTTTTGCTTATCAATTTTCGAGCGCAAGAACGCGCCGCAGCGCTTCCACCGTCGACAGGCCAGGCAAGCGGTGTGGGGTCAATAAACTCACGTCTTTTTCCAACGGTGGCTCGCTCAGGGGCAGGGCTACAATGCCGGGCATTTTCCCCAGGCTGTTCAGCAATCCTTCGGGAACCACGGTTGCCGCAACACCGCTCGCGGCCATCAGCATCGAAGAGGTGAATTCCCCCGTCTCCGCCACCACCTTCGGCAGTGCGCCCACCTCCCGAAAAACCAAATCCAGAATGCGCCGGTTCTGCATGCTTGGCTCCAGCAGGCTGAGCGGCAATTCCGCCGCCTCAGCCCAGCTCGCCTCTCCGCTTTGACGCGGGGCCAAGGATTTTGGGGCAAGCAGCACATACCGCTCGTCATACAGCGCTTCCACCCGCATCATTTCCGGTGACACGCCCTCCCCGTAAGAAATTCCGGCATCAAAAACGCGTTTTTCCAAACCCTGCTGGATCGTCAGAGAGGAGGCCGTCTGCAAGCGCACAGTGATTCCCGGATGTTCAGCACGCAGACGCCCAACAGCCTCCGCCGCGAAACCAACCGCCGTGGGAATCACCCCGAGGGACAGCTGCCCGGTGACCTCACCGCTCGCAGACCGGAATTCTTCCTCCATCAGTTTCACGCCGTCCATGATCTTGCGCGCATGCCGCATCAGCGCGTCGCCTTCCGGAGTGAAGCCCTGAAATCGATTGCCGCGTTTCACAATCGCTGCGTTCAACCGCTCTTCGAGCTTGCGAATCCGCATGCTGAAGGCCGGCTGCGACACGCCGCAATCTTCTGCCGCGCGCGCAAAATGCCCATGCCGGGCCAGCGAGGTCAGAAATTCCAGATCTTTCAAGCTGATCAACGGATGGACCTCCTTTTGCCCGGCCACGGTCGAAAGTTACGGTCGGGCGCTTTTGCTTCTCTAGCCAATTTGAACGCAACGAGCCAGTGTCACGCGATTCTGTGCGCATTTGGGCAGGCCATTGGAAACGCACCGAATCTGCTGCTGTGGCCTCTCGACGCGGTTTGAGCGGCCTCTTGAGCTTTGCAAAAACGCACATAAATACACGTGTCACCCCTGCCGCCGCGCGGTCGGAGCCTGCGCAGCCCGGCAAGAAGCGCGACACAGGGACGCGTCCCCCACCTTTGGTCATTTGTTTTCTGGACGCAAAGCGTCGCCTTGACTAAAAATTGATCGCAATCAGCTGCGGGAATCCGCGGCCGTATAGCTATTCAGGCCGCCCAGTGCGGTCGCTAAATGGAGAATACTCGTGTCCCACGCAGAAGATCACGAAGGCACCCGGAGAGATTTCCTCTACTATGCCACAGCAGGGGCGGGTGCGGTAACCGCTGGTGCCGCCGTCTGGCCGCTCGTGAACCAGATGAATCCTTCCGCCGATGTGCGCGCGCTCTCCTCGATCCGCGTCGACACCGCCGGGATCGAGCCGGGCACACAGCTCACGGTCAAGTGGCTTGGTAAGCCGGTTTTCATCCGTCGCCGCACGCAGGCCGAAATCGACGATGCGCGCGCTGTGACCATGGAAGATCTTTCGATCGACGCCACCAGCCAAAACGCTAACAAACCAGGCACCGACGCTGCGGATGAAAACCGCGCGATGGATGACAGCGGTGAATGGCTTGTGATGATGGGGGTTTGTACCCACCTTGGCTGCGTGCCTCTTGGAGATGGCGCCGGTGACTTTGGCGGATGGTTTTGCCCCTGTCACGGCTCCCACTACGACACCTCCGGTCGGATCCGCAAAGGTCCGGCTCCCGAAAACCTCCATGTTCCCGTTGCCCGTTTCGAGGGCAGTGAACTGGTTCTAGGCTAAGGAGACGCACGCATGTCTGGTATTCCTCACGACCATTACGAGGCCAAATCTAAGGGCACAAAATGGGTCGAAAGCCGCCTGCCGGTGATTGGCCTGCTCTATGACACCATCATGATCCCAACCCCCAAAAACCTGAACTGGTGGTGGATCTGGGGCATTGTGCTGGCGTTCTGTCTCGCTCTGCAAATCGTAACCGGCATTGTGCTGGTGATGCACTACACCCCGCACGTCGATATGGCCTTTGCCTCCATCGAACACATCATGCGCGATGTGAACGGGGGCCATATGCTGCGCTACCTGCACATGAACGGCGCGTCGCTGTTCTTCTTTGCGGTCTATATCCACATCTTCCGTGGCCTCTACTACGGCTCCTACAAAGCCCCGCGTGAAATCACGTGGATTGTCGGCATGGTCATCTACATCCTGATGATGGCAACCGGCTTCATGGGCTACGTTCTGCCTTGGGGTCAGATGTCCTTCTGGGGCGCAACCGTGATCACCGGCCTGTTTGGCGCGATCCCATTTGTCGGGGAAAGCCTGCAGACCTTCCTGCTCGGCGGCCCTGCGGTGGACAACGCCACGCTGAACCGCTTCTTCTCGCTGCACTACCTGCTGCCGTTTGTGATTGCCGCACTGGTGATCGTCCACATCTGGGCGTTCCACACCACTGGCAACAACAACCCAACCGGTGTGGATGTGCGTCGCGGCTCCAAAGAAGAAGCCGAGAAAGACACGCTGCCGTTCTGGCCCTACTTCGTGATCAAAGATCTCGTGGGTCTGGCAATTGTGGTCACCATCTTCTTCGCGGTTGTTGGCTTCATGCCAAACTACCTCGGCCACCCGGACAACTACATCGAAGCCAACCCGCTGGCGACACCTGCACACATCGTGCCTGAGTGGTACTTCCTGCCGTTCTACGCGATCCTGCGCGCCTTCACTGCCGACGTTTGGGTTGTGATGTTCGCAAGCTGGATCACTGGTGGCATCATCGACGCGAAATTCTTCGGGGTTCTGGCGATGTTTGCTGCGATCATCGTGATGGCGCTGGTGCCTTGGCTCGATACCTCCCGCGTGCGCTCTGGCCGCTACCGTCCAATGTTCAAATGGTGGTATGCGATCCTGGTTGTCGACTTCGTGGTGCTGATGTGGCTGGGTGCCATGCCTGCAGAAGAGCCTTATGCAACCTTCTCGCTGATCGCTTCGGCCTATTGGTTTGCATACTTCCTCGTGATCCTGCCGCTGCTGGGCATCATCGAAACGCCGACCACACCGCCGGCCACCATCGAGGATGACTTCAACGCGCATTACAAACCAAAGCCCGCCGACGAAGCTGACGCCAGCTTCCAGCCTGCCGAATAAGAAGGACACAGGATAATGCTTAAGAAACTTAGCATGGCTGCACTGGCTGCCTTGTCCCTCTCGGCAGGTGGCGCACTGGCCGCAGGGGACGCAGGTCACATTCACGATGTGGACTTCTCCTTCGAAGGCCCCTTTGGCAAGTTTGACCAGAACCAGCTGCAACGCGGCCTTCAGGTCTACACCGAAGTCTGCTCTGCCTGTCACGGCATGCGCTATGTGCCTCTGCGCACATTGGCGGATGAAGGCGGCCCACACCTGCCCGAAGATCAGGTGCGTGCTTATGCGGCGCAGTTTGACATCTATGATGCAGAACTGGACGAGGATCGCCCGCGCAAACCCACCGACCACTTCCCAGAAAGTGGTCTGGAAAGCGCGCCGGACCTCAGCCTGATGGCCAAAGCCCGTGCAGGCTTCTCCGGCCCTTATGGCACCGGCATCAACCAGCTTGTCAAAGGCATGGGTGGCCCGGAATACATCGCCTCCATCCTGACCGGTTACACCGGCGAGGAGAAAGAGGAAGCGGGCACCACCTTCTATGAAAACACCGCATTCCCGGGCGGCTGGATCGCCATGGCGCCACCGCTTTACGGTGAGGATGTGGAATATGCCGACGGCCACTCCACCTCCCTGCACCACGAAGCCGAAGACGTCTCTGCCTTCCTGATGTGGGCGGCGGAACCCAAGATGATGGCACGCAAACAGGCGGGTCTGACTGGGGTTCTGTTCTTGGTGGTTCTGAGCACATTGCTCTACCTGACCAACAAAAAGCTCTGGGCGCCGATCAAAGGCAAAAAGCTGGATCTCTGATCCCAGTCTAATCACACCATCAAAAACGCCGTCAACGCAGGTTGGCGGCGTTTTTTGTTGGGGGAAGCGTGTCAGAGTAACTGTCGAAGAGCATCGACGTTGCGCATTTGAAAAGCTTCAGCGCTCTTCAGCGTAAGCCTGTTCAAGAAATTGAAGTTTATGGGCCTTGAACAGGCTCATAAAAGTGTCCGACACCGCAAATTCGGCGCGTATATAACGCATACGCCACAGGTGTTTCCCCGTCACTACCGCGCGATTAAGCACCATCCCTTTGGTATAAATGTGCGGGCGGATATACGAAATGCTGCCATCGGCACGTCGCAACACCCTCATCAAATCGCTCTGCTCCAGACCGAGTTCAATCGCTCCCAGAGGAGCGTCGCCATCAAACGCGACATTCACATACCAAGGTGGGTTTACTGTGCCGGAAACGATGTCAGCCAAGTCTTTGATCCACGCGCTCATAGCGGTCTTCCGCCCGCCGTCACTCAATCATCGCGAACGCGCATCGTCAACGCACGTTGATGGCGTTTTTCGTTTCTTATTTCCCTTTTAAGGAATGTGCTTATGCTGAAGGGAGGTTTTGTATTGGGAATCGATTGGATGCGTTATCTGAAGTTTTTGGGTTTGGGGTTTGTGATTCTTGGTCAGCAGGCGGTGGCAAACCCACTGGTGCTGACAGACAGCGACAGTTGGCGATATCACGGATCGCTCGCGCTTTTTGCTGCGACGAGCACCACTGGCACCGTCACGGTTGATGGCAGTGCAGCGGATGTCGATCTCGATCTGGGCGATGCGCTCGATTATCTGGACCTAACCGCCACTGGCCGGTTTGAGGCTTGGCGGGGCAATTTTGGTCTGATTGCGGAAGGTCATTATATCGGCCTCAGTGAAAGCGCGACAGCAACCGAAGGAGGCTTCGCAGGCAATTCCGTGGAGGTCGAATCAACGCAGGCCTGGCTCAGCCTCATGGCGGGCTATCGTCTTGCCCTTGGAAGCTTCGCCAACGGCCGCCCCTACGCTTTTGATGTGCAAGGCGGGGCCCGCTACAACCGTCTGACCCAAAGCATTGTTGGCTCTGGCGGCGCGCTCGATGCAGGGGGCACCGAACGGTGGTGGGAACCGGTTGTGGCCACCCGTTTCACCTGGGGGCTTGCCGACGGCTGGGATGGCGCTTTTGTGGTGGATGCCAGCGGCTTTGGTGCAAATGGCAACGACCTCGCCTGGAGTGCGACCCTCGGCGTGGCGCGCCGCTTTAATGACAGATCCTCTCTGGTCTTTGGCTGGCGCCACTATGATATCGACTTCCAAACCAGCCGCGCAGGCGGCCCGTTTGGCGCAGATCTGTCTTCGTCCGGCCCGTTTATCGGCTATGCGCACACCTTCAATTGAGCTCTATGCACTGTGTTACCAAACACAAAAAAGCCGCCCAAAAAGGCGGCTTCTTCAATTCTGTGATGCAAGTCTTGCGACTTAGCCCTGACGTGCTTTGAAGCGACGCTGGGTCTTGTTGATCACGTAAACGCGGCCCTTGCGGCGCACAACGCGGCAATCGCGGTGCCGGTTCTTGAGCGAGCGGAGCGAGTTCTTGACCTTCATGGGCCTTCTCCTCATTTCGCGGCGCTGCATTGCGCCTGGGGTTACGGGACCTCTCATAACGAGAGGCGATGAATTCATGGTGGGCGATACTGGGATCGAACCAGTGACCCCTTCGATGTCAACGAAGTGCTCTACCGCTGAGCTAATCGCCCTTTACCGACGTATAAGTCCGAGCCCCTAATGAAAGGGGCGCGGAAATCCGCGCCGGTTGCGGTTCTATAAAAGGAGTCGCGAGGGGGATCAAGGGCTTTTGGCACAGTAATTTTTGCGTCTATAATTTAGGGGAACAGGAGAGACGATGCAAAAGCAGGCTTATCACATTTTTGCCCCCAAAAACCGCCGCACTTCGGTGGTTTTTGCGTCTCCGCACAGCGGAAATGACTATCCGGATTGGTTTGTGCAGCGCTCGTTGCTCAACGCGCATACGATTCGATCCTCGGAAGATGCCTTTGTAGATAAGCTGTTTGCCGATGCGCCGGGCTTTGGCGCGCCGCTTCTGGTCGCCACGGCCCCGCGCGCCTTGCTGGATCTCAACCGCGCCGCCGAAGAGTTGGATCCGGCCCTCATTCAGGGCGTGCGCAAAGTGGGTCACAATCCGCGCGTGGCCTCTGGCCTTGGGGTGATTCCCCGAGTCGTTGCCAATGGGCGGGCGATTTATCACGGAAAAATGAGTCGCGCAGAGGCCGATCACCGAGTCGATCACTACTGGCGGCCCTACCACACAGCCCTGACGAATCTCTTGAAGACCGCACATGCCAAATTTGGCGAAGCGATTCTCATTGATTGTCACTCCATGCCACATGAAGCGGTCGCTAGCGTCTCGCGCCGGGGCGGCAGTCGGCCGGAGATCGTGCTGGGGGATCGCTTCGGGGCCGCCGCGGATGTGGACCTCGTCGATCAGATCGAAGCCGCCTTTGCGCGCGCCGGTTTTCGCGTGTCGCGCAACACCCCGTTTGCCGGTGCGTATGTGACGCAGCAATACGGCCGCCCCCATCGCCGCCAGCATGCCATCCAGATAGAGATCGACCGCTCTCTCTATATGGATGAGGTCGAGATCACGCCAAATGCGGATTTTGAAACCTTCCGCAACCGCCTGCGCGGCGTGATTTCAGAGATCACAGAGCTGGGTGCCGATACCCAGAAAGATGTGGCCGCCGAATAACGCGCCAGCGCTGCGCCTGTCGCATCGCTTCGGCAGCACCAAACAGACGTCATCATTGACCTTGCGCACAGGCTTCTTCACCTTGCTGTCAAAAGCAATGAGGAGAGCACCATGTCCGAAGCATTGATCGTCATCGATGTGCAGAATGATTTTTGCCCAGGTGGCGCATTGGCGGTGCCTGAGGGCGATCAGATTGTGCCGGGCATCAATGCGCGTATGCAGGATTTTGGCACCATTGTGCTGACCCAGGATTGGCACCCATCGGGGCATTCCTCCTTTGCAAGCAGCCACGCAGGCAAGGCGCCTTATGATATGGTGGATATGCCCTACGGGCCGCAGGTGCTCTGGCCGGACCACTGCGTTCAGGGCAGCGATGGCGCAGCCTTTCACAAGGGTCTGGATACCGATCGTGCCGATCTCATCATCCGAAAGGGCATGAACCCCGCCATCGACAGCTATTCTGCCTTCTTTGAAAATGATCAAACCACCCCCACCGGGCTCGAAGGCTATCTGCGCACCCGGGGCGTCACCGCGCTGACACTGGTTGGCTTGGCCACTGATTTCTGCGTCAGTTTCTCCGCGCAGGATGCGGCACGTCTTGGGTTTGAAGTTTCTGTGCAAGACAGCCTCTGCCGCGCCATTGATCTGGACGGATCTCTTGCCGCCGCATGGCAAGCGATGCAGTCCGCGGGTGTTGCTAAAATTTAATATTAACAATTTGGAATTTGTTAACCCTTTAGAGGCATTAACAGTGTATTACTTTTGGGGATCTGCGCATGTCAGCAGGCATACGAGAACTAAGACAAGCGCTTGCCAACTTTGATCGCAGCAACACGCGGTCCGGTCGGCTGGCGCGATACGCGCGGGGGCGTCGCCGTCATTTCGTCAACCGTCAGCTGATCGTCGCAATTGGCGCTGTCATGCTGATGATGGCATCGTCCATTGAGGTCGGTTTGCTGGCTTTCTCTGCCGCGCTGATTGGCGAGGTCGTGGATTTGATGCTGCTCCGCCGGGTCAGTGCGCGGCTCAAGGCGGGTACCTCCCCCGATACCATCTTCTTTCAAACCAGCCTGTCTGCGCTGTTTCAGGCCTGCGGCCTCTCTGTTTTTGTCTCAGTGATGTGGTTTAACATCCCCGGCGAAGCGGGGCTTCTTGTTTGTATCAGCTACTTTATCGCCGGTGCGATTAACGCCATCATGTCACTGGCGTTCCATCGCACCGCCTCACTGATCCGGCTGTCGGTCTTTGCGCTCGCGTTGTCCCTGCTTTACTTGGCGAATTTCTATCTGGGCAGTCACGATGGCACGCAGCTGCTGTTTGATATGGCGGCCACAGGGATGGTGGTCTATGCGATGCTGCCATTTGTGGGATATGTCACCAAGGGCCGCTTTCGCGATCTCAAACAAAAGCGTCGACAGATTGAACAGGCGCTGGCGCTGGCCAAGGCAAACGCCTCACTGCTTGCCCAGCAGCGCGAAACCCGTCGTCTTGCCTCCATTCCAGAAAATGCCGCCGAAGGCGTGCTCATGCTGGACAAAGAAGTCCGCATTCTTTGGGCGAACCCGGCCTTCACCAAACGCACCGGTTACACATTGGATGAGGTGCTCGGCAAACGTCCCGGCGAATTTCTTTATGGCCCAGAGTCTGACGACACAGTGCAAAAGAAACTTTCAGATACGGTCTTAACTGGTGAAAGCGCACAGACCGTCAATCTGAACTACACCAAATCCGGCAAACCTTTTTGGGTCGAAAGCAATGCCGCGCCTGTCTTTGATGAGGACGGCCAATTGGAAGTGTATGTCTCAATCGAGCGCGACATCACAGAGCAGAAAAATTACGAAACGGACATGGCAGAGGCCAAGCGTGCTGCGGAGATTGGTGAAAAGGCAAAGACCATTTTCTTGGCCAATATGAGCCACGAAATCCGAACACCCATGAATGGGATCATTGGCATGGCGGATCTGCTCGCAGATTCCGACTTGGGGCCAGAAGATGCGCTCTACGTGCAAACCATCCGGCATTCCTCTGAGGCGCTGCTGACGATCATCAATGACATTCTGGATTATTCAAAGCTGCAAGATGGCAGTGTCACAATCAATCCCACCCGCTTTGAGTTGCCGACCTTCATACAGGAAATCAGCACCCTGCTTGGTCCACAGGCCGGTGCCAAGGATCTGGCACTGAATGTGAACATTCAGGAGGGGCTGCCACAGTATCTGCTGGGGGATCATGGCCGCCTGCGTCAGATCCTGCTGAACGTGATCGGCAACGCGATTAAGTTCACTGAATTTGGCAGCGTCGATGTTGATGTCGCATGCCGCGAGGGCGGCGGTGGCCTTACCATACAGGTACGTGACACAGGCATGGGGATCTCATCTGACAGGCTGTCGCATATTTTTGAGCAATTTGAACAAGCGGACGCTGAGACCACCCGCCAATTTGGCGGAACCGGGCTTGGCCTGGCGATTTCGCGTCAGTTGGCGCGGATGATGGGCGGCGACGTTACCGCGACCAGCACGCTGGGGCTCGGATCCTGTTTCACAATTGATGTGAACATCTTGAAGGCGCGCCCCCCCGAGCAAGGCAAAACCTGCGCTCAGAATCTTCCCGATGAAACTGTGTTCAAAGGGGTCACCTTGTTGCTGGCAGAGGACAATCGCACCAACCAGCTGCTGATCAAAAAGATGCTGAAGTCGCTGCCGATCCGGCTGGTGATTGCTGAGGATGGGTCGGAAGCGGTGGCAAAAACCATCTGTGAAGAGCCCGACGTTGTGCTGATGGACATGTCTATGCCGGTGATGGATGGTCTGGACGCCACGCGCGAAATTCGCCGACTCAGCATCCCGCAGCCAAAAATCATCGCCATCACCGCAAACGCCTATCGCAGCGACAAAGAAGCCTGCATGCAGGCCGGAATGGACAGCTTCCTGAGCAAGCCTCTGCGCCGTGCAGAACTGCTTGAGACCCTCGCCAGCGTGCTGGAAACACGCGATGCGGAACCTTTAGAGGTCTAAGCCCGCCTTATGGGCTTGGAGCCGGGTCTTATTGTCGGTATCAAAAGCAAAATCTGTGAATTTGGGGGCCAGTCAAGATGGTCGATATCGCAACCCGTGTCTGGAACCACAAATGGAAGATTGATCCAATTGTGCGCTCTCTCATCGACAACGACTTTTATAAGTTGTTGATGTGTCAGTCGATCTTTCGAAACCGCCCCGATGCCCATGTCACATTCAGCCTGATCAACCGCTCCTCCAAAGTGCGGCTGGCTGATCTGATCGACGAAGGCGAGCTGCGCGAACAGCTCGATCACATCAAGTCGCTGTCGCTCTCACGCGGGGAAAGCACCTTCCTGCGCGGCAACACTTTCTATGGCAAACGCCAGATGTTCCGCCCCGATTTCATGGAATGGTTTGAGAACATGCGCTTGCCAGACTACCATCTGGAGAAGCGCGACGGCCAATATGAGCTGACCTTTGAAGGCAAATGGCATGAGGTCATGCTCTGGGAAATTCCCGCGCTGGCCGTACTGATGGAGCTGCGCGGCCGCGCCGTGCTGCATGACATGCGCAAGTTTGAGCTGCAGGTGCTCTATGCCCGCGCCATGACCAAGCTCTGGGAAAAAATCGATCACCTGCGCACCCTGCCGGATCTGCGCATTGCCGATTTTGGCACCCGCCGCCGCCATTCCTACCTGTGGCAGGATTGGTGTGTGCAGGCCATGGTCGAGGGGCTTGGCGACAAATTTGTCGGCACCTCCAACTGCCTGATCGCCATGAAACGCGATCTGGAGGCGATTGGCACCAACGCCCATGAAATGCCCATGGTGATCTCTGCTCTCGCGGACACCGATCAGGAACTCGCCCGCGCGCCCTATAAGGTGCTCGAAGACTGGCATGTGGAACATGACGGCAATCTGCGCATCATCCTGCCAGACACTTATGGCACCGAAGGCTTCCTGAAACGCGCGCCGGATTGGCTTGCAGGCTGGACCGGCATTCGCATCGACAGCGGCGACCCCGCCACAGGTGCGGAAACCGCGATCCGCTGGTGGAAAGAGCGCGGCGAAGACCCCACCAAGAAACTCATCATCTTCTCCGATGGTCTGGACACCGACAAAATCGCCGAGCTGCATACCCAGTTTGCCGGCCGCGCGCGCGTGTCCTTTGGCTGGGGCACTTTGCTCACCAATGATTTCCGAGGTCTCACCCCCGATGATGGCCTCGCGCCGTTCTCTCTGGTCTGCAAGGCGATCAAGGCGGATGGCCGCCCGACGGTCAAACTCTCTGACAACCCCAACAAGGCGATGGGGCCGCAGGACGAAATCGACCGTTACAAACGTGTGTTCAGCGTCGGCGCACAGGACAAAATGGACGTGATCGTCTGAGCGCGCCGACTCTGGTCTGTGGATGATCTATACGATCAGCCCAGCCACCGCCGCGCCATTTCCAGCGCCCGTTCGGCATAGTCGCGCACCGCTGGGTCCTCATCTGCATAGCGCCCTATGGTCCAGCCACAGCTCGCGAGCCCGCGCATCAAAGTGAACGCCTCAAGCAGCGCAGCCGCGTTATCCGGCAGCGGACGCACAGAGGCATAGCCACGCAACAGGGCCGCCCCCAGCGCATCCTGATTGGGCTGATCATAGTTCTGCGACATGGCCACGCCCAGCTCATACATGCGGAAGCCAAAGACGCCGTCGTCAAAATCAATCAGCCGCACCTGATCGCCCTGCACCAGCACGTTTTCCCGCAGCGCATCCGCGTGGATCAGGCCAAAGTCACCACCCGTCTCTGCATGGGCGGCAATCACATCGCGCAATTTGTCGCGGGTGGTTTGCAGCAGCGCGGATTCCTCTGCGGTCAGGCTGGGGTTTTCCCAAAACCGGCCCCAGGCG
The DNA here is from genome assembly GCF_017744095.1 of Shimia sp. R10_1. Taxonomy (GTDB): domain Bacteria; phylum Pseudomonadota; class Alphaproteobacteria; order Rhodobacterales; family Rhodobacteraceae; genus Shimia. The sequence continues at coordinate 359,702 of NZ_JAGHQX010000002.1, read as the reverse complement.
GGATCATCGCCCAGCAGCGCCTCCAGATCGAGCGTGACCCGTTCAAAGGCGTCAGGCCGCGTCATCGCATCGCTCGCCACATGCAGGCGGGCCAGCTCTGCGCCAAGCGCTTCATGCAGCGCGTCTTGCTTTGGCGCATCCATCGCCAGCGGCACACCGCCTTCGCCGAGCGGTTCGCCCTCAAGCCAGGTCACCAACGAGGCCACCCGCGCGCCACCCGTGGCGAGCACATCCCCAGCGAGGGTGCGGATCGGCTGTGGCACGGTCATCCCCGCCGCCACCAACGCCTCTGACCACCAGAGTTCAGAACGGATCGCATCATCGCTCTGATAGCCGGGCCGATGCAGGCGCAGCGCCGCGCGTTGCCCATCGGGGCCGACCGCCTCCAACACGATGTTTTCACGGTTCTTGATCAGTCGGGGTGCTGCGGACACGCCCCATGCTGTCAGTGCGTCCTGCGCGGCGCTCATGGCTTGTGCTTCGTTCATGCCATTGCTCCCAGTGCTGCGTTGAGTGCTGCGTCCATCACATCGACCAATTGATCCGCGTTTGCCTTGTCAAACACACAGGGCGGGCGGATTTTCAGTGTGTTGTCAAACCGTCCTTCGGTGTGCAGCAGAACCCCGCGATGGCGCATCGCCTCGACCACCGCATCGCACAACTCGGTCGCAGGTTTGCCATCACGCCACAGCTCTACGCCCAGAAACAGGCCAGAGCCGCGCACATCCGCAATCACATCATAGCGCGCCTGCAAGGCGCCAAGCAGATCCAGCGTATAGTCGCCCACCGTCTTGGCATTGGCCACCAGCTGTTCATCCTCAACCACATTCAGCACCGCCATCGCCGCCGCCGCACTCACCGGGTTTCCGCCGAAGGTGTTGAAATATTTGAACCCTTCCTGAAAACAGGTCAGGATTTCGGGCCGCGTGATCACTGCCGCCACCGGGTGTCCGTTGCCCATCGGCTTGCCCAGCGTCACGATGTCAGGCGCAAAATTCAGTTTCTGATGCCCCCACCAATGGCTGCCAATCCGGCCAAAGCCCGGCTGCACCTCATCGGCAATGATCAGGCCACCCGCCGCTCGAACCAGCGCAATCGCCTCATCCAGAAACCCCTCTTCCAGCGTCGGGAAGCCTTCATTGGCAAAATAGGGGCACACGATCAGCGCCGAAACGCCGTGGCCGTTTTCTTCCAATGTGGCAATCGCCTGTTTCACGCCTGCGGCAAAAGCCGCTGCCTGACCTTCGCGTGTGCCGCCGGGTGGCATCATATTGTCTGGCGCCGGCGCACGCTGCACATGCTCCTGAAAACCGCCAATCGGCACCTTGGAGCTGTTCAGCTGGCTCACCGCAGAGGTGTTGCCATGATAGGTGTTGTCGGTGGTGATCACCCCGGTCTTACCGGTCATCGCCTGCGCCATGCGCAGCGCCACATCATTGGCTTCAGAGCCGGAACAGACCATCACCATGCTGCTGAGATCATGGTCAAATTTCGCAGTCAGCGCTTCGCCGTATTCCAGAATGCCGTCATGCACATAGCGCGTATGTGTGTTCAGCACCGCCGCCTGTTTCGCAATCGCTTCCACCACTTTGGGGTGGCAATGGCCCACATGCGGCACGTTGTTGTAGCAGTCCAGATATTGCGCGCCATCGGTGTCCCACAGCCAAACACCTTCGCCGCGCGCCACATGCACAGGCTCTTTGTAGAAGGTGGTCATATGTGGCCCCAAAAGCCGGGCACGGCGTTCAATGCTGCTGGTCATGTCAGTCTCCCCAATTTGGGCGCGACCCTAGGTTGATCGTCCGGGCATGCCAAGCGGGGTTTTGTGGTAATTTCGTAACGGCACGACGCTTGGCTGGGTTCAGCTGTCCTCGCCGCGGATTTTGCCGCGCATGGATTTCACCTCGCCGCGTTCCTTTTTGGCCTTCAGCCGCCGCTGCTGACTGCCATATGTGGGTTTGGTTTTGATCCGGCGCTTGGGTGCCACCAGCGCTTTGCGGATCAACTCGGCCAGACGCTCGCGCGCGATATCGCGGTTGCGGGATTGGCTGCGGGTTTCATCACATTGCAGGATCAGCGCGCCGTCTTTTGTCCAGCGACGTCCCGCCAGCCGTTTCAGCCGTGCCTTGATCGGCGCGGTCAGATTCGGCGAGCGCGCCGCCTCAAATCGCAGTTCAACAGCGGTGGAGACCTTGTTCACATTCTGCCCGCCGGGGCCACTGGCACGGACGAACTGTTCGGTCAGCTCCCAGTCCTCAATCGTGATGTCATCGCTGATTCTCAGCATGGCGCTCCCCGCGTTGCGCGGCCGGTGGGTTAACAGATGTGCTTTTCTATGCGCCCAAAAATTCCACCTACGCAATACAGTCGCAATACCGACGCAATACCGATGTGGGGTTTTTGCCGATAAAAGCGGTTAACACGCCAGCAAAAAGGGCTGCTTCCCGCGTTGGAAACAGCCCTTCGAGATGATTGGAGGTGCGCCGGTTAGGTCAACACCAATTCGGATCTTATGTCAGCCAAGGGCTGCCTCAGCTGCACTCCTTCCAAACTGTTCCGACTCCGTTCTCCATAGCTTCTCTAGACAATGGGCACCTCCTTTCAGATTGTTTCGCGTATCTTCAGCCTGCCACAGGTTGGAGATATGTCAAACAAAATCATGTGGTGCGTGCTGTCAAAGACCCCACGATGATGCGGAATGGCACAAGAGCGAGCAAAGCAAGCGATAGTTTGACCATCCAATCAGCAAATCCAAGACTGACCCACAGAGGGGCCACTGGACCCGCGCCCAGAAGCGGCAGCATTTCACCGGCCCAGCTCACGTCGTTGCCAGGTTCGATGAAGGAGAGTGCGCCACTAAAGGCAATGGTGAAGAAAATCGCGGTATCCAGCGAAGAGCCGATCAGCGTGGACGCCAGCGGCGCCCGCCACCAAGCCCCGTTGCGCAGGCGATCAAAGATAGCAACATCAAGCAGTTGCGCGGTCAGGAACGCCAAACCAGAGCCAATCGCAATCCGCAGCGTCACAGCCGGATAGGTGAACCCGTCGCCTTCCAGCATGATCTTTGTACCAATGAAGGAGCAGATCACACCAACGATGAAGCCGACCAGAACCACACGGCGCGCAGCGGAAACGCCGTACACCCGGTTCATCACATCGGTCACGAGGAAAGCGAGAGGATAGGTAAATGCACCCCATGTCAGCCATTGGCCATAAAGGAACTGCACAAGGATGTTAGAGGCCACCACGATGGCAGCCATGGCAAGAATGCCAGGAAGATAGGTCTTGTTCATAAGCTTTAGCCCGTTTTGACAAGGTAGCGGCGACTTGGCCCCACGCGCATCGCGGGACGTCAGGCGTGTATAAGTCAGAAGAGGGCAAATCAAGTTTTATTGAGGAATGACATATTCCACAATTTCTGTGCGCTGGATCAGTCTGAAGTTGTCATCCGAGATCATGGTAAGACGAATGCGCCCCTCACTGTCGCGCCAGACCGAAATGCCTTCGAGATTGTCATGGCCACCTATGCCATTGCGAAACAGGAGTTTTTCATCGTTTGCCTCGGTGCCATCGATACGGAAACTGCGGGCACGCGTGCGGAAACCGATCCCGTTGAAGCCACGTTCGAGAACATAGAATCTGCCATCCGGTCCAAAATCGGCACCCACGGGTTGAAACTTTGTATCCCGGTTCAAAGTAAAGGCAGGGTGCCAGTGAGACCCCAGCAGCGTGTAGACCTGAATGCGATTCGTGTCCTCGACAGCGGCTTCTGGCATTGCAAACAGTCTCCCATCGCTGCTGACAGCGAGCGCTTCAAAGCCTGAGTTCGCTGCCATGGTCTTAAACCACGCATCTCGAGGAAGTGGGGCAGGCAGCGCATCTGGGGATGCCCTGCGTTCCAGTCGATGGTTTCCTTCATAGGAAACGACCAATTGCCCGCTCGGAAGCTGCGCCAACCCTTCGCTATCGCGACGAGTCGGTTGCGCGGGAAAGGCCCCCTCTGGATTCAGAAGTTTGAATTGCGTGACATTGACCAAACCAACAATGTCGCCACGCGCACGTGAAATATCGGCAGTTACAATGTGGCCTCTGTCAGAAATGGTCACCAGCCGCGTCCCATCGTCAGACACTTCAAGGCCGGAAAACCCGCCGAACCAGCCCTCATGAATTTGCCAGCGATAGGTCGACAGGTGGTCCGCCTCACCAGTCTTTGGGTTGCCCGCTTCCGCCCAAAGTGCAAATCCAGCAGAAAGCGTGAGGCAGGCAACTATTGAGATTGCAAGACGGCGATACATTGGCGAGGCAGATCTGTCATTTGAAGGTCACGGCGTGGTTTCGGCTTGGGCGCATTGGGATCTGGCGGTGGCGGCGGTGGTGGGAAGAGAATGTCCTGCACCCATTTTCGGGCATCATCGCAGCCGTCACCTGCTGGCGGGGGATCTTGATTGATGCATCCTTGTGTCCCCGCTGGGCAATTCAGGCGCACATGGAAGTGATAGTGATGCCCCCACCACGGTCTGATCTTCCTGAGCCAAGCGCGATCGCCTTTTTCGTCCTCGCACATTTGCACCTTTGCGCCGGGAAACACAAAAATCCGGGCCACGCGAGGGTCCTTCGCAGCAGCCTTCAGGATCTCGTGGTGCTGTCGCGTCCAGCTGCTGTTGACATAAGCCCCATTGCTGCGCCGCATGGATGTTGAGGAAATACTTTCGCGTTCACTGGCACTTAGATTGAGCCGATCCGCCGGCCGCATCCAGATATCCACGTCAAGACCAAGCTGGTGGCTGCGGTGACCTGACAACATCGGCCCGCCGCGGGGCTGGCTGATGTCTCCAATATAGAGGCCGTTCCACCCCGGCTGTTGGGCAGCTTTGGCGGAGAGTTCCTGAATGTAGGAGATGGTTTCAGGATGGCCCCAGTTGCGGTTTCGTGAAAGCCGCATTGCTTGCCAGGTTGGGCCCGTTTCAGAAAGTTCAGCACCGCCTGCAAGGCACCCTTTTGCATAGCTGCCAAAGGGTGCACTGCTCTGATTTGAACCATCAGGCTTTGCGCCAAACAGTTGTTTGGCGGCAATCCCTTGCATTGTCGCGGGCACTTCTTGCTGCGTCGAAACCGCAAGCGTGGGCTTTGTATCCGTATCGCTCTGACAGGCTATCAGGCCAAACAGTGTTAGGAGGATGAGGAGGCGTGGCCCCATTTTGCATGATCTCCTTCTGGGTCAACCCAGCGTAGCAGGATCAGGCCTAACAAGAAAAGAGCGATGAGCGGCGTAACGCCAATCTGTTGGCTGCCTGATACCGTGGTCATGATACCGATCAAAAATGGGGCGATGAAAGACGTGGCTTTGCCCGCCAGGGCATAGAGACCAAAAGATTCTGCAGTGCGTTCCGGAATGGCTTGGCGCACCATCATTGTGCGGCTTGCGGACTGAATCACACCGCCCGCCGCGCCAATCACGATGCCCAGCACATAGAAGGCATAGTCTGGCAGTTTGGACTGAGGCTCCACAGCGATGCCCAAAACGCTCTCTCTCGACACAAAGATGGTCGCGATTGCGACTCCACAGAGCATCAGGATACAGGTTTTGATCACCGGCTTTGGGCCAAATTGCGTGTCAGCCTTCCCGCCAAGCCACGCAAAAATAGCGCCGGAAATGATTGCCAGAATGCCGAAGATGCCAACATCCACAACCGACCAGTTCAGCACGCCCGCCGCATAGATGCCCCCGAAAGTATACATGCCATTGAGGGCGTCGCGATAAAACATCGAGCTGCCAAGATAGGCAAAGAGAGACGGCGTTTTGGGCAGGTTGCGGACCGTTCCCCAAACATTGGTAAGTGCTTTGCCAACGGCGCCTTTTCTTGGTTTGGTCGGCCGCGGATCGCGAACCCAAAGCACAAAGGGTATCATAAAGACGGCGTACCAAATTGCCGTAAGAGGACCGACAAAGCGGGTGCCTTCACGTTGCTCTGCATCCAGACCAAACATCGGGTCCAGACCAATCAGCGTTTTGCCACTCTTTGCGTCTTCGGCAAACAAGGTGAGCATGATCACAAGCGCGATCAGACCACCCACATAGCCAAAGGCCCAACCATTTCCTGAAATCCGTCCGATTTCTTCCTTGCTGCCAAGATCCGGCAACATCGAGTTGGTAAAAATTGTGGCGAACTCCATGCCGATCATGCCGATCGCAAAGAGCGTTAATGTCCATGTCAGGTTGAAATTGTCTGGCGCCGCCCACCATAGCCCAAAAGACCCAACCACATACATCACCGAGAACAGCCAGATCCAGCGCAAGCGATTGCCGGAGGTGTCTGACATGGCACCCAAAACAGGGGCCAGAACGGCAATGATCACACCTGCGGCGGCAATGCCAAAACCCCATGCCGCCTGTGCTTTCGCGCCATCGCCGATCAAGTCTTTGACATAGGGCGCAAAAATAAAAGTGATCAGGAGCGTGTTATATGGCTGGCTCGCCCAATCAAAAAAGAACCAACCCCAGATGCGCTTGCGCGTCGTTGTTTTTTCCATCCGCATCCCCTTCGGATTTTGACGTCAATTAGACAGGGATACTCAACCAGAGCAAGCTATTCCTGCATTGGGGGCCATGGTCTGGTGGTCTCCGCCTCAATCCAGGCGAGGATCCATTCTGGCGCAGGAGGCGGGGTTTCTGCGCTGCCAAGCGCTTCCATCACGCGCGCCGGTGATACGATGCCATTTCGATCTGTCACGGCCGCACGATATAGCGCGTGGTTTGCGCACTCTCCATTTTGTTTCCACATCGATTGTTCGATGTAGACAAAGCGCTCATCCCAGAAAGCGGTGCGGCTGCGCATCTCGATTTTCTCAAATGTGCGAATGCGGCGGCGGTAGCGCACAGACGCACCTGCCATGGTGAGGCTCCATTTGTTTTGGCGGAGCACTGGCACGAGCCCGATGCGGCTGGCCAAAGGGATCCGCCCCAGATCAAACAGTGTCAGGGTGCGGCCATTGTTGAGTTCCATCCAGAGATCAATATCTGAGGGCCAGCAACGGTGAGAGGACACATGGGTGCCAGTCAGCGGCAGAGGCGCAGCGTTGCGGTATTTGATCAGCTCTTTGACCATGCGCATGATTGGATACATCGGTCTCTCCTTTGGCGCTCTTGAACGGCGCTTTAAACGCTTCGTCAACCGACTTCCTCGCGTCAGTCTTGTGCTTTTTGCCCGTCGCGCTTAACTGTGAGCCAATCAAAGCAAAGGAGCCTCTCATGATGGCAATTTACGGTCCGCTGAAGCTGATCTTGGACATCGCCTTCTTCTTTATGCTGGCGCATATCATCATGAGCTGGTTGATCAATTTTCAGGTGCTCAACTTGCGTCAGCCGATTGTGGCGCAAATCTGGACCGGTCTGAACCGTTTGCTGGAGCCAATCTATGAACCTGTCCGCCGGATCTTGCCGGACACGCGGCCTCTGGATCTGGCGCCTTTGGTGGTCTTTGTGATCATCATTTCTTTGCGTGACTACATCCTGCCTGCGATCCTGTTCTAAATCGTTGTTCGGGCTTGAGCCCGCTTGGACACTATGGGACAACTGCCCAGAGCAGATTGCCCAGATAAATAAGGTGAACAATGCGGGCCGCCAGCACCGTTCTCAGTGATGTTTTTGGCTTTGACGCCTTCCGCCCTGGGCAGGAAGAGATCGTCAATGCGGTGGCTACGGGCGAGAATGTCCTGGCCATCATGCCCACGGGTGGCGGTAAATCTCTCTGTTTTCAACTCCCGGCCTTGCTGCGGGATGGTGTCACGGTTGTGATATCCCCGCTGATTGCTCTGATGCGGGATCAAGTGCGCGCGCTGCGGGAAAGCGGTGTTGAGGCCGGCGCGTTGACGTCGGGCAATACTGATGAGGAGACAGCCCAAGTTTGGGATGCAATTGAAGCCGGGCGGCTCAAACTTCTTTATATCGCGCCTGAGAGATTGGCCTCCGGTGCCGCGTTGGGCATGTTGCGCAAGATTGGCGTGAGCCTGATTGCCGTGGATGAGGCTCATTGTGTCAGCCAATGGGGGCATGACTTTCGCCCAGATTATCTACGCATCGGAGAATTGCAGCGCGCGCTGAGTGTTCCAATTGCCGCATTCACCGCCACCGCAGATGCGGAAACGCGCGACGAAATTGTTGAACGCCTGTTTGACGGGCGCACGCCGCAGGTGTTCCTGCACGGTTTTGACCGCCCCAATTTACACCTCGCGTTCGCTGCGAAAGACAACCCACGCCGCCAGATCCTGCAGTTCGCGGCAGCCCGCAAAGGGCAGTCCGGCATTGTCTATTGCGGGACCCGCGCGAAAACCGAAAGCCTTGCCAAAGCGCTGCGCGAAGACGGTCATCAGGCTCTGTTTTATCACGGAGGCATGGACCCGCAGGAACGGCGTGAAACAGAGGCGACGTTTCAGCGTGAAGATGGGTTGATCGTTGTGGCGACTGTGGCCTTTGGCATGGGGGTAGATAAGCCCGATATCCGTTGGGTGGCTCATGCGGATCTGCCAAAATCTATTGAAGCCTATTATCAGGAAATTGGCCGGGCAGGGCGCGATGGTGCACCAGCAGAGACCTTTACGTTGTTTGGCCCCGATGACATTCGTCTGCGCCGTTCCCAGATTGATGAGGGACTCGCCCCGCCGGAGCGCCGCGCCGCAGATCATGCGCGGCTCAACGCGTTGTTGGGGCTGGCCGAAGCGCTGAAGTGCCGCCGGGAACAGTTGCTAAAGTACTTCGGCGAAGATGAGGTCACCTGCGGCAAATGTGACCTCTGCGATACGCCGCCCGAAGTTTTTGACGGCACCGAAGCTGTGCGCAAAGCGCTTTCGGCGATCTTGAGGACAGGCGAGTGGTTTGGCACCGGCCACTTGATCGACATCTTGCTCGGCAACGAAACTGACAAAGTGCGCGAACGTGGTCACGATGCGCTGCCCACCTTCGGCGTAGGTGGCGAATTTGACAAGCGCCAGTGGCAAGCGGTGTTCCGGCAGATGATGGGGCACGATCTGGTGCGTCCAAATCCCGAACGCCATGGCGCCCTGACGATGACAGAGCGCGCGCGTCCGGTATTGCGTGATGAAGAACGCGTTGAGCTGCGTCGCGATACCATTCGTGTCACCTCGCGTCGCCCCGCCGCAAAGACACTTGTGAGCGAAGAAAACACCCCGTTGATGTCTGCCCTCAAAGCCAAAAGACGCGCCTTAGCAGAAGCAGCCAAAGTGCCTGCATATGTTATTTTCCCTGACCGCACATTGGCTGAAATGGCAGAAACACGGCCTGCAGATCTTGATGAGATGGCAAGGGTGAGTGGGGTCGGAGCCAAGAAACTTGCCAATTATGGTGATGCGTTCTTGGAGGTGATCAACGGCGAGGCAGAGCAATTGCACCCCAGTCGCCGTAAAATTGCGGGACGGCAGGATGCTGACCTCTATGACCAATTGTTGGAGGCGCAGTCGCAACTGATGCGGGGCCCTACCGGAATTGACAAACCAATGAGCTGTTCAGCGTCACTCTTGGCGAAAATCGCGAGCCAAAAGCCGCGCACCTCTCAGGACATGGAGCGATTGCTGGGGGATCGGCGAGCAGATCGATTTGGTGCAGCTTTTCTGGACGTTCTGCATAGAGCGGATTAGAAGAGTTCTAAACCAGATGGAGCTGCCGAATGCTTGTTGTGATTTCTCCGGCCAAACGCCTGAATTGGGACGCTGTTGACGGCCCTATGACCGCGCCAGACTTTCAGGAAGACGCTGTACGCCTTGCGAGAACAGCGCGGAACCTGACTTTGGGTGAGCTGCGCAAGCTGATGGACTTGAGCGAAGATCTGGCGCGTCTGAATCGCGACCGATTTAAAGCGTTTGAGGCAGAGCCCGATGCAGACATGACGCGCCCTGCGGTTCATGCTTTTGCTGGTGACACCTATGTGGGATTGGATGCGGCCAGTCTTGAACCAGAGGAAATGACCTGGGCTCAGGAACATCTGCGCATTTTGTCAGGCTTATATGGTGTGCTGCGGCCGCTGGATGCGATTCAGCCATATCGGCTGGAGATGGGCAGCCGTCTGAAGACCCGCCGCGGAGCATCGCTTTACGAGTATTGGCGGACTGCTCCGGCAAAGGCCCTGCATGCACAGGCTGAAGCTTTGAATACTGACACGCTCGTCAACTGTGCCAGCCAAGAATACTTTGGAGCGGTGGACCTTAAGGCGTTGAAAATGCGCGTGATCACCCCGGTCTTTATGGAAGAGCGAGATGGCAAAGCCAAAATCGTGTCTTTCTTTGCCAAGAAAGCACGTGGTTCAATGGCGCGCTTTATGATCCACAATCGCATTCAGGATCCCGAAGGGCTTAAGAGCTTTGACTACGGCGGTTATCGTTTTCAGAACGACATGTCAGAAGGGGACCGTTGGGTGTTTCTCAGGGACTACCCGGAAGCCAAGTGAAGGGCGTCAGCTGGCGATTGCCTCTGAATTGTCTTTGAACGGATCAATCGTTTCTTCTGGGTGCATTTCTGAGATCACTTTGAAAATCTCAGACTTGCGCAGGGGTTTTGTCAGGTAGCGATCCAACCCGTTGCTGAGCACATGCTCTTCGTCGCCTTCATTGGCCAAGGCTGTGAGCGCAACAATCGGGGTCCGTCGGTTGTTGTTTGCCTCCAGCGCCCGGATCTTCTTTGTGGCCTCGGTGCCATCCATACGTGGCATGGAAATGTCCATAAAGATAAGGTCCGGAGAGTAAGAAACGTACCGCTCCACCGCCTCGACACCGTCATGCGCAAACATCAATTCGATGTCGAGTGGTTTGAGCAATTTCTCCAACACCAAGCGGTTGGTTTTGTTGTCCTCTGCTGACAGAATGCGCATGCGTCGCCGGGCGCTTGAATTGCCTGGAGTGCTGTTGTTGGGGCTGGCCAAAGCCGCCTTTGCAATGCCGAGATTCAGCTCCGCGCGGGAACCGGGTTTGGGCAGCAGGCTTTTGATAAGCCCGAGGTCATCAACATCCGCGAAACTGTTGGGATCAGAGGTCAACGCAACAATGGGCGTCGCCAAATTCTGCTCAAGCATGTCACGGTTCAACTGCCGTGCATCAATGTCGCCGGCCGCATGATCTGCCAAAATCAGATCCACATGAGGTGCAAGCAACATTGCCTGCGACTGATCTGTGCAAATCGTTACCGTTGCGCCCATTTGCTCAAGCTGCTTTCTGAGCAGATCGCTGTTCACTTCGGTATCAGAGGCAACGAGCACATGCTGAATGTTGTCAGGCAGTGGGATTGGAAGATGATCGCAGTCTTCTTCGATCGGTAGCGTCAGTCGGAACCCAAAAGACGTACCCATGCCCAATGCGGATTCGACCCAAATTTCGCCGGACATCAGGTTGACCAACTGTTTTGTCAGTGCAAGACCAAGCCCAGTGCCTTCGAATTCACGGTTTTGGCTTGTATCGACCTGATTGAACTCTCCGAAAATGTGTTCCAGCTGTTCGTCGGCAATGCCAATGCCTGTATCCTCAACTGTGATATGCAACACAGCGTTAGACCCATCGTTTGTGATAACGCCAACAACCCGCACCAAGACATGACCGGTGTGTGTAAATTTCACCCCGTTTCCAACAAGATGCGTGAGAATTTGACGGAAGCGTCCAATGTCGCCAACAAATTGAGTTGGCAGGAACAGGTCGTAGTCGACCAGCAATTCGAGCCCACGTTCGCGGGCAGACACCTGATGCAGCGTCATCACCTCATGGATGCAACGCTCCAGATCGAAGGTCTCATTGCGCAGCCCGACATTTTCGGTGCCCAGTTTTGAATAGTCCAAGACATCGTTGATGATGTTCAGCAGTGCCTCGCCCGAGTTCTTGATGGTTGATGCAAACAAACGCTGTTCTTCAGTCAGCGTTGTGTCCATCAACAGGCTGGCCATCCCGACAACACCGTTCATTGGTGTCCGTAGTTCATGGCTCATGTTGGCCAAAAACGCAGATTTGGCCTGGCTCGCCGCTTCGGCCTCATGCTGCGCACGCTGCAACTCCGCTTCGTTGCGAACCGACTCTGTGATGTTCATGGCCAAGCTGGCCCGGTCATTCCCGAGATCGCGTTGATCGATGAGCTTCAGAAACTCTTCATTCCAAAGCTGAACGATCACAGGTTCTGGCTCTTCTGCGTGCCAGCGCTGCTCCATCATCGTGCACCAGTCTTCCGGAGAGGTGTCTTCGAGAATAAACAGCCCTTCATGTGCCGCAAATTCCATGATCTCTTGATAAGACACGCCCGGTTTTATGTGGTCGGCACCCTCAAAGATTGCCAGATAGCTGGGATTGGCGGCGATCATTTTGCCGCTGTCGTCAAAGAAGGCAAAGCCATCTCGGATTGTGGAAAGGGAATGCCAAAGACGTCTTTCTGCCTTGTCTGCGCGTTCCTGAGCTGTTTCCAGATCAGAGCGAAACTTGTTGTTTTCTTTGGTAACAGTTTCAACTGTCGCACGGGCTTCCACAATTTCGTTTGAGAGTTGCGCAGCATGTTTGCCCAACTTGCGGTTGGCTGCATAAAGCTCACGCTTTTTCAACTCTAACAAGCGTTCTGCCGCCAAACGGGCACGCCGTTCGTCAGCAAGTTTTTGCGCCAGCGACATACGCCGATCCTCAAGCCGTCTTATCGTTAGAGGCCATATTCCTGTCAGTCGATGAACATCTGCTTAATACCGGGATGTGTTTGCATCGTTGCAATGCAGGTTTGTGACATGGCACGATCAAGTTATTGATTGTTGGAGAATAGAATGCTGCGGATTTTAGCAATTGGGCTGTTTGCGATGGCGGGAACGGCGGCGAAAGCACAAGAAAGCTATGTGCCGGAGAAACGCCTGGTGGTGAGTCGCGATGTCGATTTCTACGGATCCGATTTGCAAAACCTGTTTGATACAACTTATGAGGCTTGCGCACAGACCTGCCTCAGCAAGCCTGAATGTGTGGCCTTTACGTTCAACCAGCGCTCCAATGCGTGTTTTCCAAAATCTGAAGTCAATGAGCGGCAGCCCTACGATGGTGCCGTGTCGGCTGAGGTGTTTTCGGCTTCGGAGACAACCCTGAGGACAGCTCAGGCTCGGGGCAAAGACTTGGGGTTCCTTTCGGAGAATGATCTTGCTCGTGCCAAAGACCTTGCTGCCAACATCGGACGCAGGCACGCAGGCGGCCCTTGGACGGTTGCCGATATGCTTCAGGCGGCAAAAGAGCGTCGCGCCGAAGGTAACATGTTGAGCGCAATGCGTTGGACAGGTGGCGCGCTGAGCAAAGCGGATCGCAGTGACCTTTGGCTGGAGTATGGTCGGCTCAATGCTGGTTTGCGCGGGGATCGCACTTCTGAGACGCGAAGATATAAAGAGCAAGCTTACCTTGCCTCTATAAATGCATACCTGCGCGCCACCTCAGACGCGGAGCAAGTGAACGCGTTGGTGTTGATGGCCGAGCGTCTGGAAGACCAGGACCGGGGCAAGGCGGTGCTGCGCAGCCTGCGTCTTGCCGAGACGATCAGCCCACGCAGTGAGGTTCTGGACAAACTGGAAGATGCCATCGGAAAGTACGGCTTTCGCGTCTCTGATCACCAAGTTGAAAGCGACTTGGAAGCCCCGCGCTTGTGCGCGGAATTCAACGAAGCGCTCATCGAGACCGGTCAGGATTACACGCCTTACGTGAAATTGCCCGATGCCCGTTTGGCACTTCGTGTGGAAGAGCGGCGTATCTGCGTGGAAGGTTTGGCACATGGGCAGGACATTCAGGTCACCTTCAGGGAAGGGCTGCCAGCAAAAAGCGGGGAGAGCCTTGTACGCGACACCAATGTCCGTGCGTATGTGCGCGATCGAAGCCCGCGCGTTGCGTTTGCAGGCAGAGCTTATGTTTTGCCGCGCAGTTCTGATGCGGCGATACCCATTGAGACTGTTAACCTCAACGAAGTGTCCCTGACGCTTCAGCGGGTGAACGATCGCAATATTTTGCGTGCCATGCAGGACGGGTATTTTGGGCAACCTCTGAGCTATTGGCAGATGGAGGATTTTGATCGTGATGTTGCAGAAACCGTATGGACCGGCACTGGACAAGTAGAAAACACGCTCAACCAGACCATGACAACGCGCCTGCCAATGGCAGATTTGGTCGCGGGACAGGCTGCAGGTGTCTACGCACTGACGGCGGATGTGCCGGGCGCCGACAAATATGATGAAACATCGACGACGCAGTGGTTTCTTCTGTCTGACATCGGGATTTCGAGCTTAAGTGGCAGCGATGGTTTGCACGTGTTTGTGCGACAGCTGTCCGATGCAGGCGCGTTAAGTGGTGCAACGGTCACTTTGCTGTCGCGCGCCAATCGCGTTTTGGCGGAGGCAGTGGCTGACAATGAAGGATATGCTGTTTTTGATGCAGGTCTGACACGTGGTGCCGGCAGCGCGTCGCCTGCACTGCTTATGGTGCAAAAGGGGGATGATTTCTCTTTCCTGTCCCTGACAGACCCCGCCTTTGATTTGTCAGATCGTGGCGTTGAAGGGCGCCCCGCTACGCCGCCAATTGATGTCTATGTCACCACAGATCGCGGGGTCTATCGCGCGGGTGAGACGATTTATGTGACCGCCTTGGCGCGCGGTGATCGTGCACAGGCGCTGCCGGCCTTGCCCTTGACGGCCATTCTCACACGTCCGGATGGTGTGGAATACAGTCGCCGGATTTCCGTTGATGGTGTCGCTGGCGGGCATGTCTTTGAACTGCCCCTAGGCGCCACTGTGCCGCGTGGGCGCTGGTCACTGGCGCTTAAGTCCGATCTGGAAGCGCCTGCCTTGGCGACAGCCAAGGTGCTTGTCGAAGACTTCCTGCCTGAGCGGATCGACTTTGACCTGACCCCGCCAGATGGTGCTTTTGACGTGCAAAATCCGAGCCCATTGGCGCTTAGTGCCAGATACCTTTTTGGCGCTCCTGCCGCCAATCTGGATGTGGAAGGGCAAGTGACACTGAAAGCGCGCGAGACGTTTGAGGAATATCCGGGTTTCCGTTTTGGTCGATATGATCTGCCGTTTTATGGGCAGACCGAGTATTTCTCTGGCGACGTGACAGACAGCAAAGGTCAGGCAGATATCTTTGTGCCATTGCCGGAGCAAGAGGCCAAAGGCCGTTCCCTGATCGCGGAGGTGGCCGTACGCGTGCTGGAAGGGTCTGGCAGACCAGTGGAACGTCGCATCAGCCATCCTGTCGCCGCAACAACACCGATGGTGGGGATCAAGCCGCGTTTTGGCGAGGACGTTGTGCCGGAAGGCAGCCAAGCCAGCTTTGAGCTCCTTGCACTTAATGCCGATCTGACCCCCGCCGCCATGCCAGTCAATTGGACCGTGAACCGTTTGCGCACGCATTACCAGTGGTATCAGCTCAATGGCGGCTGGGAGTGGGAGCCCACAACCACGCGCGAGGTTGTGGCGCGCGGGTCCGTAACGCTCGACGGTGCGCCGTTGGTGGTCAGCGCAGATGTTGATTGGGGCCGCTATGAGATAGTTGTGACCCAAGACGGCGGTGACTATGTTTCCACCGCGATCACGTTTGATGCGGGGTGGTATGCCCCGGTAGACGCGACCGAAACCCCCGATACGCTTGAGTTGTCGCTGGATGCAGAGCGTTATCGCAGTGGCGAGACTGCGCAGTTGCGCCTTGTGCCGCGTTTTGCCGGGACCGCGTTGATTTCTGTGATGTCCAACCGGCTCATCGCTATGAAAACCGTTGAGGTCCAGGAGGGCGAGAACCTGATAGACTTGGACGTGACAGACGAATGGGGTGCAGGCGCTTATGTCACCGCATCGGTCATTCGGGCCGGGAACGCGGCAGCAGGGCAAAACCCTGCACGTGCGCTTGGTTTGCAATATGCGCAGGTCGATCCGGCAGAAAAGCAGCTAGCGGTGTCTATCGCTGCGCCTGATGTGATGGATCCACGCGGTCCACTTGATGTGGCGCTGCAAGTGGATGGTGTGAAACCTGGTGAAACGGCCTATGTGACTTTGGCAGCTGTGGATGTTGGGATTCTCAATCTTACTAGCTTTGCGAGCCCTGACCCGTCGGGACACTACTTTGGTCAACGCCGATTGGGTATGGAGGTCCGCGATGTCTATGGTCGCCTGATCAACGGCTTGAGTGGGGCCATGGGGCGCTTGCGGTCTGGTGGCGATGCCAATGCGGCAGGAGGTTTTGACTCGCCACCGCCAACCGAAGAATTGGTTGCCTACTTTAGCGGTGTTGTCGCGGTTGGCGAGGATGGGGTTGCGAATGTGCAGTTTGATATCCCCGAATTCAACGGCTCGGTGCGCTTGATGGCGGTGGCGTGGTCTCAAACAGGCGTTGGCCAGGCAGAGGCTGAGGTGCTGGTGCGTGATCCGGTTGTTGTGACGGCTAGCTTGCCGCGATTCCTTGCGCCCGGTGATCAGAGCCGGTTGCTGTTGGAGTTTGTTCATGCAGAAGGTGCCGCTGGCCGGATGGGACTAGATGTGGAAGCCGAGGGCATTGCCCTTGATGCGGCTGCGAATCCTTCGGGGTTTGATCTCGCTGCGCAGGGGACACAGAGCTTCTCTATTCCGCTCACCGCGCTGGAAACTGGCGATCATGCTGTGCGAGTTGCGCTGACGACACCCGATGGCAAGACCTTGACCAAATCTCTCATGCTGCCTGTTCGGGCCAATGATCCGGCGGTGAGCGAAACCCGGCAACTCACGCTGGCCGCAGGTGAAACACTGTCGTTGGGGGCTGATTTGTTTGTCGATTTGCGCGCCGGTAGTGCGGAAGCGGTGGTTTCCTCTGGCGCGCTGGCGCGTTTTGATGCGCCGGGCTTGCTGCAGGCGCTGGACCGTTACCCTTATGGCTGTACTGAGCAGGTGACCTCTCAAACCCTACCGCTCCTCTATTTTGAAGATGTGGCAAATGGTTTGGGGCTTGGGGTCGATCAAGATATTGATGCACGCATTGCTGAGGCGATCTCGCTTGTTTTGACGCGTCAGGCGAGCAATGGCAGCTTTGGTCTTTGGCGTCCTGAGTCCGGTGACTTCTGGCTCGACGCTTATGTCACTGACTTTCTGTCGCGCGCACGCGCGCAGGGGCATGCGGTTCCTGACCCGGCATTCAAGCAGGCGATGAACAACCTGCGCAATCGTGTGAACTATGCCCCGGATTTTGACAGCGGTGGCGAGGACTTGGCCTACGCCCTGATGGTGCTGGCACGTGAAGGTGCCGCTGCTATGGGCGATCTGCGCTACTACGCCGATGTGAAAGGCACAGCTTTTGCCACGCCGCTGGCTGCTGCGCAGTTGGGGGCAGCCTTGGCGCTTTATGGTGATCAGATGCGTGCGGACGAAATGTTCCGCACGGCAGCGCGTAAGATCGAAGCGCAGGAGGGTCGTGAAGAGACACCGCTTTGGCGCGCCGATTATGGCACCGACCTGCGCGACGCTGCGGGCGCGGTTGCGCTGGCGGTTGCAGCCGGTAGTGAGGCGATCGATATAGACGGCTTGCTGCACCAAGTGGCCGCGGATAGGCAGGAGCGATCCACCCAAGAGGCGGTGTGGTCGTTGATGGCGGCGCATGCGTTGACTGAGGATGAACGTCCCAATGGGCTGATTTTGAATGGGAAAGCGTTGAATGGGCCGCTTTTGCAGCGCTTGAAGGAACAGGATGTGTCACAAGAGGTCGCCCTTACGAACGCAGGCGACGTGCCTCAGGTTGTGACCGTGACCACCGTGGGTGTGCCAACCTATCCAACGGAGGCGCGATCCTATGGCTATCGGCTTGAACGCGCGTATTTTTCTTTGGAGGGGCAACCTGTTGAGCTGGAAACGGTACGCGCGGGAGAGCGCTTTGTGACAGTGCTGACAGTTGTGCCAGCAAGCGACGGTGGAGCGCGTTTGATGGTCAATGACCCATTGCCGGCAGGCTTTGAAATCGACAATCCCAACCTGCTGGCAGCAGGGGATTTGCGTGACATGGATTGGCTGCAATCTGTGGAGGCGGCCAACACTGAGTTCCGCGCAGATCGCTTTCTGGCGGCGGTGGATTGGCGTTCGGACCAGCCGTTTCAGTTGTCCTATACGGTGCGTGCGGTGAGCCCCGGGGATTACCATCATCCAGCGGCGTCTGTTGAAGATATGTATCGCCCGCAGTACCGCGCCAACACCGCGGCGTCGCGTTTGGTTGTGACCGAATAACATGCGGTTTTTGCCCGTTTTTCTGGTGCTGGCGCTTCTGTTTGTAGCAGGGGCGCGAGACGCTTTTGACAAATGGGTCGAAACGACAGAGCTGCCCAACCTTCTGGCTGATACCTCTGTGGAAGTTGTGGATCGGAACGGTCTGCTGCTGCGCGCCTATACCGTAGAAGGGGGATTGTGGCGGCTTGGTGCGGGCTATGGTGAGGTGGATCCGCTCTACATAGATGTACTTCTGGCATATGAAGACAAACGGTTTTGGGATCACCAAGGCGTTGATTTGCGGGCGCTTTTACGTGCCGCAGCGCAGTCTCTTTGGCACGGTCGGGTGGTCTCTGGCGGCTCCACTTTGACAATGCAGGTGGCGCGGTTGATTGAGGATTCTGGCACCGGATCCTGGGCGGGCAAGCTGCGTCAGATCCGTGTGGCGCTCGCGCTGGAGCAGCATATGAGCAAGCGCGAGATCCTTGAACTTTATCTCACCCATGCGCCATTTGGCGGCAATCTCGAAGGCATACGTGCTGCCACTCTGTCTTGGTTTGGCAAAGAACCTCAACGACTTACACCCGCCGAGACGGGGCTTTTGGTTGCGTTGCCGCAAAGCCCCAATGCACGGCGGCCGGATCGCCATACCGCTGCGGCTGCGGACGCGCGGGAAAGGGTGCTGAGGCGGGCTGAGGAAGCCGGTGTTTTAGATCAGGAAAGCGTCGCTGGAGCGCTGATGACTCCCGTGCCAAGGGTGCGGCGGGCGTTTCCCTCAGTTGCCATGCATTTGGCGGATCGGGCACTGGCTGAGACGCCGGAGCTTCAGAGGCATGAGGTGACGCTGGATCGTGCGCTGCAGACTTCGTTGGAGGCTTTGGCACAGGACGCACTGCGAGGGCTGGAGGCACGGGTGTCGATTGCAATGGTTGTGGCGGACCACACGAGCGGAGAGATCCTCGCTTCAGTTGGCTCCGCTGGGGTCATTGGTGCGGATGCGCGGCAGGGGTTTATTGATATGACCCGTGCCAAGAGATCTCCGGGATCGACGCTTAAGCCTTTGGTTTATGGACTTTCTTTTGACCGAGGACTTGCGCATCCGGACACGATGATTACGGATCGGCCCACGCGGTTTGGACGCTATGCACCGCAGAATTTTGACGGGCGCTTTCGCGGAGAATTGCGGGTGCGGGAGGCCTTGGCGCAGTCGCTGAATATCCCTGTTGTTATGCTGACGGATGAACTGGGGCCGGCCAATTTGATGGCCGCCATGCGCGCGGCGGGGATGGCCCCTGAGGTGCCGGGAGGGACCGCTGGGCTGGCGGTGGCATTGGGCGGCGTTGGGGTGTCGTTGGAAGAGCTGGTGACGCTCTATGCGATGATCCCACAGGGGGGTGTTTCGACACCTTTGTTGTGGAAGTTTGGGAGAAATACCTCACAAAGACAGAGGGTTATGAGCCGGTCGGCGGCTTGGCATCTGGGGGATATCCTGTCTGATATTGCGCCGCCTGCGGGGGCGCCGCGCAGTGGCTTGGCCTATAAAACCGGAACCAGCTATGGGCATCGGGACACTTGGGCGATTGGCTTTGATGGGCGGCACGTGGCTGGGGTCTGGATTGGCCGACCGGATGGCACACCTGTGCCGGGGGCTTTTGGCGCTGAGGTGGCGGCGCCGGTGCTGTTCGATGTGTTTCAGAGGCTGAAACCTACGCTTGATCCGCTGTCAGCACCGCCGCCGGAAACGCTGATCGTCAACACGGCGCAACTGCCTGAGCCTCTTCAAAAATTTCGAGGGCGCAATGCTGTTTTTGAGAGCGCAGAGGACGCCCTTGAGGTGGCGTTTCCTCCTGAGGGCGCGCGGCTTGCGAATGCGGTGGGGGGCATGACGCTCAAAGTCAAAAATGCGGCTTATCCGCTGACCGTATTGGCCAATGGCGCGCCAGTTGCGAGTGGGGTGCGCAGGAGTGATGTGACCGTTCCCACGGTAGGGCGGGGCAGTGCAACTCTGACCGTGATCGATGCGCGTGGACAGTCGGATCGAATCACTGTCTGGGTCGATTAGGGCCCAAATTAACCATTTGCAGAGCTGTCGGTATTGCGTCGGTATCGCGACTGTATTGCGTAGGTGCCATTTCGGTGGGCGGCCAAGGCGTTAACTTTTGACCGCCCACCAGATTCTGAGAAAGATTTAGATGCGCTCAATCGCCAGTGCGATGCCCTGACCGCCGCCGATGCACATGGTGGCGAGACCTTTGGAACCGCCAGTGCGCTCCAGTTCATACATCAGCTTTACGGTGATGATTGCGCCGGTTGCGCCAACCGGGTGGCCGAGGGAAATCGCACCGCCGTTTGGATTGACTTTGGCAGTGTCCAGACCAAGGCCTTTGTTCACGGCGATCGCCTGTGCGGCGAAGGCTTCGTTGCTTTCGATCACGTCAAAGTCGCCAACAGACAGGCCGGTTTTTACCAGCAGGTTTTCCACGGCTGGAACAGGGCCAATGCCCATCACTTCTGGACGGACGCCAGCGTGGGCATAGCCCAGAACGCGGAACTTTGGTGTCAGGCCAGCGGCCTCTGCAGCCTCTGCACGTGCGAGCACAACAGCGGCGGCACCGTCATTGAGCCCTGAAGCGTTGCCTGCGGTCACACGGCCGTCTTTTTTGAAGACCGGACGCAGGCTGGCGAGTTTTTCCAGTGTGGAGGCGGTTGGATGCTCATCACGTACAAACGGCACCATGTCGCGCTTCACCTTGACGTCGACTGGGGTGATCTGTTCGTCAAAATAGCCGGCCTCGATCGCGGCGGCGGCACGTTCCTGACTGGTGAGGGCAAAGGCATCCATATCTTCGCGGGTGACGTCGTGTTCATCGGCGACGTTTTCGGCGGTGATGCCCATGTGGCCGGTGCCAAACGGACAGTTGAGCGCGCCGAGCATCATGTCGAGGGTTTTCACATCGCCCATTTTCTGGCCCCAGCGCTGTTGCTGCATGATGTAGGGCGAGCGAGACATGTTTTCGGCACCACCGGCCAGTGCGAAATCCGCATCGCCCAGCATCAGGGACTGGGTGGCAGACACGATCGCCTGAAGGCCAGAGCCGCAGAGGCGGTTCACGTTCATGGCCGGGGTGGTGTTGGGCACGCCTGCTTCAACGGAAGCAACGCGGGACAGATACATATCGCGCGGCTCAGTGTTGATGACATGGCCGAAAGCCACATGGCCGATCTGGTCGCCCTGAACGCCCGCGCGTTCGATGGCGGCTTTGGAGACCGCAGTGGCCAGCTCAATAGGGGGGGTGTTGGCAAGCGCGCCGCCAAAAGTGCCAACAGCGGTGCGTGCGCCGCCCAGAATTACGATGTCCGACATGGGTGATCTCCTCTCCGTCGTATTTGCGCTGCACTATGCAGATGCAGAAAGGGGGCGTCACCAGAAACGGAGCGTCACAGCGCGGCACCCGTAGTCTTACGGATGGGGGCGTGTTGGATGGCGGGCTGTTGATTGACAAATTGGGGATGTTCGCAGCATCTGGGGGCATGGATACCGATTTGCCCATTCTGGATTTGCTGCCGAGCCGGTTGCGAGAAGCGCGGCGTGCGCAAGGTTTGTCACTGGATGCTGTGGCGAAACTGTCCGGCGTGAGTCGATCTATGGTGAGCCAGATTGAACGTGGCGAAAGCAGCCCGACCATAGCGACCCTGTGGAATTTGACGCGGGCTTTGCAGGTGGATTTTGCCGGGTTGCTGGATGCGGAAGCTGCAGACAAGGTTGAGGTGCTGCGCGCCAGCGATGTGCCGCGTTTTGACAATATGGGTGAGGGCTGTCTGATCCATATCCTGTCCCCGCCCGAAGATGTGGGCGGGCATGAAGTCTATGACATCCGGTTTGAGGCGGGCGGGCGTTTGATGAGCCAGCCCCACAAACGCGGCGCGCAGGAACAGCTGACCGTTCTGGAAGGCGCGGTGCGGGTGAGCAGCGGCGCAGCCGCGCAAGACTTGGCTAAGGGCGACACGGCGCGCTATGCGGCGGATGTGGCGCATGGGATTGAGGCCAGCGAGGCCGCGCGGGTGTTTTTGATTGTGAAGAATGGGTGAGGTTTGGCGCGTAGGGGTGCGCCTGCCTGAGTAGGTGCAGTCAGACGGAGGTTTTGGATCAAAGCCTGTCAAAACCCGCAACCGGTTTCACTTCATCCAGCGTTGCTGATGCACCTGCCGAGGGTCAGCCCCGCTTTCGGGACATTGCCTGTGGCAATACCCTGTCGCGCGATGGGTGCAGCCCGACCTATCGGCCGGCGATGCTGCCGTTCGTATGATACCTTGAAGTCAAATGAATTCCAAAATTCAGGATTTTTGTCCGCTATAGTGAAATTTCCTCTTCACGGAGGTAAATCCGCTATGATAGATGATTGTCCATCATTATGGAGATTCCCATGTCAGACGCTTTTTTGAACGACATCCGCGCCACGCTCAGAACCATTGAGGCGGAGGGGATGATGAAGCGGGAACGCATGATCACCTCGCCTCAGGGCGGGGAAATTGCGGTTGGAGAGCGCGAGGTCATCAACCTTTGTGCCAACAACTATCTTGGGCTGGCGGACAATCCGGCGCTGATTGAAGCGGCCAAGGGGGCGATGGAACCACGCGGCTTTGGCATGGCCTCTGTGCGGTTCATCTGTGGCACGCAGGACATTCATCGGGAGCTGGAGCAGAAGCTGGCGGCGTTTCTCAAAAAGGATGACGCGATCCTGTTTGCGGCCTGTTTTGATGCCAATGGCGGGCTGTTTGAGCCGCTGTTGGGGCCGGAGGATGCGATTGTCTCGGACAGTCTGAACCATGCGTCGATCATTGATGGCATCCGGCTTTGTAAGGCGAAGCGCTATCGGTACGCCAACAATGACATGCATGACCTGGAAGGGATGCTGAAACATGCGCGCAATGAGGGTGCGCGCCATGTCATGATTGCGACGGATGGCGTGTTTTCCATGGATGGCTATCTGGCGAACCTGCCGGAGATCACGCGGCTGGCGAAAGAGTATGACGCGGTGGTGATGGTGGATGACTGCCATGCGACCGGGTTCATGGGGCCAAACGGAGCGGGCACGCCGGATCATTTTGGCGTGGATGTGGATATTCTCACCGGGACTTTGGGCAAGGCCCTTGGGGGGGCAATCGGCGGTTACATCGCGGGGCCGCAGCCAGTGATCGACCTGCTGCGGCAGCGGGCGCGGCCCTACCTGTTTTCCAATTCGTTGCCGCCGAGCATTGTTGCCGCCGGGATCGAAGCGCTGCGGCTGGTGGAAGAAGGTGCGGAGATGCGCGCGCGGCTGTTTGAGCATGCGGCTTATTGGCGGGCCGGGCTTGAGGCGCTGGGCTTTGACATTCTGCCCGGTGAGCATCCAATCATTCCGGTGATGCTGGGCGAGGCGACGCTGGCACAGGAGATGGCGGCGCGGCTGTTTGAGGAGGGGGTCTATGTCTCTGGTTTCTTCTTCCCGGTGGTGCCACGCGGGCAGGCGCGCATTCGCACGCAGATGAATGCGGCCTTGAGCAAAGAAGAGCTGGACCGGGCGCTGGCGGCGTTTGGCAAAGTGGGCAAAGAGCTGGGAGTTTTGACATGATCTTACCCTCTGTTGTTGAGGCGATTGGCGATACGCCGCTGGTGGAGCTGAGCCGGATTTGCGCGCGGCTGGAGTTGGACGGGCGGATTGTGGCAAAGCTGGATTACCTGCTGCCGGGGTTTTCCAAGAAGGACCGTGCGGCCAAGGCGATCATTGAGATGGCGCGCAAGGATGGCACGCTTGCGCCGGGGCAGACGGTGGTGGAGCTTACCTCTGGCAATATGGGGACCGGACTGGCGATTGTCTGCGGCATTCTGGGGCATCCGTTTGTTGCGGTGATGAGCGCGGGCAATTCGGTGGAGCGGGCGCGGATGATGCGGGCCTTGGGCGCGGAAGTGGTGATTGTGCCGCAGGCCGCGGGCAGTAAGCCGGGCGAAGTCTCGGGGGCGGACCTTGCCATGGTGGATGAGGCGGCGCAGCGGATCACCCAAGAGCGCGGGGCGTTTCGCGCAGATCAGTTTGGCCACGAAGGCAACCCGAAGGCGCATGAAACTGGCACCGGGCCAGAGATCTGGGCGCAGTCTGACGGGGCGGTGACGGCCTTTTGTGACTTTGCAGGATCTGGTGGCACATTGGCGGGGGCGGCGGCGTATCTCGGCCCCAAAGGTGTACGCTGTTATGCGGTGGAGCCGGAGGGCGCGCGGGCAATTGCGGGCGAAACCGTGACGCAGGCAGAGCACCCGATCCAAGGCGGCGGCTATGCCATGGGCGATCTGGTGCATCTGAACGGCACTGCGCTGGCGGGGCATCTGTCGGTGACGGGGGACGCCGCGCGCGAGGGCGCGCGTTTGCTGGCGCAGAGCGAAGGGATTTTCGCAGGCTTTTCTGCAGGGGCCAATCTGGCAGCGGCGGCGGAGCTGTTGCGCGGGTCGGAAAAAGGCGGCTGTGTGGCGATTGTGATGTGTGACAGTGGCCTGAAATATCTGTCCACCGATTTGTGGGAGTGAGCAGATGCGCCCAAATACGATGACTGCGCTTGAGAAATCCCACCCTGAGCAGGGGCTGTGGATGGTGCAAGCGCCAGTGCCTGAGATCGGGCCGGATGAGGTGTTGATCAAGGTCAACAAAACCGGGATCTGTGGGACGGATATTCATATCTGGAACTGGGATGACTGGGCCAGCGCCACGGTGCCGGTGCCGATGATCACGGGCCATGAGTTTGCAGGTGAGATCGTGGAGATCGGGCGGCGGGTTGAGGGGCTGGAGATCGGCCAGCGCTGTTCGGGGGAAGGCCATATCATCGGCCATGAGAGCCGTCAGGCGCGGGCGGGGAAGTTTCACCTTGATCCCGGCACGCGCGGCATTGGCGTGAATGTGCAGGGGGCCTTTGCGCAATATCTGCGGTTGCCTGCGTTTAATGTGGTGCCTTTGCCCGATGATATCCCCGATGAGATCGGCGCGATTCTGGACCCTCTGGGCAATGCGGTGCACACGGCGCTGAGCTTTGATCTGTTGGGGGAGGATGTGCTGATCACAGGCGCGGGGCCAATCGGGATCATGGCGGCTGCGGTGGCCAAACATGCGGGTGCGCGCCATGTGGTGATCACGGATATCAACCCGGATCGGC
Organism: Shimia sp. R10_1; assembly: GCF_017744095.1. GTDB lineage: Bacteria > Pseudomonadota > Alphaproteobacteria > Rhodobacterales > Rhodobacteraceae > Shimia. Next base: position 334,320 of record NZ_JAGHQX010000002.1, on the reverse strand, counting down.
TCGCGCTGGCGGAACATGTGGTGCCCAACGCACGCGCGGTGAATGTGGCGCAGGAAGATCTCAATGATGTGATGCACGGGCTGGGCCTGAAGGAAGGCTTTGACGTGGGGCTTGAGATGAGCGGCGCGCAGGTGGCGCTGGATCAGATGGTGGAGGCGCTGGTGATGGGCGGCAAGATTGCCCTGTTGGGCATTCCGCCGGGGCAGTCGCCTGTGGACTGGAGCCGGATTGTCTTTAAGGCGATCACCCTCAAAGGTGTCTATGGCCGGGAGATGTTTGAGACCTGGTACAAGATGATCGCGATGTTGCAGAATGGTCTCGATGTCAGCCGGGTGATCACCCATGAGATGCCGGTGGGGGATTTCAAAGCCGGGTTCGCGGCGATGAAATCCGGCAAGTCAGGCAAGGTGGTTCTGGATTGGCGATAGGGCAAGGATATTGACATTCTACGCACACACTATATGTGAGGCGCGTCGTTGCGCAGCCGCGTGAGCAGGCCGCGCCGCGCCCCCAAGAGGGCGGACAGGCGCATCAACGACGCTTTCGTTCCCATCACGCAGGGTTCTGACGGATAGGCCGGGTTGGCGCAGAATGGGTCTGTGCAATGGCGGTGCTGTCAAACCTCTGAGCGGATGCCGCCGGCACCGCTGTTTGCCGTGCGTGATGCGTGCGGTTGAAAGGACATATTGTGGCGCAATTTGAAGATCTGGGCCTGTCATCCACCCTGCTCAAAGGGTTGAAGAAACACGGCTTTGACGCCCCGACACCGATTCAGGCCAAGGCCATACCGCTGGCGCTTGAAGGACATGACATTCTTGGCCTCGCACAGACAGGCACCGGGAAATCGCTGGCCTTTGGTTTGCCGATGATGGACCGTCTGCTGGAACAGCCGGGCAAGCCTTTGCCGAAATCCGTGAAAGCGCTGGTGCTGGCCCCGACGCGCGAGCTGGTCAATCAGATCGCCGACAACCTGCGCCCGCTGGTGCAGGGCACACCGATGAAGGTGATGACTGTGGTGGGCGGCCAGTCGATCAACCGCCAGATTGCGATGCTGTCGCGCGGCACCGATATTCTGGTGGCCACACCGGGGCGGCTGATTGATCTGCTGGACCGCAAGGAAATCAACCTGTCCACTGTTACCAACTTGGTGCTGGATGAGGCGGATCAGATGCTGGACATGGGCTTTATCCATGCCTTGCGTAAAATTGCGCCGCATCTGGGCACGCCGCGCCAGACCATGCTGTTTTCGGCCACCATGCCCAAGCAGATGGAAGAACTGAGCCAGAGTTATCTGACCAAGCCCAAACGGGTGGAGATCGCGCCTCCGGGTAAGACCGCGGATAAGATCACGCAGAGCGTGGAGTATCTGGAAAAGGGCGAAAAACGTGTGCGCCTGCGGGAGATCTTGTCGGAGAACATGGGCGAGAGCACGCTGATTTTCTCCCGCACCAAACATGGTGCGGAGCGGATGATGAAGCAGCTTGTCGCTGACGGGTTCAACGCGGCTTCGATCCACGGCAACAAGAGCCAGGGGCAGCGGGACCGCGCGATTAAGGCGTTTCGCGATGGTGAGATCACTGTGTTGGTGGCCACTGATGTGGCGGCACGTGGGATTGATATTCCGGTGATTTCGCTGGTGATTAACTTTGACCTGCCCAATGTGGCTGAAAGCTATGTGCACCGGATTGGCCGCACCGCGCGGGCGGGCCGTGATGGGCGCGCGATTTCCTTCTGTGCGCTGGATGAGCGGGATTATCTGAAGGACATCGAAAAGCTGATCGGGCGCAAGTTTGACCGCCCTACCGATGAACTTCGGGAGATGAAGAAAGAATACGGCACCGGGCCACGCTCCGGTGGCGGCGGGCGTAAGCGTGGTGGCGGCAAACCCGGCGGCGGAAAGCCCGGTGGTGCTGCGAAGTCCGGTGGCGGTCAGCCAAAGAGCGCAGCCAATGGCAATGACAAGCCGGGTGGCGGTCGCCCGCGTCGGCGGCGCAATCGCTCGCGCAAGCCAGCGGCATAAATACAGCATAAACAAAAAAGGCCGCAGCGGTGTGCTGCGGCCTTTTGTTTTGATGGAGCGTCCCGGTTAGGCCATAGGCACGCCGGAAATCGCCTTGGTTTCGCAGAATTCCTCCAGACCCCAGCCGCCGCCTTCGCGGCCATTGCCAGATTGGCCGTAGCCGCCAAAGGGGGAGCCGTTGACGCGGCCCACGCCGTTGGTTTCCACCATACCGGAGCGCACCTGACGGGCGACACGCAGGCGTTTGTCGTCATCCTGCGTCTGGATGTAGTTGGTGAGGCCATAGACGGTGTCGTTGGCCATCTGAACCGCCTGCGCCTCGCTGTCAAATGGGGAGATAGCGAGCACCGGGCCGAAGATCTCTTCGCGGTAGATGGTCATGTCTGGCGTGACATCGGCAAAGACGGTGGGGCGCACGTAGTAGCCTTTGTTCATGCCTTCTGGGCGGCCAAGGCCACCGGCCACGAGGGTTGCGCCCTCTTTGATGCCGATCTCGATCAGGCCCTGAATCTTGTTGAACTGCACCTCAGAGACCACTGGGCCGATGTGGCGGCCTGACTCAGTTGTGGCACCGACCTGCACCGCTTCGGCGGCGGCTTTGGCCTGTTCCACGGCGGCGGCATAGGCGCTGCTTTCCACCATCATGCGGGTGGGCGCGTTGCACGACTGGCCGGAGTTTTGCATGCAGTGGATCACGCCGCGTTTGACGGCCTTTTCATCCGCATCCGCAAAGATGATGTTGGCACCTTTGCCTCCGAGTTCCAGGCTGACACGTTTGAGGGTGTCGGCGGCGGCTTTGGAGATGGCGATGCCTGCGCGGGTGGAGCCGGTGAAGCTGATCATATCCACATCCGGGTGGGATGAGAGCTGGCTGCCGACGCCGACGCCATCGCCGTTGACCATGTTGAACACACCCGCCGGGAAGCCTGCCTCGTCCATCATTTCGGCAAAGACGATGGAGGAGAGCGGCGCGATTTCAGACGGTTTCAGCACCATGGTGCAGCCCACCAGAAGCGCAGGGATCGCTTTCAGGAAGACCTGATTCATGGGCCAGTTCCACGGGGTGATCATGCCGCAGACGCCGATGGGTTCTTTGCGCATGCGATCTGCGCCCATGGCGTATTCAAATTCGAAGTTTTCCAGCGCTTCAAGGAAACCATCCAGATGCCAGACTCCGGCGCCCCATTGGTTGTTGCTGGCCAGATCAAGCGGCGCGCCCATTTCTGCACGGATGGCCTCGGCCATGTCTGCACGGCGGGCGACGTAGATCTCGCGCAGTTTCTTGACCAGTGCCACACGCTCTTCCAGTGGAGTGTCCGCCCAGGCGGGGAAGGCGGCACGTGCCGCGGCCACGGCGGCGTCTGTATCTGCCTGATCACCGAGAGAAATCACCGCGCAGGGCTCTTCGGTGGATGGGTCGATGACAGTGAGGTCATTGGCAGTCACGGGATTAACCCATTGGCCGTTGATGTAGAATTGGCGTTTATCGATCATGGTTCCCTCCCTATCGATCCTTGCGGGCACTCTGCCCGCGACATCCGGGCTGTGCAAGAGTGTGTACGTGCAATCGGACGCCGGGTTATTTTGGATATATCCTGATCCCAAAAGGGGTGGTGCTTAGAAGCTGGTGATGTAGTCTGTGCCTGCCTGCGGATGGAAAGGCCTATTCTGAGCGGCCATTTCCTACGAGGTGTTTTTATACTGCGACAACATTTGCCGCTGACAGACAGACCCGCGAATAGGGAGATTCAGATGGGCCTTAGAATTAATGATACTGTGCCAAATTTCACGGCAGAAACGGATCAGGGCACGATTACGTTTCATGATTGGATAGGTGACAGCTGGGCGATCCTGTTTTCGCACCCCAAAGACTTTACGCCGGTTTGCACGACTGAATTTGGTGCAGTGGCGCAATTGGCAGATGAATGGGCCAAGCGTGGCACCAAAGTGTTGGGTGTTTCCGTTGATGGTGTCGAAGACCACAAGGGCTGGAAGAAGGACATTGAGAGCTATGGCGGTGCGGATGCTGGATTTCCGATCATCGCAGATGAGGGGCTAGAGGTGTCCAAAGCCTTCGATATGTTGCCAGCAGAAGCCTATTTGCCAGATGGGCGCACGCCTGCTGACAGTGCCACTGTACGTTCTGTTTTTATCATCGGGCCTGACAAGCAGCTGAAGCTGTCAATGACCTACCCGATGAATGTGGGGCGCAATTTTGCAGAGATTCTGCGGGCGCTTGAGGCATTGCAGACCGCGGCGAAGGAAAACATTGCGACGCCGGCAAACTGGACACCGGGTGGTGATGTGGTCATTCCAGTGGCCGTGAGCGATGCGGATGCGACTGCCAAATATGGGGAGTTCACCACCCATTTCCCTTATCTGCGCACCACTAAGTTGCCAGGTTAATTAAGGGAGGCCCGTACGCTGACGGTGCTACGGCATACAAACAATCAAATGAGAAGGCGTCGTGCGATATGCGCGGCGCCTTTTTCTTTGCTTGATTGATTTGCTCTAGCCGCACTTTTTCCTCTGTGAAAACCAATAAATTCTTAGGCGTTTGTTTCTGCGCTTGCTGGCATCGATTAATTTGGTGGCAATTATTTTGCGTGCAGATGGACCAATGACCCGACCTGTCCAATTTCTGCCTGCGATTCTTGGAATCGTTTTCTGCCTGACGGTAACCCCGGTTCTGGCAGTTGTGGGCGCGCCTTTGAAAGAGGGTGAACCGGTGGTGGTGGTGGCAGCGCCGGGCGCGGATCTGAACCGCATTGTTGAGGCCTCTGGTGGCTGGGTGATTGGCGTCTCGCGTGCGCCAATGGCGGTCATGGGCGCATCTGATGTCGAAGATTTTGAAGACAGACTTAAGGAAAACGGGGCATGGGCCATTTTGGACGGCGAAGCGCTATCCTGGCTCTGCGGAGTGAAAACATGATTGAACATCCCAAACTTACCCAATCACATCAGACTGGTGTGAAAGTCGTCGCAATTGTCACAGCACTCTTGGGTGCGTTGGCGTTTGGCGTCGCAATTCTGCGCGGCGGCAATTTTGTAGCGCTTGGCGGCGCCTCGGCGGTGCTGGTTGGCCTGTCGGTTTATGCGATGCGCCTGCAAGGCAATCTGGCTGCGCGTTTGAGCGTTGCCGTTGCAAGCTCTGGCCAAATTATGGTGCTGCTTGCCGCTATGGCTGGCCATGCATGGCAGCTCGACATTCATATGATGTTCTTTGCGATGTTGGCGATTTTGACGGTGATGATATGTCCGGTTGCGATTTTGGCCGCCGCTGGTGTTGTCGCGGTTCACCATCTGGCGTTGACGTTTCTGTTCCCAGTTTTGGTGTACCCGTCTGTTGATTTGGTTGAGAACCTTGGGCGTACCATTGTGCACGCGCTGATTGTGGTTGCAGAGACTGGTATTCTGGTTGTGTCGGTGAACAACTATCGCAAGCAGCTTCAGGAACTGGCCAAAGAGCAACAAGCGCAGCAAGATCTGATGGATACGCTGAACGAGGAAAAGGCCAGCATTGAGACCAAAGAGAAAGTGCAAACCGAAGTGGTGGAGACGCTGCACGACAAGTTAACGCTGATCTCTGAAGGCAATCTCGACGCTTATGTGCATACTCCGTTTGAGGACAGCTATGAGGATCTGCGCAAAAGCTTCAATGCGTCGGTGACGTCGCTGAGTGGCATTGTCAGCTCCGTGACCACGATTTCTAATCAGATCGAAACAGACAGCCGCGAACTGCGTGAAGTGTCTTTGAATGTGGCGCACAGCACGGAAAAACAAGCGGGTGAGCTGCAGCATGTCACTGAGGCTGTTGAGCAGATCGCGGATGCCATGAAGGGCGCAGTTGATAAAGCTGTCGATACCCAACACCGGTTTGACAACACAACAAAGCTGACCCGCGAAGGCACTGAAGTTGTGCGCAAAGCTGTCAGCACAATGGATGAAATCGAAGCGAGCTCGGCACAGATTGACACGGTTGTGGCGCTGATTGAGGACATTGCGTTCCAGACCAACCTTTTGGCGCTGAACGCCGGGGTAGAGGCGGCGCGGGCCGGGGAAGCGGGCGCAGGGTTTGCGATCGTGGCCTCGGAGGTGCGCGAGCTGGCGCACCGGTCGGCTGAAGCTGCGCAAAACATCAATGGGCTGATCAGCCAAAGCAACGGGCATGTGTCCAGCGGCGTGTCGCTGGTGCGTGAAGTTGGTGAGGCGCTGGAGACCATTTTGGGCGATGTGAGCGAAGTGCGCACCAATATTGCCGAGATTTCCGAGATCTCTGACAAGCAAGCGCAATCGGTGGCTCAAATCCGCGACAGCATGCAAACGATTGGCTCTGAGACGCAGGCCAATGCTGCGCGGTCTGAAGAAGCCTCTGCGGCGACCTCCAGCCTTGATATGGCGGTGGATCGTCTGGTGGATGGGTTGTCCGGGTTCCGTGTGGCGGAAGCGGTTGAGGAAGCCTTTGAAGAAGCCATCTTGTTTGAAGATGATGATGACGAAGAGTGGGCAGCGGCCTAAAGCCCTTTGCCCCTGAGAAAAATATGACCGCTCCTGTTTCCGGGGGCGGTCGATTTGTTTGCGGCCTTCCGCGTTCGGTTCATCGATCCGTTTGCTACGAAGCCCGGAAGAGGCTCTTGAGTTTGTTCAGAAAAACCCACCCGTAGACCGGGAGCTTTCGCCGTAGAATCTGCTTTGAGCGTGGCAAAGTGCTTGTGGACCGGGATCCCATTGCGTCTATGGAGCTTGCAACTTGGCGCGGAGGTACAAGGACTGGGTCCAGGTGCATGCCGCCACCTGTCTTGGCGAACCAAGCGCGCATGCGATCGTCAAGTGGGCCATCAATGCCGCCGTGATGCACTTGGTTTACAAACGCGCGTGCGCCTTCTTTGGTCCACAGACAAGCGGTCGTGAGGACCGGGAAATACCAAGACCGCAATAGTTGACGACCTGACAGTGCCGCGAGCGGTGTGTTTCGTTTGCGATATGCATTGCAAAGATTGACGCAATCCAAACGGTGTTTGGGATTTGCTTCGTGCCACTTTATTATTTCAGATACGTCTCGGGCCAATGATTTCGGAACATCGGCGTCGTCTTCCAGAATGAGAAGGTATTCTTCGGAGCCGGTGGCAAATTTTTCGAGTGCATGTAAGTGGCTGAGGAAACACCCAATTTCGCCACTGTTCAACTCACGCCCAAACAAATGGGATTGTCGCTTGCTATTGTTCAGGTGATGGGTTTTCAGATTGGTTGCCCGACCATCGACAGCAGGAAAGCGAGACCATGGGAGGTCCGCGTCTTGCAATAGGCTGCCTGTTACGCGAAGCCTCTCAGCGTCCGTTTCCAAATTGATGACCCAAGTCGCCAGTTGTGCGAGTGGAGCTTCATCTTGTTGCTGTGGCATGTTTTGTCCCACACTGTCGCCAAAGCCGTTAAGCAAGAGAGCCCCGACCAATGGCCGGGGCTCTCTGGTGTCTTAAATTCAAGACTTAGTCGTCAGACTTTTCTTTTTTCTCAGGAACGATCTCTTCGCCGGTTTCCTGATCCACAACTTTCATGGACAGGCGCACCTTGCCGCGGTCGTCAAAGCCAAGCAGTTTGACTTTCACTTCCTGGCCTTCTTTCAGAACGTCGGAAGGGTGGTTCAGGCGGCGGTTCTCGATCTGAGACACGTGCACCAGACCGTCGCGCTTGCCGAAGAAGTTCACGAAGGCACCGAAGTCGACGATTTTCACAACTTTACCGGTGTAAACCGCGCCTTCTTCTGGCTCTGCCACGATCGCGTGGATCATGTCATAGGCCTTCTGAATGGAGTCGCCATTCGGGGACGCGATCTTGATCACGCCTTCGTCGTTGATGTCGACTTTGGCGCCGGACACTTCGACGATCTCGCGGATCACTTTACCACCGGAGCCGATCACTTCGCGGATCTTGTCGGTTGGGATGTTCATGGTTTCGATGCGCGGTGCGTGGACGGAGAACTCGGATGCGCCGGAGAGAGATTTGTTCATCTCGCCCAGGATGTGCATGCGGCCTTCTTTCGCCTGTGCGAGCGCTTTTTCCATGATCTCAGGTGTGATGCCTGCGACTTTGATGTCCATCTGCAGCGAGGTGATGCCGTTTTCGGTACCCGCCACTTTGAAGTCCATGTCGCCGAGGTGGTCTTCGTCACCCAGGATGTCGGTCAGGATCGCGTAGTCACCGCTGTCTTCCAGGATGAGGCCCATGGCCACACCGGCAACGGCGGATTTCAGAGGCACACCTGCGTCCATCATGGACAGCGAGCCACCGCAAACGGACGCCATGGAGGAGGAGCCGTTGGATTCGGTGATCTCGGATACCACGCGCACGGTGTATGGGAAGTCAGTTGCCGCTGGCAGAACTGCCTGCAGCGCACGCCATGCCAGTTTGCCGTGACCGATTTCACGACGGCCCGGGGAGCCCACGCGGCCAACTTCACCCACGGAGTAGGGAGGGAAGTTGTAGTGCAGCAGGAAGTTGGAGCGGAAGTTGCCGTGCAGCGCGTCGATGATCTGCTCGTCGTCGCCGGTGCCCAGAGTGGTCACAACCAAGCCCTGTGTTTCACCGCGGGTGAACAGAGCGGAGCCGTGGGTCCGTGGCAGCATGCCGGTTTCACAAACGATGTCGCGGACTTCGTCGGTTTTACGGCCGTCAATACGAACGCCGGTTTTCACAACGTCGCCACGCAGGATGCCTGCTTCGAGCTTCTTCAGCGCGGAACCGAGGTTTGCGTCTTCGAGTTGCTCTTCTGTCAGCGCCTCTTTGATCGCGTCACGGGCAGCGGCAACAGCGCTGGTGCGCTCCTGCTTGTCACGCAGAGCGAAAGCTGCGCGCATTTGCTCTTCGCCAGCCGCTTTCACCGCTTCAAACAGCTCGGTGTATTCTGGTGGTTGGAAGTCAAACGGCTCTTTGGCGGCGTCTTCGGCCAGTTCAATGATCAGGTCGATCACTGGCTGGATCTGCTCATGTGCGAAGGTCACGGCGCCAAGCATTTCTGCTTCGGTCAGCTCGTAAGCTTCAGATTCAACCATCATGACGGCGTCTTTGGTGCCGGCCACAACCAGATCCAGACGCTGGTCTGGGTTGGAACGCAGGTCCTGCATGTCGTCAACGGTTGGGTTCAGAACATATTCGCCGTCTTCAAAGCCCACACGTGCGCCCGCGATTGGGCCCATGAATGGTGCGCCGGAGATGGTGAGCGCGGCAGAGGCTGCGATCATTGCCACGATGTCTGGGTCATTGACCAGATCGTGGGACAGCACGGTGCACATCACCAGAACTTCGTTTTTGAAGCCATCAACAAACAGCGGGCGGATCGGACGGTCGATCAGACGCGCGGTCAGTGTTTCTTTTTCAGTAGGGCGCGCTTCGCGCTTGAAGAAGCCACCCGGTACTTTACCGGCGGCGTAGTATTTCTCTTGGTAGTGTACGGTCAGCGGGAAAAAGTCCTGACCGGGCTTTGGTGCCTTTGCAAAGGTCACGTTGGCCATGACGGAGGTTTCGCCCAGAGTGGCGATCACGGTACCGTCGGCCTGACGGGCAACCTTGCCCGTTTCCAGTGTGAGCGTCTCTTCGCCCCACTGCATGGATTTCTTTGTTACTTCGAACATCATCGTATCCTAGCTGGGAGCCCTCCCGGGCGTATCCCGGGTCTCCCGTTTGAAATAGCGGCCCCATTGCCGCCGATCCCCCTTATCTTGCTTCGAGCGCCGGGATCAGAGCGCAAGCTTTCAGATGGCTGGCCCATATCGGAAAATAAGGCTTTTGGAAACCTGATTTTGCATAAGCTGAGCAGGCGGCCCGCGCGCATGCACGTGTTTCTGACCTGCGATTGTGCTACTATGGCGGGAAGCGCAACAGATTGTTCACGACCTGATCGTGGCAATTAACCATAAATTGGGTGAGATTGTGTCGCGTTGATGCGGCTTGGGGGCTTGCCGTGATCGATTCGATATTTGTTGGACCAGGCGTGCGTATGCGAGAGTATTTGATAAGAGCCCCATATACCCTTTTGTTGGCCATCGGCTTTGCCGTTGTGTTTCTTGTTGCGGGATGCGCATCGACGCCGCCGCTTGAGGCCATGCCCGATGAGATTTCTGAGGATGCCACTGCGGCCGCTGCGGCAAACTCCACGACGGATGTTGTGGCCAAAAACGCGGTAACTGCGCCCGAGGACACCCCGCGCATTCTGGCGATGGGCGACAGTATGATGGCCTGGCACAGTGTGACACAGAAGTCGGTGTCTCATGCCTTGGAGACCGCGCTGGGTGAGCCGGTGGCAAGCACGGCGGTGAGCGGGGCGCGCATGCTGTATAATTTGCCGATTTCCGGGGCAATGGGCATGAAGATCGCCAGCCAATACCGCAAGGGAGACTGGGACTGGGTGGTTCTGAATGGCGGGGGCAATGATCTTTGGTTTGGGTGCGGCTGTGGCAAATGCACGCGAAAAATGGACAAGCTGATCAGTGAAGATGGCAAGCGCGGTGCAATCCCCATGCTGGTGCAGGAGTTGCGTAACAAAGGTGCTCAGGTGGCATGGGTCGGCTATTTGCGAAGCCCCGGAGTATGGTCGCCGATTGAAGGGTGCCGCGACAATGGGGATGCGCTTGAAGCACGGATCGCCAAGCTCGCCGCCTTAGATAGTGGGGTGCATTTTGTGTCGCTGGCGGATCTGGTGCCGCATGGCAATCGCAGCTTCCACAGTGGCGACATGATTCACCCCTCGCTTAAGGGAAGCCGCGCCATAGGCAACCGTGTGGCCGGAGTGATCAAGGCGCAGGACAGCGGGCGCTGAGCTGTTAAGTATTTGACGTTAATTGCAAATGCCGTGGTCCGGGTGCCGCGGCATTTTTCGTTGAGCTGCGCGAAATTCCGCTATTGCAATTTCTGACTAATTTTGTCAGAAAGCGCGCACCTAGCCAGACGACCCTCGAACATAGCTGTGGTTTTCCAATTCATGAAGTGACGGTGCGCGCGTCTTTGGTGCTGTGCATCGCCATTTCGAATGGCTCTGTGAAAGGACCGATCATGGCGACTATTTTCCGGGATCTGTTGGCGGCTGATGCCTTGGCACAAAAGGCCGGTTGCGGCTTAAAGCCAGAGTTGCGCGCGGCAATGGAAGCGAGCCTGCGGTTTCCTGCGGTGGCGGCCTCTCCGATGCAGGCAGAGGCGATTGCGCCGAGCGATTTGCCAGACAATGTGGTGCCAATCACTGAAGTGCCCGGAAACGAGAGGAAGCGGGCATGAGTTTGGTTGAAAATACCGACACCCTTGCGCGCCCGATCGAAGCGTTGCGCACGATTGGCTGTGACGAATTCGAGTTTGGCTTGCTGGCGGTTCTGCGCCACATCATGCTGGGTCTTTATGAAGCCGATCCACATGGATGGACCCGGGGGCAAGATATTGCAGTTGAGCGGTGGGGCGAGGCGGTTGGTCTGCCTGCTGCCTACTTGCTGAACAAGGTTGCGCTGGCGTTGGCTGAAAGCCGTGAAGATGGGCCTGAGATGATGGATCCGTTGTGCACAGAGGCGCGGCTGAAAATGACAGATGATGAGATGCAGATTATGTCGATGCTGCATCACATGCGCCGAGACAAAGCCTCTGGCGCGCGAAGCGCAGTGGCGTTTGTGACCCGTGGCCGAATGGACCCTGATCTGATCCGCGCGGGGCTTAGTTTTTCACACCGCTTTCCGGCGGGGGTAAAGCCCACCCATCGCAAAGTGGGCAGGCCGAAACTTTCTGTGGTGGCTTAGGACGACGCTTTTTTGGCACCGGGGCGGCGGTTGATGCCGAATGCTTTGCGTGCGGTCACAAGGCGCAGATCTTCGGGATCCATGCCCATCGACAAAATGGTTTTGCGATCAAACCGCTCTTTTGCCACGTCTTTGTCATGGGCGGTGCCAAACAGGCGGTCGATCCAATCCAAGCCAAAGCTGACCTGAAACGTGGCGTGATGGTCCTGAAAGTGATGGGCCAGGTGCTTGCGGGTCACATATTGGCCAAAGCGGCCCTTTTTCACATTCAGGTGCGACAGGGTGTGACAGTATTCATAGGTGGCAAAGGCGGTCACGGATCCGACAAACAGCGCAATATACGCAACCGTGAACGCCATGCTGAGACCCAGCAGCGGCCAGAGCAGGGCCGTGTGAATGGCAACAGAGATCAGGCCGAAGCGCACCGGGTACCAGTGGTCGCCGCCGGTGAAAAACTCTGCATCGGATGGGTATTCGTGATGGCCGATGTGGCTGCGATACAGTTCGTTAAACACGCTTTGTTCGGTGGGCGGTTCGCGGTGCAGCAAGAAACGGTGCATGGCGTATTCCACAAACAGCTGCGCGATGTAGCCATAGACCAGCGCGACAGGGATCCACCACGCCAGATTCTGGGTGATCAGCCACAGACCAACAAGCCAGAATGGCAGCAGGCGGTGCAGGCTGCCCATACGGATCAATACCGACAATGCGTCTTTCATGATGTGCTCTCCCTTTGGCAGCACAGTCTGTTTGCTTGTGCTGGGACTGTCAAATTTGACTTTGCGTAAAGCCGGACAGGCAGCCCAACGCAAAACGCCTGCTCGTGGGAGCAGGCGTTTCAGATAATCTCGCAGTCGGCGACGTCTTAGCGACGGATGCCCAGACGCTTGATCAGGTCCTGATAGCGCGCTTCGTCTTTGCCTTTGGTGTAGTCCAGAAGCTTACGGCGCTGAGCAACCATTTTCAGAAGACCACGGCGGCCGTGGTTGTCTTTCTTGTGGGTTTTGAAGTGCTCGGTCAGGGTGTTGATGCGGGATGTCAGGATTGCAACCTGGACTTCCGGAGAACCGGTGTCGCCCTCTTTGGTTGCGAATTCTTTCATCAGGCGTGCTTTTTCTTCAACAGTGATCGACATCGGGGTCTCCTATATCAAAGGGTTGCGGGCACAAGCCGGGATGTCGTCCAGCAGGGTCCATAGAGATCACCTCCGGAGAATCTCCGAAGGATGGGCGTGTTTAGTCCCGAAAGGTCAAAAAGAAAAGGGTTTTGTGCGTTATACTGCGGACAGATCCCAGAGCTCGGGCTGCTGGGCATAGGCAATATAGAGTGGGTGGCGTGGGTGACCCGCTTTGGTCAGGCCCAGCGTGTGCATCGGTTTGCTCAGTCCGGCGAGCACATCGCGCATTTCAAATCCACGGTTGAGGTGATCGCCATGGGCACCCCAGGCTGCGAGGATCACATCGGCCCAGTCACAGCTTTCGGCCACGATGGCGTCATTGTCCGGGCCGATCGGGGCCGGGTGGGCGCGCATTTTCTTAGGGTCGGTTTCGCGCAGCGCAAAGATGTTGACCGCGCGAAAGCCGCCAAACCCCAGCGCACGCGCGCGGCGTTCGCAGCGCTCTATGGTGGGGTCGTTCTGCTGCTCTGTGGCCTTGGAGGGGTTCAGCATGATGAAGAGGACGCGCTGCTGTCCTGCGTCCCACACGCGGGTCAGGGCATAGCGATAGGTTTCGCAATCTGAATAGATCGCGGAGGAGGTGGCATCATCTTTTTGGAAATGGCGCGTGATCATGCAGCAGCGACCAAGTTTATCCGGCTTTCACAAACACCCGGTTGGGGTGCAGCTCGCCTGCTTTGAAAATGCCAACGGCCACGGCCTCACCCTCATAGCTGGCCCAGCATTCCTCGCCGTATTCCACATCATGGGCGATCACCATGCCGGGGTTGCCGTTGCGCAGACGGGCGGCGCCATCTGGTGTGGCTTTGACTTCGGTGAGCTCCTCTAGACCTTGCTCAAGCGGACGCAGGTGGGTGTCGAGCTCGGGCTGTTTCGCCATTTCGTCGATCTGCTCGATGGTGAGGCCGTCAGCTGCGTCAAACGGGCCGGACCAGATGCGGCGCAATTCGCGCACATGGCCGTGGCAGCCAAGTGCGGCGCCAAGGTCGCGTGCAATGGAGCGCACATAGCCGCCTTTGCCACAGGTCATTTCGAGGGTGACGTGGTCTTCGTCTTCGCGGTCCACCATCACCAGCTCTTCGACCCAGAGCGGGCGGGCGGCGATTTCCACGTCTTCGCCATCGCGGGCCAGTTTATAGGCGCGCTGACCGTCGATTTTCACCGCGGAAAATTTGGGGGGCACCTGCATGATGTCGCCAACAAACTGACCGAGTGCGGCTTTGATCTCTTCGTCAGAGGGGCGCAGATCGGAGGACGCGATGACTTCGCCTTCGGCATCGTCGGTGTTGGTGGCCTGACCGAGGCGCACAGTGAACGTGTAGGCCTTCAGCGCGTCGGTGATGAACGGCACGGTTTTCGTGGCTTCGCCGAGCGCAACAGCCAAAACGCCGGTCGCGTCTGGATCAAGCGTGCCTGCATGACCTGCTTTCTTGGCGTCAAAGGCCCAGCGCACTTTGTTGACCACAGAAGTCGAGGTCATGCCCGCGGGTTTATCGACCACGAGCCAGCCAGAAATATCACGTCCTTTGCGCTTACGTCCCATGACCCAACCTTTGTCTGTTTAGAAAATGCCGTGAAGGCGGCGGGGTAGCGGATTGGGGGAGAGGTGTCAATTTCTGCGGGGGAGGAGGCGTTGAAAACCGGCGCGCAGCGCGCGGGATCGCGCCCGCACTGACGGAAAGCTTAACACGCAGTAACGGAAGAATCGTTCATATCCTAAGATTTAGGGTGAGTGGTGGTCTGACAGATACACTTCAAGGTGCATGAATCTCTATGATTTTTGGGGATTGATAAAATTGAAGAAAGTTTTGCGTCCGCTGTGCGCAATTTCATTTCGCGATTAACTGAAATTTATCGCCCGGCTTCAAGGCTGCAATGATCAGCGAACCGGAGATTTATACATGTTTTCGAAAAACACGATACTCGCGGCAGCCACTTTTGCCGTATTGCCCATGTTTGCCAGCGCAGAACAGGGCATCACAGACACCAGCGTGACCTTTGCACAGGTGGCGGCGCTGGATGGTCCTGCGGCTGCGCTTGGGACTGGCATGCGGCTTGGAATTATGGCCGCCTTTGAGGAGGCAAACGCGGCGGGCGGTGTGCATGGTCGTATGCTCAAACTGGACAGCATGGATGACGGCTATGAACCGGATCGCTCTGCCACGCTTGTCAAATCAGTTGTTGAGGGGGGCAACCATATCGGTCTGATCGGTTCGGTGGGGACGCCGACGTCATCGGCGACGCAGCCTATTGCGACCGAAGCCAACATGCCTTTCATTGGCCCATTCACCGGCGCAGGCTTTCTGCGGGATGCGAGCCACGGCAACATCTTCAATGTGCGTGCAACATATGCCGCTGAAACAGAAGCGTGGATTGAATATCTGGTCGATCAGCAGGGGCTCCAGAACATCGCAATCCTTTATCAGGACGACGGCTTTGGCCGTGTGGGGCTTTCTGGTGTGAACGCAGCGCTTGAAAAGCGTGGCATGAGCCTTGCGGCGGAAGGCACCTACACCCGCAACACTGTTGCCGTGAAAAAAGCCCTGCTGTCGATCCGCAAAGCAAAACCAGATGCCGTTGTCATGGTTGGGGCGTTCAAGCCTGTTGCCGAGTTTATCAAGCTGGCCCGGAAGATGAAAATCGACGCGGAGTTTGTGAATATCTCTTTTGTCGGCTCCTCTGCGCTTGCCAATGAACTTGGGGCCGATGGTGAAGGGGTCATCATTAGCCAAGTGGTGCCATTCCCATGGGATGCCTCCATTCCAGTTGTGGCGCAGTACACTGAAGCCTTGGCCGCGGTTGATGCGGAAGCAAAGCCGGGCTTCGTGACCCTCGAAGGCTACATGGTTGGGCGTTTGGCGATTGAAGGTCTGAATGCAGCGGGCAAATCGCTGACGCGTGAGAGCTTTCTGTCTGCCATGGGCGGTCTAGAGGCCGTCGATCTTGGCGGCGTGACCATGATGTTTGGGGCCGATGACAATCAGGGCATGGATGATGTTTTCCTGACACGTATCGCAGCCGATGGCAGCTTTACGCCCATCGTTTCCGCAGGCGGTTCCTGAAGACAGCCACTGACACCCGCCAAATTGCCCCGCCTGTAATGGGCGGGGCACTTAGCCAAAGAATTCCAGAGGTACACCCATGCTCCGTTCAAGGTGGTTTCAAATCCTGCGCAAGCTGAATGTTCTGTCGAGCATTCGCGGCAAAATCACGTTTCTTTTGCTCACGCTTATGGCTGTCGCCTTTGGGGCAGGTTATGTGAACTATCAGTCGTTTGACCGCGTTGATCAGAGTGTGCGTCAGATGACTGACAGCGATTTGCCGCAGCTGGCACAAAGTAACGCGCTGATCATGTCTGCGAGCCATACCAAAGATGCGATGATTGCAGTGTTGGTTGCCAACACGGCTGCGGAGCTTGGAGAAGCGGCACAAAAGGTGCAAAAGTCGGGCGATGAGTTGACCCAAGCTGTGGGCGCGCTTCCGGAGGAGACAAAAGCGGGCTTTGAGGCGGATCTTGCGCAAGTTTTGCAAAGGCTGAAGTCTTCGATCACCGCGCGCACATCAGCGTTTGCGCATACAGAACAATCCAACATGATGATCGAGGCGTTGCAGCAAGCAGGTGCGGAGTTGACCGGCGCGTTGCTGGAAATTGCTGACGATGCGTATTTTGATATCGTGATTCAGGGCGAAGATACGATGGCATCGATTGATGCCACGCTGCTGGATCTTGTCGACACGCGCTTTGCGACGCTGCAGGCGTTGCTGGACACACGTGCAGAGATCAACTTTCTGACCGGGGTGTCCTTGGCCATGTCAACCTCCAAGGATCGCGCCATGCGTTCGATCCTTTCCGACCTTGGCATTTCTTCTCACAACCGTTTGAAAGAGGCGCTTGCGACTTTGACAGGATTTGAAGCGGGTGCGCCGGTTGCGGAGTCACTGCAAGAGGTTTCAGATGGGCTGCTGAAAGCGATTTCTGCGGGCCTGATCGGGCGTGGGGTGCCGCGTGACGAAGTGCTGTCCATTCGGCAGCGTGCGGATGCGATCTTGGTGAGCGCCGTGGATGATATGCTGTTTGAGCTGACCATTGCGGCGGATGATGCTGCCACCGGCAACCGGGATGCCATTCAGGGGCTGTTGGACAATGAAGTTGCGTTTATCAACGCACTCTTGGAGATCAATTCGTCGCTTGGCGTGTTTCAAAGTGAAGCTTTGAAAGTTGTGACGGCGCACACAGTTGAGGATGCGCTGGGTAAAGAGAAAACCATGGCTGCCGCTGCGGGCAAGCTTGCGTCCTATCGCGATTTTGGCGATGGCAGCATTGCCGAGAGAATTGACAAGATCACGGCAATTGCAGTGCCGGGAGAAGGCCTCGCAGCGCTGCGCATCAAGTCCATTCAGGCGGATGAAGCCGCGAGTGACGCTGCGCATGCCACTGTGAATGCGGTGCTCAAAATTGCGGGACAGGCGTCGATGCTGGGGCTCGACAGTCAGGAGACGATCACAACGCAGGCGGTGGCGCTGGCTGGGGATGCCTCAACAGTCAAAGAGCATCTCAAACTTATGGGATGGGCGGCGCTTGCCCTGATCGGCGTGGCATTGCTGTTGACCCATTTCCTGATCATTCGGCCCTTGGATGGGATCAGCAAGACAACCGAACGCTTGTCGCAGGGTGATATGAGCCCGGTGGCAGGATTTGAGCGGGCCAGCGATGAGATTGCGCGGATTGCTACTGCGCTGAAGGTTTTCCGTGATGGTCTGGTGGAAAAGGAAGAAAACGCGCGTGTCGCGGATGCGGAGCGGGAGAAGAGCCGGGCTGAACAGATGGCTGCGGTGGATGCGATTGGCACGGGTTTGGCCAAGCTTTCTGAAGGGGATTTGAGCTACCGGATTGAAGCGGAGCTGACAGAGGGCTACGCCAAATTGAAGGATGACTTCAACACAGCGGCTGAGACACTGAATGAGACCGTGCAGGAAGTTGTGAGTGTTGCGGAATCTATTCGCAATGGCTCTGCGGAAATCAGTCAGGCCTCGGATGATCTGGCCCATCGCACGGAGAGCCAGGCCGCGACCCTGGAAGAGACCGCATCGTCGATTGAAGTGCTGACCAACAGTGTGAAATCGGCCGCTGATGGCTCACAGGATGCAGCCTCCACCACGGAAAATGCCAGTGAAGAAACCGCAGAAAGCCGCTTGGTTGTGGAAAGTGCCGTGCGCGCGATGCAGGACATCGAGGCCAGTTCGTCGCAGATCGCACAGATCATTGGTGTGATTGATGATATTGCCTTCCAGACGAACCTCTTGGCGCTGAATGCGGGTGTTGAGGCGGCGCGCGCTGGCGATGCGGGGCGGGGGTTCGCGGTGGTGGCCTCTGAGGTGCGGAGTTTGTCACATCGCACGACAGACTCAGCAAGCGAAATCAAAGCGTTGATTTCCAAGAGCACGCAGCAGGTGGAACATGGTGTTGAACTGGTTGCCAAGACCGGTGAGGCCCTGCGCAGCATTTCTGATCGTGTTGGGCATATTTCCGGCTTGGTGAGCAATATCGCCCAGTCTTCTGCGGAGCAGGCCAGCGGGCTGGAGGAAGCAAACAAGTCTGTTGCGCATCTTGATCAAGTGACGCAGCAAAACGCAGTGATGGTGGAAGAAACAAGCGCAGCGGGGCAACTGTTGAGTCAGAACGCAGAGAAGCTCTCTGGTTTGATGGCGCATTTTGCAGTTTCGGACGCGCAGGACGCCCTGGATGAGCTTGCCCAGCAGGACGATGGATCGCAATGGGCCGCGGAGTGACCGCGGGCAGTCCATGGAAATGACAAAGGGCGCTGAAAGATCAGCGCCCTTTTTTGTTTCATCAGTCGTCTGATGATTATTCTTTTGGTCCCAATGCAGAGAGACCTTTGAGGATGTCGAGCGCGTAAGCGAGCTGATAATCCTCTTCGCGCAGCTTGGCCGCTGCTTCAGCCTTTTCGCGGTCTTCTTCGATTTGGCGACGCTCATCCTCGGTCAGGCTGTCATTGTTGAGGCTGCCGCGCAGATCCGCT
This sequence comes from Shimia sp. R10_1, assembly GCF_017744095.1. Lineage (GTDB taxonomy): Bacteria > Pseudomonadota > Alphaproteobacteria > Rhodobacterales > Rhodobacteraceae > Shimia. The sequence continues at coordinate 315,312 of NZ_JAGHQX010000002.1, read as the reverse complement.
TCGCTGCGGATATTGCGGGCGTTCTCCTCTTCCTCCTCGGTTTCAGGGGCTCGGCGTGGCTGTTCAACCACGATGTCCGGGCTGACGCCGAGGGCCTGAATGGAGCGGCCTGAAGGGGTGTAGTAGCGCGCCGTGGTGAGACGCATCGCGCCTTCGCCGCGCAGAGGCATGACGGTTTGCACAGACCCTTTACCAAAGCTCTTGGTGCCCACAACGATGGCGCGGCGGTGATCTTGCAGCGCGCCAGCCACAATCTCAGATGCCGAGGCAGAGCCGCCGTTGATCAGCACCACAAGCGGCTTGCCTTCGGCCAGATCGCCTGGGGTGGCGTTGTAGCGTTCGCCATCCTGCGGGTTGCGGCCACGTGTGGAGACAATCTCGCCCTTTTCAAGGAAGCTGTCAGAGACACTTATCGCTTGTGTCAGCAGACCACCGGGGTTGTTGCGCAGATCGAGCACGATGCCATTGACGTTGTCTATGCCGCCGAGTTCTTCGACCTGTTTTGCAAAACCGCTCTCAAGGTTTGGTGTGGTCTGGTCGTTGAATGTGGTGACACGCAGCACAACGCTGTCGCCCTCCGTGCGGGAGCGTACGGCGGTGAGCTTGATGGTGTCGCGGATGATGGTCACGTCAAACGGTTCCGGCTCGCCTTCGCGCACCACGGTGATCACGATCTCGCTGCCCACCGGGCCACGCATCTTTTCTACGGCTTCGTCGAGGTTCAGGCCCAGAACGCTTTCGCCATCCACATGGGTGATGAAATCGCCTGCCTCAATACCAGCAGAGGCCGCCGGGGTGTCATCAATCGGAGAGACAACTTTGACGAAGCCCTCTTCCTGCGTGACTTCGATGCCGAGTCCGCCAAATTCGCCCCGTGTCTGCACGCGCATGTCGTTGGCGTCATCGGGGGACAGATAGCTTGAGTGTGGGTCAAGCGAGGTCAGCATGCCGTTGATGGCCGCTTCGATCAGGTCGGCTTCGTCCACCTCTTCGACATATTGAATGCGGATGCGTTCAAAGATGTCACCAAACAGGTCAAGCTGTTCATAGACGTTGGTCTTGCGTTCGGTTTCTTGCGCTAGGAGCGGACCAGCCACTTGAGTGGTGACCAATAGCCCCGCCAGGATTCCTCCTGTCGCGGCGGCGACGAACTTCTTCATTGCTTATCCATCCTCATTCGTTTGGAACCACGTTTCCGGGTCCACGGGCGCCTTGCCCTCTCTGACTTCTATATAGAGCGTTTCTGGCCGTGCATTGCCAGCGTCATCACCAGACTGTGAGAGAATTGCACCGGTTTCCAATTCATTTCCTCCCATCAAGCCCACAGGTGCGCCTTCGGACAGCACCTGACCCACATCGCCAAACACCTGTGCAAGACCTGCGAATATGAAGAGTACACCCGGCTGCGGCTCAAGGATCATCACGTTCCCGAAATTCAGGAATGGACCGCGATAGCGAATTGTCGCCGGGGTCGGGCTGACCACCAGAGCGGCGGGGCGTGTTGCCAGCACCAGCCCGGGGCGGCGAATGCCGGCTGCGTCGGCCTCTCCCGAGCGGCGCAGAACGGTTGCGGCGACAGGCAAGGACAGCGCGCCTTTGCGGTCGCGCACGTCAGGCAGATGGATTTCCTGCAGCCCTTCGACCTGCAGATCCACCAAAGCGCTGGCAAAGCCTTCAAGCGTTTCGGTGGACGCAATCAGCAATGCGGTCTGCACAGGATCTTCGGTGAAGCGGAGTGGCGGATCTTTGCGGTCTGCAATGGCCTTGGACAATGCAGTGCGCGCATCTTGTGCGCCGGTCAGGCCATTCTGAAGGGTTTCTGCGGCGCCCTCCTGCAGGCTGCGCAGAATGGAGACTTCTTCGAGGTCGCGGCGCACCTGTGCGGCTTTGGCTTCAAGAGCGGGCGCGACATCGGCAATGATCATGCCTGAGCGCGCTGTGCCCATAGGGCCACCGGGATGCACCAAAATCACTGGTGCTGGGCCTTTTGACATGGACTGGAGCACGCCGAGCAGGCTTGCGATTTCGACCTCTTGTGCCTTGAGCTGTCGTGCAAGCTGTGCCTCGCGAATGGAGGCGCGTCGCAGCCCCGCGCGCAGGGCCGTAAGACCGGTTTCGTAGGCTTGCACCACAGATGTGAGGGATTTGACCCGGTCACGGCTGGTTTTGGCCTGCGCCAGGGCGACGGAGGCCTCTTCCAGTTGCAACGCTGCCTGGCGTGCGGCCTCTGCGGGATTGGTCTCTGCATGCGTCAACGACGCCGCAAGACTGAGGCCAAGCACAGCCAGAAGGGTGCGGAGGTGTCTCAAGAGATCAGGCTCTCCCCAGTCATCTCAGACGGTTGATCCAGATCCATCAGCTGCAGCAGCGTTGGGGCGAGATCGGCCAGACGGCCATCGCGCAGTTTGGTACCCTCTGGGCCATTGACCAGAACCACAGGCACCAGATTGGTGGTGTGGGCGGTGTGTGGTCCGCCGGTTTCGGGATCCACCATCACTTCGCAGTTGCCATGATCGGCGGTGACAATCATGGTGCCGCCAGCGGCTTCAAGTGCGGCGCGCACTTTGCCAAGCCCGTTGTCCACTGCTTCGCAGGCGGCCATCGCGGCCTCAAGGCTGCCGGTGTGGCCGACCATATCGGGGTTGGCAAAATTGGTGACGATGAGGTCATAGCCATGCTCAATCGCGGCCACGAATTTCTCGGTCACCTCATCTGCGCTCATTTCCGGCTGCAGGTCGTAGGTGGCAACCTTGGGGGACTTGGGCATGAAGCGGTCTTCGCCTTCAGAGGGGGTTTCTTCACCCCCATTGAGGAAGAAGGTCACATGCGGGTATTTCTCGGTTTCGGCGAGGCGAAACTGCGTTTTGCCGTGTTTGGCGACCCATTCGCCCAGCGTGTTTTTGATATCCTGTTTGGGATAGGCGGTGGTCATATAGGCGTTGTGGGCCTCAGAATAGTCGACCATGCCCAGTACGGTCGCCCAGTTTGGGCGGGCAGATGCGTCAAAATCGGTGAAGTCAGGCTGCGCCAAGGCTGCGAGGATTTCGCGCGCGCGGTCAGCACGGAAGTTGAGACAGAAGAAGCCGTCGCCATCTTTGGCACCGGTGTAGCCGTCAACCACAGTGGCGGCGATGAATTCATCGCTTTCGTCGCGGGCGTAGGCGGCTTCCACCGCGGATCTGGCATCTGCAGCGCTGTGGGCCGCGGTGCCAGTTGTCCATGCGGTGAAGGCCTGAGACACACGTTCCCAGCGGTTGTCGCGGTCCATCGCATAGTAGCGCCCGGTGACGGTGCCGACGGAGGCGCCCTCGGGCAGGTTTGCCATGAGCGTGTCGATATAGGTCAGCGCTGATTTTGGCGCGACGTCACGACCATCTGTGACCGCGTGCAGCACCACGGGCACGCCTGCGTCTGTGATCGCCTTGATCGCCGCGATCACATGAGTGATGTGACCGTGCACACCGCCATCAGAGACCACGCCCATCAGATGCGCCGTACCGCCGGTCTGTTTCAGCGTTGCGATAAAGGCCTGCAAAGCAGCGTTTTCAAAGAAAGAGCCGTCCTCAATCGCCAGATCGATCTGGCCGAGATCCATGGCCACCACGCGACCTGCGCCGATGTTGGTGTGGCCGACCTCTGAATTGCCCATCTGCCCGCTTGGCAGGCCCACATCCGGGCCGTGGGTGATCAGTGTGGCATGGGGGCCATCGGCCATCATGGCATCAAAATTTGGCGTGTTGGCCAGAAATGGCGCGTTGGCTTCGGTTTGCTCAGACAGGCCCCAGCCGTCCAAAATGCACAAAACAACGGGCTTGGGTGCCATGATCTTCTTGCTCCAGTGGGATTAAACGCCTCAATCACTGGCGTTCTAGCGTGCCACAGAGGGTGAAGGAACCTGTTTTTGGCAATTGCACTCAGGCTGAGCGTTTGGCGGCCCATTTGGTGCGCGTTTTGTGGTAAACGCATCCTTAACTGGGCTGTGCGATAAATGGGGCGACCTTTGCTAAGAGAGCTTTCTACAGGTGGCCAACATCAAACCCTCTGAATTTCGCCCGTTTGGGGAGCTGACGCCGCAGGGGCTGCGTGTTGTGCAGGGGATTGATACGCGGGGCAAACATCTGCACGTGCGGTTTGAGGCGCCCAGTCAGCTGAACAATGCGCCAGCGTTTTACTATCAAAATCTTGAGATCGGGATGTATTCCTATCTGCGCACGGGGATTGTGCGTTATGTGGATCGGATCGGGCGCTATTGCAGCATTGGCCCTGGCGTGACGATTGGCGAAGGCGAGCACCCCACCAACTGGCTGTCGACCTCGCCAAGTCAGTACACCTATGAGCAGTTCAAGTTCTATCCGCCCGAAAAAGAAGCCACCAAACGCCGCCGTGTGGCACGCACTGCCAAAAACAACACCGGTGCGCAGGGGCATGTGACCATTGGGCATGATGTCTGGATTGGTGGCGGGGCGACCATTCGACGGGGGGTGAAGATCGGCCATGGGGCGGTTGTGTCTGGCAATGCCTTTGTCACCAAGGATGTGCCGCCCTATGCGATTGTGGCGGGGCTTCCCGCGCAACACCTGCGGTTTCGCTTTGACCGCGCAGTGATTGAACGACTGCTGGCCCTGCGTTGGTGGCGGTTTGATATCAATGATCTTGCCGGTGTTGCCTTTGATGACATTGAAACCGCGCTGGATGAGATTGAGGCGCGTGAAGCTGCGGGTGAGATTGCGGAAACCCCTCAATCTTTCAAGAGTGTGCAGATCTACACCAAAGGGCATCATGGGCTGGGCGTCGAAGTGAGCGCGCCGCGCAGCTTTCCTGCGCCGGAAGCGGATCCTCTGGGCTTGCCTATGTTGCAGAAATTTGAGGCTGCGCAGGCAAAAGCCGCGCGGGAGGCGCGCCTTTTGTTCCGCCTAGGGCGCAAAGCGCGTGCGCTGTTGCCACGTCGCGGCTAGGTGCGGCCTTCGCGCAGCCATCCTGTGAGAATGAAACCTGAGGCGAGCAGCAGAACCAGCCATGTTGGCAGCAGAGGTGCGCGTGCAACATCGAGCGTTTCATAAGCCTCGCGCGGTGTGAGGCCGATCCAGTTGCGGCCGGCAGCGGGGCGGCCCGCACGCACGTTGCGCAGGCCCGGCACGCCGTCCTCAAGGAGCAGGACACCACCTCGGGTCGTTTCTTGCAGGGGGGCGAGCACCTCGGCGCTGGCAATGGTTTGCTCAAACTCACGTGGTGCGGCCGGGCCGAGGCCGACCACGGTTTCTTTGTCATCCTGATTGAGGCGATAGAGGCCGATCTCTGCGCCGTCATAGCGGGTTTCAAACTGGCCCGGGCTGACCTCTTTCATGGAGAGGGTTTCGGTGTCGCCAGACGGGGTGGTGATGATGACTTCGCCAACCTCCTCAGACAGGCTGCGGCGGATGATGCGCAGGCTTTGACCTGTCGGCTCGGCCCAGAGCGCCTCCTCTTCGAGTTCCGGCTCGCCCATCATCCAATGGGCCAAGCGGCGCAGGAGTTCGAGCTGCGGGCCGCCGCCCTCAAAGCCTCGCGCCCAGAGCCATGCGTGATCGGAGGCCAGCAGGGCAACACGGCCTTCCTCGACACGGTTGAGCACCAGAAGCGGGCGGCCTTCGGTGCCGGTCATCAGAACGTCGCCCGCATCTGGGGTGACTTCGATCTGGCGCAGCCAGCGGCCCCATTCGCCCTCCATGGGCAGCCCTGCGGTGACCGGGTGACGCGCGCCAAGGTCGCTGATCTCTGCCCGGAAAGCCTCTTCGACCACGCGGGCGGTGGGGCTGGCGGGCAACACATCGGCAAGGGGGGAGCGATAGATGCTGTCGGCGCTGGCATAGTCTGGACCTGCGGCCACAAGCACGGCCCCGCCGCCGCGCACATATTGGGCCACATTGTCGAGATAAAGCGAGGGCAGGATGCCCCGGCGCTGGTAGCGATCAAAGATGATCAGATCAAAATCGTCGATCTTTTCCAGAAACAGCTCGCGGGTGGGAAAGGCAATCAGGGAAAGCTCACTGACCGGCACGCCGTCCTGCTTTTCTGGGGGACGCAGGATGGTGAAATGCACAAGGTCGACAGAGGCGTCTGATTTCAGAAGGTTGCGCCACGTGCGCCCGCCGGGGTGCGGCTCACCTGAGACCAGAAGCACGCGCAGGCGGTCCCGCACGCCATTGATTTGCACAAGGGCGGCATTGTTGCGGTCGGTGAGTTCGCCTTCGGCAGGCGGTACGGTGAATTGGATCACATTGCGCCCGCCGTGGGGCAGGGTCACGGGCAGTTCGATGTCGCGGTCAATCGGCACCATGAAGCGTTGCGGTTCTTCGCCATCCACGGAAATATCGAGCGGCACGCGATCCGCGTTTTGCGGTGCAGCTCCGCTGTCTTCCACACGCAGGGTCAGGGTGACGGGTTCGCCAAGAATGGCGAAGGCGGGAGCGTTGCGCACGATCAGGCGACGGTCCCAGTCGTCAGATTGTCCGCTGAGCAGCAGGTGGAAGGGGGCGGGCAGCTCTGGGGCCACTTGCATGTCGTGGACCTGACCATCGCTGAGGGCGACGACGCCTGCGATACGGCCTTGCGGCTCTTGGGCGAGGGCCTCTGACAGCGCTGCCATCATTTCGGTGCCGCCATCTCCGCTGGCGTCACGCACGGGGATTCGGCGCACTTCGGTGTTGGCGCGGGCCTCAAGCCGGGCTTGCAATTCAGCGGCGGCGGCTTCGGTCTGACTGGGGCGGTCTGCAAGGCGCTGGCTGGCGGACTGATCGACCAGCATCAGGACAATGTCGCTGAGGGCGGCGCGGTTTTCGGTTTGCCAGACGGGGCCTGCAAGAGCGGCCAGCACCACAAACGCCGCCAATCCACGCCAGCCCCAACCGTTCAGTCTGCGCCACAGTGCGAAGGAGACTGCAACGGTACAAAGCGCCACGAGCGCAGCCAGAAGCCACAGTGGCACGATCGGGTCAAACATCAGAGATCCGGTCATGAGCAGCCTCGCGTCATTGGCCCAACCGATCCAGCAGGGCAGGCACATGGACCTGATCGCTTTTGTAGTTGCCGGTCAGCACATGCATGATGAGATTGATGCCGAAGCGGTAGGCCAGCTCGCGCTGGCGCTCCCCCGCGCGGCCCCGGCCCACGGGAAAAAGCGTGTTGCCGCGTGTGTCGACAGCCCAGGCGGCGGCCCAGTCGTTGCCGCCGATGACCACAGGTGTCACGCCATCATTGAGATTGCGAAACGGCATGCCTTCGATCCGCTCGGCATCCGCTGGGGCAGCTTCGACCCAGACATCGCGGTTCATGTAGCGGCCCGGAAAGTCCTGCAGCAGATAGAACGTGCGGGTGAGCACGTGGTCTTCGGGCAGCGGATCAAGCGGTGGAATGTCGAGACCTGCCGCAAGGCGTTGCAACATGCGGCCTTCGGGGCTGGCGGTGCCAAAACGCGCCACATCTGCGTCGCGCGTGTCAAAGAGGATCATACCGCCAGAGCGCAGATAGGCATTCAACTTACCATAGGCCTCACGCGAGGGGATCGGCTGATCGGGGGTGATGGGCCAGTAGAGGAACGGGTAAAATGCCAGCTCGTCTGTTTCCAGATCGACGGTGGTGGGGGTCGCGGGTTCAATTGAGGTGCGGAAATACAGCACATTGCTGAGGCCGCGCAGGCCAGCAAGGGCTGTGTCATCGACTTGCGGGTTGCCGGTGCGTACGTGGCCGAGCACCACCTCATAGCTGTTTATGGCTTTGGCAGGTGGGGGCAGGTCGTCTTGGGCGAATGCGTCTGGCGACACCAAAAGCAAAGCCAGCACACTGGCCGCAGCGCGCGCGCCCCAAAGGCGACCGGAGACCAAGAGCGATGCCAGCACGTCGACGGCCAACAGGATCAACGCGGCGGAGAGGAATAGCCCGGCGAGGTCACGTGTCACCGCACCGCGCAGCCCTTCGACAGGGACCGTGATGGGCCAGGTTGCGGGGGCGAGCGTGGCACCAGCCGCAAGAACCGGAAGCGCGAGGGTTTTGTCGCCGTCCCGATAGAGGCCGGGACGCAGGGTTTCGCTGAGCGTGGCCTCAGCCAGTGCTTCACCGCTGACGCCGGGCAGAGTCTGTGCATCTTCCAAGCGGCCAAAGCCGTCGAGCACTTTCAATGGTTGCCATGTGGTGCCCGCGAGCTGTGTTTCGGAGTCGGTGCCCACGGCGCTGAGCACGGCAAGACGGTCCAGCATTTGCACAAACAGGCCAGACAGCGGCAGGCCGGACCATTCTGCATTGGCGGTGACATGCATGAGCACAACCTGTCCTTCGCCCACAGGCTTTCGGGTGACCAGCGGCGTGCCGTCGCTCAGGCTCGCGATCACACGATCCGCCAATGTGGGATCCGGCTGGGCCATGACCTGTGCGGTGACGGTGACCTCTTCTGGTACCTCAAGACCAAAGAAGGGGCTGTCCTGATCAAACGGGGCGAGGGATTTCGGCTCTCCCCAACTCATCGCGCCGCCAATGCTGCGCCCGCCTGCGCGTAGGCGCACGGGCAGCAGGGGATCTTCTTCGGAGCGGCTGACTTCGCTGGCGGCAAGGCGGGGGCCGGCAAAGCGCAAGAGCAGACCGCCGGTTTCAAGCCACGCCAGCATGGCCTCTGTTTCGCCATCTGAGAGGATCGCGACATCTGCCATGACGATCACATCTGGATTGGCGGGCAGGATGTCCGCAAGCGGGCCTTCGATCACATCCGCGCTGGGCACAAGAGCCTGACGCAAATAGTGCAGGGGCGAGAGCAATTGCAGCCCTTCGCGATCGTCGCGTCCTGCAATGAGCGCGATTTCGCGGCGGCGCAGGCTGTCATCACTCAGCGCCACTGCGCCAGCGGAGCGCAGGCCCGCAAGTTCGAAACGAGACACGCGGGCGCGCAGCTCTGAAGGCAGAACAATGGCGTTTTCGGTGGAGGTGGCGCCAAGATCAAAGTCCAGCGGGAGGGTTGCGAGCACGCGTTCTGCGCCGCTGGGGTCGGTGCCGATCACTCGGGCGGTGACGTCCTGCGCGGGGCCGCTCTGACTGCGGATCGCGCTGAGCAGAAGGCGCCCATCTTCGTATGTTGCTGGCAGCAGACCCGTGGTGGGCAGGCCGGTTTGAATGACACGCACTGCCCCGCGCGCTTGCAGCGCAGTGAGCAGGGTGTCGCGCCCTTCACGTGCAAGACCATCTGACAGCCAGACCGTGTCAAAGCCCTGACCTGAGGGGGCTTCAGGAAGTGTGGCGGCGAAAGCTGTCATCGTGGCGTTGTTGGGTTCCCATGCCATTGGCGTCACGCCCGCGAGGCGGCTTTGCAGCGCATCGGCTGGCAAGAAGCGCAGCTGTTCTGGCATGGTCAGCCGCTGCACGCTGGCGGTGCGACCGTCGCGGGCGGCCTCATCCAGCAGCGCGGCCACCATCTCGCGGCGCGCTTCCCAATCAGGGGCCGAGGCCCAGCTTGCGTCCATCAGGATCAGCAGGGGGCCTTTGCCCGCTTCGCGGCTTTGCGGATTGAGGAGCGGGCCAGCCAGCCCGATGATCAGTGCCGCAATGGCCAGTGTGCGCAGCAAGAGCAGCCACCACGGGGTGCGGTCTGTCACTGTGTCTTCGTCAGACAGGCCCAGAAGCAGAACCACACCGGGGAAGCGACGTTTGATCGGGGCGGGGGGGATTGCGCGTAAAATGAGCCAGAGTACCGGCAGCGCAATCAGGGCCGCCAACAGCCACGGGGTGGCAAAGCCGATGGCCAACCCGCCAATCATGCGCGTTTCTCCAATGCGCGGTGCGCCCAGAGCAGTGCCGATTGCGCGCTGTGTTGTGTGGTGTGGTAGCCATAGAGCCAGCCAGTGACGCGGCAGAGATCTTTCAATGCCGCCTGACGTTGAGCAAGGCGCTCCAGATAGCGGTCTTTCAGATCATCGGCTTTCTTGGTGTCATGGCTGAGGCCGCCGCCCATGCTTTCAAAAATGGCGCGCCCGCGATAGGGGAAGCTTTCCTCGGCGGGATCGAGAATTTGCAGGCAGACGCCGCGCACGCCGCGATCAGAGGCCTTGGCAAGGGCTGCCGAGACGGCATCAAAATCGCCCATGAAATCAGACACAAACACCGCGCGGGCATGGGGCAGCATGGCGCGGGCCTCTGGTGTGCCATAGTCGGGCAGGTCGCCCTCCAGATCATCGCGCAGGAACATTTCAGCAAGCCGCAGGATCTGTGCTTCGCCCCGGCGGGGTGGCAAATCGGTGCCGGTGAGGCCCACGCGCTCGCCGCTGCGAATGAGCAGGATGGCGAGGGACAGGGCCAGAAGGCGGGCGCGATCTGCTTTGCTGGGCAGGCTCTGGTCGCTGGTGAATTGCATGGATGGGGCGGTGTCGACCCACATCATGATGGATTGCGCCACCTGCCATTCACGTTGACGGACAAATTGCGCATCCGATTTGGCGGAGCGTCGCCAGTCGATCATGCGCAGGCTATCCCCGGGTTGGACCGGGCGGTATTGCCAGAAATCGTCGCCCATGCCGGCGCGGCGGCGACCATGTTCGCCCAGAAGCACCGTGCCTGCCAGATGATCCGCCTGCGCAAGCAGGGGCGGCAGGCGCGCGGCCTCCGTCTCGGCGCGGCTGCGCAGATGCAGGGCTGCGTTCACGCGGCGGCTCCCATGGTGTCAAACCGGGCGACGGTTTGCGCGATCAGGTCGGGCAAGGATTCGCCCCGCGCACGGGCGGCAAATGTCAGCGCCATCCGGTGGCTGAGCACAGGGCTCGCCATGTCGATCACATCCTGCGCATTGGGCGCGAGGCGGCCCTGTAGGAGGGCCTGCGCGCGCACGGTCATCATCAGCGCTTGCGCCGCACGGGGGCCGGGGCCCCAGGCAACGTTTTCGCGCACGGCCTCGCTCGCGCTTTCATCATCGGGGCGGCAGGCGCGCACAAGATCCAGGATCAGCTCCATCACGCTCTCCCCCACCGGCATACGGCGCAGTAAGGTCTGTGCGGCGATCAGCTCGTCTGCGGTGAAAACTTCATGGGCCTCATCCTCTTGCACACCAGTGGTCGCGAGAAGAATGTCACGCTCTGTGTCGCGGTCTGGGTAAGGCACGTCGATCTGCACCAGAAAGCGGTCTAACTGCGCCTCAGGCAGAGGATAGGTGCCTTCCTGTTCAATCGGGTTCTGTGTGGCGAGCACGTGAAACGGGGCCTCCAGCGGGCGGTCTTCGCCGGCAACAGTGACCTGTTTTTCCTGCATGGCCTGCAAAAGGGCCGATTGTGTACGCGGGCTGGCGCGGTTGATCTCATCGGCCATCAGAAGCTGGCAGAAAATCGGGCCGGGAACGAATCGGAAGCTGCGCGCGCCGCCTTTGGCTTTCTCAAGAACTTCGGAGCCAAGGATATCGGCGGGCATCAGATCGGGGGTGAATTGCACGCGGTTGCCATTGAGCCCCATCACGGTGGAGAGCGTGTCCACAAGGCGGGTTTTGCCAAGGCCCGGCAGGCCGATCAGCAGGGCGTGGCCCCCACATAGCAAGGCGGAAAGGGTCAGATCGACGACACGTTCCTGACCGATGAAACGGCGGGTGATGGCCGCTTTGGCTGCGGCCAGCTTGGTGCCCAGAGTTTCGATTTCTGCGACCAGATCGTTCTCATCCGCCATGCTGACTCTCCCGTATGGTGACTTGCCTACGTTGACAGTAGCGTTCTCAGATGAAATGGCAAAAGCAATGAGGGAACAATTTCCTGTGAAAGTGACTGCAGACACCATCGCCAGCTCCGCCAATGCCGCCGCCAAAGGGCGCGGCCCGGCGCCTGTGCATCTTTGGAACCCGCCCCATTGCGGCGATCTGGACATGCACATCGCGCGCGATGGCACGTGGTATTATCAGGGCAGCCCGATCAAACGGCCTGCGATGGTGCGGCTGTTTTCCAACATTCTGCGCAAAGATGGTGATGCTTATGTGCTGGTGACGCCAGTGGAGAAGGTTGGCATCACGGTTGAAGATGTGCCGTTTGTTGCTGAGGATTTTGAGGTGAGTGGCGCGGGGGGCGATCAGGTCCTGACCTTTGAAACTCATGTGGGCGATCATGTTGCAGTGGGGGCTGAGACCCCGATCCGGGTAGAGATTGACCCCGAAAGCGAAGAACCAACGCCCTACGTGACGGTGCGTGCCAATCTGGAGGCGCGGATCACGCGAAAGGCGTTTTACAGGCTTGTGGAGCTCGCCACCCATCAAGAGGTGGATGGCGAGAGCCAGTTTGGCGTCTTCTCCTCAGGCGTGTTTTTTCCATTTTTGCCCTCAGAGGCGGTTGCTTAAGGCGATATCCTGCCGATCTCGCTAAAAGTGACGCAAAAACAGACTGTTTGGATGGCGTCAAAGCTGGAATACTCCGCGTGAGCAGGGGGAAGACATGCCAAAATTTGCCGCCAATCTGACAATGCTGTTTACCGAGTTTCCCGAAATTGAGCGCTATGAGGCCGCTGCAGAGGCTGGGTTTGACCGGGTGGAAGTGTTGTTTCCATATGATGTGCCAGCGCCTGACACACGCCGGGAACTTGTGCGCAATGGTTTGTCACTGGCGCTGATCAATTGCCCGCCACCAAATTACACGGGCGGCGAACGTGGGTTTGCCGCTGTGCCGGGCTTGTCTGAGCGGTTTCAGCGCGATTTTCGGCGCACATTGCGTTATGCCGAAGCGCTGGGCGCGGATGTGGTGCATATCATGGCGGGCGCGGCAAGCGGTGATGCGGCGCGTGCGACCTTTGTTGAGAACCTGAAATGGGCCTGCGCCTTTGCGCCCAAGCAGCAATTGACGATTGAGCCGATCAATGACGTGGATATGCCGGGGTATTTTTTGAACAGCTTTGATCTCGCCGCAGAGATACTGGACGCGGTGAATGCGCCCAATCTGGCGCTGCAGTTTGACACCTATCATGCTCATCGCATCCATGGGGATGTGCTGGCCTGTTGGGACAAGCACAAGGCGCGGGTGAAACACATTCAGATTGGCGGGCTGCCGGATCGGCATGAGCCGCTGAAAAGCAAACACCTCGATTACCCCGCATTTTTTGAGATGCTGGATGCCAGCGGCTATCAGGGCACGGTGAGCGCAGAATACAACCCACTCAAACGCACAGATCAGGGGCTTGATTGGCGGGGGTAGTGGCCTGAACGCGCTGCACCTATGGCGCAGCGCGGGTTGATTTCAGGCTGAATCCAATGGCAGGCGCGCGTTAGTGCGCTTCTGCCCAGTTGGTGCCGCGGCCAGCATCGACAATCAGAGGCACATCCAGTTTGATCGCTGGTTCTGTGGCGTTTTGCATCACGTCGCGAGCGACTGCGATGGTATCGTCAACCGCGCTGTCCTCGACCTCAAAGATCAATTCGTCGTGTACCTGCAGCAGCATTTTTGCAGGCAGATCTTTGATCGCGGCAGGCATGCGGATCATGGCGCGGCGGATGATGTCGGCGGCGGTGCCTTGGATTGGCGCGTTGATTGCGGCGCGGTAGGCGAAGCTCGCGCGTGGGCCCTTGGCGTTGATTTCCGGTGTGTGGATTTTGCGGCCAAACAAGGTTTCGACATAGCCGTGGGTTTTGGCAAATTCCTTGGTTTCATCCATGTAGCTGCGGATGCCGGGGAAACGCTCAAAATAGCGGTTGATGAAATCCTGGGCTTCGCCGCGCGGGATGCGCAGGTTGCGGGCGAGACCAAAGCCGGAAATGCCGTAGATCACACCAAAGTTGATCGCTTTGGCGCGGCTGCGGACCTCGCTTGTCATCTCTTCCATTGGCACGCCAAAGACCTCCGAGGCGGTCATGGCGTGAATGTCGAGACCGTCACGGAAGGCGGCTTTGAGGGCGTCGATTTCTGCAATATGCGCGAGGAGGCGCAGCTCCACCTGAGAGTAGTCGAGCGAGATCAGTGTCTTGCCTTCTTCAGCGACAAAGGCTTCTCGGATGCGGCGCCCCTCCTCAGTGCGGATAGGGATGTTTTGCAGGTTGGGATCGGAAGAGGCGAGGCGCCCGGTGTTGGCCCCGGTCTGCACATAAGAGGTGTGCACGCGGCCTGTTTCTGCGTTGATGTGTTCCTGCAGTGCGTCGGTGTAGGTCGATTTCAGCTTACTGAGCTGGCGCCAGTCGAGCACGAGACCCGGCAGAGCGTGTTCGGTTGCGAGATCTTCGAGCACATCGGCCCCGGTGGCATAGGCACCGGTTTTGCCTTTCTTGCCGCCGGGCAGGGCCATTTCATCAAACAGGATTTCGCCGAGCTGTTTCGGGCTGCCGACATTGAAGCTGCGGCCTGCGATTTCGTGGATTTCAGCCTCCAACCCTGCCATTTTCTGGGCAAAGGCGTTGGACATGCGGCTGAGGGTGTCGCGATCCACTTTGACGCCGTGGCGCTCCATCTGTGCGAGCACTGGCACCAGCGGGCGTTCCAGTGTTTCATAGACGCGTGTGACCTGCCGCTGGTGCAGCTTCGGCTTGAACAGCTTCCACAGGCGCAGAGTGATGTCGGCATCTTCTGCGGCGTATTTGACAGCATCTTCAATGGCGACCTTGTCAAAGGTGATCGCGCTTTTGCCGGTGCCCAGCAGGGATTTGATCGGGATCGGCTGGTGGCTGAGGTACCGCTCGCTCAGCGCGTCCATGCCGTGGTTGTGCTCGCCTGCGTGCAGGGCGTAGCTGAGCAGCATGGTGTCATCAATCGGCGCAACGGCGATGTTGTAATTGGCAAAAACCTTGCAGTCGTATTTGGCGTTCTGGAAGATTTTCAAAACAGAGGCATCTTCGAGCACAGGTTTCAGCGCATCAAGCACCTCATTGAGCGGCATCTGCCCTTCTTGCGGCTCATCGCCACCAAAGAGATCGTCGGTGGCCCCTTTTTTATGGCCCACAGGGATGTAGCAGGCTTCGCCCGGCTCAACGGAGAGGCAAATGCCGGCCAGTTCGGCCACCATTTCGTTGAGCGAGTTGGTTTCCGTGTCCACCGCCACATAGCCGCGTTTCATGATGGCGGCGATCCAGCGATCCAGCGCGGCACGATCACGGACCCATTCGTATTTGTCCGCCTCAAAGGGCACATCTTCGGCGCTGTCCTCGACAGTTGCAGCGGCTGATGCTGCGGGTTCGGGTACAACAGGTGCTTCGACGCCAAGCTTATCTGCGGCGCGTTTCAGAAGGGTGCGCAGCTCCATGTCAGCAAGGAAACCGAGCAACGTGTCAGGCTCTGCGTCCTGCACTTCCAGATCATCCAGCGTGAAATCGAGCGTCATCTCGCAATCGAGCTGCACGAGCTGTTTGGACAACTCGATCTGGTCGCGTTTCTCAATCAGGGTCTGGCGGCGTTTGGGCTGTTTGATCTCTTCGGCGCGGTCCAGAAGCTCTTCGAGTGAGCCGTATTCGTTGATCAGCAGCGCGGCGGTTTTGATGCCGATGCCGGGCGCGCCGGGCACGTTGTCCACGCTGTCGCCCGCAAGCGCCTGCACATCCACCACACGCTCTGGGCCGACGCCGAATTTTTCGTGCACACCATCCCGGTCGATGCGTTTGTTTTTCATGGCATCAAGCATTTCGACGCCATCACCAACCAACTGCATCAGGTCTTTGTCAGAGCTGATGATGGTGCAGCGGCCACCGGCCTCGCGGGCCTGACAGGCCAAGGTGGCGATGATGTCATCGGCTTCAAAGCCTTCGATCTCTTTGCAGGCGATGTTGAAGGCGCGGGTGGCGTCACGCGTCAGGGGGAACTGCGGCACCAGATCTTCGGGCGCCGGGGGGCGATTGGCTTTGTATTGGTCATAGAGATCATTGCGGAAGCTTTTGCCGGAATAATCAAAGATCACAGCCACATGGGTCGGGGCATCGGGGCCGGAATTGTCTTCGATATAGCGCTGCAGCATGTTGCAGAATCCAGAGACCGCGCCAATTGGCAGCCCGTCAGACTTGCGAGTGAGGGGCGGCAGGGCGTGGTAGGCCCGGAAAATGAAAGCCGATCCGTCGATCAGATGCAGGTGACATCCTTTGCCAAAACCCATCGCGTGGTCCTCTTTTTGCTTGGCTCCGTTGTGCCATGTGGCCATCGGCACCGCCACCCGGAAATTGCGAGATCGGCGCAACCTCTTGTCATTGACGCGGCGGGCTGATCTATGGGAGCGCAACTATCAGGGGAGCACAGATGACACATCTTTGGGTGCGGGCCGAGCAGCGGCCGAATGAAGAGCGCGTCGGGCTGACGCCGGATGGGGCGAAGGCGCTGATTGAAAAAGGCATTCGCGTCACCGTAGAGGAAAGCTCTGTGCGTGCGATTGCGATCGACGGATACAAGGCTGCGGGCTGTGAAATCGCGGCTGAGAACAGCTGGCCGGATGCCCCCAAAGAGGCGATCATCTTTGGTCTCAAGGAGCTGCCCGAAGATGGCACGCCGCTGCCCCATCGCCACATCATGTTTGGCCATGCGTTCAAAGGGCAGCACTCCGGTGTGGCGCTGCTGAAGCGGTTCAAGGCCGGTGGCGGCACGCTTTATGATCTGGAATATCTGGTGGATGAGACCGGGCGTCGTGTTGCGGCCTTTGGCTATTGGGCGGGCTATGCGGGCGCTGCTGTCACGTTGAAGAGCTGGGCAGCACAACAGCGGGGCGCGCTGTGTGGGCCGGTTGGTGTCTATAGTGGCAAAGAGGCGTTGCTGGCCGACCTTGGCGCTGAGCTTGATGCGTTGGATGCGGCGCGCCCGACTGCCATTGTGATTGGCGCGTTGGGCCGGGTCGGCACTGGAGCCGCAGATCTGCTGACGGCGATGGGCTGTGACGTGACCAAATGGGACATGGCGGAAACCGCCTCTGGTGGGCCGTTCCCTGAAATTCTGGCGCATGATCTGTTCCTGAACTGTATTTTTGCACGCCCCGGCACGCCCGTATTTGTGCCGCAGGAGGCGCTGAGCGCTGCGCGTCAGTTGACGGCGATTGGCGATGTGGCCTGTGATCCGGACAGCGACTACAACCCGGTGCCGGTTTATGATCGGGCCACAACCTGGGAGGCGCCCGCGCTGCGCGTGGCGCAGGATCCGGTGTTGGATGTAATGGCGATCGACAACCTGCCCTCCATGCTGCCGGTGGAAAGCTCGGAAGATTACGCGGCGCAGTTGCTTGAGACCTTGATGACACTTGATGACCTGAGCGGCGGGGTCTGGACCCGCGCGGAAGCTGATTTCATCACGCATTCCAAAGATTTGTGAAAAAGACCTCTGAGGGGAGAAGAGATATGACCATTCATTGGTGTGGCACCGGCCTGTCGGCCATTCCCGGCCTGCGCCGCCTGATTGAAGCAGGCCGTGAGGTGACTGTGTGGAACCGGACGGTGGAGAAGGCACAGGAAGCGGTGGGCGATCTGACCCAGGATATCCGTGCGTTTGACATTGACGTGCTGGGCGGCGTTCTGGCCAAAGGCGACGTCGTGGTGTCCATGTTGCCAGGTGACTGGCATGTGCCGCTGGCGGAGCTGTGCATTTCTAAGCAAGCGCATTTTGTGAGCTCGTCTTACATTGCGCCGGAGATGAAAGCGCTGGATGCCAAGGCCAAAGAGGCGGGCATCGCTTGTGTGAATGAGGTGGGGCTTGATCCGGGGATCGACCACCTGATGGCGCATGCGCTGGTGGCGGACTACCGCGCGTCTGAGCGCTTTGATGCAGACAACACCCTGAGCTTCATCAGCTACTGCGGCGGTGTGCCCAAACATGCCAACCCGTTTCGCTATAAATTCAGCTGGTCGCCGCTGGGCGTGCTGAAGGCGCTGCGCTCGCCGTCCCGTTCGATCCGCGATGGCAAACCGTTTGATGTGAATCGTCCGTGGGATGCGATTTCAAGCTATGAGGCGCCGCTTGCGACGCCGGAGAGCTTTGAGGTTTATCCAAACCGCGACAGCATTCCGTTCATGGAAGACTATAAGTTTGATCCCGCTTGGAACGTGAAAGAGTTCGTGCGTGGCACCTTGCGTCTGAACGGTTGGGCGGAGGCCTGGGGCGATGTGTTCCGCGAGATCGAAACGCTGTCCGGCCCCGAAGGCGATGCGCGTCTGAAAGAGATGTCCGACCAGTTCTGGGACGAAAACTCCTACGACGAAGGCGAGCCGGACCGTGTGATCCTCTGTGTGGGGCTGAAGGCGGAGAAAGACGGCGCGGAGGTCTATCACAAGACCTATGCAATGGACGCCTGGGGTGACGATCGTGGCACGGCGATGGCGCGACTTGTGTCCATTCCGGTGTCACTGGCCATCGAATCCGTTCTGGATGGCGCGATTGCACCGGGTGTGCATGCGGCGCCGTCAGAGCCTGCGTTGTTCAACAGCTGGCTGGATCACATCGGCACATTGGCACAGCATCTGGAAATCGTCGATCACAAGGCGTGATGGTTTTCAAATGACATTGCAGCGGGCCTGAGGGGAGCACTCTCAGGCCCGTTTTTTTGTGTGGTCACGCCGCTTGCGCCCCAATTTTGGCGGCGCGTTTGATCCATTTGTCTACGACACCGTCTTTGGGATGGCTGGCACCTGCAAACTGCGTGACTTTGACCGGCTTGATGCCGACAAACTCCAGAATTTGCTGCTGGATCTGTACAATCAGCGCATTGCGATAAAACAGGCGGAAGAACCAGCCTGGCGTGTCTGACAGCAGGAGCACGCGGCCAGTGCGCCCTGTGAGCAAAGGTGCTGGCAGGCCCAGTTTTGTGGTGTTGCGCGTATCGAAGGTGCGGCCGGGCAGGAAGGCGCGGTCAAACACCCCTTTGAGTTTGGCCGGCAGACCACCCCACCACATGGGCGTGGCCACCACCACATGTTCGGCCCATTCGATGTCTTGCAAAAGCTTTTCCAGATCTGCCTCCAGAGGCTTTTGATTCACATAACCACCAAAGCCGTAGTCCGGGTCGAATTCCAGATCATGCAGGTTGGTGAAGCGGACCTCATGCCCCGCTTTCTGTGCGGCATTGGCATATGATTTGGCCACAGCGCCCGTCAGGGAAGCTTCGGCAGGATGGCCGTTCAAAACGAAAATACGTGTGCGGGTCATTGCGATTCTCCTAGATACTGACCGTGGTCAATTTAAGTGCACTCTAAAATGACCATGGTCAATATAAATTTGACCGCAGTCATTATTTGTGTGAGAAGTCGGTATGAGCAGAGCTGTCCAATCCCGTACCTTAAAGACCCGCGCCAAGTTGTTGGCGGCGGCAACGGCCATCATTTCAGACGGCGGCTATGAAGCTATGCGCGTGGAGGAGGTGGTGTTGCGCGCCGGTGTGGCGAAAGGCACCTTTTTTGCCCATTTCAAAGACAAAGACGCGTTGATGGATCACCTGATTGGCGTGGAAATAGATCGCCATCTCGACATGCTGGAACAGCTGCCCAGCCCGCGCAGCGTGTCAGAGATGGTTGAGGCGCTTATGCCGCTCACCGCGTTTATGAGCTGCGAACGCTATGTGTTTGATGTGATCCTGCGCCATTCAGGGGCGGCGGCCAAAAGTGAGATTGGAGCTATCGCCATGACCTTTGGGCGCCATGCGGAGGTGATTGCCAAATGGCTCAGCGCACGTCCGTTTCGAAAAGACATCTCAGCAGAGCTGCAGGCCGAAGGCGTTCAGGCCTTTATGATTCAGGCGGTTTCACTGATGTTTTGCTCTCTGCACAACGCAACCACCCCCCGAGACCGGATGGAAACTTACTTGGCTGCGTGGCTGGTGCCCCAGATAGAGGCGTGATTAGCCGCGTCGCACCAGCTCGTCTTCGGCATCGCTCAGCGAAAGACCAAGCTCTTCCATGCCGTTCTCTAGGTGGTCGGACACATGCGGTGAACCGAGGAGGTAATCCGCGGTTGGCACGGTTTTTTCGGTCTTGGCTGTCATAATTGCCTCTGCGAGGTCTTCGGCAGCGAAGCTGTCGCGGCCAATCCACATGATCGCAACAAGGCTGGCCTGTTCGTCTTCGTTCAGGCGGTCAATAAAGGCCCGCAGTTCCCCTTCAGCGCGGTCAAGCTCACGCGACATGAGCACCACTTGCGCCACTTTCCAGGCTGAGATTTCAAGCATTTTGCGCCTCCATAAAAGTCCTGCAATCAGATTGATACGATGATCATGCAGCGTCTTTGATATGGCGCAAACTTGTATTTGAATGTGATTTTTGCGGATGGGTTATGCGTCTGGCTTGGTGAGAGGGACAACTTTGCCATCATCTGGCTGTGCGAGCTCTTCGAAGTCGAAATTGTCGAGCCGACGTGCGCGCCGCCCGGCTTTGTCCGCGCTGATCTTGATTTCGCTGATATCCTTGGCGGCCTGACCAAAGTGACGGTCCAGATTGTCCACACGGGTGCCGAGGCGGTCAACATCGGCATAAAGCAGGCCAAGCTCCTTGCGGATGGCTCCGGCCTGCTCCCGCATACGCGCATCTTTCAGAATGGCGCGCATGGTGTTCAGCGTGGCCATGCAGGTGGTGGGGGAGACGATCCAAACCCGTGCGGTGAAGCCTTCATGCACGAGCTCTGGGAATTTGGCGTGCAGCTCTGCGTAGATCGCTTCGCTGGGCAAAAACATCAGCGCGCCATCGGCTGTTTCACCCTCAAGGATATACTTCTCTGAAATATCCTTGATGTGTTTGCGCACCGAGGTTTTAAACATCTGGATGCCTGCCTTCAGCTCTGCCTCAGTCTCTGAGCGCAGCATGGCCTCATAGGCTTCCAGCGGGAATTTGCTGTCGATCACAATGGGGCCGGGTGGATTTGGCAGGTGAATCAGACAGTCGGCGCGGCGGCCATTTGAGAGCGTGTGCTGCAGGGCGTAGCTGTCGCTGGGCAGCGCTTTAGACACGATGTCATTCAGTTGGATTTCGCCAAACGCTCCACGGGTCTGTTTGTTGGACAGAATGTCCTGCAGGCTCAGCACATCACCGGACAGGCGGGTGATGTTTTCTTGCGCTTTGTCGATGGTTTGCAGGCGTTCCTGCAGCTGTGTGAGCGAGGTTGCCGTTTGCTTGGCGTTGCCCATAAGCGAGGTGTTGAGTTTCTCCTGCATGTCATTGAGCGCGGTGCCAGTGCGCATCTGCATGTTGGAGAGGTTTTCCTGCATCTGCAGCTGTTGGGCGGCCAATGTGTCGGTCATTTTCTGCTGCATGGTGGCGAGGTTTTCGCCGGTGCTGCGCTGCACTTTGGCGAGGTTCTCGTGCATGTTGACCTGCACTTCGCCCAGACGTTGCTCCATCAAGGTGGCAATCTGGCTTTGTGTTTGCGCCTGTGCGCGCAGGCCGCCGTCAAGCTGGGCCTGACCGGTGGCCAGTTGATCCACGCGTTGCGCCATCTGGCCCATATGCTGAGCGATAAAGTCTTCGGTCTGGGCTGCGCGGTTCTGCGCGCCATTGCGCAGCAGCACAAATAGCACCAACACGGCAAAACCAATGCCGCCGAGAAGGTAGAGCGACGCGGTGTCCGTGTTGGCAAGCAGGGTGGTCAATTCGGTCATCAGGTCCGTCCAAACAGCCGCTCGATGTCGGCCAATTTCAATTCCACATAGGTTGGGCGCCCGTGGTTGCATTGGCCGGAATGCGGCGTGGCTTCCATTTCGCGCAGCAGGGCATTCATTTCTTCGGCGCGCATGCGGCGGCCAGAGCGGATCGAGCCATGGCAGGCCACGCGGCTGAGGATGGCTTCTAATTTCGCTTGCACCAGCATAGTTTCGCCGTCTTCGTCCAGCTCGTCCAAGATGTCGAGCACCATGGCGCGGGCGTTGACTTCGCCCAGCAGGGCCGGGGTTTCGCGCACGGCCACTGCTCCGCCGCCAAAGGCTTCGATGGTGAGGCCCAGATTGGACAGGGGCGTGGCCACCGCCAGAATGCGGGCGCAGTCGCCATCTGACAGTTCGATGATCTCGGGGATCAGAAGCGCCTGTGCCGCAACGCCATTCTCTGCCATCTGGCGCTTGAGTTTTTCATAGACCAACCGCTCGTGCGCGGCGTGTTGATCGACAATCACCATACCGGTTTCAGTCTGGGCAACGATGTAGTTCTCATGCACCTGCGCGCGGGCAGCTCCGAGCGGAAGGCCTTCGGCAGGCGCGTCCTGTGGGGCGTCGTGCGTTTCAAGGGGCTCGACACGTGCGCTGTAGGATTCGCTGAGTTCGGCAAATCCCGGATCCTGAGAGACAGGTGATTGTGGATAGGGCGCTTGTGCCTGATAGGCGGCGGTGCGCGCGCCGAGCGAAGGGCGATCCATTTGATAAACACGCGCAGGGCCTGATGAGTGGGGCTGTGGTGTTGCACCAAGTGCGCCCATAGGTTCGGGACGGAAGGCGCCAAGCGTGGCCCCGGCAACGGTGGTGGAGGCGCGGTGGCCGGCCTCTGCGAGTGCGTGACGCAGGCTGGAGACGATCAAACCGCGGGCCATCCCGGGATCGCGGAAGCGGACTTCGGATTTGGCCGGGTGGACGTTTACGTCCACCAGATGTGGATCGCAGTCGATAAAGAGAGCTGCTGCCGGATGACGGTCCCGGCTGAGGTAGTCAAAATAGGCCCCACGCAGCGCGCCGACCAGAAGTTTGTCTTTCACCGGGCGGCCATTCACAAAAAGATATTGCGCCACAGATGAGCCGCGCGAATAGGTGGGCAGGGCGGCATAGCCAATCAGGCGCAGACCTTCGCGTTCGGCATCAATCTTGAGCGCGTTTTCGGCAAACTCTTTACCCAGAATGCGCGCAAGACGACCGTGCAGCGCGTCAAAGAGATCGCCGCTTTCGGCCTCTGCGCGGAAAGAAATACGCCCTTCGCCGCCGCCGGTCACATCGCGCAGGGTGAAGCCAATGAAGGGTTCCGCCATGGCAAGGCGCTTGACCACATCGGTTATGGCCTGTGCCTCTGCCCGGTCGCTGCGCATGAATTTGAGGCGGGCGGGCGTGGCGTAAAACAGATCGCGCAACTCAACAATGGTGCCACCTGAAAGTGCGGCGGGTTTGACGGGGCCCATCGCGCCGCCTTCGACCGTGATGCTGGCTGCCGGGGCGCGGCCCACGCGGCTTGTGATGCTGAGACGCCCGACTGCGCCTAGCGAGGGCAGCGCTTCCCCACGAAAGCCGAAAGTGTGGATATCCAGCAGATCGCTGCCATCAATTTTGGAGGTGGCGTGGCGGGAAAGGGCGAGGGGCAGCTGCTCTTCTGTGATGCCGCAGCCATCATCGGTGATGCGGATCAGGGTTTTGCCCCCATCGGCATAAGCGATCTCAATGCGCGTTGCGCCTGCATCGATTGCGTTTTCAACCAGCTCTTTGACCGCAGAGGCGGGGCGTTCGACCACTTCGCCAGCGGCGATCCGGTTGATCGCGGCATCATCAAGTTGACGGATCACGGGCTGCATTGGCGCGTTCGAAGAGCTTATATTGGGGTTATCCACAGGCATGTCACGAAATGTAGCATGTTCTCGTTTGATTCTACCACCGAGATTGCGGGTTTTCGCCAGTCGTTTTTGCGCCAGTTTAATCGGGTGACATGTCGCACTCTTACTGGACAGCGCGCGGCGGCAATCGCATAATTTGATCAAATTATTGAGTCGACGCGCGCGGGTAGAAACCGCCGCACGCAAGGGAGCACCACAATGAAAGATGATAACTTTCTGAAAGAGAATAACGCCCGCCATCTTTGGCATCCTATGGGTGCGCCGGGGGATTTGCAGAGCCACGCGCCCAAGATCATCAAGAGCGCCGAGGGTGTGAACATCACCGATCTTGAAGGGCATTCCACGGTCGATGCCGTGGGCGGTTTGTGGTGTGTGAACCTCGGCTATTCCAATGATGTGGTGAAAGAGGCTATTGCAAAGCAGCTTTATGACCTGCCGTATTATTCTGCCTTTGCGGGCACCTCCAATCCGGCGGCGATTGAGGCGTCTTATGCGGTGCGCGAATTCTTTGAAGCGGATGGTATGACGCGTGTGTTTTTCACCTCGGGTGGGTCAGACAGTGTCGAAACCGCCCTGCGTCTGGCGCGGCAGTATCATCGCTTGCGTGGCGAGCCGACCCGGACAAAGTTCCTGTCGCTGAAGAAAGGCTATCATGGGACGCATTTTGGCGGTGCGTCTGTGAATGGCAACAACCGGTTCCGCATCAATTATGAGCCGCTGCTGCCGGGCTGTTTTCACCTGCCGAGCCCATACACCTATCGCAATCCTTTCCATGAAACCGACCCCGCGCAACTGGCGCAGAATATTGCGGCGGCGTTTGAAGATGAGATTGCGTTTCAGGGGGCCAACACCATTGCCGCCTTTATCATGGAGCCGATACAGGGCGCGGGTGGCGTGATTGTGCCGGATGCGAGCTTTATGGGGCTGATGCGCGAGATTTGTGACCGCCACGGCATCCTGCTGATTTCCGATGAGGTGATCACTGGCTTTGGCCGTACTGGCGACTGGTCTGGTGCGCGGCACTGGGGCGTGCAGCCGGATATGATGACCACGGCCAAGGGGATCACATCGGGCTATTTCCCGGTTGGAGCCTGTCTGGTGGGCGACAAAGTGGCGGAGGTTTTCGAGAAAGATGAAAGCGGGGAGGCTGGGATTTTCCACGGCTATACCTACTCGGCGCATCCCGTTGGCTCGGCCGCTGTGGTGGCCTGTTTGGCGGAAACCACGCGGCTTGATCTGAAAACCAATGCTGCCGCCCGTGGCACGCAGCTTTATGAGGGCGTGAAAAAGCTGGCGGAGAAACATGACATCATCGGTGACATCCGCGGTGGTCATGGGTTGATGACGGGGATTGAGCTTGTCTCTGACAAGGTGGCGAAAACTCCGATGGATATGGCGACCATGAAAAAGATACATGAGGCGACCTATCAGGCCGGGGCGATGGTGCGTTTGGGGATGCACAATATCCTCATGTCACCACCGCTGACCATATCGGAGGCGGAGGTCGACACGATCCTGTCAGCGCTGGATGCGGGGTTCTCCGCAGCGTAACGCCGGACCAAAATGAAAAGGCCGCCGAGAGTTTCGGCGGCCTTTTGTTTTTGCGGTGGGGGATGCATCAATCCCCGTCTGCCACACCTTGAGCCCGCAAGCGTGCACGGCGGGCGCGGTAGCTTGGCAGCAGCACCAGCAGAGCTGCGATGACCAAAAGGCCCAGTGTCATCGGGCGTTCCCAGATGAAGGCAATGCCATCATAGAGTTGCATGGAACGTGCGAAGTTGTCCTCCAGCATACCGCCAAGGATGAAGCCGATCAGCAGCGGGGCCAGCGGGTAATCCGCAAAGCGCAGCGCGGTTGCGCAGACGCCGAAACCCACAAGGATCAGCAGTTCGGTGGCGTTGTTCTGCCCGATATAGGCCCCCATCAAGGTGAAGAACAAAATGAAGGGGATCAGGTAGTTGCGCGGGACCGAGAGGACTTTGGCGATGTAGGGGATCAGCGGCAGGTTCAGGACCAGCAGGACCAGATTGCCAATGAACATCGACATGATCACCGCCCAGAACACCTGTGGCTCATCAATCATCAGGCGCGGGCCCGGGGTAACGTTGAGTGCAATCAATGCACCCAGCAGAATCGCCGTAGTTCCAGATCCGGGGATGCCCAATGTCAGAAGCGGCACAAAAGAGCCGGTGCAGGCTGCGTTGTTGGCGGTCTCTGGGGCCGCGAGGCCTTTGACGGCGCCTTTGCCAAATTGCTCCTGCTCTTCTTTGGGGGCGATGTTGCGCTCCACCGCGTAGCCAAGGAAGCTCGCGATGGTGGCACCTGCGCCGGGCAGCACGCCGATGAAGAAGCCCTGAATGGATTGGCGTCCAATCACCGGGGTGATGGCCTTGGCCTCTTCGCGGGAGATGCGCAGTTCTTTGATCTCGCCTTCGCCGCCCTCTTTGGCAACGCGGGGTTTGAGCACAAGGAACAGTGCTTCGGGCAATGCAAACATCGCCATGGCCAGTGTGATGAAGCCAAAGCCGGATTGCAGATCCATGATGCCCATGGTGAAGCGGGGCAGGTTGAACAGCGCACCTTCGCCGACGGTGGCCATCATCAGGCCCAGCACGGTCATCATCAACGCTTTGGCCACCTGACCGGTGCCTGCGAAAGCCGCGATGGCAGAGAGGCCAACGACCATCAGCGCGAAATATTCCGCCGAATGAAACAGCAGCGCGACAGACGACAGCATGGGCGCAAAAATCATCAGCAGAAGCGCGCCGATGGTGCCGCCCGCAAAGCTTGCGATCGCGGCGATGGTCAGCGCTTTGCCGGCCTTGCCTTGTTTGGCCATCGGGTAGCCATCAAAACTTGAGGCCACAGTGCCCGCGACCCCCGGCGCGTTAAGCAGGATGGAGGAGGTCGAGCCACCGAAAATGGCGCCGTAGTAGACACCCGCAAGTAGGATCAGAGCGGCGGAAGGGTCGCCCATGGAAATGGCGACGGGGATCATGATGGCGATGATCGACATCGGGCCAAGGCCCGGCAGCATGCCGATGAAGGTGCCGATCAGGCAGCCGCCAATCACCATCAGAAGATTTTGTAGAGAGAAGGCCGTTTGCAGACCAATCAGAAGTCCTTCAAGCATGTCAGCCTCCGATAAAGCCCGGCAACGGGCGCAAGTAGATGCCGAGTACTTCTTGCACGAGGTACCAGACGATGAGGGTGGCGGTTGCGGAGACGGGCACCATGACGTGCCATTTGCGTTCGCCCAGAATGAAGGAGCCCAGGATCAGGAATCCGCTAGTGGACAGCAGGAAACCTGCGGGGCGCAGCAGAAGCGCATAGGCCACCATGAGTGCGAGCAGAATGATTGCCTGACCGAGTTTGTACTCATGCAGTCGGCGGTAATCGATGTCCGCCTCTTTGGGTTCGCTTTTTTCAAAGCCCAAGAGGATGATCGACGAGGCGATGATGCCAAAGAGGGACAGCAGTTTTGGGAACGTGCTGGGCCAAATGGGGTTGCGTCTCATGAATGGTGCGAGGCTGCCATCCATCGTGAACCAAGCGGCGTAGCCATATGTCAGGCAAATGCCGAGCAGGATCAGTGCGATCCAACGATCAAGAGCCATCCAGCCCTCCTGCATCTTTGTATGAAAAGGAAGGCAGAGCGGGGGTCCGCTCTGCCTTTAGACATGTGAATTCAGGCTCTTAGAGGAAGCCGAGCTTTTTCATCAGGTCGCCGATGACCTTTTCCTGCTCCTCAAGGAAGCTTTGGAAGTCTGCGCCGTTGTTGTGGATGTTGACCCAACCGTTGCGTGCGCGAACTTCTTCCCACTCGCTGGTGTCATACATTTTGCCGATCGCGTCCTGGTACATCGCAAGCTTGTCTTCTGGCAGGCCAGGGGCCGCGAAGAAGCCGCGCCAGTTCACAAAAGAGGTGTCGATGCCCTGTTCCTTCATGGTCATGGCGTCTGGCGCTGCTGACACGCGGTCATCTGCAGTGACGCCGATGATTTTCACTTCGCCCGCATTGGATAGATCAACGGCTTCGGAGAAACCGGTGGACAGCGCGGCGATTTCGCCAGACAGCAACGCCGCCATGGCCTTACCACCTGCGTCATATGGGATGTACTTTACACCCAGCGCGTCTTTGCCTGCCGCTTCCATAACCATGGCAGCCACAAGGTGGTCCATGCCGCCCGGCACAGAGCCGCCGCCGATGGCGGTGCCGGATGGGTCCGCGTCAAATGCGGCCAGCAGATCGTCCATGGAGTTGATCGGGCTGTCTTTGCCCACAACGATGGCGGCGTAGTCACCAATGGTACCCGCCACCAATGTCAGATCGCGGAAGTTGTGTGGGAACACGCCAGTCAGTGAGCGGATCACGATTGGGGTCGAGTTGACCATCAATGTGCCGTGGTTGCTGTCGGCGTTTTCGATCAGATAGCCAATGGCTTTGCCGCCGCCGCCGCCGGACATGTTTTCGTAGGATGCATTGCCGACAATGCCCGCTTTGGTGAGCGCTTCACCAGTGCCACGTGCGGTGCCGTCCCAGCCACCACCAGCGCCGCCGGGGATCAGAAAGTGGATGCTGTCCACAACTTTGTGCCCGTCTGCAAGTGCAGGACCGGCAAATGCCATTGCGGCGACAGCCGTCGCCATCAGGGCGCGACGGCCCATGTCAAATTTCAACATTGTTTCCTCCCAATTTGACAACTGTCCGAAAGCTGGCTCAGTTGGGGCGACTCAATCACTGCAACCTGTCACAAACCTGTCACGGATGAAGAAAGGCCGCGCTTCGATGAAATTCTTGCTGGTCGAAGACAATCTCGATCTGGCCAACGCGGTGTGCGAACGGCTGAAAATGGATGGTCATGTTGTTGATCACGCAGATAAAATTGCGGATGCATCGGCTTTTGTCGATACCGGGGATTATGATCTAATTTTATTGGATATTATGCTGCCGGATGGCGATGGGCGCGGTTTTTTGAAGCGGCACCGCGCCGGAAACAATGACACGCCCGTCATTGTTCTGACAGCGCGGTCACAGGTGAGTGATCGAATCAGTATGCTGGATCTTGGGGCCGATGATTACATGACCAAGCCCTTTGACTATGAGGAACTGCAGGCCCGGTGCCGGGCGGTTTTGCGCCGCAATGCGGGGCATGCGCAGGCGTCCGTGCAATTGGGAGACGTCACACTGGACCCTGTGGCTGGACAGTTGAGAGTGGGGGCAAAAACGGTGACTCTGCGCAACAGAGAACTGCGTTTGCTGGAGCTGCTGATCAACGCGCCCGGGCAGATCTTTTCCAAGGCAAAATTGGCAGACAGACTGTTTTCTTATGACGAGGACGTCTCTGAGAACGCGATCGAAGTCTACATCGGACGCTTGCGGCGGCATCTGGCCTCTTCCAGCCTGCAAATTACCACGCTGCGTGGGCTCGGGTATCGGCTCGATCATGCGTGAAACGGCCAATGTTTCCGGTTCGCTGCGGGCGCGGCTGGCGCTGACCCTGATTGGAGGGGCTGCTGGCATTTCAATCCTGATGTTTGTGGTGGTGCGCAGTTATGCGGCGCAAATTGCGCAGCAGGGTCAGGATCGCATTTTGGAAGCCTCTGTTACGTCAATTTTGGACGCTGCGATCTTGCGCGATGGTGTTGTTGAGGTGGATTTTCCTTACGCTGCTTTCGCCATTTTGGGCACCGAAGAGGATGATCGCGTGTTTTATGCGATTCATCAGGATGGTGCCTTGCTCTCTGGCTATGAAAGTTTGCCCGTTGTGCCGGCGCGTGTTGGCGCGGAGGTCACGCATGTGTCAGGCGAAATGCGAGGGGCTTCTATTCGCCTTGCATCGGCGTCGCGCATTTTGGTTGGGGCCGACTTGCGCACACAGGTAACAGTATCTGTTGCTCAAACACGGGACGCGTTGCAGGTGACGCTGAACCGTATTTCATCGAATGTTGCCTACTATGGTGTGGGCTTTTTCCTGTTGTCGGTTTTGGTTGCGTCATGGGCCACGTCAACCACGATACGTCCGTTGGAACGACTGACCCACTCGATCACAAGGCGGGGGCCCAAGGACCTGACACCGGTGGCCCAGCCCGTGCCGCAGGAAATGGGGCCTCTGGTGTCTTCGCTGAACAATTTCATGGCGCGCCTGAGCACCTCGTTGTCTCAGTCAGAAGATTTCATTGCAGAAGCGGCGCATCGGGTGCGCACGCCATTGGCCACGGTACGCAGTCATGCAGAAACAACGTTGCAGCGGGTTGAGCGAGAGGACAATCGTCAGGCCCTGCGGGCCATGGTACGGGCAATCGACGAAAGCTCCCGCGCGGCTGGACAGCTTTTGGATCATGCGATGATCACATTTCGCACCGACCATCTGGAGCGAGAGGCGTTGGATCTGGTGGCGATAGTGCAGGATCTTGTGATCCGGCTGACTCCGATTGCTGAGATGAAGGACATCGCGCTGACGGTGGTGAGTGACGCAGAGGTGAATGTTGCTGCGGATTCGATACTGCTGCAGAATGCGCTGCGTAACTTGGTGGACAACGCTCTGAAATATTCGCCTGTCGAGAGTGAAATCGTCATTACTGTGAGTGCTTCGCCCGGCCCACGGGTGCTGGTAGAAGACGAAGGGCCAGGGTTTCCGCCCGATCAGATCAACAACCTTGCCACGCGGTTTTTGCGTGGCACAAATGCGACCGGTACAATTGGATCGGGGTTGGGGCTTACGATTGCTCAGGACGTGGCACAAGCACACGGTGGGACGCTCAGGCTGGAAAACCGCCCGGAGGGAGGCGCATGCGTTATTTTTTCTCTTTGATGGTCTGTTTATTGCCAGCGGCCCTTTGGGCGCAAGATTGGGAAGAGCACACCCATTTTGGCCCACTGACCGCGGAACGCAAACTTCGGGTATTGTCGAGCACGGACACCTCGTTTTTTGCGCCAATAATCGAGGCGTTCTTACGTGGGAAAACCGGCCTGTCTGTTGACTATTTTGTCATTGGAACCGCGCAAATCGATGAGATCTACAGGGCGCATCCCAATGACTATGACGTTGTGATTTCAAGTGCGATGGACCTGCAGTTAAAGCTTGTGAATGATGGCTATGCTTTGCAAATTTCCAACTTGGATCAGCCTGACTGGGCGCAGTGGCGCAAGAGCTTATTTGCATTTACGTCTGAGCCCGCAACGGTGGTTGTGAACCGCGCGGCTTTTCCCGATGGCGCCGTACCACAGTCGCGGCAAGAGTTGATTCAGGCGCTGCGTGCGCAGCCGGAGTTGTTTCGTGGGCGCGTCGGAACTTATGATGTCCGCGAGTCTGGTTTGGGATATCTTTTTGCAACTCAGGATGCGCGCGCCTCTGAGACATTTTGGCGGCTTATGGAGGTGATGGGCGGTCTGGGGGCCCGGCTATACTGTTGCTCTGGTGATATGATTGACGATCTGGAAAGCGGTGAGTTGCTTGTGGCGTATAATGTGCTGGGCAGTTACGTGGCCGCGCGTTTGGATGTGGCCGATCATTTGGAAGTTGTATTACCTTCTGATTTTCCGACCACGATGATGCGCACAGCTTTTGTAACGGCACAGACCTTTGTGGAAGACGATGCCGTTGCCTTTGTCAGGCATCTGTTGGCAATGCAGTCACAGCCCCGCAACCGTGATGTTTTTCCTTTGCCCTCGCTCAAGCCTATGAGTGATGCAAGCGGGCATACGGTGATCACGCTGGAGCCTGCTTTGATGACCTATCTTGATCCGCTCAAGCGGCGCACGTTCATAAAGGAATGGAGCAGCGCAGTTATTCAGTGACAGCTGGTGCCGTTTCGACCACGCCAACGATTGGTCCCATCCAGAAACCGGCGTCGGAACGATCCAGCTGTGGCGCATAGAGGCGGCTGATTTTGCCATCAAAATAGAGCGCGTTGGGCGTTTGCAGCACATCGCGAAAGAAACGCCCAAATTCGTGGAAGGTTACCGCGTTGTTAGAGATCACAAATATGGCAGTTTGGCCATCAGATGTGGTGCCAACGCCGTTGCGGATGAATTTTGAGGTGCTGTCGACCAGAAATCGCGGATGCAATGCGCCGTCGATCACCAGCATCGGACCGGATTGCGTGGCATCACGACAGATGGGTTTCTGTGCGGCAAAATCGAGGGTCTCGTAGACCCGGGCACTGCCGTCTGTCAGGCAAAAAACACCATTGGGCAGGAGGCCAAAATTACCGCGACTTTCTCCAGTCAACAGCCGCATCTCCTCCGCGCCATCTTGCACATAGTGGCCGACGGGGCTGCGATCTGCGTGGTACATGCCCGCGTTCATCGCGAAAGAGAGGGTTTCTTGCGGGGGAAGACTGCGGGCAACATTTGGGAACTGGCCCAAGACTGCGCCCTCATCATCGCGTAAGAACAGCCTCAGGTTTTCCTGAGATGCGTCGACGGTGCAGACGGTGAAGCTTTTGCGCTCAAAGCTCACGTTTTCGCAGCTCACAGCGCTGGCCAGAGTGGGCAGCGCCATGAGTGCAAAACAGAGCCAAAGCCGGATCACGAGGACGTGCCATCCTCTTCGCTGTCAGATTTGGCGACGTCGGCTTGCACACGGTCGTCAGCCAGCATGCGCCGCGTTGCGTCCATCTGATCGAAGGTTGTGTCGATGCGGAAGCGGAGATCAGGCGCGTGCTTGAGTTTCGCCTTGCGACCGATGATGCGCCGCAGCTCGCCCTTGTGGCTTGCCAGAAGGCTGATTGCCTCATCCTGTTTGCCGCCGCCCAGAGGCAGCACAAAGGCCGTTGCAATGGATAGATCAGGTGTCACGCGCACCTCGCCGACGGTGATGGACAGACGGCTGAGATCGGGGTCGTGCAACTCATCGCGCATCAAGACCTCCGACAGGGTGCGTCGGATCACTTCGCCCACACGGAGTTGGCGCTGGGAGGGGCCACGGCCCTCAGAAAATGTGTTCTTTGCCATGCTTCCCCACTTAGGGCTTCTGTGGCCCTTTGCCAAGCTGGATTGCTTTCTGTAAGCAGAGGCAGCGCCGATCCACCGGCTCAAACATTGGAGAATGCTATGCAAGACTTGCCCGGAATCGTCATCACAGGAGCCTCTGGCCGTATGGGGCAGATGCTGATCAAGACGGTTTGCGAGAGCGATAAGGCCAAGCTTGTCGGCGCGGTGGAACGCAGTGGTCATGACTGGGTGGGCCGCGATGTGGGGGAGGCCATGGGCGGCGCGCCACTTGGCGTGACGGTTACAGACCAGCCGTTGGAGGCGTTTGCCAAAGCGCAGGCGGTGATTGATTTTACGGCGCCAGCGGCCACGATCGCCTTCGCCAAACTGGCTGCGCAGGCCCGTGCTGTGCATGTGATTGGCACCACAGGGATGACCGACGAGGACATTGCGCAGCTTGAGCCCTGTGGCCGTCATGCGGTGATTGTGCGTGCGGGCAATATGAGCCTGGGGGTGAACCTGTTGACCCGCCTGACGCAGAAAGTGGCCGCCGCGTTGGATGAAGATTTTGATATCGAAATCATTGAAGCGCACCATCATCATAAAGTTGATGCCCCAAGCGGTACGGCGCTGATGCTTGGCGAAGCCGCAGCGGAAGGGCGTGGGGTTGATTTGGCTGATGTCGCCGATCGTGGCCGTGATGGTATCACCGGTGCGCGCAAACGTGGGGATATCGGCTTCACCGCCATCCGCGGTGGCGACATTGTGGGAGAACATGATGTCCTTTTCGCCGCCGCAGGCGAGCGCATTGTGTTGCGTCATCTGGCGACGGATCGCGCGATCTTTGCCCGTGGCGCGCTGAAAGCCGCGCTGTGGGGGCAAGGGCAAAAGCCCGGCGAATATGACATGATGGATGTGTTGGGGCTCTAACACCCGGGTGTCTGCAATTCAGATTTGGCCTGCTTAAATCGGGTCGGCTTGCTTGGGCAATCGTGTTAGATTGCCCATGACAAAAACCTGCGCGCAGATTTCTGCTTAAGCGTGCGGCGAGTTCGCTGTGTCAAAGTGCTCTTTTTCTCAGCGTGCTGTTGCTCACCCGACGTTGTGAGCAATGGCTGCGTCTTTTTTGTTGGCAGGTGCGCGCCCCTGTGTTTTTATGCCGACAGTCAAAAAATTAAATGACCATTTAAAAAACGATGACAGGGAGAAGATCATGACGACCATTCTGAAGGCGGGACTGTCCGCACTGGCGGTCATTGCGGTAGCAGGATCTGCGCAGGCAGCCGAACTGGGCGCGGCCAACGAGCCCATCAAGTTGGCACTGAACGAGTGGACAGGTCAGCATGTGACGACACATGTGGCAGGGGAAATGCTGAAGGCGGCAGGCTATGATGTGGAATATGTCACCGCAGGCATGATGAACCAATTCCAAGCGATTGCAGATGGTGACATCCACGCGACGCTTGAGATCTGGTCTTCTAATGTGTCTGATCAATACGCTGTGCTCAAAGATGAGGGGAAGCTGGAAGAGCTGTCTGATCTGGGCCTCAATGCCCGTGAAGGCATTGCCTACCCTGCCCATGTTGCCGATCTTTGCCCCGGCCTGCCCGCTTGGGAAGCACTGAAAGCTTGTGCAATCAACTTCGCGACCGCTGAAACCCTGCCAGCGGGGCGTCTGGTGGATTACCCTGCGGACTGGGGCACGCCTGGTGCGGACCGGATGACGGGCCTCGATTTGCCATTCAAGGCTGTGCCAGCCGGTTCCGAAGGCGCATTGATTGCGGAACTGCGTGCATCCACTGAAAAGAAGTCCCCTCTGTTGATCACATTCTGGCAGCCGCATTGGGCGATGTCTGCCTATGACGTGCAGTTTGTAGACCTGCCCGCAGGCGAAGACGCTTGCTTCACCGATCCTGCGTGGGGGCCGAACCCGAATGCGATCAACGATTGTGATTTCTCTCCCAGCCGCATCTTCAAGGCGGGATGGCCGGGACTGAAAGACAAGTGGCCAGCGGCACATGAAATTCTGGTGAACTATCAACTGGCCGTGGAAGATCAGCAGCCGATGATGGGCGCAGTGGATGTAGACGGCGAGTCCGTTGAGGACGTTGTGGCGGCCTGGATGGGTGCAAACGAAGACAAGTGGAAGTCCGTCGTGGACGCCGCAATCAAGTAACTCCGAATGACCGAACAAAAAACGACCGCTCCGGCGATTGAAGTCGAAGACCTCTGGCAGGTCTTCGGCGAAAACGCCCAGACGGCTCTGCGTGATGCACGCGGAGCCGGAACCGATGCGTCCACCGCTCAGGCACTCAAGGACAAAGGCCTGATTCCAGCCGTACGGGCTGCGAACTTCGAAGTGAAATCCGGCGAACTCTTTGTGATTATGGGCCTGTCAGGGTCTGGCAAGTCTACGCTGATCCGCTGTATTTCGCGCCTTATTGAACCGACTGCAGGTTCGGTGCGCATTGATGGTGAAGACATTCTTCAGGCCGATGAAAAGCGTTTGATTGAGCTGCGTCGCCACAAGCTGGGCATGGTGTTTCAGCACTTTGGTTTGTTCCCTCATATGACGGTGGCGGACAACGTTGGTTTCCCTTTGAAAATGCAAGGCATGGGCAAGGCAGAGCGGCGGGCACGCGCGCTGGAAGTTCTGGATCTTGTGGACTTGAAAGGCCGGGAGGATACATATCCACGCAATCTGTCCGGTGGACAGCGCCAGCGTGTGGGCATCGCCCGCTCTCTTGCTGTGAACCCTGACATTTGGTTCCTGGATGAGCCATTTTCCGCGCTGGACCCGTTGATCCGGCGGCAGCTGCAGGATGAGTTTCTCAACATTCAGGCGACGCTTAAAAAATCCATCGTGTTCATCACGCACGACATCCAAGAGGCACTGAAACTGGCCGACCGCATTGCCATCATGAAAGACGGCGAAGTGGTGCAGATTGGCACGCCCGAAGAGATCGTCCTGCACCCGGTGAATGATTATGTTGCCGAGTTTTCCAAAGATGTTCCCAAAGGTCGGCACGGCTGCGTTGAGAACGTGATGACGCAGGATATTCCTGAAAATATGCCAGATGATCCGGGTCTGAAGGTGGGGATGACCATCGAAACTGCGCTCGCGAAATGCATGTCTTTGTATGAGCCTGTGCCGGTGCATGACGCACAGGGCGCGCTTGTGGGGGCGGTAAATCCGTCTGATCTGGCGGCGGCATTGCAGGCGGAAGAGACATGAGTATCGCAGAGGAAGGGCCCGTTTCTGGACAGCGCGGATTGCAACTGAGCAAGGGTGGCATTGCAGCGATTGTTGTTTTGGCTGTGGCCGTTATTTGCCGTTCGTTTGGGGCGCAGTTTGAGTGGCTTGTGGCTTGGCCTGCCGCACTGACGGTTCCGATGACGGATTGGGTCGGCACCGTAGTGGGTGGGTTTCTCGATGTCTTCAAGCCCATTGCGCGTTTGTTCTCTTATCTCTTGGCGTTTCCGATGACATGGGTTGGCGGCCTGCTTGGTGGTGCGCCCTGGCCTTTGGTGCTTGGCACGGTGACCGCTTTGGGTTGGCTTATCGGTGGCGCGCGCATGGCGGCGCTGGCGTTCTTTGGCTTTGGCTTTGTGGTCATCAGTGGCTACTGGCTGGAAGGGATGAACACGCTTGCGCTTGTGGCGGTGTCGGTGCCGCTGGCGGCGTTGCTCGGGGCCGGAATCGGCATCCTTGCGTTTGAATATCCCAAGCTCAAAGGCAGTGTGAATGTGGTTCTGGATGTCATGCAGACCATGCCGACATTTGCCTATCTCACCCCTTTGCTTGTGCTTTTTGGCTTCGGTCCCGTTGTTGGGCTGATTGCATCTGCGATTTTTGCAGCCCCTCCGATGGCGCGCAACGTGCTGCTGGGGCTGGAGCGTGTCGAGCCGGAGATCCGGGAAGCGGCGGTGATGGCGGGTGGCACGCGCCGCCAACAGCTTTTCCTTGTGGAACTGCCGGCGGCCTCTCAACAAATCATGATTGGGTTCAATCAATGTCTGATGGCCGCGCTCAGCATGGTGATCATTGCCGCCGTGATCGGTGGCTTTGAAGACATTGGCTGGGAAGTGCTTTTGACCATGCGCAAGGCGCTGTTTGGTCCAGCGTTTCTGGCAGGATCGGTGATCGTGGTCTTTGCTGTGGTGATCGACCGTATGTCTGCGGCCCTTGCAGAGCCACGCCCGGCCCAAGATAAGCGCGTGGCGGCGACGATCTTTGCGATTGGCGCAGCTGTGGCGGTATGGGCGGCGGTTGCAGAGTGGAACCCGGCTGGGTTTGCAGCAATGGACGGTGTGGCCGAAGCTGTGGACCAAGGGGTTGGGCAATTCACGGCAAGTTACGGCACAAACTTAGACGCGCTCAAAAACTCGGCGATGTTTTATGGGCTGCTTCCGCTGCGGATTGGACTGTCTGACGCCGTGTTGCCCTTCACCTGGGGATTTGCCTGGACGGCCACGCATACGTTTGTGTTCTACGCGGTCTTTGCTGCTATTTCGGGCCTGATGGTGTTGCGAGGGCATGTGGCCGGCGCGGGGTTTGTGATGATCGCTGCGATGGTTCTTGAGATTGGCGTGGCGCAACTGCCTTGGCCGATCCTCATAGGTGGCGTTGCCGCACTTGGCTGGGTTGCGAGCGGCCGCAAGCTTGCGTTGCAGGTGACGCTGCTTCTGGGGTTGATCCTGATCTCAGGCCTCTGGGAACGTGCGCTTCTGTCGCTCTATCTGAGTGGGGCGGCGGTCGCGGCCTGTGCGTTGGTTGGCGGTTTTCTGGGGTTCTGGTCTGCGATGAGCCCGCGTGCCTGGCTGGTGATCCGACCCATCTGTGACACGCTCCAGACTATCCCGCTCTTTGTGTTCTTGATACCTGTGCTGATGTTCTTTCAGATTGGCGAGTTTTCTGCATTTCTGGCGATCTGTATGTATGCGGTGGTGCCGATGGTTCGCTACACGCGCCATGGACTGATCACGACACCGGATGAAATGATCGAGGCGGCGACAGCCAGCGGCGCAGGGCGTTGGCAGACGATGCTTGAAGTGCGCGCGCCTTATGCTGCGCCAACAATCCTTTTGGGGCTCAATCAAACCATCCTTTATGCATTTGCAATGCTGGTGATTGCAGCGCTGATCGGAACCACGGGTTTGGGTCAATCGATCTACCTGGCGCTGGGTCAGGCGGATGTGGGGCTTGGCGTAACAGCGGGTGCTGCGATGGCGATTCTTGCACTTGTGGCGGATCGCCTGGTGCAGGGGTTCGCAGAAGAGCGGCGACAAGCACTGGGGCTATAGCGTTTTGCAGAAAAGAAACAGGTCGGGGCGCCAGCCCCGATTTTTCTATCAGGTGTCGAGACCGGTCCCAGACAGTGCTGACTGAAAGTAGCCGCCCCGGGCGAGTCGTGTTTTTTACTGAGGTGCGGAAATTTTGTATTTGACCTGCATCAATAGTTTGGGGGGCGTTAAAGACTACAATAGGAGGAATACTTTAGAGCGCTTGCTGCGCCCGACTTGTAAGTTTGCAGCTATTTAATCGTTTCGCTCTAACTCAACAACGCCCCATTCAAGGGGTGTTTGAACGCCCGTAAGAGCATGGTTGTTGGACAGAACTGGACAGAAAGTGATGTATGATAGCAATGACGATCTTCACGCTGTGGATACGATAGCGCCTGAAATTATTCGCGTCGCCGTAGCGCGTATTATTGCGAGTGACCGGTTCCACAAAATTGTGCGCGTTGATGCCTTGTTGCGCTTTCTGGCTGAAGAACACATCGCAGGGCTCGGGGAACAAGTTTCCATCCAGACGTTGCTGCCCATACTCTATGCGGACTTTGATGGTGATGAAGCGCTGCGCCTAGCGCGCGCGGATGCACACCGGTTGGCGTCTTTGCTAGAGAGCTATTTCGCCGAGGAGGGGCGTTGGGATGCGTTGCTTTTCCGGCTGGATCCAACAAGTTTAAATCTAGAGCTCACCTTCGCAGAGTTGCAGGAAGATCCTGAATCGTCGTTTGATCGGCCAAAGTTCAAGAGGCATTGGGCCTTGGCGTTGGTTGTTGCGATACTTGCAATCGGTTTTGTCGTCGTTCCGCAATATTTGCCGGATGCCAAGGAGGCCGAAACGGTGTCTCAATCCTCTGGGGTCAGTGTGACGCAGTCGTCGCGCCAGCAGGCAGAAGGTGTATTGTTGCCAGATGCGGCCAAGTTAGAGGCCCCAACTGCGATCAGTTTAGACGCGCTTGGACGCGATCATATGTTTTCATTTATGGACATCGCGCGCCAAAAGCGGGTGATCGCCCATTCGCAGGCAGTGATTGCGCAATATCCCGACTATTCGGGCAGCTTTGCCACTGCCGCCCACAGCTTAGGCAGCATCGCGATCTTAATGCGTGGGTCCGGCAAGTCTCAGGTCTTTTTGGGGCAGGCCCAGACGATGTTAGATCAGGCGCGCGCCTTAGCGCCTGAGGACTCCTGGACACTTTCCGCAGCGGGATGGGTGGCGTACGCCCGTACCGACTGGGACTTGGCCAAGGACTTCAGCAAACAAGGCTATGAGCTTAGCCAAGGGCAGCGGCATCATTTGATCTACCACGCGTTGATATCGCTGTTTACTGGTGACTTCGAAAATGCCGCGCTGGTCACGGACCCAGCTCAAAGCGCATTTGGGACAGGCAACACAGCCATTCGCGGCTTTGCGGCGTTTTACTTGAAAGACTACGCCACCGCCGTTGAGTCTTTTGAATTGGCGCTGCAGCAAGGTGTTGCACAAAACGCAGTGCGCGCAGCGTACCTTGCCGCTGCGTATCAGGCTGAGGGGCGCCTTGATGAGGCACAGCAAATGATTTCGATGCTAGGGCAAACCTGGCCAAACTTCCGGCCAGAACTGGTTCATGGTGTATTTGCGCCAGATATTGGCGCTGCACATGAGCAAAGGTTTCTGGGCTTGCTCCACGCTGCGGGGTGGGAGAACCCTGAGTAGGTGCCCTCAGAAATCGATCGCGAGGCCCTTTTTTTCCCAATCTCCATAGCGCACCGGCTCAGGCCCATCTCGTCCGCCAAGCTCAGTCGGCAGTTCGAGCTCTTTTGCTTTCTTGCGGCGGTCTTCGGCCTCCGCCAGAGCGCGCTTTGCAGCTTCGGGCAAATCATCGCGGGTTTGAGATGTGTCGCTCATAGAAGGGTTCCTTTTAAGCCTGACCCTTGATATACGCGCCCGTCTGACAACGACAAGTCCCCTGTCGCCACGCATGTGTTGTGGCCAACCATCTCTGAAGGTCTCTTACATGTCCAAATCCAGCTACCCGACCCGTCGCAGTGCGGTTTATCTTTTGGATCAGGTGATGGGTGAAGGGCGTTTGCTGTCAGATGTGATTGCAGGCGGGGCCTTGCAAAAGCTGGAGCCAGCAGAGCGTGCGCGGGCACAACGATTGGCCACCGACACATTGCGCAATCTGGAGCGGGCGGATCGCGTGCTTCAGAAGCATCTCAAAAAGACCCCAACGATGACGGTGCAGAATGTGCTGCGCATGGCAACGATGGAGATTTGTCAAGGCGGCGCGGCGCATGGCGTGGTCAATGACGCGGTAGAGATCGTCAGCAAATCTAAGCGCACAGCGGGCATGAAGGGCCTTGTGAATGCTGTGCTGCGCAAGATTGATGACAAGGGCCGCGATGAGTGGGCAAAGCTGCGTGTGCCACGGTTGCCAAAATGGCTGCGTAAGCCTCTGGCGCAGGCTTATGACGCCGAGATCATGCTTGAAATAGAGGCGGCACATTATGCGGGCGCGCCGCTTGATCTGACCGCCAAGGAAGATGCAGTAGCTGTCGCAAAGGCTGTTGGCGGAGAGGTGCTGCCCACCGGTTCCGTGCGTCTGCGCGAGGGGGGGCAGGTGACTGCGCTCGAAGGGTTCAAACAAGGGCAATGGTGGGTGCAAGATGCGGCTGCGGCAATCCCGGCGCGTGTGCTCAATGCCCAGCCTGGCGAGACCGTGCTTGATCTCTGCGCAGCACCCGGCGGTAAAACCATGCAGATCGCCGCAACAGGTGCGCAGGTTACGGCGGTGGATGACAATCCCGCGCGGATGGAGCGCCTGCGGGAAAATCTCAAACGCGTGCAGTTGAATGCCGAGGTCGTGGTGGGCGATGTGATGGCGCAGGACGGTCAATATGATGCGATCCTGTTGGATGCGCCTTGTTCAGCCACAGGGACGATTCGGCGCCACCCGGATTTGCCTTTTGCCAAGGATGGCAGTGAATTTGGTGATCTGATCGGTATGCAGGAAGTGTTTCTCGATCACGCCATTGGCCTGTTGAAACCCGGCGGGCGCTTGGTGTTTTGCACGTGTTCCTTGCTGCCTGACGAGGGCGAGGTTCAGATCGAAGAGGCGGTCGAACGCTGGGCGGATGTGACCGTGGATCGAGACGCGGTGTTGATCGACGGGATTGATCCGTCTTGGGTGACGGAAGAAGGCGGCCTGCGGCTGCGGCCTGATTTCTGGGCTGACAGAGGCGGCATGGATGGCTTTTACGTCGCGATGTTGCGCAAAGGCATCTAGCGACGTGAAGAGACCAGCCCGACGTTTGTCTATGGGGCACGCACGATTTCTATTGGCA
This sequence comes from Shimia sp. R10_1, assembly GCF_017744095.1. Lineage (GTDB taxonomy): Bacteria > Pseudomonadota > Alphaproteobacteria > Rhodobacterales > Rhodobacteraceae > Shimia. Next base: position 274,338 of record NZ_JAGHQX010000002.1, on the reverse strand, counting down.
GATTGAATCGGTGACTTGAGGCGATCTGCTCGCTACACTCCCGACAAACGCCAGCAGAGCGTAGAGGCAGAGTGGATGTCCAGAACACATAGTTTTTCGGCACGATGGACGCGGCTGATGCACCGCGTGGCTGCGCGCAGCAGTGCGCGTGCGCGTCCTGCCACCGGTTTCACCAGCACGCCTGAGCCACGCACCATTGGGCTGTTTGCCCGCGGTAAGCAGTTGGTTGCAGGCAATTTTCTATTTGCCGGGCATCTGGTGAGCGCCCCCAAGACGCTGATCTGGGACATTGATGTGCCTGACGACGTTTTCGCGCAGGAACTACAAGGATTCGCTTGGCTTGATGATCTGGCCGCTGTTGGTGATATGGCGGCGCGGGATCGTGCGCAGGAATGGGTCTGGAGTTGGATCGACCTTTATGGGCGGGGTACGGGCCCAGGATGGACTCCTGATCTCACCGGCCGTCGTCTGATCCGCTGGATCAGCCATGCGATTTTTTTGTTGCGGGCGCAGGGATCCGACCCGTCGGAAGCCTTTTTTCAGTCACTGGGCCAACAGACCATTTTCCTAAGTAAACGGTGGCACAAAACGGCACCGGGGCTGCCGCGTTTTGAAGCGCTGACCGGGCTGATTTATGCAGGCTTGGCGCTTGAAGGCATGGAGCATCATGTGGCGCCTGCCTGTAAAGCACTTGATAAGGAATGCGCGCAGCAGGTAGATGTGCAAGGCGGTATTCCGACACGCAATCCTGAAGAGTTGTTGGAGGTTTTCACGTTGCTCACCTGGGCGGCTGCCGCGCTAAGAGATGCGGGACAGACGCCTTCGGATATGCATCTGCGGGCGATAGAACGTATTGCCCCAACCTTGCGGACCTTGCGCCATGCGGATGGTGGCTTGGCGCGGTTTCATGGCGGCGGGCGCGGTCTGGAGGGGCGGTTGGACCATGCTCTGGCGGAAAGTGGAAACAAGACGCGACAGGCGGATGGGTTGGCGATGGGTTATGCCCGTCTGAGCGCTGGGCGTACCAGCGTTGTGGTGGATGCAAGCGTTCCGCCCAGTGGCATGAATGCCCCCAATGCGCATGCCTCCACATTGGCTTTTGAGCTGACTAGCGGACGGCGGCCGGTGATTGTGAATTGCGGATCCGGCGCGAGCTTTGGTGAAGATTGGCGGCGGTTTGGCCGGGCAACGCCATCACATTCCACCGTGACGATTGATGAGCTTTCCAGCGCACGGCTTGGCCAAGAGGGCAAAGGCTGGCGCGAGGAGCAGCTGGTGGACGCGCCCACAGATGTGCCTATTCAGATGAGCAATGCCAGTGACGGATTGCGGTTTGAAGGCGGGCACAACGGCTATGTAAAGACCCATGGTCTGACCCATGCGCGCACTTTGGAGCTGACCTTTGATGGGCGGGGCATGGCGGGCGAAGACTTGCTTGTCACAATGGATGACGCGGCCAAACGCCGATTTGACAAGGTGATGGATGAAGGCGCCCTGCAAGGCGTGCCTTATGAAATTGCATTTCACCTACATCCGGAGGTCGATGCGAGCCTTGATATGGGCGGTGCTGCCGTCTCGATTGCCCTGAAAAGTGGCGAGACATGGGTGTTCCGGCACGATGCGATCGCCAAAATGCGGCTGGATGCCAGCGTTTTTCTCGAAAAAGGGCGATTAAAGCCGCGTGCGACCAAACAAATCGTTCTATCTGGCGTGGCAATGGAGTATGCGACCCGCATCCGGTGGTCGCTGAGCAAAGCCCATGAGACCAACATGGCGATCAGGGACTTGAACCGGGATGAGATGGATTTGAACAGCTGAGCCCAAGGACCACGCCCCTATGACCGATCTCCACCCCATTCGCCGCGCATTGCTATCCGTATCCGACAAGACCGGATTGATCGAACTGGCCACCGCGCTTTCCAACCGGGGTGTCGAGCTCCTCTCTACAGGCGGATCCGCCAAAGCGATGCGCGATGCTGGGCTCGTGGTGAAAGACGTTTCCGAGGTGACCGGATTTCCTGAGATGATGGACGGTCGTGTGAAGACCCTGCACCCAAAAGTACATGGGGGTCTGTTGGCGCTGCGCGACAACGATGATCATGTTGCGGCAATGGATGAGCATGGCATCGGTGCAATCGATCTCTTAGTGGTGAATCTCTATCCGTTTGAGGCCACCGTGGCTGCAGGCGGTGATTATGAGACCTGCATTGAAAACATCGACATTGGCGGCCCGGCAATGATCCGTGCGGCGTCCAAAAACCATGGCTTCGTGAACGTTGTTGTGGACGTCGAAGACTACGATGCGCTTCTGGGCGAGTTGGAGGCCAATGACGGGCAGACCACATTTGCGTTCCGCCAAAAGCTTGCACAGACCGCTTATGCGCGCACCGCAGCCTATGACGCCGCCGTGTCCAATTGGATGGCCAAAGCGCTGGAAGAGAAAGCGCCGCGCCGTCGCGCCTTCGCCGGTGAGATCAAACAAACCTTGCGCTATGGCGAGAACAGCCATCAGGAAGCGACCTTCTACACCGATGGGTCTGGCCGCCCCGGCGTTGCAACCGCCACTCAGCTGCAGGGCAAAGAGCTAAGCTACAACAACATCAATGACACCGACGCAGCCTTTGAGCTGGTGGCGGAATTTGATCCAGCCAACAGCCCTGCCGTTGCGATCATCAAGCATGCCAACCCATGCGGTGTGGCGGTTGGCGCGACCTTGGCGGAAGCCTATCAGAAAGCGTTTGATTGTGACCGCACCTCTGCCTTTGGTGGGATTGTGGCGCTGAACCAGCCGCTGGATGCAGAGACCGCCAGCAAGATTGTTGAGATCTTCACTGAGGTGGTGATTGCGCCGGGCGCGTCTGATGAAGCCAAAGAAATTTTCGCGGCCAAGAAAAACCTGCGTCTCTTGCTGACTGACGGTCTGCCAAACGTGCGTGAAGCGATCACGGCTTACAAGCAGGTCGCCGGGGGCGTGCTGGTGCAGGACAAAGATGTGGGCTACGTCAGCCGAGACGATCTGAAGGTGGTGACCAAGGTTGCGCCATCGGATGAGCAGCTGGACGATTTGTTGTTTGCCTGGAAAGTGGCAAAACATGTGAAGTCCAACGCCATCGTCTATGTAAAAGACGGGGCAACTGTCGGCGTAGGTGCCGGCCAGATGAGCCGTTTGGACAGCGCCAATGTGGCCGCAGCGAAGGCGCAGCGCATGGCCGATGAGCTGGGTCTTTCTGAGAGCCCCGCAAAAGGGTCCGCTGTGGCGTCAGATGCATTCTTCCCCTTTGCGGATGGCCTATTGGAAGCCGCTGCTGCGGGCGGTGCCTGTGTGATTCAGCCGGGCGGCTCCATGCGTGATGACGAGGTGATCAAAGCTGCTGATGAGGCTGGTCTGGCGATGGTATTCACCGGCATGCGCCACTTCCGCCACTAAGCTTAAGCGTGCGTGGCCGGGGGTTGCCCGGCTGCGCCTTTCTTAACTGAGCTTGGCGAGCCGTTGCTTGGCGGGTGCGAAAATCCGCCAATGCGCTTGTTCCATTGAACAAATGTGACATAGAGTATCGGCAAAGTTAAAAATCAGCGTTTCTGTGATCAACACAGAACATTGGGGCAGTTAGGCAGAAAGGGGGCGCAGGATATGCGTCTTGTGTTTTGGGCAGGCTTTTGGGCCTTCATCACGGATCAGGCGAGCAAGTTTCTGGTGTTGAACGCATTGAATCTGCGTGAGGTGATGCAGATTGATGTTCTGCCGCCTGTTTTGCGGTTTCATATGGCGTGGAACGACGGGATTAACTTTGGCCTGTTTTCCGGCAGTCCGGCCGCCGCAAAATGGGTTCTGATCTCGCTTGCTGTTTTGATTTGTGGCTTTGTGATGCATTGGGTGCGCAAAGATCCGCCGGGCAAATGGGGCATGATCAGCGCAGGGCTGCTGATCGGGGGCGCACTGGGAAATGTGGTGGATCGACTGCTTTTTGGCGCTGTTGTGGACTTCCTGAACATGTCTTGCTGCGGAATTGACAACCCTTACGCGTTCAACGTGGCGGATGTTTGGATCTTTGCCGGGGCATTTGGCCTTATCCTTTTTGGGAGTAACAAAAGAGAGACGTGACCTCCGCTTTGGGATCGGGTAAAGCTGTGCCAATGGCTCTTGGAGAAGTGAATATGAGCGTGGCGCGTTTGAAGATTTTGGGCGTTTCTGTCGTGTTGGCGCTGGCCGGATGCACATCGGGTGGAACGTTGCATTCCAATGTAAGCTCGGGCAATGGCCCAGATGAGTTTAGCATCTTGCCAAGCAAAGAGCTCGTGGTTCCCAGTGATTTGTCCGCGCTGCCGCCGCCCACGCCCACAGGCGTGAACCGTACAGATCAAGATCCGCTTGGTGATGCTGTTGCGGCTTTGGGGGGCTCTGCTGCGGCGCGCAGCCCTTTGAACACAGCTGTTCCAAACTCTGATACTGGTCTTGTGTCCTATTCCTCTCGTTATGGGCGTGATGCGAACATTCGGCAGGTTGTTGCACAGGAAGACGAAGAGTTCCGTGATCGCAGAGGGCGGTTTACCAGCATTCGGGTCTCCAAGAAGGGGCTGTACGAACAGGTCTATAAGCCTCAAGCACTGGACTACAGGCAGGAATGGTGGCGCTGGAAGCGCGCTGGCGTGCGCACCCCTGCTGCGCCAGGCAATTGATCTCAAACGCCAATGCGCAGCTGCGCCTAGCCAATCGTATGAGCCAGACATTGGTTGGCTCACAATCACGTAAGTGATCTTGAAGCGCCCCTCTTGGGGCGTCACTCTTTATATAAAGTGAGCTGCTGACGGCGTGTCCTGCGTATCGATGTTAAGCGGCGATTGGTTGGGAGACATTTTGATGTTGCGACGCATGGTGTTGGCGGTGGCCGTCAGTGTGGGGATGTCAGCGCCCCTGAAGGCTGCCGATGATTTGGTAACCACCTATGAGCTTGAAAATGGCATGCAGGTCGTTGTGGTCGAAGACCACCGCGCGCCGGTGGTGATGCATATGGTTTGGTACAAAGCGGGTTCTGCCGATGAGCAACCCGGTGTATCCGGCATTGCGCATTTTCTCGAACATCTGATGTTCAAAGGCACAGACACCATGGAGTCGGGGGAATTCTCGTCGACGGTTGCTGCCAATGGGGGGCGCGACAACGCTTTTACCAGCTACGATGTGACGGCTTATCACCAGCGGGTGGCCTCTGATCGTCTGGAGCTGATGATGCGTATGGAAAGTGACCGCATGGTCAATCTGCGTATTGGCGAAGAAGAGATTCTGACCGAGCGTGAGGTGATCATCGAAGAGCGCAATCAACGGGTTGAGAACAACCCCGGGGCCCTGTTTCGGGAGCAACTGACCGCAGCGCAGTATCTCAACCATCGCTATGGCATTCCCGTAATTGGCTGGCGTCATGAGATGGAGGCGCTGGATATGGACGATGCGCTTTCGTTCTATGAGACGTATTACGCGCCCAATAATGCAATCTTGATCGTCGCGGGCGACGTAGAGCCTGAAGACGTGAAAGCATTGGCGGATCAATATTATGGCGTCATACCAGCCAATCCAGATTTGCCGCCCCGTCTGCGCCCCAGCGAACCGCCGCAATCCAGCGCAAGACGCATGGTGTTTTATGATGCACGGGTGGCGCAACCCTATGTCACACGCAGCTATCTGGCTCCTGAGCGCAACAGTGGCGATCAACGCAAAGCGGCCGCGCTGACCCTTCTTGCCGAACTTTTGGGAGGTGGACAGACGTCGGTTCTGAGCCAGAAACTTCAGTTTGAGACAAAGCAATCGGTCTATGCTGGCAGTTGGTATCGCGGCACCTCACTTGATGCGACGACCTTCAACCTCATCATGGTGCCGGCCCCCGGCATTGGGATGCAGGAGGCCGAAGACGCGATGGACGCGGCGGTTGCAGAGTTCATGGCGGAAGGTGTTGACGCGGCGCATCTGGATCGTCTGAAGATGCAGCTGCGCGCCAGCCAGGTGTATGAACGGGACAGTGTTGAAAGCGTGGCCAATCGGTACGGTCGAGGGCTGACTTCGGGTCTCACCATAGCGGATATCCAAGAGTGGCCAGAGATTTTGCAGTCGATCACGAGTGAAGACATCATGGCCGCGGCGGAAGAGGTGTTCGATCTGCGCACTTCCGTCACAGGCTGGCTGATGACCGAAGAACAAGAGGTGAGCCAATGATCCGTTTTGTTTATGCATTCATTGCCATTGTCGTCATCGCGCCAGCTGCGTGGGCGGAAATCAAAATCAAAGAAGTCACATCTGCTGGCGGCATCACGGCATGGCTTGTTGAAGAGCCATCCATTCCTTTTGTGGCCTTAGAGCTGCGTTTCAAGGGCGGCACATCCTTGGATCTTCCTGGGAAGCGTGGGGCGACCAATCTGATGGTCGGTTTGTTGGAAGAGGGCACCGGCGATCTGGATGCCCAAGGTTTTGCACGGGCCAGCGAAGAGCTTGCGGCTCAGTTTGGCTATGACAGCCATTCCGATGCGGTTTCTATTTCCGCACGCATGCTCACAGAAAACCGGGCAGAGGCCGTTGAGCTGTTGCGGCGCTCCCTCGTGGCGCCGAGCTTTCCGCAGACCGCTCTGGATCGCGTGCGCGAGCAGGTTCTGTCTGGCATTCGCTCTGATTTGAAAGATCCTGAACAGATCGCAGGCGCGCGTCTGGCTGAATTGGTCTATGGCGACCATCCTTATGGCACGCCCGGTGAAGGCACACTTGAAAGCGTCGCCGCTCTGACACGAGAAGACATTGCTGCAGCTCATAAGGGGGCACTCGCCAAAGACAGGCTGTTTGTGGGTGTTGTCGGCGACATCACTGAAGAAGAGCTGGGCCCCATGCTTGATGCGCTTCTGGGGGATCTGCCTGAGACAGGCGCGCCCCTGCCTGGGCCAGCAGATGTTGCCATCACGGGCGGCATCGACGTTGTTGACTATGACACACCACAGTCAGTCGCCCTGTGGGCGCAAAACGGCATCGATCGGAACGATCCAGATTTCTTCCCTGCCTATGTGCTCAACACCATATTGGGCGGCGGGGGCTTTGAAAGCCGTTTGATGACAGAGGTGCGTGAGAAGCGTGGCCTGACCTATGGGGTCTACAGTTACCTGGTTCTGCGAGATCTGGCGAACGTCTACATGGGCAGCGTGTCATCTGCCAACGATCGCGTTGCGCAGTCGGTCAGTGTTGTGAAGGACGAATGGGCCCGTATGGCGAACGAAGGGGCCACCGCAGAGGAAGTGGACAAAGCCAAGGCGCTGCTGACCGGTGCCTATCCGTTGCGGTTTGATGGCAATGGGGCGATTGCCCAGATCATGGTGTCCATGCAGATGGATGGCATGCCCATCGACTACATCGCGACCCGCAATGACAAGGTGAATGCTGTCACGCCTGAGGATATCGCGCGGGTTGCCGGCGAGCTCTTGGACAGTGATGCCCTACAGTTTGTCATTGTCGGGCAGCCGGAGGGGCTATAACGCGCCATACATCTTTTACTGGGGGCTGTGTGTGCGATCTGACGCACGCAGCCCTCGTTATCTGGGAAAAGGGCGTTGATAGAGGTTTGAGACTTAGCCAAACCGTTCTCTTGGAAAGCCCGCGATTTCAAATTTTTCCCAGATCTTTTTGTGGAGTTGCCCGCTGTTTATCGGGATGCATTTTTTGAGGAAGTACCAAGTCAAGTAGCGTTCCAAATCCTCTTCCGAGGACAGAGCATTTTTCAGAGCATGTGACATTTTGTTCAGATCGGTAACGGTGTGTGCGAGATGGTGGAAGTCGGCTTTGCCGCACAAAATTGCAGGCACACCGTGAAGATACCCTTCAAGGGCAACGGTGGAATTCATTGAAACCGTACATATGCTTGCTCGGAGGATGTCATGGACGTTCGCGTGTGTCAGCGTGATGCGTGAATCGTGCTGCGCCAGAGCTTTTACCTTGGCAATTGTCGCTGCGTCACTTGAGATTGGGTGTGGCTTCACCACAATCGGCTGATCGCCCGTCGCGCGGAGCGTTGCCTTCAGCACCTCAATGTCGGAGTGCTGCGTTGCGCCTGAGTTGAGGGGATATTGGCCTTGAAAGAAAACCGCGACCGCCTTTGGCGCGAAGTCTGCGCGAATTTCGGGCTGGTCATATTTCGACTTCCGCTTCTCCAAATAGCGTCGCTTAATATTGCGAGCAAACGTCTCCGTGCGCTGATCTGAAATCATGGAGGGGGCGTAAGTGTCCTCTCCAATTGATGAGAAGGCTTTGGTTCCATGCGGATCTAGGTGCCAAAACTCCCATAGGTATGCGACGCCAGCATTCAGAACACCGGGTGCTCTCACGGAGCGATCATCGATGATGTGAAGGTTTCCGTCGTTAAACCGGTCATCTGGAACACTGCGCGTGCCGACGCGTATGTCGCTGTCACGTACCCGAATATCGACAGCGATGCCTTCAGCATGCCCTAAATTTACAATCTCTCTATAGAGACGGAGATGCCACCCATTCAGCTCTGGGTTGGCGTCATTCGATTTGAGATGCAGGATGATCTTGGGCATTTTTGCGGAGCGGGGAGCGTACTAGAGTTCGCAGCAAGAACTAGCCGGATTTGCTTTGACGACCGTAAAGCGCAGTCAGCTCCGACAAAGGCATTGGCTTGGCAAAAAGAAACCCCTGTAACTCAGAGCAGCCAGACTCAGTAAGAAAATCATGCTGTTCCTTGGTTTCAACACCCTCCACCACAACTGTCATGCCGAGCACCTGTCCTAGGTTGATCATGGTCGACAGAAGGCCCTTTGCATCTTCAGACAGGTCAGGGCCGGACAGAAAGCTCTTGTCGATTTTCAGTGTCTGGAAGTCATACAAATGCAAGTAGCTGAGGCTGGAATAGCCGGTGCCAAAATCATCAAGTGCAAAACGCACGCCAATGTCTGTGAGCTCTTTCTGGACGGATTTGGTGTCGTCGATTCTGTCCAGAATCTCACGCTCTGTGATTTCGATAGTCAGCTGATCGGGGGGCAGCTTGCTCTGGGCCAGCAGTGTCCCGATCTCTTGCGGAAACCCTGCATTTAGCAATTGTGATGTGTTCACATTGATATTGACGCCAAAGTCCATCGGCCATTCGGCGGCATCCTTGATCGCGGTTTGGGTGACCCATCGGCTGATTTCGGGCATCAGCCCACTTGCCTCTGCCAATGGTAGGAAGCGATCCGGTGGAATGCGGCCACGCGACGGGTGGTTCCAGCGCAGAAGGGCTTCTGCGTGGGTAGGTTTGCCGTGCTGCGCGCATATGATCGGTTGGTAGAAGAGCTCAAGCTCGCCGTTTTGTACCGCTTTCTGGAGGTCGGCACGCAGGTCCCTGTTCTCTTTCAAGCTGGCGTCCATTGTTGGGTCGAAGACGGCGATGCCAAACTGGCTGATGTCTTTGGAGCGGTTCAGGGCCACATCAGCGGCACGTACGAGCTCTTCTATTGTGCTGCCATGCTCTGGGAAATAGGCCACGCCAGCGCTTGCGGATGTCTCAATCAGATGACCTTCAAACCGGAGCGGTTGTTTGAGGGCGAGCAAAACCTCCCTGAATTGCGCTTCGATTTCCGCTTGCTGCGCAAAGCCGCTCACAAGGATGAGGAATTCGTCTCCCCCAATCCGTCCTGCGATCTGATGTGTGCCGAGACGATCTGTGATGCGATTTGCGACGGAATGAACCAGATGGTCGCCGGCTGCATGCCCCCACGTGTCATTCACGTGCTTAAGGTTGTCCAAATCCAAATACACCAGCGCCTGTAGCTCCGTCGAGTGCGCTTCCAGAGCAGCTGTTGCGCGCGCGAAGAAATGGTCGCGCAGGGAAAAACCGGTGAGGTTGTCGTGGTCGGCGTCATAGCGTGACTGCAGTGCGATTTCCGCGAGTTTCTCTTGTGCCGCAGCGTTGCTACGCACCACCCGCCAGCTCAGCCACGTGATCGTGAGAATGAGCAATACCAAAAGCGGGGCCGCGGCGACGATGATGCGCGTGCCCTGTCCCATGGGTGGCCATGTGATGTAGCCAAGCGGCGCCCCGTTTTGGTCAGTGATCAGCAAAGCGTTTTGGTCTGCACGAATGCTTGACGCCTCTGAAACATCCACCAGGGAAACATTCGGGGATATCCGGGACAGTTTTGCTGGGTCCAAGACACATAGCGCTGTCAGGATGTAAGGTGGTTCATCAACCAGCGGTGCTGCGCCAGGGTCGGGGACGACGGCGTAACTCGCGGCGAGTGCGATGTGCTCTCCCCATCGCAGTGCATGGATCTCAGAGAGTTGGCGCAGTTTTCCAGAGAAATTGCTGTCAGAAGGGGTGCGCGTTCGCACCTCTGCTAAATAGGCGTTTCGAATCGTTTCTGCCGCTTCCCAGACACTTGGCATGTCTGAGCGTTCAATGGTTTGCGGAAGATCGTCTCGCGATAGGTCCTGAAATGCGATGCTGTCGTCTGGTGCAATCATGAACACGGCGCTGAAATTTGTTTCAGCCCCCATGTCACGGCCGAAGCGTTGTTCGACCCAAGGCAAATCGAAGTCGATCGAAACGTTGCGATAGGCGGCATCCGAAGCTGCGTAAGGTTTTAGAGCAGCGAGCATGCTGCTTTGAACGCGATCATACATCTGTACGACAAATCTGCTTTCACGAATGGCAGCGGTCTGTTCGGACACCCAAATTCGGTAAAACACAAAAACAAAGGCAACGATAACGGCCGCCAATGATAGAATCACAACAGAGCCCACAGGAGGCGAAAACGGCAGTTTCCCCAATCGCTTCTGCACCATGTGGGCCTTTCTTGGTTCCACAGCAGGGGCTGTGTCGCCCAGTGCTGCGCTTTCTAATGTCCAGCGCCTCAAGTCGGCTAAATGGGTGGGTCTATTTACATTCCGTTTCTAAAAATGTGCGGGAAAAGCCAAGTAAATTCAACGAAGAACTGTGTGCTTATTGTTTGTATTTGATCGATTTCCCGCCCCGCAGCGACAGACCAATGGTGCTTTCCATCGCAACAAACGCGTTTCCTCATAGCACAACACGCCGTTCAGAGCACCTGTGTTTGCTTGTCTATGGAGGGTTTGGTGGAGCCTAGGAGGATCGAACTCCTGACCTCTACAATGCCATTGTAGCGCTCTCCCAGCTGAGCTAAGGCCCCAAACCTGTCAGGCCTCTCAGCCTGTGTGCGCCTGATTAGGCGTATCCCGGGGCGGGTTCAAGCGAAAAATTCCGCCCCGGAGAAGTTTTTTGTCAGTTTTCTGACGATCAGCTGTCGTCGTCTTCTGAGGCCACGTCCGCGATCTCATCGAGCGAAACGTTGTCGTCCTCGTCATCGTCCAGAACATCATCTTCGAGGTCCAGATCAACGGCGTCGTCATCATCAAGCACGTCATCTGCATCGTCCAGATTGGCGGCTTTGGCTTTCAGTGTTGCGGCATCCTCGGCGTCTGCTGCAATCATGCGGCTTTTGCCCGCATCTACTTCCACGATGTCGCCTGTGTAGGGGCTGACAACGGGATCTTTGTTCAGGTCATAAAAACGCTTGCCAGTGGTTGGGCACACGCGTTTGACGCCCCATTCTTCTTTGGGCATGGGTAATCCCCTTCAATCGGTTGAGTCGCTCTCGACGGTTTGCGCCACGTGCCATATCAAGGGCCGCGTGTCAAAGGGTATCACAGGAAACGCGGCCAAGGAGCGTATATGACGCAACATATCATCCCCGGAACACCACCTTTAACGGTGGCGTTGCGTCAATCTGCACGCGCGCGGCGCATCAGCCTCCGGGTGTCGCGTTTGGATGGCAAGGTCACTCTGACTGTGCCTCGCGGCGTCAGTACGCGAGAGGCGCTCGGTTTTGCCGAGGAAAAGCAGGCCTGGCTGCGTCGACAGTTGGCGCAGCAACCTGAACAGGTGCTGGTTGCGCCGGGGGCCGTATTGCCCGTGGCTGGGCGGGATCGATTGGTTGTTGGGGCGACTGGACGGGGTGTTGTGCTGGGGCACGATGAGATTGCCGTGCCGGGGCGCCCGGATTTGGTCGGGCGCAAAGTACAGGGTTTTCTGAAAGAGCTGGCAAGGCATCGCCTGTCTGAAGCGGTGGATCACTATGCAGCGCTCTTGGGCAGACCTTACAGTCGTATGACGCTGCGGGACACGCGGTCACGGTGGGGATCCTGTTCATCGGCTGGGGCTTTAATGTTTTCATGGCGCTTGGTGATGGCTGCGCCAGATGTGTTGGATTATGTCGCTGCACACGAGGTGGCGCATTTGAAGGAGATGAACCACTCTCAGGCGTTTTGGGATGTTGTGGCGCGGCTTTATGGCCCCTACGAGGTGTCGCGCCGCTGGCTGCGGACCGATGGGCAAGTTTTGCACCGCTACAGGTTTGATGGCGCCTGATCATCTTTTGGGGTGAGCCATTGACGTGGCGGGGCTTTGTGATCACAACGGCACCATGATCCCACAACCACGCCCGTCTCAAGATCAATCCACTTCAGCGCATGACCGCGTTTACCGCGCGTTGCGCACAAAAATCATGTATGGCGAATTGGCGCCAGCCGAAGCGTTGACCCTGCGCGGGATTGGCAAAGACTATGAGGTCTCCATGACGCCTGCGCGCGAAGCCGTGCGACGGCTGGTTGCGGAAGGCGCGCTGACGCTCTCAAGCTCTGGGCGGGTGGCGACGCCCGAACTTTCAAGTGAGCGATTGGAAGAACTTGCGGCACTGCGTGCGCTGATAGAGGTGGAGCTTGCGAGCCGCGCTTTGCCCCGCGCCCATATGGCTTTGATTGATCGGTTGACAGCGATCAACAGCACGGTGGCGGATGCGGTGAGTAAGCGGGATGCTGTGGGCTACATACGCGCCAATTTGGATTTTCACCGCACGCTGTATCTGCGCGCGCAGGCGCCGGCGATGTTGGCAATGGCGGAGACAGTTTGGCTACAGCTTGGCCCGACCATGCGCGCGCTTTACGGGCGGTTGCGCCGCACAGAGCCGCCACATTACCATCGCCTGATCATCGCTGCGCTTAAGGCCGGAGATGAGCCGGGGCTGAGGCTCGCTGTGCGCTCTGATGTGACGCAAGGCCTTCGGCTTCTGGCGCGCTGAACGGACTGCTTATCCCGGCTGGGCGTGGTCGGGTGCTTGTTCGCGCAACATGTCATTGAGGTGGGCGTATGTAGCCAAATACTGCAGTTAAAGATGTCTGTGCAGTATCGCTTGCCTATCGATGGCAATCCGGAGTGGTGCTCCGGATTGCGCGTCTGCATTCAGGGGGGCTCTTATGCGGCCAAGCCCTTGGCGCCAATGTTCAGGAACTTCTTGCGACGGTTGGCGATCAGCTCTTCTGCGGGCATGTTTTCCAGTTCGCCAAGCATATCAGCAATGGCTTTGCGCACATTGTCCATGGTCGCTGCACGGTCGCGATGTGCGCCGCCAGTGGGCTCTGTAATGATTCGATCTGCCACACCGAGCTGATGCAAATCTTGCGCAGTCACCCGCAGAGCTTCGGCGGCTTCGCGCATCTTGGTGCTGTCTTTCCAGAGAATCGAAGCGCAGCCTTCGGGGCTGATCACCGAGTAGACAGAGTGCTCAAGCATTGCGACCCGGTTTGCCGTCGCAAAGGCCACAGCCCCACCAGATCCGCCTTCGCCAATGATGACAGATACCAACGGCACGCCGATTTGCAGACACATTTCGGTGGAGCGCGCGATCGCCTCTGATTGGCCGCGCTCTTCGGCGCCTTTGCCCGGGTACGCACCCGCCGTGTCCACCAAGGTGACAACAGGTAGGCCAAATCGACCGGCCATTTCCATCAGGCGCACCGCTTTGCGATAGCCCTCTGGGCGCGCCATGCCAAAGTTGTGGGCGATGCGGGACTTGGTGTCGTTGCCCTTTTCCTGACCGATCACCATCACGGGTTTGCCGTCAAAGCGTGCAAGACCGCCCATGACGGCCAGATCATCCGCAAAGTTCCGGTCGCCAGCGAGTGGCGTGTAGTCGGTGAAAAGCGTGTTGATATAGTCGCCACAGTGCGGCCGCTCCGGATGGCGCGCCACCTGACATTTCCGCCATGGCGTCAGGTCCTTGTAAAGCTCTTCCAGCAGATCGGCGGCCTTGCGGTCCAGTGCCGCAGCCTCGTCGCTCACGTCCATCTCTTCGTTCTGGCGCGCCAGTGCACGCAGTTCTTCGGCTTTGCCTTCGATCTCTGCGAGTGGCTTTTCGAAGTCGAGATAGTTGGTCATTGGGCACTCCCGGCGCAGTCTGTACGTCATCGCTATATGACGCTGACGGAGGGTAATTGCAACGGTGCGCGCCATGGACGCGCTATGGAATTGGGCCTTTGCGCAAGTTAGCAAGATTTGTGAATTGGCTTCATGTCATCTGGGTTGTGTCAGGATCGCTTGTGATGCTGCCCTGCAAACCTGAACCACGTGCAATGGGAGTTGCCATCAATGGCTGCCAGCTACGAAGATCGGATCCTTAGGGTTTTGGCCTATATCCATGACAATACCGATGGAGATCTGTCACTGGATGCGCTCGCGGATGTGGCGGCTATGTCTCGGTTTCACTGGCATCGCGTGTTTCACGCATTGACCGGTGAAACCTGTGCACAGGCGGTGCGTCGTATTCGTCTGCATCGCGCTGCGATTTGGTTGGCGCAGGGCGAAATGTCTCTGCCGGAAATCGCCAGGCGTGCAGGGTATGGCAAGCAGGGCAGCTTTTCGCGCGCGTTTTCTGACGCTTATGGCCTCAGCCCCTCCGCCTATCGCGCAGAGGGTCAGGTGGCATTGCTCAACCCAGATTTAAAAACAGGACGTTACCCCATGCATGATGTAGATATTCGCAATGAACCTCGCCGCCGTTTGGTCGGATTGCCACACAAAGGCGCCTATCATGAGATTGGCAAAAGTTTCGAAGCCTTCGGGGCCATGTGTGAAAGCCGCAATCTCTGGCCTAATACACGCGCGGTGATCGCGGTGTATCGGGACAGCCCCGAGGTTGTGCCCGAGGCGGAGCTGCGCAGCTTGGCCGGTGCCGAGTTTGTTGGAGAAGGCACGCCGGAAGGAATGGAAGACTTTGCGCTTCCGGGCGGGAAAACTGCGGTGCTGACCTACAAGGGGCCATATTCCGGCATAACCGCGGCCTATCATTCGCTCTATGGCAATTGGCTGCCTGCGTCTGGCGAGGAGCCCGCAGATCAGCCATGTTATGAGATCTATCTCAACAATCCCCGTGATACGGCGCCAGAGGACCTGATCACGGAGATCTGCATGCCATTGGCAGAGAAGTAAAGCGCGTGGCCTCAGCCGGAGAACACCACCGGGTAAAGAGAGGCCACAAGCAGCGCCGCCATTGTCCAGTTGAACGCCATGAGGCGGGCAGGGGAGGTCAGCAGGCGGCGCATTTGCTGACCCAAAACGATCCAGCTTGAAATGCAAGGCAGGTTCACAGCCCCAAAGGCCGCTGCGACGAGCAAGATTGCCACAACGCTGCGATCTGGAGCATAAAGTGTGATCGCAGTAAGCGCCATCGTCCATGTTTTGGGATTGACCCATTGGAACACTGCCGCCTGCAAAAAGGTCATCGGCGTGCCAGTTGTCTCGGTCTCGTCAGGCGCACCTGAGCGTGCGATTTTGAAGGCAAGCCACATCAGGTACCCCACCGATGCAACGGTCAATACAGTGTGTGCCATAGGGATGTGGTCAAAAACCTGCATCAGGCCAAGACCTACGAGGGCGACCATCACAACAAAGCCGACACCGACCCCCAGCATATGGGGAATCGTGCGGGCGAACCCAAAGTTCGCACCAGAGGCCATCAGCATTAGGTTGTTGGGGCCTGGCGTGATTGTGGAGACAAAGGCAAAGAGGAGGAGGGCGGTAAGTACATCGTTGGTCATTTCGGCAATTTCGCGCACCTCGCACGCTATTTGATTGCGTTTTTGTGCGTCTGCAATTTATTTACACAACCTATGACTAAGTTGGATCAAATTGACGAACATATATTGCGTGAGTTGTCACGCGATGGACGGATGAGCAATCTGGCCCTGGCAGAGAAGGTCGGCCTGTCGCCTTCTGCGTGTCTGCGCCGTGTCGCGGCACTGGAGAAGGCTGGCATTATCACTGGGTACCGCGCCGTGCTTGACCGCGCCGCGTTGGGCTCAGGATTTGTGGCCTACATCACGGTTGGGTTGAGTAAGCACACCAAAGATGCGCAAAAGGCGTTTGAGCGTGCCATGTCCCACGCACCGGAAGTGCGGGAATGTCACAATATCACCGGGCAGAAGGAATATCTGCTGCGGGTCGAGGCTGCGGATCTCGCAGCCTATAAGTCGTTTCACACAGATGTGCTGGGCACTGTGCCACAGGTGGTGTCGATCACCAGCTATGTGGTGATGGGCTCTCCCAAGGATGAGCGGGCATAAGGGGCGGCAAAAGGCCCCGCCGGACCGGCGAGGCCTTTTGATCAGGTCATGACTGACCTTAGCTGGCTGCGATCAGTTCGGCTTGTGCCACGATCACTTCGGCCTGTTTGATCGATGCGATATCCACCAACCGCCCTTTGTAGACCGTGGCGCCTTCACCATTGGCTTTGGCCTGCTCCATCGCCGCGAGAATTTCGCGCGCCTCGGTGACAGCCGCTTCAGATGGGGTGAAAACCTCATTGGCCAGTGCAATCTGTTTGGGGTGAATGGCCCATTTGCCGACCATACCCAGCGTTGCAGAGCGTTTGGCCTGCGCGATGTAGCCTTCGTCGTCAGAGAAGTCACCAAA
Organism: Shimia sp. R10_1; assembly: GCF_017744095.1. Classification (GTDB taxonomy): domain Bacteria; phylum Pseudomonadota; class Alphaproteobacteria; order Rhodobacterales; family Rhodobacteraceae; genus Shimia. Next base: position 257,554 of record NZ_JAGHQX010000002.1, on the reverse strand, counting down.
TGGTCCATCGACTGGCAGCACACCATGTGTGCGACAGGCCGCGACGATCGCTGCCTGCGCCCAGTGCCACGGATCAGACCAGTGTTTCTGCCCGTCACGCAGCATGTAGTAATTTTCCTGCGTGCCGCCGATGCCCGTGGTTTGCATGCCCATAGAGGCGGCAAAATCTGCCGCGCCGAGGCTCATGGCTTCCAAGCGTGGGGAGGCTGCTGCAATCTCTTCCACATGGGCGATGCCCGCGGCTGATTCGATGATAACTTCAAAAGCAATCGGCTTTGTGCGCCCCTTAGCGCGCTCAATCGCCGTGACCAACGCATCCACAGCATAGATGTCTTCGGCACAGCCCACTTTGGGGATCATAATCTGATCAAGGCGCTCGCCAGCTTGTTCGAGCAGGTCCACTACATCGCGGTACCAGTATGGTGTGTCCAACCCGTTGATGCGCACAGAAATGGTCTTGGTGCCCCAGTCTACAGTGTTGATCGCGTCAATCGCGTTTGCGCGTGCCGTGTCTTTGTCCGTGGGGGCTACAGAATCCTCCAGATCAATATTGATCACATCAGCTGCCGAAGCGGCCATCTTTGCGAACAGTTTTGTGTTGGAGGCAGGGCCAAACAACTGACAACGATTGGGGCGGGCTGGGGCGGCAGGCTGGATACGGAAGCTCATCTCTGTCGGTCTCTCGGTAATGAAATTACATTCTGGGTCCCGTTTGTGGTATGAAGTTGCGCCGCCTTTCGCAAGGATATTTTGCACATGCGGCGATGCGACGCCGCGTTGCAGCGCAATCGGCGCACCAGCGGAGAGGTTGCTGTGATGTCATCAAGATGTAGAAGAAAATTCACAAAAGACGTCCCGTCTTGAATGAATCTTCGAAGTCGGAAGGGATTTGAGCAGGCTTCACAAGGAAATTGCATCAAAATTCGCAGATTATAGGTCAACAAGACTTACGCGATGACGATAGGGAAGGACGCGCGATGATCGAGACACCGTATCTACTGTTTTTGGGTGACGCGCCTGACCAGCTGGCGGGCAAAGTGGCGCAGGGCATCAAGGACTGGCGCCCGGAAAATGCCGTTGGGCAGTTCCGCATGGAGGGCTGCAAGGCCGATATGGGCCTGACAGACATGACGCTGGTTGAGGCGCGCGAAGCGGGGGCCAAAACTCTGGTGATCGGCGTGGCCAACCGTGGCGGCGTGATTTCCCAAGAGTGGAAAAAAGTGCTGGTGATGGCGCTGGAAGAGGGCTTTGATCTGGCATCTGGTCTGCACAATCTGCTGCGTGACGAGCCTGATCTGGTGGCCGTGGCCGAAGCAACGGGCCGCACTTTGCATGATGTGCGTGTGCCTGAAGTGGACTATCCGATTGCCAACGGCAAAACACGCAGCGGCAAGCGCTGCCTTGCGGTGGGCACCGACTGTTCCGTTGGCAAGATGTACACGGCGCTTTGCATGGATGCGGAAATGCGCAAGCGCGGCATGAAATCTTCGTTCCGCGCCACTGGTCAGACGGGCATTTTGATCACCGGCGACGGCGTGCCATTGGATGCGGTGATTGCCGACTTCATGGCCGGTTCTGTGGAATGGCTCACACCTGACAACGACGAAGATCACTGGGATCACATCGAAGGTCAGGGCAGCCTGTTCCATGTGTCTTATTCTGGTGTGACCATGGCGTTGATCCATGGTGGCCAGCCAGACGCGTTGGTTTTGGCACATGAACCCACACGCACGCACATGCGTGGCCTGCCAGATTACGATCTGCCAACTCTGAAACAGCTGCGCGACACAGCGTTGCCGCTGGCCAAAGTGTCTAACCCTGCGTGCGAAGTTGTTGGCATTTCCATCAACACCCAGCACATGGCAGAGGACGAAGCCAAAGCCTATCTTGCTGAAGTTGAGGCAGAAATGGGCCTGCCCGCCACTGATCCGTTCCGCTTTGGTGCGGGCAAACTGGTGGATGCGCTGGCCGCACTGTAAGTTGGCTTAGACCAAGCCGGGGGCGCTGCCCCCGGACCCCCGGGATATTTTGGGCAAGAGGAAGAGGCGCGCCCTGTGTATCGCGCCCTTCAGTCACAGGACTTAGAGGACCGCATGAAAATCACCGTCACCCCCGATGTGTTCAAACTGGCGCAGGTGTTCACCATTTCGCGCGGCTCCCGCACCGAAGCCAAAGTGCTGACTGTGCGCGTCGAAGAAAACGGCGTTGTTGGCTGGGGCGAATGCGTGCCCTATGCGCGCTACGATGAAACACTGGAAAGTGTGACGGAAGAGATCGAAGGCCTGCCCGCAAAGATTGATCGCGAAGCTCTCTACGATTTGTTGCCGGCAGGGGCCGCACGCAATGCGGTGGACTGCGCGCTTTGGGATCTGGAGTGCAAACAGGCTGGTAAGCGGGCTTGGGATCTGGCCGGACTGCCAAAGCCGGGGCCAGAAATCACCGCCTATACGCTGTCGCTGGCGGCCCCTGCCGATATGCAGGCGCAAGCGGCAAAAAATGCGCATCGCCCATTGTTGAAAATCAAACTTGGCACCCCCGATGACATGCCAAGGCTGGAGGCTGTGCGGGCTGGTGCGCCGAAGTCCACAATCATTGTGGATGCCAACGAAGGTTGGAGCGCGGAGGTCTATGCTGATCTGGCGCCGCACCTTGTACGCCTTGGTGTTGCCTTGGTGGAACAACCGCTGCCTGCGGGCGAAGATGACGCCTTGATCGGCATGGAGCGCCCTGTGCCGGTTTGCGCCGACGAAAGTGCACATGACTGCACAAGCCTGCCAAAGCTCAAAGGCAAATATGATGTGGTGAACATCAAACTTGATAAAACCGGTGGCCTGACAGAAGCATTGCGTCTGCGTGAGGCGGCAGTGGCTGAAGGCTATAAGGTGATGGTGGGCTGTATGGTGGGCTCTAGCCTGGCGATGGCCCCCGCGACCTTGCTGGCGCAGGGGGCTATGGTCACTGATCTCGATGGGCCGCTGTTGCTTGGCGAAGATCGCGACACACCGCTGTTGTTTGATGACAAAGGCGTACATCCGCCCAATGTCGCGCTTTGGGGCTGATTGAGACCTCGTTTTCCAGATTTTTGTTCCATTGCGAAGGGGCGTGGCGTACACGCATCGCGGTGGAGTTGAAACAACCCGTAAGGAGCATCCAATCATGACCCGCACCGTCTATGTGAACGGCGAATACCTGCCAGAAACCGAAGCCACAGTCTCTATCTTTGACCGGGGATTCCTGATGGCGGACGCGGTGTATGAGGTGACCAGTGTTCTGGGCGGCAAACTGATTGATTTTGAAGGCCATGCGGTGCGTCTCAAGCGCTCTCTGGATGAGCTGGACATGGCGGAACCCTGCACCAAGGAAGAGCTATTGGAGATCCATCGCAAGTTGGTGGAGCTGAACGAGATCGACGAAGGGTTGATTTATCTTCAGGTCACACGCGGCTCTGATGGGGATCGTGATTTTGTTTTCCCAAGCGAAGATACAAAGCCGACCACCGTGCTGTTCACGCAGAACAAACCTGGTCTGGCTGACAGCCCAGCCGCCAAGAAAGGCGCCAAGATCATCTCGATCGAGGACATCCGCTGGGGCCGTCGCGACATCAAAACCGTGCAGCTGCTTTACCCCTCCATGGGCAAGATGATGGCAAAGAAAGCAGGCGCAGATGATGCGTGGATGATCGAAGACGGTTATGTGACTGAAGGCACCTCCAACAATGCCTATTTCGTCAAAGATGGTGTGATCGTGACTCGCCCGCTGTCCAACGACATCCTGCACGGCATCACCCGCAAGGCGGTGCTGCGGATGGCCGCAGAAGCGCAGCTAAAGATCGAAGAGCGCCTGTTCACCATTGAGGAAGCCAAAGAGGCGGATGAGGCGTTCACCACCTCTGCGTCTGCCTTTGTCATGCCGGTTGTGGAAATCGACGGTATCGCGCTGGGGGATGGCTCACCGGGACCAATCGCGAAACGTCTGCGTGAGATTTACTTGGACGAGAGCCGCAAGGCAGCCATCTAAGCGCGCACGACATTCAGAAGAAAAGCCGCCTCTTGAGGCGGCTTTTTTGATTTATGCGACTTTCATTACAATCTTACCGATGTGACCGCTGCTTTCCATGCGTTGATGCGCGGCGGTGGCCTCGCTCAAGGCAAATTCACTGTCCATCACCGGCGCAACTTGGCCAGAGGACAGCAGTGGCCACACATCTCGTAGCAGCGCCTCGGCGATCTTGGCTTTTGCCAGATCGCTTTGCGGGCGCAGAGTGGAGCCGGTGATCGTGAGACGCCGCATCATGACTTGCGCAAAGTTCAATTCGACCTTTGGACCCTGAAGAAAGGCAATTTGCACAAGCCTGCCCTCATCAGAAAGGCATTTCACATTGCGCGGCAGGTAGTCGCCCCCGACCATATCAAGGATCAGGTTTGCGCCCCCTTCCGCGCGCAGGATCTCGACAAAATCCTCAGTGCGATAGTTGATGGCGCGTTCAGCCCCCAGATTGAGGCAGGCCTGACATTTCTCATCCGAACCCGCCGTCGCAAAGACGCGCGCGCCAAAGGCGTTTGCCAGCTGAATTGCGGTTGTGCCAATGCCGGAGGAACCGCCATGCACCAGAAACCGCTCGCCTGCTTTTAATGCGCCACGTTGGAACACGTTGGAATAGACGGTGAAAAAGGTTTCAGGCAGGCAGGCCGCTTCTTTGAGGTCCATCCCTTCAGGAATTGGCAAGCAGTGAGTGGCGGGGGTGAGCGCATATTCGGCGTAGCCCCCCCCCGGCAACAGTGCACAGACCTCATCACCGATTGACCAGATCGTCACACCGGGACCTACGGCTGCAATGGTGCCCGAGGCTTCCAGTCCGGGCAGGTCAGAGGCATTGGCGGGCGGATTGTAGAGCCCTGCACGTTGCAAAACGTCAGGGCGGTTCACACCTGCATAGGCGATCTTGATCAGCACTTCGCCAGCACCGGGTACAGGAATAGGGCGATCGGCCATCTGCAGCACGTCGGCTGCGCCGGGTTTGGTGATTTCAACGGCGCGCATGGTCTCTGTCATGATCTGTCCCTTTTGGTCTCGCGTGTTGGAAAGTTTGTAGCAGAGCAAGCGTCGCCACGCACAGAGCCTTTTGGGCAGTGACGTGAGGGATTTGAACAACGCGAAGCGCGCGGCACTCGCCGCTGCAAGCGGCGACCACCCTGTGATACTGTTAGAATGAAAAGTTTGAGCGCTGGTTCTTAACGTGATGGCGGTGTCCAGCTGCCCGGCATGTTCTTGGGCAAATCGGGCGCGCGGAACTTTGACATGGCCACAAGCGGGGCGTTCATCAATTTGCCTAGCGGGCTCTTGTTGAACTGCGCTTTGGTTTTTTCAAACTGCATCACATTCTCGATGCGCCGGTCCAGAAACGCCCAGGTGGCGGTGTTGCCTTCGCTGTCATCCCCCAGCCAGTAGAGAACGGTGGCGGAATAGACCGCAGAAAGCGTTGCACGCTTGGTGTACCAATTCAGATCACGCGAACTGTCGCCGATGGCATTCCAAATGGCATCCGCCGTGCCCCAGATCAGCTGCGCGCCGGTCGCGGCGTGCTGTGGCAGGGCAAAAAGCGTAGAGCCACGGCGCACCAGCTCGCGATCCGGGCACAGCTCAAGGCGCAGACGCACCGCATGGGTGATCTTTTCTCGGATCTTCATCTCCGCCAGTGCTACATCTGTCAGGGCCTCGACCATCTGAGAATCACCGCGCTTGTGAAACGCCACGGCCAGGTCCACCGCGCCGCGCGGACAGATCGCGCGCGCAACCGTCGCGTCGACACCACTGTCTGCGATGGCTGCTGTAAAAGTGGCCTCAGACCAGCCATCAAAGGGCACATGCATCTCTGCCGCGTCCAGAAGGCGGGATTTTAGGTCAGTTGTGGGGGTGTCCGTCATGGGTTTTCTCCCTGTCGATACAGCGTTGCCCCCATACTAGACAAAGATGAAGTGACTTGCTATACGCCGGTCTCCTGCAATTTCATTGCAACTCAAACTTAGAAAGGTGGTGAAAACCACATGCAGGTTAGTGTTCGTGACAATAACGTCGATCAGGCGCTTCGTGCCCTGAAGAAAAAGCTGCAGCGTGAAGGCGTCTTCCGCGAAATGAAGCTCAAGCAACATTTCGAAAAGCCGTCCGAGAAAAAAGCGCGCGAGAAGGCTGAAGCGATCCGCCGTGCCCGTAAACTGGCACGTAAGAAAGCACAGCGTGAAGGTTTGCTCTAAGCACACCTCTCCAGCTTGGACACAAGAATTGACGACCCCCATGGCCCGGCTATGGGGGTTTGTCTTTTTGATAACATGGCATTTAATGCTTAGGTGCCAGACAAGGCCGGGATTTCAGTAGCGGTCCCGACACAAAGATTGAGGGCAGCCATGTTATCTCGCAACCTGGGATCTTTCGTATTTGTGCTGACGGTGGGGGCCATCGTCGGCGCAGTATACAGCTATGTGCTCGCAGATATGATGGGCTGGGGGTTGGGCCTTCTGGCGCTGTGGCGAGGGGCCGTGCGCGGGGTCATCGTGGCCGCAATTGCCGTCGGCCTTGAGGTTTGGATCAGCAACAGTCCGGTGGGGCGCTGGCAACGCAGTCTAAAATTTCGCCGTGGGCTCGCGCTTCGGATGCTGATCACATGCTGTATTTTGCTGTTTTCGCTGGCCGCGACGCATCTTGTGCTGATCCGAGATAAAGACACCTATGTGATGTGGTTCCAGCAGGGTTTGTTCCCGGACTTCCTGTTTGCCTTCTGCACAGGCATTTTTATTCAGTTCATGTTGCAGGCACGGCGTTTGATTGGCGGGCGTACGCTCACATACTTCTTACTTGGTCGCTACGCACGCCCCACTGAGGAGCGCCGCATTTTTGTGCTGGCGGATCTGAAAGGCTCAACGTCCATCACCGAAAAGCTTGGCGATCAGAAAGCGTTGGAAATGATCACTGGGTTTTTCTTGGACATCGATCCTGTGATCACCAAGCGTCAGGGCGTGATCCACAACTATGTTGGGGATGAGGTCATCATGAGCTGGCTGGATCGCGGACCGGATGGCAATATGCGTCTGCTGCAGTGCATTGATGAGATTTTTCAAATCGTGGCGGCGCGTCATGATCACTACATGAACAAATACGGCGTCGCGCCTTCATTGCGCATGGGGATCGCTGGCGGGCCCGTCGCCGTTGGGGAATGTGGGTGGGAGAAGCGTCAGGTGGTCTACATCGGTGACACGATCAACCGTGCCAAACGCCTGCAAGAGGCCTGCAAGGCGCATGGGCTGTCGGTGATTTTGGATGCAGAAACCGCCAATGACATCACACTGCCTATGGGGTTGGGATTGGCGCAGGTGGAAGAAACCACCCTGCGGGGGCGGGCCAGTGCCACGCAGATGCTGACATTGACCGCGCCAGACGGCAGCGCCCTTGAGGCGCTGACGCCAGAGACTATGCCGGCTTAACCGCGCTGTTTGCCTTTAGCGGCTGCAGATGCCGCCGCCGCACGACGTGCTTTGTTTTTCTTGCTGTTGGCTTTGCCTTTGGGAGGCGGTGGGCCTTTGGGTTTGTCGCCGCCCTTGCGGTGCGGTTTGGCATCGCTCAATGCGCCATCCGCCATTGCGCGCCAACGTGGTGCCGCGTTGCCGCCTGCGGCTGCACCATAGGCGGGTTTTGAACTCGCTTTGGGTTTGCCACCCTTGGCACCCGGCTTGGCCGCACCAGGTTTTGGCTTTTTCTGCCGCGGGGCCGGATCGTCGTTCCAGTCTACCGGAGCGGCAGATTTGTTGGGCTTTTCAGAAAATTTATCGCGTTTTGGCTTGTGAAAATCAGACTTTTCGCCGCGCTCAGGGCGGGTCTCGTCCCGGTCTTGGCGCGGTTTATCGAACTTTCCTTTGCCGCGATGGGGTTTGCCACCCTCTTTGCGCGGGCCTTTGCCGAAAGGTTTCTTACCTCCGTCTCGCCCTTCACGTGGGCTGCGCTCCAGCACCGGAGCATTCTCCATCTGCGTCAGCTTCGCGCCTTCTTCCAGCGTCATGTTCGGGCCAATCGCAGCGAGGAAGCCTGCCACACTGGTCTCCAGAACCTGCACATAGCTTTCTTCGGGGTTGATGCGGATCGCGCCAATGTCGTCTTTGGTCAGGTCGCCCAGCTTGCACAGCATTGGCAGCAGGCGACGCGGCTCAGCACCGGCTTTGCGACCACCGGAAATGGAGAACCAGACCGAGGGGCCAAAATCTTTGCGCGGCGCTGGCTTTGCATCGCTTTCCGAAATTTCTTCAGGAGCGGAATGTTTGGAATTGTAAAGCCGCAGATATGCCGCTGCCACTTGTTCAGGTGAAAATGTGCCAAGCAAAGACTCAATTAGCGACAATTCTGAGTCAGTTGGTTCCACAATCCAGTCTGGATCGGCAAACATACGCGCCTGATCCTGCGTGCTGACTTCTTCTGCAGAAGGTGCGCCAGACCATTCGGCTTCAAGCTTTGCCCACCGCAGCAGACGCTCTGCCTTTTTGCGGGATTTGCGGGTGACGATCAGCGCGGAGACCCCTTTGCGGCCTGCGCGTCCGGTCCGGCCAGAGCGATGCAGCAGAGTTTCGTGGTTGTTGGGCAGTTCGGCATGCACCACCAGATCGAGGTTGGGCAGGTCGATGCCGCGCGCAGCCACATCGGTTGCCACACAGACACGCGCACGTCCATCGCGCATCGCTTGCAGGGCGTGGGTACGCTCGGTCTGAGACAGCTCCCCAGACAGCGACACCACCTGAAAGCCCCGGTTGGAAAGGCGGGTTGTCAGGCGCGCCACCATTGCGCGGGTGTTGGCAAAGACAATCGCATTGGGCGCTTCATAAAAGCGCAGCGTGTTGATCACCGCGTTTTCCGCATCGCGATCCAACACGGTCATCGCACGATAGGTGATATCCGCGTGCTGCTTCTGCTCGGATTTGGTCTCCACGCGGATGGCGTCACGCTGATAGTTCTTGGCCAGCTCCGCGATCATTTTGGGAACAGTGGCGGAGAACAGCAGAGTCTGGCGCTCTTCCGGGACCTGCTCCAGTATGAATTCCAGTTCTTCGCGGAAGCCCAGATCCAGCATTTCATCGGCTTCATCCAGCACCACGGCGCGGATATCGAGCAGGTCAATCGAACCACGGTCAATGTGGTCGCGCAGACGACCGGGGGTTGCCACCACAATATGCGCCCCGCGCGCAAGTGCGCGGCGTTCATCGCGCATGTCCATGCCGCCGACACAGGAGGCCACACGCGCCCCGGCTTCGGCATAGAGCCAGGTCAGTTCGCGTTTGACCTGAAGCGCCAGTTCGCGGGTTGGTGCAATGACCAGCGCCAGCGGTGCGGCGGCGTCTTCAAAGGCGTCTGCCTCGCCCAAAATAGTGGAAGAGATCGCAAGGCCAAAGCCCAGTGTTTTGCCTGATCCGGTCTGCGCGGAAACAAGAAGGTCTTTGCCCGCAAGTTCCGGGGCCATAACGGCTTCCTGAACCTGGGTGAGTTTGTCATAGCCTTTGGCGTCAAGCGCGGCCTGAAGTGCGGTTTTCACGGTGATGTTCACTTTTCATCTGAGGAGTGCCAGCAGGACGGCGTCGGCGGGCTCCCTCAAAAACTGAACCGCTCTCATCATCATTTGTGGCAAGAAGCGCAGCACATAGACCAAAACGGATGGGCTGTATAGGTGTCTCTTCAGAGGGGCGGAGCTGGGTCCGAATCTGATGACAAACAATTTACTTCGAACGGTTTGAAAGTTGGGTGAAGTTCTTATGTTAACGACAACGCAATTTTATACACAGGGCGCGATCGCATGACTGAAACCTACACCCCCCCGAAAGTCTGGACTTGGGATTCTGAGAGCGGCGGCAAATTTGCCAGCATCAACCGCCCAATTGCTGGACCGACACATGACAAAGAGTTGCCACGCGGCGCGCATCCGTTTCAGCTTTATTCTCTGGCGACGCCCAACGGTGTGAAAGTCACCGTCATGCTCGAAGAGCTGTTGGCGGCAGGTCACAAAGGCGCGGAATATGACGCCTATCTCATCAACATCGGCGAAGGCGATCAGTTCGGCTCTGGTTTTGTGGATGTTAATCCGAACTCCAAAATCCCTGCGCTGATGGATCTGAGTGGCGACAAAGAAGTGCGCGTGTTTGAAAGCGGTGCCATTCTTCTGCATCTGGCCGAGAAATTTGACGCCTTTCTTGGCCCCAAGGAAAACCGCGCTGAAATGATCAGCTGGCTGTTCTGGCAGATGGGCAGCGCGCCATATCTGGGCGGTGGCTTTGGTCACTTCTACGCCTATGCGCCGGAGAAGTGGGAATACCCGATCAACCGCTTTGCCATGGAAACCAAGCGTCAGCTGGATGTGCTGAACCGCCAGCTGACGGAAAACAAGTACATCGCCGGTGATGAATACACGATTGCCGATATCGCGATCTGGTCCTGGTACGGTGCGCTGGCACTGGGGCGCCTTTATGAGGCGGCAGAGTTCCTCGATGTGGAAAGCTATGAACACGTGCAGCGCTGGGCCAAAGAGATCAACGACCGCCCTGCCGTGAAACGCGGTGTGATGGTCAACCGCAGCTGGGGCGATCTGGACAAGCAACTGCACGAACGTCACGCAGCCGAAGATTTCGACACCCGCACTCAGGACAAGCTTGAGCCTGCGGCGGAGTAAGCACTCTATTGGTTTAGACAACAGACGGGCGGTGCATCGGCGCCGCCCGTTTTGTATGTGGGGATCAAACCGGAAGTGCGGTTGTTTTAAACACTGTCCTTAGAGCAAAAGAGCTCTGCATCTGCGCCACACCGGGCAGTCGCGCGAGGTGTTGCCGGTGGATGCGGGCAAAGTCCTCGGTGTTTTCTGCAACGACCTTTAGGATGTAGTCCGCCGTCCCTGCCATCAGGTGACATTCCAGCACATCAGGAATACGCGCCACGGCTTTTTCGAATGCATCCAGAACCTCATCCGCTTGACCTGACAGGGTGATTTCCACAAAAACGGTTGTGGGCACGTCCATTTTGCGCGGATCCAATAGGGCCACATAATCCTTGATGTAGCCTTCGCTTTCCAGCCGATGCACGCGGCGGTGGCAGGCAGAGGCGGAGAGGTTCACTCGTTCCGACAGCTCTGCGTTGGATATGCGTCCTTGCTTTTGCAGCACTGTGAGGATGCGACGATCTGTCGGGTCGAGAGACATAATGTGAAAGCTCCTTGCGTGGTTTCCCTCATTATTCGAAGTTTCTTGCATTGGCGAGTTTTCATTTTGCCTAAAAATGAAGCACATTCATGCCTGCCCATCTTAACTTGACCTTAGGTTCAGTTAGGAGTGAAACCCATGAAAATCGGATGCCCCACCGAAATCAAACCTCAGGAGTTCCGGGTCGGCATGACGCCGGATGCCGCCCGCGAGGCCGTGGCCCATGGTCACGAGGTGATCATTCAGGTGGGGGCTGGCACTGGTGCTGGTTTCTCTGACGACGATTATCGCGCAGCAGGCGCGGTGTTGCTGGATACCGCCGAAGAAATCTTCGCCACAGCGGATATGATCGTGAAAGTGAAAGAGCCTCAGGCGGTAGAGCGCAAGATGCTGCGCGAAGGCCAGTTGCTCTTTACCTATCTGCATTTGGCACCGGATCCCGAGCAAACCAAAGATCTTTTGGAAAGCGGCTGCACGGCCATTGCCTACGAAACCGTCACCGACGCGCATGGTGGTCTGCCGCTTCTCGCGCCGATGTCTGAAGTGGCCGGACGACTTGCACCGCAGGTTGGCGCATGGACTTTGCAGAAGGCCAACGGTGGCCGTGGCGTCTTGATGGGCGGCGTGCCCGGTGTGGCCCCGGCCAAAGTCGTGGTGATTGGCGGCGGTGTCGTGGGCACCCATGCGGCCAAAATCGCCGCGGGCATGGGCGCAGATGTCACTGTGCTGGACCGCTCCCTCAATCGCCTGAAGTATCTGGACGATGTGTTTGGCGACCGTTTCAAGAACCAGTATTCCACCGCAGGTGCCACTGCCGAGCTGGTGCGTGAGGCCGACATGGTGATTGGTGCCGTTCTGATCCCCGGCGCAGCGGCCCCAAAACTTGTTTCGCGGGCGCAGCTTTCAGAGATGAAGCCGGGTGCGGCATTGGTAGACGTGGCGATTGATCAGGGTGGGTGCTTTGAAACATCTCGCGCCACCACCCATGCGGACCCGATCTATGAGGTCGACGGAATCATGCACTACTGTGTGGCAAACATGCCGGGCGCAGTGGCACGCACCTCCACTCAGGCGCTGGGCAATGCCACATTGCCCTTCCTTCTGAATCTTGCGGACAAAGGTTGGAAGCAGGCGTGTGAAGAGGATCCGCACTTGCTCAATGGTCTGAACGTGCATGCGGGCAAGTTGACCTATTATGCCGTGGGCAAGGCGCTGGGTTTGGATGTGATTTCCCCGTCGCTTGCGCTGAAATCCTGAGGGCATGCCCCTTCAAACAGCGGCTGGAGCGCTTTCAGCCGCTGGGTGACAAACCGTGTGAATACGCGGACCCGCGGCACCTGCCGTAAATCACTGTGGGTCAGCACCCAAAGCGGAACTTGGGAAAAGAGCGGCAATCCGGGCACACGCGCCAGCGCCGGGTCGCTGTCCCCAAGAAAACAGGCCATGCGCGTTGCGCCAATCCCAGCGCGCACGGCCCCGACGGCGGCGGCCATATCATCCACAGTCAGCCGCGTGCGCAAATTCGGACGCAGCGCCTTGATGGCCTCTGGTGGCCCAGGCCAATGCGCAAAGCGGATCCAGTCCAGCGCTGCCGCACCGCCCGCATCACGGGCCAGCAGGGCGTGGTTTGCGAATACCGCACCCTTCTGTTCAAAAAGCCGCACACCCACCAGTGTTTCGGGCGGTGACTTGGCAAAGCGAATGGCCACATCTGCGTCTCGCTGCGCAAGGTTGACCGTTTCGTTTGTGGCCACAAGCGAGAGTTCAATGTCGGGGTGCTCCGCGATGAAATCCGCCAGTATCGGGGACAGGACGCGCGCGATCAAAAGCTCTGGTGCGGTGACTTTCAGCGCACCGCGAATGGTTGTGTCCCGCGCCGCAATCTGCCGACTCAGCCCGCGTTCCACATCCTGCATGGCTTCCGCAGCACGCACCGCTTCCCAGCCTGCCTCCGTCGGGACATAGCCGCTGGGCAGGCGCTCAAACAGGCGTGCGCCGAGCGTGGTTTCGGCGGCAGAGATGCGCCGCGCAACCGTGGCGTGATTGACCCCAAGGGCGCGCGCGGCCCCGCTGGTGCCCCCTTGGCGCGCGGTTTCCAGAACAAATTTTAGATCATCCCAGTTGCTCATAGGGTGATCATAAATGCACAGAGAGGTTGCATCAATGATCATTTCTTCACACACTCAGTGCCCCTAGGTAGAAGGTAACCCAACCCTATGGAGACATGAAAATGACTGCCTACGCATTTGTGAATCTGACAATCACCAACCCGGATAGCTTTGAGGCCTATCGTGAAAAGGCAGGGCTTGCGCTCAAGAAACATGGCGCTGCGCCGTTGCATGTGTCCAAAGAGGCCGAAGTGATCGAAGGCGGGGACGCTGCGCCAACCGTGAGTGTCCTTCTCACATTCCCAGATCGCGCCGCCGCCAAGGCCTGGATTGAAGATCCCGAATTCGCAGAAGTCCACGCGCTGCGCCGTGGGTCCGGATTCTCCAACATCATTCTGATGTAGAGCACCAGACTTTGGCAGAATGTACCGAACCATTTGTAGATCGGACAATAAAGGCGCCCAAACAGGCGCCTTTTTTCGTTTTCTACCGGATGCTTGGGCTCAAGCCTCGCGCTTGATTTCAACCGTATGTGGGTAAGGGATCGAAATGCCATCTTTGTCAAAGGCTTCCTTGATCGCTTGCGTGAGGGCAAACTTCAGCTCCCAGTAGTCCTCCGCCTTACACCAGACGCGCATGGTGATGTCTACCGAGCTGTCCCCCAGATTGGTCACCCGCGCCCAGCCTTCCGGATCTCTCAGAACCCGCTCATCTGCATAGGCAGTGTCGATGATGATCTTCTTGGCTTTTTCTGCGTCATCTCCGTAGTCGATGCCAAACACCACATCCACGCGGCGGGTGTCATGTGCAGAGAAGTTGGTGATGATCGAGCCCCAGGCCTGTCCGTTTGGGATGATGATCTGCACGTTGTCCGGTGTGACCATTTCGGTGACAAACAGGTTCAGATCCACCACAGTGCCAGCGGTGCCGCCCACATCCACATATTGTCCGATCTTGTAGGGGCGGAAGAGGATCAGCATGAAACCGGCTGCCAGATCACTCAATGTGCCCTGCATCGCAAGACCAATCGCGAGGGTGGCCGCACCCAGCATGGCCACCAGCGAAGTTGCCTCAATCCCGAAGATGCCGAGGATCGCAACCAACACCATCAGCAGGATCACCCAGCGCACAATGCTCGCAGCGAAATTGCCCAATGTCTGGTCGATTTCAGGCGTCTTGTTCACGCGGTTGCGCACCATGCGACTGACCGATCCAGCCACCATCCACCCGATGACCAGAACCACCAGTGCCTTCACGGCAGACACAATCAACGGCGCAAACCCCTGTGCGCCTTCCACAATCGCTTCCATGTAATCACTCTCTATTTGGTCAATTTAGCAGGAATTTTAACTTTAAAGACGGGGGGCTGCGCAAGCCTAATCCCCCAAATGTCCAGATTGTACCGCTGTCGCATGCTTTGGGCGCTGGTGTCACGCTGAATTCAGCTTATTTATCCTCTTAGTCTCAGAACAGGAGCCCCCTATGACATCCATCACCGACCATCCGATCAATCGACGCTGGGCCGCCGCAGACTCCAGCATTTTGCAGCTGTATTCTTTCCCCACCCCCAATGGGGTGAAGGTGTCGATCATGCTCGAAGAGATCGGGCTGCCATATGAGGCCCACCTCGTCACATTGAGCGATGCGGATGTCAGAAGCCCGGAGTTTCTCGCGCTCAATCCCAACAACAAGATCCCTGCGATCATTGACCCCTATGGGCCAGATGGTGAAACCGTTAGCCTGTTTGAAAGCGGTGCAATCCTGATTTATCTGGCGGAGAAATCCGGCAAGCTTATTGGCGCCACTCCCGCAGAAAAATATGAGGCCATTCAATGGGTGATGTTCCAGATGGGCGGTGTTGGCCCAATGCTCGGGCAGCTTGGCTACTTCACCAAATTCGCCGGGTCTGAAATCGAAGACCCGCGCCCGCGTGAACGATATCAGAACGAGGCCAAACGCTTGCTTGCTGTGCTGGAGAAGCAACTCGAAGGCCGTGATTGGATCACGGGCAGCTATTCCATTGCCGATATTGCCATTGCCCCGTGGCTTAACGCGCTTGAGTATTATCAGACCAAAGAACTGGTCGGCTGGACCGATCTGCCCAATGTGAACGCCTATCTTGAGCGTTTTCTGGCCCGGCCAGCCGTGCAAAAGGGGATAAACACGCCGTCCCGGCCTGAGGCTTAAAAAGAAAAGGGGGCGCTTGGCCCCCTTTATTGCATCCTATGGCAGAGCGCTGGTCTGTACGTAGCGCAGGATGTCCACCACCTGTTTGGGCTCTTCGGCCACAGCCAAAGCCGCGGCATGCACCTCTTTCAGAGCGTGCTGTTGATCTGGCATCGACAAAACGATGATGGATTTGCCCAGTGCCGCCGCATATCCGGCGTCAAAGGCCGCGTTCCATTGGCGGTATTTCTCACCAAAACGCACCACCACCACATCGGCATCTTCAATGCCTTTGCGCGTGCGGATCGCGTTCACCATCGCGCCTTTATGGTCGTGCCAATATTTGTTGTCTTCCGCGCCCAAAATGGCCACGCCGCAATCATCCGATGCGCCATGATCTGTCACCGGGCTGTTGAAAGTGACATTCAGATCTGCGGCGCCCGTGATGATCTGTTCTCGCCAGTCGGTGTGGATTTCGCCGGACAGGTAAACATTCAAGCTCATGGGGGTATCCTCTCTTGCTTGGCCTTCGAAATAAAGCTGCAGGTTGCGCAGGCCAATCGCAAAAGCCGCGAAACTGTTTCAGATTTTACGTGCGACCACATAACGGCTGGGGGGCGATGCGGGGAAATTCCCGCTTTCGATAATCTCAAAGCCAGCGGCTGTCACGGCTGCGTCCAGCTCTTCGACCGACATAAAGCGGACGGGCGGCGCTTTGCCCAGCAGCTGTGCAAGCGGCAGCGCCAGTTTGATCAGCGTCAGTTTCCAAGAGCCGACCTTGCCTTTCAGACAGGGCGTTTTGGAGATGAACAGCCCGCCATGTTTTACACGCGCTGCGACGGCTGCCAGATCACCGTCTGGATCGTCCAACAGATGGATCAGGTTGTGGGCCAAGATCACATCAAAGGGACCTTCTGGTGCGGTCTGTGCGGTGGCTTTCTGCAGCGTGACATTGGAGGCACCAGCCTCCGCCGCGCGACGGCGGCCCACCTCCAGCATACCCTCTGATATATCCGTGGCGATGAATTCTGCCACCGCATCCGCCAGCTTGATGGCGGTGGTGCCGGTGCCACAGCCCAACTCCAGCGCGGTGTCTGTGTCTTTCAGATAAGAACGCGTGCGCCCCAAAGTGTGCTCATATGCTGTCTCATTGCGGATCGGAGATTTGGCATATTTTTCCGCAATCCCGTCCCAGAACTTGGCGATATCCTTCATGACACTCTCCTCTGATTGTCACATTGGTGCCGCGCCTCTTGCAGGGATGCAATCAAAAACGGGTTGCATAAAAAACGCGCCCGCAAGAGGGATCTCTGCGGGCGCGTGACATGGGGTTTGACCGAGCTTTGTCAGCCGCGCAGCGTGCCGCCGGTGGCTTTGCTGACTTTCTCGACGATCTTCGTCGCCACGGCCTCGATATCGGCTTCTTTCAGCGTCTTGTCGGTGGGCTGCAGGCGCACGGTGATTGCGAGGGATTTCTTGCCTTCACCCAACGCGCCGCCAATGAACTCGTCAAAGACACGCACGTTTTCAATCAGCGCTTTGTCTGCACCCGCCGCAGCATTCACCAGTGTCAGGGCTTCGACGTCCGCATCCACCACAAAGGCAAAGTCGCGTTCCACCGCCTGAAGGTCAGACATGGTCACAGCACCTTTGGAGGCGGATTTTTTACGGGGCAGTGGGATTTCCGTGATGTGGATCGCAAAGGCCACAACCGGGCCCTTAACGTTCAGCGCATCCAGCACCTTCGGGTGAATCTCACCAAAGGCACCGAGTATTTTCTTTGGCCCCAGACCCACCTTGGCGCTGCGTCCCGGATGCCACCAACCATTCACACCACGATTGTAGGTCAGCTTTGCAGGCGCTCCGAGCGCTTCCATCACCGCTTCCATATCCGCCTTGGCGTCATAGATATCCACGCCACGGCTTTCGCCATGAATGTCTTTGCCAACGGTGCGGCCCACCAGAATCCCGGTCAGCAGGTTTTCCTGCTCACCCGGCTCGCCACCATGGAACACGGCACCACATTCAAATAGCGCCATATCCATGAAACCACGTGCCTGGTTGCGGGCGGCGGCCTGCAGCAGACCCGGCAGCAGGGACGGGCGCATGTGGCTCATCTCGCTGGAGATCGGGTTTTCCAGCATGGTCGCATCGCTACCGCCACCAAACAGCTCTGCCGCCGCTTTGTCGATGAAGCTGTAGGTCACACACTCGTTGTAGCCAAGGCTCGCGGTGGTGCGGCGTGCGATCTGTTCGCGCTTCTGCATGGGCGACAGGATCTGCTCTGGCAGACCTGCGGTGGCGCGCGGCATGGGCTTGCCTTCCAGCTTGGTCAGCGAGGCAATTCGCGCCACCTCTTCGACCAGATCAGCAGAGCCACGCACATCCGGGCGCCAGCTCGGCACATGGGCCATGTCACCTTCGATGGTGAAACCAAGCGCTTCCAAAGTGGCGCGCTGGGTTTCTGCCGGGATTTCCATACCAACAAGAGACTGCACACGATCTGTGTCGAGCTTATAGGCACGCGCCACATCTGGCACGGTGCCAGCGGTCACAACCTCAGACGGCTCACCGCCGCACAGCTCGACGATCATCTGGGTCGCGTCATCCAACGCCTGCATATTGTAAGCCGGATCAATGCCGCGCTCGTTGCGATAACGCGCATCGGTGTTGATCTTCAGACCACGGCCTGTGTAGGCGATCTGTACGTGATCCCACACCGCCGCTTCGAGGAAAACGTTGGTGGTCTCATCCGTACAACCGGTGGGCAGGCCACCCATGATGCCGCCGATGGATTCCACGCCTTCGTCATCAGAAATCACCACCATGCCGGGGCCGAAGGTGTATTCTTTTTCATCCAGCCCCATCAGGGTCTCGCCGCCTTGGGTGCGGTGCACACGCAGGTTGCCTTTGACCTTGTCCGCGTCAAACACATGCAGCGGGCGATTGCGGTCAAAGGTGAAGAAGTTGGTGATGTCCACCAGCGCGGAAATCGGGCGCAGGCCGATGGCCTTCAGGCGGTCCTGCAACCATTGCGGGGAGGGGCCGTTTTTCACGCCTTTGATCAGACGCCCGCCAAAGACCTCACAGCCATCGGTGGCTGCGTCTTCGTCAATGGTGACAGTGATCGGGCTGGCGTAGCTGCCGGTGATCTCTGCGGTTTTGGCAGGCTTCATCTTGCCCAGCCCGCGTGCCGCGAGATCAAGTGCAATGCCGCGCACACCCAGCGCATCGGGGCGGTTCGGCGTGATCGCGATTTCAATCACCGTGTCCACTTTGGATGGATCGTTTGCCGCCAGCCAGTCGATGAACTTGTCACCCACCTCACCGGACGGCAGCTCAATGATGCCATCATGCTCGTCAGACAGTTCCAGCTCGCGCTCAGAGGCCATCATGCCGTAACTTTCCACGCCACGGATCTTGCCCACGCTGATGGTGATGTCGAGGCCGGGAATATACATACCCGGCTTGCACACCACCACGGTGATGCCTTCGCGCGCGTTGGGCGCGCCACAGATGATCTGCAGTTCGCCTTCATCGGTTTCCACCTTACAGACGCGCAGTTTGTCGGCATCCGGGTGTTTCTCGGCGTGCACCACTTTGCCCAGCGTGAAATCGGCCAACCGCTCTGCTGGGTTGAACACATCTTCTACCTCAAGGCCGAGGTCGGTGAGCGCCTCAACAATCTCATCGACGCTTGCGTCGGTCTCTAGGTGGTCTTTCAGCCAAGAAAGCGTGAATTTCATCTGTCCGGTGTCCTATGGCAAGCCATGTTTGTTGCAGCAGGCAATGACAAAGATTGCCCTTATGTGCAAGCCTTGCTGCAAATGCAGGTCTACGGATAGCTCGGAGCGAGGCCCAAAAGCTCGTCCAGCTGCCGGCCAATCCACCCGTGAGGGATGAAATGCCCGCCCGGATGCAGATCCAATGTCACATCGCCCCGCGCGCAGTCCCATGTGGTGCGGCTGAGAGTCAGAAAGCTGCGCACCTGCCAGTCGCCTTGATCCGTCCCTGTCGCCGCGCAGTCCAAGGCGCGCCGCCACAGCGCGACGGGATAGGTGGTGTCTCCTTCCGGTCCCATGGGGAAATCCATCACTGTGTCCGCCAGCCCATGCACATGGCGCACCTCTGCCGGGGCCTCTGCACAGACCTCGCTTTGATCAATGCTGCCTGCAATGGCCAGAAGCGCGGCCACATCCTCACCGCTGGCGCAGGCATAGCGCCACGCCATGGCAGACCCAAAAGAATAGCCGGAGACATAGATTTTTTCCGCATCCACCGGATAGCGCAGCGCCACGTCTTCCAGAACCGCATCTGCAAATGGCACATCGCGGGAGCCTGCACGCCAGAAACTCCAGCTGTTGCCCAGCCCGTTCGGCGTCACCAGCAGCACGCCGCGCCGTTTGGTGGAGGCACCGACCCGTTCAGAGCGCTGTGGGTGGATGCCATTGCGGGACCAGCCATGAAAATGCAGCAGAACAGGCAAGGGGCTCTCCCCGTCCCAACCCTCAGGTTCCATCACATGATAAGAGCGCTCCCCCAGCGGGCAGGCCACTGCGTCGCCGCAAGGCTCTAACGAGGCTTTCCAAGGGCCCATGGCGACAGCGGGGGTGGCCGCCAAAGTGGCAGCACATATGAAGGCAAGATATCTCATGGCGCAGACACTACCTAAGGCAGAGGCGCTGTCATGTCACATGTTTGTGGGCGGGTTTGACCTTTGCCAGACCTGTTTTAAGTCAGGCGGCCTTGCTGATATAATCCAGCCAGTTGGACAGCTCGCGCATGCGCATCTGTGGGGTCAAATCCTCGGGCCGCGCCCCCAGACGTCGCGCCGCATCCGCATCGCTGTCAGCGGACAACAGATCCGGCACCATGGCGGCGTGGTCCTCTTTCAGATGTAGGGCATTGGCAATTCGGCCCACATCCAGCGCTGCCATTTCCGGGTGATACTGCACGCCCCAGAAATCCACACCGTTTTTCTGATATGCGATGGCCTGCACCTCGGAATGCCCGTTTGACGCCAGCACCACCGCGCCTTCGGGCAGACGGATCACCTCATGGGAATGCACACAGGGGCTGGCAAGGCCACAGCTGCGGCCTGCAAACATCGGGTGCGTTTTGCCTGCGTCGGTGAAGGTCACGCCGGAGGCGAGGCCAAATTCCAACCCATTTGGCGAATCGTTCACATGGCCGCCCAGTACCGAGGCCGCGAGTTGCATGCCGTTGCACGATCCCCAGACCGGCAGGCCAGTGGCAAAGGCCATCTCCATCGCGTCCCGCAATGGTGCCGCGCGCTCATCACAGGTGGTCCAAGCCACCCCGGAGCCGGTGAACACAATGCCGTCCACGCCATCAAACACATTTGCTGAGAGCGGGGCGGCGTACGGGGCCACCACCCGCAGCTCCGCCTGTGGGATGAGCGCCTGAAAGGCCTTCAGGAAATAAGAGGATGCAGACCGGCTTTGTGCCAAAAGATCGGTGGAGTTGCTTTCAACAATAAGGAGGCGTGTCACGGTAGGCTCGTTAGGTGCTGTGAAGTCTGCAAGAATGGAAAGAGCGCCCGCAGGCGCTCTAACGTCATAAGTGTGGGGTGTTCTTAGCGGTTCAAACCGCCGTGCAGTGTTGGCTGATCCAGCGAGGCAAAGCCGTAGTGGCGCAGCCAGCGCAGGTCGCTGTCAAAGAAAGCGCGCAGATCGGGGATGCCGTATTTCAGCATCGCCAGACGGTCGATGCCGATGCCAAAAGCAAAGCCCTGATATTCGTTTGGATCAATGCCGCCCGCTTCGAGTACCTTGGGGTGCACCATGCCGGAGCCCAGTACTTCGAGCCAATCGTCGCCTTCGCCCACCTTCACCGTGCCGCCTTCCCAGCTGCACTGAATGTCCACCTCGGCGGAAGGCTCCGTGAACGGGAAGTGCGACGCGCGGAAGCGGGTTTTCACCTCTGTGCCAAAGAAGGCAGAGAAGAATTCTTCCAGCACCCACTTGAGGTTCGCCATGGAGATGTCGCGGCCCAAAGCCAGCCCTTCGACCTGATGGAACATCGGCGTGTGGGTCTGGTCATAGTCCGCACGGTACACACGACCGGGGCAGATGATGCGGATCGGTGCGCCGGTTTTCTCCATCGAGCGGATCTGCACTGGGCTGGTGTGGGTACGCAGCACATGCGGCGCGCGCTCGTCCCCTTCGGCGCGATGGGTGTAGAACGTGTCCATCTCGGCACGGGCCGGATGGTGGCCAGGAATGTTCAGCGCATCAAAGTTGTACCAGTCGGTTTCGATCTGCGGCCCTTCGGCCACGGCGAAGCCCATGTCGGCAAAGATCGCGGTGACCTCTTCGGTCACTTGGCTGATCGGGTGAATTGTGCCCACACGGCGGTTGCGCGCCGGCAGGGTCACATCCAGCCATTCTGTTGCAAGACGTGCATCCAGCGCCGCATCCGCCAGCGCCACTTTCTTGGCGGCGAGGGCAGAGTTGATCTCGTTCTTCAGCGCGTTCAGCGCCGGGCCGGCCACCTGACGCTCTTCTGGGGTCATCTTGCCCAGCTCGCGCATTTTCAGGCTGACTTCGCCCTTTTTGCCCACGGCCTGCAGGCGCAGCTCTTCCAGAGCGGCTTCATCCGCAGCGGCGGCAATGGCGTCGATGTATTTGATGCGCAGATCGTCCATGACAGGGCTGTCCCAAGTGAAGAAATTACCGCAGACCTCCTACCACAAGGTCTGTTGATTGCAAGCGTCGAGGCACAGGGCCCCCGCAGGGGCCCCGGCCTAAAGCGTTATTTCCAGATCTCAGCGTCCACACCACGCGCGATCTTTGCGTGGTCAGAAATGCTGAAGTTCGGCGTTTTACCGGCCTTGCGCTGGGTTTGGTAGTCACGCGCAACCCGCGCCACCACCGGCGACAACAGCGCAAGCGCCACAAGATTGAACAGCGCCATGATCCCGATGGCCATATCTGCCGCGTTAAACACCACGGCCACAGACTGGCCCGCACCCCAGAATACAAACAACATCACGCCAACGCGCAGCAAGGTCAGTTGCTTTTTTTCTGCCTGGTTGAGGAACGCCATGCCGCTTTCGGCATATCCGTAGCAGGCGATGATGGTGGTGAATGCAAACAACAACACTGCGATGGCGATAAAGTAGGTGCCAAATGGGCCAAGGAAAGCCGCCGCTGCCTGTTGGGTCATGGCGATGCCTTCCAAAGCGTTGCCCTCTGCATCAACCATTTTATGTGCGCCTGATACAATGATCATCACCGCTGTCGCGGTGCACACAAGAATGGTGTCGATAAACACACCAAACGCCTGCACGAAACCTTGAGAGGCAGGGTGATTTGGCACCGGTGTTGCCGCCGCGGCGATGTTTGGGGCAGAGCCCATGCCTGCTTCGTTTGAGAACAGGCCACGTTTCACTCCGTTGAGAAGGGCCGCGGTCATGCCACCAGCCGCACCGCCCGCCGCTTCTTCAAGGCCGAAGGCGCCGCGTATGATTTGTGCCAACACGCTTGGGATTTCTGTGAAATTGGTTGCGAGAATATACAGCGCGACCAGCATGTACGCCCCGGCCATGAGCGGCACCAGAAGTTCGGCAACACGTGTGATGGAACGGATGCCCCCAAAGATGACCATCCCGGTGGCGGCGGCAATCACCAACCCCGTCGCGGTTTTCGGGATTTCGAAGGCTTCATTCATGGCCTGTGCAATTGAGTTGGATTGCACCGCGTTGACCACAAGGCCGAAGGCATAGATCAGGAAGAACGAAAAGATGATGCCAAGCCAGCGCATATTCAGGCCGCGGGCAATGTAAAACGCGGGGCCGCCACGATAGGTGCCGCCAGGGCCGCGCGTTTTGTATAGCTGAGCGAGCGTTGATTCTGAAAAGGAAGTGGCCATGCCCACCAGCGCGACGATCCACATCCAGAAAATCGCACCAGGACCACCGAGGGAGATTGCAACGGCCACACCGGCGAGGTTGCCCGTGCCGATACGTGATGCGAGGCTGACCGACAGCGCCTGAAATGGCGAAATACCTGCGCCATCATTCTCCCGAGACGCCACCGTCAGGCGCAATTGATCGCGAAAGCTTGTAAACTGCACGAACCGCAGGCGGACCGTGAAGAACAGACCTGCCCCGATAAGAAGGTACATCAACAGATACCCCCAAAGCACCCCATTGGTGGTGTTCACAGCGGTTTCCAGCATCGGAACGAGCGTGTCTGTAAAAGAGGCGAAGACACCTCCGGTCTCGGCGGCGTGGGCAGTGGTTTCCATGATCGTCCTGTGTCGTTGGCGCAGCGTCGCTGCGGGGTCGAGCATGTAGATCTGCGGCCCGACTCAAATTTCGGCGCCTCCTTACCTCTGTCGCCAGGTGGGGGGAATGGGGATCCCCTCACTTTGCGTTGTTTTTTTGCTCAAAAGGGCGGATGAGCGGGTAGAAAATCAACCGGAGCGTACCAAAAGCGGCCCTAAGCTCGCTTTAGACGTCGGATGGCTGTTGCGGCCATAGACATGAACCTCTGTTGCCAATTCGGGAAAATGGGCAAACATTTCGGCACGGCCCGCTTGCGCGCAATAGGCTTCAGGCTCTGCGTCTGGGTGGAAACATTGGCTCAGCACCCCGTCGCCGCTGACGATCTGCGGGGCGTCAAAGGCAAGGTGATAATAGGTGATCTGGTCGCTCGGGCCGATGCGGACGTCACAGTTGTCGACAAGTGCCTTGGCTGGCATCAGGATCTCCGTTTCCCCATAAATCAGTTCTGCGCGCCATCCAGTCAGCAGCACCAGATGATCGGGGGCGACAAGATGCGGCCTGAAGGCGCCAAAGGTGTCGTGGGCGATCTGAACAGGCGCAAACTGACCCCGCGCTGGCAGCGTGCGTTTGCCGATCCACTGTAGGGGTTGAAGTGCGTTGTCGCGGGTCCAAATCTGGTCCCCCGCCTTAAGGGTTTCGATCAGTTGAAAGCCCACTGCAGTGCGAATCCGCGTGCCCGCGCCAAAGCATGCCAAGCCGCCCGTTGTGCGTATTTTTGCAATTGGCGGCGTTGGGAGATCGGGCTGATCAGGTATCTCAAGTGCAGGCGCAGCCCAAGCAGTGCGCGCTGCGGCGCGCGAAGAAATCGCGCCAGCCGCCGCGCCATCGACCGCCTCAATTGGGATGCTGTTGCTGCGCGTGTCAACAAAGCAAACGACGCGCCCGGATATCAGATCGGTCAGCGCAACGGCTGAGACACGTCTGCGACGGTCATCGGGGGCAAACAACACAGGAAACCGCGATGCGGAGATCACATAGCATTGCTTGTTTGAGTTTGGCGGCGTCGACGACAGCACGCCGCTCTCCGTCAGTGCGATCTCTGTCCGTGCGGTGCCATCTGTTTGGTAGCAGGACACAATGAAACTTGCCGCGTTTTCTGTGTGATCCAAGACCACTTCAATAAAATCTTCGACCCCGGCTGGGTGAACCAAGTCATTTGAAAAATGCAGCTCGATGATACGCGCCATGTTAACTTCCAGATACCAATACGCTTGCGGCAACACACGCCACGAGGGCAATCTTGGGGGTGAAATGGTAAACAATTGGTAATTCGTTTTTCTTTTGTTCTGATTTGTTCTCCTAAGATATTTGATATGTTCCTGTTTTTTTCATGTGGAAACGTGGCGCCACGTCCTTGATCGTGGGATCTGACAAGCAAAAAGGCCCGGAACTTGCGTTCCGAGCCTTTTCAAATTGCTGTCGCTTTGGCTTATGCAGCCAGTGCGGCTTTCGCTTGATCCACGATCGCGGTGAACGCTTCGGGCTCATGCACGGCCAGGTCGGCCAGAACCTTACGGTCCACTTCGATACCAGCCAATGTCAGGCCGTTGATGAAGCGGGAATATGTCAGTGCTTCGTCGTGTGCGCGCACAGCAGCGTTGATACGCTGGATCCAGAGCGCACGGAAATTACGCTTCCGGTTCTTACGGTCACGAGTTGCGTACTGGTTCGCCTTGTCGACGGCCTGACGTGCGACCTTGAAGGTATTTTTACGACGGCCGTAATAGCCTTTTGCGGCCTTAACGACTTTTTTGTGACGGGCGTGGGTTACGGTACCACCTTTAACGCGGGACATATATCAATCTCCTCTTAGCGGTCGTAGGGCATGAAGCCCTTGACGATCTTGGCGTCCGGTGCGGACAGCGTTGTGGTGCCGCGTGCGTCACGCAGGAATTTGTTGGTGCGTTTGATCATGCCGTGGCGCTTACCGGCTTGGCCGGCTTTCACTTTGCCAGAGGCAGTGACCTTAAAGCGCTTTTTTGCGCTCGACTTGGTCTTCATCTTAGGCATTTCCGTCTCCTTTGTATTCGGTCGGTGACAAACGCGACTCGGCATGCCATCCAGCCGGTCGCGCGAATAGAGGCGCCGTATAGAGCGGCTCTGACTTTGGTGCAAGGGGGAATTCGCTGATTTGGCGCGGAAAACCTCAGTGCAGGATATCGGCAATCACGCGCACCACAACATCTGGTAAACCAAGCAGGCTGTAGCGCTCCGGATGAAGCAGTATCGTCGTGGCGATGCCAGCAGCACACAGTACGAACATCGCAAAGGGTACTTTGGGCAAACGATTGTCCGCATAAGCGGAAATCATGGCTGGGATGGCAAACACCCCAACCACAAGTGCGATGGTGATCAGATAATCGGTGATCATTTTTTGGCCCGGTTGATTGCCGGCTGACGCTACTCTGAATCGACGTTGAAGATCAAACGCTCGTCACAGGGCGAAACGCGCAGAATGTTCGTTGTGCCCGGTACGTTGAAGGGCAAGCCTGCCGTGACGACGATCTGATCGCTTTCCTGCGCATAGCCCAGATCACGCGCGGCGCGAGCCGACGCCACAACCGCCATTTTAAAGCGGCTGACGTTAGATGTGATCACGCAGTTGGTGCCCCAGCTCAGTGCCAGACGTCGCGCGGTTCCCCGCAGGCTGGTCATGGCGATGATCGGCACGCGTGGACGTTCCCGTGCAATCAGCAGGGCAGTCGTTCCAGATTGGCTGAAACAGCAAATCGCAGCCACCTGTGTGGTTTCTGCAATCTCCCGTGCCGCGGCCACAATCGCATCCGCCACACCTGTGCGCGGCTGCGTGCGGCTCGCCTCGATGATTTCGCGGTAGGTCGGGTCGTTTTCTACCTCGACGGCCACGTTGTTCATCGTGGTCACCGCCTCAATTGGATAGTCGCCTGCCGCAGATTCAGCAGACAGCATGATGGCGTCAGACCCTTCATAGATCGCGGTCGCAACGTCAGAGATCTCTGCGCGGGTTGGCATCGGGCTTTCGATCATGCTTTCCAGCATCTGCGTCGCAACGATCACCGGTTTCGCAACATGGCGGCATTTGCGCACCAGGCGCTTCTGGATCGGGGGCACCGCACTGACGGGCAACTCAACACCCAGGTCGCCGCGCGCAACCATGATCCCGTCAGACACCGCCAGAATATCGTCAAAGGCTTCGACAGCAGCGGGCTTTTCAATCTTCGACAGAATGGCCGCACGCCCTTGGGCCAGCTCCCGTGCTTCTGTCACATCTTCAGGGCGCTGCACAAAGGACAGCGCCAGCCAGTCCACGCCCAGTCCACAGACAAATTCCAGATCATCGCGGTCTTTGTCTGAAAGCGCGGCCAGCGGCAGCACCACATCCGGCACATTCACGCCTTTGCGGTTGGAGATCGTGCCCCCTGTGGTCACGACACAATTGGCAAAGTCATCGCCGCAGTCTTCGACTTGCAGGCGGATTTTACCGTCATTCACCAAAAGGTTCGCGCCAGGCTTCAGCGCTGCAAAAATTTCAGGATGTGGCAGGCAGACGCGATTGATGTCGCCTTCAGCTTTGTCCAGATCAAGACGGAACTTGGCCCCATCTTCCAGATCTTCTGCACCATTGGCAAAAACACCCACACGAAGCTTCGGTCCCTGCAGGTCCGCCAGAATGGCAATCGGGCTTTGCAGGTCCTTTTCCACCTGCCGGATAATGCGGTGCTTTTCGCGGATTTCCTCGTGGCTGCCGTGGCTCATATTGAGACGGAACACATCTGCACCCGCTTCATGCAAAGCGCGGATCATGTCGTAGGTTTCAGAGGCAGGGCCCAAAGTGGCCACGATTTTCACGTTTCTCAGTCGTCTCATGATCGGTCTTTCTTTGCTTTGCCTGCCCAGCGGCAGGCGGTCTCACCCATCTGGCAAGTCTCGCGCTTTGCGCTACCTGTTAACGCTAACAAATGCAAGTTTTACCTCCGGCGGAATTCCCTTTTGCCTTGAATTCTCTTAACTCTCAGCAAAAAGCAATGACAGACCCATGACATATACTCCGTTTTCCACATTTGGCGAAGACCGCACCGCGCGCTGGCTGATCACATGTGATCATGCCTCCAACCACGTGCCCAGCGACATTGCAGGGGGTGACCTCGGCCTGCCCGCCGAAGATATGGCGCGTCACATTGCCTATGATGTCGGTGCGCGGGGCACCTCGATGCGCCTTGGGGAGCTCTTGGATGCACCTGTCATCTGCACCAACTTTTCGCGCCTGTGTATCGATCCAAATCGCGGCTTGGACGACCCGACATTGGTGATGCGCCTTTATGATGGCACCATCATTCCCGGCAATCGCGATGTGGATGAAGGGGAAATTGCACGCCGGGTGGCCACGCACTACAGGCCATATCACGACGCTCTGGAGGCCCTCGCGGCAGGGCGGCAGGCGCCGATTATCATTGCCCTGCATAGTTTTTCTCCGCAGCTCAAAGGGCGCGCGCCACGGCCTTGGGAAATTGGCGTGCTGCACGCCAAGCCAGAAGACCGTTTTGGCCACGCGCTGTTGAGCCGCCTGTCTCGTGAACAGGATCTGACCGTAGGCGACAATGAGCCCTATGATGGCGATCTGCCCGGTGACAGCATTGATCAGCATGCCTTGCAGCCACAGCGCCTGAATGCGCTGATCGAACTGCGCAACGATGAAATCGAGACCGAAGCACAGCAAAACGCATGGGCGGAACGTCTCGCCACACTGCTGCAGGACACACTCACGGAAAGCGGGTTGTAGCGCAGATTGTATCTGTGCCTCTTCCTTGCGTCAGAGCGCTGAGGCCACCATATATTGTGTGACCCACAAGCACTGCCGAAAAGGAGGCTGAACATGACCCATGACATGCTCACAAGTTTTTTTGGATGGATGTCGGTCATCCATATTGGCGTGCTGTTGGCGGCGTCCTTGGCCATTTTCGGGATGCAGGGCAAGGTGGCTGCAATCCATGCGCGCTTAACCGGTGTGTCCCACGACAGGTTGCCCGCGCTCTATTTTCAGTGGCTTGGCACCTACAAACTGTTGATCTTCGTATTTGCGCTGGTGCCTTGGATCGCGTTGAAATTGCTGTGAGTGTATTGTCGCCCATGTGTGGGCTTGCTACGCCATAAACAAAATATGCTCTGAGGAGAGTGACATGGACGAACAGACCCAAATCGAACTTGAGGCTGCGGCCTTCCGCACATTGCGTGCACATCTGATGGAAAAGCGCACCGATGTTCAGAACATCGACATGATGAATCTGGCTGGCTTCTGCCGCAATTGTCTGTCGCGCTGGTATCAGGAAGCCGCCAATGAGCGTGGCATCGAGATGGGCAAAGACGAAGCGCGCGAGATTTTCTACGGCATGACAATGGCGGAGTGGAAAGCCAACTATCAGACCGAGGCCAGCGCCGCCCAGCAGAAAGACTTCGAAAAGTCCTTTGCTGAAAACGTCGGCGACGAGACCAAGTAAGACGGCCTGATTGGGCGCTGGCAAAGCCGCTGGGGGAGGGTCCTTAGCGGCTTAATTCATGCTCATAGCGCTGTTTTGCAATCTCTTCGTTCTGGGCAGATTTCTTGTAGTTCGACAGGGCCGACTCCACATAATCCAGATGCGCAATCACCGCATTGCGTGATCCCTGCGCATCTCGTGCTTGAAGCGCTGAGTTGATGGCGCGGTGTTGTTCCAGCAGCTCACCGCGTGTGGTGCGCTGTTTGAACATGATCATCCGATTGTAGAACACGCCTTCGCGCAGCAGCTGATACATTGAACGCATCATATGCAGCATGATCACATTGTGGCTCGCCTCAATGATGGCGAGATGGAAATCCGCATCCAGTTGCGCCTCATCGGTCGGATTCCGCTTGGGGTGGGCGGCTTCCATCTTGTCAAACACCGCCTGAATGACCTGCAAATCCGTGTCGGAGGCAAATGTTGCCGCCCGCTCCGCTGCCAGACCTTCCATGTCCCGGCGAAAGGCGATGTAGTCAAACACCGCCTCATCATGCGCGGAAAAAAGCTGCACAAGCGCGTCAGAAAAAGCGCTGCCCAAGACGTCCGCCACAAAAATGCCCGCCCCGGCTTTGGAGGTCAGCAACCCCTTGTCCTGCAAGGTGGCAATGGCTTCCCGCAGGCTGGGACGGGAGACGCCCAGACGGTCGCTCAATTCCCGTTCTGCTGGAAGCCGTTCTCCGGGTCGCAAAATCCCGCGTAAAATCAAAAGCTCGATCTGACGCACGACTGAGGTGGAGAGTTTTTCCGGTTGAACCTTCTGAAACGGCATGGCTTTCCTTTCGCTCAAAATGAGCGCATCAAACTGGTCAGGTAATTTGACCACGCCGCGCGACGGAGGGCAAGCCCTGCCGCGTCTCCCGTCAATCGAGTGTTTTTGTCATAAAGATAGAAGAGCTGTTGGCTTCATAATCGCCGAACGGTCCGCAATCGACAAACCCATGGGCCCGATACAGGCTGTGCGCCTCTTTCAGCTTGTCGCCGGTTTCAAGTTTGATCTCTGCCAAACCCTGCGCGCGCGCCGCTGCATCCAGGTGCTGCATGAGCTTGTGGGAAATGCCTTTGCCGCGTGCTGCGGGATCCACAAACATGGATTTGATCTCGCCATACGCCCCTTTGTTGGCCAGTGCGACACATCCAAGCGTTGTGTCTCCTTCCTTGGCCACCAGAAAGCGGATGGAGGGGATGCACAGCTCGTCAATCGAAAGGTAGTGGTTTTCTTCTTCTGAAAACAACTGCTGCATCAGCGCATGACTGGCCTGCAACAGCGCAGTGGCCTGTGGCTCGCGCGGATCGCCCGCAACCACGTCTATGCCGTTCGACTTCTGTGACATTATGTACTCTCCCCTCACGTGTCTCACCATCTATCTGGCAGTGGACGGCAAGGCTGTCCAGCACTGTGCAAATCTACGGCCCAAAACATGTCACCCTAGGACAGCACTGCGCACAAAGCGCACAGGATGTCAGCACGTGCGGCGAAGGCGGTGCTGCGCTTGGGAGGGATGGGCAGCTGTGTTTCAACCTCTGTGTCTCGGAGGTGTGTCGATATCTTGTGGATAAGTCTGCCTGCTTCGCCATATCCTGTGGTTTGCCGTTGACTCAACGCCACAAGCCTCTGCAGACTCCTTGAAACCATAGGAATCACCCCAGAAACAAGGACCGCAGAGCATTTGCGCTTCTCCAAACTCAGACTGACCGGCTTCAAAAGCTTCGTGGACCCCACCGATCTGATCATCGCTGATGGTCTCACTGGTGTTGTCGGGCCCAATGGCTGCGGCAAGTCCAATCTGCTGGAGGCGCTGCGCTGGGTCATGGGGGAAAACCGTCCCAAAGCCATGCGCGGTGGGGGTATGGAAGACGTGATTTTTGCCGGGGCCGCCACGCGGCCTGCGCGCAACTTCGCAGAAGTTTCGTTGCAGATCGACAACTCCGAACGTCTTGCGCCAGCCGGATTTAACGATGATGACGCGCTCGACATCGTGCGCCGCATCACCCGCGATGTGGGCAGCGCCTATAAGGTGAACACCAAAGACGTGCGCGCCCGCGATGTGCAGATGCTCTTTGCCGATGCCTCCACCGGGGCGCATTCCCCCGCATTGGTGCGTCAGGGCCAGATTGCTGAGCTGATCAATTCCAAACCCAAAGCGCGCCGCCGCATTCTGGAAGAGGCGGCAGGGATTTCCGGTCTCTATCAGCGTCGCCATGAGGCGGAGTTGAAGCTCAAAGGCGCCG
Source organism: Shimia sp. R10_1 (assembly GCF_017744095.1). Taxonomy (GTDB): domain Bacteria; phylum Pseudomonadota; class Alphaproteobacteria; order Rhodobacterales; family Rhodobacteraceae; genus Shimia. Next base: position 226,008 of record NZ_JAGHQX010000002.1, on the reverse strand, counting down.
AAACCAACCTTGCGCGGGTTGATGACGTGATCGAGCAATTGGCAAATCAACTGAGCCAACTCGCCCGGCAGGCCCGCCAGGCGGCACGCTACCGCGCGATCGGGGATGAGCTGCGTCAGGCAGAGGGTCTGTTGCTCTATCGGCGCTGGCGTGAGGCGGATGATGCGCGCGCCAAAGCGGATGATGAGTTGCGAGAACGCACCACACAGGCCAGTCAGGCCGAGGTCGCGGCCCGCACTGCAGCCAAAGAGCGTGTTGCCTGCGATGATGTGGTGCCCGGAAAGCGCGAAGAAGAGGCCATTGCCTCCGCGGTCCTGCAACGTCTGCAAGTGCAGCGCGACAGCCTGAACGATCAGGAAGCCCACGCGCTGCAGATCATCGAAACCCTGAAAAACCGCATCCTGCAACTGAGCCGGGATATGGAGCGCGAGGCGGGCCTGAACCGCGATGCGGGTGACACCATCGAGCGGCTGGAGTGGGAACAGCGGGAGTTGGCCAAAGCCAGCGAAGGTCACGCCGAAAAGCTTGAGTCTGCTTCAGATGAAGCCTGCGAAGCCGCCAGTGTGCTGCAGGAACGTGAGGCAGAGCTGTCTCAGCTCACCGAAGACGTGGCCCGCCTCGCAGCGCGCCATCAGTCGGCACAGCGCTTGCTGCATGACAGCCAGAAGACCCAAGACAAAAGCGAAGCTGAAGCCGCCCGTGCCCGTGATGCGGTGGCCGAGTCCAAAGAAACACTGAGCCGCGCCGCCGAAGAGCTGGAGCTCGCCCGTGAGGCCGAAGTAGAAGCGATTGAAGCCGCGCAAGATGCCGAGGAGCGTCTGGCCGAAGTTGAAGAAGAGCGGGCAGACACCCAATCACGCGAAGCAGATGCCCGCGCCGAACGCTCCGAGGCCGAAGGCGAGTTGAACGCCTTGCGCGCAGAAACCACGGCCCTGGCCAAACTTGTGGAGCGTGACACCGCCGAAGGTGGGCAAATCCTTGATCGTCTGCAGGTGCAACAGGGCTTTGAAAAAGCGCTGGGCGCGGCGCTGGCCGATGATCTGCGTGCCCCGGAAGTCGAAGAAGATGGCCCATCGGGCTGGTTTGTGCTGCCGCCCTACGAAGCGCTGCAACCTCTGCCCGAAGGCGTGACATCTCTGGCGGAACATGTCTCCGTGCCCGAGGTGCTTGAGCGCCGCATGAGTCAGGTCGGCCTTGTCTCCAACGAGGATGCGCTGCGCTTGCAGCCGCTTTTGCAACCTGGTCAGCGCCTTGTGTCACTGGAGGGCGATCTTTGGCGCTGGGACGGCTATCGCGCCTGGGCCGAAGATGCGCCAAGCGCCGCAGCGCTGCGTCTGCAACAACTCAACCGGCTGGAAGAGCTCAAACAGGCGATGGCCAGCGCCACCGCGCGTACCGATGGTGCGGTAGGCGCTCATGAGGCTTTGCAAAATCGCTTGCGCGAACTCTCTGATATCGATCAGGCCGCACGCGAGGCCCGCCGTGCTGCGGATCGGGCCGTGGCGGATGCCAACCGTGCCCTGAGCCGCGCAGAGGCGGATCGCAATTTGGCCGAAGGCAGGCTCGAAAGCCTTGGTCTTGCGGTCACACGCCACGAAGAAGAGGCCATGACAGCCCGCGCGCAGGTCAATGAAGCAGAGCGCGCTCTGGCCGATCTGGGTGATCTGGATGCGGCGCGTCAGGATGTGGAAGATATCAAAATGACGGTTGAGGCCGCCCGCATCATGATGATGTCGCGCCGCTCCGCCCATGACGAATTGCGCCGCGAAGGCGAGGCCCGCCTCAAACGCTCACAGGAAGTGATCAAAGAGATCAGCGGCTGGCGCCACCGTCTGGACACCGCCGAGAAACGCATCAGCGAGCTGGCGGAACGCAAAGAGACCTCTGAGGAAGAACTGATTGAAGCGGGGGCCGCGCCAGAAGAGATCGCCGCCAAACGCGAAGAACTCTCTGACGCGATCGAGACCGCTGAGGAGCGCCGCCGCATCGCCGCCGATGCGCTGGCCGAGGCAGAAACAGCCTTGCGCACCGCTGAGCACGCCGAACGCGATGCGGAACGCGCGGCGAGTGAGGCCCGAGAGGCCCGAGCGCGGTCTGAGGCCCGCGCCGATGCCGCACGTGAAACCGTGGCCTACGCTGCAGAGCGCATTCGCGAAGATCAGGATGTGACACCCGCCGCCCTGCTCGAACGGCTAGCGGTAGATACGGACAAGATGCCCGACGCAGGGGAGATCGAAGCTGACGTGAACCGCTTGAAACGTCAGCGTGATAGCCTTGGCGCGGTCAACCTACGGGCTGAGGAAGACGCCAAAGAGGTACAGGAAGAGCATGACGCGCTGACCAGCGAGAAAACCGATCTCGAAGCGGCGATCAGCACTCTGCGCAGTGGCATTGCCAGCCTCAATAAAGAGGGACGCGAACGCCTGCTGACAGCCTTTGAACAGGTCAACAGCAACTTCTCGCTCCTGTTCCGCCACCTGTTTGGCGGCGGCGAGGCCAATCTGGTGCTTGTGGAAAGTGACGACCCGCTTGAGGCTGGACTTGAAATCATGTGTCAGCCACCAGGCAAGAAACTCTCCACGCTTTCCTTGCTCTCGGGTGGGGAGCAGACCCTCACCGCCATGGCACTGATTTTTGCGGTGTTCTTGGCCAATCCGGCCCCGATCTGTGTGCTGGATGAGGTCGACGCCCCTCTGGACGATGCCAACGTCACGCGTTTCTGTGACCTGCTTGATGAAATGTGCCGCCGCACCAATACACGGTTTTTGATCATCACCCACCACGCCGTCACTATGGCGCGTATGGACCGCCTGTTTGGCGTGACCATGGTGGAGCAGGGGGTGAGCCAGCTGGTGTCGGTTGATCTCAAGGCGGCGGAGACTCTGGTCGCGTAAGGGGGAGGGGCCAGCCCCTCTTGGCTCGCTGGGCCAATTCACCCCGGGATATTTTGGGCAAGAGGAAAGCTTTCACCGCTTTGTGAGGCTGATGTTAGCGCGCAGCAGTCTAGAGTGGCGTCATGGAGGATCTGTGATGCGGATGATGATTGGGGTATTGATGCTGTTGGCCGCGCCCGTGGCGGCGCAGGACTGGAGGGCCCAGCCGGGTGACACAGCCTTTGATCCCGCAGCGCTGACCGAGCGCCTCTCCGGCCAGACGCTGGTGTTTTTTGACGACGGCCAGTCTGTTTTTGAAAGCAATGGCCAGTATCAATACACCTACGGTGGCGGTGGCACCTGGTATGGTCATTGGGAGGTCAACGCAGACAGCATCTTCTGTGTGACCTTTGTGACGGGCGTGGAGCGGTGTGACCGGATTGTGGAAAACGCCGGTCGGCTGGTCTTACAAACCAAAGATGGGATGCGCTTCCCGGTGCGCGAAGAGCGCGCGCACCAGGAGGCAGACACTTAAAGCGCGTTCAGTAGTTGCTGGGTGGGCCAGGCATCCGCAGGCAGGCCAAGGCGTTGTTGTTCCGATTGTACCGCACGGCGGGTGAGCTTGCCGAGAATGCCATCCACTTTGCCCACATCATGACCGCGTGCCTTCAGCTTGGTTTGCAGCTGCTTCATCTGCGCACCGCTGAGGCCCGGGTCTGCATTGCCCGCATCATAACGCGCGGCCCCTTCCAGCCGTGTGGCGAAATAGGCCGCCGTGGTCACGTAGACAAAGCTTTTGTTCCACTCAAAATAGACACTGAAATTGGGGTAGGCGAGAAAGGCCGGACCCTTGCGCCCCTGCGGCAGCAACAACGAGGCGGGCAGGTTGGCCAGCCGCCCTTCGCGCGGTTTCACGCCCATCTTGGCCCATTGATTGGCTGGCAGCGTGGTGTCCAACCCGGATTTTGACCAATCCAGATTGGCTGGCACCGTGACCTCCTGAAGCCACGGCTCCCCGGCGCGCCATCCAAGATGCGATAGCATCTTGCCCCCAGACATCAGCGCATCCTGCGGGGAGGTTTTCAGGCGCACCTTTCCATCGCCGTCGCCATCCACACCGTTTTCGATGATGTCGGCGGGCAGCATCTGCACCATGCCGATCTCTCCCGCCCAGGCGCCTGTGGTCTTGGTCGGGCTCAGGTCGCCACGTGTGTACAGCTCAAGTGCGGCAAACACCTGTGGGCGGAACAGCTCCGGACGACGACAGTCATGAGACAATGTCACCAGAGAATTCAGCGTGTTGAAATCGCCCTGAAACGCGCCGTAATCAGTTTCAAACGCCCAAAAGGCCAGTAGCACACCGCGCGACACGCCATATTGACGCTCAATCCGATCAAACGTGCTGGCATATTGCTGTGCTTTCTTGCGGCCCACATCTATGCGGTTCTGGCTGATCAGGCGTTGGCTGAAATCCAGAAACGGGCGCTGAAACACACCTTGGCTGCGGTCTGCTTTGAGCGTCGCCGGGTCTTGCCGCACATTGGCAAAAAACGCATTCACCGTGCTTTTGTCATAGCCCATGGCACGCGCCTCTTTCTTCAGGCCGTTGACAAAGCTGTTAAATGATCCGCCGCATTGCGCAATCGCTGTGCTGGCAGTGGTGATGGAAAGAACGGCAGCGGCAAGCGCAGGCAATAGACGCATCTGAAAGTCCCTAAAGCAAAATCTGCGCTCAGACATAGCCAGAGGGGGGTGCTGGGGCAAGCGTTCAGAACAGGGCGAGCACCACAGCCGCCGCCAATGTCAGCGCCCAGCTGCGCCACAACGCGGTGCAGGCGGCATCCACGTCCTCGGCACTCAGCGTTTTGCGCCCCTGCGGGTTCACGAATGGAAAACTCTGCATCTTGCCATCATAGGCACGTGGCCCTGCCAGAGAGATGCCCAAGGCGCGCGCCATTGCGGCCTCTGGCCAACCCGCATTGGGGGAGCGGTGCAGCCCTGCATCCGCCCGGATGTCGCGCCATTGCGAAAGCCCTGCATGGCTCACTGCGATCAAAATTGCCGTCAGGCGTGCGGGCACCCAGTTCAACACATCATCCAGCCGTGCAGCCGCCCAGCCAAACTTCAGGTATGTCTCAGAGCGATAGCCAATCATGCTGTCTGCGGTGTTCACCACCTTGTAAACCAGCAAGCCCGGCAGCCCTCCGATCAGGAACCAGAAGGCCGGGGCAATCACGCCATCACTTAGGTTCTCGGCACCGGATTCAATGGCGGATCGCGCGACTGCGCTTTGATCCATCGCGGCGGTGTCGCGGCTGACAATCCGCGACACCATGCGCCGCCCATCCCCCAGCGACAGGCGCAGCCCATCCCCCACGGCGCGCACGTGATCCACCAGCGAGCGCTGGGCCAGCAGGATTGCGGCAAGGAGTAGCTCTGGCAACCAGCCAAACAGACCGATCACCTTACCAAGCAGCAAGGCACCAAGCACCAGCCCCACGACAACCAGCACGCCTTTCAGGCGGCGCATCTCACCGGTGTTGAAGCGTGCATCCGCCATGCCAATCATGCGTCCCATCAGCACAGCGGGATGGGGCAGGCGCTGCCACAGCCAGCGTGGCTCTCCCAGCGCGGCATCCAATAGCATTGCGCCAACCAGTACACATGCGGTGCTCATGGGTGTGTCTCCATATGCGTCAGCGCGTCTTCAAGCTGTGCCCAGCGATCCGGGGCGGGCAGGCCAAGACGCAAAAAAGTCTTAGAATAAGGGAAAATGCGGCTCCAGATGTGGCGCTCGGCCAGCTCTGTCTGCCAGCGGGCAGCGTTTGCCACGTCATACAGGCGAAACAGCGTGGTGCCGCCCACAACCCGCGCGCCTTTGGCTGTCATCAGGGCATCAAGCCGGTTGCTGTCTGTTTGCAGCCGTGTCCGAGTTGTCTCTGCCCAGCTGTGATCTTGCAGGGCCGCCGCGCCAGTGCGCAGGGCCGGTCCAGACACCGCCCAGGGGCCCGTGAGCGCGGTAAGCTTGGCAATCGTGTCAGGCGTGGCAATCGCAAAGCCCAGGCGCAGGCCAGCGAGCCCCCAGAATTTGCCAAAGCTTTTCAGAACAATCCGCCCCGGCTGATCTGCCAGATGGATCAGGCTCTGATCCGGGCACACGTCACAGAAGCTTTCGTCAATCACAACCAGCGGCGCGTCGACATCCTCTGACTGCCAGAGCTTGCCAGTGGGGTTGTTGGGATGCACCAGCACCCGCGCTGTGCGAGCGGTATCCTCAACCGCCCAGCCCTGCGCTGCGAAAGCGGCGGCATGTTCATTGTAAGTGGGCTTTGGAATGTCGACAGCGTCCGCAGGTGCCAGCGCCGGAATGCGGGCAATCAGGGCCGAGGCCCCCGGCGCTGCGATAATCTCTGCCCCATCCGGCACATTCCAAAAAGTGCGTACCGCTGTCAGCAAGGCGTCCTGCGCCGCTTGATCCGGCAGATCGTTCCAATCCGCCGCGGTGAATTCTGGCAGCGGGTAAGGCACGGGATTGATCCCGGTGGAAAGGTCCAGCCAGTCAGCTCGCCTGCCGCCCCAGCGGGCCACTGCCGCATCAATGCCGCCGCCATGATCGCGGGGCGGCATTACTGAAACCAAGTCTTTTTCCGCCTGCATGGTGCCGCGCTCCCAGCCTGTCAAAACTGTCTGTCAAAGCGCGGCTACACCAGTCAGGCGGGTTTTGGCAAGCGGTGCTCAACCACGCCCATGTGGTGCGTCAAAATCCAGCACCGGATTGATCGGCACAATGCGGTGCGGATTGATGCTTTCGTGGCTGCGATGATAATGGCCGACAATGTGATCCATATTCACAGTCTCTTCCACGCCGTCCACTTGATAAAGCTCCCGCGTGTAGGCCCAGAGGTTCGGATAATCGATCAGCCGCTTGCGGTTGCATTTGAAATGCAAATGATAAACCGGATCAAAGCGCACCAATGTGGTGAACAGCCGCCAATCCGCTTCGGTGATGTGATCGCCCATCAGATAGCGGTTTTGCGAAAGCCGCGCTTCCAGCCAGTCCAGCGTGTCAAACAACGGCACCACAGCCGCGTCATAGGCCGCTTGCGTGGTGGCAAAACCGCTCTTGTAAACGCCGTTGTTCACCGTGTCATAGATCCGCGCATTGACCTCTTCGATTGCATCGCGCTCCGCCTCTGGCCAGAAATCCAGCGTGTTGCCGGTCAGCCCGTTAAAGGCGCTGTTGAACATGCGGATGATCTCAGAGCTTTCATTGCTCACAATGGTCTCGCGCTGCGTGTCCCAGAGGATCGGCACGGTCACGCGTCCAGAATAGGTCGCATCCGCCTTGGTATAGAGGCTATGGGCAAAGGGCAGGCCATAAAGCGTATCACCGGTTGCGCCGGCATCGTCTTTCTCAAAGGTCCAGCCTTCACCAAGCATGTCGGGGTGCACCGCCGAAATGCTGATGTGATCCGTCAGATCCTTGAGCTTGCGAAAAATCAGCGTGCGATGCGCCCATGGGCAGGCGAAGGACACATAGAGGTGATAGCGCCCGCTTTCCGCTTTGAAGCCGTCCATGCCGCTAGGTCCGGCATTGCCATCGGGGGTGATCCAGTTGCGAAACTGCGACTGGGAGCGCACAAATTTGCCGCCTGTGGATTTGGTATCATACCACTGGTCGGTCCATTTTCCGTCTACCAAAAGGCCCATGATGCGCTCCTGTTTGCTGTGCTGGTTGGCTTTGTGTGTCAGTTCAAGTTAAGGTGCGCGCCCTACGCAGAAAACTGACATATCCGCGCGATCACTGCGCGCATCCGCACAGACACCACAGGTAAATCGCGCCAATACAAGGCGTTGCGGAGCCGTCGCAGGCGCGACGTTTACAAAATCTTCGCTTGACCGGAGCCATACTGAAAGGGACGATGAGGTCCGCTGCTGGAGATTCCAAATGACCACATATTTTTCTGCTGAAGTTCAGGCGGGCATTGACGCGGCCCGTAAAAAGGCTCTGAAACAGCGCCACCGCCTGCGTGTCGAGGCGGATGGTCGTAGCATTCGCGTGCTGCGTTACTGGGAAGATGGGTTCACCCTAGACGCCGAAACCGCTCCGCAACTGCGTGGGCTGGTCGATCTTTATGACGGCAGCAAGCACCTCTATCAATGTCTGGTGATCGCAACGGACGAAGAAGACGGTGAAATGCGCTATGAGTTCAAACGCTCCACCCCAGCGATGGATCGCGCGCCCGTTGATTTCTATCAGGAAGACGGTGCCCCCGTCGCGCTGATCGAACAGCAGGTCTGATTTTGGGGCATACCGCGCTCCCCGTACCGTCTGAACGGTCGGAGAGCGCGCACTCTCTTATTGCAGATCCGCAAAAGCCGCGCGCAAACGATCTGCGGCTTCCTGAACCCGCGCCCGTGGCGTGGCAATGTTAAAGCGCAGGAAGTTGTCCCCACCTTTGCCAAAAGTCGGCCCGTGGTTCACCGCAATGCGCGCGTCTTTTTCCACACGTTTGGTGAATTCCGCGCGCGACATGCCGGTGTCTGTGAAATCCACCCAGCTCAGATAGGTCGCTTCAAGTGGCATCGAGGCCACGCCCGGAATATCCGCAATCGCCGCGTCTAGCACTTTGCGGTTGCCATCCAGATAGGTGATCAGATCATCCACCCAGGCCGCGCCCTCAGGCGAATAGGCCGCTTCTGCCATGAACAGGCCAAAACTGTTGGCCGAAATCCCAAGTGCAGCCATCCGCGCCGCAAATTTCGCACGCAGGGCTGTGTCTGGGACAATGACGTTCCCTGAATGGCTGCCAGCGATGTTGAAGGTTTTTGTGGTCGCCGTCATCATGACCAGCCGGTCCAGAATGCTGTCATCAACCAGTGTCATCGGAATGTGGGTGTTGCCCGTATAAACCAGATCGTGGTGGATCTCATCGGACACCAGAATGAGGTCATGGCGTTTGCAGAAATCGGCAACGCCTTGCAGCTCCTCGCGGGTCCAGACGCGGCCACCCGGATTGTGCGGCGAGCACAGGATGAACATGGTTTCATGTCCCTGCATCTGCGCATCCCAGGCGTCAAAATCCATCTCATAGCGCCCGTCATTCAGCGCCAGTGGACATTCCACCACCTCACGCCCGGCCGACTTAATGACGCGGGCAAAAGCGTGGTAAACCGGCGTGGTCAGCACAACCCCGTCACCGGGCTTGGTAAAGCTGTCAACACACAGTCCGGTGCCATTCACCAGCCCGTGGGTGGTGAAAATCGCCGCTGGATCCACGTCCCAGCCGTGGCGGGTCTTCATCCACCAGCAGATCGCCTCATTGTAGGCGGTCTCGTCACCATAATAGCCATAGACCCCCTGCGCCTGCATTTTGCCAATCGCATCTGCCACGCATTGCGGCGGGCGGAAGTCCATATCCGCAACCCACATCGCGATCCCGTCATCGGCAGGCACGCCATAGATTTGCTCCATCATGTCCCATTTCACAGAGTGGGTGCCAAAACGGTCGATGATCTCGTCAAAACTCATGCGGTGGGTCCTTTGTTTAACAATGCAACGCACGCTAGCGAAATGCGGCGCAGGTGCAACCCATCTTGCGCGCTGCGTGCCTACCCCGTTGCGTATGCGGCGCGTCTGTCCTAGATGGGGGCCATGATCAAACCCATTCTCATCCACCCCGATCCGCGCCTGAAAAAACTTTGCGCGCCCGTTGCCGATCTGAGTGACGAGCTGCGCACTTTGGCCGATGATATGCTGCAAACCATGTACGATGCGCCCGGCATTGGTCTGGCTGCGCCACAAGTGGGCGTGCTTGAGCGTCTGATCGTGATGGATTGCGTCAAGGATGGCGAGCCGGAGCCGGTGGTGATGTTCAACCCCGAAGTGCTCTCAAGCTCGGATGATCTCAGCGTCTTCGAAGAAGGCTGTCTGTCAATCCCGGAGCAGTTCGCCGAAGTCACCCGCCCCGCCGAAGTGCGCGTGGGCTGGATTGATATCGATGGCAACCCGCAGGAGAAAGACTTCGATGGTCTTTGGGCCACTTGCGTGCAGCATGAAATCGACCATCTGAACGGCAAGCTGTTCATCGACTATCTGGGCCCGATGAAGCGCCAGATGATGACGCGCAAGAGCCAGAAAATGAAGCGTGAGCTGGCGCGCGGATGAGTGTTCTTCCGCTGGTCTTCTATCCAGATGCGCGCCTGTCTGGGGTTTGCGCGCCTGTGAACGACGAAGACCTGCGCCCCCTGATCGCTGATATGTTTGACACCATGTATGCCGCCCCAGGCCGTGGCCTCGCCGGGCCGCAAGTCGGGGTCATGAAACGTGTGTTTGTGATGGACTGCACTTGGAAAGAGGGCACGCGCACGCCGATGGCCTTCCTCAATCCAGAGATCGTCGATCAGAGCGCGGTTGAGCACACGCTTGAAGAGGGCTGCCTCTCGATCCCTGATCTGATGGTGCCCGTTGTCCGCCCGTCTGAGGTCACAGTGCGGTGGATGGATGCGCTGGGCGTGGCGCACGAGCAGACTTTTGACGGGTTCGAAGCCCGCTGCATTCAACATGAAATGGATCATCTCGATGGCCGTGTGACGCTCGATCATATGTCAGCCTCCGCCCGCGCCGAGATTTTGCAAGGATACACCACACCATGACCGTTCGCCCCTGCCTGCCATGGCCAGACAAACGCCTGCGCACTGTTTCTGATCCTGTGGCGGAGATCACCGATGAGGTTCGCCAAGTCTGGGATGATCTGATCGACACCATGTATGCCATGCCCGGCGTCGGCATGGGCGCAAATCAGATCGGCGTGCTCAAACGTCTGATCGTGGTGGATGCCACCGAAGAGGGCAATCAGGCCGTCCGCATGGCCAACCCGGAAATTCTGCACGCCTCGGTGCAGCCGCGTGAACATGAAGAGGCCAGCCCCAACCTTGTTGGTGTGTCTGCCAAAATCTCCCGCCCGCGCGCCGTGACCGTACGCTATATGGATGAGCATGGCGCGACTGTGGAAAAGGATTTCGTCGGTCTCTGGGCCACTTCCGTTCAGCACCAGATCGATCACATCAATGGCAAAATGTACTTTGACCACCTCAGCAAAACCAAACGGGCCATGCTGATCAAAAAGGCGCAGAAACAGCGCTAGACAGAGACACAAGGGCGAAGCCTGTCTGGGCTGGCGCGAATGCGCCTGCCAATGGGGCAGGCAGGCGCAGCCCGGCGGTGCCGGGTAAGAGGGAGTAAGACAACATGCGCATCCTTTTCATGGGCACCCCGGAGTTTTCCGTCTCCGTTCTTGATGCATTGGTGCAGGCAGGCCACGAAATTGCTGCCGTTTTCTGCCAACCGCCGCGCCCCGCGGGCCGTGGCAAGAAAGACCGCCCAACCCCGGTCCATGCCCGCGCGCTTGAGCTGGGTCTTGAGGTCCATCACCCCACAAGCCTGCGTTCAGACGAGGTGCAGCAGACCATCCGTGACCTTCAAGCAGATGTGGGGGTCGTCGTGGCCTATGGGCTGCTTCTGCCGCAAGCGGTGCTTGATGCGCCTGCACAGGGCTGCCTCAACATCCATGCGAGCCTTTTGCCGCGCTGGCGTGGGGCAGCGCCGATCCATCGCGCGATCATGGCCGGGGATGCGGATACCGGCGTCTGCATCATGCAGATGGATGCGGGGCTCGACACTGGCCCTGTGCGCCTGCGCCGCGAAATCGCCATCGGTGCCGAAGAAACCACCGCCCAGCTGCATGACAGGCTTGCGGCTTTGGGCTCTACCGCCATTGTCGACACACTGGCCTCTCTGGCGGATTTGCCGGCTGAGCCACAGCCGGACGACGGCGTGACATACGCCGAAAAGATCGACAAATCAGAGGCCCGCATCGACTGGTCCGCGCCCGCCATTGAGGTGGATCGCAAAATCCGTGGCCTGTCGCCGTTCCCCGGCGCATGGACCGAGATCGATGGCCAGCGGGTGAAACTCCTCGCTTCCCGCCTTGCCGAAGGGCAGGGGGAGGCTGGCACCCTGCTTGATGAGACGTCAATCACCGTCGCCTGTGGTGAAGGGGCCGTGCAGCTTCTGCGCTTGCAACGTGCGGGCAAAGGCGCGCAGGATGCGGATATCTTTCTGCGGGGCTTCCCGCTCACCAAAGGTCAGCAATTCTAAGGGCGCGCGATGTTCTTTGCCTTTTTTGGAACCATGGTTATCGCCGGGATCATCGGCTACGCCTCAGAGCGCAGCGGATTCACGCACAATGGCTATATCCCGTCGATCATCATCTGTGTCGGCGGCGCGTTCTTGTTTTTTATGATTAGCCGCATGTTCCACATTGGCTTTGGCAGCCCCGGCATGAACGCCATCGTCGCCTCCATCGGCGCGCTGATCATCGTGCCGACGCATTACCGCAAATAGCGCACTTACTGTTCAACTGGTTACTTTTTGAACGGTGCCATGCCTTCGCGCGCCAGCTCATCAGCGCGCTCGTTTTCCGGATGGCCTGCGTGGCCCTTGACCCATTCCCATGTCACTTGATGGCGCGCCTGCGCCGCATCCAGCCGTTGCCACAGCTCGACGTTTTTCACAGGCTTCTTGGCTGATGTCTTCCAGCCGTTTTTCTTCCAGCCAAAAATCCAGCCAGTCACACCGTTTTTGACATAGGTGCTGTCAGTCACAACGGTGATGGTGCTCGCCCGTTCCAGCGTCTCAAGCGCCATGATCGCGGCCATCAACTCCATCTTGTTGTTGGTGGTCTCAGGGGCACCGCCAGACAGATCACGTGACTTGATCACGGTCTCGCCATCTTTGGCCTGCAACAGCACGCCCCAGCCCCCCGGACCCGGATTTCCAGAACATGCGCCATCGGTATATGCAATCAAATCAGCCATGCGCGGTCAGTATGACATATGTGTCGTCACTGCCAGCCAATCCTTTGGCATTTCCCCGTCTTTTCTGCGTGATGGTGAAGCCTGCCGCTTCCAGCAGGCCGATCAACTCAGCTTCTTCATAATAGCTGTAAAACCGTCCCAGAGCATCGCGGCTTTCGCCTCTGCCAAGCTTCATGCCAATGTGGAACGCCCCGCGTGGTTTTAATGCCGTTTTGATGCGGAGCAAATGTGCGGACATATCCGCCTTGGGGGCATGCAACAGACTGAAATTGGCCCAGATCCCATCGTATTTCGCCTCTTCTGTCAGGTCTTCAAACACCCCAACTGTGACATCCAGATCGAACTTTTCTTTCGCCAAAGCTGCCATTTCAGCGGAGGCATCCATCGCCTCCACCTGATACCCGGCATCCCGGATCTTGGCCGCCCATTGTCCCGGCCCACATCCCAGATCCAGCACCAGCCCGTTATCTGGCAACAATGCAAACAGCCCGTTCAGATCTTTCAGCTGATCGATATCGCCTTCGGCCACTTTCGAAAAGCGCTCTGCATAATCTCCGGCGGCCTTGGCATAAACCTTCATCGTTTCCTGATCGCTCATGTCCGCTCCAATGCCAGTCTGCCAGCCAGCGCCACAAACAGCGCCGCAAAGCTTCGGTTCAGCCAAGCCATGACGGTCTCGCTGCCCAAAAGCATGTCCCGCGCTTTGGCAGCAAACAGCCCATAAAGCACAAACACCGCAAAGGTCATCGCCATAAACACCGCGCCCAGTGTTGCCATTTCAACAGTTGCCGTGGCCGCACTGCCGCTCAAAAACGGAGGCAGCAGGGCGAGGAAAAACACCGACAGTTTCGGGTTGAGAATGTTGATCAGCGCACCACGCCGGGCAATCACGCCGCCAATCTGCTGGTGCTGCTCTGCCTGCACCCGCAGCGCGCCCTCGCTGCGCAGCGTCTGCCAGGCCAGATACAGCAGATACGCCACGCCGGCAAACTTCACGATGTTGAAAAGAACAGCCGAGGTGTGCAGCACCGCCGCCAGCCCCAAAGTGGCGGCAACCAAATGCGGGACAATGCCCACCGTACATCCCACAGCCGCCCAAATCGCGGCGCGTGGGCCTTGCCCCAATCCCATGGCCAGTGTGTAAATCACACCTGTGCCCGGCGCGATCACCACCACCAGTGCGGTGACCAAAAACTGAACTGAAATCATCATCTCCCTCCCAAGGGCTTCAAATGCAATTGTCTAAAACATCACAGTCATCGCAAGGCAGCTCACCACAATGGCCGTTAGCAGCAGGCGCAGGTGCATCCACCACACAGGTGTCAGTCCCCAGCGGAAAAACGCAAAATCCAGCGCCAATAACCCCACAAACCCGAAAATCAGATTGGTGCCTGCACTCACCGGCCCGCCCCCGGTCATGAAAAACGCCCAGAGCGCAGGAATGACCGACAGCACATAGCCGGTGGCGGCCCGCCCCCCTTCGGCCTTGGTGGCAAATCCCCAGAGCACGCCAGACATGAAACTCAGTATGATCGCACCATAATAAAGCTGCACATAAGGCCCAGCAAATCGTGGGCCGAGCGTTTCGGTTGTCCAAAGCGCCAGATCCGCGTTCACATAGGTCAGGGCGCCCCAGAGAAACGGGATCACGCCTGCCAACCCAAGTGTTAGGGGCGCCAAGGGAATGCGTCGCATCTTCAACCTCTTGTCTTTGTTTGTGTCTTTGCGTGCTGCGGGCGCTTTGGGCTTTCACACGCTCAGCGAGTAAACTATCGCGCTGCCATGAAGTGCAACAGAATAAACTTTGGCGTGTTGCTTGTTGTGACAGTCACGCCTTTCACAGGCTCTCCGGTCAGTGCTGAGAAATCCTGTCATCCGAGCTATATCGGGGCTTGTTTGCCGCCAAATGGGCCAGATGTCGACTGCGCGGGGGGCAGTGGCAATGGCCCTATGTACGTGAATGGTCCAATCAAGGTTGTAGGGCCAGACCCTTACGGGTTGGATCGCGATGGCGATGGCAAAGCCTGCGAAAAAAAGCGCAAGAGCGTTAGGAAACAGGGCTGACACGACGCAGGGCCGTGGCCGCAAAAAAAAACCGGAATGCAGCGCACCCCGGTTTTCAAAGATCGCAATGGCGGCGGGCTTAGTCGCCCACCATCTCCGCTTCACGGCCCGGCTCTGGCATCGGGTCACGTGGCGGGCGGCCGATCACATCGCGCAGACCATCCAACTCAATAAAGTTGTCGGCCTGACGACGCAGTTCGTCGCTGATCATTGGAGGCTGGCTGCGGATGGTTGACACCACCGACACGCGCACGCCCTGACGTTGCAAGCTTTCCACCAGCGGCCGGAAGTCCCCATCTCCCGAAAACAGCACAATGTGGTCCACATGCGGTGCGAGCTCCATGGCGTTGACCGCCAGCTCGATATCCATGTTTCCTTTGACCTTCCGGCGGCCCTGAGCATCCGTGTACTCTTTGGCGGCCTTGGTCACCATGGTGAAACCATTGTAATGCAGCCAATCGACCAGCGGGCGGATTGGCGAATACTCGTCATTTTCAAGAAGCGCTGTGTAGTAAAACGCGCGAAGCAGCTTACCACGGCGCATAAATTCCTGCCGCAGTAGCTTGTAGTCGATATCGAACCCGAGCGACTTGGCAGCCGCGTACAGATTCGAACCGTCTATGAACAGCGCGAGCCGTTCGTCTTTGTAAAACATAAATTGTCCTTTCTGGCTCTGTCGCGCTTTGAATGTCCCGTGAGTGTAAATTTGGATAGGCACGACAGCGTTAAATAAAATATAGGTATATCTCCGTGCCTTCAAGCACCAGCGGCACGTCTCTTTCAACTCGGTGTAACGGAGTCTTTACGTGAGCAGAAACGCCCTCCTGGCGCTTGGCAGCAACCTGCCTTCAAAATCGGGGTCCCCCAAAGAAACGCTTTTTCAATCGATTAACTTGCTGAGTGGCAATGCAATCCATCTTCGCGCAATTAGCCGATTCTTTCAAACCCCTTGTTTTCCAGCAGGTGCGGGGCCCGATTTTGTGAATGCGGCGGTCATCGTTCACACAGAGTTGACAGCAAATGAGCTGCTCACCCACCTGCATCAAGTTGAATCTGACTTTGGCCGTGAGCGTATCACGCGATGGGGGACGCGTCCTTTAGACATTGATCTGATTGCGATGGACGATTTGGTTTTGCCCGATGCAGCCACGCAAACGCATTGGCGTGAACTCGACTTGGCCACACAGGCAACCCTCGCACCAGAGCAACTGATTCTCCCGCATCCGCGTGTGCAGGACCGTTCCTTCGTCTTGGCGCCGCTTCTGGACATCGCGCCGCACTGGCGCCACCCGTTGATTGGCCTCACAGTTGCGGAAATGTTTGCGCAATTGCCTGAAACAGACCGCAATGAACCGCAGCCTCTGTGAATCCTGCTTGTCAAGGGGTACAATCCCGCTTACATACACGACTTCCGACCCGATGCTTAATGACTGGAGTGCCTCATGGCCCGCGTGACCGTTGAAGACTGCGTAGACAAAGTTCAGAACCGTTTTGAGCTGGTGATGCTCGCGTCCCACCGCGCCCGTGAAATTTCGGCTGGTGCCGCAATCACGTTGGATCGCGACAACGACAAAAACCCAGTGGTGGCACTGCGCGAGATTGCAGAAGAAACCCAGACTGCGGATGAACTGCGCGAGCGCCTGATCGAATCCAACCAGAGCCAGATCGAAGTGGACGAACCAGAAGAAGACCGCATGGCACTTCTGATGGGTGCCGAAGCGGACACACCGGCTGAGGACGACATGTCCGAAGAGAAACTTCTGCGTGCCCTCATGGAAGCGCAAGGCCAGGGCTAAGGCCCCAGCAATGACGGTAGGCGCTAATGATCCCTGCTGACGAACTTGTCGACCACATTCGCGCCTACAACCCTAAGACCAATGATGATCTTATTCGCGCGGCCTATGACTTTGGCCGCGAGATGCATGAGGGCCAGTTCCGCCACTCTGGCGAGCCCTATTTTACCCATCCGATCGAAGTTGCCTGTATTCTGGCAGAGCAGCGGCTGGATGACGCCTCTATCATAACCGCGCTTTTGCACGACACGATCGAGGATACCAAAGCTTCTTATGAGTTGGTGGCCGAGCGTTTTGGCGACGAAGTTGCCATGCTTGTGGATGGCGTGACCAAGCTGACCAACCTGCAGCTGTCCTCCTCAGAAACCAAACAGGCCGAAAACTTCCGCAAGCTGTTCATGGCCATGTCCAAGGATCTCCGCGTGATCCTGGTGAAGCTGGCAGACCGTTTGCACAACATGCGCACGATCAAGGCCATGCGACCAGAGAAGCAGGCCGTGAAAGCGCGTGAAACCATGGATATTTACGCGCCGCTTGCGGGCCGCATGGGTATGCAGTGGATGCGCGATGAGCTTGAGGATCTTGCGTTCAAGGTGCTCAACGCCGATGGGCGCGCCTCCATCATGCGCCGCTTTGTGACCCTGCAGAAAGAAACCGGCGATGTGATCGAAAAGACCACCGCCGATATAGTGCAGGTGCTGTCCGACCAGCATGTGCACGGCGAGGTCTACGGGCGTGCCAAAAAGCCCTATTCGATCTGGCGCAAGATGCAGGAGAAGGATCAGGGCTTCTCCCGACTTTCCGACATCTACGGCTTCCGCATCATCACCGATTCAGAGGACAGCTGTTACCGCGCCCTTGGGGTGATCCACCAGCGTTGGCGCGCGGTGCCGGGGCGTTTCAAGGATTACATCAGCCAACCAAAATCCAACGGCTACCGCTCAATTCACACCACTGTTTCCGGCCGCAATGGCCGCCGTGTGGAGGTGCAGATCCGCACACGCCAGATGCACGATGTGGCCGAGTCCGGTGTGGCCGCGCATTGGTCCTACAAAGATGGTGTGCGGGGCGAAAACCCCTTTGCCGTTGACCCGGTGAAATGGATCTCCGGCCTCACTGAACAGTTTGATGCCGATGATGATCACGAGGATTTCCTCGAAGCTGTGAAGCTTGAGATGTATTCCGATCAGGTGTTCTGCTTCACGCCCAAAGGCGAAGTGGTGCAATTGCCCCGTGGCGCGACACCTGTCGATTTTGCGTATTCCATCCACACGCGGATCGGCCATGCCTGTGTGGGCGCGAAGGTCGATCACACCCGCGTACCGCTCTGGACTCGTATCAAAAACGGCCAATCGGTTGAGATCATCACCGCCGAGGGGCAGACCCCACAGGCGAGCTGGCTTGATATGGCCAAGACCGGCAAAGCGCGTACCGCGATTCGTCGCGCACTGCGGGAAATGGACCGCGAGCGTTTTGTGAAACTCGGGGCCGAACTTGCCCGATCCGCTTTTGAGCATGTCGGCAAAAAGTCCACCGACAAAGTGCTGGATCTGGCGGCCAAGCACCTGCGTCTGAAAGATCGTGACGAAGTGCTGGCCCGTCTTGGCTCCGCGGAATTGACCGCGCAGCAGGTTCTACAGGCGGTCTATCCTGATCTGGCCCCATCGGAAGCTGATGAAATCAGCTCTGAGCGCGCGGTGATTGGTCTGTCTGCGGACCAGAGTTTCAAACGTGCCCCCTGCTGTCAGCCGCTCCCCGGCGAACGCATTATTGGCATCACCTACCGCGGGCAGGGCGTAGTCGTGCACAGCATCGACTGCGATTCGCTGTCCAACTACGAAGACCAGCCTGATCGCTGGTTGGATCTGCATTGGCATGCCGGAAAACACAAAGCGATCTATGCGGTGCAGCTCTTTGTCACCATTGGCAATGACGCCGGCGTACTGGGGCGTATTTGCACATTGATCGGCGAGAACAACGCCAATATCTCTGACCTCGAGTTCGTGGACCGGAAACCGGATTTTTACCGCCTGCTGTTAAGCGTGGATCTCAGCGACGCTGAGCATCTGCACAAGCTTATGCTGGCTTTGGAGGCGGAAACCGACGTGGCCGAGATCGAACGTTACAGAAACCCGGAGAGGGCCCGCACCGCGCTGGCGCCCTGACGTAACTGAGGACAGACCCGGTGGTATTCAAGCGCCGCGACAGACGACCCTTCCTCCGAGTCCTCGGCGAATTTTTCTATCCGCGTGGCGGTTGGGGACGTGCGTTTCGCTATGTGAAGCACCGTGTCCATCGCCTTCCCGGCACACCCGAAACCATCGGCCGCGGCATCTGGGCGGGCGTGTTCACCACCTTCACGCCCTTTTACACGCTGCATTTTGTGGTGGCCGCTATTTTGGCGCGCATTTTGGGTGGCAATATTCTCGCTGCGCTGCTGGCGACCTTTTTTGGCAATCCGCTCACCTATGTGCCGATTGGTGTGGTGTCTCTGCAAACTGGGCATTTTTTGCTGGGCACGGAGTTTGAGAAAGGCCACGAGCTGTCGCTTGGGGCGAAATTCGCCAACGCAGGTGCGGACTTGTGGCACAATCTCTTTGCGCTTTTCACCGACGAAGTGCCAGATTGGTCCGGTCTGCGGATCTTTTATGATGAGGTGTTTTACCCCTACATGATTGGCGGGATCATTCCGGGCATCATCGCCGCAACCATCATGTATTATCTCTCTGTTCCCGTCATCCGCGCCTATCAAAAACGCCGCTCCGCAAAATTTGCCGAACGCATCGCAAAGGCGCGGGCCCGTGCCGAAGAGGCGGCGGCAAATGTTCAGGCTGACAACTGAGCCTTATCAAATCTTTTGATCACAATTCGGTTTTCCTCGCGCGCGCCCCGGCATAGGGTCGCCCTATATTTGAAGTAGCGAGATGAGGACTGAGATCATGCTGCGTCTAGGGGTGAATATCGATCACGTTGCCACCGTGCGGAATGCGCGTGGCTCTGCCTACCCGGATCCTGTCCGTGCCGCGAAGCTGGCCGAAGAGGCCGGGGCCGATGGCATCACCGCTCACCTGCGCGAAGACCGTCGCCACATCGTGGATGCGGACATCGACGGCTTGATGGAGGCGCTCACCGTGCCGCTCAACTTCGAGATGGCCGCAACAGAAGAGATGCAGGCCATTGCCCTGCGCCACAAACCGCATGCGGTCTGCATCGTGCCGGAAAAGCGCGAAGAGCGCACCACCGAAGGCGGTCTTGAGGTCGCGCGTGAGGAAAACAAGCTGGCGCATTTCATCGCGCCATTGCGCGATGCGGGCAGTCGTGTGTCTATTTTTATTGAGGCGAACCAAAAACAGATCGAAGCCGCAAGCCGCATTGGCGCGGATGTGATTGAGCTGCACACCGGGGCCTATTGCGACTACCACTATGAAGGCCGTTTTGACGCGCGCGATGCAGAGCTGGCACGCCTCACCGAAATGGCCACCTTTGCCCATTCCTTGGGGCTTGAGGTGCATGCAGGCCATGGCCTGACCTATGAAACCGTTGCCCCCATCGCTGCGCTGCCGGAGGTGATGGAGCTCAACATCGGTCATTTCTTGATGGGCGAAGCCATGTTCCGCGGCCTGCAACCCGCAATCGAGGAAATGCGCCGTCTGATGGATGCTGCGCGGGCCGACTCAGAGGAATGATCACACCCGAGTTCATAGCAATCTGGATTGCCTGGCTCATGGCGGGCGGCTCTCCGGGACCGGCCACCATGGGCATTGCGGGCACCGCCATGTCCGCAGGCCGCCGGTCTGCACTGGCCTTTGCACTGGGTATTTTGGCAGGCTCCGCCAGCTGGGGTATTGCCGCCGCACTTGGTTTGTCTGCTGTGATGCTCGCCAATGTCTGGGTCTTTGAAATCTTGCGCTATGTCGGGGCCGCTTATCTCGGCTGGCTGGCGCTTAAGGCGCTGAAGCGCGCGGTGGCCAAAGACACAACCACCGCTGCAGGCACGCCGTTTTCTGGCAGCGCACGCAGCCTTTTTGCCAAGGGCGCCGCGATCCACATCACGAACCCCAAGGCCATCCTCAGCTGGGCGTCGATCTACGCCATTGTCGCTCCGGCGGAGGCCACACCCGTCACACTCTTTGGCTATTTCGGCCTGCTGTATATGGGCTCGATCTTGATCTTTATCGGCTATGCGTTCCTGTTTTCCTCAGAGAAAGTCGTGCGAGGCTATCGCCGCGCGTCTCGCTGGTTTGATCTCGCCTTCGCAGGCTTTTTCGGCTTTGCTGGCTACAAAATCCTGACCGCACGTTTGCAGGGGTAAATAGAATGATTGACCTTACATCTCTTGCCTTGACCGCATTGGCCTTCTTTGTGGTCGCTGTCTCTCCGGGGCCCGCAAACGTCTCCAACGCCGCCATTGCGATGAGCTTTGGCCGTAAATCCAGCCTGATCTATGGTGCGGGTCTTTCGACGGGTTTGATTTTCTGGGGTCTTGTCGCCGCCAGTGGGATGGGCGCGGTGCTGCAGAGCTCGTTTTACGTGTTGATGGTGCTAAAGGTGCTGGGCGGTGCCTATCTTTTGTGGTTGGCGTGGCAGTCTGGCAAATCCGCCGCGCGCGCAGGCAAAGCAGAGGTCGCCATGACCAATCAGGGACGCTGGTTCTGGCGTGGCGTTGTGCTCAATCTTTCCAACCCCAAATCCGTGATCGCCTGGATGGCCGCGCTGTCCGTGGGTCTTGGGCCCGAGGATGGCTTTGCATCAGTTGTGGCTGCAACTTCGGTTTGCATCCTCGCAGGCTTTGCCAACAATGCGCTTTATTCGCTGCTATTCTCTGTAGGCGGCATGATGACCGCTTATCGAAAATGCCGCCGCTGGATCGACGGGTTCGTCGCGGGGTTGTTTGCTGTCGCAGGTCTCGGTCTCATCAAATCGGCGTTTTCCAGATGATCCTTGGTATCGGCTCTGATCTCGCCAACATCGATCGCATCGCAGGCACGATAGAGCGCTTTGGCGATCGCTTCAAAAATCGCGTGTTCACCGATATTGAGCAGGCCAAGGCTGAACGTCGCCGCGACACGGTTGGCACCTATGCCAAACGATGGGCCGCCAAAGAAGCCTGCTCCAAGGCGCTTGGCACGGGGCTCGCCATGGGCATCAGCTGGAAAGACATGGCGGTCAGCAATCTGCGCACCGGTCAACCCGTGATGGAGGTCACCGGCTGGGCCAAAGAGCGGCTGGCAGAGATGACGCCCCCGGGCCATGAGGCGATCATTCACGTGACCCTGACCGATGATCACCCCTGGGCGCAGGCCTTTGTGGTGATCGAAGCCCGCCCATTTGCAGCGGCACCGGGACAGTCTGCTTGACACCCCGCGCCCGCGACCGCATGTAACCTCAGACCCAAAACCACTGGCAAAACGAGCGGAGAGCATCCCCCATGGCGGAAAAAGCCAAAAGTGAAAGCGGCATTGTCGAGACCATCAAAACGATCTTCTGGGCGCTGCTGATCGCCGGTGTCTTCCGCACCCTGTTCTTCCAGCCGTTCTGGATCCCGTCAGGCTCCATGAAAGACACCTTGCTGATTGGTGACTTTCTCTTCGTGAACAAGATGACCTACGGCTACTCCTACGCTTCCTGCCCATCCGTGCGCATTCCGGCAGTGGGCGTGAACATCGACGCCGAAGATCTCTGCGGCTGGCTTGGCGGCAACAATGGCCGCATTTTGGGCGGAGAGCCGGAGCGCGGCGACGTGGTGGTCTTCCGCCATCCGGTGACGGGCTATGACTTCATCAAACGCCTGATCGGTCTGCCCGGCGACAAAGTGCAGGTCAAGAACGGCGTGGTCTATCTCAACGGCGCGCCAGTGAAACGTCAGGCGGACGGCGTCTTCCGCGAAGAATACGGCCCGCAAGGCCCGCAACGCCACCGCCCACGCTGTGAAAACGGCCCGGTTGGCGATGGCGGTATCTGCGCCAAGTCCCGCTATATCGAGACTCTGCCAAGTGGCAAATCCTACGCGACGCTCAACATCACCAACCAGCAGTCTGACAACACAGGCATCTATACCGTCCCCGAAGGGCACTACTTCTTCATGGGGGACAACCGCGACAACTCCACCGACAGCCGCGTGCCACAATCCGCGCGTGGGGTGGGTTTTGTGCCTTATGAAAATCTAATCGGTCGGGCTGACCGTATCATGTTCTCCTCTGCGGGCAGCTCCATGTTTGCCTTCTGGACCTGGCGCGGGGACCGTTTCTTCAAAGGAATCGAGTGAGGGTCACGTGAAACTCGCAGCGGAACTGAAAGCGCTTGAAACACGGTTGGGGCACAAATTTGCACGCCCCGAGCTTCTGGTGCGCGCGGTCACCCACTCCTCCATGTCTTCGCCCACACGGCAGGACAATCAGCGGTTGGAGTTTCTGGGCGACCGTGTGCTGGGCCTTGTCATGTCTGAGGCTCTGCTGGAACATGACAAATCCGCCGCCGAAGGCCAGCTTGCCCCGCGTTTCAACGCTCTTGTCCGCAAGGAAGCCTGCGCCGATGTGGCGCGCGAGATTGATCTGGGCGCGGCGCTGAAACTTGGCCGTTCTGAGATGATGTCTGGCGGCCGCCGCAAACAGGCGCTTCTGGGCGATGCCATGGAGGCGGTGATCGCCGCCGTTTACCGTGATGCAGGTTTTGATGCGGCCAAGGCCCTGATCCTGCGCCTTTGGGGTGATCGGGTCAAAACCGTTGAGTCTGATGCGCGCGACCCAAAGACCAGCCTTCAGGAATGGGCACAGGCACGCAAACTGCCACCACCACGCTATGAGCTGGTCAAACGCTCCGGCCCAGACCATGCTCCGGTGTTCACCATTGCCGCAAAGCTTGAGAATGGCGCAACGGCAGAGGCCACCGACAATTCCAAACGCAAAGCAGAACAGGCCGCCGCAAAGGCCCTGCTGGAGAAGGTGAGCGGTTAAGCGCCCCTCTGACTTGCTGGGCGTGGCACCGCATATCTCCCATGCGCATCAGGCCCCTAGCCCCAGCGCAGAATTTCCGCTACAGACGCCCCTTAACCAGCCACAGCTGACTCACAAAGGCATTCACATGACCACACGCGCCGGATTCGTTGCCCTGATCGGAGAGCCCAACGCGGGCAAATCCACGCTCACCAACCAGATGGTGGGGGCGAAGGTCTCGATCGTGACCCACAAGGTGCAGACCACCCGCGCCCGCATCCGTGGCGTGGCGCTGGAAGGCGACAGTCAGATTGTTTTTGTGGACACGCCCGGCCTGTTCCGCCCGCGCCGCCGCTTGGACCGCGCGATGGTTGCCGCTGCTTGGGGCGGGGCTGCGGATGCCGATGTCATCGTGATGATGGTGGAGGCCCATCGCGGCATCACCAAAGGTGTCGAAGCCATTCTGGAGCAGCTCGAAGAGATTTCTGAAGGCCGCAAAGTCGCGCTGGCCATCAACAAGATCGACCGCGTGAAATCCGATGCACTTCTGGCAATGACCAAAGATCTCAATGAGCGTTTTGACTTCGTTGAAACCTTCATGATTTCCGCAGAGAAAGGCCACGGCTGCGCCGACCTGCGCAAATGGCTGGCCGCAGAGCTGCCCGAGAGCCCGTGGCTCTACCCCGAAGATCAGATCGCCGATCTGCCCATGCGCATGATCGCCGCCGAAATCACCCGCGAAAAGCTCACCCTGCGCCTGCATCAGGAGCTGCCGTACCAGATGACGGTGGAAACCGAGAACTGGGAAGAGCGCAAAGACGGCTCCGCACGTGTGGATCAGATGATCTACGTCATGCGTGACGGGCACAAAGGCATCGTTCTGGGCAACAAAGGCGAAACCATCAAGGCGGTTTCCAAAGCTGCTCGCGAAGAGCTCGAAGAGTTTATGGGCCGCCGTATCCACCTGTTTTTGCAGGTGAAAGTGCGCCCGAACTGGCTTGAGGAAAAAGAGCGTTATTCTGAAATGGGCCTTGATTTCAAAGACGGCAACGCCTGAGGATCGCGCCAATGCGCCTAACCGCTGATTTCTGGGTGCATGCCTATATTGCGCGGCTTCGGCTGGCAGATATTCCAGCCTTTGTCGTCGCCCATGGCGATGACACCGCAGGGGCGGTTCTGGTGAAACTCAACA
Organism: Shimia sp. R10_1; assembly: GCF_017744095.1. Taxonomy (GTDB): domain Bacteria; phylum Pseudomonadota; class Alphaproteobacteria; order Rhodobacterales; family Rhodobacteraceae; genus Shimia. The sequence goes on along the minus strand of NZ_JAGHQX010000002.1, from coordinate 201,275 downwards.
CGCTCGATGGCAAGGCCACCGTGTTTCAGCGCAGCTTTGATCTGATGAGCGGGGCGCGCAAATGGGTTGTGCTGTCCGAGGGCGAGGAGGTTGATGTGGATGCGGCATTGGCCCGTCAGCGCAGCTTTGACCCAGACGCCTGGGTGATCGAGGTTGAGGACCGTCAGGGGCGCCATTTGCTCGATGAGCCGGGTCTGTCTGACTGATCTCACAAAAAACGGCTTTCCTTTCAGCACGGTAACGGTTTTTCTGAGCCAAAGGATGTGGCGATGGATTGGCGCGATCAGGGCTTTGTGCTCAGCACACGAAAACACGGGGAAACCTCTGTCATTCTGGAGGCCTTTACCGAGACTCGGGGCCGTCATGCGGGCATCGTGCGCGGTGGCATCAGCCGCAAGATGACACCCATCCTGCAACCCGGTGGGCAGGTCGATCTCACATGGCGCGCGCGCCTGTCAGATCACATTGGCACCTACACGGTGGAGCCTCTCCGCTCCCGTGCGGCGGTGCTGGGGGATCGCTTCTCGTTGGCCGGTCTTAATGCGGTGACAGCTCTTTTGTCCTTTTGCTTGCCAGACCGTGAACCTTATCCAGCGCTTTATCATCAAAGCATGCAGTTGCTTGATCTGCTGGGGCAGCAGGAGCTCTGGCCGCTGGCCTATCTGCGCTGGGAAATGGCACTGCTGTCCGAGCTGGGCTACGGCCTTGATCTGACCGCTTGCGCGGTAACGGGCAGCACTGAAAACCTGATCTATGTTTCCCCAAAATCCGGGCGCGCCGTTTCTGCCAAAGGGGCAGGGGAGTGGGCGGATCGTTTGCTACCTTTGCCGCCTGTGTTGAAGGGGGAAGGCCCCGCGCCCGATGAGGAAGTTCTGGCCGCTCTGGCGACCACGGGCTACTTCCTGTCAGAAAAGCTCGCACCCGATCTCGGCCATAAGCCGCTGCCGGATGCGCGTGCGCGCTTTATTGATCGCTTTGCACGTCAGTTGGCAGACCGCTGAACACCATTTCCCGCCCCGCATCGTTGCTCATCACCATGTTGGGGCCGGACACCTCCACAAGGCTCATTTCCTGCAGCGCAGTCAGAAAGGCCTCTTCGCGGTCAATGTCCGGGCAATAGATCTGCTCCACCACATCCACCTGAATGTTGATCCATGGGTAAGGTGCGTCCTGAGTCGCCAGAAAGCTGTTGCAAGGCCCATCACCCATCACCTTGCCGCTATCGCCCAAGGTGAGGCTTGCCGCATAGTTCACAGCTGCGCCATCAATTTGTTGCAGCTGCCATTTGTAGTCTGCACCGCCATATTGCGTGACGGTCTCAGACGGCGCGCAGGCTGCGATCCCCAAGCTTATGGCCAATAGACCCAGAAAACGTGCCATCATTCCGCCTCATGCAATGCCAAAATCAAATCTACCAATGTGCCCAACGCCGGGCCATTCTGCACACCATCATGTGCAGACAAGGCCTCCATGCCAAGGAGCGCGCCATAAAGCAATCGGGTCAGTTCTGGGTTGGTGAGCCCAATCTCTGACAGCAGAGTTGTGATGTAAGCCATGCGGGCCTCATCAACCGCCGCGATCTGAGCGGCCACATCCGCATTGTCCCGCGCCCAGGCCCGCATCGTTGGCCCAAGCCGCGTGGCCTCGCTGTCTGTCTCTTGCTCGGCAATCTGCGCCAGATCGCGCAGCTTCTGCACAGCCGTACCGGTTTCCTCACGTTGCGCGGTGATCACCGCTTCAGCATCCTTCGCCCAGGCCGCGAGCAATGCGGCGTGAAATCCCGGTACATCGTCAAAGTGCCAGTAGAATGAACCCTTGGTTGTGCCGAGCCGCCGCGCCAGTGGCTCGGCCTTTAAGGCGGCTGGTCCGGCCTCAGTGAGCGCTTCAAATCCCGCCTGCAGCCAATCCTGCTGTGAAAGTCGCTTTGTCATGATGGAAGCGTAGGAGTGCAAATGCTGCACTGCAACAGGCGCAGGCAGAGTGTGACCAAATGTTGCGCTTTTTCTCGCAACAGCGTGCGGTCAGGTAAGTGCTGCACCTGCGAAAAGACCACCGAAATTTGCACCTCCGCGATACAGTCGCAATACCGACGCGATACCGACACCCAGTTTTTGCGGATTTGTCGAATCACCGACTTTGTTAACGGGCACAAAAAAAGCGCGGCTCCGAGGGAGAGCCGCGCCGGGTCTGCTGTCCAACTGAGAGCGGGTGTCAGCTCAGCAAACGTCTTGCAATCACCTGCGCCTGAATCTCAGCCGCCCCTTCAAAGATATTGAGAATACGTGCATCACACAGGATGCGGCTCACGGAATACTCCAGCGCAAATCCGTTACCGCCATGAATTTGCAGCGCATTATCCGCCGCGGCCCAGGCCACACGTGCACCCAGCAGCTTGGCCATGCCTGCCTCAAGATCACAGCGATGGCCGTGGTCCTTCTCCCAGGCCGAGAAATAGGTCAACTGACGCGCGATCATGATTTCCACCGCCATCATCGCGAGCTTGCCCGCCACACGTGGGAAATCAATCAGCGATTTGCCAAACTGTTTGCGGTCAATCGCATATTGCATGCCCACATCCAGCGCCGCCTGCGCAACCCCCACAGCCCGCGCCGCCGTCTGAATGCGGGCTGACTCGAAGGTTTCCATCAACTGTTTGAAACCTTTGCCTTCTTCGCCACCCAGAAGGTTTTCTCCTTTGACTTTGAAGCCATCAAAACCGAGCTCATATTCCTTCATGCCACGGTAGCCCAGCACCTCGATCTCACCACCGGTCATGCCTTCTGTCGGAAAGGGGTTTTCATCGGTGCCCGGCGTCTTCTCCGCCAGGAACATGGAGAGGCCGCGGTGGTCGGTGCTGTCAGGATTGGTGCGGGCCAGCAGGGTCATCACTTGGGTCCGCGCCGCGTGGGTGATCCATGTTTTGTTGCCGGTCACTTCCCAGTTGCCATCCTCTGTTTTCACCGCGCGGGTGCGCAGGGAGCCGAGGTCAGACCCGGTGTTTGGCTCTGTAAACACAGCCGTCGGCAGAATCTCTGCACTGGAAAGTTTCGGCAGCCAGTTCTGTTTTTGCTCTTCAGTGCCACCACAGAGGATCAGTTCCGCTGCGATTTCAGAGCGGGTGCCCAGCGAGCCCACACCGATATAGCCGCGTGACAGCTCCTCAGACACCACAACCATGGAGGCTTTAGACAGGCCAAACCCACCGTATTCTTCTGGGATAGTCAGGCCAAACACGCCCATTTCTGCAAGCTCTTCAATGATTTCCATTGGAATAAGCTCGTCTTTCAGGTGCCACTCTTGGGCGTTGGGTTCCACGCGGTCCACCGCAAAACGGCGGAATTGTTCGCGGATCATTTCCAGTTCTTCATCGAGACCAGATGCGCCAACGGTGATATTGGCCGCCTGCTCCTGCATCAACTCCACAAGACGCATACGCGCCGCTTGGCTGTTGCCTTCGCTGCAGAGTGTCATCACGTCAGGTGCCATCAGGCCGCGCATCTCGTCCTGTGTCAGCCCAAGGTCCTGGAGGCGAATGATTTCGCCCTGGCTCATCGGGATGCCGCCATAAACCTGCCAAAGGTATTCGCCAAATGCGATCTGATGGATGAGCTGTTCGATCTCACCAAACTTACCATCCGCATCAAGTTTCTCGGCCCATGTCTGCATCTGTTTGAGGGATTGTGCGTAGGTTGCCAGCCAGCTCAGGCCATGTGCCGCTGTCTGATTTTCCTCAATCAACTTGCCAGAAACACGACCATTTTCGGAGACAGTTTCCTTCACGCGCGCAATGGCGGTTTCCAAAATGGCCTCAACCGGGGCCACAGCCGCGCCGGTCAATTTCAGAAGATCGGGTAGAGTTACCAGAGCCGTCATCGTCAAGTCCTGTCCATCATGAGCCATGTCGCAATATCCTCTGTTTCTGCAGTGTGCATATTTCCTTTGCACCCGCAGCGCAACAAAAATACCAAGGGACGTTGCGTTTTGATTGTTTGTTTCGTGGCAAATCTTTGCCCGGCAGAACGTCAGGCACTATAGGAAGATATGGATTTCGACATTCTAAACCTACAGCCCGTTGCGTGGCTACTTTGTGCTGCGATTGCTGTTTTGGCAGGGATTATCAAAGGGATGGTTGGTTTTGCCATGCCTATGGTCCTGATCTCAGGCCTCAGTTCTTTTCTGGCCCCGGAACTGGCTTTGGCCGGTCTGATCCTACCCACATTGGTCACAAACGGAATGCAGGCGTTGCGTCAGGGCCGTGCGGCCGCGTGGCACTCTGTTAAGCGCTTCCGGCGATTCTTAATTGCAGGTGGTGCGGTGATGGTGATCAGCGCGCAGTTTGTCCGCATTCTGCCTGCGGATGTTTTTCTTTTGGTGATTGGGGTGCCGGTTTTCGTGTTTTCTCTGCTGCAGCTTTTGGGGCGCTCGATCACGATCTCAAAGCCAACAGCCCGCGGCGAGGTGATTGTCGGGGGGGTGGCCGGTGCCATTGGCGGAATTTCTGGCGTTTGGGGGCCGCCGACTGTGGCTTACCTGACGGCGCTTGGCACGGAGAAATCCGAGCAGATGCGCATTCAGGGTGTCATTTATGGGCTGGGATCAGTCGTGCTGTTGTTGGCCCATGTTGGCTCTGGTGTGCTCACTGCAAAGACCGCGCCTTTGTCGGTGCTATTGGTTCTACCTGCGATCTTAGGCATGTGGTTTGGCGGGCGCATTTCGGATCGCATCGACCAACGCCGCTTTCGGCAGGCCACGCTGTTTGTCCTGTTGATCGCCTCGCTCAACCTGCTGCGGCGCGCATTTTTCGGTTGAGTGCAGGCTGTTTAGGCATTCACCTGATCATACCAGGCCAGGAGGTCGTCGATGTTGGGTGCCACTTGCGTGGCCATGCCCCCGGCGAACTCCTCAAACACTTCGGCATTCAGCGGGTTGGTGCCTGCGATCACGGTTGCGCCGTTCTCCAGCGCTTCTGCCAGCAGATCGCGGAAGCCCTTTCCTTCGGCTTCTTGCTTGCCAAATTTATTCAGCAAAAACACATCATAAGGCGCTTCCATGGACTGCGACACAGCGGTGATGGCAGTGGCCATGGCGTCTGGATCAAGACGGCAGCCTCTGGCTTCTTTGCCGAGATCCTGAGAAATACGAATGATCGGCCCATTTGGCAGGACACGCACATCCATGTCGCAGCGCTGATCGATCTCGCAGCCAGTATTGGTTTGCACAATCCCGCGTGCCGTCAGGCCGCGCTCATTCAAACGCTCAGCGAACTCCGAAAGCAACAGATCAAGTTTCCCGCGCCCGTGCGCCATTGTGTAAGCAATTTTCATCATAGATCTATTGTGGCCTAGATTGAGGGGATCGCAAATGCGGCAAGCCGTCCAGTCTCAGTCCAAGGAATGTGGCAGCAGTCTCCCGATCAGAGACACCAGAAATGCGGTTGAAATGCCAAAGCAAAGTATGCCGGTGACGCCTCCAAATGCCCCAAACACGCGGAATTCAATCGGCAACACAACATCGCCGTAGCCAACAGTCGTGTAGGTCACGAGCGAGAAATAGAGCGCGTCATAAAGATAGGTAAATGCGCCCATATAGATAAGTACATAGGCCCAAAGCCAAACCTGAATGGTGTGTGATCCGACAATCATTGCGAAAGCCGCGCCGGTCAGCACTGCGGTTTTGGTGAAACGCGAACGTATCGCCACCCATCGCCCAATTTTTTCAAGCACTTCGATCATCACAGAGATGAAACCCACATGGATAATGGCGCAGGCACTGAGCACGATCGTGCCCCACAACAGTTGCCGTGGTTGGCTCATGTAGAACAATTCGGTGAGTGGGTTTTCCAATGTTTGGCCACCATTTTGAGTTGTGTGTTGCCAGACGCGGTGCGCTTACATGGTTTCCACGCAATGGCGCCGGAAAGCGCGCTTTAACATATCCAGCTCAGCGCGCAACAAATCGATTTCTGCCCGCAGGTCATCTGCCAAAGCTTCACCAGCCACAAAACTGAGCTTGTCCAACTGCTTGCCGGTGATCTGGTTGGTAATCAACAGGGTTTGAACACCATCGGCCAAGCTCTCCTTTGGGATCGGGAACCGAAGTCTCCATGTATTTGGTGTATCTGTTGTATCGATTGCGACGCCATCAATCGTTTCGCCCAGAAATGTAACATCAATCTTGGGGGCGGGACCTGGTTCACCTTCATAGTGCAGAGCGCCTTCCCAGATACCATCAAAAAGGCGGGTCTTCGTCAGTGACAACTCACTCATATCTCAATCCTTTTTGTCGGTAGCTCAGAATTCGGCACGTGGGCGTCTGGACAGGGTCACATCTCTGAGCACGACCTGATTCATTTCCGGCCCTTCAAAGATCAAGTCGATCCACATCTTTTCAACGCGTTTTTCATTCAAGTTGGAATAAGCCAAGTCAAACTCAACGCGAATGTCTTCGGCGCTTAGGGGCAACTCACGAACGATTTGTTCCGTGTTGGGTCCATGGCGGATGTTGAGGCGGGCAAAGATTTCCAGCGGTTTTTCCATCTCAACAATTGTGTCCAGCCGCAGCACGTGTTCGCGGCGCAGCCCGACCACAGCCTCTGGCGGCAAATCAATCACCAGCGAAAGGAAAGATCCGTCAAACCGAAAAACATCCATGCGCAGGCCGAAAGGTGCGAGGTCCTTTTCGCGATGGTTGCGCAGCTGGCGCAGCGTCAGCTCAGAGATTCGGCAATCGTGAAACAACGTAACCTCATTGCCAAGCTTTGCCTTGTTCTGGACAGACGCCAGCCCCTTGGTGGGGTTGGGCTCACGCCATAGGGCGGGCCGCCAAGACCAGTCAGTGCCATGTGGTTTGGGAAACGCGTTAGAGCCGACAACAGGCAGCGCAAGTCGGCTCTCAGAGACTGAGATCACCGTGTCTAGGTGATGACGCAAAGTGCGCGCGCGACGCCGTTGACGCCGCAGTCTTCCCAGTTCCTCTTGTGAAGCCTTACGTGCGACACGTGCCCAATAGCGAGCCAGACCAGCTTGAAAAAACTGCTGAAAAACGCGTTTGCTACCTGCCATGATGGTCAAAAAGTCCTGCACATTGTTTCGGGTTGCGAAACGATGCGCATCCCATTTTTCTATTATCTACCCAATTGGTTGAGATGAGACAAACGCGCAAGGGTAGTTTTCTGAGCCATCAAGGATATTTGCCACTAAAGTGTTGCTCTGGGGACAGTTGGCAAGGGCTGTGGTGCGTTTTGAGTGACTGCGCAAATTCGAAGATCGGTGTTGGACATCACAGCATAGATTGCATTTCCTGACGCAGCGTCTTATTTCGGTCACTGATTGGAAGCCAGAGGACCCTGATCACATGAACTGGATCACCAACTATGTCCGTCCGCGGATCAACTCGATCTTTTCGCGTCGCGAGGTGCCAGATAACCTTTGGACCAAATGTGACGAATGCGGCACAATGCTGTTTCACCGCGAGCTGAAGGCAAACCAGAACGTCTGCACGCAGTGCGACCATCACATGGCAATAACGGCCCGTGACCGGTTTGAAGCCTTGTTTGACGGTGGGGTGTTTGTTGAGGTCGACGTGCCCGAGCCGCTGGCTGATCCGCTGCAGTTCCGCGATCAGAAGAAGTACCCTGAACGCATGAAGGCCGCGCAGAAAAAGACTGGCGAGAAAGAGGCGATGCTGGTCGCCGAGGGTGAGATTGGCCGCACCCCGATCGTCGCAGCCTGCCAAGACTTCTCCTTCATGGGCGGCTCCATGGGTATGTACGTGGGCAATGCCATCATTGCAGCTGCAGAACGGGCGGTTGCCATGAAGCGTCCGCTTGTGTTGTTCTCCGCCGCTGGCGGCGCGCGCATGCAAGAAGGCATTTTGTCTTTGATGCAGATGCCACGCACAACTGTTGCGGTGCAGATGCTGAAAGAAGCAGGGCTGCCCTACATCGTTGTTCTGACGCACCCGACCACCGGCGGTGTCACAGCGTCTTACGCCATGTTGGGCGATGTCCAGATTTCCGAGCCCAACGCTCTGATTTGTTTTGCGGGTCCGCGTGTGATTCAACAGACCATCGGTGAACAATTGCCCGAAGGGTTCCAGCGCGCTGAATATCTGCTTGACCACGGCATGCTCGACCGCGTGACCAAGCGCACCGAGATGAAGGAAGAGCTGGTGACGATCATCCGGATGCTTATGGATATGCCTCCTGCTGTAAAAGGGGATCTTCCTGCGCCAAACGAGGCCGAAAAGAAGGCCGCTGAAGAGCAAGCCGAACAGCAGGCGTAACCTGACCAGCCAAAACGTTTCAATGCGGGCTTTCGGTGTGTTTGACCGGAAGCCCGCTTTCATTTAGGGCGAGCTGACTGGAATGGAGGCGCATATGACCCAAACACCTGACACCTCAGACGCCATTCTCGCGCGTATGCTGGCATTGCATCCAAAGATCATTGATCTGACCTTGGACCGCATGTGGCGGTTGTTGAATGCGCTGGGCAACCCGGAAAAAAAATTGCCGCCTGTCATTCACATTGCAGGCACCAATGGCAAGGGCAGCACACAGGCGATGATCCGTGCTGGGCTGGAAGGTGCTGGAAAATCTGTTCACGCCTACACCAGTCCACATCTGGCGCGTTTTCATGAGCGTATCCGTTTGGCGGGCGACCTGATCGACGAAGCGCATCTCACGCAGGTTCTGGACGAATGCTGGGAAACCAACGAACGGCAGAACATCACTTATTTTGAGATCACGACGTGTGCCGCGCTGTTGGCGTTTTCGCGGGTTGAAGCCGACTACACATTGCTTGAGGTCGGCCTGGGTGGGCGTTTGGATGCGACCAATGTGATTGATGCGCCTGAGCTTTGCGTCATCACCCCGATCTCGATTGATCACGAACAGTTCCTTGGGGACACACTGGCCAAAATAGCCTCTGAAAAAGCGGGTATCATCAAACGCGGGGTGCCTGTTGTCGTGGGCCCCCAACCTGACGAGGCAATGGATGTGATTGAGGCGACCGCGGCGCGCCTTGGTGCACCTGTGATCGCCTACGGGCAGCACTGGCATGTGCATGAGGAGCGTGGGCGGCTCGTGTTTCAAGATGAGACAGGATTGCTTGATCTTCCTTTGCCTGCCTTGCCGGGCGCGCATCAAATTCAAAATGCGGGTGCGGCACTGGCTGCATTGCGCCAGCTTGGTTTCGATGCTGATGCATGTGAGGCTGCGATGCGTGATGTGTTTTGGCCAGCACGGATGCAGCGCTTGCGGAGCGGCCCGTTGGTGGAAGCGGCAGCAGGCGCCGAGCTTTGGTTGGATGGAGGGCACAATGCTGCAGCTGGTCAAGCTTTGGCGGCACATATCGCAGGGTTGCCCAAACGCGAAACGCATCTCATTTGCGGGATGCTCAATACCAAAGACGTATCGGGCTATTTGACACCGCTGGCGCAAGTGTCTGACAGTTTGCATGCGGTTTCTATCCCAGGCGAGGCCAGCACATTGTTGGCCGAAGAAACCGCACAGCATGCTGTTGACGCAGGGATGAAAGCCCATGTTGCCAACAATGTGGCAGAGGCGATTGCAGCCATCTCAGCAACAACAACGGATGCGCGGATCCTGATTTGCGGGTCTCTTTATCTGGCGGGGAATGTCCTGCGTGAAAACGCTTAAGGCGTATCGGCTAAGCGGAACCTACTGCTTGGTGTTTTGACAGTAGGCAGGCAGCTAATATTTGGGGGCCTTTGGGCCCCCTGAATTTATTGGGTCTAGTATGCGTTCGTGCTTTATTGATCCGTGTCATGCCACATGCAGGCCTTCGAATGATTGACCCGCTCACACAGTTTGTAGCCTTCACGACGATCATAGCCACTGCGGTTATGGCGGCATCTGCGTCTATACAGGGGGTGCGCCATAGTCTGGATCTGTTTGGGGCGTCTTTGATCGGGGTCGCCACAGCGGTTGGGGGCGGTACGCTGAGAGACTTGCTGTTAGGGCGCATGCCTGTGTTCTGGATCAATGATCTGAGTTATCTGGGCACCGCGGTTCCGGTTGCAGTGGCCATGTATTTTATTGCCACGCGTTTGCCATCTGGGAATGGGCGCAGGCTCAGGTTGCTGATGCAACTGGATGCGATTGGGCTGGCTTTGTTTACGCTTGTCGGTGTGCGTGTTGCACTGGAGGCGCAGACCCATGCCGTTATCGCGGTGGTGATTGGGTGTATCACGGGCATCGTTGGCGGGATTATTCGTGATGTGTTGTGCAACGTGACACCGTCCGTCCTAAAAGAAGATCTTTATGCCACGATCTCACTGATCGGCGGCGCAATCTACGTGGTTGTGGCACCTTTGATCGGGGAGACAGTGTCTTTCGCTCTGTGTTTCGTGCTGATGTTGGTGGCGCGGCTGCTTTTGATCCGGCGGTTCATTTCCAGCGAAGGCTAGGCCGCTTTTTATTGCCTGTTTGCATATATTTGCCCAGATTGGCTTCATGACGAGAAGCCAAATTTGAGAGGTCGCAATGCAAACGGTCAATGAGTTCCCATATCAGGTTAGCGAACATGCGCATGTTCAGATTCCAATGCCTGATGGCACCCTGTTGTCTGCGCGGATCTGGCGACCAGAAACAGATGTACCGCTGCCCGCAATTCTCGAATTTCTGCCGTATCGCAAACGCGATGGTACGGCGGAGAGGGATGCATTGACCCATCCTTATATGGCCGGCCATGGCTATGTGTGTGTGCGTGTTGATATGCGGGGCTGTGGCGACAGTCAGGGCTTGTTTGATGACGAATATTCACCTCAAGAGCTGTCAGACGGCGTGGCGGTCATCAACTGGCTGGCTGCGCAGGAATGGTGCTCTGGCGATGTGGGAATGATGGGCATCAGCTGGGGGGGATTTAATGGCCTTCAAATTGCAGCATTGGCACCGGAGCCGTTGAAAGCTGTTGTCAGTATTTGTTCGACTGTTGATCGTTTCGCGGATGATATTCACTACAAAGGTGGCGTCATGCTGGGCGAAAATGTCGGCTGGGCGTCCACAGTGCTTGGTTGGTTTGCCTTGCCGCCAGATCCCGAAATTTATGGCGATGGATGGCGCGAAGCGTGGCTTCACCGATTGGAAAACACGCCTTTTCTGGCAGAGAAATGGGTGCAGGAACAGGCCCGCAGCGCTTATTGGAAGCATGGATCTGTTTGCGAAGACTATAGTGCCATAAAAGCGGCTGTCTTGAGCGTGGGTGGCTGGCACGATGGCTATCGTAACACAATTGCACATTTGGTGGAAAATCTGGACGCACCAGTCAAAGGGTTGATTGGTCCCTGGATCCACAAATACCCGCATTTTGCAGCCCCCGGACCTCGAATTGATTTTCTAGGAGAGATGCTGCGGTGGTGGGATCGTTGGCTGAAGGGCGTCGACAATGGGGTTGAGAACCTTCCTGATATGCGGCGCTGGTTGATGGATAGCGTGCCGCCCGCAAGCAGTTATGATGAGCGCCCGGGCAAATGGATTGGCGATCCGGCGACCGCGACAAACGCAGCGACCGAAGACTGGCACCTGACAGGGCAAACCCTGTCACAAAAGCAGGGTAAAGCTGGGCGTGTGATCGCGCCGGCGCTCCTTTGTGGGCAAGCCGCCGGCGAGTATTTTCCTGTCTCGCTTGCGCCCGCTGGAACGGTGCCGGGCGAGTTGCCGGGTGACCAACGCGAAGATGATGCGCTTTCCTGCTGCTTTGAATCCGCGCCGCTACAGGATGCGAGATCCATTGTGGGCGCGCCATCCGTGCGATTGAACCTGACCTCAGATCGTCCAAGAGCGCAGATCATCGCGCGGCTTTGTGATGTACACCCTGATGGGCAGAGCACTTTGATCAGTCACGGTGTGCTTAACCTTCGCCATCGAGACGGGCATGAGACATTTGTTGACCTGCCTGTCGGCGAACCTTTGGACGTTGAGGTGACGCTGGATCATTGCGCTTATACTGTTCCAGCAGGCCACAGCCTGCGTCTGGCACTGTCCTCGAGCTATTGGCCCTACGTTTGGCCAGAAAGTGAGCTGGCGAACTTGGAGCTGCACACCGGGACGATCGCATTGCCCGTCAGAGCAGACCGCGACGACGAACCAACCGTTTCTTTTGATCTTCCCAAAGCTGCCACACCGCGACGGACACGCCAGCTTTCAGAAACAAAGAACAAAAAGACCATTACCAAAGATCTCGGCACAGCACGCCTCACGCTGGATATTCTTGGTGACACTGGGCTGGTTGAGGATCTGGAAACGGGCCTCATCTCGGGGACACGACTGCAGGAACAGTTCGCGATCACAGACAGAGATCCCAACTCTGCGCACAGCAGTTTTACCTGGCAGCGCCGGATCGGGCGCGGGGACTGGCAAGTCGTGATTGATGCAAAGGTGTCTATGCGGACTGACGGCGAGAGTTTCCTGGTAGCAGCAGAGCTCAAGGCATCAGAGAATGGCACTGAAGTGTTCGCGAAAAACTGGTACAGTGCTGTACCGCGTTTGTAGGCTTCGGCCGAGGTATTGACAAAGAGCCCGCCAATTTTCTTGGCGGGCTCTTTTTGATTTTATGTTCTGGATTCAGCGAATCACAAAAACCGACTGTTTGGCGTGTCGCGAAATTCGCGCAGCGTTGGGGCCAATCAGATAGTCTTTCAGCTGAGATTTATGCGCGCCAACGATAATCGCATCGGCACCCACGTTTTTGGCTTCTTGCAAAACCAAGTCATACACCGTCCCCTGATCAACGTGCAGGCGCAGGTTCTCCACGTCCTTCAAGGCGTTTTTGGACCACTCTTCCAACGCGGCTTTGGCCTCTTTCAGGATCAGTTTGTTGTGATCCTGACTGAAGAATGAGCCGACGATGGACATGCCGTAATCCGGCACAACGTTCATCACGTGTAGCTCAGCACCTTCCGATAGGGCCATTTGGCGTGCAACCTCTGCTGGGCGTTCAGAGCCTTTGAGGTCATTGACGTCGACAGTTAGCAAGATTGTCTTAAACATCAGCTTTTCTCCTTAGAACGCCGGCTGCGTGGCTCGTGGCCGCTGGATCATCATCAAGCCTGCAAGCAGCAGCAGCGCAGGAATGAAGAAGATCTCTTTTGGCATCCGGTCATTCTCGACCTGAACTTGTGAAATGACCACGGGCTGGTCGCCGTAGTAGTCGTACTCTGTTCCCAACTGGCCAAAGTATGGGGTGCCTGGGAAGGGCTCTTCCAACAGCAATTTGCCGTCTTCTTCAAGCACGCTGAGGCCGTTGTCAGACATTGCAGCCGAAGGATCACCACCCGGATAGAGCATAGTGACAGTGGTTGTCCGCGTGTCGCCGGTGTCAAAATCCGGGCCTTCAACCATAAAGCGGATCAAGGCTCCTTCTTGCTGAGCGCCAACCAACTGGATCGCCTCGGGGCCAACAACGGTCTGATACTTCTCAGATACTTGATCCAGGAAGAAGTCAGGACGGAAAAGCATGAATGCGATAAAGAGCAGCGCAGCACTTTCCCATTTGCGGGATTTTGCGATGAAATACCCCTGTGTCGCCGCTGCAAATATCAGCATGGCGATGAGCGAGATAAAGAACACTAGTATGGCTTTGCCAAAGCCCACATCGATCAGCAACAGGTCGGTGTTGAAGATAAACATGAATGGCAGAAGCGCTGTCCGGATGTCATAAGCAAAGCCTTGAACACCAGTCTTGATCGGATCCCCGCGCGAGATGGCCGCCGCTGCATAGGCCGCGAGGCCCACCGGTGGCGTGTCATCTGCCAGAATACCGAAGTAGAATACGAACATATGCACCGCGATCAGTGGCACCACGAGGCCAGCCTGCGCCCCAACGCCGACAATGACAGGTGCCATCAGAGAGCTGACCACAATGTAGTTCGCTGTTGTTGGCAAACCCATGCCGAGGATCAGGCTCAAAACGGCCACCAACAGCAGCAACACGATCAGGTTGCCCCCGGAGATGACTTCGATCACCTGACCAATCACCTGGTGCGCGCCCGTCAGGCTGATGGTGCCCACGATGATGCCCGCAGCACCCGTGGCCACGCCGATGCCGATCATGTTGCGCGCGCCCATGATCAGACCCTGTACAAAGTCATTCCAGCCTGCAGCGAACGCCGCATTCACAGCGGTCTCACCACGGAAGAACGCTTTGATTGGGCGGTGTGTCACGGCCACGATGATCATAAAGACCGTCGCCCAAAACGCCGACAACGCAGGGGACAAACGATCTAGATTTTCGGTTTTCACCATTAGGTTCCACACCAGAATGAAGATCGGAAGCGCATAGTATGCGCCGCCCAGAAGTGTGGGGGTCAGACGCGGTGCCGCCAGCGGTGCATTCGGGTCGTCCATGGCGATGTCAGGATATTTGGATGCCAGATAGAGCAGGCCAAGATACATCACTGCAACAATGGCCACGGCGATGTAGATACTGTCGCCTACAACCGGATCCAGCACATTGCGGATGCCAATCATTGCAAACGTGATTGCCCCCAAACCAATGAAGCCGGTCAGAAAGAGCACAAGGATCATGATCGGGCCGATATGGCGACCCGCTTTCTTGAGGCCCTGCATCTGCATTTTCAGCGCTTCCAGGTGCACGATGTAAAGCAGTGCGATGTAGGAAATCACTGCCGGCAAGAAGGCGTGTTTCACAACATCAATGTAAGGAATATTGACGTATTCCACCATGAGGAAGGCCGCAGCGCCCATCACAGGCGGTGTCAGCTGGCCATTGGTGGAGGATGCAACCTCAACGGCACCCGCCTTCTCGGCCGGGAAACCAATGCGTTTCATCAGCGGAATGGTGAATGTGCCGGTGGTCACCGTGTTGGCAATCGAGCTGCCGGAGATCATACCGGTCATCATCGAGCTGAGAACAGAGGCTTTCGCCGGGCCGCCACGCAAGGCACCCAAAAGTGCAATCGCCACTTTGATGAACCAGTTGCCGCCGCCCGCGCGATCCAGCAAGGCGCCAAACAGAACGAACAGGAAGATCATAGATGTGGACACGCCAAGAGCCACACCAAACACACCTTCGGTCTGCATCCAGTAGTGACCAAGCGCTTTGGAGAGCGATGCGCCGCCATAGTTGGTGATCTCACGCACCCACTCAGAGTTGCCGCCAAAGAAGGCAAACATTACAAATGCGCTCGCAATGATCACGAGAGGCAGGCCCAGAGAGCGATAAACACAGATCATCAGAACGACCATGCCAATTGCGGACATTGTGATGTCAGTGCTGTTCCAAAGGCCGGGGCGGTCTGCGATCTGGTAACGGAAGAAAACGAGGTAGAGACAGGCACTGACGCCAATAATCAGCAGAGCCCAGTCATATAGCGGAATGCGGTCGCGCGGCGACGTGCGAAACATCGGGAAGGCCAGAATGGACAGCGCCATGGCAAAGGCGAGGTGGATATAGCGCGCTTGGCTGACCACATTTGCAAAATCTGAAAACCCGGTGAGCTGTGCAAGCGTGCCGGGGAGTTTTGATGCGATATAGAGCTGAAACAACGACCAGATGATACAGATCGCGATGATGAGTTTTCCTTGAAAACCCGCGGCATTGCGTGCGCCCGTGTCGACTTCTGCGACCATGGCATCGGCGGATACATTGCCATCTTTGTTGGGGTCCTGAACCATTTTTGTCCTCGTCTAGCCCATTTGCCAAATGCGCCCACATTTCTGGGGCGCATTTGTGTGTTTTCGAAATGTTAACCTGAAGTTACTTCAGGCCCAGTTCCATGTATGCTTTCTCAGCACCTGGGTGCAGCGGCGCGCTGAGGCCGTCTTGCACCATTTCTGCTGGGTCAAGATTTGCAAACGCAGGGTGCAGCTTGCGGAAGTCTTCGATGTTTTCCATCACGGATTTTGCAACAACATAAACAACGTCATCTGCAATCTCTGCGGAGGTCACGAAGGTCGCGCCAACACCAAAGGTGGTGGTGTCTTCATCGGTGCCTTTGTACATGCCGCCAGGAACGGTTGCGACACGGTAGAAAGAGTTTTCCTCGACCAGTTTGTCGATTTCCGCACCAGTGATGTTCACCAGTTTCGCGTCACAGGTGGTGGTCGCTTCTTTGATGGCCGCAGCTGGGTGACCGATGGTGTAGATCATCACGTCAATGTTGCCGTCGCAAAGCTGCTTGGCCATTTCAGACCCTTTGTACTCGGTGGCCAGTGCGAAATCGTCCATGGTCATGCCATAGGCTTCCATCACAACCTCGGTGGTTGCGCGCAGGCCGGAACCTGGGTTGCCAACGTTTACACGTTTGCCTTTCAGGTCAGCAAAGCTGTTCACGTCCACATCACCGCGAGCAACCACTGTGAAGGGCTCTGGGTGTACAGAGAACACCGCGCGCACATCTGGGAATGGGTTGTCTGCGAATTTGGAGGTGCCGTTGTAGGCGTGGTACTGCCAGTCAGACTGCGCAACGCCAAACTCCAGCTCGCCCGCTTTGATGGTGTTGATGTTGTAAACAGAGCCACCGGTGGACTCTACGGCGCAGCGGATGCCGTGCTCTTTGCGACCTTTGTTCACCAGACGGCAGATTGCGCCGCCAGTTGGGTAATAAACGCCTGTCACGCCGCCGGTGCCGATGGAGATAAACTCCTGTGCGGACGCGCCAGCAGAAATGCCCATGGAGGCAACAATGGCGGCACCCGCCAGTTTCAGTTTCGAGATCATCATAGTCTCCCTAGTTGATGATGGTTGTTAACTTCAGTGTTTTTGTTGTCAGTCGTTCCAGAATTCACCCAAGCTTTGGTTCCTGCGCTCTACGTCGCGGATCCGGCGGCTTGCGTCTTCGCCTGACTGCGCAACCAGCATGGCTATCATGGTCTCCAGAAGAGACAGAGTCGCAGCATAGGACGAGAAGAATTGTGGACTATCTGACGGAACAATAAAGGGAAAAGTTGCATATTTGATCGCAGGGCACGCATGACTATCGCTTATGATGATCACCTGCGCCCCCGCTTCACGCGCATATTCGGCGGCACGTACTGCTTTTTTTGCATAGGGTGCTTTGGTTACAATCAGAAGGGTGTCGCGCTCATTGAGCGTGGCAAGCGATGCTCCCAGTGATGCCCCCATACGGCCTGCGAGTGTCCAGTTGGTCGCGAAGTAATTGGCGAGATAGGCCACGTACTCAACAATCCCAGTGGAACCAAACGCGCCAAACAGCACAACATTCTCTGCCTTTTCAAGCGCGTTGACTGCGTCTTGCAGCAGGTCGCGGTTCAGTTGCTCTCCCAGTTTTGAAATGTTCAGAACACAGGCTGCCGCTTGTCTGTCGAGCATGGATTGCTCGGCTTGCTGGCTGTTTTTGAGTGCTTCAGCACGTTCTGAAAAGGACAATGAGCGCGCGCCAACGGTTTCACGGCAGAGTTCGCGCATGTCTTCATAGCTGTCAAAGTTCAAACTGCGCGCCAGTCGGGACAGCGTCGCGGGCGATACACCACTCGCAGAAGACACAGAGCGCAAAGAGCGTGTCGCCACATCCGTTTGATTGGCCACGACATAGTCAGCCGCAGCCTTAAGCTTTGTGCTTAAGCCCGCGTAGTTCTTTGCAACCCGTTCTTGGAGACGGTTGGCGTTGCTCACGTTTTCCTCCTCTTGACTCGATTTACGCAAGTGTTTTAACGAATGTCAACATTTGGAACATTTGTTTCATGTATTGCTGCTTGCGGACGTGGAGCAAAACGAGAGACCTCATGACTGAGCACTTGTCTGATAGAACCTTAGATTGGCAAACGGCAGAACCGTTGAAAATCACCGTGGCCCCAAACGGAGCCCGGCGCGGGCGCATAGATCACCCGGCGTTGCCAATTACAACCGATCAAATCGCCTTGACGGCACAAAAATGTGCAATTGCCGGCGCTGATGAGATTCATCTCCATGTACGCACCGATGCGGGAGAGCACTCACTAGATGCGCAGCGCTACCGTGAGGCTATGGCAGCAGTGGCGCAAATCGCCCCTGAATTGAGCGTGCAAATCACAACGGAATCAGCAGGAATTTTTGACGTCACAGACCAGTTTGAAGTCCTCAAATCGCTTGTGCCCGACGCGGCCAGCATTTCTGTGCGCGAGATGGCGCGCGATGAGAGGCTGGCGCGCGAGGTGTATGCCTTCGTGCGTGAGGCAAATGTGCATGTTCAACATATCCTTTACAGCTACGAAGACATCGATTTGCTTGCGGCTTTGCAGGCGTCGGGGCAGGTGGAGCGGTCAGGTTGTGATGTCTTGCTCGTCCTGGGGCGCTATGCGCCTCCGCGCTTGGCAGAGGTCTCTGAGCTCGCACCGTTTGTTTCAGCTGTCGCAAATGTGGCCGACCGCTGGACCGTCTGCGCCTTTGGGAAAAATGAACAAGCCGTCGCAGAAGAGGCTATCCGGTTGGGTGGTCACGTGCGCATAGGCTTTGAAAACAACATCCATCGCCCCGATGGCAGTTTGGCAGAGGACAACGCCGAAAACATCCGCCACGTGGTCAACATCGCCCAGGCGTTGGGGCGCCCGCTATTAAAAGAAACGGCAAAATCATGAGCTTTGTTTTTCCTCGGCACTCCAAGAAAACGCTCCCCACTGTGGCGCGCGGCGAAGGCCCGTTTTTGTATGATACTTCAGGGAAAGCCTATTTCGATGGCTCTGGAGGGGCGGCTGTATCCTGCCTTGGCCATTCCGATCCGGCAGTGGTGCAAGCCATCAAAGCCCAAGTGGACGCGGTCGCCTTTGCACACACAGGTTTCTTCACCTCAGAACCGGCTGAGGCTTTGGCAGAAAAACTGGTGGAGAACGCTCCCAAAGGGCTGGATCGCGTGTACCTCGTTTCAGGTGGTTCTGAGGCGATGGAAAGCGCGCTTAAGCTCGCGCGGCAATATGCGTTTGAGAAGGGCGAAGGCCATCGCCGCCACGTGATTGCACGCCGACAGAGTTACCACGGGAACACCCTCGGCGCGCTTGCGACGGGCGGGAACGAATGGCGCCGCGCACCTTTTGCGCCGCTCCTGATGGACACCCACCATATTTCACCGTGCTATGCCTATCGCGGCCAAGAAATCGGTGAAACGGCTTTTGACTATGGCCAGCGCGTCGCAAATGAGCTTCAGGATGCGATAGATGAACTGGGCGCGGAAAACGTTTTGGCCTTTGTCGCGGAGCCTGTCGTCGGCGCAACCGCGGGTGCTGTGCCTCCGGTTGAAGGCTATTTCAAACGCATCCGCGAAATCTGCGACGCCAACGGTGTGTTGCTGATCTTGGATGAGGTCATGTGTGGCATGGGGCGGGCCGGTACGTTGTTTGCATGTGAGCAGGACGACGTGAGGCCAGACATTTGCGCTGTCGCAAAAGGGCTCGGGGCCGGTTACCAACCTATCGGTGCGATGCTCTGCTCAGCCGAGATTTATAACACCATTCGGGACGGCTCCGGTTTCTTCCAACACGGTCATACCTACAATGGCCACCCAACCGCTGCGGCGGCGTCGCTTGCTGTGCTCACACGCTTGGTGGATGATGGCATTGTTAACCGGGTGGCACCTATGGGCGCCAAACTGCGTCAGGCTTTGGCAGAGCGGTTTGGACAGCACGCCAATATCGGTGACATCCGAGGGAGAGGGCTATTTCTGGGTCTCGAACTGGTGGCCGATCGTGACACCAAAACGCCGTTTGATCCCGCACTTGGCATTGCGGCAAAGCTCAAGACCGCGGCGTTTGAGGCTGGCCTGATCTGCTATCCAATGGGCGGTACGATTGATGGACAGAACGGGGCGCATGTACTGCTTGCGCCGCCGTTCATTATGGAAGATGCCCATATCCCATTGATCTGTGATGCGCTTGAGACCGCGTTTAATACGGTGCTGCCCTCAACTTAGGAAAGGGGCCGCTTTCATGGTCTCCGGGATCTCTGCCTCAAGACGGGACAGGATTGTGGGGGCCAGCTGCAGCTGATCGAGAACCGTATCCGTCTCCGGTCCCTTTGCATCTCCAAAGTAGTAAAGTGCGAACTCCTGTTGCAGAGGGTCACGACCGCCGTGGTGCCCGCGTGCATCCTGACCGTGATCTGCCGTTACGATCACTTCATAGCCTAGGGCGCGCCACTTCGGGATGAACGGTGCTAGCATCTCGTCCATCACAAAACAGGCGTGATCCATTTCGTGGCTGTCATGCTGAAAACGATGCCCCATGCTATCGAGCGTGCAGCTATGCAGCATGCCGTAATTCAGACCGCGTTTCAGGCAAAGGTTGGTCAGCGTGGCAAAAAGATCCACATCGCTGGGGGTCATCTGGTTGGCCATGCCGTAGCCTGTCATGGAGTGGAACCGACCGTGATTGATCGTGTCGCTTTCTGGCTCGTCATACTCTACATCCCGAACGTAGTCGAAAGGATGCCGGTTGAAGAACTCCGACCAGAACGAATGCGCGACTGCACCGGTCACGCCATCTGACTTGCGCACCTGAGCAAACACATCTGGTTGGTTGATCCGAAAAACATTGCCGTTACCTGTGCACCCGTGTTCCTGCGGCGTCACGCCAGTATGGATCGACGCATAACAGCTGGCCGAAGTAGAGGGCAAAACCGAGCGCATTTTCCATTTCTGCGCGGTGCCGTCGGCAACCCAACCTTCCAGATTGCCAAACAACCGTTCCCAATTGCGCCAAGGCACGCCATCCAGAATGATGAGCAAAAGTTTCCGGTTCATTTGAGTCTCCCTTTCAGTCCGGTCCACGGTCGCCAGTTTCGCCCTCAAGAACTATTGCGAATGCGACACTTTCAACCCGGCTAATGAAAAAGGGCGACGCCTTGATGACATCGCCCATGTTTTTCGATTTGGTGTTTGGAATTAGTTTCCGGCGCTTTCCATTTTGCGGTGCGCGATAACCTCTTCGAGCCAGCCGAGTTTCATTTCCGGCACAGAGCTCAGCAGAAGGTCGGTGTAGTCATCAAATGGAGGGCTCAGCACATCGGTTTTCCCGCCGTATCTGACGACCTCGCCCTGATACATTACGGAAATCGAGTCCGCGATTGCCTTTACAGTCGCCAGGTCGTGGGTGATGAAGAGATACGCCACATCCTCGATTTTCTGCAGATCCAGAAGCAGCTTCAGGATGCCATCCGCCACAAGTGGGTCGAGCGCGCTGGTGACCTCGTCACAGATGATCATCTTGGGCTTTGCAGCCAAAGCACGAGCAATACACACACGCTGTTTCTGGCCGCCTGAAAGTTCCGCTGGATAGCGATCAATGAACTTCTCGCCCATCTCGATCTCGTCCAGAAGTTCGACGACGCGTTTGCGTTTTTCTGCCCCTTTGAGGCCGAAGTAGAACTCCAACGGACGACCAATGATCGTGCCCACGGTCTGGCGCGGGTTCATTGCGACATCCGCCATCTGGTAGATCATCTGAAGCTCACGCAAGTCTTCGCGCGAACGTCCGTCCAGATCAGGAGAGAGATCGCGCCCTGCAAAATGGATCGTCCCATTTTTGGGCGGCAAAAGCCCTGTGATCACTCGGGCGAGCGTCGACTTGCCGGAGCCACTTTCTCCTACCACCGCAAGCGTTTGACCTGCGTGCAGCTCCACATTGATGTTTTTGAGAACATCAAAATTGGTGCCTTTGTAGCGGGCTGTAATGTTTTGAACTTTCAGAACAGGTTCAGGCGTTGGTTCCTTTTCGGCATGGTCAATCGAACGTACCGAAACAAGGGCCTTTGTGTAGTCTTCTTGCGGATCATTGATGATCTGATCCACTGTTCCATGCTCGACCATATCCCCCATTTTGAGCACGAGGATTTCGTCGCTGACTTGGGCCACGACCGCCAGATCATGTGTGATGTAAAGTGCCGCGACACCGGTGTCACGAATGGCTTCTTTAATGGCCATCAACACATCAATCTGTGTGGTCACATCCAGCGCCGTCGTCGGCTCGTCAAAGACCACCAAGTCGGGCTCTGGACATAGGGCCAATGCGGTCATACAGCGCTGCAGCTGACCTCCTGACACCTGGTGAGGATACCGACTTCCGATGTTTTCCGGATCTGGCAGGCCAAGCTTGCGGAACAGTTCAATCGCACGCTTTTCGGCCTCCTTCTTGGAAAACTTGCCCTGCACAATTGCAGCCTCAGTGACCTGATCCATGATCTTTTTGGCAGGGTTAAACGAAGCGGCAGCAGATTGGCTGACATAGGTCACTTCGCTGCCACGCAGGCTGCGGATATCACCATGACCTGTTTTCAAAATGTCCCGGCCATTCACCCAGACTTCGCCGCCTGTGATCTGCACTCCACCTCGGCCATAGGCCATCGACGCAAGGCCAATCGTTGATTTGCCCGCACCAGACTCGCCGATCAGGCCAAGCACTTTGCCTTTTTCCAGCTCAAAGCTCACGCCATGCACGATCTCAATATCGTGTGGTTTTTCACCGGGGGGATACACCGTGGCGCCGATTTTGAGGTTTTGGACTTTTAGAAGCGTGTCGCTCATCCGCGGCCTCCTTTCAGCGATGTGGTGCGGTTCAAAACCCAGTCCGCCACGAGATTTACAGAGATCGCGAGAGTGGCAATTGCCACTGCGGGATAAAGTGCCGCGCCAATGCCGTAGACAATGCCATCAGCATTTTCTTTCACGATGCCGCCCCAGTCCGCTTGCGGCGGTTGTACGCCCAAGCCCAGGAAAGACAGTGTGGAAACAAACAGCACCATAAAGATAAAGCGCAGGCCCATCTCTGCGATCAGCGGAGAGAGGGCGTTTGGCAGGATTTCACGGAAGATGATCCAGCCTCGGCCTTCGCCACGCAGTTTGGCGGCTTCAACATAGTCCATTACGTTGATGTCCACTGCCACGGCGCGCGCCAAACGGTACACGCGTGTGGAGTCCAGAAGGCCCATTACGACGATCAGCACGGGGACAGTCACTGGGGTCACTGACAGCACCACCAGCGCAAAGATCAGGGATGGGATCGACATCACCAGATCGACGAAACGGCTCATCACTTGATCCGCCCAACCGCCAAGAACAGCGGCGAGGAAACCGAGGACAGAACCTGTCGTGAAGCTGACGATCGTTGCCGCTGTCGCGATGAAGATCGTGGTGCGACCACCGTAAATCATGCGGCTCAACAGATCCCGCCCCAAGTTGTCGGTGCCAAGCAGGAACTCACTGGAAGGTGGCAGCCATACATCTCGGCTGACAACCTCTGCCATGCCATAAGGCGCGATCCACGGGGCAAAGATGGCCACAAGGAAATAGAGCGCGGTGAAAAAAAGCCCGACCAGGGCGGCGATGGGTATTCTCATCTGGAAAACCTCCCTATTTCGGATGCCGCAAGCGCGGATTTGAGACGATCGACACAATATCAGCCACCATGTTCAGGCCGATGTAAACCGCGGCGAAGATCAGGCCACAGGCCTGCACCACGGGAATGTCTCGTTTGGAAACATGATCAACGAGGTACTGCCCCATGCCAGGATAGGTGAAGACCACTTCGATCACCACGACCCCCACCACCAGATAGGCGAGGTTCAGCATCACCACATTCACAACAGGTGCGATTGAGTTTGGTAAAGCGTGTTTCCAGATGATGGTGAACATGCGCAAGCCCTTAAGCTCTGCCGTTTCGATGTATGCAGACTGCATCACATTCAAAATGGCTGCACGGGTCATGCGCATCATATGCGCCAGGACCACAAGTGTAAGCACGGCAATCGGAATGCTGATGGTGTGCAGCTTTTCACCAAGGCTCATGCTGTCGTTTATGGTCGTAACAGAGGGTGCCCAACGCAGGCGCACCGAAATAAAGAAAATGGCGACATAGGCGATCAGAAACTCAGGGACAGAGATAGACGCCAGCGTCACGGCAGATATCATTTTGTCAGGCCAGCGTTCACGATAGCGCACGGCCAAAAGGCCCAGCAAAATCGCGAGAGGCACAGCGATGATTGCTGCCCAGAAAGCGAGGAAAAGGGTGTTGCCCAAACGTCTGCCGATGGACTCCGTGATGTCTTTGCCACTGGTCAGCGACGTGCCCAAATCTCCCTGAACGAGGCCACCAAGCCAGTCAAAATAGCGCTGTACGGGCGGATCATTCACGCCCAGTTCTTCGCGCAGATTGGCGAGGGCTTCAGGTGTTGCCGATTGACCAAGGATTTGTTGTGCCACGTCTCCCGGCAGAATGAGCGTGCCAGCAAAGATCAGGATCGAGACGAGAAAGAGCAGAAGCAGACCCAGCGCGATGCGCTGGGTCAGTAGTTTCAAAAGGAGCGGCATATCAGGCGGTCACCCACATGCGCTGCGCTGCATAGCCATGCATCAGAGAGAACCCTGCGACGCCTTCAACCCATCCACCAAGTTTGTCGGTATGGGCATCCACGAAATCATTGAACATCGGGCAAATCAGGCCGCTTTCGTTGTGCAGCATGGTTGCCATATCGGTGTACATCTGTTTGCGCTTGGTTTCGTCGAGCTCGGCACGCGCTGCGATGAGTAACTGGTCGAATTGTTCGCTGCTGTAGCGTGTGTCATTCCAGTCAGCTGTGGAAAGATACGCTGTGGTGAACATCTGATCCTGAGTAGGACGACCACCCCAGTAGCTGGTGCAGAATGGCTTGTTGTTCCAAACTTCAGACCAGTAACCATCGTTTGGTTCGCGTTTGATCTCAAGATCAATGCCTGCCGCTTTCAGAGACTGCTGGAACAGGGCAGCTGCGTCTGGTGCGCCTGGGAAGGAGTTATCGGATGTCCGCAGTAGAACTGGGCCGGAATGGCCAGATTTCTTGAAATAGTCCGCTGCTTTTTCTGGATCATATTCGCGCTGCTCCAGCGCCTGATACATTGGATAGGACGCGTTGATTGGCGTGTCATTCCCAACCGAGCCATAGCCAAACAGGATCTTGTCGACCATCTCCTGACGGTTGATGCCATACTTGAGCGCCATCATCAGGTCTTGGTTGTCAAAGGGGGCCGTATTTGTGTGCGCAATGAAAACATAGTGGCCTGGGCCTGCGGTCGAGGTCACTGTGATGTTTGGTGCACGTGCAACGAGGCCCGCTGTACGCGGTGGAACGCGGTCGATGATGTCCACCTGACCGGATTGCAGCGCCGCAACACGGGCGGTGTTGTCGTTGATCACCAGCATTTCGATTGTCTGAACGTGGCCAAGATCACCCCAGTAGTTCGGGTTTTTCTCGGCAACAAAGCGCACGCCCATATCAATTTCTTTCATGATATAGGGGCCTGTGCCGATGGCTGCGTCAGGAGCGTCTTTGCCGCCGTTTGGCTGAATGATGAGGTGATAGTCACTCATCAGATACGGCAAGTCCGCGTTGCCGTTGTTCAGTTCAACGATCACCGTGCGACCGTCGGCGCGCACATTTTTGATGTCCCGCAAGAGGCCAAGAGCGCCAGACTTCGTGTCTTCGCCGGCATGGCGGTCGATTGTTGCAACAACATCTTCTGCAGTAACGGCTTGACCGTTTGAGAAGGTAATGCCGTTGCGAATGGTGAACGTCCATGTCGTTGCATCGGCAGAGGCTTCAAAGCTTTCTGCCACCTTACCTTGCAAGCCACCGTCATCAGTCAGCTCAACCAGTGGCTCGCCCCACATGCGGATCAGGTTGACCGCTGTGGTATTGGCTGCCAGCGCAGGATCCATGCTGTCGGTTGTGGATCCGCCCTGCAGACCAATGCGCAGTGTCCCGCCTTTTTGTGGGCCGGCCGCGTGAACGGCAGAGGAGAGCATCGTCGTCGCGGCAGTGGCGGAAAGACCCAGTGCACCGGCGCGTCCGAGGAAATGACGGCGTGACAGTTTGCCCAACGCCGCCTGACGGCTCAGGTACTTGAGTTCGTTGTTCATTGGAGACTCCCATGCTGATTTTGTCGTTTTCTGACATGCTGCGATCTGAACGCGACTCAAAGCAAGGAAAATGTGGCAAGCTTGGCAAAGTTTTTAGAGCACCAAAACGCCTTCTCGATCTGTTTTGGTGGAGTGTGCGAAAACCGCCCCCTTGTGTGAAAAATGCGACATTTTAAATGACCATTTCAAAAATGGTTGGGCTCTAAGAGTTGCGAATACCAAGCCTTCAATCGCGGGATAGCGCCGGATTGCACGCGAAACTGGCGACCAACACGTCTCATTTGTTGCATATTGGCAACAAGTGAGACGATCAACACTTTTCGAGTTGACCGCTGAATAGAGATTCTTGGGTGCCAGCACAAGGCTACTCAGCCGCGACCCGCCTTTGAGCAGAGTGCAGAAGGGCGGCGAGTTCTGGCTTGCAGGAGCCGCAGTTTGTGCCAGCTGAAAGTGCTTCGCCAATCGCCTCAACTGAGACGAGGCTTTGCGTTTCGATGGCCTTCAGAATGCTGTTCACTCCGACGCTGAAACAGGCGCAAACGGTTGGGCCAGGATCAGGCTGCCCTACGGCAGGCCGACCGAGCAACACAGTCTCACTCTCCGACCCCAGCTGACTTCCCGTGAAGCTACGCGAGACCGCAACCGGACGGTCGCTCACAAACAAAGCGCCGATCAGGACGCCATTCTTATGAAACGCGATGCGCGCTGAGTCGCGTGAGGCATCCAAAACGCTGGAAATTTCTGCGTCCTGCGCGTCAAATAGCAACCTTGCATAGGTTTCCCAGCAGTTTGGCATCTCTTGATGTGCCAACTCATATTGCCAACCAGCTTCAAGGCGCGATTTTGCCCAATAGTCTGACTTGGGGTGAAGTTCACTTTGTGAAACTGCAAACCCATACCATTTCGGCGCAAAGGGACGAATGCCCACCTCGGCGGCTTTGCTGTCTGGCTGGCCGGAAAAAGGATCAGTCTTGGGGGAGACAACATCAGAAATACGCCCGCTCGGCGCGGTTGCGGCTGTCCAGTGTATTGGTGCAAACACTTCGCCCCTTGCCACGCGATCTGTGATCAATACCCGAAGAATAGATTGACCATGCGCGTTGCTGAGTGTCGCCAAATCCGCAGCCCGTAGGCCAAGGGCCAGCGCGTCTTCTGGGTGAATTTCCAGAAAGGGTTCTCCGTAGTGTTGATTTAAGCGAGGTGACCGCGCCGTGCGTGTCTGTGTATGCCACTGATCGCGAATGCGCCCAGTGTTGAGCCTGAAGGGGGTGTCTGTGGACGTCGTTTGCGAAACAGGCTGCGCAATAGGGAGCATGTTTGCCCGCCCCGTTGGCGTGAAAAATCTGCCGTCCTGAAACATGCGATCAGACAGCGTTTTATGTGCTGGAAACGGCCAACGTGTTGGCTGTAGTGCGTCATAGTCGGTGTCGGAAAGATCAGCGAAGCCAGAAATGTCGAAGTCTTTGCCCAAGGCGGCTGCGACGCCTGACAAAGCGGCGTGTTCACGAAAAATCTGCGCCGGGGAGTCAAAATTGAATCCGTCTGAAAATCCCATGCGCTTTGCAACACCACAGATGGCCTGCCAGTCATGAAGAGAGCCGCCTGTGGGCGGCAAAAATCCGCGTTGGCGGCTGATTGTACGATCAGAGTTGGTGACGGTGCCGTCCTTTTCTCCCCAACCCGTGGCGGGAAGCACCACATCGGCCAGCTCGGCTGTGTCGGTGTCACCAAACATATCAGAGACCACCACAAAATCGCATCCGGCAATGGCTGCGCGCACGGCTTTCGCATCGGGCATGCTGACTGCGGGGTTTGTGCACATCACCCAAAGCGCCTTTACCTTGCCTTCGCCAATTGCACGGAACAGATCGACAGCCTTTAGGCCAGCTTTTTCCGGAACGGTTGGCGACTGCCAGAAGCTTTGCACGGCTGCGCGATGGTCGGCGTTCTCGATGTCGAGATGGGCCGCGAGCATGTTTGCCAGCCCGCCGACCTCCCGCCCACCCATGGCATTGGGTTGCCCGGTGACTGAAAGTGGGCCCATACCAGCTTTGCCAATACGCCCGGTCGCAAGGTGACAATTTATGATCGCGTTGACTTTGTCGGTGCCATGATCTGATTGATTGACCCCTTGGCTAAAGACGGTGACGGTCTTTTCTGTGGTGAGCCAAAAGCGTGTAAACGTGTCGATATCTTGGGCGGAGAGCCCGGTCACCGTCACATCGGTGGCGCTTGCGGCATCAAGGGTGTCATCAAACCCTGTGACATGTTGCGCGACAAATTCGGCATCGACACACCCCTGTTCGTAAGACGCTCTCAGCAAGTGGTTGAACAAGGCGATATCTGTTCCTGCGCGTAGCCCAAGATGCAAATCGGCAAGGTCGCATGTTGCTGTACGCCGTGGATCAATCACCACCACTTTCATATTCGGGCGTTTGGCTTTGGCCGCTGACAGGCGTTGGTACAGCACTGGATGGCACCAAGCCAGATTTGATCCTGTCAAAAGGACAAGGTCTGCCAGTTCAAGATCGTCATACGTACCCGGCACAGTGTCAGTGCCAAAGGCGCGTTTGTGGCCCGCAACGCTTGAGGCCATGCAAAGTCTGGAATTGGTGTCTATATTGGCGGTACCGACGTAGCCTTTGATGAACTTATTGGCGACGTAATAGTCTTCGGTAAGCAATTGCCCAGAAACATATAGCGCGACGGAATCCGGGCCATGTTCTGCAACAGTGGCTTTGAATTTTTCAGCCACAATATTCAGCGCAGTGTCCCAACTTGTCTGTTTTTTCCCGATCATTGGGGTCAGTAGGCGGCCCTCGGGTGAGACGGTTTCTCCCAACGCAGAGCCCTTTGAGCACAAACGCCCGAAATTGGCGGGATGCTTAGGGTCACCCTTGACCGCGAGCGCCCCATCCTTTGTTGGTGTCGCCAAGACCCCGCAGCCTGTGCCGCAGTAAGGGCAGGTGGTGCACACAGTTTGGCTCATTCTGCGGCCACACCTGTTGTCAGCGCGCTGGCATCCAGCAAGACACGTCCTTCAACAACCTGCGTCGCATAGGTGGCGATCTGACCTTCGTCCGCCCCCTGCGCTTCACCGGATTCCAAGGAAAATACCCAGTTGTGCAGCGGGCATGTGACCTTCTTGCCGTGGACGATGCCTTCCGACAAAGGGCCGCCTTTGTGCGGGCAGCGATCTGAGGTTGCAAAGACCTCGGCATCATCGGTGCGAAACACCGCAACACAGCCCACTGCCGTTTTGACAATGCGTGCCCCGCGCAAAGGAATGTCACTCAAGTCACAAATGTCGATCCAGCTCATTCGGCAGCCTCCAGTGTCAGGTTTGCAATCGGTTGATAGGTTTCCGCCTTCTCACGGGCATGTTCTGCCCAAGGATCTGTACGATAGACGGATTGTGAAATTTCAAACCGTTCGGCCAGCGCCTTGCGGTTCTTCAGATCGTCCACAATCTGCGCCTTGACCCAATCAAGCCCAACTTTGTCGACCCATTTCCAGATGCGATCTAGATATTTGGCATTCTCGCGGTAGATCTGCGTCATGGCAGAGATCACCTCGATGGCTTCCTCCTCGGAGCCCACCTTGCAAAGCAGTTGGGTCTCTTTGACTTCCATGCCCGCTGCACCGGCAACAGACACCTCATAGCCGGAGTCCACACAAATCACGCCAATGTCCTTGCAGGTTGCCTCCGCACAGTTGCGTGGGCAGCCAGAGACCGCGAGCTTGAGTTTATGGGGTGTCCAAGATCCCCAGAGGTGCTTTTCCAGCTTGATGCCAAGCCCCGTGCTGTCCTGCGTGCCAAAGCGGCAGTGATCTGTGCCGACACAGGTTTTCACCGTACGCAGGCCTTTGGAATAGGCATGCCCGGAAACAAGCCCCGCTTGGTTCAGATCAAACCAGATTGCGGGCAGGTCTTCTTTCTTCACGCCAAGCAGGTCGATGCGCTGGCCGCCGGTGACTTTGACCGTTGGCACGTCAAACTTATCCGCCGCGTCTGCAATCGCGCGCAGCTCGTCCGGGGTGGTGATCCCACCCCACATGCGCGGCACAACTGAATAAGTGCCATCTTTCTGAATGTTGGCGTGATTGCGCTCGTTCACAAAACGGCTTTGTGGATCATCCGCATAGTCCAACGGCCAATCCGCCAGAAGGTAGTAGTTGATCGCTGGCCGGCACACGTGGCAACCGTTTGGCGTGCTCCAACCGAGTTCCTGCCAAACCGCCGGCTGAGATTTCAACGCGCGGGACTTGATCAGGCGTCGCACATCCTCATGAGTGAGATCGGTGCAGCCGCATACCGATTTGGCAGCTGGCATGACAAAATCATCACCCAGAGTGACCGAAAGCACTTGTTCCACAAGCCCGGTGCAGGTTCCACAGGATCCGGAGGCCTTGGTCACTGCCCGAACATCTTCCAAAGTGGTCGCGCCATTGCCGATGGCGTCCACGATCTGACCTTTACATACGCCGTTGCAGCCGCAGATTTCTGCGTCAGCCGGTAAGGCTGCAACGGCCGCCATAGGGTCCAGGGAGTCGCCCCCCTGATAGGCTGGGCCAAAGATCAGCGTATCGCGCATCTCAGAAATGTCTTCGCGGTCTTTGATCAGCCCGAAGAACCAGTTTCCATCTGCAGTATCGCCGTACATCACCGCACCAACGATGCGGTTTTCCTCAATCACAAGACGCTTGTAGACACCTCGTGCCGGATCGCGGAAGACGATGTCTTCGCGCCCCTCGCCATCAGCAAAATCACCGGCGGAGAAGAGATCACAACCGGTCACCTTGAGCTTGGTTGCCACCTCTTTGTTCACAAAGGAGGCTTCTTCGCCAAGCAGTGTTTTTGTAAGCACCTTGGCTTGATCAAAGATCGGTGCAACGAGGCCAAAGACATCGCCGTTGTGCTCAACACATTCCCCAAGCGAGAGAATATTCTCGTCGGAGGTGACCATCTGGTCATCTACGTGGATGCCGCGCCCGGTTGCGAGACCGGCGTCAGAGGCCAATACGACGGAGGGGCGGATGCCCACGGCCATCACCAGAAGATCACAGGGCAATTCGGTGCCGTCATCCAGCAGCAGCGCTTTGACTTTGCCGTTTTCGCCAAGGATTTCCTTGGAGTTGGCAGAACATTTGACGGTGATGCCTTTGTCCACCAGCGCCTTGCGCAGCAGGTAGCCCGCCGCCTCATCAAGCTGGCGTTCCATCAGGTGGCCCATGATGTGCACCACGGTCACATCCACGCCGCGCAGGGCAAGACCTGCGGCTGCTTCAAGGCCTAACAGACCGCCGCCGATCACCACGGCTTTGGCGTCTGGCTTGTCGCCCAAAGCGATCATAGCGTTGGTGTCTTCCAGGTCGCGGTAGGCAATCACGCCGTCCAGATCATGACCGGGGAGCGGGATGATGAACGGGTTTGAGCCGGTGGCGATGACCAGCCTGTCATAAGGCAGCACGTCGCCGGTGTCTGAGGTCACAGTTTTGGCAGCGCGGTCGATGTTCACAACCTTCTCGCCAAAGCGGCAGGTCACGCCGTTTTCCTCATACCACTCCGCGGTATGGGTGACGATCTCTTCAAAGCTCTTGTCCCCGGACAGGACAGGAGACAGCATGATGCGGTTGTAGGTTCCGCGCGGTTCGGCGTTGAACAAGGTGACGTCATAGGCGTCCGGCGCTTGTTCAAACAGGTGCTCAAGAGCGCGGCCCGCGGCCATGCCTGCACCAATGATGATAAGTTTCTGTGTCATATTCACTCCGCAGCGATGGCTTTGGCTACTTTGGGCTTTGGCTTCGCGCCGTGTTCATATTCCTCAAGGAAATCAAGAACGTCCTGGCGGTACCGGTAATAGTCTGGATGCTCGAGTAGTGCCTGACGGCTGCGCGGGCGGGGCAGATCCACATCGACGATCTTGCCGATGGTGGCCTGTGGGCCGTTGGTCATCATCACCACGCGGTCCGCCAGAAGGATGGCTTCGTCCACATCGTGAGTCACACAGATGGCTGTCACCTTGGTGCGGTCCCAGACTTCCATCAGAACCTCTTGCAGCTCCCAGCGGGTGAGGCTGTCGAGCATCCCAAAAGGCTCATCCAAAAGCAGCAGTTTTGGTGAGAGGGCAAAGGCGCGGGCGATGCCGACACGCTGTTTCATGCCGTTGGACATGGAATGCGCTGGGCGGTCCATGGCGTCGGCCAGACCAACACGCTCCAGATAGTATTCCACCACGTCCTGCCGTTCGCCCTGACTGGCCTTGGGATAGACCTTATCCACCCCAATCGCGACGTTCTCTTTGGCGGAGAGCCAGGGGAAGAGGTTGGGGGATTGGAACACCACGGCGCGTTCCGGATCCGCGCCTTCAACGTGGCGGCCGTCCAGACGGATGCCGCCTTTGGAAATGGCGTTCAGACCGGCGGCCATGGTCAGCACTGTGGACTTGCCACAGCCGGAGTGGCCAATCAGCGAAATGAACTCACCGCGTTGAATTTTGAGATCAAAATCTTCCACTACGGTCAGTGGACCTTTGGGGGTGGGATAGACTTTATGCAGTTGGGAGAAGTCGAGGAAGTTGTGGTCGATCATACCCTTCTGGGCATCTTTGACCGCTGCAGGCACGCCGTGAATCGGAGTCACGTCAGGCAGCACTCTGGAGCCTTCGGCCTTGGCCTCGATGCCCACGTCCATCAGGTATTTTGTCACCTCGGCGCGCAGCTTTTTGAAACCTTCGTGGTGGTTCATTTCCATCCGGTCGCGGCGGCGCTCGATATTGACTTTGAACTCGCGGCCCAGCGTGCCGTCAGGGTTCAGCGCGATGATGCGGTCTGCCAGAATGATGGCCTCATCCACATCGTTGGTGATCAGCACGCAAGTCTTTTTCTCCGCGTCCCAGATGGCTTCGATTTCATCCGCCAGATTGGCGCGGGTGAGGGCGTCAAGCGCGCTAAGGGGTTCATCCAGAAGCAAAACTTCGGGGTTCATGGCGAGTGCGCGGGCGACGTTCACACGTTGACGCATGCCGCCGGACAGCTCTGCCGGGCGCCGTGCGGTGGCGTGGCTGAGACCCACCATGTTGACGTAATGCGCGACTTTCTCTTCCTTTTCTGCCTTGGGCATTTTCGGGAAGACGCTGTCCAGCGCGAGGCGGACGTTGCCGTTCACGGTGAGCCAGGGCATCAACGAGTAGCTTTGGAAGATCACGCCACGTTCCGGGCCGGGGCCGGTGATCGGTTTGTCCTTGAAGCTGACGGTGCCTTTGGTGGGCATCTCAAGGCCCGCCATGAGGTTGATCAGCGTGGTTTTGCCGGTGCCGGAGAAGCCCAGGAGAACGAGGAACTCGCCCTCCTGCACTTCGAGATTGATGTCCTTGAGCACGTGGGTGGTGTGGGTGCCTTCCCCGAAGCTCTTGGAAACATTTTCAAATTTCAGAACACTCATCTGTTTGACCTCACCGGTTTGCGCTGAAGGTGAAGAGCGACTGGATCGCGTACATTAGGCGGTCGAGCAGGAAGCCGATGATCCCGATGGTGAAGACCGCGACCATGATCTTGGCGAGTGAGCTGGAGGAGCCGTTTTGGAATTCATCCCAGACAAATTTGCCAAGACCCGGGTTCTGGGCGAGCATCTCTGCGGCGATCAGAACCATCCAGCCCACACCGAGCGACAGACGCAGACCGGTGAAGATCAGGGGCAGGGCAGACGGCAGTACCAGCTTGGTGATTTTGGTCCATGTGTTCATCTTCAGAACCTTGGAGACGTTCACCAGATCCTTGTCGATGGAGGCCACGCCCAGAGAGGTGTTGATCAGAGTTGGCCAGAGAGAACAAAGGGTTACGGTGATTGCAGAGGTCAGGAAGCTTTTGGAAAACAGACCGTCATCCACGGTGTAAGTGGCGGAGACCACCATGGTGACGATGGGGAGCCATGCCAGTGGGGAGACCGGTTTGAAGATCTGGATCAGCGGGTTGATGGCGGCGTTGGCATAGAGCGACAGGCCCGCCATGATGCCCAGAGGGATCGCAATGGCGGAGCCGATCAGGAAGCCAAAGAACACAGTTTTGATCGAAGTCCAGATTTGATCGTAGTAGCTGGGGCTGCCTGTGTACTTGATATCTTTGACTTTTTCCGGCTGGCCGGCGGCGATGAACTTGGCGTTGCGCTTCTCGACGCGTTCCATGAACTTCGCTTCTTTGGCGGCCTTGGCCTGGGCGTCTTCGTGCAGATTGACGGCTTCGGTCCAGACCTCTTTGGGGCCGGGCACCGCGCCGAGGGAGGTTTGCACCTTGGGGGCGAGGTTGCCCCAAAGCACGAGAAAGACGCAGATGGCGAGCAGCGGCACGCCCAAAAGTCGCCAGATTTCAGTGGCTTGAGCCTTTGGGTTGTCGCCTGCGGCGGCTTTCAGGATCGGGGTGATGAAGCTCAGGCCGAGGACTTGGAACCAAGCGTCGGCCTTGTTGATGCGGGTGAAGAGACGGGCGCGTTTGGCTTCGCGGTCTTCCTCAGCAATGGATTGTGGGTCGATTGTGGTCATGGATATGTCCGTGGCTTTGCGTGGCGGCTTTGAGTGGCTCGGGGCGCTGTTGCGTGAAAGGTTAACGGCGAAATGGCGTGTCGGTATCGCGTCGGTATTGCGGCTGTATCGCGACGGTGGAAAATCGCGGGGCGGGCAAAGGTGAACAGCCCGCCCGTTGCGTCGCCAGAGGGGGGAAGGGGCTCTCTGGCGACGGGTGGTGATTTAGCCCTGCACTTCTGTGCCGACGACGCGCTGGTCGCCCTTCAGGCCGATGGGCAGACTGTCGAGATAGGCGTTCGGGGTGCGGCCGTCATAGGCGATGCCGTCGATGATATCTTCGGCAGGGGTTGGGGCTTTGTAGCCGTCGCTGTCCCATGGGAAGTCTGCTTCGTTGGCGAGACCTTCATCCACCAGCAGGCGGGCCGCTTCGAGGTAGATGGCGGGCTTGTAGACAGACTTCGCCACTTCGTCATACCAGCTGTCCGGCTTGGCCTCGGCAATCTGGCCCCAGCGGCGCATCTGGGTCAGATACCAAACCGCGTCGGAGTAGAATGGGTAGGTCGCGTTGTAGCGGAAGAACACGTTGAAGTCGGGCACGTCGCGCTTGTCACCTTTTTCATATTCAAAGGTGCCGGTCATGGAGTTGGCGATCACGTCATAGTCCGCGCCCACATATTCCGGCTGGCTGAGGATGCGCACCGCCTCTTCGCGGTTGGCGTTGTCGTTTTCATCGAGCCACATGGCGGCGCGGATCAGTGCTTTGGTCACGGCCAGCGTGGTGTTGGGATATTTCTCGGCAAACTCGGCGTTCAGGCCGAAGACTTTCTCTGGGTTGTTTT
This sequence comes from Shimia sp. R10_1, assembly GCF_017744095.1. Classification (GTDB taxonomy): domain Bacteria; phylum Pseudomonadota; class Alphaproteobacteria; order Rhodobacterales; family Rhodobacteraceae; genus Shimia. The sequence continues at coordinate 166,062 of NZ_JAGHQX010000002.1, read as the reverse complement.
TCCAGAGTTCGTAGTCGGTGATCACAGGCACACCGATGCCTTTGAACACGGCCTGCTGGTTCCAAGGCTCGCCCACGCAGTAGCCGTAGATGGTGCCCGCCTCCATGGTGGCTGGCATCTGAGGTGGTGGGGTCACAGAGAGCAGAACATCCGCGCCGATCTGGCCGGTGATGTTTTCGGGGGAATAATAGCCCGGCTCCAGACCACCGGCGGCGAGCCAGTAGCGCAGTTCGTAGTTGTGGGTGGAGACCGGGAACACCATGCCCATGTTGAACGGCTTGCCCTCAGAGGTGTATTTTTCCACCACAGGCTTCAGCGAGGATGCGGAGATCGGGTGCTGTGGGCGGCCATCATCCATCAGCGGCACGTGCGGTTTCATTTCTTCCCAGATCTGGTTGGAGACGGTGATGCCGTTGCCGTTCAGATCCATGGAGAAGGGGGTGATGATGTGGGCTTCGGTGCCGTAGCCGATGGTGGCGGCGAGGGGCTGACCTGCGAGCATATGCGCGCCGTCCAGTTGGCCGTCGATCACACCGTCCAGCAGAACTTTCCAGTTGGCCTGTGCTTCCAGCGTGACAAACAGGCCTTCGTCATCAAAGTAGCCCTGCTCATAGGCCACGGCGAGCGGCGCCATGTCGGTGAGTTTGATGAAGCCAAATGTCAGCTCGTCTTTCTCAAGTTCCAGTTCGGCCATGGCCGGGGTCACAAACATGGTTGTGGCCGTGAGAATGGAAGCAATGCGTTTCATCTTAAGTGTCCTTTTGCTTGCCCTGTTGGATGGAGGCGGGCGGGGAACGAAAAAAAAGCCGCTGACCAAGACACCGCGGGAGGAGGAGGCGGTATCAGGTCGAGCGGCTTTGCTCAGGATGTCCCCGGCTTCGGGGGCTGATAGGGCGGAACGTCCTTGTTCCGCGTTAAGGTCATTTGGCGGGTCACGGCGCCTTTGCTCAAGCACGAATCGCCGGATTTATGCTGCGTCGCCGCGTGACGCAGGGTGTTTGCCTAATTTTTCATCATTCGGGTTGGGCCGGATCGAAAATGCGTCCGTCAAAGAAACGATCCGGGCCGAGGGTGAGCGGGCCATTGGTGGCTTTCATCGCTGTTGGGTGTGCCAGAGCGCCTTCGCATTTCTCTGAAGCTGCCGGGAGGGTTGCCCCCAGCGGGGCGAGGTGGCGACGGTAAAGATCGGAGCGGAAAACAGTGGCGGCGGTGGCGGCGGATTGGGCGCGGTCCAGTCCGAAGCGGGCGGCCATGCGGGTGCCGATCCAGGCGGCCTGACTTTTCCATGGGAAAGTGGCGGCGCTGTCAAAGAACTCGAGCATGCGGGGCACGCTGTGGTTGGCTGCACTTTGGTGGGTGAGCATCTGACCGCTGAGGGCGCGATCCAGAATTTCGGCGGAGACGTCGAGATATTCGGGCCATGCGAGGATGTCTGAGGCGGTGGAGCGTTTCGCCGGATCGGCCAGCCAGCGCCCAGCCTTCCAGACCGCGCGCATCAGGCGGCCGGTGAGATCATCCTCGGCCTGCGCCCAGTCGCGGCGCACGGCGAGCACTTTTTCCGGGGTGAAGTTCCAGATGGCAGCCCCGGCGAGCAAAAGCCGGCCGCCGCCCTGTTCCACGGTGATGGAGCCCCAAGGCTCGCCCACGCAGAAGGCGTCGATCTCATCAGCCGCAATGGCCTGCGCCATCAGCGGGGGCGGGATGATGCGCATGTCCAGCGCCTCGGGCGTGTTGAGGCCCGAGCTGGCCAGCCAGTAGTGCAGAAGTTCTGCGTGCATGGAAAACGGGAACGGCACACCGACGCGCAGGGTGCGGCCCAGATTGGCAAGGGCCTGACCGGCCTGCGCGGCATCGAGAAAATCGGGCAGGGGATGTTTGGCGGAGAGCTCTGCGGCCAGCGCGTTGGAGACGCCGATGGAGTTGCCATTGACCGAAAGCACGCAGAGCGCGTCGAGCTTGGTGGGGACACCGCCCAGACCCAGCGCCATCGCCACGGGCACCGGGGCGAGCATATGGGCGGCCTCAATATGGCCCAGCACCAGCCGGTCGCGCAGGGTGGACCAGCTAGGCGCGCTTTGCAGATGCAGCGCGAGGCCCTCCTCTTCGGCAAAGCCCAGCTCATGGGCGACAATCAGCGGGGCGGCATCAACAAGCGGCATGAAGCCCACAGAGAGCGGCAGGGTTCTCATGACAGAAGCTCCGATGCGGTCACAAGGGCTTGGGCGACATCGGCGATTTTCTTGCCCTGACTCATCGCGGTTTTGCGGATGAGGGCGTAGGCCTCTTCCTCCGGCAGGCCGCGCGCGCGCATCAGGATACCTTTGGCGCGGTCGATGATCTTGCGTTCCTCAAGCGCGCGTTTGGTGGCGGCCAGCTCGTTGCGCATGCGGGCAAACATGTGAAACCGGGCGATGGCGGCATCCAGCACAGGTTTGACGCGATCCGGGTGCATGCCGTCCACAACATAGGCCGACACGCCCGCCTCAATCGCGGCTTTGGTCAGGCTGTCGTCTGAGCGGTCCACAAACATCGCCACCGGGCGTTCAAGCGGGGAGGAGGCCAGCGTGAGCGCGTCAATCGCGTCGCGGCTGGGATTGGCCACATCGACCAGCACAAGATCGGGGTTCAGCTCGGCCACAGAGCGGGCGAGGCCGGTGGATTCGGAGAGCACACGGATGTGGTGGTCTCCTGTCTCAGAAAGGCTGTCGATGATCGCATCGGCCCGGTTTTTGTCGGGCTCCACGACGAGGATGGTGAGCTTGGCTGGCACGGTGAGATGATTCCGGGGCGGCTGTGGCGGGTGCCTCGGGATAGTGCCGCAGTGCAGCGTTGCGCCACGCAGCGAAGGGCTGCATGGCGGAGGTGACGCTGCGGTTTGCTTAAGTGTTGGTCCGTTTTCGTGCTGGATGCCTGAAAGATAGGCGCTTTAGATGCAGCGCCCGCCATCGACCTCCATCAGCGTGCCGGTGATCATGGAAGCTTCGTCAGAGCAGAGGAAAGCGGCGGCGTTGCCCATGTCTTCGGGTTGGGAGAAGCGGCCCAGCGGGATGGTGGAGAGGAATTTGGCGCGCACCTCCGGCGTGTCCTCGCCCATGAAGGATTTCAGGAGCGGGGTTTCACCGGCCACGGGATTGAGCGCATTGACGCGGATGCCATGGGGGGCGAGTTCGACGGCCATGGCTTTGGTGGCGGTGTTCACCCAACCTTTGGAGGCGTTGTACCAGTTGAGATTGGGGCGCGGGGACAGCCCTGCGGTGGAGGAGATGTTGAGGATCGCGCCTGCAGCGCGGGATTTCATATGCGGCACAAGCGCCTGTGCGATCAGGTAAATGGCTTTGCAGTTCACCGCAAAGACGCGGTCAAAATCGCTTTCCGTGACAGTCTCCATCGGGGCGGGCAGATGGGTGACACCGGCGTTGTTCACCAGAATGTCGATCTGCCCCCAAGCGCCAAGCGCGGTGTCAATCATCGCCTGTACGCTGGCGGCATCCGCCACATCCACGGTGCAGGGGGTGGCATTTTCATGCTCGGCGGCTTTGGCGGCGGCTGCCTCGCCATTGATGTCCGCCACCAGCACCTTGGCGCCCTCAGTGAGAAATTTGTCGACAATGCCCGCGCCAAAGCCCTGAGCGCCGCCGGTGATGATGGCTGTTTTGTTTGCAAGACGCATGTGTTGGTCCTTTTTATCAGTCTATCTATCTGCGCCGGGGCAAAGAGAGAGATGCCTCCGGCGGGGATATTTGAAGAATGAGAAGCCTAGCCGTGCAGAGCGGCCACGGTTTTGAGCTGGGAGAAGTGGAAGAGGGCCTCAAAGCCTTTTTCGCGGCCGTGGCCGGAGTGGCCGGTGCCGCCGAAGGGCAGCTCGACCCCGCCGCCTGCGCCGTAGTTGTTGAGAAAGACCTGACCAGCGTTGAGCTGTTTGGCCAGACGCAACTGACGCGCGCCGTTTTGCGACCAGACCGAGGCGACGAGGCCGTATTTGGTGCTGTTGGCGATCTGCAGGGCCTCGTCTTCTGTGTCAAAGGGGATCAGGACCTGCACGGGGCCGAAGATTTCCTGTTGCGCGAGGGGGTGATCGGTGGGCACATCGGCAAAGAGCGTGGGGGGCACGTAGTGGCCGGGGGCGTCGGTGGCGATTTCGCCCTGGGCGGCGATGGTCAGGTCTGCGCCTTTGGTGAGGAAGTCTGACACGATGTCTTTTTGCCGTGCGGAGATCAGCGGGCCGAGGGTGGCATCCTCCATGGCGGGGGCGGCGCGCATGGCTTTGTAAGCGGCGCTCATGCGGGTTTTGACCTCTTCATAGACGCTGCGTTCCACCAGAATGCGGGAGGAGGCCGAGCAGGTCTGGCCTGCGTTCTGGATACCTGCGTTCACAAGGAAGGGCAGGGCGGCATCGAGATCGGCATCTGCAAAGACCAGTTGCGGGGATTTGCCACCCAGTTCCAGCGTGACCGGCACGACGTTTTCTGCGGCGGCGGTTTGCACAAGGCGGCCGGTGTCCACCGAGCCGGTGAAGGAGATGTGGTTTACATCGGGGTGGGCAGCGAGCGCGGCCCCGGCTTCGGCGCCCAGACCCGGCACCACATTGAGCGCGCCGTCCGGCAGGCCTGCCTGTTGCGCCAGATCGGCAAAGGCCAGCGCGGTGAGACAGGCCTCTTCTGCGGGTTTGAGAACACAAGCGTTGCCCATGGCGAGCGCGGCACCGACCGAGCGGCCAATGATCTGCATCGGGTAGTTCCACGGCACGATATGGCCGGTCACGCCGAATGGCTCGCGCAGGGTGTAGACGGTGTAGCCTTCCAGATAGGGGATGGTCTCGCCATGCACTTTGTCTGCTGCGCCGCCGTAAAACTCCATGTAGCGCGCCAATGCGGTGACGTCGTTGCGCGCCTGTGTCAGCGGTTTGCCCACGTCCTGCGCCTCTAGCTGGGCGAGTGTTTCGGCGTGCTCCATCACCAGCTGGCCGATGCGGGTGAGGATGCGCCCGCGTTCCACAGCGGTGGCGCGGCCCCAGTCGCTGTTGCGCGCGGCCTGTGCGGCGGCCACGGCGGCGTCGATGTCTGCCTTGGCCCCGCGGGCGATGGTGGCAAGGAGGCTGCCGTCTGAGGGGTTGGTCAGCGCCAGTGTGTCGCCGGAGAGGGCTGGTTGCCATGTGCCGCCGATGAGGCATTTGGATGGGTCAAACCAGAGATCGGAAGTCATTTAGTGTCCTTTGAGGGAATGCGTTGGAGGAAATTTCGCAAGAGGTTGAAATAGGTGTCAGGGGTGTCAAACGCGGGCAGGTGGCCGCAGTTTGGCAGGCAATGGTGGGCCGCGTCGCTGTGGGTGAGCGCGGCAGTGATGGTCTCGGAAAAGGCGCTAGGCATGATCGGATCTTTGTCGCCGCTGATGATCAGGCTGGGGCAGGTGACCTTGGCGAGCGCTGCGCGGAAATCAAAGCGGCCCATTTCATTGGTGGGGCCGTTGAAATGCAGGGCCACTGGGTCCTTCATCATCACGCGGGACCAGAAGTCGGGCTCTATCGCGGTTTGGGTATAGTGGGGGACGCAGATCCGGCCGTAGGTGGCGCGGGAGGCGGACGTGGGATTGCCCCAGTAGTTTTGTGCAGCCGCTTGAGCCTCCGGGCCGACCAATTGACCAAAGGCGTTGTAGATCGTTGGGAAATCGACCTGTGCGGTGGTGTTGGACAGGATGAGGCCTGCGAGGCGGTCGGGGTATTTTGTGGCAAAGGCCTGCGCGACAAAGCCGCCAAAGCTGCCGCCGTAGAGGATCGGATCGGTGATTTCCAGCGCATCACAGAGGGTGGCGAGATCGTCGGCCCATTGCTCAAGCGTCCAGAGTGCGGGATCGCCATCATCAGAGCGGCCATTTCCGCGGTGGTCGAGGTAAAGAATCTGGCAGAGGTCGGAAAGCGCGGCGGCGTAATGCGGTTTGAATATTGAGTGATCCGCTCCGGGGCCGCCGTGCAGGACGATCAATGTTGGTTTCTGCCGCAGCGTGGGGCCATCTGCGACCCATTCCGGCCCGTCAAAATCCAAAAACAGGCGCACGCCGTTGATCAGAAGCCTCATGCGGTGGTCTCCTCTATGGCGAGTTTGGGTAGGACAGGGGCGGCGGCGATCAGGCTTTGGGTGTAGCTGTGTTGCGGGGTGGCAAAGACCGCTTCGGTCTCGCCTTCCTCGACGATTTCGCCGTTTTGCATGACCAAAACGCGGTCTGTGACGGTGCGCACCACGGAGAGGTCGTGGGAGATGAAAAGATAGGCGAGGCTGTGGCGTCGGGAGAGATCGGCGATCAGGTCAAGGATTTGCGCGCGCACAGAGACATCGAGGGCAGAGACCGCCTCGTCAAAGATAATGAGCTCGGGGCGGGTGATCAGGGCGCGTGCGATGGCGATGCGCTGGCGCTGGCCGCCGGAGAACTCGTGGATGTATTTTTGCGCGTCCTGAGGCGTGAGGCCAACATCGGTGAGGACGTCGCCGATGAGGCTCTGCAGGGCCGCGCCTTTGGGTGGGTCTTGCACCAGATGAAAAGGTTCTGTCAGGATGCGAGCGACGCGGTGGCGCGGGTTGAAGCTGCTGTAGGGATCCTGAAAGACGACCTGCGTTTTGATGCGCAGCGCGGCGGGCATGCCCCCGCCAACCGGGTGGCCAAAGGCGGTGATTGTGCCGCTTTGCACCGGCTCCAGCCCAAGAATAGCCCGTGTTAGGGTCGATTTTCCGCAGCCGGATTCGCCGACCAGCCCGACCCGTTCGCCTTGGTGAATGGTGAAGGACACATCGTTGACAGCGCGGTGAAAGGTGCGCGGGGCGAAGAGTTGAGTGCGGGGCAGGGCGTAGTTCCGGACGGCGTTTTGCACCGTGAGGATCGGGGCAGGCGTGCCTTGCGGCGCAGGCAGATCGACGGTGTGGCCTGAGGCCTCAAAGAGCGCGCGGGTGTAGGGGTGCTGCATATTGGAAAGCAGCTGCTTGGTTGCGCCTTGTTCGACAATTTCGCCTTTGCGCATGACCACAATCCGGTCGGCCATATCGGCAACCACGGCGAGATCGTGGGTGATCATCAGAAGGCCCATGTCAAACTCGGCGACGAGATCTTTCAGCAAATCAAGGATGCGGGCCTGGGTGGTGACATCCAGAGCAGTGGTCGGCTCATCAGCGATCAGCAGGCGCGGGCGGCGGGCGATGGCCATGGCGATGACCACGCGCTGGCGCTGACCACCGGACAGCTCATGCGGATAGCGGTTGAGGGGGAAGCGGTCTTGGGGCAGGCCCACACGCGTGAGCATGGCGGCGGCTTGCGCGCGGGCTTCGGCCTTGGGCATAACACAGTGGATGCGGATGGTTTCGGCCACCTGTGTGCCAATGGTCTGCAGCGGGTTGAGCGCGGTCATCGGCTCCTGAAACACCATGCCGATGTCATTGCCGCGCATGGTGCAGAGGTCGAATTCGGACTGGGTCAGCAGGTCGGTGTCGTTTAACAGGATCTGGCCTTGTGCCTGTGCGGAGTCGGGCAGGAGCTGCATCACCGCGAGGGCTGTCATGGATTTGCCGGAACCGCTTTCGCCGGTGACCGCGAGGATTTCGCCCGGCGCGATGGTGAAGCTGATGTCTTTCAGAATCGGGGTGGGGCCGATGCTGAGCGAAAGGTTTTGCACGGAAAGCAGGGTCATGTGCGCACCACGCGGATTTTCGGATCCAGCCAGTCCCGCAATCCGTCGCCCAAGAGGTTGAGGCCCAGCACGGCGGAGATGATGGCGAGGCCGGGGATCAGCGCGAGGTGGGGCGCGAAAGAGACCATGGTTTGCGCATCCGCCAGCATGCGGCCCCAGGAGGGCGTGGGCGGCTGTGCGCCAAGACCGACGTAGCTGAGACCTGCCTCTGCAAGGATGCCGAGGGAGAACTGGATGGTGCCCTGCACGATCAGGAGGTTGGCGACATTGGGCAGGATGTGCTCGAGGCTGATCAGGGTGCGGGATTTGCCTGCGACGCGGGCGGCGAGTATGAAATCGCGTTGCCAGAGCGGCAGCGCGCCTGCGCGGGTGAGGCGGGCAAAGACCGGCACGTTGAAGATGCCGATGGCAAGGATCGCGTTGAGCGCGCCGGGGCCGAGGATGGCGGTGATCAGAATGGCGATCACGAGGCTGGGGAAGGCAAAGATCAGATCGTTGCCGCGCATGATCAGCTCGTCGGCCCAGCCTCCTTGTCGCGCGGCGGCCCAGAGGCCAAGGGGCACGCCAAGGCCCATGCCGATGCCTACAGCCACCAGCGCCACGGCGAGCGAGGTGCGTGCGCCAACCATGATCATTGAAAAGATGTCACGTCCGAAGTGGTCGGTGCCAAACCAATGCACCGCGCTGGGTGTTTGCAGCTTGTTGGGGATGTCCATCGTGGTGATGTCATAAGGCGTCCAGACAAAGCTTGTGAGCGCGGCGCTGACCACGATCAGGCAGAGCAGACCGCCAAGCAGGATGTTGCGCGACAGGCTCATGTGCGGGCCCTCAGGCGGGGATCAATCGCGGCGTAGGCGAGATCGACAAGGAAGGTGACGAGGATCACGAGGAACACCAAGAGCATGACCACGCTTTCCACCACGATCAGGTCGCGGGCGGAGATGGACTGGAAGATCAGGCGGCCGAGGCCGGGCAGGAAGAAGACCTGCTCAATGATGATCGCGCCTGCGAGCAGGAAGGAGAACTGCATGCCGATGATGGTCAGCACCGGGATCATTGCGTTGCGCAACCCGTGGCGCAGGATGGCCTGACTTTGTGTGAGGCCCTTGGCGCGGGCGGTGCGCATGAAATCTTCGCCAAGCACATCCAGAAGCGAGGAACGCATGACGCGGGCGAGGATGGCGGATTGTGGCAAGGCCAGCGCAATGGCGGGCAGGGTGAGGGATTTCAGGGCGGCACCAAAGCCTTTGTCCCAACCGACAAAGCCCCCGGCAGAGAACCAGCGCAGGTTGATGGCAAAGATCAGGACCAGCATCATCGCAAACCAGAAGTTTGGCACGGCGATGCCAAATTGGGTGGCCCCCATGACCGCCATATCCCCTGCTTTGCCGCGACGGGAGGCGGCGTAGATGCCTGCGGGAAAGGCGATCAGGGTGGACAGCGTAAGCGCATAAAGCGCCAGTGGCAGGGAGACCCAGATGCGGTCGCCTATCATCTCTGTCACCGGGGTGCGATAGGTGTAGGAGAGGCCAAAATCGCCCTGCAACATCCCGCCAACCCATGTGAGATAGCGCTCAAACTTGGGCACATCCAGACCCAGTTCTGCGCGCAGGGCGGCGATGGTGTCGGGCTGGGCATTGAGGCCCAGCATGAAGCTGGCCGGATCTCCGGGGACTACCTCGATCACAAAGAAGATCACGAGGGAGGCCACGATCAGGCTGAGCCCGAGTGAGAGCGCGCGTTTGAGGGTGTAGCGGAGCATTGCGTGATTCAGGGTGGCTGGTCAGGTCGTTGGGGCGTTGGTCATTCGGCGGGGGGCATCAGGTAGTCTGTGTCGGTCACATGTTCGAGCCAGTCCGCGCCGGAGCCGTCTTTGACCTGTTGCATGGCGAGGTGGCACATGCCGGTGTTCGGTGTTGCGCCGTGCCAATGCTCCACACCGGGTTCGATCCAGATGGTGTCGCCCGGACGGATGGTGCGCGGGGCTTCGCCACGCAACGCGATCAGGCCGACGCCGGAGAGCACATGCAGGGTCTGGCCCACCGGATGGGTGTGCCACGCAGTGCGTGCGCCCGGTTCAAACGTCACACGCGCTGCAAACAGCTCTGATGGGGCGCGGCTTTCGGTGATCAGATCGAGGCGCACCGTGCCGGTGAAATACTCCGGTGTGCCAGCGCGGCTGGGCACTTGTCCGGCAGGGATGTGATCAATCATGGCTGCGCCCCTTCTGGGTCAATGGATCGGTGCAGCGCCGCCACAGAGGCGACGCTGGTCAAATTTGGTCACTCCGCCCAAGTAACGGCGGTGAGATCGGTGGCCTGGGTGGGCTGGTTTTCCCAGAGACCTTTGACGCCTGCTTTGGCGACGGTGGGGAAGGCCAGCTGGAACAGGTAGCCGTTCACATAATCCTCGGCGATCATGGTTTGCGCCACTTGTAAGATCGCGCTGCGCTCGGCGGGTTTGCTGACTTTGTTCAGCGTTTCCATGATCTTCTGGAATTCCGCATTGTCATACTGAAAGTAGTATTCCGGGCGGGCGTAGATTCCGATGTCAAAGGGTTCGGTGTGGCTGACGATGGTGAGCCCAAAGTCTTTGCCCCGGAACACCTGCTCCAGCCATTGGGCCCATTCCAGATTGGATATCTCGGTCTCAATGCCCACAGCGCGCAGCTGTGCGGCGATGATTTCGCCGCCGCGACGGGCATAGGAGGGTGGCGGCAGTTTCAGCGTGGTGGTGAAGCCATCGGCAAAGCCCGCCTCCGCCAGAAGTTTCTTGGACAGCTCCGGGTCATATTGGGAGTTGCCGGTCAGATCGACGTAATCGGGATTGTGTGGCGCAAAATGGGTGCCAATCGGCGTGCCAAGGCCAAACATGGCCCCGTCGATGATGGCAGAGCGGTCAATCGCATGGGCGATGGCCTTGCGCACCTTCACATTATCTAGCGGGGGCATTTTGTTATTGGTGGAGAGGATGGTCTCCCCCTCAGAGCTGCCGACCAGCACCTGAAAGCGCGGGTCCGCCTCAAACTGTGGCAGGGCTTCGGGTGTTGGGAACCCGGCAAAGACATCAATGTCTTCGGCCATCATCGCAGCAAAGGCGGCGGTGGGATCTGAGATGAACTTGAAGGTCACGTCAGACAGCGCGGCTGGGGTGCCCCAATAGGCGTCATTGCGCGCCAGCGTGATCTGATCGCCCTGCACCCAGTTTTCAAACTTGAAAGCGCCTGTGCCGATCGGGGTTGTTTTGATGTCGGCGATGGTTTCAGGGGCCACGATCACCGCATCGCCCCAAGCCATGTTGAACAGGAAGCTGCCGTTGGGGGCCTCTAGCGTGACCTGAACGGTGAGCGGATCAACCACGGTGACATCGGTGATCCCGGCAAACAGGGCTTTTTGGGCATTGGCGCTGTCTTCGGCGCGGGCGCGGTCGAGGGAGAATTTCACATCCTCCGCGTCCATGGCGCTGCCGTCATGGAAGGTCACCCCTTCGTTCAGCATGAAGGTGTAGGTGAGGCCGTCCTCGGAAATTTCCCAGCTTTTGGCGAGGCCGGGGATGACCGCACCGTCGCTGGCGAAGCGGGTGAGCCCCTCAAAGACGTTGGAGTAAAGCACGCTGTCAATGGCACCAGCTGCGGCGGAGGTCGGATCCAGATGTGGTGGTTCAAGCTGAAGCGCGACGGTGATGTCGGTTTGCGCGAAGGATGCGCCCGCAAACAGGACTGTGGCGAGGGCGGCGGTGCTGGCGATCCGGCTGGTCAGGGCCAGCTTTGACGTGTGAAATGTCATGTCTTTCTCCCTTATCATTCTGGTTTTTATTGTTTTTGGGCGCAGGCTTAGAGCGCACTGGGCCGGAGTAGTTTCTTATACATCTTCTGGCGGCAGCAAAAGCTGTGTCAGGCTGTGGGCCATGACTTTGGCGCTGTCGACCATATCGTCGATGCCGATATATTCGTCTGGTTTGTGGGCCATTTCTAAAATGCCCGGCCCATAGGCGATACAGTTCCTGAGCTTGCCGATGCGATCAATATGTTTTTGGTCATATGTGCCGGGGCTGGCGACATAATCAGGTGATTTGCCAAGAATATCCTGAATGGCGCGGTCCACCGTGGTGACAACGGGCGCGGCGCGGTCTGTCATCGAAGGCGCGACATGATTGAGCTCGCGCATTTCATAGCGGAAGTTTTCGCGCTGGGCGGAAAGATCGTTGAGCAGGCCCTCAACTTCGCCGGAGACTTCGGCGTGCGACTCTTCGGCCAGATAGCGGCGGTCGATCACGATGCGGCAGCTGTCAGGCACGCAGTGGGCGGGCAGGCCGGTGAAATCTTCGGGCTGCTCAAGCTGGCCACCGTGGATCGAGTTGATGTTCATGGTGGAGGACCGGGCGCCTTCGGGCACCACGGGCATATCGGTGCGGCGTGAGGCCATGGCGGGGTAGAGGTCGCTTTCAAATTTGTCGAGCACAGCACCCATGTGGCGGACCGCACAGTCGCCTAAGAAAGGCATGGACCCATGAGCGATTTCGCCGAAGGTTTCGATTTCGGCCCACCAGCCGCCGCGATGGCCAAGACAGATGCGGTCTTTGTGCAGGGGTTCCGGGATGATCACATGCTGCACCCGCTCTGGCGCAAAGAAGCCGCGCTCGGCCAGATAGGCCACACCGCCATAGCCGCCACTTTCCTCATCCGCTGTGCCGGAGATTTCAATGGCTCCGTGAAAATCGGGGAACTCGGCGATGAAGGCTTCGGCAGCGATGATAGAGGCGGCCAGCCCACCTTTCATATCACAAGCGCCGCGACCATAGATTTTGCCGTCTGAAATCTCCCCGCCGAAGGGATCAAAGGTCCAGCCGTGGCCGACCTCCACCACATCGGTGTGGCTGTTAAAATGCACACACTCGCCGGGGTGGTGGCCCTCTTTGCGGGCCAGAACATTCCAGCGGGGGTATTTGTCGCTGTCTCCCGGTGCGCCATGGGCGCGGATCAGCTGGGTGTCAAACCCGTGCCGGGTGAGGCGGGTGTCGAGATAATCGCAAATTTCGCGATAGCATTCGCCGGGGGGGTTGAGTGTTGGGATGCGGATCAGATCTTGGGTCAGCGCGATCAGATCTTCGCGCATGCTGTCTATGCGCGCAATCAGGCGGTCAGTGTCTAAAGGCATGGTCAAACCTCGCAAATGCGCGCCAGCTGCGGTGGCGCGGGGCCTGCGATGGGACGCATAGGCCAACAAAAAGCTATGGGTTCAGCATGGATTGCGGCAGTATACGGTATCAATACCGTAGGATTACGGTTCTGCGGGAGAAGGTGATGGATTGGGATATGCTGGCCTATGAGGCCGCTCCGGTGGGGATTGTGGTCACGCAACATCGGGTGATCCGGGGCTGTAATGACAGTTTTGCGGCAATGATGGGCTACCGGAAGACGGAGCTGATCGGGCAATCCTTTCGACTGCTGTATGACACCACAGAAGAATTTGACCGGGTGCGCGACATTGGGCTGGCGCCGTTGCGTGCGGACACAGCCTATAGCGATGAGCGGATGTTGCGGCGGCGCGATGGGCGGCAGATCTGGTGCCGGTTTCGGGCGCAGACCCGAACGCCGGAGGACCCGCTGGCGCAGTTGGTGATGAGCATTGCGGTGATCCATGACGGGCCGTCGTTGTCACTCAGCCTGCGGCAGCGGCAGGTGGTGGGCGGGTTGGGGCGCGGGCTGACCAGCAAGGAGATCGCCCGTGAGCTGGGATTGTCCCCAAGAACGGTAGAAGATGTGCGCGCCCGTCTGTTGAAACGGTTCGAGGTGAAAAACGCCGCAGAACTGCTGGCGCATCTGACCATTGGGTGACGGAAAGGCCGCTGTATCAATGTGCCACTTGCAGCAAGCGCGTGTGATTTTACGGCGCGGGATTGCCTGTCACATCTATAGCGTGCATAGAGAGCGAAGCCCATCTCTTTGAGTGATCTGGGCGCGATTGTCACGCGCGTGATTACGTTGATTTTAGCCTCAAACTGGGAGGTAGGTCTCAATTTGGGGTGTCAATTGATTGATCCTGAAAGATGTGCGGTGATTTTGAGCAACAAAATTTCTGATCTTGCTTGCATTCCGGCCTCTTGAATGGCACCCGTGCAGACCAGAAATGAATGGGGTATCAGACTTGGTGCCCACGCCATCCTCAGGAGAGCATAAAATGCCCGATCTTCGTTCCAAGACCTCCACATTCGGTCGCCGAATGGCGGCTGCGCGCGCGCTATGGCGGGCGACGGGTATGAAAACGGAAGACTTTGGCAAGCCGATTGTGGCGGTGGTCAACTCATTCACCGAATTTGTGCCCGGTCACGTGCATCTTAAGGACATGGGCCAGCTGGTGGCGCGTGAGATTGAGAAAGCCGGTGGTGTGGCCAAAGAGATGAACACCATCGCGGTGGATGACGGCATTGCCATGGGCCATGACGGGATGCTCTATTCCCTGCCAAGCCGCGAAGTGATTGCGGACTCTGTGGAGTATATGGCCAATGCCCACTGCGCGGATGCGCTGGTGTGTATTTCCAACTGTGACAAGATCACCCCCGGCATGTTGATGGCGGCAATGCGCCTGAACATTCCGGCGATCTTTGTCTCCGGTGGCCCGATGGAAGCCGGTAAGGTGATCCTGAAAGACGGCGAGCATAAGGCCGACCTCGTGACCGCCATTGTGGGTGCGACCGATGAAGACCGCAGCCAGGAGGAAGTAGACAAGCTGGAACGCTCTGCTTGCCCGACCTGTGGCTCCTGCTCTGGCATGTTCACTGCGAACTCGATGAACTGTCTGGCGGAAGCGCTGGGTCTGGCGCTGCCGGGCAATGGCTCGCTGCTGGCGACCCACTCCAAACGCCGCGGGCTGTTTGAAGAAGCCGGTCACAAGATTATCGAGCTGTGTGACCGCTGGTACAAAGAAGGTGACGAGACCGCGCTGCCGCGTGGCATTGCGACCTTCAAGGCTTTTGAAAACGCCATGGCGCTCGATATTGCCATGGGTGGGTCTACCAACACGGTTCTGCACCTCTTGGCGATTGCCCATGAGGGTGGCGTGAATTTCACCATGGCGGATATGGACCGCCTGAGCCGCGAGATCCCGCACCTGAGCAAAGTGGCGCCCTCAACGCCGAAATACCACATGGAAGATGTGCACCGCGCCGGCGGCATTGCGCGGATCATGGGCGAGCTGGAGCGCGAGGGCAAGATCCACCGCGACTGCGCAACCGTGCATGAGCGCACCGTGGGCGAATTCATCGACAAATGGGATGTGCGCCGCGAAACCGCCGGCAATGAAGCGCGCGATCTGTTCATCGCGGCCCCCGGCGGCGTGCGCACCACAGAGGCCTTCAGCCAGTCGCGGATGTACACCGAACTGGATCTGGACGTGGAAGACGGCTGCGTGCGTGACTTTGCCAATGCCTATTCCGAAGAAGGTGGGCTTTGCGTGCTGTTTGGCAACATCGCAGAGCAGGGCTGTATCCTGAAAACCGCCGGTGTGATCAAACAGATGTATGAGTTTGAAGGCACTGCGAAGGTCTTTGAATCCATGGAAGATGCGATGCATGGCATCTTGCAGAATGAGGTGCAGCCGTATTCCGTGGTGGTGATCCGCTACGAAGGGCCAAAAGGTGGGCCGGGCATGCAGGAGATGCTGTACCCAACCGCCTATCTGAAATCCAAGAAGCTGGATCACACCTGTGCGCTGTTGACTGATGGGCGTTTCTCTGGCGGTACTGCTGGCCTTTCGATTGGCCACGCCTCGCCGGAAGCGGCAGAGAAAGGCGTGATTGGCCTGGTGGAAGATGGCGACAAAATCCGCATTTCCGTGCGCAACCGGACCATCCATCTGGATGTGAGCGACGAAGAACTGCAACGCCGCCGCGACAACCACCCGCAGGCGGGCAAGAAGTTCTGGAAAGCCGAGGGACGCCCTCGTGCGGTGTCCAAAGCACTGAAGGTTTATGCACAGCACGTGTCCAACGCCTCGCTCGGCGCGGTGCGGATGCTGGATGACGAAGATGAATAAGCACGTCTGATGTGAGATTTGAGACGGGGTCGCAGTGCGGCCCCGTTTTTGTTTTGAGGGCGCTGCCCTCGTCACACCAAAGGTGTAACTTCACCCGGGATATTTGAAGAATGAGAAGCGCTTAGAGGCGTGTGGGCTGGAAAGCGGCGGTCAGCCCTTGGCCGCCGCCGATGCCGATCATGGCCATGGCGAGGGCCTCTTCGGGCGCGGGTAGGCGGATGAGTTGGCTGAACAGGCGCACCACAAGGATGGCACCCGAGGCCCCGAAAGGGTGGCCAAGGGCGATGGCACCGCCGTCTTTGTTGGGCAGGGTTTCGTTGAGCCCTAGCGCATCAAGGCTGGCGAGCACCTGCGCGGCGAAGGCTTCGTTGAACTCCAGATGCGTGAGGTCGGAGAGGTTCAGATTTGGGTGGTGCTTGAGCAGCTTTTGGGTGGAGGCGACGGGGCCGATGCCAAGAATATTGGGGTCCACACCTGCCGCCGCGCCACCAAGGTAGGCGAGGGCTTTGGTGTGACCCAGTGTGCGCGCTTTGGCGGCCGTGGTGATCAGCAGCGCAGCCGCGCCATCGTTGAGGGGGCAGGCGTTGCCCACTGTCACTGTGCCATCTTTGCTGAACGCAGGGCGCAGGCGGGCGAGGCGCTCGGCTGTCATCCTGTCGCGGATGCATTCGTCGAGGGTGTGGCCTGCGATTGGGGTGATTTCGGCGGTCAAACGACCCGCGGCACGGGCCTCAGTTGCGCGTTGTTGGGAGCGCAGGGCAAAAGCGTCTTGGCGGGCGCGGGAGATGTTGAATTCATCTGCCACCGTGTCGGCGGCGGCGCCCATCTCTGGATCGCCGATGCTGTCGGGTGCAAAGCGCGCGCGTTTGTAGCTTTGGGCGGGCAGGGTGCCACTGGCGGGCAGGGTGCGCAGGGGCGCGCGGCTTTGGCTTTCGACGCCACCCGCGAGATAGGCGGTGCCTGCGCCTGCCATGATGAGGTGGCAGGCCAACATCACCGCCTCAAGACCGGAGCCGCATTGGCGATCGACAGTCACGCCGGGGATGGATGTGGGGAAGCCTGCGTGTAGCGCGGCGAGGCGGGCCACGTTGCCACCGGGGCCTGCGGCGTTGCCAAGGATCACATCGTCGAGCTGATCGGGGGGGAGGCCCGCGTCGGCGAGGGTGGCTTGCAGCACGGGGGCGGTGAGCTCTTCGACATCCAGGGAGGCAAACATGCCGCCTGCGCGGCCAATGGCGCTGCGGCGGGCGGTGATGATGACCGGCTGGCGCTCAGCTGGCAGCTCAGGTGGCAGCAGGGACAAGGCGCGCGTCCTTTTTGCTGAGCCAGGAGAGCAGGCGCCCGCGGTCCGGTTTGCCGGAGCTGGTCAGAGGCCAGTCCTGCGTGCGGTAGAAATGGCGCGGGAGTTTGTAGCGCGGCAGACGGATGGCGAGTTGGGAGCGGAGCTCATCCAGCGGCGTGTCGCCTTCGACAATAGCCACCAGTTCTTGGCCGCGCGACTGATGGGCGACGCCGAGCACCACGGCCGCAGACACGCCGGGGATTTCAGAGAGCGCGGTTTCGATTTCCTGCGGATAGACGTTGTGGCCGGCGGTGATGACCATGCCGCCTTCGCGGCCCAATAGGCTGAGGCTGCCGTCATTGTTGAGTTTGCCCACATCGCCGACGGTGGCCCATGGGCCTTCGCGGCGGAAGCCGGAGGTGCGCCCGCCCCAGAGGTAGCTGTCAATCGCCAGATCCCCGCGCACAAAGATGGTGCCGGGTTCACCTTGGGCGACCTCTTGGCCGTTCTGGCGCAGGGAGAGTTCCACATGCGGGAAGGGGCGGCCCACGGAATGGGCGGGGGCGGAGGAGCTTTGGCGGCCGTGGGTGTTGAGGCTGACAAAACCCAGCTCGGACGCGCCGTAGTATTCATGCACGCGGGCGCGGGGGAAATGGCTGCGCGCCTTTGTCAGAAGGGCTGGATCGAGCTTGGCCCCGGCGGTGGTGATTTCAACGACCTGATCCACCGGCGCGCCGTGACAGAGCGCGCCGAGCAGGCTCGGCACGGCGACGATGCGGCGGGTCTCTGCCATGGCTTTATGGGCGGCGGTGAGATCAAATTTCGGCAGAGCGTGGAAGGCGGCGCCAAGTTCCAGCGTTTCGGCGAGTGCGTAGAGCGTGATGCCGTGGGCCAGCGGGCCGGGGGCAAAGGTGTTGCTCTGCTCGGTCAGGGCAAAGGCGAGGCGGCTGGCATCAAGCGAGGCGCGCCAACTGTGGCGGGCGCGGGCGAAGGCTTTGGGTTCTGACGTGGTGCCGGAGGTGAAGCCCACCATGAAGATCGCGCGCGGATCGGTGAAAGGGATGTCTTTGGGTGCAGCAAGGAAGGCGTCAAAATCGGCGGTGTCGATGCGGATAGCGGGGATGCCGAGGCGCTCAGCGGCGGCGATGAGCGCGGTTTGGGAGGAGAGGCAGAACAGCGCGTCTGGCGGGAGTTTGGCGAGCACACGTTGGTGCAGGGTGTCGGGCCAGTGGGGATCGAGCAGGGTGACCGCATGGGGCGTGGCCAGTGCGGTTGCCAAGAGCGTGGGGGCATTGGGGTGGTTGCCTGCGGAAAGCGCAAAGAGACGGGCGTTTTCGGGTAGGGTGAGATCGGCACGGGGCTGTGCGGGCAGGGCGCTGAGGGCCGCATGCAGACGTTGCAGCCGTCGATGCAATACGCCGTAGGTCAGGCGGGTGTCAGAAACAGCAACCGCCAGCGCGTCGGGGCGCTGGCGGGCGTGATGATCTATTGCGTGTCGTAAAGGCAAGCGCGTCCTCAGAGCGTTGGAAAGGCGCGGCGCAGACCGCGGGCGATGATTGTCGCCAGAACCACCTTTACCAGATCGCCGGGGATGTAGGCCACCATGATCGTCAGAGACTTGGTGAGGCCCAGTTTGCCGATGAAGGCCATCCAAGGAATGCCAGCCGCATACATCAGGGCAATGCCACCGATTGCGACGTAAATACCTGTTTTGACAGCACTTGCGTCGCTATCACGCTCAATGAGCCAGCCGATGAGGGCGGCGCAGAAAGGCCATGCGAGCAGGAAGCCACCAGATGTGCCGACCAGCACGCCAAAACCGCCACGGCCACCGGACAGAAGCGGCAGGCCCACGGCCACAAGCGCGATGAACAGCAGCAACGCAAGACCACCGCGTTTGGACCCAAGCACAGCACCCGCAAGCATCACACCCAGCGACTGCGCAGTGATCGGCGGCAGTGCCGCGCCTGCGAAGTGGATTGGGGGCATCAGGCCAAGTGCGGCGGTGAGAGCGGCAAAGAGCGCGATATAGACGATGTCTTTGGTCGCGAAGCCTTGTTTGAGTGCGGTGTCCATCTGGTCCGTCCCTTGTCAGAAATCTGTTTGGCTGGAGGGGTGCGCAAAAGCCGCTGAGGGCTCAAGTGCATCGGGCGCTAACGGGGCGGACTTAGGAACGATATCCTCGTGAATCGATGGCATCAGAAATATCATCCGCCATCTTGATGGCGCGGATTGCCATGGGCATGGCCACTGCAATGACAGAGCGTTCCAACCCACGCGCTTTCTGCGCCTCGCGCACCTCGGTCATGATTTGGGCGAGCACAGGGATAAAGCGCAGGGCGAGCGAGATGGCGAGGCTGACTTTGGCGGGGTTTACGCCAAGTGGGCGCAAGAGACGAAGCGCGCGCG
Source organism: Shimia sp. R10_1 (assembly GCF_017744095.1). Taxonomy (GTDB): domain Bacteria; phylum Pseudomonadota; class Alphaproteobacteria; order Rhodobacterales; family Rhodobacteraceae; genus Shimia. Next base: position 146,669 of record NZ_JAGHQX010000002.1, on the reverse strand, counting down.
TCATCGTGTCGATCATGTCAGAGGAGCGCGTGGTCAGGGTGACAAGGCTGGCAAGCAGGATCAGCGCGGCCAGACGCAGCACCACATAGGTGGCCAGTGTGAGACCTGAAAAATACCATTGCACTGCAAAAAAGAGCACAAATATCCACAGCAGCGGGCGAACTTGCGCGAAAGCCTGTTTGAGCGTGAGTTGCGCCAGCGGATAGAGCGCAAGGATGGCCAGCGCGGCGGCCACGGTGATTGGCAGGCTTTGGTTGATCATCAGGAGTGTGGCCCCGACCATCAGCGCGCCCATTTTCAGGGACGGGCGCATGCGGTGCAGTGGCGAATGGCCAGGTGAGTAAAGATCCAGCATCAGGCCATGAGCTCCTGATAGGCGGGGATGACCTCGGCAGGCAGACCATCAGCAAAGACGCGCCCCTCATCAATCACAATCACGCGGTCATAGTCGGTGAGCAGATCGAGATCATGGGTGACGGTGATCACCTGCTGATCCAAGGCAGCCACCGCGCGGGCAATGCGGCGTTTGTTGCGCAGATCCAGCAGCGTGGTTGGCTCGTCCATCACCACGATGTCAGGCTCCATCACCAGCACGCCAGAGATGGCAATCAGCTGTTTTTGGCCGCCAGACAGCAGGTGCGCGGGGTGTTCGCGCAGGTCGCTGAGATCGTAGCGCGCAAGGATTTCAGCGGTTTTTGCGGCGATCTCGGCCTTGGAGAAGCCGCAGTTTTTCATGCCAAAAGCGAGGTCTTCTTCGACGATGGGCATGACGATCTGGTTGTCGGGGTTCTGAAACACAAAGCCCACTTTGCGACGCACGTCACGGCCCTGTTTGCGGGTGTTCAGCCCATCCACCAGCACGTCGCCCGTGCTGGGCAGGGCGAGGCCATTGAGCAGGCGTGCGAGGGTGGATTTGCCGGAGCCATTTGCGCCAATGATTGCGATGCGGCGTTCCGTCAGGCGCAGAGAGAGATCGCGCAGAACCTCGCGGTCCCCGTAAGAGAGGCTGACGTTTTGAAGCTCGATCATGGTTGGTTCCGCCGGTTGCTGCCTTTTGCGCTCATAGCGCGGCGCGCGCGCTGGTTGAAGCGCAGGATGCCTCCGGCGGGGATATTTTGGGAATGAGACGCCCTGCGGGGTGTGTTTCTTGGGAAACTGTTCCGCCTATTCGCTCATGAGGGCAGGCACGCCGCCGATGTCGCCAATCAGCGGCAGCAGCGCCTCCAGCCCTTTGCCGTGGCGCAGGGAGGTGAAGAGGAAGGGGCGCGTGCCGCGCATTTTTGTGGCGTCACGCTCCATGACCTCAAGCGAGGCCCCAACGTAGGGCGCAAGATCGGTCTTGTTGATGATCAGAATATCAGAGCGGGTGATCGCTGGGCCGCCCTTGCGCGGGATCTCTTCGCCTGCGGCGGTGTCGATCACATAGATGGTGAGATCGGCCAGTTCTGGGCTGAAGGTGGCGGAGAGATTGTCGCCGCCGGATTCGATCAGCACGATGTCGAGATCGGGGATTTCCTTGGTGAGTTCATCTATGGCGGCGAGGTTGATGGAGGCGTCTTCGCGGATTGCGGTGTGGGGGCAGCCGCCGGTTTCCACGCCCTTGATGCGTTCGAGCGGCAGCACCTGCTGGCGCATCAGTTCCTCGGCGTCTTCGCGGGTGTAGATGTCATTGGTGACCACGGCGATGGAGAGCTTGTCGCGCAGGGCACGGCAAAGATTGGCGGTGAGCGTGGTTTTGCCAGCGCCAACAGGGCCACCGATGCCGATGCGGAGAGGGCCATGGGGGGAAGCGGAGGAGGTCATGTGGGTTTCCTGTGATTAGGACCGGAACAGCCGGGAGTATTGGGTTTCATGCCGCATTGAGGCGATGTCAGAAGCAAATGTAGAAGAGGCAATGGCCGAGAGCGGCTCTGTGATCGCCTGATCTGCGATGGACTGGCACAGCGGGGTGAGGGCGGTGAGCACGCTTTGCGCCTCGGTCTGTCCCAAAGGCACAAGGCGTGTGGCGGCGGAGGTGAGATTGGCGGCAAAGGCGTGCAGGAAGAAGCGGGCGGTCTCTGGCAGCGGCAGGTCTTGCAGGCGCGCGGCGCGGCCCACGGCGACTGGATAGGTGAGCTGCGTCAGATCAAGGTCGTGGATGGTGCTGGCGGTGCGCACAAACGCCGCGCCCTGCTGATCGGTTTCCAGCAGACGCTCGGCAGAGGGGGCGAGCGCGCGGGCGAGGTCATCCACCTCCGTCAGGGCACTCAGATCGTCCGCGTTGTAGGCGGCGGCGAGCAGGATGACATCATTGTGGCCCGCGCCATGTGTAAGCGTGTCGGTGAGCCAGTCTGAAAAGCTGGCGGCATTGTGCACCGTGCCGCACTCTACCAGCGCCTCCAGCCCGTGGCTGTAGGTGAAAGCCCCCACCGGATAGGCAGGGGACAGCCATTGGGCCAATGTGAGAATTGGATCAGTGCTCATGCGGGTGGTCATGATCGTGGCTGTGATCATGTGTGTGGTCATGGGCGTGCGGATGACTGTGATCGTGCCCATGGGTGCGGCCATGGCCATAAGCGCCGCCTTCGGGCGTGAATGGCTCGGTCACATCGGTCACGGTTGCGCCCAAAAGGCCCAGCATGTCTTTGATCACGTGGTCGGGTTGGATCAGCAGGCGGCCCTCCTCGATCTGGCACGGGGTGTGGCGGTTGCCGATGTGCCAGGCGATGCGGGTGAGATCATCTGCTGTGACCTGCAAGAGCGGCTCAGGCGCGGCGGTCACGGTGATTTCGCGCCCGTCGCTCAGCACCAGAACACCGCCATGATCAAGCGATGTGGTTTTGGGCAGATCGACGAGGAGGCGGCTGCCGTCTTCCAGCCGCAGGGTTTTGCGGCGCAGGAAGCGGTCTTCGTAGCTCAGCGCCACCTGCCCCGCAGCGGGGGCATGGGCGTGGCTGTGATAAGCGCGGGCGGTGGGCAGAGCGGTCATGACGCCCCCCCGGTTGCCCGCAGGATCAGAGATGCATGTAGTCGCGGAAGACGTGGCGCACGATTTCTTCGCGGCGCAGGCCCCGTTTGGCCAGCTCTGCATCGGACATGGCGTTCAGCGTTTCGATCTGCTGTACGCGGCTGTTGTTTTCTGCCAGCGCGATCAGGCCATTGCCGATTGCCCGGAAGGGTGCTGCCAGCAGTTTGCCAAGCGCAAACGGTGCGGCGGATGTTGTGTCTGTGAGTGCCATTTTGAACCTCAGTTCGATAAAAACGTTCGGTCCTCCCCTGGCGATGAATATGGGGGAAAAGGTCTGGCATGTGCACAGGGTCTTTCGTCATAGCTGTTTTGCGCACGCTGCAATGCAGCGTGGCCTTAAGGTGTTATGGCACCGCTTTGATATCGACATAGACATAGCGGTCTGGGGCTTCGTTGGTGTAGCGGGCTTCCGACAGATAGGAGAAGCCAAGCTCCGGCAGGTAGTGCAGCGTTTCCTCGTAGCCGTCGTCATCGTAGTAAATGCCTGTGACCGGGATCATGTCGTAGCTGCAACCACCCAACGTGATGCGGGTTGTGTCTCCGAAGACATAGCTTTCCACACGGCTTTCGACGCCTTCGGTGTCCATGGTGACCACTTTTGTGTCCCAGCGCCCACCGGCGACGGGCAGGGGCGCATCTTCTGGGCTGATCGGATAGCTGTGTGTGGCGCGACTGTCAGGAATGGCGTTGCCATCCTCCAGATCAAACTGCTCCACAATATAGAGCCCTTTAAGCAGGACGTATTTGGATTGAATGCCGGTGGTGTCTTCCCAGAGGCCGCGGACATGGTTTGCGCCAAAGCTCTGATACGTCTCCATGGCACCGTCCTTATCCTCAAGGCGGATGCCGGTTTCCATATCGGATGCGGTGGGGCATTGCGCAGCAAGAGGGCTGGCAAAGCAGGTGAGGGCGAGAAGTAGTGCGCGCATAGGGCCTCCGGTCAGAACATAAAGTACCGCTGTGCCATGGGCAGCACCTCGGCAGGCTGACAGGTCAGAAGCTCACCGTCCGCGCGCACCTCGTAAGTCTCTGGGTGGACTTCGATTTCCGGGGTGGCGGCGTTCAGCTTCAGATCCGACTTGCCAATCTTGCGGGTATTCTGAACCGCGAGGGTTTGTTTTGCCAAGCCCAGTGACGCCCTGATGTTTTCGGCTTGTGCCGCTTCTGACACAAACACCACAGCCGCGTTTTCCACAGCGCGGCCGTAGGCGCCAAACATCGGGCGGGAATAGACCGGCTGGGGCGTTGGGATGGAGGCGTTAGGGTCGCCCATCTGCGCGCAGACGATAGAGCCGCCAATCAGCACCATTTCCGGCTTCACGCCAAAGAAGGCCGGGTTCCACAGCACGAGATCAGCGCGCTTGCCTTCCTCAATGGAGCCGATCTGATGGGCGATGCCATGGGCGATGGCGGGGTTGATGGTGTATTTTGCGATATAGCGGCGGACGCGGAAATTGTCGTTCTCGCCGATTTCTTCGGGCAGACGGCCGCGCTGTTTTTTCATTTTGTCCGCGGTCTGCCATGTGCGGATCAACACTTCGCCGACGCGGCCCATGGCCTGACTGTCAGAGGCGATGATTGAGAAAGCGCCCATGTCATGCAGGATATCCTCAGCCGCGATGGTCTCGCGCCGGATGCGGCTTTCGGCAAAGGCCACATCCTCTGGGATGGATTTGTCGAGATGGTGGCAGACCATGAGCATGTCCAGATGCTCATCCACGGTGTTCACAGTGAAGGGCCGTGTGGGGTTGGTGGAGGAGGGCAGCACATGCTCTTCGCCGCATATCTTGATGATGTCCGGTGCGTGGCCGCCACCTGCGCCCTCAGTGTGGAAGGCGTGGATGGTGCGGCCTTTCATGGCGGCTACGGTGTTTTCCACAAAACCAGATTCGTTGAGCGTGTCGGTGTGGATCATCACCTGCACGTCCATGGCGTCGGCCACCGAAAGGCAGCAATCAATCGCAGCGGGCGTGGTGCCCCAGTCTTCGTGTAGTTTGAGCGCGCAGGCGCCTGCCTTCACTTGCTCTTCGATGGCGGCAGGCAGGGAGGCGTTGCCCTTGCCCGCAAAGGCGAGGTTCATCGGGAAGGCGTCGGCGGATTGCAGCATGCGGCCAATGTGCCATGGGCCGGGGGTGCAGGTGGTGGCCAAAGTGCCGTGCGCTGGGCCGGTGCCACCGCCGAGCATGGTGGTGAGGCCGGAGTGCAGCGCATCCTCGATCTGCTGCGGGCAGATATAGTGGATATGGCTGTCAAAGCCGCCTGCGGTGAGGATTTTTCCTTCGCCCGCAATGGCTTCGGTGCCGGGACCTACGATGATGTCCACCCCGGGTTGGGTGTCGGGGTTGCCCGCCTTGCCGATCTTGGCGATGCGCCCATCCTTAAGGCCCACGTCGGCTTTGTAGATGCCGGTGTGATCCACGATCAGCGCGTTGGTGATCACTGTGTCCACAGCGCCTTCGGCGCGGGTGGTCTGTGCTTGGCCCATCCCGTCGCGGATCACCTTGCCGCCGCCGAATTTGACCTCTTCGCCATAACTCAGCGCGTTGCCGTTTCCGGCTTTCTCAGCAGTCAAATCCCGCTCCACCTCAATCACAAGATCGGTGTCAGCGAGGCGCAGCTTGTCACCCACGGTGGGGCCAAACATGGCGGCGTAGTCGGAGCGGGAAATTTTTGCTGGCATAAAAGGGGTCTCTGTTGGTTTGGCAGGCGCAGAACGTGGTCGTGCGCCCCGTTATTTTTTCGGTTTGGCCGTCTCGGCTGCAGCGGGCGGCATGGCCGGCGGTTTGGAAGGCTGGCGTTTGGTTTTGCGTGCCGCTGGCGCTGGGTCTGTCTCTGCTTTGGGCGCGGGTGCGGCGGTTTTTGCCACCACCTTTGCCGCAGGTTTGGCAGCAGGCTTGGATGCGGGCTTTGGTTGTGGTGTGGCGGCACCTTTGGGCTTTGGGGCCGCTTTTGCTTCTGGCTTTGCTTTGCGTGTTGTGGTGACCGGTTTTGCCGGTGCTTCGGTTTTGGCGGTGACCGTTTTGATGCTTGGCTCTGTCGCGGCAGGTTTGGCAGCCGTTGCGGAAGCCGCGCGGCGCGCGGTGGTCGGTTTTGTTTTTGGTGCAGCTTTGCGCCGGGGCGCGGCGGGTTTGGTCGCCTGTTTTGGTTTCACCGCCGTAGGTTTTGGCGTGGCCAAAGCTGGCGATGTGCTCACCAGATAGGGCATCGTCATGGATGTCATCAGTGCCTTTGTCATCGCGTGCGAGGTGCGCATGTTGCGCTCCATCAGCCGCGACATAAAGAAAAACCCATTCAGTGAGGCCGTGATCGAGCCCGTGGCAATCGTCTGCATCAAAATCTCCTTGGGGTTAGGTCATGAGAGAGGCCCCATGACTTTCTGATTAAATCCATAAATGCGGCGTGCGCCTGAAATCGGGATCAGCTGCACCTCCCGGCGTTGGCCCGGTTCAAAGCGCACGGCGGTGCCGGCGGCGATGTCCAGACGCAGGCCATGTGCGGCGGCGCGGTCAAAATCCAGTGCGGGATTGGTTTCGGCAAAATGGTAGTGGCTGCCCACCTGAATGGGGCGGTCGCCGGTGTTGGCCACCATCAGCGTGGTGGCTTCGGCGTGTGCGTTCAGGGTGAGGTCGCCCTCTGCGGGGATCAGTTCGCCGGGGATCATTTTTTCTTCCGCATGAAAAGACCAAAGGCGCCTACGGCGAGGGATCCCAAAAGCAGAGACAGCCAGATCGGATGGTCGGCATGAGGGTGCAAATGTGCGCCGGAATGGGCCAAGGCGGGGGCAGCTGTGGCGGTGGCGAGCGCCGTGACGGCGAAACGTTGCATGTCTGTCTTCCTCTCGTCAGTCAGCGGATTGGGTTGTGGACGGTCACAAGTTTTGTGCCATCTGGGAAGGTGGCTTCGACCTGCACCTCGTGGATCATCTCTGCGATGCCTTCCATGCATTGGTCACGGGTGATGACCTGTGCGCCCGATTGCATGAGATCGGCCACCGAGCGGCCATCGCGCGCGCCTTCGACCACCGCGTCGGTGATCAGGGCAATGGCCTCTGGGTGGTTGAGCTTCACGCCACGCGCGAGGCGTTTGCGGGCCACTTCGGCGGCCATGGCGATCAGCAGTTTGTCCTTTTCACGGGGGGTCAGTTGCATGTGGTCAGAGCATCCATGTTCGGGGAATATCGGCGCCGTGCAAAAGCGTGAGCGCGGGAATGAGGGATTGGCGCAGGGCGTGGCCGTCTTCGGCCAGAATACGCGCAAACAGCAGGCCATCGCGGATTTCGCTGGCACCAGCGGTGGCGGGCAGAAGCGCGCGCAGCTTATCCAGATGGCGGCCCGCATCGGGTGCAGCCAGCAGGAGGGTGGCCATGGCGCGCGCGCCGCCTGCGATGGTGGCGCGGTCAAGATGTGCCTGAATGTTGCCGCTGAGTTTGACCCGGTCTGCAAACAGCAGCTCATCACCACGTGTCAGGGTGATGCGGTCAAAGATATCGGCTTTGCGCACGGTTTCGCCCATGGCGGTGCGGCCAAAGATCAGCGGCTCTACCATCAGAAAACGCGCGGTTTTGTGCATTGTCACAGTCAGGCTGCGCGACAGGGAGGCCCCGTCAAACAGGATGGTTTCTTGCGGCAGCCAGTCGAGCTGTGCGTTTTTCTCAAGCGTGAGCGTTGTCTCAAGCTGTCCCGGTTTGGCGTCAATGCTGCGATAGGCACGCTCTGCGGCCTGGGTGGTCACGGTGAGATGGCTGCCCGCGCCTGCGGCGGCGGCCACGGAGAAACGGTCGCCTCCGGTGATGCCGCCTGCGGTGTTGAGCAGAACCGCCTGAAGCGCCTTGGTGCGTCCGCGTGCGTAGTTTGCGTGCGGAAACAGGACGCGGCTGGAGCCGGACAGGCGCAGATCGTCCAGAACGGAGCTGCCCGCGCGCAGTTTGCTGCGGATGTCGGCACTGCCTTGCGCGCGCGGTTGTTGCGGCAGAGCGGGCTCTGGGCGTGATATGGGCGTGAAGGCGGTGATAGGCGTCTCCGATGAGCGGTGTCGGTTTTCCTTGTGACTCGCATTGGCGGCGGCGCATCAAAAGAACGCCTGCCCGTTTTTTGAGCGGATTTGTCACATGCGTATGAAATTTGCGCATATTGAGCGATTTGGATGAAAAATCGGGCAAACTGCGAACTTTGGCGCGCGGGCGGCAATTGGATTGAAATTTCTCGACGTGATCGCCATTTTGCCGCCAGTTTCGAATCGCTGTTTCGGTGGCGATATCGCCTTTATGCGTGGGCTGGCCAAAGACTTGCCAACGCCTCTCTTCAGCTCCCGGCGCGGCCGGGAAGGAGCCAGATATGAGCTTTGATCGCAAGATTAAGATCGCCCCATCCATCCTGTCAGCGGATTTTGCCAACTTCGGTGCGGAGATTCGCGCGATTGAGGATCAGGGTGCGGATTGGGTGCATGTGGATGTGATGGACGGGCATTTTGTGCCCAACCTGACCTTTGGCCCGCCCGCGGTGAAAGCGTTCCGTCCACATGTGAAAACCTTCATGGATGTGCATCTGATGATCGCGCCAGTGGATCCTTACATCGAGGCTTATGCCGAAGCGGGCGCAGATATGATCACTGCGCATGTGGAAGCAGGCCCCCACATTCACCGCACCATTCAGGCGATCAAGGCGCAGGGCGTGAAAGCGGGCGTGGCTGTGAACCCCGGCACCCCACTGGAAAGCATCGAACATGTGCTTGATCTGGTGGACATGGTGCTGATCATGACCGTTAACCCCGGATTTGGCGGGCAGAAGTTCATCCATTCTGGTGTGGAGAAAACCCGCCGCTGCCGTGAGATGATTGGCGATCGTGAGATCCACATTCAGATTGATGGCGGTGTGACCACCGAAACCGCGCCTCTGGTGGCTGCGGCGGGTGCAGATGCGCTGGTGGCAGGCTCTGCGGTGTTCAAAGGTGGCTCTGTTGATCAGGCGCAGGTCTATGGCGACAACATCCGCGCCATCCGTGCTGCAGCAGAGGCGGCGCAGTAAGCGCCTCTGCTTCAGGGCCATTCAGTGTCAGTCGCGGATTTCCTCGGCTGACACGCCCCAAAGGTCGGTTTTCTGCACCCAGCCTTTGTAGCCGCCCGCCTTCAGGCGGCACCACTCCAGCGTACATTCCTCAAGTTTTGCAATCACCCCGAGTTCCAGATGGGCAGAGACTTGCGTCTGATCCGGGCGCACGGCGAGAGGTAGCATGTCTTTTTGCACAATCACGGTGCGCACGCCGGAGAGCAGAGAATAGTGTACCCAGCCGCCCGCACCCTCAATATCGCGCACGCGCCGCCAGTGGCCATATTCGGCGGTGATTTGAAGTGGCATGGATTTGCGGGTGAAGACCCAGTCGATGCGGTGGGTGCGGGACGGGCCGCGTCGCACATTGGCTTTGCTCGCCTTCAGCGAGACATAGCGCGGCAATGGCAGGTTGGTGACAGGCCCGCGTTTGGGCGCAGCGGTTTCTGCGGTCGTGTCTGTGCTTGCGCTTTGAGCGGACACGCGGTTTGCCGCAACGGAAGATGTGAGCGCCAACAGCAAAGCCGCGGCCAGGCTCACAAGAGAATTTCGACCCAAGGTGAACATTTTGCCTGATTTTTTCTGCATTGAAGGTGCGGAGGGGTTCTTGTGCGCCGCTTGCCTGTGTTGCACTGTGACACCAACGGGCTGATTTGGAAAGTATGGGGAGGCATTGAATGCCAAAGCAACGTCTGAGTGTTGTCGTGACGCGACGCCTGCCGGAAGCTGTTGAGACGCGGCTGTCTGAGCTGTTTGATGTGCGGCTGCGCGATGATGACAGCCCAATGAGCCGCGAAGAGCTGGCGGCGGCGATGAAAGACGCTGATGTTCTGGTGCCAACGCTGAGCGATAAGATTGACGCCAATATGATTGCGCAATCCGGGGACAGGCTGAAGTTGATCGCCAACTACGGCGCTGGTGTGGACCACATTGATGTGGCTTCGGCCCGTCAGCGCGGCGTTCTGGTGTCCAATACGCCGGGTGTGTCAGCCGATGACACGGCGGATATGGCGCTGGCTTTGATTCTTGGCGTGACCCGCAGGGTGAGCGAAGGCGTGCAGCGCATGCAATCTGGCGAATGGGACGGCTGGGCCCCTACGGCGCTGTTGGGTGGCCGTGTGAGTGGCAAGCGGCTTGGCATTCTGGGCATGGGCCGCATTGGCACGGCTGTGGCGCGGCGCGCGCAGGCCTGTGGCATGCAGATCCACTATCACAACCGCCGCCGCCTGCGCCCTGAAATTGAGGCGCAATATGAGGCGACCTATTGGGAAAGCCTTGACCAGATGCTGGCGCGTATGGATGTGATTTCCGTGAACTGCCCGCACACGCCCTCAACCTTCCACCTGCTGAACGCGCGTCGTCTGAAGCTGATGAAGCCCTCGGCGGTGCTGATCAACACCTCCCGCGGGGAAGTGATCGACGAAAACGCCATGGTACGTGCGCTGAAGAACGGTGATCTGGCGGGCGCAGGGCTCGATGTTTTTGAGCACGGCAATGAGGTACATCCCGATCTGCGCGGTGTGCCCAATGTGGTGCTGATGCCGCATATGGGATCGGCCACCGTCGAAGGGCGGATCGAGATGGGCGAGAAAGTCCTGATCAACATCAAGACGTTTGATGATGGTCACCGCCCACCGGATCTGGTTGTGCCAGCGATGCTCTGAGGCGGCATGCGGGCTTTTGTCGGCATACCGCTGGAGGGTCCAGAAGCGGATCGTTTCTTGGATGTGCAGGACCGTCTGGCGGTTGGCACACCGGTCGCGGCGGCCAATCTGCATGTGACACTGGCGTTTCTGGATGATCAGCCGGTGGAGCAGCTGGAAATGCTGCATGAAGAGCTGGAAATGATCCAGGCGCTGCCCTTTGAAATGACGATGAAGGGCATCGACATTTTTGGTGGTGCCAAAAGCCGATGCCTTGGGCTGTTGGTGGCGCCGGATCCGGCGTTGATGGATTTGCAGGCGGACGTGGCCCGCGCCGCGCGTCGGGTGGGCATGAAAATCGAAAAGCGTCGGTTTCGCCCGCATGTGACGCTGAGCCGGTTTCGCGATGGTCAGCACGCACCGGAAAAGATCCAAGGTGCGATTTCACGTGGGGCTCATTTTGATATGTGGCCGATCTCGGTGTCTGAATTCGCGCTCTATCGCTCCAATCTGACCTCGGATGGGGCGCAGTATGAGGTGCTCAGCGATTATCCGCTGTTGGTGATGCCGCCGCTCTGACTTAAGCTGAGGGGAAGCGGCGCGTCGGTCTGTGGAGGAGCGGCAGAGCGCGCCCTTTTTCAGTTTAGGGAGAGTAGAATGAAGCGTTTTTCATTAAGTGTTTCCGTGGCTTGCCTGATGGCGAGCATGAGCTTGGCACAGGAGGCCGCCGACAGCGTTGCGCCAGAGGTTGCGACTCAGCTTGGTGGTCAGATCCCTGAGGCGCTGATGGCCGCGCAGGACGCCAAGGTCGCAGGTCAGCCCACATCTGCAGAAAACTGGATGGTGGCGGCGGCCAATCCGCTGGCGGTTGAGGCGGGCGCAAATGTGCTGCGCGCCGGGGGCTCGGCGGCGGATGCCATGGTGGCTGTGCAATCGGTGCTGGGGCTGGTGGAGCCGCAAAGCTCGGGCCTTGGCGGGGGCGCTTTTCTGGTTTGGTATGATGCTGAGAGCGGCACGGTGACCACGCTCGATGGGCGCGAAAAAGCGCCTTTGGCGGCGACGCCGAAGCTGTTTCTGGATGAAAACGGCGAGCGTATGAAGTTCTTTGATGCGGTGGTTGGCGGGCGCTCTGTCGGGGTGCCGGGCACGCCGATGCTGATGGAAGAAGCGCACCGCCGTTGGGGGCGCAGCGCCTGGCCCGGCCTGCTGGATGCGGCGATTGGCCATGCGGAAAACGGCTTTGCGGTGTCCCCACGCCTTGCAGGCGCGGTGGCCAATGATGCGGAGCGGCTCTCAAGCCATCCAACCACGGCGGCTTACTTCCTGCCCGGTGGCGCGCCGCTGGCGGAAGGCAGTGTTTTGCAGAACGCAGATTATGCAGAGAGCCTGCGCCTGATGGCGGAACATGGCGCGGATCCGTTTTACACCGGTGAGATTGCCACGGATATTGTGGCCACAGTGCGCAGTGCCGACAATCCAGGAGTGCTGAGCACGGTGGATATGGCGCTCTATCAGGTGAAAGAGCGCGATGCGGTCTGTGTGGAGTATCGCGACCATGATGTCTGTGGCATGGGGCCGCCCTCCTCTGGTGCGCTGACTGTTGGGCAGATCCTTGGGCTGGTTGGGTCTTATGACATGGCGGGCATGGGGCCTGAGAGCGCGGATACCTGGCGGCTGATCGGGGATGCCTCGCGTTTGGCCTTTGCCGATCGTGGGCGCTACATGGCGGACAGTGATTTTGTGCCAGTGCCGACCGCGGGCCTCGTTTCGCCAGACTATCTGGCCGCGCGGGCAGAGCTGCTGTCTGGTGATAAGGCGCTGGAAAGCGTGGCACCGGGAACACCGGAGTTTGACCATGCGCTGAACTGGGGGGACGGGCAGACCTTTGCGCAGCCCTCCACCTCCCACATCTCGATTGTGGACAGCTATGGCAACGCTTTGTCGATGACCACCACGATTGAAAACGGGTTTGGCAGCCGGGTGATGGCGCGCGGCTATCTGCTCAACAACGAGTTGACTGATTTCTCCTTCCGCTCTCACAGCGATGGCGTGCCGATTGCCAACCGTGTGGAGCCGGGCAAACGCCCGCGTTCCTCGATGGCGCCAACGATTGTGCTGAAAGACGACAAACCTGTGCTGGTGATTGGCAGCCCGGGCGGCAGCCGGATCATTGGCTATGTGGCCAAGACCATCATCGCCCATATGGATTGGGGTATGGATGTGCAGGCGGCGATTGATCTGCCGCATCTGGTGAACCGTTTTGGCACTTATGATGTGGAAGAAGGCACCTCGGCGGCTGATTTTGAGGCCCCTCTGACAGAGATGGGCTTTGAGGTGAATGTGCGGGGGCTGAACTCTGGCTTGCATGCCATCGCAATTGGTGATGGGTTGCAGGGCGGGGCGGACAACCGCCGCGAAGGGGTGGCCTATGGCGAATAAGCGCATCTGAGTACAAAGCTCTGCGTTTGCTTGCGGCCCCCAGCGACTTGCGAAGGGAAGAGGCATGGCAAACGCAGAGGTTTTGGAGCGCAATGAAACGGGCATTGCGGCAGCGCTTGGGGTGCTGAAGCAGCAGTTCGGGGAGGCCTGTCAGACCGGCCAAGCCATGCGCGAGCAACATGGCCACACCACCACCTGGTTGCCCAACCAAGCCCCGGATGCGGTGATCTTTGCCAAATCGACCGAAGAAGTTGCCGCCATTGTCAAAACCTGCGCCGCCCATAAGGTGCCGGTGATTGCCTATGGCACGGGCACCTCGCTGGAGGGCCATGTGAACGCGCCCCTGGGCGGTGTCTGCATCGACATGACCGAAATGAACAACATCATCGCGGTGCATGATCAGGATCTGGATTGCGTGGTGCAGCCGGGTGTCACCCGTGAACAGCTCAACACCCATCTGCGGGACCGCGGCCTGTTCTTTCCGATTGATCCGGGGGCCAATGCCTCACTCGGCGGGATGGCCTCCACCCGCGCAAGCGGCACCAACGCGGTGCGCTATGGCACGATGAAGGACAATGTTCTGGCGTTGGAGGTGGTTTTGCCCTCAGGCGAGGTGATCCGCACCGCCAGCCGCGCGAAGAAATCCAGCGCAGGGTATGACCTCACCCGTTTGATGATTGGTGCTGAGGGCACGCTCGGCATCATCACAGAGATCACCTTGAAATTGCAGGGCATTCCAGAGGCGATGTCCTCCGCCCGCTGCTCGTTTGAGAGCGTGGATGCAGCCTGTCAGGCTGTGATGGCGACCATTCAATACGGCATTCCCGTGGCGCGAATCGAATTGCTCGACGCAATGAGCGTGAAGGCGGCCAATGCCTATTCCAAGCTGGAGCTGCCGGAAACACCGCTGTTGCTTTTGGAGTTCCACGGCTCTGACAATGGCGTGGCCGAGCAGGCAGAGATGTTTGGTGCCATCGCTGAGGAGATGGGCGGCACGGGGTTTGAATGGACCACAAAGGCTGAGGACCGCACCAAACTCTGGCAGGCGCGCCATGACATGTATTGGGCCTCGCTACAGCTGCGCCCCGGCGCAAAAGGGGTTTCCACCGATGTCTGCGTGCCGATTTCACGGCTGGCGGAATGTGTGACAGCGGCGACAGAGAAGGCGGCGGAACTTGGCTTGCTGGCGCCGGTGGTGGGCCATGTGGGCGACGGAAACTTCCATACGCTGCCGCTGATTGACATGGAAAACGCCGAAGAGGTCGCCAAGGCGGAGGGCTTTGTCAGCTGGCTCAATGATCTGGCGATTTCCATGGGCGGCACCTGCACGGGGGAGCATGGCATCGGGCAGGGCAAGAAGCCTTACCTGCGCAAAGAGCTTGGCGGGGCTGTGGATGTGATGATGGCGGTGAAAGCCGCGATTGATCCGGATGGGATCATGAATCCGGGGAAGATTTTGTGAGAGGATTGAGTAAGTTTGCTTCCAGCTTTGAGGTCCAATTGACGCCTTACGCAACGGTTAGATACATCACTTATGAGGGCTGAAAACACATATTCCCATTGGATCAGGTCCTCTGGAAATGAAGGCAGCAGAGGTTCTCAGTCTGCCCGATTTCCCTACTGGAGTTTTACCAAAACAGCGATAGCGATTTGCGCGCTGAAGCTGTACGAAGACTCCGCATTGGACTTGGATGCGCCACTTGAAGGCGCTGCTTACTCGTGTCGTCAGCTTCTAGCGCATACATCTGGACTCCCAGACTACTGTCAGCTTCCGGAATACGGGCGATCAGTAAGCGCGCATGAAGCCCCTTGGTCTCGCGAAAAAATGCTGGACTTGTCGTTGTCCAGAGGGATGCTGTTTGAGCCGGAGCAAGGGTGGTCTTATTCAAATATCGGCTACATGTTTGTCCGAGACATCATTGAAGATGCAACAGGGCAATCACTTGGACAGGCTATTTCTTCGATGATCTGTAAGCCTTTGCGCCTTGATAGCATCGAGTTCGCAGATACACGTGAGCAGTTTACAAAACTACATTGGCGCGCGGCTGCAAATTATGACCCTCTCTGGGTTTACCATGGTTGTCTCATCGGCAATGCGGCTGATGCCGCGCGCCTGCTTCACGGTCTGTTCTCAGGTAACTTGTTGCGGCGAGATACTTTGAAAGTGATGATTGAAACAAAGCTACTTGGGGGCCCATTGCCCGGGCGGCCATGGTCCCAATGTGGATATGCTCTGGGGCTTATGTCAGGCACCATAGATGGTATTGGCCGTTCAATTGGCCACTCTGGAGCTGGACCATTTTGCGTCAACGCCGTTTATCATTTTCCAGATTTAGAAGACCCGATAACGGTGGCTAGTTTCACGGACGGCAACGATGAGGGCAAAGCAGAGTTCGCAGCTTTAGCGTTGGTTCGATGAATGGCAGCGGTATCTGTAAATTGGTTTTTGAGCACGATGCGAATAGAGGGCTCCTATTGGGCCCTCCAACTTCGTCATCCCCCGTCACCGATACACCTCATCCTCTCCCGGAAAGCTGCGGTCTTTGACCTCTTCGGCGTATTGGCTCACCGCGCGTTCGATCGCTGGGCCTAAATCACCGTAGACTTTCACAAATTTCGGGGTCCATTCGTTCAGGCCCAGCATGTCCTCAAGCACGAGGATCTGGCCGTCACACTCCGCTGAGGCCCCAATGCCGATGGTGGGGATCGGGATCTGTTTGGTGATCTTGGCAGCCAGTGGCTCGACCATGCCCTCAAGCACAATGGCAAAGGCCCCTGCCTCGGCCACGGCGCGGGCGTCTTCTTCGTGCAATTCCCAGCTGTCTTCATCGCGGCCCTGGGTTTTGAAGCCGCCCATGACGTTTGAGGACTGCGGTGTGAGGCCGATGTGGGCCATCACCGGAATGCCGCGCTCGGTCAAAAAGCGGATGGTTTCGGCCATGCGTTTGCCGCCTTCAAGCTTCACCGCGCCGCATTGGGTCTCTTTCATGATCTTGGCGGCATTGCGGAAGGCCACGGCGGGGCTTTCTTCATAGGTGCCAAAGGGCATGTCCACCACCACCAGCGCTTTCTGGGTGCCGCGCACCACGGCTTTGCCGTGCATGATCATCAGATCAAGAGGCACGCCGACGGTGCTTTCCATGCCATGCATGACCATGCCAAGGCTGTCGCCCACCAGAATGAAATCTGCGTATTTGTCGACAATCGCGGCGGTGTGTGCGTGATAGGAGGTCAGCGACACAATCGGCTCCCCACCTTTGCGGGCGGCGATCTGTGGAACGGTGGTGCGGCGGATCTGAGTCTGTTTGCTCATGGGGTCACTACTCTTTGGTCAATCAGAAGAATGTCGCCAAAGGCAACGGAGATCATGATGGCGGTGGGGCCG
The DNA here is from genome assembly GCF_017744095.1 of Shimia sp. R10_1. Lineage (GTDB taxonomy): Bacteria > Pseudomonadota > Alphaproteobacteria > Rhodobacterales > Rhodobacteraceae > Shimia. The sequence continues at coordinate 130,151 of NZ_JAGHQX010000002.1, read as the reverse complement.
GTGAGCGGCCCGGTGAGGCTATTGAGCGTTTCATCGGCCACGATGTCCAGCCCGATGAGGGTGGCGCGGGGCTCGCTGGCGATGGTCGCGGTGATGGTGGCGTGCAGGGCGTCAACGGTGCCGCCCTTGGCTGCTGTCGCTGCGGCGTCCAGCGCGCGCGACAGCACCAGTGCGGCGGCGCGATCTTCTGGTGTCAGGCGCACATTGCGTGACGACATGGCCAGCCCATCGGCCTCGCGCACGGTGGGCGCGCCGATGATCTGCACGGGCATATGCAGGTCGGCGACCATGCGTTTGATGACCTGAAGCTGCTGGTAGTCTTTCTCGCCAAAGACCGCCACATCCGGCTGCACGATGTTAAAGAGCCGCGCCACCACTGTGGTCACGCCGCGGAAGTGACCGGGGCGCACTTCGCCGTGCAGCATATTGGCCAGACGGGTGGTTTCCACGATGGTTTCATCGCCGGGGGGATACATGGTCTCCACCTCTGGCAGGAAAACAACCGCGACGCCGGCCTCTTTCAGCAGAGCGAGGTCGCGATCCTCATCGCGTGGGTATGCGTCGAGATCGGCGGTTTCGCCAAATTGCGTGGGGTTCACGAAGATTGACACCACGATGGCGTCACTTTGTGTTTTGGCGGTCTGAATGAGGCTCATGTGGCCTGCGTGCAGGTAGCCCATGGTCGGTACCATGCCGATGCGGTGGCCATTTTGGCGCAGTTTTGCAACCGCTTCGCGGCACTCCGAAACTGAGCGGCAGATCAGCATTCTGGTCTGTCTCCATTTTAGGTGGGGCGGGTGTAACGATGCTGCGGCTGCACAGCAAGGGTTTTGACGGATACGTCACGTCGCATTCGCACACTATTGCGTCGGCTGGACCGTGAGATTTGTGGCCAATCGTTTACAGTCACCGCAAAATCATTCTTCTGCGGGGAGTCGCCTGTCTTATGAAAACGAATGTCAAAGCGCTGGTTGTGGGCGGTGGTGCCGTCGGAACCTCGATTGCCTATCACCTGGCCAAAGCGGGCTGGGACGATGTGATGCTGATCGAGCGGGATGAGCTGACCTCTGGCTCAACCTGGCACGCCGCTGGCCTGCTGCCGCTGTTCAACATGTCCTATGCGACAACACACATCCACCAGTACTCGGTGGATTTCTACAAAACACTGGAAGAAGAGACCGGCCTGAATGCTGGCTTCGCGGTTGTGGGCAACCTGCGTATGGCGCAGACCCAGGAGCGCATGGACGAGTATATGCTCTATGCCTCCACCGCGGAAACCTGTGGCGTGGCCTATGAGTGGCTGACACCGGATCAGATCAAAGAGCGTTGGCCGCTGATCGAGACCGGCGACCTGAAAGGCGCGATCTACCACACCGAGGACGGTTATATTAACCCGGCTGACGTGACGCAGGCGATGGCCAAAGGTGCGCGCCAGCGTGGTGTGGAAATTCACCGTAAGATGCAGGCGGATTCCTTCCACTGGACCGGCACGCATTGGGAAGTCACCTGCACCAAGATGGTGGAAAAAGGCGGCAACCTGATTGAGTCGGACGAAAAAGTGGTGATCACGGCAGAGCATGTTGTGACCGCGTCGGGCAACCACGCGCAGCGCACCGCAAAAATGCTGGGCATCAAGATGCCAGCGATCCCGGTGGAGCACACCTTCATCGTGATGGATCAGGACCCTGAGCTGGTCAAATGGCGTGAAGCGGGCAACCCGGAGCACCCTGTTGTGCGGGACGCTGACAACGAATCCTATGCGCGTGAAGAGCGTGGCGGCTGGATCCTCGGCATCTATGAAAAAGGCGCACCTGCGCGCTTTGAACACGGTGTGCCGGACAGCTTCCGCGCAGACCTGTTCCCGCTGGATCTCGACCGGATCGCGGATCAGTACATGGCGATGGCCGAACGCGTGCCCTCCTGTGCGGAATCCGGCCTGAAAGACGACTTCAACGGCCCGATCTGCTACACTCCAGACGGCAACCCGCTGGTGGGTCCTGCCCCTGGCCTGCGCAACATGTGGCTGGCAGAGGGCTTCTCTTTCGGCATCACCGCAGCAGGCGGCACCGGTTACTACCTCGCACAGATGATGGTGGACGGCGAAGCCGAGATCGACATGGCGAGCCTCGACCCGAAGCGGTACTCCTCCAACTGGATGACCACCGAGTTTGCGGCACGCAAGAACGAAGAGTGCTATGAGCACGTCTACATCCTGCACCACCCAGATGAAGAGCGTCCGGCCTGTCGCCCGCTGCGCACCTCGCCTGCCTTTGACCGTCAGAAAGAAAAAGGCGCGCAATTTGGCTGGGTGAACGGCTGGGAACGTCCAAACTACTATGGCCCCGTGGATGCGCCCTCGAACTTTGACGAGGAAAACCGCTCCTTCCGCCGTGGTGGCTGGTGGCAGTATGCCGTGGATGAGGCCAAAGCGATCCGTGAAGGTGTTGGCCTGATCGACGCAACCGCCTTTACCAAACACGTTGTCAAAGGCCCCGGTGCGACCCAGTTCCTTGACTGGTTCACCTGCAACAAGCTGCCAAAGGTGGGTCGTATCAACCTGACCTATGCGCTGACCGCAGCCGGCACCACCCGGACCGAATACACCATCGTGCGCAACGGCGAGAACAACTACTACATCGTTTCCGCAGGTGCCTGGACCGAATATGACGCAGACTTCCTGCGCAAAGCGGCCGAGGACAAGATGGAAGAGTTCGGCTACATCGAAATCCAGGACGTCACCACGCAGTGGGGTGTGTTTGCGATTGCCGGGCCAAAATCCCGCGATGTGCTGAAAAAGGTCATCAGCGACGCCGATCCAAGCACCGCGCTGTCCAACAAGCGCTTCCCTTGGCTGTCTGCACGCCAGATCGAGCTGGGCATGTGCCCTGTGAATGCGATCCGCGTGGCCTACACCGGTGAGCTTGGCTGGGAACTCCACCACCCGATCGAGATGCAGAACTACCTCTGGGATCTGCTGGTCGATGCGGGTGCGGAGTTTGACATGAAGCTGGTTGGCGCACGTGCGCAGAACTGGCTGCGTCAGGAGAAATCCTACCGTGCGTTTGGCACCGAGCTGGGCCGCGATGCGACCCCGGCAGAGGCCGACCTGCCGCGCTTCATCGACCTGTCCAAAGAGTTCCACGGCAAGGCCGAAATGGAAGCCAAAGGCGTGCGCTTCAAGTGCTGCACCATGCTGATCGATGGGCCGGAAGATGCGGATCCTTGGGGCCGCGAAGTGCTCTACACCCCTGAGGGTGAGCGCGTTGGCCGTCTGACCTCCGGTGGCTACTCCGTGGCCTTTGAAAAATCCATCGGCATGGGCTACGTCAAGCCTGAGCTGGCGGTCGAAGGCACCAAGCTGAAGGTGAAGATGCTGGACAAGCTGTGGGATGCGGTTGTGACCTGTGACAGCCCATACGATCCGAAAAACGAAACCATCCGCAAAGACGGCTAAGGTTTCAGAGTAAAAGAAAACGCCCCGCAGATTTGCGGGGCGTTTTTTGTTGTTTGAGGCCCCGGCTTGGTCCGGTGCGGCCTTAGTATTCGCCTTTGGTCAGGATATTGTCGCCATCTTTGTCCATGCTGGTGAACCATTCACGCAGGCGGGTGGTCATTTCATCGCGGGTGACATCGCCATCCAGGTTGATGTCCATGGTGCCCCGGCCAAGGCCCAGCACTGCGCGATTGGACAGCGAGCTTGGGTGATCTTTGGCATTTTGGGCGCGCGCATCATCAAAAGCGGAATATTCCGCATTGTCGAGCTTGCCGTCCTGATTGGTGTCAAAGGTTTCAAAGGTGCGTTTGCGCATGTCCTCCATTTCGGCCCAGGTGATGGTGCCGTCTGCGTCCAGATCCCAGGAGTCTGCGGCCAGCGCTGGGCTGCTGAACCCAAGGCCCAATGACACAAGAGCCGAAGAAATCAATGTAATGCGCATGGTTCGTCCAATCATTTTGACTATGTTTGTCTGCACCTTACGGGGGTGCCGCGCAAATGTCAGCCTGCTGATAGCTCTTCAAAGCAGGCAAGCGCTTTGCCCGCATACATCATTGCCGGCCCGCCGCCCATCTGGATCGCCATACCAAGCACATCAGCTATTTCGTCTTTGGTGGCACCGGCTTTGACCAACGCCTCGCAATGCAAAGAAATGCAGGGCTCGCAACGGCTGACAATGGCCATGCCAAGGGCGACAAATTCTTTGGTCTTGTGATCCAGAACGCCGCCTTCTTTTACGGATTTGCTCAACCCGCCAAAGGCTCTGGCGGTGTCTGGAATGGTTTTGTTCAGGCCGCGCAATTCATTGCGTGTGGCGGATATTTTGTCAGTCCAACTCATGGTGGCTCCTTTTATTTGCAGAGCCAACATATTCCAGTTAGGGAATATTAAATTGACCAAGATCAAAGGGCCACACCGCTAGGCGTTTTTCTGTGACTACAGGGGCTTTTTGTACTGCAGCAGCAGATTGTTGGCGGGCATTTCCGTAATTGTGCCACCAGACAAGCCATGAGACATCGCAATCGCGGCAATCTCATGGTCAGATTTGTAGCCAATCTCCGGATCCTGTGCGCGCAGGTCTGCATCAAACCGTTGGTCGCCGTCGCTGACCAGCACGCCATCGCGTTTGAACGGGCCATAGATCAGCAGCTGACCGCCCGGGTGCAGCGCCTTCGCGGCCTCTGAAATCAGGGTTTGCGCCTCAGCTGTGCTGATCAGATGCAAAAGATTGCTCAGCAGGATCACATGTGGCGCGCCGACCTGTGTTGCCCAGCCGGGGGCGGTGGCGTCCAGATCCTGAGGCGCGGAGAGATTCGTGAGGCTGCTTTCATCCACATAGGCCTGAATGCTGGCGCGGCGGGTGGCGTCGATTTCGGTTGGGCGCCATGTGAGCGCGGGGAAGGCTTCGGCATAGGCGGCGATGTGCTGTCCGGTGCCGCTGGCGATTTCAAGAACCTCGCCCTCTGTGGGCAACAATTCGGCCAGCGCGTCAATCAGTGGGGCGACATTGCGTGCGGCAGATGGGGCATAGAGTTTGCCAGCGGTGTCCGGCGTGGCCACAGAGGCGCTGTCAGGCAAGTTCAGGCGGCGGGGCATTTCGAAAACCTCCTTGGATCAAGGGCGCTGCGGGTGGCCGCATCGAGCGCTGAGGATTGGCCGGTGATCAGGTCTGCAATCAGCTGAGAGGCAGCCGGGGCCGTTTGGAAGCCATAACCGCCCTGACCGGCCACCCAGACAAAGCTGGGATCGGTGCCGTCAGGGCCAAGCGCGAGGTTGCGATCTGGCGTGAAGCTGCGCAATCCGGCCCAGCTGGCCTCCAGGCGGGTGACCTCCTCAGAGACAAATTCCTGATATCTCGCAAGCCCTTCAGCCAGCACCATATCATCTGGCCAAGCATCAAACGGGGCCATTGGATCTTCTTCTGCCGGAGACACAATCAGGCTGCCTGCATCAGGCTTGGCATACCAGTGTTCGTGCACATCCAGCAGCATGGGCCAATCGCGCACGTCATGACCGCCGGGGGCTGGAATGCGCGCCATGGAGCGGCGCATCGGTGTGATGCCAAGCGGTGCGATGCCCGCGAGACTGGCGATCTGATCGGCCCACGCCCCAGCCGCGTTCAAAAGCAGTTTGGCCTCGTAGGCCGCGTCATTTGCGATCACTTGCCAGCCGGACGCGGTGCGGGTGATCTTGGTCACGGTCTGCCCGGTGCGCACCTCGCCGCCATGGGCGCGGCAAGTCTTCGCGCACCATTGCAAAAGGCGATCTGTGTCAATGTCTGCGGCTTCTTCATGCATGGCGGCAAACGCCGCGACCTCTGGTTTCAGAATGGGCACCCGCGCGCAGGCGTCTTCTGTGGAGATGGGTGTGGCCTCAAAGCTTTCGCACGCCTGCTCAAAAGCCGCGCGATCCTCGGGTTTGGCAAGAAACATCACCCCACGCGGGGAGAGGAAGCCGCCATCCGTTGTGGCGAAGAAATCTGCGCTGGCGCGGCTGAGCGCGACCGTGCTGGCCAGGCCGTAGTTTTGCTCAAACATGGCGGCGGAGCGGCCTGAGGCATGATAGCCAAGCGCGTTTTCCCGTTCCAAAACAAGGGTTTTTCCCAGTGGTGCCAAGCGCGCCGCAGCAGAGAGCCCAGCGATGCCGCCACCAATGATGAGGAAGTCGATCATGCTTCTTCCAATCGATCGGTGGCCGGTGGCGGCGTCGGGGTGAGCGCTGTCAGCTGCGCATATAGCGCATCATCCATTTCAAAAGTCACAGCCGCCAGTGAAGGGGCCAGTTGCGCAGCAGTGCGCGCAGACAGGATCGGGCTTGGCGCGGCGCTGTGGCGCGCGGCCCAGGCAACCGCCAATGTGGCCGGGCTCACGCCCATGTCGGTTGCGGTGCTTGCAAGCTCTGTCGCTGCGGTGTGCATCCAATCCACCCCATAACGCGCGGCATAGCCACGATCAGAGCGCAGTCTGCCCCTGCCATCGGGCGCGCTGTATTTCCCTGTCAGCAAACCGCCGCCCAGTGGCGAATAGGTTGCGGCCAGGATGCCGAGATCGGCGCACATGGGCAGAATTTCGACTTCTGCCTGACGTTTGACCAGATTGTACATGGGTTGCAGCACATCAATGGATACGCCGTGCGCCGCCCCAAGCCAGGCAGCCTTGACCACTTGCCAGGCGGCAAAATTGGACAGGCCCACATACCGGATATTGCCCTGTGATTTCTGTTCGGCAAAGAAATCCAGTGTCTCTTCCAGCGGCGTGCCTGCATCAAAGCGGTGCAGGTATAAGATGTCGATCTGATCAAGCTGAAGCCGCTGACGGGACAGATCGAATTGCGCAGCAAGATTGGCGCGACCTGCGCCGCCATTGTAGCCCACCTTCGTGGCAATCACCAATGCGTCGCGACAGTCCCGGATCAGGTCGCCGAGAATCTCCTCTGATTTTCCAGAGGTGTAGAGGTGGGCCGTGTCAAAATGGTTGATCCCCGCCCCGCGGCAGGCTTCGAACATTTCGGCGCTGTCCTGCGCGGTGGCCCCTTCTCCAAATTGCATGGTGCCAAAGGCAAATCGGCTGACGGGGGTGCCGTTGGGGCTAAAGATGCGGTGTGTCATGGCGCGACGTTGCCATGGGTTGCGGCGCGGGAAAAGGACGATTTTGGGTGCGCAGCAACCTTTGTGCAGCGGCACATTGCTGCGGCAGCGGAACAAGCCCTGCGCTTAACATGTGCGTTGGCTGGCAGGGGCGGGAAGAGTTTGGCCGATGTCAAAGCAGCGTTGTTGCAACTGTTCGTGGCGCGCATGAGAGGAGGCGCTGCCAATCAGCAATTCCAGCCGCTCAGGCAAGGTCCCAAACGCACCGGGGGCGCCCATCATCCAACTGGTGTCCAGCGCAGGGGCGTGCCCCTTGCGATCCATGCGATCTGTACGCGGTCCTGCGGGAACCAGCATAAGGCCAGCCCGCAGCTGTTGTGCAGAGACCGCGGCGCCATCAGGAGCGATGTTGTCATTGGCCGTAACTGTCGGCTGCCACACCCGGTTGACCCAACCTTTCATTTTGGCAGGCAACCCCCACCAGTATAGTGGAAAAATCAGACAGATTGCATCTGCGCGGGCCATGCGTTCCTGCTCTTGCTGAACATCCTCGGCTGGGTGTTCTGCAATATCGGCCAGAGACCAGAGCGGGTTAAAGCCTTCGGCATTCAGATCTGCGAGTTCTGCAGTATGCCCGGCGGAGCGCAGACCGGCGATGAAACGCGCGGCGGCTGTTGCGGAAAAGCAGGAAGGGGTGGGGTGATCAAGAACGGTAAGGACATGCATGATGACGCTCGCTGTTTAGGAGGGAGGGGGCACGTGCGGGCCACAGCCGACCCCGACAGAAAAGGAGATATCTGTCAGGGTCGGAAAGGGGCGGTCACGGGAGGCACTTGGGACTGCGCTGGGGAAGTGTGACCGCCGGTACGGGGTGGACAAAGGGACAGGGTCACCCCGAAAGCAGTGTCACGTGTGACGTGGCAGTTCGATGTATGTGTCTGACGTTTGCGCAACTTGGGCTGCCCCCGTATCCGCAAGGTGGTGGACCCCGGTGGTGGGGCCGCCAAGCCCCAGGATAAGGGCGCCTGCAAAGATGGTCAGGCCACTGCCCACTGTTGCGACTGCAATCGACTTGCCTATCAATGGGGCGGATAACGTCATGGTTGTATTCCTTTCGTCTTTCTGCTGCGCCATTGAGGCGCTCGGGGGCGCATCGTCGTGACCTGTCAAAGGTGGCTCGATGTGCCGTGTTGTTTCGATGTGATTAGGAATACCGCTGCAGGTCTCTGAAATATTGACGCCGCGTGCCAAAGACTTGACAGCAGGCGTCAAAGGTCAAAGTGTCGATCACGAAAGCGTGATCGGTGGGGTTGCGCCAAAAGATGCCCTTTAGAGGCGAACGTGGGGTGAATAAGTGACCGCGGTTTCTGCGATGTATGCGCGCAAACAGATCGAGCAGGCGATAAACCTGCCCGACAAGGCGCCCCTGTATCAAATTATCGAAATGACACCTGATCAACTGCAGGACGGGGCTGTCATGGTGCCAATTGCGGCCTACCTGAGCTTGATTGAGGCGATTGCACAGAGTGAGTGGCCGGATTTGCGTTTTCACATGCGCACAAGTCAAAGCATGCGCTGCGATGAATTTGGGGTGTTTGGGCTGGCCTTCAAATCGGCGCCAACGGTGCGGCAGGGATTGCAGCGGCTTCAGCAATATGTGCGCCTGCACAATCGGGTCTCTGAGTTTGCAGCAGAGGCAGAAGGTGGCGCGTATGTTTGGTCCATGAAAGGGCCGGCAGTGGTGCGATTGGGCAGTGCGTTGTCCGCTGAGGCGGCGATGGCGACCACGCTGGTGTTGTGTCGAGAAGCCACGCAGAAGACGCTGACTCCGGTAAAGGTGGAGTTCAGCCACACCCGCGAGGGCAGCAAAGACGCCTTGATGGCGCATTTCGGGGTGATGCCTGAATTTGGTGCAGCGCGGGATGCGATCCATTTTGACATGGCAGAGGTGGAACAGCCCTGCGCGGTGGGCGACGCTGCGATCTGGCAGTATCTGACCACACATCTGGATCAGGCGTTGCAGGACGATGCGCGCCGTGCGCGCCCATTTGACGAGTTGGTGATCGAAGAGATCACCAAGCTTTTGAGTGGTGGTGTGCCACAACTGGCGGAAGTGGCCGGGATCATGGGCCTAGGAGAGCGCACGTTTCAGCGCCGCTTGTCTGAACAGGGGCAGACATTTCAGGCGCTGGTGGATGAGGCGCGCCACCAGCTGGCCAAGCAGCTTGTGGTCGCATCCTCTTACAGCTTGATAGAAATCACCTTTCTGACTGGATTTTCAGAACAGAGCGCGTTTTCGCGGGCGTTCAAACGCTGGACGGGGATGTCGCCCAGAGCTTATCGACAGGCCCAAAAGGGCGAAAGTCTGGGGGCGCCCGCTTCGCGCTGAGGCGTTGGATCAACCGGTCAGGCTGGCCAGATAGAAATAGATTGGCAGCCCGAATGTCAGGTTGAAGGGGAAGGTGACCCCAAGTGCCAGCGACAGATAGATACCGGATTTGGCCTGCGGCAGGGCCAGACGCATGGCTGCGGGCACCGCGATATAGGAGGCTGACGCGCAGAGCACCATTAAGAGGAATGTGCCGCCCATCGAGAGGCCGACGAGTGCGCCTGCGCCCCAGCCAAACAGTGATCCGATCAGCGGCATCACACAGCCAAAGATCAGCACTCCGCCTGAGATTTCCTTGCGGTGCTCAATCAGGCTGCGCCCCGCAGACAGCCCCATATCCAAGAGGAACAGCGCGAGCACACCGGTGAAGGGCACAATGATAAAGGGTTCCATCTGCGCCAGCCCTTCCGCGCCCGTTGTGACGCCAATGGCAAACGCCCCCAGCAGCAGCACAATGGAGCCATTGCCAAGGATGTGGTGGGCCAGTTTGCTGTCAAATTTTGCGCCGCCCCCTTTGCGGGCTGCCAGCCAGAGCGCGGACATGATCGCAGGCACCTCCATCACGGCGGCCACCGCCACCATGAAACCTTCGCTGTCGATGCCACGCCCTTCCAGCAGGCTGACAGCGGTGACGAAAGTGACGATGGAGATAGAGCCATAGTGCCCCGCCACGGCGGCAGCGTTTACTGGATCAAGACGGGTCATGATCGACAGCAGACCAAAGGCCACGAAAGGCAGAATGAAAGACAGCGCAATCCCCGCGATGAGTGAGAGGATCAGCGCATTACTGACTCCGCTGACGGCGACGGCAGCCCCGCCTTTGAAGCCGATGGAGAGCAGCAGATAGATCGACATGATCTTGGCGGCCCCCTCCGGGATGGAGAGATCACTTTTGGCAAAAGCGGCGATCAGGCCGAGGAGGAAAAACAGAATTGTGGGCGCAAGCAAGTTGCCCGCCAGAGCGGCGAGGGAGAGGTCCATAAGCGTGACTTTCTTAAGATTTCAGGAGGGGATGCCGGTGATCAGGCGATCAACTTTGGCGGGGTCGTCGATGATCCACGAGCGGCTCCTTGGTCGGATCGTCAGCCATTTGGGTGACGTCAGGATGTGCGTTTCGGCTGATATCTCTTGTGTGAAGCATTTGTTCAAATATAAGCTTTCGGGGGTTTACATAGTTTGAGGCTATGAAATATGCGGCCAACGCTTCGGCAATTGGAATACATCGTGGCGGTGGCTGAGGCCGGGCGCGTCGGAGTGGCGGCGGATCGGCTGAACGTGAGCCAGCCAAGCTTGTCGGCGCAGCTTGCAGAGGTGGAGGCGGATCTCGGTGCCACCTTGTTTCTGCGCGGGCGCGGCGGTGCCAAACCCACTCCGGTCGGGGATGAGGTGGTGCGGCGCGCGCGCATGATTTTGCATGAGGTCGAAGACCTGCGTGCCGTGGCGCGAGGCGGCGGCATCTTCCAGGGGCGACTGCGGCTTGGGGTTTTGCCATCTATCGGGCCTTACCTGCTGCCTGGTGTTGTGCGCCGCCTGCATGCGGAACACCCGGATCTGCGCCTGGTGATCCGCGAGGAAAGCACCCATGATCTGGATGAGGGGCTGCGCTCTGGACGACTGGATATGATCATTTCCACTCCCGAAGATCACATGGGCGCACGGGCCATGCCTTTGTTCACAGAGGCGCTCTGGGCGGCGTTCGCGCTGGATCATCCGGACGCGGAGGGGGCTGAACTCGCGCTTGAGGTGTTGCAGAACGAAACGCTCCTGACGCTTGGCCGCAAGCACCGTCTTTCGCATATTGTGGAGGGGCTCGCTCTGCGCGCGGGCGGGCGGGTGTCGGATGAATATGAGGGCACCAGTCTGGATGCGATCCGGCTGATGGCTGCCAGTGGTGCAGGCGTGGCGGTGCTGCCAAGCATCTATGCGGCAACCGAGGCAGAGCGCGGCACAAATGTCTGGTTGCGCCGGTTGGATCACCCGGAAGCGCACCGCGACATTGCGCTGATGGAACCCATGCGGGCGGAACCGACGCGCGGGGCCGCGGTGCTGGCTGCAATTTTGCAGGCGGAAGCCGCCGTTATTCTGACATCCTGAGCCGTTTTAAGTGATCTTCTTTACGTTTGGTCATGTAAAACGGGAGCGGTAACAGGTTTGGGTTTCAGTCCTAATGCGCGCATAAGGGGAGCAACGGATGGGTAAGGGTTTATTTCGCGTGAAAATACGGAACAGTCGCGAGCGCTTGGTGTTTGTTCTTGTGATCACCGTAACCTCGCTTGTTGGGTCCTTGATCCTGACCTCAGTTTTATCGCCCACCGGACTTTCGCCACAGGCCTTGTTGCCATCGATATGTGTGCCGTTGTTTGTCGCGCCGCTGGCGTCTTTTTGGGGCGCGCAGAAGATCCTGCATGTGCATGAATTAAATCAGGAATTGGCGCGAATCTTGGCGCATGATGAATTGACCGGGCTGTACAATCGCCGCTCATTTCTGGAAATGTTCACCTCTGATACCCCTCCGGGCAATGGCGCGGTGCTGCTGATACAGATTGATCGGTTCAAAGACATCAATGACACCCATGGGTTTTTGATGGGGGACCGTATTCTGGTGATGGTCGCGCGGGCGCTCAAACGATTGACCGTACACGGCGGTTGTGCAGCCCGGCTGGGGAATGCCGAGTTCGCGATTTTCCTGCCGTTGGAGGATGCGCGCGCTGTATTGCGCAAAGCTGAAGAAATCCGCACGGCTGTGGAACAACAGAGCCTGCCGGTGGATCAGGGGGCCTTGAGCTGTACGCTGTCGATAGGATTTGAGCTGCGCAATGCGGATGAAGCGATTGATGCGGTGATGCGGCGGGCCAATCAGGCGCTTTCGGATGCAAAGAAAACGGGCCGCAATCGGGTGCGGCAATATCAGCAACTGGCGCTGGTCTGAGCCAGCGCCACAATGATGTGCTGTTAAGCGTCCCGGCTCAGGCGTTCTTCAAGGACCTCAAACGGGACGCCGGGTGTGTCTTTCGCGCCGCGGATCACAAGAGATGTTTTCACACTGGCCACATTGTCGGCGCTGGTGAGTTCCTCGGTGAGGAAGGTTTGAAATGTACTGAGGTCAGGGGCCACGCATTTCAGGATGAAATCGACCTCACCATTGAGCATGTGGCACTCACGCACCAAAGGCCACTGGCGGCAGCGTTCCTCAAAGGCAGACAAGTCCGCCTCAGCCTGAGAGACGAGGCCAACCATGGCAAAAACCTGCACCTCAAATCCCAGTTCGCGGCTGTCCACATCTGCGTGGTAGCCCCGAATGTAGCCTGAGTCCTCAAGGGTGCGCACCCGGCGCAGGCAGGGCGGGGCAGAAATCCCGACTCGCTTTGCAAGTTCCACGTTCGTCATGCGGCCATCGGCCTGAAGCTCTGCGAGGATTTTACGATCAATCGGATCAAGCCGGTGTCCGGGCATGTCTTTTTCTCACTGGTCAAATTTGCAGTTGTTATATCACCAAAGGAGTTGCGCGCAATATTGTTTCGTATTTGCGCAATATCCTTTTGTGACTTCCCTGCTCACGGTGGTTTGTTGGTCAGACTGTTCCGCTTTTGGGTCTTGGGCTTTCCCTGCGGGGCAGGGATGGCTATATCGGCTACCGACTTTGAAATTGCAATGCAGAAAGGTGCCTTCATGGCCGAGACAAAACACACAAAGGTTCTGATCATCGGGTCGGGGCCTGCGGGCTACACTGCGGGTGTTTATGCCAGCCGCGCAATGCTGGAGCCTGTGCTGGTGCAGGGCATTGAGCCGGGTGGCCAATTGACCACCACAACTGAGGTGGAAAACTATCCCTCTTTCGTGGAAGTGCAGGGCCCAGAGCTCATGCAGAAGATGGAAGAGCACGCCCGTGCCATGGGCTGTGAGATCGTGGGCGACATTATCACCGATCTCGATCTCAGCGAGCGCCCCTTTAAGGCCAAAGGCGACAGCGGCACGCTTTACACCGCCGATGCGGTGATCCTCGCCACCGGCGCGCGCGCCAAATGGCTTGGTTTGGACAGCGAAGAGGCCTTCAAAGGCTTTGGTGTGTCGGCCTGCGCAACCTGTGACGGGTTCTTCTATCGCGGTCAGGAAATTGTGGTTGTGGGCGGCGGCAACACCGCTGTTGAAGAAGCGCTGTTTTTGACCAACTTCGCCTCCAAAGTGACCCTGATCCACCGTCGCGATGAGCTGCGTGCGGAAAAGATCCTGCAGGACCGCCTGTTCAAAAACGAAAAGATCGAAACGCTCTGGTTCCACGAGCTGGACGAGGTTGTGGGCGACGAGATGCCCAAAGGCGTGACCGGCGTGAAAGTGAAGCACGTGGAAACCGGCGAGATCACCGAGATCCCGGCAAAAGGTGTGTTCATCGCCATCGGCCACGCGCCTGCAAGCGAGTTGGTGAAAGATCAGCTGGAGCTGCACAACGGCGGCTATGTTCAGGTGGAGCCCGGCACCTCCAAGACCTCGATCCCCGGCGTGTTTGCCGCGGGTGACCTGACCGACCATGTTTATCGTCAGGCGGTCACATCCGCCGGTATGGGCTGCATGGCCGCACTTGATGCGGAGCGCTTTGTCGCGGAAAACAGCTAAGCCGTCAGGCGCGTGTTAATTTCAGGGGTCGCAGCGAAAGTTGCGGCCCCTTTTTTGAGGCCTGTTTTCATGAGGCTCGCGCTGACGCGCACAGCACATCTGCGCGAGGGCGCAGAGGGTGATCTTGACGCTGGCCCGTGTTGGCGCACAGTTTGGGGCAGGGCACATCAACAACAAGCGGGCGCAGATGAACACACTCTGGAAAGGCAATTGGCGCGTTCGGGTGCGGATCGTCTCCGGCCTTGTACTTTTTACCTATGTCCTGCTGCATTTTCTCAACATTGGATTTGGGCTGATTTCGCTGGACCTGGCAGAGCGGTTTCAGGATATGCGCGAAGCAGTGCACCGCAGCTTTCTTGGAAGCGTCGTGCTTTATGGCGCCTTTTTGTTGCACGGGGGGCTTGCGTTGTGGCGTCTTGCGCGTCGGCGCACGCTCAGGATGCCGATCTGGGAGTGGGTGCAGGTGGCGCTGGGGCTGACCATTCCCTTTCTGCTCATCACGCATGTGGCGCATACGCGACTCGCGCATGAGGTTTTCGCCCTCAATGATGAAATGGGTTACCTCGTTGGCTTGATTTGGAACACGGGCAGTGCGTGGAAGCAATCGGCGTTGTTGCTGATCACATGGGCGCATGGCTGTATGGGGCTGCACTTCTGGATGCGCACGCAGGGTTGGTGGGAGCGCGCGCTGCCAGCATTTATTGCGGCTGCGGTTCTTGTGCCGGCCTGGGCGCTGGCAGGGTTTATGGTGCAGGGGCGTGTGCAATCGGCTGCGCTGCGCGACCCGGATGTGTTCCCAGCGTTGGCAGAATACTACAATTGGCTGTCTGCGGAGGCGTTTGGCGCTTTGCGTGGCTGGGCTGGCGCGGCAGAGCTGGTCTTTACCGCTGTGCTGATTTTGGTGATCGCGGCAATGACCGCGCGGCGTCTTTTGGCGCGGCGCGGGGCTGTGCGGATCAAATATGTCTCTGGCCCGGAAATTTCTGGCCAGCCCGGTATGACTTTGCTTGAGATGTCGCGGGCCTCGGGCGTGTCCCATCTGGCGATGTGCGGCGGGCGCGGGCGCTGCACCACCTGTCGTGTGATCGTCGAAGAAGGCGCAGAACACCTGCCACCGCCCAGCCCGCAGGAAGCTGCAAGTCTGGCTGCGGTGAATGCGCCGCCCAATGCGCGGCTGGCCTGTCAGCTGCGGCCAACAGAGCGGGCCAAAGTGTTGCGGGTGTTCAACAGTGATGGCGGGCGTGCCCGGGCGCATGAAAGCCTTGGCAAAGAGCGCAACATGGCCATTCTGTTTTTGGATATGCGTGGCTTTACAGCGCGCACCACCGGGCAACTGCCGTATGATGTGGTGTTCCTGTTGAACCGCTTTTTTGATGCCATTGTGCCGTCGATCATCGGGGCAGGCGGCACGGTTGATAAATATCTTGGCGACGGGTTGCTTGCGGTGTTTGAGCAGGAAGACGAAGCCGCCAGCGCGCGTGCCGCGATGGAAGCCGCGATCGGCATCAGCTCCGCGCTTGTCACATTCAACCAAGCTTTGCGTGCCGAAAAAGCTGCGCCCGTGGCCATTGGTATGGGGGTGCATCTGGGCACATTGGTGATCGGCGAAATTGGTGCGGCTCAACACGCGCCGCGCACGATCATCGGCGACACAGTGAATGCCGCAAGCCGCCTTGAGGGCGCAACAAAAGAGCTCGGGGTGGAGTTGCTGGTCTCTGAAAGTGCGCTGCGGGCGGTTGGGCAGGATGTGGATCGGCTCGATCTGGAGATTTTAGAGCTGCGCGGTGTGTCCAAGCCTGTGCTCGCCTTGCCGGTGCAGATTGGCAGCGATTTGCGCGATATTCTCGCCCAGCAAGCGGTGGCCTGATCCCTTTTTGAGTTTTGCTTGCGAAAGATGAACGCGAGAAAAGGGGCGATGTCCTTGGCTGACCGCACGCCCAAGATCCCATTTCTGGCCATTGTTTGTCCGGCTGGGCGAACGATCCTTGAAACCGGGTTTCTGGAGAAAGGGGTTCTCGTGCGAAATGCTGCAGTTGCAGCATTTTTTCCGATGCCGGGGAAAAAATCCTTGGCGAAATCGCGTCTTGCCCCTATGTGTTCATTCGTGAACACACTTTGAGTCGTTTGTCATGTCGCCACAGACCGCCAAACCTACCACGGATGAGGAAGACGTGCTCTTCCGCCTTCTGCGCCAGCTCGATCAGGCGCCGGAAGCCTCTCAGCGCGCCACAGCGGCAGCGGTTGGGATCTCTTTGGGGCGTCTGAATGCGCAGCTGCGCGCGGCGGCAGATGCGGGGCTGATCACCATTAGTGATCGCGCAGGTCCCGACAAACGACAGAGGTTTGCCTATTCGCTCACCGCGCGCGGTGCGACGGAGAAAGTGCGGCTCACAGATCAATTCCTCGCCCGCAAGCTGGCTGAATACAACGCGCTGCACGCGGAACTCACAGGCTCGGCAAGCGGCCTGGTCCCTATCAAACACAGGACACATCCAATGCAAAACAACCTGGCTCCGATTCCTGAGCTTTATGTCTCCTATGAGAGCGCTCAGAAACTGAAAGTCGAAGCGGCTGATCTGGTCAGCTGGGATCTGACACCACGTCAGATCTGTGATCTCGAGTTGCTGATGAATGGCGGCTTCAACCCACTCAAGGGCTTCCTGAGCGAGAAAGACTATGACGGTGTTGTCGAAAACATGCGTCTGGAAGACGGCTCTCTGTGGCCCATGCCGATCACGCTGGACGTGAATGAAGACTTTGCCGCCTCTCTGGAAGCCGGTCAGGACATCGCGCTGCGCGACCAAGAGGGCGTGATCCTCGCCACGATGACTGTGACCGACAACTGGGTGCCAAACAAAGCGCGTGAAGCCGAAAAAGTGTTTGGCGCTGATGACGACGCCCACCCTGCGGTGAACTATCTGCACAACCACGCTGGCAAAGTGTACCTCGGCGGCCCGGTGACTGGTATCCAGCAGCCTGTGCACTATGACTTCCGCGCCCGTCGCGACACACCAAACGAGCTGCGCGCCTATTTCCGTAAAATGGGCTGGCGCAAAGTGGTTGCGTTCCAGACACGTAACCCGCTGCACCGCGCGCACCAGGAGCTGACCTTCCGCGCCGCCAAAGAAGCGCAGGCCAACCTGCTGATCCACCCTGTTGTCGGTATGACCAAGCCGGGCGATGTGGATCACTTCACTCGCGTGCGCTGCTATGAGGCGGTTCTGGACAAATATCCTCAATCCACCACCTCCATGTCCCTGCTGAACCTGGCGATGCGTATGGCAGGCCCACGTGAGGCGGTCTGGCACGGTCTGATCCGCGCCAACCACGGCTGCACCCACTTCATCGTTGGCCGTGATCACGCCGGCCCCGGCAAGAACTCCGCAGGCGAAGACTTCTACGGCCCCTATGACGCACAGGATCTGTTCCGTGCGCACCAGGAAGAAATCGGCATCGAAATGGTCGACTTCAAACACATGGTTTGGGTGCAGGAGCGCGCGCAGTATGAGCCAATGGACGAGATCGAAGACAAGGATGATGTGACCATCCTGAACATCTCCGGCACCGAGCTGCGTCGCCGTCTGGCCGAAGGTCTTGAAATCCCTGAGTGGTTCTCCTTCCCTGAGGTTGTGAAAGAGCTGCGCAAAACCAAGCCGCCACGCGCCCAGCAGGGTTTCACCGTGTTCTTCACCGGCTTCTCCGGTTCCGGCAAATCCACCATCGCCAACGCGCTGATGGTGAAGCTGATGGAAATGGGCGGCCGCCCTGTGACGCTTCTGGATGGTGACATCGTGCGTAAGAACCTCAGCTCCGAGCTGGGCTTCTCCAAAGAGCACCGTGACCTCAATATCCGTCGTATCGGTTATGTGGCGTCCGAGATCACCAAAAACGGTGGTATCGCGATCTGTGCGCCGATTGCGCCTTATGCCACCACCCGTCGCGCGGTGCGTGAGGACATCGAGCAGTTCGGTGCTTTCGTTGAAGTGCACGTGGCGACCTCGATCGAGGAATGTGAGCGCCGTGACCGCAAGGGCCTCTACAAGCTCGCACGTGAAGGCAAGATCAAGGAATTCACCGGGATTTCTGACCCCTATGACGTGCCGGTTGATCCAGAGCTGCGTGTGGAAACCGAAGGTGCCGACGTGGACAACTGCGCGCATCAGGTGATCCTGAAGCTGGAAAGCCTGGGCCTGATCAAAGCCTGATCAACGATCACAGAACAAATAGAAAAGGCGCGGGACATGCCCGCGCCTTTTGCTTGTGGTGATGGTGTTTGTGATCTGTCGATCAGCTGCCGGGGATCAGCACCTTGTCGATCACATGGATCACGCCGTTAGAAGCCGCGATATCTGCTGCGGTCACTTTCGCATCATTGACTTTCACGCCGTTGCGGGCATTCACGTCCAGACGCTCCCCCTCAACGGTCAGGACTTTCGCTTTCTTGCCATCGATGTCGCCAGCCATCACTTTGGCGGGCACCACGTGATAGGTCAGGATCGAAACAAGCTGGTCCTTGTTTTCTGGCTTGAGCAGGTTTTCCACGGTGCCTTCAGGCAGTGCTGCAAATGCAGCATCGGTTGGGGCAAACACGGTAAACGGACCTTCGCCCTTGAGTGTGTCAACCAGACCAGCGGCCTGTACGGCGGCGACAAGCGTGGTGAAAGAGCCCGCGTCAACGGCGGTGTCGACAATATCCATTTTTTTGCCGTGGCCATCCGCCAGCACGGATGTTGCCCCTGCAATGGCCATAGATGCGCCGATGACTGTGGCCATAAATGTACGTCTGAACATGTTTAATCCTCTCCAATGTTGACACGAAAGTTACGCAGAGGTGTCGGGAAATGGATCAACGAAAATTCAATTTTTTGTTCAGAGATCGTGTTAAGGTATTGATATTATTTTATTAAACGTTTTTGTGATGAGCGCGTGATCAAGCGCACTGCCCCCGGTTTAATACAAAAACCCCGTCAATTCTCGCGTGATGCCGCATGCGCCACATCCAGCACATGATGCCCCACCGGCGGCACCAGTCGCGCCTTTTGCGGCCCGTCTTTGGCGCGGTAGATCTCTCTGTCTGTCTTGATGGTGGCCACCACTTTCAGAGCGTCGAGCGTTTCAGGGTCAACCGCTGTGGGATCTCCTGACAGGATCACAAAATCGGCGAGTTTCCCCACCTCAAGCGAGCCTTTTTCATCTTCTTCAAAGTGCTGATAGGCCGACCAGAGGGTCATTGCCTTGAGGGCTGTCATCACATCCACACGTTGGTGCGGGCCAAGAATATCGCCAGACCGCGTGCGCCGCGTGACCGTCGCACTGAGCACGCGCATGCTGTCGGGAAACGCCACAGGCGCGTCATGATGGGTGCCAAACATCATACCACGCTGACGCACCCAGCCCGTGGGAGAGATGTTTTCCGCATTCACCGGGCCAACCGTGCGATCCCGGTGCCAGTCGCCCCAGTAGAACGTGTGCATTGGAAAGAGCGACGGGAACACGTCCAGCCGCTGCAATGCGTCCACCTGATCTTCGCGCAGAAACTGGCCATGGATCAAAACGGGCCGGCGATCCGCCGGGCCATGGGCCTTCTCAGCCGCGTCAATCGCAGCGAGCAACATGTCAGAGGCACCTTCGCCATTGGCATGGGTGAGGATCTGAACATCGTTTTCAAAGGCCCAGTCGATCGCATCCACCACCTGTTCCGGACTGGCAGAGGCATAGCCCGCATATCCCGGAGGGTAGCTCCCAACCGGATCGAAATAGGGCCGGTCCCTAAGGGCGGTGAAACCCTGTGGGGAGCCGTCGATGGTCAGCTTGGCCCCACCAATGCGCACGCCATTCTCATAGGTATCCGATCTGTTTGCGAGTATGAAATCCCGGTCCACCAGCACGTCAGGATAGACCACCACATCCACGTCGATGCCGCCCTCTGCTGCCACCTCGCGGGCGATGGCCGCAACTTGCGGTGTGGCGCGGCCTTCCTGTGCGGTGGTGTAGCCAAAGCTGGCCCAGAGTTTGGCACCCGCGCGGGCAAAATCCTTGAACCCTTCTTCGCCAATGCCACCCAGAAGGGTGCCAAGCGCGAGGAAAAAGGCGTTTTCCTCCAGCACGCCGTCGGGCTCCCCGTCGTCGCCATAGCGGATGACGCCACCCGGTGGCACTGGCGTGCGTTTGGTGATGTCTGCTTTGGCCAAGGCGGCAGAGTTGGCCGCGCCAAAATGGCCGGACTGGTGCACAATAATGATCGGCACATCTGCGGAAACCGCATCCAGATCCTCTTTTGTGGGGTGGCGCAATTCAGCGAGTTGGGACTGATCATAGCCAAATCCCACGATCAAATTGGCAGCATCAATGGCGTCTTGGTTGTCGGCCATCCAGCTCCGCAGCGCCTCTTGCAGGCTGGCAATATCGGTCACTTCTCCGTCCGGTGGGGCCAGCAGATTGGCCGAGAGCGCCTGAAGCCCGCCCATCACCACATGGCCGTGGCTGTCCACAAAACCGGGCAGCATGGTGCGCCCGTCCAGATCATAGGCGCGCGTACTCTCGCCTTGATGCGCCAGCAGATCCGCGAGCGGACCAACCGCCAGAATACGCCCATCTTTGGTGGCCAGCGCCTCTGCGCGGGGGCTGGCGTCATCTATCGTGAGGATGGTCCCGTCGGAATAGATTGTGTCGGCAATGACCTGCGCCTGTGTGGGAGAGGCAAAAAATGTGGAAAGTGACAGGGCCAAAGCCTGAGACATCGGGTGAAACAAATGACGCATACCAAATACCTTTCGGATGATGCAAAGACTGTGCCTGCAACTGATGATAGCTGTCAAATCTGTCACGCCATTTGGCTGAGTGAGGCGGCTCTATCAGGCCCGCTTGGGCGACCGTCGTTTGCCAAATCTGGCGGGTGTTGCTTTTTTGCATCTATGTCACGGTGTGATCAACATACACTACTCAAAAGCGATCTCTGTATCTGTTTAAGAGGCTCTGAGTTTAGCAGCTCTGCCGCACCTGTCCCGGCAAATTCGCCAACACATACATACATTCAAGGCAGGTATAACAACAAAAGGGAGAGCGAATTTGCTATTTCTACCAATTATTTCGATCTTTGTGATTGCGGCAGGCTATGTGCTGCGGCGTTCGATTGAATTTCCAGACAAGCCCAATGTCGATGGCACAGTGAACATTGTCGGGTGGTTTGTGAAAGCCACCGGTTTGCTGATGCTGATAGGCAGCCTGTTCAACGGCATGTTCTTTTACGCGGAGCCGGGGTTCAAATACCACGTGCGCACCATTCTGGGTGAAGAGAAGATGGTGTCTGACACCGGCTACAACCTTTACCTATTTGGCCGCTACAACGCGTGGAAAAACGCGATGTCAGTACAGGCCTCGTCCACTGGGCAGGGCGAAGTGGTGGCCGAAGCAGAAAGCGCGCAGATGAGTGCAAACCTTGCGCCAAAGTCGCTGGTGTTCCTCGATCAGGTGGATGCGTTTGTGTCTGCAACCTCGCGCTTTGAATTGCCTACTGACGAGGATGCCTTCCTGCGTCTTGCGCGCCAGTACCGCACGCCGGAAAACCTTCTGCGCACAGAACTGGTGCCCGCCTTTGAAGAGACGCTGGGCGCGACAGCGGCGCTGATGTCCGCAGAAGACTACTTTCAGGGCGGAAAGACCGAATTCAACAACGAGTTCCAACGCCAGATGGAGAGCGGAATCTATCTTGTGCGTCGGATTGAGACGCAGGTGTCCTCCGGTCAGAACCGCGCCGGATCCGCAAATGCGGCGCTCGGCGAAGATCAGGAAGAGTTTGGGGATGACACCAAAACGGTTTTTGTCGTGCAGAAGCTGTTGGACGAAACCGGGCAACCACGCCGCAAGCAGCAGTCTTTCACCCAGTTTGGAATCTCTGTCACCTCGGCGCGTGTGACCGATGTGAACCCAAACCAGAAGTTTAAGGATCGCATGGCCCTGCGTCAGCAGGCGGCCGCCGACCGCGCCATTGCCCGTGAACAGCGCATTCAGGAAGAAGAACAAAAACTTCTCGCTGTGGCGCGCGGGGAGCGCGAAGTGGCCGAACGTCAGGCATCCGCTAAGGTGGTCCAGATCGAACGGACCACCGATGCGGAAACCGAAAAGCAGCTGGCGATCACCGCAGCAGAGCGGGAACGTGAGGCCGC
Source organism: Shimia sp. R10_1 (assembly GCF_017744095.1). Classification (GTDB taxonomy): domain Bacteria; phylum Pseudomonadota; class Alphaproteobacteria; order Rhodobacterales; family Rhodobacteraceae; genus Shimia. The sequence goes on along the minus strand of NZ_JAGHQX010000002.1, from coordinate 107,907 downwards.
GCGCATTGCCAAAGAACAGTCAGAGATCCTGCTGGAAAAGGCGCGCATTGACGCGGAAGCGGTGCAGGTGGCGGCAGATGCAGAAGCCTACGCCAAGAGCAAGATTCTGGAGGCCGACAACGCGCTGGCACAGAAGCTCGATGCCGAAGTGGAGATTCAGAAGCTCTGGGCTGACGCCTTCGCCAAACGCAACGTGCCGACCTATGTCTTTGGTTCCGGTGGCGGCGACAGCGGCACGCCGGTTGGCTCAGATGATGAGGCGTCTCGCCTTTTCCAGATCCTGACATTGCAGGCAGCGGAACGGCTCGACTACGACCGCAAAATCGCAGAGTGATCCACAGCCTTATCGCAAGACAGAAGCCGGGCGCGAAAGCGCCCGGTTTTTTTGCGCTAAAGGGGAGGGTGCCGAAACGATACTTGCTGACCCTGCATCAATCACGGGCGTATGAGGGAGAGTAGGAAAAATAGGTGGATAGGGCTGTCGTGATCTTCTGTAGCGGGCGGGTTTGCGTTGGCGCTAGGCCAATGACCTCTGTGCGGGACAAACCGCCATTTCGCTGCGGTTGCGCCAGAGTCCGGTTTGGTTGATGTTTGGCAGAGCCACTAATTCGCAACATTAGACTTCAACTTCTTCGTGTGGCTACATATTTTAACCAAGCATGAAGTTGAGGAAACCCTGATTTGCCTGACCCTGCATCCAATGACGAACGGCTGAACAGCTTAGAGCAACTTGCTTCGCTGGTCGAAGATAGGTCTTTGAGCGATTATGATTTTAAGCGGGCAACTGGGTCACTCGTCCATGATGTGGAGTTTATTTCTAAAGCACTACGCCGCGACCCCAACATTTGGCGAATGAATAGGGCGTTTCATGCTGTTCACGTGCCGAGTTTTTTGGCGGTAGTATCAATGTTGGATAGCATAGATGATATGAAGTCGGTCAACGAAGATGATCGGCACCAAATCTACAGCTCGCTTCATCGTGCCGCACAACTCGCATCGTCTGCGCGAGAACGTATCGAACAATCGGCGCTTACTGAGGCTCAGGTCGAGCTTAATGTGCTTGCCGACTATGCGCCAGCCAGCCCGGAAGTTTTCAAGAAAGCATCGATATTCGAGCGGACTCGGGATAGTCTTTTTTCAGCATCCAAAACGACGTTTGATGGTGCCAAGAACACTGTTGAGGCCATACCAAACATGGCTGGCTCGCTGAAAGACGGGGTAACCAGTTCATTCGAACGCGCCAATGCTGTTTCAGTGCTTGCCTCCAATTTGCAGCGTACCTTGGCCAGAAAGCTATCCGACACTGTGACTAAGCCGATTGGAATGCGACTGCAGGCGAGCGGCACGGCGCTCACCCATGGCGCAGGAACTGGAGTCGGGCTCGGCGTAATGGCTGCGGTTTTGTTTCCGCCCTTGGTGCCAGTCAGTGCAGGTGCCGGTGTACTTGTCGCGTTGCGTTCTTGGAAAAAAGAAATGCAAAAGGCGCACTGTCTAAATGAACAACAGCGAGAGCAACGTATTGCTGAACTGCAAGCAGAAAGGAAAGCAGCGCTACTTCAACTCACAAACGGTGCGCCTTCTGTTCAGATGGAAACGGAAGAACTAAGCCTGACGCTGGACGCCGAGACTGGCGAGGCTGACGCACTAATTCTCAAAGGCGAACACGCTGGGCGAACGTGGTCTGACCTAAGCCCGCTCGAGAAAGCCGAAACTGTTTCGCTTTTTGCTCAAGGTGCGGAGGCTATTCTGAACATTCTCGAATTCGGGAGCGAAAGTTTCTAACCCAAGATGAAAGCCGACCTGTGTGCCTTCTGCAGCATTGGTCAAAGTGGGCTCCTTGCCGACATTTGCGCGTTCACTTTGCAGCCGCAGCATGTACATACGCGCTGACCAGCCTCTGCTCTGTGGGCGCTCTCGCCCCACAGGCGCCAGCAACACAACGCGAGTTTTTGTTGATGTGTTGTCTCCCTTGCCCCATAGAGGCCGTGCGTTGGGTGTTTGTCGGGCCTCGCGCCCAGAGGGTTGGCGGTGAGCGCTGAACGAAGTACCCTTGTGACCCTTTCCACCAAGCGGCATTTGCAACGGATCCTATGTCACGTACACCCTCGGATGACCGCACCGCACCAGCGGCGATAGACGCAATTGGCCTGCGCCTGATCAAGCGCACAGCGCTGTTCCTGCTGGGGCCGCTATATTTTCTGTTTGTTGCGTTCGTGCCTTTGCTTTGCAGCAATCGACGGGGCTTTCGCGGCTGGTATTGGCGGTTGGTCAAACGCGCCTGTTCGCGGCTCTTGTGGCTGCTCAGCATTCGCACAGAGATGACACAGGCCGACGTGGCCACCTTGGCCGCTGACACTGACAGCATCATCGTCATCAACCACCGCAGCCATCTCGATGGATTTGCGCTGATGGACGCTTTGCCAGACGCCAAATGGATCACCTTTGCGGCAAAGCGGGAACTCTGTAATGCGGCGCTTCTACGCCGTGGCTTCAAAGGGGCCGGGCTTGTCGAGGTGGATCGCAAAAGTGGCAGTGTCGCCTTGGAAACATTGACCAAGGCGGTTCAGGACATGCCCGCGCGCAGTTCTGTGGTGCTGTTTCCTGAGGGCACGCGCACCGGATCTGAAAGCCTTGGCGCGTTCAAGGCGGGGGCCGTTTTGGTCGCGCGAGCGACGGGCCGCTCCATCCGACCCATTGTCATTCACGACACCGGACGCCTGTTGCCGCGCGGCAAGCACCTTCCCAAAAGTGGCACGATCCGGGTCGAAGTCTTGCCGTCTTTCGTATGCGATCTGACGGCGACTGTGGATGAGGATGTGTCGCGACTGAGAGAGGGCATGATGGCCGCTTTCGACGCTGGGGCGCAGCGCTGATTATCCAAGAGGTGTTGAGGGGACGCGAGAAGAGGGGCTGCGACGTAGTCTCTTCCTGAGCGTTTCCTCAGCGCGCTTAGCCTCTCTCCACACCTTTGCCAGACGCCCACAAAAAAAGGCCCGCCAAACTGGCGGGCCTTCTGTGTTTCTGTGCGAAACAGCTTAGTTCGGGATCTCGGCGGTGATGCCTTCAACGTAGAAGTTCATGCCTGCCAGACCGTCGTCACCATAGTCAGCGGCGGTTTCGCCTTCTGCCAGCCATGGGGTGCCGTCCTGCTTGTTCAGCGGGCCGGTGAAGGCGTGGTAGGAGCCATCTGCCAGCGCATCAACCAGAGCCAGTGCTTCGGCTTTCACGTCCGCTGGAACTGCGTCAGAGATTTCACCGATGCCAACCATGCCAGCGCCGATGCCGTCCCATGTGGAGACAGATTCCCAAGTGCCGTCCATGACAGCCTGTGTGCGCGCGATGTAGTAAGGCGCCCAGTCATCGATGATGGAGGACACACGTGGGAATGGTGCGTATTCGCCCATGTCAGACGCCTGGCCAAAGGTCACAACGTTGCCCGCTGCCTGTGCTGCGGCCTGAGGTGCGGTGGAGTCGGTGTGCTGCAGGATCACGTCTGCGCCCTGTTCGATCAGCGCTTTGGCGGCGTCGGCTTCTTTGGCTGGATCAAACCAAGTGTAGGCCCAGATGATGGAGAATTCGACGTCCGGGTTCACCTTCTTGGCGTGGATATAGGCAGAGTTGATGCCGCGGATCACTTCCGGGATCGGGAAGGAGGCGATGTAACCGATTTTGTTGGTCTTGGTCATCTTGCCCGCGATGTGGCCCTGAACCGCGCGGCCTTCATAGAAGCGTGCGGAGTAAACAGACACGTTGTCGGCCTGCTTGTAGCCGGTGGCGTGCTCAAACTTCACCTTTGGGAATTTCTTGGCAACGTTGATGGTTGGATCCATGTAGCCAAAAGAGGTGGTGAAGATCAGGTCCGCGCCCTGCAGTGCCATCTGGGTGATCACACGCTCAGCATCTGCACCTTCTGGCACGCTCTCAACGAAAGTGGTTTCCACTTTGTCGCCGAACTTCTCTTCAACCGCCAGACGGCCTTTGTTGTGCTCATAGGTCCAGCCGCCATCGCCCACGGGGCCAACGTACACAAAGCCCACTTTGGTGGTGTCGGCCATGGCGGTGGTCGCCAGACCCAGCGCCACTGCGGCGCCTGTCAGAAGTTTGGTGAATTTCATTTTGGGTGATCCCCCTGTTGGTAGCAGTCTTTTGTCAGGTGCCTCACTGGGAGGCGTGGAAAGTGCGGCCAAGCGAGGCGGGTGCACCGCTCTTGTCAGCCGACATGATAACCAGAACGAGGATGGTTATCAGATAGGGAGACATTGCCAAGTATTCGACCGGTATGGCAATGCCTGCCGCTTGCAAATTAAGCTGTAATACGTTGATACCGCCAAAAAGATAGGCACCCAGCAGAACGCGCCAGGGTTTCCAGCTGGCAAACACCACCAATGCGAGGGCAATCCAGCCGACACCTGCGGTCATGCCTTCGGTCCATTGCGGCACGCGGATCAGCGAAATATAGGCCCCACCGAGACCCGCGCAGGCCCCGCCGAACATGATCGCCAGAATGCGCACGCGGATCACATTGTATCCCAGCGCATGGGCCGCATCATGGCTTTCGCCCACCGCACGCAGGATCAGCCCACCGCGCGATTTTTTGAGGAACCACCAGACCGCTGCTGTGAGCGCGAGGCCCAGATACAGCACCGGGTCATGGGAGAAGAAGATCGGGCCAATCACCGGAATGTCAGAGATCACCGGAATGTTCAGCTTCTCCATCGCGGGCGGTTTGATGCCCACATAGGATTGCCCCATGAGGGCCGAGAGGCCGAGGCCAAACAGCGTCAGCGCCAGACCGGAGGCCACCTGATTGGCCAATGCAAACTGTGTGAGGAAGGCAAAGAGCAGCGACAGCACCGCGCCGCCAACCATAGCGGCCAAGAGGCCCAGCATGGGGGAGGTGGTCTCCACTGAAATTGCAAAGCCGCAGATCGCGCCCACGATCATCATGCCTTCGACGCCGAGGTTCAGCACACCGGCCTTTTCGACAACAAGTTCGCCAATCGCGGCAAGCAACAGCGGGGTCGCCGCCACCATCAAGGAAGCGATCAGAAGGACGGGGTTGATGGCTGAGAGATCCATTATGCGACACCCTTCGTTTTCAGAACCACGCGATAGTTGGTGAGCAGATCAAGCGCCAAGAGGAAGAACAGCAGCATCCCCTGAAACACCTGAATGGCGGCAGAGGGCAGGCCCAGATTGCCCTGCGCCAGATCGCCTCCCACATAGGTCAGCGCCATCAAAAGCGCGGCCAGCAGGATGCCGACCGGATGCAGACGGCCGAGGAAGGCCACGATGATCGCGGTGAAGCCATAGCCCGAAGCAAAGTCGATATTGACCTGACCAGAGGGGCCGGTCACCTCAAACATCCCCGCCATACCCGCCAGCGCACCGGAAGTGCCGAGGCAGAACAGGATCAGGCGGGAGGGGTTCACACCGGCAAAACGCGCCGCGCGTGGGGCCTCGCCTGTGAGGCGGATGTTGAAGCCGAGGATATGTCGGTTCAGCAGCACATAGGCAAAGATCACCGCAATAAAGGCAAAGGCCATGCCCCAGTGCAGTCCGGCCGCTTCGTTGATCCAGCTGTTGGCCGCCGGATAGTCGCCAAAGTTGCGCGAGCCGGGGAAACCCATGCCTTCGGGGTTGCGCAACAGTCCCAGCGACATGGAGGCCAGAAGCTGTTCAGCCACATAAACCAGCATCAGTGATACAAGGATCTCATTTGTGCCAAAGCGCACTTTCAACAGAGCAGGGATCATGCCCCAAGCCCAGCCGCCAAGCGCTCCAGCCAGGATCATCAGAGGGAAGATCAAGCGGCTCTCGGTGGGATAAAACGCAAGGCCCACACCCGCGCCTACAATGGCGCCGATGATGTATTGGCCCTCAGCACCGATGTTCCAGATGCCTGCCTTAAAGCCCAGCGACAGACCAATGGCGATCAACACCAGCGGCGCGGCTTTCACCAAAAGCTGTGGGCGGTAGTAAAAGGCAAACTCGCCAAACACCGGATCCCAGAAAATCGTGCGGATCGCTTCCACCGGGTTTTTGCCCAGAATTGTGAACAGGATGCCACCCATGATCATGGTGATGATCACCGCAATCAGCGGTGTGGCCAGCGACAGGGCGCGGGACGGGGTGGGGCGTTTCTGAAGCGCGATCATGCGCTTGCTCCTTCTTGGTCTTTCTCGCCCATATGGGCGACTTCCATGCCGTGGGCGCCGCCCATCATCAGGCCGATTTCATCAATCGTTAGCCCCGCAGCCGAACGGATGTCTGACAGGCGGCCTTCGTTCAGCGCGCCGAAGCGGTCAGAGATTTCCATGAGTTCGTCGAGGTCTTGGGAAATCACAACAATGGCGGCCCCTTCGGCAGCCAGATCCAGCAGGGATTGACGGATGGCGGCGGCAGCTGCGGCGTCCACGCCCCATGTGGGCTGGTTCACCACCAGAACTTTGGGCTTCTGAAGAACTTCGCGCCCGATCACAAACTTCTGCAAGTTGCCGCCAGACAGCGCGCGGGCAGCCACATGGTTGCCCGGCGTGCGCACGTCAAAGTTCTTGATGATGCGGTTGGCAAAATCACTGGCGCTGGCCCAGTTCACAAAACCTTTGTTTGTCAGCCCTTCGCGGATCGCCCCGGTGAGCAGGGCGTTTTCGGTCAAGCTCAGATCAGGTGCCGCGGCATGGCCCAGACGTTCTTCAGGCGCGGCCAGAATGCCCCGTTCCCGACGCGCATTGGGGCCAAGGTTGGCGATGTCTTCGCCATTCACCTTGATCGCATCGGGCCATGTCAGCGCCTCACCCGACAGCGCAGCCAGCAGTTCGTCCTGCCCATTGCCGGCCACCCCGCCGATGCCGAGGATTTCGCCCGCGCGCACGGTGAAGTGGATGTTCTTGAGCGTGGTGCCAAAGGGATTGCTCGGCTCAATCGAGAGGCCAGAGACATCCAGCACCACATCACCCGCCTTGTCGGTGGTGCGGGTCGGGGTTTGCAACGTGTCTCCCACCATCATCTCTGCCATATCCCGCGCAGAGGTCTGCGCAGGCACACATTCGCCCACGTTTTTACCAAGACGCAGAATGGTGGCGTGGTCACACAGCGTGCGGATTTCTTCGAGCTTGTGGGAGATATAAAGGATCGAGGTGCCTTCGGCTTTCAGCTTGTTCAAGGTCTGAAACAGGATCTCCACCTCTTGCGGCGTCAGAACAGAGGTCGGCTCATCCATGATCAGCAGCTTGGGGTCTTGCAGCAGGCAGCGGATGATTTCCACGCGCTGACGTTCTCCGGCAGAGAGATCCCCCACGGTGCGGTTGGGATCCAGCGGCAGGCCGTAAGTTTCAGACACGCGGCGGATGCGGCGGGCAAGGTCACGCATCGACGGTGGGTTTTCCATCCCAAGCGCCACATTCTCCGCCACGCTTAGCGCGTCAAACAGCGAGAAGTGCTGAAACACCATGGCCACACCCGAGGCACGGGCGGCTTTGGGTTCGGACGGGGAAAACGGCTGGCCGTCCCAGGTCATGGTGCCGCTGTCGGGCTTCACCAGACCATAGATCATTTTCACAAGGGTGGATTTGCCCGCGCCATTCTCGCCCAGCAGGGCGTGCACTTCGTTGTGCCCGATGTCAAAGGAGACATCATCATTGGCCACCACGCCGGGGTAGGCCTTGGTCAGACCTTTGATGGATAGGAGCGGTGTGCTCATATGTGATCCCCTGAGTTTTCTTTGCCTATTGGATCGCGGACAGACCGCTTTTTGATGCGAACCCACCCTAGAAACCGGGCCCCCGCCTCTGCAACAGAAAGTTCCGTGCGCTTCAGCGTCAGGGCCACGCCTCAAAGGAGAGTCCTGGCGCGACGCCCCCCATATCCTTGGTTTTTAAGGACGATGCCAGAAGATTTTCAACGAAACGACGAAAGAGTTGTAGCATATGGCGGGCAGAGAGCGCCTAAAATTTGAACGCTTTTCGGGCGCGCTTTGCGTTGATCTGCACAAAAGGGGGGCGTTCAGTGGCGAGTAGTGGCATGCCAAGCGGGCATTTGCGCAGCGCTTGGCACATGATTTGCGCCTGTTTCAGGCGCGATCACAGGGCTGGTTTGCCGGTTAGATCAGGTCAAATCAGCGCTTTGACATCGGCGGATAGCTTGCGCGCGGTTTGGGCGAGGATGAACGTGTCCATGCCCACCGCCACAAAAGTCGCGCCGAGATCCAGATAGGTTTTTGCCGCTTGTTGAGAGAAGGTGAGGATGCCTGCCGCTTTACCCGCTGCGGTGATTTTTTGGATGGCTGCGGCGATGGCGGTCTGCACCTCCGGCGCATCCGAATTGCCCGGAAAGCCCATGTCCGCCGACAGATCTGCGGGACCAATGAAGACCCCATCAACACCGTCGACAGCCAGAATCTCATCCAGTTTATTGAGTGCTGCGCGGCTCTCGGCCTGCACCAGCACACAGATTTCTTCGTTGGCGTTGCTCACATAGTCGGCAATTTCACCAAACCGGGTCACCCGCGCACCCGCGCCGCCCATGCCGCGCACGCCTTCCGGCGCATAGCGGCAGGCCCGCACCACAGCGGCCGCCTCTTCGGCGGTGTCAATCATCGGCACCAGCACGGTTTGCGCGCCCGCATCCAGCACCTGTTTTAAGATCCAGTCCTCATAAATGGGCACCCGCACCACCGGATGGCTGTCACTGCCGTTCATCGCACGCAGCTGGTCGGTGATGGAGAGCAGATCATTGGGGGCGTGCTCGCCGTCCACAACCAACCAGTCAAAGCCAGTGGTGGACATCAGTTCCGCAGCAAGTGGGCTGCCAAAGCTCATCCAGCATCCGATCTGAGGCTGGTTTGCGGCAAGCGCTGCTTTGAAGGTATTTTTGGGCGCTGGCATGGAGGCTCCGTCTCAGTTGTTTGATTGGGCGCGAGTTGAACAGGCAAGGCGCGCTCTGTCCAGCACCGTGCCCTAAATCGCCCTGCCAAAACGAGAAAGGCTGACCCGAAAGTCAGCCCAACCCTTAGCCCCGCCCAGTGTCTTTGGGGAAACCTTAGCCCAGCAGAAGCGCTTCGTTGCCTTTCAGCGCCATACGCGCCGCCGGGTAGCTGTTTGACGCTTCCAGATTTTGCAGCTCAGGAAACAGCGCGTAAATTTCGTCCCGTTGCTCTTTGCCGATGCCATCCAACGAATATTCACCGGGTTGGAAACTCTCGCACCAGGCGCCATCTGCCAACACCACCTCGTGGTGGTCACACATGAAGTGGATGTAGTCGACACCTGCCGTGTCCACTTGGTCCACGCCGTCGAGATGGAGCAGGTGTTTTGCCGCCACCAGCACTTCACGCTCTTCAAACAGCAGTTCGGCCTGCTCAGACACCAGAAGCATCCGGTGGTTGGGCGACACCATCATGTCACGCTCAGGCTGATTTGGCCCCAATGCCCCCTGCTTGATCAGGATGGGGCGCAGCTTCGGTGCCAGCATGAGATCCAGACCAGACACATGTTTGCGCCCGGTCCAGCGGATTTCTTGCAGCCCGTTGTCTCGGGTCACAACTTTGTCGCCCGCTGTCAGGCACTCCACGGCCACCTCCCCCCTTGGGGTCAGAATTTTCGTGCCGGGCGTAAAGCAGACAATCACCGGAACATCAGAGATGTTCTCAATGTTACGGAAGATTGCGGTGCCGGTTTCAACGCCATCAGCATCCAGAAAATGGATGGTGCCGTTTTCTCCGTTATCCGGGTCAAAGGTGATGCGCAGTGAGCCACCGGGATTGGCGTCTTCCGCCGCGCGGAACAGATTGATCGTGTCAAAGTCGACACCGGTTTCACTGCCGTCGATCACATCACCGGGACCAATCAGAACAAAGGTGTCTTGATCCGCACCGCCCAGCATGGTGTCTGCGCCATCCATGCCCACCAGTGTGTCATCGCCAAACTGACCAAACAGGCTGTCGTCGCCCGCGCCCCCGATCAGCAGATCGTCTGCCTCAAAGCCGTTCGAAACAGTGACCGTATCAAAAAACACATCGCTGATCGTTGCATCGGCTGGGGCATCGTCCAAGCTGACCGTGCGGATCAACAACCGCGCAACAGGGCCCGGAATGTCCACAATGACAGAGTTGTCAGCGTCCAGCGCGTCGCCTTGCATGCTGCCACTGGCAATCGCGGCTTCGGTTGTGCCGTCCCCGTCAATGTCCACCAGATGCAGATTGGTTGTGGCGCTTGGCGTGGCGGTGACTTCGATTGGATTGCCGTCAGCGTCCCAGGCGCTCACCTTGACCACCGACCCCTCATCAATGTCATTGATGCGGAATTGGACATTTTCGACCGGGGTCGAAAACTCCAGGGTCTGCTTTGTTGTGGCGTTTACAAATGCGCCCGTGGTCGACTGAGCGCCGCTGTTGGCATTGGCAGTTTCGGCCCCGGTGTCGATGCCACTCACCAGTTGGGCGTCCGTTTCAAAAGTGGTGCCGCTGGTGGCCTGAAGCGTTACGCTGACGGAGCCTGTGTCCTGCACCTGAGATCCAGAAATCGCTTCGCCATCAGTAGCGGCGTTCAAAGCGTTCCAATTGAAGCTCTCGCGGACGGTTTCCATGCCCGCTGTGGGGGCGTTGCCGGGTTTGTAGTCGCCAAAGATGACATCGTCGCCCGCACCACCAAACACCGTGTCATTGCCGACGCCGCCGACAATTTGATCATCGCCCGCAGGGTCCGTGCTGCTGGGGTCTGTGCCTGTTTCATCAGCCAGAACCAGGTCATCGCCTGCGCCAGCGAAGACCGTGTCGCTGCCGTTGCCAGCAAAGATCGTATCGTCTCCAGACCCAGCAAGAATCAGGTCGTCCCCGTCCTGCGTGCTGATCACGTTGCCGCTGTTATCGACCGTATCGCCCCCAGTGTCAGTGGTTCCAACAGCGATGGTGTCTGCGTCTTCAGTGCCGTCTACAATCCCCGGTCCGTTTGGATCAGCCATAGTACCCTCTTTCCGCCAATCGCTTTGCCGCGCGACACATCTGAGACACAGGCCGCAAAAAGCGGCTCTGCGCCGCAGCAAATGCGGTCGCAAATGGCATCGATCAGATGCATTTCCTAGTGCGTTGGCTGCCCCTAGCCGAACTCATCCCCCAGTCGGACGTAGGTTAAATATGCGTAAATCATGCCGCTTAAGAAACAAAAACTTCGCAAATTTGACGAAAAGCGACGGAATTGTGGCGTGCCCGAAGGCGGGAGAGGGCGGTTTGAAAACAGAGGCTTGCGACTGATTGTTTCGCAATTTGGGCGCAATTGTGGCGCGCGAAAGGGGAGGTGTGTGCGCAAAAGTGCCTTATTGCTGCCTTTTTTGTAAGGCGGCGCATTGCGTGTCGCGTTGGGTGCGCTCTGGTGTTTCCGAGTTGGAACCAATTCAGTTTTGAAGGTCGTGGCCGTGGCGATTGCCGGATCAGGGTTTCTGCTGTCATGATCTCTGTTTCTTGAATTGAACCAAAGATGGGCGCGCGCGCGGATTTTGCCGCAATCGATGACGATCGAGGCGAATCATCGTTGATGAGTCGGATGATTCTCTCGTGGGGGTAGCTCGCGTTCTGACATGACAACCGGATAAGTAATCACTGCTTCAGCGAGCGCTGCCTCCGCAGCGCGCGACTTTGCATCATCAGATGTCGGGAGGGCGGTGGTGCTGCTGGGGAGGATTGAACTCCCGACCTCACCCTTACCAAGGGTGCGCTCTACCACTGAGCTACAGCAGCGTTACCGTGGCGCGGCTTTTAGGCCCAAACTCTGACGGGCGCAAGGCCTATCTGGACGCTTTTTTGCACCTCATGTAAAGAAAGTTCATGGAACGCAAATCGACCCCTATAAATAAAGCCAAAAAAGCCTCAAACCGGGATGACCGTTTGAAGGCCGCATTGAAAGCCAACATGGGGCGCCGTAAGGCGCAGGCGCGTGCGCGCGCTGCTTCTACGGAGGCGTCCGAGGATATTGAGGCCACACAGAGCAAAGAGCAGGATTAAACAAAATGGATTCGATAATTGTGCGCGGTAACGGGCCGCTGAATGGGCAGATCCCGATTGCCGGGGCCAAAAATGCCTGCCTGACTCTGATGCCGGCCACGCTGTTGAGCGAAGAGCCGCTCACGTTGACGAATGCGCCCCGCCTGAGTGACATCAAAACCATGAGCCAGCTGCTGGGCTCTCTGGGGGCTGAAGTGACCAGCCTGCAGGATGGCAAAGTGCTGGCCATGTCCAGCCATGACATCAACAACCATGTGGCCGACTATGACATCGTGCGTAAAATGCGCGCCTCCAACCTCGTGTTGGGGCCCATGCTCGCACGTCTTGGACATGCGGTTGTGTCGCTGCCGGGGGGCTGCGCAATTGGCGCGCGTCCGATGGATCTGCATATCTTCGGCCTTGAAAAACTGGGCGCCGAGATTGAGCTGAAAGACGGTTATCTGCATGCCAGCGCACCAAAAGGTCTGAAAGGCGCGGTGATTGAGCTGTCTTTCGCCTCTGTGGGCGCAACCGAAAACATCCTGATGGCCGCAACATTGGCCAAAGGCACCACAGTGATCAAAAACGCCGCACGCGAGCCCGAGATTGTGGATCTGGCCACCTGCCTGCGCGCCATGGGCGCGCAGATTGACGGTGATGGCACCTCCGAGATCACCGTTCAGGGTGTCGACCGTCTGCATGGCGCGACTCACCCTGTGGTGACAGACCGTATTGAACTTGGCACCTTCATGCTGGCCCCGGCTTTCTGTGGTGGCGAGGTTGAGCTGCTGGGCGGACGTCTGGATCTGGTGGAAAGCTTTGTGGCGAAACTCCATGAGGCGGGCATCGATGTGGAAGAGACCGAAAAGGGCCTGAAAGTGGCGCGTAAAAACGGCCGTGTGAAAGCCGTGGATGTGACAACAGAGCCGTTCCCCGGTTTCCCAACCGACCTTCAGGCGCAGTTTATGGCAATGATGTGTACCGCCGAGGGCACATCGGTGCTCGAAGAAAAGATTTTTGAGAATCGCTTCATGCACGCCCCGGAGCTGATCCGCATGGGCGCCAATATCGAGGTACACGGCGGCACTGCGACAGTGCACGGTGTTGAGCGTCTGAAAGGCGCGCCAGTGATGGCCACCGATCTGCGCGCCTCTGTTTCGCTGATTCTCGCAGGTCTCGCGGCCGAAGGGGAAACCGTGGTCAGCCGTGTGTACCATCTGGATCGCGGCTATGAACGGGTCGAGGAAAAGCTCGGCAATGTTGGGGCCCATATCGAAAGGGTAAGTGAGTGACACAGGACGCGCGGTTTGAAGATGGCGGCGATCGCCCGCTGAACCTTGGGGCGCTGGATGGGGAAGACCTTCAGGTCCTCTCCACATTGGCGCAGGATGCGGTGTTTCCGGCCACGGAAATGCAGTGGCTGCCCAAAGAGCGCCGGTTTGCCATTCTTCTGAACCGTTTCCGCTGGGAAGATCAGACCTCTGCCGAGGCGCGCGGCCGCACGGTTGAGCGGGTGCAATCTGTGTTGCTGTTTGAAAACGTGCTCTCTGTGGCCTCTCAAGGCGTGACACGCAGCGATGAGGAGACGATTCTCTCGTTGCTCTCCGTCGGTTTTGAGGCAGGCGAAGATGCCGACGGTCTGGTGACGCTTACGCTTGCCGGGGACGGTGCGATTCGTCTGAAGGTCGAGGCCCTTGAGGCAACGCTCAAGGATGTGACCCGCCCCTATCTGGCGGTGTCCAAAACCACGCCGAGCCACCCGGAATGATCCGCCCCCTCACGCCGGAGGATCTGGAAGCCTATAAAGCGCTCTGGATCCACGGGCTGACCACCGAACCAGAAGCCTTTCTGCTGACCGCAGAAGAAGCCGCAGGCGCGCTTGACAGCAGCTTGATTGCGAAACTCGCCTCTGGTGCGGTGATTGGGGCCTTCGAAGGCACGGCGCTGGTCGGCTTTGTCGCCATGCATCAGGGTGGCCCACAACGGTTGCGCCATATGGCAGATGTTGGCCCGCTCTATATTCACCCATCAGCCCGGCGACGCGGGTTGGGTCGCGACCTCATGAGAGCAGTCATTGACGCCGCCAAAACACGCGGCTTTTTGCAGCTAGAGCTTTGTGTCGATGCCACCAACACCGGCGCGCGCGCGCTTTATGAGGCGCTGGGCTTTGCGCAATTTGGCCTGCGTCCGCGCTCTGTCATCGTAAACGGCGTGCCGCGCGATGATGTGTTGATGCTCAAACCGCTGGACTGAACGTCGCGCAACGTCGCTCACGGCTTGAGACCCCCTGCGCCCCCCGTTAAGACTTCGCGCAAAGGAGAGACCCATGCCGCAGTTTCTAAACAGCTCTGATGCAGATTTCGAAACCCGCTTTGCGGCGCTACTGAGCGCCAAACGCGAAGACAGCCCGGATGTGGATGCGGCGGTGGCCGACATCATCGCAGACGTGCGCCATCGTGGCGATGCGGCAGTGATCGAGCTGACGGCGAAGTTTGACCGTCTGGAGTTGACCCCAGAAACCCTGCGTTTCTCTGAGGCCGAAATCGAAGACTATTGTGCGCAGGTGAATGACACAGACCGCGCCGCGCTGGAACTCGCAGCCGAGCGCATCCGCGCCTACCACGCCCGCCAGATGCCAGAGGATGCCAGCTGGACTGACGAAAGCGGCGCAACGCTTGGCTGGCGCTGGACGCCCGTCTCTGCCGCAGGGCTCTATGTGCCCGGTGGTCTCGCGAGCTACCCGTCTTCTGTGCTGATGAACGCGATCCCGGCCAAGGTCGCAGGCGTGGAACGCCTCGCCATTGTGGTGCCCACCCCGGACGGTGTGGCCAATCCGCTGGTGCTTTTGGCGGCGAAACTCGCAGGCGTGGATGAAATATACCGCATCGGCGGGGCGCAGGCCGTGGCTGCGCTGGCCTATGGCACCGATACCATCGCGCCGGTCGATAAAATCACCGGGCCGGGCAACGCTTTTGTGGCGGCTGCCAAACGTCGGGTGTTTGGCAAGGTCGGCATCGACATGATCGCCGGGCCCAGCGAAATCCTCGTGATTGCGGACAAAGACAACAACCCTGACTGGATCGCGCTTGATCTGCTGAGCCAGGCCGAACACGACGAAAGCGCGCAGTCCATCCTGATCACCGATGATGCCGATTTTGGCGCCGCCGTGGCCGCAGCGGTGGACAAACGGCTCGAAACCCTTGAGCGGCGTGAAATCGCCGGGGCGAGCTGGCGCGATTTTGGCGCCGTGGTGACCGTGCCGGATCTCGCAACCGCCGCCGCACTCTCCAACCGCATCGCGCCAGAGCACCTGGAGCTTTGTGTCGCCGACCCGGATGCGCTCGCAGAGGATATCACCCACGCGGGGGCGATTTTCCTGGGTCAGTATACGCCAGAGGCGATTGGCGACTATGTCGGCGGCCCCAACCACGTGCTGCCCACGGCGCGCTCCGCCCGGTTCAGCTCTGGCCTGTCGGTGATGGATTTCATCAAGCGCACGACGCTGTCTAAAATGACTCCGGCGGCGCTGAAGGCGATTGGCCCGGCCGCCGAAACGCTGGCGATATCCGAAAGCCTTGAGGCTCACGGCCTTAGCGTGCGCGCGCGCCTTGATGCGCTCAACGAGGGCAGCTAACGCTTTCTGCGCCCGCCCGGTGTTTTGGAATGAAATCCCGGCGGGCGTTTGGCCACCCAACGGATGAACTTTGCCAGTCGGGGGTGGCCTTGCAGCGCCTCAATTGTGTGAAACGCCTGCGCCAGCTCTGTTTCCGTAAGCGTGGCGTGAATCTCATTGTGACAGATCTGATGCAGCAGCACAGTCGCCCCACCTTTGCCGCCGCGCAGCCGGGGAATCAGGTGGTGTTTGCTTTGCCGCGCCTCCTTGGGGATCGGGCGGCCACATAGGGGGCAGATCGGGTCAGGCTGGCTTTCTGAGATGGCCACGGTCACAAACACGCGCTTTTTGATTGAGTTGCAAGGTGAAGGCAGGCAAGAGCATATCCCAAGTTTCCCTGCTTCGAGCAAAGATGATGTCGCGCGCTTTCTTCTTCAACCACTGTTTGGCCCTATGATGGATGCCTTGGTCATAGGCGCGGGCCCGGCCGGGCTGATGGCCGCCGATGTGCTCTCAGCAGAAGGGCATAAGGTTGTTGTCTGTGAGGCCAAACCCTCTGTGGCGCGCAAGTTTCTGATGGCGGGGAAATCCGGCCTCAACCTCACCAAGAACGAAGCCTTCGCGCCTTTTCTGGCGCACTTTGCGGAAGCCGCCCCGCATCTGCGCCCAATGCTTGCGGAATTTGGTCCACAGGAAGCGATCGCTTGGGCTGAGTCCTTGGGGCAGGAAATGTTCACCGGCTCCTCTGGTCGTGTGTTTCCCAAAATCATGAAAGCCTCGCCGCTCCTGCGCAATTGGCTCAGCCGCCTTGCCGCGCAAGACGTGGAGATTCGCACGCGCTGGCGTTGGACAGGCGGGGCTTATGAGTTTGATACGCCTGAGGGCCGCCAGATTTTGAAACCACGCGTCTGTGTGCTGGCCTGTGGCGGCGCAAGCTGGGCGCGGCTTGGGGCGGATGGCGCATGGGCCAACTGGCTCGATGCCCCCAAAGCGCCGTTTCAGCCAGCCAATATGGGATTTGTGGTGGCGTGGTCCGCCCATATGGCCCGCCATTTCGGCACGCCCGTCAAAAATGTGACCCTCTGCGCCGGTGATCAGAGGATTCGCGCGGAGTTTGTGATTTCTGCACGCGGCCTTGAAGGCGGCGGCATCTACGCCATCTCCCGCGCCCTGCGTGAGGGTGCAGCTCTGACGCTAGATCTATTGCCGGATCTTTCCGTGGAGGAGATCCGCAGCCGCCTTGCCAAACCACGCGGCAAGGCAAGCCGCGCCAATCATCTGCGCAAGTCCCTGAAACTCAGCCCGGAAAAACAGGCGCTGTTGATGGAGTTTGGCCAGCCTTTGCCCGATGATCTCGCACCGCTGCTCAAGGCCTTGCCAGTAACTCATTCCGGCCCACGCCCCATGGATGAGGCGATCAGCACCGCAGGCGGGCTGACATTTGCCGGTCTCTTGCCTGAGCTGATGTTAAAATCCCAGCCCGGTGTGTTCGCCGCTGGTGAAATGCTGGATTGGGAGGCCCCCACAGGGGGCTATCTGCTCACCGCCTGTCTGGCCACAGGCCGTTGGGCCGGGCAGGGCGCCGCGCGCTGGCTTTCTGCGCACTGAGTTTGGCCCCTCAGCCTTTCTTTGGCACCAGCCGCCGAAACGCCTCTCTCGCCCGTGTGTGTTTGATGTAGGGCACCAAATCTGTGTTTTCGGTGTCAAACCCTGCAAACTTGGCCCATGTCGCGCAATGGGTCAGCACAATATCGGGAATCGTGAAGTCGTCGCCCATCAGGTAAGGGCCTTTGCGCCGCGCCATCACATTGTGAATGCCGCGGTTGTATTCCCAGTTCAGCGTGTCTTTGATTCCCGGCACTCGGCGTTCTTTGGGCAGGATAAAACTGTGTCGGCTCGCCGTCCAAAGAGCGGCCTCCACTTCATCCAGAATTTGTTGCGTCACGCTGTCTTGCTGCGCCCGCGCAATGGTGCCTGTCGGAGCGGTCAACGCCCCGTGTTTGTCGGCCAGATAAGTCAGAATCGCTGTGCTGTCGGTGATCTTGTGATCGCCCTCAATCAGGATCGGCACTTTGC
Source organism: Shimia sp. R10_1 (assembly GCF_017744095.1). Taxonomy (GTDB): domain Bacteria; phylum Pseudomonadota; class Alphaproteobacteria; order Rhodobacterales; family Rhodobacteraceae; genus Shimia. The sequence continues at coordinate 90,244 of NZ_JAGHQX010000002.1, read as the reverse complement.
CTGTCGGATTGTGCTGACGCACGATCTCACTTTGCGGCTGCTCTGGCTGCAATCTGTAGGGCTGGCCCAGTTCTTCCAGCATCCAAAGCACGCGAATCGCGCGGCTTGTGGGGCTTCCGATCACGTCATACATGGCTGCACTCCCTCTCCATAACAGAAGGCTGCACGCCTGAGCGCAGGCAATCAAGCGCCGCTTGGCCAAATTGACGCGCCGTCGCGCCCGTCAGCGCCGCGCCAACATCGCGAGGCGCAAAAACAGCCGCTCCACCAGCGCCATCTCCGGCGCTCGCTGCCCGGCAGAGCGCAGTTGCAGGTCGGTGTCCGTCAACCCTGTCAAAGCCTGCTCGAGTTTTGCCGCCCCCCAGCCAGAGGCCTGACGCACCATGCGGTCGCGGCGGGGGCCAAAGATCGGTGGGCGCATGCGGGCGATTCCGGCAGAGGCGCCGCCGGGGTCCGCCGCCGCGCTGTAAAGCGCGCGAAAATGCCGGGTTGCGGAGATGATTAGAAAAACAGGGTTCACCCCCTGCGCCTCTAGCTTACGCAACACTGGGCCCAGCTCTTGTGCGCGCCCCTCTGCCACGATGTTGAGCACATCATCGAGCGCCGCCTCAGTCGAAACAGGCGCGCAGGCCATCACGTCTTCTGAGGTGACCGGGGTGTCATCTTTGAATTTATAAAGCGCGAGCTTTTCACAGGTCTGGCGAAAATCGCCCGGATCCAGCTCTTTGGCGAGGTTGGCCAGATCGGTCATCGCCGCGCCCTGAATGTCGCGCAGCCCGGCGGCCTTCAGATCGGCTTCAATCTCCTCGCGGCTCGGCGGATCATTATAGATTCCCACCGCATAGGCATTGTTGTGCCCTTCAAACGCTTTGCGGATTTTGGAGCTCGCCTTGAGCTGTCCGGCGGTCACCACAATCTGTGCATCGCCCGGCGCCCAGTCTTCCAATGCAGACAGAATCGCCGGCGCTGTGGCATCGGTGGCCTCTTCCACAAAGGCCACGCGTGGGCCGGGAAAGAAGCTCACTTCCTTGATGGCATCATTCAGCCGCGCCTTGTCCTTGCGCAGCTCTGCGCCGGGAATGCGGGTCAGGCGCATTTCCTCTTCGCCCTGCGGGCCAATGAGGGCGGCGATCAATTCCTGACGTTTCAAGGCCACGCGCATGGCATCGGGTCCAAAAATCAGCATCCCGGTGCGATCCTGCTCCGGGTTGCCAAAATACCGATTGGCCTCGCGCGCGCTCAGTTTCATGTGGCTGCGGCCGCCTCAAACGCCTGCAGCTCTGCCACAATACGATCTGCAAGAATCACGCTCAGGCGCTCATAGGCATCATTGCGCGCAGCAAGTTCCGAAACGGTGGTGCCGCTCGCGGAATAGCTCACAAAAGAGGACACCTTGCCAGAGGTCCGCACCTCTTTGCTGTCGATCCCGCGCAACGCATAGGTGGCGGATCCGATCACATCAAAGCGGTCGGTTTCCTGCGCCACGGTGCGTCCCACCGCGCGCTCAGACAAGTCCAGCGCCAGTGACAGCCCGTATTCGGCGTTCACGCCCGGTTGGCCCAGCCGGTCTTCCAGCTCGCGCACCAACAGAAAGCTTTCGCTGGCTTTGGGTTCATCCACCAACACATTGTTGAGCAGGTTCCGCCCGCCGCCCCCCGGCCCGTAGACAGGGGTGAAGCCACAGCCGCCCAAGGGAACACCAAGGGCGGCAGCTGACAGAAGAAAAGAGCGGCGATTAAACGACGACATTCACAATCCGACCGGGGACAACGATGAGTTTCTTGGGCTGGGCCCCATCCAGCGCACGCTCCACAGCTTCGTGGGCCAGCACCAGTTTTTCAACCTCTTCTTTTGCCAAGTCTTTGGCCACGGTGATTTCGCCACGACGTTTGCCGTTGATCTGGATCGGCAGCGTTACGTTTGCCTCAACCAGCATCGCTTCATCCGCCACAGGCCAGGCCGCATCCACAACCATGCCTTCACCGCCCAGCATCTGCCAGATGTCCTCAGACAGGTGCGGTGTCATCGGTGACATCAGCTGTGCCAGCGCTTTGGTGGCTTCCCGTTTTGCGTCCCCACCGGCTTTGGATTTCGCCAGCGTGTTGGTGAAGGCATAGAGTTTCGCAATCGAGGCGTTAAAGCCAAAGCTTTCCACACCCAATGTCACATCACGGATTGCCTTGTGCATCTCGCGCAGCAGGGTCTCATCATCCTTGCCCGCGCCGGCAGGCATCTCTGCCACCTCGCTCGCAATACGGTGCACACGGCTCAGGTGTTTATAGGCCGCCTCCGCGCCAGAGGCGGTCCATTCCACATCGCGTTCGGGCGGGCTGTCTGACAGCACGAACCAGCGCGCTGTGTCCGCGCCGAACGAGGTGATGATGTCCACCGGATCCACCACGTTGTTTTTGGACTTGGACATTTTGGCAGAGGGGATCACCTCCACCGCCTCGCCGGTCTCTTTTACAAATGTGCCGCCGTCGCGCTCTTCCACTTCCGCGGGGTAGTGGTAGATCGCACGGCCATTGTCATCGGTGCGCACGGCGTTCTTGTAGATCGCGTGGGTCACCATGCCTTGGGTGAACAGCGCATCAAACGGCTCTTTGGCGCTTTCGGGCAGGTGGCCACAGATGTGCATCGCCCGCGCAAAGAAGCGCGAATAGAGCAGGTGCAAGATCGCGTGCTCAATGCCGCCGATATACTGATCGACGTTCATCCAGTACTCGGCATCCGCCATGGAGGTCGGCGTGTCCGCCTTCGGCGCTGTAAAGCGCGCGAAATACCAGGAGCTGTCCACAAAGGTGTCCATCGTGTCGGTTTCACGCTGCGCAGGCGCACCACAGTTCGGGCACTTACAATCGCGCCAGCTTGGGTGACGGTCCAACGGATTACCCGGCACCGAGAAATCAATTGCCTTGCCGTCTTCGTCATACGGCAGCGCAATCGGCAGGTTCTCTTTCTTCTCCGGCACCACGCCACAGCTTTCGCAATGCACAACCGGGATCGGGCAGCCCCAATAGCGCTGACGGGACAGGCCCCAGTCGCGCAGACGGAAGTTGGTCACGCCTTTGCCCCAACCCGCGTTTTCGACAAAGTCGATGGTTGCGTCGATGGCTTCCTGACCGGTGGCCTCATCCAATCCGGCGAAGTGATTGATCCACTTCACCTTTTCTTCTTTGGGCGGCACAAAGGCGGTGTTTTCCACTGGGGTTTCATCGCCAAGCGCAAAGAATGTGTCGGTGACCGGCAGGTCGTACTTGCGGCAGAAATCAAGGTCGCGCTGGTCATGCGCGGGGCAGGCAAAGATCGCGCCGGTGCCGTAATCCATCAGAATGAAGTTCGCGATCCAGACCGGCAGCTCCCAATCCGGGTTCAGCGGGTGCTTCACTTTGATCCCGGTGTCAAAACCAAGCTTCTCGCCGGTTTCAATCGCTTCCTCGGTGGTGCCGCCTTTGCGGCACTCCGCGACAAAGGCTGCAACGTCTGGATTGCTGGCTTCCAGCTCTTTGGCAATCGGGTGATCTGGTGAAATACCGACAAAAGACGCGCCCATCAGCGTGTCAGGGCGGGTGGTGTAAACGGTGATCGCCTCGCCGCCATCCACACGCTCAAAGCCGAATTCCAGACCACGCGACTTGCCGATCCAGTTTTCCTGCATCAGGCGCACCTTGGCAGGCCAGTTCTCCAACCCGTCGAGCGCGGTCAGCAGCTCATCGGAATAGTCGGAAATCTTGAAGAACCACTGGGTCAGCTCACGCCGCTCCACCAGCGCACCAGAGCGCCAGCCACGGCCGTTTTCCACCTGCTCATTGGCCAGAACGGTCATATCAACCGGATCCCAGTTCACCACAGCGTTCTTGCGGTAGACGAGACCTTTCTCAAGGAAATCAAGGAACAGCGCCTGCTGCTGGCCGTAGTAATCTTCATCACAGGTGGCAAACATGCGCGACCAGTCCAACGACAGGCCCAGCGGCTTCATCTGCTCGACCATCGTGTCGATGTTGGAATAGGTCCAGTCTTTGGGGTGGCCGCCGCTTGCCATTGCGGCGTTTTCCGCAGGCATGCCAAAGGCGTCAAAGCCCATCGGGTGCAACACATTGTGCCCGGTGGAGATTTTATAGCGCGCGATCACATCCCCCATGGTGTAGTTGCGCACATGCCCCATATGCAGCTTGCCTGACGGGTAGGGGAACATCTCAAGCACGTAATACTTGGGCTTGCTTTCATCCCGAACGGCTTTGAAAGTCTCGGTCTTGGCCCAGGCTTCCTGCCAGCGGGCTTCAATCTCGGCGGGGCTGTAGCGCGACATAGGGTGTCACCTTTTTGTTTCTGGTCTCTGCCACCAAAAGGGGGCGCGGGTTTTGGATGGTGATAGGCCGCTCTGCGCCCTTGGTCCAGCAAGAAGCGGTGCAATTTGACCTATGCACCCGCTTACCAGCGCCAATTTCTGCGCTATACAGATCAAAACAGAGCATTTTGACAGGTACACGCGTTTGAAAATCCTATTTATTCATCAGAATTTCCCCGGACAGTTTAAACACCTTGCTCCCGAACTGGCCGCGCGCGGGCACGATGTACGCTGCATCACCCTGCGCGTGAACGAAGAGGGCGGCTGGAAAGGTGTCAAGCTCTACCCCTACAAGATCGGGCGCAAACCGGCGCAAGGGCTGCACCCGTGGCTTGTGGATTTTGAAACCAAAGTTCTGCGCGCAGAGGCCTGTTTTGCCGCGGCGCGTCGATTGCGCGATCAAGAGGGGTACACCCCCGACGTGATCGTCGCCCACCCCGGCTGGGGAGAGCCGATGTTCCTGCGTGATTTGTGGCCGACCGCGCGCATCGGGCTTTACAGCGAACTTTACTATGCGCTCAGCGAAACAGACACGGATTTCGACCCGGAATTCCCTAAGGCCAATATGGAGACAGATTCCATTCGCCTGCGTTTGAAAAATCTCAACAACATGATGCACCGGCAGGCGGTTGATCTCTGTATCAGTCCCACCCGCTATCAGGCGTCGACCTTCCCACCGGAATATCAGGACATCATCAGCGTGATTCACGACGGCATCGACACTGATGTTGTGCGCCCCAACCCTGAGGCGCAATTGTCCTTGCCGGATGGCAGTGTGTTGACCTGTGAGGATGAGGTCATCACCTTCGTGAACCGCAATCTGGAGCCTTATCGCGGCTATCACGTCTTCATGCGGGCCTTGCCGGAGTTGCTGAAGCGGCGCCCCAATGCGCAGGTGTTGATCGTGGGCGGTGACAGCGTCAGCTATGGATCCGCAGCGCCCAAAGGTCAGACATGGAAGCAGATCTTTATTGATGAGGTGCGCGGCCAGATTCCGACACCCAACTGGGAACGTGTGCATTTTTTAGGAAAAGTGCCGTACGATCAGTTTCTTGCGATGCTGCAACTCAGCCGGGCGCATGTCTATCTGACCTACCCATTTGTGCTCAGCTGGTCGCTGCTTGAGGCCATGGCGATTGGCGCACCCATTGTGGCCAGTGACACGTCGCCGGTGGCCGAGGTGATCAAGCACGGCGAGACCGGGCGTTTGTTCTCCTTCTTTGAAGGCGCACAGATGGTTGAGGAAATTTGCACCGTGCTTGAGGATCCGGACCTGCGGGCCAGCATGGCGGCGGCCTCTCGAGCCTTTGCGGTCAAACATTATGATCTGCAAACCCGATGCTTGCCCCAGCAGCTCGCCTGGATAGACCAGCTCTATGAGATGCAGCCCGGCACCTTGCGCAGCTGACACAAGAAAAGCCGCAGAGCTGTCTGCGGCTTTTCTTGTCTGGTGTATGTGCCAGATATCAGATCTTTTTGTCTTCAATGCGCAACTGACGGGCGCGGGTCAGAATGGCGTCCTCTACCGCACGTGCTGTGCTTTCCGGCACTGCGCGTCCTCCGTTAGACTGCAGCGCCACGTTCAACGACCGCGCATCCAAAGCTGCGTCGCGCACAAAAATCGTCGCTCTGTAAGAGCGGCCACCACCCGGAGGCGTGCCGTAACCGGTTGAGATGACGCCACTGAACGGATCCACTGTCTGGATTGGCAGGAAATCCAAAACTTCCTGCGACGCAGCCCAGATATATTTGTTCACCCGAACGGTTTGATCCGCGTTGTCTGGGCCAAAGGCGTCCCAGATCGTATCTTCTTCCGCGGATGTGTCTGCCGGGCGTACCTCACCAAGTGTGTTGCCGCCGGCACCGTTGCCGCAGGCGCTCAAAGTGGCGATGGCGACAATAGCAACCATCATAAAGGGACGACGTAGAAGTTCCATGAAACTGCCTCAAGACGTGATTTGTAACCGTCCTAGCCAAGCTGCGCCTGTTGGGCAAGACTCTTGGGGGTAAACTGCCTGTAATCGCCATGTAGGCAGCCGGCATATCTGCCCTAGGGGAATGTAGGGGCCTCTGGGGCGTCACCAAGACCGGGAAGTAGACTGTGGCATGTCTGCACCACGTGGGCCTACAATCTCTGAAAGCTTTGCGCCACGCTTGCAAACAGGCCCCCAAAAGAGCGAGAGACTACCCCATACCCAATTACGGATTCTCCGGGTTGGGCGCATGAATTGGAAATCCGAGGGAAAAATCATGAAAAAGATTCTCTTCGCTTCGACTGCTCTGGTTGCAACCGCATCCGTTGCAGCAGCAGACGTAACTTTCGGCGGTGCAGGCCGCTTTGGTCTTCAGTACGACGAGAGCCTGGCTGACGAAACCATCCTGGATCACCGTATCCGTGTGAACATCACTGGCCTGACCGAAACTGACGGCGGCGTGAAGTTCGAAGGCCGTATCCGTCTTCAAGCTGAAGACACTGCAGGCTTCGGCTCCAACGGCACCGGCCCTGGCGGCGTTGGCTTCGCAGTATCCACCGGCGGCATCCGTGTTGACGTTGGTTCCGTATCCGACGTGTTCGACTCCGGTGACGTTCTGAACTGGTCCGGCTACGAAATCGGTTACACCGCGATCTCCGGTCAGACTTCTAACTTCTCTGGCTTCGATCGTAACGGTTTCTCCGGCTCCGCTGACGATGGCAACCAGACCATCAAACTGCGTTACACAGCTGGTGACTTCACCGCATCTGCTTCCTACTCCATGGAAGACGGCGAGAACGGTCTTGGCCAAGGCAACGCTTACTGGCAGATCGGTGGCGGCTACTCCTTCGGCGCACACAACGTTGGTGTGATGTTCGGCGACAGCGACGCAGACAACTCCCAGTGGGCACTCGGTGTTGACGGCTCCTTCGGTGACTTCGGTTACTCCGTACTGGTTGCTGACAACGACGCAATGGACGACGTAGCATTCGGTGCTTCCGGTTCCTACAGCATCTCCGCTGCAACTTCCGTGAACGCACACGTTTCCACCGGTGGTGACGACGCAAACGACACCGCATACGGTATCGGCGTTTCCCACTCCCTGGGCGGCGGTGTTTCCCTGGGCGCAGGTGTTGGCTCCAACGCTTCCGGCAACACCATCGGCGACCTGGGTGTGGTCTTCAACTTCTAATAGTTGATCGACACCAAGTCTTTGGGGCGGGCTCGCAAGAGCCTGCCCCTTTCTTTTTGTGCCAAAGCATGATTTGTCGCGTCCCAACACCATCAAGAGAGGCCGCCCATGTCGCTGACCGAAATTTCCGATCGCATCGCCAAAACTGAAGCCTCCGCAGGCCGTGCTGCTGGGGCAACCCAATTGATCGCCGTCAGCAAGCGACAGCCAGACGACCGTGTGGCAGATGTGCTGGCGCAGGGGCATCGGCTGTTTGGGGAAAATCAGGTACAGGAAGCCGCAGGCAAGTGGCCTGCGTTCCGCGAAACCTATCCGGATGCCAAAGTGCATCTGTTGGGTCCGTTGCAAACCAACAAGGCACGTCAGGCGCTCGGTCTTTTTGACGCCATTCATTCGCTGGATCGCCCAAAGCTCGCCAACACTTTGGCCCGACTCGCACAGGAAGAGGGACACTGCCCTGATCTCTTCATTCAAGTAAATACCGGAGAAGAAGCGCAGAAATCCGGGATACTGCCCGCTGACACAGATGCATTTGTCGCAGACTGCCGCGCGCTGGATTTGCCGGTGGTTGGCTTGATGTGCATTCCACCTGTGGACGAAGAGCCAGCCCTGCATTTTGCACTGTTGGCCAAACTTGCCAAACGCAACGATCTGGCAGGTCTGTCCATGGGTATGAGTGGCGACTATGAGCGTGCGGTGGCGCTTGGGGCCACGCATGTGCGTGTGGGATCCGCAATTTTTGGTGCGCGGACCACATAAGGCACAGCGTTTCGCTGAGGTGGGATGCCTCCGGCGGGGATATTTCAGGAATGAGAATGCGCGGGGTTAGGGCACAATCACCCGTGTGCCGGGGACAACCCGGCGCGCGATCCAATGGAGATCCGCGCGACTGAAGGCGATACAGCCCTCTGTCGGATATCCGGGACGCCGCCATTGATGTAGAAAAATCGCGGAGCCGCGCCCGGCAACAACATCACGCCAATTCCAGTCGGTGAGCAGGATCAGATCATACAGCGGGTCTGCCCGGCGCAGGGCTTCATGGCTGTCTGGGAACGGTGCGCGCACCTGCTGGTTGTAATCCTGATGGCCCGGCGCATCACACCACAGGTCGTCTTTGCCAATCGCCAGCGCCCAGGTGCGCGGTTCGGCCATGCGATCGGCGCGATACAGCATGCCGACGATCTTATGCACGCCGCGCGGCGTGGCCCCGTCCCCCTCGCGCTTGCGGCCGCTGATCCCGCCTTTGCCGATACTGCAGGGAAAATACCTTCCCTGAAAACGCACGCCACGTGGGGTCAGCACCAGATCATCAGGGGTCATAACATGTGCCCGGATTTGTGGGCCTTGGTCGCAAGATAGGCCTCGTTGTGAACATTCTCGCCAACCTTGAGCGCCACCCGCTCGGCCACAGATACCCCGGCATTCTCCATCATGGCGATCTTGCGCGGATTGTTGGTCAGCAGGCGCACCTGCTCAAATCCCATTTCCTGCAGGATCTTAGCCCCAATGCGGAAGTCTCGCTCATCATCTTCAAAGCCAAGACGGTGGTTGGCTTCCACGGTGTCAAATCCTTGATCTTGCAGAGAATATGCGCGCATTTTGTTGGCCAGGCCAATCCCGCGTCCCTCTTGGTTGAGGTACAACAGAACGCCTTCGCCCTCCGTGCCCATCTGGTCCAGCGCAGCATGAAGCTGTGGGCCGCAGTCGCATTTCAGGCTGCCCATCACGTCGCCCGTGAAACAGGCAGAATGCAGCCGTGCCAGCACAGGTTTGTTGCGTGCGGGACGCCCGATTTCAATCGCGTAATGTTCCGATCCGCCATCCTCTGGGCGGAAGATGTGCAACCGCCCGGCCTCTGCCGCCGCCATCGGCAGGCGGGCATGCACCACCGGGTGCAGCGGGCTTGTGGCAGACAGATGCGGTGCAGCCAGATCGTGTGAAATCACCGTCAGCCCGTGTTCCAGCGCAAACTGGCCCGCATCGGGTAGGGCCATGGTCAGCGCCGCTGGCAAAAGCTGCGCGGATTTCACCAGCTTTACGGCGGCGCGATGCAGATCCGCGTTACCATCGCGCGCTGTGGCCAGGGGGCCCTTCATCGGGTTTCTCAGGTCATCTTCTGGCGCTGCGATGCTTTGCAGCCACGCAAGATTCGCGTCCTGCGGCAGGGCAATGCGGGCCACATCGCCATCATAGACCCGCGCTTTCAGAGTCTCGGCACGCCGCGCCGTGATCACCAGATGAGGTGTTCCCTGCATTGCACGCACATTTGACAGACGTCCCTCGGTCAACGTCTCCGCCGCCAGCACCAACAGAGGCACACCGTCTCCAGTCAGAACAATCGGCACCCCCATGCGCAGATCTGCGCGGGCGCGGGCCAGTCGCTCGATTATGTCAGGTGCAAAACTCATGTGAACCTCAGCTAGTTGCGCCACACATGTAGCCTTCCTTGCAGCAATATGAAACATTTGCCACTGCTGAAACACGAGGGCGTGAGAGTTTTGCAGCAAATCTTGTCGTCAATGAAATGCTAGCACAGTTTCACTATCACCAACGCAAACGAGGAGGCGGCACATGGCGCAATTGAAAAAGATCCTGCTGGTAGACGATGATGACGATCTGCGCGAGGCGCTGTCTGAACAACTGGTGATGACAGAAGATTTTGATGTCTTTGAGGCCGCCAATGGCGCGGACGCGATGAGCCGTGTGAAAGAAGGGCTGTATGACATCATCATCCTCGATGTGGGCCTGCCTGACACAGATGGGCGTGAGCTCTGCCGCCTGATGCGCAAGCAGGGTGTGAAAAGCCCGATCCTCATGCTCACCGGTCACGACAGCGATGCTGACACCATTCTGGGCCTTGATTCGGGCGCCAATGACTATGTCACCAAGCCGTTTAAGTTCCCGGTGCTGCTTGCGCGGATTCGTGCGCAGCTGCGTCAGCATGAGCAATCTGAAGACGCGGTTTTCCAGCTTGGGCCATATACGTTCAAGCCGTCGATGAAACTGCTCACCACCGAGGATGATCGCAAGATTCGCCTGACGGAGAAAGAAACCAACATCCTGAAGTTCCTCTATCGGGCCACCGAAGGTGTTGTGGCACGCGATGTTCTGCTCCACGAGGTGTGGGGGTACAACGCTGGCGTCACCACCCACACGCTGGAGACCCACATTTACCGTCTGCGTCAGAAGATCGAGCCCGATCCCTCCAATGCGCGGCTTCTGATCACAGAAAGCGGTGGCTATCGTCTGGTGGCATAAAACCGCCGATGAGATGCCGGGGTATTTTGCTGGGCCCCGGCAGCTCCTAAATATGATACAGTGGTCGGGTGAACATTTGAAACGCGCACCATTTGCAACGACCAAAGAGTTCCCGCCCATGTCCGGGTTATGACATGAACCTCCCTGTTGGACTGGCCCGGGCTCCGGCTCGGGCCTTTTTTGTGCCTAGGGTCTGGGCGTCTCTCCCTTGGCGCAGCTTTCGGATTGGCAGCGCCCGCCCGCCCGCGTAGGGTCGCGGCAAACATCTGAGGGAGAGCTCCATGTCATTCACGCTTGCCACCTGGAACATCAACTCCGTGCGCCTGCGCGAGCCAATTGTGCAAAAGCTGATGCAGGAAGAGGCCCCCGATGTGCTCTGCCTTCAGGAATGCAAAAGCCCGGTCGATAAAATCCCTACGGAAAGCTTTGCCGCACTGGGCTACACCCACATGGTGGCGCGCGGCCAGAAGGGCTACAATGGCGTGGCGATCTTCTCCAAAATCCCGATGGAGGAAGCGGGCAGCGAGGATTTCGCAGAACTTGGCCATGCCCGTCATATCGCAGGGCGGCTCGAAAACGGTGTGACCGTCCACAATTTCTATGTGCCCGCAGGCGGCGATGTGCCCGATCGCGAGCAGAATGAGAAATTTGGCCAGAAGCTCGACTATCTTGCGGATATGCGGGACTACTTCAAACGCGAAGACATGCGCAAATCCATCATGGTCGGCGATCTCAACATTGCCCCGCGCGAAGATGACGTTTGGGATCACAAAAAGCTTTTGAAAGTGGTGAGCCACACCCCGATTGAGGTCGAAAAACTCGCCGAAACGCAGGAGGCGGGCGGTTGGGTCGATGTCACCCGGCAGGACATCCCGGAGGGCAAGCTTTACAGCTGGTGGTCTTACCGCGCGCGCGATTGGGATGCGGCAGACAAGGGCCGCAGGCTCGATCACGTCTGGGCAACGCCGGATATTTCCAACGCCGCGCACTCAAGCCGTGTGTTGCGCGCCGCACGTGGCTGGGAAAAGCCATCAGACCACGCGCCGATCTTTGCGACATTCGATCTGTAACTCACTAGGAATTTTGTCGCGGAAAGTTCGGTGAAAGTGGCGCAGGTGGAGCAACTCCTCCCTTGGTTTCTGCGCCGCATCTCGCCATATAGGGGGCAAGGTCCAGACGGAGACAAAAGATGATGGATATTCTTGGCGGTGGCGCACAGACCGCGCCCGCAAATGGCGATCTTATCAAAGACGTATCTGAAGCCACTTTTATGGCCGATGTTGTGGATGCCTCCATGACCGTGCCGGTGATCGTGGACTTCTGGGCGCCATGGTGCGGCCCCTGCAAAACCCTCGGCCCGGCGCTTGAGGCGGCTGTGACCGCAGCCGGTGGCGCGGTCAAAATGGCCAAGGTCAATGTGGATGAAAACCAGATGATCGCAGGCCAGATGCGCGTGCAATCCATCCCAACCGTCTATGCTTTCTGGCAGGGTCAGCCGGTTGACGGTTTCCAAGGCGCGCTGCCGCTCAGCGAGATCGACGCCTTTGTCGCCCGTGTGGTTGAGGCCGGTGGCGGCGCGATGCCGGATGGCGGTTTGGCCGATGCGCTGGCCGCAGCAGAAGAGATGCTGGGCGAGGGCGATGCGGCCTCTGCGGCAGAAACCTTTGCCGCCATTGCTGAGCAAGATCCTGAAAACGCAGCCGCTTTTGCTGGCATGGCGCGTGCCTATCTGGCGCTTGGGCAGACCGATCAGGCCGAAGCGGTGATCAACGGCGCGCCAGAGGCCATCGCCGACGCTGCAGAAATCGAAGCAGTGCGCGCCCAGATCGAACTGGCGCGGCAGGCAGAAAACGCGGGCCCTGTGGCAGAGCTGCGCGCCGCTGTGGAGGCGGATCCCGACAACCATCAGGCGCGTCTGGATCTGGCGCAGGCGCTCCATGCTGCCGATCAGGTCGAAGAGGCTGTGACCGAGCTGCTGGAGCTGTTCCGCCGGGATCGCGAATGGAATGACGGCGCGGCCAAGGCGCAGCTGTTCACCATTTTTGAGGCGATGCCCGCCAATGATCCGGTGGTGCTCAATGGCCGCCGCAAACTGAGCTCGCTGATCTTTGCATGATCTCGCTTTGCGGATCAGGCGTTCCAGAGTAGGCTTCTGCCATGTTCAAAGCCGCTGACCTTCCGGAAACACTGGCGGTGTTTCCCTTGCCCGGGGCGCTGATGTTGCCCCGCGCGCGACTGCCCCTGCATATTTTTGAGCCGCGCTATCTGGCCATGCTGGATGATGCGCTCAAGACACCGGAGCGTCTGATCGGGATGATCCAGCCCAACGAGGTGCCGGGGCGCGAGGGATCGGGTCTGCACACCATTGGCTGTGCCGGGCGGATCACGCAATTCACCGAAACCGATGACAATCGCTATCTGATCACCCTGTCAGGCATCTCTCGTTTCCGCGTACTGCAGGAGGTCGAAGGCTTTGCGCCCTACCGCCGCTGTCAGGTGCAATGGGACGGCTTTGAGCGTGATCTCGGCGGCACGGAGACCGATCCGGGCTTTCAACGGCCCGCGTTTATGGATCTATTGCAGCGCTATTTTGAGCAGCGGGATCTGTCCACCGATTGGGACACGCTGAAAGATGCAGATGATGAGTTGCTGATCAATTCGCTGTCGATGCTTCTGGAGTTTGGGGCAGAGGACAAGCAGGCGCTACTGGAGGCACCGTCGCTCACCACCCGCCGCGAAACCCTTGTGACACTTATGGAATTTTCACTGCGCAGCGGTGATGGAGAGGACTTGATACAATGACCGATGCTGAAACGGCGCAGCCCCGCATACCTGAATTTGACCGCCGCATGCTGGAGGCGCTGGTTTGTCCAAAGACCGGGCGCACGCTGGACTATGACGCTGAGGCACAGGAGCTGATCTCCCCCGCTGCCAATTTGGCGTTCCCGATCCGCGCGGGCATCCCCGTGATGCTGATCGATGAAGCGCGCGTGATAGAGTGAACGGCTGAGGGGGCCAGCCCCCTCAGGATATGTGACAAATAATAAGAGCGGGTGCGCCTACTGCATCAGCTTGGGCAGTTCGCCATTAAGTCCCGCCGCCTCACGCATGAATGTACGGCGCAGCCCCGGCATCGCGCCCACAACGCCCATGCCCAGATCCCGCGCGGCACGCAGCAGCGGGTTGTCGTTGGAAAACAGCTTGTTGGTGAGATCCGTTGTCGCCACCAATGTTGCCGTGTCAAAGCGGCGCCACTCCTGATACCGCGCCAGAACCAACGCAGAGGCAAAATCTTCGCCGCGTTGCTGTGCCTCAGACAGGATTTGCGCCAGCGCCGCCACATCGCGCAGACCAGCGTTCAGCCCTTGCCCGGCAATCGGGTGCATGCCATGGGCCGCATCGCCCACCAGCGCCACGCGTTGGGCGACGAACTCATTGGCCACCGACAGGCTGAGCGGATAGGTGAAGCGGCTGCCCGCCAGTTCGATCTCGCCCAGAAAATCGCCAAACCGCGGGCGCAGCACCGCCATATAGTCTTCATCTGACAGCGCATTGATGGCTTTGGCAGCCTCATCGCTTTCTGACCAGACGATCGAGCACATGTTGTTCGGCAGTGGCAGAATCGCCAGCGGCCCGGGGGGCATGAAAAACTGATGCGCCACCCCGTTGTGGAGCTTTTCATGTTTGATTGCGCAGACCAGCGCGGTCTGGCCATAGCCCCAGCCGGTGCGCTTGATCTTGGCACGTGTGCCAACACCGGTCTGCCGCCCGTCACAGCCCACCAAAAGCCGCGCACGCTTGCTGCTGCCATCACTCAAAGTGACTGTGACGCCGCTGACATCAACCGCCTGATCTGTCACTTCAGTGCCAGAGATCAGCGTGATCTTAGCCTCGGCCTCCATCGCATTCAGAAACGCGCGGTAGAGAAAGCGGTCCTCCAGCATGAAGCCCATCGGGCCTTCTTCGATTTCACGATGGTCAAAATGCATGAAGAACGGTGCAGGCCCTTCGCCCGCCCGCCCGTCAGAAACCTTGATGTCGCGCATCGGTTCGGCCTGATCCGCCACCTGATCCCAGACGCCAATCGCGGTCAGCAGACGTTTGGAGGCCAACGCCAGCGCATAGCCACGCCCGTCAAAGTTGCCCGCCGCGCGCGCTGGTGCGGCGCGTGCGTCCACAACGGTCACATCAAAGCCCGCCTGTGCGAGCGCCAGCGCAAGGGCCGGGCCGTTCAGCCCGCCACCCGCGATCAGAATATCGGTGTCAAAACTCATATCGCCAATATGGGTGTCGGTTCGGGATTGTCCATGCGCGATTGCGCCGCTACCGTCGCGCCGATCAGAAGTTTTGGAGAACACGATGTTGGAATGGCTGAAAATGAGCGCAGCGGATCTGGGACGCGGGATTGAGGCCGGGGCGATTGACCCGGTGGCCCTGACCGAGACCTATCTCGCTGCGATGGACAGCCATGCCGAAAGTGGGCGGATCTATTCGGCCATCACCCGGGAGCGTGCCCTGTCAGAGGCCGCCGCGGCTGCGGATCGCGCGCGCGCAGGCCAGCGCCTGTCGCTGCTGGATGGGGTGCCGATCAGCTGGAAAGACCTGTTTGACAGCGCCGGTGTTGCCACCGAGGCAGGCTCGGACCTGCTGAAAGGCCGCGTGCCCTCACGCGATGCCGAGGTGCTCGCCAACGCCACCGCGCTGGGGCTTGTCTGCCTTGGCAAAACCCATATGAGCGAGCTTGCCTTTTCTGGCATTGGCCTCAACCCCGTTACCGCCACACCGCCTTGTGTGAATGACCCAGAAGCGGTGCCGGGCGGCTCATCGTCTGGCGCAGGCGCAAGCGTTGCCTTTGGGCTTGCGGCTGCGGGCATCGGCTCTGACACCGGCGGCTCCGTGCGCATTCCTGCGGCCTGGAACGATTTGGTCGGGCTGAAAACCACCGCAGGCCGCATCTCCTGCAAAGGCGTGGTGTCGCTCTGTCGCAGCTTTGACACCGTTGGCCCGCTCACCCGCACGGTTGAGGACGCCGCCCTGCTGTTTGCGGTGCTTGATGGAAGCGCGCCCGTGGATCTGCGCGGCGCCGATCTGAAGGGCAAACGCTTTGCGGTTCTTGAAAGCGCGCTGGAAGACGTGCGCGAGGCACCCATGGCGGGCTTTGAGCGCGCGCTGCAACGCATCGGGACGGCAGGCGCCACCATTGAATTTATTCAGGCCCCTGAAATCACCGAGGCGCTGTCGCTCAGCGCGCCGCTCTACACGGTCGAAGCCTACGGCGAATGGAAAGACGTGATCGAAGCTGCGCCTGACAAAATGTTTGACCAGATTCTGGAGCGGTTCCGCGCAGGTGCCACCTTTAGCGGGCCGGAGTATATCTCTGCCTGGTATCGCCTGCTGGAGTTGCGCGAGCTTTGGGAGGCCCGGATCGCGCACTATGATGCAGTGCTCATGCCCACCACGCCTATTCTGCCCCCCAATGTGGAACGCCTGATGAATGATCAGGACTATTACGTCACCGAAAACCTGCTGGCCTTGCGCAACACCCGTATGGGCAATCTGATGGGCAGCGCCGCCATGACCCTGCCCACGGGCGTGCCCTCCTGTGGGGTGATGCTGGTGGTCAAAGGCGGCGATGAAGCCCGCCTTCTGCGGCTTGCTGCCGGGGTCGAGGCGCTGTTTTCTGAGGACTACGCCTCGCGTCACCTGACAAACCCCGCTACAAGCGGCGCATGAAAAAATTCGAAATCTTTGTGGTGACCGCGCCGGGGCTGGAAAAGCCCCTCGCGGCTGAAATTGCGGATGCGGGCTTCAAAAAGCCCAAGATGATGCCCGGCGGCGTGCGCTTTCGTGGCAACTGGCAGGATGTCTGGCGCGCCAATCTGTGCCTGCGCGGGGCTGTGCGGGTGCTTGCACGGATCGACAATTTTCAGGCCATGCATCTCAATCAGCTGGAGCGGCTGATCGCCGACATGCCTTGGCGGCAGTACCTGCGCACCGATGTGCCGCTGAAGGTCGATGTCGCCACTCAGAAATCCAAGATTTACCACGCCGGGGCCGCCAAAGAGCGGATCGAGCGTGGTCTCGCCACCGCCGTCGGCGCGCCGATTTCGGCGGAGGCAGACGTGGTCGTAAAGGCGCGGATCGACAATAATATGGTCACGCTGTCGCTCGACACCACGGGGGAGAGCCTGCACAAACGCGGCCACAAATCCGCCGTCGCCAAAGCGCCAATGCGTGAAAACATGGCCGCCATGTTCCTGCGCCAGCTTGGCTTTGATGGCAGCCAGGCGGTGTATGACCCGATGTGTGGCTCCGGCACCTTTGTGATTGAGGCGGCAGAAATCGCCGCCGGGCTGTTGCCGGGCCGTTCTCGCAGCTTCGCCTTTGAGCAACTCGCCACATTTGACGCAGAGGCCTTTGCAGCGCTGCGTGTGTCAGAATCCCATGCGCCATCCGCGCGCTTTATGGGCTCTGACAAAGACGCGGGCGCGATCCGTATGGCGGGTGAAAACGCCAGCCGCGCAGGGGTGGCGGACTGGGCCAGTTTTGCCCAGAAAAGCGCAGGCGAGATCACCGCGCCAGACGGCCCGCCCGGCTTCGTCGTGGTGAACCCGCCCTATGGCGCGCGGATTGGCGACAAAAAGGGGCTGTTTGCGCTTTACGCAAGCTTCGGCAAAGCGCTGACGCAGCACTTTTCCGGCTGGACGGTGGGCATTGTCACCACCGACACCGGGCTCGCCCGCGCGACGGGGCTGCCACTGGAAACACCCTTTGCCACGGTGGCGCATGGCGGGCTGAAGGTACAGCTTTACACCTGTAAGGTGCCTTAGTCCCGATGGAAGCTTCCGCGCATCCGCCTGCACATCTTTGGGGCATCAGCGCCTCACTGGAGCGGCTGGCGGGCGGGCATCGGAATAGTGTCTGGCGCACGGTGGGTTTGGATCGCGAGCTGGTGTTCAAATCCACACAACGCAGCGAGGCCGCAATCGCTTGGGTCAATACGGTACAGGTCATTGCGCGCGAGGCCGGGCTGCATGCGCCTCAGATGCACCGCGCACAAAACGGGCATTGGGCAGCTGCGGGCTGGCTCTGCGAAGACTTCATTGCAGGTCAGGGCCTCTCACCACGTGACGCCCAAGATCTTGTTGACCCGCTCACGCGGTTTCATGCCCGCGCCAAAGACATCCCGCAGCGTCCCAGTTTCCTGTCCACCGCCGACCTTTTGAAACAAGATGCAGGCGGGGATGTCGATCTCAGCGCCATGCCTGCAGATTTGGTTATCTGTTGTCGGTCCGCTTGGGCCGCGGTTCAAGCCGGCCCCGCCACAGCAATTCACGGAGACATCGCAGCAGGCAATGTGCTGCGCGCCGCAGATGGGAACCTCTGGTTGATTGACTGGGATGAATGCCGCCGCGATCTTCCGCTTTATGACCAGATCGCCATGGCCGACCTTGGCAAAGAATCGCGCCGCGCGCATCTCGCTTGGGAGGTGGCCTGTTGTTGGCACCGAGAGCCAACGCGCGCCCGCAGGCTTGCCGAAAATTTACGCAGCAGCGCATAGGCCCGAAATCCAGGCAACGCGCGCTCGGTTTACCTTTTTTCGGACCGAAATTTCGCACCTACGCGATACTGCCGCAATACAGACGCGATACCGACGTTGATTTCAGGGTTAACACGGCCTCTGAGGCGCGCAACAAATGTGAAGATCGCGTGAAAAAGTGCTTTGAAATTTCACCAAACTGAGGCAGCGTGAAATTCGAGGTATAATTTTCACGACCGGAGTCGCGCTTCATGCTGCACGAGGTGCCCCAAAATCCACCAACGCTTGGCGCCGACCTGCGTGCGCTGCGCAAGGCGCGTGGGCTGACATTGACGGACATGGCAGAGGCGCTGGAACGGTCTGTGGGCTGGCTCAGTCAGGTGGAGCGCGACAAGTCCGAACCGACGATTTCCGATCTCCGTCAAATCGCGCAAGTGCTTGATGTTCCTATGTCAATGTTGTTCGGACAGTCCTCCGCACCAGCGCATGAGCAGGGCTATATCGTCCGCGCCGGCGCCCGCCGTCCGATGGGCGGCAGCGACGAAGGGCTGATCGAAGAGCTGCTGTCGCCGGATCTGACAGACGACTTTGAGATGGTGCATTCCACCTTCGCCCCGCGCTCTGAGATGCAAATGCCTGCCACCCGGCCAACGCAAGAAGTAGGCTATGTGGTTGAAGGTAAACTGAATTTACGGATCGGCACACAAGAATTTTCCGTAGGTCCAGGCGACAGCTTCCGCATCCGCGGCGAGGAATACCACTGGTCCAACCCCCATGATGAACCCTGCGTCGCGATCTGGGTGATCGCCCCGCCGGTCTATTGAGGAGGTCGCAATGCTCAAAGGAACATGCCTCTGTGGCGACATCAAATTTGAAACGCATGCAACGCCCCAAGGCGCATCCATGTGCCACTGCAGTCAATGCCGCAAGCAATCAGGCGGGGTGTGGTCATCTGCCTATGTGCTTGAGGAAGAAATGAAAATTACAGGTGACGTTCTCTGGTATGAGGCAAGTGCGTCCGCTAAGCGTGGCAGTTGTCCCCGCTGTGGATCTTTCCTTTTTTGGAAAGCCCATGATGAAAACACGATCAGTTTTGCGCTGGGTGCCGTTGACGGGCCAACCGGGCTGAGTTTGGAGAAACACATTTTTGTAGGGGACAAGGGCGACTATTATCAGATCGCCGACGGTCTCCCACAGAGGGGCTGAAGATGCTGGAAACATTCGCAAATATGGAAAGCGTCACGCTCTGGGCTTTCATGGCGGCCTCGTTGGTCATGTATCTCACCCCCGGTGCGGATATGATGTTCACCATCGCAAGCGGCATCGCAGGCGGCCCCAAAGCCGGGTTCGCCGCCACTTTAGGCGTCACGCTGGGCTTGCTGGTCCATATCACGCTTGCAGCCGCTGGGCTGGCTGTCGTGATCGCCGCATCGCCTACGGCGCTACTGGTGATCCGCTACGCAGGTGCAGCCTATCTTGTTGTTTTGGCGTGGGAATCCTGGCGCGCCCTGCCGCCTTCAGATGCCGCGGACGGCCGCGCAAATGTGGCACGTGCACTGCGCCGCGGGTTCCTGACCAACATCATGAACCCGAAAATCATTCTGTTTATTCTCGCATTTTTACCCCAATTCACCACCCCGGAAGCAGGCCCGATCTGGCAACAAATTGTCATTCTCGGCCTGATGTTCGCCGCTGGTGGCTTTGTGGTGGTGTCCATGATTGGCCTGTCTGCTGGACTGGTCGGCGCGAAGCTCAAAAAGGCCACCGGGGTACTCAACAAATGCGCATCCATCATTTTCGGCAGCCTTGCTGCCAAGCTCGTTTTCGACTGAGGGAGTCTGTAAATGTCTGATTTTCCAACAAAGGCCCGTGTGGTCATCATCGGTGGCGGGGTCGTTGGCACCTCCAGCCTGTATCACCTTGCCAAGAAGGGCTGGACCGACTGTGTCTTGCTGGAAAAGAATGAGCTGACTGCCGGGTCTACCTGGCACGCAGCCGGGAATGTGCCCACGTTTTCAAACTCTTGGGCGATTATGAATATGCAGCGCTACTCCACCGAGCTTTACGCCCGATTGGGCGAAGAGGTGGACTACCCGATGAACTATCACCAGTCCGGCTCGATCCGACTAGCGCACACCAAAGAGCGGGTTCAGGAGTTCGAACGCGCCATGTCCATGGCCCGCTATCAGGGTATTCCAATGGAGATGTGGACCCCGGAACAGGCCAAGGCGCGCTATCCTTTCCTTGAAACCCACGATCTCATGGGTGTGCTCTATGATCCCACCGATGGCGACATCGACCCGGCTCAGCTGACGCAGGCTTTGGCCAAAGGTGCGCGGGACATGGGCCAAAAGATCATCCGCTTCTGCCCCGCTACCGGCGTGACCCAGCAGGCAGACAAAAGCTGGATTGTGCACACGGAAAGAGGCGACATCGCCTGTGATTATGTCGTGAATGCAGCGGGTTACTATGCCCAGCGTGTGGGAGAATGGTTCAAGCCTTATGGCGGACGCTCTGTGCCGATGATGGTGATGAGCCACCAGTATCTGCTGACCGAAGAAATCCCAGAAGTCGAAGACTGGTCCAAAGCCAACGGTGGTGTGAAGCTCCCACTGCTGCGTGACGTGGATATCTCTTACTACCTGCGTCAGGAGAAACACGGCTACAACCTCGGCCCTTATGAGCCCAACTGTAAGGCCCATTGGGACACCGACGCCGACCCGATGCCCGATGATTTTTCCTTCCAGCTCTGGTCTGATGATCTGGACCGGATTGAGGACATCGTGACCGACGCCATGGAACGTGTGCCGCTGATGGCCACCTCCGGCATCAGCCGTGTGATCAACGGCCCGATCCCCTATGCGCCGGATGGTTTGCCTCTGATCGGCCCGATGCCTGGCGTGGAAAATGCCTTTGAAAACTGTGTGTTCACCTTTGGCATCGCTCAAGGCGGCGGCGCTGGCAAGGTGCTCGCAGAGTGGATCGTGGATGGGCACACCGAATGGGATATGTGGGCCGTCGATCCGCGCCGCTACACCGATTACACCGATCATGATTACTGCGTGAAGAAAGGCATGGAGGTGTACGGCAACGAATACGCCATGCATTTCCCGCATCACGAATGGCCCGCCGCGCGCGACAAGAAGCTCTCCCCCGTCCATGACCGGGTGGTTGCACAAGGCGGTGTTATGGGGGCCTACAACGGCTGGGAGCGGGCCAACTGGTTCGCCAAAGACGGCGACGACACCTCGCTGGATGCCACCCACACCTGGGGCCGTTCTGGCCCATGGGAGCAGCGCATCAAAGAAGAGTGCGAAGCGGTCCGCGATCACTGCGGTGTGCTTGATTTGCCAGGCTTCTCTCGCTTCATGGTCAAAGGCGAGGGTGCGGCCGAAGCTTTGCGCGGTCTCGTGACAGGGGGCCTTCCAAAGGTTGGCCGGATGAACCTTGTTTATGTGTCTGATGACCGGGGTCGCATCCTGACAGAGATGTCCTGTATCCGTTTGGGTGAGGACGAATTTGTGATGATCACGGCCGCCACCGCGCAGTGGCATGACCGCGATATTCTAACAAAAGCCGTGCCTGCAGGTGTGACCGTTGAGGATGTCACCACCACCCGCGACACGCTGATTGTTACAGGGCCAAAATCGCGTGAGATTCTGGCTGGCCTGACAGATGCGGATCTGGACAGCGGCTGGCTTACCCACCAGAGCGCCACCGTCGCGGGGCAGCCTGCGCATCTCATTCGGGTCTCCTTCGCAGGGGAGCTGGGCTGGGAAGTGCATGCGCTCAACGCGGATATGCCTGCGATCTACGATGCGATCCTTGCCGCGGGCGCAACGCCATTTGGCATGTATGCGCTGAACTCGCTGCGCCTTGAGAAAGGCTACCGCGCTTGGAAAGGCGATCTCTCCACAGATTATTCTCTGCTCGAAGGTGGCCTTGGCCGCTTTGTCAAACTGGACAAGCCACAGGCGTTCCCGGGCAAAGCCGCGATCCAGAGCGAGCTGCAACAGGGCGTCAAAAAATCCTTTGTGACCTTGGTTGTAGAGGCCGGTGACGCAGATGCGCCTTATATGTCTTGTATCTGGCATGGCGATCAGATTGTAGGCGAAACCACATCTGGCGGCTGGGGGCATCGTGTGAATGCCTCTATCGCGCTGGGCATGGTGCAGGCAGATCTGGCGAAACCCGGCACAGAGCTTGAGGTTGAGATTTACGGCAAGAAATACCGCGCCGTGGTGCAAGAGGATCAGCCGCTCTGGGATCCGGCCAACGAACGTCTGCGCGCATGACGAAGATCATCTTGAAAGATGGTGGATCAGGGCAGGAATTGCTGGCGCGATCATCTATGCCAGCGCATCCGCTTTGGTCCACCAAAGTGATGATGGAAGAGCCGGAGATCGTGCAGGCGGTACATGCGGATTTCATCCGGGCTGGCGCGCGTCTGATCACGCTCAACACCTATTCTGCGACGCCAGAGCGGCTGACTCGTGAAGGTGTCGGCGATATGTTTGAGGCGCTCCAGCAGCGGGCGATCGATCTCGCAAGTGCCGCCCGCGATGAAGTAGGCGCTGAGGGTGTAAAGCTGGCCGCTTGTCTGCCACCTTTGCACGGGTCTTATCGGCCCGACATGTCACGCACTCACGCAGATTTGCTACCCGCGTATCAGGAGATTGCGGAAGCTCAGGCTGCGGCTTGCGACGTGATGCTGTGTGAAACGCTTTCAAGCGTTGCCGAGGCGACGGCGGCTGCACAGGCAGGTGTTGAAACAGGCAAGCCGACTTGGGTGTTTGTCACGCTGAAGGATGACAACAGCGCAGAGCTGCGTTCTGGAGAAGCTCTCTCCGCTGCGCTGGAAGCGCTTGCGGATTTTGAGGTTGCAGGTATCGGATTGAACTGTTCCAAGCCTGAAGTTGTGTCTGACAGCCTTCACTCGGTTCTCGCAGAAGGGCGACCAACAGGCGCCTATGCCAATGGGTTCACGGGCATTGATGCTTTGGAAATTGGCGGCACTGTAGATGAGTTGCGCGCACGCGATGATGTGACGCCAAAACGCTACGTGGATTTTGCCATGCAATGGATCGCCGAGGGCGCGCGCTTTGTTGGTGGCTGTTGTGAAGTTGGCCCAGACCATATCGCGGCACTGGCCAATCGCTTGAATGAGGCAGGTTATGAGCTGGTCGGGGCTTGACCGGATTCTGCTGAATACACTCTAGGGATCGGGGGCGAGCCTCGATTGGTTGCGGGCGTACGCCCGATAAGCACCTGAAAGGACATCATAATGGCTGATCTTCCAAATAAAGCACGTGTGGTGATCATTGGCGGCGGCGTGGTTGGCTGTTCTGTGGCGTACCACCTGACCAAATTGGGCTGGAAAGAAGTTGTGCTTTTGGAGCGCAAGCAGCTGACTTCGGGCACCACATGGCATGCGGCAGGGCTGATTGCACAGCTTCGCGCCACGGCGAATATGACGAAGCTCGCAAAATACTCCCAAGAGCTTTACGGCAATCTTGAAGCTGAAACTGGCGTGGCCACAGGCTTTAAGCGGAGCGGCTCGATCACTGTGGCTTTGACCGAAGAGCGTAAGGAAGAAATCTACCGCCAAGCGGCCATGGCGCGGGCCTTTGGGGTTGAGGTCGAAGAGATTTCGCCTACCGAGGTGAAAGCGCGGTATGAGCATCTCAATATTGAGGATGTGAAAGCTGGCGTCTGGTTGCCGCTGGACGGTCAGGGCGATCCGGCCAATATTGCGTTGGCTTTGGCCAAAGGCGCGCGGCAGGGCGGTGCCATCGTCAAAGAGCGGATCAAAGTCACGAGTATCGCGAAATCCGGCCGTAAGGTGACCGGCGTGGATTGGGAGTCCGATGACGGTGCTGAACAAGGCCATATAGCCTGCGATATGATCGTGAATTGCGCAGGGATGTGGGGCCATGAAGTGGGGCGTATGGCGGGCGTGAATGTGCCGCTGCACGCCTGTGAGCACTTTTATATCGTGACAGAGGGTATTCAGGGTTTGACCCAGATGCCGGTACTGCGCGTTCCCGATGAATGCGCCTACTACAAGGAAGACGCAGGAAAAATCCTGCTCGGCGCTTTTGAACCCAACGCCAAACCTTGGGGCATGAACGGCATTCCCGACAGCTTTGAGTTTGACCAGCTGCCAGAAGATTTTGACCACTTTGAGCCGATCCTAGAAGCGGCTTGCAACCGTCTGCCCATGCTGGCTGAGGCGGGTATTCACACCTTCTTCAACGGGCCGGAAAGCTTCACTCCGGATGATGCTTATCACCTTGGGCTGGCACCAGAAATGGACAATGTCTGGGTGGCGGCTGGCTTCAACTCGATTGGCATTCAGTCTGCGGGCGGCGCCGGCATGGCGCTGGCGCAATGGATGAATGATGGCGACAGGCCTTTTGATCTTGGGGATGTGGATATCAGCCGCATGCAGCCATTTCAGGGCAACAAAACCTATCTGTTTGAACGCTCCAAAGAAACGCTGGGGCTGCTTTATGCGGATCACTTCCCCTATCGCCAAAAGGCCACCGCGCGCGGCGTGCGGCGCACACCGTTCCATTGTCACCTCAAAGAACAAGGTGCGGTTTTTGGCGAACTCGCAGGCTGGGAGCGGGCCAATTGGTTTGCGCATGAAGGCCAGGAGCGCGAATACCAGTACACCTGGAAACGCCAGAATTGGTTTGAGAACTCCGCCGCCGAACATCGCGCCGTGCGCGAAAATGTCGGCATGTATGACATGTCATCATTCGGCAAAATCCGTGTGGAAGGGCCGGATGCGGAGGCCTTCTTGAACTATGTGGGCGGCGGCGATTATTCGGTGCCAAATGGCAAGATCGTCTACACACAATTTCTCAACCGCAGTGGCGGTATTGAGGCGGATGTGACCGTGACACGGCTGACGGAAACCGCCTATCTTGTGGTCACGCCAGCCGCGACGCGGCTCGCGGATCAGACATGGATGCAGCGTCACAAGGGTAGCTTCAACGTGGTGATCACCGATGTCACAGCAGGTGAGGGTGTTCTGGCGATCATGGGGCCAAACGCGCGCAAGCTGCTTGAGAAAGTGTCCCCAGCGAATTTCTCCAACGCGACCAACCCGTTTGGTACAGCGCAAGAGATTGAGTTGGGCATGGGGCTGGCGCGGGCCCATCGCGTGACCTATGTGGGCGAGCTTGGCTGGGAAATTTATGTGTCCTCAGACATGGCAGGGCATGCCTTTGAAACGCTCTGGGATGCAGGCCAAGATATGGGGCTGAAACTTTGCGGTATGCATATGATGGACAGCTGCCGGATCGAAAAAGGCTTTCGCCATTTTGGGCATGATATCACCTGCGAAGATCACGTGGTCGATGCGGGGCTCAGCTTCGCTGTGAAGACGGACAAAGCAGACTTTATCGGCAAAGAGGCGGTGCTCGCACGCAAGGAAAGCGGGCCCAAGAGCCGACTTGTGCAATTCAAGCTCGCAGAGTCTGAGCCCTTGCTGTTTCACAATGAGCCGATTCTGCGGGACGGCGAATATGTCGGGTACCTGAGCTCTGGCAACTACGGCCACACCTTAGGGGCGGCAGTTGGGTTGGGGTATGTGCCATGTGAGGGGGAAAAGGCGGCTGATGTTTTGGCGTCGACTTACGAAATCGATGTGATGGGTAGCAGAGTACGGGCTGAAGCCTCACTGAAACCTATGTACGATCCGAAATCGGAACGAGTCAAAGTCTGAGAAACGGCGGGAGCGCCATCAAGAATGGTGATGGCCCCCGTCACAAAATCGCGCATTTCCTTCCCTTGGGCCCGGCGCTATCAAGATGCGTCGCGGTCAAAGGAGGCACTCATGGCGGTCGTCAGCAATACGCCTGAAAATGTGGATACCCCAAAAGGGTTTGCCTTTGCTATGGGAGCCTATCTGCTCTGGGGATTCCTGCCGCTTTACATGAAGCTGCTTGCGCATATGCCCGCGCTTGAGATTGTGGCCCATCGGGTCATTTGGTCCGTTCCCGTTGCTGGCTTGGTGTTGATCCTTCTCAGGCGCACCAGTGATCTTGTTGCGGCACTGCGCAACCCGCGTACCTTGGCGATGGGGTGTCTCACGGCGGCGCTGATTACCGTCAATTGGGGCATTTACGTCTGGTCGATTGCCAATGATCGCGCGTTGGATGCGGCACTTGGGTACTACATCAATCCACTCTTCAGCGTTGGTCTCGCGGCCCTTTTACTTGGCGAACGTTTGTCACGGCTGCAATGGATTGCCGTGGCTCTGGCTGCTGGGGCTGTTGTGGTGCTTTGGGCGGATGCTGGTACGCTGCCATGGCCCGCGTTGGCGCTGACCGTATCCTGGGGGTTTTACGCCTTTTTCAAAAAGTCACTTCCTGTCGGACCAAATCAAGGTTTCTTGCTTGAGGTTTTGATCCTCTCAGTGCCAGCCATTGGGTTTCTGGGCTGGCTTACGGCGACGGGGCAGGGGCACTTTGCGATGTCGGCACAAGACACGTGGCTTCTTCTGGGTTGCGGGATTGTGACAGCGGTGCCGTTGCTGTTTTACGCCAATGGTGCAAAACTCATGCGTCTTTCGACAATTGGGATCATGCAGTACATCGCGCCAACGATGATTTTCTTGGTGGCGGTGTTCCTGTTTGGAGAGCCTTTTGGTCAGGCGCGGATGATCGCATTCCCGATGATCTGGTTGGCGCTGATTGTGTACTCTATTCCAATGCTGCGTGATCTGAGAGGTAAGCGTGGCTAAGAAAGGGGCAGTTGTGCGCGGATGTGATCTGCAAACATTGCCGCCCAAATGGTATAGGCTTCCTCTGAAGGGTGATAGCCATCTGATGCCTGGTACCGTGGTTCGAATGGCAAGTTCAGCGGGAGGTGGGTGAGCTGGCGATGCGTCGCCGCAAGGTCAGCCAACGCATCGTCAAGACGTTTGGCGTGCGCGCCCAAGACCCACCGCAGCGGTTGAGGGAGTTCCGGGTAAGCGCCCATTGGGGGCAGCCCAGAGGCGACAATCGTTTGCACTGCGAATTTTGAAGAAAGCACTTCTGCAAGTTCGGTCTGGCGTTTCACCCATTTGGCACGGCTGCTCGCGCGGGTCACGTCGTTCACACCAAGCGCAGTGATCGCCACATCAAACGCGCTTGGTGGGACAGTCGCCAAGCGTTTGAGCATGCCGGTTGTCGTGATGCTGCTCTCGCCAATCAGTTTCCAGGATACATCAAAGTCTTGTGCGAGGTTTTTTACAACTTGGCCAGACAAGGCCGTGTCTTGGGAGCGCGCGCCAACGCCAGCAGCGGAGCTGTCGCCAACAATCAACAAACGCAATGGTGCGCCTTTGCCCGCTTGCCCCTGCCGAGCACCGGGCGGTTCGGGCAGTGTGTTTGCGCGTCGACGCACGCCCAATCCTTGCGCTGCAAGCAGCGGGGCTAAGGGGATCCGCAAGATCTGGTCGGCGGCAGGTCGCATGCGGTCAGCTCAACGCGTCTTTGAATTTTAGAAAGCGTGCATCGGTCATCACGCGTTTGTTCATAGCGTCACGTAGGGCGCCGATGGTCTTATATGGGCGCATCACCACTTCAAAATGTTGAATTTCGCCTGCTTCATTAAGTGTGATCAGATCAACGCCGACACAGTCCAAGTCGCCAACTTTGCACTGGAATTCCAAGGCCCAGTCATTTTCATTTCCCATAACGCGACGATATCGAAACGCGCCAAACACCTGCCCCACGTGCCCAAGCACGGCGGCGACGGCGTCGCGCCCAGTCCAAGTGGCCCAATATGTGGGGGGCTGAAATGTGACATCTTCAGCCAAAAGCGCCTTTATGTCCTCTTCATGGCCCTTGGCGACAACCTCTTGCATGCGGGTGATTGTGGGGTGCATTTGTGGTCCTCCCTTACTCTTTCCCGTGTAGCCTGCGCATCTGTCAGGGCAACTCAAGGCTGACGTTGGGTTGCCCACGTTGCGTCAAACCCCTATGTCCGGCGCTATGACAGAAATTACGCCATACGATCCGCCCCAAGACCCTCTGGTGATCTTACATGAGGACAGCGATATCCTTGTGGTCGATAAACCCTCTGGCTTGCTGTCGGTGCCAGGGCGCGGGGATCATCTTTCTGATTGCCTGATCAGCCGGGTGCAGGCGGCGTTTCCGACTGCCTTGCTTGTGCATCGTTTGGATCGAGATACATCCGGTGTGATGGTGTTTGCGCTGACGCCGCACGCGCAGCGGAATCTGTCTATGCAGTTTGAAAAGCGCAAAACCAAGAAGACTTATGTGGCGCGGGTCTGGGGAAAGATGGCGGAGAAGTCAGGCACGGTGGACTTGCCGCTGATCGTGGACTGGCCCAATCGCCCGCGACAGATGGTGGACCATGAGAACGGTAAACCTGCGATCACCGATTGGCGGGCCCTCAAGGTGAGCGAGAGCGAGACGCGCGTGCGGCTGAGCCCCAAAACCGGACGCAGCCATCAGTTGCGGGTACATATGCTGGCGCTTGGACATGTGATCCTGGGAGATCCGCTCTATGCGGAGGGGGAGGCCTTGGCGTTCCCCCGACTGATGCTGCACTCAGAAGAGCTGCGGATCAGCCATCCTGAGAGTGGGAAAGGCATGGCGTTTCGCGCCAAAGCGCCCTTCTGAAACTTAGGCTGCGTTCTTAAACGCGGCAGCGAGAATGGCCGTCAGCTGATCCGCGTCTTCCTGAGTGAAGGCGTCGGGTTGATTGCTGTCGATGTCAAACACCCCGAGCAGATCGCCTTTGCCATTCCAAACGGGCAAGACCAACTCAGAGCGCGTGCTGCTTGCGCATGCGATGTGGCCGGGGAAGGCATCCACGTCTGGGACAAGTTGGGTTTCGCCGGTACGCGCCGCCGCGCCGCAGACGCCACGCGAGAAAGGGATCACCAGACAGCCGTGTCCGCCCTGATAGGGGCCGATTTTCAGAAGTTCGGGTGCGACGACGCGGTAGAAACCTGTCCAGTCAAAGCGATCGTCTGCGTGGTGGACTTCGCATGTCACTGTGGCCATCAGTGATACGGTGTCGGTTTCCCCCTCAGTCAGTGAAGCGATGGTGGCTGCGAGTGATGTGTGGTCGATAGACATGGGTGTTTTCCAAAAAGAAACCGCGCCTGTGCGATATGCCAAGGCGCGGTTGTGGTGTGATTTTAGATGCCGGCGTCGATGATGGCTTTGGCCAGAACCGGAACAGAATTGGTGTTCAGGCCAGCGATATTCATGCGGCTGTCGCCAACCATATAGATGGCGTTGTCGACGCGTAGTTTTTCAACCATGTCCGGCGTTGTACCCACCTGACTGAACATGCCGCGGTGCTGCGCAAGGAAACCGAAGCGATCGGAACCTGAAAGGCGCTGCAGTTCGCTTGCCAGTTGTTCGCGCAATGCGAGCATGCCGAGGCGGGTTTCTTCCAGCTCTGCCATCCAGTCTGCTTTGAGCTCCGGATCCGTCAGAATCGTGGTCACAACCCGTGCGCCATGGTCGGGCGGGAAGGAGAAATTCTGGCGGTTGAGGTGGTTCAGGTTGCCCTGCGCGACGGCAGTTTGTTCGGCTTTTTCGCTCATTGCGATCAGCAGACCGGTGCGTTCGCGATAGATGCCGAAGTTCTTGGAGCACGACGCTGCGATCAGCAGCTCTGGCACCGACTGCGCCACAAGGCGGGTGGCGGCGGCATCTTCTTCCAGACCATCGCCAAAGCCTTGATAGGCAATGTCGATCATCGGCGTGCAGCCTTTTTCGGTGATCAGGTCGATCACTGTTTGCCATTGCGTCAGATTGAGGTTGGCGCCGGTTGGGTTGTGACAGCAGCCATGGAGCAACACGACATCGTTGCTGGTCACATCTGCCAGATCTTCCATCATGCCGTCAAAATTCACCCCACGGG
This sequence comes from Shimia sp. R10_1, assembly GCF_017744095.1. Classification (GTDB taxonomy): domain Bacteria; phylum Pseudomonadota; class Alphaproteobacteria; order Rhodobacterales; family Rhodobacteraceae; genus Shimia. The sequence goes on along the minus strand of NZ_JAGHQX010000002.1, from coordinate 60,029 downwards.
TCTCCGCGTCAAAATAGCGGTACTTCACCATTTCGATGCCGAGGTAGTTCAGGATGCTCACATGGTTGGGCCATGTAGGATCAGAGACAAAGACACGGGCCTTGGGGTTGGCGACCTTGATCAATTCGAACGCTTGGCGAATGGCGCCAGTGCCGCCTGGGGTTGCCACAGCCGCCAGTCGGTCGCGTTCCACGCTGCCAGCCAGCAGCATGTCAATCATCGCGTCCGCATAAGCTGGATCCCCCGCCAAGCCGGTATACGCCTTGGTGATCTGCTCTTCGACAATCTTACGCTCCGCTGCTTTCACGGCGCGCATCACGGGGGTCACCCCCTCGGCGTTTTTGTACACGCCAACACCCAGATCCACTTTGGTGGGTCTTGGGTCTTCGCGATACATGGCCATGAGGCCGAGAATTTTGTCTTTGGGCTGCTCTTTCAGATTGGTGAGCATCAGGCTTCTCCGGTTGCTACGGGCACTGTGGGGAACGCCCCCCATTCGGCCCATGATCCATCATAAAGGGAGTGATCGGTTTTCCCGAACCGTTCCATTGCAAGGCACAGGACAGCTGCAGTGACGCCAGAGCCGCAGGTTGTAATGGCTGGTTTGCTCAGATCGACGCCTGCGTTTTCGAAGACGGATTGCAGCGTTTCAGGAGTTTTGAGCGTGCCATTTTCATTGAGGAGCGACGTGAAAGGCACGTTCTTTGAACCGGGAATATGACCTGATCGCAGACCCTCGCGCGGTTCGGGTGCCTCTCCACGGAAGCGTGCCGCGGCGCGTGCGTCAATGATTTCGTGGTCGCCAAGTTTTGCGGCATGTGACACTTGGGTTACGTCGCGCACCATGTGGTTTTGACGGCGCACAGTCATGTGTCGATCGCGAATGATCGGTGGCAGGTCTTCTGTGGGGCGGCCCTCGGCGATCCATTTTGGAAGCCCGCCGTCCAGCACCGCGATGTTGTTTTGGCCCATTAGTTTGAAAAGCCACCAAACGCGTGCTGCCGAGAATAGGCCAGCGCTGTCATAGACCACCACTTGGTGACCGTCTCCGACCCCCATAGCGCGCAGACGTGACATGAATTTTTCGACAGGCGGTACCATGTGAGGGAGGTTGCTGCGCCCGTCCGAGATATCGTCGATATCAAAATAGCGCGCGCCCGGGATGTGGCGCTCCAGATATTCAGCGCCTGCGGTGTTTTCCATGCCAATCGGTGACATGGATCCGTCCAGTATGCGGAGATCTGGGTCTTTCAGGTGGGCGGCCAGCCATTCCGTGGACACCAATGTCTTGGGATCGTCGCTCATCTCATCCCTTTCCAGTAACACTAGAAACACTGCCTACATCTCGCATCCGCAAGAGGCAAGTGGCGGGGCAACGTTGGGCCATACCGGCGTCTAAAAGTCGGTCGCAAATCTAAATTCGATGAGTGAACCACTTTTGGTTGAATGTCGTATCTGTCCTCGGTTTATCTTGAAACAAAAGTCAGCTTGGGAGCGTTGCAAAATGGCGGGTACTGTTCTGGTGATCGGTAGTGGTCCGAACGCCCCAGTGGCGAAGGATTGGGACGCCAAGCTGTTTGACCACATTGTTGTGATCAACAATGCATGGCGGGTTCGCCCCGACTGGAGCCATGTGATTTACCCTGAGGATTTCCCCGAAGATCGGCATCCGCCGGTAATGACATCTGGGCAGTCTGTGATCCGCTATACAGAGTATGTGCCGCAAAACAATGCTTTTGGGGGCGTTCTGTTCGCTGGCGGTACAATGGCATTTACGGCTGGGTATTGGGCGCTTGGCGCACTGCAGCCTGACGTTTTGGCGTTCATTGGCTGTGACATGGTCTATCCAAAACAGGGGCACACCCATTTTTATGGAACAGGGGCGGCGGACCCTCTGCGCGATGATGTGTCTTTGCAAAATCTGGAAGGAAAATCCGCGCGCCTAGCCCTGCTGGCGGCGCAAGTAGGCTGTGCCTGTGTGAACCTGTCATCAGCGGAGAGCCGATTGGTATTTCCACGGGCAGACGTCAAGGATCTGGGAGAGACACGCGTGAACATTGCAGCGGCACAATCCGATGTCGAGGCGCTGCGAGATGCCGAAACAGCCCTTGGGTACAGCGCGCCTAGTGGGCGGTATTGGGAAATTCTAGATCAGATCGATCCCAAAGAGCTTGCCGCAATAGACAGGCGTTGGCTGGAGCTCTTCAGGCGGACTCAATCGCCGTGACGCAGCAGGCGTTGTTTCTGCCGGCCCCAGTCACGTTTTGCTTCTGTTGCCCGTTTGTCGTGGTTTTTCTTACCTTTGGCGATGCCGATCTTCATTTTCACAAAGCCTTTGTGATTGAAGTACATCACCATTGGAACCAAGGTCATACCTTTGCGCTGGGTCGCGCTCCACAGGTCAGAAAGCTGTTTCTTGCTGACCAGAAGCTTGCGCTTGCGCCGCTCTAGGTGTGGGAACATAGCGCGTTCATACGGTGCGATATAGGAGTTCACCAACCACAGTTCGCCATCTTCCACCGCAGCATAGCTTTCTGCGATGTTGCCGGATTTTTTACGCAGGGATTTCACCTCAGATCCTGACAAGACAATGCCAACCTCGATGTCATCATCGATGGCGTAGTCAAAACGTGCCCGCCGATTCTCGGCGATCACCTTGTAGTTCGGATCAGAGTTCTTTTGCTTTTTGGCCATAACACGCGTGGCATAGCGCGGCTTTGTGGCAGTGTCCATCCTGTCGGACACGTGGGTCTAAGCGCGGGGTTGCGCGAAGGTCACAAGGGGGAATGTCTCCGGCATTTTAGTGGACGCACCGTCAGGCTTTGGCTAGTTTGGGCCCAAACGGGGCGCAATGATCCCGAACTTGAGGCAGTTGAATATGATTTTCCCCGAGCGGTTTTCGAACCTTCCGGCTTATGCATTCCCGCGTCTGCGTGCGCTATTGGACCATCTCGAGCCAGGTGGCCCCGTGGTTCATATGACGATTGGCGAACCCAAACACGCGTTCCCAGATTGGGTCACCGATGAAATTGTTGCACATTCTGCGACGTTCAATCGCTATCCGCCAAATGAAGGCGCACCAGAGCTACTTGCCGCGATCGCCGAGTGGATTGAGCGTCGTTACGAGGTGAGAGTGGATGCCGAAACTCAGGTGATGGCGTTGAATGGGACGCGTGAAGGGCTTTACAACGCTGCAATGGCGCTTTGCCCGGAAACCAAAAACGGTGCACAGCCTCTAATCTTGACGCCAAATCCGTTTTACCAAGTGTATGCCGTCGCCGCACAAGCTGTTGGTGCAGAAGCCTTGTTTGTGCCTGCGACAGAAGAGAGTGGGCACCTGCCTGATTTCTCGAAGTTGTCGGAAGCTCAGCTTGAGCGCGTGGCCATTGCCTACATCTGTTCCCCCGCGAACCCGCAAGGCGCCGTTGCTGACCGCGCCTATTGGAAACACCTGATTGGCCTGGCCGAAAAGTACGATTTCAAGATCTTTGCAGATGAATGCTATTCCGAAATCTACCGCAACGCAGCGCCAACTGGTGCGCTTCAGGTCGCCACAGAAATGGGTGCGGATCCTGACCGGGCTTTGATTTTCCATTCGTTGAGCAAGCGCAGCAACCTTGCTGGGCTGCGCTCCGGGTTTGTTGCCGGAGGCGCTGAGAGCATTCGCAGGATCAAACAGTTGCGTTCCTACTCTGGAGCGCCGCTGCCGCTACCTCTGCAAATGGCGTCGATCAAAGTCTGGCAGGATGAAGCGCATGTGATCGAAAATCGTCGTCTTTACAGCGAAAAGTTCGACCTTGCTGATAAAATTTTCGCAGACATCGAAGGCTATCAAAGCCCAGATGCAGGCTTTTTTCTGTGGTTGCCCGTCGACGATGGGGAAGAGGCTGCAATAAAACTCTGGACAGAAACCGGGGTACGTGTGTTGCCGGGAGCATATCTCAGTCGCGATGTTGACGGGCTAAATCCGGGTAAAGGGTATATCAGAGCTGCGTTGGTGGCTCCAAAGTCTGAAGTGGCAGAGGCGCTGACGAAGCTGCGCAGCTGCATCTACGGACAAGCGTAAAGAGGTGGAGTATGGCATATCAGGCAAGAGGACGCGGACCTTTGTTGGATAGCAACACTCAGGCGGCGGTTGAAAAGCGCGGTAAGGAACTGATTGGGATCGTTTTGTTGGGACTGGCGGTGATGTCAGCTGCGATGATCCTGTCTTACTCTCCCTCAGATCCAAGTTGGTTGTCTGTTACGGACGCCCCTGTTCAAAACATGCTTGGCCGCATGGGTGCTTCTGTTGCGGCACCGTTGTTCATCATTGTGGGCTGGGGAAGTCTGGGGCTGTCTTTGATCTTTGGCGCATGGGGTGTGCGTTTTGCATTGCACATTGGCGAAGAACGGGTGCAAAGCCGCGCTATCTTTGCACCCATCATGCTTGCGCTGGGCGCAATCTATGCTTCGACTCTGACGCCAGGGAGCAATTGGATCCATGCCTTCGGGCTTGGTGGTTTGTTTGGCGACACGGTCATGGGTGCTCTTCTGACAATTTTGCCGATCGGAGCGCAGGCTGGCGTCAAATTCATGTCACTTTTGACTGGGCTCGCATTTGTTTTTGTCGGTGGGTTTGTGCTGGGTTTCACACGATCAGAACTCAACCGGCTGGCGCGCGCTCTGGTGGTTGGTCTGGTGCTTGCCTACGATGCGTTCATGCGCTTGCTCGGGCGCAGCGCAACGGGTGCTGTACAGGCCGCCAAAGCTGCGCAAGAGCGTCGGAACGAACGCCGCGAGCTGGCCGCACAGTCTGACGCATTTGCCGCAGAACCGGATTGGCAGGACGCTGTTCTCGATGACACTGAAGCCTTCAATGAAGAGCTTGTGGCAGAAAAGCCAAAGCCTCGCCTGCGTTTGCCGACATTGATCAAGCGGGCGGAACCAGCGCATGAAGAGATGCCAGAACCGGAGTTGGTCGAGAACCTTTTCGCTGAGGATTTCGATGAGCGTCCGGAAGAGGCGCGGATTAGTGCAAAAATCGCTGATGTTATGCGCTCTCGTGCGCGACGCGGTGCGCCTGTTGCGCCGCCTGAATTGCACAAAGACAAGCCATTGACCAAGGGACGCGGTTGCGGGCCTGATCCTTTGGTTCTGGATGTCGAACAGCCGACCTTTGTTGCACCACCGGAGCCAGAAGTGGCGGTGGCAATTGCCGGTTTGCGTGCGGAGCCTCCACTGTCCAGCGGTCAGCCTATTGCGCCGCAGCCAGAACCGGCACTTGATGTGGTGGCCGAAGAATTGGATGACCCTGCCCTATCTGAGTTCGAAATCGAGCCAGAACCGGAGATGCCGCCCCAGCCGGCTGCTGCGCCAATCGCCCCAATTCCGGTCGCGGAACCGAAGAAAGTTGTGCAACCACGACAGAACAAAGTGATGCATCCTTCCAGCCGTGCACAGGCTGAGGCGCAGCCGTCCTTGGCGTTTGAAGAGCAGCATTCGCAATACGAGTTGCCACCGCTTGGACTGTTGGAGAACCCGTTGGACATCAAGCGCCATCATTTGAGTGATGAAGCGCTCGAAGAAAATGCGCGGATGTTGGAAACAGTGTTGGATGACTACGGCGTCAAAGGTGAGATCGTCAGTGTGCGGCCTGGTCCGGTTGTGACGATGTATGAGCTTGAGCCTGCGCCGGGCTTGAAAGCGAGCCGTGTGATTGGTTTGGCTGATGATATCGCGCGCTCGATGTCTGCGTTGTCGGCGCGTGTTTCAACAGTTCCCGGCCGCAGTGTGATCGGCATCGAACTGCCTAATGAGAACCGCGAGAAGGTGGTGTTGCGAGAGATCCTTGCAGCGCGTGATTTTGGCGACAGCAACATGAAGCTGCCACTTGCGCTGGGCAAAGACATTGGTGGGGATCCTGTCGTCGCCAATCTTGCAAAGATGCCGCACTTGTTGATCGCAGGGACCACAGGTTCCGGGAAATCGGTGGCAATCAATACGATGATCTTATCGTTGCTTTACCGTCTGACACCGGAAGATTGTCGATTGATCATGATCGACCCAAAGATGCTCGAACTATCCGTCTATGATGGCATCCCGCATTTGCTCTCCCCTGTTGTGACCGATCCTAAAAAGGCGGTGGTGGCGCTTAAGTGGGTCGTGGGCGAGATGGAAGATCGCTACCGCAAGATGTCAAAAATGGGCGTGCGCAATATTGATGGCTACAACAGCCGTGTAAGCGATGCACTTTCCAAAGATGAGACATTCAGCCGGACGGTCCAAACTGGATTTGACGATGAGACCGGCGAACCCGTGTTTGAAACCGAAGAAATAGTGCCGGAGAAAATGCCCTATATCGTGGTCATCGTCGATGAGATGGCTGACCTGATGATGGTGGCGGGCAAGGAGATTGAGGCCTGTATTCAACGTCTGGCACAGATGGCGCGTGCCTCAGGTATTCACCTGATCATGGCCACGCAGCGCCCATCGGTGGATGTGATTACTGGCACGATCAAAGCGAACTTCCCGACACGGATTTCATTCCAGGTGACGTCAAAAGTCGACAGCCGCACGATCCTTGGTGAAATGGGTGCTGAGCAGCTTTTGGGCATGGGGGACATGCTCTATATGGCGGGCGGTGCAAAGATCACCCGGTGTCACGGCCCGTTTGTCAGTGACGAAGAAGTCGAGGAGATCGTGAACCACCTCAAGAGCTTTGGCCCACCTGATTACATTGGCGGCGTCGTTGAAGGCCCCGATGAGGGAAAAGCGGATGATATTGACGCGGTTCTTGGGCTGAACACAGGCGGGAACACAAATGGCGAAGATGCGCTTTATGATTCTGCAGTGGCGATTGTGATCCAAGATCGCAAGTGTTCCACCTCTTACATTCAGAGAAAGCTGGCGATTGGTTACAACAAAGCCGCGCGTCTTGTTGAACAGATGGAAGAAGAGGGGCTGGTGAGCCCGGCCAATCATGTTGGCAAGCGCGAGATACTGATCCCGGAGCAATGACAAATCGGTTGGGTGCAGGCGAAACTGCGCTCAACCTCTGCGCATCGTTGGCGCGCGCCCCTATATTGGATGCATGACAATGCTTAAATACACACTTGCAGCGCTGATAACAGCGGCCTCTGCTATTCCCGCATATGCAGAAAAGCTTTCGCTCAATGCGCTGAGCGCCTACTTAAACAACCTAAAAACCGCTGAGGCGGCTTTTGTGCAAACATCCGATGATGGGTCCGTTCAAAAGGGCCGTTTGTTCATTCAGCGCCCCGGCAAAATGCGCTTTGAATACGCGCCGCCGCAAAAAGCTCTGGTTTTGGCCAGCAACAACGCAGTGGCCATTTTTGACGATCGTGCCAGTGGTCCGCCGGAGACCTATCCGCTGCGTCGCACGCCTTTGTCTCTGATTTTGGCGCGTAACGTAAACTTGGCGGCAGCAAACATGGTTGTTGGCCATGGTTTTGATGGCACCCACACCATCGTGACAGCGCAGGATCCAAAGAACCCTGAATATGGCCAAATTCAGTTGAAGTTCTCCGACGCACCCGTGGCTTTGACAGAATGGGTGATCCTTGATGCTGGTGGCGGTGAAACAACTGTGCGCTTGGATGAGGTGGTCACCGGCATGAGCTTTCCGCGCACCCTGTTTGACATTGAAACCGAGCGAGGCAAGCGGAAGCGTTAAATGTGCGATGCGCCCTTAGGCGATAATGTCAGGGGTTAGCCTGTCTTCTATGCGGGCGATCATATCTTTGAGGCGCAGTTTCTGTTTCTTGAAGCGTTGAATGGTCAACTGATCCCCCGTGCCGCGGTCTACGAGGGCATTGATTGCCTCATCAAGATCGCGGTGCTCCTGCTTGAAAACCTCCAGTTCCACGCGCAGAACATCATCTGTTTTCATGGACAAATCGGTTGTCGCATTCATTGGGTCGTCCTCGATCTGGTTCGGAGCCTCACAATAGCTTCTTTGTGAACGGCTGAAAAGTATGCCTGCTGTGCGGAATTAATGACAGTTGAACAGGTTCGTGACTTGCGAGTGGGCAGGTGCTGCCCCATATTTGGGTGGTAGTCGGTTGCCAGTATGGGATCGACATGCAGACGGTCGCTTTGAAAAGGACGTGTCAATGACCAAACTAACTTTGGGGTCATATCCCCATCTTCTGGGCTTTGAGCAGCTCGAGCGCCTCTTGGAGAGGACAACAAAGTCTGGTGGAGAGGGCTATCCGCCCTTCAACATTGAGCAGACTTCCGACTATTCTTATCGCATTACGCTTGCTGTCGCAGGTTTCCGTGAACAAGATCTCAGTATTACGGTTGAGGATCGCCAGCTTGTCGTGCGTGGGCGACAGGCTGAAGACAGCGGTGAGCGTATCTTCCTACACCGCGGGATCGCCGCGCGTCAGTTCCAGCGCAGCTTTGTGCTCGCGGATGGCGTGGAAGTGGGGGAGGCCGTTATGGAAAATGGTTTGCTGCATGTGGATCTGACACAGGCCCGCCCTGAGACGATTGTGCAAACTATCCAGATCAAGAAAGGATAACGATATGCAGGCAGAATTTGACAGCGCGTCGATGGATGACCGCATTGTGTACGTTCGAGAAGTACTGGTCGCGGAATTGCCTGAAGAAGTGCAAGAGCAAGCCGAGGGCGCTGAAACGCTCTTTGCAGTCCACACCACCGACGGCGAACGGCTGGCACTGGTGAAAGAACGCAATCTGGCGTTTATTCTGGCGCGCCAGCACAACTATTCACCAGTCACTGTGCATTGAAGCCACTAGAATGAAGCAATCCTGGCGCGCCCTTGGGCGCGCTTTTTGTGTTTTATGGCAGCTCAAACGCGACAGCGGTTTTTGACCATCCGTCAATGTTGTCTTTGCTGCGCAGATAAATGGTCGTGATTTCCGGGGGGATCCAGACGTTTGCGAGACTGCGGGTGAAGGGCTGCTCATTGACGTGAGGATGCGCCAATATTCGTGTCCCGAGCACCTGACCGTCTTCGGTTTCAATGCGCCAGCCGTCTGCATAATGATCCCATCCGGTATCAGGATGCGCGATGGTCACATCAAACCGCCAGCCGTTTGCACCGGATGCTGCTGTGACATTCGTAATTTCAGGGGGATCAGCGAACACTGATGTCGGCAAAACTAGAGTCATAAAGAGAATAAAATATCGCATGAGTTTTGCCTAGCACAACGCAAGCGTGTTGTCTTGCAAATGAAAAAGCCCGAGCACTTGCCCGGGCTTCACGTTTTCGTTTGTTGAGCGTTTAGCCCTTGGAGAAGTCAGGGTAGGCTTCCATGCCCAGTTCAGACATGTCGAGACCGTTGATTTCATCTTCTTCGCTGACGCGGATGCCCATGACAGCCTTCAGGATGACCCACAAGATCAGGGAGGCCACGAATGTGAAGACACCGTAGGCCACGATACCCGTCAGCTGAGCGCCGAGGCTTGCGGATCCGGAGAAGACCACTGCGATGGTGCCCCAGATGCCCGCAAACAGGTGGACAGGGATCGCGCCAACAACGTCGTCGATTTTGAATTTGTCCAGCAGTGGCACTGTGAGAACAACGATCACACCACCCACAGCACCGATCAGCAGAGAGCCTGCCAGAGAAGGTGCGAGAGGCTCGGCGGTGATGGACACGAGGCCCGCCAGTGCGCCGTTCAAGATCATGGTCAGGTCCGGCTTTTTGTACAGGATCTGTGTCAGGATCAGTGCGGCAACAGCACCGGCAGCAGCAGCCATATTGGTGTTGGCAAAGATGCGCGATACGTCGGTGACATCACCCACGGTGCCCATCGCCAGCTGGGAGCCGCCGTTAAAGCCGAACCAGCCGAGCCATAGGATGAATGTGCCCAGAGTAGCCAGGGCAAGGTTTGAGCCCGGCATAGGAACCGTGCGGCCGTCTTTGTATTTACCGATACGTGGGCCAAGGACGATGGCACCGGCGAGAGCAGCCCAGCCGCCCACGGAGTGCACGATGGTGGAGCCTGCGAAGTCGGAGAAGCCGAGTTCAGACAACCAGCCACCGCCCCACTGCCAGGAGCCAGAGATTGGGTACAGAATGCCTGTCAGAACGACAACAAAAGCAAGGAAGGGCCACAGCTTGATGCGTTCTGCCAGCGCACCGGACACGATGGACGCGGTTGCCGCAACAAACATCAGCTGGAAGAAGAAGTCCGAACCAACGGACGCATAGTCAAGCGCCGCATCAGCCGCGTCGAGGCCGACAGGTTCCAGAGAGGTTGGGACAAAGTTGAATGCGAAGTAGCCGTTAAAGTCGCCGGGATACATCAGGTTGAAACCAACCAGCCAATACATGATGGCGGCGATCGAAAAGAGCGCCATGTTTTTGGTCAGCTGCATGGTCACGTTCTTGGAGCGTACTAGGCCCGCTTCAAGCATCGCAAAACCGGCTGCCATCCAGAAAACAAGGAAGCCCCCCACCAAGAACAGCAAAGTGGTCATGATGTATGGGCCAATTTCGTCAAAGCCCGGAGCCGCAGCGGCTTCCTGAGCAAAGCTCAGAGTCGGAAGCGCTGTCAGCGCACCGGTCAGAGCAATTTTCGTCAGAGTTTTCATGGGTGTATTCCTTCCTTGCGACGCCTTAGAGGGCATCTGCATCCGTTTCGCCTGTGCGCACGCGGATTGCTTGCTGCACGTCCAATACAAAGATTTTCCCGTCGCCAATTTTGCCGGTTTGGGCGGTCTTGGTGATGGTTTCGACAACTTGGTCGGCCATGTTGGCGGCAACCACGAGTTCGAGTTTGACTTTCGGCACAAAGTTCACGGCGTATTCCGCACCGCGATAAATTTCAGTGTGTCCGGATTGGGAGCCGAAGCCCTTGATCTCAGTGACCATCATGCCGCGTACGCCGATTTCGGTCAGCGCTTCGCGAACCTCCTCAAGCTTGAACGGTTTGATCGTTGCGATAATCAGTTTCACCTTGTTCCCCTTTTGGCGATGCGGGGGGAGCCCCGCTTATTTTGCATTTGCAGAAAAACGCAGCGGAGCGCCGAAAACGAAGGCTGAAGGCACGTCAATTGGTCAAATTGGAAGGGTGGAGGCTAAAAAATAGGCATAATGCCACGAACGCACAAAAAATGCGCTTAATGATAACTGAATCGGGACCCACTTCGGCCTTACAAGTGGTCACCAACGCGGTAAAATGAGCGAAAAGCGAACTGAGCAGTTGGGTTCTTATGAGTGATTCAAGACGAAAGAAGCCGCCATTGGTGGCAGAGAAACGCTACGGCCGTGTTGCCAAGACACCTGTTCGCAAAGCTGCAAAAGCAAAACCAAAGCCGGGTGCGTCTAAACGAAAACCGACCCGGAAGAGAAAGCCATCGCGCAAGCAGAACCCTATAGTGGCATTTTTCCGTCGCGTCGTTGGGTGGATCTTAAGTTTGGTCTGGTCGCTTATTTGGCGCACTTCCTTTGTGAGTGCTCTCATGGTGTCTCTTGCCGTCGGATATGTTTACCTGACGCTGCCTGAAGTGGATGATTTGTTGGATGGGCGCGCGCGTGGTTCGGTGACGCTGCTTGATCGTGACGACAAGGTCTTTGCCTGGCGCGGAGATCAGTTTGGCGGCGTTGTTACGGCGGACACGGTATCCAAGCATCTCAAAAACGCTGTTGTGGCCACTGAAGACAAGCGGTTCTATCGCCACTTCGGTGTTAGCCCGCGCGGGGTTGCGAGTGCTGTTCGCATCAACCTGAGAGAGGGCCGTGGGCCTTTGTCTGGGCACGGTGGTTCTACGCTGACACAGCAGACCGCCAAATTGCTTTGTCTCGGCGTCGCCTATAATCCTGCCGATTGGGACAGCGAGGCCGCCTACGTGCAAGACTGTCGCCGTGGGTCGCTGGGGCGAAAAGTCAAAGAAGCGATTTATGCCATGGCGATGGAGGTGAAATACACAAAGAACGAGATCCTCTCAGTGTATCTCAATCGAGCCTATATGGGAGGTGGGGCTTACGGCGCAGAAGCGGCCTCACAGCGTTATTTTGGAAAACCTGCGGCCAATCTGACGCCTGCTGAGGGTGCTATGCTGGCGGGGCTTCTGACAGCACCATCTTCGCTGGCGCCGACGGCCAATCTACAGCGCTCCCAAGATCGATCCGCCACCATCTTGCGGCTCATGAATGAGCAAGGCTACCTCTCCGATAAAGACACCGCATTTTATCAGTCGAACCCTGCGACACTATCTGAAGCGGCCAAAGCTAAAGCCGGAGGGTATTTCGCGGATTGGGTTATGGCGTCTGGTCCGGAGTTCTTTACACGCAATACGACCGAAGACGTGATTTTGAAGACGACGCTCGACCCAAGAATACAGGACGCCGCAGAAGTCGGGTTGAAGTGGGTTTTCGAAAACAAAGTACGTGAAGGGTCTAAGGCGCAGGCCGCGATTGTGGTGATGTCCGCAGATGGTGCCGTGCGCGCTATGGTAGGTGGCCGCCAAACACAGGTTTCGGGTGCGTTCAATCGGGCGACACAAGCCAAGCGGCAAACGGGCAGTGCTTTCAAGCCGTTTGTTTACGCCACGGCTCTCGAGCGGGGCGGCCACTACGACGATACAGTCGTCGATGAGCCCTATTGCCAGAACATCCCGGGTTCCGGCCAATGGTGCCCAAAAAACTATACGGGCAAATATTACGGCGATGTCTCGCTTACTTTTGCTCTGCAGAACTCGTTGAATATTCCAGCCGTGAAGGTCTCTGAGAAAGCGGGGCGGGAAAACGTGCGAACCGTGGCAAGCATGTTTGGGATTGAAAGCGATCTTGCGTCTGGGCCTGCTCTGGCATTGGGCGCCTCTGAAAGCAGCCTGCTGGAAATGACGGGTGCTTACGCGGGTATTTTGAACGGTGGCTCGTCTGTAACGCCATATGGGTTGGTGGAACTGAGGCTCTTAGGCGATGATAACGCCCTTATGGGATCGGGCGGTGGCATAGGAGAACGGGTGATTTCTGACGCTGCAGCGCGCGAACTCATTTGGATGATGGAGAAAGTTGTAAGCGAAGGTACCGGCGCGCGTGCGCAGCTTCCGGGTTGGCAGGTCGCGGGTAAAACGGGAACAACACAAGCAGCACGCGACGCTTGGTTCATTGGGTTCACCAACGAATATGTTGCAGGTGTTTGGATGGGCTATGACGACAATACCCCGCTGACAGGAGTTACTGGCGGAGGTTTGCCAGCCGAGATATGGCGTGAGGCGATGGCCCGCATCCATGAGGGGATCACACCCACGCCGTTGCCGGCATTTGTGCCAAAGCCCAAGGCAGTCCCTAACCCCGGCCCGCGCCAAAATCGTACGGGCATTGAGGGCGTTGTGAATGGTATCTTGAGGGATATTTTTGGCGGCAATTGACGTAAGGGCAGGGCCGTCGATGTTGCCATTTTTTGGTTTTTGTCAGCCCAACCTACAGGGCTGACAATGAAAGTTGGCTACCAATAGTGCCACCTGGATGAACAAACGTGCGTGCGGTGTTAGCCAGCTCGGCTTAGATCCTGCGCCAGTTGGTCGATGTTGCCGTTGCGGCGATCAAGCATCGCGCCAATTTCAGCTTTCTCCGAAAGTCGTAAGCTGATGCCTTCGATAATCATGTCAAAAAACCGGTTTTGACCTGACTTATCGGAGACAAGAAAATTCACTTCAAACGGAGCCTGGCCGCGCAGAGTGACGCGTGTTTTCACTTCATAGAAACTTTTGACAGCGCGGCCACCGATCACGTCGACTTTGCCGCCCTCAAATTCCTTGAAGCGCTTTCCGTATTTGCGCGCAATGTAGCCCTGAAATGCCTTGGTGTAGTTGCGAAGTTGGCTCTTGCTTGCCGTGCGCGCATCTGGTCCCAAAGCCGATCGTGCCAGAATGTTCACGTCCGCATATTTCGCAAAGATCCGTTCGAAGTCTTTGATCATCGCGTTTACGGGCTTCCCAGACGAAATCACCTTGTTGATGTCTGCCACCGCTTTCTCAATCAGAGCAGTGGCCTGCGCCTCATTTACGGCGAGGGCAGATGTGCTGAATGCGCCTGCGAAGACGGATGCGCCTGCAAGTGAAACAAACGCGCGACGGGAAAGCTTAGAAATCGGCATACGGATCCTCATACGGGTCGAAGTCTGGGTCGACATATGTGCTTCCATCTTTGTTTCCAAGTTCGAAGCGGCGGTTCTGTAGATAAAGAATACGTGCTTGCGCATAGCTGTCTGCGCTGTCGTAAAGAATGGAGTCGATCGTTTCGTCATAGTCGTAGCGATTGCCCATCACATTTACAACATACGCGCCGGCGCCGATGTAACGTGTGGGCTCTCTCGTCACTACGAAGAAAGGATCGAGAATAATATCAACGAGTAAGCCATAGGCGTCACGGGTTGTTGATGGCCCAAAGAATGGCAGCTCTGTGTACGCACCTTCGCCGGTGCCCCAGACGTGCAAGGTTTCACCGAAGTCCGTATCATGGCGTTCCATGCCGCCTGCGCTGGCAACGTCGATAAATCCAAAGAGCCCAAACAGAGTGTTCACGGCAAAGCGCGCGACATTGTTGCTGGCATTGCCCACTTCACCTTGAAGGGAGTTGTTGATGAAGTCGTTCGGCAGAGAGAGGTGATCCGCAAAGTTAGAAAAACCTCGGCGCAGCCCTTTGGGAACAATCGTGCCATAACCAGTCGAAGCTGGTGACAGCAGCACTTTGTCGACCGATTTGTTGAAGCTGTGCATGCGCCGATTGGCGGCTTCGTTGGGGTCATGAATGGCCGATGGAGGCTGGCTGGAGGTGCTTGCGCAAGCGCTCACCAACAGTGCCAGAGCGACACAAAGAAGTTTGCGCTGTTTTTTAAGAAGGAATTGTGGCAGGAGGATCACGTGTATTTTCTCTTCTATTTACCGACAATGGCACATTTACATTAAGATATAGTCCACGCGTCAGACATACCATGCCTCATCAACGGATCGACGGTATGAATTGTCGCGTGCAGGATGATTCTGAAAGCGTCCTTACATGAAACATGTTTGGACTTCGACCCAAAGACAAAAAGACATGAGTTAAGTTGATGCGAACACCTGCTGAAAAACAAGGCGACGAAGAACTCAGAAGCATCCGTCGGCGCAGTCGTTCGCTGTATTGGGCCGTAGGGGTGTTTAGCTTCTTTGTGAACCTGCTGATGCTGACTGGCCCGCTGTATATGCTTCAGGTCTATGATCGGGTGCTTGGGAGCGGTTCTGAAGAAACCCTTTTGGCACTTTCATTGCTGGTTGCCTTCTTATTCGCTTTGATGGGGGTTTTGGACTATGTGCGCGGCCGAGTGATGGGGCGCGTGGGCGCTCGGTTTCAGGAAGACTTGGATCAAAGGGTTTTTGATGCGGCTTTGCGCCGTTCAACGCTCAAGAAGTCGCCAGAGTCACAAACTGCGCTTGCAGATCTGGAGTCCGTGCAGAGATTCCTCATTTCGCCCGTTCTTACTGCTTTCTTTGATATGCCATGGACGCCGGTGTTTTTGATTGGGATCACGTTGTTTCATCCATGGCTGGGAATGTTGGCGATTGGCGGCGGCGCAATTCTAATCACAGCGGCGATTTTGAACCAATGGTCGTCAAAGCGACCGCTGGCGCGCGTGAACATGGCGACACATGCGGCATCCCAAATGTCGACGCAGCTTCAGGCCGAAGCGGAGATGGTCAGCGCCCTTGGCATGCGGGAAGCGGCATTTCGGCGTTGGCGCAAGGCGCGCAGCGACTCGCTCGAAGCGACGGTGGCAGCTGCGGATGTCGGTGGTTTCTTTTCAGTCAGCACCAAGACGTTTCGACTGTTTCTGCAATCCGCGATGCTGGGTCTTGGGGCGTATCTTGCGCTCAAGGGGCTGGTGTCTCCCGGGGCTATGATTGCTGGGTCGATCTTGCTTGGCCGTGCCCTGGCGCCGATTGAGATGGCGATAAACCAATGGGCTGTTGTGCAACGGGCACGTAACGGCTGGAACAATCTTGCTTTGCTGCTTGGCGAAGTGCCGGCAGAAGCGCCGCGTACCAAGTTGCCTGTTCCCGCTGCCCGGTTGCGTTTGCAGCAGGTGACAGTTGTGCCGCCCGGTGAAAGCCAAGCCTCATTGCGTATGATCACCTTTGACGTTGCCCCAGGCGAAGCAGTTGGGGTGATTGGATCATCGGGTGCGGGAAAATCTACATTGGCGAAAGCCATTACGGGCGTTTGGAAAACCGCAGGTGGCAAAGTGCGCCTCGATGGGGCGGCGCTGGATCAATATGATCCGACAGATCTTGGACGCTATATTGGGTACTTGCCGCAACGCGTGGAGCTCTTTGATGGAACGATTGCTGACAACATCGCGCGATTGGCCGAAACACCAGATCCAAAGAAAGTTGTTGAGGCCGCGCAGAAAGCGGATGCCCACGACATGATTTTGAAGCTGCCGGATGGATATGATACGCAGGTCGCGTCTCATGGGGGACGTTTGTCTGGCGGTCAAATTCAACGTATCGGGCTTGCGCGCGCAATGTATGATGACCCGGTATTGCTTGTATTGGATGAACCAAACTCCAATCTAGACAACGAAGGCTCTAACGCGCTGAACACGGCCATCCGCAACACAAAGGCCGCAGGCAAGGCTGTTTTGATTATGGCGCACAGGCCCGCAGCTATTCAGGAGTGTAATAAGCTGCTGGTGCTTGAGCATGGAGCGCGCCGCGCCTTTGGGCCGCGCGATGAAGTTCTGAAAGACGTTTTGAAAAACTATTCGGACGTGAAAGGCGTGAGCTCGCCAGGAGGTGTCAGATGACAAATCAATCGCGCTGGACAGCACGTAAGCCTCTGACCTATGGATGTATCGCCCTTCTTGTGTTGGTTGGAGGCTTCGGTGCGTGGGCCGTTGGATCAGAACTCGCGGGGGCAATCGTCGCCTCCGGAAGAGTCGAGGTAGATCGCAACCGACAAGTTGTACAACACATTGACGGCGGCGTGATCACCGAGATCGCAGTGGATGAAGGCGACCGTGTTGAGCAGGGTCAGCTGCTCCTGCGCCTTGATGATGCGGACCTCCTTTCTGAGTTGGTTGTGACCGAAGGCGAACTCTGGGAAGTCATGGCGCGCCGGGGGCGGCTGGAAGCGGAGCGTGACAGCGCGAGTGAAATCATTTTCGATCCTCTGTTGATGGATGCGGGGGCGCAATCCGGTGATGTTCTGGGTTTTATGAAAGGGCAGGAGCGCTTGTTTCATGCCCGAACGGACTCTTTGAACAAAAACCTAGAGCAGCTTGGGCGCAGGATCGCGCAGATCGAAAGCCAGATTGAGGGTGTTTCCGCACAAAGCACAGCATTGGGACGCCAACTTGAATTGATCAGAGTGGAACTGGCGGATCAGCAACAGCTCTTGGAAAAGGGTTTGGCGCAGGCGACACGTGTCTTGGCGCTGCAAAGGGAAGAGGCATCGCTTGCCGGGGAAGTCGGAGAACTCTTGGCGCAGCGCGCGCAATCCGAAGGCCGTATCACCGAGATCGAGATTGAACGGATCAAGTTGGAGACACAGCGCCGTGAAGAGTCGATCGCGACGCTGCGTGATCTGCGTTACCGTGAGCTGGAACTGGCTGAACGGCGCAGGCAATTGCAGCAAAAGCTGGATCGGCTTGCGATACGGGCGCCTGTGTCTGGCGTGGTTTACGGGCTGAGTGTTTATGCGTTGCAGTCAGTGATCCGACCTGCGGATCCGCTCATGTTTATCGTGCCGCAAGACCGCCCGTTGGTTGCTGCGGTTCAGGTGCCCACCATTCACGTGGATCAGGTTTTCCCGGGGCAGGATGTGGCGTTGCGGTTTTCTGCATTTGACCAGCGTACAACACCGGAGCTTGAGGGGTTTGTTGTCCACCTGTCTCCTGATGCATTTCAAAATGAACAAACTGGTGAGTCATTTTATAAAGCGGAGATTGAGTTGGCCGAAGGTGAAGTCGAAAAGCTGCCTTCAGATGTTTCTTTGCTTCCGGGGATGCCAGTCGATGCTTTTTTGCGAACATCAGATCGTTCGCCTCTGACATACCTTACAAAACCGCTGACCGACTATTTCGTGAAAGCCTTCCGCGAGAGCTGATCTGAAAGCCGCTTTCCAAATCAGATTGTTGAAGTTAGCGTCGCGCCATCTTGGCCTTTAGGGAGCAAAATAATGAGCGAGATCGAAGCGAAACTCAGCGAACTTGGTGTCACATTGCCTGATGTTGCGGCGCCTGCTGCAAACTATGTGCCGTATGTGGTCGTGGGAGACATGGTGTATGTGTCTGGCCAGATTTCGCAAAACGCCGAAGGCTTAATTTTGGGCAAAGTTGGCGCCGACTTAGACACTGAAGCAGGCGCCGCAGCAGCAAAAACCTGCGCTATTGGGCTGCTGGCTGCTCTGAAATCTGCATGTGGTGGGGATATCGATCGTTTGGTGCGTGTCGTGAAGCTGGTGGGTTTTGTGAATTCCACAGCGGACTACACGGAACAGCCAAAAGTCATCAACGGGGCGTCTGATTTCTTGGTAGAAGCTCTGGGTGACAAAGGGCGCCACGCGCGCTCTGCAGTGTCTGCGGGCGCATTGCCACTTGGCGTTGCGGTTGAAATCGAGGCGATTTTCCAGATCGCATAAGCAATACTCAATCTATGGCGCGGCGCAGGGTAAATGCGCCGCGTTTCTTGTTGGGCAGGTGCTGATCAGAAAAAAGTGACGCCCGAAGGTGACACTTGCCTCGTATTGTTGGCAAAGATGGCGAACGTTGCCCCGGCTTACTAAGTGACCATTGTTGAGAGCATCTCGGAGATTGATCGTGGACAGCAAGCAGGTCGAAATTGAAGTACACAGCACACTGCGTGATGTATCTGCTGAAGAATGGGATGCCTGTGCCGATCCGGAACACACCTTCGGTGCGCGCAATGCCAATCCCTTTGTGACTCATAGATTCCTTTCTGCGCTGGAGGAGAGCGGATCCGTGGGGCCTGGAACCGGATGGCATCCGAGATATCTGACAGTGCGCGGAGAGGATGGCATCGCAGCTGCCGCGCCAATCTATGTGAAAGAGCATTCGCAGGGCGAATATGTGTTCGATCACAACTGGGCACATGCCTATGAGCAAGCTGGGGGGCGCTATTACCCCAAGCTTCAGTCCGCAGTGCCGTTTACCCCCGTGACCGGGCCGCGCTTTTTGGGGCGCAAAGATTGGCAGGGCAATGCACAGGCCGCCTTGACACAGGCTATGGTCCAAATCGCAGATGACAACGGCCTGAGCAGTGCGCATATCACGTTCTGCACAGCTGAAGAGGCTGAAACCGGCAAGCAGTTGGGCCTTTCGCATCGCACGGGGCAGCAGTTTCACTGGCTGAACGAGCATTATGGCGACTTTGATGATTTTCTCGCCAAGTTGTCATCCCGCAAACGCAAGAACATCAGAAAAGAACGCGCACGTGCTCAACAATTTGGTGGAGACATTGTCGCTCTAACTGGCGACGATATTCAGCCGCAGCATTGGGATGCGATGTGGCAGTTCTATCAGGACACAGGCGCGCGCAAATGGGGCACGCCGTATTTGACGCGCGCGTTTTTTGATGTCGTGCATGACACAATGCGCGACGATGTTTTGCTCGTTCTGGCAATCCGCGACGGGCTGCCTGTTGCTGGTGCGATGAATTTCATTGGCCGTGATGCGCTGTTTGGGCGGTATTGGGGCTGTGTGGAGGATCATCCCTGTTTGCACTTTGAGCTGTGCTACTATCAAGCGATGGACTGGGCGATTTCAAATGGCCTAGCTTCGGTGGAGGCTGGTGCGCAAGGAGAGCATAAATTGGCGCGAGGCTATTTGCCTGTCACGACCCACTCGCTGCACTGGATTAGAGATGCAGGATTTCGGGACGCGGTTGACAGGTTTCTGGAAGCTGAACGTGAGGCGGTATCGCAGGACGTAGAGGTTTTGACCGCCTGGGGTCCGTTTAAGAAGACAACGGAGGAGGATCACCAATGACAGAGCGATTGAGCGATGCGGCGAGAGATGCCGTGTTGGAGCCACTTCTAGAGAGTGGATGGGCGCTTGATGCGGAGCGAGATGCCCTGAAAAAGACGTTCAAATTCACAAATTTTGTCGAGGCATTCGGCTGGATGACGCGGGCTGCGATTTGGGCAGAGAAGTGGAACCATCATCCAGAATGGTTCAATGTCTACAATCGTGTCGAGGTGGTTTTGACGACCCATGACGTCGGCGGGATTTCAGCGCTGGATGCCAAGCTCGCGCGGAAAATGGACACGCTCTAATAAAACGGCCCAATCAGGAACGATTGAGCCGTTTGAACGTCCTTGGCTTAAAGCGCGGACAGCATGGTTTCACCTGCGCTGATGTCACAGGTGCCGGGGGACTCTTCCACATTCAGCACCTTCACAATGCCATCTTCGAGAAGCGCGGCGTAGCGTTTGGAGCGGTTGACGAAGCCAATTTCTGGGACAGAGAAATCAAGGCCCATAGCCACTGTGAGTGCACCGCTTGGATCGGCGAGCAGTGTGACGCCAGCTTCGGCGGCTTGGGTGTTTTTGTCCCATGCGTCCATCACGAACGGGTCGTTGACGGAAAGGCAAATCACTTCGTCGACGCCTTTCTCTTTGAACGCGTCCATGTTGCGCATGAAGCTAGGCAGATGCGCCGAAGAACATGTGGACGTGAATGCACCGGGCAGGCCAAACAGAATAACCTTGCGACCAGCGGTCAGGGCTTCAACACCGACAGGTTCCGGACCCTCAGCCCCAACCTTCATCAATGTGCCTTCTGGAATTTTGTCACCAACTGAAATTGTCATTGCTTATACTCTTCGTTGCGTTTCCCTGAAATGCGGATATAGGCTCCCATGCGATGGACGCAATGGCCGCGAGGGGAGTGTAACGTGACGCACGTTGTTGTGATAGGCGCTGGTCAGGCCGGTGCGGCCTGTGTGGCAAAGCTGCGCGCGCTTGGATTTGAAGGGCAAATCACATTGGTTGGTGCCGAGAACGTGCCACCATATCAGCGCCCACCACTTTCAAAAAAATATCTGCTCGGCGAGATGACATTGGAGCGGCTCTATTTGCGTCCAGAAAGCTACTATGCGGAGCAAAACATTGATTTACGCCTAGGCACGCAGGTGAGCGCAATCGACACGCAGGCGCAAACTGTCACAGCAGATGCTGAGGTCCTGTCCTATGATCATCTGGTGCTTGCAACGGGGGCTGCGCCAAATAGGCTGCCTGCTGCGATTGGGGGCGACATGGATGGTGTTTATGTTGTGCGCGATCTTAAGGATGTGGACGCTATGGCACCGGAGTTTGTCGAGGGGCGCCGCGTATTGATTGTCGGCGGTGGCTACATCGGCTTGGAGGCCGCAGCTGTTGCAGCGTCTAGGGGTTTGTCTGTCACGTTGGTGGAGATGTCAGACCGCATTCTTCAGCGTGTCGCCGCGCCGGAGACCTCTGATTTCTTTCGCGACTTACACAGGTCTCGCGGTGTCGAGATTTTGGAAAGCGTTGGTCTCAAGCGTTTGAGTGGCGAAGATCGTGTTACCGGTGCGGAACTGACTGACGGGACTACGCTAGATGTGGATTTTGTGATCGTTGGCGTGGGTGTGACGCCGAACGTTGGCTTGGCGAAGGCCGCCGGTGTCGCTGTCGATAATGGTATCAAAACGGATGCGTTTGGGCGCACGGACGTCGCCGGGGTTTGGTCTGCAGGTGACTGTGCCTCGTTCCCCTACAAAGGGGAGCGGATCCGTCTTGAGAGCGTGCCCAATGCGATTGATCAGGCCGAAGTTGTCGCTGAAAACATTCTGGGCGCAGAAAAGTCCTACGTTGCCAAACCTTGGTTCTGGTCAGATCAATATGACGTTAAGTTGCAGATTGCGGGTCTGAACACGGGCTTTGATCATGTGGTGACACGCGACAATGGCGATGGTGCCAAATCGTTCTGGTACTATCGAGGTGAGACGCTGCTGGCTGTCGACGCGATGAATTCTGCGCGGGACTATATGGTTGGCAAACGTCTGATCGAAGGTGGCAAATCGCCAAGCGCAGAAATGGTTGCGGACATGGCGGTCGAGATCAAGGATCTGATGCGCCTGTGAGGATTATTGCGGGGACATGGCGCGGCACGGCGCTGGCGGCGGTAGGCAAAGGGGACGCGGGCAAACATCTGCGCCCCACAACGGATCGCGTGCGCGAAAGTCTTTTCAATGTCCTGCAAGGGGGCAAATTTGGCGATCCCATCTCTGGCGCACGCGTGCTTGATCTATTTGCGGGAACGGGCGCGCTTGGACTGGAAGCACTTTCACGTGGCGCCGAGTATGTGACGTTTGTTGATGATGGGCGCGTCTCCGGGCAGCTTATTAAAAGCAATATTCAGAGGTTGAATGCCAAGGCTGATACGCAACTTTTGAAAATGGATGCCACGCGGCTGCGCAAAAATGAGGCCCCGCCCTGTGAATTGGTGTTTCTGGATCCGCCATACGGAAAGGCGCTCGGACAGAGGGCACTTGCTGAGGCGGCCCAGCAGGGATGGCTGGCGGAGGATGCGCTGATCGTGTGGGAAGAAAACGCGCCGCAGCTTGCGCCTGAGGGCTTCGAAATGCTGGATGCGCGAAAGTACGGCGATACGCATGTCACCATGCTGCGTTGGACAGGCGTCTCGTAAGCGCAGTCTCCTTGGGAGAAATCTGATTTGAGGGCAGGCGGCAAACCCCAATAAATCCTGCCGTTGCTATAGACAGCCTTTCCGATCCCTGTTACATCGCGCCAGTCGTGTGGCCTCAGATTCGTTCTGGGGCTGCACCGTTTTTGAACCGGGGACCTTCGGGGCCCTATAAACTTGGCCACCCTAGTAGGGGTTTCTGATGAAACTTTCGGGCGGGGGGCTTTAACATAGCTGGACCAAAGACAAGAACCTAAGGTCTGGCGCGCTATACGGAAGACAGAAAGCATGGCACTCAAGTCGTACAAGCCGACGACGCCGGGCCAGCGTGGGCTGGTGCTGATCGACCGTTCGGAGCTTTGGAAAGGACGTCCTGTCAAAGCCCTCACTGAGGGTCTGACAAAATCGGGCGGCCGGAACAACACCGGACGGATCACCTCGCGTCGTCGTGGTGGTGGGGCGAAACGCCTTTACCGGATCGTTGACTTCAAACGGAACAAATTTGATGTAGCGGCAACCGTTGAGCGGATCGAATACGACCCGAACCGGACCGCATTCATCGCATTGGTCAAATATGACGACGGCGAGCAGGCATATATCCTCGCGCCTCAGCGTCTGGCAGTTGGCGATCAGGTGATCGCGTCTGCAAAGGCCGACATCAAGCCGGGCAACGCAATGCCGTTCTCGGGCATGCCGATCGGTACGATCGTTCACAACATCGAACTGAAACCAGGCAAAGGCGGCCAGATCGCCCGTGCAGCTGGTACCTACGCTCAGTTTGTTGGTCGTGACGGTGGTTACGCTCAGATCCGCCTGTCCTCGGGCGAACTGCGCCTCGTACGTCAGGAATGCATGGCCACCGTTGGTGCCGTGTCTAACCCTGACAACTCTAACCAGAACTTCGGTAAAGCCGGCCGTATGCGCCACAAAGGCAAGCGTCCGAGCGTTCGTGGTGTGGTGATGAACCCGATCGATCACCCTCACGGTGGTGGTGAAGGTCGTACCTCCGGTGGTCGTCACCCAGTGACACCATGGGGTAAGCCGACCAAGGGTGCGCGTACCCGCAACAAAAACAAAGCGTCGCAAAAGCTTATCATCCGCTCGCGTCACGCCAAGAAGAAGGGGCGTTAATAGATGTCTCGCTCTGTATGGAAAGGCCCTTTTGTGGATGCTTACGTGCTTAAAAAAGCCGAAGCAGTTCGCGAATCCGGTCGTAATGAAGTGATCAAGATTTGGTCCCGTCGTTCCACCATCCTGCCCCAGTTCGTGGGTTTGACCTTTGGTGTGTACAACGGCAAAAAGCACGTTCCTGTGCTGGTAACCGAAGACATGATCGGTCAGAAATTCGGTGAATATTCGCCTACCCGTACCTACTACGGGCACGCGGCCGACAAAAAAGCGAAACGGAAGTAAGTCATGGGCAAGGCAAAGAACCCCCGCCGCGTGGCTGAAAACGAAGCAATGGCGAAAACTCGCATGCTTCGCACCAGCCCGCAGAAACTGAACCTGGTAGCCGGCATGATCCGCGGCAAGAAAGTTGAGAAGGCTCTGACCGACCTGACTTTCTCCAACAAGCGGATTGCAGCAGACGTGAAGAAATGCCTTCAGTCCGCAATTGCCAACGCCGAAAACAACCACAACCTGGACGTCGACAGCCTGATCGTTGCCGAAGCCTATGTGGGCAAGAACCTGACCATGAAACGCGGTCGTCCGCGCGCCCGTGGTCGTTTCGGCAAGATCATCAAGCCGTTCTCTGAGCTCACCATCAAGGTGCGTCAAGTTGAGGAGCAAGCCTAATGGGTAACAAAGTCAATCCGATTGGCATGCGCCTTCAGGTGAACCGCACCTGGGACAGCCGCTGGTATGCTGACACCAAGGACTACGGTGATCTTCTTCTGGAAGACATTAAGATCCGTGAGTTCATCAAAAAAGAGTGCAAGCAAGCTGGTGTTGCACGTGTGATCATCGAGCGTCCGCACAAGAAGTGCCGCGTGACCGTTCACACCGCACGTCCTGGCGTGATCATCGGTAAAAAAGGCGCAGACATCGAGACCCTTCGTAAGAAGATCGCAACGATGACTGACTCCGAGCTGCACCTCAACATCGTTGAAGTGCGCAAGCCGGAACTCGACGCTCAGCTGGTTGGCGAGTCCATCGCTCAGCAGCTGGAACGCCGTGTGTCTTTCCGTCGCGCGATGAAGCGTGCCGTTCAGAACGCAATGCGCATGGGCGCCCTGGGTATCCGGGTGAACGTCGCAGGTCGTCTGGGTGGTGCCGAAATCGCACGTACCGAATGGTACCGCGAAGGCCGTGTGCCTCTGCACACCCTGCGTGCTGACATCGATTACGCACATGTGGAAGCGACCACCGCTTACGGGATCATTGGTATCAAAACCTGGATCTTCAAAGGCGAGATCATGGAGCATGATCCACAGGCGCGTGACCGCCGTGCACAAGAAGTCCAGGATGGCCCTGCACCACGTGGTGCCGGTGGTCGTCGCTAAGGGAGACTGATCAATGCTTCAACCAAAGCGTACTAAATTCCGCAAGATGCACAAAGGCCGCATCAAAGGCGAAGCCAAGGGTGGCTCCACCCTGAACTTCGGCTCTTTCGGCCTGAAGGCAACCACACCGGAACGCGTGACAGCTCGCCAAATCGAGGCAGCACGTCGTGCAATGACCCGTCACATGAAACGTCAGGGCCGTGTTTGGATCCGTATCTTCCCAGACACCCCAGTGACCTCGAAACCAACCGAAGTCCGTATGGGTAAAGGTAAAGGTTCCGTGGACTATTGGGCCTGCAAAGTGAAGCCGGGCCGCGTGATGTTCGAAATCGACGGTGTTGACGAAGACATCGCACGTGAGGCTCTGCGCCTCGCAGCGATGAAACTTCCTGTCAAAACCCGCGTTGTCGTTCGCGAAGACTGGTAAGAGATTGGTGAGCTGACGCTCACCTCCTTCACTAAATTGACCCCTCGCTGGAAACAGCGGGGGGTTTCTTTTTGTGCGGTTTCGTTTTCGATTGCGAGCCCCACAGAGACTTCAAAAACGGTCTCCAAATTTCAGCAATCTTACTCTGCACCATCAAAAAAGCCCCGCGCAGTGCGCAGGGCTTTGTTCAGTAAGTCGTCTTGGAGCTAGGGGCGGCGAAGCAAACGGAGAGCGCGCAACGCGGCCGTTATGGCCACCCTGCAGCGCGCTTTTTAGGCCGCGTCCCATTCCGCGTCGAGTGTGTCTTCATCCGCAAGTGTTTCTGTTTTTAGCTTGAACCCGGACACTGCTCTCACCAAGTTCTCAGCTTCACCGAGCAACACTTGACCAGAGGCCGCCGTTTCCTCAAGCATGGCCGCGCTCTTTTGGCTGTCACGGTCCAAGTTTTCGACGGCAGCGTTTACCTCGGCGAGTCCTGTGGACTGATCAACCGCGTTCTCTGCAATCTCATTGACCTTACCAACCACCTGTTCGACAGCTTGAAGGATTTCACCAAGCGATTTCCCTGTATCATCCATTAGGTCTACGCCGTTAACAACCTCGCTTTGAGAGCTGGAAATCAGGGTGTTGATCTCATGGGCCGCTTCAGATGACCGTTGTGCCAAGGCGCGCACCTCAGAAGCCACCACTGCAAAGCCACGTCCTGCATCTCCTGCACGGGCTGCTTCCACACCGGCGTTAAGCGCCAGCAAGTTGGTTTGGAAGGCCACGTCTTCAATCAGCCCCGAGATTTGTGAAATCGCGTCAGAGCTTTCTTTGATACGTTGAATGGCTTCCACAGTTTGATCTGCAACGGACCGAGTGGCCTCTGCCTTCTTCTGAGCATTGTTTACATGGTTACGCGCTTCTTGAGCGCTTTGTGCTGTGCTGTTGACGGTTTCTGCAACGGTTTGCAGTGACGAAGACGTCTCTTCCAAAGACGCGGCTGAAATTTCACCACGGCGAGATGCATCATCAACGGAGTGAGAGATCTCCTTGGAAGTTCGATTCAGGACGTTGGAAGAAGAGGACAGCTGGCGAACCATGCCATCCAAGCTTGATGTGAGATGGGAGAGCGTCTCAGAAATGTCCTTGAACACGCCTTTCTGACCTTGAGGCATCTCATGGGTCAGATCGCCCGTCGACAGGATTTCCAGCGCGTCTTTTACATCGCCCAGGCCGTTCTCCGCTACTTCGCCAATTGCGTTGACGCCTCTGCCGAGTTCCGCAAATGTGCCCGTAGCGTCGCCAATATCAATACGGTCGGAAAAATCACCTTCTGCGCAGGCGTCAATCACACGAGACATCTGCTGTGTGATGTCATGTTTGATCCGTTCTTCATTTTGGAAATTGGTGACGGCTTTTGCGATCGCACCGATTTCTCGGATGAATGACCTTGGAGGTTCAGCGGTGAAGTCCCCTTCCATCATTTTCTTCAGTACTGCATCGGTTTTTTTAAGTGGGCGAGAGATTGCACGCGCCAGGAAAACTGCGAAAAGTACAAAGACAATAGAGCCGATAATGCCTGCCAATTGTGTCACCTGCTGGGCCAAGGCGCTAATGCGCTCACTCTCGGCCAGCTTTTTGGTGAGTTCATTGTGTGCCGCAGCTTTGAATTGCGCCATAACGGGCTCGGCGTCGGCGAAGCGAGCGGACATTTCGAGACGTTTTTCAGATTCCATCAAGCGCGTGTTCACGTATTCTGTGAAGCTTGTCAGATAGATATCAAGTTTCTCGTGTAGGTCCGGAATGACGGCTGG
Source organism: Shimia sp. R10_1 (assembly GCF_017744095.1). Lineage (GTDB taxonomy): Bacteria > Pseudomonadota > Alphaproteobacteria > Rhodobacterales > Rhodobacteraceae > Shimia. The sequence goes on along the minus strand of NZ_JAGHQX010000002.1, from coordinate 32,648 downwards.
ATCGTCATAGAAAAACTCCGGGAATCCTTTGAACTCTTGGATGAGCTGTTTGATTGTAGCCAGTTCAGCGGCGTCCGGTTCCAGTCTAAACCGCTGCGCATGCAATTGAATCGTAAGCAGTTTTGCATGCAAAATTGGGATAGATACGCCAGCAACCTCTGCCTCTACTGCCGCAATTGCATCTGCGAGCGTTTTGCGAATGCCTTCTTTTTCACTCAATCCGAGCTTCTGCTTCAAGCTGACCATTTCAAGGAAAGACTGTTCATACGCAGAGATCGCATTGCCAAGCAGAGGAACAAGGGTGGCAAACTCCGCCATTTCCGGGATTTCAGGCACAATCTGCTCGATCATCTCGAAGTCAGACTTCAGCGCAAACATCGTTTGCGCGTGGCGGTCTATATATTTCTCAGCTTCACGCAGGAGCAGATCTTTTTCGGAGCGCCTTGCCATTAGAAATTCGACTTGAAGATTGGCAGTGGCGATATTGAGCTCTTCAATGTCTTCCAAGTCGCTCTGCATCTTGTCGCGCATGATGTGAGAGTAGTAAGAGGTGGCACCAAGCCCACCCATAACGCCCAATGCGAGCACGATGATCGAAATGATAGCAGCGGTGATCGTTATTTTAGGTTTCATTGGTTCGCGGCCTACTTGTTTGTGTTTCCATGCGAGAATTAGGCATGTCTGGTTAACAGAAGGTACCCAAGCGCGAGCCCACAACGCGCTGCCTCAGATAGTGCAATCAAACCAGCGGGTTGTGCACTCAGAGAAGGAAAGAGAATATGTCTACAATTGAATCTTTGTTTGTGACGCGGCTTTACCGCGCGCGTCTCGCAGAGTTTGGGAAGCCAATAGACACGGATGAGTTGGAGAGCTCTTGTTTTTCTATCGCTGAAGATGATGAAGCGGGACAAGACTGGTGTGAAGCCAATGCCTACCCCGGTTATACGTCTTACGCTTCGCTTACTGATTTGCCTTGGCGGTTTCCAATATTTGCGGATGTGGTTGAAGCGCTTGATCAGCACGTTGCGGCCTTTGCAAAAGACTTGGAATTTAATTTGGATGGCCGGGCTCTTAAGCTAGAAGATATCTGGATAAACATTCTGCCAGAGGGCGGAATGCATGCGTCTCATATCCATCCCCACTCAGTCATCAGCGGCACGACCTATGTGTCCATGCCAGAAGGCGCGAGCGCGCTGAAGTTGGAAGATCCAAGGTCAGGTCGCATGATGGCGGCCCCCGTGCGCGAAAAAGAGGCGCGGCGGGAGTTGCGACCTTTTATTTATGTGAAGCCTGATGTGGGGGATGTGCTTCTTTGGGAAAGCTGGCTGCGCCATGAAGTGCCGATGAATATGTCGGAAGAAGAACGGGTTAGCGTGAGCTTCAACTACATTTGGGAATGACGCTCATCCGAGAAAGGGCTGCGGTATTGCGTCGGTAATATGTCGGTATTGCAGCTGTATCGCGGCAGTGGATCGTCGGTCTTTCGCGATATCGCCTTTCGCCTCGAACTGTTTGAGGTGAAAGGCACCAGGGTATTTGCGCGCACAGAGCCATATGATGCCACGCGCAGACTCCGCTGGCGCATCGGCATCATCTGTGTAACAAGCGCGCCCGATTGCATTCCGGTGAGACCCATAACCCTGCACTGCGTGTGTGAGAGCCGAAGAACCGGCCGCATGTTTCAGGCATGTGCGCCGATTCATCCTGTCGAATGGTCGGTTTTCAAGGGTTTGTTTTGCTGTGTGTGCGGAGTCTCTGGGCAGTGACATCCAAAAAGGGGAGTTTTATGTCAGAACAAGAAACCGACTACGAGGTTGGTCAGGACAATGTGCAGATAATGGGGTTGGACGTACACAATCCTGTGTTTGCAGTTTCAGGATTGACGATCGTTGCTTTCGTCTTTTTTTCCTTGGTGTTTCATGAACAAGCGTCCGCATTTTTCGGTTGGCTGCGCCCGACGTTGACCAGCAATTTCGACTGGGTCTTCATGATCGCTTGCAACATGTTTGTTGTGTTCTCTTTGTTCTTGGTCGTGTCGCCTTATGGCAAGATTCGCCTTGGTGGAGAGGACGCCAAACCGGATTATAGTTACGGGGGCTGGATTGCGATGCTGTTCGCAGCTGGTATGGGCATTGGTCTGGTCTTCTGGGGCGTTGCGGAGCCGATTTCACACTATGGCTCGTCCCTTGGGGGGACAGCCGTGGGAGAGAACGGCTTGCGTACCGACTGGGCGCCACTTGGTGCCGCGGCTGGCGACGTAGACGCGGCCCGCGATCTTGCTATGGCCGCAACCATTTTCCATTGGGGGCTGCACCCATGGGCGGTTTACGCGGTGGTGGCTTTGGGGCTGGCGTTCTTTAGCTTCAACCGTGGGCTGCCGCTGACCATGCGCTCGGTGTTTTACCCACTTCTTGGGGAGCGGACATGGGGGCCATTGGGTCACATCATTGATATTCTTGCTGTGTTTGCAACGATCTTTGGTCTGGCGACATCGCTGGGTTTGGGGGCAAGTCAAGCACTGGCCGGATTGAACTACCTCTTTGATGTGCCAATCAGCGATGGCATGAGCGTGCTATTGATTATCGCCATCACAGCCTTTGCTTTGGTATCGGTGATTGCAGGGTTGGACAAAGGCGTTAAGCGTCTGTCTGAGGTCAATATGATCCTGGCGGCTGTCTTGTTGGTACTGGTCCTCATCGTGGGTCCAACTGCCGCGATTATCTCCGGCTTTTTCTCTGGGCTTGTCGACTATGCTGTGGCGTTGCCTGCCCTGTCCAACTGGGTCGGTCGTGAGGATACCAACTTCATGCAGGGTTGGACGGCCTTCTATTGGGCTTGGTGGATTTCCTGGTCGCCTTTCGTTGGGATGTTCATTGCACGGATTTCACGGGGTCGGACCATTCGCGAATTCATCATCTGCGTGATCTTCATTCCGACTTTGGTTGGCGCGCTTTGGATGAATGTCTTTGGCGTGGCGGCTTTGGAGCAAGTTGCAAGCGGTACAGCGCAGGCGCTTTCTGATGCGGCGCTGGAGCTGAAGATGTTCAAGATGTTTGAAGCTTTCCCAATGACCGGGTTGCTGTCGTTTATCGGCATTGTTCTGGTGGTTGTGTTCTTTGTGACATCTTCTGACTCGGGCTCGCTTGTGATCGACACGATCACTGCGGGGGGCAAGACAGACGCACCAACGGCACAGCGGGTGTTCTGGTGCATTCTGGAAGGCGCGATTGCGATTGTGCTGCTTCTGGGAGGCGGACTTGGCGCACTGCAGGCGGCATCTATCGCAACGGGCTTCCCGTTTGCCATCGTTCTGATGCTGATGTGCGTGTCGGTGATGATTGGCCTCGTGCGAGAACGCCGCCGTCGCTGATCTGATCGACAGAAAAGAAAAAACGCCGCCCCTTGTGGGCGGCGTTTGCGTTTCAGCGTTCTGCAGTCACCAGTTTTAATGCGAGAGCAATAAAGACGACCCCTGCAATACGGTTGAGCCAGATTTGAGCGGTGGGCGAATTCTTGAGCCAATCGCCAAGCCAACCAGCCGCCAGGGCGACGGAGCCAAACACCAAGAGTGTGGCGATGATCATCAGAAAGCCGAGTTGATAAAACTGTGCCACCATAGGCCCGATTGCGGGGTCCACGAACTGCGGCAGGAAGGCGAGAAAGAAGATTGTCACCTTTGGGTTTGCGATATTCATGATCAGACCGCGCGTATATTGTTTGGCGGTCGTCTCTGGCGCGGGGGCGTCGCCATCAAGATTGGATTTCGCAGCGGTGAAGGCTTTGAACGCCAGATAGGCCAGATAGGCTGCACCGATGTATTTCAGAATGGCGAAAGCCACTTGAGAGGTCTGAAAGATTACGGCCACGCCGAGCGCCACGGCTGTTGTGTGAAAAATCAATCCGCTGGCAAGGCCCAATGTGACGGTAAGCCCCGCTAAGCGGCCATGTAGGGCCGATTGCGTGAGCACAAAGATATTGTCTGGTCCCGGTACCAGCGCGAGGGCGACAGCGGCGCCCATGAACAGGATCATTACGTCTACGGGTATCATGTCTCTCCTCCCAAAGTGTGCGCGGTGGCCGTAAGGCTGCACGCGTTTGTCGAGAAGGTGTAGGGGAGATGGAAAGGGGAGGGAAGGGGCGGGGGGACGAAGGCTTCTGAGGATTACGCTATCTTAGGTGCACGTTTCGCGTTTATCCTAGCGCGAGGGTATCGCGCCTCAATGGGAAAGACGGGTGGTACCAAGGTGGCAGTGTGCGGTCTGGCGCTGCGCTCGTTTCTTTGACCCATCTGATTTTGACGTCGCTTTGAGACCGACCAGCTTTGCGCGCTAAGTTTCCCTTGCCAACCTGACCACGCACCCGTATAGAGCGCCATCTCATGGATTCCGTGACTGCGGGATTCGTGTGTTTGTCATATGTCCATCAGACAAAAGGGTCACCCCGCACATACTCGGGCGCCCTCTGATGTATGAGAAAGGAAAAGGCGATGAACGCCAAAGAACTGCGTGATAAGACGCCGGATCAGCTGCGCGAGGAGCTGGCCAATCTTAAGAAAGAATCGTTCAACCTGCGTTTCCAACAGGCCACTGGCCAGCTGGAAAACTCTGCTCAGATCCGTGCCGCGCGTCGTAACGCAGCACGTGTGAAGACGATCCTGAACGAAAAAGCCGCGTCGGCAGCAGAGTAAGAGGAGCTAGATAGATGCCCAAACGTATCCTGACTGGCACCGTGACCTCCGATGCCAATGCCCAAACCATTACCGTGTCTGTTGAGCGTCGCTTCACACACCCGGTTCTGAAGAAGACCATTCGTAAGTCCAAGAAATACCGGGCTCACGATGAGAACAACGCCTACAAAGTAGGTGACTCTGTTCGCATCATCGAATGCGCGCCGCGTTCGAAAACCAAACGCTGGGAAGTTCTGGAAGCCTAAGAGTCTCGCCTCGAGACTCCTGGCGACTAGACTTTACAGTTAGTCGAAACCCTGGGGGATACCAGCACGCATCGCTGCCCCATAGGTCGGGAGAAACCACATGATCCAGATGCAAACCAATCTGGATGTTGCTGACAACTCCGGCGCTCGCCGAGTTCAGTGCATCAAGGTTCTGGGTGGCTCCAAGCGTAAATACGCATCCGTAGGCGACATCATCGTTGTCTCGGTTAAGGAAGCCATTCCACGTGGTCGCGTTAAAAAAGGTGACGTCCGTAAGGCCGTTGTCGTGCGCACCGCTAAAGAAGTCCGTCGTGAAGATGGCACCGCGATCCGTTTCGATCGCAACGCAGCTGTTATTCTGAACAACAACAACGAGCCGGTGGGTACACGTATCTTTGGCCCAGTTGTTCGTGAACTGCGCGCCAAGAACTTCATGAAGATCATCTCGCTCGCGCCGGAGGTGCTGTAAGATGGCTGCTAAGCTGAAAAAAGGCGACAAGGTCGTCGTTCTGGCCGGTAAGGATAAAGGCAAAGAGGGCACGATCTCCTCTGTTGACCCCAAAGCCGGTAAAGCCGTCGTGGAAGGCATCAACATCGCCATCCGCCACACCAAACAGAGCCAGACCGCACAGGGCGGCCGCATCCCTCAGGCGATGCCGATCGAACTGTCCAACCTGGCATTCCTGGACGCAAATGGCAAAGCAACCCGCGTTGGCTTCCGCATGGAAGGCGACAAGAAGGTGCGTTTTGCAAAGACCACAGGGGACGTGATCGATGCTTGATTCCGCAGACTACACCCCACGTCTGAAGTCGCTCTACAAGGATTCCATCCGCGCCGCTCTGAAAGAAGAGTTCGGCTACAAGAACGACATGATGATCCCAAAGCTGGACAAAATCGTGCTGAACATCGGCTGTGGCCGTGCAGCCGTGAAAGACAGCAAGAAAGCCAAGTCCGCTCAGGCAGATCTGACCGCAATCGCGGGCCAGAAAGCGCTGACCACCGTGGCAAAGAACTCCATCGCTGGCTTCCGTGTTCGTGAAGGCATGCCGATGGGCGCCAAGGTGACCCTGCGTGGCGACCGTATGTACGAATTCCTCGATCGTCTGATCACCGTTGCGATGCCACGCATCCGCGACTTCCGTGGTGTGAAGCCGAGCTTTGACGGCCGTGGCAACTTCGCCACCGGTCTGAAAGAGCACATCGTGTTCCCAGAAATCGACTTCGATAAAGTCGACGAAAACTGGGGCATGGATATCGTCATCGCCACCACTGCTGAAACCGACGCCGAAGCGCAGAGCCTGTTGAAGCATTTCAACATGCCGTTCACCGCGTAAGGCTGAGAGGATTACGACATGGCTAAAAAAGCAATGATCGAGCGCGAGAAGAAGCGCGAGCGTCTGGTGGCAAAATACGCTGCCAAGCGCGCGGAGCTCAAAGAGATCGCAAACGATGAGTCCAAGCCAATGGAAGAGCGTTTCAAAGCGCGTCTGAAACTGGCGAAACTGCCGCGCAACAGCTCGGCGACCCGTCTTCACAACCGTTGCCAGCTCACCGGCCGTCCACATGCTTACTACCGTAAGCTGAAGGTCAGCCGTATTGCGCTGCGCGAGCTGGGTTCTGCTGGTCAGATCCCCGGCATGGTCAAATCCAGCTGGTAAGGAGAGAACGATATGAACGATCCTATCGGTGATATGCTGACCCGTATCCGCAACGGCCAGATGCGTGGCAAGTCCGTGGTTTCCACCCCGGCGTCCAAGTTGCGTGGCTGGGTTCTGGATGTGCTGACTAACGAAGGCTACATCCGCGGCTATGAGGCAATTGAAGAGAACGGCCACCCGGCGTTCGAAATCAGCCTGAAGTACTACGAAGGCACTCCTGTCATTCGCGAACTGAAGCGGGTCTCCAAGCCTGGTCGTCGCGTTTACATGAATGTCAATGACATCCCAACCGTCCGTCAGGGCCTGGGTGTGTCGATTGTCTCCACCTCCAAAGGTGTGATGTCTGACGCAAGCGCACGCTCCAACAATGTTGGCGGCGAAGTGCTCTGCACGGTCTTCTAAGGAGAGCTGAGAATGTCTCGTATTGGTAAAAAACCGGTCGAGCTGCCCAGCGGCGTTACTGCCTCTGTCTCCGGCCAGACCATCGAAATCAAAGGTCCGAAGGACACTCAGTCTTTCACTGCGACCGATGACGTGACGATTGAAGTTGAAGAGAACGCCGTTTCGGTAACTCCTCGCGGCAAATCCAAGCGTGCTCGCCAGCAGTGGGGCATGTCCCGCACTATGGTTGCCAACATGGTGACCGGTGTGACCACTGGCTTCAAAAAAGAACTCGAAATCAACGGTGTTGGTTATCGTGCGCAGATGCAGGGCAACACCCTGAAACTGTCGCTCGGTCTCTCCCACGAGGTGAACTTCGAGGTTCCAGCAGGCATCACCGTGACTGCGCCGAAGCCGACTGAAATCATCGTTGAAGGTACTGACAGCCAACTGGTTGGCCAAGTTGCGGCGAACATCCGCGAATGGCGTAAGCCTGAGCCTTACAAAGGCAAGGGTATCAAGTACAAAGACGAGTATATCTTCCGTAAGGAAGGTAAGAAGAAGTAAGGACCAGACAGATGGCAAACAGCAAACGGGAACTGTTCCTAAAGCGCCGCCTGCGCGTCCGGAACAAACTTCGCAAGGTCAATGGCGACAGCAAACTGCGCCTGTCCGTTCACCGCAGCAACAAGAACATCAGCGTTCAGCTGATCGACGATCGTGCTGGCGTGACCGTGGCAGCGGCCTCCTCCCTGGAAAAAGATCTGGGCGTGGTTGGCAAAAACAACATCGAAGCAGCCACCAAAGTGGGCGCGGCGATTGCAGAGCGTGCTGTCAAAGCTGGCGTGACCGAAGCTTATTTCGATCGCGGCGGTCGTCTCTTCCACGGCAAAGTGAAGGCTCTGGCCGTAGCTGCGCGTGAAGGTGGCCTGAAAGTATAAGCACTTGTGGGGGACGGCAACGTCCCCCCGATGATCCGGGAGGTCTGGCGCTTGCGTCAGGGTTCACTGGGATCGGAAGTAACAGGCGCCTCGCGCCAGTAGATAAAGGAATGCCAAATGGCAGAACGTGAAAATCGTCGGGGCCGCGGTCGCAACCGCGAAGAAGAAACCCCGGAATTCGCAGATCGTCTCGTAGCGATCAACCGCGTGTCCAAAACCACCAAAGGCGGTAAGAACTTTGGCTTCGCTGCTCTGGTAGTTGTGGGCGATCAAAAAGGCCGCGTTGGCTTCGGCAAAGGTAAAGCGAAAGAGGTCCCTGAGGCCATCCGCAAAGCCACCGAGCAAGCCAAGCGTCAAATGATCCGCGTGCCTCTGCGCGAAGGTCGTACTCTGCACCACGACATGGAAGGCCGTCACGGCGCCGGTAAAGTGGTTATGCGTACCGCACCTGAAGGTACTGGTATCATCGCCGGTGGTCCAATGCGTGCCGTTTTCGAAATGCTCGGCGTCAAAGACGTTGTTTCGAAATCCATTGGTTCGCAGAACCCATACAACATGATCCGCGCCACCATCGACGGGCTGAAAAAAGAAGCCAGCCCTCGTCAGGTTGCGGCACGTCGTGGCAAGAAAGTTGCTGATATCCTGCGCAAGGATGAAGCACCTGCCGAAGCCGCAGACGCGTAAGGAGTAACGAGACATGGCAAAAACCATCGTTGTAAAGCAGGTCGGTTCGCCGATCCGTCGCCCTCAAGACCAGCGTGCCACGCTGATCGGTCTGGGTCTGAACAAGATGAACCGCACACGTGAGCTGGAAGACACACCTTCCGTGCGCGGCATGATCCGTAAGGTTTCCCACATGGTGGAAATCATCGAAGAGCGCGACTAAGCTCTTTTTGATCTTAAAGTTTGAAAACGCCCCGGGTTCACGCTTGGGGCGTTTTTACGTGTGTTAAGAGATTATGACTGTGGTCATGCATAAACTGCATAACGGAGATGCTGTACTCCCCCTACCTCGATGAAAAAGAAGGCATTATGTGAACGCGTACTGAGATGTAACGCGCATTGGCCGAAGTGGCGCACCGGCAGTTTTAAGGATTAATCCCATGCAACATGCACCCTCTCTGCACATTGAAGCCGTTGATTTCGTTGGCCGTTTCGCCCGCATGGTTGAAACATGGCGCCTGAATCAGAAACGCGCGTCTTCTTATAGGAAGACCGTGAAAGAGCTGAACAAGCTGACAGTTCGCGAGTTGGCTGATGTGGGCCTGAGCCGCGGCGACATTGAGCGCGTGGCGCGTCAGGGTGCTCAAGCACTCTGATCTAAAGTATCTTCCCTGTGACTTAGCCTCGGATGCATGTCCGGGGCTTTTGTCGTTTTAGAGCTTTGTTAAGGCGGCATGCCTCTGGCGCATAGCGGGCAGTTCAAACCGTCAATTGTTAGCGATAACGGGGCGTTCTATATCAAGGGCACAACAGAAAGAAACAAAACAGCCCGCCGGAAAATACGTTTCGGCATAGATCAAAAGGAGCCACGACAATGGCGAATGCAAACATCACTCTTTCCACTGGATCTTCCTTGGTTGCGCGTATCGAAGCTGCACTGGAAGCGTTCAAGGAAGCACGCGCGTTGCGGGCGAAATACAATACAACCGTACGCGAACTTTCTGAGATGACGGATCGCGACCTCGCAGACATCGGCATCAGTCGCTATGACATTGAAGAGCTGGCGACCAAGCACGTTTACGGCTAAGTCTGCACGAGAATTCGACCGTACCGCCCTCACATCCGTTGAGGGCGTTTTGGTTTGAAGCGTTTAGAAGCGTTTACCTGAGAACCCGCTCCTGACCATCTGAGAGATGGTAGATACAGCCCTGTTCTTTCGGAAGCTGGAGTAGGGCGTCTTTGGACAGGCCTAAGTAGAGGCCGCGCAACACAATGGACGTGACACCATGGGTGACGATGACAGCAGGTTGGACCAGGTCGTTCAGGAACGCTTTGACGCGTTTTGAGATGTCTGCGTAGGATTCGCCCTTTGGGCTATGAAAATACCATTGGTGACTTTCAAAAGGGCAATCGATCAGGGTCTTGATTTCAAGGCGCGTTTTGCCTTCCCAGTCCCCAAAGTCTATTTCCTTCAAGCGATCATCAAACACAGGTTTCATACTGCCGCCTAACGCCAATTGCGCGGTGTGACGTGCGCGCTCCTGCGGGCTACAAAACGCGGTCAGAGGCCGCGTTGTCAGTGTTTGCAACAGCTCGCGCTGACGCTGTGCGTGCTGGCGCCCTCGCGCTGTGAGCGGGGAGTCCTGCCGGCCCTGAAATTTGCCCGTTACGTTCCACTCGGTTTCACCGTGCCGCAAAACATATATTTCCGGATAGGACATGTCCTGCCGCTCCTGAGATCTCGACAGGCCGTTGCTATTGGAAGTGCGGCGCCATTGATAGGGTTTTGAGATGCGTCTTTGGAGCGCAGGCACGCCACAATGGCGCGTGTGACAACCGCGGCAGGGCATGTACTTCTATGATGTGGTTGGACATTGCAAACTGCGCATCAAGGGTCTATACGCGCCCGGTGACGTTCTGTGCGCCACAGAATCAAAATCAAGAAAAGCCGAGTTTGGCCCGATACGCTTCGTGGGTCAGTTCCGGCAAGGAGAAGCGATATGAAACTGCACGAACTGCGCGACAATCCTGGCGCAACTAAGAAACGCATGCGCGTTGGCCGTGGCCCCGGTTCCGGTAAAGGTAAAATGGGTGGCCGTGGTATCAAAGGTCAGAAATCCCGTTCGGGTGTGGCGATCAACGGCTACGAAGGTGGCCAGATGCCATTGTACCAGCGTCTGCCTAAGCGTGGCTTCAACAAGCCAAACCGCAAGGCATTTGCTGTTGTAAACCTGGGCCTGATCCAGAAATTCGTCGACTCCAAGAAACTGGACGCATCCGCAGCGATTACCGAAGACGCGCTGATCGAATCCGGTCTGGTCCGTCGTAAGCTTGACGGCATCCGTGTTCTGGCAAAAGGCGAAGTCACCGCCAAGCTGAACATCGAAGTGACCGGCGCTTCCAAGGCAGCTGTTGACGCTGTTGCAAAAGCAGGTGGCTCTCTGACTGTCAAAACCGCGCCAGCGGCTGAATAAGAGGTTGTGAGCGGGGACGGACCCGCTTACATAATCTGACAAGTTTTCCAACGCCGCCAAACCGGGAAACGGTTCTGGCGGCGTTTCTAGTCTAAGAGAGATCCTAAATGGTATCTGCAGCAGAGCAAATGGCGGCCAACACAAGCTGGGCCGCGCTGACCAAAGCGACCGATCTGCGCAATCGCATCCTGTTCACTCTGGCATTGTTGATTGTGTATCGTCTTGGCACCTGGATCCCGGTTCCGGGCATTGATGGTGTGGCGCTTCGTGAATTCATGGAGAGCGCAGGCGCAGGGATTGGTGGTATCCTGTCCATGTTCACCGGCGGTGCATTGGGCCGTATGGGGATCTTTGCTCTGGGCATCATGCCTTATATTTCGGCCTCGATCATCGTCCAGCTCTTGGGTTCGATGGTGCCCGCGCTTGAGCAACTCAAGAAAGAGGGTGAGCAGGGCCGCAAAAAGATGAACCAATACACCCGCTACGGCACGGTGTTCCTTGCCACATTGCAGGCTTATGGTCTTGCGGTGAGCCTTGAGGCAGGGGATCTTGTGACCGATCCGGGTATGTTCTTCCGCTTCAGCTGCTTGATCACACTGGTTGGTGGCACCATGTTCCTGATGTGGCTGGGTGAGCAGATCACCGCACGCGGTATCGGCAACGGCATATCCTTGATCATCTTTGTCGGTATTGTGGCCGAGCTCCCAGCCGCACTGGCGCAGTTCTTCGTGTCTGGCCGTACAGGCGCAATCAGCGAAGCTGTGATTGTGGGCGTCATAGTGATGGTGATTGCAACCATTGCCTTCGTGGTCTTCATGGAGCGTGCGCTGCGCAAGATCCACATTCAATACCCTCGCCGTCAGGTGGGCATGAAAGTCTATGACGGTGGCTCCAGCCACCTGCCAGTCAAGGTAAACCCAGCAGGCGTGATCCCGGCAATCTTTGCAAGCTCTCTGCTTCTGTTGCCGACGACGATCTCGACCTTCTCTGGCAGCCAGACCGGCCCAATCATGTCGACACTGCTTGCTTACTTCGGCCCAGGTCAGCCGCTGTATCTGCTGTTCTTTGTCGCCATGATCGTGTTCTTTGCGTATTTCTACACATTCAATGTGAGCTTTAAGCCCGATGATGTGGCTGACAATCTGAAAAACCAGAACGGGTTTGTGCCGGGTATTCGCCCAGGCAAGCGTACTGCAGAGTATCTTGAGTATGTGGTGAACCGTATTCTGGTGCTTGGCTCAGCCTACCTTGCGGCAGTTTGTCTCCTTCCTGAGATTCTGCGTGGCCAGTTTGCGATCCCATTCTATTTTGGCGGAACGTCTGTTCTTATTGTTGTGTCAGTGACCATGGACACCATCCAACAGGTACAGAACCATCTGCTGGCCCATCAGTATGAAGGGCTGATCGAAAAATCGCAGCTGCGCGGTAAAGGCAAAAAGCGCGGCGCACGTAAGGGAGCTGCTCGTCGATGAACATTATTTTGCTTGGCCCGCCAGGTGCGGGGAAAGGGACACAAGCAAGTCGTCTCGTTGAGAGCCGCGACATGATCCAACTCTCCACAGGGGATATGCTGCGTGCGGCAAAGACCTCTGGCACTGAGATGGGCAAAAAAGTTGCAGAAGTCATGGACCGTGGCGAGCTTGTGACGGATGAGATTGTGATCGGCTTGATCCGTGAACAACTCGAGGGTGACAAAAAGGGCGGCTTCATCTTTGACGGCTTCCCACGCACGCTGGCGCAGGCAGACGCTCTGGCGGCTTTGCTTGAAGACTGCGGCGAAAAGCTGGATGCCGTGATCGAGATGCAGGTGAACGATGAGGTTCTTGTTGAACGCATCATCAACCGTGCAAAAGAAGCGGTGGCTGCAGGCGGCGAAGCGCGTGCAGACGACAATGAGGAAAGTCTGAAAGTGCGCTTGATGGCGTATTACAAACAGACGTCACCGTTGATCGGCTACTACCATGCCAAGGGCAATCTCACCTCTATCGACGGTCTTGCGTCGATGGATGAGGTGGAAGCCTCTGTTGCAGGCGTGCTTGGGTAAGCAAAACACAGACTTTCTAGAAAGCCCTCAGGTTTCTGGGGGCTTTTTTGTTTTTTGATGAATTTTTTTCTGAATAGTTTTGCCAGCTGGCGCGTTGATCTTCTGAATGGGCGATTTTGCCTGGCTTGGAGGAACCGATGAAGACACTGTTGAAAACCACTGCACTTGTTTTGGCATTTGCTGGCCCCGCGATAGCCGGCGGGCATGAGACTTGGAAAACCGTTGATGAAGACAGCCAAATTGCGTTTGGGTCGATCAAGAGCAATGAGTTCGGTGAAGTTCATACATTTGCTGCTCTGTCTGGGTCGGTGAACGAAAAAGGTGAGGTTGCGGTATCTATCGAGCTTGGCTCTGTGGAAACCAACATCGACATTCGCAATGAGCGCATGATCACGCATATTTTTAAGGCGGCGGACGCGCGGGCTGAGCTGACTGGTTCTGTGGATTTTGATGCGGTGCACGATCTGGAAGTCGGTGCAACCACGGTTGTGGAGTTTGAGGGCGCGCTGAGCCTCGTCGGGGTGAGCGCAGATGTTGAGGCGGAATTGTTTGTTGCCCGGCTGAGCGAAGACCGTGTTTTGGTCACAACATCGGATATGATCATGCTGTCCACCTATGATCTGGGTATTGATGCGGGTGTCGATAAGTTGAAAGAGCTTGCGAGCCTTGAGGGGATCACCCGTGTGACGCCTGTGACTGTGCGGATGATTTTTGAGAAGTAACGGCGCGAGCCAGACGTGCGGGGCCTTGGCCCCGTGCATCAAGCAAGGAGATAAAGATGCGCCAATTGACGTGTTTAGCGGTTGCTTTGACGATATGGGCCGGGGCGGCAGCCTCAGAGGGGGATGTGAAAGCTGGCAAAAAGGTCTTTCGCAAATGTCAGTCCTGTCACAGCTTGAAGCCTGATGACAACCGTGCTGGACCGACGCTCTATGGCGTGTTTGGCGCCACCTCGGGGTCTGTGGAGGGCTTTCGCTATTCGGGTCCGATGCAGCAGGCGGGTATTGTCTGGGACGCGGCAACGCTTACAGAGTTTCTGACGAAGCCAAGAGCGCTGGTGCCGGGAACCACAATGGCATTTGCGGGTCTTAGAAAGCCTGAGCAGATTGACGACCTTTTGGCCTATTTGCAGAGTGAACTGGCAGATCAATGAGAGATCAGAGCGCGAGAGATTGATGCTGGGCCGTTGGAGAAAATATAGCGCAGAAGAAGAGGTGGCAGCAGGCTTGCCAAAGGTCTTCCCCCGCATTTGGCGCTATGCGTTTTCGCTCACAGGATCCAGAGATGGGGCTGATGATCTGGCGCAAGCTGCCTGTTTGCGGGCGATAGAGCAGGCCAGCAAGTTCCAGCCCGGCACCCACTTGGACCGGTGGATGTTTCGGATCACTCACAACCTTTGGATCAGTGAGATCCGCAAAGAAAAAGTACGTAAAGGTGGCGGCATGCCAATGGTGGATGCCGCTGAAATTCCAGACCCTAAGCAAGATCCAGAGCGGGACTATGATCGCCAAGAGGTTTTGAAATCGGTGCTGGATCTGCCGGAGGCACAGCGTGTGACTGTGGTTCTGGTGTATGTTGAGGGCTATTCTTATAAGGCCGCTGCGGAGATACTTGATATTCCGCTGGCCACAGTGATGAGCCGCCTTGCCACCGCACGCGCCAGTTTGGGGCGCAAATTCAGGGATCAGAGGGGAATGAGCCGTGCAAGATAGACGTTTCTCAGATGAGGAGCTCGTGGCCTATCTCGATGGTGAAACTGAGCTCGTACCAATGGCTCAGATTGAGGCTGCGGTCCAGGAAGATCCTGCATTGGCCAAGAGGCTCGAAGCATTGCGGTTTGATGTGACCGCGCTGCAGGAGAGTTTTGAGCTGTTGCAGCCGTCACGAGATGTGCTGGGTGCATTGCCTGTGAGGGGCAGGGCGCCAGCGAAACGTCCTATGGCCGCCGTGGCTATGGCGGCTTGTGTTGCTCTCGCTGTCGGATTTGGCTTGGGGAACTGGACGTCCGGGCCTGAAAGAAGTGGCTGGGTTGGCTATGTGGCGGCTTATCAGGCGCTTTATACCCATGCCACATTGGATCATATTCAGCAGACGCCAGAGCAGTTGCAGAATGAGCTGGCGCGGGTGTCTGCGGCAGTGGGCAAAGACATAGAGTTGGCGCAACTGACCGCTTTGCCAGACGTGGAATACAAACGCGGGCAGGTGCTGAGTTTTCAGGGGCGTCCTTTGATCCAGCTGGCCTTTGCAACACCCAGTGGTGTGCCGATGGCGCTCTGCATCATGCGCCGCGAAGAGGCGGCCGTATCTGAGGAGGCACTGGCCACCATGCGACTGGAAGGGTTGAGTTCCGCAGTCTGGTCTGATGGCGCGTATGACTATGTTTTGATTGGCGGCACAGAGGATGGTCTTGTGCGCCGTTTGGGGCAGGCCTTGCAGTCAATGCAGATCTAGGATCTAAGCTTTGAGAGCTGGACGTTCGGATCTCCGCGTCTTTCGCCAGATCCCCTATTGACGGCCTGCGCTTTCCCCCCTACATCACCTCATCTCTTAACCGAGAATCAATTCTTTGCTTTTGGGTCGCACCCAATACGCAAGATCACCTGATCAGCTGAGGCCCGATCGCAGACCGCGTCGGGCTTACGTTGTGAAAAAAGGTTCTGGAACCACGGAACCGCAACGAAAAGGAAAGTGACACGTGGCACGTATCGCCGGCGTTAACATCCCGACCCACAAACGGGTCCCGATCGCCCTGACTTATATCACTGGCATTGGTCCAGCATCCGCCAAAGAAATCTGCGAATCCGTGAACATCGACGCGACCCGTCGTGTGAACGAACTGTCTGACGCAGAAGTTCTGGCAATCCGCGAGCACATCGACGCGACCTACACCGTTGAAGGTGACCTGCGTCGTGAAGTGCAGATGAACATCAAGCGTCTGATGGACCTGGGCTGCTACCGCGGTCTGCGCCACCGTCGTAACCTCCCGGTCCGCGGTCAGCGTACCCACACCAACGCACGTACCCGCAAAGGTCCTGCGAAGCCGATTGCCGGCAAGAAGAAGTAAGGGAGGGTTTGATCAATGGCACGCGATAAGACTCGTACGAAGAAAAAAGAGCGTAAGAACATCGCCTCCGGCGTTGCGCACGTAAACAGCTCTTTCAACAACACCAAGATCCTGATCTCTGACGTTCAGGGCAACGCGATTTCCTGGTCCTCTGCTGGCACCATGGGCTTCAAGGGCTCCCGTAAGTCTACGCCTTATGCTGCTCAGATGGCTGCGGAAGATGCAGGCAAAAAAGCGCAAGAGCACGGCGTTAAGACGCTGGAAGTGGAAGTTCAGGGTCCAGGTTCTGGCCGTGAATCCGCACTGCGCGCGCTGGCCGCTATCGGTTTCAACATCACCTCTATCCGTGATGTAACCCCGATCGCACACAACGGCTGCCGCCCTCCAAAGCGTCGCCGCGTTTAAGCGATATCTCACTACTTTGGGGCCGCGTGTTTTACACGGCCCCATTTCGTCATTTTTAAACCTCGGGCGTCTGGTTCTTCTTGGAACATGGGAGCCAGACAAGAATGGAGGGACGCATGATCCACAAGAATTGGGCAGAATTGATCAAGCCAACCCAGCTTGAAGTGAAGCCGGGCAACGACCCTGCGCGCCAGGCCACTGTTGTGGCAGAGCCGCTGGAGCGTGGTTTTGGTCTGACACTGGGCAACGCGCTGCGTCGCGTTCTGATGAGCAGCCTGCAAGGCGCGGCCATCACCAGCGTTCAGATCGACAATGTTCTGCATGAGTTCTCCAGCGTTGCCGGTGTGCGCGAAGACGTGACCGACATCATCCTGAACCTGAAGGGCGTGTCCCTGCGCATGGAAGTGGAAGGCCCTAAGCGTCTTTCCATCAATGCAAAAGGCCCAGGTGTTGTGACGGCTGGCGACATCAGCGACAGCGCTGGCATCGAAGTTCTGAACAAAGACCACGTGATCTGCCACCTCGACGATGGTGCAGACCTTTACGTGGAACTGACTGTGAACACTGGCAAAGGCTATGTGTCTGCGGACAAAAACAAGCCGGAAGACGCACCAATCGGCCTGATGCCGATCGATGCGATCTACTCCCCGGTCAAAAAAGTGTCCTATGACGTTCAGCCAACCCGCGAAGGTCAGGTTCTGGACTATGACAAGCTGACCATGAAGATCGACACCGACGGTTCGATCACTCCAGAAGATGCTGTGGCCTATGCCGCGCGCATTCTGCAGGATCAGCTGTCCATCTTTGTGAACTTTGACGAGCCAGAATCTGCGGGCCGTCAGGAAGAAGATGATGGTCTGGAGTTCAACCCACTTCTGCTGAAGAAAGTAGACGAACTGGAACTGTCTGTACGTTCGGCAAACTGCCTGAAGAACGACAACATCGTTTACATCGGCGATCTGATCCAGAAAACCGAAGCAGAGATGCTGCGCACACCGAACTTCGGCCGCAAGTCTCTGAACGAGATCAAAGAAGTGCTGTCCGGCATGGGTCTGCACCTCGGCATGGACGTCGAGGACTGGCCACCAGACAACATCGAAGATCTGGCCAAGAAGTTCGAAGACAACTTCTAAGGTTTTGGGCGGGGGTGACCCCGCCCGTCTTACAAATGCCCGGACCTGCCGGGGAAAGCTGGGCCAAAGGCCCCAAGGTGAACCGGTGACACGCATCACTGGTCTGACAAAGCAAAACGCGAATTAGGAGAAATAAAATGCGTCATGCTCGTGGCTATCGCCGCCTGAACCGTACTCACGAACACCGTAAAGCTCTGTTTGCCAACATGGCGGGTTCTTTGATCGAACACGAACAGATCAAAACCACGCTGCCAAAGGCAAAAGAACTGCGTCCAATCGTTGAAAAGCTGATCACGCTTGCAAAGCGCGGTGACCTGCACGCCCGTCGTCAGGCGGCTGCACGTCTGAAAGAAGATCAGTATGTTGCAAAACTGTTCGACGTTCTGGGCCCACGCTACGCAGAGCGTAAAGGTGGTTACATCCGCATCATGAAAGCCGGCTTCCGCTATGGTGACATGGCGCCGATGGCGATCATCGAATTCGTGGATCGTGACGTTGATGCAAAAGGCGCGGCCGACAAGGCTCGCGTGGCAGCTGAAGAAGCCGCCGAAGAATAATACACATTCGGACCAACCGAATGACTGGACCCCCGCCATTTTGGTGGGGGTCTTTTTTTGTGCGAATGCGCGGCTAAAATTGCGCTTTATGTGATGGTGTTCCGGGTCGCTGCGGGGCAATGTGCCCGCAACCTATGTGATCGCGTCTTGCGGTCGCAACACGCAGGAGGGCTGGCGCGATGGATGCGGACGTGATTGTGGTTGGTGCTGGGCTTTGGGGCAGTGCCTGCGCCCGCCATTTGAGCGAGATGGGGCTGTCGACCGTTCTGGTGGGTCCTGAGGAGCCAAGGGATGCGTCCGGTCATAGGGGTGTTTTTTCCAGCCACTACGACGAAGCGCGGATTACGCGGCGGTTGGCCAGTGATCGGGATTGGTCCCGTTTGGCGCAGGCGTCGATGGCGCGCTATGCTGATATGGAAGCGCGCAGCGGGCATAAATTTCATGCCCCCGTTGGGGCGCTTATGGTTGGTGCGACCAGCGGTTTCGGATCGGCGTTCATGACCAAAACGCTGGAGGTGGCGCAGAGCGAAGGGTTTGCCTTTCAGGCCTTCTCCGGCGGGACCCTCGCAGAGAGGTTTCCCTATTTGTCTTTTCCGGAAGGGACTTCGGCGCTCTATGAGGAGGATGGCGGCGGCTGGATCAATCCGCGCCAACACGTTTTGGCAGAAATCGCGCTTGCAACGCAAAGTGGCGCGCAGCTGATACGCAGCGAAGCTTTGCGTATTTCCGAAAGGGCTGATGTGGTCACCGTTCACTGCGCGGATGGTATGGAAGTCACGGGGCAGAAAGTTGTGGTGGCCTGTGGCGCATTTTCCAAGGCACCGGACCTGCTGCCAGACCCGGTGCCGCTTCGGGTCTATGCGCGTACAGTTGCCTTCCTTGAGCTTGGCTCGGAAGAAGCACAGCGGCTGCAGGATATGCCATCCTTTGTCTACGTCCCGCCGGGTACGGACCGCGACAGCTATGTTTTGCCACCGGTGCGCTATCCTGATGGTAAAACCTACCTCAAAATTGGGGGAGATCCGGAGGATCATGAGCTTCACACTGTTGACGACATGAAGGCGTGGTTCCGCAGCGGCGGGGATGCAGAGGTTGCCGCGCTGCTTTCCGATCAGCTGAGAGATTTGATGCCGGGGTTGCGGGTTGAAAGCGTCTCACACGGCAGCTGTGTGACTTGTTTCACGCCAAAGGGGGCTCCGTTGATCTATCCGCAAACAGAGCGCGTGTTTGCCCTGATGGGCGGCAACGGTGCGGGGGCGAAATGTGCAGATGAGGTTGGGCGCCTTGGTGCTTTGCTGGTGTCCGGTCAGGGGCTACCAACTGGGCAATATCAAAGCGATTTTCGCCCTTAAGACCGAGGACTTTCGGGAGCTTAGGCCGTCGCATATGCGGCGACCTTCCGGCCTTGCATTTTCAAGAGGCGCTGGCCATATCTTGGGCACATTACAAACAAAGGAAGACGCATGATCCGCGCTGCTTTGATCGCGCTTGCAGTTGGTCTCTCAACCACCGCAGTCGCCGAAACGAAAATTCCGCAAACGCAGAGTGACATCGCCTTCGGATTTGCACCTTTGGTGAAGCAGGCTGCCCCCGCTGTTGTGAATATCTTCGCCAAACGCGTGGTGCAGGCGCGCCAAAGCCCGTTCTCGGGGGATCCGTTTTTTGACCAGTTTTTCCGCAACTTTGGCACACCCCAGCCACGTGTAGAGAACTCGCTGGGATCGGGGGTGATCCTGACGGAAGACGGCATTGTGGTGTCCAATTACCACGTTGTGGGCATGTCGACCGACATACGCGTGCAGCTGAACGACCGTAGCGAATACACGGCCGACGTTTTGCTCGCTGATGAGGAAAGTGATCTGGCGATTCTCAAGCTCAAAGAAGCGGAAGGGCTGCCGTTTCTCACCTTGCGCGACAGTGACAGTGTGGATGTCGGGGAGCTGGTGATGGCGATTGGCAACCCATTCGGTGTCGGACAGACTGTCACCAGTGGCATTGTGTCAGGGCTTGCGCGCTCGGGCGTGGCGACCGGCAATGCGCGGGGCTATTTCATTCAGACCGATGCGGCAATCAACCCGGGCAATTCTGGTGGTGCGTTGGTTGACGTGAACGGAGACCTGATTGGGATCAACACCTCTATTCTCACACGTTCCGGTGGCTCCAACGGTATTGGCTTTGCCATTCCAGCACGTTTGGTTGCGCAGTTTGTTGACCAGGCGCGCACGGGGTTTGAAAGTTTCCAGCGCCCGTGGGCCGGTATGTTTGGTCAGCCGGTGGATGCCGATATGGCAGAAGGATTGGGGCTGGATCGCGCAGGCGGCATTGTGATCACTGAAATGCACGCGGTGAGCCCGTTTCTGAATGCAGGCTTTGAGCCAGGCGACGTGATCCTTGCCCTCGATGGGCAGCCGGTCAACACGCCTGCAGAAATGATTTTTCGCATGTCTGTGGCCGGGCTTGGCAGCGAAGTTGCTGTCGAGATGGTGCGTGAAGGGCGCGAAGAGGAACGCATGGTTCTGATGACCATTGCGCCTGAGGAGCCGTCTCGTGAACAACTGACCACAGGGCGCCGGGCAGCCATTCCGGATCTTGTGATTTCAAACATCAACCCAGCGATTCTGAGCAGTTACGGCCTGCCGCTGAGTGCAGAGGGTGTGGTTGTTGAGAACCCCGGAGACATCGGTGCGCGCCTTGGCCTGCATGCGGGAGATGTATTGCGCTTGATTGACGGGCAGGTCATTGAAACCACGGCGGATGCGGACAAGGCTTTGCGCGCTGCGCGCAATCGGCTTACGCTAGAGGTGCAGCGCGGCACTCAGCGGCTGGTGATGCGGTTCCGACTGTAAAGGCACAAAACTCCCATGGCCGATCTCTTTGACTCCCCTGCCGGGACCATTTCTTCAGCATCTGTGGTCGAGGCACCGCGCCCCTTGGCGGATCGGTTGCGGCCGCGTGCGCTGACTGATGTGATTGGGCAGGAACAGGTGCTGGGGGCTGAGGCGCCATTGGGCGTGATGCTCTCCTCCGGCTCTTTGTCCTCATTGGTGTTCTGGGGGCCGCCCGGTGTCGGCAAAACCACAATCGCACGCCTTTTGGCGGATGAAACGGATCTGCATTTTGTGCAGATCAGCGCGATTTTTACCGGAGTGCCTGAGCTTCGGAAAGTCTTTGAGGCGGCCAAGATCCGTCGCCAGAACGGGCAGGGGACGCTCTTGTTTGTGGATGAGATCCACCGCTTCAACAAAGCGCAGCAGGATGGGTTTCTGCCACATATGGAGGATGGCACCATCCTTCTGGTGGGCGCGACCACCGAGAATCCATCCTTTGAACTCAACGCTGCGCTTTTGAGCCGGTCGCAGGTCTTGGTGCTTGAGCGCCTGAGTCTTGCGGATTTGGAGCGTCTCGCCCAGCGTGCCGAACAAGAGCTGGGCAAAGCCTTGCCTCTGGATGGGCACGCCCGCGAAGCGCTTTTGGAAATGGCGGATGGCGATGGGCGTGCGTTGCTCAACCTGATTGAGCAGGTGGCGGCGTGGACCGTGAAGGGCAAGCTCGACAGCGAGGCTTTGGCGACACGCCTGATGCGGCGTGCTGCAAAATACGACAAATCCGGCGATGAGCACTATAACCTCATATCAGCGCTTCATAAATCGGTGCGAGGGTCAGATCCGGATGCAGCTCTGTATTGGTTTGCCCGCATGCTAGAAGGCGGCGAAGATCCACGCTTTTTGGCACGGCGTATCACGCGGATGGCGTGCGAAGACATCGCTCTGGCCGATCCGCAGGCACAGGGTGTTTGCCTGAATGCCTGGGAAACTTATGAACGTTTGGGCAGCCCGGAAGGCGAGCTCGCATTGGCGCAGGCGGTGATCTATCTCGCGCTCGCGCCAAAGACCAACGCAGGCTATGCGGCCTACAAAGCGGCGCGTGCACTTGCGAAACAGACCGGATCAGAGCCACCCCCCAAGCATATTCTGAATGCACCAACCTCTTTGATGGCGGATCAGGGCTATGGCGCGGGGTATCAATATGATCATGACGCCGAAGATGGATTTTCCGGGCAGAACTACTTCCCGGAGGGCCTGAAACGGCCTGTACTCTATGCACCAGTTGAGCGGGGATATGAGCGCGAGCTGAAACGGCGGCTTGATTACTTTGCCAAGTTGCGCAGTCAACGCGGCGGGTGAGGGGCGGCACCTCGGGGACTTCGAATCTTCTATCCGGCACATTTGCGGCGTGAGAAAGGCCTGTTTTCTTGACATTGGGCGCGGAAGCGCAGAGAGACGCCGGATGATTTTAAACCTGACATATGTGGCTTTTGGCGGCGCGCTTGGCGCCGCACTGCGTTACCTTGTTGGATTGAGCGTTGTGCGGCTGATCGGGCCGGGCCTTTGGAGTGGTTTTCCGGTGGCGATTATCACAGTCAATGTGATCGGCTCTTTCCTGATGGGGGCCTTTGTGGTGTTGGCGGCGCATCGGGGGCTCACTCATTTGTCGCCTTTGGTGATGACGGGCTTCTTGGGTGGTTTCACGACGTTTTCGGCGTTTTCGTTGGAAACGGTGACCCTGATGGAGCGCGGTGACTATGGCGCCGCAGGCATATATGTGACGGTTTCGGTGATTGGCGCGGTGGGCGCGCTGATGCTGGGGATGATTGTGATGAGAGGGCTGTTGGCATGAGCCGGGTACAGACACTAATTGTGGAAGCAGGCGAAGGCGATCAGCGGCTTGATCGGTGGTTCAAGCGCAAGTTCGCCCATGTGGCGCAAGGCCAGATTGAGAAGATGTGCCGCAAAGGCGAAATCCGCGTCGATGGTGGCCGTGTGAAGGCCAACACCCGTCTCGAAGAAGGTCAGTCCGTGCGCGTCCCGCCGCTCCCTGCGCCGGGTGAGAAACCGGCGACACCTGCCAAGTCACGTGTCTCGGCGGCGGATGAAAAGCTGATCCAGAACTGTGTGATCTATCGCGATGATCAGATCATTGCCCTGAACAAACCCCCGGGCTTGCCGACGCAAGGCGGCAGCAAACAGACCCGCCATGTGGATGGTCTGGCAGAGGCGCTGAAGTTTGGGTTTGAGGAAAAGCCACGCCTTGTGCACCGTCTGGACAAAGATACTTCTGGCGTTTTGTTGCTGGCGCGGACGCGGCAGGTTGCGCAGGCATTGACAGAGGCGATACGCCACAAGCAGACCCGAAAGATCTATTGGGCTGTCGTTGCCGGTGTGCCGACGCCGTACCTTGGTGAGATCAAATACGGACTCGTGAAAGCGGGTGGGCATGGTGCGCGCGGCGAAGGTGAAAAAATGATCGCGGTGCATCCGCGTGAAGTGGAGCGGACACCGGGGGCCAAACGGGCGATCACGCAATATGCCACGCTTTACCGTGTGGCAGGCCGCGCCGCTTGGGTGGCGATGGAGCCGATCACAGGGCGCACGCATCAGTTGCGGGCACATATGGCAGAGATTGGCCACCCGATCATTGGCGACGGCAAATATGGTGGTTCTGGTCAGGAAAACCTTGGCGATGGCTGGGGGGCAAAGCTTGGCGGGATCATTTCCAACAAGCTGCATTTGCATGCGCGGAGTATGACATTTGAGCATCCCCTCACCCGTAAAGAGGTGACTGTGACGGCCAAACTTCCAGAGCACATGATGCACACTTGGGAAACCTTTGGATGGTCCGAAGATCTGGCAGCAGAGGACCCGTTTGAAAGCCTGCGTTGAGGGTGCTTGACCATGCTGAATGGTCCGGGTTGAAACAGCATGACAACGCAGGAGGTCGATGCGTTTGAAACTTGTGATTTTTGACGTTGATGGCACGCTGGTTGACAGTCAGGGGCTTATTCTTGCGGCAATGCGCGCTGCCTTTGCAGAAGAGGGGCTGCAAGCGCCTACGCGAGAATCGATCCTTGGCATCGTTGGCCTGTCTCTGGATGTCGCGGTGTTTAAGCTGGTGCCGGATCTGGAACAGACACAGCGTGCGCGTTTGGTCGATGGGTACAAGCAGTCCTATATGCAATTGCGCGCAGCGCAGGGGGCGGCGCAGTCATCTCCCTTCTACCCCGGTGCCTTTGACGCCCTGACACGCCTGCGCGCACGTGAGGATGTGCTGTTGGGGGTGGCCACCGGGAAGTCGCGTCGTGGCCTGGACAAGCTGATCGCGGGCCATGGGCTGGAAGGCTATTTTGTCACAACGCAAGTGGCGGATGATCATCCTTCCAAACCGCACCCTTCCATGATCGAAACAGCCATGCTGGAAACCGGTGCCACGGCAGCCGAAACGGTGATGATCGGCGACACCAGCTTTGATATGGAAATGGCCGCCGCCGCCGGTGTCACAGGCATAGCGGTGAAGTGGGGGTATCACCCCGCAAAGCGTCTGGGTGCTGCGCAGGCAATGCTTGATGATTTTGGTGCGCTGGATGGCGCTTTGGAACAGATTTGGGGACTTCAGCCATGAGCGGATGGGCAAAGAAACGGTTCTGGAAAGAGACAACAGTTGCGCCTGTGGACGGTGGCTTCGGGGTATTTTTGGACGGGCGCGGCGTCAAAACACCGGCAAAGGCGGCACTTGTGGTGCCGACCCAAGCTATGGCGCAGGCGATGGCAGTCGAATGGGAGGCGCAGGAGGGTGAGATTGATCCCAATAGCATGCCAGTGACCCGCTCTGCGAATGCTGCGATTGACAAGGTCGCAATCCAGCATGCGGAAGTGGCCGATATGTTGGCGGAGTATGGCGGCAGCGATTTGCTCTGTTACCGCGCCACCTCGCCAGAGGAATTGATTGATCGGCAGGCCCGCAAGTGGGATCCGCTGCTGGATTGGGCTGCGGAGACCTTTGGTGCGCGGCTGAAGCCAGTGTCTGGCGTGATGTTTGAGGCGCAAGATCCTGTTGCACTGGCGTCTTTGGCCAGAGAAGTGCACAGGTTTGACAACTTTGAACTTGCGGCCTTTCACGATCTTGTTGGCATCTCTGGATCTCTGATCCTCGGATTCGCCGCAACGCATGATTTGCACGAAATCGAAGCGCTTTGGGAACTCTCCAGAATCGATGAGATTTGGCAGGAAGAACAATGGGGCCAAGACGAAGAAGCGGTGGCCGATGCCGCAAAAAAACTCGCAGCATTTAAACACGCTTACCGGTTTTATAAACTGAGCAATTCCTAATCAGACAAGGGTTTGCTGGAAGCGGCTTTCACATTCTCGCAAGCATTGATTGTAATGCGTGATGGGCCTCTTGACGTTTGGCGATGAATGCGACCACACTGACCGCAGATGTGCGGGGGGTGTTGTCTCAACACATCGTTATAGGCCGTGAATGGCCAACACCACCTGCGAAGGGTGGGTAAACAGGAAGAGGTAAAAATGAAGAAATCCGTAGTTTTTGGTGCGCTCACTGTCGCTGGCCTGGCGGCCGGTGCTGCGGCTGCTGGCACGCTTGACGATGTTAAAGCGCGTGGCAAGCTGAACTGTGGCGTTACCACTGGTCTGGTTGGCTTTGCTGCACCAGACGCAAACGGTGAGTGGAAGGGCTTTGACGTCGGCGTATGCCGTGCGGTTGCTGGCGCTGTTCTGGGCGATCCAACCGCGGTTGAATTCGTGCCAACCACCGGCAAAACCCGTTTCACCGCTCTGGCGTCCGGCGAGATCGACATGCTGGCGCGTAACACCACCTGGACTTTCAGCCGTGACGTAGACCTGAAGTTCACCTTTGTAGGTGTGAACTACTACGACGGTCAGGGCTTCATGGTCCCGAAAGAGCTGGGCGTGTCCTCTGCGAAGGAACTGGACGGCGCAACCGTTTGTATCCAGACCGGCACCACCACCGAGCTGAACCTGGCGGACTTCTTCCGCTCTAACAACATCAGCTACGAGCCGGTTCCAATCGAAACAAACGCTGAAGCACAGCAGCAGTATCTGGCTGGCGCATGTGACGTGTACACCACCGACGCATCCGGCCTCGCGGCGACTCGTGCGACCTTTGAAGATCCATCTGCGCACGTTCTGCTGCCAGAAATCATTTCCAAAGAGCCTCTCGGCCCGCTGGTTCGCCACGGCGACGACAACTGGGGTGACGTGGTACGCTGGTCCCTGAACGCTCTGATCACTGCAGAAGAGCTGGGCGTGACCTCCGCAAACATCGCAGAGATGGCGGCAGGCACCAACAATCCTGAGGTGAACCGTCTGCTGGGGTCCGAAGGCACTCTGGGTGAAATGCTCGGTCTGAGCGCTGACTGGGCCAAGAACGCCATTATGGCGGGCGGCAACTACGGTGAGCTGTTTGAAGGCAACATCGGCGAAGCCACTCCGATCGGTCTGGCCCGTGGCCTGAACGCTCAGTGGACTGACGGCGGCCTGATCTACTCCCCGCCCTTCCGCTAAGATCTGATACAAAGAGGGCGCGGGAGGAATTCCGCGCCCTTCTCACATTATGTGACCAACAACAATAATCGGCCACGGCGCATAGCGACGCCAAAAAAACAATCGGCCGAGGAACGGGAAGATCCCATATGACCACTTTGACCGACCCCCCCAAGGAGTCGTTCCGGCTGTCGATGTTGATCAACGACACCCGGTATCGCTCTTTGACCTTTCAGGCGATAGCCGCGGTCTTGCTTGCCCTTGCGATCTGGTATCTAGGTAACAACCTTATTCAGAACTTGCGCGCAGCCGGACTGAACATTTCACTGACATTCTTGGGCGACCCTGCTGGATATGACATCAACCAGCGCCTGGTTGAATATGACAGCCAATCCACTCATGCCCGCGCTGCGCTGGTTGGTATCCTGAATACCTTGCTCGTAGCGTTCCTCGCATGCATCACCGCTACGGTTTTTGGTGTCATTGCAGGCGTATTGCGTCTGTCTAACAACTGGCTCGTCTCAAAGCTGATGGCGTTCTACGTTGAAATTTTCCGCAACATTCCCGTTCTGATCTGGATCATCATCATTTTCACGATCATGACGGCGGCACTGCCGGGACCACGTGCTTTCCGAGGAGACAATGCCACATCGAGCATGTTGTTTGATCTCTTCGCCTTCACAAACCGAGGTATCTATATCCCGCGCCCTGTGTTTGAGAGCGGTTTCTTTGCAGCGACGTCTCTGAACTGGGTGTTGGTGCTGGCCGTTCTTGCAGGCTCTTGGTTTGCGACACGTCGGGTCAATGCGGCTGCGACCGCGAAGCAAGAGCTAACCGGTCAACGGCCAAACACGCTGTGGACAGTGCTTGCGATATGGTTTGTGCCGTTCGCGGCGCTGATGTTCCTGATGGGGCTGACATTCGACGTCCCTGCTCTGAAAGGGTTCAACTTCGCCGGTGGCATTAAAATTGGTGGGCCGTTGATCGCGCTTTGGTTTGCGTTGTCGATTTACACCGGCGCTTTCATAGCAGAAAACGTGCGTGCAGGTATTCAGGCTGTCTCCAAAGGTCAGACAGAGGCAGCTTCGGCGCTTGGTCTGCGTCCGAACCGAGTGATGAACCTTGTGGTGCTGCCTCAGGCGCTGCGTGTGATTATTCCGCCGCTAATTTCTCAGTATCTCAACATCACCAAGAACTCATCGCTGGCGATTGCCGTTGGCTATGCGGATATCACAGCGACGCTTGGGGGGATCACACTGAACCAAACCGGGCGTGCGATTGAATGTGTGCTTTTGCTGATGCTGTTCTATCTCACCGCATCGTTGCTGATTTCCATGGCGATGAATGTGTACAACGCCTCTGTGAAGCTGAAGGAGCGCTGAGTTATGGCTGATACTCAAAACAACTCTGTCGCTTTTGTCGCCACTGAAGTGATCCCGGAAAGCCCGCCCCCGGCGCGCGAAACCGGTGTCGTGAAATGGATGCGGGAGAACCTGTTTTCAAGCATTCCAAACGGCATATTGACCATTTTGTCTCTCTACGTGATCTATCTGGTGCTGGCAGCCATTTTGCCGTGGATTTTCAACGGTGTCTGGACAACTTCGTCTCTCGCGGAGTGTCGCGAAGTGTTGCAGGGCAAAACGGGTGCTTGTTTCTCCGTGCTGACAGAGCGTTGGAACCAGTTGATCTATGGTTTCAAATATCCGGTTGAGGAATACTGGCGTCCAAACCTCGCGTTTGTGCTTTTGCTGGTGGCGATTGCACCGGTGCTATTCTTCGATCTGCCGCGTAAGCTTCTGATGTTCACGGCCGTTTATCCCTTCGTTGCCTTTTGGTTAATCTGGGGCGGCACCATCATGGCGCCTATCGTGGCATTTCTGGGTGTGGCTGCTGGCGGTATCGTGTTCCAGAAGTTTGGCAAGTCGACTTTTGCCGTCGGTTTCTTTGGCGGCATTCTGGCAGCCTTCGTTGTCTGGGCTATTGGTGGGGCGTTGATCCCCGAAGGCGCGTCTGAGAACGCCTTGCTGCCCGCGGTGCCGAGCCGCGATCTGGGTGGCTTTATGTTGAACCTGATGCTGGGTGTCACCTGTGTGTCGCTGTCGATTCCGCTGGGCATTGCCCTCGCATTGGGGCGTCAGTCGGACATGCCGTTGATCAAAGGCATCTGTGTGGTCTTTATTGAGTTTGTGCGGGGCGTGCCTCTCATCACGTTGCTCTTTGTGGCATCTGTGATGCTGGCATATTTCTTCCCACCAGACAGCACAGTGGACCTGTTCCTGCGTGTGGTGATCATGATCACCATGTTCTCGGCAGCCTATATTGCTGAGGTGATCCGTGGTGGTCTCGCTGCGTTGCCCAAAGGGCAGTATGAAGCTGCTGACAGCCTTGGCTTGGACTATCCGCAAGCGATGCGTCTGATCATTCTTCCGCAAGCGTTGAAAATCTCGATCCCAGGTATCGTGAACGTGGCGGTGGGCCTGTTCAAGGACACCACGCTGGTTTCCGTGATTTCGATGTTTGACTTGGTTGGCATGATCCGCGGACCCGTCCTCGCGTCCACAGAGTGGAACGGCGTTTATTGGGAGCTCTTGGGCTTTGCGGCCTTCCTGTTCTTTGTCGTCTGCTACGGCATCTCACAATACTCACAGTGGTTGGAGCGTCGTCTCGCAACCGGGCACAAATAAGGAGTTCACCTATGTCTGAACTTATGACCGACCGCGCGATCGACCGCTCCAAGATGCATGTGAGCGATCAGGTTGCGATCCAAATCTCCAACATGAACAAGTGGTACGGCAGTTTCCACGTGTTGAGAGACATCAACCTGACCGTCAATGAAGGCGAGCGGATTGTGATTGCGGGGCCTTCGGGCTCCGGCAAATCAACCCTGATCCGCTGTATCAACCGTCTGGAAGAACACCAGTCGGGCGATATTGTTGTCGATGGCACTGAGCTGACCAATGACTTAAAAAACATTGACAAAATCCGCTCAGAAGTGGGGATGTGCTTCCAGCACTTCAACCTGTTTCCGCATCTGACCATTCTGGAGAACTGCACGCTGGCGCCAATCTGGGTTCGCAAGACACCCAAGAAAGAAGCCGAAGAGATCGCGATGCACTTCCTTGAGAAGGTGAAGATTCCGGATCAGGCGCTGAAGTATCCGGGCCAGCTGTCCGGTGGTCAGCAGCAGCGTGTGGCAATTGCCCGCTCGCTCTGCATGAAGCCGCGCATCATGTTGTTTGACGAACCAACATCTGCGCTTGACCCTGAGATGATCAAAGAGGTGCTCGACACCATGATCGAGCTCGCGGAAGAAGGCATGACAATGCTTTGTGTGACCCACGAGATGGGCTTTGCCCGTCAGGTGGCGAACCGTGTGATCTTCATGGACCAAGGTCAGATCGTGGAGCAAAACGAGCCGGAAGAGTTCTTCAACAACCCGAAGAGCGAGCGGACTCAGCTGTTCCTGAGCCAGATTTTGGGCCACTGAGTTCTGAGCGGCATGAATTCGAAAAGGCGGGGTCATCCCCGCCTTTTTCTTTTGCTAGAGGTCGGTATCCCGCGCCATAAGCTCGCGAGGAATGACGAAGTCGACAACTTGCCCGGCTCCGTATTGAGCGTCTTTCCAGTGGTTTAGGTCAAAGTGAAAAATGGTTGTGGCCGCTGTGGGGTAGTCTTGAAACCTTGGGTGATCTGGCGTTTGCGTGGCAAGCTGTTCGGCAAAATGCGCGATGCCGGGGTTGTGGCCGATCATGAGTATCGTCGGCGGCTCAGCTTCGCGGAGGTGATGCAGCATTGTGTCGGCGGAGGCGAGGTAAAGAGAATCTAGATGGCTGACCTTTGCGATGCTTGGCAGTGTCAGCCGATCCAACGTTTCGCGGGTGCGTTCTGAGCTTGAGCAGAAAACCTCATCTGGAAATAAGTGCTTTTGGGCCAACCATTTGCCAAGGGCATGCGCCGACGCGCGGCCGCGCTTGTTCAGGGGGCGTGCGTGGTCGGGTTGATTGAATTCACCCCAACTTGATTTGGCGTGGCGCATCAGGATCAAGGTGTGGCGCATGGGTGGAATGCTTTCATATGGAGGGCCGATTGCGCATCTGTGCGACAGGCTCCTGCGGAGATAGGGCAGGCGCGGCGGGCGTGGCAGCCTTGAGACATGCAGCTTTGGCCCTCAGAGGTGTCAAGGTGGCTGTGGCAGGCAGTAACGTTATAGGCGGCGCCAGCGGAGAGTGCGCCCACGGGGCAGACGGTGGTACAGGGGGCCTTGCAAGCTGTGCATGGGGAGGCGAGATCGGCGGTGGGGATGGCGACTTCTGTGTCAAACAGCAGCGCGCCGCGCATGGAAATCATCAATCCCACTGTGTCATGCACCATCATGCCCACGGGGCTGAGGAAAAAGCGATTTGTTTTCAGAGCCCAAGAAATGAAGGGCGGGTAGGGCGGCCCATCTGAGGGATAAGCGGTTGTGGCATCAAACTGATCTGCCAGCGCGCCGACGATGCGCTTGGACCAGCGATCGACGGGGTGGGGATGCCCATCCTGACCTTCCTCTGAGGTTGAGAAGATGGGCCAGAAGTCCGCGCCAGTGCCGACAAGCACCACGGTAGCAGGATCATCGGCAACGCCTGTCTGGCTTTGAATATGCGCGGCGCCCATTGTGATCAGGCCCGCATTCCGTGCGGCTTTTTCAAGGGCGCGGTAGCTCATGGCGCTGTGATGTGTTGGCGGGGTGTGTTCAGCTTGTGCATGACAATACCACAGGTTCTGCTGCCGTTGCGCGGCGTTGCGCAGGGCGTTTGGTCCTGATCAGCATGCACAGGCTGATTGCTTGGCTCAAGCGAAGAAATGGGGCGCGGGTCAGCGCGCCCTTTGAAAGGTTCAGTCCGCTCGGATGATGGAGCCCGCGCCGTGCTCTGTGAAGAGTTCGAGAAGGCATGCATTGGGCGCACGACCGTCTAGAATGACCGCAGCACGGACGCCGCGTGCGATGGCATCCAGCGCAGTTTCGGTTTTGGGGATCATCCCGCCTGCGATCACGCCTTTGGCGACAAGGTCCCGAATTTGCTGGGCTTTCAGCTCTGTGAGCACTTCGCCTTCTGCGTTTTTCACCCCAGCTACGTCGGTCAGCAGGAGGAGGCGATCGGCGGCGAGGGCGCCGGCGATGGCGCCGGCGGCGGTGTCGCCGTTCACGTTGAAGGTTTCGCCATTGCGACCAACGCCCAGAGGGGCAATCACCGGGATGGTGTCATTGGCGAAAAGTTCGTGCAGAATCGTTGGGTTCATTTCTGCCGGGGTGCCAACAAAGCCAAGGTCGGCGTTGGTTTGATCGCAGATCATAAGGTTGGCGTCTTTGCCCGATAGACCCACCGCTTTGCCGCCCTGACGGTTGATCGCGGAGACGATGCGTTTGTTCACAACACCGGAAAGCACCATCTCTACCACTTCGACGGTGGCGGCATCCGTCACGCGTTTGCCATTCACAAATTCCGATTTGATTTCAAGCCGTTCCAGCATCGCATTGATCATTGGGCCGCCGCCGTGCACGATCACGGGATTGATGCCGACCTGACGCATCAGCACCACGTCTCGGGCAAAATCATCCATCGCCTCATCAGAGCCCATGGCGTGACCGCCGAGCTTAATCACAACCGTCGCGCCGGTGTAGCGCTGAAGGTAGGGCAGAGCCTGGGACAGGGTGCGGGCGGTGGCAATCCAATCGCGATTCATATCTTGTGTCTTCATCTTGGCTGACCTCTTTGACAGAGCCTGTTAACGGCTACTGGCAGGGGTGCCAAGACGCAATGGTCGAGTTGGGTTCCGTTTTGCGCAGAAAGTGCAAAATTAACCCGATTTGGAGCGTCGGTATTGCGTCTGTATCGCGTCGGTTTTGCGGAGGTGCCCGTTTCGGAGGGCCGCAAAGGTTAAGCCACCGACAAAGGCGGCCCCACTGCGGGGATCGTAGGGGGTTGGGGGGGGCAGACAGCATGCGGAGCGCGCAGCCTGAGTGCCTCAAGCTGACGGTTGTTGGCGATGCGCAAGAT
>NZ_JAGHQX010000029.1 GCF_017744095.1 Shimia sp. R10_1 | reverse complement strand
GCCCGCTGGTCAGCGCAATCCGTACAGCATCAGCGCGGAACTCGTCAGTCCGTTTCAGTCCCATAGTTCGTCTCCTTTGTTGCAGTAAATGCTATCAAAGGAGCGGCATCAAACCGCGACACGTCCAAAGTAGGCGATCATTAATACCATACCATGGACGTGCAAGTTTTTCCTCGGAACTACAAATACCACCGCGATCTACCCTCATTCCTTCGCGTAACGAGTCCACGGTGGTATTTGGATCGGCCAGCAGCGCAAAAACTTCTAAATCGGCCTCGGAAACGAATTTACGAATGTGCCCGCTGCACTCCGAACAGACACCCATACCCATCGGGGCGCCATTCTTAGCTGGCCT
This sequence comes from Shimia sp. R10_1, assembly GCF_017744095.1. Classification (GTDB taxonomy): domain Bacteria; phylum Pseudomonadota; class Alphaproteobacteria; order Rhodobacterales; family Rhodobacteraceae; genus Shimia. Next base: position 1,738 of record NZ_JAGHQX010000029.1, on the reverse strand, counting down.
GACCTCCAGAGATTCAACTTCAGGAAACACTGCGGATTTGCAAACGCCGCACTTGAATTCACCAAAGAGGAGCTTTGTCTTTGTGCGATCCCGTCGAGCCTTTAGAAACTCCATTACGCGCCCGCCGCGAAACAGATATGGGCGCTTGCCGTCAGAGTCTTTGAGGCCAGCTTTGACCCAATTGGAAATGGTGTTGGCGCTCACGTCAAAGATGCGCTGAAGATCTGCGCCAGAATAGACGCGATTTTTCTTGAGCTTTATACCTGTGTATGACCGGCTCATCGCATTCTACCAGTCTCGCTGCGCCCAACGCCAATCATAGAACTTAAGATTTCCGGGGCCGTCATACGGTTGATCCATTCTTACATGGGTCGACGCGCTTACGTGGGTCGACGCGGTTGGCCTCAACCCATGCGTTAAGATCAGAACCCCGATATATGATCTTACGGCCCAGCTTATAATAGACTGGCCCCTGCCTCTCGTGGCGCCACTGCGCAAGCTTCTCACGATCACCAAGCAGTTCTAGCTCAGAATCTCCCAACACGTAGCAACGGTCGTTTTTGAACAGGTTCGACAAGGTTGACTTTCCTTCCGTTGTCTTGAGTTACAACGAATGAAATGCCTCCGAGGAAATGCGCGCAGCAGTCCCCGATTTCACAACCGGGGACCTCAACACTCTGATATATATAGAAAAGAAATCTGCTCGCTTGGTTCAATGTACGGTTTGCTCGTTCCTTTAGGGCAGTGTTTGGATAGCCCTTGTCGGATTCTCTCAGCCACATGAAGGACATGTAGGCCAGAGCGAGGGTGGTCTTCGCAAAAGTCCATGGCAATTCCCAGATGCACCACCCCACGGTAGCTTTTCCAGATTTTACGAACGGTGTCTTCGTCCTTGGCTCCAGTCACACCCAATTCACGCGCAACATTCCGAACTTGTTCCAATGTACCACCTGGGACTTGGACGCCTTGGTACCTTTGCTCCTGAATGGTCTGCCAAACATGCTTGCCAATGTACTCAGCAACATTCAGCTTCCTTTCGTTCTTCTTTTGATAGCGTTGGGCAATGTCAGCATTTTGGTGCGCCGCTTCCCTTCTGTCGGCAGAGGTCTCTGCAACCCAATGAACGAAGTCGGGGCTGTTTTGCTGCTGTCCATCCCCCTTCTTGAAGATCGGAAAGCTCTCTAGGCTCAAACCGCTCACCTCATGCCGCATAACATCGATGGCATGCAACCGAGCCTCCTTAGTCGGCTCACTTAGAGCAACGCGGAACAATTCTAGGGACAATAGTTCCGGTTCGTTCAAATGAATCTCAGTCATACGGTCCGCCCAGAAGTGCTCCGAGAAGTTACGTATTGCGACCACAGGCGCATCAGATCTCTACGCTTCTCCAACAAGTCAGAACGCGCATACGCCCGCTCAACATCAGATCCCACAGTATGTGCCAAACTCTTTTCAGCGACTTCACGCGGTGCATTGGCTTCTTCCGCCGCCCAATCACGGAACGTCGATCTAAAACCATGGACCGTCACCCCTTCCACTTTCATCCGACGCAAAAGCATGAGCATCGACATATTCGATAGTGGCTGATGACGCTTTTGCCCCTCAAACACATATTCAGACTGCATGTCTCGCAGCGGCCGAATAATGGCAAGCATCTCATCAGTGAGCGGAACACGGTGTTCTTCGCTGGTTTTCATCCGCGCAGCCGGACAGATCCAAAGGCGCTCCTGGAAGTCCA
>NZ_JAGHQX010000028.1 GCF_017744095.1 Shimia sp. R10_1 | reverse complement strand
TTTTTGTTATCGTTTTGAGAGATATTTGAGGTCGTTTGATAGGTTTGGCGATGACCTACTCTCCCACAGCTTAAGCAGCAGTACCATCGGCGCAACGGTGCTTAACGACCGGGTTCGGAATGGGACCGGGTGTTTCACTCGCGCTATGATCACCAAACCGATCAAACGGCCTCGTGTCCAAGTCAGTATACTGTGTGTTTGTGTATGACTTATTTGGTACCAGTCTTTCTTTTACTGGATCAAATCAAGCCTATCGGACCATTAGTACCGGTCAACTGAATGCATTGCTGCACTTACATCTCCGGCCTATCGACGAGGTGGTCTACCTCGGTCCTCAGGGATACCTTGTTTTGAGGGGGGCTTCCCGCTTAGATGCCTTCAGCGGTTATCCTGTCCGATCATAGCTACCCTGCACTGCTGCTGGCGCAACAACAGGTCCACCAGTGGATCGTTCACCCCGGTCCTCTCGTACTAGGGGCAACTCCTCTCAAGTATCCTACACCCACGGCAGATAGGGACCGAACTGTCTCACGACGTTCTAAACCCAGCTCACGTACCTCTTTAAACGGCGAACAGCCGTACCCTTGGGACCTGCTCCAGCCCCAGGATGAGATGAGCCGACATCGAGGTGCCAAACACTGCCGTCGATATGGACTCTTGGGCAGTATCAGCCTGTTATCCCCGGCGTACCTTTTATCCGTTGAGCGATGGCCCTTCCACTCGGGACCACCGGATCACTATGGCCGTCTTTCGACTCTGCTCGACTTGTCAGTCTCGCAGTCAGGCTGGCTTCTGCCATTGCACTCAACGAGCGATTTCCGACCGCTCTGAGCCAACCTTCGCGCGCCTCCGTTACGCTTTAGGAGGCGACCGCCCCAGTCAAACTACCCGCCACACAGGGTCCCGGATCCGGATAACGGACCGCGGTTAGACATCAAGCAATGCAAGGGTGGTATCTCAAGGGAGGCTCCACCGACACTGGCGTGTCGGTTTCAAAGCCCACCACCTATCCTGCACATGCATGGCCTGATGCCAGTGTGAAGCTGTAGTAAAGGTGCACGGGGTCTTTCCGTCTAACCGCGGGAAGCCTGCATCTTGACAGGCAATTCAATTTCGCTGAGTCGATGTTGGAGACAGCGGGGAAGTCGTTACGCCATTCGTGCAGGTCGGAACTTACCCGACAAGGAATTTCGCTACCTTAGGACCGTTATAGTTACGGCCGCCGTTTACCTGGGCTTCAATTCGGAGCTCTCACCCCTCCTTTTAACCTTCAGGCACCGGGCAGGCGTCAGACCCTATACGTCGTCTTACGACTTCGCAGAGCCCTGTGTTTTTAGTAAACAGTCGCCACCCCCTGGTTTGTGCCCCCAGCCAATACTTGCGTAGAAACTGGGCCTCCTTCTCGCGAACTTACGGAGGTATTTTGCCGAGTTCCTTCAACATCGTTCTCTCAAGCGCCTTGGTATGCTCTACCAGTCCACCTGTGTTGGTTTAGGGTACGGTCTCATGGAGGGCTATTTCCAGGAACCAATCAGCGGCCCGCCCAATCCGATAAGGGCGAACAACCTTCATGATCCGTCACATCCTCCTGGCCTAGGAATATTAACCTAGTTCCCATCGCCTACGGCTTTCGCCCTCGGCTTAGGGGCCGGCTTACCCTGCTCAGATTAGCTTTAAGCAGGAACCCTTGGACTTTCGGCGAGAGTGTCTCTCACACTCTTTGTCGCTACTCATGTCATCATTCTCACTAGTGATCTCTCCACCGGATGGCTCACGCCCCGGCTTCATCGAAAGCTCCATATCCTGCGCTATATCCCGGAGGATATAGAAGAGGATTGGAACTATGTCACACTACGCTCTGCTACCATGCACTATGTGCATCCTAGACTTCGGCTCATGGCTTGAGCCCCGTTACATCTTCGCCGCAGGACAACTTATTTAGACCAGTGAGCTGTTACGCTATCTTTAAAGGATGGCTGCTTCTAAGCCAACCTCCTGGTTGTTTTGGTCGTCCCACCTGCTTTCCCACTTAGCCATGAATTAGGGGCCTTAGTCGTAGGTCAGGGTTGTTTCCCTCTCCACTACGGACGTTAGCATCCGCAGTGTGTCTGCCATCTAGTACTCCCGGGTATTCGGAGTTTGGTTAGGATCAGTAAGCCTGTGGGGCCCCATTACCCATCCAGTGCTCTACCCCCCGGGGTATTCAGATGACGCTCTACCTAAATAGATTTCGCAGAGAACCAGCTATCTCCGAGTTTGATTGGCCTTTCACCCCTAGGCACAGCTCATCCCGATCTTTTTCAACAGATGTGGGTTCGGTCCTCCAGTGCGTGTTACCGCACCTTCAACCTGGCCATGCCTAGATCACTCGGTTTCGGGTCTGATCCATCTAACTCATGCGCCCTATTAAGACTCGCTTTCGCTGCGCCTACACCTAACGGCTTAAGCTTGCTAGATAGACCAAGTCGATGACCCATTATACAAAAGGTACGCTGTCAGCCCTCAAGGGGCCTCCAACTGATTGTAGGCGTTCGGTTTCAGGTACTGTTTCACTCCCCTCGTCGGGGTGCTTTTCACCTTTCCCTCACGGTACTGGTTCGCTATCGGTCAGTAAGGAGTACTTAGCCTTCGAAGGTGGTCCTCCGATCTTCAGACAGGATTTCACGTGTCCCGCCCTACTTAATACATCCTTCAGAGCTTCGAATACGGGGCTGTCACCCACTATGGCCCGTCTTCCCAAACGGTTCTTCTCACTCATCAGGCTTGGCTGGTCCGCGTTCGCTCGCCACTACTAGCGGAGTATCAATTGATTTCCTTTCCTCCGGGTACTTAGATGTTTCAGTTCCCCGGGTTTGCTCTTAAGACCCTATGTATTCAGGTCAAAAGTACCTGGTTAAGAACATTATAAATTACCGAGGTAATTATAATGAACTTTCAGGTGGGTTCCCCCATTCAGAGATCCATGGATCAAAGCTTATTCTCAGCTCCCCATAGCTTATCGCAGAGTATCACGTCTTTCATCGCCTCTTACTGCCAAGGCATCCACCAAACGCCCTTCTCGCGCTTGATTTGATCCAGAAAGAGAAAGACTTGCGTCTCTCGTGATCGCAAAAGCTGGCATGCTCGCAATCCTGTTTCTGAACCAAAAGTCATACTTTTCCCGCTC
>NZ_JAGHQX010000027.1 GCF_017744095.1 Shimia sp. R10_1 | reverse complement strand
ATCTCTGAACTGGTGAGGCCCGCCAGATTGGCGGGCCTTGTTTTTTTAGTCGTAGAGGACGGCCTGGATTTTTGGGTCGTCGATGTTTGAGGCGTCATAGTAGTAGAAGCCTGTGTCGATGAGGTCTGGCACCTCTTGACCTTTGGTGGCCATGACGGCGGCTTTGACGGTTTCATAGCCGATGCCGACCGGGTTCTGGGTGATGGCGCCCGCCATTAGGCCATTGCGGATGGCGTCGGTCTGCGCCTTGCCGCTGTCATAGCCGATGATTACCAGCCCCTCGGTGCCCAGCTCCTGCACACCATTCACCACGCCAATGGCGGAGCCTTCGTTGGTGCCAAAGATGCCGTTCAGGTCTGGGTTGGCTGTCAGGATCGCCTTGGTCACCTCGGTGGATTTCAGGTGGTCACCCTGACCGTATTGCACCGTCACCACTTCGATGTCGGGGTATTTCGCTTCGATGCGGTTCACAAAGCCGTCGCGACGGTCGATGCCAGTGCGGCTGGTCTGGTCGTGTGCCACAACCGCCACCTTGCCTTTGCCACCAATCAGCTCCGCCATTTTGTCTGCCGCCATGCCCGCGGCCAGCGCGTTGTCCGTGGTGGCTGTGGACAGTGGGATGTCGCTGTCGACACCGCTGTCAAAGGCCACAACCGGAATGCCCGCCTCATTGGCCTGACGCAGCAGCGGGATTGCCGCCTGGCTGTCCAGCGCCGCAAAGCCAAGCGCCGCCGGCTTGTTGGCCAGCGCCGCGGCCAGCATGTCGATCTGGCGGTCCACCATGGTCTCATTGTCCGGGCCTTCAAAGGTGATGCGCACACCAAACTCATCCGCCGCCTGCTCGGCCCCGGATTTCACAGCCTGCCAGAACTGGTGCTGGAAGCCTTTGGACACCAATGGGATGTACAGTTGGTCCTCGGCCAGCGCCATGGACGCAGGGCCACTCATCACGGCGGCGCTCAAGGCCCCCAGAATAAAACGACGTGTCAGCATGATTTTCTCCTCCAGATGTTCGTCACGCATTTCAGTTACTTAAATGTGGAACGCGCCCCCGTGCGCGCGCCCCAAGCTCGGGCCTCAGCCCGATTTCTTGCGCCGCACCATATCGGCATAGACCGCCAGAATGATGATCGCGCCGGTCACAACGGTCTGCCACTCCTGCGCCACAGACAGCACGCGCAAGCCATTGGTCAGCACCGCCATGATCAGCGCCCCAATCAGGGTGCCCAGAATGGTGCCGCGCCCGCCAGACAGCGAGGTGCCGCCAATCACAACAGCGGCAATCGCCTCCAGCTCATAGCCCAGACCCAGAGCCGGCTGGGCCGAGTTCAGGCGCGAGGCAATCAGAATGCCGCCAATGCCACAGATGCCGCCGGCCAGCGCGTAAATGCGCATCTTCCAGCGGTCGGTGTTCACCCCAGACAGGCGCACCGCCTCCTCATTGGAGCCAAGCGCAAAGGTATAGCGCCCCAGCACGGTCTTGCTCAGGATGTAGGAGGCCGCCGCCGCCACCAGAAACAGGATCAGCACACCATTTGGGATCGGCAGCGCCGGGATCACCTCGCCAATCAGCGAGCCGCGCGAGATCTGATCAAAGCCCGGTGTGTCATTGAAGTAGATCGGCCGGGTGCCAGAGATCACCAGTGACAGCCCCTTCAGGATCAGCATCATGCCAAGGGTCGCAATGAACGGTGGGATTTTCATCTTCGCAACAAAGGTGCCAGAGCACAGCCCGCAGAGCGCACCCGCTCCAATCGCCGCAGCCACCCCCAGCAAAAGCGGCATGCCCAGATAGGTCAGAACCACACCAGCAATCACCGCACAGAAGGTCATCAACGTGCCCACCGACAGATCAATCCCGCCGGTGATGATCACCAAAGTGGCCGCCACCGCCAAAACGCCATTGACCGAGGTCGCCTGCAAAATCGCAATCATATTGGAAGTCTGCATGAAGTTTGGCGAGGCAATCGAGAAGCCGATCAGCAGCACGATCAAACTCGCAAACGCCAGGATCTTCTGATACGCCCCGGAATCTCCGAGCCCGGAGAGGGGGGATTTTTCGTCTACGTCGGTTGCCGTGCTCATTGTATTGTCTCCGCTACATGCATCACCGCCTCACGCTGGGTGGCCAATTGCATGATGTCTTCTTGAGTGGTGTCTTTGCCGCCGGGCAAAATCCCGGTCAGCCGGCCTTCACACATCACCGCAATCCGGTGACTGAGGCGCATGATTTCTGGCAGCTCCGAGGAGATCACGATGATCGTCTTACCCGCCTCTGCAAGCTCCTCCAGCAGTTTGTAGATTTCCGACTTCGCCCCCACGTCGATGCCGCGGGTCGGCTCGTCAAAAATCAGAATGTCGCAATCGCGCAGCAGCCATTTGGCAATCACCACCTTCTGCTGGTTGCCGCCCGACAACAGGCGCACCTCTTGCACATCAGAGGGCGTGCGAATGCCGAGCTGGGCGATATAGCCCTGTGCCGTCTCTGCCATGGCCGCCTCATCAAGCACCCCCACCGAGCTTGAGAACAGATCCATGGAGGCCAGCGCCACGTTGTCGCGCACGTTCATTCCGGTGGCGAGACCAAAGTGTTTGCGGTCCTCAGAGAGATAGCCAATGCCCGCCCCCACCGCATCGCTTGGGGTTTTGATGCTCACCTTGCGGCCATGCACTTTGATCTCACCGGCATCTTTCACATCCGCGCCAAAGATCGCCCGCGCCACTTCCGTGCGCCCCGCGCCCATCAACCCGGCAAAGCCGAGGATCTCACCGCGCTGCACCGTAAAGCTCACATCCCGGATCTCGCGCCCCCGGCTGAGCCCTGACACTTCCAGGGACACTTCCGCATCTTGCAGATCAGGCACCTCCAGCGGCTCTTCTGTCACCTCACGGCCCACCATCATCGCGATGATCTGGCTGATCGGCGTCTCAGCCGCCTCAACCACACCGACATATTCCCCGTCCCGCATCACCGTCACGCGGTCGGCAATCTGCTTCAGCTCATCCATCTTGTGGCTGATGTAGACAATGCCCACACCTTCCGACTTCAGGCGGCGAATGATCACAAACAGCTCTGCAATCTCCGCATCATTGAGCGCCGCCGTGGGCTCATCCATAATCAGCACCTTGGAGCGGAACGACAGTGCCTTGGCGATTTCCACCATCTGCTGCTTGGCGATGGTCAGGCTGCCCACAAGCGTTTTGGGATCCAGGTCCAGATTCATCGAGGCAAAGATCTCAGCCGTCTGCGCATTCAGCGCCGCCTCATCAAGACGGCCAAAACGCTTGCGCGGCTCACGCCCAATAAAGATATTTTGCGCCACGGTCAGATCGTTCATCAGGCTCAGCTCCTGGTGAATGATCCCAATCCCCAGATCCTGCGCCTCGCTTGGACTGGACGGGCTAACCTCCTGCCCCGCAATCTTCAGAACACCGCCGTCACGCTGATAAATCCCAGACAGGATCTTCATCAACGTACTCTTGCCAGCACCGTTCTCCCCCATCAAGGCGTGAACCTCGCCCGGCAAAAGATCAAACCGCACCCGCTTCAGCGCATGCACACCTGGGAAAAACTTATCAATCCCAGACATCTCAACCA
>NZ_JAGHQX010000026.1 GCF_017744095.1 Shimia sp. R10_1 | reverse complement strand
CGAGATCTTGGTTGGGCACAAACTCAGTGTCACGATGCGCCGTCACCCACTTGTTCAGCGTGGATAGCCCCACGCCCAAATCTGAGGCGACCTGCTTTCGTGTCAGCCCGCTGGTCAGCGCAATCCGCACAGCATCAGCGCGGAACTCGTCAGTCCGTTTCAGTCCCATAGTTCGTCTCCTTTGTTGCAGTAAATGCTATCAAAGGAGCGGCATCAAACCGCGACACGTCCAAACTCTGGAAAACGCCTCAAGGGGAGCCATACGCTACGATACGTAGGAAAGGCCATTTTGAGCATTGGGACATCGGAAGCCGTACGTTCCGCGACTACCTCGCCTACCAGCATTACATCAGCAAAGGCAAAGCGCCCTCCAATGCCACCCTGGATGACAAGCGCCGCATGCTGGAAGGCGTGGCCAAATTTGAAGGAGAGACACACCCTGTGTTCAGCCGCATCGCCGCAATCGGTCAAACGCTTTACCTCGACCTGGGTGGCGAGTCCTGGGAGGCCGTCGCGATCACCGCTGAGGGGTGGCAGGTGGTGAGCCACCCACCTGCGCGGTTCTGCCGCTCTGGCTCCATGCAGGCTCTACCGCATCCTGAGAGACATCCAGACGGGATCAACCTGCTTAGAGACTTCGTGAATGTCGGCAGCGAAGATGACTTCCGCATGCTCGTCGCCTGGGTGCTTGGCTGTTTCCATCCCAAAGGCCCCTACCCCATTCTGATCCTCTCTGGCGAACAAGGCAGCGCCAAGAGCACCACCGCTCAAACCCTGCGCGATCTGATTGATCCTGCCTCACCAAGCACGCGCAGCACGCCAAAGACAGAGCAGGATTTGGTGATCGCCGCCTAGCACAATCATGTTCTGAGCTTTGACAACCTCTCCACCATCCGCCCGGACATGGCGGATGACTTCTGCCGGATCGCAACAGGTGGTGGCTTTGGCACCCGTAAACTCCATACGGACAGCGACGAAGTGTTGTTCAATGCCACACGGCCCTGCTTGCTCAACGGCATTCCAGACCTCGCTTCTCGCCCTGACCTGGCCGACCGCGCCATTGGCATACATCTGCCCGTCATTCCGTCGCATAAGCGCAAGACCTTGGGGCAGTTCCATCGCGACTTTGAAAAGGCCTTGCCCGCAATCCTGGGCGGCTTTTTAGACGCCGTATCCTGTGCGCTGCGGGAGATCGACTCTGTGAGACTCTCAGAGGCCCCAAGGATGGCCGATTTTACCAAATGGGTGGTGGCCTGCCGAAAAATCGCTAGGATGGCCTCAGGGCGCGTTTCTGGACTCCTACGCAGCAAACCGCGCGCAAGCCGACCAAGCTGCGGTTGAAAACAACCCCGTAGCTCTGGCAATTGTCTCTCTGATGGATGGGCGCAGCCATTGGAGCGGCACAGCGACGGAATTGCGCCAGACGCTCCGAGACCGCTTTCCAAGCATCACCGAGGACAGCCAGAGCTTCCCGCGCAGTGACGCCCGGCTGGGAGCAGCGCTTAGAAGGGTGTTGCCGGTGCTGAGGCGGCGTGGTGTAAGCGTCGCGTTCAACAGAGCAGGCAAGGCGGGTGTTAGGGTGATCGAGATTAGTTCGCCATAAGTATCAGACGCAGTGCAGAAAAACGCCCCGCTTCAACAGCGGGGCTTCTTCTTTAGAGCGACCTCCAAGCACGAAACCTGCAAGCTCCCCAAGCTCCAAATCCACGCCCTAGCCAATTGCCTGACACCTTGGTGGGACCACCCTACACCCAAGCTACATTAATTCCGGCAACGGGAAGCACACTGTCAAATCGCAAACGGTTGTACATTGAGAACCCGTAATAAAAGCACACCTCCCCAAACGCCGCCAGCAGAAAGCCCGAGGAGACCAAAGCAGCAGAGAGCCGTCAACGCCCCGCTTTTGCGATAGGCGCGTTTTATGCCACTGGCAATTGGCAAAATCGCAGCGTCCCATTCGGCAAGAGGCATGCTGCGCACTACAGCCGCATCAAGCGAATAGAGCGCAGCCCTTGCGCGGTCCAATTCTGCTGACCGGTAAAGCCACATGCTCTGCGCGGCACTCGCAAAATGAACAAGTGTGGGCAACAGCGTAGTAAAACACATGAATCCAAGCATACAGCCCACGCCCGGGCTCGTTAGCAGCTGATCGCGATAGGCGCGCCAATCAAGCGGAGGCGGGACAGTCGAGCCGCCCCAATGGTTCCATAACTCCAAACAATAGACAATGAAGCACACCAGACCAAACAGGCAGAAAAGAGCGAAGAGGATATCTACGGCCATCTCAAGCACGATGCTGCCCCAAGTTTGAGTGTCTTTGAGCATTCGGCGCACAAAACCACGCGTAACCGCAACCGACAGCATATCGGCCAGAGCATTTGGCATGGGTAATATGACGTAGAAAAACAGAATTATTGCCTCATTGTCGCGATTGGCATCCCAATAAATACCAGTAAGGGCAAAACCAGCAGCAGCGGCAACGGTAACGGCACCTGCACCAGCAACAGTTAAGGCGCCGGCTAAAGCGATGGCCAAGGCAACGGCGATGGCGAGCGCGAAGGGAAAAGTAAAGTCACCGGTAAAGGCAACAGCACCGGCACCGATAAAAGTAACAACAATGGCAACGGCAAGGATAGCCGTTTCCGATGTCCAACGGACCGCCTTCGCCAGAAAATCGTCCCGTTGGTTAACACCTTGCAACCTATTAGCAAACATCCTACCAACTAAAACTGAAACTCTTTCCGCGCTATAGACAATCCAAATCACTATTCCGAAGTTGATAAATAAAAGGCAAAAAACCAATAAACGGCGCACAAAGGAGATTCCATCTGCTCCAATCCCTATTCCGCCCAGCGTTCCATGCCCTGTGAACAACCAGGTTAAAAGGGTCGCCAATATCGGATATACAAATGCGAAGGTTAGACAGACACCAAAGGCCCGGAAAGAAATTAGCTTCCAACCAAAAAAATCATCTGCCTTCTCGGATATCCTAGTCAAACCTTCTTTATAAGCGCGCGCTTTTTCTTGCGCAGCGCCAGGCTGTGCCTGTTTGCCCGACAAGTTGGATAGGCGCTCACTGAGCTTTGGCCAGTTGCCTGGATCTTGCAGCATATCCACCAAAGCTTGCGCCTCTGAGCGGTCCCGCAGATATTTCCACATTCGGTGAAAGAAGAAGACGATGGAAGATATGGATATCACCACCGCGAGAAAATTTGCCCCAAAAGAAACTTCTGCGCTGATCGCTTGTGCACAGGCACGAAGCCCCGCTACAGGGCTGCAGCCCAAATTTTCATAAAGCCAATTCATACGTCTAGAAAGCCCTAACCCAACACTGCAACAATCTCGCACCCAGGTTAATCGCACAAGCCAATGCATAAGTTAGCAAAGAATTTTTTGATGCCTGCACAATCTACAGCTGATTTCTCTCAGTGCATCATGAAATAAAAATCACTACCATACATTCTGACTAGACGCTTGGCATGCTGACAGTGCTGACAGCACTGTCGGGCGCGTGTTCTGTTTTTCTGTTTTGGCTCCTGCTGCTTCCACAGTGCTTCCATTTTGCAGCGTTCCAAACGTCGAAAGCCGCCCTTGGGCGGCTTCTGTTGCAGTGCGGGCTTATGTGACGAGTGAGGTTGAGATTGCTGTGTGGTGTAGCACGGTTGTAGCACGAGCTGGTGTAGGCGTTCACGCTTGATGAGCCTCAAACTGGCTCAGGTGCCTTGTTTTCTTGGTGTTTGGTATTGGTTGCGGGAGTAGGATTTGAACCTACGACCTTCAGGTTATGAGCCTGACGAGCTACCTGGCTGCTCCATCCCGCGGTGGTGTTGATCGCGTGCTTTTTTGTGCTTCGATCTGTTTTCCTTCAGG
>NZ_JAGHQX010000025.1 GCF_017744095.1 Shimia sp. R10_1 | reverse complement strand
TATGGACCACAAAGGCTGCAGCGGCGCCTCAGAAAGGCGGTACATTCCGCTGGGGTATTCATGACGGCAATACGGGCGACACGCATGATCCAGGTACATATTTGACCCGGACGATGATTTTCTTGGCCCACACGCACCGATCCTATCTGACCATGATCAATGGCGACGGTTCTTTGGGAGGCGATTTGGCAACCAGCTGGGAAGGCAGTGCAGAAGCGTCGCAATGGACCTTCAAGCTCAATGAAAACGCCAGCTTCCACAGCGGCAAAAAGCTGACCGCAACCGATGTGATTGCGTCGTTGAACCACCATCGGGGGGATGACTCTACCTCTGCCGCCAAGGCACTGCTGGCAGATGTTACCGATATCACCGCAGATGGGGACTATACAGTTGTTGTGAAGCTGTCCGGGGGCAACGCAGATTTCCCTTGGCTGATGACCGACTATCACTTGGCGATTTGCCCGGCAAATGACGACGGAACCATCGATTGGAAGTCCGGCGACGGCTCTGGCCCTTACAAGATCGATTCGGGCGAGTTCGGCGTTCAGTTCAGCCTCAGCCGCCACGATGGCTGGCACGGTGAAGGGGCCTACTTTGACGCGGTGGAAATCATCACATTGAACGATCCGAACGCCCGTCAGACCGCTTTGGTGACTGGTGATGTGGATGCGGTTTCGCTGATCGAGCTGAAAACCATGGCGCTGATGAGCCGCAATCCAGATGTGACCGTGCACAACATCCCATCTGCGGGTGCGATCACCATGCCGATGCTCACCGACATTGCGCCGTTTGACAATGTGGATGTGCGCAACGCCCTGAAACTGGCCATCGACCGCGACGAAATCATCGAGAAGATCGCCTTTGGCGCGGCCACCAAGGGCAATGATTTCCACCACTCGCCGGCGCAGCCCTATTGGCCTGAGGACATCCCGCAGCGCGAGTATGATCCGGATCAGGCCAAGTCCTTGCTGAAGAAGGCGGGCCATGAAGGATTGGAAATCAGCATCAGCGTGGCGGACAGCGTCTACGCCGGTGCGGTGGACATGTGCGTGCTTTATGCAGAACAGGCCAAAAAGGCTGGCATCAACATGAAGGTCGTGCGCGAGCCAAACGACGGGTACTATTCTGACGTTTGGCTGAAGAAACCTTTCTGTGCCGTGTCGTGGGGCGCGCGTCCGACACCGGATGTGATGTACACGTTGGCCTACAAAGACGACGCGGCCTGGAACGAAAGCCGCTGGCAAAACGCAGAGTTCAACAAGCTGCTGCTGCAAGCAAAGGCCGAGCTGGACGACACCCGTCGTGGGGAAATGTATCGCGACATGGCCATGTTGGCGCGCAATGACGGGGGCACCGTGATCCCCTTCTTCAACAACTTCGTCTATGCGAACCGCTCCAATGTTGGCACGCCGGAGGCTTTGGCGGCGAGCTGGGAGTGCGATGGCGCCCGCGCCGCGAGCCGTTGGTGGTTTACCGGCTGATAAAGCCTTCACAAAGAACGTGGAGCCCGGATGGACCGGGCTTCGCATCTCTGAGCCGTCAGACACAATAAGATGGCCAAAGGCCAAAAAGGCCGCTTCCGGCAGATCGGACCCGTCGGAACATCAACAGGAGGGAGTCCATGGGGGACATTTCCAAACTCATAGCCAAGCGTCTTGGGCTTGGCTTGATCACGCTTGTTGTGATCTCCGCCATCATCTTTTTTATGGTTTTACTGCTGCCCGGCGATCCGGCACAGGCCGTTCTTGGTCAAGGTGCTACCGAAGAAAACCTTGCGGCCCTGCGCGAGCAAATGGGGCTGAACACACATCCGGTTGTCCGGTATTTTGAATGGCTTGGCGGGGCGGCTACAGGCAATTTTGGAAACTCCATCGTCTCCGGAGATCCTGTCATGGATCTTATCTCTGACCGGTTTGTGAACACCCTGTTTCTGGCAGCTTATGCGGCGGTGATTGCGGTGCCTTTCGCGATCACGCTGGGCATCATTGTGGCCTTGCTGCGCAACACGCTGTTTGACCGTGTGGCCAATGTGCTGACCCTGACGTCCATTTCCAGCCCGGAGTTCTTTCTTGGTTACATCCTAATTCTGTATCTGTCGGTGAAATCCAACATGTTCCCCGCCATTGCGAGTTTGAATGACGGCATGACCTTTAGTGAACTGTTGCACCGCACTTTCCTTCCCGCTTTGACTTTGGTGCTTGTGGTCACGGCGCATATGATGCGCATGACGCGTGCGGCAATCATCAGTCTTCTCGCCTCGCCTTACATCGAAATGGCCCGTCTCAAGGGCGCACCTCCGTGGAAAGTCGTTGTCAGGCACGCCTTGCCGAATGCCTGGGCCCCGATCATCAATGTTGTGGCGCTCAATCTGGCCTATCTGATCACCGGTGTTGTGTTGGTTGAGGTGGTGTTTGTGTATCCCGGAATCGGCCAGGCGTTGGTCGATGCGGTGTCCAAACGCGATTTCCCTGTGGTGCAAGCCATCTGCCTGATTTTCGCAGCCACATTTATCCTGCTCAATCTCGCGGCCGATGTCGGCTCGATCCTGACCAACCCGCGCCTGCGGCATCCGAAGTGAGGACAGACACATGAACGTATTTGTAATCTCATACTTCGCGATCCTGATCATCGCTTCCTGCCTTGCGGCCTTTTACGGTAAGCGCAGCATTTTCCTGACGCTCTTCACGCTCACACTGGTCAGCTTTGTTGTCGGTATCGTGGGCGGCGCGGGCGCGCTGCGTGCCATCTCCATGGGCGCCATTATTCTGGCCTTCGCCGCGGGGGTGTCCTACTGCTTCCGTGAGTTCCTGGTGATCATCTCTCCAACCAATGTGTCAAAAGAATTGAAGACCGCGCCGCTGACTGCCGCGTTTGGTATGTTCATCATTTTCACCTACGCGATCGCGGGCATCTTTGCGCCTTGGATTGCGCCTTATGGTGAATCTGAGGTTATCTCTTCAGCTTTTGCGCCAGCCGATGAAAACATGCTGTTGGGCGCAGATCAGCTGGGCCGCGACATGTTTAGCCGCATCATCTTTGGCGCGCGCAACACTGTCGGCCTCGCGCTTACGGCAACGGCGGCTGCCTTCTTCATGGGCGCAACCGCGGGCTTGATCGCAGCCACACGTGGCGGCTGGATCGACCAGACCTTAGGGCGCTTTGCGGATGTTATCATGGCGATCCCGTCGCTGATCTTCGCGCTGCTGATGCTGTCGATTTTCGGTCCGCATGTCTTTGTGATTATTGTGGCTGTGGCCATCATCTACGCGCCGCGTGTTTTCCGCCTTACACGTGCGGTGGCTGGCAACGTTGTGGTTATGGACTACATCGAAGCTGCGAACCTGCGCGGCGAGAAGAACGCGTATCTCATTCGCAAGGAGATCCTGCCCAATGTCACTGCTCCGTTGGTGGCGGAGTTTGGTCTCGAATTCTGCTTTGTGTTCTTGCTCGTGGCTGGTCTCAGCTTCCTTGGTCTGGGAATTCAGCCGCCCACAGCCGACTGGGGCTCAATGGTGCGTGAGAATGCTACGCTGATTTCTTTCGGAGAGATCACACCCTTGATCCCGGCGGGGGCCATTGCCCTGCTGACGGTCGCCGTGAACTTTGTTGTCGACTGGATGCTGTTCCGGTCCTCCGGTCTGAAGGAGTGATAGAAATGTCCGCAGATAAGAAACAAGTCCTTCTGGACATCAAAGATCTCAAAATCGAGGGGTTCACCGGCGAAGAATGGGTGCCCATCATCAAAGGCGTGGACCTCAAACTTCACCGTGGCGAGGTCATGGGCCTCATCGGTGAGTCCGGCGCTGGCAAATCCACAATTGGGGCGGCCGCCATGGGGTTTTCCCGGGATGGCACACGCATCTCGGGGGGCTCGATCGAGTTTGATGGGATGGAGCTGACAACCGCCACAGAAGGCGAAAAACGGGCCCTGCGCGGCGCGCGGATCGCCTACGTGGCCCAATCTGCCGCCGCCAGCTTCAACCCGGCGCATAAGATCATTGATCAACACACCGAAGCCCCGTTGCACTACCGCATCCAAAAGCGACTGGAAGCGCAGGAAGATGCAACAGAGCTCTATCGTCGCCTGCGTCTGCCCAATCCAGAAGAAATTGGCTTCCGCTATCCGCATCAAGTGTCCGGTGGTCAATTGCAGCGCGCCATGACAGCGATGGCGATGGCCTGCCGCCCGGATTTGATCATCTTTGACGAGCCAACGACAGCGCTGGACGTGACCACGCAAATCGAGGTCTTGGCCGCGATCCGCGACATTGTGGATCAATTCAATACGGCGGCGATTTACATCACCCATGACCTCGCCGTCGTGGCGCAGATGGCTGACACCATCAAGGTGCTGCTTAAAGGCGAAGAGGTAGAGCAAGCGCCAACGGAAGAGATGTTGGACAATCCGCAGGAAGATTACACCAAATCGCTTTGGGCGGTGCGCAGCTTCCAACGGCCACAGAAAGAGCGCCCCAAAGACGCAATCCCGGTTGTGTCCGTTCGCGGCGTCGATGCGGCCTATTCTGGCGGGCCGAAGATCCTCGACGATGTCTCTTTCGACATCCACAAAGGCATGACGGTCGCCGTTGTTGGTGAATCTGGTTCGGGCAAGTCGACCACGGCGCGGGTAATCACGGGCCTCCTTCCCCCATCCAAAGGCGAGGTGCTCTTTAACGGCGAGGTGCTTCCGCCCAACTTCCGCAACCGCTCCAAAGATCAGCTGCGCCAGGCGCAGATGATCTACCAAATGGCGGACACTGCGCTTAACCCCAAGGTGCGCATCAGCGAAATTATCGGGCGTCCGGCGCAGTTCTATTCCGGTTTGTCGGGGGCCGCGCTCAAATCGCGCGTGGATGAGTTGCTGGACTTGATCGAACTGGAGCCGTCCAAATACTACAATCGCTATCCACCAGAGCTTTCGGGTGGCCAGAAGCAAAGGATTGGCATTGCCCGCGCTCTTGCCGCGGAACCGAGCTTCATCATCTGTGACGAGGTCACATCTGCTCTGGACCAACTGGTGGCGGAAGGTATTTTACGCCTGCTCGACCGACTGCAGAAGGAGCTGGATCTGGCCTATATGTTCATCACACACGACCTTGCCACCGTGCGCTCCATCGCTGACGAGGTGGTTGTGATGCAAAAGGGAAAGGTCGTGGAGCAAGGCCCCAAAGACGCGATGTTCACGCCGCCGCACCATCCCTACACCGACCTGCTTTTGAGTTCCGTGCCGGAAATGGATCCCAACTGGCTGACCGCTCTGCTGGAAGAGCGTGGGGTCGACAATGTGGGCGAATCTGCA
>NZ_JAGHQX010000024.1 GCF_017744095.1 Shimia sp. R10_1 | reverse complement strand
TCTCGCTTGCTTTGCTTGTTTTGATATTTTGGGGGGCGGCACTTGTCAACTAACATGTTAGCATGGTATTTGTTTTTGCATGACCCAAGCACACGATATTGATGTCACTTTGCTGCGTGAGACGGCCGCTTCTGAGGGCTCTCTGGCGCAGCGCGTTTACCTGTCTGTCAAAGACGCCATTTTAGCGCTGGACTTCCCGCCCGGCGCCAATCTGAGAAAGGCGCCCATCTGTGAGCGCCTCGGCGTGTCACGCGCACCTGTGTCAGAAGCGATCGCCCGACTGGCCGCTGAGGGGCTGGTGGATGTCGTGCCGCAGTCAGGCACCCATGTGTCCTATTTTTCCATGTCCGAGATCCGCGAAGGTGTGTTTCTGCGCGAAGCGCTTGAGCTGGCCACAGTGGCCAAGGTCACCCGCGATCTGACCGAAGAACAGCGCAAAAAACTCAGCCGCAGCATGCGCCTTCAAGAGCTTCTGATCGAAGATGAAGATGCTGCTGGCTTTTATCAGGCCGATGAAGAGTTCCACAGCTTGCTCATGGCATTCACCGGCTTTCAACGTCTGCCGGATGTGGCACAGACCGTCTCTCTGCAGGTGCGCCGTGCGCGCCTTCTGCTGCTGCCCACACCCGGGCGCATCTCAGAAACGCTGGAAGAGCACCGCGCCATTTTTGAGGCCATCGCCGCGGGGGATGAGCGCGCCGCCCAAACCGCAATGCGCCACCATCTGGGGCAACTGGTCCCGCGGCTGGAAGCGCTCCACACCGCCAAGCCTGAGCTGTTTGGCACCCGTCAGACCCGCGCATGATAGATGCCCGCTCAGATCACCCCGATACCGTCACACACACCCCGTACCGGTGAAGCAAGAGAACCCTCATGTCCGTTTCAAAAACACGTCTCCTGAACACCCGCACATCGCGCCCCGTGCCGCTCACGCAAATGGGGTTTGGCGGTGCGCCGCTTGGCAATCTGTATCGCAAAGTCTCTGAGCAGGACGCGCAAGAGGCGTTGCAAACCGCCTATGATGTGGGCGTGCGCTTCTTTGACACCGCGCCGCAATACGGGCTGGGCCGCTCAGAGATGCGCTTTGGCGCAGGCATGAAGCGCTTTGGCCGGGACACCATCCAGCTCTCCACCAAAATCGGCCGCCTGCTGCTGGATTGTGACCCCCATGAAGTCACCCCTGAGGCCTTTGTCGATGTGCCGCAAAAACGCATTGTGTTTGATTACACCTATGATGGGGTGATGCGCTCTTATGAGGCCAGCAAGACCCGCCTCGAGGTTGCGCACGCCGATATTTTGCTGGTGCATGATGTCTGCGTCTTCAGTCAGGGCAGCCAGGAGGCCTCAGACGCCAAGGTGCGTGAACTGTTTGACCAGGGCGGCTACCGCGCCCTGACCGAGCTGCGCGATGCCGGGGAGATTGCCGCCATTGGCGCAGGGGTGAACGAATGGCAGGTCTGTGAGCGGCTGCTGGGGCTGGGCGATTTTGACGGCTTCCTGCTGGCGGGGCGCTACACCCTGCTGGAGCAGGAAGCGCTCGACAGCTTCCTGCCCCTCTGTGAGGCACGGGATGTCGGCATCATTCTGGGCGGGCCTTACAACTCTGGCATTCTGGCCACCGGTGCGATCGAGGGGGCCAAATACAACTATGATGTGGCCCCTGCCGAGATCATGGAACGGGTGCGCAAGATCGAAGCGGTCTGTGCCGCCCATGACACCCCTCTGATCGCGGCCGCGCTGCAGTTCGTGCTGGGCCACCCCTGTGTCAAAACCGTGGTCCCCGGTGCGGTGTCGGGGGCGGAGGTCACCGCCAATGCCCGCCTGATGGAGCGCGCCATCCCGGATGCGCTCTGGTCTGATCTGCGCGGCGAAGGGCTGATCCGCCCGGACGCGCCCCTGCCTTCGGAGCGTGCCGATGCTGCGTAATATCAACCCGCTTTTGTCTCCTGATCTGCTGCACACCCTGCGCGCCATGGGGCACGGCGATGAGATCGTGATTGCCGATGCCAACTTCCCAGCCACCAGCACAGCCACCAGCACCGGCCCCACCTGCATCCGCGCGGATGGTTCCAGCGCCAGCGAGATCCTGGAGGCCGTGCTCTCCGTCATGCCGCTGGACAGCTTCGTGCCGGATCCAGCTTTGACCATGCAGGTGGTCGGCGATCCTGATGCGGTCCCGGAAGCCGTGGCCGATTTCCAGACCATCATTGAGACCACGGCTGACATCCCGGCGCAGATCCAGACGCTGGAACGCTTTGCCTTTTATGACCGCGCCGCGCGCGCCTTTGCCATCGTGCAGACCGGCGAGCGGCGGCTTTATGGCAATATCATTCTGAAGAAAGGCGTCATCGCATGAGGATTGATGCCCATCAGCACTTCTGGGCGCTGGCCCGGGGCGACTACGGCTGGCTCACGCCAGAGCTCGCCCCGATCTACCGCGACTTCCTGCCCGCAGACCTGACCTCAGACCTCACGGCGGCGCAGATCGACGGCACCGTGTTGGTGCAGGCAGCCCCCACCGTGGCAGAGACCACCTTCATGTTGTCTCTGGCCGAAGACACCCCCTTTATCAAAGGCGTGGTTGGCTGGGTCGACTTTGAAGCCCCTGACGCCGCAAAGCAGATCGCAGAGCTTGCCAAAAACCCAGCCCTCGTCGGGCTGCGCCCGATGATCCAAGACATCGCCGATCCGGGCTGGATGCTACGCGATGCGCTCACCCCGGCATTTGAGGCGCTGATCGTCCATGATCTGACCTTTGACGCGCTCACCCTGCCCCAGCATTTGGGCAATCTGCACCGCCTGCTGGCCCGCCACCCCGACATGCGTGTGGTGATCGACCATGCTTCCAAACCGCTGATCAAGGACGGTGTGATCGCGGGATGGGCCGAAGATATGGCCGCACTGGCGCGTGACACCACAGCCTTCTGCAAATTCTCCGGCATGGTGACCGAGGCCGCAGACGATTGGGGCACAGACACGCTGCGCCCCTATGCGGATCACCTGCTTGGCACCTTTGGCCCTGAGCGCCTGATCTGGGGCAGCGACTGGCCGGTCTGCACCCTGGCCAGCTCTTATGCGCGCTGGGTTCACACCAGCAACGATCTTTTGAGCGCGCGCACTGAATCCGAACTCCAGGCTGTCTGGGGCGGCAACGCCGCTCGGGCCTACAACCTCAGAGATTGATATGACTGATCTTTCCCTTGATCCTTCCGGGCTTTGGCTCGGCCGCGTAGAACGCCCAGGCATCGGCCCTGCTGTTGTCACCCTCCGTGACGGGCAACTGGTGGACATCACCGCCAAAGCCGCCCCCACCGTGCGCGACATTCTGGAGCGTGAGGACGCAGCAGACTACACCCGCACCGCCCCGGGCACACCGCTGGGCGCACTGAGTGCAGACCACGACTGGCTGGCCCCCTGCGATTTGCAGGCCGTCAAAGCCTGCGGCGTGACCTTTGCCGGCTCCATGGTGGAGCGGGTGATCGAAGAGCAGGCCGCCGGCGACCCGGCCAAGGCCGAAGCCATCCGCGACCGCATCGGCGCACGCATTGGCGACAGCCTCTCCAACATTGTGCCCGGCTCTGAGGCCGCGCAGCAGGTCAAACAGGCGCTGCTCAAAGAAGGTCTCTGGAGCCAGTATCTGGAAGTCGGCATTGGCCCGGATGCAGAAGTGTTTTCCAAAGCGCAGGTGCTCTCCTCCGTCGGTTTGGGCGCAGACATCGGCCTGCATCCGATCTCCACCTGGAACAACCCCGAGCCCGAAGTGGTGCTCGCCGTCACCTCCACAGGGGTGATCAAAGGTGCCACCCTTGGCAATGACGTCAACCTGCGCGATGTGGAAGGCCGCTCCGCCCTCTTGCTGAGCAAAGCCAAAGACAACAACGCCTCCTGCGCCATTGGTCCGATGATCCGCCTGTTTGACGACGGCTTCACGCTGGATGATGTGCGCCAGGCAGAGCTGACCCTCACCGTCTCAGGCCCGGAGGGCTTTGAGCTGCAGGGCCATTCCTCCATGTCCCAGATCAGCCGCGATCCGGCCGATCTTGTGCGCCAGACCATAGGCCGCCATCACCAGTATCCTGACGGGCTGATGCTGTTTTTGGGCACGCTTTTTGCCCCGACACAGGACCGCGACACCCCTGGCGGCGGCTTCACCCACAAGCTTGGCGATGTTGTGACCATCGCCAATGACCAGCTCGGGCAGCTCACCAACACCGTGCGCCTGTCCACCGAATGTGAAGAGTGGCGTTTTGGCGCCTCTCACCTGATGCGCAACCTGGCCCACCGTGGCCTGCTCTAAGAAAGCGATAGATATGCTGACCGGAAAACATCTGATTGCAGGCACCTGGGTCGCGGGCGACGCCACCTTTGCCTCAGACCCCGCCACCGGCGAAAGCCACGCCTTCGCCGTCGGCACCCCCGCCCATGTGGACGCCGCCGTGGAAGCCGCAGAAGCCGCCTTCGCCAGCTTTGGCTGGTCGAGCCGCGCCGCACGCGCCACGCTTCTGCGCAAAATCGCCGAAGAGATCGACGCCCGCGGTGAGGCCATCACCCAGATTGGCACAGAGGAAACCGGCCTGCCCGCCGCCCGCCTTGAGGGCGAGCGCGGCCGCACCACCGGCCAGCTGCGCCTGTTTGCCGATCATATTGAAGCCGGTGCCTATCTGGATCTGCGCCATGATGAAGCCCTGCCCGACCGCGCGCCCCTGCCGCGCCCGGAACTGCGCATGATCCAGCGCCCGATTGGCCCCGTGGCCGTCTTTGGTGCCTCCAACTTCCCTCTGGCCTTCTCCACCGCCGGGGGCGACACCGCCGCCGCCCTGGCCGCAGGCTGCCCTGTGGTGGTCAAAGGCCATCCGGCCCATCCCGGCACCGCCGAGATTGTGGCGCAGGCCATCGATGCTGCGCTCACAGCCTGCAATCTGCATCCCGGCATCTTCTCCCTGATCCAAAGCAACGGGATTGAGGTGGGCACCGCGCTGGCCAAACACCCGCTGATCCGCGCCGTCGGCTTCACCGGCAGCCTGAAAGCAGGCCGCGCGCTCTTTGACCTCTGTGCACAGCGCGACACGCCGATCCCCTTCTTTGGCGAACTGGGCTCTGTGAACCCGATGTTTGTGCTGCCTGCGGCCGCAAGCGCGCGCGCCGCCGAGATCGGCAGCGGCTGGGCTGGGTCCCTCACCATGGGCGCGGGACAGTTCTGCACCAACCCGGGCATTGCCGTGGTCATGGACGGCCCAGATGCGGACGCGTTGCAAACCGCAGCACAGACCGCGCTGGACGCCGTCGACAGCCAGACCATGCTCACCGATGGCATTGCCGCCGCCTACCGCGACGGCGTGGCCCGGATCAGCGGCGGCCAAGGTGTGACCCAAATCATGGGCACCGCCTGCCCCGGTCGCGCGGCAAAGCCGTATCTCTTCAGCGTATCTGGCGATGACTGGCGTGCCGACAGCCACCTGCAGGAAGAGGTCTTTGGCCCTATGGGCATCATTGTGCGCGTGCGGGACACCGCGCAGATGCAGGATGTGGCCCGCGCCATCGAAGGGCAGCTGACCTGCACACTGCAAATGGATGCGGGGGATGCTCAGGAGGCGCAGGCCCTGCTACCGCTGCTGGAGCGCAAAGCCGGCCGCGTGCTCGCCAATGGCTTCCCAACCGGCGTGGAAGTCGCCGACACCATGGTGCATGGCGGCCCCTACCCGGCCTCCACCAACTTTGGCGCAACCTCGGTGGGCACGCTCTCCATCCGTCGCTTCCTGCGCCCCGTGTGCTACCAGAACATCCCCACAGAGCTGCTGCCAGAGCAGGTATAAGGATCACAGATATGACAGAGACATCAGGCCGTCTGGCCGGAAAAACCGCGCTCATCACCGCTGCAGGTCAGGGCATTGGCCGCGCCACCACAGAGCTCTTTGTGGCCGAGGGCGCCCAGGTGATTGCCAGCGACATCAACGATGCATCGCTGGCCGAACTGGCGCAAATCGACGGTGTGACCGCGCTCAAACTGGATGTGACAGATGGCGCGGCAGTGACAAAGGCTGCTGCGGATCTGCCCGCGCTGGATGTGCTGTTTAACTGCGCAGGCTACGTCGCAGGCGGCACGATCTTGGAGTGCCCAGAGAAAGACTGGGACTTCAGCTTCGATCTCAACGTCAAGGCCATGTACCGCCTGATCCAGCTGACCCTGCCCGCCATGCTGGAAAACGGCGGCGGCTCCATCATCAACATGTCCTCCGTGGCCTCCGCCATGAAAGGCGTGCCCAACCGCTTTGCCTATTGCGCCTCCAAAGGGGCCGTGCTCGGCCTGACCAAATCCGTGGCCGCCGATTATGTCGCCCAGGGCATCCGCTGCAACGCCATCTGCCCCGGCACCGTGGACAGCCCCAGCCTGCACGACCGCCTGCGCGCCACCGGCGATTATGACACCGCCATGCGCGACTTCATTGCCCGCCAGCCCATGGGCCGCATCGGCACCGCAGATGAGATCGCAGAACTCGCCCTGTACCTGGCCAGCGACGCCAGCAAATACACCTCCGGCCAGCCCTTCGCCATCGACGGCGGCTGGACCATCTGAGCAAAAAAGGACACCTGAATGAAGCTTCTACGCTACGGCCCGATCGGGGCAGAAAAACCTGGCCTGCAGGACAACGACGGCACCATCCGCGATCTCTCAGGCCACATCACCGACATCGCAGGGGACGCCCTCAGCGATGACAGTCTCGCCAAGCTGCGCGCCATTGACCCCACCACCCTGCCCGTGGTTGAGGGCAGCCCCCGCATCGGCGCCTGCGTCGGCTCTGTCGGCAAGTTCATCTGCATTGGCCTGAACTATGCAGACCACGCCGCTGAATCCGGCATGGCCCTGCCAGAAGAACCCGTCATCTTCTTCAAAGCCACCTCCGCCATCTGCGGCCCAAATGACGATGTGGAAATCCCCCGCACCTCCGTCAAATCCGACTGGGAAGTCGAGCTGGGCGTGGTGATTGGAAAACACACAAAATACGTCAGCCGCGAAGACGCACTCGATCACGTCGCAGGCTACTGCGTGGTCAACGACCTCTCTGAACGCGACTTCCAGCTGCACCGCTCAGGACAATGGGTCAAAGGCAAAAGCTGCGACACATTCGGACCCATCGGACCATGGCTCGTCACCCGCGACGAAGTGGCAGACCCCCAAAACCTGCCAATGTATCTCGAAGTCAACGGACACCGCTATCAGGACGGATCCACACAAACCATGCACTTTGACGTCGCAACCGTCATCGCACACCTCAGCCAGTTCATGTCCCTCCAACCAGGGGACGTCATCTCAACAGGAACACCACCAGGCGTCGGCATGGGACAAAACCCGCAAACATACCTCAAACCTGGCGATAAAATGAAACTCAGCATCCAGGGACTGGGAACGCAAACACAAAACGTTGTAGCAG
>NZ_JAGHQX010000023.1 GCF_017744095.1 Shimia sp. R10_1 | reverse complement strand
ACAATCACCACCGCCCGCATTCGAGCCTCGACGGGCTCACCCCGTGGGAGTATCACCAACGGTCAAGAGAGGACCAAACCCTGAACAGAGCTAACCTATAAACGCGGACTCTAGGGGGAGCAGGTCACAGACACTCGACTACCCACTTTACAAAGTTCGCAATCGTAAAGAGGCAAGCTTCTGAGTAAACAACAAGCCCGCCAGACTCTGTTCCCCGGAAAACACTATAGTCTTTCAAAAACAAGCAGGCGCGAGTCTTTTCCGTCATCTGTAAGGATGAACATTCGCCGGGCTTCCTCATCAACCACGACGCCTTCCGCGTTTTTCACCCAAATCTTTTCTCCGGCTTTGTGAAACTTCAAATCAATCCGTTCCGCCGTGTTTGTTTTGGGATCGAACACGAAAACGCACTTGCCTGTGTCGCTCAACATCCAAAGCGTGTTACTAAATTGGGACCACGCCAGACCACTGATGTCGAGTTCGCCATCTTTGGCTTTGACCGACGCAAACCCCTTGTCTTGGGACAAAACAGTCGCATTGACGATTTCGTTCAGTTCAGGTGCAAGTGTCAGTAAAACGCGCGGTTCGCCTTCTATCGCAAGGAAGACTGTTCCCGTCTCAGAATCCACAGCTATACCTTCAGGACCTTTGTTTGAGGGGTTGGCGCGAAATAAATGCGCATATCTCCCAAACCCACTCATTCGCCTTACGAGGATCCTTTCTAGTGAAATAGGGCTTGTCGGCTTTAGGACGGTGATTGCCCAATCACGCTCTTGCACTAATAAGACGCTACCGTCTGGACGCGATGCAACGGCTTCAAGATCGCCCCCCAAATTCTCAGGCAAATGAAAAGCGTTCTTCAAATCGCCATCGCTGGTCAACAAGTGCAACTTTGCATCCGCATCGCTGACCGTCCAGAAAAGACCCTCAACAGAAGAAGGGGACAAACCCGATGGTTCGGAATAGCCTTTGTGCTTGTCCCTCACTTCGAAACTGTCCAGCAATTTAAGAGTTTCTCCTTTGCTGGAACCAACAGAGACGAACATGAAGAAGCCGAACACCAAAAGCCCAAATGGAGTGGAAGAAACAACTTTCATTTCGTTTTTTAGGCACTCCGTATCTCGTTTAGTTGGGAGATAGCTTGGTGGATGCCGGTTAAAATGGCAACGTTTGGTAGCGGGGACTGGAAACAGTTGGAGCGAGGTTCAATGTATAGGTAGGGTTTTCCAAACTGGCTGGAGAATGCAAAATGAACGTACCAAGACTTCTGCTTTCAGTGATACTTGCAGCTTGTCCCGCTTTGCTCTTGGCGCAGATGGATCCAGCAGAGTTCTTGGCAGAGTCCGCGAGTGAGGAAATCTCGATAGGACAGAGTTGGGCGCAATTCCAGGGCACAGAAGAACTGCTGTATTTTCTCTTCAATGTGGCTGCGGTTGTCGCGTTTACAGCCTTGTTGGTTTTCCATCCGGTTCGCAGAGGACGGCGCCGAAACGCGAACGACTTGATGATGCCTCAGCTGTTCTTCCTTTACGCCCTGATCGGGATGGTCGTCGGCTTTCTGGTTGTTCAGCACGGTTCAATGATTGGGTTTGTCGTTTTTGGGATTGGGGCACTTCTGCGCTTTCGGTCCAATCTGGATGACCCAATCGACACTGT
Organism: Shimia sp. R10_1; assembly: GCF_017744095.1. Lineage (GTDB taxonomy): Bacteria > Pseudomonadota > Alphaproteobacteria > Rhodobacterales > Rhodobacteraceae > Shimia. Next base: position 6,671 of record NZ_JAGHQX010000023.1, on the reverse strand, counting down.
TGAGATGATTTTGGTGACGATCCTTGGTCTGGCAGTCGGCCTGGGTTTGCCGGTTATGGCCTTGTGCGTAGCATTGACCGCATGGAGCTTTATCTGGCTGAGCGGGCGGAAAACAAGCGTCAGCCTATCCGTGCGCGGGCAAGATGTCGCGGAAGCTGAAGAAGCCGCACAATCCATTCAGCTGTTTGCCTCTACCGCTGGCTGGCAACTTATCAACAAGCACCAAACACCGGGGAAAGCGCGCGTTGATTTGTTGTTTTTGGCAAATGAAAGAATTCAGGAAGCGCAGCTTGAAACGAAGATTGCTCAGACCGTTTCCAATAGCGTAGAGGTCAAAGTGACCCTTTAAGGCGAGATTAGATCCAGTCGCTGCAAAACAGCTTTGGGTGAGCTTATCTCGCTCGGAAGTGTTTCGTTCTCAACCGCCAAACGGAAGTCCGGCGCCTTAAGGGCTTCTACAGAGAATGTTGCATCTGGTGCAAAAGTAAGTTGGGTAAAGCTATGTTCGGAACGCCTCTGTTCACCGATTAACTTTCTTGAACCACCTCCCAGACAGGCCTGCGAAATATAGGCAATGCCATCTTTCCATCCTGGAAAGTAGGCGTGGTGATGTCCCGAAAGATGTAAAACGACCCCGTTCGCTTGATAAACGCGTTCCAGAAGCGGATCCCCAATGATTTCCTTCTCCCGTTGCTGTGCGAATGGCCAGAGCGGTAGATGGCTGAAAGTGACCATTGGGTTTCCGTCGTTGGAAAGGTCCGCGATACGTTCATTTTGTCCGCCGGACAAAGGCCCCAAAGTTGTTGCATCCAATGATGCAAACACAACCCCTTCCAGTTCAAAGGCATAGAAAAAGGGGTAATCAGCGTCGTCCAGATAATTCAGTTGTGGTTTTCGGGCACGCCACTCGCGCGCAAATATCTCCCGCTCCCGTTCAAAGCCCCCATACGCAGACGCATCGTGATTTCCGGGAGTTACAACGAAGGGAATACCTGCCTTTTTGAGTGGATCTGAGACCTGAGCATGAAAGGAGCGCCACATGGCCAATACGTCTTTCTCAGACAACACAGGTTTACGCTGCCCTGCCACCATATCGCCGGTCGAAATGACAAGATCCGGGTCCAGCTCGATTATACGCGACACAGCTGCACCAACCCGCTCGCTATATTGTGTGGAACCATAGCTGCCGTTCAAATCAGAAATGACTATGACATCAAGCGCCAGAGATGGTTTGCACAGCAAGAGAAAAACCGCCAACGCGCCCCACAATGACCTTGGTCTATTCCGAAACACAGGGGACCTCCGCGGCCTCGGCCCGACCAGTCACGAAGAACGCCGAGGCATTCAGGTCAAAAATCATATCTCCCGAAGTACAAGTTTTCTGCAGGATTGAAGTGGCCAAACGTGTGTTTCGGACAACTTGCTGAACTTGCCGTTCGCTTAAACCCAGACTTGTTGAAAGCCAGTTGAAAATCTCGCCACCATTTTGCAAATCGTCATCCAACTTAACCAGTTTGCCATACGCCTCGGCGTTGAAATGGCGCAACTTCTCAAGCATTTGCGTGGACTTAGCAAAATTGGCGTAGGCGACCTTTCCACCAGCATCGTTGTCATTTAGATTGGTGCGTCGAACTAATATTGCCGCGTCTGGAATACCCTCCTTACCTGCCACATGATGCTTGGCCTTTTTGTGCTTCAAATCGGTTCCGTCGACCCAGTACCAATAAGGGGTGAAGTCGATGTTGCCGACGCGGTCTTGCTGGCTAAAAATGAAGTCTAAAAGGACGATTTCCGTCAATTCTTGCATCCAGAATGCCATTTGACGGTCGTCAACGTCATCGCCAAGATCCTTGCTAATTTGACGATCCTTGCGGCCTTCTTTCAGTCCTTCGGCTATTGCTTCGGTAAGCGGCAGCTCTGAACGCAAAGCCAAAAACGCAGGTGTTTGTTGAAAATCCCTGTTCTGGCCCTTACCCCATCCCGATTTGCGGGTTCCATTGATTTCAGACCCATAGCGATGTCCGGGACTGTCGAGCAGCACGCCATAAATTTGTTGTCTGTCCGCCGTGAACAACTCGTCGGTGGGTCGATAGGTTTCCGGGTTCTGATCTGCCGCGACCAGAACACGCCAGCCCTCGTGGTTCATCCGCCCGCCATGACGTCCACCCGAGATTGCAAGGCCTGGCGAGGCGACCTCGGTTAGATGCGCTTGGGCGTCCATAGATCGCCAAACCGCAACAGGGACCTTAACCGTCGTGTCGAAGTAACGCGAAAAATGGTAATACATCAGCGACGAGGTCGAGAACGTGCCGCTGGTGCCTTTTTGGTTCATAGTCTGTTTAAATTTCAGAATTCTATCCTTGGACAGGCTACTGGCAGATTTGCCCTCTTTGCAGGCGTTGCGTTCAAACTCGGCACGCTCACCAACGTAGGGCCCTTCTGAAATATCGTAGACAGCTGTCCCTGGGCTCGTGCTCCAGGTTTTCGGACAAAGCGCAATGTCCGGCGCATACAAATCGACAGTGCAGTAGGACTTTTCCAGCTTCAGATCATGTTCGGAGTAAACACCGTTTGGGATCGCTGTGATCGCCACGCATTTCTCTGTCAGCCCGTTTGGGCTCATGAAGGTCCTTTCTGAACCGATCACCGAGTCATTGGCCGAAACCAATGTCGGGAAAAGACATGCGAGTGCGATACTTCGGAGCATCTTTTGGTCCTACTCTGGGCAAATGGCGGCTTGTTGCTCCTTTGAAATCATCAACTTGGAGCTCAAAGAGAAATTGGAAAACTTCGCGTCTATCCACTGATCGCACCCTCCGGAACAGGGGGCACCATTGCGGGCCTTGTCCCAGTACATTTTCGCGCGCTCTTCGGACCAGCCGCAGAATTGCACCAAGGCCATGGCCGACAGCGCACCTGAAGAATGTACGCCCCACATGCAATGCACGAGAACAGGACCTTTTTCGGGATTCTGTACTACGTCATAGATTGCCTGCATGACGTTAGCGGGTCTGGAAGATCGGGCGCTTTGATAGTCGAAGTTTCCGCCCGTGCAATTGGTCGCGCCGTATTCGGTGTTTTTGCCAAAGTCGGCATAAAACCCGCTCGAAAACCCAGCAGAGCACAACGCGCTTCTCTGATTGCCGGAAAGGCCAGTGCGGGACTTGTCCCCCCCTTTAAAGCCAGATCGGTATAGAACGCCGCTCAATACCGGTCGGAAGAACGCGACACCCTCGATCCCGCCATCGCCGCCACGCGCAATCATCGCTTTTTCAGACGGCCCTCCACTGCGACTTGTCACATCTGCAAGAGATGCGGTCGCCGTCACAATCATCGCCGCAATCAATGTAACCAATTTCAATGCTCAACTCCCCAAAACTAAGGTGCAGCAAAATTACCCGAACCGTTGCTCACATGGGCCAAACTATGTTGATCACCGCGACAACAACGAAATACGCGAGGAATCTCTTCCAACTCCAACGATGTGTATCGTCATCGCCAACCACTCCTGTTGCCTTCAAGACAATATTGGTCAGAACCAAAGCCACCACGATTACAGCGGCGTGAATCAGATCAACGTGCATTTCGTTTTCCCTTAAACTTGTATTGCGTCTTTGCGGGCAGTTCATTCAACTCCACGAACGGCGAATACTTGGATTTGTGTTATTCAATGCCAAAAATCACGTTGTATTCCACTGAAGAGGACCCTCGGTTGATGACTTCCACAACATGATCGCCAGTTTGCCAGAGCTGGCCACGATATTCCTTCTCCGACGTCATCAGCCCCAACAACTCTGAGCCATCAGGATTCCGTATCACGTAGTCCAGCGCGCCATTGCGTGGCGCCACGCGCACGTAGAGGAATTGTTCGTTTTTTGCGCCCAGAACATACTGGCCGGATGCGCCGGGTTGCAGCGTGCCGGTCAACTCAGCGCCAGTCGATCCGGCCGCGAATTTGACACGTTGTTGGGTGGTGGCACCGTCTGATCCAGACATCGCACCCTGGCCATCATCCGCGGCGTCGACGACGGACATTTCTCCAATTGTTCCGTCCTTATACGCAATGCAACGCCATAGCGTGTTGCCCGCGTCCCGCAACATCACAAGCGTGCCGGCTTCCGAGCCCATTGAACTCTCGATTGTTCCAGACTTGCCATCCGGTCCTCCGACTTCGCGGAGATGATCGATACAGGCGTTGTCCGCGTCTGTCACCGCCAGTGCGGCTGTAGCAATCAGGCTGCCAAAAACTGTGCAGCACAACATCTTTGAATTCATGGAAAACTCCTATGGCAAGAAGTGTGGTTGTCCTTTCCCAATTCACCTCACGTTATCATCAACGTTGTGTCTGACAACGCTTTGATTGCATTGATGGCAACCACACGCGAATGCTCGCCACCTCTCAATGACTAAGTTCCAACTCTGGCGTTTAGATGCGTGGCATCTTTTGCAGTGCCAGTGTAACGACGGGCTCTCGGTCGTATTTCGCATGACGCAAATCTCTTGACCGGTGCGAAAGAAAAGCTCACTTTTTTCGCAGCGTTTCATAACTTAATCGTTAAACCGCGAAATTTTTTACCATTCGCTATTTCAAGGAAAAAGACATGTTAAAAATGCGCACCACAGCCATCGCAATTCCGCTTTTCCTGCTTGCCGCTTGCGACGAAGGCGCGACCAGTTCGGCGCCAGCTGTAGGAAGCACCACCGATCTCACTCCGTTTCAAGGCGCACGCGCGGGACAAGCGGAACTCGGAATTCAAAACCTTGGCTATGAAATCATCCGAAACGACGGCCTCACAAACTACTGGTTCAATCGTGAAACCGGCGCCTGCGCGGCAGTTACAACATCTGAAGGTCGCTATTCGAACATTGTGATGTTGCCTGCGGACGACTGCTAAACAACCATCTCCCTGACTTGGCCTAATAAGGTGGCGCTGTGGTTTAATGACAACCAAACTTATGTTGGTTGCTCAAAAAATTTGACTGCCCACCTTCGCTCCGCAACTTTGTCTGAAACCACTTAAAAGGAAATGATTCAGATGAAATCGGTACTTACCGCCGTTGCGGCCCTCGGATGTTTCGCATCTATTTCCCATGCTAAAAGCTTGCCACAAGCCGGACTATCTTACGGCGGCAAAGTGCGTTCTGGTCCAGGTATGAATTACGAACAGACCGGCTCGCTGCGGCAAAACGACGATCTCACTATCCTAGGTCGAACCGGTGCCTTCATGAATGGGTATGAATGGTTTGCCGTTCGTCTTACCAACGGCGACACAGGATTTCAGTGGGGCGGCATCATGTGTTCTCAGCATGATCTGGTAGGGGTTCTGGACAAATGTGCTGCCCTGCAGCCCTATGTCGGGCAACCTGACACAAGCACAAACGGGAAGTTTGGCGCAGCCAACGGATTCAATGCTGCCCAAGTCCTTTTTGACGGCGGCATGTTCACATGGGATGGCGCGACTTCATGGACTGAGGGCGGAGCTGATGGAAATCCACGCTTCCAGTTTGAGGAGAGCGATCGAGACGAATGGTCGATCTATCTCTATGACAGATCTCGTGACGTAAAAATCCAACTGGACCTGCATCGAGGCAAGATTCTGTATGGTCAGGGCAGCTCGGGCATGTCTGACCTTTACACCATCACAAGCGTGGCAGCGGCCCACCATTAGTGCTTTGGTTTGGCACAAAGGAGTTGTGAGAAATGCTCAACTGGAAATTATTTGGGGCTATTACCATAACGATGTTGCCTGGGGCCGCCATAGCACTGTCTTGCCTGCCGCCTGACATTCAGGACAGCTTTCATTCGGCTGAAGCTTCTGAGAAAAGCTATATTGTTGTGGAAGGCGAATTTACGTTGGAGGATCCGGAGTTTGTAGCAGAGCCTGGCAAGCGAATGCTAACATCTGGATCTTTCAAAGGCCGGTGGCTGGGTTCGCGCGGCAAGTCATCTCGTTTCGAGCACCCGGTTACTTTCGAGGTCGAGTGTGTGGAAGACATATGTGGGAAAATCTTACCGGGAGAGAATTTGATCACCTTCCTTCGCAAGGAGAAAGACGAGTACTTTGTTGAAGTTCAACCTTGCGGTGGCTCGCTTTTTTATGGACCGAGCAAATCTGACAAAGAGGCGGTCCAGCAGTGTTTGAATGGGGGCGACTGCCGATCCTGAAGGTGGGGCATGTTGATGCTGGCTCCGCCAATATTTTTGAGGTGCCGTACAGGGACCCCCTCAGCGAGACACTGCCTTTCCAGAGCTCATCGTTGCTTGATAAATCATTGTTATAAGTGATAAAAATTGATCCAGAAGGAGTCTTAGAATGCTGCGGAAATTGGCTGTTTCATATCGGTCTCTTGCAGTTCGGGGACCTAAAAAAGGACCAGGTTATTTGCGAATCCGAAGTTCATTTTTGTCGCATTGAATTGCTGTTTTTCGCGGAGTGTGCAGATCAGAGCATGTCTGCTTTGGGCTGAAAGCGATCATTGTCCAAGTTGAGATCAAAAAGGGTTTCGCCCGCGTAGAAGACCTTGGTGCGAACCGCAGCGAAAGTCCGCTTCCCGCCGATTCTGTTGAAAAACAACGTGTTGCTGATGCAGAAATTGATGAGCTGAACCGAGCGCGAGCGCCTTTCTGGTCAGGCTTTGCGCGTTTGCTGCGGCGCAGGAAAGATCTTGGC
>NZ_JAGHQX010000022.1 GCF_017744095.1 Shimia sp. R10_1 | reverse complement strand
GCAAATTGGCCAAGATCTTTCCTGCGCCGCAGCAAACGCGCAAAGCCTGACCAGAAAGGCGCTCGCGCTCGGTTCAGCTCATCAATTTCTGCATCAGCAACACGTTGTTTTTCAACAGAATCGGCGGAGAGTGGACCTTCGCTGCGGGTTGCCCAAAGGTCAGCTAAGCGGGGTTAAGCGGTCATTGGGCCGTCGCTCGGCATTGTAGAAGCCGACGACGGCTGCGCGGCAAAGCTTGGTCTTCGGCGTAGATGCAGTCCTGCCGTCACGTCAGGATATCAACGACGCATGCGGCTGTAGCTCATTGAAATGTGGGCCCTTTGAATCAATGCCGCAGCCTGAAGGTCGCCGAGTTCGATCGCAGCGATAAATTCGTCAACTTCTCCCGCGAAAACACGGATTTCTTCGTTCAGGTCAATGATTGAGGTAGAAATAGACTTCAGCCAGATCCGGGCAGTCTGAACATACAGCCTTTCCGAAACCTCCCGCAGGGGCGCGTTGTCGGTCAAGGCGAGGCGCGCGAGGAAAAATTCCATGTCAAGCCGGGCAAATTCGCGTGGCTCTGGCTTTTGGACCAGAGCCTTGGCACGGTGCGATAGTTCGATCAAATGCGCAAAAAGCGTTTCGCTCGGCTGTTTCGGAGACAGCTTGCCCACCATTTCCGCCAGTTCCATGCGAAGTTGATAGGTCTGTGCCAGTTCTTCAATGTTCACGTCGGTTACGAAAGTTCCGACGCCTTGCACTGACTTTACCAGACCTTCATCCTCCAGACGTGCCAATACACGTCGGAGCGGAGTGCGCGACACGCCAAACTCTTTGGCCAGTTCCGTCTCGGAAAGCCGGATGCCCGGGGCGTAATCCAGCAAACAGATGCGATTGCGCAGCTCTTGATGCAGGATTTCAAAGCGGTCGCGGGCTTTGAAGTCGTTGTTTTCCAAAATCGCTGAGGTCACGGGATCGGATCTCCTATTGGCGGCAGTTTACGCGGAGCAACGCCGAAAGAGAACCCAAAGGCGCATTAGACCAGCTTGGCTGAAAGGCGTGCGAGCATGCCTAGGCATTGCTCCATCTGATCCACGGACACATATTCATCCGGCTTGTGTGCTTGATCGATTGAGCCAGGGCCGCAGACAACCACAGACATGCCAAGTCCCTGGAAAATACCCGCCTCGGTCCCAAAAGGCACCACGTCAGCGCCATTGGCACCGGTCAGTTCCATCACCACGTCACGCGCTTCATTTTCCGCCATGGGCTCCAGTCCATCCACCTCACCGATCACGTCGGTTGTGATCCCGGCATCGGGGTGCACGGCCTGCATAGCTGGGATGAGCCTGTGGGCGCAGAACTGGTGCAACTCGTCTTTTACATAGTCGGCATCAGATTTTTGCACGGGCCGCATTTCCCACTCCACCCGGGCTTTGCCAGGGATCACATTGTGCGCCACGCCCCCCACCAAGGCACCAGTGTTGATTGTTGTCCACGGCGGCTCAAACCGGCTACCCTCGGGGGCACGGCCCTGCAAATCTTCTTTTAGCTCAAGCAATTTCGAAACATAGCGCACGGCATATTCGACAGCGTTCACACCTCGGTCGGGGCCAGAGCCATGCCCCTCAAGGCCGGTGAAATGCGTTGTGTATTCGTAGCACCCCTTGTGCCCTTCAATGATCCGCATCGAGGTTGGCTCTCCGATGATCGCTAACGCGGGCTTGAGGCGCTTTTCGCGCAGGGTTTCGGCCAGCGCGCGGGCGCCGAAACAGCCAATTTCTTCGTCGTAGGTAAAGGCGAAATGCACCGGGCGCTGCAAATCGAGCGCCGCATAGTGGGGAGCCATGGCAACGGCGGCCGCAATGAAGCCTTTCATGTCGCAAGTGCCGCGCCCAAACCATTTGTCCTCCCGCGTCTCCATTGAGAAAGGATCGGAGGCCCAATCTTGATCGGTCACTGGCACCACGTCGGAGTGCCCGGACAAGACGATGCCGCCATCGCGTTTGGGGCCCAGCGTGGCAAACAGGTTTGCCTTTGTGCCAGTCTCGTCATGCCAGATTTCGACCTCGGCCCCGCAGTCGGACAGCCGCGTGGCCAGAAGCTGGATCATGTTCAAATTGCTATCAGAGGACACCGTTGGGAAACTGATCAACTCCTCCAACAGCGCTTTGGTGTCTGCAAGTGCGCTCACGGTCAGTCCTTCACGAAGAGTTTTCGATCCATATCGCACAGGGCCTCGGCTGGCCCATTTTCGGTGATCAGAATGGTTTCTGTTGTCTCCAGCCCCCAGCTGTCCATCCACAGGGCAGGCATGAAGTGAAACACCATGCCCGGCTCTAGAATGGTCTCATCTTCAGTGCGGATCGAGGCGGTACGCTCGCCCCAATCCGGGGGGTAGCTGAGCCCGATGGGATAGCCCATGCGCCCTTCCCGTTTGATGCCGTGCTTCGCCAGAACATCCATAAACGCATTGGCAATGTCACAAGTTCGATTGCCCGCGCGCGCTGCCTCCAATCCAGCGGCGATGCCTTCGATCTGGGCTTGTTCCGCGGCGCGCATCTCGTCAGACGGCTTGCCGAGATAGATCGTCCGACACAGGGGCGCGTGATAACGGCGGTAGCAGCCTGACAGTTCGAAGAAGGTTGCTTCGCCCTCACGCATGGGGGCGCCATTCCACGTGAGATGGGCGGCGGTTGCGTCCAGACCCGAGGGGGTCAGAGGCACAATCGCCGGATAATCGCCCCAATCGTCATCGACACCCGTGATCCCGGCATGGAAAATGTCGGCCACCAGGTCGTTTTTGCGCACGCCCGGCCCGGCGCGATCAAGGGCGGTTTGCATCACCTTTTCGGAGATGCGCGCGGCCTTGCGGATAAAGCCGATTTCCTCCTCGGATTTGATCAGTCGCTGCCAGTTCACCACGGCGGTTGCGTCCACCAGCTTGGCGTTCGGCAGTTCCTCGACCAAAACGGTATGAGCCTTGGCGGAATAGTAGTAGTTCTCCATCTCCACCCCGATCCGGGCGGTGTCCATGCCAAGTGCCCGGATGCGCCCAACCAAATCTTGCATAGGGTGGCGCACGGTGGATTGCACATAGTTGTCCGCGTATCCGAGAATGTTGTCTTGGGACATCCAGCAGGTCCGCCGCCCGCCCAAAGCATCCATATAGCGCCCCCACCAGATCGGCTCACCTTCGAGCCCCAGAAGCACACCTTGGTGGACATAAAAAGACCAGCCGTCATAGCCAGTCAGCCAGGCCTGGTTTGACGGGTCCGTGATAAAGAGCAGGTCCAGTCCTGCTTTTTCCATTGCGCGTCGCGTCTTGGCAATACGGCGATCGTATTCGGCTTGGCTGAACGGTACGTGGTCTGCTGGCATTGCAACCTCATGAATGAAAATCTGACAGTTGTGCACAACAGCAATCAAGTCACCGGTGAACCTGCGCACTTCAGTCAAGCCAATCAGAACAAGATGTAGAAAAACTGCAAAAAAACGGCACTTAAATGTCGTTTTTATAGATCAGCCAAAGCGACCTTGCTGTAATCTTGTACACAAATCCCAGTGATCAAGGCGAACCCCGATCAATCTGGCTGCGGCTTGTCGGAATGGCAAGGAAGGAAGGCGACAAATACAGATGACTGGAGTGCCCCTTGAGCTTCACCACATTTTGGATGCGCAGAACCGCATTCGCGGCGTGGCAGACAATACACCTTTGATCCCCTCCCCTTACATGACGACTGTGGCGGGCTATGACTTCCTGATGAAGATGGAAACCATGCAGCCCGTTGGCGCGTTCAAGCTGCGCGGCGCGATGTCGGCGGTGATGGCTCTGCCTGACGAGGTGCGGGGTGTAACCTGTTGCTCAACGGGCAATCACGGGCGCGGGGTGAGTTTTGCGGCCAACCTGCGGGGGATGAAGGCAGTAATCTGTATGTCTGAGCTGGTGCCGCAGGCCAAGATTGATGGGATCAAGGCGCTTGGCGCAGATGTGCGGATCATCGGCACGTCGCAAGACGAAGCCATGCGGGAAAGCCAACGCTTGTGCGCAACTGAAGGGCTGGTGGAGATTTCCCCGTTTGATGATCTCCATGTGATCAGCGGTCAGGGAACCATTGGGTTGGAAATGCTGGCAGCTCGGCCCGATTTGCAGATGTTGCTTGTACCTTTGTCTGGCGGTGGGTTGGCTGCAGGCATTGCCACTGCAGCCAAGGCGATCAAACCCGGCATCTCCGTGATCGGCATCACCATGGAGCGCGGCGCGGCCATGCATGCATCCATCCATGCGGGCGAGCCGGTCGAAGTGCCCGAATGTGCCTCGCTGGCAGACAGCCTTGGCGGGGGCATCGGGCTGCAGAACCGACTATCCTATCCCATCTGCCGGGACCTTTTGGATGACACGATATTGGTGACCGAGGAGGAAATTCTGCATGCCATGCAGGTCATGTTCTACGAGGATCGCATGGTGGCAGAAGGCGCGTCAGTTGTGGGACAAGCAGCGATGCTGGCGGGCAAGTTGCCAAAACCGCGCGGTCCAGTTGGCACCGTGATCACGGGACGAAACCTGGACATGCCAACGTTTACGAAACTCATGACCGGGCAGGACGTGAGGATCGGCGATCTTGAAATGAAAGGCAGACTTTATGGCGCATGACATTCAAATCGTGACCGAAGCGGAGTTGAGGGAGGCGGTGAAGCTCGATCTGACCGTTGTGAATGTGGTGGAACAGGCCTTCGCGGCGTTGGCATCCGGCAAGGTGGTGATGCCCCCGATCTTGTCGATGGACTTGCATGAAGCCAACGGCGAGGTGGATGTCAAAACGGCCTATATTCCAGGGTTTGACGGTTTTGCGATCAAGGTTTCGCCGGGCTTTTTTGACAACCCGAAACTGGGCTTACCGAGCCTGAATGGTTTGATGATCTTGTTTTCGGCCAAGACCGGATTGGTCGAAAGCCTGTTTTTGGACAACGGCTATTTGACTGACATACGCACGGCTGCGGCTGGCGCCGTTGCGGCGCGCCATTTGGCGCCTGAAACGGTAGAGACTGCCGGTGTGATCGGCACAGGCGTGCAGGCGCGTCTGCAAATGATTGCCACGCATCTGGTGCGCCCGTTCAAACGGGTTTTGGTGCATGGCCGCGATGCAGAAAAAGCCGCCGCTTGTGCCGCGGATCTAGCCAAGGCGCTGGGGATCGAGGCCGAAGTGATGACAGATCCAGCAGAGTTGGTGGCGCAGTCACAGTTGGTCGTCACCACCACGCCGGCGCGCGAACCGGTGCTGAAAGCCGAGTGGCTGCATCCAGGGCTGCACATCACGGCCATGGGATCAGACCAGACCGGCAAGAACGAGATTGACCCCGCTGCCCTGGTCGCCGCAGATTCCTATGTTTGTGACAGCGCCAGCCAATGCGAAGTGTCAGGCGAGCTCGAAGCGGCCAAGGCTGCCGGGCTCTGGAACGAAGGCACCCCCACGGAACTTGGGGAGGTCATCACAGGCGCCAAGCCGGGCCGCGCCTCACCTGAGAGCATCACCATCTGCGATCTCACTGGCACCGGTGCGCAGGACACGGCAATCGCCACCCATGTCCGCAAATACTTCGGCGCCGCCGGAATCATTATTCAGGCATAAACAGATGAAGCTCGACAACCGCGATATCCAGATATTGTCTGTTCTTTCTCAAGAAGGGCGCATTACCAAGGCAGCGCTGGCCGAAAGGATCGGCTTATCTCCGACACCCTGCTGGGAGCGCCTGAAGAAGCTAGAAAGCGCCGGGTTGATCGAAGGCTATAGCGCGCGGATCAATCTTAGGAAACTGGCGCCCCATGTCACTGTGTTTGTGGCTGTTGAAATCGCCGATCATACCGCCGCCAGTTTCCGAGCATTTGAGGCGGCCATGCAGCGTTATGATGAAGTCACCGCTTGCTGGGCGCTCGGCGGCGGGTTCGACTACCTGGTGCAGATTGTGACCCGCGACATCGAGGCCTACCAACGGCTGATTGACGAGATGCTGGAGGCCCGTATCGGCCTGTCCCGCTATTTCACCTATATCGTGACCAAGCCAGTTAAGGGGAAAGCCGGGATGCCCCTCAATGTGCTGTTTGGCGACAATGGTGATAGCTGATTCATCTACTCAAACCGCAAAATTTGGTCACATCGTCTGAAAGAAGCCGTCACCTTCTTCTGCGATACGAAACGATTTTCGGCGCTTGAAACAGCTCTTTTGAACGGGCGCGCATTGGAGACAAGACATGCGCCCGGCCCAAGTCGCAAAGGCGCGTGGCTCAGCAGTAAAGCGCACGCCGAGGCCAAATACATCTGCCGCGATTGGACGTGATCCCGCACGGATAAAGAAGGAAGATAGATGCTAAGAAACGACCAACTCGATCAATGGGATCGCGACAATTTTTTTCACCCATCGACACATTTGGCGCAGCATGCGCGCGGCGAAAGCCCCAGCCGGGTGATCAAGACCGCCAGTGGGGTATTTATCGAGGATAGAGACGGCACCAAACTGCTGGATGCTTTTGCAGGGCTGTATTGTGTGAATGTTGGCTATGGCCGTCAGGAGATCGCCGAGGCGATAGGCGTGCAGGCACAGGAGTTGGCCTACTACCATTCCTATGTCGGCCACGGCACCGAAGCCTCGATTACGCTCTCCAAGATGATCCTGGATCGCGCGCCGAAGAATATGTCCAAAGTCTATTTCGGCCTTGGTGGGTCCGATGCAAACGAGACCAACGTCAAACTGATTTGGTATTACAACAACATCCTTGGCCGCCCTGAAAAGAAGAAGATCATCTCGCGTTGGCGCGGCTATCACGGCTCGGGGTTGGTAACCGGCTCGCTGACCGGGTTGGAGCTGTTCCACAAGAAATTCGATCTGCCGGTGGAACAGGTGATCCACACCGAAGCCCCTTATTACTACCGTCGGGATAATCTGGACCAGACCGAAGAGCAGTTCGTCGCGCATTGCGCCGCCGAACTGGAGGCACTGATCGAACGTGAGGGCGCAGACACGATTGCCGCCTTCATCGGAGAGCCGGTTCTGGGCACCGGTGGCATTGTGCCCCCGCCTGCCGGTTATTGGGAGGCCATTCAGGCCGTGCTGAAGAAACACGACATCCTGCTGGTCGCAGATGAGGTTGTGACAGGCTTTGGCCGTCTTGGCACCATGTTTGGCTCCGATCACTACGGCATGGAGCCCGACATCATCACCATCGCCAAGGGGCTGACCTCGGCTTACGCGCCGCTCTCAGGCTCCATTGTGTCAGACAAAGTCTGGAAGGTGCTAGAGGAAGGCACGGATGAAAACGGCCCAATTGGCCACGGCTGGACCTACTCGGCACACCCGATTGGGGCGGCGGCTGGTGTGGCCAACCTCACGCTGATCGACGAGTTGAACCTTGTGCAGAACGCTGGCGACGTTGGCGCATATCTGAACAAGTCCATGGCCGAAGCCTTGGCTGATCACGCCCATGTGGGCGATGTGCGTGGCGAAGGCATGCTCTGCGCAGTTGAATTTGTGAAGGACCGAGACAGCCGCACCTTCTTTGATGCGGCGGACAAAATTGGCCCACAGATCTCGGCGAAGCTTTTGGAGCAATCAAAAATCATCGCCCGCGCCATGCCACAAGGTGACATCCTCGGCTTCGCACCGCCCTTCTGCCTGACCCGCGAAGAGGCTGATCAAGCTGTGGCGGGAACAGTCGCCGCGGTGAAAGCTGTTTTGGGCTAAGCTCCCAAAAATTATGACGGGGCCGATTTCTGTTGGCCTCGTTGGTCTGTTGCATATGCACGGAGACGGCAGTGCGCACAGGCGTTGCAATTGCGGCATGGCGCAGTCGCTCAAATTCTATCGAAATAGTGGCATTTGGGGCTTGCACGACTCAGGCGCATCACCTACGTGCGAATTGAGGGCGAACATTACCAACCTCACCTTTCTGAACAGACCGAGACTAAAGCTCGTACGAGGAGTGGACCATGCTGACACGTGATGAACTGATCCGCGACCAGCGCACACGTGCGGGTACATTTCCGGCTGCTTTGTTCCTTTATGGCATACTAGTGGGCACGTTGGTTCTGACCGGGATGGCCGTGGTTTAACCAAGCCTCTATGAGGCTTCTCGTGTGTTAAAGACAATCTTCTCAACTTGAACGCAAAAACCGCCCGAGAAAACTCCGGGCGGCTTTGTTTTGATTAATTGGCGGCTTCAAAGCCCTGCAGATTCGCCCACATTGTCGACCCCACGCTCTTCCAGCAGAGCGGTCAGCCAGTTGGGATCCATTTCCGGCACGGAACTCAAAAGCAGGTCGGTGTAGGGATGGTGCGGCGGCGTGAACATCGCG
>NZ_JAGHQX010000021.1 GCF_017744095.1 Shimia sp. R10_1 | reverse complement strand
GATCGTAGGGGGTTGGGGGGGGCAGACAGCATGCGGAGCGCGCAGCCTGAGTGCCTCAAGCTGACGGTTGTTGGCGATGCGCAAGATTGTGCGGGGGGGGGGGCCGCGACTCGGTCTGGTTCAGACAGCGACCAGAACTGGGGTGCTGTCGCTGTTGGCGACAGGGGTCAGCTCTTTCACCAGAAGTTCAGAGACAATGCCGCGCAAGCTGGCAAAGGCAGCGGCGGCTTCGGTGCTGTTGATGTAGGCCTGATAGCATCCACGATTCGCCCAAACCTGATGAACGTGGAAATAATCGGGATCGTCCGCGCCCTGATAGACCGCATAGCGCAAAGCGCCTGGCATACATTGCACCCGTTTGGCCAGTTCCGAAATGGTTTCGCGAAAGGCGGAGGTGTCATCTGTGGTGACAACAAATGTAAGGAGAACGGTAACGGACATCGGGATCGCTGGATCTCTCTTAGCGGTATTCTGGGCGACGGCGCAACTTTGCGGTGCAAATGTTAACGATTGCCTAAAGGGGGCACGAGACCATGTGTGAGTGCAAAGATTATCGTGATTTCTGAGGCGTTGATGCCACATCTTTGCGGGGCTTGGCGGGCGCATGCAGTTTTTTGAGCGCCCACTTCAGATCGGCCTGTAGCGCCAGCATGTCGCGGGCCGCTGTCGCATCTTTGCGACCGATCAGCACATAATCCCAGCCCGGCTTGCCTGCGATTGGCAGCACGGCGCGCGCCACTTCGCGCATTCGGCGCTTGGCACGATTGCGGGCGACTGCATTGCCCACTTTTTTGGAGCAGGTGAAGCCGACGCGGATGATGTCATGGGAGGTGTCTTCAGACTCGCGACGCTTGCGCGCCTGAATCATCATCGCAGTCGTACCCTGTTTGCGGGCGCGGGATGCGGCCACAAAGTCGCTGCGTTTCTTGAGGATCAGCAAAGTATCCGGCGCGCAAACGGAAACCGCCGGAGACGTCTTCTCTTGGTTGGCAATGCCATCCGAGGAGGTCTCCGGCGGTGTCATTTCCGTCTGAACGGTGTCGGTGAGCTTACGCGCTCAGCGACTTACGACCGCGTGCGCGGCGTGCGTTCAGGATCTTGCGGCCAGCTTTGGTGGCCATGCGCGCACGGAAGCCGTGGCGGCGTTTACGAACCAGGTTCGAAGGTTGGTAGGTGCGTTTCATCGCTCCGTCTCCGTATCTTGTTAATCTGGGCAGTCGGCGAAAGATTCGCGATGCCTGTCTATTCGAAGCCCGGTCTTTAGACGGGCCTGTGTCATAAGTCAAACGCCTGATGGCGGTTTTGCGACAAAAACGCAAGGCTTATGGCCAAAGCGGGGCGAAGATTGTTTCAGAACCGCCCAAACGGGCCGATTTCATCACGAAACCGTGGGACTGCGATCAACCCGCTGTGAACCCCCTGTTGTTTAGAAGGTCTCTGTTTCATTTTGAAAGCAAGAAACGGAATTGACCAAAGGCAATGACCACGATGGCAGATGCAATGGAGCGCACAGGCGAGTCGCCGGGCGCGGCGGTGAAATCAAAATGGGCACGATTGGTGCCGCTGGCGGTGATTCTTGTTGCAGCGATGGGCGGGGCCTATGCGTTGGGGGATTACCTGAGTTTTGAGACGTTGCGCGACAACCGCGAGATGCTGATTGCCTATCGGGATCAACATTATTGGGCCGCCGTGGCGGTTTTCATGACCTTCTATGTGATTATCGCAGGTTTTTCACTGCCGGGAGCAACGATTGCCACGCTGACCGGCGGCTTTCTGTTTGGCACCTTTCCGGGGGTGCTTTTTAACGTGGGTGCGGCCACGATGGGGGCAACGGTGGTGTTTCTGGCGGCCAAGTTTGGGCTTGGGGAGCGGCTCGCGGCCAAGATGGACAGCTCTGAGGGCCGGATCAAAGCGCTGAAGGACGGGATTGATGAAAACCAGTGGACCATGCTGTTTCTGATCCGTCTGGTGCCGGTGGTGCCGTTTTTTGTGGCCAATCTGATCCCGGCTTTGGTGGGCGTGCGGTTGTGGCGCTACGTCGTGTCCACTTTCATTGGCATCATTCCGGGTGGTTTGGTTTACACCTCAGTGGGGGCCGGGCTTGGTGAGGTCTTTGCCCGTGGAGAGACACCGAATTTGGGCATCATCTTTGAGCCGCATGTGCTCCTCCCGATGCTGGGTCTGGCGGCGCTGTCGCTGCTGCCCGCGGTGATCAAGAAAATTCGGGGCCGGGAGACAGTATAATGCAAGAGATAACGACCGATGTGCTGGTCATTGGCGCCGGCTCCGGTGGGCTGTCTGTGGCTGCAGGAGCGGCGCAGATGGGCGCGGATGTGACCCTGCTTGAGGGCCATGAAATGGGTGGGGACTGCCTGAATTTCGGCTGTGTGCCCAGTAAGGCGCTGATCGCGAGCGGCAAGGCCGCGCATGGGCAGGCGCACAGCAGCATTTATGGTGTGGCCGATCAGGCGCCGCAGGTGGATTACGCCGCCGCCAAGGCGCATGTAAAAGACGTGATTGCGCAGATTGCGCCGATGGACAGTCAAGAGCGCTTTGAGGGCTTTGGGGTGCGGGTGATCCGTGCCTATGGCCGATTTGTCAGCCCCAAGGTGGTAGAGGCTGGCGATCATCGCATCACCGCGCGCCGGGTGGTGATTGCCACGGGCTCCAGCCCGCTGGTGCCGCCGATTCCAGGGCTGGACGGGGTGCCTTATCTGACCAATGAGACTCTGTTTGATCTGACCGAGACGCCAGAGCATCTGCTGATCATTGGCGGCGGGCCGATTGGCATGGAGATGGCGCAGGCGCATCAGCGGCTGGGCATTCAGGTCACGGTGATCGAGGGTGCGAAGGCGCTTGGCCGGGATGACCCGGAGATGGCGGCGATTGTGCTGGATAATCTGCGTGCAGAAGGCGTGGAGATTGCCGAAGACGCGCTGGCCAAGCAGATCAGCGGGCAGGCGGGGGCCATCACTGTGGAGACGCAGGATGGGCGCAGCTTTACCGGCTCGCATTTGCTGGTCGCGGTGGGGCGCAAGGCCAATGTGGATCGGCTGAACCTTGCTGCGGCAGGAATTGAGACAACAAAGACCGGCATCAAAGTGGATGCGAGCCTGAAAACCACCAATCGCAAGGTCTATGCGATTGGCGATGTGGCGGGCGGTGCGCAGTTCACCCATGTGGCCGGGTATCATGCGGGGGTGATCATTCGCTCGGCTTTGTTTGGCCTGCCAGCAAAGGCGCGCACGGATCACATCCCTTATGCGACCTACACCGACCCGGAACTGGCGCAGATCGGCCCGACCGAGGCAGAGGCGCGCGCGCTTTATGGTGACAAGCTGACAGTGGCGCGGTTTGACATCGCCCACAACGACCGCCTGATTGCGGATCGCAAGGCCAAAGGGTTGATCAAAGCCATGGTGGTGAAAGGGCGGCCTGTCGGCGTGTCCATCGCCGGACCGCAGGCGGGAGAGTTGATCAACCTGTGGGCGTTAGTGATTGCCAACAAACTGAAAATGAGCGCCGTCGCCGGCATGATTTCGCCGTATCCGACGGTGGGTGAGGTGAATAAACGTGTTGCAGGGGCCTATTTCTCGCCGCAACTGTTTGATAATCCAAAGGTCAAACGGGTGGTCGGTTTTGTGCAACGCTGGCTGCCATAGACAAAGGTGGGCGCGCAGAATGCTCAATTCGCTCTCAGGTCGGTTCCTGATCCTCACGGTCATTTTTGTGATGTTGGCCGAGGTGCTGATCTTTGTGCCCTCGGTTGCGCGCTATCGCGAGGACTATCTGCTGTTGCGGCTGGAGCGGGCGCAGATTGCCTCGCTCGCGCTTCTCGCCGATGACATGATCGACATGGATCTGGAAGACGAGCTGCTGAAAAACGCGGGCGTCTATAACGTGGTTCTGCGGCGCGATGAAATGCGGCAGTTGATCCTGAACTCTCCGATCCCTGAACCGATCAGCGACACTTATGACATGCGCGGGGCCACGGCGGGTGTGTTGATCAAAGATGCGATGATCCAGCTGCTGGACCGCAGCGACCGGGTGATCCGGGTGATTGGCGCGCCTGTGCAGGATGCGGGGCTGCTGATTGAGGTCACGATGGATACGCAGGATCTGCGGGCCGCTATGATCGACTATGGGCTGCGGGTTTTGGCGCTGTCTGCGGTGATTTCCGTGGTCACAGCGTTTCTGCTGTTCCTTGCGGTGCGCGCCATTCTGGTGCGTCCGATTGAGGGCGTTGTGCGCTATATGCAGACCTATGCTGCGGCGCCTGAAGACGCACGCAGCGTGATCACACCGAAATCAAGTGTGGCCGAGCTGCGGGAGGCGGAAGAGGCGCTGTTGACCCTGCAGACCGAGCTGACATCGGCCTTGCGGCAAAAAGAGCGACTGGCGCAGCTTGGCGGCGCAGTGGCGAAGGTCAGTCATGATTTGCGCAATATCCTGACCTCAGCGCAGCTGTTCACGGATCGTATCGAGAGCAGCGAGGATCCGCTTGTGGCGCGGCTCGCCCCGAAGCTGGTGAATTCGATCACTCGCGCCGTGCATCTCTGTGAAAGCACATTGGCGTTTGGCAAGGCCGAAGAGCCCGCGCCGACCCTGTCGCGGTTTGATCCGGCAGAGCTGGTGTCAGATGTGGTGGCCAGCGAGCGGCTGGCGATTGGCGAATACGACCTGAGCTTTGCCGAAGACATGCCCTCCGGCTTGATGGTGCGCGCAGATGCAGAGCAGCTGTACCGTGTGATTTCCAACCTTGTGCGCAATGCCCGCCAAGCCATTGTGGCCAGTGGTCAGCCGGGCGAGATTGCGATTTCTGCCAGCGAGGCCGATGACAGTTGGGTGATTTGTGTGCGGGACACAGGCCCCGGTTTGCCCGCCAAAGCCCAGGAGCATCTGTTCACTCCGTTTCAGGGAGGGATTCGCAAAGGCGGCACCGGCTTGGGGCTTGCGATTTCAGCGGAGTTGATCCGGGGCCACGGCGGGGCGCTGGTGCTGGCGGAGACTGGATCTGCTGGAACCACCTTTAAAATAACGCTGCCAAAGGGTGAGTTGGGGCTTATCTGACTTTTCTGTCTTTTTGCGCTTGCGCTTCTGCGCTGTAGCGCCTAAATCCCCCTCACCGCGCTCTGGTAGCTCAGCTGGATAGAGTACTTGACTACGAATCAAGGGGTCGGGGGTTCGAATCCTCCCCAGAGCGCCATTTCCAACTTGTTGAACGTCACACCAACCTGACCCAACCGTCATAGTGCGACCAGATCTACATCGAATGTTCGGCTCTGTAACGCGCTCGATGAAGTGCGCGTCTATCAACAAACACAGATCCTGAACGGTAGATCAGTTGCCGGAACTAAAAATGAGTTCCAACTTTTCTTGGGGGCGGAAGTGGTTCGCCGTGACTTTCGGCCCAGAGCTGCCCTTGATCAGGGTCTCCGTCGCCGCAGTGCAGCTTATCTAGAGCGGCCATTCGCAATCAAGTGAAGAAGTGTAAACCAACCGATGCCCCGCGCGCCTGCGTGGGCGGCACCAGATTGCTCCGAGGAGGCTGGCACGGAACGCGACACCAGAGCCCCTGTTTCGGGGCGTCGGCCGGATGGCTGGCGGATTTCAGGATTAGAAACCTGCCAGCCGGGTTAGAGCGGAGCGAAGACCCGGCTGACTACTAGCTCACTCACCACCCCATCAGCGTCAAACAGATCATACGAAACTGAAGTCGGGAGAAGGATTATAATTTTTTCGGCGCATTGGCAGGGATAGATCGTAGTTGTTGCTACGACCGGCTATAGCAGTTGCATCAATTAGAAACTTCAGGTTTTCAGGTTGGTTTTCGATACGAGACCAAGGCACTACCGACATTGCAACTTCAGATTCTAAGAGGTTGTCGATTATCCGCTCCGGTAAATCTGGGTAGGTCGTTTCAAACTTAGATTTCGTCTCAAAATTTGTCCAGCCGCCAGTGTAATCCCAATAAATCGCATCTTTTTCACCAGGCAAACCTGCGTGCCATGACGTACAGGAAGTTGAAGGCAAATCAATCACCAGAATCCCGGACTTCTTGTTGACCGAGCCATCGATCATCGAAGACTTCAGCTCCCAGTCGATGTGCTTACGAAACCGGGTCTCTGTGCCGCAGAGCAAAATGGTAACACTTGTGTCCCGGAGGTATTCATCGCGGATGATACGTCGGATAGCCTCGCTGGACAGGCTGTCGTCGATCTCCCCCACTTCGACCGATCCGTCTTCAAATGAGCCATAGTGTTCAGCGAGATATGCTAAATGCTCCCGATAACTCTGATCATTTTTGTGGTGATAGCTAACAAAGGCCTTGGTCAAAATTCTTCTCCTATAGGCAATCCGCCATTCAATTTGATTTGGGGTCGTGCAGGTGAGTTACAAGATATAGTGGGTCATTTAGACGGTACTGCTATGAAATGCTGCTCACCATACATTTGCGCAAAGCATTACACTCCTTGGAAGTTAATGCTGAAAGTCTGTTGAGGCTAATCGGTTTGGATTGGACCGTAGCCGGATACAGCACTCTGTACGGCCGCTAGAAGTCTCTAAATGTGAGCCTACTCAACTGCAGCCGCAGCGTCTCGTCGAACATGTCCATCGATAGTACCGTCATCAAAGCTAAGTGTGAAGGGCAAGTCGGTTTTGAGGAAGCGTAAGCCCGAACTTCACCCAATTTACGCGATAAAGACCCTCATATTGCAGGGCGCTGGTATCGGGTTTGACGGTTGGCATTTTTTGCCACATGATCCAATCTCTGCCACAGTTTAGGTGAATTTTGCGATTTTTTTCCAACCTCAAGTCCATTCTAACATTTCCCCAACGACTGTATGATCTGCTTTTTGCCTATGACATATTTATTTCTTACGCTCACAAGGATGGCTTGGCCTATGCCGCCGAGTTGGACAGGGCGTTGGGGCAAACCTTTACAACCCATCTAGACACTCGTGATTTTCTAGCTGGGCAGAATCTAAGCCTTTTGACCCGAGTTCGAGTTCGACGCTCGGGGTTGTTAATTGTGGTCGCGCGACCCGCAGCACTGCAGAGTTCATCATGGGTGTTACAGGAAGTGCGGGAATTCGCGGCCACTGGGCGTGAGCCAATCTTTGTCGATGTAGATGGCGCTGTGGGGGCAGCGCTTGACGCGCCTCGATCCGACCGGTTGTCAGGCTGGTTGAAAACTCGGCAGAATCTGTCAGAGCAGGGCCAGGACCCGGTGCTTAAGATCCGCGACATTGCGCGCGACATTGGCCAAGGGCATTTGCCAGATGCCAAAGTCGTCCGTTCCATCGCCGGGCGATTTCGGGGCGATCGAGTCGAGACACGACGCCTGCGTATCATCACTGCTACCATGATCGGCTTGGTCGTCTTAACTGGGGCCGCGGTGCTGGCTGCCAAATCTGCAAATGACGCCGCGTTGCGCGCCAGGGCCGAAGCGCTAGTAGCTGAGGCACTGCTTGCGTCGGCCGGGCCGTTCCAATCCGACGGCAATCTGGTGGATGCGCTCGACCGTTCGGTGCGTGCGTTGCAGCTTGCTCCCAGCTCAGGTGTCTTATCCGTCGCCTCGCGGGTTGAAACACGGATGCCCGGCGGCACGGTTTACGCGCCGCAGCTCTTTGGTGATATTCGCGATCTGGCAATCAGCCAAGGGTTGGTCCTTGCGCTGGAGAGCAATAGGGTCCATGGGCTAAATGCCTCGGATCTTCGGCTTGTTCACAGTTGGGGGGAAGAAACGATCGGTGCGACGATCGGGCAGGCTCTATTACCCGGTTCGGACGGGTTCACCGCCATTTCAATGCGCCGGTCGGCGCAGGTGGAAAACGGGGTCGTTACGCCGATTACTGTGGGCGGACATAGTCCGGCGGCCCGACCCGGTGGCGGGTTTGCCGTAATTAGCAGCTGGACTGATGCGATCACTCTGGTCTCGGCGGCGGGCGAGGTGTCCGAACTTCCCTGCCAACATTCCGGCATGTTTGTAATCTGGATAGGTTTCTTGGATCGCAACCGGCTTGCCCTGGCTGGAAGCGTAAACGGACAAGGTCAGCTAAAGGTTCTGGACCTGGACAATTGTACAATACAGATCACGCCACTTTTAGTGCAACCGCTTCAAGGTGTGGTGCTGCGCGAATTACGAAAGATTGCTCTGATGGGATCGCAATCCCTACAGGTGCTTGATGATCCGGTTGGAGAAGCGCTGCGCCCGGGGCCTGAACTCAGCCTTTTGAACCCTTCAGCTTTGACTGGAATCAAAGGCGATAGCCCGGGCTTTGCGGTGGGCAGTCAGGACGGAACGGTAACACTGTTTCAGATCTCCCCGACTGGGCGTGTCCTGCAAAGTCAATCCGTAGAGAAGTTGTTGCCCGGGATGGTGACTGCGCTGGTTCATGACCCAGAAAGCAATTTTCTGACCTTAGGCGGGCGGATTGGTTTCTTCTCTGGTGCGCGCCATGCGGCACTGGTTTCTGTGCCACTGGAAAGCGCACAGGGCACAGGCCTGCGGATGCGTCCGGCCCGTCCTATGACAACTCAACACAGGTTTGATCTGCCTGAACGTCCAACGGTTTTTGCAAGCACGCCCAACGGAGTTGTCCACGCTTCGCCGACTGGACCGGTCCAATGGAGACGGAAGGAGGGCAATCTGAGCTTTTCCGAAACACGAATAGCGGCGGTAAAACGCGGCAAGGACCCGGGGCAGATCGTCGCTGTCGCCGGCTTTGGGGATACACTGTATGTTGCCGTAAACTATGAAAGCAATGCTGTTGTGCGGGGCTATGACCTTTCCGGTCAGCAGGTTTTGCGGCATGAAACGCCATGGCGAATTGACAGTATCGCCGGAATGGGCACGACGGTCTTGGCACTACGGGAACGGCCCAAGGGATATTTCAATTTTGGATCGGATCCAGAGGTCGTGGCGCTAACACCAGGCAAGGATCCCAAGGCTTTTCCGGTGAAAGGTCTTAACTCCGCGCAGGGGCGGCCTCATATTAGCATCGATCCCACTGGGCGTAGCTTAGTCTTTGCCCGCTTTGATGGAGCCGAATTCCGCAAGGTGGCATCATATGACCAGCCCGAGGGATGTGTGGTGCAGCCAGAAGGCCCCCAGGCTCAGGTTAATACACTCGCAGCTGTGGCGTTTGCCCCGGATGGAGAGCGGGTCGTGCTAGGCACTCACGACGGGATGTTATCAATCTGGCAGCGCGACAAAACTTGTTGGGTGCTTGCTAAACGTCTGGAAACTGCGCCCGGGCGCATGATCCCGACACTAGCATTTGACGGCACGACGGTGATCGGTCGGACGCTGTCAAACCCGCCTTTACTCCGCCGCTGGGATGCGCTTAGCGGAGAAGAAATCGGGGCCGGGTATCAACTGGACACGCGGGCGCTGGCAATTTTGCCCGAGCCGCCTTTGGGTTGGTTGGAAAGGTTTCTGAACGAAGTCGAACAAAGATTGGAACGAATGTTCAATCTTGGTAACTTTCGAGGTCTAGAACGAACAGGCGCTGCTTTGCCCGATCTGAAAATCCTCTACGTTACCCCGCAGGAAACGGGCCAGTTGGATTTGTCCCTCTCAGCTTTGCGTGCGCGGCTGTGCATGGCTTTGGACAATTCGCTTGAGAGCGGGCTGATCGCTGGCGCATCCCCTGATCACCCTTGCCTACAAAACCCCAGGCCATGAGGCCGCAGACATGATAGGAGCATCGGCGGCATGACGATTTGGAGAAGAGTTTCGCAAAGCCTGAACAGCTGTATGGTCCGGTTTCGATCCCGTGGTCGGGTGTTCTGGTCCTTTGCAGGTACAGATCGTTAAATTGTCTGCACACAGCAACCGCGCTTAGAAAACAGGGGTTTCAGGTTTCATTGACTAGGATGATTTGCCTGCCGGGAGCTATTTCAACGCACGGATTTCGGCGGGACTGACGCGGGCTGATGCGGTCGTCTTATTGATTTCGCCAGCCTTTCTGACGGACAGGAGCTATGTTCTGGCCAAGCCTGGGTGAGTCGAAGCCAAATGGCCTGCCCCGAAGGTCGGGCATTATTGTCCGGATTGCAGAAATGAAGAGCCACGATTGTGCGTCGTACGGCACGTGCTGCCCGGCCGTGTAGCAGCACTGCAGGCTCAGACAAGCTAAAGACACAGAACTTGTTAAAATTGCGCCGCTTGCGCGTGTTGATCGGGGGGCTCCCGTGTGGAGCGCCCCAGCCCGACCAAAACCCAGCCGATAACTTGGGAAATTTGGGTCGCGGCGAATAATTGGCGGTTTTCGTCGGGGGTTAGGAAATTGGCTTGGCTCAGTTTTTCAATGCCCCAGTCGGCGATGGCATTAGGGTCGACCTGCAACTCTACACCCGCCAGGCTTGGGTGCTTCTGAATGTCTGGGGCAAAGACCTGTGGGCGGTCCGGGGCGTTGCCTTGCAGTTGCTCGATGAACTGCTCAGCCGCGCCACCAAAGATCGCGCTGATGAACAGTGGCTGTCCGGCTAGCATGGCCAAATATGCCTCTTCGACGATGCCTGCTGCTGCGCCTCCATAGCCCGAGGCTTTACCGCCCAGGCAAATCCGCGCATGGCAATCCTGTGTCATCACTTGCCGCATATTACTCAGACTGCGGGCATTCCAGACCACCCCGCGGGATGATGAGGACCGCGGCGTGGCTTTGGGCGCTTCAGATGGCTTGACTACGTTCACCCGAATGATGTTGGCAAAACGTTTAGCCCGGATCGAATTCAGCCCACTTTGACGCGGCCAGGGTACGTAGTTGGTCACAGGTGCGGGGTTTGATACCTTGGCCGAAATAGACAGCCCACTGTGCCGGATTGCAAAGTCGAAAATATCGTCCATCACGCCACCAGGTCGCCAGTCATGACCAAAGACTACGCGCCCGCCTTGGGCTAGGATCGCCTGAACCAGATCCCGCACCGCATGGTTTACGGTCACGGAATCAATGCCCAAAGCGTCCAGCTGGTCACTTTCGGAAATCGAAATGCCCACGGCCATCCCGGCCAAAACGCGTTGATCTGTCAGATGCGAGATCATGGCTTAAGGTATCCTTTAACGATCATGCTGTCCAAGGTTTCGATCCTCAGATTTTGATCCATGCTTTGAGCAAAGACCTTGGCCGCAGCCCATTCCGCATCGGACATGGCGTCTTCGGGAACAAGGACAAAGCCGGGTGACGTCGCCGAAGTGCCTGAAGCCCCTAAGCCCGCGATCAGGTCTGCGCAGGCAGTGTGCAAGGCCAGCATCGACGGGCGGCGGACCAGAATGCGTGTTCGATTGGGGTCCAATTTGCGTGTGTCAAAGAAATGCTGAACCTGCCGCAGGAACATCCGCGCCGTCAGCGCGATACTGCTGCCCGCAAACAGGATGCGATAGAAATTGCCATCATTGATGCGCACGGTTGGAATGCCATCCAGCGCAAGTTTGCTGGGCGGAAGGTTTAATCCGTTGCGCAGATCCACCACCAGCATCGGCGTAGCATATTGTTCGGCCCAATGGGTTTCCTGTTTGCACC
Source organism: Shimia sp. R10_1 (assembly GCF_017744095.1). Classification (GTDB taxonomy): domain Bacteria; phylum Pseudomonadota; class Alphaproteobacteria; order Rhodobacterales; family Rhodobacteraceae; genus Shimia. The sequence continues at coordinate 4,197 of NZ_JAGHQX010000021.1, read as the reverse complement.
AATCCCGCGTTTCATACAGGTCCGATCGCAGCGCCAACAGTACGGAATCGCGCACGCCCTCTTCCAACACGCGTTGCCAGTCCGAGCCCTCTTCTATGTCTTTGGCGTCGTAGAAGTCACGAAAGCCGGGTAGCTTGTTGATCAGGTCCGATAGGACCTTTGCCATGGGTTGACCATCCAGCTTGGCGTGGCTGACAAAGAATCGCAGTTGATCCTGGATCATGGGTGAGCCGCGCGAGACGATCTGAGCCGCGTGTTTCAGTGCGATCAGCGCCAATTTGGCGGGGCGAATGGCTTCATCCTTACTCAGCTTTTCGTAATTCAGGGCCTGAAACCGTTGCATCCTACTCCCTTGCTTGCGCAAATTCTTGGCTGAACCGTCCAGATCCACGATCAGCAACCGGTGGGCTCGATTCGGCTGGATCGATGGAAGATCGCTTTCCAAAACCTGCCCCGCGATGTCGTCCAGCCAGTTTGCGAAATCTGTGTCTTTGGTCAGCCTCTGGGTGGCGAACACGATCACCAGCCCGTGCAGCGCTTGATTCAGATATGATCGTGCGCCCACCTTGGGGCGGGCATCACGCTCTCGCACTTCGACGTTCAGCCCGATTGCGCCGTCCAGATAGGCGCGTGAGCGTCCCCGAAAGCAGTCTTCCAGCCCATTGGCCAGATTCTTGGCCAATGGGTTGGACTTGTCCAGACACAGGGTCACCTGTAGGGGCGTGGGCAGCATTTTCGGGCTCCGAATTCAGGGTGGCTTAGCGTGCCGGGCGTTCATTTGGTGGGGTTGGGGGAATGCTGTCATACAGCCGTGTCAGCCAATCGCGAATGCTGTCAGGCTGACCTTGATCGCCTATCAGAACCGGATCCAGCAGGCTTTCTGCGGAATGCACACCCAGAAGGCGATAGGCTTCAAATTGGTGTTCGTCAAAGAACTGATCGGCGGTGGATTGGTTCGGAAAGTTCGGGTTAGCCCGGCGATAAGCTTGGATCAGTTGCTCTTCGTTTCCTGTCAGAGTGGTCTTGATATACAGCATCACACCTTTGTGAGTGGTCCCATTTGGCCCTTTATACAGGATATCACACAAGATTCCGTGGGCCGGTGACAAACCGGTTTTGCTGTTTGGACGCAGCTGATCCACGGCTGGGTGGATTTCGATCCCGAGATCGATCCGCGCGTGCCGGGTCAGGGTCAGCAACGTGTCAAACTTGCCCTCTGCATCGGCGCTGGCATCCACGGCTACGATGAACCGACACTGTCTGCGTAACAGTTCGTAGACCCCCGAATTTTCCAGATGAGCCCCGTCTGTCAGCATCATCCAGGCGTGTTTTTCGGTCATCCATTTGGCAAACATTTCGCGCAGTAGCACAACAGCTCCCGGCGCGTGCCCAGGCACATAGTCGGATTTCTCTGGGTGGCGGATCCAGAACCCCAGACGGATGTTCAGAAAGGACAGCAGCGCCCGCGCCGATGGGATGTTCAACAGCGCCATTTGCGGTGCCACAGCCGCGCCCGAGGTCGCAACAGCCGTGGCCAGATCCACCGGTTTGCGGGCGGCGATCCAGCTGTTGGTTTTGGCATAGCCGGTCACGGGAGAGCCGCAGTAATGCTTTGAAAACAGAAAGAAATCGCCCTTACGTTCATGTAACTGCGGCAGGTCGCAATTGGGCAGATTGACCACGGCGTTCATTAGCAGATAGGGTGCCTTGCCCGTGGGGTCCAGCTGATCGATGGAGATATTGTTGCGATCTTCTGGCTGAGGCTGATCGGGTCGCGCTGTAGGGGGTGGTAGCCGAACAAAGGTCTTGCCCAGGCTGTCACGATAAAACCAGTGTGGGCTGCTCCAATTGATATCGACCCGGAAAAAGGCCGTAAAAGTTATTGCGATCGTACCAGTGAACACAAGATCCAGCGCTGAAATCTCGGAACCGAGAAGCGGTAGCCAGGTCACATGTGCATTGGTCCACGGCAGCGTGAAATTCACATTCAGGACTGGATCAGCTTGACCCGCGAAGCTGTAAAGCCAAAATCCCAGACAAACCCCGATTGCCGGGATCGCAATTGCGGCCAGCACTAGAACCGCGATATTGCCCAGCCGTCGCACCCAGGGTTGCGCCAACATGGGCAAGGTTCGAGTCAATGCGGGCAGGGTTGCCGCCACCAGTGCGACGATCCCGTAAGGCATTCGGTCGGAGTTGTTGAAATAAACTAGATACATATCCAGGTACAGCCAGCGTAGGATTGCGGCTGTGGTAAGCCCTACGGCCAGAAGCCAGAAAAGCCACATTAAAAATGTACGGGCTTTGATCCATTTGCGTCGCGTCCAAGCATAGGTAATCAGTGCCAGCAGCGCCGAGCCAAGCGCGATCCAATGGGCGTTGGTCCACAGGCGCTCCATTACAGCGGCGCTTAAATCCCAATGCACGTTCAACAGATACAGTGCCAGAGTCAGCAGCGAAACCACAGCGGCTGGCACGGTCCATTGCAGGATCATCCCGGTCAGCAATCCAATCGCACGTGGCAGGGTCTGAGACAAGTTTCCGGTATCCAGATAGGCCGCCTTGCGCCGCAGATACTGGATCGCAGGCGTGTCGGGCCCACGCGGAGCGGCCACATCGCTTTCGCAGCCATCTACCATCCGACGGGTCAAAAAGGCAGCTGTATAGCCTCCGCCCGATACCGAAGAAAACAGATCGAACTGTCCCAGTAATCGGTGCTGTGCCAGGACTTGTGCCACACCCAGGCAGAAACTGGCGGACCGGATACCGCCTCCGGAAAAGGCCATCCCGGTAGCGTCACAGATCGGTCCGGTGTTTGGCTTCGGGGTACGTTGATCGCGTCGTTTGCGGATTTCTTTAGCTTCTTCATCATTGATCCCGGCGCGGTTGTCCGGATCGATCAGCCCTGCATTCTGACCACCGGTGCCACAGTTGTCCGGAATGCCAAAGGGAAGATGGCCAGGGAACGGGTCCTTTTCCTCTAACGTTACGGGCAGGCCGACCCAGGGGCTGCCATAGGCCATGACATACAGCGTCTTTTCCAATAGCTGCATTTTAGCCTGCACCTGGGTCAGGTCCTGGTGAAAGGCAACGGCTCCGTCGCGAGTGTTCAGTTCGCCCTGCTCAGCGCGGATATGCCATTTGCCGGTCATCGGGCGCAGATCCCGGTTCAAGACCAGCGTCACCGTGTCGGCAAATTCTTGGCAACCGGGATATTCCTTGGTCGCCTTGCGGGCCAAGTCGAACAGGTCCTTGAGGCTTTTCAAAGCGGTGCGCAGATCGCCATGCTGAAAGGGCAGAGGTTGAGTTGCTATTCGGGTTCTAAGTTCGGATAGGAACGCATGTGCGGCTCGGGCGTCGGCTGTTTTCGGGTCCCAAGGTTTGGGCTTGTATGGGGTGTCTCCGTTCATGAAAGGCCTTTCCCGGGGTTCAAACGATCCCGAACCGTGCAGCCCAAAGGGGCAAGAAATCTCTTTTGTGGTCAACCAATGGGCGCATCTTATCGAACAGCAGCCACGCATCAAGTGCGGGTGTCTTTACCCCCTAATAAACGATCAGGAACCTGAGCGAGGTCTGGCCGTCGTCGAGCCTTTTTGAGAGTAATTAATCGGGCGCAAACCAACGTGTGACTACTAAGTGGCGCCTCCGCCAGCACTGCTATCCGAAGAGAAGTCCGGTGATGCTACGGGCCGCAGCTTGGCAGCATGAGCCGTTGTAATAGTTGGCTTGTGCGGCGGCTCGAGCCCACACTGGACCTTAGGCTGCAGCTACAAAACTCGGTCAAGGCGAAGAGATGCGTTGCTATTGAATGGCTGCTCCAAGAAGTATCCAAAATTCGATTTGGCTTACGCAGGACACTGCGCAGCTTTGCCCTTGTGTCGTCACTTTTCTTGGCATCCCCAGGCAACTTGAAATTGAATATGAATCTCATATGCACGTAAAGCAGATGCGTAGCCAGCGAAAATTCTGACAATTCGGAAAAACAACGCGGCCTTCGCATGCTCGGTGAGACGTAAGGCTGAATGTCTCCTTCTAACGTGATACCTCAGCAATTCGCATGCGCAGCGAATTTCCGCTTCCCGCCGATTCTGTTGAAAAACAACGTGTTGCTGATGCAGAAATTGATGAGCTGAACCGAGCGCGAGCGCCTTTCTGGTCAGGCTTTGCGCGTTTGCTGCGGCGCAGGAAAGATCTTGG
>NZ_JAGHQX010000020.1 GCF_017744095.1 Shimia sp. R10_1 | reverse complement strand
AGACCTCATCGACACAGGCTTCTACTACTATGACGCCTCAAACATCGACGACCCAAAAATCCAGGCCGTCCTCTACGACTAAAAAAACAAGGCCCGCCAATCTGGCGGGCCTCACCAGTTCAGAGATAGGAACAACATGTGAGTTGTCTCTGCGGCTCGGAGCTGAACACTTTCAGGCGGTGCAAAGAAAACAGCAAAGCTCTCTGACAGCTTGACCGTTTCTTCATTTCCAAAGCTTTGTTACATCCAATGACTTTCGCGTGCCTTTTTGCCCAGTGCGTTGACTTGTTTGTGTAGCGTGTTGGATATCCTCGCTAAGAACAGATTGGCGGGGATGTGATGAGAGCAGCGGACGTTATTGCAAAACGACTCTATGAACAGGGCTGCAGATGGGCATTTGGTATGCCTGGCGGCGAGGTTCTGACCCTTCTTGATGCGCTTGATAAGGCTGGCATTGAGTTTGTGTTATGCCGACATGAAAATGCTGCAGGTTTTATGGCGGAGGCGACTTATCACCGCACCGGAGCACCGGGTATTTTGCTAACCACTGTTGGCCCGGGAGCATTGAATTGCGTGAATGTGGTAGAAAATGCCCGTCAGGACCGCGTCCCCATGATCGTTCTCACGGGCTGTGTGGACCCTGAAACCGCACAAGTTTACACACACCAAGTGCTCGATCAAAGACAAGTGTTTCAACCCGTCACAAAGGCCAGCTATACGCTTAGTGCCGGGGCAGCGCATGTGACCATAGACAAAGCCATTGGAATCGCGACTGAGGGACGACCCGGACCGGTTCATATCGATGTACCGATTTCTGTAGCAGATGCACCGGCATCAGGAGAAGGTGTGTTGCGTTGCCCGGTCGGGCCAATGGTGCCTGCTGGTGCGGATCTGGATGTCGTCAGGGGGCTACTAAAGCATGCCCGGCGGCCTCTCATTCTCGCGGGTGTCGATGCGTTGTCTGAGGCAGGAGCCGCGGCCGTTCAATCCGCTGCCGAGCGATTGGGCGCGCCGGTGATCACAACTTACAAGGCCAAGGGCCTACTTCCGGAAGATCATCCTTTGGCGCTTGGCGGGGCGGGTCTTTCCCCGATGGCAGACAAAATTCTGCTTCCGTTGGTAGAAAAGGCAGATGTGATTTTGGCCATTGGATATGACCCAATTGAGATGCGGATTGGTTGGCAAAGACCGTGGGATCCCGAAGTCCAGACTGTGATTGATTTGACTGCAGAGCCGAACCATCACTACATGCATCAATCTACCTACAGCTTTATCGGAGATTGTGCGCATTCAGTTCTGGCGATCTTGCCTGAAACGCCGCTTTCAGGTTGGGAGGGAGCGGAATTCGGTGAAGCCAAAGCGGCTTTAAAAACGCTTTTCAGTGCTGGGGAAGAGTGGGGGCCGGCTCAGGCGATTGAAATCTGTCAAGAGGTCTTGCCAGTTGATACGTTGGCGACCGCAGACAGTGGCGCGCACCGAATTCTATTGAGCCAAATGTGGACATGTCGATCGCCAAGAGCGCTGACGCAATCTTCTGGGTTTTGTACAATGGGGTGTGCTGTGCCGCTTGCGATTGGAACGCAGCTCGTGGAGCGAGATCGTACCGTTGTTTCGTTTAGTGGCGACGCTGGCTTCCTGATGGTTGTCGGTGAGTTGGCAACGGCGGCAGAGCAAGGGCTGAAGACCATTTTTGTTGTCTTTGACGATGCGTCGTTGGCTTTGATTGAGTTGAAACAACGCGCCCGAGATATGAAAAACGTGGGTGTTGATTTCAAAGGGACAGATCTGGCTGCAGTCGGTCGCTCGTTTGGCGGTGAAGGTGTGAGTGTCTCGGACGCAGATGGCTTAAGGGCGGCACTCCAGTCAGCGTTGGCAGCGGATACTTTCACCGTGATCGCGGTTCAAATCGATCGAAAGGCATATGACAATGCGTTCTGATATCGTGTCTCCTGGCGCACTTGGTGGTGTTTTGGTCCTAGACCTGAGCCGTATCCTCGCTGGCCCTACAGCGACACAGCTGCTCGGGGATCTCGGCGCTACCGTAATAAAGATTGAAAATCCCAAGACAGGTGGCGACGACACACGGAAGTGGGGCCCGCCCTACGTTGAAACAAGGGATGGCGAAAGCGACTTAAGTGCTTATTTTCTTGCGGCAAACCGTAACAAGTTCTCTGTTGCCGCAGATCTGTCGACTGAGGATGGCCAGGGTCTCGTTAAGGAAATCGCTGCACGGGCGCATATCGTCATCGAAAACTATAAGCCGGGAGGGCTTCAGAAATATGGGCTTGATTATGCTTCATTGAGTAAGATCAATCCAGCGGTCGTTTATTGCTCTATTTCAGGTTTCGGCCAGACCGGTCCAAACCGTGCACATCCCGGTTATGACCTGATGGCGCAGGGGTATGGTGGGATCATGTCGCTTACGGGAGAACCAGACGGTGTGCCAACAAAGGTTGGTGTTGGTATCGCTGATGTTATGTGTGGGATGTATGCAACCGTTGGTATGTTGGCGGCACTGCGACATGCCGAGGCGACGGGCGAAGGGCAGCAGATTGACTTGTCTTTGGTGGACTCTCAAATGGCATGGCTTGTCAACGAAGGTACCAACTATCTTGTCTCGAAAGAGAACCCAAAGCGACGTGGAAACGGCCACCCAAACATCGCGCCCTACAACGTTTTTGAAACGAACGATGGGCACGTCATCCTTGCCGTTGGCAATGACTCTCAGTTCCAAGCATTTTGTCGAGCGTTTGGTCGTAGTGATTTGGCGGAAGACGCAAGATTTGCAACAAACCCATTGCGATTGGAAAATCGCGGGCCACTGGAAGCACATATTTCTGAAATATTTCAAACAAAAACCTCGGAAGCAGTGATCGAAATATTACAAACGAATGGTGTTCCATGCGGCCCGATACACTCGGTTGAGCAGGCTCTAACGTCTGAACAGGCGAAAGAGCGCGCGACCGTTGTCAAGCTTGGGTGTGCTTCTGCGGATACCGGAGATGTAGAATTGCTGGGCAACCCGCTGAAATTCTCAAAAACGCCTGTTCAATATGCAAAGGCCCCGCCAAGGTTTGGGGAAGACACTGCAGACATATTTGAGCTGCTGTCGCAATATCCGAGCCAGTCCAAGTCACAATAGGTTGAGAACCGATCACCTTTTTGAGGCATAACGTTTTGGTGATGTGTCAGCCACGGGTGGTCAATTTATAACTTTAGATAACAGTCAAAATGCGTTTGAAAGGTTCCACTATGCTGACCGATATCAGTGCTTGCGAAGTAAGTCTGACACAACAAGACTCCTTGAGCGCGTGGAATAACGTAATTTTGGGAGTGCTATCGCACGGACAATCTACAGGTGATCATCTCACAACTCTGTTGAGGCTGGAACCCAATTTCGCAATGGGTCATGCCCTTAAAGGCCTGAGCTGTTTGATGTTGGGCCGCCGAGAGCTGGTGGCTGCTGCGCAGGCGGCGAGCAATGATGCCAAGCAAGCGCTGACTTTGGGTGGTGCAACAGCACGCGAGCGTTTGTGGTGTGAGGCACTGACGGACTGGTTGGCTGGCCGCCCGTCTCAATCCATCGTCCGCATGGAAGCTGCGCTAAAGCTGAACCCCGCAGATACCATCAGTATGAAATTGTCTCATGGAATTCGCTTCATGCTCGGTGATCACCAAGGAATGTTGCGGTCCGTAGAGCGCGTGATCAGTGCGCATGGCGTCGCGCACCCTTTGTATGGCTATGCGTTGGGCTGCCATGCGTTTGCGCTGGAAGAAAATGGCCGCTACGCGAAGGCTGAAAGCGTTGGTCTGCGTGGATTGGATTTCGCGAAAGACGATGCGTGGGGGTTGCATGCAGTTGCCCATGTATATGAAATGACCCATCAAACGCAGCGTGGAATTAGTTTGATTGACGAAAATCACTCTGCCTGGGACCACTGTAACAATTTCCGTTTTCACGTCTGGTGGCACAAAGCACTGATGCATTTGGACGAAGGCGAGATCGGCACAGTTCTTCGGTTGTATGACACAAAGGTGCGTGACGAAAAAACGGATGACTACCGCGACTTTGCCAATGCGAGCTCTCTATTGATGCGGCTCGAGCTTGAAGGCGTTGATGTTGGAGATCGTTGGACAGAACTCGCAGACTTAGCTGAAAAGAGAAGCGATGACGGCTGCCTTACCTTCGCAGATTTGCATTACATGTTGGCGTTAGTTGGGGAGACACGGCCTGACGCAGTAATCAGACTGAGCGCCCAAGTCGCCCAAAATGCGACCAAAGCAGATGAAATGGCCGGAGTGATGAGGGCCCCAGGTGTGTCCACCGCGCAAGGATTGGCCGCGTTTGGTGAAGGCAATTTTGAGACAGCTTTCTCGTACCTTCGCACGGCCCACTCGAACTTTCAGGACATGGGCGGCAGCCATGCGCAGAGAGATGTGTTTGAGCGTTTGACAATAGAAGCGGGCTTGCGCGCCGGGCGTCTTGCTGAAACAGAACTCTTGCTGCGGGGGCGGACCGCGATGCGTGCTGGGCATGAGGATGCATTTGCTGCTTCTCGTATGGCTCAAATTTCCAATTTGCGCGCAATGACTGCTCCATCGACTGCGGCGAACTAGGTTGATCGAGGAAGACGGCTTTGGCAACGACCACTTTTGCAATGGCTCAGACGGTGAATGAGACTGCTCCAACGGTTTTGACGAAAACGCGTGATGTACGTCTGGATTTCTTCAGGGGCGTCGCGATGTTCATCATCCTGATTGCCCATGTGCCAGGTAACTGGCTGACCCTTTGGATACCTGCGCGTTTCGGTTTTTCGGACGCTACAGAGATTTTTGTATTTTGCTCAGGCATGGCAAGCGCTTTGGCGTTTGGTAGGGTCTTTCGGGAGCAAGGCAATCTCATGGGCGCTGTGCGCATCAGCTACCGCGTATGGCAAATTTACTGGGCCCATATTTGTCTATTTTTTGCGATCGCAACGGCCATGGTCACTCTGAACATGCTGTTCCCAGACGGTCGAGATTATGTAGGACAGCTGAATCTATATCCGTTCTTCAAAGACCCACAAAATAACCTATTGGGTCTTCTGACACTCACTTACGTGCCGAACTATTTCGACATCTTGCCGATGTACATGGTTATTCTGATCATGCTGCCGTTCGTTGTATTGCTCGCTGGCATAAACCGTTGGCTAGCTGCAGGTGCTGTTATCGCTGTCTGGCTCTCTGCGTCTGTTTTAGACTTCAATTTTCCAGCAGAGCCTTGGTCGGAACGACAGTGGTTTTTCAATCCACTTGGATGGCAGCTGATCTTTTTCACCGGGTTTGCATTGAGCGCGGGTTGGATCTCTCCACCTCGCGTCGATCCTCGACTATTCGCCGCTGCTATCTTGGTCGTTTTGGCGACCGTCCCTTTCGCCTACTTCCGTGTTTTTAACGAATTTACGTGGTTCTTGGAATGGCGCAAAGAATGGAGTTTTCTCATAAACAAAACTGACTTTGGTATTTTGCGATATGTGCACTTCCTGTCTGTTGCTTATGTTGCTTGGGTTTTGGCTGGCCATCGAGGTGCACGGCTTCAGGCGCAGAATCCAAATTCTATTTTTGGCTCCGTTTGGCAAAAAGCGCTGACATTGATTTTGAAAGTCGGACAACAATCTTTGGCGGTTTTTATTGCCTCAATGTTCTTGGCCCGTTTGATGGGGGCACTGCTCGATCAGGTTGGGCGCACGCATTTTTCGATGCTTTGGGTCAACTTATTGGGCGGGTTGCTCATTATTTGTGTCGCCTACACAGCGTCTTGGTACAAATCTCAACCCTGGAAATCGCGGAACAAAACACATGCTAAGACGTGAATTTCTAGCCAGCTTTGCGGCATTGGCCGCGACACCTGCTTTGTCGGATGACAGCGCTGAGCCAGGCCTTCAGCTTGCTGCGCCTGAGGCGTTTCATCCTGATGACGTGATTAACCGCGCACGGGAACTGAGCCAAACCACCTATAAGGCGCCGCGACGAGTTCCCGATGCATGGACCAACATAAGTTACGAAGACTATGTTTCCATTTGGTTTGACGTGCGCAATGCGCTTTGGCGCAACGAACCAGAAACACCGTTGCAATTGGATGTTTTTTCTCCAGGTTTGTATTTTCCCCATCCCATCGATATCGCTGTCGTCGAAAAAGGGATGGCGCAACCATTGAAGTTTGATTTCGGTGTCTTCGACAAGACTGACAAATTTCCGTCACTGCCAAATGATGAGACTTTAGGATACTCTGGGTTACGTCTTCGCGCCGAGCTTGAAACCCCGAGCATTTATCAAGAGTTCGCTGTGTTCCAAGGGGCGAGCTACTTCCGTGCGATCGGAACAGGGAATATCTACGGTCAATCAGCACGTGGGCTGGCGATCAACACTGCGGATCCAGAAGGTGAAGAATTTCCGGATTTTCGCTCTTTTTGGTTGGAAAAACCCAGCCCCGGAGACCCAACTTTTGTCGTGCATGCTTTGCTCGACAGTCCAAGCTGTACGGGAGCATACCGGTTTGAGATAACGCCAGGCTTGTCCTTGACCATGGATGTGACGGTACATCTTTTCCCGCGTGAAGACTTGGACAACGTAGGCATTGCACCTTTGACGTCGATGTTTCAGTACGATCAAACCAACAGGCACAAGTTTTCCGATTTTCGGCCTGCTGTGCACGACACCGACGGGTTGCTGATGGTTAATGGAGCAGGAGAGACGATATGGCGCCCGCTTGCAAATCCGACCAATCTCCAGATAAGCGCATTTCAGGATGAAAACCCGCAGGGGTTTGGGCTCATGCAACGTGCGCGCAACTACAGTGACTTTGCGGATCTTCAGGCACATTATCATGAGCGTCCAGGGGTTTGGATCGAACCAAATGAAGATTGGGGGCAGGGTTCAGTCACTTTGGTTGAGATTCCCACCCAGTCGGAAATTTACGACAATATCGTTTGTTATTGGCGCCCTTCAGGGGGACTGGCTAAGGGTACAGAGACCCAACTGTCATATCGTCTAACTTGGGGGGCGGAGATCAAATATGGCGAAGGTTTAACTGTTCTGAACACGATGATCGGCTCGGCGTTTGACAATGATGGTATTATCGTGGTGATCGACTTCGAAAACGGCAGAACTGTCCCAAAAGAGCTTTCTGACATCGATATAAATATTGGTGCAAGTGCAGGTGAAGTCTCTGGTGGAGTGCTTCAGCGTAATCCAGAAACTGATGGCCCTCGCTTGGCATTTAAGTTTTTTCCAGGCGATGCGCAGTTGATCGAGTTTCGTGCCCAATTGCGGTTGGCCGGGGATCCGCTCAGCGAAGTGTGGCTTTACAGATGGACCGCTTAGTGCAGGACCATATTTATATGCCAGAGCGAGCGCCGCTCGCTATGCCGTCGCAAACCTTTAATAAGGTTGAAACGTGTCGCCAAATGGAAACTGCAGCGCGCGCGAGCAGTAGCTTTTGGCGCATTGCAGCATTCGTACCCACACTCGCGATCACTATTTTGGTGTGTTTGGTTTTTGTTCGCTATCTAAGTCAGGGCGGTGTCTCTGCAATTGATGCGGCCGTACTAGCTTTGATTGCTTTGTCCACCGTCTGGCTGGTGTTTTCAGTGACAAACGCATGCCTCGGATTGGTCAGCGTCGCGATGGGTTCTGGAAAGATCAGGCGGGAAGGGGTGGTGAGCTCTCCGTCAAACATCGCTTTGTTGATGCCAATTTACAATGAAAGTCCTTGGGATGTTTTTGGCAACGCCTCAGCAATGATGCGAGAACTGGCAGAAGGACCGGGCGCGGAGCGGTATACACTCTTTTTTTTGAGCGACACGCGTGATCCTCAGATTGCGGACCTCGAGGAGCAAGCTTTTCTTGCTCTAAGAGGAGTGTCATATGCGAAAATTGAGATCTACTATCGCCGTCGGAGGGAGAACACAGACAAGAAGGTCGGCAATATCGCAGACTGGATCGAAAATTGGGGTGCTTCTCATGATGCCATGGTGATTTTGGATGCAGACAGCCTCATGAGCGGAAAGGCGATCAGGCAACTGGCGCGCGCATTGGCTGCCGATCCAGATGCCGGTCTGATTCAAAGTCGCCCAATGTTAATTGGTGCGGAGACTCTGTTCGGTCGTGTACAACAGTTTTCCAACTCCGTTTATGGCTGGCTGATTGCGGAAGGCCTTGCTCGGTGGTCTCAGCATGAGGGGAACTACTGGGGGCACAATGCGATCATCCGCACACGTGCGTTCGCAGAAAGCGCTCGCCTCCCGCACTTGCGCGGCTGGGGCGGGGCAAAACGCTTGTTGCTCAGTCACGACTTCGTCGAGGCTGGCATGCTGCGCCGTGCTGGTTGGGCGGTCCGCTTGCTGCCGCGGATGACTGGCAGTTTTGAAGAGACACCTCAGACACTTATTGACTACGTAGTGAGGGACCGCCGTTGGTGTCAGGGCAATATGCAACATTTGCGTATTCTTGCCGCAAGAGGCTTCCATGTGATCTCTCGTTTCCACCTTCTGCTCGGAGCTCTGGCGTTTTTGATGTCGCCGGCCTGGCTTGCCGTGATCACGCTTTGGGCATTTGTTAGTGTTGGCCAAGACACGCCAGAAAGCTACTTTTCTCCGACCAATCCTTTCATGCCAATTTGGCCTGAAGCGCCAATGAATATGGCCTGGTTCTATTTGTTTTTCATCTATGGAATGCTGTTGTTTCCCAAGATCTCTGGCGCCGTGCTTTTTGGGCTAAATGCACGAAATCGAAAGGCCTATGGATCAGGGGCGATCTTTTTGGGTTCGATGCTGATCGAGTTGGTTCTGTCTGTGGTTTATGCGCCGATAATGATGGTACATCACACGATGGCTACGCTAGCTTCTTTGTTTGGGCGCGGAAACAACTGGACGCCGCAAAATCGCACCGGGGCAGGATATACATGGCTGCAGACATTTCGATTTCACTGGATAGAGACGGTTTTCGGGATAGCGTTGTTTGCGGGCATTTTCTTCGCGGGCATTTCGCTCCTTATTTTGCCGATCGCTTTTAGTTTAGCTATGGCAGTGCCGTTGTCTAAATTGAGTTCGATTCCTGTCGCTCGCGCGCCGACACGTGTGTTTCGCCTAGATACACCTCATACACTGATTGAGCCAAAGATTGTGTCTCTCGCCCGTAGTGAACGTGTGTGGATGAAAACGATACTAACCAAAAATAGTAGCAGTCAGTCAATTGCGGCCGAATGACAGGATTGGCAGCCAGAAAAGTTTTTCAGATCTATTGAACTTTCTGGTTCATCCCAACGAAGGGTGTTTTGTTCTCGTCGCGAGGCATAAGGTTCCCTCGATAGGCAATATCGGGTCAAATTTTTGACTCTCACTGCGCAAGTAAGCGAACTTAGTTTATCACTACATGTCTTGCATGAGATTTTTAATCAGAATGTAGAGCTTCAAACCAATCAACGACCAAAGACGGCCATGTTTTTGGAATGCTATGCCCCCCTGGGTAGATTGCGAGTTCCAAGGATGATCCCGTATCACAATGATTCCATGATCGGCGCCAAAACGGCCCGTTCATAGAGAATTTATCTGCTTTCATTTGTGTGCAGTTATTTGTTGCACGCCAAATCGACATAGTGTGGAAAATATCACCCTGCGCGAAGGCCGATGGATCGTCCATGGGAACGCCATTCACCACACGTCCCTCCAATGGAACAGTCCCATCGCTCCAGCCGTGTGTATGCAACATGTGCACTGGGCCTTCGCACTGAGTGGGGTGTGGTCGCCAGAAATTTCCGCCCAGCGGAGCATAGCCCGCAAACGCCTTTGGCGCCAAGCACGCTGTGTAGGCGGTCATGGATCCGCCAATTGAAAACCCGGCAAGAATCATTCGCGTTGAGTCTAGGTTGAACCGCGCAATTGCATCCTCCTTAACCGATCTCAAAAAATCGATTTCATCGAGTTGACGCCCCGATTGCGGATGAAACCCCCAGCTGCGACCACTACGACCTTCGCGTGGCACACCATCTGGTGCAATCACGGCGAAACCGCGCTCCAAGAACACAGTAATCAGATCTTTGTTGCGTAGAGCAGCCTGACCGTTTCCGCCCCATCCATGAATGTAGACAACTGCGGGAGCGGGCAGATTTGCGGGTTTCGGCAGAGCAACATAGTAGTTGCGTTCATCGACTATACAAGGTGTGGTGATTGAACATGCGTGCCCCTCAAGCGATGACGCCATGAACAAAATCGCGGCGCAGGCGAGCATCTGGCGCATCACTTCACCTCTCTCACAGGCAATCCTCTTTCAAGCCATCCTGGGCCAGCTCTTGAACCCAGCATTCCCTCCGGAATATCCACAATTCGCGTTAATCCAGCATCTTCAAGCCAATGAGTGACACGGGCGGAGCGTACGCCGCGCGCGCAAATAAGGGCGATTTGCTGCGTACTGGAAGTACGGGCGGCAATTACCTGTGCGACAAAGTCGCCTCTACGCATATCAATAGGTACAGCATTTTCTGGTACGCCAGTTTGGCGCCATTCATCTGGTCGACGAATGTCGACCAACAATATTTCGCCCAGTTTAGCCGCCGTGTAGGCTTGAACTGGCGTCATGGTTTCCGCCGAAGCGCTTGCGCTCGTAAAGGATTGCGAAACGATAAGTGTTCCCACGCCGATTGTCGCTGTACCTGCGCAGGCAAGGAAGAAACGGCGTGAGAGTTCCATGGATACTTCTTAGTTGCTTGGTGCAGGAGAAGAGAAGTTTGGAATAGTGCTCGTTGAGGCAGCCTTTGATTCAATGCCAGTCCAGTTACCCTCTGCCAATGTGATGTTGCCTGGAATGTCTTCTTCCCAGAAGCCCACAACGTTTTTGGTGATGTTCAGATATAGTTCACCGTCGACAATGCGCCAAAGATGTGGGTTTCCTGGGACTTTGCCGCCTTTGGAAACACCATAGGCGCAGTGACCGTCATATTTTGGTGCATACTTTTCGGGGTTTTTCAGGAAAGTTTTTTTATTGGCTTCGCTCGAGAACGCGAATTTTGCGCCATTGTATTCAGCTGTGATGTTCTTTTGTCCCGGTACAGCTTTTGGCTGTGAGGAACCTACTGCTGCTTGGTCTAGCCCAAAGTAGGCCACAACATCGTAGCCAGAAACAGCAAAGCCAGTTTCATCTACATATTGATCGCCTGCGAAGGCCATGGTGGAAGTCATTGCCACGAAGGCTGGTGCAAATAGCCACTTCACGAAAACTCTCCTTTTTGGTTCGGTGTGTGTGGACGCTATCATAGTGTTTGCAGCCCGCGTAGCATGCCTCGCGTGGGTGTGAAGTACTGTGTATGCATTCATTGAAATAGCTAAGAAAATTAGCTTTGGCTCAAGTTGAACTGGCTTTTTTCAAAGTGTTTCTTGTAACAAAGCTGCGCGGTGTCATGGCGTTACAGGGCGAGTTCCTAATTGCAAGCATTTGTGCCACACACCTTAGCAACCACATTGCTTTACACGCTTTCAAAAGCTTCCCCGATTTAAAGCACGCTTGTATAAGCCCACTGATGTCATTCGAGACCGATGCATGGAGCCGATCCAGCAGGCGAGTTTCGGTACTATACTGACGGATTGAGGCCGTAACCATGCCAAGTAGTTTTGAACCAAGCATTCGACAGCTTCGTGCCCTTGAGGCGGTTGCGAGAACACAAAGCTTTACGGCTGCTGCGCAAGAGTTGGAGGTCTCTCAACCCACCGTTTCCAATCTAATTGTCGCGCTCGAAAAGCAAACAGGTTGTCGTTTCCTGAATCGGATTGGTGGTCGGATAGAAACTACAGAGCTCTTTGAAAAGCTGCGTCCTCAGATCAAAGCCATACTTGCCCTTAAATCTGAAGTTGATTTGGTGATTGAAGATCGTAAATCACTTCGCGCCGGTTCTTTTTGGGTGGGCTATTCAACGTATCAAGTTGCAATGCTCCCGATTGCACGCTTTATCCATGCCTATCCGGATATCACTGTCAACGCACGTGCTATGGCGAGTTTGGATCTAACCGAGTTGCTGAAAGTTGGGGAGCTTGATGTTGCGTTCGTGACAGTTGAAAAGCCGGTCGAGGACTTTGTGTGTCAGACTTTAAATTCCGTACGTGTCGGAGTCGTTGCAAATCGGACTGGCCCTTTGAGTGAGGTCGATCAATTGACGTGGTCTGAAGTTGAAAAGCTTCGTCTAATTCAGCGAGAACCAAACGCTGGCACGCGTCGTATTTTCGAAGCAGCTGCGCAGCAATCCTGTGCCCAGCCAAATACCATTTTGGGCTTGGGGTCATGGGGGTCAATAACCTCGTTGATCCGATCTGGGATTGGCGAAGGAATCGGTTTGGAATCAGAGCTTATGGCAACTGATCAAGATCTAAAGTTTATACCAATTTCTGATGAAAACCTTAAAGCGCATCAGTGTTTGATCGCAATGCCTCCGATGGTGGACGCAGTTTGTGTTCGAGAAATGTTTGAAATTTCAGCAGAAATTTACGGTACCTAGGCAATTAAAATAACTCATAGCTTAAGGCTATATTTGATAACTTGTTATTAAAGTGTAACAAAGCGGGCTTAACGCTGTCTTCAAATCAACCTGGAGGCACTTATGAAATTCCGCCACTTTCTGATGTCAACCGTTGCGACTTTAATCGCTGCTCCTGCAATTGCAGAATGCCCCGTTGCCACTGTTTCTGACCCCAAAGGGCTGGAGTCTGCTTACCCCCAGCAGATGGAGCTGGCAGAGCTCCAGGCTGCCGCATCGTGCACTTTGTCTTTTGCTCAAAACCCATCGATTGAAGAGCTGAACGCAAAAATTTTTGGTAACGCAGATTTACCATCTGTTGCAGAGCGCCTGCCAAATGAGCCTCTGATTGTGATGCCATACGACACGATTGGCCAATACGGCGGCGCCATCACGGGCATTTCGAAGGCAACAGAGTCTGGGACATCTGATCTACTTTCGGTTCGTCACGTGAACTTTGTTCGGTATTCCGATGACCTGCAAACGGTTGTGCCAAACATCGCCAAGGCATGGGGCTGGAACGAAGACAAAACTGTTCTCACCATCACCTTGCGAGAGGGTCATAAGTGGTCAGATGGTGCGCCGTTTACAGCAGAAGATGTGGCATTTTGGTACAACGATCTTTTGCTGAATCGTGACATTCTGGAGAAAACGCCAGACCGCTGGCTCTTTGCAGGTGAGCCGATCAATGTTGAGGCTGTGGATGCGGTTACTGTTCGTATGACGTTCCCTGTGCCCACTCCAGGCATCCTGAACCGATTTGCGGTAGACTACGGGCAACCTTTCCAGCCGAAGCATTTCCTCGGTCAGTTTATGCCGAAGTACAATCCTGATGCCGATAAGCTGGCTCAACAGCATGGCTTTGCAAACGGCGCCGAAGCAGTAGATTTCTATTATGGTGGCTCTGATTGGAAAGACGTTCCGACGCCATTGCTGAAAGATGCGGAAAAGGCGATGCAAGTTGGCCGCGCTGTTCTGCCAACTTTGGAAAGCCACATTGTGGTTGAAGAAACTGCAGAGGGCCGCCGCCTTGTTGCGAACCCGTACTTCCATCAGGTTGACACAGCAGGCAATCAGCTGCCCTACATCAACGAAATAGTAGAGAGCTACGTTGCAGACAAAGAAGTTCAAAACCTGAAAGTTATGAACGGCGAGGTCGTTTGGAAGCAGCAAGCCATTTTCTTGGAAGATTTCCCTCTGCTGAAAGAGAATGAAGCAAAGGGTAACTACACGATTCAGTTTGCGCCAACTCTAGGCGAGAATATTTTCTTCTCATTCAATCGTACTCATGACGATGAAGTTCTGCGCGAGATCTTCAACGACGTGCGCTTCAATCGTGCAATGTCGTTGGCAATGAACCGCGTTGAAATCAATGAGATTGTGTATCTTGGCCAAGGCACTCCAATGCAGGGCGTGCCAGCAGAACCCAAAACCGTGTCGTTTATTTCTGACGAAGTCCTAAACAAGGATATTGAATACGATCTGAATGCTGCAAAAGCTCTTCTCTCTGAAATGGGGCTCGAGGATGCGGATGGTGATGGCATTGTCGAACGTCCTGACGGGAAACCGCTGGTGGTTCGCCTGGTCTATTCGTCACAAGGCGTCCCAGTGAAAATGATGGAGCTGGTTCGGGATTATTGGACGGATGCGGGCGTTCGCGTTGACCTGAAAGAGGTGACATCTGACGAGTACCGCGCCTCCGGAAACAACAACGACTTGGATCTGACAACTTGGAAATATGACGGCAATGCTGGCCCAACAATTTCTCAGGATACCACTGTTTTTGTGCCACCATTCGGTGACTTCTTCAATCCAGGCACTGGTGCGAAATGGGCGACTTGGAAAACAACAGATGGTGCTGAAGGAATTGAGCCGCCTGCCGATATTAAGAAGCTGTGGGACCTTTCTGAGCAATTTATCCAAGTGGAGTTTGGTTCTGCTGAAAGCAATGAGATCGGCGCAGAGATCGTTAAAATCCATACCGACAACATGCTGAAAATTGGCACGGTAGGGGATATCGTTGCACCTTTCCTTTGGCGCAACGACCTGCAGAATGTTCAGCCAATCAAGTCTAAGACCTACGACTTTTATTGGACCTACCCGTACCGCCCATCTCAGTGGTGGTTAGATCAGTAACTTTTCCAAAGATGATGAAAACCTTCGGGGCGCGCGAAAGACGTGCCCCGAAAACCGCAGCTGTGCGCTGCGATTGAGGAAGACACCGTGCTAAGATTTACAGCAGAACGCCTGATAGGCATGATGATCACAATGCTTTTGGTCTCGATCATGGTCTTTGCGATCATGGAGATCCCCCCAGGCGACTACGCTGATCGATATGCCTTTCGCAAATATTCTGGGACCGGTGTCAATGTGACCGCCGCAGATGTGGAAGCCATCCGTGTAGAACTTGGACTCGATCGCCCGATGCTTGTCCGGTATTTTGATTGGATTTCCGGAATTGTGCTGCGCGGCGACTTTGGGCAAGCCTTTGCATTTGAAACCTCTGTCACCAAAGTGATTGGAGACAAGGTTTGGTTGACCACAGGCATTCTGTTCGCAACACTCATTCTAACCTACCTTATCTCAATTCCAATCGGCATCTATGCAGCTGTGCGCCGGGGTTCAGCCGTAGATTATGGGCTGACGGCTTTTTCTTACATGGGCCTTGCACTCCCCAATTTCTTGCTCGCTCTCGTCATGATGTATTTTGCCAATCTTTGGTTCGGCGCCGATATTGGTGGGCTCTTCTCCAAGGAATATCAGAACGCACCTTGGAGCTTGGCGCGGGTTTGGGACATGCTCAAACACCTATGGTTGCCTGCTGTTGTGCTGGCATGGTCGGCGGTGGCTTATCAAATCCAAACGGTTCGGGCGACAATGTCAGACGAACTGAACAAGTTGTCAGTGACAGCAGCGCGTGCGCGCGGCGTACCTGAAAAGAAGCTTCTCCTTAAGTATCCAGCGCGGCTTGCCATCAATCCCGTCGTTTCCACGATAGGCTTCGATGTGAATCGCATCTTCTCAGAATTGCCAATCGTAGCAGTTGTTCTTGGACTTACCGAATTGGGCGAGCTGTTGCTGAAGGCATATCTAGACCTCGATATGAATGTGGCCGGTGCGATCCTTCTTATGCTGACTTTCGCAATTGTTTTCATGAACTTCCTGTCGGATTTGCTGCTTGCGTGGCTGGATCCGCGTATCAAACTTGGGACCACGTGATATGAGAAAGCTTCCCTTCTTTGCACCTGCGAGCCCTACCTCCGTTGAGCAGGAGCGTCAGCGGATGTTGAAGTATTACTCCGCTTCTCAATGGACGCTGATTTGGTGGCGCTTCAAACGGCATCGGGCGGCAATGCTGGCGTCGTTGGTGCTCGGGCTGATGGCACTTGCGGGCGTCTTCGCTGAATTTGTAGCGCCTTATGGACCAGTGGCACGCGACACGTCTTACATTGAAGGCCCTCCGCAGCTGCCGCGCTTTTGTGATCAAAATGGGTGCTCATTGCGTCCTTTCATAAATGGCAGCAAGACAGAGCGAGACCCTGTAACGCTAAGAGCAATTTCTGTACCCGATCCTGAAGTGCGTCATTACATCGGCTTCTTTGTCAAAGGAGATGCGGTCAAAGTCCTGGGCTTTATTCCAACCGAGCGGCATTTGATCGGTCTCCAAGACACAGAGCAGAAAATTCACTTCTGGGGGACCGATGATCTGGGGCGCGATGTTTTCTCTCGCACGGTTTATGCGACACGTACGTCGCTCTCCATTGGTGTCATCGGGGTTTTGATTTCGTTTGTATTGGCGTTGATCATCGGTGGTGTTGCTGGCTACTTCAGCGGGCTTGTAGATAGTGTGGTACAGCGCGTGACCGAAGTGATCCGGGTTGTTCCGATTATTCCATTGTATATGGGCTTGGCTGCCGCGATGCCGAAGGAGTGGTCTACCACGCAAGTGTATTTTGCCATGACATTGATTTTGGGGCTTTTCGGTTGGCCAACCCTGGCGCGCCGTATCCGCTCGCAACTTTTGTCGATCCGCTATGAGGATTATGTGGTCGCAGCACGGCTTTCTGGCGCAAAGGCGGGCCGGATCATCAGTCAACACATGTTGCCAAGCTTCACCAGTTTTATCATCGTCGATTTGGTGATTTCCTTTCCCTACATGATCTTGTCTGAGACGGCGTTGTCTTTCGTTGGACTTGGTCTGCGTCCGCCATCTGTTTCTTGGGGCGTGCTCTTGCAGCAAGCACAATCCGTTCGTGCGATTGAACAAACTCCCTGGCTTTTCATCCCAGCTATCTTTGTTGTTACCGCTGTGCTTGCCTTCACCGTTATTGGCGATGGCTTGCGTGATGCTGCGGATCCTTATGCGGAGGCAAAATGATGAGCACTATTCTCGACGTCAAAAATCTGTCTCTGTCCTTTCGCACTGACGAAGGCATTGTTCAGCCTGTCCGCAACGTTTCTTTTTCACTGGAAAAAGGGAAAACTTTAGGGATTGTTGGTGAGAGTGGGTCCGGCAAGTCTGTTTCTACCAAGGCAGTTATGCAACTTCTGCCCAGTATTGCATCGGTGGATCAGGATGCGCAGATCAACTACACAACCAAGTCCGGTGAGGTCTTAGATCTTTCAAAGATCAGCCCAGCAGATCCGCAAATGCGCAAGATCCGCGGGGGCGAAATTGGCATGATTTTCCAGGAACCCATGGCAAGTTTCTCGCCGATTTATTCAATCGGCAATCAGATCATGGAGGCAATCTTGCTGCACAGGCAAGTTAGCAAGCGACAAGCGCGAGAGATTGCCATTGAGATGCTCGACAAAGTAGGAATCACCAACCCACAGGTTCGGGTCGACCAATTTCCACACGAAATGTCAGGTGGCATGCGTCAGAGAGCCATGATCGCACTCGCTTTGTCATCCGGACCACAACTACTTATCGCAGACGAGCCTACAACGGCCTTAGACGTAACGATCCAGGCGCAAGTCTTGAATTTGATGCGAGATCTACAGGCTGAGCTCGGAATGAGCATGATATTTATCACTCATGACTTAGGCGTCGTAGCGCAGGTCGCTGATGATGTTGCCGTCATGTATCAAGGAGAAATAGTCGAATACGGCACTGCGCGTGACGTGATCAAGTCACCTCAGAAGCCCTACACACAGCGGCTTTTGGATGCGGTTCCGAGACTTGATAACGTGACACCTCCCAAACCCTTAAAAGGTGCCCGCCGCTTGATTGATGTAAAAAATCTTGGGGTGGAGTTTGAGGTGCGAAAGAAAAAAATGTTTCGCACAGAGATTGAAAAAGTACGCGCCGTTAGCGATGTGACATTCGATATTCTGAAGGGGGAGACAGTGGGTCTGGTCGGTGAATCGGGGTCCGGCAAAACCACTGTAGGACGTGCAATGCTGCGCGCGATTGATCCGAGCGAAGGCGAAGTGATCTTTCATCGCAAGAAAAAGGGTGACATCGACCTAGCCCATGCCAGCGAAGCGGAGCTTCGCAACGTGAGGGCCAAGTTCAACATGGCATTTCCGGAAGGCCCTGTTTCTTTGCAAACCTTGGCAGGCGATATGCTGCGAAACTTTCGCCCTGAAATGAGCCTCGTGTTTCAAGATCCGTATTCGTCTTTGAACCCACGTATGACCGTACGCGATATCATCGCTGAGCCACTTGTTGCGTCCGGGCTTATGAAAGATCGAGATGCTATTGATGAGCGTGTTCGAGAAATTGCGGCTCGTTGTAAAATTGATCTCGAACACCTTCGTCGCTTCCCTCATGCATTTTCGGGGGGGCAACGACAGCGAATATGTATTGCTCGCGCATTGGTGTCCAAGCCGAAATTTGTGGTTTGCGATGAGTGTGTTTCGGCGCTTGATGTCTCTATTCAAGCTGAAATTGTCGATCTGCTTCGAGATATTCAGGCGGAATTGGGCGTGAGTTTTCTGTTCATCGCGCATGATCTCGCTGTTGTGGCACAGATCTCACATCGGGTCGCCGTGATGTATCATGGTCGTTTTGTGGAATATGGCCCGACTGAAAACATCTTTTTCAACCCTCAACACCCATATACCAAAGCGTTGCTTTCAGCAGTGCCTCATCCAGACCCCGATGCTGTGTTCACTCCTATCCGCATCGACGGAGACATGACTTATCCCGTAGCGGCTTTCGGTGCAGACGGCATTCAGCTACGCACTCCCAGCCCTCAGGAGTGCTTGTCAGGTTTACCTATTGATCTGGTGGAAGTATCTCCCGGTCATTTTGTCGCTTGCCATATCGATGGCGCATCATCCCACTCTCAACCCAAGGTGCCAGAACTGGTGTGAAACTATGGCTCACTTGCCTAGCGTTCGATACTGCTTTAAGTGAGTCATAGCTTTAACCTAATTGACGGCTATAAAGATAAGCAAAGGCTATATTATGACCTCGCTCCCCGCTCCTCATTTTGGCGAACCATATCTATTGACCCCTGGCCCTCTAACCACATCTTTCCCGGTGAAAGAGGCGATGCTGCGCGATTGGGGCAGTTGGGATGGTGATTTCCGCGCTATGACGGCTGAGCTACGCAGGCGTTTGTTGGACTTGTTGGGGCCAGACAAAAGTCGTTTTGACTGTGTTCCAATGCAGGGCAGCGGCTCATATGTTGTGGAAGCCATGCTGGGCAGTTTCGTGCCTAAGGATGGAAAAGTGCTGGTTCTGTGCAATGGAGCCTATGGAAAGCGAGCTGTAGAAACACTCCGCTATTTAGGCCGCGATTGCGCCATCATTGATATGGGAGACTACCTTCCGCCCCGCGGATCCCAAGTTGCGGAAGCACTCGCCGCAGACAGCACGATCACCCACGTTTTGGCGGTGCATTGTGAAACCAGCTCTGGCATTCTGAACCCATTACAAGAAATTGCAGAAGCAACGGCCACGGCTGGGCGCAATCTGCTTGTGGATAGCATGTCTGCGTTTGGTGCAGTTCCATTGGAACCCCACAAAACACCATTTCAAGCGATGGTGAGCTCGGCAAACAAGTGTATCGAAGGCGTTCCTGGCTTTGGTTTTGTCATTGCACAAACTGAGGCCCTAAAGGCTTCTAAAGGTAACAGCCATTCGCTGAGCCTTGATGTGCATGCACAATGGGCCGCGATGGAACAAACGGGTCAATGGCGCTTTACGCCTCCAACCCATGTTGTCGCAGCCTTTATAGAGGCACTCAAAGCGCATGAAGATGAAGGAGGCGTCGCTGCACGCGGCGCGCGCTACCTCGAAAACCGCAAGGTATTGGTCGAGGGCATGCGGAAACTTGGCTTTGTGACATTGCTGGACGATGCTTGGCTGTCACCAATCATCACCACATTCTTCTGTCCTGCGCATAGCAAATTTGATTTTGCGTTGTTCTATGACCGCATGAAGGCGCGCGGCTTCATCCTTTATCCCGGTAAGCTCACCGCAGCGGAGAGTTTTCGCGTGGGTCACATTGGCCAAGTCGACAGGGCTGTGATGCACAGCGTCGTCCGCAACGTTGCCGAGGTGCTGGCAGAAATGGGCGTTGATAGCGCTGCACCTTCCGCACAAACACTTGAACAAAAACAGGCTGAACCTGCCTGAGACACAGAAGGAAATCTAACATGACACATTTCAAAGCCGCCGTGTTCGATTGGGCTGGCACAATGGTTGATTTTGGATCATTCGCCCCTATGGGCGTTTTTGTGAAAGCTTTCGAGCAGTTCGGTATCACAGCAACGATCGAACATGCACGTGGTCCAATGGGCGCCCCGAAATGGGACCACATTCGCACCATGATGGACATGCCTGAAATCGCTTCTCAGTGGGAAGCTAAATACGGCAACGCGCCCTCTGATGCAGATGTGGACAAAGTCTACGAAATTTTTGTTCCGATGAACGAAAAAGTCGCGGCGGACTATGCCGATCTGGTTCCAGGCGGCAAGGCTGCAATTGATGAGTTGCGCGCCATGGGGCTCAAGATTGGTTCAACCACAGGCTATACGCGTTCCATTATGGAAAATGTTCTGCCTGTTGCTGCCGCACAAGGATATGAGCCTGATAACTTGGTGTGTTCTGACGACCTACCTGAGGGGCGCCCGGGTCCACTTGGTATGTATAAATGCATGGTCGATCTGGTTGCATACCCTCCGGCAGCCATCATCAAGGTTGATGACACTGAACCCGGTATTAAGGAAGGTGTCGCCGCTGGATGCGTGACCGTAGGAGTTGCAATGTCTGGCAACGCAGTGGGCAAAACACCAGAGGAGCTCGCAGCGCTTTCAGAAGAAGAAATTGCAGCATTGCGAGCGAATGCCACCAAAATCCTGAAAGACGCAGGCGCAGACCATGTGATTGATTCTGTCGCCGATCTCCCTGATCTCGTGCGTGAACTGAGCAAAGGATAAGCAAATGTCAAACGGGGCTCCGCGCAACTTACTGCTAATCGTAATCGACCAGTTCCGCGCGGATCTCGTGTCAGGGCTACTGGGGAACCATGTGGCCCTGCCAAATTTGCGAGCGCTTGCAAACCGCTCGATAGTGTTCGAGAACCATCACACAGTTGCGGTGCCTTGTGGGCCTGCAAGGGCGAGTCTACTCACTGGCCAACATGTTATGCGGCATGGCTCAAACCAGAACGGCAAACCTTTCGCCGCTGACACGCCCAATCTGGCAACCGCATTGCGCTCCATTGGGCGCGAACTTCTCTTGTTTGGATATACTGATACCCAACCTGATCCGCGCGGAATGCACCCCTCTGATCCAGCGCATCTTTCCTACACCGGCCCGATCCATGGTGTGACTGAGGTCACGGAAATGCGGGAAGAGGCATGGGGATGGCTCGCGCATTTGCGCAGCAAGGGCTACGATGTGCCGGATGCCGCTGCCCCTGATTTTGATCGCCTATATCGGCCGCAGGGCGGGATTTTTGGTGGACCTGCGATCTATGATGCAAAAGACAGCGATACTGCCTATTTGACAGATCAGGTTCTGAAACACCTGGATGTGCGTAAGGCCAATCCATGGTCGGCGTTAGTGACCTACATTCGGCCTCACCCTCCTTTTGTCGCGCCTGCGCCTTATCACAATATGGTCGATCCGCTCGGCCTGCCGTCCCCGGCTGAAACGGGGGTTGAGCACCCTTTTTATGATGCCTATCGTGCGCGCCCCAGTGGATCTGGGATGTTTTGGGGCTATGAAGGAGATCACGACGGCATCACCTCAGAACAGCGCGCGCTGTGCCGCGCCACGTATCTTGGGTTGGCAGCTGAGGTTGATCATCACATCGGTAGAATCTTCGACTGGTTGGGTGCCACGGGGCAAGTAGATGACACAATGATTGTGCTGACTTCAGATCATGGAGAGATGCTGGGAGATCTCGGCCTGTGGGGAAAACAAAACCCATTCCGCACCGCGTCTCATGTTCCCTTGATGATCAGCCATCCCTCTTGTTCACGCCAACATGTTACGCACATGAGCCAGTCTATCGATGTCGCGCCGACTGTTCTCATCGCCGTTGGTGCAGAGGTCCCAAGACAAATGACAGGGCAGGATCTCCTCGCCAAGGGGGTGCGGCACGATCTGCCAGCGATGGTTGAGCTTGAGATTGAGCAGCTTGGACAGAGGGAGCGCTCAGATTTCAGCTCGAAGTCACCATGCCGTGTGCTTGCATATGAGAAAGACGGCTACCGACTTGTCTTCTTTGCATCAGACGTTGCGCCTATGCTCTTCAACGTTGAGACAGATCCATACTGTACCGTCGATATATCTAGGGATGAAACCGAAAGGACCACCACTTTGATTTCTGAAGCACTGGCCTACAGAATGCGCCAGGCATTCTGAAAATGTAACGTGCCAGTTTCTAAGTGAAGTTTGGCTTCGAGTTCTTACAAGATGTTCTCTTCTAAAAAATCTCAGGTGTATTTTGGTCATTTTGCGCTTGCGCTTCTGCGCTGTAGCGCCTAAATCCCCTTCACCGCGCTCTGGTAGCTCAGCTGGATAGAGTACTTGACTACGAATCAAGGGGTCGGGGGTTCGAATCCTCCCCAGAGCGCCACATTTTCTATTTGTGAGACGACACATAGTTCTGCCATTTGCGACAGAACCTTTCCATTTTCATTGCTCGATGTTGAACCTCACACGACTTTGACCCTTGCGTGATAATCTGACGCAACATCTCCATTTTGCTCCCGCAGGCTGTTTCGATTGATCTGACTTCCCTTTTCGGAAAATCAGGGCTGATTTACAGGTTCAGTCGGCGAAGCCGCCTGCTCCTGCTGATCTGCCACGTGGCGAACGCGGTTGGGGGCGAGGCAATGCTATTCGACAAAAGTGGTGCGGCCCGCAGCGCAGAGCGCGAGGACACGGTTTTGTCTAATTGGATTGCCCGAGGGGGAAGGCAGCGTCTTCCCCCTGACGGCCAGGGGCGTTTGGCTCGTCCAAATCCCGCTGGCCCAACAAACAAGAGCGGCGGGGCCATAAGCCCCGGCTCCATAGTGGGCATTCGATTTTAGAGATTGAAGTCACGGGAGGCGGGACTTTCCGATCATTCTCCGCATTTGCAAAAGGCCCAAAAAATCGGCCGTCTCAGTCCCGAAGGGCGTATTTTGTTGAAAAACTCATCCTTGATCGGTGCATGAACTGCTGATTCAATTCTTCCAATGAGTGGGAGGATAGAGCGATGTTGGGACCGAGGCAGGAAGCGCAGGCGTCGCTATTCTAT
>NZ_JAGHQX010000001.1 GCF_017744095.1 Shimia sp. R10_1 | reverse complement strand
GGTCCCATTCCGAACCCGGTCGTTAAGCACCGTTGCGCCGATGGTACTGCTGCTTAAGCTGTGGGAGAGTAGGTCATCGCCAAACCTATCAAACGACCTCAAATATCTCTCAAAACGATAACAAAAAACCAACCTTCAGATCAAAAAATCAACCTGAAGGAAAACAGATCGAAGCACAAAAAAGCACGCGATCAACACCACCGCGGGATGGAGCAGCCAGGTAGCTCGTCAGGCTCATAACCTGAAGGTCGTAGGTTCAAATCCTACTCCCGCAACCATTAATGCAGCTATATCAATATACTAGCGCCCTAGAGGGCGACTTCTTGCCGCGCAACGATATCGTCTGTGGAAGCACTCTGGAAGTAAATGCCTTCGGTTCTAGCTCTATATAGGTGCTGAATTCGTGGCATAGCGAGACAGACAAGCTTTCTGGCACAGGTTGTGTTCCGCAACTGGTCAAGCCACTGACTTAGTCTGCCTTGATGCGAAGGGCAAATGGGCGTATTGGGATGCCATGTTTACCGTCTGCGCTCTCTATCACTTTACCCGCTTTGACAACCACGCAGCCCTGCGTGCACCGCTCTTGGAGCTATGTCTCAGCGAAGGTGTCACCGGAACTTTGTTACTGGCACATGAGGGGATAAACGGCACCATTGCGGGGCCTAAGAAAGGGATTGAAGCAGCCATCAGGCATATTCAGTCATTACCCGGATGTGCCGATCTTGAGTGGAAACTGAGCACGGCAGCTGAAAAGCCTTTTCCGAGGATGAAGGTCAAGCTCAAGAAAGAGATAGTCACGCTGGGCCAGCCCAATGTCGACCCGACTGCACATGTTGGCAACTACGTGGATCCTGCGGACTGGAACGAATTGATAAAATCTCCCGACGTTGTGACGATTGATACACGCAATGACTACGAGGTTGCCATTGGTACGTTTCAGGGCGCGATTGACCCGGAAACAGCGTCGTTTAGAGATTTCCCTGCTTGGTGGGATGAAAACAAAGAGCGCTTTCACAACAAGCGGGTCGCCATGTTCTGCACAGGTGGCATTCGGTGCGAGAAGTCCACAAACTTTCTGATGAGCCAAGGGGTGGAAGACGTCTACCATCTCAAAGGCGGTATCTTGAAGTATCTGGAAGAGGTGCCCCAAGAAGAGAGCACATGGGGTGGTGAATGTTTCGTGTTTGATGGCCGGGTCTCCGTTGGCCATGGTCTCAAGGAAGGCCCGCACATTCTGTGTCACGCGTGCCGTCGTCCTATTCTGCCAGAGGATCAGGAGCGCCAGGGCTATGAAGCCGGAGTGAGTTGTCATCAGTGTGTTGATGACTATTCGGAGGCAGACAAAGCCCGATTTAGAGAGCGCCAAAAACAAATGATGCTGGCGCGTCAGCGTGGTGAGCAACACATTATCGGTGTTGACTGACCCTCGGCATGTTGTCGCCGCAGTTGCATGAGGCGAGGGGCATTTGTTTCAATCGCTAAAGGGCAATGTCCTGTTCGCCGAGGTTCCAAGTTTATTCCGATAAATTTACTGTGACTATTCTGCCCCGGTTCTGGATGAATTTTAGGCAGCGACCGTCAAAGAACTCATCTCCTCTTCTTCTTATGAAACCGCCCGTGTAAAGCGCATACAGCAAGCCCGGATGGAGCAAGCCCAACTCATCCATCTATTAAGGGCTGGCAATGACCCATCCAACATATGCGACCGGTTTGGATACCTTTGTTGATGAACGGGACAGGCTGATCGCTGCGGCGTACCGCATTGTAGATAGCCATGCTGTGGCCGAAGAGTTGGTGCAGGAGAGCTGGATACGCTGGAACGCCAAGCAATATCCGGCGGAGCATACGCGCCCGCTTTTGCTGCGTATTGTGAAAAATCTTGCGATTGACTGGCATCGCAAGCGCCGCATTGAGTTCGAAGCGATTGAAACCCAGCGCCTGTTGGATGAGACCGCGCTTGATGCTGAGCGCGTGGTGTTGGCACGTCAACAGCTTCACAATGTTATCAAATTGGTTGAAACACTCCCGCCGAAGGTGCGCTTGGCTTTCCGGTATAGCCGCATCGAAGGCATGACGCTGAAAGAAGTTGGCAAACGACTGGGAGTCTCGGAGTCTCGTGCCAGTCAGCTTGTATCTGATGCGATTGTCCGACTTGTGGTCGTGTTCGAAGACTGATTTGAAGCCTTTGCGTTCAGGTTAGGCGATTTTCTACAACTGCCCGTTTCAGGACATTTAAAAGTGATGCAAGACTCAGACGAGATCCAGCGGATACGTGACGCCACAGACATTTTTCTGAGGCTGAGAGACAATCCTGAAGACCCTAAACTGTTGCGAGAGCGGGAGTTATTTCTTGCGCGTGGAGAAGAAGAGCGCCTCGCTTATCATAAAATGCTACAAGTCTGGAGTGTCACGGGTACGGCAAAGCGTGCCAAGCGACCTGGCGTGGCCTCGCTTGCGCTTGCCGGGGCTGTTCTGGTCGCGGGGTATGTTACCTTTCAGGCAAATCGCCATATTCTGATTGCAGATGTTTACACGCAATATGATACGCAAGCGCTGCATCTGGACAGCGGGGATTACCTTGCACTTGATGCACGATCTGCTTTCGTTGACAAAAGCGATGCAGATGAACGGCATGTTCACCTTTTACAAGGGGCAGCGTTTTTTGATGTTGAAACGGAAAGTCGTCCTTTCGTTGTGACCGCAGGCGATGTGCGTGTGCAGGTGACAGGAACGGCGTTTGAAGTCACGGGCGATGAAAACAGCGGTATGGTTTCGGTGGCTGAAGGGGCTGTGAATGTCGTTATTGAAAACGCGTCGTGGCAGTTGCGGCGCGGTGATCGGTTGGTCTGGTCAGATGATGTTGGAGCCCGCCTCACCAAGTTTGATGCGTCACAAACCGCAAGTTGGCGCAATGACGTTTTGATCTCTGATGATATGACGTTTGCGCAAATTGTCGATGTCTTGGATCGGCGCATGCCTGGGCAGCTAATCGTGACTGACGCGACGCTTTCAGACACAAAAATTGTTGGGTCTTTTGATCTGTCTGATCCGCAGCAATCTCTCGATCTGGTGGTCGAATTAATGGGGGCGAAAGTCATTTCCATGCCCTACGTCGTGTCCGTCATCGCTAAAAGATAAAATTCCTGATCTTTTTTCTAAAGGTTTGGTCTTCTGGTTCGTTCTCTCAGTGAAAGCCACTCGAAAAAGCGCGCTTCGGCGCGGGAGACCTATGAAAAAAACATCACTACGCAATACCACTGCCCTGGCGTTGAGCTTGTCTGCTTTGTTTTCTGCAGCTCTCAAGGCAGAGCAGGCCCAAACCATTGATATCAATGCCCAGCCGCTTGCCACTGCAATTACCGAACTTGGGCGAGAGACTGGCCTACGCATCGCAGCAAGCGCGCGCGTGATCGCAGACACTCAGACCCAAGGCGTCACCGGGCTTATGACACCCACAGAAGCGCTGCAGGCGCTGCTTGAGGGCACAGGTATGTCTGTGCGCAGTGTCGGCAAAAACGGCGTGATCGTTTCGCGAGAAGAGGTGTCACAGAATGTGATCACTTTGGATGATGGCGAAGAGTATGTGGATCTTGGAACGATCATCGTTTCATACGATCCTGAAACTGGCCAACCGATCAATCCCGACGACCCAAACAATACCGGGCAGGTGGTACTGGACGCGCGCGCGATCGAATACCGCTCAACTGGCGAGGACGCGAATACCGCCATCGGTACGTTGCCAAATGTGCAGACACGTACGGATGTTGGACAAAACCGTGGGGGATACACCAATGGGGTGCCCAACGATATCGGTGAACACACCGATGATGTGTTGAATCTGAAGCCGCTGAATCTGTCAATTTCTGGCGCTGCGGTGAATGAAAACAACATCATGATTGACGGTGTTGGTGTGAACTCTCTGTCCAGCCCCACAGGCGAGTACGCTCCTAAAGATGGTGAAACTCCAGTTCTGTTTGAGCTATATGGTCTCCATTCTCAGACCCAGTTTGTTCCGACCAGCTTTGTGGAGCAGGCGGAAGTTTTTGACTCAAATGTTTCGGCAAAATACGGCGGTTTCGTTGGCGGCGTCGTGAACTACAAGCTGCGTAAGCCGGATCTTGAAGGGCCGAGGGGATCTGTCAATTTCTCCTACCAAGACGACAATATGGCCAAGTACTCTTTGGCAACAGAGGACGGTGAGAATCCAGAGAACCGGGCCAAGCCAGAATGGACAAAGTCCACGTTCGCGCTGGATTATTCCACACCTGTTTCTGATCGCACTGCGGTGTTGTTCGGCTACTCGACGCAACGCGCGAGCACTCAAAAGCAACGTGAAATTCAATACGGATCAGATTGGGTCGATTCAAAATCACACAGTGATTTCTATCGGTTTGCTGTGACACATGAATTGGATAACGGCGATGCGCTCAATGCGCGTGTAAACTATACGGATTATGGCCAGACTTGGGACATACCAGAAAGCTATGATCGCCACCTCGACATCAAAACGCAGTCTTTGATGGCGGACGTTGAATACCAGAAACAACTGCATGATGTTGGCTTCTTGCGGAATGCGACTTTGGACTTCCGAGTGTCTGCGCAGCGTAACGAAGTTGAAAACGAGTCCGGCTCAAACCAGTTGTTGTTGTGGTCAGGGATAAACCACAGTGATGCAGATTTGTCTGGTAGTTTGGATTGGTGTTCACCCGACCCCACAGCTGGTGTGCAGAACTGTTTCACGGGCGGTCAGGGTTCTAAGCAGATCACTGACAACCGTATTTCGCTTGCCGCTGACTTAAATGCAGAGGTCGGCAACGGTAACTTCCGCTCCGGTATCGAATATCAGTACTTTGACGTGCACAATGTCGGCAGCGGATTTGAGCAGTATTTTCTGGGAGCAGCCAACGCTCAAGGCACATGCTTGCCCGGTGATCCGACTTGTAATGCTGATCAGTTCTTGCAATTCCGAACCGCGCAAGACGCTTACGATGTGAGTGTAACCGCACAACAGGTCGGCCTTTACGTCGAAGCAGACCAGACCTTTGGAGATTGGACCCTGCGCGCCGGTCTGCGCGGTGACTATAATGATGTTTTTGACAACTTCGATATTGCGCCGCGTTTGTCTGCAACTTGGAACGCAGCGGACAACTTCTCCCTCTCGTTCGGTGCGAACCGGTACTACGATGACAACCATCTGTCATATGCCGTGCACGATGCGACGCCGGGTCCTATGAGCAGTTTACGCTTTGGCAATCCGCTTGCGGATTGGGGCCCGAGCTTCGGTCAAGGGCTTAAATCGTACACCTCAAGCAACCTTAAGACGCCTTATAATGACGAATTAAGTGTCTCGATGTCCTATAGCGATGCCTGGACGAATGGGATCTGGCGGTTGCGTGGTCTGAAGCGGAAAGGCAAAGATCTCTTCGCGCAATCTGAGACAACCATGCTGAGTGGCGCGCAGAACCTTCTGACCAATGACGGTTCGAGTGACTATGAGTCGATTTCGCTTGAGTATCAAAAGACATG
The DNA here is from genome assembly GCF_017744095.1 of Shimia sp. R10_1. Lineage (GTDB taxonomy): Bacteria > Pseudomonadota > Alphaproteobacteria > Rhodobacterales > Rhodobacteraceae > Shimia. The sequence continues at coordinate 923,379 of NZ_JAGHQX010000001.1, read as the reverse complement.
GAATACCCCCAGCATCCGCTTCCTTGATGCCGTCGGGCTGTATACCTCTCTGACCTGGGCGGATCGCAAGACATCGCACAACTCCTACTTTGCAAATGAAACCGCGGTACCTGATCGTATTTGGTACAAAGGCAATGGCTATGTCGGAAATGAATTTGACACTGTGCGCGGCAACCTGGATATCCCATTGCGTGGCTCTGTTGAACTTCGTTCAAGCTGGAGCAACGATCTCGTACGCCTCGGTCTTATTGCTGATATGACAGACAGCTATATTGGGGCCGTCGAGACAGGGGACCGGTATACCAACCCTGCGGATGGCGAACGGTATGATGTATACGAAGATCATGCCTTCGGAAGTCAGCTGCAGTTGCACCTGAACAGCTCGATCCGTCTCTTCACCAACAGCGCGGGCAATGAGTTTCGCCTCGATGTGCGGGTCAACAATTTGCTGGATGAGAAACAGAACGGCACGGCAACGGACTCCAACCCCTATGTGAAAGGGCGCACAGTCTGGATCGGTGGCAACTACACTTTCTGATCCAGCAAAGGACTGGCGCAGATGAAGCGCTTCCTTGAAGCACATTCACTTGGAGCGGGGCCTTGGCCCCGCTCTTTGAGTATTTATAAACGAAAGAGAGATAAAAAATGTCTTTCACATTTTTGACTGCGCTCCGAGTAGGCGTTTTGCAAATATTGCTTATGACGCTCCCCTTCGGAGCTGCATCGGCAGAAACGGCGCTTTCCGCGACGATGCACTTTGACAGCGCAACTGGCGCGTTGCGTATCCAATGCGATGGCTGCCAACAGGGCGACATTTCTGCGGATTGGTTGTCAGAGCAGCTGGACGACGGATCCTTTGCAGGCAATGTGCCTCCGTTGAGCGACACCCTTAGAACAGCTGCTTGGAGCCAGAAGGCCAGCTACATCTTGGGCGATAACTGGCTTCCCAAAGGTGTGAATGCAACGCGAAGCCATGACGTGACAGTTGTGGTGGACGCCGCGGATCAAGTCGCTGTCACCGGCAAAATCATCGCGGATGATATCGAAGGGGAAAAGCGGCATGTGCGCTTTACATTCGATGGCACAAGCGATCAGCTTATGGTGATCATCGGTCGGTATGACGTCGCTGAACGCACTGTCGGAGACCTAACTGTGCGCACATACTTCCACACAGAAGATGCTGATAAGTCCAACCGTTATCTTGCCGCAACCGAAACCTACATTTCCCACTTTGAGAAACAGATTGGGCCATTTCCCTACGATAGCTATTCGGTTGTTTCTGCGCCCATTCCGGTCGGGTTGGGGTTTGCGGGCCTGACGTTTGTTGGCCAGGAGTTGCTGTCACATGATTACATGTATGGCAGATCTCTCGCGCATGAGGTCCTTCATAGCTGGTGGGGCAATGCCGTGCGCGTGGACTATGAAACGGGCAATTGGTCAGAGGGGCTGACGACTTATTTGGCTGACTACGGGGTGGGGGCAAAGCAGGATCCCGTACAGGAGGCAGCGATGCGACGTGGCTGGATCCGCAATCTCGATGCGCTTTCCGATGCTGAGATGTCTTCCCTGCGCGCGTTTGTCGCTGCAAGTCATGAGCAAAATCAGAGTGAAGGCTACGGCAAGGCGGCAATGGTTTTTCACCTTTTGCGAGAGAGCCTGGGAGACGAAGTGTTCTTTGCCGCGCTGCGCGCATTTTACATTGAGAACAAAGGTGTGCGCGCCGATTGGAACGCGCTGCAAGACGCGTTTGAACAGGAAAGCAAATCGGATTTGAGTGCGTTTTTCACCCAGTGGGTGGATCAAGCAGGATTGCCGACACTTGCAATCGCTCAAGCAGAAAAAACCGCTAAGGGCGCGAAACTGGTATTGCGCCAATCAACGCCTTCATACCTGCTTGACGTGCCTGTTGAAGTGGAAACCGAAACCGGTGTCCAGCATGTGACTTTGCATATGGACGAGGTTGAGCAGGATTTCGCGATACCGGCGGCCTCACCGGTGCTCGGCCTGCGTGTGGATCCTGATTTTGACATGCTGCGTCGTCCGGTCGACAAAGAGCTGGCACCAACTTTGGGGATCGCGTTTAACACCGATGATTTCATCACCAGTGCAGCGGTATCGACAGAAGCTGAGGTTGCGCAAGCACGTGAGATTTTGTCCGGCATGCTACCTGATCACAATTTGATCTGGAGTGCTGAGGATCGTGAAACGTTGGGCCGTATGGTAATCGGCACCACAGACGAAGTCACGCAGCTGGCATCAGAGCACTTTGACCAAGTGCCTGAGTTTGCGCGAGATGGCGCCGCGCGTGCGTGGATTGAATACGATCACGAGGGCCGCATTTGGTTTTTCCTCTCAGCCGACGATCTCAACGAGCTACGAGCGGAGATGGCATTTCTTGGATATTATTCCAGCCGAGGGTTCGTGGTGTTTGAAAATGGTCGCGGGAAGCGATCAGGCACACCTTTGTCACAGTTTGCACCGCTGTCGCGCCGCTTTGAGTAATTTGGAATTCAGTGAAAACCAACGAGGACAGGCATTCTGTCCTCGTTTTTCCTAGGGACGCTTACAACGGTCGCAAATGCGGCTAGTGTTGAACACTCATTTCAACAAGTTCAAAGGCGATGCCGCGGGGGCTTATCCCGGATTGAGCGATATTATATTCGCCTGGTACAAAACTCAGGTATGTCTTGGCGAAATCCAGTTCCCAGAAAGCCGTGATATATGTGTCGTCATCACGCTCCGTGAGCACGTGCAACGTGCCTTCAGATCCTTCTGTGTTCCAAAAGTTAAAACGACACTCCCCAACAACGCGTTCACAATGGTGCGGCGAAAAAGTACGTATGTTGCCAGAGCTATAATGGCGGGCGATCAAATGACCATCGATATTGTAGTAGCCAAGATAGTCTAATGTACCATCGGGAAACTGTCGCTCCATAAGGTAGCGATCGCCTGACTTGCCTTTAAAGACTTCAATCCAGCCTCCATTTTCGTCGGCGTAGACCAGCTTCAAATTCTCAGGCATGGCCGCAAAGTCCAGCGTAACGGTATCTGTCGCAATGTGTTGCGGCGCGTGCACTGGTGTTGTGGCCTCCTGAGCCGCGACGGTGATTGGCGCAAAAATCGCTGTTAGTAGGGTGGTCAGAGTTCTAGTGAGCATCGAAAAGGTCCCTCGATTGATTGGAGCACCACCGCCGAACAGCAATTCCAAGATTTCGTGGGAGCGCGCGACCGTAGCTGCCATCCGTGCCTTTCAAGCCATTGCATCAGTCGCTGCTATATCGACTGCGCTAGATCTCTCACCCACCAAATTGTTGCTCGTATGCGGTTGCGTTCATGTCTTCTATCTAGACAACGAACGACGGCGCCAAACCTTTAGAAGATTTCATAAAAGAATGAGAAGTTACTGGCGCGTCCTTAAGCTCCACTGGGACTTAAGCGCCGCATCAGGTGACTAAAGGCCACCAACTGTGTAAGTAATCTGAGAGTGCCAAGACGAGCTGCGTGTGAAAGGCGGCAATCACGTGTTGCCGCCTGCACAACGTGCGTATCAATTTTCTTGCGGCGTGTACCAGATAGGGGAGGTATACGCGCGTTCTTGGCCGATCAGTTCGGAGCCTTCTGGAATGTTCACGCCGAACCGAACCTTATCGTAGACGACCCAGCGCGGAGTGGGGATTTCCAGCACGCGAACGTAGTAAAACGCGCGCTCAGCCGGATCGAAATCTGGATCCGTCCAAATTGTGGCCAATTCTGAAGCGCCGATGGTGTTGGCCCAACTGGCGGCCTCCAGATCAACCGTGTTGCCTACGGCGGGCAGTTTGCCGTTTGCGTCTTGCTCTCTGTCGCCGGACCAAGCAACGTCATAGACTTTTTCATTCAGCGATCCATCGGTCGCGAGCCATCCCTTTACAACTTGTACGCGATCTAAGTTGGCGCCGATCGGATCCCGTACGGCCAGGATCATGAAGTTCGGTGCTTCTGATGTCTGTTGGCCCATATCACCCCCCATGGGGACCCCTTTTTCATAGCCGACAAAGGCTGGCGTGCGCGTACGCAGATCATCTTCGGAGAACTGCCACCCGCCAAAAAAACGCACGGTCATACGAGGCCCGGTCGTGGCATAGGTTTCTTTCCGCGCCATGGCATCAAAAATTGCGCGGCGCGTATTTTCTTTGGCCCAAACCCCCGTATAGCCCGCCGCAAGCAGCTGATAGCCTTCAATGACGCCAAGTTCAGATTTTACGAATGGGTGCGTCATGCGGCTGTCGCTTGGTTCAACACTCGTCGATTTGCCAAAGAAGTTTTCCTCCTCCGCAGTCGCGAGAGCGGTGTGACTGTCGGTGGCCCCTCCAAGGCCGAATTTATAAGGATTTATCCCAAACTTCTCTTCCAGGAGCAGTCCACGTTTGAGCGCCTCTCGACCATACTCCCCAGCGAGCATATCTTCCGTCTTCAATTCCGTTATGTCGAGATTGCCCACATCCCAGTTTTCATAATCCGCGAACTCGTCGTCGGGTGAAAGGTAGGGATGTGCCTCCCCGTCGCCCTTGATTTGCGTAATCTCATAGTGCGGCTCCCAGCGCGCCCGCAACCGAACATATTCCTCGTCGACCTTGCCGCCGTGATAGGTGTCTTCGATCGGGAACATCCAGCCGTTGGATAAGTTTCCATTGTGCGCGAAAGCCATCGCGGTGCCGCCTGTGCGCTCTTCATAGTTTTCCAGCCATTTCCAAAGATGAAACGGATCGGTGTCTCCATACGGCGGAGCCGTGACTGGTGGCGATACCTGCAAAGCGTTTGTGGCACCGTCGCGCAGCATCACATTCCTATGTAAGTTGAACCCTTTAGGCACGGAGGTCCACTCAAAGCCAATGAATGCCGAAAAATGCCCTGGCTCGTTTGCGTCTTCTGCTGCATCAATAATGCGTTCCCAGACGCCATCGTAGGCTTGGGCCCCGGTACTGTAGGACTCTAAAAATTCCTCGGGGAGGGTGCCTTGCGTGAAGTTTGTGATCAAATCAACAGCGGCTTCACCTGCTGCGGCGCCGCCTGCGACGAATCCCGCATACCATTCTGCGCCTTTTTCGTTAGCCAGAACGTTCGGCGCACCTGCTTGCAGATCAATCGCAAACCCCATCAGATCAGTGTGATCTGTGAGCACCATCCAGTCGAGTGGGCGCCCAAGCTTGACAGGCAATCCAGTGGAGGATGTGATTTCTTCGCCCTTGGCGAGCTTCCAAGCATCTTCTGGGCCCAGCGTGTTTCCAAACAAGCCTGCATCAAGGGACATGCCTGTATGCAGGTGCGTGTCGCCCCAATACACGTTGCTGGGGAAGGAGCGCTTAGCATAGGGAGAAAAGGTTTTTCCCGGATATAGTGTGTCGAATTTCTTTGGATCCGCAGAGCCACCATCTGCCAACGCAGGCGATGCTAGGAAAGAGGTGGAAAGCAGTAATGTAATCAGCTGTTTCATAGTCGTCTCCCTAAAATAGTGCCTGAAAATAGCGCGCTCAAATACCTCTGCGCTTCGTTACGCTAACATGAGACAAGGAAATGTCAGTGAATTTTTGCGAAATTGTTATATGATAACACTTTGAGATCATGCACAAAACTCTCGACAGAGCGTCCTTCTTGCCGTCCTATGAAACGCAGAAGGCGCACTTTCAGGTCAGATATCCAGGTAGGTTGTCACCATGGTTCGGCACCTTGTTGTCATCACTTTCATTGCCGCAATGGCTGCGGCGCCAGTTCTGTCTTGCGCGTTTCATGGATACACTCCGATCCCAACGATGGTTGAGCGGTTGATGTCGAGCTCCTCGATTGTGCTTGCCAGATCGCATGCTGAAACGCCATTTCGCTTTACCGATGTGAGGGTCTTGAGTGGTGCCGCTGAAGAAGCGGTGATTCCACATATGGTTGACAGCAAAACACGTGCATTTTTTAAGAAATCACCTGAGGCACGTGTTTTGTTCGCCAAAGATTCCCAAACCGGCGCGTGGGTGCGCTTGGTCAATGTGGATCATGACATGCACCGGGTTCTTCGCCAGATTCTTGCACATCTCGTTGACTGGAAGGAGGGTGACACAGCCGGACGTGCCGCATTTTTTGCGGCGCTTCTGGACGAGGAGAACTCCGAGCTTCACAACTTGGCTTTGGGCGAATTGGATCTGTTGGACTACAGCACATTTCGTGAGTTGGCTTTGCAGGTTGACACCAAACGCATCTTAAGTCGCATCCACGTGGTTGGAGAGACCAACCTAAAACCCGTGCGTGTTCTGCTACTTGGTCTCAGCGAGGAGGTGGGGTTGCGGGCTTTTCTAGAAGAGGGCGTGCGCGCGAATGCGCGAAGCGATGGGCCGATGCTTGGTGCATATGCGATTGCCTTGATGGAGTATGAAGGACGCGCTGCTGTGGACTGGCTGGTGCGCACACAACTGACAAGCCAAGCGGTTTCTGCGCAAGCTTTGAGTGTCCTTGTCGGGGCTATGGCCCTGCATCACGGTGCTGGCTCTGAAGAGGTTGGCGCTGCAATTCGCGAAAATTTGGCCAGAGTGGCGATTGTAGATGCGAGAATTTCTGGGTTGGTGAACAGCCATTTTGCGCTGGGTATAGATCCGAAAACGTCCCCACATTTCATGACTTTGGAAACCGTTAGTCGTCTCTCGAGCAGCAAAAAGTTCTGATTGCGCGCCGCAAAGCTGGTTTGCGAACCAGCATGCGGTGTAGCGGTGAAAAAGGAGCGCTAAAGCCAGTTTCAATCGTGTTTTAGGGAGGCCATAGCAGTCTCAATCGAGCATTTATCGACTTGGGCCTTGCTGAGTTGCAACCACGAAACGGTGACGACACATTCCGAGCTCTGTCAACTAAGCATTTGGATCTGAATGAAAAATGGCTGGGGTGGTAGGATTCGAACCTACGGTGCGCGGTACCAAAAACCGGTGCCTTACCACTTGGCTACACCCCAACTGTGAGGCGGTATTTACTCAGAGCGGCTGAGAGGTGCAAGACCTGAAATGCGTTTTTTGGCGAAAAAAATGCCTCTCAGAACAAAAAATTTTCTCCGAAATATTTACCCCCTTTAAACACAGGGTTTTTGAAGACCTCGCGTCATTTCGCACAGCCCGTCGTGGACAAAGGGCGGGCCGGGGCGACATGGTGGGGCAACGTGGAAAAGAGGAGGGACGGCGATGTTTTTGGGAATGCGGCCGGAAAATGAGGCCTTGCTGGCGCAGGTGAAGGAGATGATTCAGGACGAAATCATGCCTCTGGAAGATGCCTATCACGCAGAGATCGCCAAAGAGGATCGTTGGACCTACACCGCGCGGCAGGCAGAGATTCTGGAGGGGCTGAAAGCCAAAGCCAAAGATCGAGGGCTCTGGAATTTCTGGCTGACGGATTCAGACAAAGGTTTTGGCCTGTCCACCGTGGAATATGCCTTCTTTGCCGAAGAGATGGGCAAGACGCCCTTGGGCGCGGAGGTGTTCAATTGCTCAGCCCCGGATACCGGCAACATGGAAGTGTTTGAGCGCTACGGCACAGAGGCGATGAAGGCGCGCTGGCTGAAGCCGCTGCTCAATGGTGAGATCCGGTCTGCCTACCTGATGACAGAGCCGGATGTGGCGAGCTCGGACGCGACCAACGTGTCCATGTCCTGTGTGAGAGATGGGGATGACTATGTGCTAAATGGCGAGAAATATTGGGCTTCTGGGGCTGGGGATCCGCGCTGCAAAGTTTATATCGTGATGGTCAAAACCGGTGGAGAGGAGCTGCCGGTTCACAAACGCCAATCCATGATTGTGGTGCCGGCAGGCACAGAAGGCATCGAGATTCTGCGCCCCATGATGGTTTATGGGCAGGACGATGCACCACATGGCCATATGCACATCAAGTTCACCAATGTGCGTGTGCCTGCAGAGAACCTGCTGCTCGGAGAAGGGCGCGGATTTGAGATTGCCCAGGGGCGGCTTGGGCCGGGGCGCATCCACCATTGCATGCGCGCGATTGGGCAGGCTGAGGCGGCGCTGGAGCGCATGTGCAAGCGGGCGCTGGCTCGGGAAGCCTTTGGCAAGCCGCTGGCGCATCTGGGGGCCAATTATGACATCATCGCCGAATGCCGCATGGAGATCGAGCAGGCGCGGCTCCTGTGTCTGAAGACCGCCTGGATGATGGATCAGGGCGATGCGCGGGCCGCCGCGCCCTGGATCAGCCAGATCAAAGTGGTGGCGCCAAATGTGGCGCTGAAGGTGATCGACGAAGCGGTGCAGATGTTTGGCGGCACCGGGATTTCGCAGGACACGCCGCTGGCGCAGGCCTGGACACATGTGCGTACGTTGCGTCTAGCAGACGGGCCGGACGCGGTGCATCGCCGTCAGGTGGCGCGCAAGGAGTTGCGTCAGTACACGCAGGAAAAGGTCTGAAAACACAACGTCTGTATTGCGTCTGTATCGCGACGGTATTGCGGAGGTGCAATTTTCGGGCATGTGAGGCAGCGCACGGTGGTGAGTCGCGCTGTTTTTGTTGCATGCGTGGTGCGCACGGTGGGTTTGCGTGGTTTTTATTTTTGCGCAGGGCTGGAATGGATGGGGGCCAGCCCCCATACCCCCGGGATATTTTGGGCAAGAGGAAATGTTGGGGAGGCGTCCAGTTGTCTGACCGGGATAGGCGCCATTTCGAGGATGCTTTTGGGATGTTGATGTGTTTTTCGGTGCTACAAATCACATGACGTGTCAGAAAATATGCGCGGCTGGATCGCAGAGCAACAGTGCCTCTGCCTCATCATAAGGCGCGCGCATTTGCGAGGTTTCCAGATGGGTCATGAACAGCCGGTGGACGGGGACCTGCTGTGTCAGGAGGGCGCGGTGCGCTTTGGTTGCGCCGTCGTTCAGAAAGCGCTGGGCGACAGAATGACTGAACGTGGCGGAGACAAAGCCTGCGTTGCGTGGTGCGGTGAGGGGGCTGTCTGAGTAGATCGCTCTGTGGAGCGTGACATGGGAGTGGCCTAGCAAAGCAAAAGCCGCGCGCAGGAAAGCAAGGCGGACCAATATATGGCGCATCCGGTGCGGCAAAGCCTTGTCGCCGCCCAGCTCAGAGGTGTCACGCAGGACACGACCCTCATAGGGGCATAGGCCAAGCTCTGCGAGCGCGAGGCGGTGAGCTTTGATGGTTTCGCCAGCATGTGGGTTGCTGACGTAGCGGGTGGCGAAATCCTCCTCAAGCGATATGGCATCGTGTTGGGAAAGCCAGTCTGTGAGGACGGCGGGGGTCTTGAAGGCAGAATACTCTTTGAAAGAGAGCGGCATCTTTGGAATTTGGCTTTTCTGAACGAGCTGACTGCGCGCCTCTTTGGTGAGCGCTTGAAGGTGGCGTTCAGTGGTACGTCTTTTGGATGGGTCCAGCAGAATGCTCAGGGGCTTATTGAGGCGCGCGCTGGCGGTTTGCAGTGCCGCGACGTGGTTGTCGTGGAGCTTGGGTGTTGCGGGGGCGCAGAGGAAATTGTCGATTTGCCAAAGCGGGAAAGTCCACTGCGCGCCCGTGTCCTCATAGCAGAGAACTTTGACGCAGAAACTGGCTATGTCTTCACGCAGAGCGGTGACACGAACGGGTGTGCGGCGTGGATCGCGCATCCAGAGACGCGCTCCAATAGAGAGCGCGGACAGGGTTGCGATAGGTGGGTGTGGTGGTGGCGGCGTGCTGCACATGACAGCAGATTGGATCTCAAGACGCTTTGGTCAAGCGCTTATGTGAACGGGTGTGCACTTCTGAGAGGTTGCTGGGGGCGCTGTTTAGCCGCGCAGCTCCGTGGCCCGGGCCAGCCCGTCGGCGACGGCGGTGAAGACCTCGGCGAAGGTGTGCTCTGCGTTCGGTAGAACGGTTTTCATGGTGCCAGACACCACCGTCAGCAGGCTGGAGCCGCCCACATAGATCACGCGGTCGATGTCTGCTGTGGTGCAGTTGGCCATCGCCAGCGTGTCTTCGGCGGCTTTGTGCAGCTGGGCTGCGTGATCGGTGAGGATGGTGGTGAGGGTCGCGGCGTCCACTGGTTGACTGAGCCCGCGCTCAATCTCTGACAGGCTGATCTGTGCGTCTGTGTCGCCGTTGTTGGCGGCGATTTTGCCGCGCTCCACATCAAAGGCCAGCTCATGGCCCAGCTCGTCGCGCAGGACGGTTTCAAGGCGGGTGAGCTTTTCCGGCTCTTCGGCTTGGCGCAGCATGTCCTCGACCGTGCGGCGGGTGCGGGCATTGTAGAGGAAGGGGATTTTCTCCCAAGTGGCGAGATCGTGGAAGACGGCGTTGGGGGCGGGCAGGGTGCCTTTGCCAAAGGTGTCGCGCAGGGGCGAGCCTTTGCCCAGCAGCGGCATGACATGGTGAAAGCTCAGCGCGCGGTCAAAATCGGTGCCGCCGATGCGGATGCCGTGGTTGGCGAGGATGTCGACGCCAGCCTCTGTGGTGCGGAAGACGGAGAAATCAGAGGTGCCACCGCCGATGTCGACAATCAGACCGGTTTCGCCGGTGTGCTCATGGGCGCCGCAGGCGATGGCGGCGGCTTCGGGTTCAGACAGGAAGGTGACCTCGGAAAACCCGGCGGCGAGGTAGCAGGCGCGCAGGTCGTCTTCGGCCTGTTGTTCGCGCGGGTCGTCGTTGCCGTGAAACACCACCGGACGGCCAGAGATCGCGTGGGTGAAGGTGAGGCCAGTCTGGGCTTCGGCCTCGCGTTTGATGTGGCGCAGGAAGCGGGCGATGATGTCGACAAACGTCACGCGGTCATTCAGGATCTGGCGTTTTTCATGCATGAGCGTGGTGCCGAGCACCCGTTTGAGGGCGCGCATGAAGCGGCCTTCTTCGCCTTGCAGCAGCGCGTCGTTGGCGGGCTGACCGAGAAGCGTGGCGCGGCTGTCGTAATCAAAGAAGAAGGTGGTGGGCAGGGTGGTCTGACCGGCCTCAAAGGTGATGAGGTGCGGCGCGCCATCCACCATCAGCCCGGCGGCGGAGTTTGAGGTGCCAAAATCGATGCCCAAAGTGTGGGGTTTGGTGCTCATGATCTGCTCTCCGTGCCGCAAGGAAAAGCGCGGTTTTTAGGCGGCGGGTCTGAGGGTGTCAAGGCACAGAAAAAAGGGCAGCCGGTGGGCTGCCCTTTGGAAAAATGTTGAAGTGAAGGCGCCGCTTACCCTTGCAGCGAACGCACTTCCAGATCGCCTTCTTCGCGGGCTTTCATGGCCCGTGCTGCCGCGTTGGAGGCGGCGGCGGTGGTGAAGTAGGGGATCTTGTCAAACAGCGCCACGGAGCGGATCTCGCGGCTGTCGTTGACGGCCTGTGCGCCTTCGGTGGTGTTCATCACCAGAGAGATGTCGCCGTCTTTGAGGTGGTCCACGATGTTTGGACGGCCCTCATAGACTTTGTTGACCTTGGTGCAGTCCACGCCCTGTTCGCTCAGCCATGTGGCGGTGCCTGCGGTGGCGACCACAGAGAAGCCCAGCTCGATCAGGATGTTGGCAGCCTCGACCATGGCGTCGGTCTTGTCGTCGTCTTTGACCGAGATGAAGGCTTTGCCGGAGGTGGGCAGCTCCATGCCTGCGCCGAGCTGTGCTTTCAGGAAGGCGCGCGCAAAGCTGCGGTCCCAGCCCATGACTTCGCCGGTGGAGCGCATTTCCGGGCCGAGGATGGTGTCGACGCCCGGGAAGCGAGCAAATGGCAGCACGGCCTCTTTCACGGAGAACCAAGGCATGTTCGGGTCCGCCAGCGTCATTTGATCCGCAATTGGCTGATCCTTGGTGGCGTCGAGTTCCACGTAAGGGGCACGTTTGGGGAAGTCCGCGAGTTTCTCGCCTGCCATGATGCGCGCGGCGATGGAGGCAATCGCGCTGTCGGTGGATTTCGCAACAAACGGCACGGTACGGGAGGCGCGTGGGTTCACCTCGATGAGGTAAATGTCGCCGTCTTTCACCGCGAACTGTACGTTCATCAGGCCGACCACATTGAGAGCCAGCGCAAGGGCGCGGGTCTGACGCTCGATTTCCGCGATGGTCTCTTTGGAGAGCGAGTAGGGCGGCAGGGAGCAGGCGGAGTCGCCAGAGTGCACGCCGGCCTCCTCAATATGCTGCATGATGCCGGAGATATGCACGTCGGTGCCATCACATAGCGCGTCCACATCCAGCTCGGTTGCGCCGGAGAGGTAGCTGTCGAGCAGGACGGGGCTGTCGCCGGATACCACAACCGCCTCTGCGATGTAGCGCTCGAGCTGGCCCATGTCGCGCACGATTTCCATGGCGCGGCCACCCAGAACGTAGGAAGGGCGGATCACCAGCGGGAAGCCGATTTCATCTGCAATGGCAAGCGCTTCGGCGTCGGTGGAGGCGATGCCGTTCTTGGGCTGCTTGAGCTTCAGCTCATTGACCAGCGCCTGGAACCGCTCACGGTCTTCGGCAAGGTCGATGGCGTCCGGCGTGGTGCCAAGGATCGGGATGCCTTCTTCTTCGAGCGCATTGGCCAGTTTCAGCGGGGTTTGGCCGCCGAACTGTACGATCACGCCGTGCAGAGTACCGTTTTCCTGCTCAACGCGCAGGATTTCCATCACGTGCTCAAAGGTGAGCGGCTCAAAATACAGACGGTCAGAGGTGTCATAGTCGGTGGACACGGTCTCTGGGTTGCAGTTGATCATGATGGTTTCATAACCCTGCTCGGTCAGCGCGTAGCAGGCGTGACAGCAGCAGTAGTCAAACTCGATGCCCTGACCGATGCGGTTCGGGCCACCACCAAGGATCACGACTTTCTTGCGCTCAGAGGGGCGCGCCTCACATTCCACTTCGCCCATCATTGGGGTTTCGTAGGTGGAGTACATGTAAGGGGTCTGCGCCTCAAATTCGGCGGCGCAGGTGTCGATGCGTTTGAACACGGCGGTCACGCCGAGGTTCTGACGGGCGCGGCGCACGTTGTCTTCATCGCGGCCGGAGAGCTTGGCGAGACGTGCGTCGGTGAAGCCAAGCATTTTGAGCGCGCGCAGCTCTTTTTCAGTGACCGGCAGGCCGTTTTTGCGCACGTCCTCTTCGGCGTCCACGATTTCGCGGATGCGATCGAGGAACCATGGGTCAAACATGGTGACGCCGTGGATTTCATCGTTGGTCAGGCCGTGGCGCATGGCTTGCGCGATGGTGCGCAGGCGATCCGGGGTGGCGACGCTGATCGCTTTGATCACCGCGGCTTTGCCCTCGGCGGTGTCATCCGCGCCTTCGATCTCGACCTCATCAAAACCGGTCAGGCCGCTTTCCATCGAGGCCAGTGCCTTCTGCATGGATTCGTGGATGGTGCGGCCAATGGACATGGTCTCGCCCACGGATTTCATCGCGGTGGTCAGCTGCGGCTCGGAGCCCGGGAATTTCTCGAACGCGAATTTCGGGATCTTGGTGACAACATAGTCGATGGTTGGCTCAAAGGAGGCCGGGGTGACTTTGGTGATGTCGTTGTCGAGTTCATCCAGTGTGTAGCCCACTGCCAGTTTCGCCGCGATTTTGGCAATCGGGAAACCGGTGGCCTTGGAGGCCAGGGCCGAAGAGCGGGACACACGTGGGTTCATTTCGATCACAACCATGCGGCCATCGGCTGGGTTCACCGCCCATTGCACGTTGGAGCCGCCGGTTTCGACGCCGATCTCGCGCAGCACGTTGATCGAGTGGTTGCGCATGATTTGGTATTCTTTGTCCGTCAGCGTAAGCGCAGGGGCCACGGTGATGGAGTCGCCTGTGTGCACGCCCATTGGATCGACGTTTTCGATGGCGCAGACGATGATGGCGTTGTCCGCTTTGTCGCGCACCACTTCCATCTCGTATTCTTTCCAGCCGAGCAGGCTTTCATCCACGAGGATCTGGTTCACCGGGGAGGCGTCCATGCCGGTGCGGCAGAAGTGGATGTAGTCTTCGCGGTTGTACGCTACACCGCCGCCGGTGCCGCCGAGGGTAAAGGCTGGGCGGATGATGGCGGGCAGGCCGATGCTTTCAAGCTCTTCGAGCGCAAGGCGGATGCCTTCGTCCAGATCAGCGGAGCCGTCGTCTTTCTTTGGGGCGGTCACGATGGAGGCGCGGGGATTTTCAATGCCCAGACGGTCCATGGCTTCGCGGAAGAGTTTGCGATCTTCGGCCATTTCGATGGCGTCGCGTTTTGCGCCGATCATCTCCACGTTAAATTTGTCGAGCACGCCCATTTCCTCAAGCGCGAGCGAGGTGTTGAGGCCGGTCTGACCGCCCATGGTGGGCAGGAGCGCGTCGGGGCGCTCTTTCTCGATGATCTTAGCCACAACCTCTGGCGTGATCGGCTCGATATAGGTGGCGTCGGCCAGACCCGGATCGGTCATGATTGTCGCAGGATTGGAGTTCACCAGAATGACGCGATAGCCCTCTTCGCGCAGCGCTTTACAGGCTTGCGCTCCTGAATAGTCAAATTCGCAGGCCTGACCAATCACAATGGGGCCGGCCCCGATGATCATGATCGAGGAGATGTCGGTTCTTTTTGGCATGATAGACCTCGGGCTTGGTGGGCGCGCTGGGAGACGCCGAATGCGCAAATTGTCGTGGGTTATACGCATCAAGCGACAACACGCAAGGGGGATCGCAGAGGGAGCGGGTTTTTGTCATAATATGCCGTATTCCCGATGTCATTTGCGCGAATGCGCCATATATGACGTATCAAGGAATATTGCCGACAGGGGAAACAGGTGCAGATTCGTTTTGATCGCGGGCCCGATGGACGTGCAACGCTGTTTGAGACAGCGGAGCATGTGATCTCTGTGACCGAGCCCGGTGAGGTTGATGCGGCCTTTCAGGTTTTGGGCGAGGCGCAAGCTGCGGGCTTTTGGCTTGCTGGCTATGTGAGCTATGAACTTGGCTATGTGCTGGAGCCACGTTTGCGTCGGATGTTGCCCAAGGCGCGGCGTCTGCCGTTGATGCAGTTTGGTGTGTTCCGCGCGCCGCGTGCTGCGAACGCGCTGCAAGGTGATGCCAAGTTTGATATGGGGACATTTGCACCGCGTTGGAGCGCGGCCACCTATCGCGCCGCTTTTGATCGGGTGCATGGCTACATTGGGGCGGGCGATATCTATCAGGCCAATCTGACCTTTCCGCTGGATGCGGCGATTTCTGGCGATGCGGAAGCGCTCTATGCGGCGCTGGCGGCGCGTCAGCCGGTGGGGCATGGGGCGTTGGTTAAGCAGAGTGGGTTGCCAGACATTCTATCACGCTCGCCTGAGCTTTTTTTCCGCACGGACGCAGCGGGGCGGATTGAAACCCGCCCGATGAAGGGCACCCAGCCGCGCAGTGAGGATGCGGCGGAGGATGCGCGTCGCAAGGCGTGGTTGGCGCAGGATGAAAAAAACCGCGCCGAGAATCTTATGATCGTGGATCTTCTGCGCAATGACATCAGCCGTGTGGCCAAGCCGGGCAGCGTGAAGGTGCCGAAGCTGTTTGAGGTCGAGAGCTATGCCACGGTGCATCAGATGACCTCGACCGTGCAGGCGGAGCTTCAGGAGGGGGCTGGGCTGCCAGAGATTTTGCAGGCGCTATTCCCGTGTGGCTCGATCACCGGCGCGCCGAAGCTGCGTTCGATGGAGATTCTGCGCGATCTGGAGCCCTGGCCGCGGGAGATCTACTGTGGCGCAATTGGCTGGGCGGCGCCGGATGGCCGCTCTGAGTTCAGTGTGGCGATCCGTACAATGCTGGTTGAGGCCGGGCAGGCGGTGTTGAATGTGGGCGGCGGTGTTGTCTGGGACAGCAAGGCACCCGATGAATATGAGGAAGCGCTGTGGAAAGCCCGCTTTGCCAAGAGGTTCCAGCCGGAACCCGCCTGATCGAGACATTTCGCTATGTGCCGGGGGCGCCAGTGGCACGCCTGCCGTTACATCTGGCGCGGCTTGGGAAATCAGCCAAGGCGCTGGGCTTTGCGTTTTCCGAAAGCGTTGTGATGCGCGCTATCGAGGCGCTGAACGGTGAAACCCCGCTGCGCTGTCGCTTGACGCTTGGGGCGGCGGGCGACGTGGAGATTACCACTGCGGAATTGCCTGCCGCAGCCCAAAAGCCCTGGGTGTGCAGGATCTCAGAGATTAGGTTGTCGTCACAGGATTTGTTTTTGCAGCATAAGACAACGCGGCGGGCGATCTATGATGAAGCGCGTGCCAACTTGCCTGAAGGTGTTCAGGAGTGGTTGTTTCTGAATGAGCGCGGGGAGTTGTGTGAGGGCACGATCACCAATGTGGTGTTGACCATGCCGGATGGGGCGCGGCTGACACCGCCTGTGGCGTCAGGCTGTTTGCCGGGGATCTATCGGCAGGGCCTGATCAATGCGGGTGTGGTGCGCGAGGCTGTGCTGACGGTGGCTGATTTGGCCGATGCGGAGCGTGTGCATCTGACAAATGCGCTGCGCGGAGAGATTTTGGCAGCGATGGAGGGGGCGCCCTTGCGCTGATGAGGCGCTTTTTGCACCCAAACCAGCGCTGTTCCCTTGACTTTGGCCGCCCAAAAAGGTGTATCGGCGCGACCAATGTTTTTCACCCTGAAAGAGGGGCCGCACATGCACGCCTATCGCAGCCATACCTGCGCCGACCTGAACAAATCCAACGTGGGCGACACCGTCCGCCTGTCTGGCTGGGTGCACCGCATCCGCGATCACGGCGGCATTCTGTTTGTCGACCTGCGCGACCACTTTGGCATCACGCAGGTGCTGTGTGATCCGGACAGCCCGGTTTTCTCCGAAATGGAGAAGGTGCGCAGCGAGTGGTGTATTCGCATTGATGGCAACGTCAAAGCGCGTGACGCGGATCTGATCAACGACAAGATCCCGACCGGCGAAATTGAAGTGTTCGTGCGTGATCTGGAGATCCTCGGCGCAGCAGATGAGCTGCCATTGATGGTGTTTGGTGATCAGGAGTATCCTGAAGAAACCCGCCTGAAGTACCGCTTCCTCGATCTGCGTCGTCAGCAGATGCAGGAGAATATGGTGCTGCGCTCTGATGTTGTGTCTTCCATGCGCAAGCGCATGTGGGACAAGGGCTTCCGCGAGTATCAGACGCCGATCATCACGGCATCGAGCCCAGAAGGTGCGCGCGACTTCCTCGTGCCGTCGCGCATTCATCCCGGCAAATTCTACGCGCTGCCACAGGCGCCTCAACAGTTCAAACAGCTGATGATGGTTGCGGGTTTTGACAAGTATTTCCAGATCGCGCCGTGTTTCCGTGACGAAGACCCGCGCGCTGATCGTTCCCCGACCGACTTCTACCAGCTCGACATGGAGATGTCCTTTGTGGAGCAGCAGGACGTCTTTGACACCATCGCGCCCGTGCTGGCGGGTGTGTTTGAAGAGTTCGGCGGTGGCCGCAAGGTGGACGCGCCAGAGAGCTGGCCGCAGATCCCCTATGCAGAGGCTGCGCTGAAATATGGCTCTGACAAGCCTGACCTGCGTAACCCGATTGAGATGCAGGTGGTGAGCGAGCACTTCGCGGGCTCCGGCTTTGCGATCTTTGCCAAACTGCTGGAGCAGGAAGGCACCGAAGTGCGCGCCATTCCGGCGCCGACCGGCGGTGGCCGCAAATTCTGTGACCGCATGAACAAATTTGCCCAAGGCGAAGGCCTGCCGGGCATGGGCTACATCTTCTGGCGTGACAAGACCGCAGACAGCGTGGCGCAAGAGCTGGGCATTTCGGTGAAAGAGGCGCAAGCCAAGCTGAAATCCGGCGAAGTGGAAGGTGGCATGGAAGCCGCTGGCCCGCTGGCCAAGAACATCGGCCCTGAGCGCACCGAAGCCATTCGCCAGCAACTGGGGCTGGGCGTGGGTGACGCGGCCTTCTTCCTGGGCGGCAAACCAAAAGCCTTTGAAAAGATCGCAGGGCGTGCGCGTGACGTGATCGGCCAAGAGCTGGGTCTGATCGACGAGAACCGCTTTGCCTTTGCTTGGATCGTGGACTTCCCGATCTATGAAGCAGACGAAGAGACCGGCAAGATCGACTTTGAACACAACCCATTCTCCATGCCGCAGGGCGGTCTGGAGGCGCTGAACGGTGATCCGCTGGCGGTCAAAGGCTATCAGTACGATTTGGCGTGTAACGGTTATGAGTTGGTCTCTGGCGCGATCCGGAACCACCAGCCGGAAATCATGCTGAAAGCATTTGAGATTGCGGGCTACGGCGAAGAGGAAGTGAAAGAGCGTTTTGGCGCGCTTTACAAAGCCTTCCAATACGGCGCACCACCCCACGGTGGCTGTGCGGCTGGTGTGGACCGCATCGTGATGCTGCTGGCAGATCAGCAGAACATCCGTGAAGTGATGATGTTCCCAATGAACCAGCGCGCCGAAGATCTGATGATGAACGCGCCCAACGATCCGTCCAGCGATCAGCTGATGGAGCTGGGTCTGCGGGTGATCCCGCAGGAGTGATCCGGGCGTTGACCTGAGACAAAGAAAGGCCGCTTTCACATAGGTGAGGGCGGCCTTTTTCTTTGTCGCGGTTTTGCGCGCTCTGATATGTTGGCGCGGGAAATGGAGATGCAGAATGGGTTTTGACCCTGACATTGCGCAAATGCGGTTTGGCTATGGGCTGTCCCCCGTGGTGCCGGGACCGGCAAGCGCCGATGAGATGGTGGCACAGCTGCGCGGGCCAGATGCAATCACGCAACGCTTTGGCATTCCAACGTCAGGGGCCATGAACCCCAAGGTACGCGCGCTGTATCTTGCGCAGCGCGCCTATAAACGCGCAGAAAGAGGCAGCAAAGACAGGCATGATTTGCGCGCAACCTATCGTAAGGCACTGAAAGCCGCGCGTGTGGAAAGCGCGGGCTGGGTGCGGCAGGCGTTGTTGCGCCGGATCTGGAGCGAGGACGGGCTGCGCGAGCGGCTTGTGGCGTTTTGGGCGGATCATTTCACGGCACCGGGGCAAAGCACGTTTTATCGTTATGCGGCCGCCTCTTACGTTGAAACGGCGATACGGTCCCATGTGGCTGCGCGGTTTGAGGATATGCTGATTGCTGCCGTAACCCATCCGCAAATGCTGCAATATCTGGACCAGAATCGGTCGGTCGGGCCCAACAGCCGGTTTGCCAAGAAACGTCAAAACGGGGCAGGGCTGAATGAAAATCTCGCGCGCGAGGTTCTTGAGCTGCATACATTGGGCGTGCATGGCAGCTACACGCAAAAAGACGTGCGCGAGTTTGCCGAACTTTTGACTGGGCTGACCGCAGGGACGGGGCAAGACACGCGCTATGACAGCAAGCGGATTGAACCGGGCGCGGAAACGGTGATGGGGCACACATATGGCACCCGGCGTGCGCGGATCAGCGACATACATGCCGCTTTGCGGGATCTGGCACGCCATCCAGAGACCGCACGTCATCTTGCACAGAAAATCGCGCGGCACTTTCTGGGGGATCAGCCGGATGCAGGTTTGGTGATGGAGCTTGAGATCCGTTATCGCGAGACCGATGGAGATCTGGGCGCTGTGGTGGAGGCGATGCTGCGCCATGAGGCGGCGTGGCACGCGCGCGCCGAAGGTGGCGGCAACTTTAAACAGCCAGAGCAATTTGTTTCCTCCGCGTTGCGGGCATTGGCGGTGCCGGAGGCGCGATTTCTCCGCATGGACGCCAAAACCTTTGATCGGCTGATTTTGTCGCCACTGCGCCATATGGGGCAGCCGTGGCGCAGACCCTTTGGGCCAGATGGGTTTGCCGAAGAGGATGCGCATTGGCTGTCGCCCCAGGGCATGGGTGCACGGTTGCAATGGGCCTTGGCCACGCCGGCGGCCGTGGCGGCGGATTTGCCAGACCCGCGTGAATTTATTGGTGCCGCGCTGGGGGCGGAGGCGCCCGCTGTTGTGCATTTTGCGGCCAAAGCGGCAGAAAATCGGCGTGAAGGCATTGCGCTTGTGCTGATGTCACCGGCGTTTCAGCGGGTATAGGGGGGGCGAGATGGCAGATTTGAACAGACGGGGGTTCCTTGCCCAAAGCCTTGCGGTTGGGTGTTCGCTGGCTGCGAGCCCTTTGGTGACGCCGGTGAGTTTTGCCGCCACCGGGGGCGACAACCGGTTGGTTGTGATCATCCTGCGCGGGGGGCTGGATGGGCTGGATCTGCTGCGCCCACCGCCGTCTGACACGCTGATGCGGTTGCGCCCAACGTTGGGGGCGCAGGCGTCTGGGCTGGAAATCACCGGAGGGGTTCAGTTGCATCCGGGATGTGCGGAACTCTGGCCATTGTGGGAGGCGGGTGAGCTTGCGTTTGTACAAGCGGTTTCAACGCCTTATCGCCACAAGCGCAGTCACTTTGATGGGCAGGACATGCTGGAAGCGGGCACGGCGGAGCTTGGGCAGGGGCGGGCCAAAGAGGGCTGGCTGAACCGCATGCTGCAGCATATGCCGGGGGCAGAGATGTCGACGGCTTACGCAATTGGGACGGATCCGATGTTGCTCAGTCGGGGAGCGGCAGCGGTCGAGACTTGGTCGCCGGATGTGGATTTTGTGCTCTCCAGTCAGGGCGCGCGCTTGCTGGCGCTGACGATGGAACGTGATCCGGCGATGAGGGATGCGATGGCGCGCGCGTTGGCTTTGGCGGGGAGCAACGGTGGCGGTGGCGTTGTGCAGAGCGCGGGTCTTGAGGACATGGACGCGCTGGACGAGATGATGGATGCGCAGACGGCCCCACAGGGGCGGGACGCGCGCCACGCACACACGCGCGTTGCGAAATTTGCCGCGGAACGGCTGCGTGATGACGCGCGTGTGGCCTGCTTCTCGCTGGGCGGATGGGACACACATGCGCGGCAGGCGCGGGCGCTCAGGCGGCCACTTGGGCAGCTCGCTGACAGCCTGCTGACGCTCCGCTCCGGCCTTGGGGCGCAGATCTGGGGGCATACGACGGTGCTTGCGATGACAGAGTTTGGCCGCACGGTTGCGGAAAATGGTACGGCCGGGACGGACCACGGAACGGGGGGCGCAATGGTGCTGGCTGGTGGGGCGTTGCGGGGCGCGCGCGTGTTGGGGCAATGGCCGGGGATTGAGGAAGCGGATCTGTTTGAGCGTCGAGACTTGATGCCGACAGATGATGTGCGCCGCTATGCGGCCTGGGCGATACGAGAGAGTTTTGGGCTGGGGCGTGATGTGTTGGAAAACGCGGTGTTCCCCGGGCTCCAGATGGGGGGCGATCTGGCGCTTTTGCGTTGAGCGTGGCGATGGCACTCTGGCTGTGAAACGAATGCTTGGCGACGGCCAAGCGGTGTGCGACCTTTCTAAAAAACAAAGGACCAAGGATGCGAGAGCCAAGACCTGTTGGATTTGCGGTGCCGGATTGGCAAGCGCCCCCTTATCCAGATGGGGCCGTGCTTGAGGGGCGCTATGTGCGGCTTGAACCACTCAATGCGGAAGCGCATGCTGCCCTGCTGTATCGGGCTTATCAATCGGATGACTGGGTTTGGGATTACATGCCCTATGGCCCGTTTCATTCGGCGGCGCAGTATCATCGATGGGTCCGCGAAACCGTTGCGAACCCTGATCACTTTTTCTACGCGATCTATAGCAAGGGCGCGCGCACATTTACGGGGGTAGCGTCCTACTTGCGGATTGCCCCCGAGGCAGGGTCAATTGAGGTGGGCAACATCAATTTTGCTCCGATCATGCAGGGCACCCCTGCCGCCACTGAGGCAATGTATCTTATGATGCAGTGGGCCTTTGAGGCGGGGTATCGGCGCTATGAGTGGAAATGTGATGCGCTCAATGCCCCATCACGCCGCGCGGCGCAGCGTCTTGGTTTGAGCTATGAAGGCATATTTCGGCAAGCGCTGGTCTACAAGGGACGCAATCGGGATACGGCGTGGTTTGCGGCAATTGACCGAGAATGGCCCGCCCTCAAAGCGGCCTATGATGTTTGGTTGGATCCGCAAAATTTCACGCCGGATGGACAGCAGAAAGAGCGGCTGAGTGATCTCACCCGGCTTGTGCGGCCTGCCAGTGATCCACTGCAAGCGCCGTAGGGGCGCGTGCGCGCCGGGTCGCGGAGCGTGATCGCCAGAGTCCAATTCACGCGCGCGGCGGAAAGCTTAGATTGTGGCCGACTGGGCCAAACGGTCCTGCACAAGCCCGGTCAGATGCGCGACATCGGCGGTTGGCATGGCCCCTTGTTTGCGGCCCTGTTCAACGGCGCGCACTGCGTTGAGCAGGCTGTCATCTTCAGAGCTGCGGGCAATGCCCCCAAGAAATTGCGCGACATAATCCACAACGCCATCATTGAGCGCCTGTTCGGGGGTGGCCTGAAGCGTATCGGCCGCATGCATGAGATCATCGCGCAGAGCGACTGGGTCGGGTTGAATGGTTTCATTGTCGGCAATGCGCGCCACAGTTGGCCGGAACCCCACTGCGAGACGGGACAAGATGGCCTGCTGGAAGGTCGCGAGACTGCCATAGGGCTTTGTGATGAAGCCATCAGCACCGGCGGCCCGCGCAGCGTCTTCGGCGAAATCATCACCGGACGTGCCAAGGATAAGCTCGACGCGTGGAGAGGCGTTGTGCAGTTCCTCAATCAGTTCGGCACCAGAGCCATCCGGCAAGCCCATATCGACAATGATGACGGTTGGCAGGTGGATTTGCAGATGGCGGCGTGCCGAGCACAGGCTGTCTGCGCGGCGGATGCGGGCGCCCGAGCGCACACACATGAGACGCAATGCGTCGGAGGCGAAACGGCTGTCTTCGACCACGAGCACGGTCATGCCCAAAAGCGGGCGCGCAGCAGAGGGCGTGGTCAGTGGTGAAAAAGGCGAGTGGTCATCCATAGCTGAATCCTCAACGAAGCAGAGTAACTGATACATTCACATGCAATAGGCTAGGCGGCACATGACTAACGAAGGGTTAATCGCAACCGCGACGCCCTGCCGCTTGCGCAGGCGCGGCGCAAATCCCATAACAGCACTGAGCGGGACCAAATCGATCCATGGAGGACAAATATGATTGGACGACTGAACCACGTGGCGATTGCCGTGCCCGATCTGGAGGCTGCAAGCGCGCAGTATCGCGATGCGCTGGGCGCCAAGGTTGGGGCCCCGCAGGATGAGCCAGATCACGGGGTGACGGTGGTGTTCATCGAATTGCCAAACACCAAGATTGAACTGTTGTATCCGCTTGGAAAAGATAGCCCGATCAATGGGTTCCTTGAGAAAAACCCCTCAGGTGGCATTCATCACGTATGTTATGAAGTGGATGACATTCTGGCCGCGCGTGACCATCTGAAAGAGACCGGTGCGCGGGTTCTGGGGAGCGGCGAGCCAAAGATTGGCGCGCATGGCAAGCCGGTCTTGTTCCTGCATCCCAAAGACTTCAACGGCTGTCTGGTGGAGCTTGAGCAGGTCTGACGTCTGTGCTCGATTTGGGCGAAATAGCGGGCAGGGATGCCCGCTCAATTTTTAGGAGGAGAGCGATATGGGGATCACCTCGGCCATCGTCTTATATGCGGTCATTTGGTTTATGACCTTTCTGATTGTGATTCCGATTCGCTTACAAACGCAGGGTGATCTGGGCGACGTTGTGCCCGGCACCCATGCCGGCGCGCCTGAGCACCACCATCTCAAAGCAAAGGCCAAGATCACGACCTTGGCCTCTGCGGTTATCTGGTTGATCGCGTTTTGGATCATCACTTCCGGTATGATCACTGTGCGCGATTTGGATTGGTTCAACCGGATGGGGGATGCGCCCGCGTCGGCTCCAGTTGATGGAACAGATGGGTGAATGTGGCGGCGCCCAGGATTGGGATCAGTAGGTTCAGAAATGGCACCGACAGGGGCATCGCCATCAGGATGCCAGCGAGCCAAAGCGTGCCCATGTGTTTGCGCCGCAGCTTCTTTGCCTCTGCACGGCCCACACGGCGCATCGCTGTGAGCTGAAAATACTCTCGACCCAGCAAAAAGCCGTTCAGCGCCCAGAAGATGAACAGGGCAAAAGGCGTGAAGATCACATAGACGATCAGTGCCAGAAGGTTGGCGGCGATCAAGACACCCATGAAGTTGACGGAGTCTTTTAGCCCCTCGCCGAAAGACACCGCAGGCACGTCGGGCAGATGCGGGTAGTGGCGGTCTTCGACGGCGTCAGCGACCTCATCCAGAAACAGCGATGTGATGGCTGAAGCCACTGGCACCATCAAAAACACCGATAGAATGATCATCAAAAACAGCGACGCGGCGGTGAAGAGATCGCCGACCCAGGAAATATTGCCCAGAAGCTCCTGCACCCATGCGGCGGCGCCAAGCCAGCTTAAAAACCACAGAAATGCGACATAGACGGCGATCAGCAGCACAAACGTGAGGCCGATGCCTTTGAGCAGGACCCGGCGAAAGCGCGGATCCCCGAGCTGGCTCAGGGTTTTGCCAAAAGAGGATAGGATCAGTCCAACAGCCATGTGACCTTTGTCTCCATGTTGGGGCGTGGGCGTTCGGGGGGCGCGGCCTTTTCGGTGCCGATGTGAATGAAACCTGCGACTTTCTCATGCGGCGCAAGGCCGAGGCCTTTCTCTACGAAGGTGCGGTCGTGGCTGGCCCAGCCGGACAGCCAGTTGGCGCCCCAGCCCGCCGCAAGAGCGGCATTGAGCAGTTGCAGGCACACGCAGGCGGCAGAGTAGGTTTGCTCAATCGCGGGGATTTTTTCGCTGATCACGGGCGATTCGATCACCGCCACGGCAAGCTCTGCATTGGCGAATTGATCTTGGCCCTTTTGGATCTTTTCCGGTTCGATCCCCAAGGATTTACCGCATTCGGGAATAAGATCTGCCAGCGTTCTCAGGGCTTTGCGCTCTAGGACAATGAGCCGCCAGGGCTCAAGCTTGCCGTGATCCGGGCTGCGCAGGGCGGCCTCAAGCAAAGGTTCCAGCTCGGCGCGTGTGGGCGTTGGGCCGATCAGCGTTTTGGCTGGGCGCGAGCGGCGGCTCAGCAGGAAATCCAGCGCGGCTTGGTTTGGTTGTGGCATGTCCTCTCCCTTGGGAGTTGAGTCGGTATGTTGGCGTGGCCCGGTGTGATTTCAACCGGGCGGGCTTGCGAATGTGGCGGCCATCTCATCAATGAGCGTGGCAAAGAGCGCCTCGACACGGGCGTTGGGCTGACGGATGGCGAGGGAGGCCGCCATTGGATCTTCGGCGCGAATGTCAGAGCCGGCAAGCTCTTCGATCACGGCGTGTCCACAGAAGGGCACATAGGCCTCGGAATAGCCGCCTTCGTGCACCAGCACGAGTTTGCCTTCACACAGCGTCTCGGCAGCGGCCATGACGTGTCGTGTCATTTGGCGGAAGGTGTCTGCGGTGGCCAGCATCCGGGACAGTGGATCAAAGGCGGCGGCGTCAAAACCGCAGGCGACGATGATGATGTCGGGGTTAAAGCTGTGCAGCGCGGGGAGTACAATCTGCTCCATGGCGTAAAGATAGCTGTTGTGGCCTGCGCCGGGGGGCAGGGGCACGTTGATGTTGGTGCCAAGCCCGGCGCCTTTGCCGCGATCGGCCACATCGCCAGTGTCGAGCGGGTAGTTCTTTTCTTGATGCAGCGAGATGGTGAGCACGTCGCTGCGCTCATAATAGATCGCTTCCGTGCCGTT
Organism: Shimia sp. R10_1; assembly: GCF_017744095.1. Taxonomy (GTDB): domain Bacteria; phylum Pseudomonadota; class Alphaproteobacteria; order Rhodobacterales; family Rhodobacteraceae; genus Shimia. The sequence continues at coordinate 897,808 of NZ_JAGHQX010000001.1, read as the reverse complement.
GCCGTGGTGGACATCCCAGTCGAGCACCGCAACGCGCTGGGCGAGGCCTTCCGCCTGCGCGGCCTCAATGGCGACGGCGATATTGGCGAGCAGACAGAAGCCGTTGGGCCAATCTGGCAGGCAGTGGTGCCCCGGCGGGCGTGACAGAGCGTAGGCATTTTGCAGCTCTCCTGCGGCCACGGCGCGCACGGCTTCGCTGGCGAGACCTGCGGAGAGGGCAGCAATTTCATAGCCGCCTTTGCCAAACGGGGTGCGCAATCCGATTTCCCCGCCACCTGCGTCGGACACGGCATTGAATTTACCAAGGAAATCGCCCGGGTGTACACGCGCGAGCATTTCGGTGGTCGCGGCAGTGGCGCTGCACACATCAAGTTTGGCCGTTAAGCCTTTGACATCCATCAGGTTTTTAAGGCGTCGCTTGGTTTCGGGGCTTTCGGGGAGACCGCCCGCGGCAAGGGGTTGCACAAGGTCGCCAACAGGCAGTGTGAGGGCGTAGTTGCCACCTGCATGCCAGAAGCACTTTTCATCAAAAAAGAACCCTGTGGTTTTGCCCGTTGCCATGCGCAGCTTCCTTGTATCAATTGCGGGCTACCCTAAGCGGGGCATTTGTGGAATGTAAATCACTGTTCTTGCACCATTCGTTGGAAAGGGCGTGCGCATGACCGGAGCCATTGAGGTGCCATCGACCCCCGGAACAGAAATCACGGTGCGGGTGACGCCCAAAGCCTCACGCAATGCAGTGGTGCAGGATGGCGACGTGCTGCGGGTCTATGTGACGGTTGTGCCAGAGGGCGGCAAAGCCAATGCGGCGGTGGCCAAGCTGTTGGCCAAGACGCTGGGCATTGCGAAATCACGCCTCACTCTCGTGCGGGGGCAATCCGCGCGCGACAAGGTGTTTCGCATGGACTAGGCTCAGGACCCATTAATCCTGCTGCACTGGCGCCAAAATCGCTTCATCGCAGCGGCTCGGCACGCTTGCAAATAGCCTAGGTCTGCTCTGGGTCACGCTTGAGCATGTAGACCCCCTCTGGCAGATCCAGCGCGGCGGTGAGATCCTGCACCTGCGTCGTGGAAAGTGTGATTTTCTGCATGCTGTCAGTGCGCGGATCATATTGTTCGATGGTGACGCAATCCTCAAACATGTGGATCACAACATCTTCGCCCAATGGCGCGGCGCCTTCATCGACGAGCGTGACAACGGTGGCGTCAAATTCGTGCTCTATGCTGAACATACCCACAGCGTAGCGTAAGTGTCGCAAGGTGCAAGCATTTCCCGCTGGCCTCGGCCTCCGGGCGGGCGTAAATTCAGAACGAAGATGGATTTACAAGCGCCTCTTTGGCTGAGGTGTTGGGAGGATTGCGTGATGTTGGCGCAAATTTCAGGAGCAGGGGTGGCAAAGTGGCGCGTGATGGCGATGGCAACGGTTGCTGCGGTGGCGCTGGCGGCCTGTGAGACCACCACAACCACGGCGCCGCCACGTACGACACCGCAAGCCAAAGCGCCCAAGATCACGGTGAAACAGGCCGAAGCGCGACTGGCGCCGATCATTGCCACCATGGAGCCCGTGGCAGAGCGCGAATGCCGCCGCCGTGCAGCGCGCGGCACAGATTGCGACTACAAAATTTCAGTGGATCCACGCACAGACATTCCGCCCAACGCCTATCAGACGGTCGACAAGAACGGCCGCCCTCTGATCATTTTCACAGCGCCTTTGATTGCGGAGACCCGCAACCAGCATGAACTTGCCTTTGTCATGGGGCATGAGGCGGCGCACCATATTGCCGGGCATCTCACACGCCAGCAGGCGGATGCACTGACAGGTGCGGCGCTGGGCGCGATTTTGATCGGCTTGGCCGGGGGCAGCGCCAGCTCAATAGATGCTGCGGCCAACCTTGGCGCCTCTGTCGGGTCGCGCTCGTTTTCTAAAGAATATGAGCTTGAGGCGGACAGTCTTGGCACGGTTTTGACCAAACAGGCGGGATATGATCCGCTGATTGGTGTGGGCTTTTTTGAGCGCACGCCAGATCCGGGCAACGTGTTTCTTGGCACGCACCCGCCCAATGCCTCGCGTATTGAGATCGTGAAGCGTACGGCGGCAGGTCTATAAGCGCATGTTGCAACTTACCAATGTGGTTACGGATCGGGGCAGCAAGTATGCGGTTTCCGGTGGTGCGGTAGCGGACCGCAAGGAAGCGGATCGCTTCCTCAAAGAGCTGAAACGCAACAAGAAGTTTGCCAAGGCGACCCACAACACATGGGCGGCGCTGCTGAGTGATGGCACGCCCCTGAAAGGCGATGACGGGGAAAGCGGCGCGGGGCTGGTGATTTTGCGGATGCTGGAACGCGAGGGGATCACGGATCACATCGTCGTTGTGACGCGTTGGTATGGCGGCGTGAAGCTGGGCGGTGACCGTTTTCGCCGGGTGCAGGATTGTGTGAATGCCTACTTTGAGGCGCTTTAGCCTCTGCTTGATGCACATCAAGGGGAGTCCTGCGGAGGCCTGTTAGTCTGTTTGCACATGACGCAGGAGTTTCTTGTATGGACCGGCTGGAAAAAATCAAACGTCACGCGGCTTTGTTTGACGATATGGCCACGCATGTGGGTGTCGATTTGCAAGAGGCGGCGATTCGCGGGGCGATAGACTGTGATGAGATTTCCAACGCTGTGGTGCGTTGTACGGGCTGTTTGCAGCCAGCGCGCTGTTCTCTGCGTGTGAAATCAGCCGCTACGGATGGCACGGGCGCGCCGATCTATTGCCGCAACGCAGATTTGCTGCATCGATTGCAGGCGCTGATGTGATGGGACGTGTTGTGCCGCTTGGCGATCCGGAAACACATTTCTGGCTGACCAGAAGTATGGGCCGGAAAATGGGGGTGTCCCTTAGCGAAGCCATGGCAGAGGGCAGCCTGACGCCGCAAGACTATGCGGGAATGGTCACCCGGTGTCGCACATGCAGTCATGTGGCTGAATGTCAGGTATGGCTGGGTGCTGCAGGCGGGAAAAAGACACCGCCAGAGTTCTGTTGCCATGCAAACCTGATGACGCGCTTGGCGAAGCATTAAGGATTTGATGCGCCTTGTGAATTGGCTGCTGCCGCAGCGCGTTTAAGGTGCTTGCGATACAGCCAAGGTGCCAACAGGCGGTCGTAGATCACATTAGCCAATTGCCAGAGCCCCGGCAGGCGGACAATCTTTGCCAGCCAACGATAGCGGGGCATGGTTGACCACAGCGCCGCAAATGCCGCCACGCCCACATAGACCTCGCCATTTTGGGTGACATGCAGGCGTTTTGCCGCTTCATCAGCGTCGATCTGCCATTCAGAGAGCGCGTTTCCGTTGAGATCGTCATAAGCCACATCAAGGCCGCGCGCCTCTGTGTAGGCGCGATAGTGGCAGATTTCGGTGTTGCAGATTGGGCAGTCTGCGTTGAACAAAACGCGGGTTTCTTGGCTCATGGGCGCTCCGGTTGTGGGGCGCCCAGCAGGCTGCGCAGGTCAGCTCTGTTTCAGACAACCCCAAAGGTCATATTCGCCGGCTTCGTCCACCTCGACCGTTACGATCTGGCCCACAGTGAGCCCATCCGTGCCGTCATCGATGAACAGGTTGCCATCAATTTCAGGCGCGTCGGCTTTGGTGCGGCAGGTGGCGATGCCGTCTTCGTCGATGTCATCTACGATCACATCAAGCGTTTGGCCCACTTTTGCGGCAAGTTTTGCCTCAGAAATCGCCTGCGCTTTTTCCATAAAGCGCTCCCAGCGTTCTTGTTTCAGCTCGGGGGCTACGTGGTCTGGCAGATCATTGGAACGCGCGCCATCGACGTTTTCATACTGGAAACAGCCGACGCGATCGAGTTGCGCCTCATCCATCCAATCAAGCAGGTGCTGAAACTCTGCTTCGGTTTCGCCGGGGTAGCCCACGATAAAGGTGGAGCGCAGGGTGATGTCGGGGCAGATGTCGCGCCATGCGGCGATTTCTGTCAGCGTTTTGGAGGTATGCGCGGGCCGAGCCATGCGCTTGAGCGTGTCCGGGTGGCTGTGCTGAAACGGGATGTCGAGATAGGGCAGGATCAGACCGTCTGCCATCAGCGGGATCAGCTCGCGCACATGCGGGTAGGGGTAGACGTAGTGCAGACGCACCCAAGCGTCGAGTTGGCCCAGCTCGCGTGCCAGATCGGTGATGTGGCTGCGGACTTCGCGGTCTTTCCACGGGTGGGTGGAATATTTGCGATCCAGCCCATAGGCGGAGGTGTCCTGTGAAATTACCAATAGCTCGTTCACGCCGCCTTCAACCAGCTTTTCCGCTTCACGCAGCACCGCATGCACCGGGCGGGAGGCCAGTTTGCCACGCATGTCCGGGATGATGCAGAATTTGCACTTGTGATTGCAGCCCTCAGAAATCTTCAGATAGCTGTAGTGGCGCGGTGTCAGAGAGACGTTTTTGGCTGGCAGCAGGTCAATGAAGGGATCGGGGCTGGGGGGCACTGCGCCGTGTACCGCATCCAGCACCTGCTCATATTGATGGGGGCCGGTCACGGCGAGCACTTTGGGGTGGGTGCCGGTGATATATTCCGGCTCTGCGCCCAGACAGCCGGTGACGATGACCTTGCCGTTTTCCTGAATGGCCTCGCCTATGGCTTCAAGGCTTTCCGCTTTGGCGCTGTCCAGAAAACCGCAGGTGTTCACAATCACCGCATCCGCGCCGGAATAGTCGGGCGAAATGCCATAGCCTTCGGCGCGCAGGCGGGTGAGGATGCGTTCGCTGTCCACCAGCGCTTTGGGGCAGCCAAGAGAGACCATGCCGATGGTCGGCTGGCCAGGGCGCTGCTCCCCTGTGAGGGTTGCGCGGGCGAGGTCGGGGCGGAGTTCTGGCGGGTTGCTGGACATGGGCGCCCGTATAGGCCAGCGCCGCCGCTTTGGCAAAGGGAGATAAGCCCCCCATTTTGAGTGAGGGGCCGGCTGTTAGCTTTTCAGTCGGTAGCCTGTTTTCAGCATCCACCATGCGACGGCGCACAGGAGGGTGGTCACGCTGAGCACAACCAGCAACCCCAGGGCGGGGGCGCTGTCAGAGACGCCGATCACGCCATAGCGCGTGCCATCGATCAGATAGAAGATCGGGTTGATATGGGTGAATTTCTGCAGAACGGGCGGCAGTGCATCCACTGAATAGAAGGTGCCGGACAGGAAGGCGAGCGGGGTCACGATGAAGTTTGTGATGGCGGCCATCTGATCAAATTTCTGCGCAAAGATCCCCGCGACAATGCCAACGGCCCCCATCATCGCGCCACCGAGCACCACAAAGCTCAACGCCCAAAGCGGATGCGCGATCCCTTGTCCCAGCACCAAGGCGCTGACAATGCTCATGGCGATGGCGACAAAAAGGCCCCGCGCAACAGACCCTGCGAGGTAGCCCAGCACCATTTCCAAAGGCGCAAGCGGGGGCATGAGGGTGTCCACGATATTGCCCTGCACCTTGGAAATCACAATCGAGGAGGATGTATTGGCGAAGGCGTTTTGAATCACCGTCATCATCATGATGCCGGGAATCAGGAAGGTCAGAAACGGCACGCCCATCACATCGCTGCGGCTGGGGCCAATGGCGATGGAGAAAATCAACAGGAACAGCCCTGCAGTGACCAGCGGCGCAAGCAGGGTTTGGGTCCAGACCGTCCAGAACCGCAGAATCTCTCGCATTGCCAGTGTTTGGAGGCCCAGCCAGTTCACGCGCCCGAAGCGGCGTACACCCATTTGCAGTGTTTGTTCACGATCTGACATGTCGTTGTGCATCCCGTATCTCTCGCTTTGTTGTGCCCACCGCGCCATTGTCGGAGATTGTCAGCGCAGGAAGTGATTCTTCGCCTTGTAACTCGGGCTGGGGTGATTAGAATAGGCCCCTGACCAAGAAATGCAGAGGCGGCCTTTGGCGGGCCGCTTTTTAGCTGAGGAAGTGACGAATGTCCTGGACCGACGAGCGCGTAGAGCTTTTGAAAAAAATGTGGGGCGAAGGCCAGTCGGCCAGCCAGATTGCCAAGGAGCTCGGCGGTGTAACCCGCAATGCGGTTATTGGCAAAGTGCATCGTCTGGGCCTGTCAAACCGCACCACCAGCAGCACTGCCAAGGCTGACGCCAAACCCAAAGCCGAGCCCAAACCCAAGGCCGCGCCCAAGCCGAAGGCCGCAGCGCCCAAGCCGAAAGCGGAGCCGAAGGCAGAAGAGGTTGCGGCCAAGCCTGAACCAAAAACCGAACCCGCCGTACCGGTGCGCACCGCGCAGCCCATGCGCAAGGCAATCATTCCGGCCGGGCAGCCGCTGCCACCGCAGCCTTCCGCCAATGAGATCAGCCCAGAGGCGCTTGCCAAGGTCAATGAAGTCGAAAAGACCGCGAAGAAGCTGTCTTTGATGGAATTGACCGAGCGCACCTGCAAGTGGCCCGTGGGGGACCCCGCCACTGAGGAGTTCTGGTTCTGTGGCCTGCCTGTGCAGGCGGGCAAACCCTATTGTGAGGCCCATGTGGGCGTGGCGTTCCAGCCGATGAGTTCGCGCCGCGATCGCAAACGCTAAACCATCTTTCAGAGAATTACATGAGCCCCATCGACTCGCGTCGCTGGGGCTTTTCTTTGTTTATGAGCCAGTTATGGTTGCTTTCACCCAAGGATTGTCAAACGGGGTTTTCGCATCGGGGGGTGGCGGGTGACTGGAATGCTGACAGTATTTGAGATCGTGAGCTTGATGACCATTGCGGTGGCTCACCTGTTTGCCCTGCGGTTCAAGCGGCACTTGCCAGAGGCCACGCGCTGGCTGCAGGATTTTTCGTGCGGTTTGGGGCTGGGATACGCCTTTCTCTATCTCTTGCCCAAAATTGGCAGCATGACCGGACAGATCGCGCTTCGACAGCCGGAGGCGCATGTGTTGGTCGAACACCAATTGTATGTCTATTTGTTTGGCGGCTTTCTGGCGTATTATTTGATCGATTTTGGCGCGGAAGCCGTGCGGTTTGCGCGTGTTCGTATGGCATTCACCACGCTGTCATTTCTGATCTACAACGTGCTGGTTGGCATCACGATTGTGCATATCAATGAACCGGCTGTTGCATTCTATGTGGTGTCCAGTTTGGTTTTTGTGCTGCATTTGTTTGGTGTGAACAGCTTTCTGATCAGCCACTATGCGGATGACTTTCTGAGCTGGATGCGGTTTGCGTTTGTGGCGGCAGTCGCTGCTGGGGGCCTGATTGGGACGCAGATCGAAAAATATGATCCTTATCAGTCTGTTGCGACGGCGATTGTCGGAGGGATTGTTATCATTTTGTCGATCCGCCTGAAGCTGCCCGCGCGCGAACTCATCAACACGCGGGCCTTTCTTTTGGGTGTCACCGTCATGATTGCGGCGGTTGTGATTTATGCCGCGGGTGACATGCGCTGACCCTGCACAAGCAGCGTCTCGCGCTCAAAGTGATCGCGCATCTGCTCGGCTTTTTCAAAGAAAGCGCTGCGCACCTCTCTGGCAAAGGGATTGCAGACTTCGATGGCATGCAGAACTGTTGGTGGATCGTCCTGCACCATGTCTACGGCTTCGCGCAAAAGATCAAAGCTTGCGGTTGTCAGCTTGTCAGGGAGGGGGCCGAGATCTGTGATCACCTTTCCAATCAGGTGGGTCAGCCCTTGCACCATGGCCATGTCGCGGTCGTGTTGTTCTGCGGTGGTGATGATCACGTCGAGGCCCGCTTTGCGCAGAAACGCTCCGATGCGCCGCCACTGTGTTCCGCGTATTGGGCAGAGCGCGATTTTGCGCCCTGCGACGCCATTGGCGGCACTTTGGGGCCCAAACAGGGGATGTGTGCCGAGGATTTCCACATGTGGCGGCAAATGTGCGTGCATGTCCGTCAAGGGGGCCACTTTGACGGATCCCACGTCAACCACCACTGTGCCGGGGCGCAAGTGTGGTGACAATGCGCGGCAGACATGCTCCATGCGCGCAACCGGAACGGCCAGAATGATCACATCGCATTGTGCGACTTCCGCCAATCCTTGCAACGTCAGGCGTTTGCCGTCAGGCAGCACGGCCCGGCTGTAGGCTGGGTCGCAGATTGTCAGGGCGCACTGTGGGGCGAGCTCGCGCGCAACAAGGCGACCAAAGCCGCCAAATCCCACAAGCCCCACGCGTGGCTGGCCATCAACGATTTCTTGGGCGTTGTTCAGGTGTTTTACTGTTTGTCCCATCACGGGGTTCCTTTGTGTCAGGCCGCGCCTGTCCGGGAACTCATGTGTTGGAAGGTTTTTTGGCTTCATCCCCGGCAAACGCGGCGGATGAAGATGCTAAAGACCCCGCCACTATGTGGTCAGGGGATAATAGATGCCAAAAAAGATACCTTGCGTGTTCATGCCTGTTTCGTGCCACAGGCGGAAACGTCGGTCAAGCGGCTTTTGGAGTGTCGTCCAGCGGTTCTGTGATGTCGAGCCAACGCACGTAAACTGCGGTTATGAGAGAGATCACACCACAGCCGATCATCAACCCATACATCAGATAGACGCCGTTGGCGGGTGTGAGAATGGCGCCTGTCACGCTGGTCATCACAGCGCCGATACCGACGCTCATTGCGCCGGACAGGCCAGAGGCGCTGCCCGCCAGTTTTGGGCGCACGGACATGGCACCGCTGTTGGCCGACGGCAGGGTTAAGCCATTGCCAATGCCCACAAAAATCACCGCCCCGGTGAAGGTCACAGGATGGATAAAGCCAAACAGCACAATCGTAAGCCCGATGCAAAGTCCGACAAGTCCAACGATGCGCCCGGACAGAACCAAAACCCACAAAGGCAGGCGCGGGGCCAGCTTGCCGGAGAGGAAAGAGCCAAAGGAAAACCCGATGGCAATGGTGCCAACTGACATGCCCACAGCAGCGGGGCTGAGGCCAAATACCTCTGCACCGACCAGGACAGAGCCGGTGATATGCACATAAAAAGCCCCGACCGAGAACCCGATGCAGAGGGAATATCCCCAGAACCGGCGGGATTTGAGCAGGGCAGGGTAGGTGGCGAATTGCTCGCGCATGGTGTCGGCGCGGTCGGTGTTGGTTTCGCCTAGGTCACGCCAACACAGGGCCAGCAGCCCGACACCCATCAGCAAATAGAGCACAAAGCTGGCCCGCCAGCCGAAGCTTTCATGCAGCAGGCCGCCCAATGTGGGGCCAAGCATGGGCGCAATGGCCATGACCATGGAGATGTAGCCGAGCTTGCTGGCCGCTTCTTGTGGGCCATGCATGTCGCGCACGACCGCGCGGCTGAGCGCGATGCCAACCACGCCCGCCGCCTGTAACATGCGCCAGAACAGGAACCCGGTTATGCTGTCCGCCGACAAGCAGCCCGCAGAGCCAAGTGCAAAGATTGCCAATCCAGATAACATCACTGGCCGTCGGCCATAGCGATCCGACAAGGGCCCGATCACCACTTGCAGCACCACCGTGATGGCCAGAAACCCGCCGAGAGACAGATTTGCCACCGCGTAGGGCACGCCAAATTCCGCGGCGATCGCGGCCATGGAGGGCAGAAACATGTTGAGCGACAGCACTGACATTGCGGTGAGCAGTACCAGAGTGTTCAGATGGGGTGGGCTGAGCGTTGCGCTGGAGGTCACAGCGGTCAGTTTCCGCCCAGAAGGTTCAGCAGCCCTTTCTTGGCCTCATCCTCCAGCTTCTTTTTGAGCGCATCCTCGGTGGATTGCCCCTCCTGCGGGGTGACCCCCAGCTCATTGTGCACCGCATCCTTTAGGCTGTCTTCGATCGCGTCCAGATCAGCTTCAAATCCGCTTTTGATTGCCGCTTCCAGATCGGGCACGATGCTTGGATTGTGCCAGCTGCCGCGGATTTTGACGGGCACCATGAGGGATGGGCCATCGGCGCCACGCAGCTGGGGCGTGAAAATATAGTCAATGGTTTTTAGGCCAAGACCAACCGTGCCTTTGCCGGTGGCCGCCAGGCGGGGCAGGCCCATCACAAGATCATCGTTTTGCAACACGCCTTCTTTGATTGTCCAACTGGCTGCCATGTTGTCAAACACTGTGGTGCCACCGGTTACATCACCACGCAAAAGTCGATCCAGATCAATGCCTTCGATGGTGCCGCGCCCCACAGAGAGATTGCCCTCTCCGCTGAGGCCGTTCATCAGCGTATCAACGCTGCCCCCAGAGCTGAGGAAGGTGGCGCGGGCATCCGCAGCCCCGGTGAAGCGGTCGATATCGGCGGCTGCCGCGAGGAAGGGTTTGAGCCCGATTGCGGCGGCGGTGAGATCGCCCCGTACTGAAAGTCCGTTTCGGTTGTTTGCCACCAACGTGCCTTGTACCGCGCCGTCAAAAATGGCCATTTCTTCGATTGTTGCCACGGCGCGGGCGTTGTCAATTTTGAGGGTTGTTCGGGTTTTTCCGACCGGGATATGGCCCAGATCCATGGCCTCGGCTGCGAATGTGATGGTGCCGTCGATCAGGCCAAGCGCCTGTGCATCAATCGGCTCTTTGGACCAGCCGCCGATGTTGGTTTCCTGTTTTGGGATTGTGTTGTCTGATGCGGCTTTGCTGCCCTGAAGTCGCAGATGTTCGGTCGCAATTTGTGCGATGACATTGGGGCGTGTGCCGGACAGATTGACATCCGCCTGAACGCTGAAAGTGTTGCCCAAAACTTGCAACGTGCCACCGCGCAGCGACACTTGTTGGTTGCCGGTTAGGGTCACATCTCCAGATGCCGCCAGTGGTCCCTCGGGGCCTGCGGCGCCAAGTGTGGCCAAAAAGGCGTGCGCATCTGGCGCGTTTACCTCGAGCCGTCCCTGCGCTTCGGGCGCGATGCCAAACTGTCCGGTAAATGAGGCTTGTCCCTGCGCTGCGGTGAGTTTTGCATAAACCTGAGTGGTGCCTCCCTGCAAAAGCGTAAGCGGGGCCGCGATGGTGGCCTGTGTCGCGAGGGGCTCGCCAAAAGGGGCGGCCTCGGCGGCAAGGGAGGCGGGCCCGGTCCGCTCTGGCCAGTCAAGCGTGAGAGACAGGTTGGCGATTTCCTGTAGCTGTGTGCCCGCCTCAATATACCGGAGGCGCGCGTTGCTGAGAGAGAGGCTTTCCAAGGTGATGGGTGTTGCCGCACTGGTTGAAACATCCGGCGCAGACGTGGCCGCGGGAACTGGGGCCTTGTCCGCAGTCAGATCCCAATTTGCCTGGCCATCGGCGTTGACTTCAAGCAGCACATCCGGGCTGACCAATTCGAGGGTTTTGATGCGGATGTCGCCGCCAAGTGCGGCCATTACATCCACGCCGATGACAGCGCTTTCAGCCTGAAACATCGGTCCTTTGCTGGACCAAGGTGCGTTGCCAAAACGCACCGCCTCGGTGCGGATGCCCAGAACGGGATACCAACTGATGCCGACGCTGCCTTCAAACACCAGATCCCGGCCGGTCTGTGCCTTCACCTGATCAGCGGCCAGTTTGGCGATTTTCTCACCCGGCAGTGCCACGATCAGCACAACGCCTGCGATAGCCAACAAAACGATTGCGGCTATGATGCCTCGGATCACCTTCATCAGAAGACCTTCCCTTACTGCTCAGCCACAGCGTAGACCTGCAAAGCAGGGGAAGGCAACCAGGCAAGGGTAGGTTGGGGCGGGCGCCCCAACAGATCACCCGGCTTTGCGCAGCCCCATGACGCGGGCGCGGGCGCGTGGATCGCTGTCAAACAGTGCGGCCAGCTGTTCTGTCATAGCTCCGGCGAGCTGTTCCACATCGGTGATGGTCACCGCGCGGTCATAATAGCGGGTCACGTCGTGACCGATGCCAATCGCGAGAAGCTCAACCATCTTGCGTTTCTCGACCATGGCGATCACGTCGCGCAGGTGTTTTTCCAGATAGTTGGCAGGGTTGACCGAAAGCGTGCTGTCATCCACCGGCGCACCATCTGAAATCACCATCAGGATCTTGCGCTGCTCTGGACGCATCATCATGCGGCGGTGCGCCCACTCCAGCGCCTCACCGTCGATGTTTTCCTTCAGCAGGCCCTCTTTCATCATCAGACCAAGGTTCGGGCGTACGCGACGCCAAGGGGCATCGGCCTGCTTGTAGATGATGTGGCGCAGATCATTGAGGCGGCCGGGCTGTTGCGGGCGGCCATCGTTGAGCCATTTCTCCCGCGCTTGGCCGCCTTTCCAGGCGCGCGTCGTGAAGCCGAGGATTTCGACCTTTACGTTGCAGCGCTCAAGCGTGCGGGCCAGCACGTCAGCACAGATTGCGGCAATTGATATCGGACGGCCACGCATGGAGCCGGAGTTGTCCAGAAGCAGGGTCACCACCGTGTCGCGGAATTCCGTGTCACGTTCCATTTTGAAGCTCAGCGGCGTGGTGGGGTTGGCCACAACGCGGGCCAGTCTGCCAGCATCCAATGTGCCTTCTTCCAGATCGAATTCCCAGCTGCGGTTTTGCTGTGCCTGAAGGCGCCGCTGCAGGCGGTTGGCCAGACGGCTGACGGCACCTTTCAGCGGTTCGAGCTGCTGATCGAGATACGCGCGCAGCCGCTCCAGCTCCACCGGCTCGGCCAGATCTTCTGCGGCGATCTCTTCGTCGTTTGTGGTGTCAAACACCACATAATCCGGGTCAGCCTCGGAAATGGGAGGGGGCGGGGGCGGATCGAGGGGGGCTTCGCCATCGGGCAGCTCCGCCTCGTCAGACATTTCGTCCTCGGCCATGTCATCCATTGTGACCTGAGCCTCAGACATATCCTGTTGCTCTTCCTGAGACTGCTCAGGGTTTGCTTCCGCGTCTTCCTGATCCTGTTCGTCCTGTCCGGTGCTATCCGGATCATCCTCTTCCTCGGATTCGGGCTCTGCTTCGTCCTGTTCATCATCGAGATCGTCAGGGTCGTCGCCAAGTTGATCGCCATACCCGAGATCGTCGATGATCTGGCGCGCGAATTTGGCAAACGCCTGTTGATCAGACAGCATCGCCTGCAAGTCGTCCAGGTGTTCGCCTGCGCTTTGTTCGATATGGCCGCGCCACAGGTTCATGACATTGGCAGCCGCGGCAGGCAGATCTCGGCCGGTTGCCAGATGACGGATCAGATAGCCCGCAGCCACAGGCAAAGGGGCCTGGTCGGACGATGTCATCTCGCCATAGCCACGACCGGCGGCTTCATGGCTGATCTTCACGTCGATGTTGGAGGCGGTGCCGGGCATTTCGCGCGCGCCCATCGCCTCACATCGTGCGGTTTCCATCGCCTCATAAAGATCGCGGGCAATACCCTGACCGGGGGCGTAGCGTTGATGGGTCGCGGTGTCGTGGTATTTGTGCTGAAGCGCCAGCGCATCGGCGGTGCCACGGGCCAGCAGGACCTCGTCGCGGCTCATCCGGCGGCTCACTTGCGGCAGGCGCACATTCTCGCCGGAAATACCAGATGGATCGACCGTATAGGTCACCGACAGTTCCGGATCATCGGCCATGACTTTGGTGGCCTCGGCCAAGGCTTTTTTGAACGGATCGGCGGGGTTGTCGGACTTCTGGGTCATGGCTGTGATTAATCACGGGAGAGACGCAATGTGCAAGGGGCTGCGCGCCGCCCAAGTGCGATTTCCTGAGCGTCAGATGCGGCGTGCTTTTGTCAGGTCGTTTGGCCTAGAGCACCATGTTGCGGCAATCCTCTATGCGGGCAAGCAGCGCAGCTTGGGCGCGTTCTGCGACACCGTGATCAAAGCTATAAAAGGAATGCGCGAGCAGGCCAGCCACTTCGCTCCATCCCTGGGCTCGCCATTGCACCGAGACTTTGGCGTCCTCTTCATTTGGCAGGGCGTCGGGCAGCACCGCTTCCAGCATCAAATCAAAGGTCTCTACGAGTGCGGCATTGCCTTCCGCCTCGGGATTTCGAACTGCGCGCTGATGGGTGGTGAGGGCAGATATGCGACCAGAGCAGGTGGCAAAGGCCTGTGCCTGTTGGTGTGGCCAAATCGGCAGAGAAGATGCGGCGGTGCCCATTGTCAGCAGGGCGGCGCCACAGAGAAAACTGCGGAGGGTCGTGCGTGCTGAATATGTCATGCCTCTACAGTATGGCAGGACGCAGTACAGTCAATACTGTATATACAAAAGATATTAAAAAGATATCACATTTTGTGGAGGTGTTTGTTAAACGTTCTCATCTAAAATGGCAGAAAATTTAGAGCGGTGCCTTTTTGTGGTGTCTTTATGGCGCTGGCAGAAAGGCAAGCACACCCAATAAAAAAGCCGCCCCAATGGAGCGGCCTTTGTGTGAAATGTCGCCTTGTTTAGCCGAGGCTGACGCTGGCTGCGCTTTCAGGCAGTTCTTCGTCAAAGCAGCGCTGGTAGAATTCCGCTACGGTCTGACGCTCCAGCTCGTCACATTTGTTCAGGAAGCTCAGGCGGAAGGCATAGCCCACATTGCGGAAGATCTCGGCGTTGGCAGCCCAGTTGATCACGGTGCGTGGGCTCATCACGGTGGAGAGATCGCCGTTCATGAAGGCGGTACGGGTCAGATCCGCCACAGTCACCATCTGGTTCACAATCTTGCGGCCTTCAGCGGTGTTGTAATGCGGCGCTTTGGACAGAACGATCGCAGCTTCGGCATCATGGCTCAGATAGTTGAGCGTGCTGACCAGCGACCAGCGGTCCATCTGGGCTTGGTTGATCTGTTGGGTGCCGTGGTAAAGCCCGGTGGTGTCGCCCAGACCCACCGTGTTTGCGGTGGCAAACAGACGGAAGTAGGGGTTTGGTTTGATCACTTCGTTTTGGTCGAGCAGAGTCAGTTTGCCGTCGGCTTCCAGCACACGCTGGATCACAAACATCACATCCGCGCGGCCCGCGTCATATTCGTCAAAGACGATGGCGGTTGGGTTGCGCAGCGCCCAAGGCAGGATGCCTTCGTGGAATTCCGTGACCTGCTTGCCATCGCGCAGTTTGATCGCGTCTTTCCCGATCAGGTCGATCCGGCTGATGTGGCTGTCGAGGTTTACACGCACACAGGGCCAGTTCAGACGTGCCGCGACCTGTTCGATGTGGGTCGATTTCCCGGTGCCGTGATAGCCCTGAATCATCACGCGACGGTTGTGGCCAAAGCCCGCGAGGATCGCCAGCGTGGTCTCTGGGTCAAACTTATAGGTTGGGTCCACTTCAGGCACACGGTCTGTACGCTCTTCAAAACCCTTGATTTTCATGTCGCTGTCGATGCCAAAGACTTCGCGCAGATCAATGTCTTCTGTGGGCTTTGTATTGCTGTCCATGATGCCGTCGGCCATGTTTGTCGTCCTTCAATGTGCCGCAAAATAAGGGCGGCTGAAATCTACCGGCCTTTGGTGCATCAAATTGAAAAGGATCACAAGCGAAACCACAAAAAAGACGCGGTGTTGTTGATCAGGCCCTGCCGCGCGTCGCAGTCGTGCATGAAATGCGCGCATGCCGCGAAACGGGATGCGCTTCCTGAGAGGCTTAAAATTCCACGTCTTCTTTGATGAAGTCATAGAGATTTTTATAAAGCCCGTCGCAGTTTTGCCTTCCGACACATTGTGGCGAGGTTGCCGCAGCGGGTGCGGTCACTCCCGATTTCGATTTGGGGGAAGGGGCGGTCGCGCTTCGCTTTGCTTGGGGCGGTCGCGGGGCGGCCTTTGAGGGGGCAGAAGCGGCAGCGGGGCGCGCCGTTGGCACTGGCGCCGATGTGAGACGGTTCAGACGTTCGATCACATCAAAATCCGGCTCGCCATTGGCAATGAGATTTTGCGCCACCTGAAATCTTGTAACAGCCTGTCGTGTTGTCGGGGTCAGTTTGCCGTCGATGGGTCCTGACATGTATCCCAATGCAACAAGCTGCTGTTGCATGCGCTTGATATCCGGTCCGGACAGTACGAATTTGCGTTCGCGCTTTTCGGCGGCGCGGGCATCGGTGCCCTGAGCGCCAAGGCATTGCCAATACGGGACACCCGCATGTTTGCCCAACAACTCGATCAAGCCAAGTTCGATCAGATTGCGCACCGCCTGTCCCTGACTTTCGACACGTTCAATTGCGATTGGCACAGCCACATCCGCATCGCCGATAACGCCCCCGACAACCCCATTGAGGCCACGCTTGGTGACGACCATGGAATTGGAAACCGACCCACCTGCCAGGATTTGTCGGCTGGGGTACTGCACAAGATGCAGGTCGACGGAAACAATCGAAAGGGTGCGACTGCTGCGATACAGCGAGTTCACGATGCCTTTGCCGGTTTTTGAGTCATGTCCGGCACTGATACTGTTGTCGACGGTGTCTGAATCATGCTGCGAAATTGACCCGCGAATATAGAGATTTGGCTTCACCTCGCCTTTCTTGCGGGTTGTCACCAGTTCAAGCTGGCCAAATCCAGAGATCCGCGCCTGATCCAGAAACACATAGCGCCGACTGGTGCGGTTCATCTGATTGAGCGCGTTGATCAGCATGTCATCTGCGCCAACATAGATCCCGCGTGTCTCATCCGGAATGTCGGAGGAGGACACCAAATAACGACGGGCGGGCAGTTGCGCCAATAGCCCATCCATGCACCGCAGTGATTGCGAAAAAGAGGTGAAATTGCGCGCTGGCCGCGCGTTTGGCTGGGCGATCGCTGGCGTAAAACTTGCGCGATTGGACGCGCAGCCGGTCAGCACCATGAGGCAAATAAGGAACAAAAACAGCCGAGAACCGGGGCGATTTAGAGGCACAACATCACCAAACACAACAAAACACCCTTCGATTGTCAGGGAGACGGGTTTACAGAGCGCAAATAACGACGACCTTTTCTTTCGAATTTTCGCAAAATTATACTTGAGGCGGAAACGCGCTGTTTACGTCTTTCGCGCACAATAGAAGTGTTTCCAGTGTGCCAAGGTTTGAGGCGATCGTATGTTCCGCTTGCGCGTATTTGGGCTGTGTCTGCCCCTGTTTTTCCTTCCATTTGCTGCGGTGTCTGCACCCAGAGAACTGGCGGTTTCCGCAGATCGATGTGCGATTTTCTTTGCTTTGACGGGACAGGTTGCACATGGCTGTGCTCCCCCTCCGCTTGAGGCTTTGGGGCGCACGCGAAAGCTCTCGCCTCAGGGATATGACACAGGGGCCGCGAGCCTCGAGAGCGCTGATGGAGACCAGGGGTATTTCATCCGTTTCCCCTTCAATTCCGATCAGCTCACTGCGGAGTACACGGCCCACCTCGCGCGTTTGGGGCGGGTGCTGACCTCAGAGCAACTTGCCGGTAGCTGCATCAAGCTGGTGGGGCATGCTGACAGTGTGGGGGGTGCCGCCTATAATCAAACGCTTTCGGCGGCGCGGGCGCGGGTTGTGGCGGACAATCTGGCCTCGGTGTCAAAAGTGCCGCGCAGCAGATTGTTGACCGAAGCCAGAGGGGAACGGGCATTGCTTGCAGGCATTCCAGGGGCACACCCATTGAACAGACGGGTGGAAATTTTGGCCCGAAAGATGGAGGGGGCAACCTGCCAGTGAGGCACTGGTTCCTGACGCTGATACTGTGGTTGGCACATGCGTTTTGTGGGCCGGCTTATGCGGAAAAAGCACCCGCAAGCCATGTTGCGTTGGTGGTGGGCAGCGGCGCTTATGCGGGGGCAGATGCCTTGCCCAATGTTCTGTCTGAGACGCAGGCGATTGCGACGCGCTTTCGAGAGCTGGGCTATCGGGTGATCTATCTGCAAAACCCGCAGCGGCAGGATATTTTGCGTGCACTGGCGATCTTGCGCCTGATGGCCCGCGACGCGCAGCAGGTGGTTTTCTACCTTGCTGGGCATGGGTTTATGCAAGATGGGCGGGCCTACTATGTCCCCGTTGATGCTGGAGGAGCGGCTCGCCAAGCCCGTGTCGGCGCGGCGCTGCCCGTGATGCTTTTCGCGCGCGCGGTTTCAGAGCGCCCACGACAAAAGATCATTTTTTTTGATGCCTGTCGCAGCGTGTTTGCAGTGCCCGAGCCTTCGGAGGCCCCGCCGCCACTGTCCTGGCAGGCGGGATTGGCATTGGCATATGCCTCTGCGCCGGGGACGGAGGCCTATGACGGGCGTCTGGGGCAAAGCCCTTTTGCGCGTGCGTTTCTGCGTCATGTGGGGCCGCAGTCCCCTCCTTTGGCGGAGCTTATGCGCAAGGTTCGTTTGGATGTGGTACAACAGACGCAAGGGGCACAGGTGCCGTGGTTTCAGTCGGCCATGTTGATCGAAGCCTATCTGCAGCGCAGGCCAGATTGATGAGACACCCCGGTTACATCGCGTCTAAAACGCCGCGCACCGCCGTGGCGATTTTATCGCGTGTTTCCTTGTCCAGGCCTTGCATATGCACGACCAAGTTTTCGCCCTGATCGGTCGCCGTGGCCGAACGACGATTGGTGCCGTGACGCAGGACACGATAGGGGGTGATTTCTCGGGAAATGCCTTTGAAATGTTGGGGGGCGAGCGGTTCAGCTGCGACAAGATCTTTGGCATGGGCGTAGGTTTCATAGCTCATCACAATACCGCCGGGCTCGGCAATCCCTTCAAGGCGCGCCGCCAAATTCGCCTCAGCGCCAATGATCGTGTAATCCATACGTGTTTCAGAGCCAAAGTTGCCGACATTGCAATACCCCGTGTTCAGCCCCATCCGGGCGCGAAACGGGTGCTCAATCCCGCGCGCGCGCCAAATTTGTTCCAGCTCATCCAGTCGTGCCTGCATGTCCAAGGCCATTTTGACGCAAGCGCGGGCATCTTCTGCCACGCCCTGACTGGTGGGATCTCCAACAAAGGCGACGATGGCATCGCCGATAAACTTGTCGATGGTGGCGCCATGTTTTTCGGCGATCAGCCCCATCTCTGTGAAATATTCGTTGAGCAGGGCGGTCAGTTCTTCGGGTTGCATCCGCTCGGTTGTGGCCGTGAAGTCTTTGATGTCGCTGAAAAACACGGTCAATTTTTTGCGTTCAGTGCTGATGGAGGCATCGCGCTCCCCCTCAAAGATCGAACGATAGACCTGTGGTTCGAGATACTTGGAAATCTTGAGCGAAACATCTGCAAGAAAGGCGTTGTTTTCGCTCAGTTCCGCGTTGGCGTCGCGAAATTTTCCAGCAAGCTGCAATTGATGGCGGGCAAAGATCACCACCAGTGTGCCGGCGATCAGCATGTATCCCAAAAGAAACTTGAACGAACTCAGGTTGAGGGAGAGCGGCTGGCGTACATGTACGATTTGCAATCCACGAATGTGGTCCCCCTCCTTGAGCGGGGCGGCCACGGTGAGGCGGTGCCCCAAAAGCCCGCCTGCCTCCTGCACAATATGCGGGCGTTGGTTTTCAGGATCGCGCAGCCGCTCCAGAGCGTGGCGTTCAAAGTCACTCAGTTCGGTTGTGGGGACACCAGCTTGCGGATCTTCAAACACAAAGCGAAAGGTGGTGCCGGGCAGAATCTCGGAAAACCTCTCAGACAACGCGATTGTCGCGGCATCGGCCGAAAGGGGGGCGGGTTCTGTGACGTTGGATTCGCGGTACATCAGCGTGGCTTGTTCGGCGCCCGTTGTGCTGGCAGCGGCGCTGCCTACGCTGATCTCGTAGTGATCGCGAATTTCATACATGAGCTTGTTCAAGCCATTGGCCTGGCGATGCAGATTGTGGTGGGACAGGCTGTTAAGATCCAGCCAAAGCGCGACGGGCAAAAGGGCGATCGCGGTGAGCGCCACCAAATATAGCTGTTTGGGATGTGCTGTCAGATGGTCGATCAGTTTTTGCATATATGCCCCCAGCTGTCATAGTGAGTCCGCTTATGAAGACGCTAGAGCGCAAACCCAAGGGTGGGAACCGCTATTCAGAAGAAACGGCCCAATCGGCAATATAATGGCAACAAAAAAGGCGCGCCCAACTGGTCGCGCCTTAGATTAAGTTTTATCTGCAATTATTTGAAATTGCGGCTGTCTTTGATCTGATCCCAGGCCCAGACAACTTCCTGCAGCTGCTCTTCCTGGCTCCGGTCGCCGCCGTTCATATCGGGGTGCAACACTTTGATGAGCTTTTTGTAGGCTTTGCGCACTTCGGCTTTGGTCCAGTGATCCTTGGCCTCAAGAATTTCGATGGCACGACGTTCTGTTGGAGGCAGGCGTTTGCCGCCACCGCCACCTTTGCCAGGGTTTTGCGTGGCGTTGCCGCCCAGCACCTGATGTGGATCTTCGATGCCCAGACGCGCCCAGGCACGCGTTTCTGGATCTACAAATTTCTTGGTCTCGCGCTCCCAGACTTTGTCCTTGGAGTTCTGCGCGTTCATTTCGGCTTCGGTCTTGCCGTCAAAGAAGTTCCATTTCAGGTTATATTCCCGCACGTGGTCTTTGCAGAACCACTTGAACTCGTCCAACACATCGGGCGCGCGTGGGGCGCGGTAAACACCGGCCTCTTCACAGCCGGGATGCTCGCACACACGTGTGGAGGTTTCGGATGCGCCTGTCATGCTGCGCCGTCCGCGCGGGTTTTTCTTCTTCGCCGACTTCACGGACATATCGAAACCAAAGGGATCTGATTTGGTCATGAACTCACCTTTTCGACTCGGAGCAGAGAGTTTACCCTAACCTGACGCAGATTGAAGAGGCTGGGCGTAGAAAAATGAGCGTTGCACAAGAAATTCACAATAAGTTGGTTGCCGCTTTTGCGCCTGCTGAGCTGGAAGTCGTTGATGACAGCGCCAGCCACGCCGGTCACGCTGGTGCGCCAGGTGGTGGGGAAAGTCATTTCAACGTGCGGATCAGAGCGGCGGCCTTTGCTGGGCAGTCACGCATTGCACGCCACCGCGCGATTCACGCAGCACTTGGCGCGGATTTGATCGGACGTATTCACGCTTTGGCGTTGGATATCGACGCGGCCTAGGTCGCCCTCTGCAGCGGCGGGCGCGTTCCGATCAGTCTTGCTTAAGCGAGTCCACGCCGGCGCGCACGACGTCGTCTTGGTCACGCGGTTCGGCATTTTCAGTGCTTTCTGAATCATCCCCCTGATCCAGATCTTCGGTTTCAGGCGCAGTTTCAGGCGCGTCATTGGCCTGCGTTGTTGCCTCAGCTTCTGCTTGCTGCGCTTCGTCACTTGGTGCCGGGAGCGCGGCGGGCGCTGGCGCATTGCCGTCTGCGTTTTCGTCCACGGATTTTGAGCGGCGATACACCAGCACAGTGCGATAGGTTGTGGTGGTGCTGGTTAGGCCACTGCGCTCTTCGCTTGGCAGCGTCTCTGCGCGCAAAAATTCCCAGCCGTCCGCTGCAAGCGTATTCATGTGCAATTCCAGCGTGTTGGCAAAACGTGCCTCCGGGCCTTTGATCCCTTTGCCTTTCTGGCCACGTGTTGGGGCAGGCACCACTTTGTATTCAAATGTCATCGTTTAAAGTCCAAAATAGATATCTGTTGAGTTGTTGTGTGCGGCTTTATCCGCGCAATTTTTTTGGCAGCAAGCGTAGCCGCTCTGGGTAGGTTGGCAGCGCGGAGGTTTCTTTTCGCATGGCCCAGCTTGGAAAGCTGTCTTGCGGATCGCGCTGTTTGGAATTGGCCGTGCGCATAATGGGCTGGCCCAATTCATCGGCAAGGGCGTCGACACAGATCTCCACCAGAGGCCATTTCTTGTGGTAGTCATGGCCCGCGATCATGCCGCCAACCTTCACCTTGGCAAACCAGTCAAACATGGTTTTGCCACGCTCTTCGCCCGTATGGGCGTACCCATCTATATAGACAAAATCAAAAAACTCATCAGGAAAGGCGTCCAGAGCCTGCTCAAAGCTCATGCGCAGGAGCCAGTAAGGTTTGCCCATTCCCACGTTCTTGAGCGCCTTGATGTACTCCGCCGTATCGTGATGATCGCCATAGAGATCGACGCCATACAGCTCTTTGAACAAGCCGGTTTCCATCAGGCGTCTGGAATACCAGCCACCCGCCACCCCCAACTCGATGCCGATAAGGCCGTCGCGTTCCAGAAAAAGAGGCAGCTCCTTGCGCTCTTGCAGAATGTCGATCACGTCTACCATTGCGGCTCAGCTATTCACGGATTGGCGCGCAGGGTCCAGCATGCATCCCAAAGAGGGGCGGTCTTTGCGACAAAACGTGGCTTGGCTGCATCGTCCGGTGTCCTGAGACCTCAGCCTGTGGCTGCCTGCGCGGGCTTGCGGCGAATGCCCATCTGGCGCCCCACACGTGACGGCCGCGGCAGGGCGCGATGGGCGTCCGCCATCTCTGCAAAGCCTGTCAGGATGTGTGCTGGCATGGGGGCCACCCGGGGGCCGGATTGGTCGATGTGCAGCCCCAGACCTTCACCTGTTGCGGAAAGCCAGCCATCTTCGTGCCACAGCTCCTGATAGAAATGAAAGCTCTTTTCATCGTGATCCAACAGCTGAAAATGTGCCGTGACCTTGTCACCCAAATGCAGTTCTTTCAGATAGCAAAGATGGAATTCTGCTGAAAATGTGGTGTTGCCCGTGGCCGCCCGATAGGGCGCATCGAGGCCCAATTGGTCAAACACTTGGTCGACACCTCGATCAAACAGCACATTGTAGTAGGCCATGTTGAGATGACCATTGAAATCAAGCCATTGCGCCTCAACTTCCATGGGCGATGAGATAAATGGGGCGCCGAAGGCCATGGTGGAGCTCCTGTTGTTTTTCAAAATTTTATGATCCGCGCGAGATGGCTTATCAAGGAAAACTTGCTGGGTGTTCCGGCACCTTGGCGTATGCCGACTGGCGCGGAACTGTGCATGCGCGCAACAACTTTTAGCTGTGCGACCATGGCGATCTCGTGTCTCTTGCGGTGGCTTTTGCGACTTTATACACGCGTCCACATGTGGAGGGGGCGTGCGCTTAGCACGGCAGTGGACGGATTGGTCGTCCCTGTGGCCAGTGGTGCATCTGACAACGTCACCAAGACAGGATCGCCGATTTCGGCGGGAATTTGACCATGCGATTTGCCCGTTTTGCGCGCAGCAAAGCGTGGGCAGACATTGATAAAAAACTTAAGAGGAACATCCTTGATGTTTGACCTATTCCGAATGCGACCGTACATCGGTGCGGCTGGTGTTGTGGCGGCCGTATTGTCGCAGCCGTTGGCGGCGCAAAGCGCTGATCAAGCTGCAGATCCCGCTGCGTTGCACGAAAGCTGTGAGGCCGGTGAGCTGGCCAGCTGTTATGAGCTGGGACATCTTTACTACAGCGGCGAAGGCGTTGAATGGGACGAAGCCAAAGCGGCGGCGTTGTATGTGCGGGCCTGTGAGGCGGGATTTGACCGCAGCTGTGCGGATGCAGGGTACATGTATGCGCGCGCCCGTGGTGTTGAGGCGGATCAGCTGCGGGCGGCGAATTACTATGCCGTTGGCTGCGAAGCTGGGGAGAGTTGGGCCTGTACCCCGGTTGGACGCATGTATGAATTGGCGACCAGTGATGACAGCGCTGGTGTCGCGCAAGATCTGGCAAAAGCTGCGAAGTTCTACACACTGGCCTGCGAGGGCAAAGAGCACGAAGGCTGCGCCTATCTCGGCATCTTGCAAGAGGAGGGGCGTGGGGTTGCGCAAGACTATGATCTTGCGATCACCAACTATGAAACGGCCTGCTATGGTGCGGGTCTGTCACTGGGCTGTTCCAAATTGGGGTTCTTGGCCCTTGAAGGGCGCGGCATGGCGCAGGATTTCAAGACTGCTGCACTCTTGCATTCATATGGATGTGACAGCGAACAGTGGGCAAGTTGCCGCGCGCTTGGGCAGATTTATGAACACGGGGAGGCCGGTATCAAAAACGGCCGCCTTGGGATGAGCATGTATTTACAGGCCTGCGAGGGAAGCTACGGCTATGATGCGGATGCCTGTGCTTTTGCGGGCATTCTTTATGAAAACGGCGACGTTGTGCCCGAAGACACACAACGGGCGATCACGTATTTTGAGCGCAGCTGTGAGGGCAATTCTGGCACGGGCTGTGGCAAGCTTGGCAGTGCATACGCCTTGGGAATTGGGGTAGAGATCGATTTGCCCAAAGCTGCCCAGTTTTCTGAGATGGCTTGTGATTTGGGCAACACGATTGGATGCTACAACACCGGTTTGGCTTACGGGATGGCACGTGGTGTCGAAGAGGATTTACCTCGAGCGTTCACATACTATCAGACAGCATGTGACAAAGGGCACGTTTATGCCTGCACCAACCTTGGCGATGCGTATTCCAAGGCGAGAGGTGTCGAGCAGGATCATCAGAAGGCGCGCGCACTTTATGAGCAGTCCTGTGAAAAGGATGACGGGCTTGCGTGTTACAACTTGGCCTGGGTGTACCGCGATGCAGAAGACGTTGCGCAAGACTACACGAAGGCTTTCGATTTGTTCATCTTGGCATGTGAGAAAGAAAACATGAGAGGATGTTACGCTGCGGGGTATCAATACCTGAATGGCGAAGGTGTCGAGAAAGACAAAGAGCAAGCCGAAGCCTATCTCAATCAGGCCTGTGAGGCGGATATTCAACACGCCTGCGACCTGTTGGAAGAAGAGTTCGGCGGTTTTAAGTTTAAGAAGAAGAAACGCTGACCCACGCCCAGCTTACTCAAACGGCCCGCAGTTTCTCCTGCGGGCCGTTGTTCTTTGCTATGCATGCGTATCTGTTTGAACTGAGGTGTGTATTTACTGTGCGACCTCAAAGTGGTCTTCGCGTAAGAGCGCTGTCCCGTCAGGCTGAAGCACCCAAAGCTCATTTGTGATGATGCCCTGTGCGTTGTTCATTTTCCAATCAGCGGAAACCTGTGCGGCGCTCAAAGAGGTATCGACAACCTTGGTGACAGTGTTTGCGTACACAATGTCATCATAGCCATTCTCAATCAGGTTCTGCCAGAAGGCTTCAATCGCTTCGCGGCCTTCAAAGGTGCCAAAGGGTTTGGCAACCATGATTGCGTCTGCTTCATAAAGAGCGGCCGCGGCGGCGGCATCGCCTGCATTAAAGGCATCGCGCCATGCGCGGCTTGCGGTTGCAACTGCAGTGGAGAGGGCAAACTCTTTTGCCGCGGCGTCTTCAGCGTCTTGGGCGAATGCGGGTGCTGTCAGGCTCATCCCCAGTGTTGCGACAAGTGAGAGGAGGGAAAGACGTTTCATGATGGTGCTCCTTTGGTCAGGTTCTTGACCTTGAGCTAGGGTGTTTTGCTTGTATGAAAAACAGGAATAGTGTGAAGTATTAGTTCACATTGAGAGAACAATAATCATGCTGTCCCATCTACCAAAGACCTTTCTGGCGATTGTCGAAACCGGATCTATCACCGCCGCCTCTGAGGCACTTGGGCTGGCAAAATCGGCCGTCAGTCAAAACTTGAAGCGTCTGGAGCAGCAGCTTGATGTCAAACTGGCGGTCAGAACCACGCGTAAAATCACTCTTACCCCCGCAGGAGAGCGCTACTATCACCGCTGTAAGGAGATCGTGGCTCTGTCGCAGAGCGCCCGCACAGAGATGGAAGCCTATGGTGCCACACCGAGAGGGTCATTCTCTATAACCGCACCGCATGCGCTTATTGCGCCGGTGGTTGCGCCTGCCTTGGCATCGCTGGTGCGTCGGTTCCCAATGCTTGAGCCGCGTGTGATTGCGGATGATGCACGGTTGGATCTGGTGGCAGAAGGCATTGATCTGGCGCTGACGGTTGGCGCTCTGCCGGACAGCAGTTTTAAGGCACAGCGTGTTGGGGCATTGCAGGATGTTTTATGTGCCGCGCCGAGTTTGCTGCAATCCGGGCCACCCCAATCAGAAGCTGCGTTTTTTGAGTGGGTTCAAACCCTGCCTTATGTGGCCCATATGCGCGAACCCACCAACCTGCATTATCAGGGGCACGCGCGGTCGGCAGATGCGCCTCTGAAACTTCGTTTCCGATCTGGCATGCGCGCCAACACCATGGAGGCGATAGTTGCCTTGGCAAAAGAGGGCTTGGGCGTGGCATTGCTGCCTGATGTTGCGGTGGCAAAAGACTTGAATGATGGGCAACTGGTGAGAGTTTGCCCGTCGCATCCGACGGAGCCTATCCCGATTTATGCGGTGCACGCCTATGACGCGATGGCGCCGCTGTCCGTGCGCAAAGCCGTGGCGGCACTGCGCGCAAGGATGGGTGAAATTGCTCTGGATTGAGCGGCTCTGTGACGCCTAAAATCAGCAGTCATGAACCGGCTGATGGCCTCTGTTAACCTTTGAAACGTGAAAACGCGCCGGTTTTTACACCGACGCGTTGCCGTTGCGATACAGACGCAATACCGATGTGGCGTGTTAGCCGTTCAGCTTCTGCGCCACCAATTGGTTAACGGCCTTCGGGTTGGCCTTGCCACCGGTGGCTTTCATCACCTGACCCACAAACCAGCCCGCCAGTTTCGGGTTCTGTTTGGCTTTCTCCACCTGAGCAGGGTTGGCCGCGATGATTTCATCCAGCGCCGCTTCGATTGCGCCAGTGTCGGTCACCTGCTTGAGGCCTTTTTCTTCAACAATCTTAGCGGGATCGTCTTTGGTCTCGATGTGGATTTCCAGCACGTCTTTGGCGATCTTGGTGCTGATTTCATCAGAAGCGACCATGGCCAGAATCGCGGCATTGGCTTCTGGTGCGACCAGTTCTTGTGGGCGAACCTCAGCCTTGTTGGCGCGGCCCAGCACTTCGTTGATCACCCAGTTTGCGGTCTTCTTGCCGTCGCCTTTGCCCACGGAGGCTTCAAAGTAATCGGCCAGATCCACTTCGGCTGTCAGCACAGACGCATCATACTCGGTCACGCCGTAGTCTTTGATAAAGCGCGCTTTTTTCTGGTCGGGCAGCTCTGGAAGGGTCTTGGCGATATCATCCACCCAGTCCTGTTCGATCTCCAGTGGCAGGAGGTCGGGATCGGGGAAGTAGCGATAATCATGCGCTTCTTCTTTGGAGCGCATGGAGCGGGTTTCGTTTTTGTCCGGATCATAGAGACGGGTCTCCTGATCGACGGAGCCACCGGCCTCGACAATCGCGATCTGGCGACGGGCTTCATATTCGATCGCCGCCTGAATGAAGCGCATGGAGTTCATGTTCTTGATTTCGCAGCGGGTGCCGAGATGCGAGAAGTCCTGTGTTTCCATGTACTTCTCATACTGGCCCGGACGGCAGATGGAGACGTTCACATCGGCGCGCAGGTTGCCGTTCTGCATGTTGCCATCACAGGTGCCCAGATAGCGCAGGATCTGGCGCAGCTTGGTGACATAGGCGGCAGCCTCTTCAGGGCCGCGGATGTCAGGGCGGCTGACGATTTCCATCAGGGCGACACCGGTGCGGTTCAGGTCCACGAAGGACATGTTCGGATCCATGTCATGCACGGATTTGCCGGCGTCCTGCTCAAGGTGGATACGCTCAACACGCACCAAACGTGCAACACCGGGGCCCATGTCCACAAGGATTTCGCCTTCGCCCACAATGGGTTCATAAAGCTGGGAAATCTGGTAGCCCTGCGGCAGATCCGGGTAGAAGTAGTTCTTGCGGTCAAAGGCGGACTTCAGGTGGATCTCGGCATTCAGACCGAGCCCTGTGCGCACCGCTTGCTCGACGCAGTATTCGTTGATGACAGGCAGCATGCCCGGCATTGCGCTGTCCACGAAAGCCACATTGGCGTTGGGCTCTGCACCAAAGGTGGTGGAGGCACCGGAGAACAGTTTCGCATTGGAAGAAACCTGCGCGTGCACCTCCATACCAATGACCAGTTCCCAGTCATGTTTGGCACCCGCGATCACTTTGGGCTTGGGGGTCTCATATGTCAGGTCGAGCATCGCTCACGCTCCTTAAATCTCTGGCTGGTCTGCGTTCTAGGCCAGCGAGAGATAAGGAGCAAGAGGCAGCAGGCCTATGGGCTGATCTGAGTGATGCCTTCAGGGGAGAAATTGACGGTTTGGCCGGCTTTTAGGCTGGTCATGAACGGCATGGCGACGGCTTGCAGGGCCACATCGCGGCCTTTTTCTGACAGGCGCTCCTTTGAAATGACGCGCGATGTGTTTTCAAATCCGATTTCCGCGTGGCCCCAGATCAGGGGGTGAATTTCGCGCAAATGATCATGTACAACCATGTCAAACCCATCCCGCAAAGCCGGTGCGATTGTGTGGTCTAGCGTTCCAGTGTCATATTGACTGCGCGCAAACTGCCAGCTGCGGTGCAGATGTGCCGCCATAAGGTTCGCTGCGTGTTGGCTGCCATGCCTTTCCAGAGCGTCGGCGACGCCATCCAGGAAGTAGTCTATTTCGACTTCGGCCAGGCCGTTTGGATCCACCAGCAATGCGTCAAACCAGACCCAAGCATAGGCGCCTGCGCCCCAGAGTTCATAGGTTTGCGCGGCGATCCGGCGCGCCTGCAGGTCGAGTTGATCAAAACTGCCATACCAACGCGGCAGCAGATAATTTCCCAGCGTGCGCATGTGGCGTGGGTTGAAAGGGTCGAGCGCGATGAGGGATTCATATTCGGCGCATAGGGCTTTGGTCGGCTCCGCTGCACCGGGCAGAAGCGCGCAGCGTGCAGCAGAAAGAGCCGGCGAGTGATGTTTCACCGGGCAATACCGTTCCAGGATTTTCTGGGCACGCGCAAAATGCGCTTGAAAGGCTTCTCTGTTGATTTCGCGCTCATCATCTCTGGCGATGGCACCGCGCCAGGCCCAGCCGACATCAATGTGCATGAGCGCCACGACCAAGGCGATTGGGTAGCTGTCCGGGATGTCCTCCAGCAAATACTCCATGGCTTCGATACCATGAAAGAAGTCAGCGTCCTCAGCAGGTTTGCCGTGTAAAAGTGCATGTTCGGCCGCGCGCACCACGTCTGATCGTGCGCCAAAAAGCATCAGTTCAGACAGCGGCGTGCCTGAATTTGTGGCAGCGCGATTTTGATCATGAGTGCGCACGTAGTCTTCGAGTTCGTCCCAACGCTCCTGGCGGGCCAAAAACTGCCCCTGCGCGCGCAGGCGTTCGCTTTCAATTTGATCAGGCGTCGCAGCGTTGATGGGAATTTGGAGTCTTGGCAGCAGATCACGATAGGTTTGCTGTGCTTGGCCGGCGCGCGTGTCCGGCGCATTTGGGCGCGACGTCGCAAAGGGGTTGCCCAGTCTGCGCAGCACTGGAGCCGCAAATGTGGAAGCGCGCGCGGCATTGGGGCCAGATCGCGTGCTTGACCGTTCTTTGGAAAAGAATTTCATTTTGGCTCCGTTTGGTACTGGAGCTCACTATGAAATTGCTTTCAGGCCAAAAAAGGGCATGAAGTTGAAATCATGCCGTCAAACTCGCGACGGGACGTTGGGCAGATGGGTTTCAGATCAGCCGCAGCCGGTCGCGATTTACGGGGATGCTCAAGTGGTTAAACGCGGCCTCAAGTTCGGCGCGGGGCGGCAAAACGTCTTGTGGAATCCGGACTTTGGCGCCGTCATACATCACCAAAGTTATGCGGAAGGCGACGTTCAGTCGTGTTGCGATCTGAATAGACTGGATTTTCCCAAGCGCGATGTCGGCCTCTTGTGTGGCGTTTTTCCAGCGCACTTCATCCTCCGTCAGGGCAAAGCTGGCCTGCGGATTGAACAGAACATCCACCAGCGTCGGGAGTGCAAAGAGCGAGAGGAAGGCCACAATTGCCCAGTGGGTGCCCGCAAAAAGCAGGCCGCCCAAGGCGATAATGGTCAGCGCCAAAACAATGAGGCTGCGCCGGTTGCGACCTTGGGCGGTATGGCTGAGGAGGGTTTCGGTCATGCGTTCAGGATACGTGTCACCATTTCGGTGGTGTCTCGGCTCAGGCTTGGTTGGTTGGCGATGCGTTCAAGCTCAGTTTTGATTTTTGCCTGACGCGCGGAATCGTAGCGTTTCCATGTCTGGAAAGCGCTGCACATGCGCGCAGTGGTTTGCGGGTTCACCGGGTCTAGTTTGATCAGCCAATCAGCCAAGAGGGTATATCCCGCGCCGCTTTCGTGGTGGAACCCTGCATGATGCATCGCCAAAACGCCCATCACCGCGCGGAAGCGGTTCGGGTTTTTCCAATCGAAATCCGCATGCTCGGTGAGTGCTTGCGCAGTTGAGGCGACGGATTCTGGTATGGCTTGCATGATTTGCATGGAGAACCATTTGTCGATCACAAGGCGATCATTTTGCCACTGATCATAAAACGCCTGCAGTGCATCAGCGCCTTTATCTGCATCCAGCAGGGCACCGAGGGCAGCGAGCTGCAGGGTCATGTTGTCCGCCGCCGCATATTGTTTGGCTGCGGCTTTGCCGCCGTCCAGACGTGTCAGCAGAGAGAGTGCTGCATTCGCTAGGCTGCGTTGGCCAGCCGGGCCAGCATCTGGTCGGTAGGGGCCGTCAACCTGATTGGCGGCATAAAGCCTGGGCAGAATGTCAGAGAACGCTTGCGCTTTTGCCTCGCGCAGCGCTTCGCTGGCACTGTGAATCGCAGCAGGATCAGGGATCTGACCCTCTTTGTGTAAAGTGGCGGCAAGTTCAGATTGTGATGGCTGACCAAGCATCAGGGCGCGGTACGCTGGGTCGAGAGTATCATCTGCCAACAGCGCTTTCAGGCCATCTAGGTAGGCCGCGCTGGGCGCTGCGCCGGTTCGAATTGAGTTGAGTAGGCTGTCACGGGCCAGATCACGGCCCGCTTCCCAGCGATTGAACGCATCGGTGTCATGCGCCAGCAAAAACGCACGGCGGGTGTTGTCGATGTCGTGGGTCAGGGTGACCGGTGCTGAGAAGCCGCGCAGGATGGAGGGCACCGGGCGCGTTGCTTGGCCGGTGAAGCTGAAGCTCTGCGCTGCCTCCGTCAGTTCCAGAATCTGGGTCGGCAGCACTTCATCGCCATTGCCATTTAGAAGTCCAACAGCCACGGGAATGACCTGTGGCGCCTTTTTGTCCTGCCCCGGGGTTGGTGCGCTTTTCTGGCTGAGGTGAAGCGTAAAGGTGTCTCCCTCATATTCCTCACGCACGGTGACTTCGGGCGTGCCGGATTGGGAATACCAGAGTTTGAATTGGCTTAGATCACGGCCGGTGCTGTCCTCAAACACTTTGATCCAATCCTCGATGGTGCAGGCTTGCCCGTCGTGGCGGTCAAAATAGAGGTCCAGCGCTTTGGCGTAGGCGTCATCCCCAACAAGGGTTTTGAGCATGCCAATAACTTCAGCGCCTTTTTCATATACGGTCGCTGTGTAGAAGTTGTTGATTTCCTGAAAGCTTTCTGGGCGCACGGGGTGGGACAGCGGGCCCTGATCCTCCGGGAACTGGCGCGCGCGCAAAGCGATAACATCATCGATGCGTTTCACCGGTTCAGAGCGCATATCGGCGGTGAACTGGGCATCGCGGAAGACGGTGAGGCCTTCTTTCAAGCACAGCTGAAACCAATCACGGCAGGTGATGCGGTTGCCTGTCCAATTGTGGAAGTACTCGTGGGCAATGATCGCTTCGATGCGTTCAAAGTTGCCGTCAGTCGCCGTTTCTGGCGAGGCCAAGACACAGGAGCTGTTGAAGATGTTCAGCCCTTTGTTCTCCATCGCGCCCATGTTGAAGTCATCCACGGCGACGATGTTGAACTCATCGAGGTCATATTCCCGGCCATAGACCTCTTCGTCCCATTTCATGGACTTTTTGAGGGCTTCCATGCCGAAGGCGCATTTGTGCTCATCGCCGGGGCGCACCCAGATGGCGAGTTTGACGGGCTTGCCCGACATGGTGGTGAAGCTGTCCTCGTGGGCGATCAGGTCGCCCGCCACCAGGGCAAAGAGGTAGGCCGGTTTGGGCCATGGGTCTGTCCAATTGGCAAAGCCCGCGCCGCTTTCTCCGCCGTTGCCATTTGACAGCATGATGGGCGTGTTGTCGCCATCGGCCTCAATGCGTACATCAAACGTGGACATCACATCAGGGCGGTCGGGGTAGTAGGTGATCTTGCGAAAGCCTTCGGCCTCACATTGGGTGCAGTACATGCCGTTTGACATGTAAAGCCCCTCTAGGGCTGTGTTGGCTTGTGGGTTGATTTCGACTTCTGCTTCCCAGGTGAAGGGGGCGTTTGGCACATCTGCTTCCAGCCCGCCATCCACAAAGCGCGGCGTAATTTCTGCGCCGTCAATCTTTGCCGAAATCAATTTAAGGTCTTCACCATGAAGGAAAAAACGGTTGTCCGGCGCGTCTGGGTTTGGCCGAAACTGAATTCTGGAAAGAACGCGTGTGGCCGTTGGATGCAGCTGAAAAGTGAGCGCGACGCTGTCCACGATGAAGCCAAATGGCGTGTAATCTTTGAGGTAGAACGTCTGTGGCGCTGCGTCTTTCATCGAACTCTCCATACAGTGTGTGCCATCGGTGTAATTCATCCATCGCTGCCTGCAAGAGGAGATGCGCCATTCTCTGCGCAAGCCTAAAGGCTGCAGGGACTATTCGGTTTTGTTTGAAAATATCTTTGGTAAAAAAAGATAACCAATTTTGTTGCCTATCGGAAACTCATGCCTTAATTGGGAAACGACACAAGCCAAATGGGAGAGCCGCGATGACCGATCGGGTGGAGAAGCACGGGCTGCAAATTGCTCAGGAACTCTATGATTTCATTGTAGATCAAGCGTTGCCGGGAACGGGCGTCGCGGAAGATGCATTCTGGGCGGGGCTGAGCGCATTGGCGCATGATTTTGGTCCGGAAAACCGCGCGTTGCTGGAAAAGCGCGAAGAAATTCAGCAGAAGCTGGATGGCTGGCATTTGGGGAACAAAGGCAATGTGCATGATGCCGAGGCCTATCAAGCCTTCTTGAAAGAGATCGGCTATCTGGTGCCCGAAGGTGAGGATTTTGCGGTTGAAACTGCCAATGTAGACCCTGAGATCGCGGCCATTCCTGGCCCTCAGTTGGTTGTGCCGATCACCAATGCCCGTTTCGCCCTGAACGCCGCCAATGCCCGTTGGGGCAGCCTTTATGATGCGCTCTATGGCACCGATGCTATGGGCGATTTGCCTGCAGGTGGTGGGTATGACGCGGCGCGCGGCGCGCGCGTGATTGCCTGGGGGCGGGATTTCCTTGACCGCGCAGTCCCTCTGGCGGAAGGCTCCTGGAGCGATGTGTCTTCTTTGAGCGTTGTTGATGGCGCTTTGAAGCCCGCGCTTAAGAACGTCAGCGCTTTTGCCGGTCATGTGGGAGATGCTGAAGATCCGTCCCGTATCGTTTTGAAGAACAATAGCCTGCATGTGGTCATTGAGATTGATGCGGCAGGCAATATTGGCGCGAGCGATGCGGCCAATATCAATGACATCACCCTGGAAAGTGCGCTGTCCACGATCATGGATTGCGAAGATTCCGTGGCCTGTGTGGATGCCGAAGACAAGGTTGTTGCCTATAGCAACTGGCTGGGTTTGATGAAGCGCGACCTCGCAGAAGAGGTTTCCAAAGGTGGCAAGACCTTCACCCGCGTTTTGAACGATGATGTAACCTTTACGGCAGCGAACGGTGATGAAACCGTTTTGAAAGGCCGCTCCTTGATGTTGGTGCGCAACGTTGGCCACCTGATGACCAATCCTGCGGTTCTGGATCGAGACGGCAATGAGATTGGCGAAGGGCTGATGGATGCGCTGGTCACGGTGATGATCGCGATGCATGACCTGCAGCAAGAAAGTGGCAACTCGGTGCATGGATCGGTTTACGTTGTAAAGCCGAAGATGCACGGGCCGGAAGAAGTGGCCTTCTCTGATCGTATCTTTGCTAAGGTTGAAGATGTGCTTGGTCTGCCGCGCAACACGGTGAAAATGGGGATCATGGATGAGGAACGCCGCACCTCGGCCAACCTCAAGGAATGTATCCGCGCAGCGAAGTCCCGCGTCGCCTTCATCAACACCGGCTTCCTTGATCGCACTGGCGATGAGATTCACAGCTCTATGGAAGCTGGGGCCTTCCTGCGCAAAGGTGAGATGAAGGCAACCCCATGGATTGCGTCCTATGAGGATCGCAATGTGGATATTGGACTGGCCTGTGGCCTGCAGGGCAAGGCGCAGATTGGTAAGGGCATGTGGGCCATGCCGGATCTGATGGGCGCGATGCTGGAGCAGAAGATCGGCCATCCGAAATCCGGCGCAAACTGTGCCTGGGTACCGTCCCCCACTGCGGCGACATTGCACGCGACACATTATCATGAGGTTGATGTGCTGGCGCGCCAGGATGAGATCAAAGCAGGTGGTCTGCGCGGGACATTGGATGACCTGCTGACCATTCCCGTGCTGGATGGGCAGAACCTTTCGCCAGAAGAGATTGCAGCAGAAGTTGAAAACAATGCTCAGGGTATTCTGGGCTATGTGGTGCGCTGGATTGATCAGGGCATTGGTTGTTCTAAAGTGCCAGACATCAACAATGTTGGTTTGATGGAAGACCGTGCGACCTGCCGGATTTCCAGCCAAGGTCTGGCGAATTGGCTGCATCAGGGCGTTGTTACGCAAGAGCAGGTGATGGCCGCGATGCAGAAGATGGCTGTCGTGGTTGATGGCCAGAATGCCAGCGATCCGCTGTATGTGCCGATGGCGCCGAATTTTGACGGGGTCGCATTCCAAGCGGCCTGTGATCTGGTCTTTAAGGGGCGGGTGCAACCGTCTGGCTATACCGAGCCAGTCTTGCATGCGCGACGCCTCGAACTGAAGGCACAGGCATAATATTCAAGGTCAGGGCCATGCCCTGACCTTCCTTTATGGGAAGGAAACACCATGACAATTTCGTTGCGCCGCGCGCGTACTATCATCCGTAAGGCATTGGAAAAAGGCCGTGAAATGGAGCTGAAGCCCCTGTCGGTTGTGGTTTTGGACGCAGGTGGCCACGTGCAGGCGTTTGAGCGTGAAGATGGCGCGGCACCCGGGCGTTTTGCCATTGCCCATGGCAAGGCTTACGGCGCGGTGATGCTGGGCATGGCGGGCAGCGCACAGATGGCGCGAGCCGAGCAGCAGGCCTATTTCATGGCGGCGGTAAACGGGGTTTACGGCGGGCAGGTTGTGCCCGTGCCGGGCGGTGTGCTGCTGCGCGACAAGAAAGGCGCTGTGATTGGCGCCGTGGGCGTGACTGGGGACACGTCTGATAATGATGCAATTGCCGCAATGGCGGGCATTGATGCGGTTGGATTGACCGGCGAAATCTGATCGGGGCTTTCTCTTAAGCTGCGCAGCGCCTATGTTGAGCTGCGCAGCAAGACAAAGAGGCTTTCATGACGCGACCAGTCGTCGGGATTATCGGAAACCACCACCTTATTAATGACGAGTATCCAGCACATGCTGGGGGAGCCATGAATTCCGAAGCGGTTTCAATGGTTTCTGGTTGTATGCCGCTGCTTGTTCCTGCGGACCCGCGCTATCTGTCCGTTGAGGAACTGCTGGCAACCTGTGATGGCTTTCTGCTGACGGGCGGGCGGCCAAATGTCCATCCAGAGGAATATGGGGAAGCGGCCACGGAGGCGCATGGCGCGTTTGATCGGGCGCGGGATTCGATTGTGCTCCCGCTTGTGCGGGCCTGTGTGGAATCTGGGCAGCCGTTCTTTGGGATTTGTCGGGGATTTCAAGAGGTTAATGTTGCCATGGGCGGCAGTCTTTACCCCGAAATTCGCGATCTGCCGGGGCGGGACAACCACCGCATGCCGCCAGATGGCACGCTGGAAGAGAAATTTGAGCTGCGCCATATCGTGACCTTTAGCGAGGATGGGCCCTTTCACAAGCTTATGGGCGCGCGCGAAGTTCTGACCAACACTTTGCACGGGCAGGGCATCAAACGACCGGGAAGCCGTGTGATTATAGATGGTTACGCGCCTGATGGGACGCCAGAGGCAATCTACATCAAAGACGCGCCGGGCTTTACCATGTCGGTGCAGTGGCATCCGGAATGGCAGGCGGGGGTGGACCCTGTGAGCCGCCCGCTTTTTGAAGCCTTTGGCGAGGCGGTGCGGGCCTGGTCTGCCAACAAAGAAGCGCGGCCGGTTCTGAAATCCGCCTAAAGGTTAACGCCAGAAAACGTTGATTTCGCACGTCGGTATTGCGTCTGTATTGCAGCGGTATCGCGACGGTGCGTTTTTCCGACCGCGTATTGGTTAAGGTGGCGACGGTCTTAAACGGAAACGCGGGGTCCGAACCCGTCAGTCAGGCAGGATGCGCAGTGCTGGCCTCATTCTTCGACAGGTGTGGTGGGTGCAGCTTCGATGGAGGGAAGCTCAACGTTTTCGACATCTGGCAACGAGACGCTGATCGACAGAACGATGAAGAGCATCGCGACCGCAACCGCCGCAATGGCAAAGAAGCTGAGGATGGTGCCGCGCCTTGATTTGGATCCGGTGGACATAGGCGTCTCCTGAAAGATATGGGCATTGGTGATGCGCCAAGCTGGTGAAGTTTTTGGGAAGGTCAACACCCGCAGTGCAGGTGCCGACAGAGCGCCATTGGGGGATGGCGGGATCAGCACGGCTTATTCGGCCGGGGCGACGATCAATCCGCTTTCCAAAGCTGCAGTGAGCTCGTCCTCATCAACCGCGCTGTCGCCGCTGGTATCAACCGCGTTGAAAGCCTCTGGGGTGAGCGACGGATAGACCGTTGCCATTTCGTCAAATGAGATCAGGCTGTCGCCGTTTTGATCGACCTCTGCGACGGTCAGGGCAAAAGAAGGCGCTGCGATCAGGGCGGCAAATGATGTGGTGAGTGCGAAGCGACGCATGGGTGTTCTCCTTGATGTAAGCACAGCGGGACTGTCTCGCCGTGTGCTATAAAACTTCATCAGAGGTGAAATATTATCAATATCAATGGCTTGCGAGATTTTGCCGATGGCGGGCTCTTGCTGGGGCGCAGTGGCGAAACCCTGCCGAACCTGACACAGCGGCGCGCAGTGGCACTGCCCCGGCCAGAGATTTAACGGGGTTGCGCTGGGTCGCGGGCCGTCAGGGGCTTGGGCAGTTTGAAGCTGATTGTGAGCGGGGGCTTGCTGTTTGTGGATTTGACACGCCACCGCCCACAGGCTGAGTGGTCACATCGGCGGGCTTACGCTCGCAAATGTGACGAATTTAGAGACTTCAGGGGCGCGACTCAGCCGCAGTGCGGTTTTATGCAGCGAGCCAAAGGCGCGCTACAGCTCTCCGCCGGAGACCTGAATCATCTGACCGCGGATCGAGTCAGCCATATCAGAGCAGAGGTAGAGTGCGGAATGGGCGACCTCCTCTGGGGTGATGAGACGGCCATGGGGATTGACGCCCACCATCATGTGGCGGGCTTCTTCCTCGCTGCAGCCGGTGCGGGCCATGATGCTCTCGATGTTTTGGTCGATGATTGGGGTTTCCACATAGGCGGGGCAGATCGAATTAAAGGTGATGGGTTTGTTGGCGTAATCGGCGGCCAGTGATTTGATCATGCCGTTGACTGCGTGTTTCGTAGTGGAATAGGCGGGGGCACCTTTGAGCCCGCGCAGACCTGCGATGGAGGAGATCACCATGACCCGGCCCCAGTCGGTCTGAGTCATGGATTTGAGGCTTTCGCGGATGGTGAGGAAAACGCCATCGATGTTGATGGACATCATCTTGCGCCAGAATTCCATATCGGTTTTGTGCAGTGCGCGGCCTTCGGCAATGCCTGCGTTGGCGACGCAGATCTGGATCGGGCCACGCGCCGCAACGGCGGCAGCCACGCCTTCGACGACGGAGCTTTCATCGGCAACATCCATCGCCAAAGGATGCAGACCATCGGTGGCGGCCTCTTCCAGAACATTCAAGCGCCGCCCCGTGATGGTGACTTCTGCGCCCTCAGCCGCCAGCGCGCGGGCAATGGCAAGACCGATACCGGTGCCGCCGCCTGTCACAAGAGCGTGTTTTCCGTGCAGTGACATTGTGATCTCCTCCCTCTGTGGTTTAGCGTGAGAGTAGCGGGAGCGGCGGTTCTGACAAGCAGTGTGGCTGCAAACGCCGCGCCGTCATTTTGAGCGCATCGCATGGAACGGCGGCACGATCCTTACAAAACCTGTGTGCTTTTCGTTTCATTTTTCCAAAAACAGCAGACATTCTGTCCTTTTTCGCAATTGAGGCATTTTGTGCCGTTGCGTCATCGGCTGAGATCGCTAAACGGGAGGGGACGCTGTTGCGTCGGAGCAGACGCACGAAGCGTCGCAAGCCAGTCTAGGAGCCTGTGCATGACCATCGCCGCAAGACGGTATTTTTGTGACCTGCCACCCGTGTGGCTTGTGGCGGCCCTGCTTTTCTCTTGGGGTCAGGCGCGGTATTTTTCGTTAGGATTAAGTTTCGGCCCGGTTTGGGCAGACCTGTTGGGCGGGTTGCTGGTGGGTGGCGGTGGCGTGCTGGTCATGTTGGCGATCATGGAGATGCGGCGGCATCGCACCACACTGCATCCACACCATGACGCTGCGCATTTGGTTCAGAGCGGGATCTTTCGTCGCTCGCGCAATCCAATATACCTTGCGGACCTGATGATTTTGACAGGGTTTATCCTGTTTTGGGATGCGGTGCTTTCGCTGCCGCTTGTGCCCTTGTCCCTGTGGATGCTGGAGCGGCGCTTTGTGATCCCGGAAGAAAACCGTTTGCGGCGTCAGTTCCGCATGGATTTTGCAAAATACTGCGAAAAAACGCGGCGGTGGCTGTGATGCCGTTGCGTCGACTGCGCCAGTTGATGGCTTGTTTGCTTGTGCAGCAAAAAATTGGCGTTAAAACTTTATGCAAGTGCAGAACGTTTGCGTGAAATATTATTGCTTTGACTCTGAAGGGGGATAAGAAAGGTGAAAATAGGTACACCAAAAGAGGTGTTTGAGGGCGAAAACCGGGTCGCGATGACGCCGGATTCGGCCAAGCAGCTCCAGAAACTGGGCTATGACTGTGCCATCGAAAGTGGTGCAGGTGCCGGCGCAGGCTTTTCCGATGCGGCCTATGAGGCAGCGGGCGTTGAGGTGGTCAAAACCGCAGCGGGCCTTTGGAAAGAGGTCGATATTGTTGCCAAGGTGCGCCAGCCAAACGCCACTGAACTCAAGCGTCTGACTAAAGGCAAAACGCTGATTTCCTTCTTCAACCCGGCGGGCAATGAAGAGGGCATGGAGGCGGCCAAGGCCAAAGGCGCCAATGTGATCGCCATGGAAATGGTGCCGCGTATTTCGCGCGCGCAGAAAATGGACGCGCTGTCCTCTATGGCGAACATCGCGGGCTACCGTGCCGTGATCGAGGCGGGCAACAACTTTGGCCGGTTCTTCACCGGTCAGGTGACCGCCGCGGGCAAAGTGCCGCCAGCCAAAGTGCTGGTTGTGGGCGCCGGTGTGGCCGGTCTGGCCGCGATTGGCACCTCCACCAGCCTTGGCGCGATCACCTATGCGTTTGACGTGCGCCCCGAAGTGGCGGAGCAGGTCGAATCCATGGGTGCGGAGTTTGTCTATCTCGACTTTGAGGAAGAGCAGGCGGATGGCGCGGCCACTGGTGGCTATGCCTCTGTGCAGTCTGACGAATTCCGCGAAGCGCAGCTGGCGAAGTTCCGTGAGCTGGCACCCGAAGTGGACATCGTGATCACCACAGCGCTGATCCCGAACCGCGCAGCACCGATCCTTTGGACCAAGGATATGGTTGAGGCGATGAAGCCGGGTTCCGTGATTGTTGACCTTGCTGCAGAGCGCGGCGGCAACGTGGAAGGCACCGTTGCGGATGAGAAGGTTGTGACCGACAATGGCGTGACCATTGTGGGCTATACCGACTTCCCAAGCCGGATGGCGGCGCAGTCCTCCAGCCTCTATGCGACCAATATCCGTCACATGATGTCTGACCTCACGCCTGAGAAAGACGGGCAGGTCAATCACGACATGGAAGATGACGTGATCCGTGGTGCGACCGTAACCTTTGAGGGGGAAATCACCTTCCCGCCGCCACCGCCCAAAGTGCAGGCGATTGCAGCCAAGCCCAAAGAGG
Organism: Shimia sp. R10_1; assembly: GCF_017744095.1. Taxonomy (GTDB): domain Bacteria; phylum Pseudomonadota; class Alphaproteobacteria; order Rhodobacterales; family Rhodobacteraceae; genus Shimia. Next base: position 857,983 of record NZ_JAGHQX010000001.1, on the reverse strand, counting down.
TGGTGCCGGAGTTGACCCCGGAAGAGAAGCGCGCGGCAGAAGTGGCGGCGTTTAAGGCGCAGACCAAACAGCAGGTGACCCTGCTGGGTGTCGGTGGTGCGCTGCTCTTGCTGGTGGGGCTGGTGGCCCCGGCGAGCTTCATGCAGCATTTCATCGTGTTTGTGCTGGCCTGTTTTGTGGGCTTCCAAGTGATCTGGGGCGTGGCGCACAGCCTGCACACGCCGTTGATGGCGGTCACCAACGCGATTTCGTCGATCATCATTCTGGGTGCCTTGATGCAGATCGGCTCGGGGAGCTTCCTCGTGATCCTGCTGGCGGCGCTCTCTGTTTTCATGGCCGGGATCAATATCTTCGGCGGTTTCCTCGTGACACGGCGCATGCTCGCCATGTTCCAGAAATCCTAAGGAGGTCTGAGCAATGGACTTTGGTTTTACGACCGCCGCTTACGTTGTTGCGGCAGTGCTCTTCATCCTGTCCTTGGGTGGTCTGAGCAATCAGGAAAGCGCGAAGCGCGCGGTGTGGTATGGCATTGTCGGCATGGCGCTGGCGGTGTTTGCCACGCTGATTGGCCCCGGTGCCGGCCTGTGGTGGCTGTCTGTACCGCTGATCGTCGCCGGTGGCGCGATCGGCTATCAGCTCGCCAGCAAGGTTGAGATGACCCAGATGCCGGAACTGGTGGCAGGCATGCACGCGCTGGTCGGTCTGGCGGCTGTGTTTGTGGGCTTCAACGCGCATTTTGAGCTGGCCAATGTGCTGGCGCTGAAAGGCGCGATTGTGACCCTGCTGCCAGAGGTGGCGGGCATTCTGACCAGCCCGAAAGGCTTTGTCTGGCCTGCGGAACTGGCGCTGGTTGCCGAAACAAAGGCGCTGGTGGAGGAGTATAAGTCACTGGACGGTTTTGCCGCGCTTCTGGCGAAGAAAGATGCGGTGGAAGTGGGCATCCTGCGGATCGAGGCCAGCCTTGGCATCTGGATCGGTGCGGTGACCTTCACGGGCTCCGTCATTGCCTATGGCAAGCTCTCTGGCCGTGTGACCTCGGCGGCGGAAAAACTGCCCGGTGGCCACATGCTGAACGCCGGAGCGGCTGCGATCTCTGTTCTGTGCCTGATCTGGTACATGAACTCTGCCAGCCTGCTGCCGCTGTTGATCCTGACTATTGCGGCGCTGTTCATTGGCTATCACCTGATCATGGGCATCGGTGGCGCCGACATGCCGGTGGTTGTCTCCATGCTGAACAGCTATTCCGGCTGGGCTGCGGCGGCGATCGGTTTCTCCCTTGGCAACGACCTGCTGATCGTTGTGGGCGCGCTGGTGGGCTCTTCGGGTGCGATCCTGTCCTACATCATGTGTAAGGCGATGAACCGCTCCTTTGTGTCGGTGATCCTGGGCGGCTTTGGTGGCGCATCCGGTCCGGCCATGGAAGTGGAAGGCGAGCAGATCGCGATTGAGGCTGACGGTGTGGCGGCAGCGCTGGAGGATGCAGACAGTGTTGTGATCATTCCGGGCTACGGCATGGCGGTGGCACAGGCACAGCAGAATGTGGCGGAGCTGACCCGTCGTCTGCGTGCCAAAGGCAAGAACGTGCGCTTTGCGATCCACCCGGTTGCGGGCCGTCTGCCAGGCCACATGAACGTGCTCTTGGCGGAAGCAAAGGTGCCATATGACATCGTTCTGGAGATGGATGAGATCAATGATGACTTCCCGGATACGGATGTGGCCATCGTGATCGGCTCCAACGACATCGTGAACCCAGCGGCGCAAGAAGATCCGAACAGCCCGATTGCTGGCATGCCGGTTCTGGAGTGCTGGAAAGCGAAACAGGTGTTTGTCTCCAAGCGGGGGCAGGGCACAGGTTACTCCGGCATCGAGAACCCGCTGTTCTTCAAAGAGAACACCCGGATGTTCTATGGTGATGCGAAGGCGAGCCTTGATAAGCTGCTGACCATGATCGACTGATCCGGTTTAGGATAAAATGTGGAAAGGCGCTCCGGTTGGGGCGCCTTTTCTTTTGCCGGGTCTACGCCGCGCTGGCGGATGCCTCCGGCGGGGATATTTGAAGAATGAGAAAGCGGGGGGAGAGCGCGCATCTGCGCAGGGCTTCACACGCAGGAACAGAGAGGCTGCGTTGGTTATTGAAACGTGCCCTGAGGGGAAGGCACTATCGCCAGAAGGCAAGCCATTCGATCAGGTCGATGAATTTCTGGGCGAGGAAAAATGAGGCAGCGCTGTTGTTGAACACCACGTCGAGGCCCAGTCCTGTCAAAACAACAGCGCCGAGGAAAATCGCGATGGGATTGGTCATGAAGCGCTGCGCCCCCGGATGGTCGTGGTCAGAGCAGATATGCCTGACCCCATCCGAGGGCGCAAGATTTTGTCGTCTGTTTTAGGGGCTTTGGGCTTAGATGCGGCCCATTTTGGCCGCGACATCGGCCATGCGTGCGGAGAAGCCCCATTCGTTGTCATACCATGCCAGCACGCGCACCAGGCGGCCGCCGATGACTTTGGTTTGATCTGCGGCGAAGGTGGAGCTTTCGGTGGTGTGGTTGAAATCAACAGACACCAGCGGCAGGTCGTTGTAGCCCAGCACACCCTTCATTTCACCAGCGGCGGCTTCGGCCATCACGGCGTTCACATCAGCCTCTGTCACGTCTTTGGAAGCGGTGAAGGTGAGATCCACAGCAGAGACATTTGGGGTTGGCACGCGGATGGCGGAGCCGTCGAGCTTGCCTTTGAGTTCAGGCAGCACCTCACCCAGGGCTTTGGCGGCACCGGTGGAGGTTGGGATCATCGACATGGCCGCAGCGCGGGCGCGGTAGAGATCGTTGTGGCGACGGTCCAGCGTAGGCTGGTCGCCGGTGTAGGCGTGGATTGTGGTCATGATGCCGCTTTCGATGCCGAAAGCGTTGTTGAGCACTTTGGCCACAGGCGCGAGGCAGTTGGTGGTGCAGGAGCCGTTGGAGATCATGTTGTCATTGGCTTCGAGCTGATGATCGTTCACGCCAAAGACGATGGTTTTCTGCACGTTCTTCGCAGGGGCGGAGATCAGCACTTTTTTCGCGCCACGCTCCAGGTGCTTTTTGGCTTTCTCACCGTCGTTGAAGTTGCCGGTACATTCCAGAACGATGTCGACACCGTCCCAATCCAGCTCGTCCATGTCGTAGGTGGAATACATGCGCATCGGGCCTTGGCCCACGTCCATGGTGCCGTTGCCTGCGATCACTTCGTTGCGGAAGCGGCCGTGCACAGAGTCATAGCGGATCAGGTGGGCGGCTGTTTCCAGCGGGCCTGTGGCGTTGATTTTCACAACGCGCACATCTTCGCGCGCTTCCTCGGCAATGTGCATGAGGGTGCTACGGCCAATACGGCCAAATCCATTGATGCCGACGGTGACAGTCATGAGGCGCTCCTATGTTGCGCTGATGAATAGGGATTGGCCAAATCTATAGTCGTGATGGGAGGTCTTCGGAAGGTGAAATCCCGTGAAATATGAGTGTGTTAGCGATAAATTTCGCCGGTTCCGCTATCGGTGGCGATATCGGTTCCGCTCACGGTAGCGCTATCATTGGGCGGCGGTTTGTAAATTGTTGGTTAACGAAATCGCGGCGTGATCTGAAACAGGCGTCTTCGAATCACTTTGTTGGTTTGCACGACTGGGCAGCCGCGCAAGTTTTGTGAGGCGCAGTGCTCACTGCGATGCGGTGTGGGTGATTTTGGCACGATCTGCGAGTGAATTTACGCAAAGCTGAGGTATCTGGGAGACAACGCGACAGGTTCCAACGAACGGGAGACAGCTTATGCAATTGATCGTGGATGGACAAAAACATGAGGTGGATGTCGAGGATGACATGCCGCTTCTTTGGGTGCTCCGAGATGAGCTGAATATCAAAGGTGTGAAATACGGCTGCGGCGTTGCCGCTTGCGGGGCGTGCACGGTGCATATTGATGGCGTGGCGGTGCGCTCTTGTCAGACACCGGTGGCCGATGTGGATGGCGAAGTGACCACGATTGAAGGTCTTGGCCAGCCGGGGGCGCTGCATGCGGTGCAGGAAGCCTGGGTGGAACATCAGGTGGCGCAATGCGGCTATTGTCAGTCCGGTCAGATCATGCAGGCGGCCTCTCTGCTGTCAGACATTCCCAACCCGAGTGATGCCGACATTGATGACGCAATGAGTGGCAATCTGTGTCGCTGTGGCACCTATCCACGTATTCGCGCCGCTGTCAAAACAGCCGCTGCCAAATTGCAGGAGGTGTAAGCCATGGGGAAGGTTGGAAAAATTGCACGCCGCACGTTTCTGCTTGGCGCAGCCGCGGTGGCCGGGGGGGTTGCCTTTGGCGTCTATAAGGTGCGCACGCCTTATGAGAATCCGCTGAAAGACGGGCTTGCCGATGGGGCGGCAACGTTTAACCCTTGGGTGATCATCGACAGCGAAAAGGTGACGCTCATCGGGCCTCATGGGGACAAGGGGCAGGGCGTTGCGCATGTGCAGGCGGCGCTGATTGCTGAGGAGCTTGATATCGAGCTGGATCAGGTGGAGACAAGTTTCGGCAAGCCGGACAAGGCCTATTGGAACCGGGCGCTGTCTGCGGATGGGGTGCCGTTTCGCTCCACCGATACGAGTTTTGCAGCCGAAGCGACGCGCAGTGTCATGAGCGGTGTGGCCAAGCTCTTGGGGTTGCAGATCACCGGAGGCTCCAGTGCGGTGCCTGACAGCTTTGTAAAGCTGCGCGAAGCGGGGGCTGTGGCGCGAGAGACGCTGAAGCTTGCGGCCTCCAATGTGAGCGGCGTTCCTGTGGCGCAGCTCACAACGGCGCATGGGGCGGTGCAGCTGCCGGATGGCACGGAGCTGAAGTACACGGAATTGGCAGCTGAAGCGGCAACGCTTGAGCCGGTGATGGACATCAAGCTGCGGGATCCAAGCGAGTGGCGGATGCTGGGCAAACCCATGCAGCGACTTGATATGATTGCCAAATCGACGGGCACGCAGGAGTATGGCATCGATGTAGAGGTCGAAGGCGCCGTGCATGCGACGGTGGTGTGCAACCCGCGCAAAGGCGGCGCACTCACCAACTATGATGCCAGTGCGGCCAAAGAGATGCGCGGCGTCAAAGCCATTGTGGAAGTCACGGGCGGCGTGGCTGTGGTGGCTGACAACACCTGGCGTGCCATTCAGGCGGCGCAGGCGATTGACTTTGAGTGGGGACCCGCGCCGTATCCTGCAGAGCAGGATGGCCATTGGGAGGCCGTGGCACGCAGCTTCAATGATGATCAGCTGGACAAGCAGTGGCGTGACGAGGGCGATGCGGACGCGACGATTGCGCAGGAAGGCACTGCTATTGAGGTGGAGTATCGCGTGCCTTACGTGGCCCATCAGCCGCTCGAGCCGATGAACGCCACTGTGCTGGTCGAAGACGATAAGGTGACGGTTTGGACAGGCCATCAGATCCCGGTGATGTTGCAACAGCAGGTGGCGGTGATCACGGGGCACGACCCTGAGCAGGTTGATCTGGTCAACCGCTACATGGGGGGAAGCTTTGGACACCGGCTTGAGTTCGAACAGGTGAAGCTGGCCGCTGAAGTGGCGAACCAGATGCGTGGGACACCCGTGAAGTTGACTTACAGCCGCGAAGAGGATTTTGCCCATGACTTCACACGCCACATTGGCATGGCGCGCGCCAAAGGCGCTGTGAAGAATGGCAAAGTCGTGGCCGCCGATTTGCAGATTGCAATGCCCTCTGTTGTGGTGTCGCAAATGGGGCGCGTGGGACTGAATATTCCGGGGCCTGATACGCAGATTGCGGCGGGGGCCTGGGATGTGCCCTATACGCTCGACAACTATCGGATGCGGGCCTACCGCGTACCAGAGCTGGCACCTGTGTCCAGCTGGCGCTCGGTTGGCGCCTCGGCGGGGGGCTTTTTCTTTGATTGCATGTTGGATGAGCTGATCCATGAAGCAGGGGCAGACCCGCTGGAAGAGCGGATTCGGCTGATGGGCAACCCGGTGGCGCGCAAGGTGTTGGAAGCTGTCGGTGAGATGTCAGGCTGGGGCAGCCCGCTGGCCGCAGGCAAAGGACGCGGCGTCGCCTTTGTGGAGAGCTTTGGCGTGCCGACCGCAGAGGTGATTGAAGTCACCAGCACGGAGGAGGGCATCAAGATCGATAAGGTCTGGGTCGCTGCCGACGTGGGGCGCGTGCTGGATCCGGTGAACTTTGAAAATCTGGTGCAGGGTGGTGTGGTCTTTGCGCTGGGCCATGCGATCAATAGTGAAATCACCTATTCTGATGGGATGGCGGAGCAGGCCAACTATTGGGATGCTGAGGGGATGCGGATGTACCAATGTCCGGAAATCTTCGTGAAGGGGCTGGAAAATGCGCCCAAGATCCGTGGCATCGGGGAGCCGCCTGTGCCACCTGCTGCGCCTGCGCTCGCCAACGCGATCTTTGCGGCGACCGGACAGCGGATACGTGAGCTTCCCTTGTATCATCATATTGATTTTGTGTGATTTTTAAGGGATCGTAGCTGAGAAGCCCGTCGATTTTATCGGCGGGCTTTTTGTTAGTTAGGGCGAAATTTGGGGGGGCGCTTCTCGAAGAAAGCGGCGCGGCCTTCCTGCGCGTTTGCGCTGCCCAAAAGCTGAGGTTGTGCGTCTCGTTCGTAGTCGATGGCGCGGTCCAAGCGTCCACTGTCAAAGGCTTTGATGGCGCGCAGTGCCTCTGGGCCGAGTGTTTCGATGTGCTGGGCAAGATCGAGCGCGGCCGCGCGCGCGCCGCCGTCTTCGACAAGGTCATCAACCATGCCCCAGGCGAGCGCAGTGGGCGCATCCACAGGTTTGGCATAGAGCATCATCTGGCGCGCGCGGGCGTGGCCGATGCGTGCGGGCAGGGACGTGAGCAGGCCGTAGTCGGGCATTAGGCCAATTTTGGTGAAGGCAGATAGAAAACGCGCGGATTGCGTGGCAATCACGGTGTCACACATCATTGCGATGGACAGACCAGCACCGGCGGCCCAGCCTTCGACAGCAGCGATAACGGGGACAGAGGCACCGGCGATTTGGTTGGCCAGATGTTTGACCTGCTGAAAGTTGATGCGTTTGTCGCGCATGGGCGCATCCATTGCTGCGATGTCGCCACCTGAACAAAAGTTGCCCCCGGCTCCAGTGAGAATGATGGCGCGCACGCTGCTGTCAGTCTCGATCTCCATGAGGGCTTGCGTGAGCGCACCGCGCAAGGGCGCCCCGATTGGGTTGCGCCGATCGGGATCGTTGAACGTGAGCACCGCTGCGTTGCCGACACGTTCGTTCAGAAGGGGGGGCGTTGCCATGGTGTTACCTCTGTGCTGACTGACGGAGTGAGGCTGCTGCAAAATGTGGCGTCACTCAAGTCGGAGGGGCTTGGGCAACGCGGCGTCACGTTTTGCGGAGGTCGGCACAATGTAGGGTTTTCCTGTGAGGATGCACACGTTAAGGTGTATTTTAGTTTGATGAAATCAGGTTCTGGGTTTGCAAGACATGGCAGAGTTTCACAGGATACTACATGTTGAGGATGATCCCGACATTCGCGAGATCACGCTGCTGGCTTTGAAAGAGTTGGGCGGGTTTGATGTGCTGCAATGTGACAATGGCGAAGACGCGCTGCTGCGTGCGACGGCATTTGAGCCGGATCTCTTGCTTCTGGATGTGATGTTGCCTGGCTTGAGTGGCATTGAAACGCTTATTGCCATGCGCAAGATACCTGATTTGGCAGAGATCCCTGCAGTGTTTCTGACTTCAAGAGATGTCAGTGCGCAGGACGAATGCGACATACGTGACCGCGCAATTGGAGCGATCCAGAAGCCGTTTGATCCCGTGACGTTGCCTGATCAACTTCGCCGGATGGTGGCGGCGCGTAAACCTGCACGGGCCTGAAGTCTAGCCCGCTGCAATCGTGTCGCTCAGCTTTTCTGAAAGGATATCGGTTGCGACCAGGATGCGCACAAGCTCTGGCTCTGTTGGGCGGCGGTGTTGGGCGGGCTCCAAAAGCTGTTCAACCTGCTCGGCGCACAGGCTGAGTGCGTTCAGCCCATAGGTGCCGCTTGTGCCGGCAAGCTTGTGGGTTGCCGTATAGAGATCTTTGAGCGCGTTAGGCATCGGGCCATGCTCCAGCAATGTCGCTGTCAGATCTTCGATCTCTGCCTCACGCGCGGGCAGGCCCGCAAGAAAGCGACGGCGCAAACCGGCGAGTTTCTTTTTATATTTTGATGGAAGCATCGCGGGCTGTGTCTGTTAGTTTGCGGTTGCAGGCTGTGGCAGCTCTACACGCGTGTTTTCTTCGGTGTCACAGAGTGGGAACACCGCGAAAAAGCAACTGCCTTCGCCCTGTTTGCTGTCGAAGTCGAGCGAGGCGCCGTGATCTTCTGTAATTTGGTAGGCAATTGAAAGGCCGAGGCCAGAGCCCTCAAATTTGCGTTTGTCAGATGCATCCACCTGTTGAAACATGCCAAAAACCAGATGGCTGCTTTCTGGAGGGATGCCGATGCCGTAGTCGCGGACCTCCAGTCGGGCGCAACCGTCTTCGAGGCGTGCGACCAATTCGATGTAGCTGCCTTCATGAGAGAATTTCACCGCGTTTGACAGCAGATTGTCGAGCACTTGCATCAGGCGCTGGTGGTCGCCCCGAACCCAAAGCGGGTCCGCAGGCGGGGATGTGCGCACGGTGATGTCTCTTTGGCTGGCATAGGGCGTGATGGATTGTGCCGCCTCTGCAATCAGTGCGCCCAATTCGACCGGCGCGAAGTCGTAGACCATTTTTCGAGCTTCCATTTTTTGGATGTCGAGCAGGTCGTTGATCAATTTTCCAAGCCGTTTGCTGTTTTTGTGGGCGATGTCGAGCATGCGACCTGCGCTGTCAGGGTTTTGGGCAAGATCCGTTTCACGCAGCAGGCTGAGCGCTCCGGATATCGAAGTCAGCGGGGTGCGCAGCTCGTGGCTGACCACCGACACGAACTGTGATTTGAGTTCGTATCCGGCGCGGGCTTTGTCGCGCTCGGAACGCAGCTCATCCATGTGGTCGAGCGTGCGCTGATACATGCGCAAGAAAATGGCGGCACATTCCAGCACGAAGTAGAGTACGAAAAGCGCTGTCGCAAAATGCAGCCACAGTTTTGATTCGAGCGGGGCGTTTTCTCGCAGGATGTCCGACACAGGGATATAGATGAAGACGCAGCCATAGGTGATGAGCCGCAGAGCCAGAATCTGGGGCAGTTGGTGATTGTTGACGGCCGCAAACAAACCCGCCGCAAAGACAAAGAACAGCGACATGAAGTGTTCGCCCGGCCCCTCTAGGCGGGCAAGCAGCAGCGTAAATGTGGCAACAGAGGCGGCTGACAGCGCATTGGCCCAAGACAGGCGGCGCAGCAGGCGCTGGCTGTGGCGCAAAGAATGGTCTGTGCGCTGAATCACCTGATAACAAATGGTGTTGTCAAACAGATCGGCGGCTTGCACGAGCAGGTAACAAAAGGCCGCGAGCGGCCATGAATAGTAAACACCGCACAGCAGCGCAGCCCCTGAGTAGATGCCTTGCCGTTGCCAAAACAGCGTAACGCCGCCTTTGGCAAAGTCATGAATTTCTTGGTGGAATCTGCGGGCTTGTGCCTCTGCGGGGGGCTTTGAGATGAGCAAATTTCGCAGGCGGTCTGATGCCCGTAGCAGGAATGACCTGCGGTGCTGTGCTGGCTGTCGTCTTTGGTCTGCGTGCATTCTGCCACGTCCAATTGCGTGAAAAGGACTGAGACGCCCCTACCTTCTGGCAGGTAGAAAAAAACACGCGATTGTGGCGGGATCGTGGCGGGATGTGGGCGGGATCGCGCCGTGTTGAGATTAGGCCTAGTTGGGGCGGGCGTCCTGCACAGTCCTGAAAACACGCCCTGCATGTTTGAGATCTGCCTGGGCCGGAGAATGGACAAAGTCGAGCAGCTCAAATGTTGTGTCGATGTGGCCCTTGTGATGTGGCACATAGCCAGACTGATCGAAGGTTCCGGTCGCTTCAATCACATCGCCCGGTGCGACAGAGTTGCGGAACCGTTCAATCAGATCCTGATCGCGCACGGTGAAGCTGACACGTTTTGGATAGCGAAACCCCGGCGCATCAGAGTCTCGGGCGGCTTCGGCTGAAATGTCCACCAGAAGCTTCGGCTCAGGCTCAGACAGCAGCAGTGTGTGTGCAATCTCGCCCTTAACGTGAAACTTAAGAAAGTAGGCGTGCATTTTCGTCCCCATGGCAACCGTACCCTAAAATACCCAGTGCTTGCTCAAACTCACGGGCAGAAGGAGGCAATTTGATGTTGTAGGCTGGGAGATTTTGCGAACGCAGTCTCACGCCTGAGTGTGAGGAGGACGATGTCCTTAAAATAGTTTACAGAGACTAAACAATTAGCAGAAAATTTTGATCAAATTGTAAAAACTGTGTTCTCAATGCAGAAACAGTCGAGAATCTTAAAGTCGTGAACTTTTTCAGTAGATGTTGAGTAAAATTTGTGGCTCAGTTTACTTAGTGGTGTCTGGGGGCGCTCCTGCCTGAGTGGCTGAATTGCTAGAAATATTGGCTAAGCTGCTGGTTTATTTGGTTATACCTGTTTTTTCTGCGTCGGGTATTTGGGTTTCTTGTTGTTTTTCTCGGAGTGTGCCGTTCGCCCAAAGGGTGTGGTGATGAGTGCGTGGGTATGTGTCAGGCGCGCTGTTGAAGGGCGCCTTGTGTCAGTGTGATTTGGTGTTTTGGGGAAACAATATATCCGGAGAGTTCATGGATATGCTGACGACGACTCTCTCGTTTGAGAACATGCACATGCATGGGGAATTGATGGTGAACCTGTTAAAGGCGCGCAAACAGTCCTTCATTGTGCAGAATAAATGGGACCTGCCCGAGGTGGCAGGTATGGAGTACGATCAATACGATACGCCTGCGAGTAGCTGGATTGCGGTCCATGAAGGGGAACGCGTGATGGCTGGTGTCCGTTTGACGCCAACAACTGCGCGTTGTGGGATGTATTCCTACATGTTACGGGATGCGCAAAAAGGCATGCTCGACTCCATACCGAGCAATCTTTTGTTTGACGAAGCGCCGATCGATCCGCGCGTGCTGGACGCGACGCGCGTATTTGTGGCGCGTGATGTGCCTGCTGAGCAACGGATGGAAGTTCAGACACAGTTGATGGAAAAGCTGATTTCCTCTGCCCGAGCGATGAATGCGCGGGAAGTGCTGGGGCTTGTTCCTGCGGTGTGGCCGCGCTGGATCAGGCGCTTGGGACTTGTGGCATGCGCTGCCGGACCGGTTATGATGATCGACGGGGTGCCTGTGCAGGTCGCGCGGATGGATTTGTCAAACAGTCATCGCCATTAAACGTTCTGCGTTTTCAGGCATCTATCTGTGTTTGAACGGCCAGAGCGAGCGAAGTGCTAGCCGAAGGCCGTTGCGGTTCGACGTGAGGCAACATCCTCGCGCAGGGCATCATGCAGCAGATGCTCATAAGCGCGGCGTTCCATTTCGTTTTGGAAGCCACTTTTGCCTGTTTGGCGTAGGGGCTTGCGCAAGCAAGGCGCGTGCACGTTGCGGTGCTGGGCGCGTGACTGCACATTTGCAAGGGCCCGTTGGAGGGCCAGCAGGGCACCTGCGCGTGTAAGCGTTGCCAGTTTTTGGGGTTGCCCGACGGTTACTCTGCTGACCAGCCCGTCGATCTGCGTGGATGGCAGATAGCGCAGGCGGTCGTTCAAGTCCGCTTCGATTTGCTCTGTCTGCAATCGCCTACTGCGCGGTAAAATGCAGAGGTAGTCACCACTTCCACGGTATGTTGCGATTGCAGCGTTGTCAGCCACCACCGACATCAATTCACTGGAAATATCCGTCAACATGCGCCGAAACGCATGTGGGGACAGCGTTGTGAATGCGCTTTGGATCGTGTCCACTTTGACAGCGAATGCGCAGCTGCTGCGCACCGCGCGGCGTGACATGTTCAACAAATGATCTTCAAAACTCACGTAGCCGACCACTTGGGTGACACCTGTCAGCTCAATGGGTTCATCAAGGCTTTGTGTCACTGTTTCGCGCAGCTCTCGTTTCAGCGCGACCATTTCAGCCGCCGCATCATGGGTGCGTTGCTGCTCCAGAACCATGTGTTGAGCCATAGAGATGCGGCTGAACAGTTCCAAGAAATCAAAGGGTTTGGTCACAAAGTCGCTGGCGCCTGCGGCAAAGGCGGCATCCACGTATTTCTTTTGAGACATGGCCGTCAGCATGATGATCGGCGTGCGCGCGTACCCTTTGGTTTTGCGGATCTTCGCCGCCAGAGCGATGCCGTCTAGCACCGGCATTTGAATGTCGAGCAAAAAGCAATCGAATGGCACCTTGGCCTTTGCAATGATGCGGATCGCCTCCGGACCTGATGGTGCGGTGACCAAAGTATGCTCGGTTTTGGCGGCGACCGCTTCTTCCAGAAGCGCGCAGATGCTTTCGTCGTCATCGACGGCCAGTATTTTCATGTCTCAGCCCTTTCTGTGGCTGCCCGATGGATAGCGTTTTCAACACAAACCAACACGGTTCGAAGAACATTCTGTCTTTCGATCCAAGGGCGACCTTGCAAAGCGAATGCGTCCAGATCGGGGCAAAAGCGTGACGTGTCGTGAAAAAAGTAAGGTTTTGTTAACTTTTGTCTCTGCTTTGGCGACAAACAAGGCAGTTGATCGTCCATGCGCACCCATGAAGTGCGTCACTGCCTGCGTAGAAAGATAGGCGTCGGCCGGGGGCTTTGTTGCGCCGAGACTCTAGACAATGCGTGCTGCGTGCTAAACGAATTTTCTGAAGATTTTGGTTTGGTCAAACATATCTTCGAGCGTGCGCATGCGTTGTTCTGTTCGGCCCCAAGAGGCTTCCTGTACGGCGGCAATCAGTGTTTCGGACAGGAGCATCATTGCAATGGTCGAGTCCCAAGCAGATGGGGCTTCGATGCGGCAGTTCAGTGAGATTTCGGCATATTGACTGATCGGGCTTTGCCATTGGTCGGTGATGAGAACGACGCGTGCGCCCTGCGCCTTTGCAATTTCAGCGAGGCGCAATGTCGAGTTTTCATAGCGACGGATGTCATAGATCAGCACAACGTCACCTTCATTGATATCAAGAAGGTCATGCGGCCATGCGTTGGAGGTGCCTCTGATGTGGCGCACACGGGCACGAATAACCTGCATGTGGAGGTGCAAATATTCGCTGAGGGCATGGGTGACACGCCCGCCAGTGATATACAGCGCGTTGCTTTCATCCGCGAGCATTTCGGCCAGCGCATCGAATTGTTTAGGGTCAACGCTGGCCAACGTCTGGCGAATATTGCCGATCACGGCATCCGTGAAGCGATTGAGGAGGTGCTCTTCTGGTGCGCTTTCGGCCCAGCTTTCATGTTTCGCGATCGGATTGGAGAAGCGCGCCTCCATTTCCTGTCGCAACGTATCTTGAAACTCAGGGAACCCCGAATAGCCAAGTTTCTGGACCATACGAGCAACAGTTGGGGTGGAGACCGCCGCTTTGTCAGCCAGTCTCGTGATCGAGCCCATCCCCGACATCGGGTAATTTTCCAGAATTACCCCTGCGAGCTGACGCTCTGCGCGGGTCAGGCTTTCATAGATCTTTTTGATCTTTTCCTGTGCGGTGTCTGCCACTTGGACCCCATTCTCTTTCTGCTGTTTCTGTAAGCATAGTTTCATAATTCAATTATAAGAAGAAAAATTTTCAGAATAATTATTGACAGGGTGGGGGCTCCTGAAGAAGTTTGTTCACAAAGGGAGGCGCTGATGACGCTAGAAGATGACGAAGTGGTTCATGTTGAGGGCGCCGTGGCGCCTTGTGATGTGCTGTTTGTCTGTGAACATGCCTCCAATTATTTTCCAGAATCGTTCGGTGATCTTGGGCTGAGTGATGAGGTCCGCGAAAGCCATGTGGCCTGGGATCCGGGGGCGCTTGCGCTGACGCGACTGCTGGCGGAACGCTTTGATAGCAGCCTTGTTGCGGGTGGTGTCTCCCGTTTGCTGTACGACTGCAACCGCCCACCGGTGGCGGAGAGTGCAATCCCTCAGCGCAGTGAGATTTTCGACATCCCCGGCAACGTTGGGCTGTCTGACGCGGCGCGCGAGGCCCGTGTCGAACAGATATATCTGCCGTTTCGGGGGGCGGTTGAGCAGGTGATTGCCATGCTTGAGCCCAAGGCGATTGTCACGGTGCACTCGTTCACACCGATCTATCACGGCGCAAAGCGCGATGTGGAGATTGGCATCCTGCATGACCGGGACACACGTTTGGCAGATGGGATGCTTGAGGCGTTGGCGGGTGCACCGCATGATGTACAGCGCAATGCGCCATATGGGCCGGAAGATGGCGTGACACACTCGCTGAAGCTTTACGGGCTCGCGACCCAGACGGCCAATGTGATGCTTGAAGTGCGCAACGACCTGCTGCGGACGGAGACACAGATTGCCCATATGGCTGACGTGATCGAAGGCGCGCTGCAAGCCGCACTTGCGGGGCTTGCCAAAGACACAAAAACGGAAGAGGGCCGATAAATGCCGAAGCTGATCCGGCTCTATATTCGCGGTGTCGACGGGTTTAACCGGCGCATTGGGCGATTCATCATGTATGGCATCTTTGCCATGATGGCGATTTTGCTGTGGTCCTCTTTCTCCAAGACCTTCATGACGCCTTCGCTCTGGACGCTGGAGATGGCGCAGTTTGCCATGGTGACTTACTACATCCTTGGCGGGCCGTATTCGATGCAGCTTGGCTCCAATGTGCGGATGGACCTGTTCTACGGCGAATGGACTCTGCGCCAGCGCGCGACGGTGGACGCGATGACCGTGTTCTTCTTGCTGTTTTACATTGCGATCCTGATCCACGGGGCTGTGGGCTCCAGCGCCTATTCACTGGGGCATTTTGGCGTCGAGCCTTATGCGTTTTATCGTGATCTGGTCTGGGCCTATGTCACGGGAGGCCGCGAGGCTGCCAGCGAAGTGATCGGCTATATCGAGCGCAGCCCAACGGCCTGGCGCCCGGTTTTGTGGCCGATCAAACTAATCATGCTTTTTGGCTTTATACTGATGTTCTTACAGGCGGTCTCTGAACTGTTCAAAGACATCGCGCGGATGCGTGGAGTTGACTACTGATGTCTTATGAAATGATCGCCATTCTGATGTTCTCGACCATGATGTTGATGCTCATGACCGGGCAGCGCGTTTTTGGCGCAATTGGTTTTGTGGGAGTGCTGGCAGCGGTGCTGCTGTGGGGCACGGGGGGCAGCGACATTGGCTTCTCTGCCGCGATGAAGCTGATGAAATGGTATCCGCTGCTGACGCTGCCGATGTTCATTTTCATGGGCTATGTGCTGAGTGAATCCAAGATTGCAGACGACCTTTACAAGATGTTCCATGTCTGGATGGGGCCGGTGCGCGGTGGTCTGGCGATTGGCACGATCCTGTTGATGGTGCTGATTTCTGCGATGAACGGTCTCAGCGTTGCGGGGATGGCGATTGGCGCGACCATTGCGCTGCCGGAATTGCTGAAACGCGGCTATGACAAACGCATGGTGACCGGGGTCATTCAGGCGGGATCGAGCCTTGGTATTCTTGTGCCGCCCTCTGTGGTGCTCGTACTTTACGCCATGATTGCGCGGCAGCCAGTGGGGCAGTTGTGGCTGGCCGGTGTGTTTCCGGGGCTGATGATGGCGGCGATGTTCATCCTTTATGTGGTGATCCGCTGCCGCATTCAGCCGGAGCTTGGCCCGGCCTTGCCGGAGGCGGATCGCGATATCACCCGCGCGGAAAAGCTGCGCCTGTTGCGTGCCGGTCTGCTGCCGGTGGTGATCTTTGCCACCATGATGGTGCCTTTCGTGAATGGCTGGACCTCGCTTGTCGAAAGCTCGGCGATTGGGGCGATCACCGCCTTTGTGGCAGCGGTGCTGAAGGGGCGGATGACGCGGGAAGTGTTTGAAACCTCGGTGCGCAGCACGCTTGGCATCTCCTGCATGTTCATGTGGATCATTCTGGCGGCGCTGGGCTTTGGCGCGGTGTTTGACGGTCTGGGCGCAGTGAAAGCGATCGACAACCTGTTCACCGAACAGCTGGGATTGGATCCATGGATGATCCTGATCCTTATGCAGCTGAGCTTCATCCTGATGGGGACTTTCCTGGATGACACGGCGATGCTTGTGATTGTTGCGCCGCTGTACGTGCCATTGGTGAAAGTGCTTGGCTTTGATCTGATCTGGTATGGCGTGCTTTATACGATCACCACACAGATCGCCTATATGACGCCGCCGTTTGGCTATAACCTGTTCCTCATGCGGGCCATGGCGCCGAGCGAAGTCACTCTGCGCGACATCTACCGGAGCATCGTGCCATTTGTGGCTGTGATGGTGCTGGCGCTGACATTGGTCATGGTCTTCCCGCAGATCGCGCTTTGGCTGCCCAACTATGTTTACGGAAAATAATAAACCTACAGAGTGCCGCAAACGGTGCCAGTTTCAACAAGGAGATAGAGAAATGACGACAAGACGTAAGTTTCTTCAGACCGCAGGTGTGAGCGCAATGGCCGCACCGCTCGCGGCGCCTGCAATTGCGCAGAGCACCATTAAGTGGCGCATGCAGACCTATGCCGGTCCTGCGCTGGCGGCGCATGTGATTGATCCAGCGATTGAGATGTTCAACAAGATTGCGGGCGACCGCATGCAGATTGAACTGTTCTATGCGGATCAGCTGGTGCCAACCGGCGAGCTGTTCCGTGCGATGCAGCGCGGCACCATTGATGCGGTGCAGTCTGACGATGACTCCATGGCGTCGCCCACCGAGGTGACGGTATTTGGCGGCTACTTCCCGTTTGCCTCTCGCTACAGCCTCGATGTGCCTGTGCTGTTCAACCAGTACGGCCTGAACGAGATTTGGGACGAAGAGTATTCCAAAGTGGGTGTGAAACACATCAGCGCGGGTGCCTGGGATCCGTGCCACTTTGCCACCAAAGATCCGATCAACTCTCTGGAAGACCTGAAGGGCAAGCGCATCTTTACCTTCCCAACCGCGGGCCGCTTCCTGAGCCAGTTTGGTGTCGTGCCAGTGACCCTGCCATGGGAAGATATCGAAGTGGCGGTGCAGACCGGCGAGCTTGATGGTATTGCATGGTCTGGCATCACCGAGGATTACACCGTGGGTTGGGCCGATGTGACCAACTACTTCCTCACCAACAACATTTCCGGTGCCTGGGCGGGCAGCTTCTTTGCCAATATGGACCGCTGGAATGAACTGCCAGAAGATCTGCAGACCCTGTTCCGCGTCTGTACCGATCAGTCGCACTACTATCGTCAGTGGTGGTATTGGGGTGGTGAAGCCAACCTGCGTGTGAACGGCACCAAGATGCAGCTGACCTCCATTCCAGATGAAGAATGGGCTCAGGTGGAAACCGCTGCCGTGAAGTTCTGGGATGAGATCGCAGCAGAAAGCCCGACCAAGGCGAAGGTTGTGGAGATCTTCCGCAAGTATAACGCAGACATGCAGGCGGCGGGTCGTCCGTACCGTTACGGCTAAGTCTTTTTGAAATCACATTTTTCAAAGCCCCGTCAGCGGATGGGGCTTTGATACGCAACAAAGAAGGCGCATTTGATGTCTGGCAACCTGACCCTTGAAGAGCTGCGCGGGCTGAGCGCGAGCGGCGAGATTGACACTGTTTTGGCCTGTATTGTGGATATGCAGGGGCGCTTGATGGGCAAGCGGTTTGTGGCGCAGCATTTTGTGGACAGCGCCTGGGAAGAGACCCATTGCTGCAACTACCTGTTGGCGACCGATCTGGAGATGCACACGGTTGAGGGCTATGCCTCGACCAGTTGGTCTGCGGGCTATGGTGACTATCTGATGAAGCCTGACCTCAGAACCCTGCGCCGGGCAGCATGGCTGGAGGGTACTGCGCTGGTGATCTGTGACGTGATGGATCACCACGGCCATCATGACATTGGCCATTCGCCCCGTGCCATGCTGAAAAAGCAGATCGCGCGGCTGGCGGAGATGGGGTTTGAGGCGGTGTCTGCCACCGAGCTTGAGTTCTTTATCTTTGAGCAGAGCTTTGAGGAGATGAGCAAGAGCGGCTATCGCGATCTGACGCCGATCAGTGCTTATAATGAGGATTATCACATCCTTCAGACCACCAAGGAAGAGGGCGTGATGCGCGCGCTGCGCAATGGGCTTTATGCCTCTGGCATTCCGGTGGAAGGCTCCAAGGGTGAAGCAGAGACCGGGCAGGAAGAGCTCAACATCCGCTATGGCAGCGCGATGGATGCGGCTGAAAACCACACGATTTCCAAACATGCAGCCAAGGAAATCGGTTGGCAAAAGGGGCATGCGGTGTCTTTCCTGCCGAAGTGGCACCATGACAAAGTGGGCAGTGCGAGCCACGTGCACCAGTCGCTTTGGACAAAAGACGGCGTGCCTGCGTTTTTTGATGCGGATAAGGATCTGGGCATGTCCGATCTGGCGCGGCACTATCTGGGTGGCCTGCTGAAATATGCCGATGACATCACCGTGTTCCTTGCGCCCTATGTGAACAGTTATAAACGGTTCCAGAAAGGCAGCTTTGCGCCAACTGCCAAGGTCTGGTCGGTGGACAACCGCACAGCGGCTTTCCGGCTTTGTGGCGATGGCAGCAAAGCCGTGCGGGTGGAATGCCGGGTGCCTGGGGCGGATATGAACCCCTATCTGGCGATTGCGGCGATGTTAGCGGCAGGCATCAAAGGGATTGAGGAACAGCTGGATCCCGGTGCACCTTTGACAGGGGATGCCTATGAGGCGGGCGACAATGTGATCCCGACCAGTCTTCGGGATGCCACCGAGGCGCTGCGTGGCTCTGACATGCTGCGCGCGGCCATGGGCAGTGACGTGGTTGACCATTATGTGCGGATGGCGGAATGGGAGCAGGAAGCCTTTGACGCGGTGGTGACTGATTGGGAAATTGCACGCGGGTTTGAGCGGGCGTAAACCGGAAGAGGTGAGGGGCCAGCCCCTCATACTCCCCGGGATATTTGACGAATGAGAAAGCGGGGCGTTGTGCCCCTTATGGATGGAGTGTTGCCATGAGCGGCATGTTGACTTGTATCTCTCCGATCGATGGATCGGTGTTTGCAGAACGCCCTGTGTTGAGCGCAGATGAGGCGTTTGCCGCAGCGGCGCGCGCCAAAGCGGCACAGAAAGCCTGGGCGGCGCGTCCGCTGCAAGAGCGGATTGATCTGGTGATGGCCGGTGTGGCCGCTGTGGGCGCGATGAACGATGAGATCGTGCCCGAGCTGGCCAAGATGATGGGCCGCCCGGTGCGCTATGGCGGGGAATTTGGCGGGTTCAATGAACGAGCAAGCCATATGGCGGATATCGCGGCGGAGTCGCTTGCGGATATTCAGGTGGGCGAAGACGACACGTTCAAGCGCTATATCAAGCGCCTGCCGCATGGGGTGGTGTTTGTGGTGGCGCCGTGGAACTACCCTTACATGACGGCGATCAACACTGTGGCGCCAGCGCTGATTGCCGGTAACTCCGTTGTGCTGAAGCACTCCACCCAGACCCTCGTGGTGGGGGAGCGCATGGCGCAGGCTTTCCAGAGCGCGGGTGTGCCAGAAGATGTGTTCCAGAACGTTTTCCTGAGCCATGACGTGACCAATGATCTGATCGCGGGCAATGCGTTTGATTTTGTGAATTTCACCGGTTCCGTCGGTGGTGGTCAGGCGATGGAACGCGCGGCGGCGGGCACATTCACGGGTGTTGGCACGGAGCTTGGCGGCAAAGATCCGGGCTATGTCATGGAAGACGCAGATCTTGATGCGGCGGTGGACACGCTGATTGACGGAGCGATGTTCAATTCTGGCCAGTGCTGCTGTGGTATCGAGCGGATCTATGTGCATGAGAGCCTGTATGACGCTTTTGTAGAAAAGGCGGTGGCGGTTGTGAACGGCTACAAACTTGGCAATCCGTTGGAGGAAGAGACCACAATTGGCCCGATGGCCAATGTGCGGTTTGCTGATGAGGTGCGCGCCCAGATTGCGGAAGCGCTGGACGCTGGGGCAACCGCGCATATTGAGACCTTTGCTGAGGATGATGGCGGGGCTTATCTGACGCCGCAGATCCTGACCGATGTGACCCACGACATGCGTGTGATGCGCGATGAGAGCTTTGGGCCGGTTGTGGGCATCATGAAGGTGTCTTCTGATGAAGAAGCCATTGCCCTGATGAACGACAGCGAGTTTGGTCTGACGGCGAGCCTGTGGACCAAAGACGTGGAACGTGCCGAGCGTGTGGGCAATGAAATTGAGACTGGCACCGTGTTCATGAACCGGGCGGATTACCTTGATCCGGGTCTGTGCTGGACCGGCTGCAAAAACACCGGGCGCGGCGGCGGATTGTCTGTGATCGGCTTCCAGAACCTGACACGCCCGAAATCTTACCATCTGAAGAAGGTGACATCATGACACTTGTTGGCAACTGGTCCTATCCGACCGCAGTGAAATTTGGCGCTGGCCGCATCAAAGAGCTGGCAGAGGCCTGTGCGGCCACCGGCATGAAAAAGCCGCTGCTGGTGACAGACAAAGGGTTGGCGGATCTACCGATCACCACGGCCACTCTGGATCTTTTGGAG
The DNA here is from genome assembly GCF_017744095.1 of Shimia sp. R10_1. Classification (GTDB taxonomy): domain Bacteria; phylum Pseudomonadota; class Alphaproteobacteria; order Rhodobacterales; family Rhodobacteraceae; genus Shimia. Next base: position 837,322 of record NZ_JAGHQX010000001.1, on the reverse strand, counting down.
GCGGCGGGCCTGGGGCGCGCCATGTTCTCTGACGTGGATCCGAACCCAAATGAGAAAAACCTTGAGGCCGGTCTTGAGGTCTACCGCGCTGGGGGCCACGATGGGGTGATCGCCTTCGGCGGTGGTTCTGGTCTTGATCTGGGCAAAATGGTTGCCTTTATGTCTGGCCAGACGCGCCCGGTTTGGGATTTTGAAGACATTGGCGATTGGTGGACCCGTGCGGATCCTGATGGGATTGCACCCATTATCGCTGTGCCAACCACCGCAGGAACCGGCTCTGAAGTGGGGCGCGCGAGTGTCATCACCAACTCGGTCAGCCATGAGAAGAAGATCATCTTCCACCCCAAGGTGCTGCCTGCCATCGTGATCTGCGATCCAGAGCTGACTGTGGGCATGCCCAAGTTTATCACCGCAGGCACCGGGCTTGATGCCTTTGCCCATTGCGTTGAGGCTTATTCCAGCCCGCATTATCATCCGATGAGCCAGGGGATCGCATTGGAAGGCATGAAGCTCGTCATCGAGAACTTGCCGCGCGCCTATGCGGATGGCACCGATCTGGAGGCGCGCGCGCATATGATGAGCGCGGCAATGATGGGGGCGACAGCGTTCCAAAAAGGTCTCGGAGCCATCCATGCCATGAGCCACCCGGTGGGCGCGATGTTTAACACGCACCACGGCACCACCAATGCGGTCTGCATGCCAGCGGTTCTGGAATTGAACGCAGCTGAGATCTCAGCACGTTTTGATCTGGCCGCGGGTTACCTGGGGATTGAAGGCGGCTTTGAAGGCTTCCGTGCGTTTGTGCAGGGCTTTAACGACAGCCTTGGCATCCCGCGCAAGCTGTCTGATCTGGGCGTGAAAGCGGATGCCATCCCTGATCTGGTCAAAGGCGCGCTGATTGATCCGAGCTGCGGTGGCAACCCGGTGGAACTGACTGAGGCGAACCTCACAGCGCTGTTTGAAGCGACGATCTAAGCCGCTTTGCGCAGCAGATAGATATCCATAATCCATCCAATCTTGGCCCGTGCATCTGCGCGGGCCTTGATGATTTTGGCAGAGACCTCTGCCAGCGGGCCTTCGATCAGGATCTGCTGATCCATGCCCACATAGCCCCCCCACCAGATGTGCAGACCTGCGGGATCGAGATGCTGGAAGGAGCAGCTGCCATCCAGCATTACGGCCACGGTTGAAACACCTTCGGGCCAGCCGTCTTCGCGCAGTTTGCGCCCCGTGGTGATCTGCACCGGATCGCCCAAAGTGTTGAGCGGAATGGCGTGGGCGGCGGTCAGCATCTGCAGCGAGGTGATGCCGGGCACCACGTTCACAGTCAGCGGGATGCCGCGTGCGATCAGGCGATCAGCAATGCGTAGGGTGCTGTCATAGAGCGAAGGGTCGCCCCAGACCATCAGAGCGACATGGCCATCAGCGGGGGCATGCGTGGCGATGAGATCCTGCCAGATTGCGGCCAGCGCATCATGCCAGGTGTTCACGCCGTCAAGATATTTCGGCGTGTCTGCGTCGCGCACCGGATAGTCAAATTCGACGATCCTAGGCGCGGTGGTCAGAAGCTCTGCGGCGATCATGCGACGCAGATCGGCGAGCTCGGTTTTCTCGTCACCTTTGCGGGGCAGCAGAATGACATCTGCGGCCTCCAGCGTTTTGAGTGCCTGTCGGGTGAGGTGGTCGGGGTTGCCCGAGCCGATGCCAACGAGGGAAAGCGTTGTCATTTGGGATCTGCCAGTTCGCCAAAGAGGATGATGCCCGGCGCTGTGGAAATCTCTTCCGCCAGCTGTTTGGCGAGGTCTTCCATCGTGGTGCGGGTGAGCGTCTGTTCCGGATGGGACACGCTTTCGGCCAAGAGCGCAGGGCAGTCGCGGCGCAGGCCGGTGGCAAAGAGTTTTTCGGCCAGTTCCGGGAAGGTGCGTTTGGGCATGAAGAGCACTGTGGTGGCGCCAGGATCCGCCAAAGCCTGAAGGTTGATATCGCCGGGCAGGGCGCCTGCCACATCGTGACCGGTGACAAATTGCACACGGCGGGCAACAAGGCGGCGGGTCAGCGGGATGCCAGCTGCAGCGGCGGCGGCGCTGGCCGACGTCACACCGGGGATGATTTCAAAATCAATGCCTGCTTCTTTGAGGGCGGTGATTTCTTCTTCTAGACGGCCAAAAATGCCGCTGTCGCCGGATTTCAGGCGCACCACATGGGCGCCGGATTGGGCGTAGTCCACCAAGAGCTGGCTGACGTGGTGTTGCTTGGGCGAGGGGCGGCCCGCGCGTTTGCCCACGCCAACAAGATCCGCCTCTTTGTTGGCGTGCTCCAGAATGGGGCCTGCGGAGAGGTCATCAAACAGCACGGCCTCTGCTTTCCCGAGGCGATCAACAGCCTTCAATGTGAGCAATTCGGGATCACCCGGGCCGGAGCTTACGAAACTGACAAAGCCGGTCATGCGGAGGCCTCTGCAATCAGGTGGAAGAAGGTGCCGGTGGTGTGGCCCTTGATCGAGCCGGTTTCCGGCACCGGGTTGCCGTCTGCATCGCCAACTTGGGCGAGCGGGGCATCAGGTTCTTCCAGAATGGTGGAATAGTGGAATTCATGGCCACGCAGGCGCGCGCCCGTTTCAAAGCCCAGCATGGGGGCCTGCAATGTTGCTTGACGGTAGCCGAGGTGGAATTTGCGTTTCTCATAGGAGGTCACAAGCCCCAGAAGACCTGCCATTTCGTGGCGGTTGCCCTCTTTGTCGATCAGCGCCTGACCCAAGGCCATATAGCCACCGCATTCGCCGTGCACCGGTTTGGTTTCGGCGTGTTTGCGCAGGCCAGTGAGGTAGGTCTGATTGGCGGCAAGCGTGCCGGCGTGCAGCTCCGGGTAGCCACCTGGGAGCCAGACAAGATCGGCGCTTGCGTCTGGGGCTTCATCGGCAAGTGGGGAGAAGGGCAGGATCTCTGCACCTGCATTGCGCCAGCCAGTCAGAAGGTGCGGATAGGTGAAGCTGAAGGCGGCATCCCGTGCAAGGGCGATGCGCTGCGCTGGAGGTTTGGGCAATTGACCAGAGCGCGCGGGGCCAGCTTTGGCAGCCGCTTTGAGGGCTTCTAAGTTCACATTCTCACGCAGGAAGGCGGCATAGCCGGTGATGGCTTCTTCAAGATCGGGGTGCTCGATTGCCTGAATGAGGCCGAGGTGGCGCTCAGGTAGGGCGAGATCGCCGCGACGGGGGAGTACGCCAAGCACATTGATACCGGCCTGATCCATGCCCAGCCGCGCAAGGCGCTCATGACGCGGAGAGGCGCAGCGGTTGAGGATCACTCCGGCAAAGGGCAGATCTGGGTTGTAGGTTTTGAACCCCAGCGCGGTGGCGGCCGCCGATTGCGCCTGACCACCCACGTCGATCACCAGAACAACCGGCCAGCCCATCATCAGCGCGGTTTCCGCGGAACTGCCAAAGCCGTTTTCACCACGTGTGGCCACGCCGTCAAACAGGCCCATGGAGCCTTCGGCGACGATGATGTCTGCGCCTTGCGCCTGTTCTGATATGCCGCCGGCAAGGGCGGGCGGCATGGCCCATGTGTCCAGATTGAACGCCGGGCGGCGGGCGGCGGCGTGGTGGAACGCCGGGTCGATGTAGTCCGGGCCGGATTTGAACGGCTGCACATTCAGGCCATCTTCGGCCAGAGCACGCAGAAGGCCAAGCATCACGGTGGTTTTGCCGGTGCCGGAGGAGGGGGCGGAAATCAGGATGCCGGGGGGCATGGTGGTGGTCATGTCAGTCGTCTCCATGCTGCCAGCTCGACCATGGGCTGTCTGCGGTCTGCGGGCGATAACGGCGGTCATATTCGGTGGCGTAGAGGCAGCTTTCGTCAAAGCCTTCGCCTGCGAGGGCGGGGCCGACAAGGATCAACGCCGTGCGGGTGATATTTTCGGTCACATCGGCCTTCAGGGTGGCGAGTGTGGTGCGGATGATCTGCTGATCGGGCCAGCTGGCGCGGTAGACCACGGCCACCGGGCAGCCAGCGCCATAGGCGGGGGTCAGATCAGCGATCACGTGATCAAGGTTGCCAATGGACAAGTGGATGGCAAGGGTCGCGCCGGTGGCTGCGAAATTCTTAAGCGTTTCGCCTTCTGGCATGGAGGAGGCGCGCCCAGGGGTGCGGGTCAACACCACCGATTGCGCCAGACCGGGCAGGGTGAGCTCGGTTTCCAGCGCCGCTGCGGCGGCGGCAAAGCTTGGCACGCCAGGGGTGACAGAGACCGGGATACCCTCAGCGCGCAGGCGGCGCAGTTGCTCCCCCATGGCGGACCAGACAGAGAGATCGCCAGAGTGCAGGCGGGCCACATCCTGGCCTTTTGTATGGGCCGCTTTGCATTCGGCCACAATGGCATCGAGATCCAGCGGTGCAGTGTTGATGATGCGCGCGCCCTCGGGGCAGTGGGACAGGATTTCATCCGGCACAAGAGAGCCCGCATAGAGGCAGACCGGACAAGAGGCGATCAGGTCACGCCCCCGCAAGGTCAAGAGATCGGCCGCACCGGGGCCTGCACCGATAAAGTGAACGGTCATGTGGTACTTCCTTCAGCAATGGCGCAGGTGGCCATACGGTCTTCTGAGATGACGCGGGTTTGCAGCAATGTCGCCGATGCACCCGCAGCCACCAACGCGCAGGCTTCTGCCACCGACCCGGTGCCGCGCTTTTCGCGTACTTTCGTGGAGTTGGTCACTGTGGAGGCTGCGTGCATATCCTGTGGTGCCACGGGAATCACAGGCAGAGAGAGTGCCTCGGCAAAGGTCGCAAATGCCTGCGCCTGCGCTTTGTCTTCCGGTGCGGCAATCGCTGACACATCCACGGGCTGCGCGGCCTGCCAAGCGGCTTGCAGGCTTTCCAGCGTGGCGGATTGTCGGAAGCCAAAACCTGCAACTCTCATTTTGTGACGCTCCATTGCACAATGGGATAAGCGGATTTCCAGCCGCGTTTTCGGCCCAAGGGGTTGGCATGCGCCAGCTCGATACGCAAGAGGTCGCCGCCGTTTTGTGCCTGCCAATTGGCCAAAAGCACCTCTGCCTCAAGCGTTACCGCGTTGGCCACCAATCGCGCGCCTTCTGGCATTTGCTGCCAGACCGCTTGTAGCATGTCTTCGCTGATGCCTCCGCCAATGAAAACGGCGTCAGGGGGCTCAAGACCGGCAAGGGCTGCGGGCGCATCACCGGTGACAACTGACAGGCGGTCTGCGCCGAGGCTTGCAGCATTGGCTGCAATACGCTGCGCCCGTTCTGGGTTGATCTCCACACTGGTGGCGCGGGTGCGGGGGTGGGCCAGCAGCCATTCGATGGCGATGGAGCCTGAGCCGCCGCCGATGTCCCAGAGGTGCTCGCCGGGCAGGGGAGCGAGTGCAGAAAGCGTCAGGGCGCGCACAGGGCGCTTGGTGATCTGACCATCGTTGTCAAAAAAGGTGTCCGGGCGGCCTGAGGCGGTGGTGAGGGCGGGGCCTCCCAGTGCCTCAATCGCGACAGAAACGGGATGTGTGATATCGGTGAAGGCTAGCTCTTGGGCGGCGGACTGGCGTATGCGTTGGCGGGGGCCGCCGAGGGCTTCAAGCACGTGCAATGTGCTTGCGCCAAAGCCGATACCGGTGAGCCAAGCGGCAATATCGGAAACAGCATCCCCGTCGCGCAGGGTTACGATGGCGCGTGCGCCATTGGCGAGATGCGGGCGCAGGCGCGCAAAGGGGGCTGCATGCAGGCCCATGGTGGTTGTGCTTTCCAACGGCCAGCCAAGCGCGGCCGCGGCCAGAGACACGGTGGAGGGGGCGGGCAGGCTGCGCCATTCCCCCGGCTCCAAGTGTTTGGTGAGGCTGCCACCAGCGCCATGCCAGAACGGATCGCCAGACGCGAGCACGACGGTTTTGCGACCGCGGTTTTCCAGCAAAAGCGTGAGGCCATCCGCGTAAGGCACGGGCCATGTCACAGTCTTAGCGGTGATCTGGGGCAGCAGCGAAAGGTGCCGTGCCGCGCCCATGACAACTTCGGCATTTTCAAGCGCTTTGCGGCTTGCAGGGGGAAGGCCATCTGGGCCATCTTCGCCGAGCCCGACGATGGTGAGCCAAGGATCAACTGACATGACAACCAAACTCCTTATTCTTGGCGGCACAACCGAGGCCAGCGCTTTGGCCAAAGCCGTGGCGCAAGCCGGTATTGACGCGGTTTTCTCTTATGCGGGGCGTGTCGCCAAGCCCAAAGAGCAGCCTTTGCCCATGCGGGTGGGGGGATTTGGCGGTGTTGACGGGTTGGCTACCTATTTGCGGGACAATAGCATCACCCATGTGATTGATGCGACACATCCTTTTGCCGCGCAAATGAGCTGGAACGCTTATCACGCCTGTGCGCAGGAGGGCGTTGAGCTGATCGCTCTGACCCGTCCGGCCTGGCGGGCGCAGGCCGGGGATGACTGGCACCATGTGGCGGATATTGAGGGCGCTGTGGCGGCGCTTGATGGGGCGGCCAAGCGGGTGTTGCTGGCGCTGGGCAAGCTCAATCTGCCTGCCTTTGCGGCCCAGCCGCAGCATCATTATGTCCTGCGCCTTGTAGATCAGCCGGACACCCCGCCTGCCGTGCCGCATCACACCGTGGTTGTGGCACGGGGGCCGTTTGATGTGGCTGGGGACCGCGCGCTTATGGAGCAGCACAGCGTGGAAGTGGTGGTCTGCAAAAACGCTGGGGGCATTGGGGCGGAGGCCAAGCTGCATGCCGCGCGGGCGTTGAACATTCCGGTGATTATGATTGACCGGCCTGAACTGCCGCCGAGGGCGGAGCTGGCCACAGCGGAGGCGGTTATGGCTTGGGTCAATAACTGAAGTTTGGCCCGGCGTAGACGGGCCGCGCCCGACCCTCCCCATGGGAGGGCGCTTTGCTTCCTCCCAGGATCGGTCGCGGCCCTTTTTGCGAGGGGCCATGACCGACATTCAGCCAGCCACCGACCGGGGCGTGTAGACAATCGGCGTGCCATCGCGGTCGATGATGCGGGTCTGGCTGGAGCCAAGCAACACCACGGTGCGCATGTCCGCCATATCCGGTGTGGTGTCCTGAAGCGGCACAATCTTGATGGTCTGATCGGGGCGCGACACATTGCGGGCAAAGATCATCGGGCGGTTGTCACCACAGGCGTCTTTCAGGGTTTTGAGCGCTTTTTCAAAGCCTTCCGGTCGCGACTTGGAGCGCGGATTGTAAAAGGCCATGGCAAAATCGGCCTCTGCGGCGAGACGTAGGCGTTTGTCGATCAACTCCCAAGGCTTGAGATTGTCGCTGAGGTTGATGGCGCAGAAGTCATGGCCCAGTGGCGCGCCGCAAGCCGCAGAGGCCGCCAGCATGGCTGTGATGCCGGGCAGCACGTGGATGTCGAGATCACGCCATGCGGCCTCGCCATGTTCTACGGCCTCAAACACCGCAGCGGCCATAGCAAACACACCCGGATCGCCGGAGGAGACCACAACCACGCGTTTGCCCTCAGAGGCCATTTCCAGCGCGTGGCGGGAGCGGTCGATTTCAACACGGTTGTCTGACGGGTGCAGGGTCAAGTTCGGGTTGGCGGCCACACGTTCCACATAGGGGATATAGCCCACCGCATCGGTGGCCTCAGCCAGCGCGGCCTGCACCTGTGGGGTCACCAGCGCTTCATCACCGGGGCCGATGCCGACGATCTGAACCCAGCCTTGTTCTGACGTGCTCATGGGCGGCGCCCCTGACCGTGTACAACTATGATCGAGAAGTAAGGCGTCACGTCGTCGGTCATTTCTGAGAGTTTTGTCACCGTCTGCTTGGGCATGGTGGCGTATTGCACGATCCAAGCATCCTCGTAGCGGTCTGCGGATTTGAGGGCGGCGATGACTTTTTCAAAGTTGGTGCCGATCTTCATCACCACCAGGGAGTCTGTGCGGGAGATGTAGTCGGTCAGCGTGTCTTGCGGCAGGGTGCCGGTGAGCACGGTGAGCACATCGTCACCCCAGGTGATCGGCGCGCCTGTGGCTGTCCATGCGCCGGACATGCCGGTGATGGCGGGCACCACGTTGACGGGCACAACTTTGCGCACGCGCTCATAGATGTGCATGAAGGATCCGTAAAAGAACGGGTCGCCCTCACAGAGCACAACAACATCGTCGCCAGCTTGGGCGAGGCGGATCAGATGCTGGGTCACATCCTCATAAAACTGCGACAGGATTTCATTGTAGCGTGGATCAGACAGCGGGATTTCGGTGGTGACCGGATATTCCATCGGGAATTCGATTACACCTTCGGGCAGCAGCCCTTCGACAATCTGGCGGGCCTGGCCTTTGCGGCCTGCCTTGCGGAAAAAGGCTACATGTTTGGCACCGCTCAGAAGACGGTGCGCGCGCACGCTCATGAGGTCGGGATCGCCGGGGCCGAGACCAACGCCGTGGATGGTACCTGTCTGTGTCATTCTTTGCGGCTCGCGATGGCGTTAATGGCGGCCACTGTCATGGCGGAGCCGCCCAGGCGGCCTTCGACAATCATGCAGGGCACAGGTTGATCCGCCCAAAGCGCGTCTTTGCTTTCCATTGCGCCGACAAAGCCCACGGGGCAGCCGATGATGGCAGCGGGGCGGGGGCACTCGGGATCTTCGAGCATGTTCAGGAGGTGAAACAGCGCAGTAGGTGCATTGCCAATGGCCACAATGGCGCCGCCCAGACGATCACGCCAATGCTCCAACGCCGCAGCAGAGCGGGTGTTGCCCATCTCTTTGGCCAGATCGTGGATGCCTTCGGCGTGCAGGGTGCAGATCACATCATTGTCTGCGGGCAGGCGCGGGCGGGTCACGCCTTCGCTGACCATGCGCGCATCACAGAAGATCGGCGCGCCGTCTTCCATGGCTTTGCGGGCCGCAGCCACCATGCCGGGGGTGAATTTCACGTGCTTTTCCAAGCCGACCATGCCCGCGGCGTGGATCATACGGACAACAACTTGCTCTTCGTCTTTATCGAAGTCAGCAAGTTCCGCCTCGCGGCGAATGGTGGCAAAGCTTTCATCATAGATCGCCTGACCATTCTTTTCGTATTCATAAGGCATCAAAACTCTCCCAAGGCGGTGGTCAGCTGTTGAGGTGTCAGACCAGTTTTTGTGGGCGCATCCCATGGACGGCCGTTTTTGACAAGATCAAATGCGCCGTCGTTGCCCACAAGGGTGGTGGCACAGGGGCGCGGGCGGGCGCAGCCTTTGGCGCACCCAGAAATATGCAGCGGCCCGCTTGTGTGTTTTGCTAGAGTGCGGGCAATTCTGCGCGTTTCCACGGTTGAGGATGTGCAGAGCGGCGCGCCGGGGCAGGCATCGGTTTGCAGAAGCGGGTCGCGCGCCTCAGTGATGAAATCAGTGGTTTCAACGGTGGCAGCACCTTCCAACAGGAAGAGGCGCCAAGGGGTGACCCGCAGGGCTTCCGCTTTGGTTTCACGAACTAGGGTTGCAAGAGCTTCGGCTTCGATTTGGCCAAAAGCTGCGCCAAAGATGGTTCCCAGTTCGACTCTGCCGGGTTTCAGAGCTGGCGCTGCTGCTACGGGCAGGGCGTCTTGCCAATCCGCCGGTGGCGGGGTCAGCGCCACATGCGCAGCCATGCGTCGGTGAGACGGGCCATCGGTTTTGACAAACCAGTTTGCCATTTCGATGAGGGCATCAACGGCTGTCTCTGCGGTCACAAGCCGCCCATGTGAGGCCCCATCAGCGCGTAATATCAATGCGCCATCACAAGAGCGCTCCAGCCGAAAGTCCGCCGAGTTCTGAGTGAATTGCGATGCGCCGTCGATGTCGATGGCAAAGCCCATTTTGGCGGGCAGCTCGGGGAAGTCACCCAAACGGGCCACCAGCGCGTTTGCGATCTGATCGGTTTCGTCTCCGGCCTGCCAGAGCGGCGGGATCAGGATGTTGCGGCGGCTTTCCAGCATGGGATCATCTGGCAGCAGGCCAAGATCTGCGAGACGTGCCAGAACGGCCTCGTGATCGGCTTCTGCCACGCCACGGATTTGCAAGTTGGCGCGGCTGGTGAGGTCCATCAGTCCAGAGCCAAATTCCTGTGCCGTTGCGCAGAGGCCGAGCACCTGCGCCTGTGTGAGCCGCGCCAGCATCGGGCGCACGCGCACAACCAGTCCGTCGCCAGACATCATGGGCTTGTAGGCGCCGGGGCACCAGCCTTTGGCGGCGGGGCGGCTCATGGCAGTTGCTCGAGCTCCGCAAGAATTGAGTTGCGGCGGGTGACCCAGAGCCCGGCCTCATAGAGCGCGGCGAAACGATCGCGCATCGCGGCCAATGCCTGCGGGTTTTCTTTTTGTAGAAACTCGACAACGCCATCATCGCCGAGAGTGGCATCATGATAGGCGTCAAACAGCTGTGGCGGTACCGCGCCTGCAAGATTGGCAAAGGCGGCCATATGCTCCAGCGTTGCGGCGATTTCGGCACCGCCGCGGAAACCGTGACGCATCATGCCGGCAAGCCAATCCGGGTTGGTGGCGCGGGCATGTACCACACGCGCGATTTCTTCGGTCAGGCTGCGGGCGCGGGGATTTTCCGGGTTGGTGTTGTCCACATGATACAGATTGGCGTTGCCGCCGGTGATCTTTTGCGCGGCGGCAAAGCCGGCCTCGTGGGTGGCATAATCAGACGCCAGCAGGAGGTCGGTTTCCGGCATGTCCTGCAGATGCACAAAGCTGTCTGCGGCCCCCACCAACGCGCGAATGCCGTCTGCGTCTTTGGTGATCTTGTCGCCGTCAAAAGCATAAGAGGACGCGTTGAGCCAAGCCTCGCCTGCGGCTTTGCGGCCTTCGTCAGAGTAATTTTCAATGTCGTGGCCCATGCCAAGGCCGTAGCTGCCGGGCGCGGGGCCATAGACGCGAGGGGCCGTGATGCGGCCCGCGAATGGGTTCCAGTCGGCGGCTTCGTCGCGTTCTGCCAAAGCTTTGACAGCCTGTCCAAAGAGGGTGCTCAGCGTTGGGAAGACATCACGGAACAGGCCAGAGACCCGCAGGGTGACATCAATGCGGGGGCGTTCGAGTAGGGCGATGGGCAAGATTTCAACGCCGGAGACGCGCTCGCTGCCTTCGTCCCAGACAGGTTTTGCGCCCAGAAGGTGCAGTGCCATGGCAAATTCTTCGCCTGCGGTGCGCATGGTGGCGCTGCCCCAAAGATCCACAATCAGGTTTTTGGGATAGTCGCCTTCTTCCTGAAGGTGGCGGCGCACCAGCTCTTCGGCCAGTTTCACGCCCTGTGCATAGGCCGAACGGGAGGGCACCGAACGCGGATCGGTGGTGAAGAGATTGCGGCCCGTGGGCAGCACGTCTTTGCGCCCGCGATAAGGGGAGCCGGAAGGGCCGGCCTCGATGCGTTTGCCAGCAAGTGCGCGGGTCAGGGATGCGCGTTCAGCCTCCGCAGAGGCGCTGGCGTCAAACGACCCTTCGACTGAGGGCGCACGGCCAAAAACGTGCAGACCATCGCCAAACTGGCTTTCCTTGATGTCGCAGACAAAAGTGTCGATGCGGGTGATCGCCTCGGTAAGGCAGGTGGCTTCATCCAGCCCAAGTTCTGATTGCAGGCCAAGGGCTTCGGCTTCGTCTTTGATGTCTGATTGCAGACGGTCCCGGCGCTTGGGATCCAAGCCGTCAGCATTGGAGAACTCATCCAGAAGCGTTTCCAGACGCGCAAAACGCTGCGGCGTTGCGCTGGCTTTGAGCGGCGGGGGCACATGCCCCAATGTGAGCGCGTTGATGCGGCGCTTGGCCTGTGCGGCCTCACCGGGGTCGTTCACGATAAACGGGTAGATCACCGGCACGTCGCCAATCAGCACTTCGGGCCAGCAGGCTTCAGACAAGGCGACAGATTTTCCGGGCAGCCATTCCAGCGTGCCATGGGCGCCAATGTGCAGCAGCGCGTCAACACCCTGTGTCTGGCGGAGCCAGAGATAGAAGGCCACATAGGAATGGCGCGGCACGCGGGAAAGATCGTGGTACTCATCTTCGCGCAGCTGAGCGGTGCCGCGCTCTGGTTGCAACGCGATCAGGATATTGCCGCGTTTTGTGGCCTTGAAGGTGAAGGCATCGCCTGCGACGGTGGGATCATCCTCAGGTGCGCCCCATGCAGTGGCAAGATCATCTTGCAGCGCCTGCGGCAGGGTGCTGAGAGCGGACTTATATTCCGCCAGCGACCATGTGAGGGGCGCGCCAAGGAGCGCTTCTGCCAATGTGCTGTCTGCATGACCGGTTTCGAAACCATCCTCGGCAAAGTCAGACAGGATCGCCTCAACACTTGCGAGCGGGTCCAGCCCAACCGCGTGGGCCATGTTCCAGTCTTTGCCGGGGTAGGTGGAGAGCACACAGGCGAGTTGCTTTTCTGCGTTGGGCTTTTTCGCAAGTCGCACCCAGCCCTCGACCTTGTCGGCAATCGCCGTGATCCGCTCTGGCACCGGGCGGTGGGCAAAGCGGGAGTATTCCAGCGCGGGGTCTTTTTTGCCAGGCTCTTTGAAAGAGGCGACGCCGGCAAAGAGGCGGCCATCTACTTCGGGCAGAACCACATGCATAGCGAGGTCAGAAGGCGCGAGGCCACGTTCCGCCTCTGCCCAGGCTTTTTTGCGGGAGGTGGCCAGAGCCACCTGAAAAACGGGCGCTTCGGTGGCATCCAGCGGCGAGGTGCCATCGGCCCCTTTGCCGGAGAACGACGTGGCATTCACAATGGCGGCAGGGGCCAGTGTGCGCAGTGTTTCGGCTAGCCATGCGGCCGATGCGGGCACTTTGAGGGACGGGGCAAATAGGCCCACCACATCAAAACCTCGGGCGCGAAACTCCTCAAACATGGCCTCAATCGGCGCGGTATCGGCGGAACTGACGTAGGCGCGATAGAACGTCAGGGCAATCAGTGGTTTTGCAGGATCGCGCGCTGCAAGAGGATCAGATAGGCCTGTCTCAGGCGTCCAGCCGCCGTGGTCTGGCAGGGCTTTGGAGCCCATGACCGGCTTGGCATAAAGCCCGGCAGACAGGGCGAGTTGTGCCAAAGCGGCCTGTGCCGCAATGGCGCCGCCGGTGTCACAGAGATGCGTGAGGCGATGCAGGGTAGAGACCGGCAGAGTCGAGACCTCATCCAATCGCGTGTCCGGACGGCCATCTGCGGGCAGTACTGCAAGGGCGATGCCTTTTTCCGCAGCCAGCGCCTGAACCTGTTGAATGCCGTATTGCCAATATGAGATCCCACCGATCAGCCGGATCAGGATGGCTTTGGCACCAGACAGCGTTTGGTCGATGTAGGTGTCCACTGACAGCGGGTGTTTCAACGCTGTCAGATTGGCAAGGCGCAGCGTTGGAAGATCGCCATTGCTGCGGTGCCAGCCTGCCGCGAAAGCCCCGAGGTCGCTGTCAGAAAAAGACAGCACAACAAGGTCAGCCGGTGACTGACCCAGATCCATTGGGGTTTCGGCCTCATCAAGGCCATGGCTTTCGCGAAAGACTACATGCATGGCGGCTTAGTCTACCAGAGCTGCGTGGATCGCATCCACATTTACGTCATGATGTTCGGCAATCACGACCATACGGCCCTGACGGCCTTCTTCGGCCTTCCATGGGCGGTCAAACTGATGCCGCACGCGCGCGCCCACCGCCTGTACCAGAAGCCGCATGGGTTTGCCTTCCACCGCGGCGTAGCCTTTGACGCGCAGAATGTTGAGATCTTTGGCCATTTTTTCGATCTTAGCGGCAAAAGCCGCGGGATCGGATTGTTCTGGCACATCTACGACAATGCTGTTGAAAGCATCGTGATTGTGGTCGTGGTGGTGATCATGATGATGGTCGTCGTCATGATGGTGATCGTCGTGATCATGCGTGTGATGATGATCTTCGTGATGGGAGGGGCGGGCTTCCAGATCGTCTTCTGCGGCGGCTTCAAGGCCAAGGATAACGCGCGGGTCCACATCACCTTCGGCGACTTCGACCACCGGCAGGGCGCGTGGTGCTTTGGAGAGCACGATCTCTTTGGCTTTGGCAACGCCCTCGGGGCCTGCGAGGTCTGGTTTTGTCAAAAGCACAATGTCGGCGCAGTTGATCTGATCGAGAAACACCTCAGACAGAGGGGTTTCGTGATCCAGACCTTCATCCGCTTCGCGCTGCGCATCCACAGCAGCCACATCAGTTGCAAAGCGGCCATCGGCGACAGCCTCCGCATCAGCCAGTGCGATCACGCCGTCCACAGTGATCTTGGAGCGGATATCAGGCCAGTCAAACGCCTTCAGCAGCGGTTTTGGCAAGGCCAGGCCAGAGGTTTCAATCAGGATGTGCTCTGGGCGGGTCTCTAGGTTCATCAGAGCTTCGATCGTGGGGATGAAATCATCGGCCACGGTGCAGCAGATGCAGCCATTCGCCAGCTCCATGATGTTTTCCGCTGGACAGTCCGGAATTGCGCAGGATTTCAGGATCTCGCCATCGACACCAACATCGCCAAATTCATTCACAATCACCGCGAGGCGTTTGCCCTGCGGCTTTGTCATCAGGTTGCGCACCAGCGTTGTTTTGCCGGATCCCAGAAAGCCGGTGATGACGGTGACGGGAAGTTTTTCAAGAGTGCTCATTCAGGGATCTCCAGTGGGGGAATGCGTGCAATGCAGTTTTTGCGGAAGTGAGTCGAGCGTTCGCGCCAAGGCACCAGCCCATCGACGGTTTCGGCGTATTTGGTCACGCCCTCGGCAACCAGATCCGCGTCATCTGCGCCAGTGAAATTGCCATAGACGTATGTCCAGCGATCATCGCCACCACGAATGGTGACCGAGCAGCCAGAGTCGCAGTTGGAAAAGCATGCCACGCCTTTAACGGTCACGTTTTCTGGCAAATCTGACGCCCTGAGGGCTTCGAACAGCTGGGTGCCGGGGCGTGGCCCTTCAATGTCGGTGGGCTGACCTGCACGGCAGGTGGTGCAGACAAGCAGGTCGACTGGAGCGGATGCATCAGCCATCAGTTTTGGTCCCTTTTCAGGGACGGGGGCACACGGGACATCATCAAGAGAGCCCAACACCGAAACACCCCGTCCGGTTTATGTCTTCTCCGCTGGCAGGTCTCCCGGCTTGCAGATTTCAGAGCCTGCGCTCTGGTGGCCCTCCTGCCTTCCCGGATCGCTCCAGTGGCTGTGGCGGACCTCTCCGGTCACGGTCGCGGGGGCGGCTGCGCTTTGGGCCTTGACGTCGGACCCGTTTCACATTCCCTTTTCACCTGCCCCGAGGGAGCAGGAACCAACGACACCTCGAATGGGCAATGATTGCGGCCAAGTCAAGCGGGAACGGAGAGGCACGAATGTCTGAAAACACGGATCAGAACGAACGCCACAAGGCCAAGATGGCCAAAATCAAGGCAGCGCGGGACCGTATGATGGCCACCAAGACCGAGGAAAAAGGTCTGATCATCGTGCACACCGGGCCGGGCAAAGGCAAAAGCTCGTCGGGCTTTGGCATGATTATGCGCTGTATCGCACATGGCATGCCGGTGGCTGTGGTACAGTTCATCAAAGGCGCGATGGCCACGGGTGAGCGGGCCTTTCTGGAAGAGCATTTCCCGGAAGAAGTGAAATTTCATGTGTCAGGGGAAGGGTTTACCTGGGAAACGCAGGACCGGGAGCGCGACATTGCCAAAGCAGAAGCAGGCTGGGAATTGGCCAAGGAGCTGATCCGCAACCCTGAGAACCGCTTTGTGATGCTGGATGAAATCAACATCGCGCTGCGCAATGACTATCTCAACATCGACAAAGTGGTCGATTTTCTGCTGAGCGAAAAGCCGGAGATGACTCACGTTCTTTTGACTGGCCGCAATGCCAAGCCGGAGCTGATCGAGGCCGCTGATCTGGTAACAGAGATGACCCTGCTGAAACATCCGTTCCGCGATGGCATCAAGGCGCAGGCGGGGGTGGAATTTTAAAGCATGTTCATCGGGCACCTTCCTGCTGGATATCTCTTCGCGAAATCGCCTGTAGTTGCGCGTGCGTCGCGCACGGTTTTCTGGGGTGTTTTGCTTGGGAGTGTGGTGCCCGATTTGGATATGTTGTGGTTCTACTTGGTCGATCAGGGCAGTACACATCATCACGACTATCTGACACATCGCCCGATTTTATGGGCCGCTGTACTTCTTATCGGGGCGCTTTTTAAGGCGGGGTTCCTGATAGGGCTTGGAGCCGGCGGGCTTTTGCATCTTGCGCTAGACAGCATCGCTGGGAAGGTGACCTGGGGCTGGCCCTTTTCTGAGGTTTCGATGACGCTTGTGACTGTGCAAGCAACCCATGATCACTGGATTAAGTCGTTCTTGTCCCATTGGACTTTCAAGGTAGAACTTGCTTTGGTTGCCATAGCCTTGATCGTCTTTGTCCGTTCAAATTTCAAAGGAAGATCTGAATGATCAAACGTCTGCTCACCGAATTTGGCATGGGCTCTTCGCTCAGACGTCAGGACTATACCGAGGCGGCGAGCCGGGCTGTGAAAGATGCGCTGTGGCACAATTCGATCAATCTGGCGGAGCTTTTTGGCAAGGACAAATCAGAGATGATCATCACCGTTGAGGTGGCGGTGCAGCAACCGGAGCAGATTGACACCGCGGTGATTGCGGCGATCTTCCCTTATGGGCGGGTCACGGTTGTGCCGGTCAAAGGCGGGCTGGACGTGCCGCGCACGGATGGGGGCAACCCAACGGTGATGGCCAATGTGGCGATTTCGGTGGCTTTGGATGTGGAGGTCGCGGCATGAGCGAGCAGCGTTTCATCATCGAAATGGGCATGGGCAACGACCAATACGGACAGGATTACACCAAGGCTGCGGCCCGTGCGATCGAGGATGCGATTCGCCATTCTTCGATCCCGATGTTTGCCTCTTTGGGTAAGGATTCCAAAGAGATGCGGGTGCAGGTGACGGTGGGGGTACAGGCACCGGAAGAGGTGGATTGTGACGCATTGGTTAAGAATTTGCCACGCGGGTGCGCGGCGGTGAAAGCGGTCTTTGGTGGGATGAATGTGACAAATCCCGATGACGGAAACGTGCTTGTCATTGCCTCAGCGGCGGTGGAGGCCTTCCTCCCAAAACAGGGCTGAGCCATGGGCAAGGCAATTATGATTCAGGGCACGGGCTCCAATGTGGGCAAGTCGATGCTTGTGGCGGGGTTGTGCCGGGCGGCGGCGCGGCGGGGGCTGTCTGTGGCACCGTTCAAGCCGCAAAACATGTCCAACAATGCGGCTGTGACCTCTGATGGCGGCGAGATCGGCCGGGCGCAGGCGTTGCAGGCGCTGGCCTGCGGCAAGGCGCTGACCGTGGATATGAACCCGGTGCTGTTGAAGCCGGAAACCGATGTGGGCTCGCAAGTGGTGGTGCAGGGCAAGCGGCTGACCACGGTGAAGGCGCGGGAGTATGCCAAGCTTAAACCGCAGTTGCTTGAGGCGGTGCTTGAGAGCTTTAACCGGTTGAAATCGCAGAGTGATCTGGTGATTGTAGAAGGCGCGGGCAGCCCGGCGGAGGTCAATCTGCGGGCCGGAGACATCGCCAATATGGGCTTTGCACAGGCCGCAGAGGTGCCTGTGGTGCTGGCTGGAGACATCGACCGGGGCGGCGTGATTGCACAGGTTGTCGGGACGCAGGCGGTGATTTCGGAAGAGGACGCCGCGCTGGTTGTGGGCTTCCTGATCAACAAATTTCGCGGTGATCCGAGCCTGTTTGATGATGGCTATGATCTGATCAAAGAGACCACAGGCTGGGATGGTTTTGGGGTGTTGCCTTATTTCGGGGAGGCATGGAAACTACCCGCCGAAGATGCGCTTGATATCAAGAATGCCGAGCGGGACGGCGGCTTGAAAGTGGTTTGTCTGGGGTTGTCGCGGATTGCGAATTTTGACGATCTGGACCCGCTGGCGCAGGAGCCGGGCGTGTCGCTGACCATGTTGCGGGCGGGTGAGCCGATTCCTGGCGATGCGGATGTGGTGATCATTCCGGGCAGCAAGTCGACCCGTGGTGATCTGGCGTTTCTGCGGGAGCAGGGCTGGGATGTTGATCTGGCCGCGCATGTGCGGCGCGGTGGCCATGTTCTTGGGATTTGTGGCGGATATCAGATGCTTGGCACGGTTGTGAAGGACCCTGAGGGCATCGAAGGCCCGGCTGGAGAAACCGAAGGCCTTGGGCTCTTGGACGTGGAAACGGTGATGACACCGGACAAACGTCTGACGGAAACCGAAGCCGTGCATGTGGCCTCTGGCGAGGCCTTCCGGGGCTATGAAATCCACATCGGGCGCACGGATGGGCCGGATCGGGCGCGGCCCTTTGCGCAGGTGGACGGGCGTGATGAGGGCGCGGTTTCTGCGGGTGGGCAGGTGTCGGGGAGCTATCTGCACGGCATGTTCCGCGATGATGTCTTCCGCCGGGCCTGGCTGACTGCGCTGGGTGCGCAGGTGGGCAATGAGGGCTATGACGTCACCGTGCAGGCGGTGCTGGATCGTCTGGCAGATCATGTGGAAACACATCTGGATGTGGATGGCATCTTGGCGGCTGCGCGCTAAAACTTCGATGCCGCCGGCGGGAGTATTTTTAGCAAAATGAAGGAGTTAGATTCGACTGCGGCGCAGGTCGCGGACAGACTTGCCGTGGGCGTTTTTGAAGGCGCGGGCGAAGCTGGTGGGGCTGTTGAAGCCTGTTGCCAGCGCAATGTCGCGTACTGTCAGGCGGGTGTCTGTGGCGAGGCGGAGGGCTTCTTCAAGGCGCAGATGCAGATATGTGGCCTGTGGGGAGCTGTTCAAATGCGCGGCAAAGCGCATCTCCAGCGTGCGGGTTGAGGTGCCGATGATGGAGGCGATAGCGGGGATGGAGAGCGGCGTGTCAAGCGCGCGGGCCATGACATCCAGCGCGCGCCCGACCTGCGGGTGCTGGCGCATCTGGCGCGGGGTTGAGGTGGGGCTTTGTGCCTGAGAGGGCATTGGATCATAGAGAAAGGCGCTTCCAACACGGCGGGCCAGATCGGGGCTGAAACGGCTGGCAATCAGGTGCAGCATCATGTCGATGCAGGGGCTTGCGCCGCCCGAGGTGGCGATGCGCCCTGACAGGCAAAACCGGTCCTGAAGCGTTTTAACCTGCGGAAACTGTTGAGAGAATTTTTCGAGGTCTTCCCAGTGGGTGGTGGCCTCATGACCATCGAGCAGCCCTGCGCGGGCAAGTAGCCAGGGGCCGCCATCGATGGCGGCGAGCGAGGCGCCTGCATTGTAAATACGGCGCAGCGAGGCGCGCAGGCGCGGGGTGGATTGTTCCTCCAGACGGAAACCCGCCACCACAAACAATAGATCACATCTGTCCAGCTCAGACAGCGCAGGGCCGGTGATTTCAAGGCCGCTTGTGAGCGCAGCGGGTGTGCCTTCAGCCGTGAAGAACTGCCATTTGAAGAGCGTTTTTCCGGCGCGGCGGTTGGCGGCGCGCATGGGGTCGACGGTGGCGGCAAAGCTCAGCGTGTTGCACTCATCCAGCACCAGAATGGCGGTGTTGAGCGGCGCGGGATTAGGGTGAAAAACGCCAATTTTTGCGGATTCAGTCATGTAATTTTCGTAAGGTGAAAAGTGTTGCGCCGCAAGAGCAGTACGGTTGGGCAAGGAGCAAGAAAGGAATCGCCATGCCGCTGCAAATGAATCGTGAGGTTTTCATCACCTGTGCCGTGACCGGATCGGGTGGGACGCAGGATCGCAGCCCGCATGTGCCGCGCAGCCCGAAGCAGATTGCCGACAGCGCGATTGCGGCGGCCAAGGCGGGCGCGGCGGTGGTGCATTGCCATGTGCGTGATCCGGAAACAGGTGCGCCGAGCCGTGATCTGGGCCTCTATCGCGAGGTGACCGACCGCATTCGCGACAGTGAGGTCGACATGGTGCTGAACCTGACCGCTGGCATGGGCGGTGACATGGTGTTTGGCGGTGTCGAGACCCCGCTGCCCACCGTGGCGGGCACAGATATGGTGGGGGCCACGGAGCGGGTGGCGCATGTGGCGGAATGCCTGCCGGAGATCTGCACGCTGGATTGCGGCACAATGAACTTTGCCGAAGCCGATTATGTGATGACCAACACGCCGGGCATGCTGACGGCGATGGGAAAAATGATGACGGATCTGGGGGTTAAGCCCGAGATTGAGGCCTTTGATACCGGGCATTTGTGGTATGCCAAACAGCTTGTGAAAGATGGCGTGCTGGAGCCCAATGCGCTTGTTCAGCTCTGTATGGGCGTGCCGTGGGGCGCGCCGGATGACCTCAACACCTTTATGGCGATGGTCAACAATGTGCCGGATGAGTGGACGTTTAGCGCGTTTTCTCTGGGCCGCAATCAGATGGCCTATGTGGCGGCTGCGGTGCTGGCAGGCGGCAATGTGCGCGTGGGGCTGGAGGACAATCTGTGGCTCGACAAAGGGGTGCTGGCGGAAAACTGGCAGCTTGTGGAGCGCGCGGGCACCATCATTGAGAACATGGGCGCGCGGGTGATTGGCCCGGCAGAAGTGCGCGAAAAGCTTGGCTTGGTGAAACGCGCGCCGAAGGGCTGAGGCCTTGCGGGAGGGCGGCGCAACAGCTGCGTGCGGCGGGGTAAGCTTTGCAGGCTTTTGTGCCTACCGCGCGCTGTTTGGCCAAAAACACAACACGTCGGTATCGCGTCGGTATCCCTACGGTATTGCGTCGGTGCCAAAAACGGCCCCTGAGTCGGCGCTGCAATGGTTAAGAAAGGCCGTTGCGCGGCCTTTTTTGCGCGCGGCAGAGCGGCGAGTTTCAGGCGGGTTTGATCCGGCACAGGAAGCAGTTGTTGGAGGCGCTGCGCACATCGACAAAGGCGATGTCGTCCCGCGCGAGCAGTGTGGCGGCATAGGCGCTGATCTCTGCCGTCGGGGTGACCTGGCCGGTGCCGTAGACAATGCGCTCCTCCGCGCTGTAGCCGCGCACAATATGGCTGGGCGCGCTCAGGATCGCCGGAAGGGCGGCGCTTGGCGGCGTGCCAGCACAGCTTTCACAGAGATAGATCGGGCCGGTTTCGGTGAAGGCGTTTTGGCCTTCAAAGGGGCGGTGGGCCAGCGTGAGGAACGGCTGCCCAGCGGCGGTTTCCGTCAGACACGACCGGCAGGGATGACCGGGGCCGTCACAAATCGCACGTTCCACGGGGTTGCCATAGGCGTCGATGCCGCTCGCGCGGATTGCGGCCACCTCGGCGGCGGGCAGCGGATGAAAATGAACAGACATAGGCGGTCTCCTTTTTTGAGGGAGACTAGGGCGCGCACAGAGGTGCAGCGACCCGTATCATGCGGAAAGGACACGGGATGACAAAGACAGCAGCGATTATTGGCGGCGGGGTGATTGGCGGCGGATGGGCGGCGCGGTTTCTGCTCAATGGTTGGGATGTGCGGGTGTTTGATCCGGACCCGGAGGCAGAGCGCAAGATTGGCGAGGTGATTGCCAATGCGCGGGTGAGCCTGCCGGGGTTGAGTGACACGGCTTTGCCAGCCGAGGGGACGCTAAGTTTTCATGAGACCATGTCTGAAGCTGTGGACGGCGCGGCTTGGATTCAGGAGAGCGTGCCCGAGCGGCTGGAGCTGAAGCGGAAGGTCTATCAGACGCTGCAGGAGCATTGCGCCGAGGAGGCCATCATTGGCAGCTCCACCAGTGGCTTTAAACCGAGCGAGCTGCAGGGCTGTGCGACGCGACCGGCGCAGATTGTGGTGACCCATCCGTTTAATCCGGTCTACCTGATGCCGCTTGTAGAGGTGGTGCCCACCGAGAAAAACCCACCGGAGATGGTGGCGCGTGTGAAAGAGATTTTGTCCGGGGTGGGGATGTTCCCGCTGCATGTGCGCAAGGAGATTGATGCCCATATTGCGGATCGCTTCCTGGAGGCGGTGTGGCGTGAGGCGCTGTGGCTGGTGAAAGACGGGATTGCCACCACCGAGGAGATTGATGAGGCGATCCGCATGGGCTTTGGCATTCGCTGGGCGCAGATGGGGCTGTTTGACACCTATCGCGTGGCGGGTGGCGAGGCCGGGATGAAGCATTTTATGGCGCAGTTTGGCCCTGCGCTGGAATGGCCCTGGACCAAGCTGATGGATGTGCCGGAGTTCACCGAAGAGCTGGTGGATCTGATTGCGGGGCAGTCTGACGCACAATCCGGCCATATGAGCATTCGTGAGATGGAGCGCATTCGCGACAACAATCTTGTGTCGATGATGCGGGCCTTGAAGGCGCAGGATTTTGCCTCCGGTGCGGTGCTGAACAAGCATGACGCCAAGCTCTCTGCCGAGGCGGGCATGGTGCGCACAGCCAGCGAGATTGCGGACCCAAGCCAGCCGATTGTGACGGTGCGCCGGGCGGTGCCGATCGACTGGCTGGATTACAACGGGCATATGACCGAGAGCCGCTATCTGCATGCCTTTGCCGATGCCACTGACCGGCTGATGGAGATCATCGGCTGTGATCAGGCCTATATCGCCACGGGTGGCAGCTTTTTCACCGCCGAGACCCATATCCGGCACATTGACGAGACCCATTTGGGCAGCGTGATTGAGGTGCGCACCCGCGTGCTGATGGGCGAAGGCAAGAAGATGCATGTCTGGCATGAGATGTATGCGGGCGAAAAGCTCTTGGCGACGGGGGAGCATATCCTGATTCATGTGAGCCTTGAGACGCGGCGGCCAGCGCCGTTTAGCGAAGAGATCGCCGCCAATCTGAAGATGATCTGCGCCGCGCAGGCGGATCTGCCTGCTCCGGAAGGGGCTGGGCGCTATGTGGGGCAGCCACGATGAGCGGCCGGGTTCTGATCACAGCGGGCGGCTCTGGCATTGGGCGCGCGATGGCGGAGGCTTTTGCGCGCGACGGCTGGCAGATCTGGGTCGCGGATCTGGATGGCGCGGCTTTGGCGGAGGTGCCGGATAGCTGGCGCAAGACGCAGCTTGATGTGACGGATGAGGCGGGCGTGGCCGCACTTTTTGCGGAGGTGGAGGCCGCATGGGGCGGGCTGGATGCGCTTTGCGCAAATGCCGGAGTTGCTGGGCCAACAGCGGCGGTGGAGGACATAAAACTGCAAGATTGGCAGGCCTGCGTGGCGGTTAATCTGGAAGGCGCGTTTCTGGCGGCCAAATATGCCGCACCTATGATGAAGGCGGCCGGGCAGGGGGCGATTGTGATCACCAGCTCAACGGCGGGGCAATACGGCTACCCGTATCGCGCGCCTTATGCAGCGGCGAAATGGGCGGTGATCGGGCTGACCAAAACGCTGGCGATGGAGCTGGGCAGCTTTGGTGTGCGGGCCAATGTGATCTGTCCCGGCGCGGTGGAAGGGCCGCGTATGGAGGGCGTTCTGGCACGGGAAGCGGCGGCCAAAGGCATGACGCGGGATGCGGTCTATGAGGGCTATGCCTCAGGCACAGCGCTGGGCGCCTTTGTGGAGGCGGGTGATGTGGCGGATATGGCGGTATTCTTGAGTTCCGACAAAGCGCGGATGATCAGCGGGCAGGTGATTGCCGTGGATGGCTTTACGGTGAACCCGGATCCAAAGGTGTGAAACACTGGTCTGTCCAAGCTTGGGTAAACCGGGCGTGGTATAGGCGGTCGCGCTGATATAGGGTGTGCCCAAAGACACGCGGAACAGCGGTGGGGCAGGCATGATTTTGAGCGCGCGATTTGGCAGATCTATGAGCTTTCTACGGGCGGCAGCTTTGGGGCTGTGCGTGGGTTTGGGGCCGACGTTTGCGGGCGCGCAGGAGGATGGGTTTTCCGCGTTGGCGCGTTTGGATGTGGCCGAGAGTGGCCTGTCTGACGGGCGGCGTGGGGTCACGGACCTGCGCCTCAGTCTGAGCCAAGGGGTGCCGTGGCGGGTGTTTACATTAGACGACCCACGACGGGTTGTGCTGGACTTTCGCGAGGTTGATTGGGGCACCCTCAAGGCGGGGGAACTCGGCAGTGCAGAAGGCGTGAGCGGGTTGCGCTTTGGGGCCTATCGTCCGGGGTGGAGTCGGATGGTGCTGGATTTGGCGGGACCATTTGATGTGGAAAGCGCGGAGATGGCTGTGGCCGAGGCCACGGGGGCGGCGACGCTGGCGCTGCGACTGGCGCCGACGGATGCGGCGGCTTTTGCGGCAGCGGCTGGCGCGCCCTATGATCCACGCTGGGATTTGCCTGCGCCCGCAGCAGAGGCAGCGCCTGCGCCACGCCCGGATTGGGCCCCGACACGGGTGATGATTGATCCGGGGCATGGCGGAATTGATCCGGGAGCTGAGCGGGGGGACGTGCAGGAAAAGGCGCTGATGTTGATGTTTGCGCGCGAGCTGCGTGACCTGCTGCGTCGGGCTGGGGACTTTGAGGTGATCATGACTCGGGATGCGGATGTGTTTGTCTCGCTTGAGGGGCGGGTCGCATTGGCGCATCAGCATCAGGCCGATGTGTTTTTGTCCTTGCATGCCGACAGCCTGAGCCAGGGCAATGCCAAGGGCGCGACGATTTACACCCTGTCAGAAGAGGCGAGTGACGCGGCCTCTGCTTTGCTGGCAGAACGGCACAATCGCGCGGACATCATCTCTGGTGTGGATCTGTCCGGCGCGGATGATGAAGTGACCGATGTGCTGTTGGATCTGGCGCGGATGGAGACGGAGCCGCGCACCGACAAACTGGCCCATTCCTTGGCAGATTCCTTGCGTGAAGGTGGTATAAGATTGAACCGTAAGCCCCTGAGAGAAGGCGCTTTTTCCGTCTTGAAGGCGGCGGATGTGCCCTCGGTTCTGATTGAGCTGGGCTTCATGTCAGATCAGCAGGATTTGGCCAATTTGCAGGATGCTGGATGGCGCGCGGCGATGGCGGCGGGTTTGCGCGACGGGTTGTTGGCGTGGATCGAAGAGGACAAAGCGACACGGGCGCTTGTGCGCCAATAGGCCTCGCCGCGCGACGGCCACCAGCCAATGACTTTCCAGACATGTGCGGTTGTGAGTGGCAAAGCTCCGCCTATTGCCGCAAACTTGAGGAAAGATGACTTCCCTTTGCGCCGCAAACACCGTCGAGTGCTGCCGGGGGAAGACGAACACAACAGACGGGTCGAAATGCGCGAATTTACCGATTTTGACGGGGCCAAGATGGCGCTTTTGAAAGGCGATCAGCTGGTCTCTATTCTGCGGGACGACAAGGCGGATATTCCGTTTCCGAACATGTGGGATTTCCCCGGCGGTGGGCGCGAGGATGGAGAAAGCCCCGAATCCTGTGTGCTGCGCGAATTGCGCGAAGAATTGGGGTTGGCGCTGCCTGAAGCAGCGCTGACCTACAAACGCCGCTACGCTTCTGGACGACAGGGTGAGGTGGTCACTTGGTTTTTTGTGGCGGAAGTGCCGGATCTGGACATCAACCGCTTGCGGCTGGGGGAGGAAGGGCAGGCCTGGCGCATGTGGGATGTGACGCGGTTTTTGCGAATGAACAATGCGGTGCCCAATATGAAAGCGCGGCTGGCGGAGTATCTGGAGCAGCGAGAGAACGCGTCGGCGTCTTGAAAAGCACCGTATGACGCAGCGCTTATTTGCCTGAGGCACAGAGAGGTGTTTTGACCCGCCCGGCGCGCCCCTATATAGAGAGGCTCTGAGCTGCGACTTAAGGGCCTTCGGCGTGATACGTTTTATTCTGTCTTTCTTCGGAACCATTTTCACCTTTGTCACCATGGGGTTGGCCGTTGTGGCGCTCTCTATTGGGGCGGTGTTCTGGATCTATGGGCAAGAGCTGCCAAGCCATGAGAGCCTTGCGCAGTACAAGCCGCCGACCATCAGCCGGATTTATTCGGGTGAGGGCCATATCATTGATGAATTTGCCAAAGAGCGGCGCTTGTTTGTGCCTGCGGAAGAGATTCCGGATATGGTGAAAGAGGCCTTTATCTCCGCAGAAGATAAGAACTTTTACTACCACTCGGGCTTTGATGCGCGCGGGATTGCAGCGGCGGCCGTAGAAGCGGTGCAGAGCCGTGGGGAAAGCGTGCGCGGGGCCTCGACCATCACGCAGCAGGTGATGAAAAACTTCCTGTTGTCAGGTGACCGGCGCATTGAACGTAAGATCAAAGAGATCATTCTGGCGACCCGCGTCGAGGAGACGCTGAGCAAGGATCAGATCCTTGAGCTCTATATGAACGAGATTTTCCTCGGGCAGAACTCTTATGGTGTGGCCGCAGCCGCGCAGACATATTTTAACAAGTCGCTGGAAGAGCTTGCCCCCCATGAGGCGGCGACTTTGGCTTCCATGCCCAAAGCGCCGGGCAAGTTTCACCCTGTACGCAACAAAGAGCGGGTGCTGGCGCGGCGCAACTTTGTGCTGAAGGAAATGGCCGAAAACGGCTATATCACGCAGGCGGTCTATGAGGCTGAAAAGGAGCTGCCGCTGCGCTCGGTGCAGAATGGTGATTATGAGAGCTTCAAATCAACTCTGCCATCGCGGGATTATTTCACGGATGAGATTCGCCGACAGTTGAGCCGTGACTTTGGCGAGGACGAGTTCTTCTCCGGCGGGATGACCGTGCGTTCGACCGAGGACCCGGAGATGCAGGATGTGGCGGCGCGAGCGCTGCGCCGTGCGCTTGAAAAATATGACCGCAGCCGTGGCATCTGGCGGGGCACAGGCGAGGTGATTGAGGCCGGCCTGCTGACAGATGAGGTTGCATGGCGCGGTGCGCTGGCGGATGTGTTGGTGCCACGTGATGTGGATCTTGAGGGGCAATGGTATCCGGCGGTTGTGCTGGACGTTGGCAGCAATGATGCGCGGATCGGGATCGAGGGCGTGGAAGATGACGCCGACGGCCATTGGATCAGTGCCAAAGATGTGACCTGGGCGCGCAAACGGCTTGCGGATGGTTCGCTTGCCCGCAAGGCGCGTGTAGCGGGCGATCTGGTTTCTGAGGGTGACGTGGTGCTGGTACGTGCCATCACTAACGACGACAGTGGCGATTTTGTGCGCTGGTCTTTGCGGCAGGTGCCGGAGGTGCAGGGCGGCTTTATGGCGATGGACGTGAACAACGGCCGTGTGATCGCCATGCAGGGTGGCTTTAGCTATCAGGACACGGTGTTCAATCGCGCGACGCAGGCGAAGCGTCAGCCGGGATCTAGTTTTAAGCCCTTTGTCTATGCCTCGGCCCTGGACAGCGGCTATTCCCCCGCGACCATCGTGATTGACGCGCCTATTGAGATCAACACACCGCAGGGGGTCTGGCGCCCGAAGAACTCGACCAACAAATTCTACGGGCCGACCCCGCTGCGCACTGGCATTGAGATGAGCCGGAACCTGATGACCATTCGTCTGGCGCAAGAGGTCGGGATGGAGACCGTGGCGCGCTATGCAGAACGGTTTGGTGTTTATGACAATATGGGGGCGTTTCTGGCGAACTCGCTGGGCGCGGATGAAACCACGCTGTATCAGATGGTGGCGGCCTATGCGATGTTTGCCAATGGCGGTGAGCGGGTTGAGCCGACCTTGGTAGACCGAGTGCAGGACCGCTATGGCAAGACGATTTATCGTCATGACCAGCGCGAGTGTACCGATTGTCTCGACCCAAGTATCCCGGCCACACGGGGGCCGCGGATCGTGACCAATCGGGAGCGGGTGATGGATGCGGTGACTGCCTATCAGCTGACCTCGATGATGGAAGGCGTGGTGACGCGCGGTACGGCAAGCAGCCAGATCAACCTGCCTGTACCGGTGGCGGGTAAGACCGGCACCACTAATGAGGCCAAAGACGTGTGGTTTGTCGGCTTCACCAGCAATATCGTGGCAGGCTGTTACATCGGTTATGACCGGCCGCGGCCGCTGGGGCGTGGGGCGTATGGTGGCACCACCTGTGGGCCGGTGTTCCAGGAATTTATGGAAGAGGCCGTGCAGAAATACGGCGGTGGTAAGTTCCGCGTGCCGCCGGGTGGGCATTTCATCAAGATTGACCGCTACACCGGCGCACGGCTGGATGGCGATGCCAGCGGCGCAAATGTGGTGGCGGAGTATTTCCGCGATGGCGAAGAGCCGATTTTTGGCATCACCTATGACGGTGGTTTTGCGATGGGGCAGAACCTGCCGCTGGTGGAAGAGGTTGCCAAATCGGCTGGCCGAGAGGT
Organism: Shimia sp. R10_1; assembly: GCF_017744095.1. Classification (GTDB taxonomy): domain Bacteria; phylum Pseudomonadota; class Alphaproteobacteria; order Rhodobacterales; family Rhodobacteraceae; genus Shimia. The sequence goes on along the minus strand of NZ_JAGHQX010000001.1, from coordinate 809,224 downwards.
GACCACCTCAAGCGGTGGCACCGGGATTGTGGGGCCAAAGGCTGACTTTGGTACGGTGAGTTCGGGTGGGCTTTATTGATCTAACCGCCTGACACGCGCAACATGTGACACGATGAGGCCCCGGTCAGATGGTGACCGGGGCCCTTTTTATGGCCGCATAGGGCTGTGGTCTGGCAAAGCCCCTGAGACCGGGTACGCTGGTTTCAGGGGGCGTTGTCGGACCGATTGTCAGGCGTTAGGCGACAAATTCGTGCCCCTGTGCAGTGAGTAGGTTCTGAACACTGTCAAAATGCTCTGAAGGGACAAGGATATGCTCTCCGTCAAAGGTGCAGAGCACGAACACGCCAATGCCGGCGGCGGATATGGGCGCTATGAGTGCGGCGACAATGGCGGCTTCGTCAAAGGCGAATGGACCCAGCGTGCGGAAGCAGGCCCATCCGCGCTGGGCTGTGACCTCTGGCGGGACGAGATGGGCCTCACACACAAGGGTCAGCTCATCCTCCGCTCTCACCATGGCAGAGAAGGCCCTGCCGGTGAACCAACTCGGCAGCGCGGCGTCCGATGGGAGTTTTGCCACAGCGAAATGGCCGGAAATGTGTTTGAGGCGCACGTTTGGGGCTTTTCCGATTGGGCTTGCAAGGTTTGTCAGGCTTGGCTGTGCGGGGGAACAGCAGGGTGTCAGTGTTGCAGTGGCCATTTCTATCTGAGGCGTCGCCTCAGCCTAGGAGTGGCAATAGATCGGCATGTTGTTGGCCTGGTGCCGGGCGACCATTTTTTTGACCCGTTTGCCTTGAGCGGGGATGTGGCGGGCGGAGGTGGGTTTGAAACCGGGCGCGCAGATTTCAGGGAACAGCGTTTCGATTTCGGCGCGACCCGCCGGTGAGAGCGCTTTGAGCGCCTGCGGACCGGTGAATAGGCTTTCGGAGGGCGCACCGTTGGACCAGACGACCTGATGGTCATCAAACAGGATGTGCCAGTAGGTCACGCCCTCCGACGTGTCACCAAGCACCTCGATGCCATCCAGTGGCAGAAGTTTATGGGCCGGGACCAGCACGTCTCTGGTGCCAAACATGCGCATGGCAACCTTTGAGGACACCAGCATCCGGTGCTGGGGAGACACGCAAAGATCGCGTTGCGGATACCCGAGCCCCAGGGCGTTTGCCTTGATCAGGATCGGTTTGAGTTTTGGTGTGGCCCGCAAATGCGCGCCATCCAGTGCGCATGACCCGATCCAGCGAATGGGTTCGTAGGTGCCGTCATAGGTCAGCACAAGATCGCCAGCATGCAGCGCCTCAACCGGTTTGGAGCCAAGCAGCGTTTCAATTTGGGTGCCTGCGACAAAACAGGGCACGTCCTCAAAATCGCCACTTGCGTTGGTGGGGCCGGTGACCGACTGATCCACGACAACGGTGTTGGGCCCATCGTCGTTCCAGGCGCTTGCGATGGCGGCTGAGTTGACGGTGAGACCATTGAACAGCTCCAGCTCTTCGAGGGGGCCGTTGTTAAATTTCATGCCATAGAGAGCGATGGTGCCGTCGGGATTGATCTCAAGTCGAAACACTGGGTCGGGATCGACCCCGGAATTGCGCAGCTGCCAGATCTCTGGCGTGTTGGTGCCGTAGCGGTCGCCATCGGCGAAACGCACGGTTTGCCCCGCTGTGGCCGCTGTTTGAAACTGCAGTTCGTTCGGGGCGCCCGCAGGGCCGCCAACAAACAGATCCACACCGTTGATTTGGACATTGATGCTGTTGTCGAGACGATCAAAGTCGATGACAAAACCATTGCCCGGTGTTGGATCGGTGTAGGTGGTGGAATTGCCACCACTGATGCTGAAACTGGGCACGTGAAATTCTTTCTCTGTGCGCGTTAGGCGATCTCTTCTGTGGTGAGCCACAGCGGATCGCAAACCAAATGTACTATAACCGAAGTGACCCCACGGTTTCCGCAGGGGTATTAAGAGAATTAGGCAAAATTTAGAAGATTTGTAGTGTACACCATGACGTTTAATTTTTCGTCAAGATTTGTGGCGGCTTGGGTGCAAGCGTTCTGCCCTGTGCAGAGGGAGGGGCGGGGGAATTTCCCTCTGTAAAATAGAAAAACCCCACCAGATTTGGTGGGGCTTGGTGTTTTTTAGCCTTAGCCTGCCTTCTTTTGGGGTGCGTCGTCTGTGTCTTCAGGCGCTTCAGTGGCCGCGGATGGTAAGGCCGTCGGGGTTGTTTTTTCCCACGGCTCCCCCTCATGTTCCCCGGTCTCGAGACTATCGGCCACAACCACCTTGTTTCGTCCCAGTGCCTTGGCCTGATAGAGGGCATCATCTGCGCTGCGCAGCAGCATCTGGGGCAGGGTGCCGTGTTCTGGATACATGGACAGACCAACAGAGATGGTGATGCGGGGCAAAGTCTTCTCGCTATAGCGCACTTTGATGTTTTCCACAGCGCGCCGCAGGTTCTCTGCGCGTTCCTGAGCCTGATCGAGCCCGGTGCCCGGGAGAATAAGCGTGAACTCTTCGCCGCCCGGGCGGCAGGCCACATCGTCGCGGTCGCAATCCTGTTGCAGCACCGAGCCTACGGCGCGCAGCACCATATCCCCGGCATCATGGCCGTGGGTGTCGTTGAACTTTTTGAAGTGGTCCACGTCAATCGCGATCACCGCAAAGGGTTCTGTGCTGCGCTGGCTGTCACCGATGGTTTTGCGCAGGGTTTCGTTCATGTGACGGCGGTTGAACAGACCTGTGAGCGGGTCGCGCACGGATTGGTCATGCAGCTCGTCGCGCATGCGCACATTGGCGATGGCCATCGAAATCTGCTCAGAGCACATCTGCGCCAGATCCCGATTGGCGTGAAACATCTCTGAATCGTTGCTTTTGGCACGTAGGTGCAGCAGGCCGACGGTTTCGCCATGCGCCAGAATTGGGAAGCAGAAATAGGGGTGATCGTTGTGTGGCTCAGCATGCGAGCATGTGAAATTGATCTCGCTATCGCCATATTCATAGGTGCGACCACGGCGCAGGCCCCAGCATTCGTCCGGGCGAATGTGGTCTTTGTGGTTGCCACCGTTCCAGCTGGCCCAGCCATCCAGCACATCGCGGGAGTTGGAGTAGACGTACACGCTGCCTTCGGCATCCGGAAGCACATGGGTCATGAAGCGTTTGACCATGTCAAAGAGTTCATCCAGAGAGCGGCTGGATTGCAGCCATTCGTTCAGCTCACCCAGAATTTTGACGTCGCGGGCAAGTTTGAGCTGCTCGCTGAGCAGTTTCTTTTCTTTGGTGGTACGACGGGTGAGGGCCTGATATTGGCGCCTGTTTGCACGGAAAAGCACAAAGGCCACGGCAGTCACCGTTGCAATTGCCAGAGCGGTGAGGCCTGCCAAAAGCACGCGAACCCGCATGAGGAACCGGGCGCGGGTGTCGGTGATGTCCGTGTAAAACTCAAGCGCGCCAATCACGCGGCCATCAGAAATGACGGGTTCATAAATTTCTGCGACCTCATGCGTGGCCACATCCTGTGAGAGAGCGTGGAGCGCCAGCCCATCGATTTCAGCGGCGGGTTTCTGGGTGCGGCGGTAGGAGGTCTTGCCTTGCAAGATCTCCTGCGCAGGGAAGGTGTCGGCATCCGACAGCCCTTTGTCGCCGGAGCGTGTGGACCAGATCACCAGCCCCTCGGTGTCATAGAGTTTGAAGCGATAGACATCGGAGGCTTCTGGCAGCAGCTCAAAGTAGCTTATGTTATTGCTGGTCAGCTCACCATTGAGGAAGGTCCCCGCGGGGTCATCAAGATGCAGGATCACCCGGCGTTGCCAGAGTTCGGAGTGTTTGCGCAGATCCGCTTCCATCAGGGTTTCCACAATTGGAACGGATACCTGATGTACCCCAAACATCGCTGCCGCAGCGCCAGAAAAGCAAAATAAGATGGAGAGGGAGAGTTTGGCGAACTTTCGCATAAGGTGCATCCTGAAAAAATCTACACTCCTGTTGCCACAAAGTCTTAAGCCTTCGGTAAAATTCAGAGCGCCTTTCAACCGACAATTTTCCGAAAACATGTCATGTATCTTCATTGATGGTCTCTGGTTTGGCTGTGAGGCGCGCCTCGTGCCTTGCCCCCTTTGCGGCTCTGCGCTATCACCCTGATCTGAACCGGAATGAGGCTAAGATCATGCGCGCGGACGCTCAGAATACTGTTACAGAGATCGAGAAATCCCTGACCCTATTGCGCCAGCGTATGGATTGGGAAACGGCAGCCTATCGTCTTGAAGAATTCAACGCCCGCGTAGAAGATCCGGACCTGTGGAACGATGCCGAAGGCGCACAGAAACTGATGCGGGAGCGTCAGTTGCTTGTGGATGCGATGGACACCGTGAAATCCATCGAGACCGAGCTGTCTGATAACGTCGAGCTGATTGAGCTGGGCGAGATGGAAGAGGACGAAGAGGTTGTTTCCGAAGCTGAGGCCGCGTTGAAAACGCTGGCGGAGAAGGCGGCGGAGAAAGAACTTGAAGCGCTTCTCGACGGCGAAGCGGACGGCAATGACACCTTCCTTGAGATCAACTCTGGTGCGGGTGGCACGGAAAGCTGTGACTGGGCGTCTATGCTGGCGCGGATGTATGTGCGCTGGGCGGAGAAGAAGGGCTACAAGGTTGAGCTGCAGTCCGAGACACCGGGCGAAGAGGCAGGCATCAAATCCGCAGCGTATAAAATTTCCGGGCACAATGCCTATGGCTGGCTGAAGTCGGAAAGCGGTGTGCACCGTCTGGTGCGGATTTCGCCTTATGACAGTGCTGCCAAGCGCCATACCTCCTTCAGTTCGGTCTGGGTCTATCCGGTGGTGGATGACAACATCGAGATTGAGGTGAACCCGGCAGACATTCGCGTGGACACCTACCGCTCCTCAGGGGCGGGTGGTCAGCACGTCAACACCACCGACTCTGCGGTGCGGATCACCCACATGCCGACAGGCATTGTTGTGACCAGCTCGGAGAAATCGCAGCACCAGAACCGCGATATCGCCATGAAGGCGTTGAAATCGCGGCTCTATCAGATGGAGCTGGACCGCCGGAACGCAGATATCAACGCGGCGCATGAGGCCAAAGGCGATGCAGGCTGGGGCAACCAGATCCGCTCTTACGTGCTGCAGCCCTATCAGATGGTGAAAGATCTGCGCACAAGCCATGAAACCAGCGACACCAAAGGGGTGCTCGATGGCGATCTGGACGGGTTTATGGCGGCGACGCTGGCGATGGATGTGGCGGGCATGAGCCGCGCGGACGCGCAGGCGGACGACTGATCCTGACCTTTCGGGCGCTGCTGCGCTGAGAAGGAAGGGAGGGGCGTTGCCCCTGCCACCGCAAGCGGTGTCTACCCCAGGATATTTTGTGAATGAGAAGACGGCGTGTCCTTTGAGGGCGCGCCATTTGCGCTATTGAGGCTTGCGGTTGTGGGCGGATCGTGCTGCGATTGCCGTGGAGGGTGACAGCAGATGAGCGATTTTCTGGACTGGGATGCAGGGGTTCTGATTGCGGCGTTGCGCGAGGGGCGGCTGACGGCGGAGGCTGTCATGACAGCCACATTGGCGCGGATAGCAGCGCGCAACGGGGCGGTGAATGCGATTGTGGATCTGCGGGCGGCAGAGGTCTTGCTGGCAGAGGCACGCGCGGCGGATGCGGTGCCCTATGAGGCGCGGGGCGCGTTGCACGGCATGCCCATGGCGATCAAAGCGCTTGCGCATGTCAAAGACACGCGCAACACTGAAGGCAGCCCCTTGTTTGCCGACCGGATTTCAGAGGCTGACAGCGCCTTTGTCGCGCGGATGCGTGCAGCGGGAGCGATATTCATTGGCAAAACCAATGTGCCGGAGTTCGGGCTGGGCAGCCACAGCTACAACCCGGTGCATGGGGTCACACGCAACCCGTTTGACGCCGCACGTACAGCTGGGGGCAGCTCTGGGGGCGCTGGGGCTGCACTGGCGCTGGGGCTGGTGACGTTGGCGGATGGCAGCGACATGATGGGGTCACTGCGCAATCCGGCCGGATGGAACAATGTGTACGGCTTTCGCCCCAGTTGGGGGGTGGTGCCGCGGGAGGTGGGCGCAGAGAGTTTCTGGCAGCAGCTGTCCACGATTGGACCCATGGCGCGCAGCCCAAGAGACTGCGCCTTGCTGCTGCGGGTGATGGCGCAGGCGGAGGCGGGCGTGCCGTTTAACATGCCAACGCAGGACTGGGACGTGCCGGAGCACTGCAATGCAGAGGGGTTGCGCATCGGCTGGCTGGGTGACTGGGGCGGCGCAATGCCGATGGAGGAGGGCATTCTGCCACTCTGTGAGGCGGGGTTGACGGTGCTTGCGGATCTTGGAGCCGAGGTTGTGGCGCTGGAGCCTCCGTTTGATGCAGAGGCGATGTTTCAGAGCTGGAGCAGGCTGCGTGCCTTTGCCTTGGCGGGGGAGCTTGCGCCGCTGTATCAGGATGTGCAGACACGGGAGCGGCTGAAGCCGGAGGTGCAGTGGGAAGTGCGCCGGGGCATTGAGATGGATGCCATGGGGTTGCACCAGGCAAGTCGGGTGCGCTCGGCCTGGTATGTGGCTGCAGCTGAGATGTTTGCGCAGTTTGACGCGGTGGTCTTGCCTGTGGCGCAGTGTTTCCCGTTCCCGGCGGAATGGGACTGGCCCAAGGACATCGCGGGGCAAGCGATGGATAGCTACCACCGTTGGATGCAGGTGATGGTGCCTGCAAGTCTGTTGGGATTGCCTGCGATCAGTGTGCCTGTCGGGTTTGATGCCCGTGGTCTGCCGATGGGGATGCAGATTATCGGTGCCAAAGGGGCGGATCGAAAGATTTTGGAGATCGCGCAGGCCTACCATAGTGCCACCCATTGGCCGCAGGCGCATGCGCCAAAGCTGTCCATCGGTTGATTTGACGCGCCAAAGCCGCTTTCATGGTCTCTGGAGGAACAGGCGCGGGGAGGGCGCATGTCTGAGGAGAGCATACAAGGTAATGTAGCAGGGCGCATTCCGGAGAAGACAGAGGGGGCATCGCGTGTCGCCGAGGCAGATGCGCAGGCTCACACCCGGTTTTCAGCGGCGCGAGCGGCAGATGGTGCGCGGGCACATGGGGTGCCCACGCTGGGTCACGTGCGGGTGGATATGCTGGCACAGGCCCTGCGGCTTGGGCTGCGAGACTTCATGAAGAAGCCCGTCTATGGACTTGGATTCGCAATGTTTTATGTACTTGGAGGCTGGGCCATGGTCTGGCTCACCTTGGCGAGCGGGCAGAGTTATTGGCTGACGTTTGCGGCGATTGGATTTCCACTATTGGGGCCTTTTGCAGCTGTGGGGCTCTATGAGGTGTCTTTGCGGCTTGAGCGGGGCTGGCGCATGGACTGGCCCTTGATTGCAGGTGTGGTGCTGCGCCAGAGCAAGCGGCAGTTGCCGTCGATCTGTGCGGTTGTCATCATCGTGTTCTTGTTCTGGTTTTTTCTGGGGCACATGATTTTTGCCCTGTTTCTGGGGCTGTCGGTGATGACGAATATTTCCAGTTCTCTGGAGGTCTATACCACCGCAAACGGGCTAATGATGCTCGGGGTTGGCTCTGTGGTCGGTTTTCTGTTTGCGATGCTGCTGTACATGATCACGGTGCTTGCCCTGCCTTTGCTGCTGGACCGCGAGCTGGATTTTGTCACGGCGATGATTGCGAGCTTTCAATATGTGCAGGCACACCTTGGGGTGATGCTGATTTGGGCGGCCACGGTTTCCGGGCTGACCTTTGCAGCGATGGTGCCGGGGTTTCTGGGCCTGTTTGTGATCTTTCCCGTGCTGGGCCACGCGAGTTGGCATCTCTATGCGCAGATCAAAGCTGCCGGGGTAGAAGAGGAGGCGCGCGCGGCGCTTTAACTCGTGTCAGGTGGTGTTTGGGTCGGGCGCTTAGCGTCTGTGCCCCACTGCACCCTAAGCCACCTTTCGGGGCGTCACGCGAAAGGTTGGTCGACGCGCAGATGGTCCTGATGGCTTTGGGGCAGGTCGCTGAGAGGCAGATAGCCTGTCATGGCGGCCACAGCGCGGGCGTCTGAGAGCCCGCCGGTCAAACGCTCAAAAACAAGCCGCGTGATGCGCCGTTTTGTGGCGTCCTCACGGTCCGGGCGGGCCGCAAATCCAACCCAGAGCTGGGTCGGGGAGTCGCTGACGCGGGTGAGGTAGTTGAACACGCTGGCAATGTTGTTGCGGTGCGATTGCATAAAGTAGAGGTCGTCTTCTTGCGGGGTGATCACGGCGCGAAATTCGCGCAGGGCGCTGTCGGTTGGCAAGGACACTTCGCGCATGGCGCTGCGGCTGGCGTAACCGCGTAGTAGCGTGAACCCGTCACTGCGGAACACATAAACCAGCCCGTGAATAACCAAGTCCGTGTGCAAAAAGCTTTGTCGAGAAAACCGATAGAAGCCGGGGGGGAAACGTTCTTCGCTGATGCAGCCGGGTTTGGGGCCGACAAACCCATCAAGAAAGGGGTGCGTGTGACCGGGACCGCTGTCGGCGCTTGCGGCGAGTGGGCCAAGCAAGATGCGGGCGTCTACTTCAAAGAAGCTGCAGATCTGGGCGATGATTTCCGGGCGCGGAAAGCTTTCTCCGGCCAAGTAGCGATTAAACTGGGTTCGGTTGATGCCAAGATCGCGGCATAGGCTGGAAATCGACCGATAAGGCTTTGTCAGTTCGCGCAGATTTCGACTGAAGGTTTCACGCAGCTCCTTCGGGGAAAGTTCCAGGTTGTTTTGAGACTCTGAAGTTTTCACTGCGCGCTCTTTGATCGTTGAAGAAATCATACATATACGAGAACCACACATATTCAATTTTCGCTGGATTTTACCCAACGACAGGCGCTAACTATAGAGCGATGATGCTCTTTAGCGTCAGGAGCGCCAGAACGGTGCGAAACAAAGACCCTGTCCGCCAGTAGGCAGTTTTAAAGGGGGGCCGCGTTTGCGCAAGCCCCCGCCAGGGCGAAAGAAAGGTGTTGTATTGCACGGGTAAGGTAGACTTTTGGGGAGTATGGAATGCTCGGTTTGGTACTTTGGAGTGATCCAAAGCGCCGTAAGGCCCTGATTTGGTGCGAAGATCAGAAAGATCTCGCATTTTTTGACGGGACGCAGGACAGCGAAAACACAACAATTGGTGGACGGGACACGCCAATTGTACCACGTGTGGGCGATCTGTTGGTGTTTGATATTTGTCACAGCGAGCAGCTGCGGCGTGCAACCAACATTCGTCTGTTCGCGCATAGGGATGCGGATGATTTGATCGACATGCTGAAGACGGCGAGTCGGTTGGCCCTTGGAGGCGAATCTCTGCCCTTTCAGCCTGTGATGAAGACGGAGAGTGACAATGTTATACGCTTTCCGTCAGAACGGTGCGCAAAAGCTTCGGCAACTGACTTGGAGAGCTTGGAGCACGGATAGCACGGCTGCGCGTTGGTCGTGTCAGACGTGGTCTGGTTTCTAAGCCCTCAGCACGGGGCAGTGTTGAGGGGAAGACCCTAAACAGAAAAGATGTGGCCCGCTGTGGCCTGTCTTAAACCAAAAAAGGGAGGCCTGTGGCCTCCCTTTTCATTGTTTCATGAGCTGTTTATTCGGAGCCGCGAGAGAGGGCCGCCACGCCGGTGCGCGCTACCTCGATCAGGCCGAGCGGGCGCATGAGATCGGCAAAGGCGTCGATTTTCTCAGGCGCGCCGGTCAGTTCAAAGACAAAGCTTTCCAGCGTGCTGTCCACGGCATTGGCGCGGAAGATATCTGCCAGACGCAGGGCCTCCACACGTTTGTCGCCCGTGCCTGCCACTTTGAAGAGAGCAAGTTCGCGCTCAACAGAGGGGCCTTCGACAGTCAGGTCATGTACGTCATGCACCGGCACAATGCGGCCCAGCTGTGCTTTGATCTGTTCGATAACCTGCGGTGTGCCGGTGGTCACAACGGTGATGCGCGACAGCTTGCCGGTGTGATCCACTTCCGCCACGGTGAGGCTTTCGATGTTGTAGCCACGGCCGGAAAACAGGCCAATCACACGCGCCAATACGCCCGGCTCGTTGTCGACCAGAACCGCCAGCGTGTGGGCTTCTTGCGTGTCCGAGAAATTGGGACGTAGGTTGTAAGCAGAGTGGCTCGTGGAGCCTTTCTTGATTTTTAGAGCAGCCATGATGATCTGTTCCTCAATTACATTACCGATAAAAGCCGATGAGCTTGCAGTCATACAGACCGACCATCTCATGGACGCGCTTCTGAACTGGTGTGGCCTCTTTAAACGCTTCGCTTGCGACTTCTTCACACTCGCGGCGAGCACTATCCTCGGCGTCTTTTTTGCTTTGGTAGTTGGTACTCCAACCTGATTGCTTGTTAGGAGTCGCAAAAATTGCGCCCCAATTGCCATTGGTTGTTTCGCGCTCTACTTCAGTAACGCGCTTATACATCGTCGGGGACATGCCGCGTGTGGCTTCTGGGTTCTTTGGGGAAAGTGTCGCATAAAGCCGGCAAGGGCGGCCTTCGTTATGCGCCTTGCAAAAAGCCTCCCCTACAGCTTTGGCGTCTTCCACTGTGTAGGCGTTGTCACTGCTTCCCCATCCGCCTTTACCTGAACGGGTAACATAGAATGCACCATACGCACGATTGCGCTGTTTGAACTCGTCAAACGCACCAACCGCTTTCCCTGAAACGCCTACAGAGCTTTGAATTTCCAGCTCTGTAGCTGATGTGCTTCCTGTCAGTGAGGAGCTGCATGCGCTTAATGATAGTGCGGCCACTAAGGTTACGAGCGCGGACCTAGGTATAATTCGCATCACACCAGTACCGCGCCGCCGGCTTCGATTGCGCCCTGCGTGCTGGCTTCTCCCAGAAGCATTTCATTGTGCGGCTTGCCTGATGGGATCATCGGGAAGCAGTTCTCGTGTTTTTCCACCAGACAGTCGAAGATCACCGGGCCATCGTAGTTGATCATTTCCATGATCGCCTCGTCCAGATCGTCTGGATCGGAGCAGATGATGCCTTTGGCGCCAAAGGCTTCGGCGAGCTTCACAAAATCAGGCAGCGCCTCAGACCAGCTGTGGCTGTAGCGTTCGCCGTGCAGCAGCTCCTGCCACTGGCGCACCATGCCGAGGCGCTCGTTGTTGAGGATGAACTGTTTCACCGGCAGGCGGAATTGGACCGCGGTGCCCATTTCCTGCATGTTCATCAGCCAGCTGGCTTCGCCAGCCACGTTGATCACGAGGCTTTCGGGATGCGCCACCTGCACGCCGATGGAGGCGGGGGTGCCATAGCCCATGGTGCCGAGGCCACCGGAGGTCATCCAGCGGTTGGGATCTTCAAAGCCGAGGTATTGCGCGGCCCACATCTGGTGCTGGCCCACCTCTGTGGTGATGTAGCGGTCGTGGTCTTTGGTCAGGGCCTCAAGACGCTCCAGCGCGTATTGAGGTTTGATGACCTTGCCTTCCTGCGTGTATTTCAGGCACTCAACCTTGCGCCATTCGCTGATCTTGCTCTGCCAGTTGGCAATCGCCTCGCGGTTCAAATTGCGGCCGCGCGCTTTCCAGACTTTCAGAATGTCGGTCAGCACGCTTTCCACATCGCCGACAATCGGGATGTCCGCCTTGATCACCTTGTTGATCGAGGAGGGGTCAATGTCGATGTGCGCCTTGATGGAGTTCGGCGAGAAGGCCGAAATCAGGCCGGTGATACGGTCGTCAAAACGCGCGCCGATGTTGATCATCAGATCGCAGTCATGCATCGCCATGTTGGCTTCATAAAGTCCGTGCATGCCCAGCATGCCGAGCCAGTTCTCACCGGACGCCGGATAGGCACCCAGACCCATCAGGGTGGAGGTGATCGGAATGCCGGTGGCATCCACCAGTTCGCGCAGCAGCTGCGAGGCCTTGGGGCCCGAGTTGATCACGCCGCCGCCGGTGTAAAACACCGGGCGTTCAGCCTTTTCCATCGCCTCAACCAATTCGTTGATCGCGGTGATGTCACCTTTGGTCTGTGGCTCATAAATTGTGGTGTCCGACTTCTCCGGTGCGGTGTAGGTGCCAGAAGCGAACTGCACGTCTTTGGGGATGTCGATCAGCACAGGGCCGGGGCGGCCAGAGCGCGCCACGTGGAAAGCCTGATGCAGGGTTTCGCTCAGGGTTTCAGTCTCTTTCGCGAGCCAGTTGTGTTTGGTGCAGGGGCGGGTGATGCCCACGGTATCTGCTTCCTGAAAGGCGTCAGAGCCGATCATGAAGGTTGGCACCTGTCCGGTGAGCACAACGATTGGAATGGAATCCAGCAAAGCATCGGTGAGGCCGGTGACGGCATTGGTTGCGCCGGGGCCGGATGTCACCAGCGCCACGCCGACCTTGCCGGTGGAGCGGGCATAGCCCTCTGCCGCATGCACCGCGCCCTGCTCGTGACGCACGAGGATGTGGCGGATGTCATTTTGCTGAAAAATCTCATCGTAGATCGGTAGGACGGCTCCCCCCGGATAGCCAAAGACTGTGTCCACACCCTGATCCTTCAGGGCTTGAACAACCATTTTTGCTCCGGTCATCTGACGTGTCATCACTCTCTCCGTTACCGACGTCATTTCACATTCGTTGCGCACAAAAAAACCCTCGCTTTTGGCGAGGGCGCATGGGGTACCATTATGGTGTCCGTTACCGGCCCATGCGCCAATTTCTTAGAATGACGACTAGCTGTTGCATTGCGTCCGTCCTCAAGTTGGGTTCCATTGTGTTCGAACCGGACCTTATGTGTGCTGCACAGCGGCGTCAACAGGGAATGAGATGTGGAAAGCACATTTTTGGATGAAAATCTTTGCATTTGTTGCGCGGATTGTGGGTCTTTGTGAAATTTGAGGAAAAATCATGGGTGAATTCCAATTGAAACAGATCACGCCCTTCGTCCCTTGTCGCGACTTGGCGTCTCAAATCGGCTTCTACCGGGACGTGCTGGGCTTTGAACTGGGCTTTCAGGCTGACAATTATGCTTTCATGAAGGCAGGGGAGGTGGCCATTCGGCTGATCGAAGTGGACGCTGGTGCGGACCTGTCAGGTTGCGAGACATCTTTCTATATTGATGTGTCGGGGATCGACGCGCTGTATGCGCATTTGCGGCCTCAGCTGGATCGCTTGCCTGCAGCCCGCGTGCGGGCGCCTTTTGATCAAGACTACGGTCAGCGCGAATTTCATGTGAAAGACGAGGACTGCACGCTGGTGTTTTTTGGTGAGACGATAGCGGGCTGATCGGTGCCTGAACGGCTGCGTTTTGGCCGGTCGGCTGTCGTCAGAGGCGCACGCCAGTGCCTTGCAGAACACCGTGTTCCATCGCGTAGCGGGTCAGGCCGGCGGTGGAGGAAATGCCAAGCTTGCGTTTGATGTTTTTGCGGTGGGTTTCCACGGTGCGCACAGAAATATCGAGATCAATGGCGACCTGTTTGTTGGACTTGCCCTGCGCAAGTTGCAGCAGCACGGTCTGCTCGCGGCTGGTCAGCGGCTCGCGGTCGTTTTGATCGCCAGGAGAGAGTGATCCTGCGGCCCCGGTGCAGAGATACCGCTCCCCCTGCATCACCGCGTCGATGGCGGTTTTGATTTCTTCGGTGGGCACGTCTTTGAGCACATAGCCCATGGCGCCATGGCTGAGGGCCGTGGAGATATACTCTGGGCTGTCGTGCATCGAGAGGATCAGCACGCGGAGCTCTGGGTTCATCTCGAGCAGCATTTCGGTGGCTGTCAGCCCGCCAATCTCAGGCATATTGAGATCCATTAGCACAACGTCGGGCGCAAGCGCTGTCATTTGGTCCACCGCCTCGCGCCCGTTGGACAATGTGCCAACGACCGTGATGTCATCATAGCTTTCCAGAATGCTTTCGATGCCTTCGGCGACCATCGGATGATCGTCCACAATCATGACTTTGATGGTGGGGGTGTCCGCTGGGGCTGTCATGCGCGCGCCTTTCTACTTTTGTCCGATCCTTCGGTTTCCGGGGTCAGAATGTGGCTCAGCGGGACTTCTGCCACAATCACCGTGCCAGAGCGAGATGAGAATATGCGCAGGGTGCCATCGAGCTGCTCGACCCGTTCTTGCATGTTGCGCAATCCAAGACCGACGCGTTCAGCTGGTGCATTGTCTTGTGGCAGGCCATGGCCGTTGTCGGCGATGCGCAGCGTCGCGCCGCGCTTGTGGCCGCGCAAGTCCATCGTGACTTCGGTGGCGCCGGAGTGGCGTTCGATATTGGTGAGCGCTTCCTGTGCGATGCGATAAAGCGCGATTTTGGATTCCTGATCGAGCCGGTTGCGGAACACAACGGTCTTGAAGGCGACGTGAATGCCGGTGCGCGCCGCATATTCATCGGTCAGCACCTTGAGCGCCGGGCCGAGCCCCAGATCATCCAGCACACCGGGGCGCAGATCGCGGGAAATGCGGCGCACCTCTTGAATGGCGCTCGACAGGTGGTCGATGCCTTTGTCGAGCGATTGCAGGCCGCGTTCGTCTCCGGCGTTGACCCGCCTGCGGGCGCTATCGAGCGCATAGCGCACGCCCACAAGCAATTGGGAGATGCCGTCATGCAGCTCGCGGGCCACGCGTCCGCGCTCTTCTTCTTGGGCGTCAAACACCCGCTGTGTCAGCGCTTTGAGTTTTGTGTCTGCGAGGCGTCGTTCACGTACGGTGATGACAAAGCCTGAGGCAAACACCAGAAGCAGCGCGGCGAAGGTGATGCCAAGGATATAGACGGAGGTGCGTTGCACACGCTCCTCCACATCGGCGCGGGCGGCGGCGACGCTTTCGAGCACATCGTCGATAAAGATGCCGGTGCCGACGACCCATTGCCAATCCTGCAAGCCGACGGAGTAGGTGACCATGCGCGCGGTTTCATTGGTGCTGGGTTTTGTCCAGTCAAAGCTGTGATAGCCACCGCCAGAGCGCGCGATCTGGATCAGCGGGTCGGTGATTTCTGTGCCGTTGAGATCGGTCATGCCGCGCCAGTTTTTGCCAATCAGATAGGTCTGACGTGGGCTGACGAGGTTGTTGCCCTCATAATCAAACACAAAGAAGTAGCCATCCGGGCCATAGAGCATGGAGGACAGAATTTGGGTGACAGCGAGTTTTGCGGCCTCATCATCCGGCGCGGCGCGGCCGTAGATATTGATGAAAGCTGTGCGGGCAATCGAAATGTAGTTTTTCAGTTCCGCTTTCTTTGCTTCGATCAGCTGTGCCTCCAAGGCGCGGATTTCCCGCTCTGCCAGTTGGCGGGATTGATTGGCCACCAGCATTGAGATTGCGGCCACCGCCAAGATCAAAGGGAGGGTGGCGAGCAGGAAGAGCTTCTGTCCGTAAGACAGGCGCAGGATGGAGAAGAGGTTTTGCATATCTGATTCGTTACGGAAATTTCATGGCGAATCAAAGAGAAGATTCGTGGCACAGGCGCTCCCATCACAAGCGCAGCAGAGGCTTAATACCTGAATTGGTCGGGTTTTTTTGCCATTTGCCCGCTTTCTACGCGGTAGTGGGTATTTCTTCTACGTAGGGGCAACGCTAGGCTCGCCCTACTTCAACGATCCGCCCGGACTCTCTGAAGGGAGGCCCGGGCCGAACAAATTTCTGGGAGGAAAACCTACATGGATCGTCGTTCTTTTCTGAAAACTTCTGCTCTGGGCGGCACTGCAGCCGCGGCAACCACTCTGGCCGCACCTGCATATGCACAAGGCAAGCGTACTCTGACCATGGTGACCTCTTGGGGTCGTGGTCTGGCAGGCGTGTTTGATGCGGCACAATACGCAGCAGACACCATCACTGCGATGTCTGGCGGTGACCTGACCGTGGAAATCAAAGCGGCTGGCGAACTGGTTGGCGCGTTTGAAGTGTTTGACGCCGTGACCGCGGGTCAGGCCGACATGTACCACGCGGCGGACTACTACTTCGTAAGCCAGCACCCAGGTTACGCCTATTACACCGCTGTTCCGTTCGGCATGACCGCACAGGAACTGGTGAACTGGTACTACCACGGTGAAGGCCACGCGCTGCACGATGAGCTGGGCGAAATCTTTGGTCTGAAATCCTTCCTCGCGGGCAACACCGGCGCGCAGGCAGGTGGCTGGTTCTCCAAAGAGATCAACGGCCCAGAAGACTTCCAGGGCCTCAAGTTCCGCATGCCAGGTCTGGGTGGCCAGGCGCTGGGCAAAATGGGTGCTTCCGTTCAGAACCTTCCAGGTTCCGAGGTGTATCAAGCGCTGGCATCCGGTGCGATCGACGGCACCGAGTGGATCGGCCCATGGGCAGATGAAAAAGCTGGTTTCCAGGAAATCACCAAATTCTACTACACCGCAGGCTTCCACGAGCCAGGTGCGGGTCTGTCGCTGGCGACCAACCGCGAAGTCTTTGACAGCCTGTCTCCTGCGCACCAGAAGATCATCGAAACCGCAGCAGCCGCAGCGCACCAGTGGAACCTTGCTCAGTTCCTCAACAACAACGGTGCCGCACTTCAGCGTCTGCAGGCGGGCGGCGTGAAAACCCTTGAGTTCCCTGACACTGTTTGGGATGCGATGGGTGCAGCGTCTAAAGAGACTCTGGACAGCTACATGGATGATGAGCTGTTCGCCAAGATCCGCAACTCGGTTGAAGACAGCATGCGTGCCTCTTCCGGCTGGCTTGTGAAATCTGAAGGTGTGTACCGCGCCCAGCGTGACCGCATCTTGGGCTAAGCGCACCGATCGCTAAAGCCATAGACCCCTCGGGAAGCTTTCCGAGGGGTCTTTTGCTAAAAATGCCCGACGGTCTGGCGGTGCCGTCTGTACGAACAAAAAGGGGATGAGGGGACATGCTGGACGGTCTGGTCTGGTTGTTTTCCAACATTGGCCAAGCTTTTGTGAATGCCGCTTATGCGGTGACACATCCAAACAGCTGGCTGAGCTGGATAGGCGGCCTTGAGACCACCGAGGACAAACAAGCGTTGATGCGGTTTGTTTACTATGGTGGCTCGGTCGAGTTTTTCTTTGTGGTGTTTACGCTGTTTCTGATCGCAACGGCGATCGGGATCTGGCGCAACTCTTTCATGTGGGGCTGCGTGCGCGTTCTGGAGGGCTTTGCCAACACGGTGGGCCGTTTCTTTGCGTGGGCGGGCCTGTTGATGGTGCTTCAGCAGATCGTCATCGTTTTCATGCAGCGGATTTTCACCGTGGCAGAGATTTCGCTGATCTGGAAAGTGGACTGGCTGACGGCGGATGTGAGCTGGTGGGCCGAAGAGCTGAAGCTATATAATGCGATGATCGTCTGCCTGTGTGCGACCTACACCTTTGTGCAGGGCGGCCATGTTCGGGTTGACTTGATCTACTCCACCATCAGCCACCGTGCGAAGCGCGTGGTCGATATGCTGGGGTCGCTGATCTTTATGATGCCAGCGGCTGTGCTGACGTGGATGTACGGCTGGTACTTCATGTGGCGTCACCTTGTGACACCGAAGGTTTCGGCCTCTGACAAGCTGTCTCTGCTGGAGAAAAAAGCGCGCATTTTGAAGTGGAACGTGGAAACCATCGGCTTCTCGCCAAACGGGTTTAACGCCTACTTCCTGTTCAAAGTGCTGCTGGTGCTTTTCGCTGGCATGGTCTTTTTGCAAGCCATCGCCTTCTTCTATCGCTCCTTCCTTGAATTCAAAGAAGGCGCAGCAAGTGCAGGCAAATACCTTGACCGCGATACGCTGGGTGAAGGTGAAGAAGCCTATGAAGGCACACACTGATCTAAGGGGCAGAACTTATGCTATTTGGACTTGATGGGGTCGAAGTCGGCCTGATTATCGTCTTCCTCTGCCTCTTTGGGGGCATTCTCTCCGGCTTTCCGGTGGCTTTTGCTATTGGTGGGGCAGGGGTGATTTCTTTCGGGATCATTGCGGCGCTCGACAGTGCCGGGATCCTTATTCACCAAGCGATTGACACCAGTTCGGCGATGTATGCCGATTTGATCGCACAGGGGGTCAAAGCGGATACAATCTCAATCTTCCGATACCCGGATCTGCCACGCTATGCAGAGCCGGTGTTTGCGGGCGGTTGGGAGCAAGCGATGGACCGCAACATCAGCTTTATCGTGAACCGGATGAACGAGCGTGTGCTTGCCGGTCAGTCGATTGAAACGCTGCTGGCGGTTGTGATGTTTGTTCTGATGGGCATCACGCTGGAACGCTCCAAGATCGCAAACGATCTGCTGACCACCATGGCGCGCGTCTTTGGCCCGCTGCCCGGCGGTCTGGCGGTGTCGGTTGTGGTTGTGGGCGCTTTCCTTGCAGCGTCTACCGGTATTGTGGGCGCAACGGTTGTGACCATGGGCCTTCTGTCGCTGCCAACCATGCTGAAGCACGGCTATAATCCGAAGCTGGCAACAGGTGTGATTGCGGCGTCTGGGACGCTGGGTCAGATCATTCCACCATCCATCGTGATCGTTCTGCTCGGCACGCTTGCAGGCGACCTCTACTCTGCGGCACAGGAAAACCGTGCGCAGGTGGCAGGCTGTTCTGATGCGTTGACCTTCCTTGGCGAACCGGCGGTTGTTTCTGTGGGCACATTGTTCCAGGCGGCGCTGATCCCCGGCATCATGCTAGCGGTGCTTTATGGTCTTTATGCCTTTGGATATGCGCTGTTTAACCCGAAAGAAGCCCCAGCTGTTGAGCTTGGTGCCTCTGGTGGGGAAGCTGTCACCCGTGGTGAAAGCCTGACATGGTTCCTTGCGGTGCCTGCGGGTCTGATTGCAGGTGTGATCCTGCTGGGTCAGGTGAACTTCATCGGTAGCCAGAATGTGACGGTCGACAGCTTCTCTGATGCGGGCAAAACCGCAAGCTTGCGCACCAATGTGAGCGAAGAGTGTCGTGCCTCTATGATTGATCTGCATGGGCAGCTGGCGTGGGATACCGCCGTGGCTGAGCAGGCGGCGATTGATGAGGCCGGCGGTGTGGCAGAAGCCCGCGCGCTGACCGACGAGGAACGCGCTGATGCACGTGCCGCGAAGATCGCGGCGGCAGCGCCTATCGGCTCTGGCATTGCGATTGGCTTCCTGCTGCTGGCACTGGTGATCACCACTGCGCGTGGGGTTTCGCCAAGTGCGGACCGCACACCGCTGATTGTTGGCGGTGCAGGTGTGGCGCTGGCGTTGCTGGTGGATATTGTCCTGATCTCGCCGGTCACCACGCCGGGCTGGACGCTGATCTATATGGCGATCCCATTGGCGATGACGCTTTATGGTGTGCGCTATGCGGCGGGGCTGCTTGGCAAAAACGATCTGCTGCGCGTGGTGTTTCCACCGCTCGTGCTGATCATTGCGGTGCTGGGCTCGATCCTTGGCGGCATCACCAACCCGACGCCCGCAGCGGCGCTGGGCGCAGGTGGTGCGATCATGCTGGCGGCTTATCGCAAGCTGCAGGATCAGGAGCGTTCTGGCGCGATCATCATCTGGGCCACATTTGCGGTGATCATCATGATCCTCGTTGGTGTGAACTTTGATCTGCGCGTGAATCAGGCTGAAGTTGAGGTCGAGAACTACCTCGCCTTCTTCGCGGCCAAAGGGGCGTATCTCTTTGCCATGTTCGGTCTGCTTTACGGCTGCTGGGTGCTGTTCCGCGGTAAGGTGCTGACCCCGATCGTGCGCGAAACGGCCAAGGTGACCTCCATGGTCTTTACCATTCTGATCGGCTCCCAGCTGCTCAATCTGGTGGTGATCAGCTTTGGTGGGGAACACTATATCCAGCAGTTCCTGCAGTCCTTTGACAATGAGTTCAAAGTCTTCCTGATCGTGATGCTGGTGCTGTTTGTGATGGGCTTTGTGCTCGACTTCCTGGAGATCATTTACATCGTGATCCCAATTGTCGGCCCGGTCATCTATGGCGGCACCTTTGATCCCAAGTGGGTGACCATCATGATCGCGGTGAACCTGCAGACCTCGTTCCTGACGCCGCCCTTTGGCTTTGCGCTCTTCTATCTCAGAGGCGTTGCACCCAAGGAGGTCACGACCGGGCACATCTATAAGGGCATTATTCCCTTTGTGCTCATCCAGGTCGTTGGTCTGGCGATCCTTTGGTACTTCCCCTCCATCGTGACGATCCTGCCGGATCTGCTCGGCGGCTGAGTATAGAGATCTAAGACACAGAAACGGGGGCCATCTGGCCCCCGTTTTTCGTTTGTGACGTGGTGCGGCGTTCAGTAGCGCGCCGCGCGGTTGATCATCACAGAGCCCATGACAAGATCGGTCAGGCCCTGTTTGCGATCGGTGGTGAGCATCAGCACAATCGAGATGATCTGCAGGATCGGGAAGGCCACAGAGATGGTGAAGCCCAATGTGTGCAGGAAGGCCGCGCCAAGATCGAAGCGGGCGCCGTTTGATTGGCGCATCTGAAGCGACATCAGGCGCATGCCCCAGGTGGCGGAGCCGGTGGTGATGGTCACCACGCGATAGGCAAAGCCAAACACAAACAGCAGTGCGCCAAAGAACAGGATGCCGGTGAAGGCCGTAAAAGGCAGCACCAGCACACAGATCACAAAGATCACGGCGGTGTCGATGAACCAAGCCAAAAGCCGCTTGAACGTCACATCCTGATAGAACTCAGCCTGTGTGTCTGGATCAGGCAAAGTGTAGCTGCGGTGGTGCGTGTCGTGGTGGCTCATGGCCCTCCCTCCGGGGTGAGTGTGATGTGTGTTTTTTCAAAGCGAAGCAGCGCGGAAGGGGGCTTCCGCGCCACATCTTAACAAGTTGTGAGGGCTTACGCGTCTTCGGTTTCTTTGGGCGCGTCGGCCGCTTTGGTGGCGCGTTCGTCCATGAATTGGTCAAATTCGGCTTTGTCCTTGGCATCGCGCAAACGCTGCAGGAATTCTTCAAAGCTCTTCTGTTCGTCTTCCAGACGGCGCAGGGTTTCGTCGCGGTAGGCGTCAAAGGCGCTGTTGCCGGTTGGGGTCATGACATGCATCCGACGCGAACAGCTGCGGCTGCGGTGAGATTTCTTGAACATATCCTTGCTCCAGATCATGTAAAACAGAAGGGCCAGACCGACGGGCCAGAAGAACACAAAACCAAGCACCATGGCGGCGATCCAGGCACCTTTGCCTTTGCTGTCAAGCCAAGCCTCGCTTCTGCCAAACCAGCCAAGGTGGCGGGTGTCGGCGGTATGTGCGGTTGCGGCAGGGGTCATTGGGGTCTCCGAAGTTGGTGTTTCTAGCTACGCTGTGATTGGGTATGTAAATCCCTTTCACATTACCTAGATTGGCACTGCAGGCTTTGATTGCAAGCCAGAATGTGAATAGTTTTTACATTTTGGTGATAAGATATTGTTTTTGAATGTTTTTATCTGTCTAAAAAAGCAAAGCTACAGGCTGAAAGCGCCAATCTCAGCCCGGGTCAGGGCGCACAACTCTTTTGGTTCGATGCAAAAAACGTGATGTGGTGTGCCTGCTGCGGCCCAGATCTGTTCAAATGCCATCAGGTGTTCATCCATAAACACACGGATGGGGGAGAGGTGGCCCACCGGGCTGACCCCGCCAATTGCAAAGCCGGTTTGATTGCGCACCACTGTCGCATCCGCACGTTGCAACGCCAGACCCGCCAGCGCGGAGGCGGCTGCCAGATCAACCTGCCTGCCACCGGCCGTCAGAAAGAGCACCACAGTCTCGCTGTCCTGCGCCTGAAAGATGATGGATTTTGCGATTTGATCCACATGGCAATTGACGGCCTTTGCCGCCATTTCTGCGGTACGTGCGCCATCGGTTTCGCGGATATCGACGGCGGCACCGGCCGCTTCGAGCGCGGCGCGTACACGTTTGAGGCTTTTGCTCATCTCTCATGAATCCTGTTTGGGTTGATGTCTGGGGCAGCATAGGGCACGGAAGGGCCATGAAAATAGAAAACGATTTGAAAGCCAAGATTGCAGCTCTGGAGGGCCGCGTGTGGACCGCATTGGTCAAGGGGGATCCAGCGGCTGACGCTGCTCTTTTGTCGGCGGATTTTCTTGGAGTGTACCCCAGTGGGTTCGGCAGCAAGGCCGACCACGTGGGACAGCTGGCTGAGGGCCCGACGATTGCGGATTTTCGGCTGTCTGAGATGACGTTTCGAGCGGTCTCGGCAGATGGAGGCTTGCTGGTGTACCGGGCGGATTACCTTCGGGTTGGCAGCACCGACTGGGAGGCCATGTTGATCAGTTCACTTTGGCAGCGCGCAACGGATGGCGCATGGCGCAACAGTTTCAGCCAAGACACCCCGCTTACGGATGTCCCAGTTCCCTAAGCGTCTCTCATTCGGCGAGTATCCCGGGCGAGCCACATCGCAGCTGTGGCAAGGGGGGCGCCCCTTTTGCCATCACGCCGCATTGACCTTCGCGGCTTGTGGGTTTCAAAGTCCCCCCCATGACTTTTGCATCCCAAATCACCCGCTTGCCACATGCCTATGATGCTGATCTTGGGGCGGAGGCCTGCGCCGCCGTGCCGGGGCTGTCCGGCGATCTGGCCAAGCTGATCACGGGCACCGCAGGCTCTAGCCCTTACCTGAAAGGGCTGATCCACAAAGAGGCAGATTGGTTGCCAGAAGCGCTGTTGGATGCAGACGCCGCGCTGGCGCAGCTTTTTGCGGCGCTGAAAGAGAGCGCGCCCGATCAGCGCGCCACAGTGTTGCGTGCGGCCAAGCGCAAGGTCGCACTGCTGACCGCTTTGGCGGATCTGTCCGGGGCGTGGTCGCTTGAAAAAGTCACCGGAACGCTGACCGATTTTGCCGATTTGGCGAGCCAGCTGGCGCTGGAGGCCACCATCGGGGCAGAGATCCGGCGCGGCAAGCTGCCCGGTGCCACAGAGGATGATATCCCGACAGCCGGGGGCATGGTCACGCTGGCAATGGGGAAAATGGGGGCACATGAGCTGAACTACAGCTCTGATATTGACCTGATCTGCCTGTTTGATGAAACGCGGTTTGACCCAGATGATTATCACGATGCGCGCGCCAGTTTCATTCGGGCGACGCGCAAGATGGCGGCCATGCTGAATGACATCACCGGCGAGGGTTACGTGTTTCGCACCGATCTGAGGCTGCGGCCCGATCCGGCGGTGACCCCGGTGTGTATCGCGATGGAAACAGCGGAGCGCTATTATGAAAGTCTGGGGCGCACCTGGGAGCGGGCGGCCTATATCAAGGCGCGGCCTTCGGCAGGGGATCTGGAGGCCGGGGCGCGGTTTCTGAAAACGCTGACGCCCTTTGTCTGGCGTCGGCATCTGGATTTTGCCGCCATTCAGGACGCCCACGACATGCGCCTGCGCATTCGCGAGCACAAGGGGCTGGGCGGTGAGATTTCACTGGATGGCCACGATATGAAGCTGGGCCGGGGCGGCATCCGGGAGATCGAGTTTTTCACGCAGACACGGCAGTTGATCGCAGGCGGGCGCGATCCTTACTTGCGTGACCGTCATACGGTGCCGGGCTTGCGCAAGCTGGCCTCCAAAGGCTGGGTGCCTGATGAGGTGGCAGAGGCGCTGAGCGACCACTATCGCTTTCACCGCGAGGTGGAGCACCGGGTGCAGATGGTGGCTGATGCGCAGACTCACCGGTTGCCACAGGGGGCCGAAGGCTGGGGCCGGATTGCTGGTTTGATGGGGCGCGACATTGATGATCTACAACAGGAGCTGCGTGCGCGGCTGACTGAAGTCCATGATATGACCGAGGGGTTCTTTGCGCCAGATGCGGCGGCCTCTGAGGCGGTGGAACATGCGTTTGATCCGGCTGTTCTTGGCCGCTGGCAGACCTATCCCGCCCTGCGCAGCGCGCGGGCCACTGAAATCTGGAAGCGGCTGCGTCCTGAGATTTTGCGCCGTCTGGCGCAGACCCCGCGCCCGGATGAGGCGGTGTTGGCAATGGATGGGTTCCTGCGCGGGTTGCCCGCGGGGGTGCAGCTGTTTTCCCTGTTTGAGGCCAATCCGCAACTGATCGACCTGCTGATTGATATTGTGGGTACGGCTCCTGCGCTGGCGCAGCATCTGTCGCGCAATTCCGGGGTGTTTGACGCGGTGATCGGCGGTGGCTTCTTTGCGCCATGGCCGGGACAGGCCGCGCTGACGGCTGAGCTTTCTGAACGGCTGGCGCAGGAAAGCGACTATGAGGCGCAGCTGGACAGCACTCGGCGTTGGGCCAAAGAATGGCAGTTCCGAATTGGGGTGCATCACCTGCGCGGACTCATGGGGGCCGAGGAGGCGGGGCAGCAATATGCCGATCTGGCCGATGCTGTGCTGGGCGCCCTGTGGCAGCCCGTTGCCGACCAATTTGCCGCCAAGCATGGGCCGATGCCGGGGCGGGGGGCTATGGTGCTTGGGATGGGCTCTCTTGGCGCGCGCCGCCTGAATGCGACCTCCGATCTGGATCTGATCGTGATTTATGATGCGGATGGGGTTGAGGGATCAGAAGGGCGACGCCCCTTGGCGACACGGCCCTATTATGCGCGCTTTACGCAGGCTTTGGTGACCGCGCTGAGCGCGCCGATGGCGCAGGGGCGGCTCTATGAAGTGGACATGCGCTTGCGGCCTTCAGGCACGCAGGGGCCGGTGGCGACCTCGCTGGCGTCCTTTAAGAACTATCAGCAGACCGAAGCCTGGACCTGGGAACATCTGGCGCTCACCCGGGCGCGGCCTGTGACCGGAGCGCCAGAGTTGATGGCGGAGGTGGAAGCTTTCCGGCAGGAGCTTTTGACGCAGCCCAAGACACCAGCCAAGGTCGCGGCGGATGTGGAGGAGATGCGCGCCCGGATCGCCGCTGCGAAGGCGCCGGATGGGGCTTGGGATGCCAAGATCGGCGCTGGACGACTGCAGGACATTGAGCTGTTAAGTCAGACGGCGGCCTTGCTCGCGGGGAGCCCGCGCCGTGCCGTTACCCAGGGTTTGCAGGCGGGGGTCGCAATTGGGTGGCTGAACGCCGACAATGTGACAGAGCTGGCGGCCACTTATCGGCTTTGTTGGCAGGTGCAGCTTGCGTCCAAATTGCTGTCGGGTCAGACCATTGATCCGCAACAAATTGGCGAAGGTGGACGCGCATTTCTATTGCGTGAGACGGGGGCTGCAGACATAGAGGCGCTGCAAACACAGATGCACATCGCGTGTGATGCGGCAGCAACAAGCATCGACGCGGCGCTGGCACAGACAAACCTGATCGCCAAAAGGGAGGCGTGACATGGATCTTTCGCAGTTTGACCCCAAGGGGCTGATCCGGGAAAGCTATCAGATTGACGGCATTGCGTTGCCGGAATGTCGCTCGATCTTTCTGGATTGGGCGCTTTCTTTGCCGCAGGACAGTGATACGCAAGCGGCGATTGACGCTTTGCTTGCGCATTATGGCGCGGAGTTTCCTGACCACCCAATGAGCGAGGTGCTGCGGGACGGCCAGGTTCAAATGACCGCGCCACGGCGTCGGGGCGGGTGGCGGAGCCGTCCGCGGGACTGACAATCCGTATTGATTTTAGGGGGTTGTCGGTTTGACTCAATTCCCCTGAAAAGGTCCGACCCCCGCCGCAATCGCGCCCAAATTGGGGGGCATCTTGATCGACAGAAATAAAAGGCGAAATCCGCCGAAGGAGTCGATCATGTCACTTATGCGTGTTGTTGCAGCAATGGTTTTGGGCCTTGGCGTGAGTGCCTGTGCCTCTGTGGATACTGCCAGCCGGAACGCGCCGTTTGATGTGGCCTCCACCGAGATTGCAGCTCCGGCGCCGTCGTACCAGATGGCTGGATTTGAAGTCACAGTGCCGCGCAGCCTGCGGGTGTCTGAGGCCAACACCTACTACCCGGGTGGAGATATCGTGTGGCGCGGGGACGCCTATGGCGATCGATATGAACAAGTCAAAGCGATGTTTGAAGAGGGGGTGCGCCTTGGTGGCGGGCCGCTCGTAGGTGCGCGCCCGGTGCATGTGCAGATTGAAGTGAGCCGCTTTCATGCGCTGACCGAGAAGACGCGGTACAGCGTAGGCGGTGTGCATGCGATTGAATTCACGATGACAATTGTGGATGCGCAAAGCGGCGCTGTGCTGCGTGGGCCCAAGCCAATTAAGGCAAGCTTGACCGGGTATGGGGGGCAAAAAGCACTGGCCGCTGAGGCCCGTGGCCTGACCCAGAAGTACCGCATCACCCACCACCTTGCCTATGTGGTGCGTGAAGAGCTGACCAAAGCACAAGGGTTTGTTGGACCAAGCCGGGGCGCCAGCAAGACGGTTCAGCCGCTTGCGCCAATCGGGACAGAGGCAAGCGCTCTGACCACGGCAGAGCTGAACTGAGCCTGAGAGGGCTTTTCACATCCCAAAGAACACAGTAGGAGGGCGGCATGTCTATGCCGTCCTCTTCCGTTTCCGCCGCCGGTGATCTGCCGGTTGTCCGCCTTAAGCCCAAAGCCAATGCTCGTGCGATCCGCCATGGCTTTCCCTGGGTCTATGGCAATGAGCTTGTGACCGACCGGCGCACCAAAGCGCTGACACCGGGCACATTGGCTATTCTGGAAGACGACAACCGCGCGCCTATCGGGTTGGTGGCGACCAACAGCCAGAGCAAGATCTTCTGCCGGATGATCTCGCGCGATGTCACAACCGTTGTGGATCAGGCGTGGTTTGAGGCCAAATTTGCCTATGCTCTGGCGATGCGGGAGCGGCTCTACGCAACGCCCTATTACCGTCTGATCCACGCCGAAGCGGACGGGCTGCCCGGCGTTGTGGTGGACCGTTTTGGCGATATTGCGGTAATCCAGCCCAATGCGGCTTGGGCGGATGCGCGCCTTGATATGATGGTGGCCGCATTGGCCAAAGTTACCGGGGTCAGCACGATCCTGATGAATGGCTCTGGCCGTGCGCGCAGCCTGGAAGGACTGGAAGAGCACAGCGCCGTGATGCTGGGCACAGCCCCGGATGCACCTGTCCCTGTGGTGATGAACGGCGCGACCTATATGGCGGATCTGACCGGTGGGCAGAAGACGGGTTTGTTTTATGACCAGCGCCCCAACCACGGCTTTGTGGCCGGGCTCTGCAAAGATGCGAAAGTGCTCGATGTGTTTTCTCACGTCGGGGGCTTCTCGCTGGCCGCGCTGGCAGGCGGCGCATCTGAAGCCCTGGCGGTGGATGGCTCTGCCGCTGCGTTGGAACTGGCGCAAGCTGGCGCCGCAGCTGCTGGCGTGGCAGATCGTTTCTCCACCCGCAAAGGCGATGCCTTTGACGTGCTGACCGCTTTGGCGGAAGAAGGCGCGCAATTTGATGTGGTGATCTGTGATCCGCCAGCTTTTGCGCCGTCCAAGCCTGCGCTGGAAAAGGGCCTGCGGGCTTATGAACGTGTGGCGCGACTGGCCGCACCGTTGGTGGCAGACGGTGGGTATCTGGGCCTCTGTTCCTGCTCCCATGCTGCGGATGTGGCGCGATTCCGGGGCGCAAGCCTGCGCGGAATTGGCCGGGCAGGGCGTCAGGCGCAGCTCTTGCACACAGGTTTTGCCGGGCCAGATCACCCGCTGATGCCGCAACTGGCGGAAAGCGGATATCTCAAATCGCTGATTTTCCGCCTGTGAGGCGCGCGCTTTGAAACGGCTCTTGCTCGATGCTTGCGTGCTCTATCCGACAGTGATGCGGGAAGTGCTTTTGGGTGTCGCCAAGACCGGAGCGTTTCAACCGCAATGGTCGGCGCGCATTCTGGAAGAATGGGCACGGGCGGCGCGCAAGATCGGCCCCACAGGGGAGCCGCAGGCGCGCAGCGAAATTGCGCTGATCCGCGCCGACTGGCCCAAGGCAGAGGTGACTTGGCCCCAAGGTTTGCAGGACCGTCTCTACCTGCCGGATGAGAACGACACTCATGTTCTGGCGGCAGCGATTGCGGGCTCGGCTGACGCCATTGTCACGATGAATGTGAAGGATTTCCCGCGCCATATTTTGGCGGAAGAAGGCGTGGCGCGCATCGGGCCGGATGAGCTGTTGCGCAAATGCTGGGAAGAAGATCCCGAAGGCGTGGCGCAGGCGTGTGAGGCCGTGCGCCGTGAGGCAGAACGGCTGAGTGGGGAGCCTTGGGAGATGCGTGCGCTGCTCAAAAAGGCACGCCTGCCCAAGCTGGCCAAAGCTGTGAGCCGTTAAGCAGCCATGGGGGCACTGCCCCCGTCATATCAGGGATATGACTCCCCCGGGACATTTGACGAATGAGAAGCGTGCTCAGGCTTGCGTGAGGCCCCAGTCGGTTTCGAGCTTTTCAATCGCTTTGATACGCTCTTCTGTTTTGGGGTGGCTGAGCAGCCATGCGGGTGTGCTGGCCCCATGGGCGCCTGTGAGGTGGCTGAGTTTTTCAAACAGGGATTTCTGCGGCGCTGTGCCAATGCCGGATTTTACAAGCAGGGCGGCGGCATAGGCATCGGCTTCAAATTCATCAGAGCGCGACAGTCGTGCCATCAACAGCGATAGGGCCGCGCCGGAGATCACCGCACCAAGACCGGGCAAAAAGCGGTTGAGCACCATGGCCAGCGCCGTGCGCAGCGCATTCTGGCCGGAGAAGTCGATCATACGACGGCGCGAGTGGCCGAGGGCCACATGACCGAGTTCATGGGCGATCACACTGGCCATTTCTTCGGCGCTGACCGAGCCCTGACGGTAGCGTTCATAAAAGCCGCGGGTGAGATAGATTTTGCCATCTGGTGCGGCGAGGCCATTCACCGGCTCGATTTCGTAGATGTGCACCCGGATGCGCGGCAAATCGAGGGCTTTGGCCATATCTTTGATCAGCGGCATGAGGCGGGGATCTGCCAGCTCTGTTGAGCGGGCTTTCAGCTCCTTGGTGGTGCGCCAGGCAGAGAATTTGAAAGACACGATCCCCATGATCAGGGCGAGAAGTATGGGCATGAATTTGATCATGACCAAGATATGGGGCGCACAAAGGTAAGGTGCAACTGCATTGACAGCTTCATGTGCCACAGGGTGTCATAACCGCAGTTTTGTTTCAGGTGAGGAGTGTGGCGGATGTTTGCGCCCGATGTTGTTGAAGAAATTTCCAAGATTGCTGAAGAACTGACTGTGGAGCCTGCGGCCTTGTTGGCTGTGGCGCAGGTTGAAAGTGGCGGGCGGGTGTTTGCCACGGTGGATGGCAAAGACATGCCGTTGATCCGTTGGGAAGGGCATTACTTTCATCGCGAACTGCCTGTGGCGTTGCGTAAGAAAGCGGTGCGGGCTGGGCTGGCCTCAACCGTGGTGGGCGGCGTGAAAAACTCCAGTTCACAACAGGTGCGCTACAATCTGCTGGCGCGGGCCAAGAAGCTGCATGAGGTGGCCGCCTTGCGCAGTTGCTCTTGGGGGCTGGGGCAGGTGATGGGGGCCAATGCCGAGTGGATTGGCTATCAAGATGTACATGCGCTGGTGGCGGATGCGGTGTCTGGTGCGGCGGGGCAGGTGCAGGTCATGGCCAATTTCATTCGCCGCGCTGGGCTGGTGGATGAGCTGCAGGCGCTCAACTGGGCGGCGTTTGCGCGCCAGTACAATGGGCCGGGCTACAAGGTAAACAAATATGACATTAAGATGGCCCGCGCCTATGCGGCGTTCGGCGGGTCTGGGGAGGTGGCGGAACCAGATGAACTGGTGTTGCGCACGGGTGCCTTGGGGGAAGCGGTGCGAGAGTTACAGCTGCTGCTGCGGCGCGCGGGCCATGGCGTTTTGATTGATGGCGATTTTGGTCCCGCGACCAAGCGCGCGGTGATGAATTTTCAGCGTGACAATGGGTTGGGTGTGGATGGCGTTGTTGGGCCTGCCACCTGGGCTGCGTTGGAGGCAAAAACGCCCTGAGGGCCGGGATCAGCGGGTCAGCTCGCGCATGCCCCGCTCTAGCCCCTGCAGTGTCATTGGCACCATGCGGTCCTCGAAAATCTCGCGGATCATGCTGATGGAGTGGGTGTATTGCCACTGTGCTTCTGGCACCGGATTGATCCAGAGATTGTCGCGCCACTGATCGCGGGCGCGTTCCAGCCAGACCTGGCCGGGCTCTTGGTTCCAATGTTCATTGGCCCCACCTGCATAGGCGATTTCATAAGGGGACATGGAGGCGTCCCCGACAAAAATGCATTTGTAATCCGGCCCATAGGTGCGCAGCACCTCGTGGGTGGGCGTCTGGTCGTTCCAGCGGCGCTGGTTGTTGCGCCACACGCCTTCATAAAGGCAGTTGTGGAAGTAGTAATATTCCAGATGTTTGAACTCCGCACGGGCGGCGGAGAACAGCTCTTCCACGACCTTGATATGCGGATCCATCGAGCCGCCGACATCGAGAAACAGCAGTACTTTTACAGCGTTATGGCGTTCGGGGCGGGTTTTGACATCCAGATAGCCGTGCTCTGCGGTGGCGCGAATGGTGCCATTGAGATCAAGCTCGTCTGCCGCGCCTTCGCGTGCCCAGCGACGCAGGCGTTTGAGCGCCACCTTGATGTTGCGGGTGCCGAGCTCGACCGTGTCGTCAAAATTGCGGAACTCGCGCTTGTCCCAGACCTTCACCGCGCGGCGGTGGCGGCTTTCTTTCTGGCCGATGCGCACGCCCTCGGGGTTGTAGCCATAAGCGCCAAACGGG
This sequence comes from Shimia sp. R10_1, assembly GCF_017744095.1. Lineage (GTDB taxonomy): Bacteria > Pseudomonadota > Alphaproteobacteria > Rhodobacterales > Rhodobacteraceae > Shimia. The sequence continues at coordinate 778,687 of NZ_JAGHQX010000001.1, read as the reverse complement.
CTGGTGCCCGCAGTGCCGATCCATTTGTTGCCCCCCTGATGGCGGCCTTCTTGTTCTTTCAGGCGCTCCTGCAGCGTCTCCATCAGCTTGTCAAAGCCACCCATGGCCTCGATCTCGGCCATTTCTTCGGCGCTGAGGTGTTTTTCGGCCATCTTGCGCAGCCATTCCTCGGGAATGTCCACAGCTTCCAGAACGGCCTCTGCGCTGATCTCTGCCAGGCCATCAAAGGTCATGGCAAAGGCCCGGTCAAATTTGTCGATGTTGCGCTCGTCTTTCACCATGATCGTGCGGGCCAGATAGTAGAAACTTTCCACATCATAGGTGGCGAGCCCGGCCTTTAATCCTTCTAGAAAGCCTAAAAACTCGCGCAGCGACACGGGCACGCGGGCAGTACGGAGATTTTCGAAGAAGGGAAGAAACATGTTTTTTTACAATGCCATACGGTGGATAGCTAAGGTTGCGAACAGGCCAAGCATAGCAAAAATCATCGCGTAAACAGCGCAATATTGCAAAATATCCAGCCGTTTGCCGCCACGTTTTTTGGCAATGGCACCGCCAAGCACTGCGCCCAAAAGCGCCCCAATAATCACGAACATCTTGTCTTATGATCCCCCTTTGATCGGGCTGAGCGTTGCAATTTCGCGCAGTTTTGCGCGCACGGCCCAATCCGGCCCAAATCCGTAGCGTGCCCACCCGAGACTGTCCAGACGCAGGTTGGCCGCATCTTCCAATTGGCCTTCCATGTCCAGAGCTTCGGCTTGAAGCAGCATGAGGGTAGACAGCAGTGCCGCGTTTTCAAATTCGGCGGCCGTGGTGAGCTGAGGGCTGATGATTTTGAGGGCCTCGCGGCTTTGGCCTGCGCTGATCGCGTAGGCAGAGAGCTGGGTGGCGACAAAGGCGCGGTGCGGGCCCAGACCATCGGTGCTGCGATAGGCGCGATCGGCTGCGCGGAATTCCGACAGGGCGGCGCTGATGTCTTGGGACTGCAACAGACGCCCGAGCGCGTAGTGGGAAAAGCCCAACCTGTGGTCGCGCCAGCCCTCAGATTGGGCAATCAAGAGCGCCTGGCGTGCCGCGACACGGCGACCGGCGGGTGTGGTTCCGGGACCAAGGGCGGTTTGCACCGCGTCAATCCAGCTGCGCGGTGTGGCGGGCAGGGGATTTGACGACAGCTGATCCCCGCGCGGATTGATCCGGCTCAAGATGGCGGGCAGACGATTGGCAACTTGATTGCGACTCATGCCGTTGGCGAGCATCGGATCATAAAATGCACGCAGTATGGTCATGTCAAAACCGGTCAGCACCGCATGGATGTTATCATCGTTAAAGACACTGTCCGGCAGGCGGTAAAGGTCATTGAGGGGACCGAGCGCTTGCGCCAATTCTTCGTGCAGGCAGTCGCGGGTTTCCTGTGGGCTGGTGTCATTGGGCAGGAAGATCGCGATTTTCTCGCGATTTTCCAGTAGGGCCCAGTTGGCCGCACCGCTGCGCCGCGCGCCGCGATATTGGCTGAGGGACGAAATATTGGGCACAACAAAGCAAGCCGCCTGTGGCAGCGCCTTGCGGATGTCTTTGCGGGATACGGCCTGAATGGTGATATTTGCGTTTGGCGTGTTGTTCAGGCTGATGTTGATGCGCGCTTCGGAGCGCAGGCGCGCGAGCAGAGCGCGCAGGTCGGTCATCATGCCGGGGGGCGGTGTGCCTGTGACACGTACAGTGATTGGGCCCTCAAACCGTGTCAGGCGCTCCAGTTTGCGCCCGCTTTCCAACTCAAATGTGAGGTCCAGGAAATCTCGCGCAATATCGCGGTTGGACCGCGCCGGAGCTTTGGGCCGTGGTGTGGCAAACCCCTTAACGGGCGGCAGCGTGGTGTCGGCCACTGCGGCGCGTGTAGAGGTGTTACTTTGGTTTAGCGGGGTGCAGGCCCCCAAAGCGAGCGCGCCCAAAACCGAAACGACAGGAAGAAAAAAACGAAACATCAGGGCCTTTGGTACTTAACAAATGGGGTGTGTTTGCCAACACGATCATACAGTTGCCGCGCCGTCGTGTTGAACTCTTGCGTCAGCCAATAGACATTTGGAGCCCCTTGGGCATCTGCCGCTTCATACACAGCTTCAATCAGTTTGCGCCCAACCCCTGTGCCGCGCACCTGTGGGTCGGCGTAGAGATCCTGAAGGTAGCAGACATTTTCCACACGCCAGGCATGGCGATGGAACAGGTAGTGGGTGAGGCCAACCAGGGCGCCGTCTTTTTCAGCCACAAGGCAGGAAAAATCCTGAGCGTCATCCCCCAGAAGCCGCTCAAATGTGGTGGCATAGACCTCATCTGAGACCGTGCTTTCATAAAAGGCGAGATAGGCTGTCCAGAGCCTGCGCCAGTCGGCTTGGTCAGAGCGTTCGAGCGGACGAATGCGCAAGTCGGTGGCTTGGGCTGTGATCATGGGCCTGGTTTGCTCCTTATGCGCTGCAGAATGCAGGATGCTGACTGACGCCTATGGTTCAGGTTACGCCAAGAACGGGGGCGTGGCGCAAAAAACTGTTGTGCGCCACGTTTTATTTGCCACCTATGGCATGCGATCCTCTGTTTTGCGGCAAATGCGCAGCGGTTGCTCAGCGGCCAGAGCGCGCCATGAAGGCGAGGCGTTCAAAAAGATGGACATCTTGCTCGTTTTTCAGAAGCGCCCCGTGCAGTTTTGGCAGCGCATTGGCGCCATCTCGCTTCAAGTCCTCTGGAGAGAGATCTTCGGCCAAAAGCAGCTTCAGCCAGTCAATCACTTCGGAGGTGGAAGGTTTTTTCTTCAGCCCGGCGGTGTCGCGGATTTCAAAGAACTGCGTGAGTGCGGTGGTTAGAAGCGCCTCTTTGATGCCCGGATGGTGCACTTCGACGATTTTTTTCAGTGTGTCCATATCCGGGAAGCGGATGTAATGGAAAAAGCAGCGACGCAGGAAGGCGTCGGGCAGTTCTTTTTCGTTGTTGGAGGTGATGATGATGATCGGGCGGTGTTTGGCGCTGACGGTTTCTCCGGTCTCGTAGACGTGGAACGCCATCTTGTCGAGTTCTTGGAGAAGGTCGTTTGGAAACTCGATGTCGGCCTTGTCAATCTCATCAATCAACAGCACAACTTTTTCATCACTCTCAAAGGCTTCCCAGAGTTTTCCGCGTTTGATGTAGTTGGAGATATCGTGGACGCGTGCATCTCCTAGTTGACTATCGCGAAGGCGAGACACGGCGTCATATTCGTAGAGACCCTGCTGTGCCTTGGTGGTGGATTTGACGTTCCACTCAATCATTTTCAGGCCAAGGCCGCGCGCCACTTGCAGCGCCAGTTCGGTCTTGCCTGTGCCCGGCTCGCCCTTGACCAACAAGGGGCGTTCAAGCGCCACCGCGGCGTTTACAGCCACTGTCAGATCGTCTGTGGCCACATAGTCTTTGGTGCCTGAAAACTGCATAAAATTTCTCCGCCCGTACATCAATTTTTCGCGGCAGCCTATCGTGAACATATTTTGTCCGCAATGTACCATTAACAGGTAGTGACATTCTCGCTCCAAGAGAGTATTTGCTGGCAATAGAGAAGGGGGTGGCATGTCTGACTTGAATAGCACCACGGACGTTGACCACGGTAAGGGAGCACAAATGAAAGCAGAAACTTTCCTGCCGGACGACTACCGTCCTGCAGAGGATGAGCCGTTCATGAATGACCGGCAAGTTGAGTACTTCCGTCGCAAACTGCTGAACTGGAAAGAGGAGCTTCTGGCAGGCAGCCGCGACACCATTGAAGGCCTACAAGACAGCACACGCAACATTCCTGATGTTGCAGACCGCGCCAGCGAAGAAACCGACCGCGCCCTAGAATTGCGCACCCGGGATCGCCAACGCAAACTCGTTCTGAAAATCGACAGCGCATTGCGCCGCATTGATGAAGGTGAATACGGCTACTGCGAAGTGACCGGAGAGCCGATTTCGCTGCGCCGTCTGGATGCGCGCCCAATTGCGACGATGAGCCTTGAAGCGCAAGAACGGCATGAACGCCGCGAAAAAGTACATCGCGACGACTGATTTTTTCAAATTGCTCAAAAAAACATCGCGCCGGGGCTTTTGCCTCGGCGTTTTTTTGTAGATATGGCGACGATGGATCTGAGTGAACAGAAAGTTTGCGTCATTGGCGCTGGTATCGGTGGACTGACAGCTGCGCTGGCTTTGCGGCAGCTGGGCGCACGGGTCTGTGTGCTGGAGCAGGCAGAGGCAATCAAGGAAGTGGGCGCCGGCCTGCAGGTCAGCCCCAATGGTTTGGCGGTTTTGCGTGGGCTTGGTCTGGCGAGCCATCTTGAGGCGCGCTCGGTGAAGGCACAGGCTGTTGAGTTGCGAGATTATGCCGCTGGACGGCTGGTTGCCCATCTTGATCTTGGATTGATCAAAGCGGGAACGCCTTATCATTTCGTGCATCGTGCGGATTTGATTGATCTGCTGGCACAGGCCGTGCGGGCGGCGGGGATCAAAATACTGTTGCTGCAGAACGTGGAGACAGTGCATCCAGGTCGCGGCGGTGAGCGGGCGCGGGTGGTGATGTCCAACGGCTCAGAAATGCGCGCCGATCTTGTTATTGGCGGGGATGGTCTGCATTCGCGGTTGCGGGGGGTGTTGAATGGCACGGTTGCGCCGTTTTTCACGCGACAGGTCGCCTGGCGGGCCATTGTCCCCAACACCATGCGCCATGGCAATTTGGTACAGGTCCATATGGGGCCGCATCGGCATTTGGTGAGCTACCCTTTGCGGGGTGGCACGATGGTCAATTTGGTTGCTGTGCAGGAGCAGGCAGGCTGGGCCGAAGAGGGCTGGCATCACACCGACGATCCGCAAAACCTGCGCCGTGTTTTTAACGATTTCGGAGGCGACGCGCGCGCGTTGCTTGGTGAAGTCACAGAGGTCAGCCGGTGGGGGCTGTTCCGTCACCCTGTCGCGCCGGTTTGGCATCAAGGAAACTGCGCCATTCTGGGTGATGCGGCGCATCCCACTTTGCCGTTTATGGCGCAGGGGGCTTCTATGGCGATGGAAGATGCCTGGGTCCTAAGAGATGCGCTTGAGCGCGCGGGCACCCTTTCTGAGGGGCTCGCGGCCTATCAAACGCGGCGAGAGGAGCGTGTCAAACGGGTGGTAGATGCCGCCAGCAAGAACGCCTGGAAGTATCACCTGGCCAATCCAGTCGTGCGCACGGCCGCGCATATGGGCATGCGATTGGCGACCACCTTTGCGCCCAAAAAACTGATGGGGCAGTTTGATTGGATTTACAGTCATGATGTGACGAAGCCATAGGCTTTTTACACAAGTCTGTTGCGTGCTTAATGGCGGTATCTTGCCCTATAAGTCGGATCTGAGCTGTTCGATGTACGCCGGAATTTCGCGTGCAGTCACATCGGCCTGGCGCACGAGATTGTCAAAATGCTCTGTAAACGAGGTCACGCGCTCGGTGTCTCGGAACGCAAGATAGTTGCGCCCGAGATAGAGGACGGCAAGCAAGGGCCCAAAAACAGTGATCGGGCTGGAGTAAAGGCGGCGCGCGTCGAAAAGATAGAGGCGCATGCGCGGATAGAGTTGCGCAGACAGGGTCGCGAAGTGATCAAGTTGTCGTGCGCGTGTTTCTGTGGGAAGGCCACGATAGTAGCCCTCGCCGCGGGCAAAAGATTCCATGTCGTGCCGCGGAAGCGCGATTTCATAGTCTGATTGGGCCGCACGCATCAGGTTCAGCCGGTCACGGGATGCGTTGATCGCTTGTTCCGTGGTGCGGCCAAGATGCGGGGAGTACTCCCAACTCAGCATGTCGTCGGTTTTGAGCATGTCAGGCAATGCTGCGGGCACATGGCGAATTTTGTAGCCAGCGGCCTCCTGATGCCATGCAAAAATCTGTTCATCCACAAGGGCACGGGGCGCTTTGGTGACCGTGAGGGCGTTTGCCAGAATATCGGCGGTGTTTTCCGGGCGATCTGTGAGCGAAAGGAGCCAATCAGCCGACACTCCGAGTGCAGCCGCGCATTCGCCCACAACCTGCGCATTTGGCAATCGGGCGCCGTCGTCATTGAGCAATTGGCTGATGGTGGAGCGATCCACGCCGATGGCACGCGCGAGCGCTGCCTGTGACATCGCGCTGGTCTGCATGGCGGTGGCAAGCCGTTGGCGGAAGCGGTTGGCGCGGAGACGTTTGTCGATATTTTCGATCATAAGTTGATTAATATCACCAATGACGATTTTTGTTAATCATATTCGGAATTATGAAACGCAGCGCCTCAGGATAAGTGTCCGTTATGCTCACGAAAGCGTGAGGGACGACCAGAAGGATATGAGGCATGGCAACAGAAACCCCGAAACGCTCAATTGTGAAAGCAGTGATCTGGAACGTGATTGGCTTGGCTTCAATGGCATTGGTTGGGCTTTTGGCAACGGGATCATTGGCGTTGGGGGGCAAGCTTGCGTTGATCAACACCGGGGTCGGGCTGTGCTGTTACGTCATCTACGAACGCGTCTGGGCGCGGGTCCACTGGGGGCGCCTGTAGCGGGAGTGGGTGCGGTTAGGGGACAGCTTGGGCGTGACAAGCGCATCTAAGCCGTGCATCTAGGGCGGCATGGAACTTTGGATCATTGCCTCTCTCGCCGCCGCTGCGTTTCAGACCGTTCGGTTCATGCTGCAGAAACACCTCGCGCAGGTGAAACTTTCCGCGGCTGGAGCGACTTTTGCGCGGTTTGTCTATTCGGCGCCGATTGCAGGTGCGATTTTGGCAACGCTGGTGGCTTTGGGCCAAATACAGCTGCCAAAGCTGGCGTTGCCGTTCTGGGGCTATGGCATTGTTGGCGGAGCGGCGCAGATCACGGCGACGGTGTGCACCGTGATGTTGTTTGGGCGACGCAACTTTGCCGTTGGCATGGCGTTTATCAAAACCGAAGTGCTGTTGACCGTGTTGATCGGCATTCTGGTGCTGGGGGAGGCGGTTTCACCTCTGGGGATGCTGGCGATTTCGATTGGCGTCGCGGGGGTATTGGTGCTGTCAGGCCCGATTGAGGCAAATCAGCAAGGCTGGCGACGGATGCTGAGTCCTTCGGCGGCGCTTGGGCTGCTTGCAGGGGCTTTGTTTGGCGTTTCGGCTGTTTGTTACCGTGGGGCGTCACTTGAGGTGCCGCTTGAGGCGCCGATGCAACGCGCCTTGGTGACCTTGGCAGCGGTGACAACGATGCAGATGGTCGGGATGTGGCTGTGGCTAAAGTTGCGTGAGCCGGGCGAAGTCCGCAGGGTGCTGAGTGCATGGCGGACTGCCGGGTTCATTGGCTTGACCAGCATGGCTGGCACGTTCTGCTGGTTCACGGCCTTCACGCTGCAAAACGCAGCTTATGTAAAGACAGTGGGGCAGATCGAGCTGGTGTTTGGCATTCTGGGCACGGTGCTGATTTTCCGCGAAACCATCAGCAAGCGTGAATATTTTGGTATGGCGCTTTTGGCGGCTTCGATTGTTGGTCTGATTCTGCTCGCCTGATTTAGCGATCCTGTGCGCGGCCGTGCAGTTGCATGAACAGGCTGGCCTCGTCGTTGTTCTTAAAGAAAGGCACAGAGGTCGGGGGATTGCGATCTGTCACGCGCGCCTCGATTTCGGCGAGCACCACTTCGGTGATGAAAGGCAGATCAAACGCGCGTACCTCGCTGAGCGGAATCCACTGAAGATGGGACAGCTCTTCGCAGGCGGCGGAGAAATCATCCAGATCTGTGGCAATCTCATCTGCGTCCAACAGAAAGAAGCGCGCATCAAATCGGCGTGGACGGCCCGGCGGTGTGATCGCGCGGAAGACAAATTGCAGCGCTTGGGCGGTGGGGATGTGGCCGGTGGCGGCGAAGCTTTCCCAATCCGGTGCCGGGGGGGCGGACCAGACATTCTTTTGACCGAGGATCAGGCCGGTTTCTTCCCAGAGTTCGCGGATTGCCGCGACACATAGGCTGTGGGTCAAATCCTGCGCGCTGTCCTGGCGCAGTCGGGTGGCACAAAATTCTGAGATCGGCGTTGCCAATGCGATGTCGGCGTCGCCAGCATCAACAGCGCCGCCTGGAAACACCACTTTATTTGGCATGAAGGCGGCTTTGGCCCCGCGCTGTCCCATGAGGATGCGCGGGTTTGTGTCGCGATCACGCAGCACAATCACTGTCGCGGCATTCCGGATGGCGGTTTTGTCTTCGGTCACTGGCGGATGCTCCCCTCATGCATCAAGGGATCTGAGCCGGATGTTTAGAATCCGTGCATGCGTCGCGCCCATTGAAACGCAACAACTGCCCCCTTCAATCTTGGCAGAAGGTAGAGGGACAGCGCCACCGAGCCAACCGCAAAAATTGTAAACAGGATCAGAGGTTCCGGGCGCCAATGCACAAATACCACATGCAGCAATGGCGCCATCAAGTGGCCCACAATCAGAATGGTAAGATAGGCGGGGCCATCATCGGCGCGATGGTGATGGAACTCTTGTTTGCACACCGGGCAATGATCGCGCACCTTGAGATAGCCTTTCAGAATGGGGCCATCGCCGCAATTTGGGCATTTCCGCCGAAAGCCGCGCAGCAGAGCTGGCTTTAAGGGTCTGTCTTCCAGTGCCGCTGTTGTTTCACTCATCACATGTCCTCGCGTTCGATCCGCCCAAAATGAGGTGCGTTGCGCGCAGATTAAAGAGGGCAAAGTGCCTTGCGGCGCGATGTCGCAAAGCGCGCTGTTTCAAGGGCGCAAAAAAACGTGAGACCCTAGCGACGGAAACCTGCGGGTGGTGCGTTCTATCAGCACCAAACAGGCAATGAGCCAGCTTGGACGGAGCCGAAAAGGAGTGACCAAGATGAAGAGCAAATTGATGATCAGCGCAGTTGTGATTGCAGCCCTGGGCGTGACCGCCGTGGGGGCCTCTGCCAAAGAAGGTGGCAAACATCGCCATCACCGGGGCCACCATATGCCTGCGTTTGAGCAGTTGGATACCAACGGCGACGGTGTGGTCACGCGCGCAGAGCTGGAAGCTCAGGCACAGGCGCGTTTTGATGGGTTGGATGCCAATGATGATGATCTGATCTCGCGCGATGAGCTGCGGGCGCAGGCAGAGGCTGCGGGCCAGGATCGCAAGCTCAAGGGGCTGGACCGGATGTTTGATCGCATGGATGCCAATGGCGATGGCCAGCTGTCTGCCGAAGAAATGAAGCCCAAAGAAGATCGTATCGGCAAAATGCTGGAGCGTTTGGACAGCGATGGTGATGGTCAGATCAGCAAGGCAGAATATGACGCGATGAAAGACAAACGCGCCGCGCGTAAGGCTGAGCGCAAGGCAAAGATGTTCAAGGCGCTCGATACCGATGGTGACGGCAGCATCAGCAAAGCAGAATGGGATGCGGCCAAAGAGGCGCGTGGTGGCATGAAGAAAGGCGTTCCTGCGACAGAAGAAAACTGATCCGGTAACGGCCTGCTGCGCAAGGTGTCATTCAGGCAATTGCGCAGCATTGGCGGAGCGGTTAGCCCTTGAGACAATGACGATGCCATACGATCAACAGGATGAAATGCCCGATGATGCTTTGTTGGTGCTCTATGCCAATGGAGATGGGGCAGCTGCGCGCATTTTGACACTGCGGCTGACCCCGCGTGCCTTTGCGCAGGCGTTTCGCATGTTGAGTGACAGAGCTGAGGCCGAGGATGTGGCGCAAGAGGCGATGATCCGTCTTTTCAGGCAAGCGCCTGAGTGGCGGCAAGGGGAGGCCAAAGTCACGACGTGGCTTTATCGCGTTGTGGCCAACCTGTGTACCGATCGGCTGCGCAAGACACGTGGTGTGGCGCTCGATGCGGTGCCAGAGCCGGAGGACGAAGCGAAATCGGCGGCACAGCAGATGCAGGATCAGGCGCGCAACGATGCCCTGCAGTGCGCCCTGAACACTTTGCCAGAACGTCAACGTATGGCAGTGGTGTTGCGCCACATAGAAGGGTTGGGCAATCCTGAAATTGCCGACATCATGGAGATCAGCGTGGAGGCAGTGGAAAGCCTGACTTCGCGCGGCAAACGAACGCTGGCCAAGGCATTGGCCAGCCAGCGCGAGGCACTGGGGTATACCGATGGCTGATAAGTTTGACGATGACATGTTTGATGATGCAGCGCTGGAGGATCTGTTTGCCTCTGCCAAGAGTGATGCGCGCATGGATCCATCCGCAGAGCTTTTGGCGCGTGTGCTTGAAAGCGCGGAGACACTTCAGGCTGAGCAGCGGGGCACACAACAGAGTGCCGATGTGGCGCCGCGTGCAGAAGGAGGCTTGTTCCGTGCTGTATTGCAGGCGCTGGGCGGATGGCCGTCTGTCAGTGGTGTTGCAATTGCCGGCGCGGCGGGCGTGTGGATTGGCGTGTCTTCAGGAACCGCCTTGATGCAGAACACTTTGGGGCTCGATCTTTATGGCCAGAACGCACAAACATACCTCTCTGATTTGGACGTGAGCTACGCCCTGTCGCTGGGCGTGGAGGAAGAATGATGACTCAAGACACCGGTGCACCTGAAACCCCGAACGTGGGTTCGCCAAAATCCCGAAAACGCCTTGTCGGGCGGGTTTTGTTGATTGGATCTCTCACACTGAATGTTGTGATCGTCGGTCTGGTTGTCGGTGCTGTATTCAGCTTCAAAAAGCACGACGGGCCATCGCCGGTTGGTGACCGATTTACCGCGCCGTTTGTGCGGGCGCTGAGCCATGAGGACAAACGCGAAGTCGGGCGTGAGATCCGTCGCGGTTTTCGGTCGGCCTCCGTGGATCGACGGGCGGATGATGTGCTGTATCTTGACGTGCTGGATCTGCTGCGCGAGACCCCGTTTAATGCGCCTGCGATGAAGGCGACGATGGAGACGCTGGATCAGACGGGCATTAATCGCCGCGAGATCGCGCGCGAGAGCTATCTGAAACGTATTTCCAGCATGAGTGATGCGGAGCGCGCAGCCTATGCAGATCGGCTGGAAGAGGAGCTGAAGCGCGGCCACAAAGGTGGACATCGCGATGGCAAATCAAAGAAAAAGCACAAGTCAGAGTGATCAGGAGAGGCGTATAGCCCTAGGAAATCGCCCGCCTTGACGTGCTTGATGCGCCTGATAGCTTGCGTGAAAGTTAAGCAGAACGGGCGCAGTGTGATGAAATTACGATTTGTTTTTGCTGTCGGCCTTGGTGTTGTCAGCATCGGGTCTCCGGCGTTGGCACAAAGCAAATACGATGTGTTTGTTGGACAGTATATGGCCGCAGCGCATGTGGTTACCAATTGCGACGAATTTACCGTTTCCAGCGCGCAAGAGGCGGGCACGATTGCCAAGACGCAAGAGGGTTTGCGGCGGCAAAAGGTCCTAAAGTCGCTCTTTTATGGCAAGACGGCATGGCTAAATGCTCAAGGCGATTCAACGCTTTCAGAACGAGGTGTCGACCCCAAAAACACCAAGAAAATATGTCGGTTCGGGCGCGCGGTGGTGGGTACGGATGACGCGATTGGGCGTTTTCTAGGCAAAAAATAATAGAGTTTGCGGTCAAGCTGCGGGGCAGCTGAGAGTGACTTTGTCACGTCCTTCAGCTTTGGCGCCATAGAGGGCCTGATCGGCGCGATCGATCAGTGCGGAGGCGATGCCATCATTTGCGGCAACGCGTAGGTGTGACGTGGGCGCCGCATCACTGGAGGCCTTGATCAGATCACTGCCGAGAGCCACGCCAATGCTGACGGTGACCGGAATTTGGATATCTCTGCCGCGCAGGTAGACGGGCTCAGAGCGCACCACATCACACAGACGTTGGGCGATTTGCTCTGCTGCGGCCACATCCTCTACAGGGACAACGATCATGAACTCTTCGCCGCCCATGCGCGCAATCAAATCCGCTTGTGACAGGCAACGGCGCATCCGGCGGGCAATTTCAGCCAGCACGATGTCGCCCGCTGCATGACCAAACCGGTCATTGACGTCCTTGAAGTGATCGAGATCGGCCAGCATCACCGCAAAATCGCCTCTTTGAGTGTGCGCACGCTGAGCGAGTTTGTTCAGGTGCGGCATCGCATAGCGGCGATTGAACAGGCCGGTGAGCGGGTCGGTTACTGCTGCGGTCAACCCGTCTTCCACGCGCTTGCGCAGACGATCGGTCAGACGTTTGCGCGCAATCATTGCGGCCAGGCGCAGGCTGGCCTCTTCTGCGTCAAAACCATCAATCAGAACGTCATTGGCGCCGAGATCAAGCGCGTTGATCCGTGCCGCATCGTCCTCTGCATCCAGCACAACCAAAACGGCCGCCTGCCGTGTTGCGGCCCGCGCCCGCACTTCTGCCAACAGGCGCAGTGACTCGTCTGGCGTGGCGGTGCGTAATGAGATGACGATTGCGTCCGGAGGCGCAAAGAGTGACATGTTCTGCATGATTTGAGCCACTGGCTGATGGCGCACACCGTATGGCACTTCGTGTTGCAGTTGCGCACTCCACAACAGCCCTTCGGCAGCGTTCCAGGACGCAAGCAAAACCTGTGCGGGGCCGTCAAAACCAGCAAAGGACTCCGCCAGCCCGGGAATCTGACTTGTCTGCTCGCGCAGGCGCAATTCTTCGTAAGAGCTGCGCGCGCGGATGATGCTGCGAATGCGCGCAAGCAGGGCATCCGTGCTGACGGACATATCAAATGCGTCATCCGCCCCGGCTCTGAGCGCCTCAATGCGATCCGTGCGCGTGCCTTCTGTATTTGCGATCAAGATTGGAAGATGGGCAAAGGCTGGGTCTTCTTTCACCAGCTTGCATAGCTTCAGCGCAGACATGTCTACAAGATCTCCGCCCAGTACCAATAGGTCTGGTGTTTCTGCGTGAAGCAGATCCAAAGCTTCCCCTGCGCTGGCGGATTGCTCAACATGAGCAAAGGCGCCAGTCAGTTTGACTTTCAACAAGATACGGTTCGCCGAGATACTGTCGACGATCAAGACACGAGCTGCCATAAGAAAACCTGAAAACTGTGGAAACGGGACGCGTTCATAATGGCTTATCATTGGTTAACAAACCCTTTCGAAAGTCTGGGCAAATGAGACTTTCTCAAGAAGTGGCGGAAACCGTTGCAATTAAGGCTTTGGGTTGGTTGGTGACCCAAGATGAGGTGGTTGGCGTCTTTATGGGGGCTACGGGTGCCTCTGTTGAAGACCTGAGAGCGCGGGCGGGTGATTCTGATTTCCTCGGCTCGGTGCTGGAGTTCTTAACAATGGATGACGCTTGGGTGGTTTCATTTTGTGATGCCAATGAGCTCGCCTATGACGTGCCTCTGATGGCTGCCAATATGCTTTTGGGTGAGGCGCGGGCGCATTGGACCTAGGTGTTTTGTTTTCCTTGCACGCTTGTGGCCGGCGGGGCAGGGTGCGTGCGACATGGGGCGGGCCCCAATGACTTCAGCAAAGGCGAGATGATGCGGGTAGACGGGCTATTGTTTGATAAAGACGGCACGCTGTTTGATTTTGGCGCAACCTGGAACGGGTGGGCTGCGCAAATGATCACGGGGTTTGCCGAAGGAGACGATGGTCTGGCCGCGCGCATTGCGGAGGCCTTGCAGTTTGATCTGAGCGCTGGTGTTTTTCTACCAGAGAGCTTTGTGATTGCGGGCACCAATCGCGAGGCGGCTGAGGCCGTCGCCAGCGTTGTGCCGCAGAGCGATGTGGATGCGATTGAACGCACCTTGATGCTGGCGGCGGCGGAAGCCTCGTTGGCACCGGCGGTGCCTCTGGCGCCTTTGATGGATGGATTTATCGCGCAGGGGCTCAAAATCGGCGTGATGACGAACGACACGGAATATGGCGCGCGGGCCCATTTGCAAGAGGCCGGGGTTGTGGACCGGTTTCACTTCATTGCGGGGTTTGACAGTGGCTTTGGCGCCAAGCCTGATCCGGATCCGCTTTTGGCGTTTGCGCAACATGTCTCTCTTGATCCGGCGCGTATCGCGATGGTGGGAGACAGCAGCCATGATTTGCTGGCCGGGCGCCGGGCAGGCATGCAGACGGTCGCGGTTTTGACGGGGGTTGCAGGGGAAGCTGAGCTTGCACCTTTGGCGGATGTCGTGCTGCCCAATATTGGTCATTTGCCGGAGTGGTTGCGCGGCTGATCTCAGCCGGGACCATCGGATTACTCCGTCTGATACCCCCGTGCCGTTTGCGCTCGGGGGTATTTTTATGCGCTAAAACCAGCCTGAGCATGGAAGTTACGTGCTAAAAGCGACGTATTATGTCGAAAATGCGCAGTATGATGCTGGAAGGAGGCGTTTTCTGGTGAGACAGCGAGGAGGGGCGTCATGTCAGTGTCATCAGAAACTTCCCGGAGAGCCAAACGGAGTGGAGGCCGCGCAGCCCGCAGAGGGCGCACATTGGGGCTGGAGCAGATGTCGTGGCGGTTGCCTGTGAACACCGACAGACCGACAGAGCCATTGACCGAGGAGAGTGTTGCGCGGCTGCATGATGGTGCGATGCGCATTCTGGAAGAGATTGGCATTCAGTTCTTTCACGCCGAGGCGCGCAAGATCTTGAAAGAAGCGGGCTGTCGTGTGGTTGAAGATCGCATCTTTATGGATCGCACGTTTGTCATGGAGATGGTCAGCAAAGCGCCTTCAAGCTGGACCTTGACCCCGCGCAACCCGGACCGCCAGTTGACCATGGGGAAGGGCCATATTCTGTTTGGCAATGTTTCCAGCCCGCCAAATTATTGGGATCTGGCACTGGGGCGGAAGGTTCCGGGCACGCGTGCGCAATGTGCAGACCTTCTGCGGCTGTCGCAGTTTTTCAACTGTATCCACTTCATTGGCGGCTACCCTGTTGAGCCGCAGGACATTCACGCTTCCATTCGCCATCTGGATGTCCTGTATGACACGCTGACCCTGACAGATAAGGTTGTGCACACCTATTCGTTGGGTAAAGAGCGTGTGGAAGACGCGATGGAAATGGTGCGAATCGCGGCGGGGCTGTCTGAAGAAGCTTTCGACGCGCGACCGCATATCTTTACCAATATCAATTCCACTTCGCCGCTTAAACATGATGAACCGATGATTGATGGCTGGATGCGGCTGGCGCGGCGCAATCAGGCGCTGGTGGTGACGCCGTTCACGCTTGCAGGGGCCATGGCCCCGGTGACACTGGCCGGCGCGGTGGCGCAGTCGTTGGCTGAGGCCCTAAGCGCTGTGGCACTCGCACAATATATCCGTCCCGGTGTTGCCTGTGCGATTGGCACGTTTACCTCGAATGTTGATATGAAGTCTGGAGCCCCTGCCTTTGGGACACCGGAATATATGCGTGCGACACAAATGACGGGGCAAATGGCGCGATTTTATGGGCTGCCGATGCGCGCGAGCGGGGTCTGCGCGGCGAATGTGCCAGATGGCCAAGCCATGTGGGAGACCTCCAACAGTTTGTGGAGTGCTGTGCAGTCCGGCACGAATATGGTGTATCACGGCGCGGGCTGGCTTGAGGGAGGGCTGATCGCAAGTCCGGAGAAATTTGTCATGGATTGCGAGGTGATCCAGATGATCCAGCGCTATTTGGAGCCGGAGGTCTGGGCAACTGGGGATGACGAAATCGCGCTTGATGCCATTCGATCGGTGGGCTCGGACGGACACTTTTTTGGGATCGATCACACACAAGATCGCTATACGACAGCGTTCTATCAGCCCATTGCATCTGACTGGCGCAACTTTGAGGCTTTTGAGGCCGCAGGCGGTGTCTGGACTGCTGAGCGTGCCCATCACATTGCCAAAGAGGCCCTTGTTCAATATGAGGCGCCGCCGATGGACCCCGCCATCCACGAAGAGCTGGCGGCCTTTGTGGCGCGGCGCAAAGAAGAAGGCGGCGCACCAACCGATTTCTGAGCAGTGTGGGCGAAGTTTTGCGCATCTTGCGGTCAGTTCAAGGTCACGGTTTCAAGACATTGTTTTTTATCACCAACCGGCTATAGAAAACACCATAAGTGATACTGGAGGTGAGCATGCACACGCAGGAAAGCTACGCGGCTGCGGGGCGTGCAGAGATGGCGATTGTTGGCGGTTTGGCCGGTGTGTCCGTCTGGGCGTTGATCGAAAAAGCGCATGAGGTTGTCAGCCATCCGCTGGCCTATTTGGTGCTGACTGGATTTGTCTCTGGTTTTTTTGCTGTTTTGCTTGGATTGAGCGGACCACATCGCATCGGGCGTGCAGCGTTGCCGGCGCTTGGGCTGTCAGCTGTGGCCGCGGCGTTGCTGACATGGTGCGGTCTGCGGTTTGACACGCTTGAGGCATTTGCCGCTGCCCAGCACCCAATTGTGGCTTGGGCGCTTTTTCTGATGATTGGAACGCCGTTTGTTGGGGCCACGCTTCGCGACCGTCACAGCCTGCGGGACTATGGCCATCTCTTTGATGTGAGTTGGGGCATATTGGTGCGCTACTCGGCAGCGTGGCTGTTTGTGGCTTTGATCTGGGCGGTTGTGTTTCTGAGTGATGCGCTGTTGCAAATTGTTGGTCTTACCCTGATTGCGGATCTTCTTGACGTTGAGGGGGCCGCATTTGTGGTATCGGGCGTTGGCTTGGGGCTTGGCCTTTCAGTTGTACATGAGCTGCGCGACTACATTTCGCCCTTCCTGATCATGCGCCTGCTGCGGCTTTTGGTGCCCGTGATATTGGGGGTGGTGCTGATCTTTGTCGGTGCTACGATCTTGCAGGCTCCGGGGGAAATGTTTGGCAATCTGAGCCAGGCGACCACGCTCTTGGGGGTGGCGGTTGGCATGATCACCTTGATCAGCGTTGCGTTGGATCGCAGTGATCTGGATGCGGTGCAGAATGTCTGGATGCGGGCGGCAACGGCTGCTTTGGCGCTTTTGTTGCCTGTGTTGACCGGTTTGGCGGCCTTTGCGCTGTGGGTGCGGGTTGGGCAGTATGGCTGGACGCCTGCGCGCTTGGCGACGGCCTGTATGGTGCTGGTCGTGGGGACACATGCGGTTTGCTATGCGACCTCTGTTTTGCTGCGCGGCGATTGGATGGGGCGCATTCGTCAAGCCAATATCAAGATCGCCGTTGGCATGCTCATTTTGTTGGCGCTTTGGCAGACTCCGGTGCTGCAGGCGGAGCGTATTTCGACCCAGTCGCAGACTGCGCGTATTCTTTCGGGTGCTGTTGCGCCAGAGGATGCCGCGCTGTGGGAAATGCACACGGAATGGGGGCATGCTGGGCGTGCCGGGCTGGCCGCGTTGAGCGCGGATTTTGCGACAGATAACCCCGCATGGCAAGAAGCGATCGCGGCGGTGCAAAATCCGGAGGAACATCTGGATATCGCAAGACAATTGCATGGGCGCGCGCGCCTGGAGCCTGCGGAAAGACTGGCACAGCTGATGACGATGCTTCCTGCGGGCGAAGGCATTGACGCGCAGGCGTTCCGCAACATGCCACTGTATCGCCTTCAGGATTGGGTCGATATTTGTGAACGAGCACAAGATCCCGGTTGTGTTTTGGTTTTCGGCGATTTCGTTCCGTCCCAAAAAGAAAGAATGGGTTTTGTCTTTTTGCCCTTGAATGCGCGGCAGGTTGATGTGTTTAGCGTGCGTGAGTTTGGTGAAATGCTCTTTATAGGTGCAAAAACCATCGGTTCAGATGGGGATCAGGTGACCGTTGCGCAACTGAGGGATATACTGGCGGGTGACTATGAGGTTGCGCCCAGCAGCCACCGCTCGCTTTGGATTGGGGCCATGGAACTTGTGCCCGACCTGTGAGGGCGTTGGGGAAATCTTAACATCGGTCTGCTCTTATGGGCACGGTAGGAGAGGTGAATACATGCACGGGTTGATCAACAGAGCGATTCAATGCTTTGTCCGCGACAGCTATGGGCAGCCGCGCTGGATCGAAGTGACTCGTCTTGCCGGTGTGGAAACCACCGATTTCGAAGCCATGCTGCACTATGATGACAGCGCGACGGAAAATTTAATCAAAGCCGCTGCCGACGTGATCGGAGCCCCTTGGGAAACCGTGCTTGAAGACATCGGTACCTACCTTGTGACCCATCCAAATGTGGAAGCGCTTCGGCGCCTGTTGCGATTTGGTGGGGTGGACTTTGTTGAATTCCTGCATTCCTTGGACGAATTGCCCGATCGCGCCAGATTGGCGGTGGATGATCTGGTCCTGCCGAGCATGGAAGTGCGCGAACATGCGCCTGACCGTTTTAGCCTGACCTGTCGCCATCCACAGGCTGGTTTTGGACATGTGTTGATCGGCATCCTACGTACCATGGCGGATGATTATGGGGCGCTTGTGTTTTTGGAACACAGAGGGACAAATGGGGATACCGAGGTGATCGACATCACTTTGGTTGTGAACGCCTTTGCAAGTGGGCGAGAGTTTGAGTTGGGAGCGAGGGCCGAGTGAGCGAGATCGATCAAGTCTGTGACATGACAGATGCTTTGGACGTGATGTGCCCGATGCATGTTCAGCTCGACAATGTGGGGCGTATTTCCCATGCCGGGCCAACGTTGGCCAAGATTTTTCCGGATCAGGAGCTTGTCGGCGGGCGCTTTCTGGAAGTGTTTGAATTGATGCGTCCGCATTCGGTGACGTCGATGGACTGTTTGCTGGCAACAGCGGGCCAGAAGCTGCGCCTCAAAAAACGAAGTGCGCCAGAAACGGGTCTGAAAGGCGTGTTGATGCCGGCCGGGCAAGGTGGCGCGGTTGTGAATTTGAGTTTCGGGATCTCGATCTTGGATGCGGTGCGCGATTATTCCTTGAACGCAGCAGATTTTGCCGCGACGGATTTGACCATTGAGATGCTCTATCTTGTGGAAGCCAAATCTGCGGCCATGGAAGCCAGCCGAAAACTGAACCAACGCCTGCAGGGTGCCAAAGTCGCAGCAGAAGAACAGGCCTACACCGACACGTTGACCGGCTTGAAAAACCGTCGCGCCCTTGACGTGATCCTGCCGCGTCTTGTGGAAGAGTGTAAGCCTTTCGGGCTTTTGCATGTCGATTTGGATTTCTTCAAAGAAGTTAATGACACCAAAGGCCATGCCGCTGGGGACGTGGTTTTGCAGCACGTGGCTCGTGTGCTGGTGGAAAGCAGCCGGGACGCAGATGTTGTGGCACGTGTGGGCGGCGATGAATTTGTGTTGGTGATCAATGGCACCATCGACGAAGAGGTGCTGGGCCGGATTTGTCAGCGCATCATCAAAGAGGTGGAAACACCGGTGCCTTACAAAGATACGATGTGTCAGGTTTCAGCCAGTGTCGGCATTTCCATTCACAAAGGTGAAGGTGAGGCGACTGTTGAGCAATTGATGGATGACGCCGATCTTGCGCTTTATGCCTCCAAACACGACGGGCGGTCGACATTCACGCTGTATAAGCCTGAACTGCGTCAAAAGGGCCCGCTTGCGGTGGGCTCTTAAGGCGGGCTTGATTGCGCATCCGCCTTTTCTGTTGAGGCAGAAGGCGCTTTTGTTGTCTACAGTTCTGACATGCGGGCCCGGATTTCGGTGGCGATGTAGTCTACAAACAGCCTGACTTTGGGGTCTTGCAGTTTGCGGTGGGGGTACAGGCACCCAAAAGCCGCGGGCAGGGGCGGTGTTTCGGGTAAGACCTCGACCAATGCGCCGCTGGCCAATTCGGCGGCCACATCAAAGCGGGGTTTGTTGGCGATACCTGCGCCTTCAAGCGCCCATTGGGTCAGCACATCGCCATCGTCTGCGTCAAACCGACCTTTGGCCTCAATTTTCAGCGGTCCAGTGGGAGTTTGTAGGGTCCAGAAATACTCTGGAGACCGGGGAAACCGCAGCAGCAGACAGTTGTGATCGGTGATCAAATCTTGAGGGGTTTGCGGCGTGCCTGCGCGAGCCAGATAGTCGGGGGATGCCACCAACACACGATCGCAATCCGCAATTTTGCGCAGCTTGAGATTGCTGTCTTTGAGCTCTCCCAACACAAATGCCACATCGAGCCCGTCTTCAAACATGTCGACCTTGCGATCAGACAGGCGCAGGCGGACGTCCACATTGGGGTGTTGATCTGTGAAAGAAGGGATCAACGGCGCAACGATGCGCCGGCCCACGCCAAGCGGGGCGGTGACGCGAATGGTGCCACGCGGCGTGTCAGAGAAACCGGCGACCACAGCCTCCGCCTCGTCCAGGGTTTCAATGACTTTTCGCGCGTGATCGTAAAACACTTGCCCAACTTCTGTGGGAGAGAGATTGCGGGTGGTCCGATTGAACAGGCGCACGCCAAGGCGGGATTCCAGCTCTTTGATGCGATTGGATGCCACTGCAGGGGTGAGGCGCAGGTCCCGCCCGCCGGAGGTGATAGAACCGAGTTCCACCACGCGAACAAAAACGCGCAGGCTTTCCAGATATGGCATAGGGTGTTCCCTTTATTTTGCGTGATTTATTGGCGAGTTGGCGATGATTTTCAACAATTCATTGAAATAGATTTGCCAAAACCCCCATTTCATTGAAGGCGCGGAGGCGGCTAAACTATTCTGTGGCCACAAATGTGCCGACTCCCAGCAAGAGGTCAGGATGCAGCACCGCAGCGAAATACGCTTTTTACTCAATGGCCGTCAGGTCGCCCTTTCTGATGTGGGAGCGGATGACACGCTTCTGGATTTTTTGCGGATTGATCAGCGCCTTACGGGCAGTAAAGAAGGCTGTGCGGAGGGCGATTGTGGCGCCTGTACCGTGATGGTCGGGCGGCTGAGCGCGCAGGGGCTGCACTATGAGACAGTGAATGCCTGTATTCGCTTTCTGGCGACGCTGGATGGCTGTCATGTGGTGACAATCGAATATCTTGGCGGCCCCAATGGGCGTTTGTCGCCGGTGCAGCAGGCGATGGTGGAACATCATGGCAGCCAATGTGGCTTCTGCACACCGGGGATTGTGATGTCACTTTATGCGCTGTGGATGGCGCATGCGCACCCAACCGTGAAGCAGGTGGAAACCGCGCTGCAGGGCAATCTGTGCCGTTGCACCGGCTATGCGCCGATCATCCGCGCTGCGCAGGCGGTGACGGAATACGGTACAGCTTCTGCCGAACATCTGGCGGCGGAACGTGAGGCGGTGGCGGCAAAACTGACGGCACTGAAAGATGGTGCGCGGGTGGACGTGGCCAAAGGCGACAGCCGCGCGATCCTGCCTGCGAACGTGGATGATCTGGCCGCGGTTCTTGAGGCCGAGCCAGAGGCGACGATTGTGGCGGGGTCCACGGATGTTGGACTTTGGGTAACGAAGTTTCTAAAGCGCATTTCGCCTGCGGTTTTCATTGGCCATCTGGATGGACTTAAGGAAATCGCCGTGACCGAAGATACGGTGACGCTGGGCGCCGGGGTGACCTACACTGAGGCGCAGGGTGTGATTGCGCAGCACTATCCGCATCTGGTGGACTACTGGGATCGTATTGCCGGTTGGCAGGTGCGCAATATGGGCACGATTGGCGGCAATATCGCCAACGGCAGCCCGATCGGTGACACGCCACCGGTGCTGATTGCGCTTGGCGCGTCGATCACCCTGCGCAAGGGCGATGTGCAGCGGGTGATGCCGCTGGAAGCGTTTTTTATCGCCTATGGCAAGCAGGACCGCGCCGCCGGTGAATTTGTGGAGAGCATCACCATTCCGCGCGTCTCTGCGGGACATCACGCAGCCTATAAGATTTCAAAGCGGCGCGAGGAGGATATCTCCTCCGTAGCGGTTGGGATGAATGTGACCGTTGAAAATGGTATCATCACTCAAGCGGTGCTGACCTTTGGTGGCATGGCAGCCACGCCCAAACGGGCGGCGGCGGCAGAGGCGGCTTTGGTTGGCCAGCCCTGGAGTGAGGCGAGCCTTTTGGCGGCGGCGGCGAAACTGCCCGAGGATTTCCAACCGCTGAGCGATATGCGTGCGACAGCGGATTACCGGATGAAAGTGGCGCAGAACCTGTTCCGTCGGTTCTGGCTGGAGCAGCAGGGTGAAGATGCCCGTCTGGCGCGCGCGTGAGGAGAGAACGATGAAACAGAATGTCTCTATCCGCGGCGCGGCGCACACCGACCTCATTCATGACAGCGCGATCAAACATGTGTCTGGTGGAGCGGATTACTGTGATGACATCGCAGAGCCTGTGGGCACGCTGCACGCTTACTTCGGCACCGCAAAAGTGGCGCATGCGAAGATTGTATCGATGGATCTGAGCGCGGTGCGCGCGGCCCCCGGTGTGGTGGGCGTGCTGACCGCTGAGGATGTGCCGGGCGTGAATGATGTGAGCCCCACGGGGCGGCATGATGAGCCGCTCTTTGCCACCGAGAAGGTCGAGTTCTGGGGGCAGGTGCTCTTTGCCGTGGTGGCCGAAAGCCGCGACATTGCCCGCCGCGCGGTGGAACTGGCGCAGATCGAGTATGCGCCTCTGGATCATGTGATTGAAGCGGATGAGGCGGTGGCCAAAGGCTATCCGCATGTGACCGATCCGATGACCCTGCAGCGTGGGGATGTGGCCGAGGGGCAGGCGGGCGCGGCCCATCGCATTCAGGGGCAGATGCGCATTGGCGGGCAGGATCACATGTATCTGGAAGGGCATATTGCCTTTGCCATGCCGGGTGAAGATGACGATGTGATTGTGCATTCCTCCACCCAGCACCCAAGTGAAGCGCAGCATATGGTGGCCCATGTTCTGGGCGTGCCCAACAATGCTGTGGTGGTGAATGTGCGGCGCATGGGCGGCGGGTTTGGCGGCAAGGAAAGCCAGATGAACCAGTTTGCCGCTGTGGCGGCGCTGGCCGCGAAGAAGTGGAACCGCGCGGTCAAAATCCGCCCTGACCGCGATCAGGACATGGAGAGCACCGGCAAGCGTCATGATTTTGTCGTCGACTATGATGTGGCCTTTGATGATACGGGCCGGATCGAGGCGGTGGACAATGTCTTTGCCGCGCGCTGTGGCTGGACCTCTGACCTCTCTGGCCCGGTGACGGATAGGGCGCTGTTTCACGCCGATAACGCCTATTTCTATCCGCATGTGAAGCTGCAAAGTCGCCCGATGAAGACCAACACGGTCTCCAACACCGCCTTTCGCGGCTTTGGCGGGCCGCAGGGTGTTGTCGCGGCAGAACGGATGATCGAGGAGATCGCCTATAAGCTTGGCAAAGACCCTCTGGAGGTGCGCAAGGCGAATTTCTATGGCACGACGGATCGCAATGTGACGCCCTATCACCAGACGGTGGAGGACAATGTCCTGCCGCGGCTGGTGGAAGAGCTGGAGCAGAGTTCAGACTATCAGGCGCGTCGTGCAGCGGTGCTGGCGCATAACGCCAAGGGCGGGGTCATCCGCAAAGGGATCTCGCTGACGCCGGTGAAATTCGGGATCAGCTTTACCGCCACCTGGTACAATCAGGCCGGGGCGCTGGTGCATATCTACAATGACGGCTCCATCATGCTGAACCATGGCGGCACAGAGATGGGGCAAGGGCTGAACACCAAGATTGCACAGGTGGTGGCCGAGGCGTTTCAGGTGGATATTGATCACATCAAGATCACCAAAACCACCACCGAAAAAGTGCCCAATACCTCCGCCACGGCGGCGAGTTCCGGCACCGATCTGAACGGTATGGCGGCGCTGAACGCCTGTGATCAGATCAAGGAGCGGCTGATCCGCTGGGCCTGTGATCACTTCGGTGTGGATGCTCTGCTTGTGAAGTTTGCGCCCAATGAGGTGCATGTGGGCGATCAGGTGTTCACCTTTGGGGAGTTCATCAAACAGGCCTATATGGCGCGGGTGCAGCTTTGGGCGGCGGGGTTTTACAAAACGCCGAAGATCCATTGGGATCGCGAAAAAGGGCAGGGGCGGCCGTTCTATTACTATGCCTACGGTGCGGCAGTGGCCGAGGTTTCGGTGGATACGTTGACCGGGGAGTACACGGTGGATCGTGCCGATGTGCTGCATGATGTGGGCAAGTCGTTGAACCCTGTTCTGGACAAAGGGCAGGTTGAGGGCGCCTTTGTGCAGGGCATGGGCTGGCTCACCACCGAGGAGCTTTGGTGGGACCAGAAAGGCCAGCTGAAGACCCATGCGCCAAGCACTTACAAGATCCCGCTGGCCGGGGACATTCCGCGCGAATTCAACGTCAATCTGGCGGATTGGTCCGAAAACCGCGAGCTGACCATCAAACGCTCCAAAGCGGTGGGCGAGCCGCCGTTTATGTTGCCGATCTGTGTGTTTGAAGCCTTGGGCATGGCGGTGGCCTCAGTTGCGGATTACGCCAAATGCCCGCGTCTGGATGCGCCGGCCACGCCGGAGCGTGTGCTGATGGCGGTGGAGCGGATGCGCGGATGAAAGCGGCAGACCTCATAGAATTTCTGGACCGCGAACCCGCGGTGATGCGGGTGGAGATCACCCGCGTGCGGGGCAGTTCGCCTCGCGAAGAAGGCGCTGTGATGTTTGTCGCGCCCCAAGCTATGATCGGCACCATCGGGGGCGGGCAGCTTGAGTATATGGCGCTGGATGAGGCGCGCAAACTGCTGCGCCTTGGCGCGGAGGCCGGTCACATGGATGTGCCGCTGGGGCCGGAGATCGGCCAGTGCTGCGGCGGGCGCGTGGAGCTGACACTGACCATGATGGACGCGGTCGCGCGGGAAGAGGCGGTGGCTCAAGTCACGCGCTCTGAGGCGGCACTGCCCCATGTCTATGTCTTTGGCGCGGGCCACGTGGGCCGCGCGTTGGCGGATCAGTTCCAGCATTTGCCCGTGCGCTGTATGCTGGTGGACAGCCGCGCAGAGGAACTTGACATGGCAGGTGCTTCTGTTGAAAAGCGCCTGACCGCATTGCCGGAATCTGAGGTGCGCAGCGCACCTCACAGCAGTGCGTTCATTGTTCTGACGCATGATCACGCTTTGGATTTTCTGCTGACATCTGAAGCGCTTGCAAAAGGAAACGCATGTTGGGTGGGCATGATCGGATCCGCCACCAAACGTGCAAAATTTGAGAGTTTTGCCCGCACGCATTGTGAGGGGCAAAGCACGGAACCACTGAATTGCCCCATCGGGATGGTCCCGGGGGTGCGCGGTAGCCGCGACAAGCGGCCGTCCGTGATTGCAGCCCTCGTTGTGGCAGATGTGATCGCGGCATTGACCTCTGAACCTGCCGCAGAACCGGTTGTCTCACCCACCATGTGAGGCGGCCTTAGAGAGGTCAAAGAATGGTGCAAAAACTGTTGCGCGGACGCGTGTTGAACTTTGTGGCGGAGCCGCAGGGGCCCGAAGATGTGGCAAGCTTTCGATATCTTGAGGATGGCGCGATCCTGATCGAGGGTGGCCGGATCATCGCCATGGGGGAGCACGCCGATGTGGTGGCCAAGGCGCAGAGTGCGGAGGTGGTGGATCACCGTCCGCATCTGCTGATGCCGGGGTTCATTGACATGCATCTGCATTTCCCGCAGGTGCAGGTGATTGCCAGCTGGGGCTCACAGCTGCTGGATTGGCTCAACAACTACACATTCCCCGCCGAGCAGGGCTTTGCGGATGCCAACCATGCGGAGCGGATGGCGGCTGCGTTTTATGACCAGCTGACCGGTCATGGCACCACAACCGCGATGGCGTTTTGTTCCGTGCATGAAACCTCCGCTGAGGCTTTCTTTGCTGAGGCCGCGCGGCGCGGCATGTGCATGATCGGCGGCAAAACCATGATGGACCGCAATGCACCTGAGGGCCTGATGGACACCGCGCAGGAGGGCTATGACGCGACCAAGCGGCTCATTGCCAAATGGCATGGTCAGGGCCGTGCGCGCTATGCCATCACCCCGCGTTTTGCGATCACCTCCACCCCGGAACAGCTGGAGATGTCTGGCGCGTTGGTTGCGGAGCATCCCGAGTGTTTTGTGCAGACACATCTGAGCGAAAACAAAGCCGAGATCGCCTTCACCAAGGAGCTTTATCCGGCCGCGCGGGACTATCTGGATGTCTATCAACGGGCCGGTTTGGTGACCGAAAAGCTGTTTTTAGGCCATGCAATCCATCTGGAGTCGCGTGAGATTGACGCGCTGGCAGAAACCGGGGCACATCCGGTGTTTTGCCCGACCTCCAATCTGTTTCTCGGCTCCGGCCTGTTTGATCAGGGAGGGCTGAAGGCGCGGGGCATTCAGAGCGGGATCGCCACGGACATCGGCGCAGGCACGAGCTATTCGATGCTGCAGACGCTGAATGAAGGCTACAAGGTGTTGCAGCTTCAGGGGCAGGCGCTGCATCCTTATCAGGCGTTTCACTGGATCACGCGCGGCAATGCGCAGACGCTTGGCATGACCAATGAAATAGGCACGCTGGATGCGGGCAGCGCGGCGGATGTTGTGGTGCTTGATGCGCGGGCGACCTCAGCGATGGCGCTTCGGATGGAGGCCGCCGAGACGCTGGCTGAGGAGCTGTTTGTTCTGATGATGATGGGCGATGATCGTGCGGTGGCCCAGACCTATGTGGCAGGGGCGGCGCAGAAGGCCTAGGCTTTGCGCGCGTGATAGGTGAAGGCCATCGAAGCCATCTGGTGCAGGGCATCTTCGGGCAAGCTTGACGCAAGCGGGAGGTGCACGGCGCGGTTGCCTTCGTAGCTGAAGTGATCACCAAACATATGGCGCCACCTTTCCACCAAAGTCGTCTGGCAATGCACAAGAAACGCGCAATGGTCTGGGGCTTTCTCGGACCATGACAGGCGCACGGGGGTGCCCAGTTTGCGGGGCGGCGCGAAGCTGGGCTGCCCCCATTTCAGGCATTCGCTGAGCGGGATGTTTTCCGCCTGTGCCGCGCCATGCAGCACCGCACGCACCGCAGTGAGCTGGGCGCGTGGGGCTTCGGGGAGCGCGGCGAAATAGGCGTCAACAGACATGCTCAGGGCGTGACCACGATGTTTCCTGTGTGCTCTTTGGCGATAAAGGCAGATTGCGCCGCCTTGAGCTCCGAGAGCGGATAGGTGGCGGCAAGCGCTGGCTTGATTTCGCCGGCCTCGATGTAGCGGATCAGGTTGGGCATGACCTCCAGATCAATCACGGTGGAGCCGGTGAAGGTGAGGTCGCGCAAGTAAAGCGTGCGCAGGTCCAGATCCACCATCGGCCCGGCAATGGCACCGGAGCAGGTGTAGCGCCCGCCGCGATCCAGAATGTCGATGAGCTCGGCCCAGTAGGGGCCGCCCACAACGTCTGCGACCACGGTGATTTTCTCAGCGCCGAGTGCGGCGCGCAGGTTCTCTGGCGCGCGGGGCAGGATGCGGTCGGGTCCGAGTTCGGCTACAGCGGCGTGTTTGGCTTCGCTGGCCATGGCAATCACCCGCGCGCCGCGCCGTTTGGCGAGTTGGATCAACGCGCCGCCAACGCCGCCGGATGCGCCGGGCACGAGCACCGTGTCAGCGGCTGTGACCTGCGCGCGGGTCAACATGCCTTCGGCGGTGGAGTAGGAGCAGGAGAAAGTGGCGAGCTCGGCATCTGAGAGGTCAGAGACCACTTTGAGCGCATTGCGGGCGGGCAGGACGCAGTATTCCGCAAAGCCGCCATCAATCTCGGAACCTACATAGCCGGTTTTGGTTTTGTCAGTCAGGTCTTCCGGGTCGCGCACCCAGCAATCGGTGATGATGCGCTCGCCAATGCGCGAAGCGTTGACACCTTCGCCTACGGCCACCACTTCGCCGCAGATGTCTGCGCCTTGGATGCGGGGGAAGGCGAGCGGTTTGCCACCCCAGCTGGGGTCTTCGCCGTCAGGTGTTTCTTCGGTGGCACCTGATGTCGCGCCGGTGACCGCCTTGGAGTACCAACCCGCGCGGGTGTTCACATCGGTGTTGTTCATGCCGCAGGCCCGCACGCGCACAAGCACTTCGCCGCCCCCCGGCTGTGGCACGGGCCAGTCGGTGCGCCATTCATATTTGTCCATATCTCCGTGGCCGGTGAGGATCATGGCAGACATTGTGGCGGGAAGAGTCATGGCGTGTCCTTTGCGTTTTGGGACTTGGATCGAACCATGGGCGTGGGCGCGGTGCAACGGATTTTCAGCGGTGGGGGCCAAGAAATCCCGTTGAAGAGAAATATTTAAGTTTGAAATTTCAAGCTTGAAGTAAATTCCGACTCACCCTAGCCTGATTATTGACGGGGCGTTTGGGCCTCGCGAAAGACGCATCAGGAGGGGTGTATGCGTATTGCGTGTTTGGGCGGCGGTCCCGCCGGGCTGTACTTTGCCATTTCCATGAAGCTGCGCGACCCGTCGCATGAGATCACGGTGTTTGAGCGCAACCGCGCCTATGACACCTTTGGCTGGGGTGTGGTGCTGTCAGATGACGCGCTGGAGAACCTCTCCCAAAATGATCCCAAAAGCGCGCAGATGATCCGCGATCACTTTGCCTATTGGGATGACATTGCAGTGGTGCATGACGGGGTGCGGACGGTCTCTGGCGGGCATGGATTTGCCGGGATTGGCCGGCGGCAGATGCTGATCCTGCTGCAGGACCGTGCGCGGGAGCTGGGGGTTGAGCTGCGCTTTGAGGCGGAGTTTGACGATGTGGAGGCGATCCGCGCGGAGTATGATCTGGTGGTGGGCTGTGATGGGCTAAACAGCCGGGTGCGGGAGGCCTATGCCGAACACTTCAAGCCTGAGATCGACGTGCGGGCCTGCAAATTTGTCTGGCTGGGCACGCATCAGAAATTTGACGACGCCTTCACCTTCATCTTTGAGAAAACCGCGCATGGCTGGATCTGGGCGCATGTGTATCAGTTTGATGAGGACACAGCGACCTTCATTGTGGAGTGCGGGCAGGAGACCTGGGACAGCTTCGGGTTTGAAGGCATGTCCAAAGAAGAGATTGTGGAGACTTGCTGTGTGGTCTTTGCCGATCACCTTGGTGGGCATGAACTGATGAGCAATGCCGCGCATTTGCGGGGCTCGGCGGTGTTCATGAACTTCCCACGTGTGCTCTGTGAGACCTGGCATCATGAGAATGTGGTGCTGTTGGGGGATGCCTCAGCCACGGCGCATTTTTCCATTGGGTCCGGCACAAGGTTGGCCTTTGACAGTGCTATAGCGCTGGCGGAGTTTTTGCACAGTGAGTCAACCATGGCGGCGGCGTTTGAGCGCTACCAGGACGAGCGGCGGCTCGATGTGTTGCGGCTGCAATCGGCGGCGCGCAATTCGCTGGAGTGGTTTGAGGAGGTTGAGCGTTATCTGGATCTTGATCCGGTGCAGTTCAACTATGCGCTGCTGACGCGCAGCCAGCGGATCAGTCATGAAAACCTGCGCCTGCGCGATGCAGATTGGCTTGAGAGCGCGGAGGCTTGGTTTCAGGCACAGGCGGGCGCCGATGAGGCGCCGGTGCGGGCGCCTATGTTTGCGCCGTATAAACTGCGCGAGATGGACCTGCAAAACCGCATCGTTGTGTCGCCTATGGCGCAATATAAAGCGGTGGAGGGCTGTCCGACCGACTGGCATCTGATCCACTATGGCGAGCGGGCCAAAGGCGGGGCAGGGCTGGTCTTCACCGAGATGACTTGCGTGAGTGCGGAGGGGCGGATCACGCCGGGTTGTCCGGGGCTTTATGCGCCAGAGCATGAGGCGGCCTGGGCGCGGCTCACGGATTTTGTGCATCAGGAGACGTATGCGAAGATCTGTTGCCAGATAGGCCATTCGGGGCGCAAAGGCTCCACCCAAGTGGGCTGGGAAGAGATGGATGCACCTTTGGAGAGCGGCAATTGGGAGCTGATCTCTGCCTCAGCGATCCCATGGAGCGGGCAGAATGCGGTGCCTCGCGAAGCCACGCGGGCCGACATGGACATGATCCGGGATCAGTTTGTGGCGGCTACGCAGATGGCAGAGCGCGCGGGCTTTGACATGATCGAGCTGCACGCGGCCCATGGCTATCTGCTGTCGAGCTTCATCTCTCCGGTGAGCAATCAGCGCAAAGACGACTATGGCGGCAGTCTGGAGAACCGGTTGCGCTATCCGCTGGAGGTGTTTGCGGCGATGCGGGCGGTCTGGCCTGCGGCAAAACCGATGTCGGTGCGGATTTCGGCCAATGACTGGCTCGGTGAGGATGGGGTAACACCGCTGGAGGCGGTGGAGATTGCCAAGGCGTTCAAAGCGGCAGGGGCTGACATCATTGATGTGAGCGCGGGGCAGACCAGTACTGAGGCCAAACCCGTCTATGGGCGCATGTTCCAGACGCCGTTTTCGGATCGCATCCGAAATGAGGCCGCTATCGGGACCATGGCTGTGGGCAATATCTATGAGGCTGATCACGCCAATTCCATTCTGATGGCGGGGCGCGCTGATCTGGTGGCGGTTGGACGCCCGCATCTGGCCGATCCTTACTGGACGCTGCATGAGGCCGCGCGGATTGGGGATCGGCACGCAAATTGGCCGCTGCCTTATGAGGCCGGGCGCGATCAGGCCTGGCGACTGGCCGACCGAGAAGCGGAGATGATCCGGGTATGAGTGTTGAGGGCAAACATGTGGTGGTCACGGGCGGTGGCACCGGCGTCGGCGCGGCGATTGCCGAAGCGATGGCGCACGCCGGTGCTAGGGTCACCGTTGTGGGCAGACGCGAAGGGCCGCTTCGCGAAGTCGCCGGCAAACACCGGTTCATTGGCTGGAAAGTGGCGGATGTGACCGACGCAGCTGCGCTGGGCAGCGCACTGTCAGAGGCGCGCGCGTTGTCCGGACCCGTCGCGGTGGCGGTGGCCAATGCGGGAGCGGCAGAAAGCGTGCCTTTTGCCAAAATGCAGCCCGATCAGATGCGGGACATGCTGGAGGTGAACCTGCTCGGTGTGATGAACAGCTGGCAGGCGGCGCTGGGCGATATGCAGAGCGCGGGCTGGGGGCGGCTGATTGCGGTGGCCTCGACCGCCGGGCTGAAAGGCTACCCCTATGTGAGCGGCTATTGCGCGGCGAAACACGGGGTTGTGGGGCTGACCCGCGCGGTGGCGTTGGAGATGGCGGAGAGCGGGATCACCGCGAATGCAATCTGCCCGGGATTTGTGGACACGCCGATGCTGGACCGCTCGGTGGCCAATATCATGGAAAAGACCGGAATGGATGCGGAGAAAGCGCGCGCCAGCCTTATGCGGGGCAATCCGCAGAAGCGGTTTATTGAGGTCGATGAGGTGGCAGGCGCGGCGCTGTGGCTCTGCAGCGAGGCCGCGCGCTCGGTCAACGGGACGGCGATGAGCCTGTCGGGAGGCGAGATATGAGTGAGCTGAGCAAAGCGCGGCTGCGGTTGTGGCTGAAGCTTTTGAAGGCCTCGGGCATGATTGAGGACGAGGTGCGCCGCCGTCTGCGCCGGGAGTTTGACAGCACCCTGCCGCGCTTTGATGTGATGAGCGTTCTTGCGCGTTTCCCTGAAGGAAAAAAGATGAGTGAGATCAGCGATTTGCTGCGCGTTTCTAATGGCAATGTCACGGGCATTGTCGACAAGCTATCGGAAGAAGGTTTGGCGCAGCGGGTGGCGGTTCCCGGCGATCGGCGGGCGGCAAAGGTGAAGCTGACCGAGAAAGGTATCGCGGCCTTTGCTGCGCATGCGGACACTCATGAAAGCTGGATTGACGAGATGCTGGGCGGGCTTAGCGCGGAGGATGTGGACGGCATGGCCACGCGGCTTGAGCGTCTGATTGAGACTTTGGAAGACAGGGAGATCTGAGCGATGCGCACAGATGTAGAGCATTTTCTTTGCACGGTTGTGGATGGCATTGCGACGGTGCAGCTGAATCGGCCGGAGCGGAAAAACCCGCTGACCTTTGACAGCTATGCCGAGCTGCGCGACTGGTTTCGCGATCTGGCCTATGATGATGAGGTGAAGGCGGTGGTCTTTGCCCCCAATGGCGGCAATTTCAGCTCTGGTGGCGATGTGCATGAGATCATCGGGCCGCTCACAGAGATGAACATGAAAGAGCTGCTGGCCTTCACCCGGATGACCGGGGATCTGGTCAAAGCGATGGTGAACTGCGGCAAGCCGATCATCGCGGCGGTGGATGGCGTGTGCGCCGGGGCCGGGGCGATCATCGCCATGGCGAGCGATC
Source organism: Shimia sp. R10_1 (assembly GCF_017744095.1). Classification (GTDB taxonomy): domain Bacteria; phylum Pseudomonadota; class Alphaproteobacteria; order Rhodobacterales; family Rhodobacteraceae; genus Shimia. The sequence continues at coordinate 746,697 of NZ_JAGHQX010000001.1, read as the reverse complement.
TGCGCATCGGCACACCTGAGGCCAAGACCGCGTTTCTGTTCAACCGTGTGGGGCTTGCGGGCTGTGACATGGGCGCCTGTGCGATCCTGCCGCGGATCATCGGGCAGGGCCGCGCGGCAGAGCTGCTGTATATGGGCCGTGCCATGACGGCTGAGGAAGGCGAGCGCTGGGGCTTTTTTAATCGGCTGGTGGCCGCAGAAGAGCTCTACGCCACAGCACAGACCATGGCGCAGCGGATCGCAGCGGGGCCGGGTTTTGCCAATATGATGACCAAGACCATGCTGGCGCAGGAATGGGCCATGTCGATTGAGCAGGCGATTGAGGCGGAGGCGCAGGCGCAGGCGATCTGTATGCAGGGGCAGGATTTCCGGCGGGCCTATGAGGCTTTTGTGGCCAAGGAACGGCCGGTGTTTGTGGGGGATTGAGCTGCGCGCAGGCTTAAGTGGGGGCCAGCCCCCAAACCCCCGGAATATTTAGGGCAAGAGGAAGCAGAGGAGGCTTTGATTTGGCGGATCAGACGTTTTTGGACTGGCCTTTCTTTGAGGAGGCCCATCGCGCGCGGGCGCGTGAGGTGGAGGCCTGGGCGGCTGAGGCGCTTGGGGCTGTGGAACATGGCGATGTGGATCAGAGCTGTCGTGATCTGGTCGCGCAGATGGGGCAGGCGGGTTTGCTGAACGCCACGGCGTCGATGGATGGCACGCTCGATGTGCGCAGCCTCTGCCTGAGCCGGGAAATTCTGGCGCGGCATGATGGTCTGGCGGATTTTGCCTTTGCCATGCAGGGGCTGGGGACCGGCGCGATTTCGCTGTTTGGCACCGAGGCGCAGAAAGCGGCGTGGCTGCCAAAGACCCGTGCGGGAGAGGCGCTTGCAGCCTTTGCGCTGACGGAGCCGCAGTCGGGATCAGATGTGGCCAACAGCACGATGACGGCAACGCGCGATGGTGATTGGTTTGTTCTGAATGGCGAGAAAACCTGGATTTCCAACGGTGGGATTGCAGATGTCTACACTGTGTTTGCCCGCACCGGTGAAGGCGAGGGCGCCAAGGGGCTGAGCGCCTTTGTGGTGCCAGCGGACACGCCGGGGCTGTCGGTGGTGGCGCGGCTTGAAACCATTGCGCCGCATCCGCTGGCCACTTTGCGTTTTGACAATTGCCGCATCCCGGCGGAGGCCCTAATTGGCGCGCCGGGGCAGGGGTTTCGCATTGCGATGTCGGTACTGGATGTATTCCGCTCCACCGTTGCCGCCGCAGCGCTGGGCTTTGCGCGGCGGGCGCTGGATGAAGCTTTGGCGCGGGTGCAGGCGCGCAAGGTGCAGGGCGCGCCGCTGAGTGAATTGCAGATGGTGCAGGGCCATATCGCGGATATGGCGCTGGATGTGGATGCCGCTGCCCTGCTGATTTACCGCGCGGCCTGGACCAAAGACAGCGGCGCCCCGCGCGTGACGCGCGAGGCCGCCATGGCCAAGCTCTTTGCCACCGATCAGGCGCAGCAGGTAGTCGACAAGGCGGTGCAACTGTTTGGTGGGGACGGGGTGAAATCCGGCGAGGTGGTGGAGCGGCTCTATCGCGAGATCCGCGCGCTTCGGATCTATGAGGGGGCCAGCGATGTGCAGCGCGTGGTGATCGCGCGTCAGACATTGGCGGCACATGCGGCAGGAGGTGTTTGAACATGTTGGGACCATCGGCACATCAGGACACCTTCACGCGGGACAACCTGCCGGACGAAGCGCTCTGGCCCGAGCTTCTGCTGGCAGGATTTGACTATCCGGAACAGCTTAATGCGGGCTGGGAACTGACCGATGGGATGGTGGCCAAAGGGTTTGGCGATCACACTGCGCTGATCGGGAATGGACGGCGGCGGACCTATAAGGAGCTGACCGATTGGACCAACCGGCTGGCGCATGTGCTGGTCGAAGATCTGGGCGTGAAGCCTGGCAATCGGGTGCTGATCCGCTCAGCCAACAATCCGGCCATGGTGGCCTGCTGGCTGGCGGCGACCAAGGCTGGGGCGGTGGTGGTGAACACCATGCCCATGCTGCGCGCGGTGGAGCTGACCAAATATGTGCAGACCGCAGAGATCAGCCATGCGATTTGTGACACCCGCCTGATGGAAGAGATGGAGGCCTGCGCTGCGCAATGTGACGGGCTGCGGGTGATCGGCTTTGACGGCTCCGCCAATCATGATGCGGAGCTGGACCGTCTGGCGCTGGAAAAACCTGTGATGTTTGAAACGGTTGCCACCAGTGCGGATGATGTGGCGCTGATCGGGTTTACTTCGGGCAGCACCGGACAGCCCAAAGGGACGATTCATTTTCACCGCGATCTGATGATCATTGCGGATGGCTATGCCCGTGAAGTGCTGGATGTAAAGCCAAGCGATGTGTTTGTCGGCTCCCCTCCGCTGGCCTTTACCTTCGGACTGGGCGGGCTGGCGATTTTCCCACTGCGTTTTGGGGCGGCGGCGACGCTGTTGGAGCAGGCCACGCCCCCAAATATGATCGAGATTATCGAGACCTATAAGGCGACCGTGTGTTTCACAGCGCCCACGGCTTATCGCGCGATGCTGGCGGCCATGGAAGAAGGCGCGGATCTCTCTAGCCTGCGCGCCGCTGTGAGTGCGGGGGAGACCTTGCCCGCGCCGGTCTATGACGCCTGGATGGAGAAGACCGGAAAGCCGATGCTGGATGGCATCGGGGCGACGGAAATGCTGCATATCTTCCTCTCCAACCGCTTTGACGACCATCGCCCAGCCTGCACCGGCAAGCCTGTGACCGGCTATGAGGCGAAGGTGATCGGGCCGGATGGTGCGACGTTGCCACGTGGCGAGGTTGGGCGGCTGGCGGTACGTGGTCCAACCGGTTGCCGCTATCTGCGAGGGGACCGTCAGGCGGACTATGTGAAGGACGGCTGGAACATCACAGGTGATGCGTTTTGGCAGGATGAGGATGGCTATTTCCATTTTGCTGCGCGCAACGACGATATGATCATCTCCTCGGGCTACAATATTGCAGGGCCTGAGGTGGAGGCGGCGCTGCTCGGCCATGAGGCTGTGGCGGAATGCGCGGTGATTGGCGTGGCCGATGAGGCGCGCGGTGAGGTTGTGCAGGCGCATGTGGTGCTGGCGGAGGGTTTTGCGGGGGATGCGGCTTTGGCAGAGGCGTTGCAAACTCATGTGAAGGCAGCGATCGCGCCTTACAAATATCCGCGCTCTGTGGTGTTCACCACGGCGCTGCCCAAGACGGAAACCGGAAAAATTCAACGGTTCAGACTGAAAGAAAACACATGACACCAAAGGCTTACGATCCGGCAGCGGATGGGGCGAAAATGGGATTTGCGGATGCGATGTCCTATGGGGACTATTTGCATCTGGATGGCATTCTGAGCCAGCAGCACCCCCAGAGCGATGCGCATGACGAGATGCTTTTCATCATTCAGCATCAGACCAGTGAGTTGTGGATGAAGCTGGCGTTGCATGAGCTGAGTGCTGCGCGTGAAGCCTTGAGGGCGCGGGATCTGGCGCCGATGTTCAAGATGCTGGCGCGGGTCAGCCGGATTTTTGAGCAGCTCAATTCGGCCTGGGATGTGCTGCGCACCATGACACCGGCGGATTACACCACATTTCGCGAGGCGCTGGGGCCGTCCTCCGGATTTCAGAGCCATCAGTATCGGCTGATCGAATATGTGCTGGGCAACCGCAATCCAAATATGGTGAAACCCCATGCGCATGTGCCGGAGGCCAAAGCTGTGCTGGAGGCCGAGCTGGCGCAGCCGAGTTTTTATGACGAGGTGATCCGCTTTTTGTTTGAGGAACTGGATGGTGACGCCGCCAAGATGCCCGTGCCGCAATTGACGCAACCGCATCAGGCCGAGGCGGAGGTGCAGGCGCGCTGGAAGATCGTTTATGAGGATGTGGACACGCATTGGCGGCTTTATGAGCTGGGCGAGAAACTGGTTGATCTGGAAGACTATTTTCGCCGATGGAGATTCAATCATGTTACCACCGTTGAGCGTGTGATTGGGTTCAAACGCGGCACGGGTGGCACCTCGGGCGTGCAGTATCTGCGCAGGATGCTGGATGTGGAGCTGTTCCCGGAACTTTGGCATCTGCGCGGAGACTTATGACGATGGGCGTTTCGCTTCCCAGAAAAGAGCTTTTTGATGTGCCTGAGGGCGTGATCTATTTGGATGGCAACTCGCTGGGCGTGCTGCCCAAAGGGGCTGCCGAACGCGCGCAGAAGACCATCACCGAGGAGTGGGGCGCCCAGCTCATTCGCGCGTGGAATGCGGCGGGCTGGATGGCGTTGCCTCAAGTGGTCGGGGATCAGATCGCGGGGCTGATCGGTGCGCCAGCCGGGTCTGTCGCTACCGGTGATACACTCTCGATCAAAGTCTATCAGGCGCTGGCGGCGGCGCTGAAGATGCGGCCTGACAGAAAGGTAATATTGAGCGATAACGGTAACTTCCCGTCCGATCTTTATATGGCGGAAGGTCTGATCAGGACGTTGGATCAAGGTTACGAATTGCGCACCCCTGCACCTGAAGAGGTGGCCGAGGCGATAACGGAAGAGGTGGCTGTCGTGATGCTCACACAGGTCGACTATCGGTCTGGGCGAATGCACGATATGGCAGCAATCACCAAGCGCGCGCATGAGGTTGGGGCGGTGATGATTTGGGATCTGGCGCATTCTGCCGGGGCGGTGCCGGTTGAGATTGCCGCCTGTGGTGCGGAATTCGCCGTAGGTTGCAGCTATAAATATTTGAATGGTGGCCCCGGGGCACCGGCATTTATCTATGTCAGGCCAGATATTGTTGAGGGCATTGATCCGGCGCTGTCGGGGTGGTTGGGGCATGATGCGCCCTTTGCTATGGAGCTGAATTACCGCCCAGCCGCCGCGACAGAGCGCATGCGCGTGGGCACGCCGCCCATTCTGCAACTCGCAGTATTGCAGGAAGCGCTGAAGGCTTGGGAAGGGGTCGACATGGCGGATCTTCGGGCCGCGTCGATACGTTTGTCAGAGCTGTTTATTGCAGAAGTGGAGGCGCGTTGTCCTGAACTGGAGCTGGCGAGCCCGCGGGCCCCGGAACTGCGTGGTTCACAGGTGTCTTTTGCGTTTGAGCATGGCTATCCCGCGATGCAGGCGTTGATCGATCACGGGGTGATCGGTGACTTCCGTGCCCCCAACATCATGCGCTTTGGATTCACGCCACTTTATCTGGATGAGCAAGACATCATTTCTGCCGCAAAAGTGATTGAAGATGTCATGTCTAACCAATTGTGGAAAAATGAAAAATACCAAACGCGTTCACGCGTGACCTAAGGGGGGAGCATGGCACTTAAGGAGATACATCCAGAGGGTTGGGCCCCGGCGTTGGGCTATGCCAATGGGATGCTGTCTGACGATGGCACGTTGCACATTGGCGGGCAGATTGGGTGGAACAGTCAGAAGGTTTTTGAAAGCCACGATTTCATTGGCCAAATGACCCAGATTCTGAGCAATATTCGCACTATTGTTGAGGCTGCAGGAGGCACGCCCAGTGACATTGGGCGGCTGACTTGGTTTGTCAAAAGCAAAGCGGAGTACATGGCGCACCAGAAAGAGATTGGCGCGGCCTATCGCTCTGTGATGGGGCGCCATTTTCCAGCCATGTCATTGGTGGTGGTGGCCGATCTTTTGGAGGACGAGGCACTTCTGGAGATCGAAGCGACCGCGCATGTACGCCCCGCCTAGGAAAAAATCTGCGATAATTTCAGTTTGTTGGGGGGAAGTCTCTTGACCTCCCCAAATCGCTGAAATACATCAACCGGACCTCGGGCGGGTATGGTGAAATGGTATCATAAGAGCCTTCCAAGCTTAAGGTGCGGGTTCGATTCCCGCTACCCGCTCCAAGGTCATCCCACATCAATGCAAAACCCTGAAACGATGTCGGTATTGCGTCGGTATCACGACTGTATTGCGTCGGTGGCGCTTTTGTCCGCTTGACCCCAACGCGCGGCTTGGTCACTAACGCTTAAGACCACAGCCAAGGTAAGAGCAAAGCATGGCACGACAGCCCAAGAGCGCACAGAGCGAGCAAGATCGCGAGAAGAGCAGAAACATCGGAGCGCTGCGTGGTTTGGGGCCATTTGTGCGGCCGTACCGTGTGCTTGCCTTCTTTGCCTTTTGTGCGCTGACATTGACTGCGTCTGTGTCACTTATGCTGCCGGTGGCGGTGCGTCGCGTGGTGGACAACTTCGGCACGGAAAGCGACGCTCTTCTGGATAAGTACTTCCTCGCGGCTTTGGGCTTTGCAGCGCTGCTCGCTGTGGGAACGGCACTGCGCTATCTGCTGGTGACGCGGCTCGGTGAACTGGTTGTGACCGACATTCGCAAAGCGGTGTTTGGGCGCGTGATTGGCATGAGTCCTGCATTTTACGAGACCATCATGACAGGTGAAGTGCTGAGCCGTATCACCACGGACACCACCGTCATTCAGTCGGTGATTGGTTCGTCGGTATCGATTGCCTTGCGCAATATGATGCTGTTCTTGGGTGGGCTTGTGTTGATGCTGTTCACGTCCACCAAACTCACTCTGATGGTGCTTTTGGTGGTGCCTATGGTGATTGTGCCCATCTTGGTTTTGGGGCGCCGCCTGCGCAAGCTGAGCCGGGAAAATCAGGATTGGATTGCGGAAAGCTCTGGCAACGCTTCGGAGGCGCTGCTGTCTGTGCAAACCGTGCAGGCCTTTACCCATGAGGCGCAATCCCGCAGCAGCTTTGACCGGGTGACCAACTTGTCACTTGAGGCCGCGATGCGGCGCATCAACACGCGTGCGTTGCTGACCATGATTGTGATTTTCCTGATCTTCACAGGGGTTGTGATAGTGCTGTGGATGGGCGCGCGCGATGTGCGGGCAGGGGGCATGAGTGTGGGAGTGCTTGTGCAGTTTGTGATCTATTCGGTCATGGTTGCCGGTGCCGTCGGGGCACTCTCTGAAATTTGGAGTGAGCTGCAACGCGCGGCCGGGGCAACCGAACGGCTGGTTGAGCTGTTGTTTGCCAACGACACGGTGCATGACCCAGAGACGCCTGTCGCCTTGCCATCGCCGGTGCGTGGAGAGATTTCTTTTGAAAATGTGTCTTTCCAATATCCGTCCCGGCCCAATGTATCGGCGCTCGATGCTGTCGACCTGACCATTGCACCCGGTGAAACCGTGGCATTTGTCGGCCCATCCGGGGCAGGAAAAACCACGATCATCCAGATGATCCAAAGGTTTTATGACCCCAATGAGGGCCGCGTGGCGTTGGACGGTATCGCATTGACCGATATGGACCGGGACGCGTTCCGACAGCATATGGCATTGGTGCCGCAGGATCCTGTGATTTTTGCCAACAGCGCGCGGGAAAACATTCGTTTTGGTCGCCCAGAAGCCACGGATGCGGAGGTTGAAGCCGCTGCCAAGGCCGCTGCGGCGCATGAATTTATCACAGCATTGCCGGAAGGCTATGACAGCCAGCTGGGCGAGCGGGGTGTGATGATCTCTGGTGGGCAAAAGCAACGTATCGCAATTGCCCGCGCCATCTTGCGCGACGCGCCTGTGCTGCTGCTGGATGAGGCGACTTCGGCACTTGATGCGGAAAGTGAGCGCCTTGTTCAGGCAGCGGTGGATGAGTTGGCGCAAAGCCGCACCACACTGATTGTGGCGCACCGTCTGGCAACTGTGAAAAAGGCCGACCGGATTGTTGTGATGGATGCAGGCCGTATCGTGGCACAGGGTCGGCATGACGATCTGGTGGCGCAGGGCGGATTGTACGCCAAACTTGCAAGGCTTCAATTTACGTCTGGCGCAGCTTAGGTTTACCCTGCAGAGGTTGGTTCGAAGGGGGTGCTCCGATAGGTGGAGTTGCGCTTTTCGGTCATTCGCATAGGGTGACTATGACGTAACGTTTTGTCGCAGGCTTACCTTACGTTCGACTGGCCTCAGTGTGGGTGCTGAGTGTTTGTGTGTGGACCGAGAGGAAGGAACGCCACCTGTGGGGAACATGTGGCACAGCCCAAACCAGGGGGGAGACTGAGAATATGAGCTTTGAGTCTTTGGCAGATCTGAAGGCAATCGAACAAGAGAAGCCGTGGGACGCGCGCGATGTGCCGATCACGATCTTTGAGATGCTGACCCGTACCAAGCAGAAGTTTCCCAACCGCCCGGCGGTGAGTTATCAGATTTTTTCTGGGCCCAAAGACAAGGCGGAAACCCTCACATGGGCGGAGCTGCATGCGAAGACGGCGCAGGCGGCCAATATGTTCCGCGACTTGGGCGTGGGCGAGAAAGACACCGTGGCCTATGTGCTGCCGAACTGTAACGAGACGCTGATCACCCTACTGGGCGGTATGGTTGCCGGGATTGCGAACCCGATCAACCCGCTGCTTGAGCCCGAGCAGATCTCTGCGATCCTGCGCGAAACGGACGCGAAGGTGGTGGTCACACTCAAGGGCTTCCCCAAGACGGATGTGGCCCAGAAAGTGGCCGAAGCTGTGCGTCATGCGCCGCGCGTGCACACGGTTTTGGAAATTGATCTGAACAAATATCTGACCCCACCCAAGAGCTGGATCGTGCCATTGATCCGCCCGAAGGTGAGCGGCCCGCATCATGCGGACTTCAAGGACTTCAACAAAGAACTCGCAAAGCACAACACCACGCTCGACTTTGAAGACAGCAAGGTGGATCGCGTGGGGGCCTATTTCCACACCGGTGGCACCACGGGCATGCCCAAAGTGGCGCAGCATCTGTATTCCGGCATGATCTACAACGGCTGGCTTGGCGATCGTCTGTTGTTCACTGAAGAAGACAACATCATGTGTCCGCTGCCGCTGTTCCATGTCTTTGCTGTGCACGTGATCATGCAGGCGGCGATCAGCTCTGGGGCGCATGTGGTGTTCCCGACGCCGCAGGGCTACCGTGGTGATGGGGTGTTTGACAACTTCTGGAAGCTGATTGAACGCTGGCAGATTTCTTTCATCATCACGGTGCCGACAGCTGTGTCTGCGCTGATGCAGCGTCCGGTGGACGCCGATATTTCCTCGGTAAAGACCGCGTTTTCAGGATCTGCGCCCATGCCGATGGAGCTGTTCAAACGTTTTGAGAGCACCTGTGGCGTGGACATTGTGGAAGGATATGGCCTGACCGAAGCCACCTGTCTTGTGTCCTGTAACCCACCCACCGGTGACAAGAAGGTCGGCTCAGTTGGCGTGCCTTTGCCCTACACCGATGTGCGGATCATCAAAAACACGGCTGAGGGGCCGGTGGACTGTGCAAATGATGAGGTCGGAGAGATCTGTATCTCCAACCCTGGGGTTTTTGCAGGCAACACCTATACCGAAGCGGACAAGAACGCGGATCTCTATCACCACGAAAAATATCTGCGCACGGGGGACCTGGGTCGGATTGATGAGGATGGCTATCTCTGGATCACGGGGCGGGCCAAGGATTTGATCATTCGCGGTGGTCACAACATCGATCCGGCAGAGATCGAGGAGGCGCTGCTGGCGCACCACGATGTGGCGTTCGCCGGGGCGATTGGTCAGCCGGACGCGCACGCAGGCGAGGTGCCTTGCGTCTATGTGGAACTGGTGGATGGGGCGAGCGTGTCCAAAGATGCGTTGATGGAGCATGCCAAGGTGCATGTGCATGAGCGCGCTGCGCATCCAAAATATGTAGAGATCATGCCAGAACTGCCCAAGACGGCGGTGGGCAAAATCTTCAAGCCTGATCTGCGCAAGGCTGCGATCACGCGGATCTATGATGCGGCACTGACCAAAGCCGGTGTGGCCGCGCAGATCGATCATGTGCTCGACGACAAAAAGCGTGGGCTTGTGGCACAGGTGAAACGCACCGGTGACGTCAGTGACGAAGAGATCGGCAAGGTGCTTGGCGACTTCACGCGCCCTTGGGAGTGGGTCAAGACCGACGCGGCCTGACGCCTAAACCTTAGGATTTCTAAAAGGGGTGCAGCATGGCTGTGCCCCTTTTTCTTTACGCGGATGAGAAAAGTCGCCACGCTCTCAAAAAATGGATGGGGAGCGTGACATGGCAGGACATGGCTATGACAGCGGGCGGCTGGATTTGCCGTTTGTGGGGATTTCGACCTTTGGCAAGCGGCCTTATGTGGCTGATTGGGAGGCGCTTGAGGCCGACGTGGCTGTGCTGGGCGCGCCGTTTGATTTTGGAACTCAATGGCGCAGCGGCGCGCGTTTTGGCCCGCGCGCGGTGCGGGAGGCCTCGACATTGTTCAGCTTTGGTCATGCGGGGGCTTATGACCATGAAGATGATGAGACCTATCTGCCCGCCAGCGTGCGCATTGTGGATATGGGGGACGCAGATATCGTGCACACCGATACGGCCCAGAGCCACGCGAACATCGAAGCAGGCGTGCGCGCCGCATTGAAAGCCGGCGCGCTGCCGGTGACGATTGGCGGGGATCATTCGATCAACATTCCCTGCATCAACGCATTTGACGATCAGGGCGATATCCATGTGTTGCAGATTGATGCGCATTTGGACTTTGTGGATGAACGTCACGGCGTGCGCTTTGGGCATGGCAATCCGATGCGCCGGGCGGCGGAAAAGCCTTATGTGACCGGGATGACGCAGGTTGGCATTCGCAATGTGAGTTCGACTGCCAAGGAAGGCTATGCCGATGCGCGCGCGATGGGCAGCACTATCCTGAGTGTGCGTCAGGCCCGCAAGCTTGGGCCAGAGGGCACCATCGCGCATATACCTGAGGGGGCACGGGTGTATGTGACGATTGATATTGACGCGTTTTGCCCCTCGATTGCGCCGGGCACCGGCACGCCAAGTCACGGTGGTTTTCTGTACTATGATGTGTTGGAGATGTTGCAGCATGTTGCCAAACGCCATGAGGTGGTGGGCATTGATCTCGTGGAGGTTGCGCCGGACTATGACCAGAGCGGCTCGACCGCGATTTTGGCAGCTCAGATACTATTGAATTTTTTGGGTTTTGTCTTTGCTGAACGTGGATCTCACGCAGCGATTTAGAGCGTAGGGCCACCTATGAAGTGCTTATTTTGTGGGGCGCGTATCTTCTAAGGTGTTGCGCCTTTGGGCCGGTGAATTTGACCGCGTGCAAGGCGACATCGAAACGGCGCCTGGTTTTTTCAAAGCTACATAAAAATGTCAGGAATTTGTTTACTTACTCCGTGGGTTGCGTTAAGTCGCCGCCTCACCAATTCGGCTGAGCAAAAAAGACTGAGCGGTAGAGACATCCCATGGAAGATTTTTGTGCAAAACAAGGCGGCGACACGGCTGTTCTGGTGCAGATGCAAAAGGTGCAGATGCAGGCAATGGAGCAGGCGACTGGCGTGGGATACTGGTGTCTGGACCTCCAGTCGAGCGAACTTTGGTGGAGTGAAAAGACCAAAGAAATTCATGAGGTTGAACCGGACTATCAGCCACATTTGAACACAGCGATCGATTGCTACGTTCCTGAGTATCGGGAGCGTATATTGCAAGCCGTAGACTTGGCTATGACCGAAGGAGTCGCGTGGAACGAAGAGCTGCAAATTCAAACCGCCAAAAAACGGCGGCTTTGGGTGCAAGCCGTTGGTGCGCCTGTGTATGCGGGCGATAAGATCGTCGCTCTTGCCGGCTCTTTTCGGGATATTTCCAAAGACTGGCACGTAGACAAAAACACGCGTGCGATCTCTTCACAAAGTGAGGAGAGCGTTTCCGATTTGCAGCATGCGTCGCTTGCCTTGAACGAGGCGGCGATTGTGACCACCGCTGATCTGCATGGCAAGATTACCAGCGTGAACCAGAAACTGCTTGATATTTCTGGCTATTCGGAAGCCGAACTCATCGGTGCAGACCATAACATTTTGAATTCTGGCGAACACGCTAAAGAATTTTTTGCCGATCTTTGGCGGACCATTGGCCGCGGTCAAATCTGGCGGGGTGAGATCTGCAACCGCCGTAAAGATGGCCGGCTCTATTGGGTGGATACGATGATCTACCCCATCCTGGATATGCGTGGTCGCGTTGAGAAATATCTTTCCATTCGGTTTGATGTGACTGAACGGGTAGAGGCCTCCAAGCTTGTCACCAACTTCTTTGACATGTCGATGGCGCCGCACTGCATTTTTGATAAGTTCGGACGCCTGCAGCAAGTCAACGGTGCCTGTTGCGCGATGCTGCACTACTCAGAGCAAGATCTGGTTGGGCGCGACGCCCGCGATTTTATTGTGGCTGATGACCATGAGGCGTTTTCGAATGCTTGGCGACCCGACGAAGTGGTGACACATTCGAAACCGGTCAGGTTTCGCTTGATCGATGCCGATGGGCAGGTGCGCCACACTGAATGGCGGACGCGCACATTTGGAACCTTGATTTTTGCGTCAGGTCACGACCTGACGGGCGAAGTTGAACGTGTGGACGCGCTGAAGGAAGCGAAGCGTGCTGCCGAAGAAGCGAGCCTCTCCAAATCAGCGTTTTTGGCAAACATGAGCCACGAAATTCGCACGCCGCTGAACGCTATTGTGGGCGTTGCTGACGCTTTGCTGGATAAGTCGAGCCTTTCTGCGGAAGACAAAAATCTCATTCAGATGATTTTTGACAGCGGTAAGGTGCTTGAGCGCCAAATGTCTGATGTGCTTGATTTTTCCAAGATTGATGCAGGTAAGAGTGAGCTTGAATACCAGCCGTTCTCTCCCTCCGAGATGCTGAAGCAGGCGGTGGCTCCCCATGTAGAAGGGGCCAAGGCCAAAGGCGTGGAGTACCACGTTGAAATTGAACCTGCAGCGTCGCTACTCGTGATGGGGGATGACATGCGGGTGCGCCAGATTGTTTCAAATCTTGCGTCCAACGCTGTGAAATTTACCGCCGCAGGATCTATTACGACGCGGATGAGCTGTGTTGAGGAATGTGATACAGCCGCGTTGCGGATCACGTTTGTTGACACGGGCGTTGGCTTTCCAAAAGCCACGCAGACCGACGAATTTGACCGGTTTGACCAAAAAGGGCGCAGCAGTGCCGAAGGCTATGCCGGTACTGGGTTGGGGCTCGCGATCAGTTCGTCTTTGGCCCGCCAGATGGGCGGGCGTCTGTCTGTTGTGTCTGCACCCGGTCAGGGCAGCACCTTCCATCTGGATTTGCCGTTACGCAAGGCGCAGGCCGCGGTATCCGCGACGGCCAATTCAACGCAACCGCCACTCAGTTTTGTGGGCAGCCTGAAAGGGCGAAAGGTCCTGATTGCCGAAGACATCAAAGCCAACCAGAAAATTGTAGCGCTGCTTCTGAAAGGAACCGGGTGTGAGACGGCTTTTGCCAATAATGGCAAGGAAGCGATTGATTTGTGTCACTCTTGGAAGCCTGATCTGGTGCTGATGGATATGATGATGCCGGAAATGAATGGTTTGGAAGCGACGCGGGAAATACGGATCCGTGAACGTCAGACCCGGAAGGCGCGCCTGCCGATTTTGATGCTGTCTGCCAACGCGATGCGAGAGCATGTCAAACAGGCCGAAGACGCAGGGTGCGATGCCCATATTTCAAAGCCGGTGAACAAAAAGTCGCTTATCCCTGCCATTTTGGAGCAGATGAACCGCGAGGGAACGCCAAAATTCCGCAACACTGCGCAAAGTGCGGTTGCCTAGCATTTTAAGCTGGGGTCGTCTTTTGGGGAAATGTTGTTCTCTGTGAGAGGGGCATGCTGCGGCATCTGGCTGCGGCACTTGCAACCCGTGTGACAAAGCTTAATGTCACGCCAACGCGATTTCCTACAGGACTCTCCCATGAAAATGAACCCGCTTGGCCGGACGGGCCGCTCTGTTTCCGAATACTGCCTGGGCACCATGACTTTTGGCACCCAAACAAGCGAAGCTGATGCACATGCGCAGATGGACATGGCGCTGGATCATGGCATCAATTTTATTGACGCGGCTGAAATGTACCCGGTCAACCCCATCACTGCAGAAACGCAGGGGCGCACGGAAGCCTATCTTGGCAGTTGGTTTGCCAAGACAGGCAGGCGCAATGAATGGGTTTTGGCAACCAAACACAGCGGTGCGGGGGTACAGCATATTCGCGGTGGTGCGCCAATCACCGCCAGCACCGTGCGGGACGCTGTTGAGGGGTCTCTGAAGCGTCTTCAGACTGAGCATATCGATCTGTATCAGCTGCACTGGCCAAACCGTGGCTCCTATATGTTCCGGCAAAACTGGGAGTATGACCCTTCTTCGCAGAACAAGGCTGAGACGCTCGCCAACATGGAAGAGGTGCTTGAGGCGCTGCAGGGGGAGGTGGATCGCGGCACCATTGGCGCCTTTGGTCTGTCAAACGAAAGCGCCTGGGGCACGGCGCAATGGCTGCGGCTCTCCGAGGAGAAGGGGTTGCCGCGTGTGGCCTCGATCCAGAACGAATACTCTCTGCTGTGCCGCATGTTTGATACGGATCTGGCAGAGCTTTGCCTGAACGAAGAAGTGGGTCTGCTGGCCTTTTCGCCTCTCGCGACAGGGTTGCTGACCGGGAAGTATCAGAACGGGCAAACCCCTGACGGCTCGCGTAAAGCGATCAATGGGGACTTGGGCGGGCGGGTCAGCCCCGGTGTGTTCGATGCGGTGCAGGCTTATCTGGATATTGCCAGCAAAAACGGGCTGGATCCGGTGCATATGGCAATGGCCTTCACGGTGCAGCGCCCATTTATGTGTTCGTCTATTTTCGGTGCCACGACAGTGAGCCAGCTGGAGCATTTGCTGCAGGGGGCTGAGGTCAAGTTGAGCAACGAAGTGTTGGCAGAGATCAACGCTGCGAACCGTGCACACCCAATGCCGTTCTAAGGGGCCGCGAAAAGGATGACTGATAAGATGACTTCTGAAGCAGGCGCGCAAGAGGTGCTGGCAACCATACGGGCATCTGGCCCACGTCGGGTGTTTGGCATTGGGACATTGGCGTTGCTTGGCGGCTTGCTGATCTATCTTGCGCTTGCGACGAGTCCGGCGCCTCTTTGGCAGGTGTTTTTGTTCGTGATCGGCGCGGGTGCGCTCTGGCTGGCAGAACGCACCCGGCGGGCCACGGAAAGCACGGTACAGCTGACGCGGGCGGGTATTGCAACCGACGCGGGCGAAGAAATTGCGGCGATTGAAAACATCGCCGCGATCAAACGGGGCATGTTTGATCTGAAACCTTCCAATGGGTTCACGGTTGTTTTGCACAAACCTCGCGCGCGTAGGTGGCAGCCCGGCCTTTGGTGGGCTGTTGGCCGTCGGGTTGGCATTGGCGGTGTGACACCCGGATCAGAGGCGAAGGCAATGGCGCAATTCATTGAAGCGCTTCTCGTAGAAAAAAGCGGCTCAGAGTTCTGAGCCGCTTTTAGTTTTGATATGCGGGGCCCTAGGTATCGGCCCATGCCAGCGTGGACACAAAGCGTGGCCGCGTGAATACAAAGGTGTTCATGTTCAGGCCCGTCCATTGGTGCTGGCCCCAGTCGCCCCACCAACTTTTCAGAATTTTCACAGGCGGATCATAAACGCTGAGTGACTGCACAACGATCAGGCTTTCGCCAGGCACCAATGTTGGCAGTTTGTCTGCGAGGTCAGGAAGGCTGGCGGAGGTATGGCCAGAAATACCGCCTGCCGCGTGCGACCATTCCAGTCGGTAGTCGTTTGTGTTCAGATCCCAGGACACCAAGCTTACGACAAGATCATGCTCGCTGCGCAGCGTTGAAATCTCTCCAAACAGTTTGTGCATGCCATCGATGTAATCCTGATCCACCGCTGCGGTTTCCCGTGCGAGCATATCGGAAATTGCGAAGGCTGCTTTTTCTGTCGTGGAGCGTGCGCGATAGACGTCAAACATAATCGCTGTCGCTATCAGAGCAAAAAACAGGCCGGGGAACATAATTGCAGCTTCTACGGAAACCGAGCCACGCGTGTCGTTGCGAAACCGGCGGATGATGCTTTTGAAAGGTTGAATAAGCATGGTTTAACGAGGCTCCTGAACAAAGGCGTTCATCACGACAATGGCATAGTCACCAGAGGTGTCCTTGGCGAGACCGGCACCAAAAGCAGATGTTGGAAAGATGGGAGTGACCTTGGCGCAGGCGCGCAAGATCATCAGATCGTTTTCTGAGCCATCTTCAAACCGGGTGACGGGCTGAGCGTCGTTTAGCCGGTTCGTGCAGAGGGTGTTGTCCCCAAGTTCCACGTAGTTGCGGGGATCCCGTGTCACCATTTCCAGCAGCAAGTTGTCTTCGCAGTTTGGAATTACGGCCGCCTTGTCGCAAATTTTGGTCACCAATTCATCGTGGTTCGGTGTGAACCCGGTGGTCAGGCGAATGTCTCGCACCGCCAGATCCAGCGAACGCTCCAGATAGGAATAGCGCAGCGACATCAAGCCAAGTTCCACTGAGGAGAGGAACAGCCCGAGGAAGAAGGGCACCATGATGACGAATTCAACCGTAACTGTGCCTTCTTCGTCGCGTCTGAAAACGCGGGGGAGTTTTGCAAATTTACGGATCATTGGGTCAACCTCAGTTGGCGGATGGACGTTGCAATGGTGGCAAAGGCGTTGCGGATTTCGAGCCCATCCACATCAAAGTAGTGGCTGTCGGAGCTGGCGCAGTCCTTCAGGACCGTCTGTCCGGAGTAGGGAGCTTCAAAACCGATGGTGAATACGATGACACCTGCATCTTTTGCTGCCTGACAGATCTGACGCGTGCGGGCGTCTTTTTCAGTTCTCTGGAAGGAGCTGCGTACGCCATAGTGCCAGTCGTTGTAAGCCGCGTCGTAGCCCATGAAGGGGCGGTACAGATAATCGGCAATCCAGGAGCTGGTGGTATAGGCCCACAGATTTGGATAGGTGATGACTTCTGCTGAGCCGGGCTCGTCAACTGTGACCGTTTTGGTGACTTTCCGGTAGCGTTTGCAAGATCCGTTGCGGCGATAGGACTTACACTCCCAGCTGCTTTCCGTTGTTTCATAAACGCCTTCACCATAGGCCCAGTTCTTCCACTGTGAGGTGGACGGCCAGTAGTACAGCGGCTCACTGGTATTGCCGTCGTAGTCCTGGTCGTATTCGTCTTGGCCAACGTAGATGGAATAGAAGTCCTGTTGTTCGTTATACCAAACGTTGGACTCGCCAGAGCGGAAATCATCACGGATGTAGTATTGGCTTGTGTTTTGGCCGTCCGTCATCAAGACAACAACTTTCATAGAGTCGTTGGTGCCGTAAGCGTAGGGGCGGTCTGCGAAATCAGAGGAAACGTCGCCGCTTTTGATCAGATTGGCCGCGATGGGTTCAAATGTGGGATCAACCAGAGCGGTTCCCCATTTCATGCCCACATCGATGGATGTGTTTCCGCGCGCTGTCAGGTTGTTGATGTAGTTCTTCAGCGTGCTGCGGTCGCTTTCCATCACCATCGCTTCGCGGCGGCTGTCAAATTCGCACACGGGCATCTGGTTGACGGGTGAGGGAGAGCTGTCGCGATTGTCGTACCGATACCAAGGGTCAAAATGCATCGTGCGCTGGTAAGGCGAGTGGGTCGAGATCTGGGTGTTCGAAAAATCAGAACCCCTGAAGTTGATGCAGTTTGAGTAGGCATTTTCACCGGTGGTGGTCAGCTGACCAAACAGATTGTCCGGAACGGCAACTTGGGTTGCGTAAGGCACAACAGAAACGGACAAAGTTCCGTCAATTGTATTGTCGTCCATGGTGTCAATGAACTCGCGTGCCGCAATCTTCAGATTGGACAGGCGGCTGTTGCTGTTCATTGAGCCAGAGACATCGAGCACAAGCGAAATTTCGACATTGCCGATGCTTTCGATCGCCGTGCCTGCCGCACGAATGTTGACTTTCTCTACAAGTTCGCGGTCTTCGATGTCGCCGCGCCATGCGTGGCGGAAACGCGCTGCGGTTTCGCTGGCACGGAATGTGGATTGAGCGTCAGCCACGGCGCTAACGCGTCTATAAATCGGGGGACCTCCCTCAAAAATCGGGATGGTTTCGGAGTCTGTGGTGACGGTGTCCACATCCACGCCGGACTTTTGGAAATAGTCCTCGACCACCGCAGTTGGTGTGCGCTCCTGATCGAGGTCGGCAGCGGCCAGAACGGCCCTGTCCAGCGTATGTTGCAGGCGGGTGCGCTCCATCTCGGCTTTCATCATGTCAGCGCCAATGCCCCCGATCGCAATCATCATAATGACCAGGATCACTGCAAAGGCGACCATCACACCGTCTTCTTCTTTGCGGAAGCGGGAAATCAGCCCCAGATGCGCCTTTGATTGGCGGGGTTTTAAGGTACGCCTTGGGCGGACTAGAAATTCGTTCATGTTACTCACCTCGTCTGGACGCGCGAAGTCTTTCCCACCGCAGAAACGGTTTGCGCCACAGGATTTATTTCGTTGGATTGCGGCGCAAATGGGGCAGAACGAGGCGATTCATGCGGCGCTTGGGCCCATTTTTCCGTTCGTTTGCAAAGTCTTGTCGACAGTCATCTGATTTCGTGAGGTTCTGTTTCCATACCGAAAACGAAAATCTCACAAACAGTTGCTGTGTTTCACCTATCGTCATCATCCGTTAATTGGCCTAACTCTACGTTAGTTCGGTCGATGTGACAGTGAGTCGCAACAATTCGCTTGTCGGAGGGTAAGAGATGAGCACGATAAAAGAGCCGAGTTTTCGGGAAAGTGTCGATCTGATGTTCAACAGAGCGGTCGCTCTGATGGATCTCCCACCGGGGCTGGAAGAGAAAATTCGAGTTTGTAACGCCACATATACTGTGCGTTTTGGTGTGCGCCTGCGCGGCGAGATCAAAACCTTCACGGGCTATCGCTCTGTGCACAGCGAGCATATGGAGCCGGTCAAGGGCGGCATCCGCTTTGCGATGGGTGTGAACCAAGATGAGGTTGAGGCGCTTGCTGCGCTGATGACCTATAAATGTGCGTTGGTCGAAGCGCCATTTGGGGGCTCTAAGGGTGGCTTGCGGATTGATCCGCGTCAGTATGATGAGCATGAGTTGGAGCGGATTACACGCCGTTTCGCGTATGAGCTGGCCAAGCGAGATCTGATCCACCCGTCACAGAACGTGCCAGCGCCGGATATGGGCACTGGTGAGCGCGAGATGGCCTGGATGGCGGATCAATATGCGCGGATGAACACCACAGATATCAATGCGCGCGCCTGTGTGACGGGCAAGCCGTTGAATGCGGGCGGCATCGCTGGCCGCGTTGAGGCAACAGGTCGTGGCGTGCAGTACGCCTTGCAGGAGTTTTTCCGTGAACCGCTGGACATTCAGAAAGCGGGCCTGTCAGGCTCTCTGGATGGCAAGCGTGTGATTGTTCAGGGGCTGGGCAATGTGGGCTACCACGCTGCGAAGTTCCTGAGCGAGGAAGATGGTTGCAAGATCATTGGTGTCATTGAGCGGGACGGTGCGCTGTTCAGCCCGGATGGCATTGATGTGGATGCTGTGCAGCAGTGGCTGGCCAAAAATGGCGGCGTGTCTGGTTTCCCGGATGCGACTTACACCGAAAACGGGGCGGCCATTCTGGAAGAGGATTGCGACATCCTGATCCCAGCGGCACTGGAAGGGGTGATCAACCTTGGCAACGCAGACAATATCAAAGCACCTTTGATCATCGAGGCCGCAAACGGCCCGATCACTGCGGGTGCGGATAACATCCTGCGCAAGAAAGGCACTGTGATCATTCCGGACATGTATGCCAACGCTGGCGGTGTGACCGTGTCCTACTTTGAATGGGTCAAAAACCTGAGCCACATCCGCTTTGGCCGGATGCAGCGTCGTCAGGAAGAGGCGCGCCACCAGCTGGTGGTGGATGAGCTGGAACAGATCAGCGCCGCGCTGGGTGGCCAGTACAAGCTCACCGACGGCTTCAAGCAGAAGTATCTGCGGGGCGCGGGCGAGCTGGAGCTGGTACGCTCCGGGCTCGATGACACGATGCGGATTGCCTATCAGTCGATGCGTGACGTGTGGCATTCGCGCGACGACGTCGAAGACCTGCGCACAGCTGCCTATCTGGTGTCGATCGAAAAGGTCGCGGCAAGCTACCGCGCGAAAGGCCTGTAAGCCAATGGCGGCGCCTGTAGACCTTCAGATCGGGTGCCGTTGCGGGCAGTTTGGTGCCGTACTCAAAGATGTGAGCCCAGCAATGGGCTCACATGTGCAGTGTCATTGTACCGACTGTCAGACCGCCGCCCGTGTTCTGGGCGCTGAAGAACAGTTGTTGCCGCGTGGCGGCAGCGACATTTTTCAAACCACCCCTGCGCATCTGCAGATCACCAATGGGCAAGAGCATCTGGCGTGCCTGCGGTTGTCACCCAAAGGGTTGATGCGCTGGTATGCGGGATGCTGTGACACGCCGCTGTTCAATTGTCTGCCACATACAAAGCTCGCGTTTGTTGGCATTTGGGTGCCTGCGTTGCAGGGCGAAGCTGTGGACAAAGCCATCGGTAAGGTGATTGCCGTTGTGCGCACGCAAGAGGCCCCCATCGGCTCTGAGCGGCTGCGTGAATATGGCTTCAATCGCGCGGGTTTTCAGGTGCTTGCGCGCCATTTCGGCGCATTGATGCGCGGGCAGGTGAAGCAAACACCCCTGTTTGACACGTCTGGCAAACCTATTGTTGTGCCGCGCGTGTTAAGCAAAGAGGAGCGTAAAGCAGCGACGCCTTCCTAAAGCGTTCTTGTTGGTGAGCTGCGGCCCACTCAAACCCGTTTGTTTCCATCACAGGGCAAAAACGCTGGTGCATGACATCACAACAGCGATGGAAAGCTTGGCGGCGCGGCGGTAATCTCTCTGGATTAGAAGTGATTCAGGAGAGTGCGGATGATCCGTTATGTTTTGGCTTTTGCTTTGATGGGTACATTGGCTCAGGCAGCAGACAACAGAGAAGAAGTCTGCAGTCAGCAGGGCACGGTGATGAGCGCCATTCAGGAAGCGCGTTTGGATCGTGTGCGTGAGAGCAAGCTCGAGGCGCACCTTCTGGAGAACAATCCGGGATGGCCAGACAGCTACAAGGTTGCCATTCAGCAATTTGCCCCCATTGTTTATGCCGCCAAGCGCAAAGATCTGAAAAACGTCGATTTGGGCGCACAGATTACGCAGCAGTGTCTGGACAATTGGGACAAGATTCAAGAAATGCAGAAGTCCGTTTCCAACTGACCTTCTGTGTGATGTGATCTGACCCATGTCTTTGCCACCCGGATTCCTTGATGAGCTTCGCAGCCGTACCTCCATCACACAGGTGGTTGGGCGCAAGGTCATGTGGGATCAGCGCAAATCCAATCAGGGCAAAGGCGACATGTGGGCGCCATGCCCATTTCATCATGAAAAAACCGCGTCTTTTCATGTGGATGACCGTAAGGGGTATTATTATTGCTTTGGCTGTCACGCCAAAGGCGATGCCCTGAAGTTTGTCACCGAAACAGAAAACGTGAGCTTCATGGAGGCGGTGGAGATCCTGGCCGAAGAGGCCGGGATGCAAATGCCGAAACGCGATCCACAAGCGCAGCAAAAGGCAGATCGGCGCACGCTGTTGGCAGAGGTCATGGAAATGGCTACGCAGCACTTTCGCCTGATGCTGAATGCTGGGGCTGGGAGCGCTGCGCGGGCCTATCTGGATGGGCGCGGGCTGTCGCAAGACGCAAGGGATCGGTTTGGCATCGGCTTTGCGCCGGAGGGCTGGCAGGGGCTTTGGGATCATCTGACAGGTAAGGGCGTTGCGCCTGATCTGATCCTTGCGGCAGGACTTGCGAAGCCTTCTGCCAAAGGCGGCAAGCCCTATGATACGTTCCGCAACCGGATCATGTTTCCTATTCGCGATGCTCGGGGCAAATGTATTGCTTTTGGTGGTCGCGCCATGGATCCCAATGACAACGCGAAGTATCTGAACTCACCAGAGACTGAGCTTTTTGACAAGGGGCGCAGCCTCTACAATCACGGGCCCGCGCGCGAGGCAGCTGGCAAAGGTCAGGCGCTGATTGTGGCTGAGGGCTATATGGATGTGATCGCGCTGAGTGAAGCGGGATTTGGGGCCTCTGTCGCGCCGCTGGGTACGGCGGTCACGGAAAACCAGTTGCAGCTTTTGTGGCGCATCTCTGATGAGCCGATCATTGCGCTTGATGGCGATAAGGCGGGCCTGCGGGCGGCGATGCGGGTGGTCGATCTGGCGCTGCCTTTGCTGGAAGCCGGCAAAAGCCTACGTTTTGCGATCATGCCGGAAGGGCAGGACCCCGATGATCTGATCCGCGCCAAAGGGTCTAGCGCAGTTCAGAAGGTGCTGGATGGGGCGATGCCGATGGTCAATCTGCTGTGGCAGCGGGAGATTGAGGGAAAGATTTTTGACAGCCCTGAGCGGAAAGCGGCGCTGGACAAGACATTGCGCGCCAAAATCAAACTGATTCAAGATCCGTCGATCCGCAGTCATTATGGTGATGCCATCAAAGAGCTGCGGTTCCAGCTCTTCCGCCCACAGCGGGGCGCTGGCGGCAAGCGCGGTGGTTTCCAGCGCGGGCGCTGGAATGTGCAGCCCCCGGTGCAAGCGCGGACCAAAGTCTCGATGTTGGCCGCCAGCGAAGGCGCTGTTGAGCAACGCGTGCGCGAAGCGGTTGTTCTGGCGGTGGCCCTCAAGACACCAGAGATTCTGGATGACTTTGAGTATGAAATTGAAAGCATGGATTGCTTGGACCAGGACAACGCCTTGATGCGGGATGCGCTTTTGCGGTTTGCCAACAGCCCGGACCCGCGCGCCAACATAGAGGGGTATCTTGGCCATGAAGCGGTTGAAAACCTGCTGCGCCAACCCCATGTGGCGATTACCCCTGCGGTTCTTCGGGCGGGCGACACCGCGCTTGCGCGAAAAACGCTGAGAGAAGAGCTCAATAAGCTGAAGGCAGAACGTGGCCTACGCCAAGAGATCGCAGAGGCGGAAGAAGAAGCGCATTCTTTGAATGATGAAACGGTAACGTGGCGATTGGGACAGGCCGCAGAGGACAGCAACAAGGCCAAACTCTCTAGCCAAGACGAAGAAGGCGGCGATTTTGCGGTTGGGTCCAATGGTGCGCCGATCGACAAAGAGGAACGCGCAGCGCTTGATGCGCTTGCCGAAAACATAGATTTTTCACGGGGCGGGCGACCACCACGGCGCGGATAATGAGCGCCGGAAAAGCGGTCAAAGCGCCCTTGTGAGCAACAGATGAAGAAAACGGGCTTTGTGGGGTTGCGAATCACCCCGTGTAAGGATTGATTCGACGCTAGCGAATCACCTTCAGCCCGAACTTGCAGGAGCACTTAATGGCCGCCAAAGACACCGACGACCAGAAGCCCGCCGATCAGGACGCCGAAATCTCGCTCGATATGAGCCAGGCCGCCGTCAAGAAGATGATCGCCGAGGCCCGCGAGAAGGGCTACATCACCTACGATCAGCTGAACCAAGTTCTGCCGCCTGATCAGGTGAGCTCTGAGCAGATCGAAGACGTGATGTCGATGTTGTCTGAGATGGGCATCAACATCATTGAGGATGAAGAAGCCGAAGAAGAAGAGGCGAAGTCCACCGCTGTTGTGGACACCTCTTCGGCCAACCGTGGAGTTGCGCTCGCGGGTGGCGGTAACGAAAAGCTCGACCGCACCGACGATCCGGTGCGCATGTATCTGCGCGAGATGGGCTCTGTTGAGCTTCTCAGCCGCGAAGGCGAGATTGCGATTGCCAAGCGTATCGAGGCTGGCCGCAACACAATGATTGCCGGGCTGTGTGAAAGCCCACTGACATTCCAGGCGATCACCATTTGGCGTGACGAACTTCTGTCCGAAGACATTCTTCTGCGTGATGTGATCGACCTGGAGACCACATTCGGCAACCAGATGGGCGATGATGACGAAGAGGAAGAGGCACCTGTAGCCGAAGCCGCCAATGTGACCACCGCACCTAAACAGGAAGCGGAGCAGGAGCTGGATGCGGACGGCAATCCGATTGCCAAAGACGATGATGATGACGAGGACGAACAGGCCAACATGTCGCTTGCGGCGATGGAAGCGGCCCTGAAGCCTCGCGTTCTTGAAACGTTGGACATCATTGCCCGTGACTTTGCGCAGCTCAGCGACATGCAAGACGCGCGTATCTCTGCGACGCTGAACGAAGACGGCTCTTTCTCCGATGCAGATGAGAGCACTTATCAGAAACTGCGTGCAGAAATCGTGCTGCTGGTGAACGAACTTCACCTGCACAACAACCGTATTGAAGCGCTGATTGACCAGCTTTACGGCATCAACCGCCGTGTGATGCAGATCGACAGCTCCATGGTGAAGCTGGCGGATCAGGCGCGCATCAACCGCCGTGAATTCATCGATGCTTACCGTGGCCGCGAGCTCGATCCGACGTGGCTTGAGGATATGTCCGAAAAGTCCGGCCGAGGCTGGCAGATGTTCATGGAGCGCTCCTCTGACAAAGTGATGGAGCTGCGCAACGACATGGCCCAGGTGGGTCAGTATGTTGGTTTGGATATCTCCGAATTCCGTCGCATCGTTCAGCAGGTGCAAAAAGGTGAGAAAGAGGCGCGTCAGGCCAAGAAAGAAATGGTCGAGGCCAACCTGCGTCTGGTGATCTCAATTGCCAAGAAATACACCAATCGTGGCCTGCAGTTCCTTGATCTTATTCAGGAAGGCAACATTGGCCTGATGAAGGCGGTGGACAAGTTTGAATACCGCCGCGGCTATAAGTTCTCCACCTATGCAACCTGGTGGATCCGTCAGGCGATCACCCGCTCCATTGCGGATCAGGCGCGCACCATCCGTATTCCGGTGCATATGATCGAAACGATCAACAAACTGGTGCGGACCTCCCGTCAGATGCTGCACGAGATTGGCCGCGAGCCAACCCCGGAAGAGCTGGCCGAGAAGCTGCAGATGCCGCTTGAGAAAGTGCGCAAGGTGATGAAGATCGCCAAGGAGCCGATATCTCTGGAAACCCCGATCGGGGATGAGGAAGACAGCCAGCTGGGTGACTTCATTGAGGATAAGAATGCTGTGCTGCCGCTCGACAGCGCCATTCAGGAAAACCTCAAGGAAACCACCACTCGCGTCCTGGCAAGCCTCACCCCACGTGAGGAGCGTGTTCTGCGGATGCGCTTTGGCATTGGCATGAACACCGACCACACGCTGGAAGAGGTGGGTCAGCAGTTCAGCGTGACTCGTGAGCGTATCCGTCAGATTGAGGCGAAAGCGCTGCGCAAGCTGAAGCACCCAAGCCGCTCGCGCAAACTGCGCTCCTTCCTGGATCAGTAACCGTGTCGTTGCTGAAGAAACTGTTTGGCGGCGCGGCAAAGGCGGACCAACCGCCCGCTGCGCCCGAACACACAGAATACAAAGGCTTTCTAATCACCCCGATGCCGATCTCTGAGGGCGGGCAGTTCAGAATTTCTGCGCGTATCGAGAAGACGGTGAACGGCGAAGACAAGACACATACGCTCATTCGAGCGGATGTTTTGCGCGATGAGAAAGAGGCCAAAGAGGCGTCCGTCAATAAGGCCAAGCAGATGATCGACCAGATGGGCGATCACCTGTTTTAAGATCATTCTGACTTGAAGATGCCGCATGGCATCACGTGTCAATTCCGTTGCACTACGGGGATGTGACCGTCGGAGCTTTCCGGCGGTCTTTTCACTTCCCTCTTGCCGCGCTACTCTGATCTGGCCTGCTATTGTGAGTGGGCGTTGCTTTCAGAGATTGAAATGAAACGTTTTTCTTTAGTGATGGTTGCCGCTTTGGCGGCATGTGAAACTGCACCCGGTGACGGTGCCTTCGCGACAGCAAATGGCGCGCGTGTTTACCCGGTGAGCGCGGATGTGTTTGAAGTCACAGCGCGTCCAAACAACGAAATCAATCAATTTTGGTGTGGTGCCGGCGAATACGCAAGCCGTGTGCTTGGCGCCCCCAACAATGCGCGGGTCTATGTGGTCGGCGAAGCTGGCCGGGGTACCGTTGTCGATTCACCCAATGCGATGCAGTTTTCGCTGTTGCCACCAGGCCAAGCCAGCGGTGCCAGCGGCAGAGAGGGCACGTGGGGGCCAGATCTGGGCGAAGATGAATTTGTTGGCGATGCCAGATACCGTTGTATGCGCCGCACTGACTTCTTCGCGGGTTAATCTGAACTATATCGGCGGACGTTTGCTGTCTTAGACAATGCAAACGCAGGATTGTGCGCCAGAAGCGCAGCGGTCCAGCGGATCGTGTTGGAAATTGAATAGGTTCGCGGTAAAGTTCTGAAAAAATAAAGGGATATCTATATGATCAAACGCCTTTCCATTCTGTGTCTTGGCCTCGCGGCGTGCACAGATCTCGGTGACGGAGGCTTTGTGACCGCAGGAGGAACACGGGTCAATCCTGTGAATGCGGATGTGTTTGAGGTGGTTGCCCGCCCCAGAAATGAAAACAACCAGTTCTGGTGCGGGGCGGGGGAATATGCACATCGGGCTCTTGGTGCGTCTCCGGGGGCAAATGTGTATGTCGTTGGTGGGGCTGGTGCTGCGGTGACGATGGAGTCGCCCAACGGTGCA
The DNA here is from genome assembly GCF_017744095.1 of Shimia sp. R10_1. GTDB lineage: Bacteria > Pseudomonadota > Alphaproteobacteria > Rhodobacterales > Rhodobacteraceae > Shimia. The sequence goes on along the minus strand of NZ_JAGHQX010000001.1, from coordinate 720,150 downwards.
CAGTTCTCGCTGAAGCCACCGTCTCAGGTGACGGGGGCAACGGAGCGTGACACAAGATGGGGGCCACGTTTGGGGCAATCCATGTTTGTGGCAGATGCCCGAGGGCGCTGTGGCCGTGATGAATTTGACTTCCCTTTCTAAAAGACGTGGCGGTGCCCAGTGGTGATGGTGATCAGGCCACGTTGATCTGACTGAACGGAAACAGACACAGATGTGGAGATTTCGCATGCGCTACACGATGGTTTTGGTGCCCTTTGTGCTGATGGCTTGTGAGGGGGCAGGCAGTGTTTTCGTGACCAGCAACGGCGTTCGGGTGAACCCGGTCAATGCCGATGTGTTTGAGGTGCTGGCACGGCCTGCTGGGCGTGCGTCTGACTTTTGGTGTGGCGCAGGGCACTACGCTCGCCGCGCCTTGGATGCGCCAGACACAGCGCTTGTGTATGTCGTCGGTGGGGCTGGGCCGGGGGTGACCGCAAACACCCCGGATGCCGCACAGTTTTCGCTGAAACCCCCGTCGGAGGTGTCTGGCGCAACCGGCAGGGCAGGATCTTGGGGGCCCGACGTCGGTGCCGCCACATCGGTTGGGCAGGCGCGGCGAAGTTGCCGAGATTTGGCAACCAGCTCGGACGATTGAGCGTGACCGCATATCTCGCCACAGGCTGGCGCAAAACCTAAGGAGGCGCGCATGCCGCAGACCGAGTTTGAGATATCGACACGGGGGCAGGGGCTTTATGAGTTTACCCATGACGTAACCCGTTGGATCAGCGGGCTGTCTGCGCATGGTGGCCAAGGGCTTTTGACGCTTTTTGTGCGCCATACCTCCTGTAGTCTGCTCATTCAGGAAAATGCAGATCCAGAGGTGCAGAGCGATCTGCGTGCATTTTTTCATCGGCTCGTGCCACCGACAACCGATCCGTCGATGCAATATCTCACCCATACCTACGAAGGGCCTGATGACATGCCCGCCCATATCAAGGCGGCCATGATGCCTGTGTCGCTCACGATCCCGGTCAGTCGGGGAGCGATGGTTTTGGGAACGTGGCAGGGGATCTACCTGTTTGAACATAGAAATGCGCCGCACATCAGATGTGTGTCGGCGCATTTCAGTGCATGATTGGATCAGCTCATTTTGCCTCTCAGGTACTATAGCACAGTGCATTAAGTTGTGCAGGGGGAAAGAAAATTCCCATTTTCGCCTGTGGCTGATGTTGGGGTGTGTTTTTGCCACTACCCAAAGATTTGTAGCTCCCCTATAGTGGCTGTGGATAAGTTGAAAAATCACCCAAGCCAAGTCCCATCGGTAAGCGGGCAAGGTTAGAGCAGCTGAATCAAGGGGAAGTCTATGCGCTGTCCGTTCTGTGGAAATATCGACACTCAGGTGAAAGATTCACGCCCGGCAGAGGATCACGTTTCGATTCGTCGGCGTCGTTTTTGCCCCGCCTGTGGCGGTCGCTTTACCACCTATGAGCGCGTGCAACTGCGAGATCTGGTTGTGGTGAAATCCAATGGCCGTCGCGAGGACTTTGATCGCGACAAACTGGAACGCTCGATCCGAATTTCTATGCAGAAGCGCCCAGTTGAGCCAGAGCGTATTGATCAGATGATTTCTGGCATCGTGCGTCGACTGGAAAGCATGGGGGAGACGGATATTCCCTCCAAGACCATCGGCGAAATTGTCATGGAAGCGCTCGCGCGGATCGATACGGTGGCGTATGTGCGCTTTGCCAGTGTCTATAAGAACTTCCAGGCTGCGGATGACTTTGATAAATTTGTCAGTGAACTGCGTCCCGATCCTGCTTCTGAGGAATAATTGTGACTGATCGCCGTTTCATGGCGCTGGCCCTTAGTTTGGGGCGGCGCGGTCAAGGTGCGTGCTGGCCCAACCCGGCGGTCGGCTGCGTTATCGTGAAAGACGGGCGTGTTGTCGGGCGAGGCTGGACGCAACCGGGCGGACGGCCTCATGCTGAGCCTGTGGCGTTGGCGCAGGCTGGCGCGGCCGCGCAAGGGGCCACGGCTTATGTGACGCTGGAACCCTGTGCGCATCACGGGAAAACCCCTCCTTGCGCCGAAGCTTTGATCGCAGCCAAGGTCGCGCGCGTGGTGATCGCTGTCGAAGACAGCGACGCACGGGTGTCGGGGCGCGGGATTGCGATGCTGCGGGAGGCTGGCATTGAGATCACCATGGGCGTGCTGGCTGACGAGGCCGCACGCGACCTGCAGGGCTTTTTCCTGAAGACCGATCTGGGGCGTCCTTTCCTGACGCTGAAGCTTGCAACCACGCTGGATGGCCGCATTGCCACGGCCTCTGGAGAAAGCAAATGGATCACCGGGCCTGAAGCGCGGCGTGCGGTACATGGCATGCGTATGCGCCATGACGCCGTGATGGTCGGCGGTGGCACAGCGCGGGCGGATGACCCTTCGCTGACAGTGCGTGACCTTGGGGCCTCTCAGCAGCCGGTGCGCGTGGTGGCCTCTCGCCGCCTTGATCTTCCGCTGATGAGCACTTTGGCGCGGACAGCCAAAGATGTTCCGGTATGGATAGCGCATGGTGAAGATGCAGATCCAACCCTCATGCAGACCTGGCGCGATATTGGTGCAGAGCTTTTGCCCTGCGCGCTTGAGGGGGCGCAGCTGTCAGCCACATCTCTGCTTCAGGCTTTGGGCAAGCGCGGGCTGACACGGGTGTTTTGCGAAGGCGGTGGGGCGCTGGCAGCGTCGCTTTTGGCAGCTGATATGGTGGATGAGTTGATCACCTTTTCAGCCGGTGCGGTGATCGGGGCTGAGGGCTATCCGGCGATTGGGGCGATGGGTCTTGCACGGCTTGCGGAAGCGCCAAGATTTGAGCTGGTGGATCACCGTGCGGTTGGGCATGACATGATGTGCACATGGCATCGCGTCGAAGCTCAGCGGGATCCGCGCTACTCGCATTAGCGTCTCCAGAGCGCCTGATAGCTGGCAAACCGCCCTTGCAGCTTGGACAGCAGCCGATTGCCCAGACCAGGGTGCGGTATTTGACCGATTGAAAGCCGTAGCAGGGCTGTTTCCACAGAGCAGGGCAGGCCGCTGACCGGATCGTGATACCGCGGATAATCAATCAGTGCGGCATGTGTGAGGCCCGCGAGGCTGGGTTTTGCGCTACGCCGCGTTGGTTGTGTCCCCAAATCAGTTGTGAGACCCCAGCCCGCGTAGAATGGTGTGCCCAATGTGGTCACTTTACAGCCACGTAGCAGGGCCTCAAAGCCTGTCAGAGAGGTCATTGTCCAGACCTCTTGTACGTGATCCAGCAGATAGGCCATATCCGCCTGTTCAAGCACCACATCCGCAAGCTTTGCCGTGGCCTCAGGTTGTATGCGCCCTCTACGCAGGCCAGCCTCTACATCCGGGTGGGGTTTGAACAGAATGCATGCGTCCGGGTTTGCACGCCGCGCGGCACGCAGAAGATCCAGATTGCTGCGGACCTCTCCCGCACCTGTCAGAATGGAAGCGTCATCTTCAACTTGTCCCGGCACCAGAATGCGATGGCCCTCTGGCAACGCGGGCTGTGCGCCACCGAGATTGTATTTACTGACGTGTGCCTTGCGGATCGCTTTGATCAACGAGAGGGCGCGTCGCTCTTGATCCGGACGCAGCGTTTCACGCGCTGCAATCAGGCGTTCCAGTCGGCTTTCCTGTGTGGGGTCGTAGTAGATCCCCAGATCATCACAGACCAGCGAGAGCGGCGGCACCAGTTCAGCGCCCAGCCCGCGGGAGCGTAGGAACCCGTCTTCCAGCCGCACTGCACCCTTTGGCCCTTGTTTGCTGGCCCAAACCATATCGCGCGCGTCTGAAGTCTTGCGTTCAAACACCATCGCTTTGTGTGCGCCGAAGAAACGCTGCAAAGGTTTGCGCTTCCACAGTCGCATGCCGTGGCCATTCCAGCCGTGCCGGTCTTCACGCCAGGCGCGTGTTTGGGCGGCCAGTTGTTCCAGCGCGTCTTCCAGTTCACAAAGTTGATCCGTGCAGGGATTGTACCAGGTTGGATACAGGATCATCGCAGCAGCGAACAATTGCGCGCGGGTCAGGCGGCGTTGCCGACGATAGAGTGGAAATTCATCCTCTGTCAGATCCCAGCCAGCATAGAAGGGTTGGCCAAAAACACGCGGCTTGTGACCGGCCAATATCGCCTCAAATCCCATCTGGGATGACACGGTATAGACCGCGATCGCCCCATCCAGAAGCGCCCAAGGGCTGTGGTTCTCATCGCAAAGGCTGACGCGGTCTGTAATGTGCTGCGCACCGAAGTAACCCGCGCGCGCGCCTTCACGGGTTTCCGGGTGCGTCTTTATCAGAACGCGCGCGCCCGGGTTTTCTTCCTGTGCAAGGATCAGCATTTCCTGAAAGCGGGCGTCATTGGCGCCGCTGGCGCGAACGGCGGCGTCATCCCGTGTTTGATCAATCACCAGCACGTAGCCGGGATCAGGTGGCCTGAGTGTTTCATCCGTTGCAGCGTATTTGGTGAGATGGCTTTCTTTCAGCCGGGCCATCGCGCCGCGCGCGCGGTCGAGCAGAACAGTGTCATCCAGCGGATGGTGCTTGAGTAGCTTTTCCAGATCAGAGGGTTCGCTTGGATCAAAGTGCGGTCCGACGCTGTCGATCAGCAGGCCAATTGGCGGCTCTTTACGGATCCGACCGGGAAAGAGAGAGCGCAGAAAAGCATCTTCCACATAAAGACAAGGCGCACCTGTACGATCTGACATCTTGCGCCCGCGATGCGCCGTTGGGCTGTTGCCCCAGATGGCAATCAGATCAGTGTCTGTGGGGCGACCGAGATGGAGGCTGTAACCTGCGAGGTTTAGGATGCGACGCAGACGTTTTTGAAGGAAGAACCCGCCGTTGAATGCAAAAAGCCGCCGGGGATCACTGCTCCCGGCGGCTTGGTTTTCATATATATCGTGCACGTTTAGAGGCTACCGAGGCTGCTGAGCGTATCAGCAGAGGACAGGGTGCCTGTGATCGCGGAAATGGTTTTGTCCCATGTCGTGATCGGTGCTTCTGTGACGTACAGCGTGTCCCCATCGCGAATGACAAAATCGCGCGCCATGAACATGCCGTTGGGTTTGGTCAGATCAAGCACATAGACCATACGCTGTGCACCGTTCAGATCCTGACGGCCCAGAACGCTGTTGGCGATCACGTCGGCTTCGTTGCGGAACACGAATACGCCCGTTGGGTCACTGTTGGTGGGGGTAAGGCCGCCCACTTGTGCCAGCGCTTCGATGGCGGAGAGGTCTTTGGAGAAGAAGTTCACCCGGCTTTGTGTGCCGGTCGCACCCAGTGCGGTGAAAGCACGGGTGTCTTCTTCTACCAAGATGCGGTCGCCGCCACGCAGCGCGATATCAAGGCTTGGATCGTCATACAGATCTTGGAACCAGATTTGCCCGCTGGCGCTGCCGCGCAACACCGTGATCTGGGCGATTTCCGGAACAATGGTCACACCGCCTGCTTGTGCCAACATCGTGGACAGGGTGCGTGTGGGGCGTTCAATCGGATAAACGCCCTGCGCCCCGACGGCGCCAACCAGTGAAACCGTCGCGCCATCACCGGCCGCGCGGCGCACTTCGACCTGTGGGTCGGGGGTTTGCTCTTCGAGTTTCGAGGAAATGATGCGGCGGATGCTCTCTGGCGTGTTGCCAGCTGCGCGGATGCGCCCCGCGTAGGGCACAAAGATGAACCCTGCGCCGTCAACCTGAACCTCTTCGAGAATCGCGGCAACCTGGCCCTCTGGTCCCAAGAGCGGTTTGTCGACGTTTTCCCAGATGGTCAGAGCCAGCACATCCCCCGGACGAATGGTGTCAGAGCCAAGCTGACCGGCATTTTGGAAACTGTCACCGAAACCAAGCGCTGGTACGATAGCGGTGGCGCGTGAAACTCGGTCATTCACCTCCACAATAAAGGCGTCGCCTTCACGCTGTACGGACCCAGCGTAGATTTCTTTCTTGTTGGGGCCAGAACGCGGCACCAAACTGCAAGAAGCCACAAGAGCCGCCATCGCGACCAATGTGGCGCATTTACCCATACGGGTTGCAAGGACTTTCACTGCTCGGTCTCCTCGACCTGTTTTATTCTGCCTCAGGTTTTTGAGACAACTTATCGAAATTGAAACCAAAAATCCAGCGCTAGACTTAGGGGTCAGTCGCTCACGAGCCGCAACTGTTGCCGTGGTGCCGCTGTACCAGAGGCCAGTGCTTTGTAGGGATCGTCAGGAGACAGCATCATATCCACAACTTGCCGCAACAGCTGTCGGCGGGCGCGCGCAGAATAAAAGCCGCCTGGCACCTGGCTGGTTTCCAGCAGGTAGCGGCGGTACGTTTTATAGGCGCGATTGTCAGGGCGACTGGCCCCGGCAAAAAAATCTGCAAGCGGCTGTTTGCTGACGAACTCTGGCTGATCATAGACCGCGCTGCCAAATGCCTTCAGCGGGATGCCACGCCACAAAACCTGTTGCGCAGCTGTGGAATTCACGGTCACCGCTGAGCGCGCGTCATTCAAGAGCTGGGCCAATTTTCCGCCGCGCACATAGTGCACGCGATCTGCGACTTTGTGCAGGCGCGCCAGCCTGCGAATTTCCCGCCGCAAAGGCACGCGCCCGTCTTCCAAAGGATGAGCCTTGAAGACAAGGTGGTGGTGCTGGGGGGCGCCGGCGGCAAAGTTTTCAATCACCAGCGTCAGGAAATCTGTCATGCTGTCAAAAGGTGAGTGGGCCTGAAAGCTGCTGTCGTGCTCCAGTTGCAGCAGCGCCAGATGGTAGGGGAACCCACCATAGCGGATGCGCAAAGTCGCAAGACGCCGCTCCAGCGCGTGTGCCGGCATCATCAGCAGGCGCTGGAGGTAAAGCCTGAATTCCCGCGTGACCGGCAAAGCGCGATGGGGGCGGAAATTTCGGTACGCTTGGTTCGTAAACATCACAAACCAATGGTAGAGCGCACCGTAAAACACATGGTGACGCGTGTCCCCCCAATGGGCTGGCGGCAGGGGGGCCTCCATATCAGACAGCTCTAGTGCGCGCTCCATCTCTGCGATGGTCATGTCCATAAGGCGGGAATTGCCGTTGGAGCCGCCACGCTCATAAGTGACCCAATAGGGGCGCAGGTAGCCTTCCTCAAAAACATGAATATTTACGCCACGTGACTGCGCGATCTTGACGGCGAGCGCATGGATGGGGCGTGTGTCCCCATAGAGCACGATATCGGTAACCGCCTTTTCCGTCAGGATTGTTTCGAATTTGGATGGCCAGTTTTCAAGCGTGTCCCGAAACGGGATATACCGGTTGCGTGGTCGCCAGAACGCGTGATCACCGGCATTGAATCCCACGCGCCAGACCTCAGCCCCAGAGCGGCACAGCATACGCCCCAGCGCCGCAAAAAACGGGCCGTGCGGTCCCTGCAAAAACAGGAAGGTCCTATCTACACCAGTGGTATTCTCCATCGTGTTCAACCCTATACGCGGGAATTTAAGTAAATGTTACCCTTTTGGCGTGGCAAAATTGTGGTGCGCGCGCGGCTGGATATGGCCGTTTGGCGCTGCTGCTGCTTGTGTTGTCGCACGCTGCGGCTTAGGTCTTAGCCAATTCAGAGGATTGGAGCGGCTTGTGTTTACCGGAATCATCACCCACGTTGGCAAAATTGCAGACCTTGAACAGCGCGGCGACCTGCGGGCGCGCATCAGCACAGGCAATGACACCAGTGACATTGAACTGGGGGCGTCGATTGCCAGCGATGGTGTGTGCCTGACAGTGATTGCCACGGGCGAAGACTGGTATGATGTTGAAATCAGCGCAGAGACGGTTTCCAAAACCAATCTCGCCGCGTGGGAAACCGGTCGTCGCGTGAACCTGGAGCGTGCGCTTAAGGTGGGCGATGAACTGGGTGGGCACATTGTCTCCGGTCACGTCGATGGCGTCGCCAAGATTGTGTCGATCACCGAAGAGGGTGACAGCACCCGCTTTACCTTCGCAGCACCAGAAGCCCTTGCAAAGTTTATCGCACCGAAAGGGTCGGTGGCCCTGAATGGCACTTCTTTGACTGTCAATGAGGTCGATGGGTGCAATTTTGGCGTGAACATCATTCCGCACACCAAAGAAGTCACAACCTGGAGCGACGCGAAAGAAGGTGATCTCATAAACCTCGAGATCGACACTCTGGCGCGATATGTGGCGCGCCTTGCAGAGATGGAACGCTGAGTTTTTAGCGCAGGCTGCTGTTGGCCACGCATGGAATTTGGGCGCAGAGCAGGGTGCATGCTCTGCGCTTTTGCACATCAGGGTGACGTTCCCGCACTTTCAATCGTGCCGCGCATGGTCTATCTGAGCCGCAACAACGCGGAGATGACAGATGTCTTTTGAACAGCCCGGCCCCGTAGAACAGAGCCTGCGCGCGGCGATCAGCCCGATTGAAGAGATCATCGCGGATGCACGTGCAGGCAAGATGTATATCTTGGTCGATCACGAGGATCGCGAAAATGAAGGGGATCTGATCATCCCGGCCGAGTTTGCCGATGCGGCGGCTGTGAACTTCATGGCCACACATGGGCGTGGACTGATCTGCCTGCCAATGACAGCTGAGCGCATTGACGATCTTGGGCTGCCAATGATGGCGGTGAACAACTCCAGCCGTCACGAAACAGCGTTTACGGTTTCGATTGAAGCGCGTGAGGGCGTCAGCACGGGGATTTCGGCGGCGGATCGTGCGCTGACCATTGCCACCGCGATCAATGAACAGAACACCATGGCGGCGATTGCCACGCCGGGGCATGTCTTCCCTCTGCGCGCAAAACGCGGTGGGGTTCTGGTACGGGCGGGCCATACCGAAGCCTCCGTGGATATTTCTCGCCTTGCAGGCTGCCATCCAAGTGCCGTGATCTGTGAGATCATGAACGAAGACGGCACAATGTCCCGCCTGCCAGAACTGGTGGCATTCGCCCAAAAACACGATCTGAAGATCGGCACGATCAGCGACCTGATTGCCTATCGTTCCCGTGTGGACAATGAAGTGGTGGAAACCTCCCGTGAAACCGTGACCTCGGAATATGGCGGCGATTGGGAGATGCGCATCTTCACTGATCAGATCCACGGCATCGAGCATGTGGTGATGATCAAGGGCGATATCACGACGCCTGAGCCGGTTCTGTCGCGCACCCATGCGCTGCATGAGGCAGGAGATGTGCTGGGTCTTGGGCCCAAATCGGTCAACGAGCTGCCCACCGCCATGCGCAAGATTGCAGAGGAAGGCCGCGGTGTGGTCTGCCTGTTCCGCGAAGTACGCCACAGCCTCTACGCCGATGAAGACGAAGGCCCACGCATTGTGAAACGTACGGGACTGGGGGCTCAGATCCTCTCCAACCTCGGTTGCAAGGAGCTGATCCTGCTGACCGACAGCCCGGAAACAAAATATCTCGGACTGGACGCCTATGGGCTGTCCATCGTGGGCACACGCCCCATTCTCTCAGAAGGATAAGACCATGGCAGGCGCAGAAAAACACTACATCATGCCGCGCGCAGAGTTCGACAAGCCGGTCAAACTCGCCATCGTGATGTCGCCTTACTACAAGGACATCGCCGACAATATGCTGGCGGGCGCTGTGGCGGAGATTGAAGCGGTGGGCGGCACCTATGAGGTGGTCGAAGTGCCCGGCGCGCTGGAGATCCCAACGGCGATTGGCATTGCCGAGCGCATGAGCAATTTTGATGGCTATGTGGCGCTGGGCTGTGTGATCCGGGGCGAGACCACGCATTATGAAACTGTCTGTAACGACAGCAGCCGCGCGATTCAGCTTCTGGGGCTGCAGGGGCTGTGCATCGGCAATGGCATCCTGACGGTGGAAAACCGCAAGCAGGCCGAAGTGCGCGCCGATCCGGAAGATCAGAACAAAGGCGGCGGTGCGGCCGCTGCGGCCTTGCATCTTGTTGCGTTGGGCCGTAAGTGGGGCGCTCAGCGCAAAGGAGTCGGGTTTCTGCCGGACTCCGAAGAACTCAAATTCGCTGGTCAACTCAAGGACAATCCAACGGCATGACCCTTTCAGGTAACCAGAAACGTAAGATGAAATCTGCCTCCCGGCTTTATGCGGTGCAGGCGTTGTTTCAAATGGAAAGCTCTCATCAGACGGTTGATCAGGTGCGGGTTGAGTTTCTGGACCACCGGTTTGGCGCCGAAGTGGATGATGGCACCGACATGATCGAAGGCGATGCGGAACTGTTTCGCAAAACCCTTGAGGATGCGGTGAACTATCAGGCGCCAATCGACCAGATGACCGACCGTGCACTGGTGGCAAAATGGCCGATTGACCGGATCGACCCCACCCTGCGTGCACTGTTTCGTGCGGCGGGTGCGGAGCTTTTGCAAAGTGACACGCCAGCCAAGGTAGCGATCGCAGAATATGTGGGCATTGCGGCGGCGTTTTTCCCGGACGGGAAAGAATCGCGTTTTGTGAACGCTGTGCTGGATCACATGGCACGTGAGGCCAAACCAGAGGCGTTCTAGACGCCTCGACCCTCTCTTTTTAATCGTTAATCGGCTGTTAACCTTCGCGCGCCAAGGTGATCTGGCGCGCGTGATGCAGCGTAGGTATTCCTACAATCGCGTTAGGCGAAATGTCGCGCGTGCCGGGCTTGCCGTTTTCGATCGGCTGTCGTTTAATGAGCGAAAGGAGGCACTGTCATGCCAAAGCTTATCTCTCTTTACATTCGTCAGGTTGCGATCGGGTTTGCCCTGTCCGCGGTGTTTGTCGGGATGCTGATGTATTTCAACGTCGCCAATCTTTGGCATCTGGTGAGCAGCAGCTCTGAGGGTATCCTGGCTGTCGTTGTGATGTGGGTGCTGAATGGCATCGTGTTTGCGGGCGTGCAGTTCGGCATTGCCATCATGCGCTTGAAAGACGACGATCACCTCGGTGGTGGCAAGCGCCAGATGATGCCGGTGATGCTGGCAGAGCCGGTGCCGGTCAAAGTGGATCGCCGCACACCTCAGCAGCGTCAGATCCGCCGCTGAGTCCCGATTTACAGACCTTCAATTCCAAAGCCCCGAGAGATGAACTCCGGGGCTTTTTTGTGTAAAGCGCCCTGTTGTCGGGCGCATTTCGAACACCGCAGGGCAGGGTTGGATGGGGGTAAAGTGGCGGGCCCGCAAACGCAGCCGTGGGGTTATCTCATTCCCGAGGACCTGTATATACAGGTGGGCGCCAGGTAACCAGGCCAGGACCAGGACAGAGCCAGCTCCCTCGGAATTGCTTAAGGCCACCGGAATGCAACCGTATCACGAGAAGGGCAGCACCCGCCGCTGACCTATCTATGCCTGCACTTGATCAATGACAAGGGGCAGCAGGTGCTGGCGCGCGCAAATCAGTGCTTGATATTTTGTTCCCTTTATGTTCACGCTGTGCCTATGGATGAGAATTTGCAACCCGGACAGCGCCTTGCGCGCGGTGTCAGCCGCCATTTGCGCAGTCACGGCTTTGTCTCTGTTGAGGAATTTGTGCCCACGCGTGGCCTGCGTGTGGACGTGATGGCGTTGGGCCCCAAGGGCGAGCTTTGGGTGATTGAATGTAAATCCAGCCGCGAGGATTTTCAGACCGACAAAAAATGGCAGGGCTATCTGGAGTGGGGGGATCGCTATTTCTGGGCGGTGGATACGGAGTTTCCAACCGATCTTTTGCCAGAAGGCACCGGGCTCATTTTTGCGGATGCCTATGATGCGGAGATCATCCGCATGGCGCCAGAGGAAAAACTTGCCCCGGCGCGCCGCAAAAAGATGATACAGAAATTTGCCATGGATGCGGCGCGGCGCCTGCAGCGCTTTCGCGATCCCAAATTGTCCCCTTTGCCAGAGGAAACGAATGAGGGCGCCTGATACGCCGCAAAAAACACTTCAGAGGAGGGGCAAGTGATGATGGTGAAGTTTTTTATTACCCGGATGGGGATTGGTGTTACCGCGCATTGCACACGGTGCAAGCCGTGTTTCACAATCCGGAAGGCGCGTTGATTGCGCGGGCGGAGCGGGGGGCGCAATGGGTTTTATGAGTTTGAGATCAAAGCTTTTGAACTCAAAGGCCCGGGAGAAATCCTCAACTGAAGCTTCTGACGTCGCTCAGGCTTCTCATTTTCTAAATATCCCGGGGTGGTCCCCGCTTGCGGGGGCAGGGGCAGAGCCCCTAACCAATTTTACTTCACCTGACGCGCAGTGGCCGCGGCGGCGCGGATCTCTTCGGCGATCTCTTCGGCCTCTTCCGGGTCAAAATCCATCGGTATTTCCATGCCACCCGCTTCGATAAAGATGCGCACAAAGCCCTGATCGGTGGGGCCAATTTGCATGTTGGCTTCGATGTCGCGTTCGGTGTTGATTCCCATGGGGATCTCCTTGGGCTCTCTCTTGGGGGTTCCATGTTGTGCCGATTGCGGTAGCCTGAACTTGCGCCAAAGGCAAGCTGTGCAGAGCATCTGGCCGGGGCAGCGCAGGGTGAAGCACAGTGTGGTGGTGTGGAGATGGGTATGTTGGACGATGGAATCACCTTTCGGAAATTTGCGGCGACGGATCTGGACTGGCTGGTGGAAAGCCACGCTACACTCTATGCGCGTGAGGCGGGGTTTGATGACAGCTTTGGGTCGCTGGTGGCCGAGATTGCGCGCAGTTTTCTTGTCTATCACGAGGTTGCGGCAGAATCAGGCTGGATCGCAGAGCACGAGGGGAATCGGCTTGGGAGCATTTTCTGTGTGCGGGCTGATCGTGTGGGATTCGCCAAGTTGCGCCTGTTTCTGGTGCTGCCAGAGGCGCGCGGCTTTGGCCTTGGGCAGCGTTTGCTGGATCGGTGCATGGGGTTTGCACGGGGCGTTGGCTATGACGGGATGATCCTTTGGACCCACAAAAGCCACGAGGCCGCCTGTGCCTTATATGCCAAAAACGGCTGGCGCTGTGTCGATGAGCGAGATGTCCACAGCTTTGGTTGTGATCTTGTCGAACAAACCTGGGAAATCGTGTTTTAGGTGCTTGCATCCCCTGAAAGGTATCTGTAAACCGCCCCTCACAGTGCCGCCTTAGCTCAGTTGGTTAGAGCGCTGGATTGTGGATCCAGAGGTCCCCCGTTCAAACCGGGGAGGCGGTACCATAAAAAGCTCTTAGCCAGATCGGCTGAGAGCTTTTTTGGTTTTTGGCGCTTGTTCTGTGAATTGTGGAGCGGGGGCGCGCTTTGGACTTAGTTTTGCCCAAAGGCACCGGGTGTGAGGGCGATCTCCTGACGCAGCGCGCCGGTGATCCGGTCATGCACCAGAATGCGGTTGTCACTGGTGACAATGGCCACCCAGCCATCGCCCATGGTGACCGCCTGCGCCTGAACACCGGCATCAAGAGACAGATTTTCCGGCAGGATCGGGCCATCGTCACGGAAGCGCATGACAATCAGTGCAACCACCGTTACAAGCCCCACCATCATCACCACAGTCAGGCCCGTGACCAGCAGGCGCAAAAAGCGTAGGTTGGTTGGCTCAATTGGTTCCGGAGACTCTTCCATGGCGGAAACCCTTGTAGAATTTGTGATCGCGGAAGACCCGCCCAAGCGTCTTGATAAGGCGCTTTCGCGTGATGTGCCAGTGGAAGCCAGCCTGAGCCGCACGCGGCTGGCCAAGCTGATTGCCGAGGGCGGTGTGGCGCTTAATGGCGTGGCAGTGTCCGACCCCAAGCACAAGGTGGCAGAGGGCGATGCCGTCGTCATCACTGTGCCTGTGGCTGAGGACAGCCACATTGGCCCCGAAGACATTCCGCTGGAGGTGATCTGGGAAGATGACGATCTGATCGTGATCAACAAACCTGCGGGCATGGTGGTGCATCCGGCGCCGGGCACGCCCAATGGCACCTTGGTGAATGCGCTGCTGCATCACTGTGGCGACACGCTTTCCGGTGTGGGCGGCATGAAGCGGCCCGGTATTGTGCACCGCATCGACAAGGAAACCAGCGGGCTGTTGGTGGTGGCCAAAACAGATGCCGCGCATCAGGGACTGGCCGCTCAGTTTGAGGCCCATACGGTGGAGCGCTATTACCGCGCGGTCTGTTACGGGGTGCCAGATGCCAATGATCCGCGTCTGCGCGGCGTACGCGGTGTGAATTTTGAATCTGGCAACATCATGAAAATCACCACCCATCTGGCGCGGCACAAAACCGATCGTCAGCGGCAGGCGGTGCTGTTTGAAGGCGGGCGACATGCGGTCACACGGGTGCGGATTGTAGAGCCTTTTGGCAATCCGGCTGTGGCCTGTCTGGTCGAGTGCTGGCTGGAAACCGGCCGTACCCACCAGATTCGCGTGCATATGGCGCATGCAGGCCATGGGCTGATTGGTGATCCAGTCTATGGCGGGCGGCGCAAGCTGGCGGAAAAGGCGATTGGGGTGACAGGCGCGGCAGCGGCGCGCAGCTTTGACCGTCAGGCGCTGCATGCGGCTGTTTTGGGCTTTGAGCATCCCGTTACAGGTGAAAACTTACGCTTTGAGGCACCTTTGCCTGCGGATATGGCGCAGCTGATCGCTGATCTGGGCGGCGTTTGAACCTCGCCTTATGCGCAGCCATGCGCCTGTAACAAAGCGCAAATGCGTGTGAAACACTGGTCTAAAGCTGGTGAACCTGCGTAGGAATTCTTACTCTGAAAGTCAGAAATTGACATCTGCCTATTGAAACACGCTTTCGGCGACCTAGATCAATGTTAAGCAGATAAACATACGATTGGGAGGCAAGACTTATGGCAAATTATGCAAACCTGCCCGCACCGACACCAGAGGGCGGGCTGAACCGTTACCTACAGGAAATTCGCAAGTTCCCGCTCCTTGAGCCGGAAGAAGAATACATGCTGGCCAAACGCTGGGTTGAGGAACAGGACGCGACAGCCGCCCATAAAATGGTGACCTCACACCTGCGTCTGGCAGCAAAGATCGCGATGGGCTATCGCGGCTATGGTCTGCCGCAGGCCGAAGTGATTTCTGAGGCCAATGTGGGCCTGATGCAGGCGGTCAAAAAGTTTGACCCGGAAAAAGGCTTCCGTCTGGCGACCTATGCCATGTGGTGGATCCGCGCGAGCATTCAGGAATATGTGTTGCGCAGCTGGTCCATGGTGAAACTTGGCACCACCAGTGCGCAGAAGAAGCTGTTCTTCAACCTGCGCAAGGCCAAGGCCCGTATCGGGGCGCTGGAAGAGGGCGATATGCTGCCCGAAAACGTGGAGCGCATTGCGACCGACCTTGGCGTGACCGAGGAAGAAGTGATCTCGATGAACCGTCGTTTGTCGGGTGGGGACGCTTCGCTGAACGCGCAGGTTGGCTCCGAAGGTGAAGGCACCATGGAGTGGCAGGATTGGCTGGAGGATGAAACCGCCAATCAGGCCGCAGATTATGAAGCCAAAGACGAGCTTGAGGCGCGCCGTGAGCTACTGGTTGAGGCCATGGATGTACTCAATGACCGCGAGAAAGACATTCTCACCCAGCGCCGTCTGGCCGAAAAGGCGGTGACGCTGGAGGATCTGAGTGGTCAGTATGACGTGAGCCGCGAGCGCATCCGTCAGATTGAAGTGCGCGCCTTTGAAAAGCTGCAAAAGCGCATGCGCGAGCTGGCCTCCAGCCGGGGCATGCTGGCGGCTCACTAAATAAAACGTCGCTAGGAACAAAAGCGCCGGTCCTTATGGGACCGGCGTTTTTTTGTGCGGCACCTCAGGGTCACCTGCCTGTGACCGCACCCCCTGTGTGAGATGGTTGTTTCTGCGCCGTGGCAGCACTAGGCTCGCCCCATCTAGGGAGGGAGCGCTAACATGACTGAGAAAACCATCCGTTGGGGCATTTTGGGCGCTGCGAATTTTGCGCTGAAACATATGGGTCCTGCGATTCATGCGGCCAAAGGCGCAGAGCTTGTGGCTGTGGCGAGCAGCAGTGCGGAAAAGGTCGCCGCGTTTTCGGAGTTTGCACCGGGGCTGCGCCATCACGTAAGCTATGAGGCGCTGCTTAACGATCCAGAGATTGATGCGGTCTACATCCCGCTGCCCAATCATCTGCATGTTCCGTGGTCGATAAAGGCGATTGCGGCGGGCAAGGCGGTGCTGTGTGAAAAGCCCGTCGGCATGGATGTGGCTGAGATCGATACATTGATTGCGGCGCGCGATAAGGCCGGCGTTCTGGCGGCAGAAGCCTTTATGATTGTGCACCACCCACAGTGGCAGCGTGCCAAAGCCTTGCTGGAAGAAGGGGCAATCGGGACGCTGCGCCATGTGAATGCGGTGTTTTCCTATTTCAACGATGATCCCGGCAACATTCGCAATCAAGCAGATATCGGCGGCGGCGGGCTGCGTGACATTGGTTGTTATGTGCTGGGGGGCGCACGCTACGCCACAGGGCAGGAGCCGGTCTCGCTCGATCACACGCGGCTGGAAATGCACAACGGTGTGGATGTGTTCGCCGACATGAGCTTCACGTTTCCCGGATTCACCTATCAGGGCTACACTGCGACTCGCATTGGTCCGCGTCAGGAGGTGCATTTTCATGGTGACGCCGGGGTGATCACCCTGACGTGCCCGTTCAATGCAGGCGTGTTTGATCAGGCGGAACTTGTGCTGTCGCTGCCAGATCACAGCCGCCGGGTAGAGCGGTTTCCGGCAGTGAATCAATATGTTCTGCAGGTGGAAGCCTTTGGGCATGCGATGCGCACAGGGGATCCCTACGGGTGGCCACTCGAGCAAGCGCGCGGCACGCAGGCCATGGTTGACCAGGTGCTCGCCACAGCGTGATGTTTGGACTGTAAGAGTTGACCAGAGAAAAGAAAAAGCCCTCGGTGGAGCGCTTCCACTGAGGGCTTTTACATTCTGTCGCGGCAGCCTGTTTATTCGGCTGCGTCGTTGCTTTCCTCTGCGGGGGCAGGGGCTTTTTCAGCGACCTCTGCTGGCGCCTCTTCCGCAGCCGGTGCTTTTTTGCGGGGGGCGCGTTTGCGCGGGGCTTTCTTTGGTGCAGGCTTAGGCGCTTCGGGCTGTGCCTCAGGTGTTTCCACCAGCGTGCTTTCTTCAGCCACATCCACGATCAGATCGGGCTGTTCGGCCTCAGATGGGTCAACCGTTGCAAGCGCATCCTCCGATTGCGGCTGCGCTTTGCCTTCCGCCCCGTTGGCTTCGCGCTCCTGACGTTCCATGCGCTCGCGGCGTTCGCGATCCCGCTCGGCCTGCCGCTCGCGGTTCTGGCGTTCCTGCTCTTCGCGGCGCGCCTCTTGCTCGCGCTGCGCTTCGTTCAGCATGCGCTGGTAATGCTCGGCGTGCTGCTGGAAGTTTTCCGTTGCAACGCGGTCATTGGCAAGCTGGCTGTCGCGCGCAAGCTGGTTGTACTTGTCGATCACCTGTTGAGGGGTGCCGCGCACTTTGCCTTCTGGGCCGGAACTGTCAAACACACGGTTGACGATATTGCCCGAGGGACGGTTGCGGTTCGATTTATTCCGCGAACGTGACTTCGAAGATCTCATTTTATCAGCAATCCAGCCTTGGTCCATGGCAGTCGCTCATCCCGTTTCACGCCTCGTGCGCTCTGTCTTCCGGGGGCGACAATTTTTGGCTTGGTGTCCATTCGGGACGGCCCTGAAAATAGGGCATCCAGCAAAAGGACCTGTTCTTGATATGGCGCATTTTGCAATCGCACAAGAGGTTTTCTTTAGAGAATGCCTTCAATTGCAAAAATATCTGTTTATTGGGGGCATTTCTGACCAATGACGACACGATCTCGGCCGTCCAAATCCGGCAGTACAGCAACTTTCTGTAGATCAGCCGCTTCAAACAGCGCCGCGACCTCTGGTCCTTGCTGCCAGCCGATTTCGACCATCAGCCACCCGTCTGGCGCAAGATGTTCAGGCGCGCCTGCGGTGATCGCGCGGTAGGCAGTGAGGCCGTCTGCTTCGTCTGTTAGTGCGATGCGCGGCTCATAGGACAGCTCTGGCGCAAGCGCGTCCATTTCAACCAAAGCGATATAAGGGGGGTTGGACACGATGAGGTCAAAGGTGCTGTCGATCGCGGCAAACCAGTTGCTTTCTGTCAGCGTGAGCCGGTCAGCCACGCCGATGACCTCAGCATTTTGGCGGGCAATCGCCAGCGCGTCGGCTGAAATGTCTGTCGCCGTGCCGCGCGCCTCTGGCCGCTCAGCGAGGAGCGAAATGGCGATCGCCCCGGTGCCCGTGCCCAAATCGAGCAGTGATTTGAAGGGCCGTTTGAGCGCCTCCAGCACCAGCGCTTCGGTTTCTGGGCGCGGATCCAGCGTGGCGGATGTGACCGCAAAGCTGTGATTGAAAAAGGCGCGCTGGCCCAGAATATGGGAAAGAGGCTCTCGCGACAGGCGGCGGGCCACAAGGCCAAGAAGGGCGGTCTGCTGCGCCGCTGTCGCTTCGCTGCGGGCCTCCAGCGTGAGGCGGTCTGCGGGAAGGCCGACAGCTTTGGCAACCAGAAAGCGCGCATCACGGGCTGCGCTGTCTATGTCACCTGCCGTCAACGAAGTTTGCGCCTGTTTGAGTAGGTCCGCGATGGTCAGGCTCACCCTTCCATCTCCGCCAGGGCTGTGGCCTGCGCATCTGCCCGCAGCGCGTCGATGGTCTCATCCAGATCGCCGGCCATCACCTGCTCCAGCTTGTAAAGCGTGAGGTTGATGCGGTGATCGGTCATCCGGCCTTGCGGGAAGTTGTAGGTGCGAATGCGCTCTGAGCGATCGCCAGAGCCCACTTGCCCCGCTCGATCGGCGGCGCGTTCATCTGCGATGCGTTGGCGTTCCAGATCAAACAGGCGGGTTTTGAGCACCTGCATGGCGATCTCTCGGTTGCGGTGCTGGGATTTCTCCGAGCTGGTCACGATAATGCCGGTGGGCAGGTGGGTGATGCGCACCGCGGAGTCGGTGGTGTTCACGTGCTGACCGCCAGACCCCGACGCGCGCATGGTGTCGATGCGGATGTCATTTGCATCGATCTGGATGTCCACGTCTTCGGCCTCTGGCAGCACGGCCACGGTCGCCGCAGAGGTGTGGATGCGCCCGCCGCTTTCGGTGGTCGGCACACGCTGCACCCGGTGTACGCCGGACTCAAACTTCATCCGCGCAAAGACGTTTTCGCCTTTGATATGCGCCACAACCTCTTTGATGCCGCCCAGTTCGGTGGCGTTTTCCTCTAGGATTTCGAGTTTCCAGCCACGCGTTTCGGCGTAGCGCTGATACATGCGCAGTAAATCGCCCGCAAAAAGCGCGGCCTCATCCCCACCGGTGCCGGGACGGATTTCAAGAATCGCGGGGCGCGCATCTGCCGCATCCTTGGGCAAAAGCGCGAGCTGCAGCGCGTGCTCTGCCTCTGGCACAGCGGCGCGCAACTCTGGCAGCTCTTCTTCGGCCAGCGCTTTCATATCCGGGTCGCTGAGCATCTCCTCAGCTTCTTCGATGTCGGCCAGCAGGCGCTGATAGGCGGTGATCTGTTCGACCACCGGCTTCAGCTCGGCATATTCCTTGGCCAGTGCGGCAATATCGCCGCCGCCCTCGGCCATCTGCGCTTCAAGAAACTCAAAACGCTGGGTGATCTGATGTAATCGCTCTATCGGAACCATGACGCTAAGTGGGACAATCTCGGGGTTTGGTCAAGAGCCGCCTTTTGGTGTAGGCTGGCCACTATGAAACCTGTGTTTGCTTTGATGATGGTTTGTTTGACCCCGCTGCCTGTGATGGCGGATGGGATGATCAACGGCGTGCCGGTGGATTGCTACTGTACGGACAAGCAGGGCCAGCGCATTGAAATCGGCGAAACCATTTGTTTGCAGGTGGATGGGCGCATGTTCATGGCGCAATGTCAGATGTCGCTGAATGTACCAATGTGGCGAGAGGTGTCGCCCGGTTGCCTCAGCTCACGCCTAGCGCCCCTCCAGAGCCCGGATCCAAGCCTCGACTCGCTTGGCGTTGACGCCGAAGTCTTTTTTGCCAAATCGTGAACGGGCATTGATTTTCAACGTGTCGCCGCTCTGTTGAACGGTGGTGTAGTCTGGATAGGACAGAAGTTGGGAGCGGGTGACATAGGTGATCATCTGATCTTCCAGCGATCCGGCCAGTACAGTGGTACGTGGCGTACGCCGCGCGATCTCATGCAGTCGGTTGAGACCATCCGGCCCGGTTTGCACAATGCGGCGCGCGCTGTTCTCCCCATCACTGTTTTGATCAAAAGGAGCCGCAATATGCCATTTGGCTGGATCACTTGGGGCCACGCGCACATAGACGGCCAGAAGGGCGAGCACCGCTAGGATCACCAAGAAAAACATCATACCGCGCGTCCCCATCAAAGGCATTTTCCTATTGTCGGCAGTGGCTTCGCCTGCATTTATCAGACTACGCGCGCACCGACATCATGGATCACGATTGAACGAGGCCACGCTGGCGTCAAGCCTTCCGCCGCGTCCATCCCCAGAGACAGATCAACTCCAGCGCCACATGCGCGCCTGCCACGGCGGTGGCGCCGGTGGTGTCAAACGGGGGAGAGACCTCCACCACATCACCGCCCACCATATTGATGCCAGCAATGTCGCGCAGGATGATGCTGGCCTGTCCACTGGACAGCCCGCCCCAGACCGGTGTGCCGGTGCCGGGGGCGAATGCCGGGTCTAGCCCGTCAATGTCAAAGGTGAGATAGGTGGGGTGGTCCCCCAGAATGCTTTTGATCTTTTCAGCAACGGCCACAGGGCCATTCACATGCACTTCGCGCGCATCAATGATGTTAAAGCCAAGCGTGTCGGGGTTTTCTGTGCGGATACCAACCTGAACCGAGCGCGATGGATCCACCAATCCATCTTTCACAGCCTTATAAAGCATGGTGCCATGGTCGATGCGGTTGGGTTCGTCATCGGCCCAAGTGTCTGTATGCGCGTCAAATTGCAAAAGGCTCATGGGGCCGAATTTCTCGGCATAGGCTTTCAGGATGGGGTAGGTGATGTAGTGATCCCCGCCCAGAGCGATGCTGGCTGTGTCTGTTTCCAGAATGCCGCGAATGTGGGCGGTCAGCGCATCGGGGAACTCCATCACCCGCGCATAGTCAAAGGCCAGATCGCCGTAGTCCACAATGCTCAGCTCGGTCATCGGGTCATAGCCCCAGCCATAAGGCGGATCAAAAGCCTGAATGGCGCTTGCCTCACGGATCGCGCGCGGGCCAAGGCGGGTGCCCGGGCGGTTCGTGACAGCCATGTCAAAAGGCACGCCGGTGACGGCAATATCCACTCCGCTTAGCTCTTTGGAATACCGTCGGCGTAGAAACGAGGTGGCCCCGCCAAAAGTGTTTTCAAAGCTCAAACCGTGCGGTGCTTTGCGCGTGAAGGCGTTATCAACCTGTGTTTTGGCATCTTCGAGCGCCATGGAGAGTCCTCGCTGTCAAAATTTGATCAAATTTTGTCCGGGGCGCCAAAAAGGTCAAGCCCTCCTGCGCAGAGGAGGGCTTGTTTGGAAAATCCTGTACCTACCTGCTTACGTGTTCAGCGGGGCAGGGCGGTCTCAATGAGCTTGGCAAAAAACGATGCGCCAATCGGGCTGATCTCATCGTTGAAATCAAAAGCGGGGTGGTGCAGCCCGGCGCCGTCGCCCGCACCAAGGAAGAGGTAGGCCCCGGGGCGCGCTTCCAGCATGTAGGAGAAATCTTCCGCGCCCATTTCCATCCACTGATTGGCGTCCACATTGGCCTCCCCAGCGATCTCGCGGGCCACATCGGCGGCAAAATGGGTCTGTTTGGGGTGGTTCACCGTTGCAGGGTAGTCCACATCCAGCTCCAGCGTGGCCTCCAGCCCGTAAGCGGCGGCTGTGCCTTTGGAAATCTCTTCAAGGCGGCGGTGGATCATGGCTTGCACGTCTTTGTCAAAGGTGCGGATGGTGCCGTTGATGAACCCGCCATCCGGGATCACATTGTTGGCGCTGCCCGCGTGGATCTGGGTGACAGAGACCACCGCCTGCTGGCGGGTGTCATGATTGCGGCTCACGATGGTCTGAATCGCATTGACCATGGCGACAGCCGCCACCACTGGGTCAACCGTGTCCTGCGGATAGGCCCCATGGCCGCCTTTGCCCTGAATGTGGATGGTGAATGTATCCACCGCCGCCATAATCGGCCCAGGCGTGGTATGGAAACTGCCCAGAGGCTGGCCCGGCACATTGTGCAGCGCATAGACCTCTTTGACATCAAAGCGCTCCATCATACCTTCCTGCACCATGATATTGCCACCGCCGCCTTCTTCTTCGGCGGGTTGGAAAATCAGCGCCACACGGCCAGAGAAATTGCGGGTTTCGGCCAGATATTTCGCCGCACCCAGCAGCATGGTTGTGTGTCCGTCATGGCCACAGGCATGCATTTTGCCTGCGATCGTGCTGGCATAGTCCGCGCCGGTGATTTCATCCATCGGCAGCGCGTCCATATCGGCGCGCAGGCCAATGGTTTCGCCATCGCCCTGTCCGTTGATGATCGCGACCACCCCGGTTTTGGCAATGCCTTCGTGGATTTCATCGACACCAAATTCTTTCAGGCGCTCCACCACAAAGGCCGCGGTTTCCACACAGTCAAATTCCAACTCCGGGTGGGCGTGCAGGTGCCGCCGCCATGTTTTCATCTCTTCCGCGTAATCAGCGATACGATTTACGATTGGCATGTCTGGACTCCCCTGACGCAATTGGCTCAGATGCCTCCAAACCAAAGACTGGAGCATAGCGCAATGGCCGAAGACCCCCTTATTCTGGACCCCAATGGCGGGATGCCGCGCCTCCTTGAGATTATGCGGCGTCTGCGGGACCCTGAAAACGGCTGTCCCTGGGACATTGAGCAGGATTTTGCGACCATCGCGCCTTACACGATTGAAGAGGCCTATGAGGTGGCCGATGCGATTGAGCGCGAGGCCTGGGATGAGCTGAAAGGCGAGTTGGGCGATCTGCTGTTTCAGTCGGTGTTTCATGCGCAAATGGCGAGTGAGAAAGGGCTGTTCACCTTCGATCAGGTGGCCGACACCATGTCTGACAAGATGGTCGCGCGCCATCCGCATGTGTTTGGGGATGAAAACCGCGAGAAATCCGCCGAGCAGCAGACCCGCGATTGGGAGACGGTGAAAGCCGCCGAACGGGCCAGCAAGGCACAGCAAGGCACACTCGATGGCGTAGCGCTGGGCTTGCCCGCGCTTTTGCGGGCGGTGAAGCTGCAGAAACGGGCGGCGCGGGTCGGGTTTGATTGGCCAGATATCACGCATGTGGTGGACAAGATCGTCGAGGAGGCCGGCGAACTGGCAGAGGCGCGGGCCTCTCTGCCACAGGAAGAGATCGAAGAAGAATTTGGCGATCTGCTGTTTGTGATGGCCAATCTGGCGCGCCATCTGAACATAGAACCAGAAGCGGCGCTGCGCGCGGCGAATGCCAAATTTGTGCGGCGTTTTGATGCTGTTGAGGCCAAACTTGCCGAGCGGAATAAACGGCCCGAAGACAGTGATCTGGCTGAGATGGATGCGCTGTGGGATGTGGTGAAAGCAGAAGAAAAAGCGGCAAAAACGAAGGGATAACAGGGAGGCGACACAAGCTTTTCTATGGGCGGGGAATCGGTGTTTGTGCATGTGGTACGGAGCCGTTCACCTAAAATTCAAACCTGAATAAATTGTTCAGGTATTGACCCGCCCTCAAAAGTTAAATTTAACGCAGTGCATCGAAACCATGACACCGTGAGGGATGACATGACCAAAGCGCTTTCCACCTCTATTTTTGCTCTCGCTGCCGCTGCTGTCGCAGCCCCGGTCCTTGCCGAAGAAGTGAATGTATATTCCTATCGTCAGCCGGAGCTTATCAAACCGCTGACCGATGCCTTCACCGAAGAAACCGGGATCAAGGTCAATGTTGCCTATCTGAACAAAGGCATGGTCGAGCGCCTGCAGGCCGAAGGCGATCGCTCTCCTGCTGATCTGGTTTTGACCGTGGATATTTCCCGCCTGAACGCCGTGGTCGAGGCGGGTGTGACCCAGCCAGTGGTCAGCGATGTCATCAGTGCCAACATTCCAGAGGCTTACCGCGATCCAGCAGGCCACTGGTTTGGCCTGACTACCCGTGCGCGCATTGTTTATGCCTCCAAAGATCGCGTGGCAGAGGGCGAAGTCACCACCTACGAAGATCTGGCTGATCCGAAATGGGAAGGCCGCATCTGTACCCGTTCTGGAACCCATGCCTATAACGTCGCGCTGACCTCCGCTGTGATCGAACATCACGGCGAGGCGGAGGCCAAAACCTGGCTGGAAGGCGTGAAAAACAACCTCGCACGCAAGCCACAGGGCAACGACCGCGCTCAGGTGAAAGCGATCTGGGCCGGGGAATGTGACATTGCTGTGGGCAACACCTACTACATGGGCAAGATGCTCAAAGACAAAGAGCAGCAAGCCTGGGCCGACAGTGTGAACATCGTGTTCCCGACCTTTGAGGATGGCGGCACACACGTGAATATTTCTGGCATCGCGCTCACCAAAGCGGCGCCCAACAAAGAAAATGCCATCAAGATGATGGAGTTCCTGACCGGTTCCAAAGCGCAGGAAGTCTATGCCTCCGCCAACTTTGAGTACCCAATTGCACCGGGCATGGAAGCCGACCCGCTGGTTCAGAGCTGGGGCGAATTCACGCCAGATGACGTGAACCTGATGACCCTTGCAGGCCACCGTGGTGAAGCGTTGAAGCTTGTCGAAGAAGTTGACTTTGACGGCTAAGGGTCAAGCGATACAGGCATAAGGAAAGCGGCCTTTTGGGGCCGCTTTTTCTTGTTTTGGGACAGCCTGTGTTATCCCAGTCGCGCCTTCAGGACGCGCAGCATGTTTTCCCCCATAACTTTGCGGATTTGCCGCTCTGTGAGCCCGGCCTCTATCAGCGCATGGGTCAGCGCGGCCAGCTCTGATGTGTCAAAAGCGGTTGCGACGGAGCCGTCATAGTCTGACCCCAGCGACACATGGTCTTCCCCCAGAAGATCAACGGCGGCTTTTACGGTTTTGGCCACCCCGGCAGGGGTGTCATCGCAGGTCACATCGGCCCAATAGCCAATGCCAACCACACCACCGCCGTCGCTTGCACCGTTGGCCACAATCGCCTGCATCAACGCATCTGGATAGTTTCGTTTCACCGGACAATTGCCATAAATGCCAGTGTGGCTGACGATCAGAGGAATGTCGGTCAACGCGATGACCTCTTCCGCCACTTTGGGACTTGAGTGCGCCAAGTCCAAAACCAGATTGCGTTCCGTGATGGCGCTGACCACCTCGCGGCCAAAATCGGTCAGCCCTTTGTTGCCAAGCCCATGCAAAGAGCCGCCAAGCGCGTTGTCAAAAAAGTGCTGCAGGCCGATCACGCGGTAGCCTTCATCCTGCAGTCTTTGCAGATTGGCGAGGTCGCCCTCAAGCGGGTGCGCCCCTTCGATGCCGAGCATTCCGCCAACCACGGTTTGACCCGCCGCGCGGTCTACCAGAAGGGCGTCAATGTCGGCACTGCTGCGCAGGATGCGCAACTGCCCACCGGACTCTGCTTCGGCCTTATGCAGCCGCTCGGCCTGATATACCGCGCGCTCAAAGATCGAATCCCATGTGCGCGCTGGCCACAGTTGCCCAACAGCCAGCAAGGTGATGTTGTCACGCGCATCAGCGGAATTGGCTTCATAATTCTGCCCTGCTGGCGATTTGGTGACGGCGGTGAACACCTGAAGTGCCACATTACCTTCGATCAGGCGGGGCAGGTCCACGTGGCCACGCTCTGCCCGGTCCAGCACATCGCGCTTCCACAGCAATGTGTCCGCATGCCAATCGCCAATGATCAGTCCATCATGCAGGTTGCGCGCCGCCTCGCTGACCGGAAAGCCGCCGTCGCTGGTGATGGCGTTGCGCGACTTCTCTACATGACCTGGGGCAAAAATCAAAAATGCAGCGACCGCAGAGACCAACAGCAGCAAAAGCCGGCCCAGCCATTTTCCGAAAGTGCGCATATGACCTCCCTCGCGTCTTACGTTCCTGTGCAGCCTAGAAGCGGCGCCCGCATTCACAAAGGGTGACGTAGGGAGAAGTCGGGTTTATCCGTCCATCCGAACACAGTTGATCGCGCCGCCATCGGGGCTGATCACCATACGTGTTTCTGAGGGGAAGGTCACCGGTGCTGCACCGTCCGCGCCCTGCAGCAGGCTGTTGCGCAAGCGCGTGGCGTGCTCTGATTGGCGCGCGTCTGCACCGTCCACGGTAAAGGCGTTCAGGGTTGCGCGGACTGGCGTGTCTGCCAGCTGGCCGTTTTCAAAGCGATAGTCGGATTGATAACGTGCCTGAGCAAACACCTCTTGGTCCAGCCCCAAAAACGTTAGGTTGACCAAGGCGTTCAAACGTCCATCGGTATCGAATGTGACATTGGAAATGGCCGAATTGTCAACGGACTCTCGTGCGCAGGTCCATGTACCGATCAAGGATTGGGCCATGCTGCCTGTCGCGGTGGCACAAATCAGAGCGCAGGTGCAGAAAAGGACTTTCATAGTTTGGCATACTCCCGTGATACTATGCGAAGGCACTTGAAGCCGTGTGTGGCTACAGCCAAGGGTAGTACAGCTTGTGTTGCGCTTCAACGCAGCATTGGTGTGCTGGCGGCCGCTCAAAGCAGCGGTGCCAGACTGTGTGTCAGGGGAAAGAAGCGGTATGGCCGAATTGCTGA
This sequence comes from Shimia sp. R10_1, assembly GCF_017744095.1. GTDB lineage: Bacteria > Pseudomonadota > Alphaproteobacteria > Rhodobacterales > Rhodobacteraceae > Shimia. The sequence goes on along the minus strand of NZ_JAGHQX010000001.1, from coordinate 693,443 downwards.
TCATTTATCATTCCCGAACGGGGGGCAGTCGCCAGATGGCAGAGGCGGCATTTGCCGCGGCTCAGGCCGAAGGTGTGGCGCGTTTGGTGTCTGCGGAGGTCGCGGATGTTGATGGTTTGCGACAGGCCGCAGGCTACCTGTTCTGCGCCCCCGAAAACCTCGCAACATTGTCTGGCGCGATGAAGGAGTTTTTTGACCGCTGCTATTACCCCGTGTTGGGACAACTGGAAGGGCGCCCTTATGCGCAGATGATTTGTGCGGGATCTGATGGGGAAGGGGCAGCGCGGCAACTTGCGCGCATCGCCACAGGCTGGCGCCTAAAAGAAGTGCAGCCCCCGCTGATCATCTGCACCCATGCGCAAACGCCAGAGGCGATACTCGCGCCGAAGGTGCTCACGGCAGAGCAGCTGGAGCCGTGTGCTGAGCTGGGCGCGGCCTTGGCGGCAGGGTTGGCGATGGGGATGTTCTGAGATGGGCGCGGCCGTCCCGGCTACATTCCGTAGGATTCCCGCATCAAGGTGCCAATATAGTCTGCGGCGCTGATCGGTTCATAGCGCGCTGGGCGTTCTGGTGACTGGCAGTTTTCCAGCACACCCAATTCCCAAAGTGGGTTGGTGCTCGCAAAGAACGGCAGCGAGTACCGTTCCAGCCCGGTCCGGTTGACCACCCGGTGGAAAGTGGAGCGATAAAGATCGTTGGTCCAGCGTTGCAGAAGATCACCCACATTGACCACAAAGGCCTCCGGCATGGGCGGCACGGCGATCCAGTCATCAGCTGCGTTTTGAACCTCTAGTGCCGGAACTTCGCCGGTGGCAACCACCGTGAAAGCATCATAATCCGAATGCGCGCCAATCCCCATGATTTTATCCGGGTCATGCTGGGGCGTTTGCGGCGGATAATGCGCCAGCCGCAGCTCAGCGATGGGTTTGGTGATATGCGGGTCGAAAAAGGTTTCCGGCAGCTCCAGAGACAGGGCAAAACCGCGAAACAACACTGCGCTCAGTGTGACCATCTCGCGATGATAGGCCATCACAGGGTCGCGAAAATTCTCCAGATCGGGCCATTGATTTGGGCCGCAACCATAGGTGCCTGCCAGCGTGTCCGGATCGTCCGGGCCAAGATCCAGTGCCAGATCAAAATGTTCATGCAGGTCCCCGTCGTTGTCCGGGTCCGTGTTTTCTTCCAGCAAGCCGCCATAGCCACGAAGCAGGGGCGAGTTCTGCAAAGACACTTTGCGTTTTTCTGCCTCGGGCTGGGCAAAAAAACGTTTCGCGGCTGCAAAAGCCTCTGCCTGCGCGGACATGTCCACCTGATGATCGGTCACTTGAAAGAAGCCAACCTGCATACAGGCAGCGCGGATGGCCTCCGCAACCTCCTGTTTGGACGCCACATTATCTCCAAACAGTGCCGCGATGCTGATCACCGGGATCTCGGTAAAAGGCGCAGCGCTGTCTGGCCCTGCCAGCAGTCGGGAGGCGTTGCGGGATTTGATATCAAGTTGCTCTGCCATCGTGATTATACCGTGCCCTCTGCTGTGCCCTTTCAGGTTGTGGGCACCTTACTGTCTGTCTTTGCGAGCGCAATAGGACAACGGCCCGCGCGCTGGTGTTGCTGCGCTTGGGCGTTGCGCGGGCCTGGCGGCGCGATTTGGTGAAACATCGCCTTTGGTGTAAGGTGGCCTTTATTTGTTTGAGGGATATTGAGTATGGTTTTCACAGCATTCCCGAAAAAGGCATTGATGTTGGTTGTCGCGCTGATGCTCAGCGCCTGTGCCAATTATGCGGCCTATTCCTTACAGGCCTATACCTACGCAACTGAGGCGAAGGCCAAAACGCTCAAGCTGGTCAGTAAGGCCAACGGCAGCTACAGCGCCAACCGCGCCGCAGCAGAGGCTTTGTTGCTGGATATGGACGTGGCTTATGAGTTCGCCGCGGGCATTGAAAACAACGAAGAAGCCGCTGAAATTTGGGACAAATTGCGTGATCCCGATGGCAATCTGGTGGGCGGTTTTCTGAGCGCATGGCGCACTGAATTTCCCGGCGGGGTCAGTGCAAACAGCGTCTTTATTGAGGAGTTCAAGAAAAACATCACCTTCAGTTTTGATCGGCTGATCTGTCTGGAAGCCAACAAAGGCCAGGCCACCTCCTGCGCGGATGTGGCGGGATAACAGGGGCTGTTTAGGAGAGAAACTATGGACACAGACGCCGTATTAAGCGCCATCGAAGAGGGTTTGACCGATCTTATCAAAAACGCCGCCAAGACATTTTCCAACGAGGCGGAGCGCGATCTCAAAGCTTTTGTCAAAGAGTCTGAGGAAGACATCCGTCGGTATGCGAAGCTTTTTGCGGAGGGGAAACTCTCGCAGTTTGAGCTGAAGTTCCTGATGAAGATGAAAACCGACAATGCCGAGCTTCTGGCCATATCGGCGAAGGGCATCGCGCGGGCGCGCATCAAACATCTGATGAACAGCATGAAAGACCTGATCGTCAGCACGATCCTGGCGGCGGTCTAGATCATCGTCCAACAAATCTGCAGCGACTGTATCAGGTCGCATAGACCGGCTCCCGACCCTGGGTGGGGGTGAAGCCCCCTCCCTTGGGGGAGGGTCGGGGGCTGGTCGGCTTCGCCTGCTGCGCTTTGGTGGAAGCCAAGCGTTTCAGATTTTCAGGACGATGCTTTAAAACGAAAAAAACCGGAGCAGGGGCTCCGGTTTCTCAGCACGCTTTAGGGCTACGCCTGGGTCAATTTGGGGCTCCGCCCGTTCGCAACACATGCGCTCCACTGGAGCGAATGCCGGGGCAAAGCCCCGGTAAGTTGCTCACTCCATCGCTTCCAGCTCGTCGATCATGTCAGAAATCATCGACAGGCCTTTGTCCCAGAACTTGGGATCAGAGGCGTCCAGACCGAACGGCGCCAGCAGCTCTTTGTGGTGTTTGGAGCCACCTGCCTTGAGCATCTCGAAATACTTGTCCTCAAAACCTGCGTCCCCTTCCGCGTAAACTGCATAAAGCGCGTTTACGAGGCCGTCGCCAAAGGCATAGGCATAAACATAGAAGGGCGAATGCACGAAGTGCGGGATATAGGCCCAGAAGGTCTCATAACCTTCCATGAAGTCAAAGGCTTCACCAAGGCTTTCCGCCTGTACCGACATCCAGATCGCGTTGATGTCTTCCGGGGTCAGCTCGCTCTCACGGCGTGCGGCATGCAGTTTGCATTCAAAGTCATAAAACGCAATCTGGCGCACAACCGTGTTGATCATGTCCTCAACCTTGCCCGCCAGCAGGATCTTGCGCTGCTCCTGGGTTTCGGCCTTATCAAGCATCGCGCGGAAGGTCAGCATTTCGCCAAACACAGAGGCAGTTTCCGCGAGCGTCAAAGGCGTGGAGGAGAGCATTTCACCCTGTTCTGCCGCCAGCACCTGATGCACGCCATGGCCCAGCTCATGTGCCAGCGTCATCACATCGCGCGGTTTACCGAGATAGTTCAGCATCACATAGGGGTGCACGCTGGTCACAGTGGGATGTGCAAACGCGCCCGGCGCTTTTCCTGGCTTCACGCCTGCATCAATCCAGCCTTTGGTGAAAAACGGCTCTGCCAGCTCACCCATGCGCGGATCAAACGCGTTATAGGCATCCATCACGGTTTTCTGCGCGGTGGCCCAATCCACGGTGGAAGGATCTTCCATCGGCAGCGGCGCGTTGCGGTCCCAGACCTGCATGCGGTCCAGACCCAGCCATTTGCGCTTCAGCTCATAATAGCGATGGGACAGTTTGGGGTATGCGGCCACAACCGCGTCGCGCAGCGCTTCAACCACCTCGGGCTCCACATCATTGGAGAGGTGACGGCCGGTCTGCGCGCTGGGCATGTTGCGCCAACGGTCGAGCACTTCTTTCTCCTTGGCGGCGGTGTTATGCACACGGGAGAAGATTTTGATGTTGTCGTTGAAAACCCGTGCCAGCTCATGCGCGGCGGCTTCCCGCTTTTCGCGATCCGGATCGGTCAGGAAGTTCAGCGTGCCTTCGATGTTATACTCTTCGCCCTTCACCTCAAAGGTCAGCCCGGCGATGGTTTCATCAAACAGGCGCTCCCAAGCGTCGCCCACAACGCCAAGATCGTGCAGGAACTTTTCCAGCTCATCAGACAGCTGATGCGGCTTCATTGCGCGAATGCGGCGGAAGACAGGCTCATAGCGCGCCAGCTCTGCGTTTTCTGCAAAGGCTGCGGCCAGTGTGTCATCTTCGATGCGGTTGAGTTCCAGTGTAAAGAACACCAGCGGGGTGGAGAAATTGGTCAGCTTCTCCTGCATGTTGGCCATAAACTGCGCGCGTTCTGCATCGGTGGTCAGCTGGTAGTAGCGCAGACCCGCATAAGACATGATGCGCCCGGAGATCTGAGAGATTTTCTCATTGCGCTGCACACAGGTCAGAAGGTCAGCTGCAGAAAGCCCGGCAAGCTTGCCTTCGTAATCCGCAGCAAAGGCCGCGCATTCGCCTTCCAGCCACTCCAGATCCGCGACCAGCTCTGGCGCGTCGTCTCCCGCATAAAGATCGCTCAGATCCCATTCGGGCAGATCGCCGAACTCTTGCGTGCCAGAAGAGGCATTGGCATCACGGACGGGAAACGGAAGGTTCAGCATGAAAGCACCCTGTGTTGAAAACTCTGTTGTCGCTCAGATAGGCAGAGCGGCGGGGGAGGTTCAAGGGGCAGCCGCGATGGATGCGTGTTTACGACGCCCGCAAAGAGAGAGGGGCCAGCCCCTCTGTCACAGCAAGCTGTGCCATTCACCCCGGGATATTTTGCGAATGAGAAAAGGCTGGTTGGCGTTTAGCTGTGTTCGGCAAAGAAGGCGGCGCAGTCGTCAAAGATGCGATTGCGGGTGCCGGGCACTTCCATCAGCACCTCATGTTCACCTGCGTCCACCAGATCAAGCGTGCCATTGGGCCAGCGTGCCATACGATCATGAATGGCCGATGTGTCCACAATCTGCTCGTCCGCCCCTAGGAACGTCAGGCAGGGTGTGTCGGGCGAAGGGCGCCCTTCCAGCCGACGACACTCCATGAGTGCTTCATGCACCCAGCGCAGGCTGGGGCCGGCCAGCGACAGATCCGGGTGATCGGTCATTTGGCGTTGCATGTAAGCGTACATATCCGGGTCTTTGGTCAGCGCATTGTCGGTAAACTCTTGATCCAACACATAGGTTGTTGCGCTGGTGCCAGGGGCGAGCATTTCGTCAAAGCCGATGTTTTTGGACAGATAGCTCAGCGTCCAGGCCGCGGGCCGCATGATCGGGGACAGATGGATCCCCCACATCGGGCCGGAAAACACCACAGAGGCGACAGGCAGACCGTCATAAAGCGCGCGCAGTCCAATACAGCCGCCCATGGAGTGCCCGATCAGGTGAAAAGGCTGTGGCAGGGGAAGCGTTTCTAGCGCGCCCATCACTGCTCTGACATCGCGCTGGAAATCGTCAAAATGGCCAACATAGCCTGCGCCGGGATTTTTGATCAGCCGATCAGCAAGGCCCTGTCCGCGCCAGTCGATGGCGACCATTTCATAACCGCGCGCGCCAAAATCTGCAGCCGCGCGGCCATATTTTTCAACATATTCGGTGCGGCCCGGAAACAGCAGGACGGTGCCTTTGCTTGGTCCGGTGTCTGTGTCGTGCCGCCAATGGGCAAGGCGCAGTCGCACCCCATCATCTGCCGTGATCCAATAGGCGTCTGCCTCAGGGCCTTCGGCAACGTCGTGATAGAACGGGGCGCGCTGCAAGCCCATTAGGACAGAACGCCGCCGAGCTTCATGGCTGCGCCCATGTCACCGTCAATGGCCAGCTTGCCAGACATGAAGGCCGCGGTTGGGTTCAGCTCGCCTTCGAGGATCGCTTGGAAGGTTTCCACATCTGCGGACATGGTCACATCCGCGTCTTCGTCACCTGCGCGCACACCGTCCGCGTCAATGATGATGGCGCCTTCGCCTTCGATGGCAAACTTTGCGGAGCCGTCAAAGCTCTCGCCACCCAGTTTCTCGGTCAGGGCGGTCACTGCGGCAGAAATGATATCGCTCATCTGCTTGATCCTTCACTTTGTTGTGCACATCTTGGGAATCGCATGTGCAAGGGGTACAATGATTTACGTTATGGTCAACTTAATGAGTCGTCTCAAACCTATCGTTGCGGCACTTCCCCTCGCAATGGGGATTTTGCAACCGGCGATTGCCACTGGCAGCGCCCATGCACAGGATGCGCCTGAAACAGCGATGCAGGGGCCTGTCGGTGCGCAGGACCTGAACAGCCTGCTTGCGGCGCTTTCCTCGGCAGACCCAGCAGAGGCAGAGCGTCTGGCGGGACAAATTCGCCATCGCTGGGATGCGTCTGGATCTGCGAGCGCGGATTACCTGCTGCGCCGGACCCGCAAAGCTATCGAAGCAGAAGAGATGCAGGCGGCGCTGGAACATGCCACCGCCTTGATTGACCATGCGCCGGAATTTGCGCAAGGCTGGGCCGAACGCGCGCGCACATTCTATGCGCTTGATTTGTACGGCCCTGCGCTCAGCGATCTGGAACATGTGCTGGCGCTCAATCCGCAGCATTTTGACGCGATCATGGGCTTGGCCGTGATGCTGGATCAGATGGGGCGGGCTGAGGATGCCTATGAGGCTTACCTGCAGGTCAAGGCTATACATCCCCATCAGGCGGGCCTAACAGAGGCTTTGGAGCGACTCGCCCCGCAGGTGCGCGGCAAAACGCTGTAAGCACGACCAGACGACCACGACGAAGAGCTAGGCAGAGATATGGCCGCAGATCGGCGGATCACCGCAGTGTTGGGTCCCACCAATACAGGCAAGACGCATTATGCCATCGAGCGCATGCTGGGCTATCGCACAGGTGTCATTGGTTTGCCGCTGCGCCTTTTGGCGCGGGAGGTTTATGACCGCATTGTCGCTGCACGCGGGCCCTCTGTGGTGGCGCTTGTCACTGGCGAGGAACGTATCGTGCCGCCACGCGCGCAGTATTGGGTTGCCACAGTCGAGGCCATGCCAGAAGGTCTTGGCGCGGATTTTGTGGCGATTGACGAGATCCAGCTGTGTGCTGATCCCGAACGGGGCCATGTGTTCACCGATCGCCTGCTTCGGATGCGCGGCACGCAGGAAACCCTGTTTATGGGCAGCGACACGATGCGTGGCACCATTGCAGAACTGGTGCCTGAGGCGCAGTTCATGCGGCGCGAACGCATGTCGACGCTCAGCTATTCAGGCAGTCGCAAGATCAGCCGGATGCAGCCACGCTCCGCCATTGTCGGATTTTCGGTTGATAGCGTCTACGCCATTGCCGAGCTGATCCGCCGTCAGAAAGGGGGGGCGGCTGTGGTGATGGGCGCACTCAGCCCACGCACCCGCAATGCGCAGGTCGCGCTCTATCAGAATGGCGATGTGGATTATCTGGTAGCGACCGATGCGATAGGCATGGGCCTGAACCTTGACATTGATCATGTCGCCTTTGCCTCCACCACCAAATTTGACGGCCGCCGCATGCGCCCTTTGGCGCCAAACGAGCTGGCTCAAATCGCGGGCCGGGCAGGGCGCGGGATGAGCCACGGCACTTTTGGGGTGACCGGCGAAGCGCCGCCCTTGGACGAAGGCGTGGCCGAAGCGATCATGGAACATCGCTTTACCCCGGTGCAGAAACTCAACTGGCGCAATGCGCGGCTGGAGTTTGGCAAAGTGGATGCCTTGATCCGCTCTCTGGAAGAGGCGCCGGATGATCCGCTGTTGCTCAAAGCGCGCGAGGCAGATGACCTCAGAGCGCTGAAAACAGTGGCAGCAGAGGCGGAAATTCAGGCGCGCGCCAGCGATGGCAAATCCGTGCGTCTGTTGTGGGATGTGTGCCGCATCCCTGATTTTCGGGGCATCAGCCACGCCGAACACGCGCAGATGATTGAACGAATCTTCGGTTTTCTGCATGAAAGCGGGCGTGTGCCAGATGATTGGTTGGCGCGGCAGGTCAAGCGGCTGGATCGGACAGATGGCGACATTGACACATTGTCGAAACGTCTGGCCTTTATCCGGACGTGGACTTATGTCGCACAGCGCAATAACTGGGTCAGTGACGAAAACCATTGGCGTGGGGAAACGCGCGCGGTAGAAGATCGCCTGTCAGATGCTTTGCACGAGCGTTTGACGCAGAGATTTGTGGATCGGCGCACATCAGTGCTTTTGCGCCGGCTCAAGCAGAAGGAGGCCCTTTTGGCCGAAGTGAATGATAAAGGTGAGGTGACCGTCGAGGGTGAATTCGTCGGCCGTCTTGAAGGGTTCCGTTTCATCGCGGACAAAGAAGCCAGCGGGCAAGAAGCCAAGACGCTGAAACAGGCGAGCTTGCAAGCTCTGGCGCCGCAGTTCCATCTGCGCGCGGATCGCTTCTATAACGCGCCGGATACGGAGATCGACTTCACCGAGCAGGGTGGCCTCATGTGGGGCGAGCATGCAGTCGGCAAAATGGTTGCCGGTGACGATCCGCTCAAACCTGGCATCACCGTGTTTGTGGATGATGAAGCCGGTGCCGAGGTTGCTCAGAAGGTTGAGCGCCGCCTGCAGCACTTCATCGATCGCAAGATTGCTGCGTTGTTTGAGCCGCTCTTGAACCTCAGCCGTGACGAAGAGCTGACGGGTCTGGCCCGTGGCTTTGCGTTCCGCATGGTCGAGGCGCTGGGCATCATCCCACGTGGCGACGTGGCCACCGAGGTGAAAGAACTGGATCAGGACGCCCGTGGCGCGCTGCGCAAACATGGCATTCGCTTTGGTCAGTTCACCATCTTCATGCCGCTGCTGCTGAAGCCCGCACCAACCCGTTTGCGTCTGGTGCTGTGGTCCTTGGCGCAAGGTTTGCAGGAATTCCCAGAAGCACCGCCTCCCGGCCTGGTGACGGTTCCGGCGGGCAACAGCCTGCCACGCGGCTACCATGCCATGGCGGGCTACCGTGCCGCAGGTGAGCGTGCGATCCGTATCGATATGCTTGAGCGTCTGGCAGATATGCTGCGCGCCGAAGACAGCCGTGGCGGCTTTGAAGCCAAGGCTGACATGCTGTCGATCACCGGCATGACGCTCGAGCAGTTTGCCGACCTGATGCAGGGTCTAGGCTATGCTGCGGAAAAAGGCGAACGCGAGAAGGTGAAAGCCGAAGCCGCGCCCGCCGCCGCACCTGAAGCCGAAGCGAGCGAAGCGCCAGTTGAAGAGGCCGCAGCGGCAGACGCCAATGCCGAGGAAGCCGTGGCAGAGGCGACAGCTGAAGTGGCCGTTGCCGAAGCACCGGAAGCCGAGTCTGCTGCAGAAGCGGCTCCCGCACCTGATGCTGACGCAGAAGCCGAGGCGCAAGCGCCTGAACTGGAAGTGTTTTACACCTTCACATGGGCCGGTCGTCAGGGTGGCAATCGCGGCGGTCAGCGTCGTGGTGGCAACGCTCAGGGCGGCAACAAGCGCCGCAATGACACGCAGGGCGGTGACAAGCCGCGCGGCAAAGGTGGCAAGCCCAAAGGCAAAGGCCCACGCCGCGACAATGGCCCGAAACAGTTCCAGTCGCGCCCTCCCAAAAAGGAGAAGGCGATTGATCCGGACAACCCCTTCGCTGCGGCGCTTATGGGGCTGAAAGGCAAGGACTGACGCGTGAGCGCGCCGTCCCCCAAACTGCGGGTCGACAAATGGCTCTGGCAGGCGCGGTTCTTCAAGACCCGCAGCCTGTCAGCCAAACTTGTGACAGGCGGGCATTTGCGGGTGAACGGACAAAAAATTGGGAAGGCCAGCCATGGCGTCACCATTGGTGATGTGCTGACCTTCCCACAGGCACGCCGTGTGCGTGTGATCAAGGTCGCAGCCCTTGGTGAGCGCCGGGGACCAGCCACCGAGGCGCAAACATTATACGAAGATTTGACCCCGGAAGAGAAACCTGTTCCACGCGCGCCGGGTTCAGACGGAAAAGGGCGTCCCACGAAGAAGGATCGGCGCAATCTCGACCTTATAATCTCTTCGCGCCTTGAAGATTGAGCAATGCTGATTTAGTCAGTTTCCTAATCTGACGATAAGTGAGCTAACCCAAAATGACCTATGTTGTGACCGACAACTGCATTGCATGCAAGTATACGGACTGCGTAGAGGTATGCCCGGTTGACTGTTTTTATGAAGGTGAAAACACGCTGGTCATCCATCCGGATGAATGTATCGACTGCGGTGTATGTGAGCCTGAGTGCCCAGCGGATGCGATCCGTCCGGACACGGAACCTGACATGGAGCAGTGGGTCGAATTCAATCGTAAGTATTCCGAAATCTGGCCGGTGATCATCACCAAAAAAGATCCGATGCCAGGGCACGAAGAAAAAGACGGTGAGCCGAACAAATTGGAGAAATATTTCTCTGAGGCACCGGGAGAAGGCGGCTAAGCTGTCATTGTCAGAGCGATTCGTCGTTCCATCTGCCAAATGGGGACGCTGACTTTGAACAAATTTGGCCTAAGGCTCTGACACTATTACGGAAAGCACCTTTTTAAGCCTGTCGCGCTTTAAAGGGGGCGTATTTTGTGTTATGATCGTCTCATAGAGGACATAACTGCCTGAGAGCCATCCCCGCGTATCCGCCGAGGGTGGCTTTTTCTACCAGAGCACATTCCGTTTCGGGAAAGCGCCTTTCTCGAGCGAAATTTTTTGTCTGGCAGGACTGGGGCCTACAAAGGAAGTACTGCATGAGCAAAGCGAAGAAGAACGAGTTCAGCCCAAACGAATATGTTGTTTATCCAGCACATGGCGTTGGGCAGATCATTTCCATCGAAGAGCAGGAAGTTGCGGGGATGCAGCTGGAGCTTTTCGTGATCTCGTTTGAAAAAGACAAGATGACACTGCGGGTGCCGACCAACAAAGCCACCCATTTTGGCATGCGCGGTCTGAGCTCTCCTGACGTGATTGATCAGGCGATGAAGACCCTGAAGGGCAAAGCCAAGGTCAAACGTGCCATGTGGTCTCGCCGTGCGCAGGAATATGAACAGAAAATCAACTCCGGTGATCTGATTGCGATCGCGGAAGTGGTGCGTGATTTGCACCGCACCGACGATCAGCGCGAGCAGAGCTATTCTGAGCGTCAGCTTTATGAAGCCGCGCTTGAGCGTCTGACCCGTGAAGTCGCCGCTGTGGCTGGCGGCGATGAGGTTGCCGCCGCCAAGCAGGTTGACGATGTGCTGGTGTCGCGCGCTGCGTGATTGAAGCCACATACGCTAAAATAGGGGCCGCGCAATTGCGCGGCCTTTTTTGTTCTGCAAGCCCGTTGCAAAGACGCGCAGGCTTACCTCACGCAGGGGCGATCCGCGTGAGATGCGTAAAAAAAGCAAACCATTGCATAACCATAGGCCATGGCGTTTACTCGACACGAAGGAGCCGCCATGGATGCACTAAAGGCCAATCTGCAAGTGCTGTACACCGCGCATTCGCGTGGTGCTGTGCGATTTCGCTATGCCCTGATTGTCTTTGATTTTGCCACGATTTTGTTTTTTGTCGCCATCGCGCATGCGCCCCATAGCGCAGAGTTGGTCTTGCTCAGCCGTTTGGCCGGGGTTGTGATTGCGTTGGATTTTCTGGCGCGCTGGTGGATTGCCGAAGACCGACGCCATTTCCTGACCCGCATCTACACCTTGGCCGATGTGGCGGTGATCGTCTCTTTGTTTGTCGATCCCTGGCTTCAGGGTGATCTTGCTTTCTTACGCGTCTTGCGTGGCTTGCGGCTGATTCACTCGTATCATTTGCTGTATGATCTGCGCCATGACAGCGCGTGGTTTCGACAGCACGAAGACACGGTGATTGCCAGCATCAACCTGTTTGTCTTTGTGATGGTGACCTCCGCGACCTCACTGGTCTTCTTCATCGACACCTCTCAATCGACGCATCCGTTCATTGATGCGATGTATTTTACGGTCGCGACACTCACCACGACGGGCTACGGCGACATCACCTTACAAACACCGGGCGGCAAGGTGTTTTCCATCTGCGTGATGGTTGGGGGCGTCGCTCTGTTTGTGCAGCTGGCGCAAGCGGTCATTCGACCGCAAAAAGTGCGCCATAAATGCCAAAGCTGTGGGCTTCTGCGTCATGAGCCGGATGCGGTGCACTGCAAACACTGTGGTACGCTGATTTGCATTGAAACCGAAGGCGGATAAGCCGTCAGAGAGGCCAGCTAAACTGCGCTGCCGCAACCAGGGTGAACAGCAGGGCGATCTCGGTCACTTGTTGTGTTGCGCCCAGCACATCGCCGGTCTGTCCCCCAATTTTGACTTTCGCGGTGGCCGAACACAGCGCCGCCATGACAAAGGCCACGCCGGTCATGACGATGCCCGGGATACCGGCGCAACCGAAGGCTACGACGGCTGCCAAAGCAAAGCCCGTGATCGCGCCGCCTCTTGGGGCGCGGCCCTGTGCATGGCTCAGCCCATTTGCCCGGGCATGGGGCAGGGCGCTCATCACCAGCACCATGGCGCTGCGTGACAGCATCGCCACCGCAAGCATGCCAAACAACCAGACATCCGCCTCCAGCAGCAGCGTGATCGCGCCCCAGCGCGCCGCCAGTGACAGACACAGGGCAATCACGCCATAGGCCCCTATACGGCTGTCTTTCATGATCTCAAGCCGCCGTGCCGGCTCCCAGCCGCCCCAGAAGCCATCAGCCGTATCCGCCAACCCGTCCTCATGCATGGCCCCGCTCATCACCACCATGCCGGTGAGCCAGATTACGGCGGCCAGCACAGGTGGCAATCCCACCCAAAGCGCCGCAGCGGTGGGCAAAGCGGCAAGCAAGGCCAGAACCGCCCCGGCCAGCCCATAGGCCCAGGCTGCGCGCGCCCCTCTGCTGAAATCTGCACGCACAGGCAGTCGCGTTAAAAGGGCAATGGCGGTGTTGATATCACGCGGACGAAACGGTGACGTGTCGGTAGCGGGCATGTCTGCGTCTTTTTCCTGTATTGCCGGGGCCTGGCAATGAGATAAACAGCCCATGCGTTAAGAATTCAACAGGAGCCCCGCCGATGTCTGCAGATTTTTCCACTTTGGCCGCGTTTCAATCTCTTCTGGCAGAGGCCCCCGCTGTGGATCAACAAGCTATGGGCGAGGCAGAGGCCCGCAATGGCCAGTTGACCAAACCGCCGGGCGCCCTTGGCCGCCTTGAAGATATGGCGATCTGGTATGCGGGCTGGCGTGGAAATCCGCGTCCCAGCATCGAGGCGCCTCAGGTCATTATTTTTGCAGGCAACCATGGCATCACCACCCAAGGCGTCTCCGCCTTCCCGGCAGAAGTCACCCAGCAGATGGTCATGAACTTTGAGCATGGCGGCGCAGCCATCAATCAGCTGAGCCGCGCAGCAGGGGCTGATCTCAATGTCATCGCGCTCAGCCTTGATACGCCAACGGCCGATTTCACTCAGGGTGCTGCCATGAGCGAAGCCGAAGTTGTGGCGGCACTGGCAGCAGGCTGGAATGCGGTGAAAACGAGCTCTGACCTTCTGGTGGTTGGTGAAATGGGAATTGGCAACACCACGAGCGGGGCTGCGATCGCTCATACGCTTTACGGCGGTGTTGCGGAAGATTGGATCGGCCGTGGAACAGGTGTGGATGACGCAGGTCTGGCCAACAAGGCGCGCGTGGTGCGTGAAGGGGTTGCCGCAAACCACACCCCCAAAGGGCTGGAGGCGCTGCGCTGTCTTGGTGGGCGCGAGCTCGCTGGCATGGTTGGCGCGATTGCCCGCGCACGCAGCCTGCGCATTCCGGTGATTCTCGATGGGTTCATTGCCTCCGCAGCGGCCGCCACTCTGGCAGATGCGCAGGACGGCGCGTTGGACCACGTGATCGCCGGCCACGTCAGCGCCGAAGCGGCGCATGGTGCGGTGCTGGCAAAAATCGGCAAAGAGCCGATCCTCAGCCTCAACATGCGCCTTGGCGAAGGCTCAGGTGCCGCAGTGGCAATCAATATCCTGAAAGCGGCTGTGGCCTGCCACTCTGGCATGGCCACTTTCGCTGAAGCGGGGGTTTCAGACGGCTGATCCCGTCTGTTCGATCACGCCTCCTCGCGCGGTTTCTCTTGAAGCTGGGCGAGGAGAGTTGCTTCAAGTTCGCTCTCTAACTCTTTGGCCCGTTTGATGTATTCGGCATTTTGAGTGCTCGGGACACCCTCTTTCCAGACCTCGGCCAGCTCCTGCACCGCATAGCGGTCATGTTTGTAAAACGCCTGTTCCGCCTGCGCGGCCTCGTATTCGCTAAGGCCGATGTTCTCCAGCACATAGCGCCCAGCCCGAAGCGAGCTGTCAAACATCTCCCGCACAATGTCATTCGCTCCGGCGTTATACAGCTGATACACCGTGCCGCGGTTGTTCGCGCGGGCAATGATGTGCAGGTCAGGCCGTTCACGGCGCGCAAATTTTGTCAGTTTGATCGCCGCCGCCGGATCATCCACTGCAACCACCAACACAGAGGCGTTAGACAGCCCTGCCGCATGCAGCATTTCAGGTCGTGTGGGATCTCCAAAGAAGCCCTTCACACCAAAATGGCGCATGGTTTCGATCGCCTGAATGTTGTGGTCCAGCACCACCGTGTCAAAGCCTGAAGCGCGCACAAGGCGGTTCACAATCTGCCCAAACCGGCCAATGCCTGCGATGATCACGGGCCCTGTTCGGTCGATGGTGTCGGGCTCCCGCCGTTCTTCTTCCTTTTCGCCAAACCGTTTGGAGATCTGGTCATAAAGAATAAACAACAGCGGCGTGATCAGCATACTCAGGGCCACGATCAGCAGCAGGCGTTCAGCCAGCGTATGGGGCAACACGTTCTGGCTGAGCGCGGTTGTGATCAGCACAAAGCCGAATTCCCCGGCTTGTGCCAGCCCGAGTGTAAACAGCCAGAGCGCGCGACGGCGCAGGCCAAAGGCGCGGCCAATACCATAAAGAACCACGGCCTTAAGCAACATGACGGCCAGCGTAAGCCCTAGAATGTCACCGGGGGCAGCAAAGAAAATATCCAGATCAATCTGCGCGCCGACTGTGATGAAAAACAGCCCGAGCAACAGCCCTTTGAAGGGCGCGATGTCGCTTTCCAGCTCGTGCCGGAATTCAGAGTTTGCAAGCAACACGCCCGCCAGAAACGTGCCAAGCGCCGGGGACAGCCCTACCAGATGCATGAGGAAAGCAATGCCCACCACGATCAGCAGCGCCAGCGCCGTATACATCTCCGGCAGGTGCGCCGCATGAATAAATCGGAACACAGGCCGGGTGAGATAGCGCCCGCCCACAATAATGGCCGCAACCGCGCCCAAGGTGACCAGCGCCATGCCCCAACCGGGCAGCCCGTCCACCAGAGAAAGGCCATGCGCCGCTTTTTCATGCGCGCCAACCGAAATCGACCCGTCTGCCATCACATGTGGAAGTGTCGCCCCCGCCAGCAGGGGTAGGATCACCAGCATCGGGATCACCGCGATGTCTTGGGTCAGCAGCACAGCAAAGGTGGATCGCCCCCCACTGGTTTGCATGAGCCCCTTTTCGGTCAGGGTTTGCAGCACAATCGCGGTGGAGGAGAGCGCAAAGATCATGCCGCAAGCAATCGCCACATTGATCGGACGGTTCAGGATCACAGCGAGCGTAAAGACCGCCAGCCCAGTGAGCAGCACTTGCAGCCCACCCAGCCCAACCAACTTGTCCCGCATCGCCCACAGGGCGCGCGGATCAAGTTCCAATCCGATGATGAACAGCATCATCACCACACCAAATTCCGCATAATGCAGCAGCTCGTCAGCCTCATGGGTGCCCACCAGCCCCAGAACAGGACCGATAAGAATGCCAGCGGCCAGATAGCCCAGCACAGAGCCCAATCCCAGCCGCGCAGAAATAGGCACAGCAATTACTGTGGTCATCAGGAAAATCGTGGCAGTGTAGAGGGCTTCTTCCATACGGGTCGTCCGGGCTTTCTGAAATAGGGGCGTTTATGTTGGCAGAGGGGCGTCGCGTTTCAATTGATCCATGACAATCTGACTTTGCACGCGGCTCACGGCTGGATGCGGCAGCAGCACTTCATGAATCAATCGGTTCAGTGCAGCCAGATCTTCACAATAGGTGCGCAAAAGATAGTCGGCATCACCTGTCAGGGTCCAAGCGCTGACAATTTCGGCGCGGGTGCTGATAAGTGTCGCAAAACTCTGCGACTGTTCTGGCCCATGGGTGCCCAATTGCACCTGCACAAAGGCTTGAACCGACAGGCCAAGATGCGTCGGGCTGAGCCGCGCAACATAGCCTTCGATGTAGCCTTCTGCTTCCAACCTTTGCCGCCGCCGCCCAGCCTGACTGGGCGACAGGTTCAGAACCTCACCCAATTCCTGCGCGGTGAGATGGGCATTGCGCTGCAACGCGGTCAGCAGGCGCATGTCGGTTTCATCTATCATATGCGGATTTTCTGCATCATCTTTCTATTTTACGGTCAATATACGCGCCAATTGTAAATTTTGCACGTCACTTTGCGGTGTTTACGCAGCATCTGCGCCTTATTTTTGAATGTGAACAGGCATATGCCGAAAGGCTTACCAAAAGAGGAGACGCACCATGGGCCCTTTCCCCCACGATGCACCGCGCGCAGAGATTTCTGATTTCAACCCAGCAGGCACAGACGGATTTGAGTTTGTCGAATTCGCCCATCCCGAGCCGCAGGAGCTGCGCACGCTCTTTGCTAAAATGGGCTATACCCATGTGGCCAACCACAAGACCAAAGCGATTGAGCTGTGGCAGCAGGGGGATGTGACCTACATCCTCAACATGGAGCCCGGCAGCTTTGCCGCGCGCTTTGTGGAAGAGCATGGCCCCTGTGCACCGTCTATGGGCTGGCGTGTTGTCGATGCGCAGCAGGCCTATGAACATGCGGTTTCCAAGGGCGCTGAACCTTATGACGCGGATGACAAAACGCTGAGTTGGCCCGCGATCAAAGGCATCGGCGGCTCGCTGATCTATTTCACCGACCAGTATTATGACACCTCACCCTTCAACGAAGAGTTTGACTGGCTGGTGACGTCCAAGCCTGAGGGCGATGGTTTCTTCTACCTCGATCACCTGACCCACAACGTCTTCAAAGGCAACATGGACAAGTGGTTCAAGTTCTACGGCGATCTCTTCAACTTCCGCGAAATCCGCTTCTTTGACATAGAGGGCAAGTTCACGGGCCTCTTCTCCCGCGCGCTGACATCGCCCTGCGGCAAGATCCGCATCCCGATCAACGAGGACCGTGGCGAGACCGGCCAGATTGTGGCGTACCTGAAAAAGTACAACGGCGAGGGCATTCAACACATCGCAGTGGGATCCAATGATATCTACGCCTCCACCGACGCAATCGCGGACAAGGGCATCAAATTCATGCCGGGCCCGCCTGATGCCTATTATGACCTGTCAAAGACACGTGTCGCGGGGCACGATGAACCGCTCGAACGTATGAAAAAGCACGGCATCCTGATTGATGGCGAAGGTGTGGTGAACGGCGGTGAAACCAAAATCCTGCTGCAGATCTTTTCCAAAACCGTGATCGGCCCAATCTTTTTTGAGTTCATCCAACGTAAGGGCGACGATGGCTTTGGAGAGGGCAATTTCAAAGCTCTGTTTGAATCCATCGAACAGGAACAGATCAACAATGGTGAGATTCAGGCGGCGGAGTAAATGCTCAGCCGTTTGTGGGGCCCGGCGTAGATCGGGAAGGGGAGGAGAACGCCACACGCAGCATTGCGTGTGGCGTTTTTATTGTGTGACGCTCGCATCAAATCAGGTGCGAGAGGGCCCGTTCAAAAAGTTTGTGAAACAGGGGGTTAGCCGTCTTTTGGCATCTTCAGCACAAGGTTGCGTCCACTTTTGACGTAGCGCAGCTCGCTTTCCCCAATCGCGGCCACTTTGCCGCCATCGATCCTGTCCCCAACCTGCACCTTCTTATAGCGTCCAGATGGCAATCTCACCAGCGCACGCCGGTTGGAGGATGTGCCATAAATTCCGATCAAACTCGCCTTTTTCAGGTTGATTGCATTTTGGATCGTGGCCTGTCGCGCGACAGAGGCCGTGGTTGGGATTGCCGGTATGACAGTCGCTGCCGGGGCCGCTGCCGCGGTGGTTTTTGGGGCTGTCTCACTCGGTGTGGCGCGGGCGGCAAGCTGCGCTATGTTCGCGGGCTTCAGGCGGGGGCGCAGCGATGCAGAGACAGCAAGTGCCGTTGGCGCCTGATTTGCGGAGGCCACATCTTGCGCGCTTTCCGGGCGTGGACGCGGACGAATGCGAGCCAGTTCTGCGCGGGTCAACCCACCGAGCGTGGCGCGCTCATTCTGTTCCAACAAGTCGCTGGGCCGCGGCTTGGGGCGAAGATTGGCCAACCGACTTGCGGCTTGTTCCTGCAGGGCTTCGGCCACAACGATGCGTTTCGGGTAAGATGCAGGCACCACAGGGGGGCGCCCCGCATAGACCATCACCCCTTCCGCATTCACCGCACCTTCGGCGGTGGCGACCACAAGGCCGCGCTCATCAAGATCAAAGGCGGTGGTCGCTGAAGGGGGATTCACTTGCGCCGCAAATGCAGTGTCGGTTGTATACGTTGCTGCAGAAGGCAGCGCGACCGCATCAAGTGCAAAACTCAGTCGGTCGATCGCAGGGACAAAAACATCTTCGTCATTGCTGAGTTCAGGCGCGGTCGCAGCGTCTGGCGCACGTTGCCAGACACCGGTTACCGCATAGCGCGTCTCAGCCTCGTCTTGACTAAGCACGGCAGGCGCGGCCTGCTCAGGTGTGCCAGAAAGGCTTTCAGCCAGTTCCTCTGGGGCGATCTCTTCGAGCAGGGCGGTCTGCGTATCCGTGCTTTCCCCTTCGATCTGCAGCCCGTCTGGCACGGTCAGCGCAATAGCGCCGTTGGGTGCCGCCGCATCCGTATCTGCGTCAGTTGCAGGCTCTTGCGCTGTTGTCGCAACGTGAGAAGCCTCTGGTGCTGGTTCAGATGTGGGGGCGGGTACGGCAGGCGCATCTTGCGCCAAATCCGCATCGGTTTGCCCATCCCCCACAGCAACCTCAGTTGTTTCAGGCTGTTCATCCAGCTGGGCGGTGTTTTCGATTGGCGCGCTTTCTGCTGGCGTGTCGCGGTCGATCAGTCCGGCAACACCATCCTCCGTGAACAGTGTGGCCCACAGGGCGACCAATCCCAAAAACACCAGCAACAAGGTGGTGAGGATCAGCCCAAGATGCTTTGGCTTGCCGCCGACCTCAGCCGCACGGGCCGTCCCAAAAGCCCCTTTCTGGCGCTCGGAGGGGGCTGCCGATTTCTCCTGAAAGGTGGGATCGTTCTTTGCAACACGCGGTGGAGGCCCAGCGATCTTTGTTTTGTTGCGCGCACTGGCAAAGGTGCCAGAGTCTGCGTCCGTCAGTTGCCCTTCGACCTGTTCCGCGCGCGCATCAGACGGCGCGGCCTCTGTGCGATCTGCCGTCAGGCCTGCCACGGCTTTGGCCGGGTCAAACCGCAGTTCATGCGTGGCGTCATCTTGGCTTTCTGGCGGAATGCTTGGAGCATTGGTGCCATGCACCCCACGTGAGACGCCACTCAGCTGCGGCGCGGTATCACCGGTGCCGGCACCGCGTTGCGCACGGATGGAGGCAAAAGGGGTAGCGGTCTCTTTTTCGGCCTCTGCCTCTGCGCGCGCGGTGGGGCGGGCAGCAACCTCATCTTCAGCATGCGGGTCGGCATCTGTCTCGGTTGGCGCTTCGGGCTCTTTGAATGCGAAAGCAACCTGTGTGTCCGCGCTTTCTTCGCCCAGATCAAATGTCGCGTTTTCGTCTGCCAGCGCAGCGGACAGGGCGGGATCTGGTTCTGCGGTCTCTGTCTGTATCTCGTCTGACGGCTCGGCAACCGCATCTGCGCGGGTATCAGGTTCCGCGGGC
Organism: Shimia sp. R10_1; assembly: GCF_017744095.1. GTDB lineage: Bacteria > Pseudomonadota > Alphaproteobacteria > Rhodobacterales > Rhodobacteraceae > Shimia. The sequence continues at coordinate 673,504 of NZ_JAGHQX010000001.1, read as the reverse complement.
GGATCAGGCTGTATTTCGGGCAGGCCTTCACCGATCACTTTGATTGGTACAGGATCGGCCTCTGTAAGACCGCCCGTCGCCTCCGCACCCCGCGTTGCGCCAAAATTTGGCGCTTGCGCAAAATCTGCCGGGTTTGGGATCGCCGTAAAACGGACCGGGTTGAAATCATGCTCGCTGGCGAATCCTTCGGCTTCTGCCAGCGTTTCGCGGGCCACGGCAGCCACCTGCGCGAAACCATCGCGTTCATATACGTCAAAGACCAGCTCATCGGCGCTGTAGGGCGTCGAGGCCTCGAGTGCTTCTTGAACCTGTCCTAGAAGCGCCCCTTCAGCAGCCGCGTCGAGCGGCAGGGAGAGAAATTTGATCTGGTCATTTGGCAAAACCAGCGTTGTTTCAAACTCAGGCCCACCTGCAAAAACCGCCTGATCACGCAATGCGGTCAGGGCAGCAGGAAGGTCCTCATCATCAAGGGCGACCTCGCCCAAAAGATGCCACCCACCATCCACGCGGGAAAGCAGGCTAATGCCTTGATAAGACAGGGTGAGCGCAAGATCCGTGGTCATAGGACAGCCCTAGCATGGTGTTGTGCAGGATGCGCGTGTTCCTGCGAAGTTGCCAAATTTATAGCAAGTTATCGCCGAAGGGGAAGCAAACACTTGGCGCAAAGCCAGCGGATCGCCTGTGTTTTATGCGCCCCTCTGTTTTGTGCTCCGGTGCCACTTAGGAAAGAAAACGCCCCAAAGCCAGGGCTTGAGGCGCTTCCATCTGAGTCCGTTTGGTTGGTCTGCGGCGCTTAGCGGTGGGCTTTCTTCAAAGCCTGATCCAGATCCGCAATCAAATCTGCCGCGTTTTCGATCCCAATCGAAATCCGCACCACATTTGGCCCGGCACCGGCCGCCTCTTGCTGCTCTGGTGTCAGCTGGCGGTGGGTGGTGGAGGCCGAGTGGATCACTAGACTGCGCGCATCGCCAAGATTGGCCACGTGAGAGAAGATTTCGAGGTTTTCAACAAACTTCACACAGGCTTCATAGCCACCTTTCAGCGCCACAGTGAACAGCCCGCCTGCGCCTTTCGGGCAGATCCGCTCCACACGGTCATGATAGGGTGAGCTTTCCAGACCGGCATAGGTCACATAGTCCACGCTGTCATGTGTTTCGAGCCAGCCCGCAATCTCTTTGGCGTTCTGCACGTGGCGCTCCATGCGCAGGCTCAGGGTTTCAATGCCCATCAGCGTGTAATGTGCGGCCTGTGGGTTCATCGTCATGCCCAGATCCCGTAGCCCTACGGCAATCCCGTGAAAGGTGAAGGCCAGCGGGCCAAAGGTCTCATGAAACTTCAGCCCGTGGTAGGCCGGCTCCGGTTGGCTCATGGAGGGGAACTTGTCGCTGGCAGACCAGTCAAACTTGCCGCTGTCCACGATACAGCCGCCGGTCACGGTGCCGTTGCCTGTCAGATATTTGGTGGTGGAATGCACAACCAATGTGGCGCCAAGGCTGATCGGGTTACACAGATATGGCGTGGCCGAGGTGTTGTCGACAATCAGCGGCACACCCGCACCATCCGCAATCGCGGCAAGCGCTTCGATGTCGGTGATATAGCCACCGGGGTTTGCCACGGATTCACAGAACACCGCGCGGGTGTTTTCATCCACCGCCGCTTTCACCGCGTCCAGATCATCGGTGTCGACAAATTTCGCGGACCAGCCAAAACGTTTGATGGTCTGGCTGAACTGCGTGACCGTGCCGCCATAGAGCCGGCTCGAGGCCACCACATTGCAGCCCGGCTGCATCAGTGGGAACAGCGCCATGATCTGTGCCGCATGACCAGAGGAGCAGCACACCGCACCAACACCGCCCTCAAGCGTGGCGATCCGTTCCTGCAGCACAGCAACGGTCGGGTTGGTCAGGCGCGAATAGATGTAGCCCACTTCCTGCAGGTTAAACAGCGCCGCCGCATGCTCTGCATCGCGGAACACATAAGCAGTGGATTGATAAATCGGGGTCTGCCGTGCGCCCGTTGCCGGATCGGGCCGCGCGCCTGCGTGAATTTGCAATGTATCAAAACCGTAGGTGGGTCCGTCGGTCATTATGTGTCTCCCTGAAAAAGTCTCGCCAAAGTGATAGGGGGCTGTCGGCTACCGCGCAACAGAACAACGCACAACTTTGTGATGAAGTCCATTCAACCCAGGGCAAATTCGGCCCGGCATCATGAATTGAGAAGAGCTGTTCTCTAAACATGTATGCTCTTGGATCAAGTCACTGAAAAAGCGCTAAAATAAAGAACAAACTCATGCGTCGGTTTGAGGTCTGTCACGGACTGCTCAGTCTCAAAATGCGGGCGGCCTGCGGCACCTGTTTCAGGGCAGAATTATCGCAGCCAGTATCCATGCTTTTTCAGGGTGTTGCGAATGGCCTGTTCCCGGCGTGGCAGATGGTCACGATCAAACAGCGCCCGCGCTTTATGGCCCCGCTTTTGATAGATCATCCGTTTGAACGGCTCATATTGTTTAAGCACTTTTTTGATCCGATTGGGGGCGGCAATTTCTTCCAGCGCTTCAACAACCACATCCGCCTCTCGCGCATAAAGCAGCGGCATCAGGCGATAGTGACAACTCACCGACCCATCCAACAGCCCGGCAGGCAGCGCATCACGTGAACCGCCAAGGCCATGGATCACAAGGGGCAGGGCGATCTGATCGAGCCAAGGGCGCAGAGTTTGCGAGGCCAGCGCATCAGGTGGGTCATTCTGGATGCTGGTCGCATACTCCAGAAAGCGATCCCCAAACATCTTTGGACATTTGTAGTAGAAAAAGCCCGCGTTAAAATAGAGATACCGCCGCCAGTATTCATCGGGCTGGCTCAGATCCAGCGAGCTTTCAAACTCCAGCCCAAAGCGGTCATAAAGCGCTTTCCAGATCCCACTGTAGCCCGGACCATAAAGCGGTGGCACAGGCCATGTGCCCTCCACGCGCAGGCTCGCAGAGGGGCGCGCAAAGTCAAACGGCACATCGCTCAGCTCATCAAGGATTAGCGTATCGCTGTCAAAAAACACAAACGGCTCGCCCTCAGGCAAGGCACGCAGCAGCTCAATCTTGTTGCCATAGGGATAATCGTCGCCAAAGGCACGGCTTTCAAACGGCAGGATCTCCGCATCCAGCGCCTCAAGCAGCTCCCGCACTTGCGGATTGCCGATCCGCACATCTTTTTCCCAGCGTGGCCCGGGCTGCGGCTCTGCCACAAACAGGCGCCCCTTGAAATGGGGGGATTTGGCGCGCAACGAGGCGGCAAACAGCGCGGCCTCATATTGCAGGCGCCCGTTCTGGCCCACCACCACCACGTTAAAACTGTCTGATTTCAAAGGCGTCTTTGCCATATGTGTTGCTGCTCTGCCGGTTTGTTTTGCCAACTATAAGCGCGGCAGGCGGCTTGCAAAAGCGCACATTCCACTTTTTCGCGAAATCCTGTCGCTTTGACTAGCTTGCTCTTGCGACGCTGGCCTCAATGCCGGCGGCGCAAAACGCCACCAACTCGTCCAGATGGCTGCTGGCATCTGTGCGCCCATCCCCCATGGCCACCATCCGCCACTGAGCCGTCAGCAATGCGAGCAGCGCCGCAACAGAATAGATAAAGGCCGCAGCAACAGCTCCCTGTGCCTTGGGCGGATACAGCGCAGCGATTTCTTCGACAAACCGCGTGGCGGTTGGGTCAAAGCAGGTCGCGGCCAATTCTTGCCAGCGCGTGTCAGACGAGACAATCGCCACAAGCCGCGCATAGGCGAGCCATTGCACATCGCCGCATTCGGCGCGCGACAGATAGGGCTCAAAGTAACAGGTCAGTACTGCGGTGAGCGACAGGGCGCCTTCTGCTTTGCGCGCGGCAAGCGCATCAAGTCGGGCTGTGCTGAGGATCTCGGCACGGCGGGCAACCACGCGCCAGAAAAGCGCTTCTTTGCTGCCGCCATGGTGGTTCACCAGCGCGCCCTGAACCTCGGCTTCCTCGGCAATGTCGCGAATCGATGCGGCGTCAAACCCTGCGCGTGAAAACACCCTTTCCGCTGCGTCAAAGATGCGCGCCCGCGTCTCCAACGCCCTCTGAGAGGGGGCCCTTTGTCTTTGTTTTTCTTCCAGGAATTCACGGCTCATAAAAACAGCTTGTCTTATTTTTAATGAATGTTCAATCTAAATGGCGATCTAAGGAGTTAGGAATGTCAGAAACGCGCGCAAAATTCGCCCTCTTGGGGGCGGGGCCCATGGGTTTGGCCATGGCCAAGGTTTTGCGCCAACAGGGCATCGCCTTTGATGGGTTTGAGCTGCATTCAGATGTTGGCGGGCTGTGGGATATCGAGGGGCCACGGTCCACAATGTATGAAAGCGCACATCTGATCTCATCAAAGACGATGACAGAGTTTGCCGACTTTCCGATGCGCGAGGATGTGGCCGAATATCCCTCTCACCGAGAGATGGCCCACTACTTTCGCGACTTCGCGGATTTCTTTGATCTGCGCCCGCATTTTCGTTTCGGGGCGGAGATCAAAGAGCTGGCGCCGGTTGGGGACAACGGTGCGGGCTGGCGTGTCATTTGGCGACAGGGAGGGCAAACGCATAGCGCCGTCTATGCGGGCGTTATGATCGCAAATGGCACGCTCAGCACCCCAAACATGCCGCAGTTTCCGGGGCAGTTTGACGGCGAGCTGATCCATGCGGCGCAGTATCGCCATCCTGAACAATTTGCAGGCAAACGCGTGCTTGTGGTTGGGGCGGGTAACTCCGGCTGCGACATCGCTGTGGATGCGGTGCACCATGCAGCCAGTTGCGATTTGTCGATGCGGCGCGGCTATTATTTCGTGCCCAAATACGTCTTTGGCAAACCCGCTGACACCATGGGCGGAGCGATCAAACTTCCGATGTGGCTGAAGCGTCATGTGGATGGTCTGATCCTGAAGTGGTTTGTTGGAAACCCTCAGAAATACGGTTTTCCCAAACCGGACTACAAACTTTACGAAAGCCACCCAGTGGTGAATTCGCTGGTGCTCTATCATGCGGGGCATGGGGACTTGAAAATCCGCGCGGATATATCTGATATATCTGGGAAAACCGTCTCATTTGCCGATGGATCGCAGGGCGAGTATGATCTGATCCTTGCCGCCACGGGTTACAAGCTCGACTATCCTTTTATTGACCAGGCGCTGCTCAATTGGCGCAATGACGCACCGCATCTCTATCTGAATGCGATGCACCCGGAGCGCGACGATATTTTTGTGCTGGGTATGGTCGAAGCCGCAGGTCTCGGCTGGCAGGGGCGGCACGAGCAGGCAGAGATGGTCGCGCGCTACATAAACGGGTTGCGTGCGGGCAGTCCCGCCGCCCAGAAACTCAAACGCACCAAGCAGAACGGCTTCGTGCGCGCCACTGGTGGAATGTCTTACCTCGAACTGCCACGCATGGCCTACTACGTTGACAAGGCCACATACCGTGGTGCGGTAACGCGCTGGATCAAAGCGCTTGAGGCGGAGCAACCCTAATGACACAGGCCAATTTGGATGCGGTTGTGCTGAATTTCAGCGCATCGTCCTTGACCGTGCTCAATGCGGTTCTGGCTGTCGTGATGTTTGCCATCGCGATCGATCTGTCGCTGGCTGACTTCCGTCGCCTGCTGCAGTCGCCACGCGCGCTCATCACCGGGCTTGTCTCACAGTTTCTGCTGCTGCCCGCTGTGACCTTTGGGCTGGTCTTGCTCACTCAGCCGCAGCCGTCCATCGCCTTGGGGCTCATTCTGGTGGCGGCTTGCCCGGGTGGCAATATCTCCAACTACATCACCCATCGCGCGGGCGGCAACGCGGCCCTGTCGGTGTCGATGACGGCTTTTGCCACAGTGGGCGCCATCCTGATGACTCCGCTCAACATCGCTTTTTGGGGCGCGCTTTATGGGCCAACGCGCGAGATTTTGCAGGCGACAGTGATTGATCCGGTGTCTGTTGCGATCACGGTGGGGCTTATGCTGGTGCTGCCGCTGGTGCTTGGGGTGTCGCTGAACAGCACACGCCCCGACCTGACAGCGCGCCTGCGCCGCCCTTTGCAAAATGTGGCGATGGGCATTTTCATTGCCTTTATTGTCTTGGCGCTGATTTCAAACTGGGACTATTTTTTGCAATTCGCGACAGCTGTGGCCGCCCTTGTGCTGTTGCACAACGCCCTGGCATTGACCACCGGCTTCAGCATCGCCAGCGTGATGGGGCTTTCCGCCTATGATCGGCGCGCCATCACAATTGAAACCGGTATTCAGAATTCAGGCCTCGGTCTGATCCTTATTTTTGGCTTTTTTGGTGGGCTTGGCGGCATGGCCGTCGTCGCCGCGTTTTGGGGTATTTGGCATGCGATTACGGGCCTTGGTTTGGCCTCTCTTATGAACCGAACAGAGGCAGCAAGATGACCCGCATTCTTATCACAGGAGCCGCTGGCATGGTCGGCAGCGCGCTTTTGACGGAATTGGCCAAGACATCTCATGATGTGATCGCCTGTGATGTGATGGCGCCGGACAACCTGCCTGCCAATGCGCGTTTCCATCCAATGGACGTGACAACAGATGCCCCGCTGCGGGTGATCGCGCGCTACCAGCCGGAAGTGATCGTGCATTTGGCCTCTGTTGTGACCCCACCCAAAGACAGCACGCGCGATCTGGCCTATGCGGTTGATGTGGGTGGCACACGCTCTGTGGTCACCGCCGCCCTCGCGGCAGGCACCAAACGGCTTGTGGTCACCTCTTCGGGCGCGGCCTATGGCTATCACGCCGACAACCCGGTGCCGCTTCGGGAATGTGATGCGATCCGCGGCAATAAGGGGTTCGCCTACGCCCACCACAAACGTCTGGTGGAGGAGTTTCTGTCTGATGTGCGCGAAAACGCGCCTCAGCTGGAGCAGGTGGTGCTGCGGGTCGGCACCGTTCTGGGGCGCGGCACAGACAATCAAATCACTGATCTCTTTCACAAGCCGCGGCTGCTGGCGGTGCAGGGCAGCGACAGCCCCTTTGTGTTTGTCTGGAATTGTGATCTGGCGCGCATTCTGTTGCGCGCTGCCACAGATGGCCCGGAGGGCATTTTCAACGTGGCAGGCGATGGCGCCCTCAGCGTGGATGACCTGTCTGAAATCATGGGCAAGCCGGTGTTGCGCTTGCCTGCTTGGCTTCTGCGCGTCGCCCTTTGTGTTGCCCGGCCATTGGGGCTCAGCCAGTACGGCCCCGAACAGGTGCGGTTTTTGCAATACCGCCCGGTGCTTTCCAATGCCGCACTCAAACGGGATTTCGGCTACACGCCCGAAAAATCCAGCCGAGAAGTGTTTGAATTCTGGAAGCGGAGCCTGTCGCCGTGACATCCACAAAGGGGGGAGAGCGTAAAACGGCAGTGATTTCAGGTGGCGCAGGGGGGCTCGGTACGGCGCTGTCTGAACGCTTGCAGGATCAAGGCTGGCGCGTGGTGTTGCTTGATCGTGACATTGCAACACTTGCGGTGTCAGACAGCCAGCAGCCCATGCAATGCGACCTGACCGATCCTGAGCAGCTTGCAAGCTGTTGTGCACAGATCTGCGCAGACCATGCGCGCATTGCTTTGGTGATCTACAGCGCAGGCGTGACGACGATCGGCCCAGTTTCCGATCTCACAGACGCCGCCCACAGACAGCTCTTTGAAATCAATTACTTTGCCGCCGCAACCATGGCGCAGGCCTTTCAGGGGGCGCTGCGCCAAACGCAGGGCACGCATCTGGTGCTCACCTCTGTCGCGGGGTTTGCGCCGCTTAGGCAACGCGCCGCTTATGCCGCCTCCAAACACGCCATGGCCGGCTTTTTTGGATCGTTGCGGGCTGAGGAAGAGGCCCATGGCGTGCAGGTTTGCATCGCCGCGCCCTCTTTTGTTGCAACCAATCCTGCGGCGACGACGGATCCAAACGGGCTGACACCGCCGGGCAGCGCCCCTGATGCCTTTGACGCCATGACAGCAGATCAGGCCGCCAAAGAAATTCTGCGTGGTCTGAACAAAGGCAAAGACTTTGTGCCGGTAGGGCGGGTGGCGAAGATTGCGCATCTGCTCACCCGCCTGTCGCCAACCCTGTATCAATGGGTCATGGCGCGCATGGTACGCGGCAAACCCGATTAACTGACGGCAGCCGCCTTGCTTGGATCCTCCGCCAGCGCTTTGTTGATCCGCGCTTGCTTGATCTTTGGGTCGAGCGCAGGGTCCGTCAGATGGGCCAGCATACACGGCACTGTCGCCTCCAGCTTGGCAGCATCCGCCACCGCCATCCCATGCGCCACAAAGGGCCGCAGATAAGTCATCCCGGTGAGGTTTGCCGTCTGCTGAAACGGCTTGAGGAACTCATCCATCGCGTAGTTGTTGTACCCGCCCGCGTGATAACTATCAGCCGGGCCACCGGTTGAGACCAGGATCAGGAACTCACGGCCAGCTAATTTGTGTCCGCCCGGTCCATAAGCAAACCCGTAAGACAGCACCTGATCCATCCAAGCCTTCAGAACCGGCGGGGCGGAATACCAGTAAAACGGAAACTGAAACACGATCCGGTCATGGGCCAGCAACAGCGCCTGCTCTGCTTCGATATCAAAAGTGAAGGTTGCGCCGCCAATGGCTGTCAGATCGCGGGTGGTAACGCATTCCACGTCAGAGAGCGCATCAAACCAAAGCCTGTTGATACGGGATTTGCCCAGATCTGGGTGGGCGGTCAGGACGAGGGTTTTCATATGGGAACCTCAGGAGTGGATGTTTCTATGAGAGGCGGGGGCTACTGACTCGCAGCTTTCACACGCTCTGCGGCCAGTGCGGGCAGGTTTTCATTGCCAAGTTGCGCCCGCAGATTTGCGCGCATGAAGGTGATCTTCCAGCCATCTTCGGTTTTCGTCAGCTCATGCTGGTAGTCACCGATAAAGACCCAGGTGTCCTCGCCGTCATTGGCCAGAATATGGGTCGCATAGATATTGGCCGTTGTGGTCGCGCGATCTCCGTCAATCTGCACGCTTTCTGTCCCCATCAGGTGGTGGGTGCGGTCATATCCCGGCAACACGGTTTGCCAGGCGGCCACAATCTCTGCAGGCAGAAGTGTGGGCAGCGCCTGTTCCGTCCCGGCAGAGGCATTGGCATAAGAGGTGTAATCGAGCACCGCACCCTCTGGATGAAACTGCGCGGCCACCTGATCCCAATCGCCGAGATCAGCATAATAGCCCACGTTGTTGATGGCATTCAGAACCGCGCGTTCATCTGAAATCTCGGCAATCGCCGTGGTCGCACTCGCAGCCAGCGCAGCACTCGCAAGTATCTTTTTCATATCATTCATCCTTTGTGTCTTGGGGAAGGTCTAGGGAAGCGCGGGGGCGGCTGTCAGTCCGCCAGCCGCTCTGGCACCGGGGCGAGTTGGTACTGCGACCAGAAGAAGGTGTTGGCAGCATCCTGATCTGCGGACAGATTGGTCGCCTCGACAATCTTGCCGTTTTCAATGCGGTAAAGCAGGGCCCAGAGCGTATCGACATTAGGCTTGCCCTCTGCGTTGGACCAGCCGCGATGGATGTCCACCACATGGGTGTCATCTGCGCCAAAATAGATCGGCTCTGCTTTGAAACCAGCGGCACCCAGCTGAGCAAAAAACGCCAAAACTTCTTCACGGCCATTTTTGGTACCAGACAGCGGATGCCGCCCCGGAATATGCCAGCGCACATTCTCGTCCATCACCTTGGCAATGCCGTCCAGATCTTCGGTGCCATAGGCGGCAAAGAAATCCTGCACAACTTTCATATTGTCTTCTGGTGAGGCCGCCATCGCGGCTGTGCTGAGGGTCATAACGGCACCTGCGGTTAGGGATCTGAGGAGGGTTTTCATTGGATCTTCCTTTCAAAAAAGCGCCGATCAGGCGGGCTGGCCGCCCCCGGTCAGCAAGGCACGGCGATGTGTGAGGTCTTGATTTGAAATGTATTTTCTCCCTGTGGTTAGGCTTTGAGGAAGTCCGCCACTGCATCCGCCGCCGCTGTCACCGCGTCTTTGCGGTCGTAGAAATCAAACTGGGTCACATCCTCACCAAGCCACAGCTTTTCCAGCGGTGCTTTGGTGCGGTTTTCATAGGCCTCTGCACCGGCAGGAAGGGCAATCGAAGGCGAGCCCACCATCAGCATCGGCTTGCTCAGACGATCAGCAGAAACCTGAGCGTCATAGGTCAGCCACGGCTTCCAGGAGGCGAGAGAAAACTTGTTGTCATAGGCCGCGATCAGCCCGCGATCTTCCTCGGTGTAGTATGGCGCCTGAAACATGACTGCGGTGGCATCGGTGGCAGACGCCCCAAGCAGGACAGTATCGGCAGCATCTTCGGCTTCACTCGCGGCAATCAGCTTTGCCGCCGTCTCAGCACCGCCATAAATCACTTCAGCCAGTGCCGGATCATGCAGCCATGGCGCAACCAAAGCGACTTTCTGTAAGGCGGCGTCATCCGCCACAGCGGCCGCCATGTAGCCAGAGGAGGCGCAGATCCCAAGGCCGGAAACTTGCGTTGCGTCGATCTCAGGCAGATTTGCCAGAAATTGTGCCGCCGCGCGAATATCTGCTGTTTTCACGGCAGGATCTTCCACATAGCGCGGCGCGCCAGTGCTTTCGCCCCAACCGGTGAAATCAAAGGCGAGCGCCGCAATGCCGCGCGCGGCCAGCTCGCGTGCATAGGTGCCTGCCATCTGTTCTTTCACGGTGGTCCATGCCCCGGTGACAATTGCGGCGGGCAGGAGGGATTTTGCAGCCTTTGGCAGATAAAGCACGCCTTTGAGTGTGGCGGTACCGCTGTCAAAAGAAACGGAGCGTGTCTCCACAGTGGCGTTGGTTTTGGTCTTTTGCAGGGTGATGCGGGTCATGGGGGCTCCTCTCGGATCATGCGCTGAAGGTGTGATCCGAACTTAGGAGCTGTATCAAATTTCGATAATTACCCCATTCTTCATCTTATTCATGTATTGTATCTATGAATGGGATTTGGAGACTGTGATGCGCCTGCCTCTCGCCACACTGGAAGTGTTCACCGCAATTGCAGAACACGGCAGCCTGCGGGCCGCCGCCGATGCGCTGGGCATCAAACCCTCAACTGTCAGTCACCAGCTCAAAACGCTGGAGGCGCAACTGGGAACAGCGCTGTTCATTCGCACCACAAGATCGGTCAGCCTGACGGAAGCGGGCCGTGCGCTTATGCGTGGTGCTGGCCCCGCCTTTGAGCAGCTGTCTGCGGCAGTAGACAGCGCCCGGTCCAGTGGCCACGCGGCACGCGGCACGCTCAAACTGGCCCTGTCGGAATCTGCCTACCACATGGTGGTTGCCCCAAAGATCGCCGCCTTCAGTCGGGCCTATCCGGAGATCGAAGTCGAATTTCTGATGACAGATGCCTACTCCGATATTCTGGGGGAGGGGCTGCACGCGGGGTTCCGCCTTGGCGATCGCATCGCGCCGGATATGGTTGCCGTACGCCTGACCCCACGCCAGCCGCTCGCAGTTTTTGGCAGCCCGGCCTATTTCGCTGCGCACGGCCGCCCCGAAACCCCGCGCGACCTGCTGGCGCACAGCTGCATTCGCTACCGTTTCCCCTCTTCGGGCCGTATGGCGCTCTGGGAATTCACCTCGGAGGAGGGTCTCTATTCCGTCGATGTCACAGGTCCGCTCATCAGCAACGCCTTGCCTGCATCCGTCGATTTGGCCCGTCAGGGCGTGGGGCTTACCTACACATTTCGGGACTATTGCACGCAGGATGTAGCGGCCGGTGCTCTGGAAGCTGTTCTGGACGCAGACATGCCAGAAACCGCCGGTCTGTTTCTGTACTTCCCGCAAGAATACCGAAGCATGATGCCGTTGCGCCTGTTCATCGACCACCTGCGCGGCGCGGATGGGCGCCTTGCGCGCACCCAATAAAAACCCAGCCAGGACCGAGGTCCGAGGCTGGGTGGTGCCGTGAGTGTTGGGCAGTTATGACGCGTTAGAGGTTGTCTGCTGTGGGTTCGGAAGATGCGCCAGTAATGCTGGCAGCACCACTTCCTGAAGCTGTTTGTTTTGCGCCAGTCGGCCAAGCGCAAACCCATCTGTGTAACTGTCGTTGTTGGCCGCTTTGCCGCCTTTGTCGGAGGCGTTCTCCGCAAAAACGGCATGCAAATCCTGCGCCGTCAGATCCCCACGAAGGGTCAAATTCGCAAATAGGCGATACATCGTGGTTTCCACCGCCGCACGGCGCCCATCTAAAACGGCAACAACTTGAGAATAGTGCCTGAGTCGAGCTTCCAGCACAGATATCCGCGCATTTAGGTCATCAACAGAAGTCATCGCACATCACCCAAAGAATAAAGAATCAAATATTCAACTTCTATACAGGTTAAGTGCCAAATTAACCAAATGGTTGTTTCGACAATTCATTGCTCATTCATGGGTGTTGCGGGATTGCGCGACACACCTTCCAGATGCCATGCTCATTGTTTGCTTGTAAGCTGCAGCCTTTTTTCTAAAAGGCCCGGGTCGCCAGAGAGACCTTGAGATCGGTCCTACGACGCTCCGGATGGGCCGAACGCGGGATCGGAAGGCGGAGGTAGAAGACGCCGTGACGGGACGTGCTGAGGTAACTTGCAGGACGCATATGTGTCTCACCTGTGCGGCGCACCGGGCCCAATCATCTGCTAAGTCACTGATAAGATGGAAAGTGGTGGGCGACCTTGGAATCGAACCAAGCGTGCGTCTCCGCGAGGGAGTTACAGTCCCCTGCCACACCTTGCGGCCTGTCGCCCACTCTCCTGAGGCGCTGTGCCTCGTGGTGTGGGGGGTGATTACTGTGATGCGCAGGGGGCGTCAACCAGAAAAATGGTTGCACGGCGCGCTTCTTTTCCCCATTGGTGAAACCTCTTTATTTTGAAGGTGTCAGAGCGATGAAAAAACCCAAGTGGGTCGTGGAAAAAGAACAGGCCAAGCGCAAAGAAGCGGCGGAAACCGTATGGTTGTTCGGTCTGCACGCCGTGAGAGACGCTTTGGCGAATCCCGCGCGCGAAAAATTGCGCCTGATCGTGACAAAAAATGCCGCTGACAAACTGGCGGATGCCATCGCCGCTTCGGGCATGACCCCGGAAGTGGTCGATCCGCGCAAATTCAAAGCGCCGATTGATCCGCAATCTGTGCATCAGGGCGCAGTGCTTGAAGTGAAACCGCTCAATTGGGGGCGTCTGGCTGATGTGGCGATTGCCTCTGACGACCGTCCGCAACGTCTGATTCTGCTCGACCGGGTGACAGACCCGCACAATGTGGGCGCGATTCTGCGCTCTGCCGAAGTGTTTGGCGCACTCGCTGTTATCGGCACCCGCCACAATTCCGCGCCTGAAACCGGCGCTTTGGCGAAAACCGCCAGCGGCGCGCTGGAGCGTCAGCCGTATCTGCGTGAACGCAATCTGGCCGACACCATCACAGCTCTGCAAAACATGGGCTATCTGGTGCTGGGCATGGATGGCGAAGCGGAGCACACGATAGAGCAGGCGCTTGAAAACAAACGCGATATGCCCATCGCGCTGGTGCTCGGTGCTGAAGGGCCGGGTCTGCGCCAAAAAACCAAGGAAACGGTCGATCAGTTGGTGAAGATCAACTTTGCAGGCGCTTTTGGTTCGCTCAATGTCTCCAATGCCGCCGCCGTGGCGCTCTATGCCTCGCTGCCACAAAGCGCCCAAGGCTGAAAAAGACGTCGCGCGCCTTCCTCTTGCCAAAAATATCCCCGCCGGAGGCTCCAAAGCCTGCGGTGCAATGCATAGGTAAGGCAGGCGCGACAAACACCAAAGGAGGGGCCCATCGCACACGCATCCAAAATCGCCACCTGCTGTTATTGCGGCACCCGCGCCGCGCTGGTGTTGCGCGTAGAGGCCCGCCACGAACTGTCCTGTGCAAATTGCGGCGCGCCTTTGCATGATCTCAAACACCTGCGTGTCGCACCTCCTGCGCAACAGGCCCCTGCGCACCGCCCAAAATCCAAGGACAAGCGTGACAAACGCGACAAACCGCGCAAATCCAAGCCGGTGAGCTATGCGGCCTATGGGGCCAGCCCCGAAAAGGCGGCGGGCAAAAAGTCAGAGAAATACAAAAAGCGCCCGGCCAAGAAAAAGAAATCCACCATGCGCTGGTTTCTGAAAGAGGCGTTTGATGTGATCGAGGATATTTTTGATTGAGCGGAATTGCTCCTAAAAAAGTAACGCGATCTTCACATCAATCTGATCCAGTCTTTACATCCAATTATGCGTACCTACGTAGACTAACAGGAAACACAGGCATCGGAGCTTCTGTGTTTCACTTCACTGTCCCTCGTTCCGAACCTGCGCCCAGGGTCTCACCTTGGGCGTTTTTTTGTCTGCCACAGCCGCGCAACAATCAAAGATCCTCCCCGATCAATGCTGCGAGGATATTGCGCATTTCAGAGTCGATGCACTAGCCTGCGGCCATGACCTACACAGACGATCATCTCCGCACGATTCTCAAACGCACCAAAGTGATCGCTGTGGTGGGCGTGTCGATGAACGAGGTGCGCCCCAGTTACTATGTCACGCGCTATCTGTCGCTGAAGGGCTATCGGGTCATTCCGGTCAATCCGGGTCATGCGGGCAAAAAGCTGTTTGGCGAAACCGTGGTGGCGTCTTTGTCTGACATCACCGCCTCCGTTGATATGGTGGATGTTTTTCGCCGCTCTGACGCGGTGCCGCCCATTGTGGACGGGGCACTCGCTGCGTTTCCTGCACTGAAAACCATCTGGATGCAGATTGGTGTGGAAAACGCAGACGCCGCCGCCAAGGCAGAAGGGCAGGGGGTGGATGTGATCCAGAACCGTTGCCCCAAAATCGAGTATCAACGCCTGTTCGGAGAGTTGCGCATGGGGGGCTTTGCCACCGGTGTGATTTCTTCCAAGCTCTAAGGCGATATGGGGCGTGCTTACTGTGCGGCGGTTCTGGCCGCTTTGATCTCAAACACCCGGCTGCGTTCTTCCCAACCGTAGCGTTCATCTTCCAGCACGGGCGCCCAGAACAGGTATCCGCCATAGCGCCACGGGTCGAGCACGATGCCCTCATCCCACGCGTCACCTTTGGCACTCACAATCACGGTGCTGTGCTCAATGCGAATGTTGTCGTGATTGGCAATCGCGCGATGCAAGCTCAGGCTTTCTAAGCCCTCTAGGCGCAGCCGCGCCTCCAGATCATCCGCCCAATGCCAGCAGAGCCCCCGTGGCCGCCGCCCTTGATTGACCTTGGTGTTATGCACAAGTGGCCCATCGGTGACATTCCAGGCAGCGCGCAGCTCCAGCGGATATGCATAGGCGATGCGCGCCACACGCTGCGCTTCCTCTGGCGCGACCTCTGGATCCAATGCTGCGATGGCGCGCGCAAGGCCCGGCTGATCGGGCGCGCGCACGTCATCAGGCACCGCACCACAAGCGACCAGAAAGAGGCCCGCAACCATGGCCCAGATTACCTGCATCCGTGATGTCATGCCTTTTGCCTCAAACGCTTTGGTCCACAATGAAAAACCTATGGAAAATACCCGGCCCTTGGCAATCGCACCCTGCTCAAGATTTGGTGCGGGCCGCTTTTTCGGCAATCCCGCTCACCCCTTGGCGCCGGGCTAGCTCTGCCAGCACATCGTCCAACGCCACATCCCGTGCCTCAAGCATCACCAGCAGGTGAAACAGCACATCCGCCGCCTCATAGGTCAGCTTTTCCCGGTCGCCTTTCACGGCTTCAATCACCGCTTCAATGGCCTCTTCGCCAAATTTCTCGGCGCATTTCTCCGGGCCTTTGGCCAGAAGTTTCGCGGTCCAGCTGCTGTCGGGATCTGCCTTCGCGCGCTCGGCAATAGTGGCCGCAAGATCGTTTAAAACACTCATGTCAGCCTCATCGGAATACCGGCGTCATGCATATATTGCTTGGCTTCCCCAACGGTGTATTCGCCAAAGTGGAAAATAGACGCCGCCAGCACAGCACTTGCGCCGCCTTTGGTCACACCTTCGACAAGGTGGTCGAGATTGCCCACGCCGCCAGAGGCGATCACCGGCACGTTGACTGCATCGCTGATCGCGCGGGTCAGGGGCAGGTTAAAGCCCGCCTTTGTGCCGTCGCGATCCATCGAGGTCAGCAGAATTTCCCCCGCGCCTTTGGCCACCACCAGCTTGGCAAATTCCACCGCGTCAATTGGGTTGCCGTCCTGATCCAGCGCGGCTTTGCGTCCGCCATGGGTGAAAATCCCCCATTGGTTCGGCACGCCGTTTTCATCATGGCCGATGGTCTTGGCGTCAATGGCGCAGACAATGCACTGGCTGCCAAACTGCGCGGAGGCTTCGGCAATCACATCCGGGTTGGCCACGGCAGCGGAGTTGAAGCTCACCTTGTCCGCCCCCGCGAGCAGCAGACGCCGCACATCGGCCACGGTGCGCACCCCGCCGCCAACCGTCAGTGGCACAAAACACTGCTCGGCACAGCGCTGCACCATGTCGATCATCACACCACGGTTGTCATGGGTGGCATGGATGTCCAGAAAGCAGATTTCGTCGGCGCCCGCAGCATCATAGGCGCGTGCCGCCTCCACTGGATCACCTGCATCACGCAGACCAACAAAGTTCACACCTTTGACCACACGGCCATCAGCAACATCCAAACACGGAATAATGCGGGTTTTCAGCATGGGGGAAGCCCGTTTAAGATTATCTCAGTGGGTAGCTATAGGGAAACGCTTCAACGCGCCAGCCCTACGGATAATTGATTTGTGAGTGGTGGAGTTTGCTATGAAAAGACTTTTTGTGACTTTTGTCGTGGTGCTGGGCCTGACCGGCGCTGCGCAGGCTATGGAGAGACCTTTGAAAAAGATTGCAGCGAACCAACCGGTTCCAGATACGATGGACGCCCTTGAAAGCGCAGTGGTGAACGCAGGCGCACGCGTGTTTGCGCGTGTAAATCATGGTGCGGGCGCCGCAAGCATTGATCAGGAGCTGGCCCCATCCGAGCTCTTGGTCTTTGGCAACCCAAAAATTGGCACCCCGGCCATGCAGGCAGACCCGCGCGCCGGATTGTTCCTGCCGCTCAAAGTGCTGGTCTATCAGGATGCTGACGGTCAAGTCTGGCTGGCCTATGAAGACCCTGCAGAGATGCTGGGCGCTCTCGATATCCCCGCGGATGCTCCGTTTCTGGCGGCCATGACCGGTGCTCTTGGCAAACTCACCAGCGCAGCGGCTGGCAACTAGAAGCAGGTTAGTCTTGCTGGGCGGCGCGTCGGCGCAGATCAACCGCGATCATTCCGATCAGCGCGAGCATCGCAACAAACCCAATCGGCAGGCTCACGATCATCAAAGCCGCTTTGGCATAGGCCGCGTTCAACTGGCTGGCGATGTTTTCGCCCGCCACCCAGCATCCGTTTTCATGCATGGCCATGCCAAAAGCACAGCCATGTTTTTGCGCCGTGGCATGCGCCCAGTAAACCAATCCCGCCGGAACAAGCGACAGAGCCAGGGTCAGGCCCAAAATCGCATAGAGGATCCGACGGCGCAGGCTCATGCTTTCAAAACAGCCAGCGCTTCGGCCAGATCGATTGCCCCGTCATAAAGCGCACGGCCTGAAATCGCCCCGTTTAGCGAAGCGCCACAGTCCTTCAGCGCCTGAAGATCGGCAATCGAGCTCACCCCGCCTGAGGCAATCACCGGGATGGAGACAGCTTTGGCCAATGCGGCAGTCGCCTCCACGTTGGGGCCTTTCATCGCGCCATCGCGCATGATGTCGGTGTAAATGATCGCGGCCACGCCTGCATCCTCAAAGGACTTGGCAAGGTCTGTCACCATCACATCGGTTTCCTCAGCCCAGCCCTTGGTCGCCACTTTGCCATTGCGCGCATCAATGCCCACAGCCACTTTGCCAGGGAATTCCTTGGCCGCTTCGCGCACCAGATCGGGGTTTTCGACGGCAACCGTGCCCAAAATCACCCGGCTCAGACCCTTGTCGATCCAGCGTGCAATGGTGGCCATGTCGCGGATGCCACCGCCCAGCTGCGCGGGCACATTGGTCTGTTTCAGAATTTCTTCCACCGGCGTAGCATTCACTGGCTCGCCCGCAAAAGCCCCGTTCAGATCCACCAGATGCAGCCACTCACAGCCCGCGTTGACAAACTCCATCGCCTGCGCGGCCGGGTTTTCATTGAAGACGGTCTCTTTGTCCATGTCGCCATGCAGAAGGCGCACGGCATTGCCGTCTTTGAGGTCGATGGCGGGGTAGAGGATCATAGTGACGGCCCTGTTTTGTCGCTGTGTCTGTTGGCGCAGGGTGTGGCACGGTCTTGGTCAAATTGCAACGCAGCGGCGTTTTACGGCCACTTAAGGCTGACCCAAAGTCACGGTTGATCGGAATCATCCACTGACGCAGGGTTTTGCGCAAAGCCATGGGAGGACACGATGATGAAAAGAGCTTTGGCCACCGCGCTGACATGTGCGGGCCTGATGTGTGCCGGCGCAACTGCTGCGCTTGCCGATCCGGTCGAGGGCACTTGGAAAACCCAGCCGGGGGACACGGGCGGTTATCTACATGTGAAAATTGCCAGTTGCGGCAGCGCGATCTGCGGCAATATCGACAAAGCCTTTGATGCAAACGGCCAGGTGGTCAGCAATTATGAGCATCAAGGCAAGAAAATGCTCTGGGATATGGGCGCAGATGGCGGCGGGGCCTATTCCGGCGGCAAAATCTGGGCACCAGATGCGGATAAAACCTACAATTCCAAAATGACTCTGAAAGGCAGCACACTCACTGTGAAAGGCTGCGTTGCCGTGATTTGCCGCGGTCAGGATTGGACACGCGTCAACTGATCTGGGTGGTCTCGCAACTTGCATGAGACCACAAAAAAGGCGCGGAGCGATCCGCGCCTTTTCGTTTGGCAGGTGCCGTTTTCCGGGGGGACATGGCACACGCCGGGAGCTTGAATTTTCCCATCTGCCGGGCGCAGGCTCAAACCTCGCCAGTGTATTCGCCACGCGCTGGATAGTTGTTGGCAATGGCAAAATCCAATGCACCAACCAGTTCAGAGAAATGCGGCCGCACAAACGGCATGGTCTGCACAGAACCGTAGTACAGCGACTGCTCCGGGCTCACCATGAACAGGCCGGGTTCAGAGAACAGCGCAGGCTCTTCGATGCCAATGGAGGTCTTGCCACGTGAGGTAGAGATATAGAGCCCCCACTCCTTGGCAACAGACAAAGGCAGATCATAGGCAAAGCGCAGGCCCTTTGCGTCGATCTTTTTGACCATCTCTGCCGCGCGGTCTTCCCCGTCGCTGCTGACCGCCACACAGCTCACACCGCGCTCAGCAAAAGCATCCACCAGCTTTTCCAGCTCGGTCAGGTAGTTGGCGCAGATCGGGCAGTGCAGACCGCGGTAAAAACACACAACGGTGCCGCGTTCAGAGCCCTCTTTGGACAGATCAAAAGTGCCACCACCCACAAGTGGCAGAGTCAGGTTCGGGGTCTTCTGGCGGGGAATCAGCATAGGTTGCTCCTGTTCTATATTGCGTTGACTTGCCTTTTGTCAGGGTTCTCTGCACAATAATTCCGAATTGTCGTGCATGAAATCCGAAATTGAGAGCGCAGAGACAGATGGATCGATTGACCACATTGGTGGAGAAATTCCACCTTAGCGTAAGCCACGCACCTTTGGAGTGGGCAAATCTTATTGCTTTTGGGGACGCTGACGGCGCGCCATCGGAGGTGGTGTTTTTGCCCCGGGGGCGGTGGGAGGCCGCGATGGATGCTCCTGCGCTCTTTACGGCAGAGGTTGATTGGATGGGTTTGTCCAATCCGCTGTTGGCATCGTTGCCGGATGAGGTGCGCTACAATCTGCGCGACGAAGGCGACAGCCGCGCCTTGGTGCGTTTGATGGCCGAAGAAACCGCAGGCAACCGTTGTGGCGCGCAATCGGTGGTCAACCGTCTGGGGGAGGCGCTGATGGTGCGCCTGTTGCGCGATCAGATCAGTCAGGGCACCGCAGAGGTGGGCCTGCTCGCAGGGCTGGCAGATCCGCGCCTGTCCCGCGCCATCGTGGCCATGCACGATCAACCCGGCCATCTCTGGAGCAACGGGGATCTTGCGGCGCAGGCCGGTCTGTCACTGTCTCGCTTTTCAGAGCTGTTTGCCGCCACGGTTGGAGAAACCCCCATGGGGTACTTGCGACGCTGGCGTCTGATTTTGGCGCATCAGGATATTCTGCGCGGCGACCGGGTGGAGGCGGTGGCGCATCGCTACGCCTATGCCAGTCCCGAAAGCTTCACCCGCGCTTTTCGCAAGGCGCATGGCGCTGCCCCCTCAAGCCTGCGCGCGGCATAAGGCGCGCACTGGAAAAGCGCTTCTCATTCTTTCAATATCCCGGGGTGAATTGGCCCAAGGGGCCAAGAGGGGCTGGCCCCTGGTGCGCAGTTGATCCCCTGAGCCTTGTGACGTTTACATTTCTTGAACCTTACGGCGCCCACTTAAGGAAGTTGCCAATCATCCGCAGTCCGATGTCCTGACTTTTCTCCGGGTGGAACTGCATGCCCACCATGGTGTCCCGCCCAATGATCGCGGTCACGTCTCCGCCATAGTCCACATGCGCCAGACGTTCTTCCGCCTTGGTCACATGGAACTGGTAGGAGTGCACAAAATAAGTGTGATCGCCGCTCTTGATCCCGTCAAGCAGCGCATGGGGGTGGTCAATCACCAGATTGTTCCAGCCCATATGCGGCACTTTCAGGGTGCTGTCTTCTGGCGTGATGCGTTTCACATCACCCTCGATCCAGCCCAGCCCTTCGGTCAGCTCATACTCATGGCCCCGGCTGGCCATGAGTTGCATACCAACGCAGATGCCCAGAAACGGACGGCCCTTGGCTTCGACCGCTTCCACCATGGCGTCATAAATGCCCTTATGGCCGCGCAGCTCTGCCGCACAGGCGGGAAAGGCCCCGTCGCCGGGCAGCACCAGACGGTCTGCCTTGGCCACCACCTCGGCGTCAGAGGTCACCACAACCTCGCCGCCGTCTACTTCCGTCGCCATGCGCTGAAAGGCTTTCTCGGCAGAATGTAGGTTGCCGGATTCATAGTCGATGATCGCTGTCAGCATAAGCGGATCCTCTGAAAGTCTTGACTGGTCGTAACTGTAGGGTGCGCTCTCAGAGCGCCCCTTTGGTCGAAGGGATCGCATCCGCCTTGCGCGGATCGACTTCCACCGCTTCGCGCAGCGCACGCGCCACCGCTTTGAAGGCGGCTTCGGCGATATGGTGGCTGTTGAACCCGTGGATCTGATCCACATGCAGGGTGATGCCGCCATGGGTCGCAAATCCTTGGAAGAACTCGCGCACCAGCTCTGTGTCAAAGGTGCCGATCTTCTGGGTTGGCATCTCAAGGTTCCAGATCAGGAAGGGGCGGGCAGACAGATCCAGCGAGGCCCGCACCTGCGCATCATCCATCGGCAGGTGGCAGGTGGCATAACGGCGGATGCCTTTCTTGTCGCCCAACGCCTGCGTCAGCGCCTGACCCAGCGAAATGCCCACATCCTCCACCGTGTGGTGGTCATCAATGTGATAGTCGCCCTCTGCACGGATCGTCATGTCAATCAGGCTGTGGCGCGACAGCTGGTCCAGCATATGGTCAAAAAACCCCACGCCGGTCTTGTTGTCATAGTGGCCGGTGCCATCCAGATTGATGTCCACGGTGATGTTGGTTTCCGCGGTGGCGCGGGTCACGCTTGCCTTGCGCATGGGGACGTCCTTTGATCAGTCTTGCCGCGCTCTTATAGGGGCGGGCAGGGGGCAGGCCAAGAGGGCGGATTTTCAGATTGTGAGCCGGGTGGCATTTGTGCCAGTTTGAGGCCAAACCAAATGAGGGCCTTCATGACCACCTGCGTCTTTATCCAGATCCGCTGCAAACCCGGCACCACCTACCGCGTCGCCGAAGACATTGCGCTGAAGGAAATCCATTCCGAGCTGCACTCCACCAGCGGCGACTATGACCTTCTGATGAAGCTCTACATTCCCGAAGGCGAAGACGTGGGCAAATTCATCAACAGCCACATGCTCGACATCCCCAACATTGAGCGCACGCTGACAACGCTGACGTTCAAGGCGTTCTAACGCCTTCGGCAACACGGGCGGCTAAACCTGCCGCCCCGCAATCCACGTTGCTGCAATCGCGCGATCATCACCCATCATGATGGTGGGAAACAGCGCCTCCCAAAGATCTTCCGCCCGTGCGGCCCGTTGCGCGATCTCCGGCGTGCTGGCGAGATCCAGCACCACAAGATCCGCCTCCATGTCCGCAGCCAAGTTGCCGATCTGATCGGCCATATGCAGCGTCTGCGCAGAGCCCTGCGTGGCCAGCCACATCAACTCTGCCGCATGCAGCGGGTGATGACGCAGCTGCGCCACCTCATAGGCCGTCGCCATGGTGCGCAGCATCGAAAAGCTCGACCCACCCCCGGTATCTGTCGCAAGGCCAATCCGCTGCCCTTCCGCCATCAGCCCAGCCATGTCAAACAGCCCAGACCCGATAAAGGTGTTAGAGGTGGGGCAGTGGATCAACCCAGCCCCCACCTCGCGCAGCCGGTCTTTCTCACGCGGTTCCAGATGGATCGCATGGCCATAGAGCCCCCGCGCGCCCAAGAGGCCAAACTGCTCATAGGTATCAAGATAATCCCGCGCCTCAGGAAACAGCTCGCGCACCCAGGCGATCTCATCGGTCTGCTCGCTCAGATGGGTCTGCATCAGGCAATCCGGATGGTCTGCCCACAGCGCGCCAAGCGCCTCCAGCTGCGCGGGTGTCGAGGTCGGCGAAAATCGCGGCGTGATCGCATAGGTGATCCGGTCCACGTCGTGCCATGCCTCAATCAGGGCCTTGCTGTCGTCATAGGCGCTTTGCGGCGTGTCGCTCAGCCCATCAGGCGCATTGCGATCCATACAGGTCTTGCCCGCCACAACCCGCTGCCCCCGGCGCTGGGCTTCGCTGAAAAACGCCTCCACTGATTCCGGATGGATGGTGCCGTAACTCGCCATGGTGGTGACGCCATGCCGGGCGGTCAGATCCAGATAGGTCTTGGCGATCTCATCCGCATAGGCCCGCTCGCCAAACCGCATTTCTTCGGGAAAGGTATAGCTGTTCAGCCAGTCAATCAGCCGCTTGCCCCAACTCGCGATGATGCCGGTCTGCGGGTAATGCACATGCGCATCCACAAACCCGGCACAAATCAGCTTGTCGCCATAATCCACCACCTGCGCGTCCGGATGCGCGGCCTTCAACGTGGCCCCATCTTCCACCGCAACAATTTTGCCATCCGACATCAAAACCCCACCGTGGGTCAGATGGCGCACCGCGCTTTCAAGCGGGGCCTCAAACGGGCTTTTCAAAAAAGACAGGGTTTGACCAAGCAGCAAAACAGATGGGGGCATCAAGGCAGGCTCCGCAGGTTTCAGGGCGCAGTTGTCACGCAAAGCGCAAAGCCTGCGCGCAGCAGGCCTTTTTTGAGCGCAAATCCGTCGCATCCCATTGAGTTTCCTCTCTGCTTTAACCTATGGTCCGGGCCAAGTCCAAGCCTTGCCAAGCAGGCAAGCATGTCAGAGCAAACGCCCCAGAGCAGCCGGTCTTGCTGGCGGCTTCCCAGCGGCAGAACGAGAGAGCAGGTGTCATGACCCAAGCCATCGATCAGACCGCAGACATCATCGCTGACGCTGAGGAGCAGGACGATTACGCCCTGAACCCAAAACTGGCCGCAGGCGTGCTTTATGCGATTGAAGCCGGGGATCGCGACACACTGCTTGAACTCATGGCCCCGCTGCATGCTGCGGACATCGCCGACCTTCTGGAACAGATCAACGCCTTTGATCGCCGCCGCCTTGTGCAGCTTTATGGCGCGGAATTTGACGGCGAAATCCTCTCAGAACTGGATGAGGGCCTGCGCGAAGAGGTGATGAACATCCTGCGCCCGGATGTTCTGGCAGAAGCGGTGCGCGAGCTGGAAAGCGACGACATCGTTGATCTGGTCGAAGATCTCGATGAGCCGCAGCAGGAAGCCATTCTGGATCAGCTTGAGGATGCCGACCGTGTCGCGGTGGAGCAGGCGCTGAGCTATCCGGAAAACACCGCTGGTCGTCTGATGCAGCGCGAAACGGTGTTTGCGCCAGAGCATTGGACAGTGGGCGAAGCCATCGACTTTCTGCGCAACGCCGAGGAACTGCCAGAACAGTTTTACCACGTGATCCTTGTGGATCCGCGCATGAAACCTGTGGGCAATGTCACCCTTGGCAAGCTCATGTCATCACGCCGCGAATTGCCGATGGCCACTTTGGTCGAAGAGGTGTTTCAGATCATCCCCGTCACGCAGGACGAAGAGGATGTGGCCTATGCCTTCAACCAGTACCACTTGATCTCTGCTCCGGTGGTGGATGAGGATGAGCGTCTGGTCGGCGTGATCACCATTGATGACGCCATGGCGGTACTTGATGAGGAGCACGAAGAGGACATTCTGCGCCTCGCCGGTGTGAGTGATGAGGCCAGCCTTTCAGACACGATTTTCAGCGCCGCCAAGGGCCGCGCCACTTGGCTGTTTGTAAACCTGCTGACCGCCATTCTGGCCTCCGGTGTGATCAATCTCTTTGCCGACACGGTGGATCAAATGGTGGCGCTTGCGGTTCTGATGCCCATTGTCGCTTCCATGGGCGGCAACGCCGGCACCCAAACCATGACAGTCACGGTGCGCGCGCTCGCCACCAAAGACCTCACCGCGCAGAACGCTATGCGCGTGATCCGGCGCGAGCTGTCGGTGGGGGCGCTCAATGGTGCACTCTTCGGCTTTATCATGGCGCTGGTGGCAGGCGCCTGGTTTGGCGTACCGATGCTGGCTGTGGTGATTGGTGTGGCGATGCTGCTCACTCAAATCGCTGCTGCGCTGGGCGGCATCCTTATTCCCATGGCGCTGGATCGCATGCACATCGACCCCGCGCTGGCCTCTGGCCCGTTTGTCACCACGGTGACCGATGTTGTGGGCTTCTTCCTCTTCCTCGGCCTCGCGGCCCAGGTTCTTTTGTGAGCGACTGACCATGAGCACAGAGATGACGTTGAACGAACAGAAAGCCGCCGCCCGCAAAGCGGCCTTTGCGCGCCGCAAGGCGGCCTTTGCCATGGCAGGCCCCGGTCAGGCGGGCCATTTATCAGAGGTGCTGGCAGGCTATCGTGGGGTGCCGATTGCGGGCTATATGCCCATCCGCACCGAAATTTCGCCCCTCGCTGCAATGGCTGAGGCCGCCGCCTATGGGCCTGTTGGCGTGCCCGTCATTCAGGGCGAGGCCATGCCGCTCAAATTTTCCCGCTGGGAGCCAGAGGGCGCGCTGCGTGATGGCCCTTTTGGCGCAAAAGTGCCTGAAGTGGATGACTTTTTTGAGCCAGAGATCGTGATCGTGCCACTGGTGGGCTTTGATCTCAAAGGCGGGCGTCTGGGCTATGGCGGTGGCTTTTACGACCGCACGCTGGAGCTTCTGCGCAGCCATCGGGCCACGCTGGCAATCGGTTTTGCGTTTGAAGAACAGATGGCCGAGGCCCTGCCGCTGGAAGCCACCGATCAGCCTCTGGATATGATGATCACCCAAAACCGGGTGATCGAATTTTCATAAACATGCCTGCCCCGTCAGAGGAGGGGGCGGCGCTCAGGTTGCGTTGACGCGGAAATACTCCCAGGCATCGACCTCAGTGCCGTTTGGCTGAATGCAATAGCCCACGGCATTGCCCGCCGCATCCTGACGCACCTCATATTGGTTGCCCTGATCAACACAGAAGGTTGCTGCCGGATTGGCGAGGTTGGTCGCATCATTTGGATAGGGTTCGACACATGCCGCGAGGGTCAGAGTGCCAGCAGCGGCGGTCAGGGCAAGAACGGCTTTCATAATTCACCTGTTTGTTAAAATCTCTCTTGCAACGATAACGCGACCACGCGCGCGCGCAACCTCCTTCTAATGTGCACATCTGCACAGCAAGGCACCGTCTGCGCTGCGTCACTCTGACAAATCGCTCCCATCAGACTTGCCATCCGCGCCCCCGCCGCCTAGGACCATCCCCCATGAAAATGCTCTTTCTCGGTGATGTGATGGGTCGCGCCGGACGCGCGGCTGTGGTGGAACGCCTTCCCAAACTGCGGGAAGACTGGCGGCTCGATTTTGTCGTGGTGAACGGCGAAAACGCCTCCAACGGCATGGGGCTTTCTGGTGCCCATGCCAAAGCGCTGCTTGATGCCGGTGCCGACTGCCTCACGCTGGGCGATCACGCCTTTGATCAGAAAGAGATGATGCAGTTCATCCAGTCGGAACCGCGCATCATCCGCCCGCTCAACATCGCACGCGGCGATGTGCCGGGCAAAGGCTTCCGGGTGTTTGACGCGCGCGGCGGGCGCAAGGTGCTGGTCACGCAGGCGCTGGGGCAGGTCTTTATGAAACAGCCCTACGCCGATCCGTTCTCCGCCATCGATCAGGTGCTGCGCGCCCATCCGCGCGGCGGCATGGTGCAGGCCGCCATCGTCGACATACACTGCGAGGCCACCTCGGAGAAAATGGGCATGGGGCATTTCTGCGACGGCCGGGTCAGCCTTGTTGTCGGCACCCACACCCATGTGCCCACCGCCGACACCCAGATCCTGCCCAAAGGCACCGCCTTTCAGGCCGATGCCGGCATGTGTGGTGACTACAATTCCGTCATTGGCATGGAGAAAGAAGAGCCCATGCGCCGCTTTGTCACTGGCATGCCAAAGGCACGCTTCACCCCGGCGCTGGGGGAGGCGACGCTCTCCGGCGTCTATGTGGAAACCGATGACCGCACCGGCGCCGCCACCCGCATCGAGATGGTGCGTCAGGGCGGCAGGCTCAGCCAGTCCGGCCCCAGCTGACGCAGCGGTTTTTGCATGACGCCCCTGCATTTCACCGCAATCCTGCTGGCTGTCGGCACCGGCTGGGGGCTCACACAACCTCTGACAAAAATCGCGGTTTCTGAAGGCTATCAACCGCTTGGCCTGATTTTCTGGCAACTCTTAATTGGCGCGCTGGTTCTGTTCCTGCTGCGGCTCTGCACCGGTAAGTCAATCGCGTTGCCACGCGACAAGCTGTGGTTCTTTCTTCTGATCGCCGCGCTTGGCACGCTCATTCCCAACAGCTTTTCCTACCGTGCCGCCGCGGAATTGCCCTCTGGCGTGATGTCCATTGTGATTTCTCTGGTGCCGATTGTCGCTTTCCCAATGGCGCTGCTCTTTCGGGTGGATCGCTTCGGCTGGGGCCGTCTGGCCGGGCTGATCGCAGGGCTTGGCGGCGTGGTGATCCTGTCCGAACCCGAAGCTCTGCCGGATCCGGCGATGGCGCTCTGGCTGCCCATCGCGGTCATCGCGCCCATTTGCTACGCGTTGGAAGGCAACGTCGTGTCCAAATGGGGCATGCACGGGCTTGGCGCAGGGCAGGTGCTATATGGGGCCTGTGTCATCGGCGCTGTACTGGCACTGCCGCTTGCGCTGGCGACAGATCAGTTCATTGATCCGCGCACCCACTGGAACGCACCAGAGTTTGCGCTGGTGCTCGGCTCGCTGATCCATGTCTGTGTCTACACCACCTATGTCTGGCTCGTGTCGCGCGCCGGGGCGGTTTTTGCCGCACAGGTCGCCTATGTGGTGACAGGCACAGGCGTGCTCTGGGCGATGATCCTGCTGTCTGAACGCTATTCGCTCTGGGTCTGGGCAGCTCTGGCTCTGATCCTGCTTGGCATGACACTTGTGCGTCCCCGCACCCAACAGACAGATTGAACGCAGCAGACCGACCTGCTGCCCGCCAGTTCATCGGCAACCGCCTGCAATGCCGCCGAATCTCCATGGCGGACAAAGAGGCCCCGTTGCCTTGCGCGCACCCGGATCTGCCTTCCTCTTGCCCAAAATATCCCGGGGGTGTGGGGGCTGGCCCCCAAGATGGCGCAATTGCCAGTGTCCGAGCGCGAAAATCGCTTGTCCGACCTTGGCGCCATGGTAAAACTTGTCCGCTGACAAGGGCAGGACACATATGGATCTTTTCGCGTTTTCTCAAACCACCCAGGCGGTGCTCGCACTGCTGACCGTGGCGGGCATGTTTGTGCTGTTTTTGAAAGAGGTCTACCCCACCGAAGTGGTGGCCATTGGCGGTGTTGCGGTGCTGCTGTTTCTGGGGGTGCTGCCCTATGACGCGGCCCTCAATGTGCTCTCCAATCCCGCGCCCTGGACCATTGCCGCCATGTTCATTGTGATGGGCGCCTTGGTGCGCACCGGCGCGCTCTCTACCTTCACGCAGCTCGCAGATGGGCAGGCCAAAAAGAACCCCGCGCTGGCCATCATCATGCTGCTTGCCTTTGTGATTGTCGCCTCGGCCTTTGTCTCCAACACACCGGTTGTTGTGGTGATGATCCCCGTGTTCACACAGCTGGCACGCACTCTGGGAACTTCGGCCTCTAAGCTTTTGATACCACTCAGCTATGCTGCGATTATGGGCGGCACACTCACGCTGATTGGCACCTCAACCAACCTTCTGGTGGATGGGGTTGCCCGCGATCAGGGGCTCGCGCCATTCTCGATTTTTGAGGTCACACCGCTGGGCCTGATCATTGTCGCCTGGGGCATGCTTTACCTCTACCTGATAGGCCGCCGCCTGCTGCCCGATCGCGCCAGCATGGCAGACCTGCTGTCCAACCGCAGCCAGATGAAATTTTTCACCGAAGCGGTGATCCCCCCAGAAAGCAACCTTGTCGGGCGCGAAGTCACCGGTGTTCAGCTTTTCAAACGCGATGGCGTGCGCCTGATTGACGTGATCCGGGGCGACACCTCGCTGCGCCGCAATTTGAAAGAGGTGACGCTGCAGGTGGGCGACCGCGTGGTGCTGCGCACCAAGATGACCGAACTGCTCAGCCTGCAACGCAACAAATCACTCAAACGGCTGGATCAGGTGGGTGCGGTGGAAACCACCACGGTAGAGGCCCTGATCACGCCGGGCTGTCGTATGGTGGGCCGCCGCCTTGGCTCCCTGCGTCTGCGCCGCCGTTATGGCGTCTACCCGCTCGCCGTTCACCGTCGCAACCAGAACATCGGCCAGCAACTCGACCAACTGGTGGTACGTGTGGGGGACACGCTCCTGCTCGAAGGCGCGCCCGAAGACATTCAGCGCCTGTCTGCGGACATGGATATGGTGGATGTCTCCCAACCTTCAGAGCGTGAGTACCGCCGTGGTCACGCCCCCATTGCGCTTGGGGCGATGGCGGGCATTGTGATCCTCGCAGGGCTTGGCGTGGCCCCCATCCTGCTGCTCTCTCTGCTTGCGGTGGCGGTGGTGCTTTTGACCCGCTGTATTGACGCCGACGAAGCGTTCTCCTTCGTGGATGGGCGATTGCTGTCGCTGATCTTTGCCATGCTCGCCATTGGGGCGGCGCTGTCTTCGTCGGGAGCGGTGTCTCTGATCGTCACAGCTCTGGCCCCTGCGCTAGAAAACCTGCCACCTTTCCTGTTGGTCTGGGCAATCTATTTGCTGACCTCTGTGCTGACAGAGCTTGTCTCCAACAATGCGGTTGCAGTGGTTGTCACACCCATCGCGGTGGGCTTGGCGCAGGCCATTGGCGTCGATCCACGTCCGCTGGTGGTGGCGGTGATGATTGCGGCCTCGGCAAGTTTTGCCACGCCCATCGGTTATCAGACCAACATGCTGGTGTTTGGCCCTGGGGGGTACAAGTTCACCGATTTCATGCGTGTCGGCATTCCGCTGAACCTGTCGATTGGACTTCTGGCCTCGCTGCTGATCCCGTTCTTCTGGCCGCTCTGAGCGCCGCCCGCTATTCCGGCGGGCTGTTGCGCAAACAGGGCAGGCGACGTGCGCTTTGTTCACCTCTCCTTGCGCGTGTGTGACACCTATTAACACCGCCGCAATACCGACGCGAAACAGACGCAATACCGAAGAGGGTTTTTGCCATCTGAACTGGCTTAACCTTCCTTAATTGAAAAAGCGCGCCTTCAGCGAAGGCGCGCTTTGACAGAAAACGGGTGGTTTTCTTATTTCTTTTTGCGGGGCGGCATCAGGTCAGTGATTGTGCCTTCAAACATTTCCGCAGCGAAATTCACTGTCTCGCTCAGGGTTGGGTGAGGGTGAATCGTGTGTCCCAGATCCACCGCATCCGCGCCCATTTCAATGGCCAGCGCCACCTCGGCAATCAGGTCACCGGCGTTGGGTCCAACGATCCCTGCGCCAATCACTCGCTCGGAATCTTCGTCAAAAATCAACTTGGTAAGCCCTTCAGAGCGCCCCAGGCTGAGGGAACGACCGGACGCGGCCCACGGGAACACACCTTTGCCAATCTTGAGCCCTTCGGCCTTGGCTTGGTTTTCGGTGACACCCACCCAGGCGACCTCTGGATCGGTGTAGGCCACCGATGGGATCACCCGCGCATCAAAGTGACGTTTGTGCCCGGCTGCAACCTCTGCGGCCACTTTGCCTTCATGCACGGCCTTGTGGGCAAGCATTGGTTGGCCAACCACATCACCAATGGCAAAAATGTGAGGCACGCCAGTGCGTTGCTGGCTGTCGACCGCAATAAAGCCGCGCTCATCCACGGCCACACCTGCCGCCGTTGCGTTGACTTTCGCCCCATTTGGGCGACGTCCCACCGCAACAAGCACTTTGTCAAAGGTATCAACCACTTCGCCCTTCGGGCCTTCCATGGTGACCTCAAGGCCCGCGTCCGTAGCGTTAACCGCTGTGACCTTTGTCTGCGTCAGGATCGCCTCATAGCGCGAATCGATGCGTTTATGCAGCGGTTTGACCACATCCTTGTCCGCACCCGGAATGATTTGGTCCATGAATTCAACGATGGTCACTTTGGAACCAAGCGCGTCATAGACGGTCGCCATTTCAAGGCCAATGATGCCGCCGCCGAGCACGAGCAGGCGCTCTGGCACGTCTTCCAGCTCCAGCGCACCGGTGCTGTCGATCACGCGCGGATCATCATGTGGAATGAAGGGCAGGGTGACAGGCTCAGAGCCGGCTGCGATCACACATTGATCAAAGCTGACGGTGGATTTCTCGCCGTCATTATCGACCTCAATCATGTTGGGGCCGGTGAAGGTGCCATAGCCGTTCACAACCTGCACTTTGCGTGCCTTGGCCAGTCCGCCAAGACCGCCAGTCAGTTGATTAACAACGCTTTCTTTCCAACCGCGCAGCTTGTCGAGATCAATCTCCGGCTTGGCAAAGCTGATGCCGTGATCGGCCATTTCCTCGGCTTCGGTGATCACTTTCGCAGAGTGCAGCAGCGCTTTGGAGGGGATACAGCCGACGTTGAGGCAGACACCACCAAGGGAGCTGTCTTTTTCGATCAGCACAACCTTTTTGCCAAGGTCTGCGGCGCGGAAAGCTGCGGTGTAGCCGCCGGGGCCTGAGCCCAGAACCACAACTTCCGCATGCACGTCACCTGCGCCTGTAGCGGTGCCAGTAGCGGCCACAGCTTGCGGTGCGGCAGGCGCTTCAGGAGCGGCGGCCTTGGGCGCCTCAGCGGCACCTTCAGCTTCCAGCACAACGATCAGGCTACCTTCGGCAACCTTGTCGCCCTCGGCCACTTTGATCTCCTTCACCACACCAGCGGCGGGGGAAGGAACCTCCATCGTAGCCTTGTCGCTTTCTAGCTCGATCAGCGGGTCTTCTGCAGCGACTGTGTCGCCGACAGAGACCAGAATGGAGACAACGGGAACTTCAGAAAAGTCACCAATATCAGGTACTTTGACGTCCATCTCTGTTCTCCTTACCACATCAACTTGCGCATATCGCCCAGCAGGGTTTTCAACGTCACGGTAAACCGTGCAGCCAAGGCCCCATCAATGGCGCGGTGGTCATATGACAGCGACAGCGGCTGCATCAGACGTGGAACAAACTCTTCGCCATTCCAAACCGGCGCCATTTTTGAGCGGGTCAGGCCAAGGATTGCGACCTCAGGTGCGTTCACAATCGGGGTGAAGGAAGTGCCGCCAATGCCGCCAAGGCTGGAGATGGTGAAAGTTGCGCCCTGCATATCCGGACCTTTCAGCTCACCCGCGCGGGCTTTGCCGGACAACTCCATGAGATCTTTGGAGATTTCCACAATGCCTTTGCGGTCCGCGTCTTTGATCACCGGCACCACAAGACCGTTTGGCGTGTCTGCTGCGAAGCCGATGTTGTAGTAGTCTTTCTTGATCAGCTTGTCGCCATCGGGGTGGATCGAAGAGTTCACTTCCCAATGTTGTTTCAGGGCCGACACCGAGGCTTTGATTACGAAGGAAAGCAATGTCACGCGATAGCCGTCTTCTTTGGCCATCGTGTCCATTTCTTTGCGGTACTTGTCCAGATCGGTGATGTCCGCTTCGTCGTTATGGGTGACGTGCGGGATGTTGAGCCAGCTGCGATGCAGAGCCGGGCCAGAGATCTTTTTGATCCGAGGCATATCCACATCTTCGACCGGGCCAAACTTGGAGAAGTCGACGGCTGGAATGGGCGGAATGCCCATGCCACCCTGAGCAGCGCCAGCAGCAGGTGCGGCTGTTGCGGTGGTGGATTTCAAGAAGGCGGTCACGTCTTCACGCAAAATGCGACCCTTGCGGCCGGAGCCGTTCACTTTGGCAAGATCAACATCAAGCTGACGTGCAAATGCACGCACAGAAGGCGATGCATGCGCTTTGCCAAAGCCGGCGTCTGTCACAGCTGCTGGAGCTGAAGCAGGTGCTGCAGGTGCAGGTGCTGCGGCAGGGGCCGCAGCTGGCGCTGTTTCCGTCTTTGCAGCCGGAGCCGCTTCTGCGGCGTCTTCTGCCTCAAGCAGAAGAACCACAGAGCCTTCGGAAACCTTGTCGCCTTCAGCCACTTTGATTTCGACAACTTTGCCAGCCGCTGGAGACGGCACTTCCATGGTGGCTTTGTCGCTTTCGACTTCGATCAATGGATCTTCTGCGGCGATCAGGTCGCCCGGGCTGAC
Organism: Shimia sp. R10_1; assembly: GCF_017744095.1. GTDB lineage: Bacteria > Pseudomonadota > Alphaproteobacteria > Rhodobacterales > Rhodobacteraceae > Shimia. The sequence continues at coordinate 640,470 of NZ_JAGHQX010000001.1, read as the reverse complement.
CAAGACGGAAACCACTGGAACGTCAGTGAAATCACCGATGTCGGGAACTTTGACTTCAATTGCCATGTCTAAAATCTCCTCTTTTCCCGATCACACCAGGCGCGGGTTCGGCTTGGCGCCGTCGATGTCATATTTGGCCAATGCGGCCTCAAGGTCTTTCTTGGTCACAGCGCCCTCACGGTAGAGATCCACCATGGCGGCTGCGGCGATGTGATTTGCGTCCACCTCAAAGAAACGGCGCAGGTTCACTCGGCTGTCAGAGCGTCCAAACCCGTCGGTTCCGAGCACGGTGTAGCGGCCCGGCACACAGGCGCGGATCTGTTCTGCGTAGTTCTTCATGTAGTCTGTTGCGGCAATCACAGGGCCGGTGGCCTTTGCGAGCTGCTCAGACACAAAAGGCACTTTTGGCTCAGCCAGTGGGTTCAGGCGGTTGTGGCGTGCTGCGTCCTGACAGTCACGTGCCAGCTCATTAAAGCTGGTCGCGGACCAGATTTCGGATGTGACACCGAAGTCTTCTTTCAGCATTTCAGCCGCTTTCATGACCTGCACCAGAATGGTGCCGGAGCCCATCAGCGTCACATGCTTCTTGGTCGGTTTCTTCACCTCTTGGAAGCGATAGAGACCTTTGATGATCTCATCTTCCACACCCATTGGCATATCCGGATGGGCGTAGTTTTCGTTCATCAGAGTGAGGTAGAAGAACACGTCTTCCTGATCTTCATACATGCGCTTCAGGCCATGCTGAACGATCACTGCAACCTCGTATTGGAAGGTCGGATCGTAGCTCACGCAGTTCGGGATGGTGCCTGCGAGGATATGGCTGTGGCCGTCCTCATGCTGCAGACCTTCACCGTTCAGAGTCGTACGCCCTGCGGTGCCACCCAGCATAAAGCCACGTGCACGGCTGTCGCCTGCGGCCCATGCCAGATCGCCGATCCGCTGGAAGCCAAACATGGAGTAGTAGATGAAGAAGGGGATCATCGGAACGCCATGGTTGGAATAGGAGGTCGCTGCCGCAATCCAATCTGCCATCGCACCGGCTTCGTTGATGCCTTCCTGCAGAACCTGACCAGAGGTCGATTCCTTGTAGTACATCATCTGATCCGCGTCTTCGGGCGTGTATTTCTGCCCTTCAGGGTTATAGATCCCCACGGAGCGGAACAGGCCTTCCATACCGAATGTGCGGCTTTCGTCAGGCACGATGGGCACCACGTTTTTGCCGATCTGCTTGTCGCGCAAGAGTGTGGTCAGGATACGCACAAAGGCCATCGTGGTAGAGATTTCACGCTCACCAGTGCCTTTCAGCTGCGCCGCAAACTTATCGAGGGCAGGGATCTCCATTTTGGCAGACTTGGTTTCCCGTTTTGGGAATTCGCCGCCAAGTGCCTTACGGCGATCTGCGAGATAGGCTTTCTGCGCGTTGTTGAGCTTCACAAATGGCGCTTTGGGCAGATCTTCGTCGCTCACAGGGATCTCAAAGCGATCCCGGAAGGCGCGCAGCTGATCTTCGGCCATTTTCTTCTGCTGGTGCGTGGTGTTCTGGCCTTCGCCAGCACTGCCCATCCCGTAACCTTTGACCGTCTTGATCAGCAGGCAGGTTGGCATTCCTTTGGTGTCTGTGGCGCGTTTGAATGCGGTGTAAACCTTTTGCGGGTCATGGCCACCACGGCGCAGGGCGAAGATCTGTTCATCTGTCCAGTCTTTGACCAGTTCCGCCGTTTCTGGGTATTTGCCAAAGAAATGCTCGCGAATGTATGCGCCATCTTTGGATTTGAAGGTCTGATAGTCACCGTCAACGGTTTCATCCATCAGCTGCCGCAGCTTGCCGGAGGTGTCTTTTTCCAGCAGTTCATCCCAGCCTTTGCCCCAAAGCAGCTTGATGACGTTCCAGCCTGCACCGCGGAAGTCGCCTTCGAGTTCCTGCACGATTTTGTGGTTGCCACGCACAGGGCCATCCAGACGTTGCAGGTTGCAATTCACCACGAAGATCAGGTTGTCGAGGCCTTCGCGTACCGCGAGGTCGATGGCGCCACGGCTTTCCGGCTCGTCCATCTCACCATCGCCGAGGAAGCACCAGACCTTGCGGTCTGCCATGTCGATGAGGCCGCGGTTGTGCATGTATTTCATGAACCGCGCTTGGTAGATCGCCATCAGCGGGCCGAGGCCCATGGAGACTGTTGGGAACTGCCAATAGTCGGGCATCAACCATGGGTGCGGGTAAGAGGAAAGGCCTTTGCCGTTCACCTCGGAGCGGAAGTTTTCCAGCTGCTCTTCGGTCAGGCGGCCTTCCATAAAGGAGCGCGCGTAGATACCTGGGATCACGTGGCCCTGGAAGAAGACAAGGTCACCGCCATGGATCGCAGATTTGCTGCGCCAGAAGTGGTTGAGGCCGATGTCATACATCACCGCAGAAGAGGCGAAGGAGGCGATATGCCCGCCGTACTCGCTGCTTTCCTTGTTGCGGCGCACCACGGTCGCCATCGCGTTCCAGCGGTTGATGGTGCGAATACGCCATTCCATGTCCAGATCACCAGGGAAGTCTTCCTGATCATCCGTTGGAATGGTGTTCTGGTAAGGTGTGGTTGCTGAGAAGGGCAAAGTGGCCCCGGCCGCACGGGCTTGTTGTACAGCTTTGTCGAGCAAGTAGTGGGCTCTGTCCGGTCCATCCCGTGCAATCACATCTTCGATTGCGTCTTGCCATTCTTGGGATTCGACCGGGTCGATGTCAGAAATCTCGTTCGCCATGCGGCGTCTCCTCCACTGAAATCCGCGTTTCAGCCTTTATAGTTTAATATTAAACCATTCTGCTAGTGGGGCCTGTGCATGGCTCCCATGCGCAGGCGTCATGACTGATAAATACTAAGTATGTATATTTGATGCGGAGATGTTGGCCTAGATTTAGGCATAAAAAAAGGGGCGCGCGCGCCCCTTTCGCCAGTGCTTAGGTGTTATCAGTTGTCTTCTTGTGGCAGCACCAAGTTCAAAACAATTGCGCAGAGCGCTGTTGGGGCGACTGCTGAGGTCATCAGCGTTTTGACGACACCTGGCAGATATTGAACCGCTGTTGGCACCAAGTTAAGCCCCAGGCCCGCGGCGAGCGAGACTGCAATGATCACCATATTGCGGCGGTTCATATTCACCTCGGTCAGCACGTTGAGACCCGCAGAGGCCACCATACCAAACATCACGATCACACCACCACCAAGCACGGGGAGAGGCATGGATGCGATGACCGCACCGATTTTTGGCAGCAGGCCACAGATGATTAGAACGATGCCGCCGATGGTCACAACATGACGGCTCATGACACCGGTCATACCGACAATGCCGACGTTCTGGCTGAACGAGGTGTTTGGCAATCCGCCAAAGACACCCGCAACTGCCGTGCCGAGACCATCAGCGTAGGTCGCGCCTTGAATTTCTGCGTCGGTTGCGTCACGTCCTGCACCTGCTTTGGCCGTGGCAGAGGCATCGCCCACCGTCTCAATTGCAGACACAACCGACACCAGCGTGACGGCAATGATCGCACCAAGGCTGAATTCAAAGCCGTAGGGTAGGGGGGTGATGCCTGTTATCCACGAGGCTTTGCCCACCGCTGCAAAGCTGACCATGCCAAGCGCAAATGCCAGCACATAGCCTGCAAGCAGGCCCACCAGTATAGCGGCGTTGGACAACACGCCTTTGGTGTAGAACTTCAATGCCAGCGCGACGATAACAACGGTCAGCGCCACGGACCAGTGCTTGAGCGAGCCAAAACTTTCCGCCTCCATTTGAATTGGTGCCGCCCCGCCTGCCGCATATTTGATGGCCACTGGGATCAGGTAGAGGCCAATCGCAAGGATCACGAGGCCAGTGACCAATGGGGGGAACAGCCAGCGCAATTTGCCAATCACAGAGCCGAGCGCAAAGTGGATCACACCGCCAATGATGCAGGCTGTGAGCGCAACACTAAGGCCCTGAGTGGCTGCAACACCTGCCAGTACGCCCACAAAGGCAAAGCTCGTGCCCTGCATAATGGGAAGGCGGGCGCCGATTGGGCCTATGCCCACGGTCTGAAACAGTGTTGCAATCCCGGCAAACAGCATCGCCATCTGAATGAGGTAAATTTGCTCAGGCCCGCCAAAGGCGAGCCCAGCCGCCCCGGCCACGATGATGGAGGGGGTTACGTTTGAGGCAAACATCGCCAAAACGTGTTGAAAGCCCAGCGGGATCGCTTGGCCAAGAGGTGGCGTGACGTTTGGGTCAGAGTACTGTCCCAAACTCTGTGTATTCGTAGCTGTGGTTTCAGCCATGTTGTCTTCTCCTGTCGGTCGTTGTGCCCCGCAGCTTCGTTAGGTGAGCCACTTGGAGCGATAAGATCAGGGCGGACCTGATCGAGGGCTTTGCTCCTCCACAACCTGATAGGGTGTGTCGAACCAAAATTCTTCAAGATTGGCAGTGTCTCCAATGCGATCCACCACAGCAAAGAGGCCGGGGTTTGAAAGCGGAGTCAGGACACCGTGCCACGTATTGCGATGAAAATTGATCGCTTGTCCCGGTGCTGTGAGAAAGGCCAGCGGTGCATCTGGCGATCCGCCTAAATCTTTGGCAACGATCACCAAAAACGCGTGTTCTGTCATCGGTATGAAAGCCTGGGAGCCTTCGGGGTGACGCTCCACCATATCGACGGTGTATGGGAGCGCGCGCGGCGTGGCGTTGAACAATGAAATGCCAGCGCGCCCGTCTGGCCCGAAATCCATGTTCGCCAGATCGTGATGGCGGCCGCACATGCCCTGATTGATGATTTTGTCGGGTGTGTCTTTCAGCTCGATGACATCGCCAAATGGCGCAAAACCTTCTGCGGACAGCGGGCGCGCGATGATCTGTTTCACGGCAGAAGATCCTGTAATCTGAATTCCGCGATCCGCTCAACCTGGCGGCAGGCCTCGGCAAATTCAGTTTCGCTGTCGTTGCCGATTCGGCGCTCAAAAGCCGCCATGATCGACGCTTTGTTGTGATCGCGCACCGCGATAATGAACGGAAACCCATGCTTTGCGACGTAATCGGTGTTGAGCTGGGTGAAACGGGTGCGTTCACCGTCAGTCAACATATCAAGCCCTGCGCTGGCCTGCTCTGATGTGCTTTCTTCGGTCAAACGCCCCGCTGCGGCCAGTTTTCCTGCCAGATCAGGGTGGGCACGCAGAACTTTAAGGCGCGCGTCTTTCGGTGCGCGGCGGAACGCACGGCACAGCACATTGTGCACACCCGCTGCGCAGTCATGGGCTGGCCCAAGTTCCAGATCGTGAGCCAAATCGGCCACCCAGGGAGAGTGCTCAAAGATCCCGCCATAGCAGTCAACAAAGCGGTCTTTGCTCATTTGGCTGGGGCGTTCGATGCGGCGATGCGGGTGGTTTGATTGCCAGTGTTCGGCAATTTCAATACGCCGCGGCGTCCAGACTCCTTCGAAGCTCTGGATGTAGTCTATAAACTGTTTGAGGGCCGCAAGCTTACCAGGACGTCCCACCAAGCGACAATGCAGACCGATGGACAGCATCTTGGGCGCGCCGTCGCAGCCTTCGGCATAAAGGACGTCGAATGCATCTTTCAAATAGGTATAGAAATCTTGCCCGGTGACCCATCCCGGCGCGGTGGCAAAACGCATGTCGTTGGCCTCAAGCGTGTAGGGGATGATCAGCTGATCACGGTCTTCAAGCTCTATCCAATAAGGCAAGTCATCGTCATAAGTGTCTGAAATGTAGTCAAAGCCGCCTTCCTCTGCGACCAGACGCACCGTGTTTTCTGAACAGCGGCCTGTGTACCAACCGCGCGGGCGCTCCCCGACGACTTCGGTGTGAAGCCGGATTGCTTCTGCGATCGAAGCGCGCTCTTCATCCTCCGGCATGTCTTTGTGTTCAACCCACTTCAAGCCATGGCTGGCAATCTCCCAGCCTGCGCTTTTCATGGCGGCAACCTGTTCGGGGCTGCGCGCGAGGGCAGTGGCCACGCCATAGATTGTGACGGGGATGTCGGCTCCGGTGAACAGGCGGTGCAAGCGCCAGAACCCGGCCCGTGCGCCGTATTCGTAGATCGACTCCATATTCCAATGACGCTGGCCGGGCCATTGGGCGGCGCCCGGGATATCCGACAGAAACGCCTCTGAGGCTGCATCTCCATGCAGGACACAGTTTTCGCCACCTTCTTCGTAGTTCAGCACAAACTGAACGGCGACTTTAGCGTCGTTGGGCCAGGCGGCTTTGGGTGGATTTGGGCCATAGCCCCGCATGTTCCGGACGTAACGAGTCATGTGGTCGGCTCCCTCACATTTTTGTCATTATGTTCTAACGCGTGAAAATGCCCAAGACTTTCTCTTTATTCATGAAAGAGTTGTTGGCACTCTGACTTTGCGCGCGGTTTCATCATCGGCGATAGACAAGGCACAGAATATATGAGGGATAGTCATGGCTGGTTTTCTGACAACACATGTTTTGGACACTGCGCGTGGGGTGCCGGCAAAGGGCATTCGTATTTCGCTATACAAGGTGAGCGGCAACTCTCACCGTAAGATTGCCGAGACCATCACCAATGATGATGGCCGCACCGATGCGCCGATTTTGCCGGAAGACAAATTCCAGACCGGGTCTTACGAGTTGATCTTCCATTGTGGAGACTATCTGCGTGAGACAGGGCAGGAGGGTGATGATCCGCTGTTTTTGGATGACGTCCCAATCCGGTTTGGCATGTCTGATGCCGCTGCGCACTATCACGTGCCCCTTTTGCTGTCCCCCTATGGCTATTCCACCTATCGGGGCAGCTAAGGATCTGAGATTGACAGTGTTCCTTTGAGCGCGGCCTGCACGCGCGGGGTCATGAAGTCGATCAAAAGGCGCGTTTTGGGGTCTTGATGGCGCCTGTGCGTGTACAAGAGCGCCATTTGAATGGGGATCGGGGGCGTATCTTGAAGCACTGGGACCAAGGCACCGGATTTGAGATGCTCAGCAATTTCAAACACGGGCTTGAGGGTGATGCCAAAGCCCTCAAGCGCCCAATTTGTGAGCACATCCCCATCGTCAGATTCAAAGGGCCCTCTGACAGCGAAGCGGCGGGTTCCGGTCTCTGTCTCCAGTGGCCACTGAAACTCCGGTGCCCCAGGGTATCGTAAGTTCAGACAATCGTGGGCGCCGTTCGTGAGCGCCTCAGGGTGTTCCGGCACGCCGCGTTCGGAAAGGTATGTGGGCGCGGCGCAGAGCACGCGAGGGCAGTCGGCGATTTTGCGAATGCGCAGAGTGCTATCTTCGGGCACGCCAAGAAAGAAGGCCACATCCAGACCTTCAGCGGTGAGATCGAGCTTGCGGTCTGAGAGACGCAATCGCAGATCTATCAAAGGATATTCTTTTTTGAATTCAGGCACTAAAGGTGCAATCAGGCGGCGGCCAACGCCGAGAGGTGCCGCGATGTGCAGCAATCCACGCGGGCTTTGCGTTATGGAGTTAACCGCGGCTTCAGCTTCGTCAATGGCCTCCAGAATCTTGCAGGCTCCGTCATAGAAGGTGTTGCCTTGCTCCGTTGGATTGAGCTGACGTGTCGTGCGGTGGAACAGTCGAACGCTTAGATATTCTTCTAATTGTGAGATGCGCGATGAGGCCACCGCTGCTGAAATACGCTGATCCCGCGCGGCGGCTGACATGCTGCCAAGTTCATAAACGCGCACAAATGTGCGAATGTTGTCGATGTAAGACATGTGATCTTCAGGATTTTCTTGAAGCTGTTCGGAGTTTTTCACGATAGAGAAGAAAACGAAGGCGCGCTAGCTTACTGCGACGACAAAAAGAGAGAAAACCATGAACGAGTTCGCGATCATATGGGATTGGCTGGAATTTGCCGTGCGTTGGCTGCACGTGATCACCGCGATTGCCTGGATTGGCTCATCTTTCTACTTCATCGCATTGGATTTGGGGCTGCGCAAAGCGCCCAATCTGCCTGTCGGAGCGCATGGCGAAGAATGGCAGGTGCATGGCGGTGGGTTTTATCACATCCGCAAATTCCTCGTGGCCCCCGAGGCGATGCCAGAGCATCTGACCTGGTTCAAATGGGAGAGCTATTCCACTTGGCTCAGCGGTGCGGCACTTTTGATGGTCGTCTATTGGGTGGGCGGCGAACTTTACCTCGTGGATCAGACCAAATCTGATCTCGTACTTTGGCAAGGCATTGTGATCTCAGCGCTCTCGCTTGGCGTTGGCTGGTTGGTGTATGATTTTCTCTGCAAATCCAAGTTGGGTGAATTTCCAACGGTTTTGATGGTTCTGCTTTTTGCTCTGCTTGTTGTGATGGGCTGGGGATACACTCAGGTGTTCACTGGTCGCGCAATGATGCTGCACCTTGGGGCATTTACCGCAACGATCATGACCGCAAACGTGTTTTTTATCATTATGCCGAACCAGCGTATCGTGGTGAAAGACTTGCAAGAAGGTCGCACGCCCGATCCGAAGTACGGCAAAATTGCCAAGCTGCGCTCGACCCACAACAACTATCTGACCTTGCCGGTCGTGTTCCTGATGTTGTCCAATCACTACCCGCTGGCCTTCGCCACCGAGTACAATTGGATCATTGCGGCGCTCGTGTTCTTGATGGGGGTCACAATCCGGCATTTCTTCAACACCATGCATGCGCGCAAAGGTATGCCGTATTGGACATGGGCAGTGACTGCGATCCTGTTTGTGCTCATCATGTGGTTGTCAACGGCTCCGATGGCGCACACCCCGCTTGAGGAAGAGGAGGCGCGTGACCTCACGCCTGCCGAGCAGGTGTTTGCCTCTGCAAGTGGTTTTGAAGATGTTACTGATATCGTTTTGGGACGGTGTTCCATGTGCCATGCACGTGAGCCGTTTTATGATGGCATCCATCGAGCGCCAAAGAACGTTTTGCTTGAAACGCCAACAGAAGTCGCCGCGATGGCGCGTGAAATCTACCTTCAATCGGGCGTGAGCCATGCGATGCCCCCGGCCAATGTAAGCTGGATGGAGCTAGAAGAGCGGCAGGCGATCATTTCCTGGTACCGCGCAGCAGGAAGCTGACCGGGGCGCTTGCCATTGGTCTAAAACCTTGTTTCTTTGCGCCAAACGCAAGGGAGCGGTGAAGATGGTCAAGGCAGTGATTTTCGATCTGGATGGCACGCTGGTAGATAGCGCACCAGACATTCAGGCATCCGTAAATGTGATGCTGGAAGAGGAGGGGCTCGGGCCGCTCGACCTTCCTACCACCATCCAGTTCATCGGAAACGGTTTGCCAACTTTGGTGGAACGGGTCATGGCGGCCCGCAACATTGAAGAGGTAGAGTTCGATCGGATCCATGCGCGTGTTCTGGCGATCTACAACGCTTCAAACTCTGACAAGTCGGTGGTCTATGATGGTGTGCTCGACACGCTGAAGTATCTGCAGGAACAAGGGTTAACCTTGGCTGTGTGCACAAACAAACCTGTGGAGCCTGCTCGGCATGTCCTGGACGGTTTGGGGCTGGCCGGCTTTTTTGAGGCTGTGATTGGTGGGGACAGTTTGTCGGTGCGCAAACCTGATCCAAAACCGTTGTTGGCAGCGATGGGCGATGTCCAGAAAAGTGACGTGCTTTATGTCGGGGATAGCGAAGTGGATGCGGATACTGCGTCAAACGCTGGGGTGACTTTCGCCTTGTTTACCGAAGGGTATCGAAAGTCCGCTGTAGCCGAGATTTCTCATGATGTGGCCTTTTCTCATTGGAGCGAGCTCTTGGACGCGGCAGGGTTGCGCCGTAGTGCAGGCTGAATGCCAGATAGGTCTCGCAGTTTCTGAACTGTGACTTGCCCTGAAGGCGGCAAAGGTTTTAGGCTGCCAAAGAAGTCTGCGACACGAGGGAGGTTGCAAAATGAAGTCTATTGTTTTCAGTGCGTTGACAGCTGTTTCTGTGCTGTTGGGGGGCGCACTTTCGGCGCAGGTGATTGAGTTGACACCTGCCAACCCGCAACCGAAGGGTCTCAAGACCGGGTTGTCGGTGGTCTATGCGGTCAATGATCGGAATGTGCGCAATCTGCATCCTGCGCAACGACGGATTGAGCGCTTTGGTGAGGCGGGTGAGCCGCTGCCGGGTTTGAATTTCCCTGACAAGGGCAAAGGTGCGCCAGTGATGACATCCGGTCGCGCTGAACTGGTTTCAGCCGAGGTTAAGGGCTACATCAAGTTCCCGGCTGCTGGGGTCTATGGTATTGAATTTTATACAAATGATGGCGCTCAGATCTGGATCAGCGGGCAGACTGTGGGCAAGCTGGATGGCATTACGGCCTGTGCCAGCGCGGGGCGGCCGCAGGTGAATGTGCCCAAGGCGGGCTGGTATGACATTAAGGTGTTGTATTTCCAGAAAGAAGGCACTGCCTGTTTTGAAAGTGAGTGGACGCCACCGGGGGGAAAGAGGCAGCTGATCCCAGACAGCGCCTTCGGTTACAAATAGGCGTAAATGCACAGAAGGGGCCGATGGCCCCTTTTTTGTGCGGGGAAACACATCGGTATTGCGTCGGTATCGCTACGGTATTGCGTCGGTATCACGTCGGTGCAAAATCGCGGGGTGATCAGCGGCAAATACCCTCAATCTCGGCACCGTCCCACGGCAGGATCACAGACTCCAGCCGAGGCAGATCTTCGACCGGGAAGTGATCATCGAGCAGCGCACGCAGCCGTGTGGTGCGCGGCGCCTCGGGATCGAGGATCGCGCAACAGAGATATTCCTCGACCACCGCTGCTTGCTGCTCATAGCCATAGTCCAGAAATGTCTCAGCAGAGGCGGTTTCAAATTGATAAGGATCCACGCCGCGTTTGTGCTCGCTGGCGGCGCGGCGCGGCGAGTAGCCGGTGATCTCGCGGTTTTGCCATTGCCAGATGTGGGTCATTTCATGGGCAAAGAACAGCGCGGCGCTCATGTGCAGTTTTTCGGGATAGTCGGGCACATAATTTGGCACGGACCAGCCCTCTGTCGTGAAAAGCCGATTGAACAGCACAACGCCTGCGGGGGAGGCGGTGATGAGCTCTTCTTTGGGCTCGGGATTGATGCGTTCGCGACAGGCCAGACGCGGGCGTTTTTTATATTCAAAAGTGGCCACACCGAGCGGCACGTCGCGGGTGATGCGCACACGCGCGGTGTCCAGACCTGCGCCATGCACATCGCGTGCAAAGGCGGCCTCTGACTCCGTCAGGGGGCGGGAGCAGGAAATCAATGTGAGCGAAAGGAGACAAAGCAGGCGGTGCATGGGGCGAGATTAGCAAAGCGGCCTGAGCGGACAAGGCCGAAGTCGCGCCATGACGCTCAGATCAACCCGTCAATCGTGCGCCCCAGCCTGAAAGGCGCGGCAAAGGCCACGAGGCAAATGGCGACAAATTGCAAAATCAACAGGGCGCGGCCGGATTGCAGCACCTCCCATGCTTCTCGCAGGGCGCTGACATCTTCGATCAGCGCATCATAGGTGAGGGCCAGCACGCGATAATCCGCGGCGATGTCGGGCCGGGTTGGCGCGATGTCTTTGAGCGCCATGACGGTGGGCACGTCGCGTGTGTCAAAGGCGAGGAACTCCGCCTCTTCCAGTTCGGCGGCGGCCTTTTTCATGGTGTCCATATCATCGCGGTTTTTGAACAGCAGGGTGAAGCCTTCGAGTGGGGCGGTGCGCTCTGTCACAGAGACAAAGAGCGGCAAGGCGGTGTTGCTGGCGGAGCTGGCCGAGAGGTATTCCACCTTTTCACAGAGCTTTTGCAGATCATCCGCATCGACATTGGTGCAATAGCGCAGGCGGAAGCGGGCGGCATCCGCATCAAAGGCGCGGCTGGCGGTATAGGCCACCGTCACCTGACGATTGAGCGCGCTGCTGTCTTCCTGATAGATGCCCACCGCAATCGCCACCACCGCGCCAAGTCCGCCAAGCGCGACCCAGATCACATCGGCCAGCTCCCACGCTTTGGAGCGGTGGGCGTATTTGAACAGCAACAGCGCGCCAATGCTGCCGATCACAAAAAACAGCAGGATCAGAGGCAGTTGATAGATGTGAATAAAATCGACCATGCGGCGACCTTAGCGGGTTTCCATTGAAACAGGGTTCACAGGTGGGTCAGGCGTGTGTCGGTTAATGCCCCTTCACTGTGGGGACGGGCGCAGCGGTTTGCCCTCCAGACAGTCCCGATAGTGCAGCTGGTAAAGGTTTTGCGCCTGTTGGGGTGTTTGTTGCGCTTGGGGGTGTCCGCTGATGGCCCCGCCGATCATGCCAAAGGCATCCGCCTGTTTGCCATCGCGCGTGCCGATGTAGCCAAGATTGCGGGCAAGATTGGCGGTTGTGTTGTGGCCTGAGGGGCGGGAGACGTCGCGGGCGTATCGGTCGCAGAAATCCGCTGTGCGCGGGGTGTTCTGCGACCATTGGCGCGGGCGCTGCGCCTGTTGGCTTTGCGGCGACATGTGGTTGTTTTGATAACGCTCGCTGTCCGCGCGGGCCTGGGCGAGGGCGGAGGTGGGGAGCAGGAAGGCGAGGATCAGGATGAAGCGCATGGGCGGAGTTTGGCAGGGGGGCAGTGCAAGGACAAGCCGTAGGGTGCGCATTTATGCGCACCGGTTTTTTTTGGGTGTTTTTGGGGGCGTGGTTTATCGGAAAGGTGGTGCGCAGTGAATGCGCACCCTACGGGGACGGTTTCGTAGGTGTGCCTTTGATGCTTAATGTCGCAGCTTTATTTTTTGATTGTATTTTGGTGGGTGGATCTACTTTAAGTGGTGTTGTTGAAACATAGGAATATGAATTTGAAGACTTTGACCATCGTGATCGCAGCGATCCTTGCGACACCCGCGCCGAGCTATGCTTTGGCCCCCGTTTTCACCCAACCCCTGACAACAGAGAGCACTGTGCAGCACAGTGGCGGCTGCCGTAAAAGCTCTCCTCCGGGGCAATGCTGCCATGCAGGCAAGCAGCCGCTGCATTGTCACTGAGGCTTGGGAGTTGATCTTGTTCGGAATGCATAGCATTCCGCCGCGCCCGACCCTCCCCCATGGGAGGGCGCGTTCCGCACCCACCCTCGGGTCAGGCGCTGTTTTCACTTTAAAGTAACGTAATCTGGTAGTTAATTGAGCTAGAGGCTGAAATATTGGATAAACAATTTTGCAAGAACTAAAAATTCTGTTTGATGTTCCGGATCATCAAGTAAGCGTCTCCGCCTTTGTCGCCTCAGCGCGGGCTGCGGAAACAGCAATCGCCACGCTCAATGACGAATTGTTTGATGGAATTTTTGATGTTCAGCTAGTCGTCGCAGCTCCGCAGCAAGGTAGCTTGCGTCAAGTTTTGAAAGTTATCGTTAAGCTTGGCAAGATTGGTGTGGTCGTAAGTGGAACAACATGGGCGGGTTTTTGGTCTGTTGTTCAGGTTCTCGAAACAGAAATCGCGATGGGCGTCGTTGAAGAATTGACTGGAGACACTCCAGCCGAAATTGCCAGACGTATTGCGCGAGACTACAAAACAAAAAGAGAAGAGGCTGCTAATGAAAAAGCAGCGAAAGAATTGGAACAAGAGGCAATCGAGCAGTTGTGCCGCGAGGTAGAGGGTATACTCACAGGCACCACAAGCGGAGCATTAGCGGCGAGCCGTGATGTTCTCAATCGCCTTCCAATGTCCGACGAAGCTACATTCAAGCTTTCAGATGCTCAATCGGATATGTTTGAGCAGTGTATTGAGGACAAGACGATCAGTGGTGTTACTTTTGAAAACTCGAAATATGAACCAATTCCTCGAAATCAGTTTCCGGAGCGCGCAATTCGGCCTGCGAAACTAAAAGACAAGGACGAGGATGAAAAGTCTTGGCGGGTTCGGAATGAAGAAATAGTTGTTACCTCACCCAATCTGGATGAAGACGACCAGCCTCGCAAATGGAAGGGAAGAACTGGAAGCAACAAGGCTATTCTGTTCAATGTTGAAGATAGAGAGTTTTGGCGCAAAGTGCATTCTCTTGAAGTAACCTTTGCAGAGGATGATCGAATGGGTGTTCAGCTTGCGACACGTTTGGTCAACGGTCGCCCCAGAGGAAACACGGTGCTGCGCGTAATTAGCTTCAATGGCGTTTCAATGGGCAAGCCACTTGATGATAACGCGCTCACCGCCACCCTAGGGAGGATTGAAACTGATTCCGAAGAAGGCGATTATGGCGGCTCATTGTTTAGCTAGGCCTCAAACATCCAACTCCTCCACAAACCGCGCGTTCTCCTGAATGTACTGGAAGCGTTTCTCGGGCTTTTTGCCCATCAGATCGCCCACCAGCGCGTCGGTTTCGCCGGGTTCGTCCTCGTCAATCGTCACGCGGATCAGTTTGCGGGAGTTCGGATCCATCGTGGTCTCTTTGAGGTCTTTGGCGTCCATTTCGCCAAGACCTTTGAAGCGGGAGACGTCGATGCGCCCTTTGCCGCCGAGGCCTTTTTCCAGCCACATGTCTTTTTCCGCTTCGTCCACGCAGTAGATGCGTTTTGCGCCCTGGGTGAGGCGGAAGAGCGGGGGGCAGGCCATGTAGAGGTGGCCCGCGTCGATCATTGGGCGCATTTGGGTGTAGAAGAAGGTCATCAGCAGTGCGGCGATGTGGGCGCCGTCCACATCCGCGTCGGTCATGATGATGATCTTGTCATAGCGCAGATCATCGACGTTGAATTTGGTGCCAAGCCCGACGCCAAGCGCCTGGGTCAGGTCGTTGATTTCCTGATTGGTGCCGATCTTGGAGCTGGCCGCGCCAAGCACGTTGAGGATTTTACCGCGCAGGGGCAGCAGGGCCTGTTTCTTGCGGTCGCGCGCCATTTTGGCGGAGCCGCCCGCGGAGTCACCCTCCACAATGAACAGCTCGGTGCCCTCGCGGTTGGTGGCGGAACAATCCACCAGCTTGCCGGGCAGGCGGAGCTTTTTGGTGGCGGTTTTACGAGCGGTTTCCTTTTCCTGACGGCGGCGCAGACGCTCCTCAGCGCGCAGCACGAGGAAATCAAGGATCGCGCCGGCGGATTTGGTGTCGGCGGCGAGCCAGTTGTCAAAGTGGTCGCGCACGGCGTTTTCCACCAGTCGCTGGGCCTCCACCGTGGCGAGGCGGTCTTTGGTCTGGCCGACAAATTCGGGCTCGCGGATAAAACAGGAGACCAGCGCGCAGCCTCCCGTAATGAGATCGTCGCGGGTGATCTGGGCGGCTTTTTTGTTGTTCACCAGCTCGCCGTAAGCCTTGATGCCCTTGAGCACGGCGGCCCAGAAGCCAGAGACATGCGTGCCGCCCTCAGGGGTGGGGACGGTGTTACAGTAAGACTGGATGAAGCCGTCGCGGGACGGGGTCCAGTTGATGGCCCATTCGACCTTGCCCGGTGTGTTGAACCGCTCCTGAAAATCCACGGTGCCCGCAAAAGGCTGTTCGGCGTAGGTGGTCGCCTTGGCCATGGTTTCTTTGAGGTAATCCGCCAGACCGCCGGGGAAGTGGAAGGTGGCCTCTGTTGGGGTTTCGCCGTCATCAATGGCGGTTTTCCAGCGGATTTCGACACCAGAGAAGAGGTAGGCTTTGGAGCGGATGGATTTGAAGAGGCGCGCGGGCTTGAAGCGGTGGGAGCCAAAGATTTGCTCATCCGCGTGGAAGGTCACAGTGGTGCCGCGACGGTTTGGCGCGGCGCCGATTTTCTCGACTTTGCCTTGCGGGATGCCGCGCGAAAAGCGCTGTTCATAGAGCTCTTTGTTGCGCGCAACCTGCACAACCATCAGATCGGACAGCGCGTTCACCACGGAGGCACCAACCCCATGCAGACCGCCCGAAGTCTGATAGGCTTTGCCGGAGAATTTGCCGCCCGCGTGCAGGGTGCAGAGGATGACCTCCAGCGCGGACTTGTCGGGAAATTTGGGGTGGGGATCCACAGGAATGCCGCGCCCGTTGTCGCGCACGGTCAGCGAATAGTCTTCATGCAGCTCCACCTCGATGCGGTTGGCATGACCGGCCACCGCTTCGTCCATGGAGTTATCGAGGATTTCTGCCACCATATGGTGCAGCGCGCGTTCGTCCGTGCCGCCAATATACATGCCCGGGCGTTTGCGCACGGGTTCGAGGCCCTCAAGGACTTCGATGGAGGAGGCGTCGTAATCAGTCGGCTGGCTGTCGGCCAGAAGATCGTTGGGCATTCGTGGGCTGCTCTTGTTGGTGTTGCTTGAGCCGCATTATGGCAGGGGAGCGCGGCAGGGGGAAGAGGAAGAACGCGCAGAGACGGGATGAAGCGATGACGCAGGGAGATCACGCAAAATTAGATGGCTGTCCGATCCGTTGGCGCGGTAGGCTTACGTAGTAAATATGGAGTGAAAGCGGTGCGGCGCTTGGGTTTGTCTATTTTGGTTGCATTGGCTTTTGGCGCGCAGGCCACAGCGCTTGAGCGCCCACAGGGCTTGCTTTGGAACCGCAGTGGCTTGCCGGCGACCATCCCATTGCAAATCAAAACCACGGATACGGCGGATTACTTATTGCGGCTGCGTGGTCTAGACAGCGGAGAAATGGCGTTGGCCGCCTATATCCGGGGTGGCGACTTTTTCCGAGTTTTGGTGCCGCCGGGTGTTTATGAGCTGATCTTTGCCTCTGGGCGGGAGTGGCAAGGCGAAACCCTGCTGTTTGGCACAGACACCGACGCTTTTCAGTTGGAGCCCCCGCTGCGTTTTGTTGCGACGGCCACGCGACGAGAAGGGTATCTGATCGATTTGCGCACGCCAGAGGCCATCACGATCCGCAGCTTGGCCACATGTGACCGCCGCGCGGTGGATCCAGACAGCCTACGCGGAACCCGCAATCCAGAGGATTATGTGATTGGCCCGCCAGAGCGGCGTGACCGGCCAGAGAGGCCAGATAAGATCCCGTTCGCACGCTATGAGGTGCAGGGGCGATTTTGTGATTGAACACCGAACTGTGCGGCAAACGCTGATGCTGTGATCGTGCCTCTGCGCTTGCCGATTTGGCTGCGATCACATCGACAGGTAGTTTGTTCCCAGTGTATCGCGGTATTTGTCGATCCATTTTGTGTTGATCGCTGCGATTGTGCCATTTGCGTCAAGTTCTGCAAAACAGCGGTCAAAGTCAGCCGACAGCGCTGCGTCGCGAAAGTTCATCGCATAGCTTGAGGGTTCAAAGATTGCGCGGAACTCAACTGGCAAGGACGCGTCAATGCCGGACTTGTCCCCTGCGTCGCGCAGTGACTCGGTGTAGGCAGCAAACAGCATACCATCACCCAAAATGCCATCTACACGGCCTCCGAAGAGCAGTTTGGACTGTGTCTCCTGATCTGTCATTTCGCGATAAGATCCAAAGCTGCCAGAGGCATCTGCAAGTCCTGGCAGAATGTTTGACGCGCCCTGAAACGCCGCAATGCTAAGGCCAGCGAGATCGCTGAGCGCGGTGTAGTCATTGCCCGATCCGGCAAGGAAAGACACACCATTTTGGTAGGCGATGTAGGGTGCGCTTTGGCTGCCTTCCATGGGCATGCCAAGCGGGACCGTCATGACCGCATCACCAGAGCCGCTTTCGTAGGTTGCCCAGTGACGGGTGAAGGGTTGCACTTCAAACTTCACGTCATGGCCGCAGTGCCCCATGACGGTTTTAACAATCTCCGCTTCGCGGCCAGTGCCGTCCGCATATACCATCGGCGGCAGGTCAGCGGCCATGATCGTGATTGTGTCTGCAAATACCGGTGCGGCCACACATGTGAGAGAGGTGGCGGCCCAAAACGTGGCGATTAGCTTCATTTTTTAAAGTCCTCCTAAGTACCGGGGGTAGCCTAGGAATAGGAGTCTTAAGCAAGTCTTACATGCTTTGGTCTTTGTGAAACCTATTTCAGTTTTTTTGAAGGTGCTGCGCCATCGAGTGGCGCTTACCTGTTGCGAATTCTTGATTGGCGGCTTTGACGGGGGAGGTACGGCGCAGTTTTTTTGGTTTCAAATCAGCGCGCTTATTCCTCCAAATTGACGTGTGTCAAAGTCAAGCCGCACGCCCAATGGTAGGGTTCTGCCGAAGAATTTCAGTAGAGGGAAAAGCCGTTGGAAAAGCAATTTGAGCAAGACACATTCGAGGGAGATCTGGCGTTGGAAACAATTGAAACACCGCAGGCCACAGAGACCACATCAAGCGTCGACAAGGCCACCATGGATGACGTGCGACGTGCCTTTGAGCGTGGCGAGTATCCCTATCCCTCGAAGCTGTCGCGCCGCAGTTATGAGGCGCAGAAAGCCAAGTTGCAGGCGGAGCTTTTGAAAGTGCAGCTTTGGGCGCAGGAGACCGGCCAGAAGTTCGTGATGCTGTTTGAGGGCCGGGATGCGGCGGGCAAAGGCGGCACGATCAAACGCTTCACCGAGCATTTGAATCCACGTACGGCGCGCGTTGTGGCGCTCAATAAGCCAACGGACGAAGAGCGCGGACAGTGGTATTTCCAGCGCTATATTGAGCATCTGCCGACTGCGGGTGAGATCGTGCTTTATGATCGCAGCTGGTACAACCGCGCGGGTGTTGAGCGGGTGATGGGCTTTTGTGAGCCAAATGAATATCTGGAATTCATGCGCCAGACACCGGATCTGGAGCGCATGCTTGTCCGCTCTGGTATCCGGCTCTACAAGTACTGGTTCTCCGTGACTCAGGACGAACAGAAACGCCGGTTTGAAAGCCGGGAGACCGATCCTCTGAAGCAGTGGAAACTCAGCCCGATTGACAAGGCGTCTCTGAGCAAATGGGACGACTACACAGAGGCCAAAGAGGCGATGTTCTTTTATACGGACACCGCAGATGCGCCCTGGACGGTTATCAAATCCAATGACAAGAAACGTGCGCGCCTGAACTGTATGCGCCACTTCCTGAGCACATTGGATTATCCGGGCAAAGACCCCAAGATTGCACAGCCAGCAGACCCGCTGATTGCAAACACGGCGAGCCATGTGATCCACAAATCCGAGCATATTCTTGGCACGGCGCTGCATCCAGATAGCCGGAAGTAACGCGGATTTCAGCACGTTTTGTGCGCAAGCCTGACGTGTCAAAGACCCAGGCGATCTCAGGCGTGAGGTCGCCTTTTGCGTTTGTGGCCCCCTGATTGAAAGACCATGCAAAGAGGCGGCTTGCTCTGTTCAGATAACAGGCATATGGCTGAGGAATGAGCACAGTCAGCAGCATACCCCCCAAGTCCCCGATGCCAACACGCGAGCACGTGCGCGCGCTTTTGCGCCTTGGGGTGCCTTTGATTGGCGGTCATGTGGCGCAGTTTGCCATTGGTCTGACCGATACCATCATGCTGGGGCGCTACTCTGTTGACGCGTTGGCGGCGGTTGTTTTGGGCAGCACGTTTTTCTTTGTGCTGTTTATTTTGGGCTCTGGCTTTGCGATTGCGGTGATGCCGCTGGTTGCGGAAGCGGATGCAGAAGGCGATGAAACTGCCTTGCGCCGGGTCACGCGTATGGGGCTGTGGCTATCGTTGATATTCGGTGTGGTTGTGCAGCCGCTTTTCTTGCTGTCTGGCGGAGTGTTGCAGGCTGTGTTGCTGCAAGAAGCGGATGTGTCCGAGCTGGCGCAGGCGTATTTGCGCATTGCCGGGTTTGGATTGGTGCCAGCGCTTTTGGTGATGGTGTTGAAGTCCTATCTCGCCGCACTTGAGCACACGCGCGTGGTGTTCTGGGTCACCGTTGCGGCGGTGCCTGTCAATGCTTTGGTGAACTATGGCCTGATCTTTGGCAACTTTGGCCTGCCGGAGATGGGCGTGCGTGGGGCGGCGATTGCCTCGATCATGGTGCAGTTTGTGTCGCTGTTTGGCGTGGTGATCTATGCGCTGCGGGCTCTGCCGCAGCATGCGTTGTTTGCGCGGATCTGGCGGCCTGACTGGGATGTGTTTGCGCAGGTGTTTAAACTGGGGTTGCCGATTGGGTTGACCAATCTGGCTGAGGTTGGTCTGTTTGCCGCCTCCGCCACTATGATGGGCTGGCTCGGCAAGATCCCGTTGGCGGCGCATGGCATTGCGCTGCAACTGGCCAGTCTGGCCTTTATGGTGCATCTGGGATTGTCTAATGCCGCCACCGTGCGGGTAGGCAACGCCATGGGGCGCAAGGATGCAGACCATATGGCCCGCGGCGCGATTGTGGCAATTGTGATGTCTTTTGGCATGGCCTGTGTCACCGTTATTCTATTTCTGCTGTTTCCTGAGTATTTGCTCGGGCTGTTCATCGATGCGGATGAAACTGAGCGGGACGCGATTTTGGCCATTGGCGTGAGCCTGCTTTATGTCGCGGCGTTGTTTCAGGTTGTGGATGGCGCACAGGTTATGGCGCTCGGATTGCTCCGGGGGGTGCAGGACACGCGCGGCCCGATGGTGATTGCTGCGATCAGCTACTGGCTGCTTGGGGTGTCCTGTGCCTATGTGCTTGGCTTTAAGCTGGAGTTAGGCGGCGTGGGCATCTGGCTGGGCCTTGTGCTTGGCCTGACGGCGGCTGCGATTATGCTGATGTATCGGTTCTGGCGGACAGATCTGTCCCGGCTGCGCGAAAAGTTCGCTCAAAACGCAAAGAGCTAAGCTCGACACCTCAAGGCGGACACAGCGCGGGCCACATAAGCCTGCTCTATTTCCCTTTGAGTAGGCGATCTGCTTTTTTGCGCACCAAGACGGAGCGCAGGTCGTGCATGGTCAGCAGCAGCGTGTCGGTGATGTCTTCCAGCTGCTCCGGGCTGGCTTTGGACTGGGCCCATTGCGTGGTGAGGTTGAGGTGATCCACCGTGCGGAAGATATCGTCCAGATCGCGGGCCGCCAAAAGCGCACGCCGTTCCTCCATCCACTGCGAGATCGCAGCCTCGTCTTCGCTTGAAAGCGTGCGATCACCGTGCGGTTTGACCTCACCGTTTTTGATGTTGAGAACGGCAATCTGATCCATTTCGATCCGGCGATGGCGGTTTTCGGTATCTACACGAAACACCGCCGCGCCGTTTTCGCGCACGCGAAAATAATAGTCAGGAAGATCGCCGCTCATCTTTGCCTCCAGTTTATGCCCTTTTGCCGGGCTTCAGGTCAGAGAGGCACAGAACGCCTGAATGCGTTGACACGCCTTGGTCAGCGCCTCGTCAGAGGTAGCGTAGCTGACACGGAAGTTTGGCGAAAGCCCGAAGGCAGCGCCAAAAACCACAGCCACATCAGCTTCTTCCAGGAGGGCATTGGCGAAAATTTCGTCATTTTCTATGACAGTGCCTGCAGGCGTTGTCTTGCCAATCAGCCCAGCGATAGAAGGGTAAACATAGAAAGCACCCTCCGGCGTCGGGCAGGAGATGCCTTCGATCTCACTCAACATAGAGATCACCAGATCGCGGCGGCGTTTGAACGCTTCGTTGTTTGGGGCAAGGAAATCTTGCGTGCCGTTCAGCGCTTCCACAGCGGCCCACTGGCTGACAGAGCAGGGGTTGGACGTGCTTTGGCTCTGGATTTTGCGCATCGCGCCGATCAATTCCACAGGGCCAGCGGCGTAGCCAATGCGCCAGCCGGTCATGGCATAGGCTTTGGACACGCCATTACAGGTGAGCGTGCGCTCATAGAGGCCGGGCTCCACCTGCGCTGGCGTGCAGAATTCAAAACCGTCATAGGCGAGGTGTTCATACATGTCGTCAGACATCACCCAGACATGGGGGTGACGCATCAGCACATCGGTCAACTCTTTGAGTTCTTCGCGCGAATATCCTGCGCCGGTTGGATTGGAGGGCGAGTTGAAGATAAACCATTTTGTCTTCGGGGTGATCGCCGCTTCAAGTTGATCCGCCGTCAGTTTGAAGTTGGTCTGCAGAGAGGTTTCCGCCACCACAGGTGTGCCGCCCGCCAGAAGCACCATGTCTGGATAGCTGACCCAGTAGGGGGCTGGGATGACAACTTCGTCGCCTGGATTGAGCGTAGCCATCAGGGCATTGTAGAGCGTCTGTTTGCCGCCCGTGCCAACGGAGACCTGAGCTGGGGTGTAGTCCAGACCGTGATCGCGCTTCATTTTGGAACAGACCGCTTGTTTCAGCTCTGGGATGCCATCGGGGGCAGTGTATTTTGTCTTACCTGCTGCGATTGCGGCCACTGCGGCATCTTTGATATTTTGGGGCGTGTCAAAATCGGGCTCGCCAGCACTCAGGCCGATGACGTCACGGCCTGCTGCTTTCAGTTCGGCGGTCTTTGCTGTCATGGCGATGGTCGGAGAAGGTTTGACGCGCGAAAGGGTCTCAGACAGGAAAGACATGGCTTGGCCTCATTTGTAATCAGTCGACCTATGTCTTAGGGTGCGCGAGAATGCCGATCAAGGCCGAAGCGCCAAGGAGATAAGAATGCCTCAAGATCAATTGGAAGCGATGCCACAAGAGGATTGGTATGGCGAAGATGTGGCGACTTTTGGAGATCGTCTTGCGGCGGCGCGTGACGCAGCAGGGATGAAGCGTGGCGAGTTCGCCAAACGCCTCGGCGTGAAGAAATCCACGGTGGCTGCCTGGGAAGATGATTTGAGCGAGCCGCGCGCCAATCGTCTGTCGATGATGGCAGGGCTTTTGAATGTTTCCGTTGGCTGGCTGCTGACGGGAGAGGGCGTGGGTGTGGACCTCGAAGGTGAAGGGGAAAGTGCAGAGGCAGGTCTTCTTGCCATTCTGAAAGACATCCGCGATATCCGCACCCGTATGAAAAGCGATTTGGATCGGCTGGCCCGGTTGGAAAAAGCGCTCCGCAAAAAGGTTTGAGAATGACTGACGCCCCCAAAGAGCGTGCCAACAGTGGCGCAGAAACTCTGGAGAATCGACTGAAGCGGATGAAAATGCGGTCGATGCGGCGTGGCATCAAAGAGATGGATATCATCCTTGCGCGGTTTGCCGACGAAAATCTGGCAAAGATGGATACCGCCGGGCTTGATCTGTATGACGCGCTGCTGTGTGAGAATGATCAGGATTTGTATCAATGGGTTACGGGGCAGAAGCCAACGCCGGAACCTTTCACAGACCTGATTGCACGTATCTCTGTCACGATCAGCGGCGCAAATTGACGCGAATTTGTAACATCTTTTGCGCTGTTTAACCTCTTGTTGGGCTTTTTCCGTCACTGTGATCGCTAGATAAGCTGACGGAGACCAAGAATGAGCTTTCATTCATCGATGCCCAGCGGGACAGAACAGAGCTTTATGGCTGACTATCTGGACTCGCTGGCGCTTGTAGAGCGGTTGCACCGCTTGTTGCTGGACGTGATTAAAGACGAGTTTGAACGTGTAGGTGTGATAGAAATCAACGCTGTTCAGGCGCTTTTGCTGTTTAACATTGGCGACAATGAAGTGACGGCAGGCGAACTCAAAAGCCGCGGGTACTATCAGGGCTCCAATGTGAGCTACAACCTGAAGAAACTCGTGGATGCGGGATATATGCACCACCAGCGCTGCGAGATTGACCGCCGCTCTGTGCGCGTGCGCCTGACCGAAAAGGGCCGCGAGATTCGCGATGTGATTTCCGCATTGTTTGCGCGCCATGCTGAGGGCCTTCAGTCCAAAGGTGTGCTTGGCGAAGACGGTATCGAACAAATCACCCACGCGCTGCGTCGTGTGGAACGGTATTGGACAGATCAGATCCGCTACATCTACTGAAGTAGACAGGTTGCCCCAGAACGGGGATTCCGTAGCTTTTGCGCACCTGCCTCAGAAGGGGCATGGTGCGTGTATCTTTTTGTCGGGTTGTTTACTTTAGGTTTGATTCTCAAGTAATTGATATTGAATACGATTCACTGGTTGTCTTGGTCGGTTGGTGCGAGCTGTCCAATCACCGTGACAGAAAGCTCGCGCGCCAGTTTTCTGCGCATAGCATTCTCAAAATCCTCAAATCCCTTTGCCGTTTCGACAAACGCGTCCGGCCCTTTGATCAGTTCGCGGCGATAATATTCTGTCATGTCACCCGGGCGGGCAGCGAAGTCCGCGGCCTTAACCCCGAAGGTCTCGATTGCCAAAGCATTCACGATGACATCGTCCAGAGGAAAAGCGGCATAGGCATGTCGCGGCGCAAATCCATCGTTGTTTTCACCATCGCCGCTCACATCAAGCACCTGCACATCACATCTGGGCGCTTGGCGAAACAGGCTGGCTGCGTGGCCGACAGCGTGCCCCAGCGCGGTAGGGAACTCCGATGTTTCGCGTTTGGACAGCCCAAGTTTTGCGGCGCTTTGGGTCAGCGTTTTTTGGCTGTCAATCAGCGTCCAATCCAGCAGCGTATGCTGTTTGTGCCGACCACTCCATTCATAAACAGACAGCGCGACCGATGCGGGGGCACTGAGAAAGGCAGCTTGAATTTCTGGGGCGGTGAGGGCGGCAGCGAGGCCGAGGCGCTGGAGCGCGTCTTCTTCGCTGTCCACCGATGAGCTGACATCCAGCGCGAGCAACAGGGCCATACGGCAGTCCGAAGCGAGGGTTGGGGTGGCGAGAGCCGCCACCCCGATTGCGGCGATATGGGCCGCAGATCTTACCAATGGCCGGTGCTCTCCATGCTGACCCAAGGCTCTGCTGGGGCGAGTGCTTCGCCCTGTTGCAGCAACTCGATTGAGATGTTGTCAGGGGAGCGCACAAAGGCCATGCGCCCGTCACGCGGCGGACGGTTGATGACAACGCCATTGTCCGCGAGATGCTGGCACATTTCGTAAATGTTGCCGACTTCATAGGCGAGGTGACCGAAATGGCGACTGTCTGAGGGCAGCCCATCGTCGCCATCCCAGTTGTAGGTCAGCTCCAGTGGCGCGTCGTGGTCTCCATCTGCCGCCAGATAGACCAGTGTGAAGCGCCCTTGTTCGCTGTCATAGCGCTTGATCTCTTTCAGGCCGAACAGCGCATAAAACGCCATGGACGCTTCCAGATCTGAGACACGCACCATGGTGTGCAGGTATTTCACATGCATGTGGGATTCCTTTGAATTGGGGTTTTTGGGCATTGAACACGCAACCGGTGTGATTGGCCAGACAGTTTACGCCACTTCGTGCCAATCCTGCGGTTCCCTGTTTGCAGGCCACAAGATATAGTCGCTATGAGATCAGATTTCTGAGTCGTCAACGCGTGCGAACCTCTAGGTTTGCAGGCGGATGGGCGGCAGCTTTCAGCAAATGAGGCGGGGCGTGCAACAGTATCACGAGGCTTTAAAAACCATTTTGGAGTGCGGCGAAGATTCCGGTGACCGGACGGGCACGGGGACGCGCTCCTATTTTGGGATGCAGACACGCTACCGACTGGAAGACGGCTTTCCGTTGGTCACCACCAAAAAACTCTATCTGCGTGGGATCATTCATGAGTTGCTGTGGTTCCTCGCTGGGGACACCAACATTCGGTATCTGCAAGAGAACCGTGTGACCATTTGGGATGAATGGGCCGATGAACAGGGTGATCTTGGCCCCGTTTATGGCAAGCAATGGCGTGATTTTGGCGGTGTCGATCAGATCGCGACGCTGGTTGATATGATCAAGACATCGCCGGACAGCCGTCGGTTGATTGTCTCCGCCTGGAACCCTCAGGATGTGCCGGATATGGCACTGCCGCCTTGCCATACGATGTGGCAGGTGCGGGTGTTGAATGGAAAGTTGCATTTGCAGCTCTATCAACGCTCTGCGGATATGTTTTTGGGGGTGCCGTTCAATATTGCGTCTTATGCATTGTTACAGCATATGCTGGCGCATGTGACGGGCTATGAGGTTGGCGACTTTGTGCACTCGATCGGTGACGCGCATATCTATTCAAATCATATGGAACAGGTGCAGCTGCAGCTGTCGCGGACGCCCAAGACTTTGCCCAAACTGGTCATAAAAAGAGATGTGGCGTCGATTTTTGACTTTACCTTCGAGGACTTTGAAATTGTCGGTTATGACCCTGATCCTGCCATTCCTGCGCCAGTGGCGGTGTAGCCCATGATATCACTTGTTGTTGCACGTGCCCGCAATGGCGCCATTGGACGCGATGGTGATATCCCATGGCGCATCCCGCAGGACTTCAAACTGTTTCAGCGTGAGACCACCGGTGGTGCAGTGATCATGGGCCGAAACACATGGGACAGCCTGCCAGTGAAGCCATTGGCGAAGCGCCTCAATATCGTTGTCTCCTCGCGGCCTGATGCCGCAGAAATCGTTGTGCCATCCGTTCAAGAGGCGGTGCGTTTGGCGACCGCTCAGGGCTATGATCGGATCTATGGCATTGGCGGAGCCGGTATCTACAAAGAGATGCTGAAGTCCGCACATCGCCTGCTGATCACGGAGGTTGATGCAGAGATTGAGGATGCAGACACGTTTTTCCCGGCGTTTGATCCGACCCAATGGGAGCTGATCACGCGCAGACCTCTTGAGGGAGCATCTCCGGCTTGTGAGGTGTGCGAGTATCTCACGATCGTGGACGGGGCATAGGGCGATTGAAACACAATCAGAAACGATGTGTTTTTGATATGGAAATTTGACAGTTTCACTTATCCTGCCGTACTTTAGCTTAACTTCACTAAGTTTTTGATGGCAATTGGAGCCTGTGTTTCATGAAAAAATTCTCTTTCGCCACTGTTGTTGCTCTGATCGTGGCGCCGCCACTTGCGGCGCAAACGTGGAGCAGCAATGCCCCTGAGATTGGCCCGGTCAATCAGCCAGAGGGTGTTTTGATACACCCGTATCCAAGCAAGACACATTATTGCGGGACAGGGCTGCAGCCGGTCACAGTTGGAGGCATGATTTCCTGTGGTGTGCCAAACACCACAGAGCGTTATTACAATGGCTCTGGCGGTCACAGACATGCGCCCTATTGTGCGCCAGGTACAAAGGGATGTTCATAAATTCCGAGGAGGGGGCTCGGTATTCCTGAACAGTCGCTGAAGATCGGATGGGGCGCTAATGGCGCCCCGATCCATTTAAAGCAGTTTAAGTTCGCCCGCCATGTCGCGGCCGTCCCGTCCTTGCGTCATTTCAAATTCAACTTTCTGGTTGTCAGACAATCCCTTGAGGCCGGATCGTTCAACAACTGAAATATGGACAAAGACATCTTTGCCGCCTTCTTCGGGCTCAATGAAACCGAAGCCTTTGGTGGTGTTAAACCACTTTACGGTACCGCGTGGCATACCGTTCTCCTCTATATTCACTTTTAGTCAATGACGGCAAAAATAGCCGACAGCACAAAAATCTAAAAATCCGATTGCACGATTACGGATAATTCAAACTGATGCGCCGCTCTGAGGATTACACGGTGTGGATAAAAATCAAGAAAAACCAACGTGAAACCTGAAAACAACTGGATTATACCGTCGCAAAGAGTTTGTGAGGATACAAATATGACAAAGCTTTATGGGTTGAAAAACTGTGATACGTGCCGCAAGGCAATGAAATCATTAGGAGAAGTTGTGTTTGTTGATGTGCGGCAAGAGGGGGTTCCCGATCTGGTGCTTGAAAAGGCATTTGAACAATTTAAAGATGCTTTGTTAAATAGAAAATCAACTAAATGGAGAAATTTGAGCGAAGAAGATCGTGCTCAGGCACCGCTTGTTCTTTTGAAAGCGCATCCGACTTTGATGAAGCGCCCACTGATAGACCGTGATGGCGTTTATTATCTCGGTTGGTCAAAGGATGTGCAGGCTGCACTTCTCTGACAAAAAAGCCCACGTAATCAACATGGGCTTTTTGATTTTAGTTTCAGAGTAAAGCTCTGCGGTAGCTTAGGCGTCAGTCTTGAGAACGCTTGCGGAAAAGCGCGTCGATGGAAATTGGGCCGGCGCCTTTGAAAATGAGCACGGCAAACAGCATGGCCCACATAATCCGCTGGTCAATCAGACCCTGACCACTGTCAAACAGACCACCAAGGGCGACGCCATGACCGGTAACGTCAACAAGCGTTTGAACGGCGATGAAGCCAATCATCGCAACGGCTGCGAAGCGTGTAAAAAGCCCAACGACAATCAGAATTGGCAGGACAAATTCGGCAATGGTACCAGCCAGAATGACGATGCGCTGGAAGAAGCTCATCTGAGATACGTCCCAAAGCACAGCTTCGGCTGCTTTCGGGAAGATCTGTCCAAACGCGCCAGATGACGGTGAGAAGATCGACCCATCGATTTTGAGCATCGCAGAGTTCCAGAAATAGAAGAACAGGACGGCGAGAAAACTCAGGCGTGCCAGAGTGGGCACAAGCCAATCCAATCGGTCAAGCCGGTCGAGAAGGTCGGTGTAAAGGTCCAGTATGCGTGTCATGCGATCCTCAATTAGGATGGTAAATCGATAGAGTTCAGGGCGTTGCCAGTGAGGAGCAGGCCCAGGGTTGCGCTGAGGTCAAAGTTTGGGGCATCGTCGGTGGCCACAGCGGCGGCAGCGCCAAGCGTGCCCCCCGCCATGAGAGCAGTGATGAATTCATAGGCCCCGGCATTGAGAGCATGGGGTTCCGGATCAAAGCCAGGCCGTAGAATGATCACATCCTGTGAAATGCCCTGCGGCTTGGGCCCATCTTGCATGTTGAAAGCCCAGATGGCGTGTATGGGCCAGGGCGACCGTAGCAAAGAAACGGCAGGTGCGAAGGTCATCACCAACTCTGTGAGCCGTTCCGGGGGCAAAGCTGACAGAGCGTCAGGATTGATAGGCTCTGCATCCGCGGCGTGGTAGGCGCGCCGCATCGCCAGCTCCAGGCGCGCGACATCTGCGAGATAGCCAAGGTGGGCGAGGGGCTCAAACCCTTCGAGAAACTCGGGGAAGCCTTCGCCGTAGTGCATCATCATTGGGGAGGAGGGCGGTGACTGGCGCAGGAATACACCCGCGATTGCGTTGAAATTTTCGGTGCCAATGAGTTTGGCAATGGTGGGGAACCCTGTGGCCAATGCGTCGGTCAGAGATACCGCAACATTGTTGCGATAAACATCAAACCGACGGCCTGCAGGGTGGCCCTTGGCGTCAGACAATCCTTCAGGGCGGTCTTTTCCGCCATCCATGATTGCCCCGCGAAAGTCGCTTTGAGTGACGCTCATGCTGCGACTCCGGTGGCGATTTTGGCGAGCGCTGCATCCGCGCGCAGGGCCTCATCATGCAGTGTTGCCCAGTCTGGCACATCGGTGTCCCATTCAATCAGAATGGGTTTCTCACCTGACAGCGAAAGCGTGTGGTCAAGCAGCGCCCAGACGGGATCCACAATGGGAGCGCCGTGGCTGTCAATCAGCAGTGGTTTGCCGTGGTCATCTTCGTCTTCGTCATGCCCGCCCAAGTGAATTTCGCCCACGCATTCAAGCGGGTACTCGTTGATGTATGCGCGCGGATCGTAGTTGAGATTGGTGGCAGACACGAAGACGTTGTTCACATCAAGCAACAGGCCACAGCCCGTGCGGCTGGCCACTTCACGCAGGAAGTCAGGCTCGCTCCAGGTGCTTTCGTCAAAGGCAAGGTAGCTGGAGGGATTTTCCAGCATCATCTGCCGGTTGATGGTGTCTTGCAGCTGATTGATGTGGTCGCAGACGCGTTGCAGCGTGGCGTCGGTGTAAGGCAGGGGCAAAAGATCGTTCAAAAACGCGCCGTCATGGGTGCTCCAGGCGAGGTGCTCAGAGAAGACAGTGGGGTTGAGCCAGTCAACCAGATGCTTCAGGCGAGCGAGGTGATCGGCGTCAAGCGCGCCTTCACCGCCGATCGACAGACCGACGCCGTGAACTGAAATCGGAAAACGCTCTGACAGCTGACGCAGCTGTGCAATCGGGCGGCCACCGTCCCCCATGTAGTTTTCTGCGTGAATCTCAAGCCAGCTCACGGTGCCGGGATCTTCGATCAGATCGGCGTAGTGCTGCGGCTTGTAGCCCACACCAGGACGGTTGGGCAGCTTGCTGGGGGTCGATTGAGAGTCAAACATCGCGTCACCGTATTCTTGTGTCAGGTGTTGTGGAGCAAATTCTCAGTGCGGGTCTTTGCGGAGTGGTGGCTTTCGGCTGGGATGTGCATCGCCAGCGATTGGCATAACAAACGGTATTAGAAAAGAAGTGGCAAAATACGCCATTGCTTTGGTCCATGATACTGCATCCGAAACCGATCTGAGAGGTGCGTCTGATGCAGTATGGCAGTTTTCAGATCCCCAATCTACGGAATGGGGTGCAAAGCCCAAGCTTGCCGGGCTTTGCACGAGAAAACTATGGCTTAGCTCGCAGGCAGGTCGCGTTCCAGAACTTCCAGAGAGCCAACACGTGGTGTGCCGTCTGCCAGTGCAGGCAGTTCCATGTCGACACAGGTGCCAGCATCGACTAGCTTCCAGGCGTTGCCTTGGTAGTCTACGGTGGAGGTGCCGGCGCAGGTTGTGCCAGGGCCAGCGGCGCAGTCGTTCTGGCCAGCCAGGGACACACCGTAGCATTTCTCTTTTTCAGCTGCGGTTGCGGTGGTTGCATGCGCGCTCAGAGCTGCTGCGACGGCGCCTGCAACGGCGAGAGTTTTTACGGTCGTGGACATCGTATCTCTTCCCTTTTGATACATTCAATTCGGCCAAACGCTGCGTTTGCGCCTTGGCATGAGTAAAACATAGGTCGTCGTGGGGGTCACTTACCAATCACACGGCTGTGTGCCACGGCGATGTTATCGGGTGTAACACTCGTGCGACACAGGGGGCAAAGAACTGTAAGTGTTGGTGAATCCCCTATGAACGCTGGGGGAACTTCAGGGAGCAGGGAAGAAGGTTTGCGTGCTTGCGCGTAAATTCCACGATGGGAACGCGTGTGACTTTTGGCGGTGCTGGGGGCAAATGTTACAATGCGGTTGGCGTCTGTTTGGAGGAAGAGGCGCGGGCCAAGGCTGACAACAGCTGAATTGTTACAGTTTTGGCAGTGCAATTGGCGCGCAATGCTGTTTTCAAAAAAAATGCGGCACCCGGGGCGCCGCATTCAAGGTTAGATTGTTTCAACTTACTGCATGTCGGGCGGTGTCGCCTCTGCTGCGAGTTGTGCGACGATTTCGTCGAGCGCCTGCACTTTGCTTTGCTTTTCGCCCAGACGACGGGTCGACACTGTGCGTTCTTCGACTTCTTTCTTACCGATCGCGAGGATCACAGGCACTTTGCCAACAGAGTGCTCACGGACCTTGTAGTTGATCTTTTCGTTGCGCAGATCCGCTTCGGCCTGAACACCTGCTGCGCGCAGCGCCTCGACAACTTCAAGGCAGTAGTCATCCGCATCTGACACAATCGCAGCCACAACCACCTGACGTGGGGCGAGCCAGAAGGGCAGCTTGCCGGCGTGCTCTTCGATCAGAATGCCGATGAAGCGCTCAAAGGAGCCGAGCGTTGCACGGTGCAGCATGACGGGCATATGTTTTGCGCCATCCTGACCGATATAGGTCGCCCCAAGGCGCTCCGGCATATTGGTGTCCACCTGCAATGTGCCGCACTGCCAGTTTCGGCCGATTGCGTCGGTCAGCGTGAACTCCAGCTTTGGACCATAAAACGCCCCTTCGCCGGGCAGGATCTCAAAATCATAGCCGGCCGCTTTACAGGCGTCGCCCAAAGAGGTTTCAAGAATGTCCCATGTCTCATCGCTGCCTAGGCGCTGCTCTGGGCGTGTTGAAAGCTTTACTGTCCAGCTTTCAAAGCCGAGATCCGCATAGACTTTGGCCAGGAAGGAGATGAACTTCTTGGTTTCGGATTCGATCTGATCCATGCCACAGAAGATGTGCCCATCATCCTGTGTAAAGCCACGCACACGCATGATGCCGTGCAGCGCTCCTGACGGTTCATAGCGGTTACAGGATCCAAACTCGGCAAGGCGCAGCGGCAGATCGCGATAAGACTTAAGGCCCTGATTGAACACCTGCACGTGGCAGGGGCAGTTCATGGGCTTCAGCGCGTTGATTGCTTTCTCGCGGGCATGATCCTCGTCCACTTCGACGATGAACATGTTTTCCTGATATTTGTCCCAGTGACCGGAGGCTTCCCAGAGTTTGCGATCCACCACCTGAGGCGTGTTGACCTCCTGATAGCCATCGCGGTTCTGCATGCGGCGCATGTAGTCTTGCAGCGTGGTGTAGATGCGCCAGCCATTGGGGTGCCAGAAAATCTGGCCGGGTGCTTCTTCCTGCATGTGGAAGAGATCCATCTCGCGGCCCAGACGGCGGTGATCGCGCTTTTCGGCCTCTTCGAGCATGTGCAGGTGCGCTTTGAGGTCTTCTTTGTTCTTGAAGGCCACGCCATAGATACGCTGCAACATCGCGCGATCGGAGTCGCCACGCCAGTAAGCCCCGGCCACGCTCATCAGTTTGAACGCGTCTGCCGGGATTTGACCGGTGTGCTGAAGGTGCGGCCCGCGGCAGAGATCCTGCCAGTGGCCGTGCCAATACATGCGCAGCGGTTCATCACCGGGGATGCTCTCAATCAGCTCTACTTTGTAGGGCTCATTGTTGGAGGTGTAATGCTTGATGGCGCGGTCGCGCTCCCAAACTTCGGTGGTCACAGGCTCGCGCTTGTTGATGATCTCTTTCATCTTCTTTTCGATGAGGCCGAGATCTTCGGGTGTGAATGGCTCTTCGCGATCAAAGTCATAGTACCAGCCGTGCTCGATCACCGGGCCGATGGTGACTTTCACATCGGGCCAGATTTCTTGCACAGCGCGCGCCATGACGTGCGCGCAGTCGTGCCGGATCAGCTCCAGCGCTTCTGCGTCATTGTCTTTGATGGTGTTGATCGCGATGGAGGCATCTGCCTCAATCGGCCATTGCATATCCCAGTGTTTGCCATCCACAGTGGCAGAAATCGCTTTTTTGCCAAGCGATGTAGAGATGGAGCTCGCGACTTCGGCAGGGGTGATGCCTGCGTTGTAAGATCGCGCGTTACCATCAGGAAATGTAAGAGAAATATCAGCCATTGGCTTCTAGCTCCTCGTCAGTTTGGCGCCCACGGAACGCCCGGTTGCGGGTATATGGTTCGTCGCTTTCATGGACTTTGCGGCAGACCAAGTCAAGCGGGGTTAACAGCCGCGATTTGCAACGGTAATGTTTGCGAAAACCTTAAGAGGATCCCGATGAGCACCACGCATTTTTTTGACAGCCCGCAGGGCCGCCGTATTGCCTACCACAAGACCGAAGGCACTGGGCCGACAGTGGTGTTTCTGGGGGGGCTGAAATCTGACATGGAAGGCACCAAGGCGGTGCATCTGGAGGCTTGGGCCAAGGCGCGCGGGCAGAGCTTTCTGCGGTTTGATTATTCGGGCCACGGCGAAAGTAGCGGCACATTTGAAGAGGGCTGCATTGGTGACTGGCATGAGGACACACTGGCCACGCTGGATGCGCTGATCGAGGGGCCTTTGGTGATTGTTGGTTCTTCGATGGGCGGGTGGCAGGCGCTGCTCTTGGCCAAAGCCTGTCCGGACCGCATTCATGGGATGGTGACCATCGCCGCTGCGCCGGATTTCACCGAAGACAGCTATTGGGCTGGGTTTTCTGACGCGCAGAAAGCCGAACTTGAGCGCGTGGGGCATGTGGAGCTGCCGTCAGATTATATGGATCCCTACATCGTCACCAAACGCATGATCGAAGACGGGCGCAGCCGTCTGGTGTTGCGTTCGGAATTGGACCTGCCTTTCCCGACGCGGTTTTTGCAAGGCACCGAAGATGAGGCCGTGCGCGCGGATGTGGCCTATCGCTTGTTGGATCACGCCGAGGGCGCAGACATTCAGCTATTAATGGTCAAGGGCAAGGACCATCGGTTTTCTGATGAGGCTTGCCTGAAGCTGATTGAAGCGAAGGTGGAGGAGGTGCTGGCGGCACCGACGCAGGGGTGATGCGCCGATTTGGGCGGATCTTGTGGCGTGTTCTGCTGTGTCTGATCTTGATTGGAGCGGCGCTCTATTTCCTTGGGCCCTACGAGCAGATCTCGCTCACTCCGCAGATCACAGATGCCGATGTAGGGGCGGATGTGGACGCGCATTTTGCGGCAAGCGAGGCGCAATTTGATGATCTGACCCCGGGTGTGCAAAAGCGGGTTGTTTGGCACGGGGACACTGGTGTGCCCACACCATTGAGCATCCTTTATGTGCATGGGTTTTCAGCAACCTCTGAGGAGATCCGTCCGGTGCCAGATCAGGTGGCTGCGGCGCTTGGGGCCAATCTGGTCTACACGCGGCTTGCTGGCCATGGCCGCGATGGTGCGGCGCTGGATGCGGCGACGGTGCAGGACTGGGCCAATGATCTGGCGGAGGCGCTTATCGTGGCGCGGCGGGTCGGAGAGGAGGTTGTGGTGATTTCAACCTCCACAGGCGGCACTTTGGTGGCAGGTATGGCAGACCAAAGCGACGTGATGGCGCAGGTCAAAGCCATGATTTTTGTTGCGCCAAATTTTGGGATCAATTCCTCCGTTGCTGGATTGCTAACCTGGCCCGCTGCACGTCATTGGGTGCCTTTTCTGGCTGGCAAAGAGCGTTCGTTTGCACCTGCGAACGAAGCGCAGGCAACTTACTGGACGACACACTATCCGACCACCGCAGTATTGCAGATGGCGGCGCTGGTCAAAGAGGTTGTTGGCAAGGATTATTCGGGCGTGATCACGCCGGCCTTGTTCTGGTTTTCTGATGACGACACGGTGGTGGATCCAAGGAAAACAAGGGCGATTGCTGCGCGTTGGGGCGGTGACGTTGTTGTGGCGGCGCAAAGTCTGGGGGCAGATGCCGATCCCGACGCGCATGTGATTGCGGGGGACATCATGTCTCCTGGCGAGACTGCGCGCACGGTGGAAGCTTTCGTGAATTTTATCAACGATTTGTAGGTGAAGATATGACCAATCCAAAGATGGCACCACGGGTGAGTTTGATCACGCTGGCCGTGAAGGATCTGGAGGCTTCGGCCGCGTTTTATGAAGCGCTTGGCTGGGAACGAGAGCCTGGGAATGAAGGTGTTATTGCTTTCAACCTTTTGGGGCAAACCCTAGGGCTCTACCCGCGCAGTGGCCTGGCAGAGGATTTGGGGATCCCTGAGGAGGCGATTGGCGGGTTCTCCGGCATCACATTGGCGCATAATGTGCGCAGCAAAGATGAAGTTGCACCACTGTTGGCTGCGGCGGAAACGGCGGGAGGGCGCATCCTTCGCCCTGCTGGAGAGGTCTTCTGGGGTGGCTACATCGGGTATTTTGCTGATCTGGATGGCCATGTGTGGGAAATTGCCCACAACCCGTTTTCGGAATTGTCCAAAGAGGGCGCATTCCGCTGGGGAGGGTATTGAGCGCTTGACCTACGGTGCCGCTTTGGCACATTTGCACGCAACAAAAAGAAGAGCAGGGGGCAGGAATGCAAGAGCCGATTGTGCTGTTGCCGGGAATGATGTGTGATGCGCGGCTCTATGCGCATCAGATTTCGGACTTGTCTCAAGATCACGCAGTGATGGTGGCGCCGATCACCCAAGGGGAACGGATCAGCGAGATTGC
The DNA here is from genome assembly GCF_017744095.1 of Shimia sp. R10_1. Taxonomy (GTDB): domain Bacteria; phylum Pseudomonadota; class Alphaproteobacteria; order Rhodobacterales; family Rhodobacteraceae; genus Shimia. The sequence goes on along the minus strand of NZ_JAGHQX010000001.1, from coordinate 605,098 downwards.
CTCGGCGCTCTTGCCCGTGTTGCCTGCGAAGTTTGCTTTGGTGGGGCTGAGCATGGGGGGCATTGTGGCCATGGAGATCCTGCGCAAAGCGCCGGAGCGGGTCACGCGTGTTGCCTTGATGGACACAAATCCACTGGCGGAATCCCCAACCAGTGCGGCTGCTTATGAACCTTGGATTGTTGGCGCACGTGCCGGGCGGCTTGAGGAAGTGCTGAGTGATTTCATGCGCCCTGAGTATCTTGCGCCGGGCGTCGCACGTACTGAGGTGCTGAAGCAGGTTAAAGAGATGGGCCTGACATTGGGGGCAGACGTGTTTGTGCGGCAGGCGCGCGCCCTACAGCGCCGGCGCGACCAGCAAAGCGTTTTGCGTAAATGCAAATGCCCGGCGCTTGTGCTGTGTGGCGAACACGATGGTTTGACCCCGGTCAAGCGGCATAGCTTTATGGCGGAGCTTATCCCCTATGCTAAACTAGAGGTCATACCGGAGGCTGGGCACCTGCCAGTTCTGGAGAACCCCGGCGCCGTTACGGCAGCTCTACGCAGTTGGATGCGCCAACCGTTTGTTTTGAAGTAGTTGTAGGGCGCGTGTGCAGCGTCTTTGAATGCGCAAACAAAAAGAGCGGACATTGTGCCCGCTCTTTCTAAAGTCGCTTTGCTACGCAGATCAGGTGCCAAACGCGCGTAGATTGCCCATCACATCCTGTGCTGCGCCAGTCAGCGCGCCTGCAATCACGTCCAGCTCTTCTGTCTTCAGACGGGCGGGCAAACGCACGTCACAGGCAGACATCAGCATGGCGCGGGTTTGCGGCAGCTCTGGCATTTCCGGCATGAACTGCCAGTTCCAATAGGCGCGCGCATTGTCGGTGGATTGTCCAAACACTTGCACTTTCACGCCGCGCGCATTGGCCGCTTCCTGGAAGGCTAGAATTTCATCGTTGCTCATGCCCTCCAGATTGAACTGGATGGAATCCGGCGCGCGCTCTTCCGGTGCAAGCTTTTCAGGGACCTGCAGCCATGGGGAGGCATTCAGCAGACCCGCCACATAGTCGTGGTTGGCGCGGCCATCACGCACGCGGCGGGGCACTTCATTCAGTTGCGGACGAATGATCGCGGCAGCGAGGTTGGACAGGCGCAGGTTGTAGAGCGGCAGTTGGTTCTGCCAGCGGCCAAAGGCTTCGGCCAACTCACCTGTGTTGTCACCTTCACGCGCTTTGTGTTTTTTCCAGTTGTGCTCATAGGCACCGGACATGATCACAGCTCGGGCAATCAGATCGGCGTCGTCGGACACCATGATACCGCCTTCGCCAGAGTTCACGAGCTTGTAGGATTGGAAGGAGAAGCAGCCAACCCGGCCAATTGTGCCGATGTTGCGACCATGCCAAGTGGTGCCAAGGCTGTGGGCCGCGTCTTCGATCACCGGGATATTGCGCGCCTCACACAGGGCCATGATCGCGTCCATATCAGAGGTGTGGCCACGCATGTGGCTGATGATGACGGCAGAGATGGTGCCATCCAGTTTGGCCTCAAAGTCTGCCAGATCAATGCGGTAGTTGTCACCCACTTCACAGAGCACTGGGATGCAGTCGGCATGCACCACCGAGGAGGGAACAGCCGCAAAAGTAAAGCCGGGAAGGAGCACGCGGGCATCACGTGGCAGATCGAGGGCTTTCAGAGATAAGAAAAGCGCCGCCGAGCAGGAAGACACTGCGAGTGCGTATTTGCTGCCCAGCAGTTCGGCAAATTCTGCTTCGAGCAGAGCAACTGGGGCGTTCTCAGCCGCTGTATACCGGAACAGATCCCCGGTTTGCAGCAGGCGCTCGATCTCTGCACGTGCGGAGTCTGGAATGGGCTCAGCGTCATAAACATTGGGTGGCAATGTCATAGTTTTCAACTTTCTTAAGTCCGGTTTTCAAAAATATAAAACAATGCTGAGGACCAAGCCAGCGAAAACGCACTGTCAGCATGTGATCATTTGATGACAGGGACCGTGGTGCGCGGCTATATGCCGAGGCGATCGCGCAAGGCGTACCAGGTCATCGCAAGCGCGAGCAGGGGGCTGCGCAGGCGCGGGCCTCCGGGGAAGGGCGTGGCGGGCACGCGGGCCATGGTGTCAAACCCTTCGCTTTGCCCCGCCAAAGCGAGGGCTATCAATTGTCCGGCGTGTGTCGCTGTTCCGACACCGTGGCCGCTATAGCCGGATGCGGTGAGGATATTTGGTGCCAGTTGCCGCAAATACGGCATGCGTTTCATGGTGATCGCAAGCGTGCCGCCCCAGGCGTGGTCGATGCGCACGTCTTTCAGAAGGGGGAAGATCTCCTCCATGGGTTTGCGTACGGTGGCCGCAATATCGGCAGGAAAACGGTAGCCATAACTTTCGCCACCACCAAACAGCAGACGCTTATCATGGCTCAGTCGGAAGTAGTTGACCACGAATTTGCTGTCCGCCACCGCTATGTCCTGTGTCAGCACCTCTGCCGCATGCGCGCCAAGGGGTTCTGTTGCAACGATAAAATTATTTATGGGCATCACACGGCTGGCAACTTTGGGCTCCAACCCGCCGAGATAGCCATTGCAGGCCAGAACCAATTGATCTGCGATGACTTTGCCTTCTTGGGTCTGGACAGTGATCTGGGGGCCGCGGTTTATTTTTGTGACTTCGCTTGTTTCATGAAGGGTGGCACCCGCAGATGCGGCGGCTTTGGCGAGGCCAAATGCAAAGGCGAGCGGGTGCAGATGGCCTGCGCTCATATCAAGCGAGCCGCCCACATATTTCGGCGATGGGCAGAGCGCTTGCATGGCGTCGCGGTCAAGCGGCTTAATCTCGTTATGATTGTATTTTTCTTGCAGGTGCGACACGTAGTTATGCTCTGTCTTAACCTCGCGGTCCGAGAAGCAAGCATGCGCGATGCCGGGCTGATAGTGGCAGGCAATCTCGTGTTGGGTGATGCGTGTTTTCACCAGCGTTTTGGCCTCTTCGGCCAGGTTCCAAAGCTTGTGTGCGTCGTCTGAACCCACCAGACGTTCTAAGCTGTCTTGTTCCATGCGCTGGCCGCTGCCGAGCTGTCCGCCATTGCGTCCAGATGCTCCAAATCCAACGCGGTGGGCTTCCAGGAGCACGACTTTGCGGCCCATTTCTGCGAGGTGCAGCGCGGTTGATAGTCCGGTAAAGCCTCCGCCAATCACACAGACATCGGCGCGGATTTCGCCTTTTAGCGAAGCAAATGGAGGGGGGGGCGTGGCCGTGGCGGCGTACCAACTCTCGGGATATATGCCCTTGCGATCATTGGCGTAGAGCAGGTTCATCGACATGTCGTGTCTGTTTCCTCTTGCCTTAAATATCCCCGCCGGAGGCAATGCCGCCTTTCAGGCGGCGTTAAAATCATACGTTTAGAAGCAGGTGCTCGCGTTCCCATGGCGAGATTACGGCGAGGAACTCTTCGTATTCTGTGCGTTTCACGATGGAATAGACCCGTGCGAATTCTGGCCCAAGCACGTCATGCAACGCGGTTGCTTCGTCAAAAAGGTCCAGTGCGCCGCCGAGAATGCGCGGAATCGCTTCTTCGCCGTCATAGGCGTCGCCCTTGAATTGCTTGTCTGGGCGCTCCTGCTCGATCAACCCCAGGTATCCGCAGGCGAGGGAGGCAGCGATGCCGAGATAGGGGTTGCAGTCCATGCCGGCGATGCGGTTTTCGACGCGGCGGGCCTCGGGGCTGGAGAGCGGGACACGGATGCCGGTGGTGCGGTTGTCGCGGGCCCATTCCAGATTGATGGGCGCGGCGTGATCGCGCACGTAGCGGCGGTAGGAGTTCACATAGGGCGCAAGCACGGCGATGGCGGCGGGCAGATGGTTCTGCATGCCAGCGATGAAGTGAAAGAAGGCGTCTGTGTCGCCGCCCTGTGGCCCCGAAAAGATATTCTGACCGGTTTCTCTATCCAGCACAGAATGGTGGATGTGCATGGCGCTGCCGGGCTCATCGGCGATCGGCTTTGCCATAAAAGTGGCGTAGCAATCATGGCGCAGGGCCGCTTCGCGGATCAGGCGTTTGAAGTAGAAAACCTCATCCGCCAGTTTGACTGGATCGCCGTGGACCATGTTGATTTCAAGCTGGCCGGCGCCGCCTTCCTGCGTGATGCCGTCGATCTCAAAACCCTGCGCTTCGGCAAAGTCGTAGATGTCATCAATCACCGGGCCGAATTCGTCCACAGCCGTCATCGAGTAAGCCTGACGAGCAGCAGCAGGGCGGCCGGAGCGGCCCATCATAGGCTTGATGCTTTGCGCCGGATCCGTATTCCGCGCGACCAGAAAGAATTCCATTTCCGGTGCGACCACCGGCTCCCAGCCCTTGGCGTGGTAGAGATCCACCACCCTTTTCAACACGTTACGCGGGCTGAAGGGCACGGGCGTGCCATCGGTGTTGTAAGCGTCGTGAATGACCTGAAGCGTCCAATCCCCGGTCCAGGGGGCGGCGGTGGCGGTGTCCCAATCGGGACGCAGGATCATGTCTTTCTCAATGAAACCTTCGTCGCCGGCAGCCTCGCCCCAATCCCCTGTGATTGTTTGATAAAAAACGGAATCTGGTAGGTGAAAATAGTCTTGGCGGGCAAATTTGCTGGCCGGAACGGCCTTCCCGCGCGCGATGCCGGGAAGGTCAGAGATGATACATTCGACTTCGTCGAGCCGGTGGCCTTCGAGATAGGCGCGGGCGGCATCAGGGGTTTTGGAAAGCCAGTCTGTCATCGGGGTCTCTCTTGGCGGAAGAAGTCAGCGAATTGATCTGCGATTGTTTGGCTGGCCGTGGGTTCATCGAGCTCGTCGATGGCGGCTTCGAGCACCTCTTCTGGCACCACGCCACGGCCGCGTGTGTTGATCAGTCCGTCCACAAAATCCGCGGAAAACTCAGGGTGTGCCTGCACGGTCAGAGCGCGGTCGCCATAGAGGATGGCCGCATGTTTGCAGAAATCATTGGTGGCAATGGTCACAGCGCCGGGCGCAAGCTCGACCACCTGATCCTGATGCCAGGCATTCAGTGGGATATCTGTTCCTGCGAAGTCATAGGTCTGGCGGCCAACGGCCCAGCCGCCTTCAAATTTCTCGACTTTCCCACCCAGTGCTTGTGCAATGATTTGATGGCCGAAGCAGACGCCGACCATGGGAATATTGAGCGTGACCGCCTCGCGAATGAAATCCTCCAGCGGGGGAATCCAATCGTGATCTTCATAGACTCCGTGTTTGGATCCGGTGATCAGCCAGCCGTCGCACTCTTCAACCGATGCGGGAAATTCACCATCGACCACTTTGTAGCCTGCGAACTCAAAATCCTGTCCGGAGAGCAGGGTTTTGAACATCTCGATGTAGTTGCCGTAGTGGGGTGCGAGCTCATCGGGAGTGTGTCCGGTGAGCAAAATGCCGATTTTCATGGGTCACCAAATTTGATCAAATTTACCGTAGCGTCGCCATGGGCGTCGCGCAAGCCTGTCATACACGTTCCAGATAGGTTTGCCAGTGTTGCTCTGTGGGGATGTCGGCGAGCTTGCGCAGTTCCTGGCGCTTGGTCATCACCAGATTGCGTATCAGCTCGGCAGGCAGGCATCGGGCGATGAAGGCATCCTGTTCAAAGAGGTCGATGGCTGCCTCCCAGCTTTCAGCCAGCTGCGGTTGCTCTTGGGCGTATGCGTTGCCGACCACAGGAGCCGGTGGGGTCATGCTCTCTTCGATGCCGACGAATGCTGCGGAGAGCACCGAGGCCAGCATCAGGACAGGGTTCACATCCCCGCCTGCAACGCGATGTTCGATGCGCCGGGCCGCAGGGGAACCACCGGGAATGCGCAGCGCGGCGGTGCGGTTTTCATAGCCCCAGCAGACCGAGGTGGGCGCATGCGCACCCGGCGCAAAGCGGTCATAAGAGGGGCCATGAGGCGCGAAGATCAGGGTTGAGGCGCGCATCGCGGCGAGACAACCGGCGACGGCATGGCGCAAGAGGTCTGATCCTTCGGCGCTGCCATCGTCAAACACATTGGCGCCTGTTTTATCCACAACGGAGAAATGGACATGCATGCCATTTCCGGCGTCGTCAGCATAGGGTTTGGCCATGAAAGTGGCGGCAACCCCATGTTTTCTGGCGGTTGCGCGGATCAGTTGCTTGATCAGCAAGGCGTCCTGTGCGGCCTTCATGGCGGGCTGGTGGTTGAGCGTGACCTCAAACTGGCCGATGCCACTTTCGCAGGTCATGGTCTGCAAGGGGATGCCCATGGCGGTTGCGCCGTTGTAGATTTCGCTGAACAGCGCGTCAAAACTGTCGAGTTCATCCACGGACAGCACTTCGCTGGCTGCCAGACGACGACTGTCGCGCGGGCTGTGGGGCGGGTGCAGGGCCTCCCCCTTGTCATCCACCAGTGTAAATTCCATTTCCGTGGCTGCCATCACCGTCCAGCCGCGGGCATCAAAGCGGGACAGGACCTCTGATAGGGCGGCCATCGGTTCGCCGAGATATGGCGCGCCGTCCTCTTGCAGCATTTGCATCAGTGTAAGGGAAGAGGCGGTGGAGAGCCAAGGCATGGGCACTGCACCACGTGTGCTTGGGGTTAGGATGCCATCCTGATCGCCGCTTTCAAACACCAATGGGCTGTCGTCGATGTCACAGCCCCAGATGTCGAGGTTGAGGGCCGAAATCGGCAGACGTGCGCCGCCTTTGGCAAGTTTGGCTTCATGCTCCGAAGGGATGCGTTTGCCACGTAATTGACCGTTCAGATCGATGGCGGCAATGCGAAGAGTGGAAGGGAGCGCGCTGTCCATGGAGTACCTGCTTGGATAATTTGATCAAATTATCTTTGCCGTTGCGCGGCTTGTCCAGCGATTTCTCGTGGTGTCGGTATCGCGTCGGTATTGCGTCTGTAACACGACGGTGGAGAAAATACAGCAACGCCCGCCTTATAAGGGGCGGGCGCAACGGGATTTTTGCAAAAGGCGCGCGGGCGACTCAGCGAATGAGGTTTGGCCGGATGCGCAGCTTTGGTGCCGCATTTTGTGGCAGGTGCCGATTCAGGCGGCGATTGACGATACCAAAGCCCCAGATGATCACCAGCGTCAGCAGGATGAAGTAGAGCGCCAGAATGGGGTAGGGCACGAAGGGGTTGTAGGTCTTGTCTGCGAAGTAGTTCGCGTAATAAAGCGCATCGCCTTGTTGCCGCCATGCTGGGAAGCCGGAGAAGAACACCAGCGTTGTGGCATGGAACAGAAAGATCGCCTCGTTGGTGTAGGCGGGCCACGCCAGACGCATCATGGTTGGGAACATGATCCGGCGGTACCGGTACCAACCGGTGAAGCCATAGGCGTCTGCCGCCTCCACATCGCCCTTGGGGATGGAGCGGAGCGCGCCGTAGAAGATCTCTGCCGAGTAGGCGGAGGTGTTCAGGAACAGCACGATCAGCGCGCCCAGTGCCGCAGAGGACAGCGGGTTGAAAACGGGCGAAACCCCTTTCAGCGACAAAAACAGGAAGTAGCCAAAGAAGAATTGGATGAACAGCGGGCTGCCCCGGAAGAGGAAGATGAACCATTCCGCCGGTTTGCGGGCCAGTCTGTTGTCGGAGTTCTTCGCCACCGCCAAGAGGTTGGCAAAGAGGAAGCCGGACATCACCGCCAGAACGCCGTAGTAGACATTCCAGATCATGCCGGAGCCGATCAGCGTGAAGTGTTCACACAAGGTGAAATCGCTGCGCGGCAGCAGGCGCTCGCCATAGCCAAGAGAGCGGAAGGCATAGGCCTGAATGGTTTCAATACAGCTCATGCGGCGCTCCCTGCTTTGCGTTGGGCTTCGCCATCCAATGTGGCCTGGCCGTGGGAGAGGCGTTTGGTTAGGCGGCCCAGGGCGATTTCAGAGACCCGCGTGAACAGGAGGTAGAAGATCAGGAGCGCGAGGAAATACCACATCCGCCAGTCGCCATGCGGGTAGTCGGTGAAGCGGGCGGTTTTGGACGCCCCCAGATCACGGGCCCAGTAGACGATGTCTTCGACACCGAGCAGGAACAGGAGTGGCGTGGCCTTGATCAGCACCATCCATAGGTTGGACAGACCGGGCAGGGCGTAGATCCACATTTGTGGCAGCAGGATGCGCCAGAAGGTCTGGCGCGGGGTCATGCCATAGGCCTCTGCGGTTTCCAGCTGCGGGCGCGGGACGGCGTTCATGGCGCCAAACAGCACATTGGCGGCAAAAGCACCAAAGACGATGGCAAAGGTGAAGACCGCGACCCAGAAGCCGTAAATCTCATGCACCCATTGCGGCGAGGTGCTGAGCGGCATTTTGGCGATGTCACAGACCAGGAACTCGTTTCCTTGGCGGATCGGTTCGGACCAGTCGGGGCATTTCACCTTGTGGCGCAGCCATTCGATGCCCTGATCCAGAGCAATCACGAAGAACAGGAAGAAGGCAATGTCCGGCACGCCGCGCACAATCGCGATATAGGCTTTGCCAAACCAGCGCAGCAGGAAGAAGCGCGCGCGGGCGGCCATGGCGCCCCCTAGACCAAAGGCCAGCGCGGTGGGCGCGGTCACAGCGAGCAGCAAGAGGACGGTGCCAAAAGAGGCGTAAAAGGCCATGTGCTTCCCGGTGGTGAGATAGCAGCTGAGCCAGGGCAGACTGTCTAGGACAGAGGGATCTGAGCAAAAGGCAAAAATGGCTGGCCTCATTTGGTTCTAGCAAAAGAGGGCCTGTGGCTCTCTTTGTGCGGGATTGGAAAAGGGGGGCAGCCGCCCCCCTTCGTGTTTTAGATGAAACAGGAGGCTTAGAACTGGCCTTCGATTTCCCATTTCTCAAGCAGCGCGTTGAGCGTGCCGTCGGCTTTCATGGTGGCGATGGCCGCGTCAAACTTGCCGCGCAGCTCGTCATCAGATTCACGGAACGCCATGCCGATGCCGCCGCCGAGGTAGACGTCTTCGATGAAGGTCAGGTCGGTTTCACCCACGATTGGCGCGAGGTAGTCTTTGTCCGCGAGAACCGCGTCCACTTCGCCTGCGTTCACAGCTGCGACGGTTTCATCAGGAGTTGGGAATTCCACCAGAGTGGCACCAGTGGTGGCCACGTGATCGGACTGAATGGTGCCGGTCTGGGCCGCGACAACGGCAGTCTTCACATCCACATCCGCAGAGAGTGCGGCGTAGGAGGAGGGCGAAGGCTGGGTGTAGCCCTGGGTGAAGTCCATGGTTTCTTCGCGCTCATCGGTGATGGACATGCCCGCAATGATGGCGTCGTAGTTGCCGGACTGCAGGTTCGGGATGATGCTGTCCCAGTCGTTGGTGACCCACTCGCATGTCAGCTCTGCACGTGCGCAGAGCTCGTCGCCCAACTCACGCTCAAAGCCGTCGATTTCACCGGCATCGTTGATGAAGTTGTAGGGAGGGTAGGCGCCCTCGGTACCCAGACGAACGGTGTCCGCCATGGCGAAGCCTGCGGTCAGCGCCAGTGCGGCGGTGCTCAGGATCAGTTTGTTCATAGTGTTGCTCCCTATGGATAGTTGATCTTTGTTGATTGATTATGCCGCGGTTGAAGACAAAAACTGTTTCAACCGTTCGGATTTCGGATTGCCAAACAACTCGTCTGGCGCGCCTTGTTCTTCGATCAGCCCCTGATGCAGGAACACCACGTGGTCTGACACGTCGCGGGCCATTTTCATGTCGTGGGTCACGATCATCATGGTGCGGCCTTCTTCGGCCAGGGCTTTGATCACGCGCACAACTTCCTGCTCAAGCTCTGGGTCAAGTGCAGAGGTGGGTTCGTCAAACAGCAGCGCTTCGGGCTCCATCGCCAGCGCGCGGGCAATGGCGGCGCGCTGTTGCTGGCCGCCGGACAGCTGCGCGGGGTAGGCGTCATGTTTGTCCGCAATGCCCACCTTGTTGAGATAGGCATGTGCGGCCTCTTCAACCTCTGCGCGGTCACGGCCGAGCACGGTGATTGGTGCTTCCATCACGTTTTGCAGGATGGTCATGTGAGACCAGAGATTGAATTGCTGAAACACCATGGACAGGTTGGTGCGAATGCGCAGCACCTGTTTGGGATCGGCGGGCTGGCGGGCGTGGCCGTCGCCTTTCCAGCTGACGGGCTCTCCTTTAAAAAGGATGTCACCTTGCTGGCTGTGCTCAAGCAGGTTGGCGCAGCGCAAAATGGTGGATTTGCCAGACCCGGAAGAGCCGATCAGAGACACCACATCGCCGCGATGGGCGGTGATATCCACGCCTTTGATCACTTCGAGATTGGCGTAGGCTTTGTGCAGGTCGCGGATTTGCAGAACGGGCGTGGCTTCGCTCACAGTGTCCCCATCAGTATCGGGTTGATCTTGGTGCCCCAATAGGAATGAAAATTTGCGCAAATGCAACTTCCAAAAGGACGGTTGAGACGCCATGGCTGACGTTTTGTACCGCACAGCTGACCATTTGGTCATGGACTGGGCGGATTTGGCACAGCGTCATAAGAGCTTTGCGCGATGTTCACCAGCCCTTTGAGCATCAATTCCGCCTGCTCTGAGGGCGAAAGCGCCGCAATCGCCTTGTCTAGTGCGAAAAATATAGGGCTGACGTCTCTGTAAGCGGCGGAGATAAATGGTAAAGCTGGTGTTGGCGCGGTCTGTGCCACGGCCACGAGCGCGCTGGCGAAAGCATCATGACGTTGCATCAACTTCCAACTGATAACATCGAGAGCCGCAAAATCGGCGTCGCCCCGAGCAACCATTTGAGCGGATATTCGATGGGAGCCGCTTTGCAGACGTGGCCCGATTCGGACGGAGGCTTGTTTGAAGTGCTGCCAGGGGGCGGCCCAGCCGGATTGCGACAGCGCTTCATTGTAGGCCATACGCGCACCATCAAGCGCCGCAATCGGGTTGTCCGACTGAGCCGCAATTTGGGCCGCAATATGGGATGTGTGCGTGACGATCACAGAGCAATAATGCCCCGCTGGCACTTCTGAAATGCCGTGATCAGGCGCGCCAATCAGCGCAACCTTGCCTTTCAGATATCTGCGGAGCGGATAGCCGCATGTCTGTGAAAGCAGCAGTTCAGGGTTTTGCCACAGCGCCCAGAGATCTTTGGGATCTGTGCGCCTTTGCGGCCCATCACCGTAGGCCTCCACAAACAACTGACAAAGCCGATCATGGACCGCCGCGACTTCGGGGCGGTCATACATCGGCAGCGCCACAATCATCCGCGGGCAATCACACGTTGGCGTGCGCGGGCGCTGTCCACATCAGAAATGCCCAAGAGATTGGCCGCCAGTCGCAAAAGCGCATCCTCGCGGCTGTCGCGCTCCCCATCAACCATCACAACCTGCCACATCGCTTCGATCACCGAGACGCGCTCTTCCAGCGGCACAGCGTCTTTGATGGCGCGGGTGAAGCGTACGGTGTCCGGCGCCTCGGATTCCAGCGTTTCCGCCTCTTTGCGCAGCGCGGTGGCCTCAAAAGGGGACAAGCTGTACCGCTCAGCCAGAATGCGTTCGATGCGGGCGGCCTCATCTGGATCATAGCTGCCATCTGCGCGGGCGATGCGCACCAACAGCGCGCTCAGCGCCAAGCGGGCATCCATATCAGAGAGGGGCTCAGGGGCGGGCGCCGTCAGGCGTTTCAGGAAATCTGCAAACATAGGCGAAGATGTAAGACTGCAGGGCGGGGGCGGCAAGTTCTGTTTCTCATGCGTCACTGATCCCGCCGCAACCGGGGCGCAGCCCCATATCGAAGGTCGCCCCAAAATCCCATTTGCAGTTTCGGCAGCATGCACTAGCTTGCCTGCCACTGTTCCTCATGGGCTTTTTGCAATGGCACGCCTGTCTTTGATCCTGTCGCTCGTCGCCACACTTTGTGTGGGGTTTGTTGTGCAGCGCGTGGCGCTTGACCTGTTTCTGGCAGAAGAACTTGAAAAGTCCGAAGGCCAACTCTCGCTTTATCGCAGCACGGTGGTGGCAGAGCTTGAGCGGCACAGCCACCTCACCCACGTTCTGGCGCAGGACAGTTTTGTGATGGCGGCATTGGCTGGGGCGGACACCGGTGCGCTGAACGCCCGTTTGGCTGATTTTGCCGCAAGGGCCGGTCTGGACGCGATTTACCTGATGGATGCATCGGGCATCACGATTGCGGCGTCAAACCACGACAAACCCCATTCGTTTATCGGGCAAAGCTATGCATTTCGGCCCTATTTTCAGGAAGCTTTGGCTGGGGTGCAGGGGCGGTTTTATGCGATTGGGACCACAACGGGAGAGCCGGGGTATTTCATTGCGGATGCGGTGCGCGAGAAGGGGGCGGAAACGCAGGGGGTGATCGCCCTGAAAAAGAGTTTTGGAGATCTGGAGACAAGTTGGGCCAATGCCGGAGAGCAGGTGATTTTGGCCAATCGCGATGGGGTGGTGTTGTTGGCGTCAGAGCCAACGTGGCGCTATCGGGTGTTGTCGCCGTTGAGTGCAGCGCAAAAGCAGGACATCATCGCCGCGCGGCAGTTTCTGGGGCAACCGCTGGAGCCGTTGGCCTGGACGCCAACAGGCGACGGTCAGGCAGAGATTGCGGGCGCGCCGCGTTTGCATCTGGTGGCGCAGGATCTGCCTGATGGGTGGGAGCTGCATTACTTTGCCAATAATGAGCGGGCCGTGGCGCGGGCGTGGCTGGCAACCGCCGTGGTGGTCTTGCTGGCTGGGTCGGCGTTGGTTTTGTTTCAGGTGCAACGGGCGCGGCGGATTGGCCGCGCTTTGCGTCGGGCAGAGCGGGAAGAGGCGCAATTGCGCCAAACCAACGCACAGCTGGCGGTGGAGATTGCGGAGCGCAAGACCGCGCAGGCACAGCTACAGGCGACGCAGAAAGAGCTGTCGCAGGCGAGCCGATTGGCCGCGCTGGGGCAGCTTTCGGCCTCTGTGACCCATGAGCTGGGACAGCCTATTGCGGCCATGCGCAACCATCTGGCGGCGGCGGAACTCAACCCGAAAGGGGCGGCGGGGCTGGGTGCGGATCTGAATGGATTGGTGGCGCGCATGGAAGGCATCACGCGGCAGCTGAAGTTTTTTGCCACCAGCGGCAACGAGCGCTTTGAGGTGTTTGCGCTGCAAAGCGCGATGGACTCGGCCCTTGGGTTGGTTGCGCCCAACCTTGAGGCGGGGGGCGTGACTGTGATGCGCGATATGGCAAAAGCGCCTGTTACGGTGCGCGGCAACCGGCTGCGGATGGAGCAGGTGATGACCAATATTCTGCGCAACGCCTGTGACGCGATGGAGGATGAGCCGGGGTCGGCGGTGCTGACGGTGCGCGTTTGGGCGGAGAAAGATTGCGCGGCATTTGAGGTGGCGGATACGGGGCATGGTTTGGGTGATGATAACTTGCAAAACCTTCAGGAACCCTTTGTTACTACAAGAGAAAGTGGGCGAGGAATGGGGCTTGGCCTGGCGATTTCTGCGACCATTGTGAAAGACCATGGCGGTCATATGACAGCGCAGGACAGGGCGGCAGATTCTGCGCAGGGTGCGGTGTTTCGCGTCACGTTACCGCTTGCTGAGGCGGCAACTGGGCGCGGCGCGTTTGCAGCGCAATGAAAGGACTTAGCAGATGAGTGAAGCGCCAACCTACAGCCTGCTGATTGTGGATGATGACAAAGCCATGCGGCAGTCTTTGCTGGCGTTGATGGCCGCGGCGGGCTGGAAGTCGGAGGCGGTTTCGCGCGGCGACAAGGCGCTTGAGCGGCTGACCACTATGGTGCCTGACGTGATTTTGTCGGATGTGCGTATGCCGGGGATGACCGGACTTGAGTTGCTTGCCGCGCTGCAGCCGCAGCTGGCACCGCCTCTGGTGTTGATTTCGGCGCATGGGGACATTCCCATGGCGGTGGAGGCGATGCAGGCTGGGGCCTATAGTTTTGTAGAAAAGCCTTATGAGCCGCGCCGTTTGCTGAGCATTCTGACCCATGCCGCTGAACAGAGCCGGATGCGGGCGAGCAACAAACGCCTGAAGGCAAGGCTTTATGAGCTTTCGGGATTGGATCGCATCCTTCTGGGGCAGACGCAGGCGGTGGCCCATCTGCGCGAAGAGGTGCTGGACCTTGCTCCGATGGAAGAAGCGGTGCTGATCCAAGGGGAGACGGGCACAGGAAAAGAGTTGGTAGCGCGGGCCCTGCATGACCTTGGGCCGCGTGCAGAGCAACCGTTTTTGGCCATCAACTGTGCCGCGTTGCATCCGGACAGTTTTGAGGCAGAGATGTTTGGCACCGCGGAGGGAGGCAAGGGGCGTTTGCAGGCGGCCTCTGGCGGGACGCTGTTTCTGGATGAAATCGGGGCCTGTCCCTTGGCGGTGCAGGCCAAACTTCTGCGGGTGATTGAGGATCAGCAGGTGTTTCCCGTGGGAGCGGCGCGGCCGGATGCGGTGGATTTGCGGATCATATGTGCCACCAATGAAGATGTGGATCTGGCCGTGGATGAGGGGCGGATGCGTCAGGATTTATTGTTTCGTATCAACACCTTTGTGATGATACTTCCACCACTTCGACAGCGTCTAGATGACGTGATGTTGTTGGCTGCGCATTTTCTGGATGACTATGCACGCGTGCATGAGGTGGCCGTGCCGGAGCTTGATCATGAAGATGTGGCCACACTGATGGCACATGACTGGCCGGGCAATGTGCGGGAGTTGCGCAACGTGTGCGCGCGCCGGGTGATGCTGGCGCGTCGGGGCGGTGGCACCATGACCGCAGCCATGGCACAGACGCCAAGTCTTGAAGAGGTGCCAGAAACCCTGCGTGAGGCCGTGGCGGCCTTTGAGCGAGAGTTGATCGGCAAGGCGATCAAAGCTCATGAGGGCCGCATGGACGCGGCGGCAGAAACCCTTGGGATCGGGCGACGGACGTTGAACGAGAAGATCGTGAAGTTGGGTTTGAACAAGGAGGCCCTGCTTTAGCGGTGGTGTGATCTGACACGCCAGATTGACGCAACGTCGCATTTTAGAAACATAACGTAAGTTACTGTAATTAAGTCAATTTCAATTTATAGGTGTTCTGAGTGTCGCTGAGGCGAAATATTGCGCTTGCAATGGGGCAACTGTCTGAGGAAGCATTTGTCTGACGTATGAGTGGCGCGTGAGGAGCGGGCGGCTCTGCAGCTTGGACAGAGGATAAGAGCAACATGTCAGCGTTTAATATGGGAGGCGTGCCACCGGTGACTTTTGGTCCCGGTCGGCTGGCAAAGGTTCCAGCGATTGTATCGCGTCTTGGAGGCGGTCCGGTTTTGATCGTGGCGGACGCGATTTTGGCGGAACTTGGCGTGACAGAACGGCTGGGGGAGATACTGGCGGGAAAAGGCATCGCATTTGAGGTGGCTGCGACGGTCGCTGGCGAGCCAAAGCAAGCGCTGGTGGATGCGCTGTGCGCGCAGGCACGCGCGGTTGAGGCGCGGCTGGTGATCGGCCTTGGCGGCGGTGCGGCGATGGATGCGGCAAAATTGGTTGCTGCTATTGCGCCGAGCGGAGACCCGGCCAGCACCTATGCGCTTGCGACGCGGCCTTTGCCGAAAAATGGTTTGCGGTCGATTGCCATCCCGACAACGGCAGGCACCGGGTCTGAGGTCACGCGGACCTCGGTTGTGTCGTTGGAAAATGGTTGGAAAACATGGTATTGGGGTGAGGAGCTGATGTTTGATCAGGCCGTGCTTGATCCAGAGTTGACGCTCAGTTTGCCTGCCAATCTCACCGCGTGGACGGGCATTGATGCGGTGGCGCATGCGCTGGAGGGCGCAACCGCGCGTGCGACCAACCCGGCGGGGCAGCTTTATGGATTGGAGGCGCTGCGCATACTTTCGAAGCATTTGCCAAAAGCGGTGGCAGATGGCAGTGATATCGAGGCGCGTGGTCATGTGCTTTGGGGCAGTTTGGTGGCGGGGCTGGCGCTCCACAATTGCAACACGCACATGGGCCACAACATCAGCCATTCACTTGGCTCTTTGGCGCGCGTGCATCATGGGCTGGTGACCGGGCTGGGGCTTGAGGTCAGCCTTCCGTGGCTCGTGGCGCGCCCAGAGGGCGCAGAGAATTACGCACTGGCGGCGGAAGCCCTTGGCGCAGAACGCGATGCTGCGGCGCTGCCTGGCGCGCTGTCAGCCTTGATGCGGGCCTGTGAGATCCCGGCAGAACTGCCGGCTGAATGCGCCGGTCTGACCGTTGCGGCGCTGGCTGCAGAGATGAAAAACGACGCCAACCACGGCATGTCGCAGAACGCAGCCTGCGCGGTGTCGTCTGAAGATCTGGATGAAATGGCGGGGATGGTGATGCGTTTGCCAGTGGCAGCGGCGTAAAGTCACGCGCTGACACAAAACGCACCTGTCCTTTTGCCCTGCGGAAATCCGCAGGGCAGCGAAGATCAGCCATGCGAATTCCTTCATTGGCATCTGCCGAGAGCTTCGTCATGGTAGGAACATAAAACTTACGCAATCGGGAGGAAATTATGCGTAAATTGATGAGCCGGACCGCCGTGGCGGCCCTGTCTATGGCATTTGTCACCGAAGCAATGGCCACCGAGTGGAATGTCTCTGTCTGGGGCAAGCGCCGCGCCTTCACCGAGCATGTTGAGAAACTGGCGGAATTGGTGAGCGAAAAGACCGGCGGCGAGTTCACCATGAACATCAGCTATGGCGGCCTGTCCAAGAACCGCGAAAACCTCGATGGGATTTCCATTGGCGCGTTTGAAATGGCGCAGTTCTGTGCGGGCTATCACCGTGACAAAAACCGTGTGATCACCGTTTTGGAGCTGCCGTTCCTTGGGGTGGCGAATTTGCAGGAAGAGCTGGCAGTGTCTGCGGCTGTTTACGGCCACCCGGCCGCAGCGGAAGAGATGGAGCAGTGGAACGCAAAGCTGCTGATGACCTCGCCCATGCCGCAGTACAACCTTGTGGGCACCGGCGAGCCACGCGACACGCTGGCGGACTTTGACGGCATGCGCGTGCGTGCCACCGGCGGTCTGGGCAAAGCCTTTGAAGCCGTGGGCGGCGTGCCGACCTCTGTGACCGCGACCGAAGCCTATCAGGCGATGGAAAGCGGCGTGGTGGACACTGTGGCCTTTGCGCAGCACGCGCACCTGTCGTTTGGCACCATCAACCAAGCGGACTGGTGGACAGCCAACCTGAACCCCGGCACTGTGAACTGCCCGGTTGTGGTGAACATCGACGCCTATGAAGATCTGTCTGATGAACACCGCGCGGCGCTGGACAGCTCTGTTCAGGAATCGCTGGATCACTATGTGGCGAACTACGGCACACTTCTGGAGAAGTGGGACAGCGTTCTGGAAGAGAAGGGCGTGGCCAAGGTTGAGATCGACGATGCTGTGATCGCGGAGTTCCGCGCCAAAGCGGCAGACCCAATCCGTGATGCCTGGATCAAAGACATGGAAGCGCAGGGCATTCCGGGTCAGGAGCTCTATGATCTGGTTGTGAAAACTCTTGAAGATCACCGCGCAACCAACTGATAAAAATAATTAAAATTGCGGCCTCGGTGAGTTCCGAGGCCGTTTTGTATCTGACGTGTGTCAGGTAGAAGGGGGAAGGATATGGCCGGTGCCTCTGCCGTGCTTGAAGACGACAGTGTGCTCAGCAGACTGGATCGTCACCTGCTCAAGCTGGAACAGTTTTTTGCATTGCTGAGCGGTCTTGCCGTGTTCAGCCTGATGTTTTTGGCCGCCTATTCGGTGGGCGGGCGCAAGTTCTTTGCGTCGCCGCTGTCGGGATATGTGGATTATATCGAAGCGCTGATGCCATTGATTGCGGTGATGGGGATCGCCTATGTGCAGCGCGATGGTAGCCACATCCGCATGGATATGGTGATTGGCAAGCTCAAGGGTCGCGCGCTCTGGGGGGCAGAGCTGCTGTCTGTGATCCTGATCCTGGGGCTGATGATTGCGCTGACCATGGGCAGCTGGGCGCATTTTGAGCGCTCTTTTGATTGCGCGCGTCCGCTGTGTTCGCGCGACAGCTCGATAGATATTGGCCTGCCGATCTGGCCCTCCAAGCTGGTTGTGCCGGTGGCATTTTCGGTGATGTGTCTGCGGCTGGCGCTGCAGGTCTGGGGCTATGGACGGGCGTTTTTGCTGAACCTGCCAAGCCCGGTGGCGGTGCCGCTGGTGCAATCCATCGAAGAACAGGCCCGTGCAGAGGTCGATCAGCTTGGGGATGCTGACAATGGATAACATTACGATTGGCCTGTGGGTCACGGGCGGGATGCTCCTGCTTGTGGTGCTGGGGATGCGGGTGGCTTTTGCCGCTGCGTTGGCTGGCTTTATCGGGATCGTCTGGATTTTCTGGGCGAAATCCGGCTATGCGCCGGAAAAGTTTCTGTATTGGAATGAGCGGCGGGAGATCTGGGACGGGGCGTTGGGCAAATCCATCGCGATTGCCGGATCGGTGCCGCATTCCAAAGTGTCGTCACAGGCGCTGAGCCTCATTCCGACCTTCATTCTGATTGGCTATCTGGCCTATTACGCCAAGCTGACCACGGCGCTGTTTGATGCGGCCAAAAAGTGGATTGCCTGGGTGCCGGGTGGGCTGGCGGTGTCGACCGTGTTTGCGACCGCGGGTTTTGCGGCGGTCTCCGGCGCGTCGGTGGCGACAGCGGCGGTGTTTGCGCGCATTGCGATCCCGGAGATGCTGAAGGTGGGCTACAACAAGCAGTTCGCTGCGGGCGTTGTGGCGGCCGGAGGCACTTTGGCCTCGCTGATCCCGCCCTCTGCGATCCTTGTGATCTATGCCATCATCGTAGAGCAGGACGTGGGCAAGCTGTTGCTGGCGGGCTTTATCCCCGGTGCGTTTTCCGCTGTGGTTTACGGCGCGATGATTGTGGGCATTGCCATGATCTTCAAAACCGTCGGTCCGCCGGTGAGCGGCTTTACATGGCGTGAGCGTTTTGCCGCGCTGCCGCCGGCCTTGCCGATTGTGGCGGTGGTCGTGATCATCATCTTCTTTGTCTACAACCCGTTTGGCGATGCCTGGGGCACGCCGACAGAGGGTGGGGCCGTGGGGGCGTTTATCGTCTTCCTGCTGGCGCTGGTGCGCGGGATGCGTTGGCCAGAGCTGAAGTCTGCCCTTTTGGACACGGCCAAGCTGACGGTGATGATTTTCACCATCATCTGGGGGGTGCTGATCTATGTGCGCTTTCTTGGGTTTGCAGATCTGCCGGGCGCGTTTTCGGACTGGATCACAAGCCTTCAGATGTCGCCGTGGCTGATCCTGATCTGTATCCTGCTGGCCTATGCGGTGCTTGGCATGTTCATGGACGCGATTGGCATGCTGCTGTTGACCTTGCCGGTGGTGTACCCGGCTGTGATGGCGCTGAACGGCGGTGAGACCGTGGCTGCGGCGGACAGCACCTTTGGGATGAGTGGCACGATGTGTGCGATCTGGTTTGGCATTCTGGTGGTGAAGATGGCGGAGTTCTGTCTGATCACCCCGCCGATTGGCCTCAACTGTTTTGTGGTGGCCGGTGTGCGCGATGATTTGAGCGTGCAGGATGTGTTCAAAGGCGTGACACCGTTCTTCATCGCGGATGCTGTGACGATTGCCTTGTTGGTGGCCTTCCCTTCGATTGTGCTGTGGTTGCCAAGTCTGGCCTAGGGAACCGTCCAATACATTGACCAAGCCTGAAGCCACTCACATAGGCCAGCCCCCGGCCCTGGGTGGGGGTGAAAGCCCCCTCCCATGGGGAGGGTCGGGGGCTGGTCGGCTTCGCCTCCTGAGCGCTGGTGGAGACCAAGCGTTTCAAGATTTCAGGGCGATGTTTTAGATCAGCCGACAGGGCTGTCCTCTGGTTTGATGCCGAGCATGGCCTCGATTTCGTGCAGGCTTGCGTCTTCTTCGGGCGCGTGTTCGCCGTCGGCTTCGATCACCGAAACGAGCTTTTGCACGACTTCCAGACGATGCGGATAATCCACCGTTTCGCGGATCAAAGTGGCAAAATCCGGTGTGCCGGGGGCGGCGTGTTCGAGCTTTTCGCAGGTTGCGCGCAGTTTGGCGGCCTCAATCGGGTTGAGGTCAAAAGACGCGGCAAGGATCTTGTCGATCGCGCCGATTTCTTCCACGTCATAGTGGTTGTCTGATTTGGCCACCCGCACCAGCAGCGCGCCGAGGGCGAGCTTTTCATCCGGCTCAGGCAGAGGCGGGGTGTCTGGCGTTCCACGCAGGCGGTGGAGAAGCTGGTCCCAGATCATGCGTCATAGCCCTCCACGATCACAATGTCGCCTGTGCTGACAGGCTCGCGCAGGGACTTGGCATATTGGTAGTCCTCGGAATGATAGCAGGCCAGAGCGGCCTCATAGGAGGGAAATTCAATCACCACATTGCGGCTGCGGGCGGAGCCTTCGGGGTTTTCAAACTGGCCGCCCCGGATGAGAAAGCGCGCGCCGTACTCCGCGAAGGGCTTGGCGTTGGCCTCTATGTATTTTTTGTAGCCTTCGGCATCTTCGACGTCGACACGTCCGATCCAATATCCTTTTGCCATGCTGCCCTCCGCGTGTGGTCTTGCTTAGGACTGACCGTGCCAAGCCGCGCGGGACTTGGCAAGGCGGCAATGTGTTAAATACGCGACGGTCTGTTGCGCAGGCGGTGCCAAAGGCGACCATCGAGCACCAGCAGCCCCAAGGCGAGCAGGGCAAAGCCCGTGAAGGCGCGCGGATGCAGGGTTTCTCCCAGAAACAGGGTGCCAAGCAGAATGGCAAAGGGCGGCACAAGAAGCGTGACCAGAAGCAGGTTGCCGCTGCCTGCGGCGGCCAGCAGGCGGTAGTAGAGCAGATAGGCGCCAGCGGTGCCCAGAGCGGCGCCGTAGGCAATGGAAGCCCAAGTAGCGGCGGTGAGGTGCAGGGAGAGCGGGGCTTCGACGACGTGAGCAAGGGGCAGGGACATGAGCGCTGAGCATGTGAGCATGCCAGCGGCCGCCACAGTTGGGCTGCAGCCCGCAAGGTGCTTGCGTGCCCAGATCCCGGCAAACCCATAAGAGAGCGTGGCGAGCAGGGCCGCCATTTGCGCCAGCGAGCGGGGATCGATGGTGATCAGATGTTTGAGGCCAATGGCCGTTGCCACGCCCAAAAAACCGATCGCGACGCCAAGGGCTTTGGGCCACGTCAGGCGTTCATCCGGCAGAAAGGCTGCTGCCAGCAGCACGCCAAAGAAGGCCGTGGCGGCGTTGAAGATGGAGGCGAGACCGCTCTCGATGGTGAGCTGTGCGAAGTTGAGCAGGCTGAAAGGGATGAGGTTGTTCAAAAGCCCCATGATGAGAAACGCCCCCCAGAGCCGCGCGCTTTTGGGAAGGGGGGTGCCTCTGATCAGGATCAGCGCCCAGAGCAGGAGCGCCGCCCAGAAAGTGCGATGGGCCACAAGAGTGATTGGGCCGATCTCATCAAGCGCGATGCGGTTGGTGAAGAACACGGCGCCCCAGAGGGCGGCGAGCAGGAAGAGCTCGGCCCAGGCGCGCGGGGACAGGGATTTTTGAACGGTTGCGGTCATGGGGGCAGACTAATGTTTGGCAGTGGCTCGCGCACTCCGAAACCTGCGCAAAAGAAAAGCCCCGCCGGATGGGCGGGGCTTTGTTGTGATCTGTGTGCGCGCTTAGAAGCGGTAACCGATGCGGATGCCGCCGCCCCATGCTTCGTTGTCGTCAAACTCGAGCGTACCAATCTGTCCAGCACCCGGAGCACTTACGTTTACCGCTTGATCGCCCGGCTTTGCATAGGTCAGAGCACCTGAGATAGAGAGCTTTTCATTGATTTGATAGGTCGCGCCTAAACCAATACTCCGGGATCCAGTGGTCGGTGCTAGGGCCGTAGTTGACGGTCTTGTGCCCGCGCTTTCATAGCCAAACTGAAGTGCGAGTGAGAGTTTGTCGTTGATCTGACGACCGACACCGAGATTGTAGGTGATGGTATCATCGTCAAAGTTCACCCATTCTGCTTGAGGGGCCGTGAAGGAGTCTGTGACGAGGCTGAAGCCCCCCCAACCAACCCAACGGACCGAACCGAATAGGAGAGTGTTGGCCGCAATACCAGTTTGGAAATCAAGGTTGACGCTCTCAGGAAATTCTACGTCGAAAGTACGATCCAGAGTGGCTGCCAGATTTGGCGCAGTATGCTGGCCTTCGAAGCCGCTGTCGATCGCGGAAGCATATGTAAGTGCAATGCGCAAAGCGATTTCAGGCTTTTCGTAAGCGACACCTAAGACGCCGCCGAAGTCATAATCACTATCGGCATTCAAAATACCATCGCCGGACTGAATTACGCCATTTACGGACAGAGCACGCACACCACCGTGAACGCTGAAGCCATTGCCGAAGTTATACTGAAGCAATGCCGTCAGCGCATCGCTGTCAATTTCAGCAAGACCATTGTAGGGAAGTGGGCTGTTCACTGCCGCGAATGGTCCATCAATATAGTTGATATGCGCGCCAAACGGTTGGTCGTAGATCAAGGCGATATCGAGATTGTCGTTTATCTCGTGTTTGTAGCCGAAGGAAATGTTGCTGAAGGACTCAGCCACATCGGTTGCTCCGGTGAATAGCCCTGGCGCAGCAGGTGCCGCTCTGCCGTTCACATTTGGATTCGCGAAGCGGTAGGTGAACTGTGCGTAGTCCCCGTCCTCAAACAGAATGTTGACACCTTGGCCTGAGCGGTCGATGCCTCCAGCGTAAGATGCTCCTCCAACCATCGCGAGTGCGGTGGCTCCCATAAGCATTTTCTTCATGTGATGCGTGTCCCGTATAGTCCTGAGTTATTTTATTTCTCTGCCAAAGCTATTCGCGCATCTTTATCCAAGTCAACTTAGCCGATCGGGTAAAATACCCGTGACTTCGCGTCAACCTGTCGCAGATTTGCGACGCACTTCGATGAGTATGTTCAAGTAATTCCCTGCAAAAATCAGCAGTGCACCCAACATCACCCAAATATCGAGTTTTTCGCTGTAGAGTGTCATTCCTACAACAGCGATCAACGGTAATCGGATAAAATCGATGGGCATCACCACCGCAGCGGGAGCGAGTCGAAGGGCTGTGGTGAGGCAGTAGTGGGCGACCAACCCGGCGCAGCTGATCAATATGACCCAAGGTAAACTGGTGAGCGACGGCAGCGCGATGTCCCCGTCAAAACCAGCAAAAAGCAGGCCAAGTGCCGCCTGCATGATGGTCAGGTAAAACAGAATACAGGTGATGGTTTCGCTGCGCGTGAGCTTGCGTGTGAAGAGCGCTGAGAGGGCAAAACCGATGGCCGCAGTGGCTGCGGCAAGCTGGCCAATGTCAGCGGTTTCAGGCGAGGGGCGGGCGACAATGAGGATGCCGACAAAGCCGATCAGCGCGGCAAGAAGGCCGATCGGGCGCAAGCGTTCGCCTAAGATGAGCGGGGACAGTAAGATGGCCCATATCGGGGAGGTGAATTCGAGCGCAAAGACCTGTGCGAGCGGGATTGCGGTGATCGCGTAAAACCAAAGATTTTGGCCCGCAAAATGGCTGGCGTTTCGAATGAAATGCAATCCTAGATTGCGACTGGTGATTTCCTGCATAGTGCCCGCGATGGTTGCAACGCTGACGACGATGATGATGCCGATGAAGCTGCGGTACATCATGATCTCGAAGGTATCGAGCTCCAGAGACACGGCGCGGCCTGCGATGGCCATGGAGGTGAAAGAGAAGATTGCGCCACTCATCCAAAGCGCGGCTTTGAGGGTATCACTCACGCGGGGACCTCGGTGATTTGATAGTGGCGCGGTATGCCAGCGGTGACTTTCGCCCAGTCAGAGGCAGCGGCACGGGCTTGATGGGCGTCAAAGGCGGCCCGATCTGTGAACAGCTCGGCGACCTGATAGCGGCCTTCTTTGTTTGGGTCTGGGGTGACGTCGAAGGAAAGGCAGCCGGGCTCTGCGCGGGTCAGGGCGATGTGTGCGGGCAAAGCAGCGGCGACTGCGCTCTGGCGGTCTGTGGGGATGTCTATATGGCCGGTGAGGCGGATCTGGGGCGTGGTCATAGGAATCTCATTCAGCGATGGTGCAGCAGCCGTGGGTGAGCTGTTCGTTGGTGAGCATGACAAAGGACAGTGGGAAGTCACCACCAGATGAGCTGCAGGACGCCTCTTGAACAACCAATGTGGCCTGCGTGCCCGTGATGCTGAGCGCCCAAGCGGCGGGGAAACCCTCGTGCTCCTGATCCATCTGAACGGCGACGCCTTGGATGCGGGTGTCATCCCGTCCCCAGATTTGCGCAGACGGGCCCGCGATGCCGAGGAAAATGTTGCCGTTGATGCCTTCACAGGCCAGTGGCGCGTTTTGCGCCAATGCTGAAAGCGGGCAGAGCAGGGTGCTCGCGATGATCGCAGTTGTTAACTTCATAACGGTTCCTCCCTGCGAAGTTGTTGCGCAGCTTGGGCGCACATGGAAGGGGAAACTTGGTGTGGGCAAAAGAAAACGCCGCCCCGGTTGGGAGCGGCGTAGGCTGTTGAAGATATAAGGCGGCGTGCCTCACTCCCACTCAATCGTGCCAGGAGGTTTCGATGTGATGTCGTAGGTGCAGCGGTTGATGCCTTTGACTTCGTTGATGATCCGTGTGGCGGTTTCGCCGAGGAACTCGTGGCTGAACGGATAGTAATCCGCTGTCATGCCGTCCACAGAGGTCACCGCGCGCAGGGCGCAGGCGTAGTCATAGGTGCGGCCGTCGCCCATCACGCCAACGGTGCGCACAGGCAGAATGGCCACGAAGGCCTGCCAGATCTCATCATAGAGACCGTGCTTGCGGATCTGGTCGATGTAGATCGCATCGGCTTCGCGCAGGATGTCGAGTTTTTCGCGGGTGATCTCGCCGGGGCAGCGGATGGCAAGGCCCGGTCCCGGGAAGGGATGGCGGCCAATGAAGCTTTGCGGCAGGCCCAGTTCACGACCCAGAGCGCGGACTTCATCCTTAAAGAGCTCGCGCAGTGGCTCAACCAGTTTGAGGCCCATTTTCTCTGGCAGGCCGCCCACGTTGTGGTGGCTCTTGATGGTCACGGAAGGACCACCGGAGAAGCTGACGCTTTCGATCACGTCAGGGTAAAGCGTGCCCTGAGCGAGGAACTCGGCACCTTCGATGGTGTCGGCGTGTTTCTGGAACACATCGATGAAGAGTTTGCCGATGATTTTGCGCTTGGTTTCCGGATCGGACTGGCCGTCGAGCTCGCCAAGGAAGAGCTCCTGCTCGTCGGCGTGGATAAGCTGCATGTTGTAGTTGTCGCGGAACATGGTGACAACTTCCTCGGCCTCGCCTTTGCGCAGCAGGCCGTGGTCGACAAACACACAGGTGAGCTGATCGCCGATGGCTTCGTGAATGAGCACGGCCGCGACAGAGCTGTCGACGCCGCCGGAGAGACCGCAGATGACTTTCTTGTCGCCAACCTGTGCGCGGATCGCCTCAACCATCTGCTCGCGGTAGGCGCCCATGGTCCAGTCGCCGGAGAAGCCCGCGATTTTGACAAAGTTCTCATAGAGTTTCGCGCCATTTGGCGTGTGGTGCACCTCGGGGTGGAATTGCACGGCGTAGAAGTGACGCGAGGTGTCTGCGGTGATGGCAAAAGGTGCATTGGGCGAGGTGCCATAGACCTCAAAGCCCGGTGCAATTTCGCTGACGTGATCGCCGTGGCTCATCCAGACCTGCTCGTCGCCCTCGGCAAACCAGCCATCCAGAATGTCGAGGCTGTTTTGCGGAGTCACATAGGCGCGGCCAAATTCGGCGGTGCCATGGCCGCTTTCCACTTTGCCGCCCAGCTGGGTCATCATGGTCTGCTGACCGTAGCAGATGCCAAGGATCGGCACGCCGTAGTCAAAAATCTCTTGCGGCGCGCGGGGGGAGCCTTCGCGGGTCACGCTGTCGGGGCCACCGGAGAAGATCACGGCCTTTGGCGCAAAGCTGCGCACAAAATCCATTGTCACATTCTGATAAGGGTGGATTTCGCAATAGACATTCAGCTCGCGCAGGCGGCGGGCAATCAGCTGTGTTACCTGGCTGCCGAAGTCGATGATGAGGAGGCGGTCATGAGAAATATCGGACATGTGCGCCGCATAGGCCATGCAAGGCTTTCGCGCAAGTCCCTGTAGCGCGGACGCGTGCCCCTGCGGCGCCTTCGCGCAGGGTTTTCGCTCTCTGATTTGGACCGTTTGGTCGGATTTTCGCTTGCGTCTCTGGTGTCTGACATGGTTCAAGACAGGAAAAAGTATATTGAAGGTATATACATGATCGAGCTGTTGAATGGGCCATTGCAAGATGCGGCACTCAATCTGGCGCTGGCGGTTTTCTGCGGGGCGCTGATCGGATCAGAGCGCCAGGTGCGCCAGCGTATGGCTGGGTTGCGCACCAATGCGTTGGTGGCGCTGGGGGCGGCGAGCTATGTGGTGTTTGCTTCGTTGTTTCCGGACGAGGTGAGCCCCACCCGGGTGGCGGCGCAAGTGGTGTCTGGCATTGGTTTTCTAGGGGCAGGGATCATTTTTCGTCAGGGGTTTACGGTGCATGGTCTGAACACGGCGGCGACGCTTTGGTGTTCGGCAGCGGTAGGATTGATGGCTGGGGCTGGGGCACCTGCTTTTGCGGCGCTGGCCACCGCATTGGTGGTGTTTGTCAATCTGGGGCTGCGACCCTTGGTGAAGTGGCTGAAGCGCAAAACCCGGGCCGGGGTGCCGCTCAATCAGGAATTTGAGGTGCAAATTCAGTATCCTGCGCAAAATGATCAGGACGTGCGGGCGCTTGCGTTAAAGGCGCTGACACAGGCTGGGGTGATCGTTACGGAAATGGCGCGCAATGACAGCGGTGGTGACACGGCTGTGTTGGAGATTTTGCTGACCATTGAGGAGCGTAGCACGGCGGAAGTGGGCAAACTGTTGCGCCCCTTGATGCTGGATCCCCGCATTTCAAAGGCGAGTTGGGAAGCTGCTGATGGGGCTTGATACCAGCGGGATTGACGCCTCCGTCGCGCGCCAAGAGGTCGTTTAAAACCGTCTCGCATGTCGCATTCTTTTGTCAAAGGCCGTTAATCAGCCGCTTGTGTGTGCAGGCACGGGCTACAAAAATGGGGACAGACCAAAAGCCTGCGAGGATGAGACATGGCAGAAGCAGCGACACGGCGGCGTGGGCGCGGGGGCGGCGGAGCCGCACGGCGCGCGGAGCGTACTGGCGTAAAAATCGAGACCGCAAAGTTCATTGAGCGCAACATTCCCTTGTTTGAAGTGCTGAATGAAGAAGCGCTTGAGATCATTGAAACCAATGCCGACATCCTTCTGGAAGAGGTGGGCGTCAACTTTGTGAACAACAAAGCGGCGCTGGACATCTGGAAAGAAGCAGGCGCGAACGTAGACTATGAAGCGGAGCGCGTGCGCATTCCACGTGGCATGGCGCGTGAGCTGTGCAAGACAGCACCGTCGCGCATCACCCAACACGCGCGCAATCCAGAGAAATCGGTTGAAATCGGTGGTAATACGCTGGTGTGCGCCCCGGTTTATGGCCCTCCCTTTGTGCGGGACGCAGAAGGTGGCCGTCGTTATGCGACCATGGCGGATTTCGAGAAATTCGTGAAGCTGGGCTATATGTCCAAGTGGCTGCACCACTCTGGTGGTACCGTATGTGAGCCAACCGATGTGGCGGTGAACAAGCGTCACCTCGACATGCTGCTGGCGCATATGACCTTGAGCGACAAGCCGTTCATGGGCTCTGTGACAGAGCCAAGCCGGGCGCAGGACAGCGTGGAAATGTGCGAAATCCTCTTTGGTAAAGAGTTCGTGCAGGAAAACACCGTGATGACCTCGCTCATCAACATCAACTCCCCGATGACGTTTGACGACATCATGATGGGCGCGCTGGAAGTTTACGCAAAGAACAACCAGGCCTGCATCATCTCGCCGTTCATCGTGGGCGGTGCGATGGCACCAGTGAGCGTGGTTGGCACGTTGACGCAGGTGTTGGCGGAAGTGACCGCCGGTATCGCCTTCAGCCAGTTGATCCGCAAAGGGGCACCGGTGATCTTTGGGGCGTTTGTGACCTCCATCGACATGAACTCCGGTGCGCCGACCTTTGGCACGCCTGAAGCGAGCCAGATCCTGTCCGGCGCGGGCCAGCTGGCACGTCGTCTGGGGCTGCCGTTCCGTTCTGGTGGTGGCCTCTGTGGCTCCAAACTCCCGGATGCGCAGGCAGCCTATGAGACCGCACACACCCACAACGCGGCGCTGACCGGTGGTGTGAACTTCATGCTGCACAGCTGTGGCTGGCTGGAAGGTGGCCTTGTGTCGAGCTTTGAGAAGTTCGTGATGGATGCCGATCAGCTGGGTGTTCTGCACAAGATGGCTGAAGGCGTGGCCTATGATGAGAATGCGCAGGCGATGGATGCGGTGCGCGAAGTGGGGCCAGGTGGTCACTATCTCGGCTGTGCTCACACACAGGCAAACTTCAAATCCGCTTTCTGGCGCTCTGAGCTGCTTGATTATAAGCCGTTTGAAACCTGGGCCGACGAAGGCGCGCGCGACACCCAAGCGCTGGCTGCGGCGCGGGTGGAAGAGCTGCTGGGGGCGTATCAGCAACCGGCGCTTGATCCGGAGATCGAAGCCAAGTTGCGCGCCTATGTGGCCGAGAAGAAAGCCTCCATGCCGGACGCTTTTGTCTAAACACAGTTAATTTTGGCGGGAGGCCTGCAACAGCTGGGCCTCCCCCATCATGGCGATCATCAGGTCGACATGACGCACGATCGAGTAAGACGCAGCGTTTTTGCGTCTCTCTTCGTTCAGTTCAGCCTCCAACGTCATTAATCGGGTCAGCGCCTCTAGATTGCGCGGTGTCTGAGTGACGCCTAGAACGCGCTTAAGATGCTGATTTCGCGTATAGTCCTGAGTTCCTGCACGTGCTGCTCTGATGAGCAGGCGGGGGCGTCGTAGCGTTGCCAGTTGGCTTAGGGTGTCCTGCATAGAATCAACCTCTCACGATAGATTTGCACAGCAGATCACAACTCTATCGGGTGTTGCGTGACCTCTTACGCAGCGCACGGACCCGCATGGGCCTGTTCATCATTTTGAAATCATTCTGACCAAGCGACGGCAATTTTGTGTCGCCTGCACGGCGGACATCGCCTGTGCAAAAATGGCGCATAAGTCTGTGGAAAAACACGGCAGTGAAATTGACTTAAGTGACTTGGTAAGGAGTGAGTTATGCCGAAAGATCAAGCAATCACGGAATTTCCTGATTGGGTGCCAAGCAATGTGGTGCGCTATGTGGCGCATACGGAGTGTGGGGTTTCTATTCGTGAATTGGCGCGGCGTGACGGCTGTCATGCCTCCACGGTGCTGCGCCAGATCCGAAAGCTTGAAACGATGCGTGAAGATCCGTTGGTGGATGCGGCGCTGACACGGCTGCAGCGAGGGGACACACTGACGGGCGCGGCGTCGTTGCCAATCGGAGAGGGGGCAGAGACGGAGGTGCCGGGGGAGGATGTATTGCGCCGCGAGGGGGCGCGGGTCTTGCGAAGGCTGTGTGAAGCGGGGGCTGTCTTGGCGGTTGCAAGCGATATGGAAACGGCCGTTGTCATGCGCAAAGAGGGTACACGCGCAGCGGTGGTGTCACGTCAGATTGTTCAGGCAATGGCTTTGCAGAACTGGATTTCTGCGACGCAGGTTGGGCGGATCTCTCGGTATGTGATCACACAAGCCGGCCGGGCGACGTTGCGTGAAATGATGGCTGAAGCAGAAAACTCTGCGCAGTATATTGCACAGGTTCAGGCTGGGCTAGATCCAGGTGCACAACCGTTTGGCGGGCGGTCACGGCACCGCGGCGGCCGGGCGCGTCAGGTGCGGTTCAATCTGGTCGAGAGCCCCTTGGCCGCGCTGGCGAGGCGCAAGGACAAAGAAGGCAATTTCTTTCTGAGTGAAGATCTGGTTTCCGCAGGGGAGCGGTTGCGGGAAGACTTTGAGCTTGCGCAGATCGGGCCACAATCCGGCAAGAACTGGGAGCGGTTTCTGCGGGGCGCCGATGGGGGACGTGAACAACCGAATGACGATGTGGCACAGGGGGCCGTACTTGCACGCCAGAGAGTGGCAGACGCGCTGACAGATCTTGGCGTGGGCCTCGGAGATATTGCGCTGCGCTGTTGCTGTTATTTGGAGGGGCTTGAAGCGGCTGAGAAGCGCCTTGGCTGGTCTGCGCGGTCTGGCAAGATTGTGTTGCGGATCGCTTTGATGCGCCTGCGGGATTTTTATGCGGCCAATGCCGGGGGCGCGGGCGATTATATCGGCTAGCCTCTTTGGCGGATGCTCACTGGGTTCTGTCAAAGAAAAAGGCCGGTGCAGCGCTGCACCGACCCTTCGGAATGTTCAGAAACGGCGCTGATCAGGCAGCGGTTTCAACATTTGCGGCTTCCAGATACTTCAGCAGGTTTTCTGGGGAGCTCTCGCCATACGGGTCTTCGCCGTGGTTGTCTTCGAGACCTGGCTCTTCGAACCATGCTTCAACAACACCGTCGTTGATGATGGCGGCGTAACGCCAAGAGCGCAGGCCAAAGCCAAGGTTGTCTTTGCGCACGAGCATGCCAACTTTGCGGGTGAATTCTCCGGAGCCATCAGGAATCACGTCAACGTTTTTCACGTCTTGTGCTTCGGCCCATTTGTTCATCACAAAGCTGTCGTTGACGGACATGCAGTAGATGTTTTCCACACCCAGTTCCTGAAACTTGCCGAAGTTTTCTTCAAAACCAGGCAGTTGGTAGGTGGAGCATGTTGGTGTGAAGGCACCCGGCAGCGAGAACAGGATCACGCGCTTGCCTTTGAAATAGTCATCGCTGGACATGTCCTGCCAGCGGAACGGGTTTGTGCCGCCCACAGCTTCATCGCGTACGCGGGTTTTGAAGACGACGTTAGGGACTTTTGCGCCAACTTGCATTGATCGGTTCCTCACAGAAAATCAGATTTATGTGATCTATAACGATTCTAATTTTGGGTGCAATGCTGCATTTGCGAAACATGGTTTGCCACGTGATATTAACGCTATGGTTGCTTAGTGTCGCGTCAGATGCATAGCAGGCATGCGCTTCTGGTAGTGGCCGACAGATTGACGTATGGTACAAACTGCAAACCCAGATGGTCGGGAGGACCCAGAATTGCGTGATCTGAAGCTGCCAGAGCAGCGCCACCCTGAAAAGGCGCACCGCAAGGACAATGCTCAGCCCAAAAAGCCTAAATGGATTCGCGTCAAAGCGCCGACGGGCGAGGGCTATAACGCGACCAAGAAGATCATGCGGGAAAACAAGCTTGTCACCGTGTGTGAAGAGGCGGGTTGTCCGAACGCAGGGGAATGCTGGAGCCAGGGTCACGCCACCATGATGATCATGGGTGAGATCTGTACCCGTGGCTGTACCTTCTGCAACATCGCGACGGGTAAGCCTGATGGGCTTGATGCGTTTGAGCCGGGCCGGGTTGCCATGGCGGTGCAGAAGCTTGGGCTGAACCACGTGGTGATCACGTCGGTGGATCGCGACGATCTGGATGACGGCGGGGCGGAGCATTTTGCCCAGACCATCCGCGCGGTGCGGCATCGCTCGCCCAAGACCACCATTGAAATTCTGACGCCGGACTTCCTGAAAGCCAAGCCGGGCGCGCTGGAAACCGTCGTGGAAGCCAAACCCGACGTGTTCAACCACAATCTGGAAACCGTGCCGGGGCTCTATCTCGAAGTCCGTCCGGGCGCGCGCTATTTCCACTCCCTGCGTTTGCTGCAGCGGGTGAAAGAGCTGGATCCGTCGATCTTCACCAAATCCGGCATCATGGTCGGGCTGGGCGAGAAAGCGCCTGAGGTCAAACAGGTGATGGATGACATGCGCGCCGCAGATGTGGATTTCCTGACCATTGGCCAGTACCTGCAGCCAACGCCGAAACACCATGGCGTGGATCGTTTTGTGACGCCGGAAGAGTTTGAAAGCTATGAGAAAGCCGCCTATGGCAAAGGCTTCCTGATGGTGTCTGCCACGCCTTTGACGCGCTCGTCATATCACGCGGGGGACGATTTCGCGCGCCTGCGCGATGCGCGTGAGGCGCAGCTGGCCAAAGGCTGAACGCTGTTACGCAAGGGAGAGGGGGCTTTGCCCCCAATCACAGCCAAGCTGTGATCCCCCCAAGGATATTTAGGGCAAGAGGAAAGGCGCCGCGATCTGTCGGGCGCCTTTTGTTATTGGGGAAGGTGTTATTGCGAGAGGTGGATGTTGAAGCGAGCGCGGATGGCCTGATCCAGCTTAAGGTCAAACCGTGCAGAAGCTGTTGTGGCGAGGATCTCCTCTTTGCGCTTTTTGGCGGTTTCAATCAGGTCTGGCTTGCCCACTTCGGCCCATTCCTTGGGCGAGGTGCGGTCGCCAAAGGTGGGGTAGACGTGGTCTTTCTGCATGCGTGACAGGGTGGCGTCGGTCCCCAGATAATGCCCCGGTCCGCCAATGCAGACTTCGCGGATCTGCTCCAGTGCCAGGGTTTCTTCATCTACCTCAATGCCGCGCACACAGCGCAGGGCCTGACCGATCAGATCATCGCCCAAGATCAGGCTTTCATGGCAGAAGCCCAAGAGGGACGCATGCATGCCAGCCGCCTCATAGACCATGTTGAGACCTGAAAGCCCTGCCATGACGTTGGAACACATCTGTTCCCATCCGGCTTGCATGTCGGGAAGTTTGGCATCGCTCGCCCCTGCTGCCGCGCCGCCGGGCAGGCCGTAGAATTTGTGCATCTGGGCGCAGCCCGCTGAGAGCAGGGCCTGTTCGCCGGAGCCGACGGTCATCGCGCCGCTGCGCAGATCGAGACCAAAGGGCCAGGTGCCAAAGATCGCGGGATGACCGGGGGCGATGGCGTTCACATAGACAATGCCCGCCAGACATTCGGCGGTGGCTTGAACGATGGCACCGGCAACGGTTGAGGGGGCGGTGGCCCCTGCCATGCCAGCAGAGAGCAGCAGCACAGGCATGCCGCCGCGAATGCAGGCTTCCATGACCTCGCAGCT
Organism: Shimia sp. R10_1; assembly: GCF_017744095.1. GTDB lineage: Bacteria > Pseudomonadota > Alphaproteobacteria > Rhodobacterales > Rhodobacteraceae > Shimia. Next base: position 572,116 of record NZ_JAGHQX010000001.1, on the reverse strand, counting down.
TTCAGTGGCGAACTTCATCGGCGGCACCACAAAGCAGTTGGTGTTGCTGACAAAGGGACGCGCGCGCCAGGCGTCTTCGCCACCGGCAATCATGTGCAGAAGCTCCAGCCCGTCGGCGACATAATCAGGCTCGGTAAAGTTGACACCGATGTGTTTCTTGGTGCCCGCGCAGCAGGCGTAGATGGTGTTGTAATCAAGCTCGCGGTTGTCGGTCACATCGCGCGCCACCATGGGGCGTTGCAGGAAGTGGATGTTTTCCAGCTGATCGGCGATGCGGGCAGCGTCGTGCAGATCTTGGAGCGTGCTGTCGCGATACTCTTTGCCGTCGACATCCACCATGTGCACGGCAGCACCGGCGGTGCCAAAATGCACGCGATTGCCTGCCAGCTGGAGATCATATTGCGGGTCGCGGCCGTGCAAAGCGATGTCTTTGCAGGCTTTGGCCAGCATGTCTTCGACCAGTGCGCGGGGGAAACGCAGCCGACCATCCTCCCCAAGGATCGCGCCCGCGGCGGTCATGATGTCGATGCCACTTTGCGGAGCATCGGCTAGGCCGATCTGTTCCAGCGCGTCCAGCGCGGTTTCGTGGATGCGTTGCATGTCGCGGTCTGACAGAGGTTTATATTGTCCGCCCTCCATACCGGGGCGGATGGGGCGGATGTCCTGTGTCAGAGGCGCTGCGCGGGAAGCGCGACGGGCGGCACGGCCGCCGGAGCGGCGGGTTGCAGGTGCATTCATGGGGCTTCAGTCCTGTAAGTGTTGTGTGGAAAGTTTTATTTCACAACGTCTTACGGGCGGCCGCGTGCCGCGCGACCACGGTTGGCCCCGATGGTGCGACTGACCAGTTTGATCTTGCTGCGTACGCCTTGCAATGGCTCCTCCATTGCAAGGCAGTGTGTAAGTGCGCGACTCCGTCGTCCTGTCTGTTCGCGACATTTGTCGTTTTTGAGACTTGAGGCGACGATTTTCGCGTTAGGCTGGGACCTGTTCCGCAAGTTTTTCTGCGTGCGCCACCAAGGTTTTGAGCGCGGATTCAAATCGGTCATCTGCCACTGTCATGGCCACGCGGATGTGGCCATGGGCCGATTGGCCAAAGCTTTCACCGGGCATGGTGGCAATGTGGTGCGCATCAAGCAGAGAGTTGGCAAAGTCTTCGCCAGATAGGCCGGTTTTGCGCACATCCAGCATGATGTACATCGCCCCCTGTGCCGGGATCAGGCCGACCGTGCTTTGATCTGCGAGAATGGATTTTGCCAGAGCGCGGCGACGTTCAAAGGGGGCGGAAACCTCTTCTTCTAGCGGTGTGCCCTGTGCCAGCGCAAATACGGCGGCATCCTGAATGAAGCCGGGCACGCCATAGGTGGTGTGGGTGGCCAGATTGATGAGGTGCTCAATCGCTTCCTCGGGGCCAGCAATCCAGCCGATGCGACTGCCGGTCATGGCGTGACTTTTGGACATGGAGCCCACCACCAGCGTGCGTTCCGCCATGCCGGGCAGAGCGCGAGGGCTGATATGGGTGCCGTCCCAGACCTGCGTGTCATACACCTCATCAGAAATCAGCCAGAGATCATGGGCGATACAGACCTGGGCGATCCCCTCGAGGGTGTCTCGGCCGTAGACTGTGCCGGTTGGGTTGTTTGGGGTGTTGATCAGCAGGGAAGCGGCGCCTTTGGCCGCTTCGGCTGCGATCTCTTCTGGCTGCGGTTTGAACGCATTGGCCGCATGGGTTTGGATCGGGACCGGCACCGCGCCGACACCGCGCAATGTGCCGGGGTAGGTGGCATAATAAGGGTCAATGAACAGCGCGCGATCCCCGGCAGAACAGGTGGCCGTGTGCGCCGCAAAGAGTGCAGCCTGACCGCCGGGGGTGATCAGAATGTTTTTATATGTGGTCGGCACACCGGTGCGTTCGGTCAGTCGCGCGGCCACAGCTTCGCGCAGCTCTTGTGTGCCGGGCACCATGGCATAGCCGGTGTGGCCACCGCGCGCGGATTGATCCATCGCAGACAGAATAACCGGATCGGTGCGAATGTCGTGCTCACCAATGGTGAGTTCGGTGACATTGATGCCGTCGGCTACCATGCGACGCGCTTTATAAAATACATCCCATCCGTCAGATCCACCGCCGGTGATGCCTGTTAGTCGCTCAGACAGTTTCATGATGCGCTCCCCTATCGTCTTGTTGCGAAAGTGGTGGCTTGGGGCTGGTGGGAATGTCAAATTCTAAGTTGTGATGGGGGGCATTCTTTCACTGTGGGCGCGTGTTTGCGCGCCCCTTTTGGGCACTTGCAGCTGCCTGCGTTGCGACACTCTGGCGGTCATGAGAGTGCGCTTATAAATCTGAGGGCGTGTCGCCCAACAGATAACGTGGCCCGGTGCCTCGCGTGCGCGCACGGTCTTCGGGGTTGTAAAGCTTGCAGTTGGACAGGCTGAGGCAGCCACAGCCGATGCACCCATCGAGCCGATCCCGCAGCGCCTGCATTTGTGCAATGCGCGCATCCAGCGCGTTTCGGAAGGTTTCGGAAATCGCCGCCCAATCCGCTTTTGTGGGCGTGCGATTTTCCGGCAATGTGGCGAGGGCTTCGCGGATTTCCGTGATCGAAAAGCCCATTGATTGAGAAATCATCACAAAGGACAGGCGGCGGATGTCTGCACGTTCATAGCGGCGTTGGCCGGTGTCGGTGCGATGTGGAAACACGATGCCCTGTTCCTCATAAAAGCGGATCGCGGAGGGGGCGAGACCGGTCCGTTCGGCAATCTGACCAATCGTCAAACCGGTGGGGCGCAGGCGAAGGGCGGGCTTCTGTTTCATGTGACCATTGTTTTTAAATGATAAAAACTTCTTGAGTTCAAGTTAACTTGAAGAATTACGCTGAGTCCATCGTTGAATTTGAGAAAGGACCAGAGAGATGAAACTTGAGCATGTGAACCTGACGGTGCGCGATCCAAAGGCAACTGCAGCGGTCCTGTGTGATCTGTTTGACTGGACGGTGCGCTGGGAAGGGGAGTCCATTCATGGGGGCTATAGCGTGCATGTCGGAGAGGCAGAAAGCTATCTCGCGCTCTATGCGCCGCCCGTGGATATTCAGAACGCGGAAAACAGCTATTACCGCGCCGGTGGGCTGAACCATGTGGGGATCGTGGTGCGCGATCTCGACCTGATTGAGGCACGGGTGAAGGCGGCAGGGTTTGAGCCGACCAGCCATGCAGACTACGAGCCGGGAAAGCGGTTTTATTTCGATGGGCCGGATGACATCGAATATGAGGTGATCAGCTATGCGTAGGGATGTGAGCCTCGGGCCGGTGGGGCTGTTGATCTGGTGCGGGACGCTGCTGGGCGTTGGGTTTCCACTGAGCAAAGTTTCCTTTGCTGCGGGAGTGTCCCCCATGATGTGGGCGTTGCTTGTGTCGATGGGGGCGAGCCTGAGTTTGCTGCCGGTGCTGGGCGTGCGTGGTTTGTTGCGACTGCCGCGTGGGCGAATGCTGCGCTATGTGGTGATTTCCGGCTTGGTGAGTTTTGCCGGGATCAACCTGATGATCTTTGCTCTGGTGCCCAAGCTTGGCGCGGGGCAGGTGGGCATGATGTTTGCCCTCTCTCCGGTCGCGACGCTTGCTCTGTCTGTCCTGTTTGGCATGAAAGCCCCCGGACGTTTGGGGCTTTGGGGCATTGGAATGGGCCTGATCGGCGCGTTGCTGGTCGCCTTTGGACGGGGCGGTGTGGAAGGCACGCTCTGGTGGTCGCTTGCCGGGTTGGCGATTCCGCTGATTTTGGCGGCGGGCAACGTTTATCGCACGCTGGATTGGCCAGCTGGCGCGCATCCGATGGCGCTGGCGTTCTGGAGCCATGGGGTTGCGATTGTGGCGCTGGTGGCGGCGATGCTCTGGCAGGGCGACGGGGTGCCTTTGGCGACGCTTTCAGCGGTGCCCTGGGCCGCTGGCGTGCAGGCGCTCGCGGCGGCGCTGACCTTCCCGGCGTACTTCCGGCTGCAAAAGCTGGGTGGCCCCGTGCTGTTGAGCCAGATCGGTTATGTAGCGGCGGCGGTTGGGCTGGTTGTTGGTGTGGCGCTGCTGGGGGAGCGTTATGGCCCGGTGAGCTGGATTGGGGCGGCAACTACAGTGGTTGGAATATCCTTTAGCGTGTATTCACAAGGTGGCGGTCTTCGAACGATGAAACTGCCGATGCCATTGGGGCGTAAGACGCGTGCGCGGATTGGCACCAGCTGCTATTGCTATGAGGAACCTAAACTAAATCGAGTTAAGGTTATGTAGTTAAACATGAAAACTAGGTATCCTGAACATACTGCGCCTTGGGGTACTTTATTGCAATTCAGACCAATCCGCCCCTAAATATTAAAATTAACTATATGTTAATTAAATTCCCGCGTCATGTTGCAGAAAATTTTATTCAATGTAGAAAGACGATCGTACAATTCTAACTTGAGTAATCTAATGGCTACTACCTCTCTTGATTTTAATGGCAGCACGATTTTTGAAACATGGTTCCAGGGACAATCTGCCTGGTATGGGGCGTTGACCGGTGCGGTTTCGGCCAGCGCAAACCCGGGCCAGCTATTTGGCTCCACTCGTCTGAACGCGGACGGTGTGGACTACACCGGCGATGTGGTGACGCTGAACATTCGTGGCACTGCGAAAGCCATGAAGAAGGGCCTCGTGTCGTTTGAGACTGATGCAGTAAATGATGACACTGTGTCCGTTGAGAACAATGTGCGTGCCTTTGGCGGCGCAGACGACTCCTTTAATGCGCTGGACGTCACGGGTGTGATCACCAACGGTGGTGCCCAGCAAGCGGAGCAGGCCGGTCAGGCGCCAATTCTGGCAACCGGTGGCCGTGGCAATGACCGTTTGATCGGTGGTCAGGACGATGATGTGATCGCCAGCAACACAGGCGATGACTTTGTTTTTGCTGAGGGTGGCAATGATTTCGTTAAAGCTGGCGCTGGCAACGATTTTGTTTATGGCGGCGCGGGCAATGACCTGATCTATGGTGATTATTCTGACTCAGCGCGTCACGAGAAGCTGCAAGGCGCGCGCGCCAACATGAATGACCAGCTGTTTGGCGGCGAGGGTAACGATATTCTGTTTGGCAACCAGGGCGATGATGTTCTGGATGGTGGCGCCGGCAATGACACAATGATCGGCGGCAGCGGCGCGGATGAGTTCATTTTCAACGGCGGCAACGACGTGATCAAGGACTTTGGTCGCGGTGATGACACAATCACCATTGATCTCGGTTTTGGGGCGCAGAGCTTTGACAACGTGGGCGATCTTGCCTCTGCTGCAAACTTCGCGTTCCCGTCTGCGGGCGGTGCGACAACCTTTGGCTTTGTTGATACCACCGGTGGGTTCAACCTGCTGACTGTGGAAACTGAAACAGACCTGATGTTTGTCTGACGCTTTCGCACATTGCTGACACCTGTTTGCAGGTGAAACGCATTGCCCCATCGCACCCGACCTATGGTGCGGTGGGGTTTTGTTTTGCTGCTGCCGTTTCACGCCTTGACGCATAGACGTGTGCCGCCTAGGGTCGCCGCTATGAACACCGTATGCGCCACCATTATTTGCTGCTGCATTACCTGCTGACATCGTCACGCGGGCCGGTCTTCACTTTCAAAAATGAGACAGAGTTGGTAAGCCCGCCACGCGAAACCCGTGTGCTGAGGAGCCACTTATGACTGAGATCCGAACTGAGATCACGCTGCACAACACTCTGAGCCGTAAGAAAGAGATTTTTACGCCAATCAAAGCAGATGATGTGCGGATGTATGTCTGTGGGCCGACGGTTTATGATCGCGCCCATATTGGCAATGCGCGGCCTGTGGTGGTGTTTGACGTGCTTTACCGCCTGTTGCGGGAGGTCTATGGCAAGGATGCTGTGACCTATGTGCGCAACTTCACCGACGTGGATGACAAGATCAACGCGCGTGCAGCCGAAAGCGGGCGTGCGATTGGGGAAATCACAGCTGAAACCACCCAATGGTATCTCGATGATATGGGGGCTTTGGGGGCGATGGAGCCAAACCACATGCCCCGCGCGACGCAGTACATCGCGCAGATGATCACCATGATCGAAACGCTGATCGCGGATGGGTTTGCCTATGCCCATGACGGGCATGTACTATTCCGGGTGCGCAAATATGACGACTACGGCAAGCTCTCCGGCCGCTCGGTGGATGATATGATCGCGGGCGCGCGGGTTGAGGTGGCGAGCTACAAAGAAGATCCGATGGATTTTGTGCTCTGGAAGCCTTCAAGCGAGGATCTGCCCGGTTGGGACAGCCCATGGGGGCGGGGGCGTCCGGGCTGGCACATTGAGTGCTCGGCGATGTCTTATGAAATTCTGGGCGCGTCTTTTGACATTCACGGCGGCGGCAATGATCTGATGTTCCCGCACCATGAAAATGAGATCGCGCAAAGCTGCTGTGCCAACAAAGGCGCGCCGATGGCCAACTATTGGCTGCACAACGAGATGCTGCAGGTGGAGGGCAAGAAGATGTCCAAGTCCTTGGGCAACTTCTTCACCGTGCGCGATTTGCTGGACGGGCATGATGGCAACCCGGGTGTGCCCGGGGAGGTGATCCGCTTTGTGTTCCTGTCCACCCATTATGGCAAGCCGATGGACTGGACCGCCAAGAAGGCGGCGGAGGCCGAGGCGACGTTGCGCAAGTGGCGGACGCTGACCGCAGGCATCGAGCCTGCGACCAGCGTGCCCGCAGAGGTGTTGCAGCCTGTGGCGGATGATCTGAACACCGCAGGCGCGATTACCGCTTTGCATCAGTTCGCGAGTGCGGGCGATGCGGCGTCGCTGTTGGCGGGGGCGCAGTTCTTGGGTTTGTTGACCGAGGAGATGGGCGCCTGGGCTGAAGGTGTTGATCTGTCGGCCTATGAAACACTTCTGGCAGATGCGCGGGCGACGGCTATGGAGACCAAGGATTTCTCTGATGTGGACCGGATCAAGACGGTGCTGACAGAGGCCGGGGTCGAGGTGCGCATGAGCAAGGCTGGAGTAGAGTTGCTGGCAGCGGCTGGCTTTGATGCGGCCAAACTGGAAGGGCTGCTGTGACGTTGGTCACGCGCTGGTCGGGCCGCAAACGGCCCGACTGAGATTTTGATACCAAGAAAAAGACGGGCCAGCGGGAGCGAGCAATGACCAAAGAGCGCCTCTATCTTTATGACACGACGCTGCGCGACGGGCAGCAGACACAGGGTGTGCAATTCTCCACCGAGGACAAAACGCAGATTGCGGCGGCGCTGGATGCGCTTGGTGTGGATTACATCGAGGGCGGTTGGCCCGGCGCGAACCCCACCGACAGTGCGTTCTTTGACACCAAGCCCAAGCTGGCCGCGACTTTCACCGCATTTGGCATGACCAAACGGGCGGGCATGTCGGCGGAAAATGACGATGTGCTGGCCGCCGTATTGAATGCGGGCACGGAGGCGGTCTGTCTGGTCGGCAAGAGCCATGATTTTCATGTGACCAAGGCGCTGGGCATCACGCTGGCGGAAAACACCGAAAACATCGCAAAATCCATGGCGCATATGGTTGCGCAGGGGCGTGAGGCGCTGTTTGATGCCGAACATTTCTTTGATGGCTATAAGGCCAATCCGGACTATGCGCTGGAGGCTGTGAAAGCGGCCTACGAGGCCGGGGCGCGTTGGATTGTGCTGTGTGACACCAATGGTGGGGCTTTGCCACGTGAGATCTATGAGATCACCAAAGCGGTGATTGCAGCGGGCATTCCCGGCGATCATCTGGGCATTCACACCCATAATGACACCGAGCATGCGGTGGCGAACTCGCTGGCCGCGATTGATGCGGGCGCGCGCCATATTCAGGGCACCCTCAACGGGCTGGGAGAACGCTGCGGCAATGCCAATCTGACCACGCTGATCCCGACACTGCTGCTCAAAGAGCCATATGCCAGCCAGTTTGAGATTGGTGTAAGCAAAGAGGGGCTTTCCGGGCTGACACGGGCGAGCCGGATGTTGGATGATATTCTGAACCGCGTGCCGATGCGGCAGGCAGCTTATGTGGGGGCGAGCGCTTTCGCGCATAAGGCGGGGCTGCATGCCAGTGCGATCCTGAAAGATCCCAGCACTTATGAGCATATCGACCCGGCGGTGGTTGGCAACGAGCGCATCATTCCGATGTCCAACCAAGCGGGGCAGAGCAATCTGCGCAAACGGCTGAGCGACGCGGGGCTGAGTGTCGAGAAGGGCAACCCGGCGTTGGGCGAGATCCTAGAGCGGATCAAAGTGGCTGAGGCCAAAGGCTATAGCTATGACACGGCGCAGGCGAGTTTTGAGTTGCTCGCGCGGGAGGCGCTGGGGCTTGGGGCGACCTACTTTGATGTGGAACGCTACCGTGTGATTTCTGAGCGGCGGCGCAATGCGCGTGGGGCAACTGTGGTGGAAAGCGAAGCGGTGGTCACCGTGCAGCTGCCCAATGGGGCCAAGACCACAAGCTTTTTCAAAAACGATCATGCCGATGATCTGAGTGATGAAGGGCCGGTGAACGCACTCTGGCAGGCGCTGAAGTCTGATCTTGGCCCCTATCAGGGGATCATTGACGATGTGCGGCTGGTGGATTTTAAGGTGCGTATCACCAATGGGGGCACCGAAGCTGTGACGCGCGTGATCATAGATTTTGAGGACAGCAAGGGACGGCACTGGGCGACCGTGGGGGTATCCTCCAACATCGTGGATGCGAGCTTTGGCGCTCTGTTGGATGCGCTGAACTGGAAGCTTGTGCATGAGGGCACAGAGGTCGCACGGGGATGACGGAGGGCGCGTCATCGTGAATGGGGAGGCGGCAGATGATCTGGCGGCCTGTGCTGCGTTGGTGCAGCGCGCCGATCCGGATCGCTTTGCCGCAACCATGGCGACTGACCCAAACGCGCGTGAGAAACTTTTGCCGATCTATGCGTTTAACGCCGAAGTTGCGCGTGCGCCCTGGGTGACGCAGGAAAGCATGATTGCAGAGATGCGCCTGCAATGGTGGCGCGATGCGCTGGAGGAGATCCGCGCAGGGGACGTGGTGCGGCGCCATGAGGTGGTCACGCCTTTGGCGCTGGTGCTGGACGCTGCAGGGACTGAGGTTCTCGATCAGCTGATCGAAGCGCGGCGTTGGGACATCTATCGCGACCCGTTTGAAGATGCGGCGCATTTTGAGCGGTATATCGAGGCGACTGCAGGTGGGTTGATGCAGGTGGCTGCGCAGGCATTGGGAGCGTGTCCGCCGCAGGTGGCGCGAGATGTGGGGTATGTGCTGGGGCTGGCCAATTGGTTGCAGGCTATCCCTGCGCTGGAAGAGGCCAAACGTGTGCCGCTGGTCGACGGGCGGCCAGAGGCGGTGGCGGCATTGGCAGAGGCAGGGCTTGCACGGCTGCGTGCGGCTAGAGCACGGCGCAAAGATGTGACGGCTGGCGCGGGGCAGGCGTTTCTGGCTGCTTGGCAGGCGGAGGCGATTTTACGGCAAGCCGCCCAAGAGCCCGCACGTGTTGCCGCCGGTGCGCTGGGCATAAGTGAATTTGGCAAACGCGCGGGCCTGATGTGGCGGGCGCTCAGCGGACGCTGGTAAGCGCGCCGCATTATAGTGTTTAGGCGGCCTCTTCTTGGGGCCGCATCACGAGCCAGATCAACGCGCCACCGGCCAGCATCAGGAAGGGCGCCATGGCGAGGTTGACGCTGGTCCAGCCGGCCACGGCGCTGCCACCGGAACAATTCATCAGGCCCCCGGAAGCGAGCGATGCCACGGTCACGCCACCAAAGACGATGAAGTCGTTCATGCCCTGCATGCGGCCGCGTTCGCTTGGCTCATGTGCGCCGGCCAGCATGGTGGTGGCGCCAATGAAGCCGAAGTTCCAACCAAGGCCCAGCAGGATGAGCGCGATGAAGAAGTTTTCAAGCGCCACGCCCTGAAGCGCCACAGCCCCGGCACCCGCGAGGATCAGCAGGCCAAGTGCGAGGATTTTCTCAACCCCAAAGCGTGCGATTAGGTGGCCGGTGAAGAAGGAGGGCGCAAACATAGCGAGCACGTGGGCGGTGACAATATCGGCTGCGTCGTTTTGTTCAAAGCCGCAGCCAACCACGGCCAGTGGCGTGGAGGTCATCACGAGGTTCATCAGCGCATAAGACACCATGGCACAGATCACGGCCACCGCGATGCGGGGTGTTGTGATCAGCTCCCAGCGGGTGCGGCCCTGCGGGGCATCCTCTTTGGGCGCTTCAGGCGTTGGGATGTCGATGAAGAGGAACAAAAGCGAGCCGATGACGTTCAGCGCAATCACACCGATGTAGGTGCCCATGAAGGGGATGATCATCGCATCTGAGGTCACCTTCACCAGCTGAGGGCCGATGATGGCGGAGAGCAGCCCACCTGCCATGACGTAAGAAATCGCCTTGGGGCGAAACTCATCGGAGGCGGTATCCGCAGCGGCAAAGCGGTAAAATCCCTGTGCAGACATATAGACGCCGGTCAGGAAGGACCCGATCAGGAACACAGGGAAGGAGTTTAGGTAGAGACCATAGGCGCCAATTGCCCCGCCAAGGGCGCCGCCAAGCGCACCAATCATGAAGCCGACGCGGCGGCCATATTTTTGCATGATGTTGGAGATCGGCGCCGCAGACAGCATGGAGCCCAGAACGATCAGCGAAATTGGGAGCGTCGCAAAGCACAGGTTTGACGCCAGCGATTGCCCGGCGAGGCCGCCAATGGTGAAGATCATCGGCATTTGTGCGCCAAGGAAGGCTTGCGCCAGAACCAGAATGAAAACGGTACGGCGGGCGCGGGAGTCGTCTACAAGTGTGCTCATGCGCCAATCGTTAGCTTCTTCACGACCGCGCGTCCAGCATTGCGAACACATATACGGATCACGATTTTTGAATGTGTGCATTCCCAATATCGATTGCGCAGGAAACGGGTTGCGCGCGATGCTGCGCAGGCTAGGCGGGGGGGGATCGGTTTGGGGTGTTGAGCGGCGCGGCGCATGCCCCTAAAGCTGAAGGTGCAGAAAAAGGGAGGCGGGCTTTGACAGTTGGTCGGATTATCAGAACAGATGCCTGTGTCGCAGAAGGTGCCGCCTGGCTTGCGGCGCAGGATGCGCGGTTTGAGCGCGCGCTGGCGCTGACCGGGGACTTGCCGCTGCGGCTGCGACCTGATGGGTTTGACCAGCTTCTGAGCGCCATTGTCAGTCAGCAGGTGAGCGTGGCCTCTGCGGCGGCGATCTGGGGACGGATGCAGGAGGCACGGCTGGTGACGCCAGAGGCTGTGATGGCTGCGAGCGAAGAGGACTTGAAGGCCGTGGGCCTGAGCCGTCAGAAGATGCGTTATGCGCGGGCGTTGGCGGCCGAGGGAATTGATTTTGATGCGCTGCGCGAGGCTCCAAATGAGGTGGTTTTCAAAACCCTCACCAAAGTGAGTGGCATTGGCATCTGGACGGCGGAGATTTACGCGATGTTTTCGCTGGGCCGCGCAGATGTGTTTGCGCCGGGTGATCTCGCGCTACAGGAGAGTGCGCGGATGCTGTTTGACTTGTCGGATCGGCCCAAAGAGCGGGCGTTGCGGGAGATGGCCGAGGCGTGGTCGCCGTGGAGGAGCGTGGCGGCGCGGCTGCTGTGGGCGTATTACCGGGTGGATAAGGGGCGCGAGGGGGTGCGCTAACCCGTCAAACTGGCGCGACCTTGAAGGAGTCTGTCTTTCAAGCCTTCGGGGAAGAGCTTTGGCCCATCTTGCAGATCGAGTTCTTCGTGAAATTCGCGCAAGAGGGCGTTCTGAGCCGTTTCTCCAAACTCGATGGTTCCGCCAAGGGGGCGGACACCTTTGAGTTTGCCACTGTCATCAAACACACGGGCGGCCAGAAGGCGGTTCTCACGCCAATGAAGGCCAAGCGCTTTTACTCTGATGGAATTGTGTGGACGCCAGGAATGCGCGAAGTCTCGGGTCATTTGCGTTGCAGCCTTTCAGGAAGCTCTTAGGACAATACGCTATGGGGTAAACAACAAAAAGGGCGCCCCGAGGAGCGCCCTTTCTTATCACTGTCCCACTAAAGCTTAGCAGCTGTAGTACATGCCGAATTCGACGGGGTGCGGGGTGTGCTCATAGTGCTCCACCTCTTCCATCTTCAGCTCGATGTAGCCTTCGATCTGGTCTTTGGTGAACACGTCACCTGCCAGCAGGAATTCGTGATCTGCTTCCAGAGCGTCCAGAGCTTCGCGCAGGGAGCCACAGACGGTTGGGATACCGGCCAGCTCTTCCGCAGGAAGATCATAGAGGTTCTTGTCCATGGCTTCGCCAGGGTGGATTTTGTTCTTGATGCCGTCCAGGCCAGCCATCAGCAGCGCTGCGAAGCACAGGTATGGGTTGGCGGATGGATCTGGGAAGCGGGCTTCAACACGCTTGGCTTTTGGGCTTTCGGTCCATGGGATACGGACACAGCCGGAGCGGTTGCGTGCGGAGTAGGCGCGCAGAACTGGTGCTTCAAAACCCGGGATCAGACGCTTGTAGGAGTTGGTCGATGGGTTGGTGAAGGCGTTCAGAGTTTTTGCGTGCTTCAGGATGCCGCCGATGAAGTACAGAGCTTCGTCAGACAGGTCCGCGTATTTGTCGCCTGCAAAGAGCGGCTTGCCGTCTTTCCAGATGGACATGTTCACGTGCATGCCGGTACCGTTGTCGCCGTAGATCGGCTTTGGCATGAAGGTGGCGGATTTGCCGTAGGACGCAGCCACGTTGTGGATCACGTATTTGTACTTCTGCAGCTCGTCCGCTTGCTTGGTCAGGCTGTCAAAGATCAGACCCAGCTCGTGCTGACAGGACGCCACTTCGTGGTGGTGCTTGTCTGTTTTCATGCCCAGACGCTTCATGGTGGAGAGCATCTCGGAGCGCAGGTCGTGGCTGTCGTCGGTTGGGTTTACTGGGAAGTAGCCGCCTTTGACGCCAGGGCGGTGGCCCATGTTGCCCATTTCGTATTCGGTGTCGGTGTTCCAGGACCCGTCGATCGCATCAACTTCGTAGGATACTTTGTTGATTTTGTTTTCAAAACGAACGTCGTCGAACAGGAAGAATTCCGCTTCTGGGCCCATGTAAGCCACATCACCGATGCCGGAGGACTTCAGATATGCTTCTGCTTTTTCGGCGGTGCCGCGTGGGTCACGCTCATAAGCTTCGCCGGTGTCAGGCTCAACGATGGAGCAGTGGATGCAGATGGTTTTCTCAGCATAGAACGGATCCACATACGCAGAGGTGGTGTCTGGGATCAGTTTCATGTCGGAGTTTTCGATGGATTTCCAGCCAGCGATGGAGGACCCGTCAAACATGAAGCCTTCTTCGAGGAAGTCTTCGTCAACGAGGTCTACGTCCACGGTCACGTGCTGCAGCTTGCCGCGTGTGTCGGTGAAGCGGATGTCGACATAGGCCGCATCTTCGTCTTTGATCAGCTGGAGAACTGCGTCTGCGCTCATTCCCTTTGTCCTTCTGATTGAGTAAAATTTCTGGTGTTTTAAAGCGCGTCCGCGCCGGACTCGCCGGTACGGATACGAATGGCTTGCTCCACGGGGGAGACGAAGATCTTGCCGTCGCCGATCTTGTCGGTTTTGGCGGCATTCACAATGGCTTCGATTGCGCCGTCGACCTGATCGGCCTCAAGCACAACTTCGATTTTCACCTTGGGCAGGAAGTCCACAACATATTCCGCGCCACGATAAAGTTCTGTGTGGCCTTTCTGACGACCGAAGCCTTTGACTTCGACAACGCTCAGACCCTGGATGCCAAAATCCTGAAGGGCTTCTTTGACTTCATCAAGCTTGAACGGCTTGATGATGGCTTCGATCTTTTTCATGTGGAGGCTCCTCCTCAGGTGCGTTCTTGATTGATGACAGACCACTTTCGATTGGGGCTCACAATTGGATAGGGTAACAGGAGGTGAATGCGCCTATCGGAAACATGCTGTGTGATTAAAAAATAGGCAGTTAGGCGCGTAAATGGGCGAAATTGAATCGCGGGATGCATTGAGAATGAGCGAAATTTTGACGGCTGCCCAAATGCGCGCCATTGAGCGAACCGCAATTGAGTCGGGTGACGTGACGGGTCTGGAGCTGATGGAGCGGGCCGGGCAGGGCGTGGTTGAGGCTTTTTTTGAGCGCTGGCCAGCGTTGGGCGATGCTGGCGCTTTGCAGGACAAGCCGCTCCGAGAGGATGGTTTGGAAGGCGGTCAGCCCCCAAACGCAGCTTTTGATGGGGGGCAGCCCCCATGCCCCCGGGATACTTCAGGAAAGAGAAAGCGGGCGGTTGTGCTTTGTGGGCCGGGCAACAATGGCGGGGACGGTTTTGTGGTGGCGCGGCTCTTGCATCAGCTTGGCTGGGAGCTGGATGTGTTTCTTTACGGGGATGCGGAGAAATTGCCGCCAGATGCGCGGGTGAACTACGAGCGTTGGTGTGATTTGGGGACGGTGACCGCGCGTGCCATTAATCCCCCGCCGCTGGTGGACGACAGTTTACACATTAAGGGCCAATGCGATCTTGTTGTCGATGCGCTGTTTGGCACGGGACTGAGCCGCCCATTTCAGTCGGTGTTTTCCTTCTTTGCCGATCCTCACCTGCGCAGCATTATGGCGGAGAGGGGCTGTAAGGTGGTGGCGGTCGATGTTCCGACCGGGCTGTGCAGCGACAGCGGCGCGGTGTTGGGGAGCTGTATCGCGGCGGACCTGACCGTGTCTTTTCACCGCAAGAAGCTCGGGCATGTTCTAAAAGACGGGCCGGCCTTTTGTGAAGCCGTAACTGTCAAAGACATCGGCCTGCTTGAGAGGCATAGCCAAGTGGTTCCAGCTGAAAAACCTGTGCGAGAGGCAAGCGTAGCCTTTGATTATTTGAACAAAGAGGCGCCTCACCACAAATTCTCTCATGGTCATGCGCTCATCCTTTCTGGCGAGGCTGGCAAAACCGGTGCTGCGCGGCTCTCGGCGCGTGCCGCGCTTCGGATTGGGGCGGGGTTGGTGACACTTGGGGTGCCGCCAGCGGCGCAGCAGGAGGTGGCCTGTCAGATCACGGCGTTGATGTTGCAGCGGGTGGCAGATGCTGAAGGCTTTGCAGAGGTGTTGAAAGATTCGCGGATCAATGCGCTTTGCCTTGGGCCGGGGTTGGGACAGGAGCGTGCGCGGGCTCTTGTACCGGTGGCGTTGAAGACAAAGCGCGCGACAGTTTTGGACGCTGATGCGTTGAGCGCGTTTGCCGAGGAACCAGAGCGGCTTTTTGAGATTCTGCATGAGCGTGTTGTGCTTACCCCGCATGCGGGCGAATTTGCGCGGCTGTTTCCGGATATTGCCGAACGCCTGGCCGCGCCGCCCATCAAAGGCCCAGCTTGCTCCAAAGTGGATGCCACGCGCGAAGCCGCGGTGCGGGCAGGGTGCACGGTTTTGTTCAAGGGGCCGGATACGGTGATTGCCTCGCCCAATGGCATGTGTAGCGTGAACGCGGCAGTGTATGAGCGCAGCGCGCCTTGGTTGGCGACGGCTGGATCGGGGGATGTGCTTGCGGGATTCATCACAGGGCTCTTGGCAAGGGGGCTTGCGCCGCAGCAGGCAACTGAAATGGCGGCCTGGCTGCATGTGGAGTGTGCACGTGCTTTTGGTCCGGGGTTGATTGCAGAAGACTTGCCGGAGACCTTGCCACAGGTGCTGCGCGGCTTGATCGCTGAGGGCGGATCTGGACGCTGAAGGAGAGCAGGTTTTTCAAGGCTCTCTATGTGCCAAAGGGCAGGGTGTGTGACGCTCCGATGTCAGACGTTTTGTTTTGCAAAATCTGCTGCTTTGAAGAAAATGAAAAAACCTTCGCGTCGGACGCATTTTTCCTCTCGCATCCCGTTTCAAGCTTTGCTAGGAAGCGCGGACTGTGCGGGTGTGGCGGAATTGGTAGACGCACCAGATTTAGGTTCTGGCGCCGCGAGGCGTGGGGGTTCAAGTCCCTCCACCCGCACCAGTAACAGACTTTCTTGTGTCTGTTATTAAGACTCCTTTCTGAGAATTAATTCTGAAGATTCGAGCGGACACTGGTCGTTTTGTGCGTGCGTTTCGGCTGATTTTCGGGGCACAAATACAGTCTGAATTTTTGATATTTGGCGGTGCGTTTTTTGTTTCTCCCTATTGGTTACGTCAATTCTCGCGATGCACTTATTGGGGTGGCGTAAGCGATCCTATTATTAATGTGTTGTGAATCTCCGATCCTGTTTCGATTATTTTTGATCTTGCATCGTATTTCGATTTGAGCGTGTTGATTTTCTCTAAATGTCGAAAATTAAATCACTTTATGATTTCAAATTTTCTCTGATTTTTGCGGCGGAATTCATTGGGTCGGGGAAACCTTACCACGCTTTACGTGCGCGTCGTCTTGACTCATTGGTCAGTTTCGAAAAGCTTAGATTTTAATAAATTTGCACATGTATGTGTGATGCGTGATTGCGTTTTATTTTGCGTATCGTTTTTAGCTGATCGGTGTCGCCTAATTAATTGAAAGACATCGGTTTAATTTTACATGCGTCGCCTTTTCTGCGGCGTCGCGTTCGTTTTGTGCCTCACGGTCGTTTTTTGAGGGAAGTTATTATGAATCAGCCGCTTGGTCCGGAGACTCTCGTTAATTCCATCACTGTTGGCAGCCAGGATAATCCGTCAGTTACAACACTATTGGACGGCAGTTTTGTGGTTGTCTGGGACTCATTTGGTCAGGACGGCGATTCAGACGGAATCATTGCCCAACGCTATTCTGCTGAAGGTGAGGAGCTCGGCCTTCCGACGGTGGTGAACACCACAGGGGTGGACACTCAAAACAACGCGCAGGTCGCGGCGACAGAGGATGGCGGATATGTTGTTGTCTGGCAGGCAAGTAACCAAGACAATCCAGGTGATTTTGATTTCGGTGTTTTTGGTCAGCGGTTTGACGCTGCAGGAAACCCCGTAGGTGACGAGTTTCAGGTCAACGACACCAATTTCAGCCGCACCCAACATGACGCTGAGGTCGCTGGTGTACCTGGCGGCGGGTTCGCTGTTGTTTATACGGACGACAATGGTGATGCGAATTTCAACGTTGGCGTACGTATGCGCCTTTTTGATGCAGCTGGGACACCGCTTGGAACGGATTTCCAGGTCAATTCCACAACCTCCTCGACGCAAGATCAGGCTGCGGTGGCGGCTATTCAGCCAAGCGCCGGCGCTGGTGGTCTTGCAACAGGTGGACTGGTGGTCGTGTATCGGGACTTTTCTGGCGCGCTGGGGTCTGGAAGTGACATTCTGGCACAACGATATGCGCCTGATGGCACGCCGCTGGGTGCTGAGTTTATTGTTAACACGACAACCGTATCAACGCAGGACGATCCGTCGGTGGTTGGGCTAACCGGCGGCCGATTTGTCGTGACATGGCAAGATCAAAGCGGCGCCGATGGCAGCAGTAATGGCATTTTTGCGCAGGTCTATGAAGGCGACGGAACAGCTGTTGGCTCTGAGTTTCAGATCAATGTCGAAACGTCCTCCTCACAGTCTGACCCTGAAGTGACGGCATTGGATGATGGTGGGTTTGCCGTCATCTGGACGTCGAGTGCTTTTGGATCCGCGGGTGACGGCAGCGGTCAGGGCGTCTTTGCACGGCGCTTTGATGCGGATGGGGTGGCGCAGACTGGCGAGTTTCAGGTTAACGAAGAAATCTCTTCGACCCAGAACCAGCCAGATATTGCGGCGCTCGCAAATGGCGCTTTTGTTGGTGTCTGGACCTCTGCGAACAGTGGATCCGCTGGGGATGGCGACAGCAATGGGGTGTTCTTGCGCCTGTTTGGCGATCCTTTGGTGGCGCCGGTGCCCTCCGCCAGCCCGGAGGTTGAGGCTGTTTCAACAACGGTGACCTTTGCAGAAGACACCGTCAACGGCACGCCGCAAAAGATCGACTTGGATGGCGCGGTGGCTGTTTCAGACGCGGACAGCGCTGATTTTGATGGCGGTCGCATTATCCTCGGCACTGTTGCCCAGACCGTGGCTGAGGATGGCTTCCTGCCGCAAGATGCAGATGAGCAGGTGCAGTTGGGGCTGGATACATCGGGCACAGTTGGTGTGAGCGGTGCACAGGTTTCTGTCGGGGGAACGGTGGTTGGCACGCTGAGTTCCGACGGACAGAACGGTGCAAACCTGATCATAACATTGAACGCAAATGCGGATGCTGCGGCGGTTGAGGTGTTGCTTGAAAACCTGACTTTTGCCAACGTGTCTGATGATCCGCGTGCGCAAACCCTGCTGCAGTTGCAGGTGGAAGACGGCGATGGTGCGACCTCTGCGCCTGTGGTGATCACCGTGAATGTCACGCCGGAGACAGATGGGGATGGCTTGCTTGGTGGAGAGCGGCAGACCAACACCGTGACCGTCGGGGAGCAAACCGATGCCCAGATCGCCGGTTTGACGGATGGCGGCTATATCTCTGTTTGGACGTCATTCAATCAGGACAACACGGGCGACAACGACAGTGGTGTGTTTGGCCAGCGCTTTGATGACCGCGGTGTGGCGGTTGGCAGTGAATTTCAGATCAACACCACGGTGACCAGCTCGCAATTTGATGCCTCCGTTGCAGGGCTGACAGATGGCGGCTGGGTGGTTGTCTGGGATGATGACACCATCTCAGGTGTGCGGCTGAATCGCTATGATGCCAATGGCGCGCTTGTTGTTACGGAAGAGCAGGTGGAGACCAACAGCTCTTCGAACCAATTTAGCCCACAGGTCGTCGGGCTGAGCAACGGCGGATATGTCGTTGTTTGGGTGTCCACCAACTTCGGGTCTGCGGGGGATGGCAGTTCCAATGGTGTGATCGCCCAGCTTTACAACGCGGCGGGTGCGCGTGTGGGCACGGAGATTGTGGTCAACCAGCAGACCACTGGCAGTCAAGATCAACCTCAGGTCACTGCGCTGCAAAATGGGCGGTTTGCCGTCACCTGGCGCGAGAATGATTCCGCCAATGGCGACGGGTCCAGTAGCTCTATCAATATGAGGCTGTTTGATGATGCCGGCGTACCGGAAGGTGGGGACATTCAGGTTAACAGCTTCTCCCCAGGCGCACAAAGCTCCAGCCATATTGCGACGTTGGACACTGGAGACATTGTGGTTGCCTGGAACAGCGCCAATCAGGATGGATCCTCTACGGGTGTCTATTATCAGCGTTTCACGGATCAGGGCGTGCCGGTGGGCCCTGAAGTGCGCGTGAATGACAGTACGAGTGGAAGTCAGGAAATTCAGGATATTATCGCGCTGGATACTGGCGGATTTGTGGTGTCCTGGGTCGACACGTCCACCCCTGCGCCGGGCAGCGGCGCTGACGTCTTCGTGCAGGTCTTTGATGCGGATGGCACGCGCATTGACAGCGAGCTTCGTGTCAACACCGAAGTCAGCGGCACCCAAAATGGTGCAGCGATGGCCGCTTTGCCAGATGGCAACTACGTGGTGCAGTGGCGTTCTGCAACCAGCGACACCGCAGGAGATGGCAGCAGCGGCGGTATCTTCCATCAGATTGTCGGAGATCCGGCGGAAATCTCTCAATCTGCTGCGCCGACATTGGTCGGGCTTGAACAGAGTATTTCCGTAAATGAGGGAGATGCAGAGGTTGGTGCACAGCTGATTGCGACAGGTGCGCTTTCTTTGTCTGACTCGGATTCCGCGGATTTTGATGGCGGTCAAATCCGTATTTCCCGCATTGTCACGGAACCTATTGCTGACGAGTTTAATGCGCCAGACAATGCAACACAGGACAATTTGTCCTTTGCCACTGGTGGGCGCGTGACGCAGGCCGGTGCAACGCTACGGGTGGATGGTGTCGATGTTGGCACGATCGTGTCAGATGGCGCAGATGGGGCGAACCTGACGGTCGACCTCTTGGCGGGGTCCACAGTTGCGCGGATTGAGGCGCTGCTGAATGCGCTGACCTTTACCAATGACAGCGATGATCCTCGGGACACACGCACCTATTCTCTCAGAATTGAGGACGGTGATGGCGGTCTGACCCAGCCGTTGTCATTTGAGCTGCGCGTGATTGGCGAAGCGGAGGCAAACACGCCGCAGGCTGTGGGGCAGGAGGTGTTGGTGAACGCCTTTGCGCCGGAAAATCAAGAAAACCAGCATGTGGCAACGCTCAATGACGGAGGCTGGGTGGTCGTTTGGACATCCAGTCAACAAGATACGCAAAGCACAGGGATCTTTGCGCAGAGATTTGACTCCGAAGGTGTGAGAGTCGGTGGAGAGTTTCAGGTCAACACCACCGAGCAAGGGCGGCAGCAGGATGCGACTGTCACCGCGCTTGAAAACGGTGGGTTTGTTATTGCCTGGGCCTCTGACAACGTGGACGGCAGCAGCAGTGATTTTGGAGTTGTCAGCCAACTTTACGATGTGAACGGGGCACCGGTCGGCAGTGAGTCGCTTGTTAATATCACGACCTCGGCGACGCAATCTGACCCATCTCTGGCAACCATTGCTTCTGGCACGACGGGGTTCCCCAATGGCGGCTATGTGGTCGCCTATTTCTCTGACAGCGGAGACGGATCAGGCGACAGCTTGTTGTTGCGCCGTTTTGAGACGGATGGCACGCCGGTTGGTGGGGAAATCGTAGCGAATGGAGTCACATCTGGCACCCAGAACAGCCCAGAAATTGCAATAAATGCGTCCGGTTTGATTGGCTTCACCTATTTTGACAATGGCGATGACATTTATGTGCGTTTCTTGAACCCAGATGGCACGCAGGCGGTTGCGGACTTGCAGATCGAAGACAGTGGCACAGTTGCCTCTATCACGGCGCTGGCTGGTGGTGGTTTTGTGGTTGCCTGGCAAGACAATCAGGGGCGCGATGGATCTGGTGTGGGGATTGAGGCCCAGCGCTTTGATGCGAACGGGGTGCCTGTCGGCAACAGCTTTATTGTGAATGAAGTCACGTCTGGCTCGCAAGTTGCGCCGGATGTGATCGGCCTCACAGATGGCCGGTTTGTTGTGGCCTGGACGGACAACTCAAACAGTCTTGATGGCAGTGGGGCCTCGGTTGTGGGGCAGCTGTATTCCGCAGCCGGAGAGCGGATCGACAGTCAATTTGTGATCAATGACGAAATTACGTTAAGCTCTCAGGGTCAGCCAGAGTTGGCCGCTTTGCCGAGTGGCAACTTTGTCGCCACATTCACGAATTTTGTAAACTCTGGCACGCAGGGTGATGGATCAGGAACGTCTGTTTACCAACAGATTTTCGGCGATCCAGCGGATTTCACGCCCTCCGAAGCACCGTTGATCCAGGGGATGACCACGGATGCAGCCTTTTCCGAGGATGACGTAAACGGAGGCTTCCTGCGTCTGGATGCCGATGCGACCGTTGCCCTTGGCGATCTTGATTCTCCTGACTTTGATGGCGGTGTCTTGACCGTTGAGGTGGATGAAACCTTCAATCAGATTGCGCAATTGGGGGGAGAGTCCGGGGAAGCGCAGGATCTTGTTGGTCTTGTGAACGGCGATGTCGGCAACGGCAATGTGACTTTGAGCGCCTATTCTATTGGTGGCACGGTATCGGTGGGCGGCACGGTTGTGGGCACGGTCACAAGCGTCGGAAACAGTTTCTCAATCACGTTCAACAGCGATGCCTCTGTCGAAGCGGTTGAGGCGGTACTGGGCAATATTGCCTATTCAAACACTTCCAGCGCACCCGCGCCGGTGCGGCGCCTGAGTGTGGACCTGTCAGACGGTGATGGCGCATCTGCGCAAACACAGTTTATCAATGTGACGGTCTCGCAAGATACGGACCTGCCGTTGGTCGGCAACCGGGAAGAGCGGGTGAACGCGCATACAGAGAACAGTCAATCCTCTGCCGATGTGGCAGAGCTGACAGGCGGTGGCGTCGTTGTGGTTTGGGAGTCGTCCGGCCAAGACAACCTGGATGGCAGTCAAGGCGTTTTTGCCCAGCTCTATGATGCCAATGGTGCGCCGATCGGCAATGAAATTGCTGTGAACTCTACGACTGCAGGCTCGCAATCACGCCCAGCAGTGGCCGCCACGGCGGACGGTGGTTTTACGGTGGTTTGGGTTGGCAACAACCAAGACGCGCCTGGTAGTTTTGATAGCGGCATTATCGGGCAACGGTTCGATGCCAGCGGTGTGGCGCAGGGGGGAGAGTTCGTTGTAAACACCGCCACAGCTGGCACGCAGTTTGAACCCGCCATTTCAGCATTTGTGGATGGGGGCTTTGTTGTCACCTATCGCTCCGACAATGGGGATGGCAATCAAGACGCCATTCTGAGCCAGCGCTTTGATGCCACCGCCAACACGGTTGGGGCAGAGATCACGGTCAATGTGGACAACACGGAGGGAGATCAATCCGATCCAGCTGTGGCGACGCTTGTGAATGGCGCGAGCAACGCAGGTCATGTGATTGTGTTCACCGCGCCAAACACGGCCAATGACGGGGATGGCAATGGTGCTGGCCTGTTCTTGCGTGTGTTTGATGCGTCTGGTGCAGCCCTTGGTGCGGATGTGCAGGTCAATACCTCAACGACAGGCAGCCAGTTTGACGCGTCTGTTGTAGGGCTGATCGGGGGTGGCTTTGTTGTCGTCTGGACGGACAGCGATGGCCTTGATGGTGGCTCAAACGGTGTGTTTGGCCAGCGCTTTGACAACAGCGGAACGCCCTTGGGCTCTGAATTCCGCGTGAATGTCACAACAATCAACGCACAGGACATGGCGGATGTCACGGCGCTTGCGGATGGAGGGTTCCTTGTCAGTTGGGATTCAGACGGTCAGGATGGGTCCAGCACCGGGATCGTTGCACAACGTTTTGATGCCAGTGGCACGCGTGTGGATGGGGAATTCCAAGTCAATGAACTGATCGACAGCACCCAGACGGCTCCAAGCGTCACAAGCTTTGGCACCGGTTTTGCTGCGGTTTGGACCTCTCCCACCAGCAATGCGGCTGGCGATGGCAGCAGCAACTCTATTCAGATGCGCACATTCACAGAGGTTGCAACGGTTCAAAATGGACCGAAGCTCAGCGATTTTGAACGCGCGCTGACCGTCAACGCAACGGATGTGACCAGCGGAAGCCTTATACTGGATGATCAGGTTGCGTTTGAAGGCCCGACAAGTGGCGGGTTTGCGGGCGGATCTCTTGAGCTTTACTACACTGAGGGCGAAACTGCCTTTGATCAGCTCAGTATCGCAACCGATGCGGTGATATCCCTCAGCTCCAATGATCTGAGCTTTGACGGTTTGGTGATTGGCACGATTGATGGCACGCTTGATGGGGCCAACGGCAATGGGCTGTTGATCAACTTCAACGCCAATGCCACCGATGCAGCGATCAAGGCACTGGTGGAACGGATTTCTTATGAATCCACTGACAGCGCTGCGAATGTTCAGTTCACGGAACGTGGCATCGGGATCACGATTACAGATGCAAGCGGGCGGCAAACGCAGCCTGACTCTGTATTCGTCAACATCACCACCAGCGCCACGACACTCCCCAACATCGTCGTTGACGATTTCCTGCGCCCAGAGTCGCAGAGGGGGGGGCGTGACCGCGAGATCGTCTTTGAGTCCGACTTCTTGAACACGCCGCAACTGATCGACGCTGACATTGATTTGGATGACAACGCGGGCGTCGGCTTTGATGGCGGCTTTGTGCAGGTTCAGGAGGTATTCAACTCCACAGGCGGAAAACAAATTTCCGTTCAGGATCAAGGCACTGGAGCAGGAGAGATCGGGCTGAGCGGCACGACTGTCAGCTATGAAGGAACTGCCATTGGGACTGTTGATGGCAGTCAAGACGGCGTTAATGGCGCAGCGCTGCGTATCAATTTGAATGCGTCGGCTACGGCTGAATCGGTCGAGGCGCTGGTTGAGGCGCTGACGTTTGAGATTACGAGTAATCTGAACAACACGACACTTGGTTTTGATCTCACTGTGAACAACGGTAATGGGTCTCAGAACAGCTTCCTGAGGTCTTCTCAGGCTCTTGTGCGTGATCTGGTTGTTGTCGCCGACAGCGCGACTGAGGAAACTCAGGTCAACAGCTTTAGCGAAGGGGGGCAGTTTTCGCCGCGTGTCGCTGAACTCAGTGATGGCTCCTATGTCGTGACCTGGGTGTCCAACAATCAGGATGCGCCGAGCAGCGACGGTATTTTTGCGCAGCGTTACAATGCACAAGGGCAGGAGCTGGGGGCGGAGTTTCAGGTCAATGACCTGCCAGGAAACGCGCAGCGGCAGGCCCGCGTCGAAGGGTTGTCCAATGACACCTTTGTCGTCACCTGGCGTGATAGCAGCGGTGCTGACGGGTCCGGACAAGGTATCTTTGGCCAAGTGTTCGATAATGATGGCACACCGCTTGGCGGCAGCTTTCAGGTAAATGAACAGACCTCTTCAACACAGACGCAGTCAGAAATTGTGGATCTTGGCGCCGGGCGCTTCATGGTTGTCTGGTCCTCAGCATCCTCTGCAGGTGCGGGCGATGGCAGCTCGAACGGAATTTTTGGCCGCACGTTTGATGCAACGGGCACACCTGAGGCAGGGGAATTCCAGATAAATCAGACCACATCTGGCAACCAGAACAGACCACAAGTGACCGAACTGCCAGGGTCCACAGATGTGATGGTTGTCTGGGAAGGACCGGATGCAAACAGCAATGGTGTTTTCGCCCAACGTGTGGACACAAATGGCAACCTGGTGACCTTTGACGGCACAGCGCTTGCGCCAGCCGGGGCCGAAGTGCAGATCAATACGGTCACAACGGGCAATCAACTGCAGCCAGATATTGCCTTTCTTGCGCCAAGCGCGGCACTGCCAAATGGCGGGTTTGTTGTTGTTTTCACGAGCCCAGACACAAGCAGTTCCGGTATTTTTGCCCGCATTTATGATGTGGATGGCACACCGCAGGGCGCGGAATTCCAAGTGAACACCTTTACCAGTTCTGATCAATGGGATCCGGTTGTGGTTGGCACGCCGAACGGTGGGTTCATTGTTGCGATCAACGATTTCGGGGCTGCTGATGGCAGTGGCGAGGGCGTTCTTGGCCAGCGGTTTAATGCGGATGGCTCGCGTGATGGCCCGATGTTTGTGATCAATCAACAGACCTCAAGCACACAGGATCAACCTGATCTTGCCCTGTTGAACAATGGCGGCATTGTGACGGTCTGGCGCTCTGTTACCTCTGGTGAAGCTGGGGATGGCTCTGGCAGCGGCGTGTTCCAGACCATTCTGGATGCGGCCGCGGTGCCTGCTGGCGCAGGGGCGCCCGTCATCGAAGGATTTGAAGACTCGGTGACCTTTGGCGAAAACACCGTGAATGCCGCGCCGCAGCTTTTGAATCAAGACGGCGCTCTGTCGATCACGGATGCGGACAGTGTTGATTTAGACGGTGGCACCTTGCTTGTGCAGCGCCTTGTTGGTGATCAGGACGGGAACGAAACACAGCGTGGTGCAAGTGAGGGCGCCTTTGAGGATCAACTGAGCATTGTTCAGGGGAATGGCGTCACGCTTGCAGGCAACACAGTGTCTGTTGACGGCACCGCGATCGGCACGATCGTTCAGGACGGCGTTGACGGCGCGCCTTTGGAGATTTCTCTGAGCGGCGTTGGCGCGACACCGGAGGCGGTGGAGGCTGTTCTGGCACAGCTGGGCTATGCCAACGTTTCTGATGATCCGGAGGCCGTACGGCAGTTCAGTGTTCAGCTGCTGGATGGCGATGGTGGCTCCTCTGGCAACAATATCATCACCGTCACCGTGACGGCAGACGAGGATCTGACGCTGTCGGCCACGAGCGGCGAAGAACAGGTCAATACATTCACGCCCTCCAACCAAATCGATCCGGCGACCTCGGCCATATTTGACGCCAGCGGCGTTCAGATCGGCTATGTGGTGGTCTGGGATAGTAGCAATCAAGATAGAACACAGGATTCCTCTACCGGGATTTTTGGCCAAATCTATGATCTGGAGGGAACACCACAGGGCAGTGAGTTCCTGGTGAACACGCATACGGAGTCTTCGCAATCTGAGCCAACCGTTACCGGGCTGCCCACTGGCGGGTTTGTCGTCGGCTGGACGGACGGCAGTGGTGCCCACCCGGCCGGTGTCGGTGTTGGAGAAAACAACACCGGTGTGTTTGCACAGATTTATGATCACACCGGTGCCCCACAGGGGGCGACGTTCCTGGTGAATGATGTGGTCAGTTCCTCGCAGCGGGATGCGGCGTTTGCTGCAGCCTCTGACGGGACAATCATTGCGCTCTACAGTGACGACAGCGGCGCGGATGGCAGTGGGACTGGTATCTTCATGCGGCGTTTTGATGACAGTGGCACGGCGCTTGGCGCCTCTGTGCAGGTCAATACAGAAACCTCAAGCACGCAAGACGATGCTGCCGTAACCATTCTGACAGGTGGCCGCATTGTCGTGACCTGGACGTCGGCGACGTCTGCATCTGCAGGAGACGGAGACGACAACGGCGTGTTTGCGCGCCTGTTTGAGGCGGATGGCACGCCGGTTGGCACGGAATTCCAAGTGAACACCAATGTCGTTAATCGACAGGAGATGGCAAAAGTAGCGGCCTTGTCTGACGGCGGCTTTGTTGTGGTCTATGAAAACTTCGCGGGCGATGGCAACGGAGACGCGATTTATCAGCAACGCTTTGACGTGGATGGCAATCCGGTTGGCGGTGAAGTGCTCGTGAATGATGTCACCTCTTCGTGGCAAACAGTCCCTGATGTGGTTGCCCTTGATGGGGGCGGCTGGGTTGTTGCGTTCAGCGATTTCAGCGGGTCGGATGGTTCTGGCGAAGCTGTGCGCGCCCAGGTCTATGCCGCAGATGGCAGCCGTGTGGATGGCAGTTTCCTTGTGAATGAACAAACCAGCGGTTCGCAAAATCAAGTTGCGCTGGTCTCTCTGCCGGGGGGGGGCTTCACCGCAGTTTGGGTCTCGGCCGCAAGCGGGTCTGACGGAGACGGCAGCGGAACCGGCGTCTTCCAGCGGCTCTTTGAGGCCTCAGCGTCTGTGCCGGGGGCGGGAAACCCAATTCTGAACAGCCTGAGCGATGTGAGTTTTGACGAAGCAGACGTAAACGCTGGCGGTCAAATTTTTGCCCCGACACTTGGACTTGGTGATTTTGACAGTGCCAATTTTGATGGTGGCGAACTGATCATCGGCATGGTGCTGAATGACACGGGGCAGCCACAGTTTGCGGCACCCGATGATCTGACGCAGGATCACTTGTCCTTTGATCTAAGCGGCGCGGTGTCCATCGCGGGCACAACGGTTTCGGTTGATGGCACCGCGATCGGCACACTTGTGTCTGATGGCGCAGATGGCGCTGATTTGGTGGTCACGCTCAACGCCGATGCGACCCCGGATCGGTTGCAGACTCTGATCCGCAACGCGACCTACGCCAATGACTCTGATGATCCTGAAACAGCGCGACTGATTTCCATCACCGTCAATGATGGCGATGGCGGGTCTGCGCGCGAGACACTGGAAGTGACCATCACACCACAGCAAGATGGCGCGGAACGTGTCGGCACAGAGGTGCAGACAAACTCCTTCACCACCGGGTCACAGTCTATGAGCCATGTCGCCGAGCTGGCAGACGGTGGCTATGTTATTGTCTGGACGTCCACCAACCAGGACGCCACCGGGGACAACAACACCGGTGTGTTCGCGCAGCGCTACGACAGCACAGGTGCGCCTGTGGGGGGCGAATTCCAGGTCAACACCAACGCTCAAGGTGGTCAGACATTTGCAGAAGTTGTGGGGCTTTCCACAGGTGGGTTTGCCGTCAGTTGGCGCGATGACAGTTCGCGCCTGAACATGCTTTCAGGCACGGCCGAGATTGTCACTCAGGTCTATGACGCCAACGGTGCAAAAGTTGGCGGGGAAGTTGCGGCGCCTGACGTTGGGGATGTCTTCACAAGCGCTGACACCCGCGTTGCGCTGGATGCCTTTGGGGACGGTGATTTTGTGCAGGTCTATGAGGCGCGCAATGAGAGCGCAGCCTTTCAGACCAATATCGTTGTGCAGCGCTACAATGATCAGGGCGGCACCGATGGCCTGCCCAGCATCATTTCCCCAATCGGGGGCGAGAGCGCATTTGATGCCGATGTTGCTGTTCAAAGTGATGGCACCTTTATGGTGTCTTTCACGTCAAACGGCTTGGAAACCGGCACGTTGGCCTCTGCTGAAGGCGTGTTTGTTCAGCGGTTTGCCGCAGATGGCAGCCAAGTGGGTGGGCCTATTCAGGTCAACACGCAAAATGTGCGCTCTACCCAGTCCGACAGCCGCATCGCAGCAACGGAAGATGGCGGCTATGTTGTCACCTACACCTCCTCAGGTGGAGATGATGGCGCAGCGACGTTTAACTTGGGCGTTTATGCCCAGCGGTTTGATGGGGCAGGTAACCCTGTTGGGGACAACTTCCTAGTCAACGAAGTTGTGGACAGTTCTCAGTTTGACTCCGATGTTGTCGGCCTGACCGGTGGTGGCTTCGTTGTGACCTTCACAGACAACAGCGGCACTGACGGCAACGGGCAAGGCGTGTTTGCGCAGCAGTATGACGCCAACGGACATCGTGTGGATGGCGCGTTGCAAGTCAATTCGGCGTTCTCAAACACCCAAGGCGACTCTGCTGTGGCCGCGCTGGCGAATGGCAATTTTGTCGTCTCCTTTTCCTCCAATGCTGCGGGGGCTGAGGGCGATGGCAGTGGCGATGGGATCTTCCATCAAATTCTGGGCGATCCAGCCGATTTCTCGATCGGTGGAGCGCCGGTTCTGGAAGGGATCAACGAAACCGTCACCTATGACGAAAATACGGTGAATGGGATCCCACAGTTGATCGACGCAAATGGCGCTGCGGCTGTGTCTGATCCGGACAGCGCTGATTTTGATGGCGGCTCTATCCTTGTGTCACAGGTGGTGTCTTCTGCACCATTGATCGACCAGATCAATGCGCCTGATGATTTGACACAAGATCAGCTTGGCCTGCGTCAGGGCAGCCAGATCACGATTTCAGGCACCACTGTGTCGGTGGATGGCACACCGGTTGCGACCATTGTGCAGGATGGGCAGGACGGCCGTGCCTTTGAGTTGAGCCTGAACACAGCAGCAACGGCTGCGATCGTGGAGTTGCTGGTCGAAAACCTCACTTATCGCAACATCTCTGATGATCCGCTGCCAGAGCGCGTCTTGCGCATTCAGGTGACAGATGGGGACGGGGGCGCATCAGAGCCTGTTGTGGTGACGGTGAGCATCACTCCGACGCCAGATGCCGCTCAGCCTCGCGGTGGCGAGGTGACCGTGAATGATGCACTCGATGATGCGGACAACATTGAGCTGGTTCAGCTGCCCGGCACAGGTGGTGATTTCATAGCGGTCTATGAGCTCAATCCAACCGATGGCGCTGGCGATGGCATCTATGCGCAGCGGTTTGATGTTCAGGGCAATAAACTTGCGCGCGACGGGTCCGGGCTTGCCAGCGGTCAGTCCGATGAATTCCGCCTGAACACCACCACAACGCAGGATCAGTTTGAGCCTCAACTTGCGGCCTTCTCTGATGGCAGCTGGGTGGCTGTCTGGACTGACGACTCTTTGGATGGCAGCAGCCAAGGCATTGTGTTCCAGAGGTTTAACGAAGATGGCACCCCGGCTGGTGGTGAGACGGTCGCCAATACCGGTACAACCTTTGATCAAGACAGCCCCGCCATCACCGTACTGAGTGATGACAAGTTTGTTGTCACATGGGACAGCGGATCCAGCGGCGGCGCGGGCGACGGCAACGGCTTTGGTGTGCTTGCGCGCGTGTTTAACAGCGACGGCACCGCTTTTGGAGCGCAGTTTGTGGTCAATACCAACACCGCGTCGACACAGGATGATCCGTCCGTCACCGCGCTGAACGACGGTGGGTTTTTGATCGCTTGGGAGTCTTCGACTGGGGATGTGGATGGCTTTGGCGTGTTTGCCCAGCGCTATGATGCCAGCGGCGCTGCCGTTGGCGGCGAATTCCGGATCAACACAAGCACCCTGTCAAACCAGACTGATGTTGAGCTGACGGTGCTCGACAATGGCAATGTGGTGGCTGTTTGGACAGATAACGTTGCCGATCTGAGTGGCGACGGGGTGTTCGCCACTGTGATTGCGCCGGATGGAACCACTGTTGTCGAGGAATTCCGCGTGAACGACCAGCGCATTGGCGGGCAATTTGATCCTGTTGTCGCGTCCCTTGATACAGGCGGGTTTGTGATTGCCTGGACGGACAACAATGGCACGGATGGCAGCGGGCAGGGCGTCTTTGCGCAGCAATACAGTGCAGATGGCGCGCGGGTGGACAGCCAGTTCCTTGTGAACACTACCACCAGTGGCACGCAGAACCAGCCAGCAGTCGAAGGTCTGCCCGGTGGCGGCTTTATTGTGGGCTGGAACGGGTCTGTCATGATCCAGGTTTATGGCAATGACACCCCATCGATTTCGCCTGTCTCGGCAAGCGGGGATGAGGACACGGCCATTGTTCTGGATGCGGCCGTGTTTGATGCGGGCTTCAGCGATCCTGATGGCAACACATTACAGGCGATCCGCATTGATACCTTCCCAACAAACGGCACTCTGGCGCTGAATGGCACGCCGGTAACAGCTGGTCAGGAGATCAGTCGGGCCGATCTGTTGGCTGGCAACCTCGTCTATACGGGCAATCAGGACTACAACGGCTCTGATAGCTTCCTCTGGACGGGCTCTGACGGTCTGGCGTTTTCCACGGATCCATCGGTGGCGGCAAACATCACCGTCAATCCCGTGAACGACGCGCCGGGGCTTGAAGCCGGGGCGGATATCACGCTGGCAGAGGGGGCATCTCTCAATCGCACGCTGACGCTCACGGATCCAGATGTGCAGACGCGCAGCTATACGGTTGATTTTGGTGATGGCAACATGGCCAGTTTCAACAGCGATCTGTTGTCTCCCTCAATCAGCAATGCCTATGCGGCGGAAGGGACGTATACCGTCACCGTGATGGTGGATGATGGCGCAGGCGCCGCCAATTCGATGGAAACGGACACCTTCACGGTGACGGTTGAGAATGCGGCACCAAATGCGGTTAATGACACTCGGTTTGTCAGCGAAGATGACGGCGCGACCACGCTGGCGGATCCGCTGGGCAATGACAGCGATCCGGGCGGTGATCCAATAACCGTGACCAATGTGGCCGGTGTGGACAGCAGCGATGCCAACTTCAACAACCCAATAACGCTGCCCTCTGGTGCAATCCTGACCTTCACCGCGGGGGGAGACTTTATCTATGATCCCAACGGCCAGTTTGAGAGCCTGCCGGACTTCCAGAATGCGTCTGACAGTTTCACCTATACCATCACTGATGATGGCGGGCTGAGTGACACGGCAACGGTGACCATCTCGATTGATGGGCAAAACGACGACCCGACAGCGCAAGATGATGCCATTGCGGCCAGCGACACAACGACGACAAATGGCAATGTGCTGGATGACAATGGCAATGGTGCAGACAGCGATGTCGACGCCTCAAACACGCTGACGGTAACCGCGCTTGACGGAGAGGCCGCTGACATTGGTGTTCAGGTCACGCTGAGTTCCGGCGCGCTGCTGACGCTCAACAGCGATGGCACCTTCACCTATGACTCCAATGGTCAGTTCCCAGCAGGTGGCACAGACACGTTTGACTACACCCTGAGTGACGGACGTGGCGGCACGGATACGGCCACGGTCACGCTCAATATTCTGAGCACCATCCAACCGCCTGTGGCACAGGATGACAGCCTGTCTGCGGATGAGGACACGATCAGCAACGGCTCTGTTCTGGCGGACAATGGCAATGGGGCTGACAGCGACCCAAATAGCGATCCGCTGACGGTGACTGAGGTGAATGGCAATGCCGCAAATGTCGGCAACGTCATTGCTCTTTCAGGTGGCGGCACGGTGACCGTGCAGTCAACTGGTGCTTATACGTTCAACCCGAACGGGGGGTATGAAGACCTTGCTGTCGGTGAAGACGCCACAGAGAGTTTCACCTATACAATCAGTGATGGCACCGGCGGCACCGATACAGCCACCGCGACGATCACCATTGCAGGGGTGAATGACGCACCTGTTGCGGGCAATGATACAAACATCACCGATGAGGATACCCCGCTGAGCTCCATGGGCGCTTCGGTGCTCGACAATGACAGCGATGCGGATACCTCCGATACACTGCGGGTGTCGGAGGTGGATGGCTCAAGCCTTGCACCGGGCACATCTGTGACCGGATCAGGTGGCGGCACTTTTGTCATCAGCTCCGATGGCACCTACACCTATGATCCGGGCAGTGCATTCAACAGTTTGCGCGCTGGGCAGACAGGGGTTGACTCTATTGGCTACACTGTAACCGACGACAATGGTGGCAGCGACACTGGGCAGCTGACCATCACTGTCAACGGGGTGAACGATGCGCCGGTTGCTCAGGATGATCAGCTCACGGTTGGGGAAGATGCGATCCTGCTCGGGGATCTGACGGTCGACAATGGCAATGGGCCGGATCTTGACCCAGACACAGGTGATATTCCGTTTGTCTCTCTGATCAGTCTGGGGGGGATGGATTACCTCGCTGGGCAGCAGATCACGCTCTCCTCTGGTGCGCTGCTGACGGTGAATGGCTCCGGCACTTTCACCTTTGACACCAATGGTGCCTATCAGACGCTCACTGTGGGCCAGTCTACCGATGAGGTTTTCACCTATACGATACAGGATGGCAGCGGGGCGACGGACACAGCGAGTGTCACCATTACGATCAACGGCAATGACGACCAGCCGATTGCGATTGCGGACAACGCGACCACGAATGAAGACCACTCTGTCAGCGGCAATGTGCTGGACAATGACTCCGATGCGGATGGCGATACGCTGACGGTCAGCGCGGTCAATGGAGAGTCCGGCGATGTGGGTAGCCAGATCACGCTCCCCTCAGGTGCCTTGCTGACGCTCAATCCTGACGGCAGCTTTGACTATGATCCGAACGACCAATTTGAAACCCTCGCTTCAGGTGACAGCGCCATTGACACCTTCAACTACACCGTGAGCGATGGGCGTGGTGGCACGGGCAGCAGCACGGCCACTGTTTTCATCACCGGTGTGAATGACGCGCCTGTGACGGGCGATGACACCTTCAACACCAATGAAGACAGCGGATTGATCCCTGGATTGGATCTCTTCATCAACAACGGCGGTGGCGTCGACTCTGACATAGATGCCGGAGATCTGTTCACCATCACCGAAGTGAATGGCCAATCCGCGAATGTGGGCACGCAGATCACATTGGGGTCTGGTGCTTTGCTCACCGTGAATGCAGATGGTTCTGCCAGCTATGATCTGAATGGGGTGTTCAATTCCCTGTCTGCGGGCCAGACTGGGACTGAGACCTTCACGTACACCATCGACGATGGCAATGGCGGCACAGACACGGGCAATGTTCAGATCAACATCGCGGGCGTGAATGATGCGCCGGATGCGGTGGATGATGGGCTTTCGGTTGCGGTGGGCGCGGCGCTGAATGGCAATGTGTTTGATGACAACGGCAATGGGCCGGACAGTGACCCGGATCAGCTCGACAGCTTTGGCGTGATTGCGGTCAATGGACAGTCTGGGGATGTGGGTACGCAGATTACGCTGACCTCCGGCGCGCTGCTGACGCTCAACAATGATGGCACGTTCAGCTATGATCAGAACGGTGCCTTTGCGGGGCTGGGTGCCACGCAGTCTGCAACAGACACGTTTGACTACACCATCAGCGATGGCAATGGCGGCACAGATACCGCCACGGTGACCGTGACCATTGGCGGCAACAACCAGCCGCCTGTGGCGCAACCTGACAGCGGGGTTGGTTTTGCAACCGATGAGGACACGGCCTTCGCCACGGCCTCTGTTCTGGCCAATGACAGTGACCCGAATGTAACCGATACGCTCACAGTGAGCAGTTTCGACACCACAGGGACAACTGGGTCAGTCACCAACAATGGCGATGGCACCTTTGACTATGATCCCAACAGTCAATTTGAGAGCCTCGCCGTTGGGGAGAGTGCGACCGACAGCTTCACCTACACCGTGAGTGATGGCAACGGGGGCACGGACACTGAAACGGTGACCATCACAATCAACGGCGTGAATGATGCGCCAGATGCGGTGGATGACAGTCTTACGACTGACGAAGACAGCGCATTGCTTGGTGATCTGTTTGCGGACAATGGCAGCGGCGCGGACAGCGACGTTGATAGCAGTGACACGCTGACCATCAGCGAAGTGAACGGGGTCGCGGCCAATGTGGGCAGCCAGACCACGCTCAGCTCTGGTGCGCTGTTGACGGTGAATGCGGATGGCACCTTTGACTATGATCCAAACGGCGCGTTTGAAACGCTGTCTGTGGGTCAGACCGGGGCGGACAGCTTCACCTACACCATCAGCGACGGCAATGGTGGCACAGATAGCGCAACGGTCGGCATCACCATCAACGGTGTGAACGACGCGCCGGTGGCGGCGGATGATGCGATCACGACCGACGAAGACAATGCGGTGCAAGGCGATGTCTTTACCGACAATGGCAGTGGTGTTGATAGCGACGTTGACGGGGCGGATACCTTCTCTGTCACAGAGGTGAACGGCAATGCGGGCGATGTGGGCACCCAGATCACGCTCCCCTCAGGCGCGCTTCTGACGCTCAACAGCGATGGCACATTTGACTATGATCCAAATGGCCAGTTTGAAAGCCTCGCTGTGGGAGAGAGTGACACTGACAGCTTCACGTACACCATTGATGATGGCAATGGCGGCACAGATACGGCGACAGCAACTGTCACGATCAACGGTGTGAATGATGCACCGGTTGCGGCGGATGATGCGATTTCCACAGATGAGGACAATCTGGTTCTTGGAGATGTCTTTGCCGATAATGGCAGTGGTGCAGACAGCGATGTGGATGCAAGCGACAGCTTTGTTGTGTCGGAAGTGAACGGCAATGCGGGCGATGTGGGCACTCAGATCACGCTTCCCTCTGGCGCGCTGTTGACGTTGAACAGCGATGGCACTTTCTCCTATGACCCCAATGGTCAGTTTGAAAGCCTTGCAGTGGGAGAGAGTGACACTGACAGCTTCACTTACACCATTGATGACGGCAACGGAGGCACAGATACCGCCACCGCAACTGTCACCATTGACGGGGTGAATGATGCACCTGTTGCAAACGATGACAGTGTCACAACGCCGTTCCAGACACAGATCACTGTGGATGTGCTGGCAAATGACACAGATGTGGACACCAGTGATGGCACGCCGGATGTGACAGGCATCCTTTTGGTGAGCGAAGGCGCGGGCACGGCTGTGCTTTTGGCGGATGACCGCATTCAGTTCACGCCGAATGCGGGCTTCTCTGGACCGGTGGAGATTGATTACACGATCTCTGATGGCAACGGGGGGACGGATACCGCGCGTCTGACCATCACAGTGGCGGGGCCGGGCAATGTGCCACCAAACGCTGTGAATGACACGATCAACACTGATGAGGACAATTCTGCCCCGGTCGCGTTGTTGAGCAATGACAGTGACAGCGATGGCGGCACGCTCACTCTGACTGAGGTGCGCGACAGTGGCGGGGCGATTATCCCGTTTGGTGTGGCGACTGCCTTGCCCGAAGGCGGCACGCTGACTGTGGCAACGGATGGCACTGGCACCTATGACCCAGCGGGTGATTTTGAAGCGCTTGCGCTGGGCGATGCGGCGATGTTCACGGTCAGCTATGATGTGAGCGATGGCCAGGGTGGCAGCGACACGGCAACAGTGACGATCAATGTGGCGGGTGTGAATGATGCACCAGAGGCCGCGGATGACAGTCTGAGCACGGACGAAGACACGCTGTTGCAGGGCAATGTCCTAAACGACAATGGCAATGGCGCGGACAGCGATGTTGATGCCGGTACTGTTCTGACCGTCACCGAGGTGAACGGGCAGGGGGCCAGTGTTGGCACGCAGATCACGCTGCCGTCTGGTGCGCTTCTGACGCTGAACAGCGATGGCACCTTTGACTATGACCCCAATGGTCAGTTTGAGAGCCTTGCGGTGGGTGAAAGCGACAGTGATAGCTTCACCTACACCATCAGTGATGGGCAAGGCGGCACAGACACTGCCACGGCGACCATCACCATTGATGGTGTAAACGATGCGCCAGTTGCTGCGGATGATGCGATCAGCACGGATGAGGACACCGCTGTACAGGGCACTGTGTTTGCCGATAATGGCAGTGGTGCTGACAGCGATGTCGATGCGACGGACAGCTTCTCTGTCTCTGCGGTGAATGGCATGGCCGCCAGCGTGGGTGTGCAGATCGCTCTGGCGTCTGGTGCTCTGCTGACCCTCAATGCGGATGGCACGTTTGACTATGATCCAAACGGCCAGTTTGAGAGTCTCGGCGCAGGTGATACTGATACCGACAGCTTCACCTACACCATTGATGACGGCAACGGCGGCACCAGTACAGCGACAGCCACTGTCACAATAAACGGAGTGAATGATGCGCCGGTGGCAGCGGACACAACTGCGAGCCTGCTGCAAGATACGTCGACCACCATCGACGTGCTTGCGCTGGCTTCGGATGCTGAAGGCGACACCCTCTCGATTGTCTCACTCAGTGCGCTGAATGCGCTGACGTTGAGTGTGGATGACCGCGGCACGCCGCTTGATACCTCTGACGATCGGATCCTCTATCAGCCAACGGCAGGTTTCACCGGGATGGACACCATCACCTATGAAATCTCTGATGGGACGACGACAGATGTTGGCACGATCATGGTGACGGTCACGCCAAATCTACCGGGCATTGTCGGGACCGCTGGCAATGACCGTCTGGTGGGCACGCCACAGGCGGATCAGATCAGCGGTCTTGCGGGCAACGACACATTGGTCGGCAAGGAAGAAAACGACATCCTTGATGGCGGCGCAGACAACGACAAGCTCACCGGTGGAGACGGTGATGATGAGTTGATCGGTGATCAGGGCGATGACCGTCTGACCGGTGGTCAGGGCAATGACACCCTGAATGGCGGCGACGGCAATGATGTCTTCTATGGCGATCTGACAGGCTCTGGTCTTGATGGCGCTATGGGTGCGGATCTCTTTGCCTTTGACATGGATGACGGTGTTGACCGGGTGTTTGACTTCGCGGCGGGGATCGACCGGGTGCAGCTTCTGGATGGTGGGGTGGCAAGCTTTGCCTTCAACGCGTCAACGGGCGACACTGTGATGACCTACGGCACGACTGTTGTGACATTCTTCAATGCGAATGTGACATCCAGCGATGTGGCGCAGATGCCACCTCTGCCTGCGCCCTCTGCGCAGGATGATCACGCGACAACCGATCTGGATACCGCTGTTATTGTCGATGTTCTCAACAATGATGATGATGGCCTTGGTGGTTTGCCTGGTCTGGCCACGGTGGGGACCGCGTCAAACGGTGCCGTGGGTATCAACACCAATGGCACCGCGTTGGATACAACAGATGACACGATCACTTACACGCCCAACGCAGGGTTTGTTGGCAGCGACAGCTTTACCTACACGGTCACCGGGGCCAGCGGGCTTGCTGCGCAGGCCACAGTGACAATTTCTGTCGGCAGCTTGAATGTGATGGGCACGGTGGGCAATGATCGCCTGATCGGCACTGCGGCGCGCGAAAACTTTGACGCGCTGGGCGGCAATGATCTGGTGCGCGCAGGCGCAGCGGCTGACATTGTCAACGGAGGGGATGGCAATGACAGGCTCTTTGGCGACGACGGCGATGATGTGCTCAGTGGTGAAGGTGACCGAGACCGGATTGACGGCGGCACGGGTATGGATGTGATGAACGGTGGGGCAGACAATGACCGGCTGTATGGTGGGCTGGGAGCTGATACGCTAACCGGTGGGGATGGCAATGATGTCATGTTCGGCGATATCGCTGGGGACAGAACCGCCGGTGCGCTGGGAGGCGATGAGTTCCACTTCGATCTGGACGACGGCGATGATCGGATCTTTGATTTTGTGTCAGGCGTGGACAGCATTGAACTGTTTGGCAATGCGGCCTTCACGCTCACGATCACAGGATCCGGGAACTCCATCATCGAATTCGGCGCGACCACGATCACGGTCTTTGACGAAATTCTGCTCAATTCCGATATCGATGTGACAC
Organism: Shimia sp. R10_1; assembly: GCF_017744095.1. Taxonomy (GTDB): domain Bacteria; phylum Pseudomonadota; class Alphaproteobacteria; order Rhodobacterales; family Rhodobacteraceae; genus Shimia. Next base: position 533,880 of record NZ_JAGHQX010000001.1, on the reverse strand, counting down.
TCTGATAAGCATTCAAAGCCGCATCCAGCATTGGGTGCGGCTACAGGTTACCGGGGTCGTTGTTCAGAGAGCGTCAAAACCTCTCGGCGAACCCCGTTCTATGGACCCGCGAAAAAGAACACCGCGAACGGGGCGGTGATCCGCGCGCGGGGCGCTACGCATGGTTGTGAACAGCGGACAGGCACGATTTGCGTAGGTGGATCCTGCACGGCTGGTGTAGCCTGTGTGCCATTTCGAGGAGGAATGTTATGTCAGAGCAAAATGCGAATGGAAGGCCGGTCACTGGAATAGTGCTGGCGGTTGTTGTTTTCTTGGTTGCGCTGCTCTTTTTAGGCCTGAATCTGCTCTTGTCCTTTGCTTTGGCGGTTCTTGCGTTTGGGGCGCTCACATTTGTTCAACGCGCCCAAGGCGGCGATCAGATGGTTGAAGAACACGTGCAGCAGGCGCAATCTGACACACCGCGTGATCAGAGCCTGCCTTCGAACGGGACACCAGCGCCTGAAGGAGAGGCAGAGATGAGCCCTCACGATCAGGAGGCGCCGCAAGCATCGCCGGCGGCTCACGGGCAATCAGCAGGCAATGTGAAGCTGGGCACCCTTTTGCCAGGGGAAGAAGAGCTCAAGGCACAGCACGGTGCATGGCGCTATGATGGCCGCAAAGACACGTGACATAAAAGAAAAGGCGCCACATCGGGCGCCATTCACTTGAAGGTCTTTGTCAGCAACTCAGGTCGCAAAGCGTTTGTCAGCGTCCCTCAGCGGCCCCAAGTACGCACAGGACCGCAATCCATGTGGACGAAGTTTGAACCGGAGTAGCGGCCAACGCCACCGGCTCGACACGCCGCTGCTGCACGCGCCATTTGGCTGACAGAACGAGACGAGAGACGCAGATCTGCCGCCTGGCCTTTCATGTGCAGGGAATTTTTCGCCACGCCACGCGAGCGGGAACGCAGCATCGCGTTGGTTTTTGGGCTGCGGTACCCCGATAGCAGCATGTAGGGATCGCTGGTATCCATAAGATTATGTGCTGCGGCCATAATGTCGATTGTGCGAGTATCAATGCCGATCACGTCGTTCGTGCGCCAGTCGCGCATGAAGGCGTTGATCTCGTTCACCGCTTCTTTGATGTACTTGCCTTCGACCCAGTAAATTGTGTCGATGCGCTCGCCTGTGCGGCCTGAATACATGCGAATTCGGCGGATGTCGCCACCGCCACGCAAAAAGCCTGCTGCGTTGGAGTATGTCGGAGCCGCTGCCATTGCAGTTGCCGCAAACGCGCACAGCAAGCCGCGCCGCGTCATGCTCAAAGAGCCGTCGTTCGGTTCGTTCATAGTTTCAGCGCCTGTCCCGTCGCTTACCTGCCGCCACGATGTTACGTGGCTGTTGTTTCATCTCATCCCCTCAGATGTGCGATTTTTATGGCACAGCAGGTTTTGTTCACCAAGGTTTCTTTTTGGCGTTGACTTGCAGAGGGCACGTTTTAGGCAAAATTTTGCTTAATTGATGAACAAAGAGTTTCCAGGCATCGGCCAGCGGTTGAAATTGACCGCTGTGGCGTCGCTGCACCGGTGCAACAAATTGGATATATGTGCCCCCTTTGGCGAACTTGTGATTGGACAGTTCACAGACTACGGAGAGACTCTACGTTTGATTTGGTCCTGACTATTGGAAGTTCTTATGTTGCTACGTTTCCGCGCTCCTCGTATTTCGCGCTCTCTTTTGGGGTCTGTTGCTGCGGCGGTGCTTGCGGCTTCTCTGCTGACACCCGAGGCGCAGGCCTTTCCGGCGTTCAAACAGGCCGTCGCTGAAACAGCGGCCAGAGATGACGCAATAGCGGCTTACTATCGCGGCGCGGACTTCGATCCGATTTGGACCGGACAGGGCGAAATTTTTTTAGCACGACGCAAAGCACTGATTGCGGCTTTGTCGCGCGTTGAAGACCATGCGCTCCCGGCTGCGCGCTACGATGTTGATGGGTTGGTTGCCCAGATGGCCAGCGCCCGCAGTGCCCGCGATCTGGGCCTTGTCGAGGTAGCGCTGAGCAAAGCCTATTTGAAATATGCGCGCGATTTGACCTCCGGCATGTTGGTGCCCTCGCGCATTGATGATGAGATCGTGCGCGAGATTGCACGCAGGGACCGCACGGAGCTGATGCAGAGTTTCCTTGCTGCGGAAAACCCGAAAGCGTTCTTGCGCGGGCTGGCCCCTCAGACACCAGAATACACCCGCCTGATGAAAGAGAAGCTGCGGCTTCAGCGTCTGATCTCTGACGGAGGGTGGGGCGCGACGGTTCCTGTTGCAAAGTTGGAGTCGGGGGATCGTGGCAATGCCGTGATTGCGCTGCGAGATCGTCTGATCCGTATGGGCTTTATGGATCGTTCTGCAACCGCATCTTTTGACAGCGATGTCGAAAACGCCGTGCGCGCCTTTCAGACGGCACATGGCCTTGAAATCGATGGTGTGGCAGGCAAGGGCACCATTACAGAGATCAACGTACCGGCCGAAACGCGCCTGAAATCCATCATGGTGGCCATGGAGCGCGAACGCTGGCTGGACCGGGAAACCGAAGGGCGCGAAATTCTCGTGAACCTCACGGACTTCACCGCCAAGATCATTGATGATGGCAAGCTGACCTTCCGCACTCGGTCTGTGGTTGGCAAAAACCAAAGCGATCGCCGCAGCCCGGAGTTTTCTGACACCATGGAGCACATGGTGATCAACCCGACTTGGAATGTGCCGCGCTCTATTGCCACCAAAGAGTATCTGCCGATGCTCAAGAAAAACCCCAATGCGGTAAGCTATCTGCGTTTGGTGAACGGACGGGGTCAGACTGTGGATCGCAGCGCCGTTGATTTTTCTCAGTTCACAACGCGCAACTTCCCGTTTGACATGAAACAGTCCCCGGGCAACCGCAATGCGCTGGGGCTGGTGAAATTCATGTTCCCCAACCGCCACAATATCTATCTGCACGACACCCCGCAAAAGGCGCTGTTCAAACGCGAAGTGCGCGCCTACAGCCACGGATGTATCCGTCTGCAACAGCCCTTTGAATTTGCCTATGCTTTGCTGGCCAAACAGGAAGACAATCCCAAGGCCTTTTTCCAGTCTCGCCTTAAAACCGGGCGGGAAACTCACGTTGATCTGAAACAGGATATTCCGGTGCATATCATCTACCGCACCGCCTACACAGAGGCCAAAGGTCCGGTGCAATTTCGCCGCGATGTCTATGGCCGGGATGGGAAAATCTGGAAAGCGCTGGAAAATGAAGGGGTGGCCTTAACCTCCTATCAAGGATAAACACGCCTCCGATATCATCCGGAGGTTTGGCATGGCGTTTACGGTTCAGGAGATTGCTGCGGCACTTGATGCTGAGGCACATGGCAACACCGGTTTGACTGTCGAGCGGGTTGCGGAACCTGCCATGGCGGGCCCACAAGATCTGGCGCTTTTGACCAATCCGAAATTTGCCGAAGGTCTGGCTCAGGGGCAGGCAAAGGTTGCGCTGCTTTGGGACGGGGCGGACTGGGAAGCCATGGGGCTTGAAGCCGCCATTACGGCAAAGCGTGGTCGATACGCCATGTCTGGTCTGTCGCGCATGATGGATCCGGGGCAGGGTTATCCTGCCGGCATCCACCCGACAGCGTGTATTGATGACACCGCCACCATTGCAGATGATGTGACAATCGGCCCGTACACGGTGGTTGGGCCCCGCGCGCAGATCGGTGCCGGCAGTGTGATTGGCCCATTCTGCCACATTGGCGCGGATGCGCGGGTCGGCACCGCAGCGATGCTGCGCGATCATGTCTCCATTGGCGCCCGTGTCACCATTGGTGATCGCTTCTGGGCCCAGCCTGGCGCGCGCATTGGTGCAGATGGCATGTCATTTGTCACACCCGAGGCCAGCGGCGTGGAAAAAGCACGCGCGTCTTTGGGCGATCAGGGCGAAGTGAAAGAGCAGGCCTGGGCACGCATACATTCACTAGGTGCGGTAACCATCGGAAATGATGTGGAAATCGGCGCCAATTCCTGCGTGGATTATGGCACGGTCCGGGACACGAAAATCGGCAATGGATGTAAAATCGACAACCTTGTCCACATTGCCCACAATGTGGTCATTGGCGATGATTGTCTGCTTGCTGGGCAGGTTGGCATCGCGGGATCTACGCGCATTGGCAACAATGTGGTGATGGGCGGCCAAGTTGGCGTTACAGACAACACCACCGTTGGTGACAACGTGATCGCAGGGGGTGGCAGCAAGCTCATGAGCAAAGTTGCCCCGGGGCAAGTCGTGCTGGGTTACCCCGCGGTTAAGATGGATATGAATCTGGAAATGTACAAAGCTTTGAGACGGCTGCCGAGATTGGCAAAGCAATTTTCCGATCTTCAAAAAACTGTTTCGAAGCTGGGGTCTAAGTCCTAAAACCCGACCTCTTCGGGAAAGGAAGAAAAATGAACATCAAAGACAAAGTCATTGAAATCATTGCCGAACAAGCGGTTCTTGATCCTTCAGACATCTCAATGGACAGCACTCTGGAAAGCCTTGGCATTGATAGCCTTGGGCTTGTTGAAAGCATCTTTGCAATCGAAGAAGCATTCGATATTTCGATCCCGTTCAATGCAAATGAGCCTGAGAAGAGCGATTTTGATATCTCTTCCGTGGCAACAATCATTGCTGGCATCGAAAAGCTGGCCAAAAGCTAAGCCACAGATCGCTTCATATGTAAGGCAATAAGCACATGAAACGCGTCGTCATCACTGGGGCCGGTACCATCAACGCTTTGGGCCATGATGTGCCACAAACTCTCAAATCCATGCGCGAAGGGCGCTGTGGTATTGGCGCGCTTGAAATGCGTGATGTGGAGCGTCTTGGGGTCAAAATCGGCGCGCAGGTTCATGGATTTGAGCCTGAGGGCATCTTCAATCGGCAGCAATTGTCGCTCTATGACCGCTTCACCCAATTTGCACTGGTTGCGGCGCGCGAAGCGCTGGCTCAATCCGGTCTGGAGTTTTCGGGTGAGTTATCTGCAAAATCTGGTGTTGTGTTTGGCAACTCCGGCGGCGGTATGCAGACGCTCGATGAAAACTATCGCACCGTATACGAAGACGGCAAAAATCGGGTACATCCGTTTGTCGTTCCCAAGTTGATGAACAATGCGGCGGCAAGCCACATTAGCATGGAATTCAATCTGAAGGGGCCGAGCTTCACGGTTGCTTCCGCCTGCGCAAGTTCCAACCACGCCATGGCCCAAGCTTTTCAAATGGTGCGCCACGGAATGTCTCCTGTGATGATCACGGGCGGGGCCGAATCCATGTTGTGTTTTGGCGGCGTCAAAGCCTGGGAAGGGTTGCGTGTGATGTCCAAAGACGCATGCCGCCCGTTTTCTGCGACACGCAATGGCATGGTTCAGGGCGAGGGCGCGGGGGTGTTTGTCTTTGAAGAAATGGATCATGCCAAGGCACGTGGTGCGGAGATCCTCGCCGAAGTTGTCGGCTTTGCAATGACGTCAGATGCCGCCGACATTGTCATGCCCTCACGACAGGGCGCGTCACGCGCGATTTCCGGCGCACTGGCGGATGCCAGACTCGATCGTGAAGAGGTGGGCTACATCAACGCGCACGGTACCGGCACCGCTGCGAATGACAAAACTGAATGCAGCGCGGTTGCCGATGTGTTTGGGCCCCATGCCGACAAGCTGATGATTTCGTCGACCAAGTCGATGCATGGTCATTTGATCGGTGGGACAGGGGCCGTGGAGCTTCTGGCCTGTATCATGGCACTGCGCGATGGGATCATTGCGCCCACAATAGGCTACGAAGAAGCAGATCCAGAATGTGCCATGGATGTGGTGCCAAACGAGGCCCGCGAGGCGAAAGTGGATGTCGCACTTTCCAATGCGTTTGCGTTTGGGGGCTTGAACGCGGTTCTGGCGCTCAGACGTGTTTGACAAAAAAATCGCCGCCCCTCAGCAGAAGGACGGCGAACCCATTTAAGCGATGTGGTTATTCACCAGCGCTTCCAGCAGTGTCAAACGCCTTGGTGAAACCAGCCAGCGACATAGAGACCGTCACAGTCTGATCAGGTGCCAAAGCCGGCACAATGCTGATTTTCGCCTCGTTACCAGATTTGAAATTCGAGATATCTGCCTGGCTGAAGCCGATCCGTGCGATGCAGCCTGCTTGATTACAGAAGGCAAAGGGATAGCGCCGCGCATTGTTGCCATCGACCGCCATCGTCAACTGTGCTGTCAGGAGGGTTTCTAGTGGGACAATCAACGTTGCACCCGCTACCGCCTGGCCATCAGCTTGCGGCAGTTTGAACAGGGTTACCTCAGAAATTGGGTTGCCGGTCTCATCACGCAGAAGTTGATACATGCGACACGGACGTGGTTCGGGGCCAGTGGCCGCGCACTGAAGTTCCCAGTCGCCGATGGTTTCAGTGGTTATATCTTCGTTTGGGTTTTGCGGGATCTGGGCTTCACCTTGACCGGCCACGGCTTCCCCCATCGCCAGCGATCCGTCAGACAGGGATGGCACGCTCTGGGCAGAGAGCTGGCTCGCCACGAGCATTGCAGGCAACGCGGCAAAAAGAGTTGGAAGTTTGAGCATGTGATTTCCTGATTGTTCTCATGTCGTCCGCTGTCGCTTAGCACGCCAGAATATGATTGTCAGGTCACGCTTGATGAAAACACGAACAAACGGCTGCAGGGCAGATGCCCCTTCATAGTTTTCGCATCGGTTGATGTTGGCAGAAGCAGGTTTTGGCGAGTTTGGATCGCGCGGATGCCAGCTTAAGTGAGGCGCTTGCAGGGGGGGAAAACGAAACAAAAGGGCCCAGTTACAGGCCCTTTTGCAAAATTTTCACTCCCCGTCGGACTGGCCGACTTATTCATTGCCAAAACGCTACGAGCAAAAAGCGGTGTGGTCAACAGGAAAAAAAGATTCTTTGGTCTTGGAATTGTTCAAAAAAAAGGCCGCACATTGCGTGCGGCCAGTACTCAACAGGGAGGAGTTCGTTCCCAAAACCGTTAAGCTTTGGTCTGGAACACCTTTGAAAATGGGGCAAAAAGGTTAACAATAGATGTGACATTCGGTTAACCAATAAGATTTCAACGCGATCACGAGGTAAGTCCCTGATGGACGGAAATATTTTTTTGGGCGGTGGCGGCCCTGATTTTGGCGTAAAACAAGGTCTCACTCTGAAATACGCCAACCGCCATGGGCTGATTGCGGGGGCAACAGGCACAGGAAAGACCGTGACTCTGCAGATTCTTGCAGAAGGATTCTCCGCTGCGGGGGTGCCTGTGTTCCTATCTGACGTGAAAGGCGATCTGTCAGGGCTTGCTGCCGCTGGCCGCTCAGATTTTAAGCTGCACGATGCCTTTACGGCACGCGCGCAGAAGATCGGGCTTCAGGACTATGGCTATTCGGCGTTTCCGGTGACGTTCTGGGATCTCTTTGGCGAGCAGGGCCATCCGGTGCGCACCACAGTTGCGGAGATGGGGCCATTGCTGCTTGCGCGTTTGATGGAACTGAGCGAGGCGCAGGAGGGTATTCTGAACATTGCGTTCCGGCTGGCGGATGAGGAGGGGCTGCCTCTGCTGGATCTGAAAGATCTTCAGGCGCTGCTGGTCTGGGTTGGCGAAAACCGGGCTGAGCTCGCTCTGCGCTATGGCAATATCTCGGTCAATTCCATCGGTGCGATCCAGCGCCGCTTGCTGGTGCTGGAAAATCAGGGGGCCAACAAACTGTTTGGTGAGCCCGCGCTTGATCTCTCCGATCTCATGCAGTGCGATGCAGAGGGGCGCGGGCGCATCAATATCCTTGCCTCAGACAAGCTCATGGGCGCGCCGCGTCTTTATGCGACCTTCTTGTTGTGGCTCCTCTCTGAGTTGTTTGAATCCCTGCCAGAAGTCGGCGACCCCGACAAACCCAAACTGGTCTTCTTCTTTGATGAGGCGCATCTGTTGTTTGATGGGGCGCCCAAAGCGTTGATCGATAAGGTGGAGCAGGTCGCCCGCCTGATCCGATCCAAAGGGGTGGGCGTCTATTTTGTCACCCAGAACCCGGACGACATTCCCGAGGACATCCTTGGCCAGCTTGGCAATCGCGTGCAGCACGCGTTGCGTGCCTTCACGGCGCGGGACAAAAAAGCGCTGCGGCTTGCGGCAGAAACCTATCGCCCAAATCCACGGTTTGAAACCGAGGCTGCCATTCGCGAAGTTGGCGTGGGGGAGGCGGTGACCTCCATGCTGATGAAAAAGGGCATACCGGGCATTGTGGAGCGCACGCTGATCCGCCCGCCATCGTCCCAGCTTGGTCCCATCGACCAAGCCACACGTACGCAGGTCTTAGCCAACTCCCCGGTGGCCGGAAAATACGACACCGCCAAAGACCGCCATTCCGCTTACGAAATGCTGCGCGACCGAGCGGCAAGCGCGGCCAAGGCCGCCGAAGAGGTGGAAGCGCGTGAAGAAGAGCATTCAGTGGCACAGCGGGAGTTTAACGCCGCACGCCGTTACAGCGGGGGCCGTGTCAGCCGCTCCAGCGCGCGCTCCATGCGCTTCCGCGCTGATGACAGTTTTGGCACTGCGATGGGCAAAATGGTGATGAAAGAGCTCACCGGCACCACCGGCCGCCGCATTGTGCGCGGCATTCTGGGCGGGCTGTTCAAAGGCCGCTGATCCGGCGTTTTCTCATTCTGAAAATATCCTCGCCGAAGGCAAAAGGCGCTCCCGAAGGAGCGCCTTTTTTATTATTTTTCAGGGATCAAACCACGCGGGCTGAACCTGAGCACCAACAGCAGGACAACCCCCATGGTCAACAGCCGCATATGTGCGGCGCTGTCGATCAGATGATCCCGCAATGCGCTGTCTTCTGCCATGCCTGCGGTGATGGTCTGCATCAGCCACAGCCCCATCGGCTCCACCTGTACCCAGAGGAACCAGATCAGGAAACCGCCGAGCACCGCGCCAAGGTTGTTGCCAGAGCCGCCCACAATCACCATCACCCAGATCAGGAAGGTATAGCGCAGTGGCTGATAGGTGCCCGGTGTCAACTGACCGTCCAAGGTGGTCATCATCGCCCCGGCAATGCCACAGATTGCCGAGCCGATCACAAAGATCTGCAAATGGCGATTGGTCACATCTTTGCCCATCGCCTCTGCCGCCACTTCATTGTCGCGGATCGCGCGCATCATACGGCCCCAAGGGCTGTTCAGTGCGAGCTGCGCCATCACGAAGATCACGATCAGCACCGCCGCAAACAGCAGCGAATAGTTGAGCTTCACAAACAGGGACGACGCCGTCGCCACATCCATACCGAGCCCCTCGGCGCGGTTGATGAAGGATGAGGAGTTCTGCAGGTCGATTTCATAAGGCACAGGACGATCAAGCCCGACGACGTTTTTCACGCCGCGCGCCAGCCAGTCTTCGTTTTTCATCACCGCAATGATGATTTCCGCAATGCCGAGGGTCGCAATCGCCAGATAGTCAGAGCGCAGCCCAAGCGCGGTTTTGCCAATCAGCCAGGCCACGCCCGCCGCCAGCAAACCGCCCATGGGCCAGGCCAGCAGAACCGGCAGGTTCAGACCGCCCAGATTGCCCTGAAGTGCTGGGTTGATCTCTTCGACGGCGGCCACACCGGGGTCGAAAATGCCGCGATAGAGGAAGAAGCCGCCGATCAGAATGGCAGCTGTCAGCAGATTGCGCAGACGGCCCACAGGCATCTTCTGACGCACCATGACGGTGGCCACGATGGTGCCAGCACCGGCGAGCAGCGCAATCACAATTCGCCAGCCACCCGCGCTCCAGGCGCCTTCCACAGGGGATGCAGAGGTCAGCACCACGGCGAGGCCGCCAAGGGCGACAAAGCCCATGACACCCACGTTGAACAGCCCGGCAAAGCCCCATTGCAGGTTCACGCCAAGCGCCATGATTGCAGAGATCAGACCCATGTTCAGGATCAGCAGCGCCACGTTCCAGCTTTGGGAAAAACCGGTTGCCAAGATTAGAACTGCTAAGATCCCAAAAAGTGCTGAGTTCGACAGGTTTTCGTTTTTTGTCCTGACGCCGTGCCAATACAACCAAGCTAAGGCCACTTCGGCAATAGCGGTGATCAGGCCAACCGATCCAGCTGCGAGCATTGCGAGAATTGGCACTACAGCAGAACCAAGAATTCCCCAAATCATACCGATTTCCCCTTGAACAGGCCGGTCGGCTTAAACAGCAGAACCACAATCAGGATCACAAAGCTGACGGCGAATTTATAGTCTGTGCTCAGAAGCTGCACGAGACCCGATGGCTCGAGCTGTTCTGGCAGCATGTATTTCAGCACTTTTTTCCAGGCGTAGGTGATCGTGACTTCGCTAAAGGCGATCACAAACCCACCCGCTATGGCGCCAATAGGGCTGCCAAGGCCGCCAACGATGGCGGAGGCAAAGATCGGCAGCAGCAACTGGAAATAGACAAAGGGTTTGAAAGTTTTATCGAGCCCATAGAGCACGCCCGCGGTGGTCGCCAGTGCCGCCACGATCAGCCATGTGTACATCACCACACGTTCCGGGTTGATGCCCGACAGCAGCGCCAGATCTTCATTGTCAGAATAGGCGCGCATGGATTTGCCGGTGCGGGTGCGGTTGAGGAACCAGAACAGCAGAACCACACAGATCACGGCCACGACAACGGTGATGCCCTGAGTGGTTTTGATCGCCAGACCTTCGCGCAGGCCGGTCATGGCTTTGAATTCACGCACGGAAATGATGAAGCGTTCACCATCGGCAAACTTCTGATCATTTGGACCGATGATGAAACGCACCAGACCGTTCATGATGAACATCACGCCCATCGACACGATCACAAGGATCACCGGCTTGGCCTTTTGTTCACGATAGAAACGATAGACCACGCGGTCGGTGATCAGCACCAGCGCCATGGTGCCCAGAATGGCGAAGGGCAGGGCCAACAATGCGGTTGGCAACGGGCCAAAGCTCACCCCCATGGATTGGAGCAGCCAGGTGACCAGCACCGCAATCATCGCGCCAAAGGCCATGGTGTCGCCATGGGCAAAGTTGGAAAACCGCAGGATGCCGTAGATCAGCGTCACCCCAAGCGCACCCAGCGCCAGCTGACTGCCATAAGCAATCGCGGGGATCAGAACAAAGTTAGAAAGCGCCACAATGGCGTTGAGGAAGTCCATTATTCGATCACCTCACAATGACCAATTTCCGCGGATACACGAATTTCGTCTTTGAACATTGTCGTTTGGGTTCTTGTCGCTCGACCGTCCATCATGACCGTAAGCATTTGACCGCCGAGCAGGCTACCTGTTGAAGGCATTACAAAGTGTCGCTCTCCCCCCATTCCAGCTAATTCTACCCATCCGAGATGAGATTTGAGCAGAACCTTTTGGGGGGCGTTAGCTGAACTAAAGGCACGCGTAACTAATGCCCCAGTCTTGTCGATCTCAAAGGTCGATGTCGTCTCGCTCCATGAGCAATCTACTGAAAACACTTGAGGCAATTCGTTGGTCTGGCCACTGTTTTCTCCGTGGTTGCTGGCCGCGAGCGAAACGCCTGCAAACATCGTTATACTGGCCAGATTAGCTAGCGCATTGCTCAACAACCTGCGCGCATTAGCTTTCGATAAAGTCATCCTCAGCCCCCCAAGAATGCTTTGCGCACTTCTTCATCCGCAAGAAGGTCTTTGCCGGTGCCAGTATAGGCGTTGCGGCCTTGCACCAGCACATAGCCTTTGTCGGCAATCTCCAGCGCCTGACGGGCGTTTTGCTCAACCATCAGAATGGGAATGCCCGTGCGGCTCACCTCAATGATGCGGTCAAACAGCTCGTCCATGACGATGGGCGACACACCTGCAGTGGGTTCATCGAGCATCAGCACTTTGGGCTGGGTCATCAGCGCACGGCCCACGGCCACCTGCTGACGCTGACCGCCAGACAGTTCGCCCGCAGGTTGGTTGCGTTTCTCCTTCAGGATCGGGAAAAGGCCATAGACCTGCTCCATCGTATCCCTGAAATCGTCCTTGCGGATGAACGCCCCCATTTCGAGGTTTTCTTCCACCGTCATGGAGGTGAAGATATTGTTCACCTGCGGCACAAAGCCCATGCCTTTCGCTACGCGATCCTGTGGTGTGAGGTTGGTGATGTCTTCACCATCCAGCCGCACAGATCCCTGACGCAGATTGAGCATGCCAAAGACCGCTTTCATGCCGGTGGATTTGCCGGCACCATTGGGCCCCACGATCACGGCAATCTCGCCCGGGTTCACGGCGATTGTGCAGTCATGCAGAATGTCCGGCCCGTCTTTGCCATAGCCGCCGGTCATGCTGTCGCCGACCAGAAAGGCATCTGTGGTGTTCATCTCTTTCCCGGTGCCGACCGAACTCACCAGTTCGCCGCCGCCCTTCGGGTTGGTGATTGAGGCATCTTTGTTGCCACGATCATCCTGATAGGGGTTCCCCGTCATCCCAACTCTCCTCGCTGAGGGCGCAAAATACCGTCAATGCACTGTCGTGATACCGCTGCGATACCGCCGCGATACAGACGCAATACCGACGTCTTATGCGCTCAGCTGTTCCTTGTTTTTGAGCCCGGTGCCGAGGTAGGCCTCGATCACCTGTTCATTGGCTTTGATCTCTTCCAAAGTGCCTTCGGCCAGCACTTTGCCTTCGGCCATGCAGATCACCGGATCACACAGTCGGCCAATGAAATCCATGTCGTGTTCGATCACCACAAAGGTGTAATTGCGCTCTTTGTTCAGGCGGATAATCGCATCGCCAATGGTGTTCAGCAGGGTGCGGTTCACACCTGCGCCGACCTCATCCAGAAAGACGATTTTGGCATCCACCATCATGGTGCGGCCCAGCTCAAGCAACTTTTTCTGACCACCAGAGATTTGCCCGGCTTTGTGATCGGAAAGATGCTCAATCGTAAGGAATTCAAGCACTTCGTCGGCCTTCGCGCGCAGGGCTCGCTCTTCATCAGCAATACGTTTGCGCCCAAACCAAGTGTTCCACAGCGTTTCGCCAGACTGCTGGCCTGGCACCATCATCAGGTTCTCGCGACAGCTCATGGAACTGAACTCATGGGCGATCTGGAAGGTGCGCAGCAGACCTTTGTGAAACAGCTCGTGCGGCGGCAGGCCGGTGATATCTTCTCCGTCCATCAAGACCCGACCAGAGGTCGGCTTCAGGACACCGGCGATCACGTTGAAGATGGTGCTTTTTCCAGCGCCATTTGGGCCAATCAGCCCAGTGATCGAGCCTGGCTCAATCCGAAGCGTCGCACCATCTACTGCGCGAAACCCTCCGAAATGTTTGTGAACGTCTTCTGCGACGATCATATGCTATCCCCCGTTCACACGACTGCGCGTGCTTTACATTCGAAGAAGCCCGGCACTTGACCGGGCTGCTCATTTTTCTGTTTTTTTGACCGCACTTAGCGGAAGTTGGCCGATGTGATTTTGCCGCCTTCAATGATGATCTCGCGATAGCCGCCAGCAGCTTCGCCACCATTGATCAGTTCAACAGCAGTCGCGCCGACATAGTCGATATCACCGCCAGCAGCAAGGATTTCGAGGGCTTTGTCCAGCTCACCTGCTGCGATCGGCTCGCCTGGTGCATTGGCCACATCTTCGATCTTGGCAGAATAGGCTGCCGGATCACTCGAACCCGCCGCTTGCATGGCCAGCATGATCAAGGCTGCTGCGTCATAGCTTTCGCCGATGTAGGGGCCGGACGCATCCGCACCAGTGGCAGCCGCCGCTTCCAGAACAAAAGAAGGATCCGCCGCTTCACTGCCCGGAAGTGTGCCAACAGAGCCTTCGATTTCGTCGCCAAAGGTGTTTTCCAGGGCTGTACCGATCATGCCGTCAGGCAGAGCGAATACATCAAACGCACCCGTATCCAATGCCGCACGGATCATGCCGGGGCCACCCTGATCAACGTAGCCTGCTACGATCAGAATATCGCCGCCAGCCGATGCCAGCGCGGCAACTTCTGCGGAGTAGTCGGCCTTGCCATCTTCATGTGCGGAAGATGCGGTGATTTCGCCGCCAGCGGCCTTATAGGCAGCCTCGATGCTGTCAGCCAAACCTTTGCCGTAGTCGTTGTTGGTGTAGGTGATCGCAGCGGATTGGAAACCACGTTCGATCAATACGTTAGCGAGAACCTGGCCCTGACGCGCGTCTGATGGCGCGGTGCGGAAGAACAGGCCGTTGTCCTCTGCTTCAGACAAAGCTGGCGAGGTTGCCGAAGGAGAGATCATGACCATGCCGTTTGGTACAGCCACATTGGCCAGAACAGCGCCAGTCACGCCAGAGCAGTCCGCACCCATGATACCTTTGACGCCATCAGAGGTGATCAGGCGTTCGGCCGCAGCGGTGGCGGCGGCGGAGTCAACACAGGTGGAGTCAGCGCGTACAGCGGAGACGCTGGAGCCATCGAGCAGTTTGCCGCTCTTGGTGACTTCTTCCATCGCGATTTCAGCACCGGCCGCCATAGCTGGGGTGAGGGATTCAATCGGTCCAGTAAAGCCGAGGATCACGCCCAGTTTGATGTCTTCTGCGGACGCAGCTCCGGCCAGCAATGCGCCAGCGGCAGAGGCCATAAGCAGCTTTTTCATGTTCTTACTCCCAAGTAACATTTTGTTGTTCCGGTTTGGAGCCTATGCGGGCTAAAATTAAAAGGAAAGAGGGTGTTGACTGATTTTTAATCAGCGAATTGCCGATATGGGGCCGCAGTGCCTAATTGGGAAAACCTGAACGAAAATGGTGTTTTATATGCGATTTGTCATGCTGCTAGCATGTGCTTTGGTGTTTTGTGTAAGCTCTGTTGCTGACGCTCAGAGTGTTCAGACCTCTCAAGGCCGCATCAAAGTTGATGCCGTTGTTGAGGATCTGGAGAATCCTTGGGGCTTTGCCTTTTTGCCCGGGGGAGCGCTGTTGATCACTGAGCGCGCTGGCCGGCTTTGGTATGTTTCTGAAGAGGGTATTAAGGCACCTCTCACTGGAGTGCCTAAAGCGCATGTTCAAGGGCAGGGTGGGCTGCTGGATGTTATTGTCGCCCGCGATTTTGAACGATCTCGTGAGGTGTTTATGAGCCTTGCAGTGTCACAGGCCAGAGGCGCGGGAACAGCGGTTTATCGTGGCGTTCTTTCCAAGGACGGGGCTCAGTTAAACAAGGTCACAAAGATCTTTGAAATGGCAGCAGGAAGCCAGGGTGGGCGGCATTTTGGCAGTCGCATCGTTGAGGCGCGAGATGGGACGCTTTTTGTGACCATTGGCGAACGCGGCGACCGCCCTTTAGCGCAGGATTTGTCGCGCCATGAAGGGTCTGTGGTGCGCATAGCGCGGAGTGGTGGCGCCCCTTCGGACAATCCGTTTCGGCAGCAAACCGGCGCTCTGCCAGAGATTTGGTCCTATGGACACAGAAATCCGCAAGGCGCAGCCCTTGATGAAGAGGGGCGCCTGTGGGTCGTTGAACATGGGGCAAAAGGCGGCGATGAGATCAATCTGATCCGCAAAGGCGCAAACTTTGGTTGGCCAGTGATTTCCTATGGTCGGCATTATTCTGGCGCAAAGATAGGCGAAGGCTCCGCCAAAGAGGGCTTGGAGCAGCCCGCTTTCTATTGGGATCCGTCAATTGCCCCATCCGGCATGATGATCTACTCAGGCAAGCTGTGGCCTGCATGGAGAGGGCATTTCTTCGTCGGTAGTCTCAAGTTTGACTACATAAGTCGATTGAGCGGCTCGCCGTTGCAAGAGGTCGAAAAAATACGCGGGGCGAGTACGGGACGCGTGCGCGATGTCAGGGAAGGGCCAAATGGGGGAATTTGGTTTTTGTCCGTCGAAAGAGGGACGTTGTTCCGAATGATGCCTGCGAAATGATGCCGGCGGACTAGCGCCACCCTCGCAGTGCGCAAGGGGAGCGCGGGTGTGATCAGACCGAAAGTCGGGTGCTTTGCGAGCCGCGTTCACGGTATGGGGTGGTCTCATAATGCGCGCGGTAGCATTTTGAGAAATGGCTTGGGGAAGCAAATCCACAGGCGAGTGCCACGTTGATCACGCTCATATCTGTCTGCATCAACAGGTTACGTGCCTTTTGCAGGCGCAACTCCATATAGTAGCGCTTTGGAGAGCGGTTGAGATACCGGCGGAACAAACGTTCCAGCTGGCGTGTGGACATGCCCACGTCTTTGGCAAGAATTGAGGGGCTGATCGGTTCTTCGATATTTGTTTCCATCATCTGAATGACCAGAGACAGTTTCGGGTGGCGCACACCAATACGCGTTGGGACCGACAAGCGTTGTGTGTCTTGATCGGTGCGGATGGAATTGTAAATTTGCTGATCAGCGACCCAATTGGCGACGTCTTCGCCCTGATCCTGAGCGATCAGTTTGAGAAACAAATCGATCGAAGAGGTCCCGCCTGCGGTGGTCATGCGGTTTCCATCGGCGGTAAAAACGGCTTTGGAGAGTTCGACTTCTTCAAACTCTTCAGCAAAACTGTCCTGATTTTCCCAGTGGATGGTGGCGCGCTTGCCATCAAGCAATCCAGCTTTCGCCATAGTGTATGATGCTGTGCAAATGCCTATGATTGCAGGACCACGTCGTGCTTCACGACGCAGCCAGTTCAGTAGTCGCTTTGTTGTGGCCTTTTGGATCTCTTCCCCGCCGCACAACACAATCGTGTCATCTCTGTGCAGCTCTTGCAGGTCGCCATCGAGTTTTAGTCCTGTTCCGGTTGAGCAATTCACAGACTCGCCGTTTTCACCACACAGAATCCATGTGTAATGTTCTTTGCCCAGTCGACGGTTTGCCAGTCGCAAACAGTCGATTGCTGAAGCAAATGACAGCAATGTAAAGTTCTCAAGGAGCACAAAAACAAAATGCCGGTTTTTTCCGTCGTCAAGCTCAGGAGCGATGGTCGAAGTCATTGACATCGTTTCCTTTTCCCTGTTGTTCGGGCGCTTTGAATGCGCCTCAATTGTGTGGATATGACGGGGTAAGTGACGCACCCGTCAAAGTCGGATATTTCATCTATGGCCCTATCACAAGAGCTTTTGTATAAGGTGCCTTTAACCTGTCTAATTGGAGTAAAGACAATGGCAGAATGGCAAAAATCTGACTGGCGCGCAAAGCCTCGTGTTCAGATGCCTGAATATACGGATGAAGCAGAGCTTAAGGCAGTCGAAGCCAAGCTCGCAAGCTATCCGCCGTTGGTCTTTGCCGGCGAAGCGCGCCGCCTGAAAGCACAGCTTGGGGCCGCTTCTCGCGGTGAGGCCTTTTTGCTGCAGGGGGGAGACTGCGCCGAAAGCTTTGAACAATTCAGCGCTGACGGGATCCGCGACACCTTTAAGGTGATGCTGCAGATGGCAATGGTGCTGACCTATGGCGCCAAGGTCCCGGTCGTGAAAGTTGGCCGGATGGCGGGGCAATTTGCCAAGCCGCGCTCTGCCCCCACTGAGACTGTAGATGGTGTGGAACTGCCAAGCTATCGCGGTGATATCATCAACGATCTGGCCTTCACCCCCGAGTCACGCATTCCCGCACCAAGCAAGATGCTGCAGGCCTACACGCAGGCAGCCGCCACGTTGAACCTGCTGCGTGCGTTTTCCACAGGTGGATACGCAGATGTGCATCAGGTGCATGCCTGGACGTTGGGCTTCACTGAAGGTGGCAACGCTGAAAAGTATCGTGATATGGCGAACCGTATCAGCGACACGCTTGATTTCATGAAAGCGGCGGGCGTGACCTCTGATCGTTTGCACACGTTGCAGACCGTAGATTTCTACACCAGCCATGAGTCGCTTCTGCTGGAATACGAAGAGGCGTTGACACGTCTTGATTCGACCTCTGGCAAGTGGCTTGCAGGGTCCGGCCATATGATTTGGATCGGTGATCGCACCCGTCAGCCTGACGGTGCGCATGTCGAGTTCGCTCGTGGTGTGCAGAACCCGATTGGTTTGAAATGTGGCCCAACAACCACTGCAGAGGACCTGAAGGTTCTCATGGAAAAGCTGAACCCAGAGAACGAAGCAGGCCGTCTGACCCTGATTGCACGTTTTGGTGCAGGCAGCGTAGGCGACCACCTGCCGCGTCTGGTTAAGGCTGTACAAGAAGAGGGGGCGAATGTGCTCTGGACTTGTGATCCGATGCACGGCAACACCATCAAGTCTGCAACGGGTTACAAAACGCGTCCGTTTGACAGCGTGCTGCGCGAAGTGCGTGAGTTCTTCGCTGTGCATAAGGCGGAAGGCACCATTCCGGGCGGCGTGCATTTTGAGATGACTGGCCAGGATGTGACAGAGTGCACCGGTGGTGTACGTGCAGTGACCGAAGAAGACCTCTCTGCACGGTACCACACAGCATGTGACCCTCGCCTGAACGCAAGCCAGTCTCTTGAACTGGCATTCTTGGTGGCGGAAGAGCTGTCAAACAGAGATCGCCCACGGGCTGCCGAAGCCGTTTGATAAGGCTTTCGAAAGGATTGAAAAGAGCCGCGCAAATGCGCGGCTCTTTTTTGTTGAGAAAACCAAAAAAACCCGCATTTTGCCTCTTGCATCCCCCCGGTGGATAGAGCTAAACACCGCCTCACAGAGACGATGGCAACATCGACACTCTGTTGCGGAGAGGTGGCCGAGTGGTCGAAGGCGCACGCCTGGAAAGTGTGTAGGCGGGAAACCGTCTCCAGGGTTCGAATCCCTGTCTCTCCGCCATAACTTACCAAGTTCCCACATATTTTGATCAGACGCACCGTGATGCCAGATCAGATGCGATCCGTTTCGCGTTTAGGCCGCTTCATGCCTGCTGGGGGATAACAACTCCCGGAAAACCAACTTTACGAAATCAAAGCGGTGTCGAAGCGTCTTGGCAGACTTGTTCGGATGTAAGTGAGGATACCCACATCAATGGGGGTATTGGGGAGCGTGGCCAAACAGATAAGCGGCCACGCTCGTTGTCAGAGACGTCAGTCGTTGCGTGTTTTAGGAAGGACAAGGTTGAGCACAAGACCAGCAACACCTGCGAGCCCGATGCCTGCGAGGGAGAAGCCTTCACCAAAGGACAGGGTCAAACCTCCAAGGCCAAGCACCAGAATTGTCGATGCGATCACCATGTTGCGGGGATCGTGTAGTTCTTCGCCGATTTTTGCCACAACACTCATGCCCACGACGGTCACCATGCCGAATAGCAAAATCATGATGCCACCCATGACAGGCATCGGAATGGTGCCGAGGAAGCCGCCCAGTTTGCCAACAAACGACAGGGCAATCGCAAAGATTGCGGCCCAGGTCATGATCGCGGGATTGAACGCTCGTGTGAGGGTAACGGCGCCTGTGACCTCCGAATATGTGGTGTTGGGAGGGCCGCCCAAGAGACCGGCCGCTGTTGTTGCGAGACCGTCGCCAAGCATCGTGTTCTGAATGCCGGGTTTTTTCAGGTAGTCTTTCTTGGTGACATTGCCGATGGCCAGAATGTCGCCGAAGTGTTCGATTGCAGGTGCGATGGCGACCGGCAGGATGAACAAGATGGCAGCGAGGTTGAATTCTGGTCGCACAAACTCTGGGATGGCAAACCAAGGCGCGTCTACCAGACCGGACGTGTTGATCAGACTTTCGCCTGTCACCAGACCGATCACAATCGCCGCGAGATAGCCAGCGACAATTCCCGCGAGGATCGGCACGATTTTCATGATGCCACGGCCCAAGATGGCTGTGAGCATTGTGGTGCCCAGAGAAATTGCCGCCAGCAGCATGGCGATGCCGCGCGGCATGATCTGCGTTTCACCAGCGAGCCCTGTGGCCATGTTGATCGCAACAGGGGCGAGCGAAAGGCCGATGATCATGATCACTGGGCCAACCACTACGGGTGGTAGGTATTTGTGCAAAAAGCCACTTCCCCAGATCCGCACGGCGAAGCTGAGCGCAACATAAAGCAAGCCTGCGGCGGCGAGGCCACCGGTCGTCGCTGCCAGTCCCCATGTCTGAACTCCATAGATGATGGGGGCAATAAAGGCGAAAGAGGAGGCCAAAAACACCGGCACTTGACCGCGTGTTACGATTTGAAAGATCAGTGTGCCTAGGCCCGCTGTGAACAAAGCCACGCTTGCGTTGAGCCCAGTGAGGATCGGGACGAGGACCAATGCACCAAAGGCGACAAAGAGCATCTGTGCACCGGCAAGGGCCTGTTGGGGGCCGAATTTGTAGTCAGTTTCTGATGATGTGATCGCACCATCTTTGTCTTCAAGTGCAGACATTGAGCGTATTTCTTTCGTGTTGTTGTGTTGGTGTGAGCGAGCTGGCTCGTGAGCAGGACTTTAGGCGCGCTGACCGCACGCTTTGAGACAAATGCGTGATTGCCCAATCACGATGGCACCGCAAGGCGAAAAGCCTGTGCGGTGCTGAAAATTCGTATCCTCTGGACTGCCTAGATCCGAGTGATCAGCTGGCAGAGATGGGCAGCCGAATTATCGGGGCGTTTGACAAATGTGCTGTTTTCGGGGGGGGGAGGCTGTAAGCAGCGCCGTGTCAGACGCGGTTGATCTGGCGTGATTGCGTGCGATCACATGAGATTGCTTTCGCTGTGTTGTCTGCAGGGGGGGACGTTTGTGCGCTAACCGACCACTGTCGGGAAAATGTGCGGGTTAGTCGCGCACTCTTTTGCGATCCCAGATCACATAGGCCATCGCTGCAAAAAACAGGGCGGCCATCGCATACCACGTCAGCGCGTAGCTGAGGTGAGAGTTGCTGAAAACCAGTTTCGTCAAACCACCGCGTGGCCAGTCTTCAGCTGCGCCACTATGGTCGGCCGCGATGTAGTAGTCCAGCGTATTGCTGAGTCCGATGTGCTCAGACATCGCGTTCAGATCTGGAGAGACCCATCGATTTTGTTCAGGCAGGTTTTCTTCGAGCAGCGTGCCACCCGGTTTACTTGGTCTTGCCAGACCAGTGACGGTTTGACGTCCCTCAGGTTGGAACCAAGCGTCTCTGTCTTTGCCGGTTGGAACAAAACCACGGTTGATCCAGATGGCAAGGTTATCTGTGTGCAACGGAGACATGACCCAATGCCCTGGGCCAAGGTCGGTAACCGCTTTGACGAGGATCGAGTTTTGGTGATCGTAAGTGCCGGAAAGCTCTACGCGAAGATATTCGGGGGGCGTTTCATTCAGAGGCGCAGGGACCGGAGCCCCATACGCATAGGTTTCAACCCGCGAGATAAGATCCAACTTTTCGCCCAGTCTCCGCACCTGCCAGTTGCCGAGTGCCACCATTGAGGTGAAGAGCACGGCAGACAAAAGCAAGAGGGTGACATCGACCCAGAGAGGACGTTTCACGCGGGTTGAGTTGACCGTCATGGCAGATTTTTGATCCGTTCAATCTGCTCGTGTGCAGGCATCATGTTTTCATGCAGGTGGGTCATGACCCAGACCGAGCCAACCAACACAATGATGACAAGCATAAGAGTGAAGGCGATGGACATGGCTTGCCAGCCGTCTTCTGCGCTCACAGTCAAGTGCAGGAAGTAGACCACATGCACGGCCATTTGAATCGCGCCAAGACCGAAGATGATCGCAATCAGTGTAGGCACATCTGTAACCGCGCCGCTCATCACGCAGTAGAACGGGATGACCGTCAAGATCACGGAGAAGATAAAGCCTTTGAGATAGTCGCGATAGGCTTTGGCTGAGTCGTGCGTTTCAGCGCTCATAGCAGAACCCCTGTGAGATAGACGAAAGAGAACACCCCGATCCAGATCAGATCGAGGAAGTGCCAGAACAAGCTCAGGCACAAGATCCGGCGTTTGTTTTCATGAGTCAGGCCATGAATCTGAACCTGCACAAGCAAAACAACCAACCAAAGCGCACCACAGGCCACGTGTACACCGTGGGTGCCAACCAAGAACCAGAAGGCAGACAGGAACGCAGATGCGCCTGGCCCGGCACCGATGTGCCAGAGGTGCATGAATTCTTCGACCGAGAGATACAAGAACCCCGCGCCGAAGATGCCTGTGATGATGAGCCAGAACATCATCATGTTCTTGTTGTTCTCATGCATTTTGATCACGGAGAACCCGTAGGTGATCGAAGACAACAACAACCATGCTGTTGCCCAAGCGATCTTATCGAGTTCAAAGAGATCGAGTGGAGCGGGGCCAGCCGCATAGTTCTGGCCCACAACTGCATAGATCGCAAAGAGGATGCCAAAGATCAGGCAATCGCTCATCAGGTAGATCCAGAAACCGAGCATTGTTCCGGTTTCGTGGTGATGGTCTCCATCGTCGTGATGATGATCGTCATGAACGATGAATTCAAAGCCGCCTTTCGGCGTTTCAACGGTAGCTGATGACATTTGAGTTACTCCGCTGGGCTCATTGTTGGTGCCTTGCCATTTTCGATCGCTTGGACCTCATCGGCAGGGATGTAGTAGTCACGGTTGTAATTGAAGGTGTGGCCGATGCCCCAAACCAAGGAGGCAAAGAAGGTCACAGCCGCCAACCACCACACGTGCCAGATCAGCGCGAAGCCCATGACAGTCATGAAGCCGGATATAATGATCCCGCTGGATGTGTAGTGCGGCATATGAATCGGGGTGAACCCTTCGGTTGGCTTT
Source organism: Shimia sp. R10_1 (assembly GCF_017744095.1). Taxonomy (GTDB): domain Bacteria; phylum Pseudomonadota; class Alphaproteobacteria; order Rhodobacterales; family Rhodobacteraceae; genus Shimia. The sequence continues at coordinate 511,262 of NZ_JAGHQX010000001.1, read as the reverse complement.
TTATAGCCGTTGTCTTTCATATGCTGCCACGCATCGAGTGCATGAACCCGGATGTTGAAGGCAAAGTTGTAGTAAGGCGGAGGGGACGTGGTGGCCCACTCAAGTGTGCGGCCACCCCAAGGATCGCCATCTACCTTCAGCTCTTCACGCTTCAGAATGCTGACTGCGATTTGCACCACAAATGCCAGAACCCCAATTGCGATCATGAGTGCGCCGAGCAGAGCCACAAAGAAGTAACCCGCATAGAAGGTGTCTTCAAACTGGCTCAGGCGGCGCGTCACGCCCATGAGGCCCATGATGTAAAGTGGCATGAAGGCAAACCAGAAGCCGACAACCCAGCCCCAGAAGCTGATCTTGCCCCAGAATGGGTCCAGCTTGAAGCCAAAGGCCTTAGGCCACCAGAAGTTGATGCCTGCGAAGATACCAAACACCACGCCACCGATGATCACATTGTGGAAGTGCGCCACCAGGAACAAAGAGTTGTGCAGGACGTAGTCCGCTGGCGGGATTGCCAACAGCACACCTGTCAGGCCGCCAATCACAAAGGTCAGCATGAAGGCAACTGTCCACATCATTGGCAATTCAAAACGAATGCGGCCTTTGTACATGGTGAACAGCCAGTTGAAGAGCTTGGCGCCCGTCGGGATCGAAATAATCATCGTACTGATCCCGAAGAAGGAGTTCACATTTGCACCTGCCCCCATGGTGAAGAAGTGGTGCAGCCAAACAATGTAGCTGAGGATCATGATCACGCAGGTTGCGTAAACCATGGACGTATACCCAAACAGACGCTTGGAGCAGAAGGTTGATACGACCTCGGAGAAGACACCGAAAATCGGCAACATCAGAATGTATACCTCAGGGTGACCCCAGATCCAGATCAGGTTCACATACATCATCGGGCTTCCGCCCATTTCATTGGTGAAGAAATGGGTGCCAAGGTACCGGTCAGCGGTCAGCAGCGCGAGAGTTGCTGTCAAAACCGGGAAGGTGGCTACAATCAAGATGTTTGTGCAAAGTGCCGTCCAGGTGAAAACGGGCATTTTCATCCATGTCATCCCCGGTGCACGCATCTTGACGATGGTCACAACCAGGTTGATGCCTGACAGTGTTGTGCCGATACCTGCGATGTTGAGCGACCACAGATAGTAGTCCATCCCAACGCCAGGGCTAAAGGTCAGCCCGGAAAGTGGTGGATAGGCCAGCCAACCCGTTGCCGCGAATTCACCGACAAACAGGGAAATCATGATCAGGATAGCGCCGGAAACTGTCAGCCAGAAGCTGAAGTTATTGAGGAACGGAAAGGCTACGTCGCGCGCACCAATCTGGAGCGGCATCACGTAGTTCATGAAACCGGTCACAAACGGCATTGCGACGAAGAAGATCATGATCACACCGTGAACGGTAAAGACCTGATCGTAGTGATAGGCGGGAAGAAATCCGACATATCCAGCTGAGGCCAAGGCCTGATGCAAACGCATCAGCAAAGCGTCAGCAAATCCGCGCACCAACATGATGACGCCGAGGATCATATACATGATCCCGATTTTCTTGTGGTCAATCGACGTGAACCACTCGTTCCAGAGATATCCCCAGAGACGGAAGTAAGTCACAGCGCCCACGACAGCCAACCCGAGGAGACAGGTGCCGATGAAGGTGCCGAAAATGATTGGATCGTAAAATGGGAAGATGTCCCATCCCAATTTGCCCCAGAACCAATGGGCAGAATTGACGATATCTGTGCCGTGCTCGACGGCTGCGGTTGGACTCGCCATGTGTCAGTTCGCCTGTGCTTTAGAAGAAGGAAGAAGAGTGTCGTCACTCAGCATTGCGTGGATGATCTCGTCACGACGATCGGCGAGATCTGGGCGCAAGATGTCAAACAGACCCTGAGGATCATCTGCTGCGCAGAGGCCGCGGAAAAGCTCCCGGTTGTAGAGCCCTTCGATGCCGCCACCGCCCAATGCGTCAGCCATCATCATGTCATTCAGGCAAAGGTCGTCAACGCCAGCGCACATGTTAAGGATCTTGTCCCAGATGCCTTCTTCAACGGAGGAGTAATAGGTCACTGGATGCGCGGTGCTTTGCGGTTCAAGCGCGACATAGGCATCTTGGTCAAGCGCCAAGGGAGCTTCGCGGACCTTTTCGACCCAAGCATCAAATCCAGCCTGGTCAAGGGCGTGGAAATCAAAGCGCATGTGGGAGAAGCCATTGCCGCTGTAGTTTGCAGAGAAACCCTCAAATTCGCCAGGCGCGTTGATCACGGCGTTCAATTCGGTTTCCATGCCGCCCATCGCGTAGATCATGCCGGCCATTTCAGGAATGTAGAAGGCATTCATCACAGTTGCAGATGTGATTTTGAATTCTACCGGACGATCAACAATTGCTGCAGCTTCGTTGACAGTTGCGATGCCATATTCAGGGTAGATGAAGAGCCATTTCCAATCGAGCGCAACGACCTGCACCTCCATCGGTTTGACCGAAGGGTCGATCGGCTGATCAACCGAAATACGCTTGAGATCATCATAGGGTTCAAGACGGTGTGTCGCGACCCATGTAAGACCGGCAAGACAAATGATGATCGCCAATGGGACTGACCAAACGATAACTTCAAGCGTGACCGAGTGATCCCAATCGGGTTCATATTCCGCCTCTTTGTTGGAGGCGCGATATTTCAGCGCAAAAAAGACCGTCAGAACCATAACGGGGACAATCACGATGAGCATCAAGATTGTGGCATAGATGATCAGATCACCTTGTTGCGCAGCAATGTCGCCCGACGGATTGAGGACTGTAAGCTGGCACCCTGATAACAACAACAGCGGGAGCACGAACAAACCAACGCGTTTCAGCAGCATGGCATTCTTCTTTTCGTTTCTGGATTTGTTTCACTGGGATTCACAGTGATTTCTCACTGTTAGAACCTTGCCCGCGCCGCATATCGTCAGTAGGCTTGAGTTGCAAGATGCTGCACTGCGTCATTTTTACAGAGGCGGTGCGGTCAAGAGGCCCACGATGCGTAGGAGGAACGCATCAAAGGCCCGTTCAGACACATGGGAGGCTGAAATATGGCAATATCTGAATCTGCGGTGCAACATAATGTCACACTGGATGACGTGGTCATCACTGTGGTGATGGCGCGAGTAACGGACTTTTTCGGGTTCTTTGTTTATGCCATAGCGTCAGCCCTCGTTTTTCCTACCGTGTTCTTTCCGCACTTGGATCCGCTGAGCGGAACCTTGTGGTCGTTCGGCTTGTTTTCACTTGCATTCATTGCGCGCCCGATCGCGAGTATGCTTGCGCGCAGCATTCAGTATAAAATCGGGAGACCAGGCAAAATTACCCTGGCACTCATGATCTTGGGATCGTCAACAGTGGCGATTGGGCTGTTGCCAGGATATCAGACTTGGGGAATTGCTGCACCTGTGATGTTGGGGGTGCTTCGTTTTGTCCAAGGACTTGGACTGGGGGGCGCATGGGATGGCATAACGCTTCAGCTGAAATCTGCGGCACCAGAGGGCCGGGAAGGGCGCTATAGCATGGTTGCGCAGCTTGGTGGCCCGATTGGTTTCTGTGTTGCAGCAGCGCTGTTTTATGTATTGACCGGCTTCCTCACAGAAGAAGAGTTCCTGACCTACGGCTGGCGTTTTGCCTTCTTTGCGGTCATGGCGGTAAATGTAGTGTCGCTTTTCGCACGGCTGCGTCTGCTGACAACAAACTTTGGCAGCGATGATGCAAGACTGCTGCAGTCCGCGCCGTTGCCTCAGTTGATCAAGACCGAATGGCGCACGATCCTTTTGTCAGCGCTGTTGCCGCTGTCGAGCTACGCTTTGTTCCACATGGTGACGGTGTTCCCGCTGAGCTATGCATTGCTTTTCTCTGGTCGTGACATCACCGAGATCCTGTTGTTGCAGCTTCTCGGCGGCACGCTCGCGATCGGATCTGTGATGGTTTCTGGTGCATTGGCGGACATGTTGTCACGCCGGATCGTGCTGTTTATCAGCAGCCTTCTGACACTTGTGCTCTGCTTGAGTATCGCCACCCTGGAGACAATGCCTGCGATCTACATTCTTTTGGGCTTCGTTGTGCTTGGTCTGTCTTACGGGCAATCAAGCTCTATCGTACCCAACCGCTTTAAGGTGGAACATCAGTATTCTGGGTCAGCTATGTCGACCAACCTGTCGTGGCTCTTGGGGGCGGCTTTTGCACCCCTGACAGGCTTGTTCCTTGCTTCTACGTTTGGGCTTTGGGCTGCGGCGCTATATTTGCTGTCTGGTGTCGTTGTCACTCTGATTGCGCTCTACCTATTGCAGGACGGGGATCGCAAACGCGCTCAGGCGCAGTGAGGCGCGGCTGGATGTTCGCCGCGTTTGGGATGAGGCAATCCGCATCGGTTTGATCGTCTCGTTATGAGATGGACCAATAAAAAAGGCGCTCCCGATGGAGCGCCTTTTCTCTTTTTGGATCGAGCTGCTATTACAGCAGCGCTTTGGCTTTTTCCGCCACATTGGCTGCGGTGATGCCGAATTTCTCAAACAGCTCGCCCGCCGGGGCGGAGGCACCGAAGCTCGACATGCCGACGAAGTCGGATTTGCCTGCGCGGGCGCGTTCACCCAGCAGCCACTGATCCCAGCCACCTGCGCGCACGGCGGCCTCGACACCTACACGCACGGCTGCACCGGCTGGCAGAACCTTGCGGCGGTAGGCTTCGTCCTGCTGCGCGAAGAGCTCCATGCAGGGCATGGAGACCACGCGGGTGCCGATGCCGTCCGCTTCCAGAAGCGCCTTGGCTTCCATCGCGGTGGAGACTTCAGAGCCAGTGGCGATCAGGATCACCTGACGTTTGCCCTCGGCCTCGGCGAGCACATAAGCGCCTTTCTCGGTCAGGTTTGCCAGTTTGTGCTCGGTGCGCACGGTTGGCAGGTTCTGACGGGTCAGGGCCATGACGGAAGGGGTCTCTTTGCTGGTCAGCGCGATTTCCCAGGCCTCTGCGGTTTCCACGGAGTCCGCTGGACGGAACACATAGGTGTTCGGGGTCGCGCGGCAGATTGCGAGGTGTTCGACCGGCTGGTGGGTTGGGCCATCTTCGCCCACACCGATGGAATCGTGGGTCATCACGAACACGGTAGGGATTTTGCTCAGAGCGGCCAGACGCATGGAAGGGCGCGCATAGTCGGTGAAGCAGAAGAAGGTGCCGCCGTAGGGGCGGATGCCGCCGTGCAGCGCCATGCCGTTCATCGCGGCGGCCATGCCGTGCTCACGGATGCCCCAGTAGACATAGCGACCCTTGCGGTTGTCGGTGTCAAACACGCCCAGATCGCCGGTCTTGGTGTTGTTGGAACCGGTCAGGTCAGCAGAGCCGCCCACGGTTTCCGGCATGATCGGGTTGATCGCTGCCAGCGCCATTTCGGAAGATTTCCGGGTGGCGACGGACGGCTGATCTTCAGAGATCTGCTTTTTCAGTGCCTTAACGGTTGCGGAGAGCTTTTTCGGGGCTTCCAGAGCGTAGGCGCGGTTGAAACGGTCCTGCTTCTGCTTGGAGGCTTCGGCAAAGCGGCCTTCCCATGCGGCGCGCTCTTCTGCACCGCGTGCGCCGATGGCTTCCCACTGGGATTTGATGTCGGCAGGGACTTCAAAGGCACCACCGGTCCAGCCGTAGACTTCTTTGGCGGCGGCAAGCTGCTCTGCGTCAGTCAGGGCGCCGTGGCCTTTGGAGGTGTCCTGTGCCGCGTGGCCGATTGCGATGTGTGTTTTGCACGCAATCATGGACGGTTTCTTGGTTTTCTTGGCAGCTTCAATCGCGGCGTCGATCGCTTCTGGATCATGGCCGTCGATCTCCAGCACATGCCAGCCGGAGGCTTTGAAGCGTTTGACCTGATCGGTGCGGTCAGAAAGCTCAACAGTGCCATCGATGGTGATGTTGTTGTTGTCCCAGAGCACGATCAGATGGCCGAGGCTGTGGCGCCCCGCAAGGCCGATGGCTTCTTGGGAGATGCCTTCCATCAGGCAGCCGTCGCCTGCGATCACATAGGTGTAGTGATCCACCAGCTTGCGGCCATATTGCGCGCGCTGAATCTCTTCGGCCATGGCAAAGCCCACGGCGTTGGAGATGCCCTGACCAAGCGGGCCTGTGGTGGTTTCCACGGCGTCGATCAGGAAGTTTTCCGGGTGGCCCGCGGTGAGCGCACCCATCTGGCGGAAGTTCTTAACCTGCTCCAGCGTGACCTGCTTGTCACCCATGAGATAGAGCAGCGAATAGATCAGCATGGAGCCGTGGCCAGCAGACAGGATGAAACGGTCGCGGTCCGGCCAGTTTGGCGCGGCAACGTCAAACTTCATGTGCTTTTCAAACAGCACAGTTGCCACATCCGCCATGCCCATGGGCATGCCAGAGTGACCGGAGTTTGCAGCGGCAACCGCATCCAGTGTCAGAGCACGAATTGCGGAGGCTTTCATCCAATGTTCAGGGTTCTTTTCACGCAGGGCGGCGATGTCCACGTCTTGCGCTCCTCTGGGTTGGGGTTTTGGTTGCTGGGTCAATAGCAGGATTATGGCCAATAGCAACATTGGTGGCGGCTGAATCGCCACTTTTTAAGGGCTATTTGTGTGCTTGGTTCGCTGAACGCACAACCTAGGATTTCGATGCGATGGGGGGCGCATTTTGCCTGTCCATTGGATAAGATCGCGACATAATGCGCTTGGCGGCGATTCGTGGCCACGTTAACTGTGCGAGCGCGACAAACGGGTCAACAAGAACCGGATCAGAAAGGACGAGGCAAATGAGTGACATCAGCGAACTAGAGAGCAGGCTGAGTGCTGCGCTGGAGCGGATTGGACGCGGCGTTGATGCGATGCAGGCCGTGGTTGCTGAGCCTGACACAGGCGAAGACATTCAAGCCTTGAGACGTGCCCTTGAAAATGAGGCGTTGGTCACCGCGCAAATGGAAGAGCGCGTACGTGCGTTAACAGCAAGCAAGTCTGATTTGGAAGCTGAACTCGCGGCAGAGAAAGACGCACGCTCAGCTGCCGAAGAAACCATCAAGGCTGCGGAGAGCGCAAAAGAAGAAGCTGCACAGGCTTTGCTCGCGGCAGAAGCGCGTGCGGAGGCAGCAGAGACAGCCGCCGCCGCAGCTGCAGATGCCGCGGCGACACAGGCGTCATCTGAAAACGAGAGTGCTGCGTCTGGTGGTAATACCGAGACAGATGCCAATCGTGCCCTGCTTGATGAGTTGGCGAAACGCCTGCGGCGTTTGCGTCAGATGGCCCGGCGGGAACGGACCACCAACCAGGTGCTGCGCGATCAGGTTGAAAAGGGCGAAATGGTGGATCCATCAGCCGTCAATGACGCCTTGAAGGCCGATCTTGCAACGCTCACGGCATTGCGCGAAGCGGAGATGACTGAAACGGCATTGATCCTCGCCGAGCTGCGCCCATTGGTGCAAGGGGTCACCGCACAGGATGCTCCGCAAGCTGCGAGCGATGAGGTGGCTCCGGCCATGGCAGATGAGACAGGAGAAGCTTGATGCCTGAGGTACAGATCGAAATTGGCGGACGCGTTTTTGAAGTTGCTTGCCAAGATGGAGAGCAACATTTCTTGCGTGCAGCTGCGCAGATGCTGGACGAACAAGCCAAAGCTCTGATTGCACAGGCCGGGCGTATCCCTGAGCCCCGGATGTTGCTGATGGCTGGCTTGATGCTGGCAGATAAAACGGCTGGCCTTGAAGATCAGCTGCGCAATGCTGAGGCAAAGTTGGCAGCATGCGATGAAGAGATCTCAGCGCTCAAGAATGCACCGGCCCCTGCACCGGAGCGTATCGAAGTGCCTGTCATTCCTGACTCTGTTACACAAACATTGGCAGAAATGACGGCACGTGCAGAAGCACTGGCTGATCTCGTCGAAGAGAAAGCTGCTGGGTGACTAAGCCATCCGTGCCGCAACTGGCCCCGGGTGATTTGATTTTTGCCGCCTTGGGTGAGGAAGACAATCTGATTTCTGCGGTGGTGGAAGGCCACCGTGGAGCACGGATCAATCATGTTGGCATCGTTGTTTTCCAGAATGGGGCGCTCTCCGTTTTAGAAGCGATTGATCCGGCAGTCAGACTAACTTCATTACAAGAATACGCTGAGCGCAGCCATTGCGCCGAAGCGCGGCCCCGTTTGATGTTTGCGCGTCTGAGCGCAGCTTATCGCCCGTTGATCCCGGCCGCTCTGACTTTTGGGCTGTCTCGACTGGGGGTGCCTTATGATCCTTATTACAGCAGCAGCCCCGAGTCGCTTTATTGCAGCGAGCTGATCCTTGAGATGTTTCGCCATGCCAACAATGGGGTGGCAGTGTTCCCCAACACGCCATTGAGTTTTCGCGATGTACAGAGTGGTGCTTTGCTGGAAGATTGGGTGGCGCATTATGCCGAGGTTGGGCGAGAGGTGCCGGAAGGTGCTGCGGGCTCACATCCTGCCGGATTGAGCCGTGATGCGCGCTTGGAAGTTTATCACGTAGAAGGCAGAATTCCGGGCTACGTCAGCGACGCGCGCTGAGCAGGCCCGCCGCAATGTGTCTTTAACAAAAAAGCCCCGCCGATTTGGTGGGGCTTTTCAAACAAGAAATCTGCCGGATCTTATGCGTTGGCTTCGCGGATTTTGTCTGCGGCGTCTTTGTCGTAGCTCACACCGTTGTCGTCAAACATGGTGTCCAGCTCGCCAGACAGGGTCATTTCGGTGATGATGTCGCATCCGCCTACGAACTCGCCTTTGACATAGAGCTGTGGAATGGTCGGCCAGTCGGAATAATCCTTGATACCCTGACGCACCTCTTCGTCGGCGAGCACATTTACATCAGCGTAATCCACACCCATGTAGTTCAGAACGCCAGCCACGCGGGAAGAGAAGCCACACTGAGGCATGTCTTTGGTGCCTTTCATGAAGAGCACCACATCGCTGGCTTTCACGGTTTCGTCAATACGGTCTTTAACGTCGGTCATTTTCATTTCCTTTTGGCGTTGGCCACGTTCCTGTTGGCTTACATATAGGTCAGCCGATTGCGAGATGCCAATGGGTAGCTTGTGTTTCGCCGGGTGCAAGGCAGGGCTATTTGGAGGCGTCGCTGTCTGTCGTGTCTTCTGGGACAAACAGGCGGGCGTATTCCTGTGGGTCTTTGGGGACTTTCCACGTGCGCACGTTGCCACCACCAACCCCGGATTGATAGTCTGAGCGTAGGTGGTGATAGTCTGGATCGTCTCGATCCTGTTCAAGTGGGCTGCGATTTCGGCTATACCATGCGACGAGCGCCCCCATGGCGCAAACCGCAAAGAGCAGCCCACCGGCCAGCCCACTGAGCGGCATTACTCAGGTGCCTTTGTGGTCAGCGCCAGCGCGTGCAACTCGCCGGATGGTCCGTCCATCTTGCCCTTGAGGGCGGCATAGACGGCACGCTGTTGTTGCACGCGGTTCTTACCGCGGAAGCTTTCGTCAACCACCATGGCGGACATATGCACACCGTCCGAGCCGCCGACTTGGATTTCGGCATCTGGAAAGGTCTCGCGCAGCAGTTCCTCAATTTGGTGAGCTGTCATTGGCATGGAGGCGTTCCTTTGTCTTGTTCAGAAAAAATGTAGGGCTTGGCCGAATGCTCTGCAAGTCGGTTTCGGCGGGAGCTTTTAAACAAACGGTGCGAGCGATTGCAGAAAGGCGGGAACATCGGCGAGGGCGTCCTGCACCTCTGGCTCCTCAAAGTCGTAGATGGATCTCGGATCCTCAGGGCAAAGTGCGGCAACAAGGGCTTCGCGCTGTGCAGAAACGCTTGCAGGGACAGGGATCTGGGCGGCCTGCTGCAGAAGCAGGAGCGCTTCGTGAATGGGGCGCATGACGCGCAGCGCATAAGTCATATGGCCAAGAAGGTCGGGATCTTCGCGCCAGTGCTCCCCGTCAAACAGCTCCTGCGTGACACGCTGGCCAGCCCCTGCGCAGGAATAGGCGACGCAACCGCCAAAGCCGCGCGGGATCAGATCGGCGTGGATCGTGCAGTTGAAACAGCTTTCGGAGAGATTGGGGCATGGATCGTCTGCGCGTTTGATGAGGGCGAAATCTTCATTCGCATCAAAGGGGTAAGCCACGCAGCAAAGCGCTGCGCAGCTTGCACAGTCATCCGTGAGGGGCGGAAGCGTGGGGCGCCCGCCCTCCATGAGATCAGGCAACGGCGGCAGCGAAGCTGTTGCGGAAGGTGTCGGACAGCTCTGCCAGTGTGGCTTCTGAGCCGCCGAATTTCACGGTGTCGCCGCCAAATTTGCCAACGGTGGTGATGGTGATGCCAGCCTTGGAGGCATTGATCATCAGCGCTTCGGCCTGATCGAAGTTGCAGGCCACCAGATAGCGGGCCTGATCTTCGCCAAAGAGGGTTGGGGTGTCGTCCACATCCAGTTGAACACCGACGCCTGCACCTTCGGCCAGTTCAAAGGCGGCCAGCGCGAGGCCGCCGTCCGCGAGGTCTGTGCAAGCTTTGATCCAGTCACGGTTTTCGCGGATGAATTCACCGTTCTTACGCTCAGCTGCCAGATCCACATGTGGGGCGTCGCCATCTTCGCGGTTGAAGACTTCGGCAAGCAGGGCGGATTGGCCGAGGTGACCAGTGGTGTCCCCGATCAGAAGCGCCACGTGACCGTCGCGCACTTCGCCAAGGATCGGCTCTTCGTTTGCAGCGATGAGGCCAACCGCACCGATGGTGGGTGTTGGCAGGATCGCGGAGCCGTCGGTCTCGTTATAAAGGCTGACGTTGCCGGACACGATGGGCATATCGAGTGCTGCCACAGCCTCGCCGATACCTTTGATGGCGCCCACAAACTGGCCCATGATCTCTGGCTTTTCGGGGTTGCCGAAGTTCAGATTGTCTGTTGTTGCCAGAGGCTTGGCGCCCACAGCTGAGAGGTTGCGGAAGGCTTCGGCCACCGCCTGTTTGCCACCCTCAACCGGGTTGGCTTTCACGTAGCGTGGGGTCACGTCAGAGGTGAAGGCCAGTTTCTTGTCGGTGCCATGCACGCGGATCACGCCGGAGCCCGTGCCGGGGCGCTGCGCGGTGTCGCCCATGACGGTGGTGTCATATTGCTCATAGACCCACTGTTTACCCGCGTAGTTTGGCGAGCTGATCAGCGCCTTGAGGCCGTCGATGCCGTCGATCTGCGGCACCTCGGCCAGCTCTTCTGCTGCCGGGGTTTCCACCCATGGGCGGTCATATTCCGGCGCCCGGCCAGAGAGTGGAGACAGCGGCAGGTCGGCTTTGACTTCGCCGTTGTGCAGGATCAAGAAGCGGTCTTCTGCGATGGTTTCGCCAACGATGGCAAAGTCGAGATCCCATTTCTCAAACACGGCGCGTGCCTCAGACTCAAGCTCTGGCTTGAGCACCATGAGCATGCGTTCCTGAGACTCAGACAGCATCATTTCATAGGCTGTCATGTTGTCTTCGCGCTGTGGCACATCTTCGAGGTTGAGCTTCACGCCAAGCTGGCCTTTGTCGCCCATTTCCACGGCGGAGCAGGTGAGGCCTGCGGCGCCCATGTCCTGAATGGAGATCACGGCGCCGGTCTGCATCAGCTCCAGCGTGGCTTCCATCAGGCGTTTTTCGGTGAAGGGGTCGCCAACCTGAACGGTGGGGCGCTTTTCTTCGATGGTGTCGTCAAATTCTGCAGACGCCATAGTTGCGCCACCCACACCATCACGGCCGGTTTTTGCGCCCAAGTATACAACAGGCATGCCGACGCCGGAGGCTGCGGAATAAAAAATGCCGTCGGTCTTGGCGAGACCGGCGGCGAACGCATTCACAAGACAGTTGCCGTTATAGGCCGGGTGGAAGCGCACTTCGCCGCCCACAGTTGGCACGCCGAAACAGTTGCCGTAGCCGCCGACGCCTTCGACCACGCCGTTGACCAGCTGTTTGGTCTTGTGATGGCCGGTTTCGCCAAAGGAGAGAGAGTTCATCGCTGCGATGGGGCGGGCGCCCATGGTGAAGACGTCACGCAGAATGCCACCCACGCCGGTTGCTGCGCCCTGATAGGGCTCGATGTAGGAGGGGTGGTTGTGGCTTTCCATTTTGAAAACAACTGCGTCGCCGTCGCCGATGTCGACGATGCCCGCGTTTTCGCCGGGGCCGCAGATGACCTGAGGGCCATCGGTGGGCAGGGTGCGCAGCCATTTCTTGGAGGATTTGTAAGAGCAGTGTTCGTTCCACATCGCCGAGAAGATGCCCAGCTCGGTGAACGTGGGTTCGCGACCAATGATCTCTAGGATCAGCTCGTATTCGTCAGGTTTCAGTCCATGGGCTTCGATGAGATCGGTGGTGATGGCCGGTTCCTGCATGTGGCGAGGGTCCCCAAGTTGATAGCGTTTGAGGGGCTTTTAGGGCAGGAGAGGCCAAAGGGGAAGCCAAAAGCGTTTGGTCTGCTTGCCGGTGTGGCTTTGCTGTAGAGAGCGTCGCCAAACTGGCGGACATGCATCTTCAGTTTCGGCTGGAAACCGGTTCAATACGGATGACACAAACGGGACTCAGAACCGTTGCCCAACATAAATGTATAAGAGATCTTCGTTTCGATCATTGAGGGATACATCTGCAGAAATCACCGCGTTGAACTTTTCTGAGAGTTGGTAGCGCACCCCCAAACCACCTGCGTATTTGAGATCTTGTTCTCCCAAGGCGGTGAACGAGGATGCGGCATTCCCTGCGCCTATGAAACCGACCACGCCAAACCGGTTTGTCACGTCCTGTCGGTATTCAACCTGTGCAGATAGAAGTGCGTTGTTCAGAAACTCAGCGGGGCTGTAGCCTCGAAAATTGTCTGTGCCGCCAAGAGAACACTTGCTGAAAAAGGGGGCTGAGTCTGAAACAGAACACCCGACAACATGCGCCGCGAGCGTTCCTCGCTCGCTTATAGAATGATGATAGGTGAACGCAACGGACCCTTTGAAGTAATCTCGGTCTTCAGCGCTCACAACATTGCCATAAATTAGGTCTGCCTCAAGTAGGTGACCATCTCGGGCGGACAATGTGTCATTTCTTGTGTCCCATTTCGCAATTAGTCTGAGGGTTGCCAAATCCAGTTCTGCCTCTGGCAGAGGGGGGCCACCTGAGGCACTGCCATATCCCAACGTGGTTTCAAGATAGCGTAATCCACCCCCGACACGTAAATCTGGATTGAGACCATAGAGAAGTTCACCGTCTATAAGTTTCCCGGTTTGGCGCACAGGTACCGGGATCTGACCAACAAACAGATCATAAAGTACATCTGCCTCTGCCGCGGAAACGCTGACTTGCCAACGGTTGTCGGCAAGCGCGACACTGCCACCAATTCCAAAAGCGTTCGACCCGTTGTCACTGCGCATGGCTGCGAGACCAAAGATGGATGTGTCGCTGTTCGCGTCAGTCTGAAACAAGTACCCGGCCCCGAGCACAAGACCTGTCCCTATCAGGACGTTCTTAAAGGGGATCGGAGCGACAACGACAGATCCTTCGCGAAAGCCGTAGACCTCTTCTTTTGCGGCTGAATCCAATGAGCTGGACATCGGGTTCTGTTCAATCGGATCTGCATACACGGAGAGGGCATGACTGCAGTAAAGGCATGCCAGAACAGTTGCCTTAGAAAAGGCGGCAAGCGTTTTAAACGCTTGCCGCCAGAATGTGTGTTGTATGGGGTGGACCATTTGCGATCAATCCGGCCCTTTGGCGGCAGGGGTTTCGCCTTCTTGCTGCTGTTGTTGCGCTGCAGCTGCTGCTGCGGCGGCAACGGCTGCCTGGTCTTGTTTTGGCAGTTCCGAAACATTGTCCGGCAATGCGACCCGAACTTCGCGACGCGCAAAATCGATGCCATTGGCTTTGAACTCAGCTTTCACGCGGTTGTAGATCTCTTTTCGGATCATGAACTGCTTCCCAGGTTTCGCCATGAACTTGCCGCGGATAATCATGCCTACATCATCGAAGTCAAACACGCCCTGCGACTTGAAGGGCTGCAGGAAATCGTCTTTGTAGAGCTCTTCCTGAAGCATTTCAGCACCGATCTTTTTGAAGATCTTTTTGATCCGATTTGGGTCGGCATCAAACGGCACAGTGAATTTGAGCTTCATGATCACCCAGTCACGTGAATAGTTGGTCAGTTTTGGGATCTCGCCATAGGGAATGGTATGCACCGGACCCCGGTGGTGACGCAGTTGCATAGACCGGATTGAGATCTTTTCGACGGCGCCCATAGTGCCGTCGATTTCAACGTAGTCTCCAACACGGAATGCGTCATCAACCAGGAAGAAGACACCGGAAACAACATCCGTCACCAGCTTTTGCGCGCCAAAACCGATGGCAAGGCCAGCGATACCAGCACCTGCAAGCAATGGGGTGATATCCACGCCAAGGTTGCCGATGGAAAGCAAACCAAAGATCACGATGATTGTACCCTGTGCTGTCACAAGAAGAAGCGGCAAAACCGTGGACAGTCGCGAACCGCCGCCGCCGCCCATTTCGTTGTCTGCATCTTCCTGAGACATGCCCAAAGCAGTCATCTCAGCTGCCAAGCGTCGGTTGATGTAAAGGCTTACACCTTCATACACCACATAGCCGACGATTGCCGTCATGGCGAAACTGAAGAGGTTGTCGCCAATCCCCTCTCGGTTTTGCAAAAGATCAAGCAAAGATACATTCCAGGTGCGCGCGATCAAGGCCAGCACCGCCCCAACCGCAATCACACGGCCAATGCGCACATAGCTGCGTTTGGTGGAGATATAAGCGTCTTCGGCAACTTTGCCTTCACCCTGCATTGGCGGCACAAGATGACGTACCAAGCCACGGATCCCGGTGTCGATCACTGGCGCGATCAGCAGCCAGAACATGGTTGCGTAATGCGCTCCTGCGAGCAGTAGCTGGACTTTACCCAGGCCAATCATTGTGGAGACAAGCACCCAGGTACATCCGGCAACAGCCAACGCAAAATATGGATAGGCTTTGCCCAGTGCTTCATCAAAGTCAGTGCGATTGGGGTCATCGCCGCGCATCATGTCGCTGAAACCCTCGCGCGCGGTCCATACGACATAGCCGACGTAGACGTAGACCATCGTATCAATCCAGAAACCAATGCGCGTCTCACCCGCTGGAATGCCGTTCAGCACATTGAAGTCAACGACGAAGATCGTTGCGCCCCCCAGTACGACGATGCCAATCAGGTGGCGGTGGATGAAACCTGCCCAACGATCGCTGACATTCACCAAACGCAAGTCAGGTCGGTTGGGCGCCATCAAGAAACGAGAAAACGCAGCGGCAATACGTGGCATCCAGATCATGTAACCGATGAAGGGCGCCACAAACGTCACTTGCTGTGCATCAAGAATGTTGCGTCCAACGATGCGGATTGTGATGTAGAAAATCACCAAGCCGAAGATTTCGCGAAGAAAACGCTTGAACAAGAACACAATCGACTCTCGGAGAGAGGCGTGCCCTTGGTTGGCTTCGGGATTACGGATCT
This sequence comes from Shimia sp. R10_1, assembly GCF_017744095.1. Classification (GTDB taxonomy): domain Bacteria; phylum Pseudomonadota; class Alphaproteobacteria; order Rhodobacterales; family Rhodobacteraceae; genus Shimia. Next base: position 495,777 of record NZ_JAGHQX010000001.1, on the reverse strand, counting down.
TTATCAGCCAAGTGCGAACAATGTATTCGACACCTAAGCCAATCGCCAAGACCAACGCTGTGAGGCCGATGAGCGTAAGGACGCCGCCTAGGCCACCATGATTGGTGCCAAAGTTTTGAAAGGCTTCAAACTGTGAGGGGAAAAGCCCCGGAGTTTTTCGGACCGCATCCAAGACCGGTTGAGAAAAAGCGTTCCAAAGGAGTGTTGCTTGCTCAATTAGGGTGCGTGGGGCCTCTTCGCTGGTCGTGGCGGCCGCGACAGCGTCCAGGCGATCCAGAAGGACAGCACGGACTTCGTCGTCAGACATGCGCGCGACCATCGCATTTATCGCTTCTGGGGACATCTCATCGAGCGAGACGTCCGCATTGTCGGTTGCAGTCGAGGTCGTTGTCGTCGTTGGCAGCATCTGAGCGTCTGCAACGGAAAGGGACATGACACTGATGAGCAGCGCCATAAAAAGCCCCGAAACAATCTGTTTCATAGAATTCTCTGTGGTCATAAACGTCAGTGCTAAAAAGGCCCGTTTTCCCGCTAAAGGTCAAGGAGGGAAAGACCATACGCGCAAGCTATATGGTATTTTGGCAAAAAAAAGGGCCGAGCAATAAGCTCGGCCTTAGTCCAACAGGGAGGTGAAGATGATGTGCATCTAAGCAATCATCGTCTTCGATTGATCAATTAGTAGTCAGTTTGAAAACCTTCAAGACTTTTTGCATCACCAGTCTGTCATGGCTGCCATGCGTCATTTGCATGTCTTATTGATTTTCCTTGTCGCGCAGCTGCTTACGATGAGAAATGATCTCTTCTTGCACAAAATCGCGAAACGCAGCGATGCGTTTTGATTGTCGCAATTCTTCTGGGTAGGCGAGGTATACGGGCACTTCGCTGGACTCAACGTCCTCAAATACTCTGACAAGGTCTGGGAAGTCTTGTTTCAGGTAGTTTGGCAAAACGCCAATCCCCAGATCATTTCGGACAGCTTGCAGCACGCCGTAGTAGTTGTTGACATAGAGCATTTTGGTGACGTCATTTGCCAAAAGGCTCGTAACAAAGCTTGCCCCAGCGCCCACCTGTTCTGAGTTTACGTTTTGACAAATCAAACGGTGCTTTGCGAGATCACTGATCGACGCTGGTTCGCCATGCTGGTCAAGGTACTTGCGTGACGCGTAGAGCCGCATGCGCACGCTCATTAGGCGTTTGCGGATCAGATCCGCTTGGCTCGGCTCTTTCATGCGGATCGCGACATCCGCTTCACGCATTGGCAGATCCAATACACGCTCCTCTAGCATCAAGTCGATGTTCAAATCTGGGTACTTCTCATAGAGCTTTGTGAGGCGCGGTGCGAGCCAGAGAGTACCAAAACCGATCGCGGTAGTGACTCGCAGTTCGCCAAAAACCTCTTCTTCGCTGTCACGAATGCGCGCGGCTGCGGCGTCTAACCGTTTGTTCATCGCCGCTGTGGCGTCGAAAAGCAGTTCGCCTTGCTCTGTCAAAATCAAACCGCGGGCATGTCGGTGGAACAATGTCGTGTTAAGAGACTCTTCAAGTGCCCTGATTTGACGCGACACGGCGGATTGCGAAAGATGAAGCACATCACCCGCATGGGTCAAGCTGCCAGCATCGGCAACTGCGTGAAAAATCCTAAGTTTGTCCCAATCCATGACGGCTCCATTTTGTTGTTTTGTGTCATGTGGTTGTTTGTCAGTCAAAGATTTTGTGGGCTTGAACCAACGCTGAGATCGTCGCCTTACGCTCTATAAGATGCAATGAAAAGCGAAGTTTTGACTAACTTTCATAACCTTGGAGCACTTTACTGCGCCATATGGGAACGTGGCGTTGGCGATGGTGGCACTTGGGACGTTTTAGCCGTCCTGTCGGTGCCAATTGCGCTAGAGGGTATCTTCAATTCAAAAAGATCTGTGGTCGGAGAGGCGAATTAAGTTTTCTTTGATCCAGATTGCTTGCTTTGCGTACTATCTTCCATAGGGAAAGGAAAAGAACGCTTGTTCAAAAAAATGTTTACATAGGTCAGTAATTACGACTTATTATAACACCTATATTGGAAGAGACCGTCCAGCGAGGGGAGCGCAAGATGAGTATCCAAAAAGTATCCTTAAACGACCGATTTGACCTGTCCAAAGACAGTGTGATGCTCAATGGCACGCAGGCTTTGGTGCGTTTGATGCTGATGCAGAAGGCGCGTGATGCGGAGGCGGGGCTAAACACGGCCGGGCATGTGACCGGGTATCGGGGCTCACCGCTTGGGGCGGTCGACAGCCAGATGATGAAGGCTGAGAAGGTGCTACGGGACTCCGACGTGCTGTTTCAGGCCGGGTTGAACGAGGATTTGGCGGCCACCGCATTGTGGGGGAGCCAGCAGGCCGAGCTGCGTGGGGAAGGCAAATTCGACGGGGTTTATGGTCTTTGGTACGGCAAGGGCCCGGGGGTGGATCGCACCGGGGATGTGATGCGCCATGCCAATATGGCGGGCACCTCCAAACACGGTGGTGTGCTGATGGCGATGGGGGATGACCACACGGGCGAGAGCTCGACCGTGCTGCACCAGTCGGAATGGGCGATGGTGGATGCCTATATGCCGGTTGTGTCCCCGGCGGGTGTGCAGGAAGTGATGGACTATGGCCTCTACGGGATCGCTCTAAGCCGATTTGCCGGCGTCTGGGTTGGTTTGAAGACCATGAAAGATACGATTGAGGCAACGGCTGTGGTGAATGGGGACCCGCATCGGCTGAGCTTTGTGGAGCCGGAGTTTGATATGCCTGAGGGTGGTCTCAATATCCGGCTAGGGGACACGCCACACGCGCAGGAAGCGCGGATGATCGACTACAAACGCTTTGCCGCGGAGGCCTTCAGCCGGGCCAACCGCATGGACAAGCGTGTTTGGGGCAAGCCGGGTGCGAAGATCGGCTTTGTGGCTGCGGGCAAGAACTGGCTTGACCTGGTGCATGCGCTGCAGCTTCTGGGCATCAACGAGGAGGAGGCCGAACGGTTGGGGATCACCACCTATAAGGTGGGGCAGACCTTCCCGATGGATATGACCACCTTCAACGAATGGGCCGAAGGGCTCGAACTCATTGTGGTTGTGGAAGAAAAGCGCAAGCTGATTGAGATCCAGATCAAAGAGGCGATCTTCGATGATCGACGTGGGCGTCGGGTGTATGGTTGGTACAAAGGCGGTGCGGGCCTGATGGGGCGCGAAGAGCTGTTCCCGACACGCGGCGCTCTGGACCCGATCATGATCGCCGAGAAGCTGGGCGAGATCCTGATTGAGGAAGGCCGCGGCACCGATGGGGTGAAGGCCGGAATGAACACGCTGCTCGAGGCCAAGCGCTCTGACAATGCCGAAGAAATTGCCGTGCGCACGCCGTGGTTCTGTTCGGGGTGTCCGCACAACACCTCTACGAAAGTTCCGGAAGGCAGTCGCGCCTACGCGGGGATCGGGTGTCACTACATGGTGCAATGGATGGATCGCGAAACCAGCGGTTTTACCCACATGGGAGGCGAGGGGGCGAATTGGATCGGTGAGGCGCCGTTTTCCAAGACGCAACATGTTTTTCAGAACCTTGGGGATGGCACCTATAACCACTCCGGCATTCAGGCCATCCGTGCGGCCATGGCGGCGGGCACCAACATCACTTACAAGGTGCTCTTTAATGATGCCGTAGCCATGACCGGAGGCCAGACCAACGAAGGTGACTTGAGCCCACAGCGCATTGCCAATGAGCTGCGCGCGATTGGGATCAAAGATCTGGCTGTGGTCTATGATGAAAAGGAAGAGGTGGATCAGAGCCTGTTCCCAACTGGTATCAGCTTTCATGAACGAGCTGATCTTAAAACGGTTGAGAAGAAGTTCCGTGAGATTAGTGGCGTTACAGCTATTGTTTACGTGCAGACCTGCGCCAGCGAAAAGCGTCGCCGCCGCAAACGCGGTGCGTTCCCGGATCCGGATCGGCGGGTGTTCATCAACACCGATGTCTGCGAAGGCTGCGGGGATTGCGGGGTGCAATCCAACTGTATCTCGATTGAGCCGGTGGAAACGGAACTCGGGCGCAAGCGCAAGATCAATCAATCCAGCTGCAACAAAGATTTCAGCTGTCTCAATGGATTCTGCCCGTCTTTTGTGACCGTGGAAGGCGCAAAAATCCGCAAGGCGGCGACCACGGCGGTGGATCTGCCGGAGATGCCGACACCAAAGCTCGCGCAGATCAACGGCACCCATAATGTGGTGATCACTGGCGTTGGCGGCACGGGCGTGGTGACCATCGGTGCGATCCTGTCACAGGCAGCACAGATCGACGGCAAGGCGGCTGCGATGATGGAGATGGCTGGGCTGGCCCAGAAGGGCGGCGCGGTGCATATCCATTGCCGGATTGCTGAGAGCAGCGACGATATTAGTGCCGTGCGCGTGGCCACGGGGGAATGTGATGCGCTGATCGGCGGGGATCTGGTGGTGAGTGCGGGGGCAAAAACCCTTGGTTTGACCAGCGCCGGGCGCACCGGGGCCGTGGTGAACAGCCATGAGATCATCACCGGTGATTTCACGCAGAACACTGAGTTCAAACTACCCAGCGGGCGACTTGAGGTGGCGCTTCAGGCGCGGCTGCGCGAACAGCTGAGCATGTTTGATGCCTCGGAATTGGCGCGGGTTGTGCTGGGGGATGGGATCTTCTCCAACATGATGATCTTTGGCGCAGCCTGGCAGAAGGGTCTGGTGCCGCTGAGCCATGAGGCAATCACGTCTGCAATTGAACTGAACGGGGCGGCGGTTGAGAAAAACCAGCGCGCTTTTGAGGTGGGGCGTTGGGCGGTGCTTTACCCTGAAGACGCTGAGGCGCTGTTGACCCCGAAAGTGGTGCAGATGCCCAAGAGCCTTGAGGAAAAAATCGCCTTCCGCGCGGATCATCTGGTGAAATACCAAAACAAGCGCCTCGCGAAGCGATACCGTAAGCTGGTGGACAGCGTGTCTGACAAACGTCTGAAGGAAGCGGTGGCAAAGGGCTATCACAAGCTGCTGTCTTATAAGGACGAATATGAGGTGGCGCGCCTGCATCTGGAGAGCCGCGCTAAGGCTGAAGAGGTGTTTGAGGGGGATTTCACCATGAAATTCCACCTGTCGCCGCCCACACGGGCCAAGATGGGCGCCAATGGCCGGCCAGAAAAATCGGAGTTTGGCCCGAAAACTCTGGGTCTCTTTAAGGTGCTGGCGAAGCTCAAAGGCTTGCGCGGTACGCCACTGGATCTGTTTGGCCGAACAGAAGAGCGCAAGATGGAGCGTGCGCTGATCAAGCAATATGAAACTGATATGGCAAAAGTGATCTCAGAGCACGGCGACAATGCGCATGAAGCGGCTGTGGCCCTGGCGGAATTGCCCTTGCAAATCCGCGGCTTTGGACCCGTGAAGCAGGACAATGAAGCCAAAGCGGCGAAGCGTCGAGAGGAGCTTCTGTCCGCGCTGCGGGATGGCAATCACGTGAAGGCGGCAGCAGAATAGGTTCCGCTTGATAAGTGTAGTAGTTCAGATGCCCGCCGCTGATGCAGCGGGCATTTTGCGCGCTGGACCATTTCAGCTAGAAACGAGGCACTTGGTTAAAAAACTTTTGCATTTATGTCATATGCTCAGGGGACACAGAGACCAGAGAAGACCCATGCCGTCCAAACACCAAGTTGCCCGCGACATCAGTTATGCCTACTCCGCTCAGACCCGCAGCGGTCGTGCCATGATCCGTGTGATGGAGAACGCCACAGGGCGACTGCGCCTGATCAAGCGCGCTGAGGGCTACGAGACGGAAGTGGCAGCTGGGCGGGATTTCTGGGCGGTGATGCGCGAGCGTTATGGGCTGTCGTTGGATGTGGTGGGCGGGAGCCTTGACAATATCCCTAAAACCGGCCCGCTGATCATGATCGCCAACCATCCCTACGGGATCCTGGACGGGCTGATGATGGGCAATATCCTGAGCCAGACGCGCGGCGATTTCCGCATTCTGGCGCATCAGGTGTTCCGCAAGGCCGAAGACCTCAACCGCGTTATTCTGCCGGTCAGCTTTGATGAGACAAAAGAGGCGGTGAAACAGAATCTGGAAACCCGCAAGACCGCGCTGAATTACCTGAAAGATGGCGGGGCCATTGGTATTTTCCCTGGTGGCACGGTCAGCACGGCGGAGACACCTTTTGGCACGCCGCTTGATCCGGGCTGGCGTGGGTTTACCGCGCGGATGGTGGCGAAATCGGAGGCCACCGTGGTGCCTGTGTTCTTTGACGGGCACACCAGCCGCCTGTTTCAGATCGCCAGCCATTTGCATTACACGCTGCGCATGGGCTTTCTGATCCGGGAGTTCAAAAAGCGGGTGGATACGCCGGTGCGCGTGGTGATTGGCGAGCCGATTGACCGCAATGCGATCAACAGCCGCGCCAAAGACACCAAGGCGCTCATGGACTTTCTGCGAGACAGCACTTATTCTCTTTCTCCCAAGCCCATTGCCAATTTTGGCTATGGATTTGAGTTTGAAGAAAAATACCGCGCCTGATCGCGGATAGAGGTGTTTTGTGGCAGTTGGGATTTTTGACAGTGGTCTGGGCGGTCTGACCGTTTATGACGCGGTGAGCAAGCGCTTGCCGGAGGTGCCGATTGTGTATTTCGGCGATAATGCGCATGCGCCTTACGGGGTGCGCGATGCAGATGATGTGTATGATCTGACCACCAAGGCGGTGGAGCGGATGTGGGACGCGGGCTGTGATCTGGTGATCCTCGCCTGTAACACCGCAAGCGCGGCCGCGCTGCGCCGAATGCAGGAAAGCTGGGTGCCGACCGACAAGCGGGTGCTGGGCGTTTTTGTGCCGCTGATTGAGGCGCTGACCGAGCGCAGCTGGGGCGATAACTCTCCGCCGCGCGAAGTGGATGTGCAGCATGTGGCGCTGTTTGCGACACCGGCCACCGTGGCGAGCCGCGCGTTTCAGCGCGAGCTGGCGTTCCGCGCGATTGGCGTGGATGTGGAGGCACAGGCCTGTGGTGGCGTGGTGGATGCCATTGAAGATGGCGATATGATCCTGGCCGAAGCGCTGGTGCGCAGTCACGTTGATGCCCTCAAGCGAAAAATGCCCGAGCCGCAGGCGGCGATCTTGGGCTGCACCCATTACCCGATTATGCATGACACCTTCCAAGACGCTTTGGGCGTAGGGGTAAAAGTGTATAGTCAGGCAAATCTGGTGGCAGAATCACTGGCGGATTATTTGGAGCGGCACCCAACCATGATCGGGACGGGCGAAAAAAATATGTTCCTGACCACAGGCGACGTGCGCAAGGTCTCTGACCGGGCGACGCAGTTTTTGCGACGACGAATTACCTTTGAATCGGCCTAACACCCGATCGTGAAGAGAGCCACATGCGACCTGCGGGCGCAGGCTCTCGCAAAACTCCCAAATTTTGATTATTTACCCCGCAGGTGACGGGGTGGCCGGCTGAACAGCTGCGGCCAACAACAGGAAAGAGGTCTTTGAGATGACCCATAAAATCGCAATTCTTGGCGCCAGTGGCTATACCGGAGCCGAATTGGTGCGTTTGATCGCCACCCATCCGAGCATGGAGATTGTGGCCCTGTCCGCAGATCGCAAGGCAGGCATGGAGATGTCTGCTGTGTTCCCGCATCTGCGCCATCTGGAATTGCCGACCCTTTGCAAGATCGACGAGATTGATTTTGCCGATGTGGATCTGTGTTTCTGCGCCTTACCGCACGCGACCTCTCAGAAGGTTATCAAGGCTTTGCCTTCTGACGTTAAGGTTGTCGACCTGAGCGCGGATTTCCGTCTGCGCGACCCAGAGGAATACGCCAAATGGTATGGCGGGCAGCATGATGCGCTCGAAATTCAGCAAGAGGCTGTCTATGGCCTCACCGAATTTTATCGCGAAGAGATCAAGGCAGCGCGGGTTGTGGCTGGGACAGGCTGTAACGCAGCAACGGGGCAGTTTGCGCTGCGTCCGCTGATTGAAGCCGGTGTGATTGATCTCGATCAGATCATTCTGGACCTGAAATGTGCAGTATCCGGCGCAGGGCGATCCTTGAAAGAGAACCTGCTGCATGCGGAGCTAAGCGAAGGCTACCATGCCTATGCCATTGGCGGCACACACCGGCATCTGGGCGAGTTCGATCAGGAATTCTCCAAGATTGCGGGGCGCGAGGTTAAGGTACAGTTCACCCCGCATCTGGTGCCTGCCAACCGGGGCATTCTGGCGACGGTTTACGTGCAGGGGGATGCGGCAGAGATCCATGCGACCCTCGCAGCGGCCTATGGTGATGAGCCGTTCATCGAGGTTCTGCCCTTTGGCGAAGCGCCGAGCACGCGCCATGTGCGGGGCTCCAACTTCTGCCATATCGGCGTGACCGGAGACCGGATCGAGGGGCGCGCGATTGTGATTGCGGCGCTGGACAACCTGACCAAAGGGTCCAGCGGGCAGGCGTTGCAAAACGCCAACCTGATGTTGGGAGAAGAGGAAACCGCCGGCCTGATGCTGGCGCCTTGCTTCCCGTAAAATGCGCTGTGGCGCGGGAGACTAAAAATGAAGAGCCTGAAAAAGCAACGTCGGATCCAGGTGATCATCCTGACCTTCGTAGCCATGATCGTATCCACCGCCTTGATCGGCTATGCGATGCGAGATGGGATCAATTTCTTCCGCTCACCTTCTCAGGTGCTTGAAGAGCCTCCCGCGGCCAACGAAGTCTTTCGCATTGGCGGGTTGGTTGAGGATGGCACCTTGGTGCGGGCTGACGGCGAAACCGTGCGGTTTTCCGTAACAGATGGCGGCGCGTCGGTGCCTGTGACCTTCACCGGCATCCTGCCGGATCTGTTCAAAGAGAACGAAGGCATGGTGGGCACAGGCTCTTATGTGGACGGGGTGTTTGTGGCCACAGAAATCCTCGCCAAACACGATGAGACTTATATGCCCAAAGAGGTTGTGGACGCGCTGAAAGAGCAGGGCGTGTATCAGGAACCTGAGAGCGAAGGCTGACCGCAGCCCCTTTCAACAGAGATTTGAACCCGCAGGTCTGACGGCTTGCGGGTTTTTCTATGCGTGCAACAGCAGCGTGCGGCGGGCTTGGAGGAGCTTAACGTAGGCGTGCCAGCTTGGCTGTGTCAGGCACAGGAGGGCGACAGAATGTTGAATGTGCAGCAAATCGCGCGGGAGATCGTGGCCCGCGAAGGGAGTTTTGTAGTTGATCCGGATGACCCCGGCGGGGCGACCAAATTTGGCGTGACCATCCATACGGCCCGGCGGCTGGGATTGGACAAAGACGGTGACGGGGATGTAGATACGGCCGACATCCGGGCGCTTACGCGGGAAGATGCGGAGCGGGTTTTTCTGAAACATTACTATGAAGCTCCGGGGATCAACGGTTTGCCGGAGGTTTTGCAAGCCTCTGTGTTTGACATGTATGTCAATGCAGGCGGCAATGCGGTGAAAATCCTGCAGCGGTTGCTTGTGCAGATGGGACAGCAGGTCACGGTGGACGGGCAGATCGGCCCGCATACCATCGCTGCCTGTGAGGCGGCTGCCGTGCTGGCGCCACATCATCTTGCCGATGCTTACGGGGTGGCACGGCGGAACTATTATTTCCGGCTGGCGGACCTGCGCCCCAAATCGCGCAAATTTGCGCGCACGCGGGCGGGTCATAAAGGCGGGTGGATCAGGCGGGCGGAGGAATTCATCTCGCCTCGATATCACCTGAGTGTTGATGAGTTTCAGAAACGGGTGGCCTCATGGGGTTGATTGAACGGGCGCTGTCCTTTGTGTTTGGCGGCGGGCGCAATGTGATTGCAGAGACCGCCGAGGTGTTTCGGGAGAACGCAGAAGCGGGGGCGCAGCGGGCGCAGGATGTGCAGATCGCGGCGATGCAGAGCCATGCGGAAGAGTTCCGGCAGGTTGACCGCGGTGTGTTTGACCGGCTGATGGACGGGGTCAACCGCCTGCCGCGCCCGGCTATGGCGATTGGCTGTCTGGCACTGTTTGTGGCGGCCATGGTGGATCCGGTGTGGTTTGCGGCGCGTATCACCGGCATTGCGCTGGTGCCTGACCCGATGTGGTGGCTGCTGGGCGTAATTGTGAGTTTCTATTTTGGCGCGCGGCATCAGGCGAAAGGGCAGGAATTTCAACGTAGTATGTCGCAGAACCTGAAGCTGGTGCCTCAGGTTGTGGAGGCCATTGAGACCTTGGAAAACATCCAGACAAGAGAGGTTGATGCAGGCGCGGACGCGCGGGCAGACGCCCGTCCGCCAGGGGAGGGTGCAGAGGGGCCGGAAGGCGTGAAGAACCCTGTCCTAGATGATTGGCGCAAAACGGCAGGCTGAGGGCGCGACAATCTGGACTGAGATTCACGCCGAATTGCATTGGCCCTTCGTTGAGGCAGGTCTATATAGACGCCATGATAGTAGAGCTCGGCCATTTTGCACTGATCCTAGCCGCCGTCACCGCCTTGGTGCAGGCAATCGTTCCTCTTGTTGGCGCGCATAAACGATGGCCCGGTTGGATGGCCGTGGCCGAACCAGCTGCGGGCTTGCAGTTCCTGTTCACAGGCTTCTCTTTTGCAGCGCTGACCTATGCCTTTGTGGTGTCTGATTTCTCCGTGCAGCTGGTGGTGAGCAACTCCCACACGCTGAAGCCAATGCTCTACAAAGTGAGCGGTGTCTGGGGGAATCATGAAGGGTCCATGCTGCTCTGGGTGTTTATCCTGACCATCTTTGGTGCTTGTCTGGCGTGGTTTGGCGGCAATCTGCCAGCAACGCTGCGCGCCCGCGCTTTGGCGGTGCAAGCTTCCGTTTCTGTTGCGTTTTTTGCCTTTATCCTTCTGACCTCCAACCCGTTTTTGCGGATGGATGTGGTGCCGTTTGACGGCGGCGATCTGAACCCGCTGTTGCAGGATGTGGGGCTCGCGCTGCACCCGCCGTTCCTCTATCTGGGCTATGTGGGGCTGAGCATGGCGTTCTCTTTTGCGATTGCCGCGCTGTTGGAGGGCCGTGTGGATGCCGCCTGGGGGCGCTGGGTGCGGCCCTGGACGCTGGCGGCCTGGGTGTTTCTGACCATCGGCATCGCGCTTGGCTCCTGGTGGGCCTATTACGAACTGGGCTGGGGCGGCTTCTGGTTCTGGGATCCGGTGGAAAACGCCTCCTTCATGCCATGGCTTCTGGCGGCCGCGCTGTTGCACTCCGCTATTGTGGTGGAAAAACGTGAATCCCTGAAAAGCTGGACGATCCTGCTGGCGATCATGGCGTTCAGCTTCTCCCTGATCGGGACTTTCATTGTACGCTCTGGTGTGATCACCTCCGTGCATGCCTTTGCCAATGATCCGGAGCGCGGTGTGTTCATTCTGGCCATTCTGGCGGTGTTCACCGGCGGCGGACTGACCCTGTTTGCGGCGCGCGCCGGGGCGATGGAGGCCAAAGGCGTGTTTGGTGTGGTCAGCCGGGAAACCGCGCTTGTGCTCAACAATATCCTGCTGGCGGTGTCCTGTTTTGTGGTCTTTATCGGCACCATCTGGCCGCTGGTGAGCGAGCTTGCCTTTGCCCGTAAGTTGAGCGTGGGCCCACCCTTCTTCAATATGGCGTTTACGCCTTTCATGGTGCTGCTTGGCGCGATCTTGCCGATTGGCGCGATGCTGCCGTGGAAGCGGGCCAAGCTTGGTAAGGCGTTGAAGCCGCTGGTGCCTGCATTGATGCTGGCGATTGCGCTGGCCGGGCTGGCTTGGGCGATGCAGAGCGGACGGTCGCTTCTGGGGCCGGTTGGGCTGTTCCTCGGCGCATGGCTGGTCTTTGGTGCCGCCACGGATCTGCTGTCGCGCACAGGACGGGGCGATCTGAGGGCACGGTTGGGCCGGATGACGCGGCTGCCGCGTGCGGATTGGGGCAAGGCGGTGGCCCATGCGGGGCTTGGCGTGACCATGTTTGGCGTTGCCGGTCTGATGGCCTGGGAGCAGGAAGACATTCGTGTGGCGCAACTGAATGAGCCATATACCGTCGGCGCGTTTGAGATCACCCTTGAGAATGTGCGTGAGGTGGAAGGGCCGAACTACCTGAGTACTATGGCGGACATTCGCGTGCGCAGCGGTGGCCGTGAAATCGCCATGCTGCATCCGGAAAAACGCGTTTATCCGATTGCGGGAATGCCCACCACAGAGGCGGCAATTGACTATCGTGTGCTGCGCGATGTGTATCTGGCGCTAGGCGATGAGCAGCCGGGCGGCGCCTATACGGTGCGAACCTACATCAAGCCCCTGACCAACTGGATCTGGATGGGGTCGCTCCTGATGGCGCTCGGTGGCTGTTTGAGCCTGAGTGACCGGCGTTACCGTGTGGCTGCAGGCGCGCGCAAAGCGCCAAGCGGCGGTGTGCCGGCGGAATGAGGTTTGAGATGTTGAACGCTTTACGCAGATTTGGAGCCGCCCTGACCGTGGCGTTCCTGATGGCAGGACCAAGCGCGGCTGTTCAACCTGATGAGGTACTGGCCGATCCCGTTCTGGAAGAGCGTGCGCGTGAGATTTCCAGGGACCTGCGCTGCCTTGTTTGCCGCAATGAAAGCATTGATGAGAGCAATGCGCAGCTGGCACGCGATTTGCGTCTGTTGGTGCGTGAGCGCCTGGTGGCCGGAGACAGCAATGCAGGTGTTGTGGACTTCGTGGTTGACCGCTACGGCGAATACGTACTGCTGCGCCCGCGCACGTCTGGTAGCAATCTGGTGCTATATTTGGCTGGTCCAGTCATGCTGATCATTGCCCTTTTTGTCGGCCTGTCCTACGCGCGCCGGCGTTCTGTTGCGGCCACGACCTCAGAGAGTAAGTTAACTGCGGATGAAACCGCGCGCTTGCAAGAGATTCTCAAAAAGTGACGTAGCATTCCTCTTGTATATGGTGGGGAAGCTAAGATGTAATATGAGGGACTTGGAGGGACCTCATGGACTATCAAACACTCACCTATTCGCTTCAGGATGGCGTGGCGTTAATCACGCTCAACCGACCTGAAACACTAAACGCCCTGACACAACAAATGCGTGCAGAAATTACAGACGCTGTTCTCGCGGCGGGCAGAGAAGCGCGTGTCATGGTTTTGACTGGAGCGGGGAAGGCGTTTTGTTCGGGCCAAGATCTCGGGGACAGTTCAAACGCTGCCAATCTCGACCTGGAACGGACACTTCGAGACGAGTATATGCCAATGATCCGTGCTCTTCGCGAGCTGCGGATCCCAACGATTTGTGCCGTGAACGGCCCCGCTGCGGGCGCCGGCGCAAACCTTGCCTTGGCTGCGGATGTGGTGATTGCAACGGAAAGTGCTTATTTCATGCAAGCCTTTTCAAGAATTGGCCTGATGCCAGACGCAGGGGGGACCTATGAGCTGCCGCGCGCGATGGGAGCGGCCAAAGCGATGGGCGCGGCGCTTTTTGCTGATAAGATTTCTGCCAAACAGGCGGATGACTGGGGCATGATTTGGGAAGCAGTGCCTGACGCCGAATTTGAAAAGCAATGGCACGCGCGTGCACGTCATTTGGCCGAGGGTCCGACGCTTGCATACAAAGAAATCAAACGCGCGATTCAAGAAAGCTATGGCAATGACTGGACTGCTCAAATGGAGCAAGAATCAAAGCGCCAGGGCAAGCTTGGCAAAACCCGCGATTTCCAAGAGGGTGTGGTTGCCTTTCTAGAAAAGCGCCCCGCGAGCTACGAGGGGCGCTGAGGCGATCAAAGCTGTTTGAGCTGTTTCATCAGGGCCAGCGCTTCGGGCGTTGGCCTTTGTTCTATGCGGCGGTAGATGCGGCCATCGATGGTGCGCTCTGCAAGCTTGTGGTCGATCAGGGAGCGGCGCAGCAGCACGTGATCGTCAAAGGCCAGCCCGTCTTTTAGGACGGCGTTGACCTCCTTTTCGCTGAGATCCTGATGGGCGGGCATGCGCGCCCAGAAGGGCCAGAGGCAAAGACCCTGCACCTTGGTCCATTTGGGCCAGCGAAACATTCTGCCGTTTTCGTCAAACACCCGCAGGGCGCGTTTGAGGGCCAGTTCGTCCAGCGCAGGCGGCGCTTTGGCGGCAGCGTTGCGCAGGTGCTGATGGTTCTGAAATCCGGCGGCCTTGGCCACCAGTCCCATCATGGCCGCGTGGCCGGGCAGGGCGTCTTGCCCTGCAAGAGAACGGCGCAGCTGTTTGGTGAAGGCCGAAACATCGGCCACATATAGCGGGGTCACGTCTTTGGACATGAGCGCATCCTTTTGGCTGGCGTGTGTCCCGAGAGGCAAAAAGCCCAAGCCGGGGTCGATGGCCGCCCTTGTCGACGACACGCGCAAAAGCATGCTGTCGGCTCAAAAAATCGCAGGTTTAGCAAAGTCAGACTGACCGGCGGCGCCTGGGTGAACTGCGGACCCTGACGCCACACTAGTCATCGCACCAAACGCATGCAACGGGTTTTGCGCGTGGCAGACCGCAAGAGGTTCCCTGCGGCCTGCTGGTTTGGTTGGGAGCCTGTTAGGCTATGGTTAGAAGCACATCGGATGCGTCCAAGCCTGCCGCATCGCCTGCGATACGTGCCATCACCACACCATTGGCCAGAACCTGGGTTTCACCTCCAGTGCGCTCAAGGGTGATCGTCGGTGACGGTTGATTGTCTTCATATAAGACTGAGAGGACATCTTCGTTTGCGTCAAAATCGGTGATCAGAGGGGCATCCTCGTCAATCCAATGCCCGATTTGAAACAGGTCCATTCCTTCGCCACCGGTTGCGGTATCCCCTTCGCCGAGCAAAAGCTCGTCGTTGCCACCGCCGCCGTCCAGCACGTTGGCTTCGTCTTCCGTTGGCTCCTCGAACTCGAGCGGACCTGAAGCGGCACGATCTCTGTAGACATCGCCAATCTCGATTTCGCGGTTCGAGATGTCGGCGCCTATGAGTACGTCATTGCCCGCGCCACCGTTGAGTGTATCGTTTCCAGAATACCCGCGAAGAGTGTCATTGCCCTCGCCACCGCTCAGGAGGTCGTCGCCTTCGCCTCCGGCTAGAACGTCGTCGTCCAAGTCGCCGCGCAGGGTGTCATCTCCGGTGAAGCCGAACAGGAAATCTCGACCTTCACCGCCATTGAGCGTGTCATTACCGCCTTCACCCGAGAGGATATCGTGCCCTGATGTGCCCGAAATTGCGTTGTCGCTATCGTTGCCCTCGCGCAGCAGGCCGGTTTCACCCTCATCTTCGCCTTCGGTCACACGAATTGGGGTGTCAGAAACCGCTTCATCACCATCATCGTCGTCGCTGATTAATCCGCCAGCAGCCAGCCCGACGAGAAGAAGGCCAAACATCCACATTCCACTTACTCCATTCAGTACGTTGTGCGCCTAGCAGGCGACAAATTTGCTTTGACTTGGATTGGGCGCGCGACCGCTGTTTCTGAAATCACCAGTAACCGTGAACTTTTCAACCGATTGTTCTGAATATGGCAAAGGGCAGTGGTGGCGACTCAAAATGTTCCAAATCAAATATCTCTAGAAGCATACATTGCACGTTAAACGTGTCAGAACTTTGTCTCGAAATTTAATTTCTCACACCCATAAGGCGATCTCAGTAAGCCGTTGATGCAAAAAGAAAACGCGCCGAAAAGGATCGGCGCGTTTGAAAATGTCTGACTGATGCTACGCTTAGCGGTTTTCGATGTCCACATACTCGCGAACGTCTTCGCCCAGGTAAAGCTGGCGTGGACGACCGATCTTGTGCGCCGGATCAGAAAGCTGTTCCTTCCACTGGGAAATCCAGCCCACGGTGCGGGACAGGGCGAAAATTGGAGTGAACATGGAGGTCGGGAAGCCCATCGCCTCCAGAATGATCCCAGAGTAGAAATCCACATTCGGGAAGAGCTTTTTGTCCTTGAAGTAGGGGTCGTTCAGAGCGATCTGCTCCAGCTCTTTGGCAACTTGCAGCAGCGGGTTATCTTCGACGCCCAGGAGCTCCAGTACCTCGTCTGCACTTTCTTTCATCACGGTCGCGCGTGGGTCCATGTTTTTGTAAACACGGTGGCCAAAGCCCATCAGACGGAACGGATCGTTCTTGTCTTTGGCGCGGGCGATATATTCTGGGATGCGATCCACAGAACCAATTTCTTTGAGCATTTCCAGGCAGGCTTGGTTTGCGCCGCCATGTGCAGGGCCCCAAAGGCAGGCGATGCCCGCTGCGATACAGGCGAATGGGTTTGCACCGGAAGAGGAGGCCAGACGCACGGTAGAGGTCGAGGCGTTCTGTTCGTGGTCGGCATGCAAGGTAAAGATACGGTCCATCGCGCGCGAGAGGATCGGGTTCACCTCATAGTCTTCGGCAGGCACGGCAAAGCACATGCGCAGGAAGTTGGAGGCGTAGTCCAGATCGTTGCGTGGGGACACAAAAGGCTGACCGATGGTGTATTTATACGCCATCGCCGCGATGGTTGGCATCTTTGCGATCAGACGGTGGGACGCAATTTCACGCTGGCGTGGATCGTTGATGTCGGTGCTGTCGTGGTAGAAGGCAGACATGGCCCCAACCACACCAACCATGATCGCCATGGGGTGGGCATCGCGACGGAAGCCGCGGAAGAAATTCACCATCTGCTCGTGCAACATGGTGTGATGCGTGATGGTGTTTTCGAATTCTTCCAATTCAGTCGTCGTCGGCAATGTGCCGTAAAGCAGCAGGTAGCACACTTCTAGGTAGTGTGACTTGCCAGCTAAGTCACCGATCGCATAGCCGCGATGGGTGAGTACACCTTCTTCGCCGTCAATATATGTGATTGTGGACTCACAAGAGGCTGTCGAAGTGAAGCCAGGATCGTATGTAAAGACACCAGCTTGCGCATAAAGTTTACGGATATCCAGCACATCCGGACCGGACGTTGGAGAATGTACCGGCAAGTCGTAAGACGCATCATCAATCGTTAGCGTCGCGGTTTTCTTTGTCTCGGACATGGCTGTTTCCCTTCTTATCGAGCCGGGACCGCAAAGCGATCCCAGCAGCTTTGTCTTCGTGGTGGATTAATGCGCGGTTAATGGCGCAAAACCCTCCACCTTTATTCGGCGACGTCAGACAGACGCGCGAGCGTTTCCTCGCGTCCCAAGACCAGCATCATGTCAAACACGCTGGGGGTCGCTGCACGGCCAGCCAGCGCAGCCCGAAGCGGGCCGGCCATCTTGCCGAACTTGATTTCTTTGGCTTCAGAAAAGCTGCTCGTTACAGCCTCAAGCCCTTCACGCGTCCAGCTAGCATTTTGCAGCTGCGGCGTCAATTCTTTCAGTATACCACGGGATACTGGATCAAGATTTTTTGATGCCTTTTCCTCTACGTCAAGCGGGCGTGACGCCAGCGCAAATTGCGCTTTTTCAAGGAGATCTGGGAAAGTTTTGGCCCGATCTTTCAAGCAATACATCGCCTCCCGTAGTAATACGGTTTGGGCGTCTGTCAGCGGAGGCAGCCCCGCGGCGGCACGAAATTCGATGATTTCTTGCAGCAATGCAGCATCGTCTGAAACCGCGATGTGTTGGCCGCAGATGTTTTCCAGTTTCTTGGTGTCAAATCGGGCGGGACTTTTGCCAATTCCGTCCAAATCGAACCATTCTTTGGCCTGAGCGTCGCTAAAGAACTCATCATCTCCATGGCTCCAGCCCAAGCGCGCAAGATAGTTGCGCATGCCAGCGGCTGGATACCCCAATGCTTGATATTCGTGCGCCCCCGTTGCCCCATGGCGTTTAGACATTTTTTTACCGTCCTGACCATGGATCAAGGGGATATGTGCCCAGACCGGCACGTCCCAGCCCATGGCCTCATAGATCATCATCTGGCGTGCGGCATTGTTGAGGTGATCATCCCCGCGGATCACATGGGTCACGCCCATGTCGTGGTCATCAACAACAACTGCCAACATGTAGACCGGCGTGCCATCCGAACGTAACAGAACCATGTCATCAAGCTGGTCGTTACGTATGGTCACATCGCCCTGAACCTGATCGCGGATCACTGTGTTGCCGTCACGGGGCGCTTTGATGCGCACCACATAAGGTGCGTCGGGGTGGCTTTCCGGCGCGGCGTCCCGCCAAGGGCTTTGATAGAGCGTAGATTTCCCGGCGGCGCGGGCCTCTTCACGGAAGGTGGCGATTTCGTCCTGTGTGGCAAAACACTTGTAGGCTTTGCCCTCAGAAAGCAATTGTAGTGCAACCTCTGCGTGGCGGCTCGCAGCTTCAAACTGGCTTGCAACGTCGCCATCGTGATCCAACCCCAACCAGGACAGACCATCCAAAATGGCTGTGGTCGCTTCCGGTGTGGAACGCTCGCGGTCGGTGTCTTCAATACGCAGAAGGAATTTGCCCCCGCGGCCGCGGGCATAGAGCCAATTGAACAGCGCCGTACGCGCGCCGCCAATGTGCAAAAATCCAGTGGGAGAGGGGGCGAAACGGGTGACGACCTGGCCTGTCATAGCGGGCTTAACCTTTCAGTAACCATGTGTGATTTAGCGTGTTTGGCACTGTCTAGCGACACGGCTGGGAGAGAACAAGGCTTGCTCATGTTTACGCCGCTGCGCCAATCGGTACTGCAGCAGCGCGGGCGCCTGTTTTGTTGGGTGCCCGTAGGGTTGGCGGTTGGCATCAGTCTGTATTTTTCCCTGCCTGTAGAGCCGGCGGGATGGTTTCTTTTGGCTGCGGCGTTGATTGCTGGGTGTCTCGCGCTCTTTACACGAAAACAAGAAGCGGATGTGTCCGCCTGTCTGTGGGGCGCAGTCATGATCGCAATGGGGTTTGCCGTAGCGGGCGCGCGCGCGCATTGGGTGGCAGGCCCTGTGCTGGGGTTTCGCTACTACGGTCCCATCGAAGGACGTGTTGTTGCAATAGATCGTTCAGCCTCCGATGCGGTGCGACTGACTTTGGAACAGGTTCGTTTGGCGCGAGTAGCGCCAGAGCGCACACCAACGCGTGTCAGAATTTCTTTACACAGCAGAGAAGCAGGTGTCCTTGCCAAACCCGGCATGCTCGTTGGTACAACAGGCCACCTTTCCCCGCCATCAGGGCCGGTCGAACCGGGAGGATTTGACTTTCAACGCCACGCGTGGTTTCAAAAAATAGGCGCTGTAGGCTACACCCGTGTTCCGGTTGTCCGGCTGGCACCCGACCGCGTGCGCGGTGGCATCTATGGCTTTCGCATGCAATTGTCCAAAGCCATTCAGATCAGAATGCCCCAGAATGTGGCAGGTGTCGCTGCGGCCATCACCACCGGGGATCGGTCTGCCATACCCAAAGAAACCACAGAGGTCTTGCGTGGCGCCAATCTTGCGCATCTGCTGGCGATTTCAGGGCTTCATATGGGATTGCTGGCTGGATTTGTGTTTGGTGCAATCCGTTTTGGGTTTGCATTGGTGCCCTACATGGCGTTGCGACTAAACACAAAGAAAGTCGCAGCGATTTGTGCGCTCCTTGCCGCAGCAGGCTATCTTGTGCTGTCAGGCGGCAGCGTCTCAACCGAACGGGCCTTTGTGATGACGGCCGTCGTCTTGACTGCTGCGTTGTTGGACAGGCGTGCATTCACTTTGCGGGCAGTCGCAGTGGCTGCGATTGTTGTTTTGTTGCTCAGGCCGGAAGCACTGCTTGGCCCGGGCTTTCAAATGTCGTTTGCTGCGACAGCTGCTTTGATTGGGGTGTTTGGCTGGCTCCGGCACACAAAGCTCCCGCGTGGTCCGCGCTGGGTGTCATCTGTCTTTGCGGTGGTTTTGTCTTCATTTGTCGCAGGGATCGCAACGGCGCCGTTCGCGGCGTTCCATTTCAATCACATCGCCCACTACGGGCTATTGGCCAATGTGCTTGCGGTTCCGGTGATGGGGGCCATTGTGATGCCCTCTGCGGCTGTTGCGGCCGTGTTTGCACCGCTTGGACTGGAGCAAATTCCGCTCTGGGTGATGGCACAGGGATTACATTGGATCGTGACTGTCGCGGATTTTGTAAGCGGATTGGAGGGCGCGCGCGGCTCGGTGAAGACGGGAGGTGCGTGGGTGCTGCCTTTGCTCTCGCTTGGTGGCGTAACACTCTTACTGTGGCAGGGACATGCACGGTGGTTCGGTATGGTGTTGGTGGCAATCGCGATTTGGGCATGGCATGCAACCCCGCGTCCGGACATATTGGTTTCAGACACAGGTGGGTTGGTCGGGGTGATGACACCGGCGGGGCGCGCGCTGTCAAAAGCCAAAGGGCAGGGTTTTGTGGCGCGCAACTGGCTCGAAAATGATGGCGATATGCGCACTCAAGATGCGGCTGCGGAAAACTGGAACGCAACAGGTGTGGCAAGAGGTTCGCTGAACGTGATTCATGCCCAGGGTAAGCGCGGGCTCGCCGCATTTGTTGGGTGCATCGAAAACGACTTTATCGTTTTTTCAGAGGACTTTGAGGGCGAACTGCCTTGCCAGTATACAGATGCGCAAGAGCTTCAAGAAAGCGGCGCCATTGCCGTCTACCTGAATGGCGCAGAGGCAAAACGCGTAACGGCCCGCGAAATCGCAGGCCGCAGAATTTGGAACGATGCGCGCATACGCAAACACGTGCACAGCGCTCAATAGGTGCGGATCAGGCCCACAAGTTTGCCCTGCACTTTCACCTTGTTGTCAGGGTAAACGCGCGTTTCATACGCAGGGTTTGCCGCTTCCAACGCGATGGAGCTGCCATTGCGGTGAAAGGTTTTTAGCGTTGCCTCCTGATCTTCTACCAGTGCCACAACGATGTCACCGTTGTCCGCTGTCGATGTCTCAGAAATGATCACGATATCTCCGTCATTGATGCCCGCGTTGATCATGGAGTCACCTTTGACTTCCAGCGCGTAGTGGCTTGCGCCAGCAGCAAGCATCTGCCCCGGAACCGCCACATGGTGATCTACGTGACTAATGGCTTCAATTGGCACACCGGCTGCAATCTTGCCCATCACCGGCAGCTCACGCGCAGCCAACATCACCGCATCTGGGCTCAGGTTTGCAGGCACGGTCGGTGATGGGTGTGGCCCATCAATCACCTTGGGTTGGAAGCTCGAAGTGGGGGCTAATGGCATGCCACCCATGCTTTCGGGCAGTTTTACAATCTCAATGGCGCGGGCGCGATGGGCGAGACGGCGGATAAAGCCGCGTTCTTCCAGTGCGGTGATCAGCCGGTGGATGCCGGACTTGGAGCGCAGATCGAGCGCATCCTTCATTTCGTCAAAGCTGGGTGGCACCCCGTCGCGTTGCAGACGGGTGTGAATGAACTCCAGCAGATCCAGTTGCTTTTTGGTTAACATGCTCGACGACCCCCTTTTACAAAGTGTCTTAAGCTTGTTCTACGCATGTTCTCGTTTTGTGTCAAAACCTTTTGAGAACATAGCGGAAACACATGCTAAAAAGACACGGCTGATCAGGTGGTTATGTCAGAGCGGGAGGTAGGACACCTCTGTTCCGGCGGGCAGTTCCGGGCTGTTTGGCTGGCAAATCAGCAGAGCGTTTGCGTCAGACAGAATGGAAAGCAGCGAGCTGTCTTGGTTATCAAAGGTCACAAGGCCGCGCGGGCTGACATGGGCGCGCATGTAGTGTTCGCGGGGGCCATTGGCCGGAGCGGGTGCTGCGAGCGTGGTGGTCTGATGCGGCGTGGGGGCTTGGCCAAGCCCGAGCATGGCCCGGATCACCGGAAGCACAAAGACATGGCCGCAGACCATAGCAGAGACCGGATTGCCTGGCAGGCCGATCATCATCGCGCCATTGCCCATGGTGCCCGCCATCAGCGGTTTGCCCGGACGCATGGCAATCTTGTAAAAACTGCGCTGCATGCCCAGATCCTGCGCCACTTTGCCCACGAGATCATGATCGCCCACAGACGCGCCGCCAATGGTGATCAGAAGATCGGCATCATCCACCAAAGCGAAGGCTGCCTTGAGAGAGGCTTCGGTGTCCCGTGCGATAGGCAGAAGGCGCGCTTCGGCACCCGCGTCGCGCAGCATGGCCTGAAGGCCGAAGCTGTTGGAGGCGATGATCTGATCGGGGCCGGGTGTTTCGCCCGGCATCACCAGCTCGTCGCCGGTGGAGAGGATCGCCACTTTGGGGCGGGGAGTGACAGGCACGGTGGCGATGTTCATCGACGCCATGAGTGCGATGTCAGATGGGCGCAGTACGCGGGGCGCGTCGATGGTTTGCCCAACTTTGAAATCGCCACCCAAGGGGCGGATGTGAGACCCTTTGTCGAGGTTTTCAGACAGGGTGATGGTGTCGCCGTTGCGGGTGACATCCTCTTGGATGATTACGCGCGTGACACCTTCGGGTACGGGCGCGCCGGTGAAAATCCGCACGGCTTCGCCCGCGCCCACACTGCCATCAAAGGCGTGGCCTGCAGCGGCCTCTCCGATCACCTGATACTGCGCGCCAGGCATAACCCCTTCGGCAGCCACCCCGTAGCCGTCCATCGCGGAGGCGGAAAACGGCGGCTGGTCACGTTTGGCCGAGACGGGTGCAGCCAGCACGCGGCCATTGGCCTCTGACAGCGGGACAAGCTCGGTGTTCAGGGTTGGGGTAAGGGCAAATAGGTTGGAGAGCGCTTCGCTGACTGAAATCATTTCGCTTCGTAACGTCCTGATTTTCCGCCGTCTTTCAAAATGACGCGGATGCCGCCGATTTCCATATCTTTGTCCACGGCTTTGGACATGTCATAGACTGTAAGCGCGGCAATATTCACCGCGGTGAGAGCTTCCATCTCCACACCGGTCTGTCCGGTGGTCTTTACGGTGGCTTCAATGCGCACGCCGGGCAAGTCGGCATCCGGCGTCAGCTCCACAGCGACTTTGGTGATCGGCAGCGGATGACATAGAGGGATCAGGTCGGCACATTTTTTTGCGCCCATGATGCCTGCGAGGCGAGCAACCCCAAGCACATCGCCTTTCTTGGCGCGGCCTTCGGCGATGATGTCATAGGTGGCAGGTGCCATCTTGACCCAGCCCTCAGCCGTCGCAATGCGGGAGGTCACAGCCTTCTCAGAGACGTCCACCATATGGGCGTCACCTTTGCCGTCAAAATGGGTGAGGCCAGAGCTGTTGCTGCTCATCACATGCCACCCATGGCGTTGAGCGGATTGGCCAAAAGCGTGCGGGTGGCGCTGGCGACATCGTCCTGACGCATCAGGCTTTCACCGATCAGGAAGGTGCGTGCGCCATAGCGTGCCATATCGGCGAGTTCGGCCGGGGTGTTGAGCCCGCTTTCACAAACGATCAGGCGGTCTTCGGGCACCAGTTTGGAAAGCTGGCGCGTGGTGTCGAGCGTGGTCTCAAAGGTTTTGAGATTGCGGTTGTTGATGCCCATCAGCGGGGATTTGAGCTGGCTTGCGCGCTCCAGTTCTTCGGCGTCATGCACTTCGAGCAGGACATCCATGCCCCATTCAAAAGCACAGGCCTCAAGCTCTTGCGCCTGACTGTC
The DNA here is from genome assembly GCF_017744095.1 of Shimia sp. R10_1. GTDB lineage: Bacteria > Pseudomonadota > Alphaproteobacteria > Rhodobacterales > Rhodobacteraceae > Shimia. The sequence goes on along the minus strand of NZ_JAGHQX010000001.1, from coordinate 472,330 downwards.
GCTCACCGAAGCCAGGATGATCAGAATGCAGTCCGCTCCCAGTGCGCGGGCTTCGGCCACCTGATAGGTGTCATACATGAAGTCCTTGCGCAGCGCGGGCAGATTGGTGGCCTCACGCGCCTCGGTCAGGAAGGATTTCTGCCCCTGAAAGCTTGGCGTGTCGGTCAGCACCGACAGGCAGGTTGCGCCGCCGTCCTCATAGGCTTTGGCCAGCAGAGGTGGGTTGAAGTCTTCGCGGATCAGCCCTTTGGAAGGAGACGCTTTCTTGACCTCGGCAATCAGACCGTAGCCTGAGCGGCTCGCCTTTTGCAGCGCATCCGCGAACCCACGCGTTGGGCTGGCTTCACGCGCCTCCGCTTCGACGGCCTCAAGCGATTTAGACGCCTTATCTGCCGCCACTTCTTCCAGTTTATAGGCTTTGATCTTGTCGAGTACGGTTTCGGTCATGCGTGCGTCCAGTCGATAAGAGGCTCGCCGCGTTGCGTGAGCCAGTTGTTTATTGTCGAAAACGGGCGAGTGCCAAAGAATCCGCGTCGCGCAGACAGAGGCGAAGGATGCGCCGTTTCGATCATCAGATGTTGGCTGCCATCTTTAGGCGCTTGGATGTGTGTTGCAAGAGCTTGTGCCTGTTTTCCCCAAAGAACAAAAGCACATGGCCGAACAGAGACCTCCGAAAGAACCTGATGTGCAAGCGCCTGAAAGCCCAACGACTTATGTCCGTTCGCCTCTCCCGCAGGGACGGTGAGCACGGTGTTGAGCAGCAGAACACCTTGGCTGGTCCAATGGCGCAGATCGCCTGTCAGAGGGGCAGCGCCGATATCGGCGATCATCTCTTTGAAGATGTTGTTGAGCGATCGTGGCAGTGGGCGCACGTCTGGCTCCACAGAGAAGGCCAAGCCGTGCGCATGGCCGGGTGTGGGGTAGGGATCCTGTCCAAGAATGACCACCCGCACCTGATCCGGGCGCAGGGCCTCAAGCGCGGCAAAACGCTGATCGGAGGGAGGTAGGATGTCGCGCGGGTCTTCGGCGATGGTTTGCCTGATACGCGGCCAATCTGCCTCAAAGAACGGCAAGTGCGCCCAAGCGGAAGGAATGGGAGTGTCCATCATTCTGTCTCCCGCATGGGCGTTGGTGTTGTCTGTAATTGCACCGCGCGGTTCACGCGGCAGAGGTGACTTTGGCCAATGCAGCGACTTTGCCTTTGGCTGCACCGCTGTCGATGCTTTCGCGTGCTTTTTCAACCCCTTCTTTCAGGTCGCGCGCTGCGTCTGCCACCACAAGCGCAGCTGCCGCGTTCAACAAGACCGCATCGCGATACGCGTTTTGCGCGCCATCCAGAAGCGCGCGGAAGGCATTGGCGTTGTCCTCTGGCGTGCCGCCTACAATGGCCTCAAAAGGATGCACCGGCAGACCGGCGTCTTCGGGGTGCAACTCAACGTCTTTTACAGTGCCGTCGGTCTCAAGTGCGGAAACCCAGCTCACGCCGGTGATGGTCAGCTCATCGGTGCCGTCAGAGCCATGAACAAGCCAAGCACGCTCGCTGCCCAATTGGCCAAGCGTTTCGGCCATGGGGCGAATGAGGTCGCGGGTGAAAGCGCCGGTCAGTTGGCGTTTGACGCCTGCCGGGTTGGTGAGTGGGCCAAGAATGTTGAAGATCGTGCGGGTGCCGAGCTCTGCACGGGTTGGCATCACATGGGCAATCGCCGGGTGGTGCATCGGTGCCATCATGAAGGCGATGCCGCAGCTTTCCAGCGCCTTTTCAACCACTTCCGGTCCGACCATTACGTTGATGCCCATCTGGGTTTGCACGTCCGCAGTGCCGGATTTGGAGCTGAGATTGCGGTTGCCATGTTTGGCCACGGGCACGCCAGCACCGGCCACAACGAAGGCTGTGGCGGTGGAGATGTTGAGCGTGTGCTTGCCGTCGCCCCCGGTGCCAACGATGTCGATGGCACCAGCGGGGGCTGTCACCGGATTGCATTTGGCGCGCATGACTGCGGCGGCGGCGGCATATTCATCCACCGTTTCACCACGGGTGCGCAGCGCCATCAGCAGGCCGCCCATCTGGCTGGGTGTTGCTTCGCCTTCAAACAGAAGGGAGAAAGCGGCCTCGGCTTCATCACGCGACAGGGGGCGATCCGCGGCCGCGCCGATCAGCGTCTTGATATCATGGCTCATGCGGCGGCCCCTTTTGGGGAAGGCATCATGTCCAGAAAGTTTTTGAGCATGGCGTGGCCGTGCTCAGAGGCGATGGACTCCGGATGGAACTGCACGCCTTGAATAGGCAGTTCTTTGTGTTGCAGGCCCATGATGGTGCCATCTGCAAGTTCTGCTGTGATTTCAAGACAGTCCGGGAAGGTTTCGCGATCCACCACCAGTGAATGATAGCGGGTGGCCTCAAACGGGCTGGGCAGACCCGCGAACACGCCTTTGCCGGTGTGCTTCATGGTGCCCATTTTGCCATGCACGATCTCATGACAGCGCACGACGTTGCCGCCAAAGGCCTGACCGATGGTCTGATGGCCCAGACACACACCCATAAGCGGGGTGCGGGTTTCTGCGGCTGCTTCGGTCAGGGCAAGGCAAATGCCTGCCTGATCGGGATCACAGGGGCCGGGAGACAGCAAAATGCCCGAAGGGTTCATGCCCATCGCGTCCTGTACCGTCAGCGCGTCGTTTCGCCAGACCTGCACATCTGCGCCCAACTCGCCCAGATAATGCACAAGATTGTAGGTGAAACTGTCGTAATTATCGATCAGAAGCAGCATTTTGTCGGTTCTTATCCTAAAGATGCGAAAGGGGTGGAGGCGAAGGGCCTGCTCGCGGTATACATGCTCAGGCTTGGCGCAGAGGGTCAAGAGGGGCACAGGCAGGTTCGCCCCGGAAAATGATAGAAAGAAGGGCAGAGAGCGATGTTGCGCGGATTTTTGGCTGGTGTGTTCTGGGGCGTGGTCCTGATTGGTGGCGTGCTTGCGGCGGCGTCTTTGCTGTCTCCTTTACCGGCGACGGTACAGCCACAGACCACAGCGGTGGCACCACAAGACGGGCAGAAGGTGTCGGTGCCCGCTACAGCATTGGATACCACTTCTCAGCGGGACTCAACGGTTGAGGGCGCGCCGGGGGCTGCGGTTCCTGAAGTTGAGGCAGAGGATGGGCCTCCTTTGGCGATCACCGATTCTGCACCAAAGCCAGAACCAGAGACACCGGATGCTGAACTGGCTGCGCCCGCGCAGATTGATGGGAGCGGAGCTGTTGAAATTGAAGAAGAATCTCCGGTTTTGCCCAACCCTCAATCGCAAACGCCAGCGGCGCCTGTGGCGGAAACGGAGTTGTCCATTTCAACCAATCCGGCGCAGCCCGCAGCGCCTGCGCCATTGTCTGGGGAAGCCTTTGAAACACCTGCAGCGCCGGTTTTGGCAGATGAAGATGTAGGAGGCGCAGAGGCACCCACAGCAGAGGTCGTGATTGAGGTGCCAGATGAGGCTGACGCACCAACGGAGGCGGCCTCTGTTGACGCTGAAACTGGCGCGCGGCAAGGCACAGAGGATCAGGCTGTTGACCAGATTGCAGAGGCAGTCGAGGGTAATTCGGAACGCGTGATTGTGCTGGATGAATTGCCAGAAGACGCTGAAAACGAAGAACAATCCTCGCTGGTGTCTGAGGCGGTGCCAAGCCCTGTTGCGGAGGATCTGTCCCCTCGAGCAGAGGCGGAAGAGGTGCTGGAAGATGAAAGCGCGACAGCGTCGTTGCTGAAACCTGCTGGCAACTTGAACGAGACCTATCCGCAGCTGAAATCCTCCCGTTTGCCCTCTGTTGGTGATGATGCGGCAGAGGGTGCGACCGTGGCGGCACCTGCGGCGTCCACCAGTCTGCGGCCTGTCGAGGCAAACGCGGAAGGCTTTGAAAACACAGAGAATAAACCGGTGATGTCGATTGTTCTGGTGGATACCGGGGAACATAGTTTTGACATGGAAGCCTTAGAGAGCTTTCCATATCCGTTGAGCATTGCGGTGAGCACACTTGATCCGCAAGTCACTGAAAAGGCGGCAAACTATCGTTTGCGCGGGTTTGAAGTGCTGGCCATGGTAGACATGCCTGCAGAGGCGAGCGCGTCAGATGTTGAGCAGGCCATGCAGGCGCATTTGTCGGTTTCTGATGGGTTTGTCGGCATCATGGAAGGTCTGACGGATGGGCTGCAAGGCAGTAAGGTCGTGAGCGATCAGGTCGCTCAGGCTCTGTTGGGAAGCGGACACGGATTGCTGATGTTTCCCAATGGTTTAAATACGGCACAGAAGCTTGCAGCAAAGGAGGGCGTGCCCTCTGTCAGTGTGTTCCGAGACTTTGATGATGCTGGTCAGACAGCTGTTGTGATGCGCCGTTTCCTTGACAATGCGGCGTTTAAGGCAGGTCAAGAAGATGGCGTGGTTATGGTGGGGCGCCTGCGCGATGAGACCATTTCTGCGCTGCTGCTCTGGGCGCTTCAGGATCGGGCAGGGACGGTGGCGATGGCGCCGATTTCAGCGACTTTCCAAACCATAAACTGATCTTTCTGAGGGGCGAACGACTCAAAGGTTAACGCCCCTTTTTGCCCAGAATTTTACGTCGGTATTGCGTCGGTATCCCAACGGTATTGCGGAGGTGCATTTCGCGGGTTTTCCACCATTAACAAAGCGTGCGTACAAGAGGCACCATACGCAACGTTTTTAGACCTCAATTGGCAGGCTGCCTGCGGTTTTGAGCTGTCGCATGATGAAGTTCGTGGTGGTTGTGCGCACAACGCCAAGGCGCAGAATTTCTTTCATGATGAATTGTTCCAGCATCTCAGGATCGCGGGCCACAACCTTCAGGACAAAATCAAAGTCGCCGGTGATCGAGGCACATTCGAGCACCTGTTCGTTTTGGGCGATGAAGCTTTGAAATGTGTCGATTGATTCTTCGCTGTGATCAATCAGAGAGATCTGGACATAGGCGAAGGCATTGAGCCCCAGTTTCTTGCCATCCAGAATAGCTGCATAGCGCAGGATGAAGCCGTCCTCTTCCAGCCGTTTCACACGCCGCCAGCAGGGAGACGGAGAAAGCCCAACCGTGTCTGACAGCTCTTGCGTGCTGGCGCGGCCATTGCGCTGGAGTAGTTTTAGGATCAGCCGTTCGAAGTGATCGAGCATATCTTGCCTCACATTTGCGATTGGTAGGTGAATTTTACCTCAAAATAAGTGATTGTGGGGAGAACAGAAAAATATTTGTCCGATTTGCGGCCTAGCATGGTCTTGCGAGGAGGATAAACCAATGCCCAAAACCACCAAATATGTCGCCAAGGTCCCGGATGCGGACGGTGTGATCCACTACACAGCGCAAGAGAATGCGGTCTGGCGGGATCTGGTTGCCCAGCAACAGCCCAATGTAGAGAGACTGGCTGCCGCGCCTTTTCTGACTGGTCAGCGCTGCCTGAACTTGCCGGTGGATCGCGTGCCACAATGTGTGGAGGTGTCTGAGGTTCTGGAGGATCTGACCGGCTGGCGCGTGGCCCCGGTGCCTGCGCTGATTGGCTTTGGGCGCTTTTTTAAGATGTTGTCGGAGAAAACCTTTCCTGCGGCCTCGTTCATTCGGGATCGCGAAAGCTTTGATTACATCGAAGAGCCGGACATCTTTCATGAAATCTATGGGCATACGCCACTGCTGACGGATCCGCGGTTTGCCAAGTTTTCACAAAGAATTGGGGAGACAGGGCTGGCGTCTGACCCGGCTGACTATTCATGGTTGATCCGGCTGTATTGGTTCACGGTGGAGTTTGGGCTGATCCGGGAAGGGGAGCAGATCAAAGCGCTTGGGTCTGGCCTGGCGTCTTCGCCTGGGGAGCTTTCCCATTCCATCTTTGGCCCAAGCGTGATCCGCAAGCCGTTTGATGTGATTGATATTCTGCGCACGCCGTATCGGATCGACATCAATCAGCCGATCTATTTTGTGTTGGATGACGTCGAGCAGCTTTTGGAAGCCTCGGAACGGGATCTTTTGGTCGACATCAAAAAGGCGCAGGCGCTGGGGCTGCATAAGCCGGTGTTTCCGCCGAAACCGGAGGCGGCATGATGGTGGAAGAATTGGCGAGCAAATCCTGTGCCGCCTGTGAAGGCTGGGTGCCCCCCTTGAGTGACGCGGATTTGGCTGCGCTGAAAAGCAAGCTGCATCCAGACTGGACCATTGCGGAAGATGGCAATTCGCTGCAACGCAAGCTGGTTTTCAAGGCCTATGCCAAGGCGGTTTATGCCGCCAACCTCGCAGCGTTTGTCAGTGACAAGGAAGGCCACCATGCGGATGTGCGCTTTGGCTGGGGTTATTGTGAGATCATCTACACATCCCACGAATTGGGACGGTTGTCTGAGAATGATTTCATCTGTGCCGCCAAGCTGGATGCGATGCTGGTCTAGCGGTTCAGAAGTTTACGGTCAGCCGGGATTTGGGGTCGAGGGTGAGCGCGTCAGGCCAGCCCACGAAACGCTCGATCAACACAAGGACCAGACAGGCCAGAATCACGCCAAACACAAGCTTGACCCGTTTTTCAGAAGGCGGGTTGCGCGCCCATTGGCTCATGCGGAACAAGTGGCGAAAGTTCATCTGCGGGGCTGCTGACGTATTTGGATCGTTGGAGAATGAGAATGCCTGAGGTTTTGCGCGGACGCAAATGGAAGGCGCAGGCTGCGCCTTCCTGTGCAGGCGCGTCGCTTAGTTGTCTTCTGTAAAGCGCACTTTGCCGATGAAAGGCAGGTTTCGGTTGCGTTGGGCAAAGTCGATGCCGTAACCCACGACAAATTCATCAGGAATTGAAAAGCCGATCCAATCAGCGGCGATGTCGGCTTCGCGACGGCTGGGTTTGTCCAGCAGTGCGATGGTTTTGATCTTGGCCGGGTTACGCGCCTTCAGCAGGTGCAGCACGTGGGTCAGGGTGTGGCCGGTGTCTACGATGTCTTCGACCACCAGCACGTCGCGGCCTTCGATCTCGCCGCGCAAGTCTTTGAAAATGCGCACTTCTCGACTGCTTTCCATGGCGTTGCCATAGGAGGAGGCTTCGAGAAAATCGACCTCAACCGGCAGTTCCAGTTCACGCACCAGATCGGCGATGAAGACAAAAGAGCCGCGCAGCAGGCCCACCACAATCAGCTTATCAGTGCCAGCGTATTCGGATTGAATTTCGCGTGACAGCTCTTCGATCCGGGCGGCAATGGACTTGGCTGAGATCATTTGATCGATGACATATGGACGCTCTGACATGAGACCCTCTTGATTTTTCGCCCGCAGAATAGATATGAGCGCGAGCAGCACAGTGCATAGCGGGGACGCGAAACACTGTCACGTTAAAATGGGCAGCTGACTGGAACCACATGCCGACGCACTCTGAGACACGCACGCTGCCTTACACAGCTCAGCAAATGTATGACCTTGTGGCCGATGTGGCGACCTATCCAAAGTTTCTGCCCTGGTGCGCGGCGGCGCGGGTGCGCTCGGTCACGCCGATTGAAACGGCGCATGGGGTGGGCGAGGAGATGCTCGCGGATCTGGTGATTTCGTTCAAAGTGTTTCGGGAGCGGTTTGGCAGCCGGGTGGGGCTATATCCTGACAGCAAGCACATCGACACGGAATATCTGGACGGGCCGTTCAAATATATGAAGTCCACCTGGGATTTTGCGGATGTGGATGGCGGTGTTGAGGTGAAGTTCTTTGTGGATTTTGAGTTCAAGAACATCATCTTGCAAAAGGCGATTGGGCTTGTGTTCTTTGAGGCGATGAACCGGATTGTGGCCGCTTTTGAGGCGCGGGCGAAAACGCTTTACGGCTGAGGCTGGGCCGCAAAAAAGGGCGGCCTAACGTGGCGGCCGCCCAAGTTCCGGGAGTGATCCCTGAGTGTTTCGTTAAGATGCGGTGTCGTAGGCGCGCTCGCCGTGGACTGCGAGATCCAGACCGTTGACTTCGGTTTCCTCATCCACGCGCAGTGGGGTGATGAGGCTCACGACTTTCACAAGCACCACGGTTACAACCAGTGTGAAGATGCCGACAACCGCGAGGCCGCCAAGCTGCGCGACCCAGCTGCCTTGGCCAAAGACCGCAATCATGATGGTGCCGAAGATACCGCCCACGCCGTGTACGGCGAAGACATCCAGCGTGTCGTCGATTTTCAGGCCGTTGCGCACGAGGTTGACCGCTTCCTGACAGAGCACGCCTGCGATGGCCCCGATGATGAGCGCTTCGACCGGGCCGACAAAGCCCGACGCAGGGGTGATGGAGGCCAGACCGGCGATGGTGCCGGTGACAAGACCCACAAGCGAGGCTTTGCCGTATTTGATGCGCTCCCATAGTGCCCATGTGAGCGAGGCTGTGGCGGCGGAGATGTGAGTGACGGTGAGGGCCATGGCGGCACCGCCGTCTGCGGCGAGCTGGCTGCCGCCGTTAAAGCCGAACCAGCCGACCCAGAGCATGGCTGCGCCGATCATCACCATCCAAGGAGCATGTGGTGGCGTGGTGCGGTGGCGGCGCGCGCCCAGCATCACGGCAATCACCAATGCGGCGAGACCTGCGGTTTCATGCACCACAATGCCGCCTGCAAAGTCACGCACGCCAATTTCGCCAAAGATGCCGCCATCCGCCATCATGCCGCCGCCCCAGATCCAGTGGACCACCGGCGCATAGCACAGAAGCATCCAGAGACCGGAGAAGAGCAGAACAAAGCCAAAGCCGATGCGCTCCACATACGCGCCGACAATCAGCGCAGGCGTGATGATGGCGAAGGTCATCTGGAAGGCGAAGAACAGCACTTCGGGCAGGGTGCCAGAGAGGCTGTCGGCGGTGACGCCTGCAAGGAACATTTTGCCAAGCCCGCCCCAGAGAGAGCTTGCGCCGCCGTCATTGCCAAACGCGATGGAGTAGCCAAACATCAGCCACAAAACGCTCATCAAACAGGCAATGGCGTAGGTTTGCATAAACACGCTGAGCACATTGCGTGCGCGCACGAGGCCGCCGTAAAATAAGGCCAGCCCCGGCAATGTCATGAACAGGACCAAGGCTGTCGCCACGATGATCCATGCGGTGTCCGCTCCGTTCATTTTCTTCCCCTTTAGTCCCATGAGTGGTGGTTTTCTGGGCAAAAAGCGGAAAAGCGGCTGTGAACAAAGGCTGAAGTCTGTGCAAGGCGCCTTAAAAGGGGGCGTTTTGCAATGTGATTAAAAAATGGGCGTCAAATGCAGCAATTTGTGCAAATGTGCGTCAGTTTGCGCAAGATGCCTTAAAAAGGAGCGCCAACGCATGATTCCGCGCCGCTTCACGCACGTTTTCTCGGCCAAGCGCGCCGAACTCGATGGTTTCGGTTCTGCAGCCATCTGAGGTAGCGATGCCAAAACAGACGCGGCCTTCGGGTTTGAAGTCTGAGCCGCCGGGGCCTGCGATGCCGGTGATGGAGACCGCAAGCTTTGCAGATGAGTTGGCGAGTGCGCCAAGCGCCATTTCGCCCGCGACCTCTTCGGAGACCGCGCCCACGGCCTCCAGCGTGGCGCTGGACACGCCGAGCATTTCGATTTTGGCCTGATTTGTATAAGTCACAAAGCCACGCTCAAAGGTGGCGGAAGAGCCGGGAATGTCGGTGAGGGCTGCCGCAACCATGCCGCCGGTGCAGCTTTCGGCGGTGGCGATCTGTAGATCTGCCGCACGGCAATTGGCGAGGAGGGCAGCAACATCAACCATTACATCAGCACCACATGATAGAAGGCCGCCGCGGCGAGCGTTGCCACGCCCGCAAAGACACCGGCCCAGAGATCATCCAGCATGACCCCGATGGGATCATGGCGGCGATCGGCGCGGCCCACGAGCCAGGGCTTGCGGATGTCAAACAGACGGAAGAAGAAGAAGGCGGCGATTGGCCCGGGCCAGATCATGGACATGTCGCGGCTGGCAAAGGCGATGGCGGGGAAGAGCAGGGCGATCCACATGCCCGCGACTTCATCAATGACGATTTCTGAGGGGTCTTCGGTGGGTCTGTCAGCCAGTTCGCGCTGGCAGGCCCAGAACCCGGCCAGAACGGCAAGAACAGTCAGGACAATCAGGAGCCAGAGACCGACGTAGCGTTCCGCCGCCCAACCAATCAGAAGCGCGGCAAGAGAGCCCCACGTGCCGGGGGCAAAAGGCAGGCGGCCAACGCCAAAAAAGGTCGCGATTAGGGTGCTCATGTTAAGTCCTGTGTTTGGAACGGTCTGCGATTTGCCCTGTTATTCGTGGCTTCGTGTCCCTTTGCAAGCGGCGAATGGGCGCTGAGGCGTGCGGGTGAGCCAATCTGGACGTGCGCTTCGGTCGGTGATCCCTATATAGAAGCCGCACGTCAAACTGGCAGCACGTCGGGTGTGGATGCTTAAAAAATAAGCATATGCATTTTTCTGCCGAAAAAATCACCACGCTTTCATTGAGTTTGACCAATGGGTCAGATACCCCGAAAGCACTGCACAAGGATTAGGCACGTGACCGTTCAAGTCGCACATCTTTCACTGACACCGCCCGTTTTTCTGGCGCCGCTGGCCGGGATCACCGATCGCCCGTATCGGGATCTGGTGAGCCAGTTTGGGGCTGGGCTGGTGGTGAGCGAGATGGTGGCAAGCCAAGAGATGGTGCAGGCCAAGCCCGGCGTGCGTGAACGGGCGGAGCTGGGATTCGGTGATGCGACCACCTCGGTGCAGCTCGCAGGCCGTGAGGCGCATTGGATGGCGGAGGCCGCGCGTCAGGTGGAGGCCAATGGCGCCACGCTGATTGACATCAACATGGGCTGCCCGGCCAAGAAGGTGACCAGTGCCAGCGGCGCGGGCGCCAGCGGCTCGGCTCTGATGAAAGATCTGGATCACGCGCTGACGCTGATTGAGGCCGTGGTCGGAGCAGTGGACATTCCGGTGACGCTGAAAACGCGGCTGGGGTGGGATGACAACATGCTAAACGCGCCAGAGCTTGCCAAGCGGGCAGAGGATGCGGGCGTTCAGATGCTGACCATCCACGGGCGCACGCGCTGTCAGTTTTACAAAGGGTCCGCCGATTGGGCGGCAATCCGGGGCGTGAAAGACGTGGTGTCGATCCCGGTGATTGCCAATGGCGACATTGTGGATGCCGATACGGCAAAGGCGGCGATGGCGGCCTCTGGCGCGGATGGCGTGATGGTGGGGCGCGGGGCGCAGGGCAAACCCTGGTTGCTGGCGCAGATTGCGGCGGAGATTTTTGGCACAGAGGCGCCGGACGTGCCCACGGGCTCGGCGCTGGTGGAGCTGGTGCAGGGGCACTACGCCGCAATGCTGTCTTTTTATGGCACCGATCTGGGCCTGCGCGTCGCGCGCAAACATTTGGGTTGGTACATGGACACTGTGGGCACGGAGGCGGCGTTGCGCCGTCGGGTGCAGACCAGCCGGGATACAGAAGAAGTGATGGCGCTGCTTTCGGAGGCGTTGATGCCCTCGGGTGATGATGCGCCCAACAACAAAGAGGCCGCATGAGCGTTCAAAGCCCCATATGGAATTCCCTGCCTGTGCCAGGCCTGGTGGTCGACGCAGATGATAAGATCTTGCGCATCAACCCGGCGGCGGAAACGTTTCTGAACGCGTCGGCAAAATCCATGGTGGGGCAGCCGATCTGGGACAAGATCATGGTGGATGCGCCGCTGGAAGAGGCGTTTCAGAGGGCGCGCGAGCATGGCACGCCGCTGTTTGTGAATGATGCGGATCTGGGCACCGGCAATGCGCCGCCGGTGCAGTGCAACTTGCAGATCGCACCGCTGGCCGATGCGCCGGGCGAGATGCTGTTTCTGATTTCCAGCCGGGAGCTGGCTGGTCGGATGACACGCAGCCATGGGGTGAAATCCTCGGCCAAGAGCGCGATTGGCATGGCTGAAATGCTGGCGCATGAGATCAAGAACCCGCTTGCCGGGATCACGGGCGCGGCGCAGCTTTTGTCGATGAACCTGAGCGCCGAAGACTTGGAGCTGACAGATCTGATTGTCGCCGAAAGCCGCCGGATCGTGAAGTTACTGGAGCAGGTGGAGCAGTTTGGCAACCTGTCGCTGCCACAGAGGAAGCCGGTCAATATCCACGATGTGTTGGACCGCGCGCGCCGCTCAGCTCTTGTGAGCTATGGGGCGCATATGGAGATCGTGGAAGAGTATGATCCCTCTCTGCCACCAGCCGAAGGGGATGCGGACCAGCTGTTGCAGGTGGTGTTGAACCTGCTCAAGAACGCCTCGGAAGCGGCGGGAGAAAAAGGTAAAATTCGTATTAAGACCTACTATGAACACTCGTTTCGCATGCGGCGGGCGGATGGGTCTGGCCAACCTTTGCCCTTGCAGATCGAGATCATCGACGATGGGCCGGGGCTGCCGCAGGGGCTGGAGGGCGATGTGTTTGATCCCTTTGTTTCAGGACGGGAGAACGGCACGGGGCTGGGCCTCGCGCTGGTGAGCAAAATCATTTCGGATCATGGCGGTCTGATCACAGTGGACAGCGTGCCGGGGCGCACGGTGTTCAAGCTGTCGCTGCCACGGGCGAGCAAAGAAACTCTCAAGACATATGAGGAGAGCCTCTGATGGATGGCACGGTTCTGGTCGCAGATGACGATCGCACAATCCGCACAGTATTGACGCAAGCGCTGACGCGGGCGGGCTGTAAGGTGCATGCCACCTCTTCGCTGACCACGCTGATGCGGTGGGTCGGTGAAGGCAAGGGCGATGTGGTGATCACCGATGTGATGATGCCCGATGGCAATGGCCTTGAGATGCTGCCCAAGATATCTGAGGACCGCCCCGGCCTGCCGGTGATCGTGATTTCCGCGCAGAACACCATCATGACGGCGATTCAGGCGGCGGAAGCTGAAGCCTATGACTATTTGCCAAAGCCGTTTGACCTGCCTGATCTGATGAAGCGCACCGGCAAGGCGCTGGAGCAGAAGCGCCGTGCGCCAGCTGCGCCTGCTGTCGAGGAAGAGCGCCCCGATGAGCTGCCGCTGGTGGGGCGTACGCCGGCGATGCAGGCGCTTTACCGCCTTGTGGCGCGGGTGATGAACACCGATTTGCCGGTGTTGATTTCAGGTGAAAGTGGCACAGGTAAATCTCTGATTGCAAAAGAAATTCATGACTTCTCTGATCGGCGTAATCTGCCGTTTGTGGTGGTCAATGCCGCGGACTTGAGCGATCTGGAGGGCCCGGCGCGTGTGCTGGCCAAAGCCAAGGGTGGCACGATCCTGTTTGATGAGATCGGCGACATTGAAGACGAGGTGCAGGCGCGTATTGTGCGCATGATTGACACGCCGGGCGACCAGAATCCGCGCTTTATGGCGACCAGTCAGGTGAACCTGAACACCGCCATGGAGAACGGCACCGTGCGGCAGGATCTCTACTATCGCCTCAATGGTGCGGCGATCCATGTGCCGGCGTTGCGGGAGCGGGTGGACGACATTCCGCTGCTGGTGGAGCATTTCCTGCACCGCGCAGAACGCGAGGGCGCGCCGATGCGAGTGTTCTCAGAAGATGCGATGGAGATGTTCCGCACTTACAGTTGGCCGGGCAATGTGCGCCAGTTGGAAAATGCGGTGCGCCGCCTTGTTCTCACGGCGCAAGCTGAAGAGGTGACCAAAACCGAAGCAGAAATGGTGCTGGGCACGGCGCCTCAGGCCGGGCCGCTGCTTGGTGGCGAGGACAACGAAAAGCTTTCCGCGAGCGTTGCACGGCATCTGCGCCGCTACTTTGATCTGCACGGCAATATGTTGCCACCTGCGGGGCTCTACACACGGATTCTGCGCGAAATCGAACTGCCATTGATCGAAATCGCATTGGATGCGACTGGTGGAAATCAGGCAAAATGTGCTGATTTGCTTGGAATTAACCGCAATACCCTGCGGAAAAAGATCACAGATCTGGATATTCACGTGACACGCCGCCGCAAATTGATGTAAAAAGGCCACATAAATGTGGTGCCAGGGTCGCAGTCCCGAAAAAAGATGCGGCCCATAGAATGCACCACTGGATATGGCGGTGGGACGCGAAAGCGCTACCACATCAATTGGGGAAGTCGGGTGTCGAGCCGGACAATGATGAGTCACTGGGCGCGGTTTCAGCGTCTGCGCAGTCAAAGGCGTGTCCAGAATGCCGCAGCTTTTACGCTGGTGGTGCTGGCGCCGAGTTTGGCACTAGCAACCTATTTGGCGCTTGGTCCCTTTGACCTTGGCGTTTCTTCCAACACGTTGCGCGCGATCTTGCTTGCTGACTTTGCCTATGTGCTCATCGTGGCGGCGCTGGTTCTGCAAAATGTGGTGCGCGCGATTGCCTCGCGGCGGGCGCAATCGGCTGGATCGCGGCTGCATCTGCGCCTGACGGGGGCTTTCGCGGTTCTGGCGGTTGTCCCGGCGGTGACAGTGGCGGTGTTTGCGGGGTTGACGCTGAACATTGGCCTTGAAGGCTGGTTCAGCGAGCGTGTGCGCCAAGTGGTGGGCAATTCACTGTCTGCGGCACAGGCTTATGAAAATGAGCACATAGAGGCGCTGACCGAAGACGCCGGTGCATTGGCGGAGTTTCTCAACACCCGGCGTCGGGCCACGTTTTTCATGGATTCGGGCGAGCTGCGGGTGTTGCTGGCGGCTGGTCAGGTGCAGATCCAGCGCGGGTTGAAAGAGGCCTTTGTGATTGATGGCACGGGGGAGCTTCGGGCGCGGGGCGACCGTTCGTATCTGTTTGATTTTGAGCAGCCGACAGATGCGGAAATGCAGCAGGCCGCAGAAGAAGGCTATGCAATCATTCGCGATCTGGAGAGCAATGAGATGCGCGCGTTGGTGCGCCTTGATGCGTTTGTGGATCGCTACCTTTACATCAGTCGGGATGTTGATGCGGAAATCTTTCAGTTGCTGGATGATACGCAGGCCAGTGCGCAACTTTACGCACAGCTGGAAAATGAGCGTGGTCAACGGCTGTTTGAATTTGGCTTGCTGTACCTCGGATTTGCGCTGATTCTCGTTTTGGCGGCGATCTGGATGGGCATGTGGATGGCGGAGCGACTGTCCCGCCCGGTTGGGCGGCTGATGCAGGCGGCGCAGCGTGTTGGTGCCGGTGATCTGGACGTTAAGGTGCGTGAAGAAGAAGGCGATGACGAAATCGCCATGCTGGGGCGCTATTTCAACCAGATGACGCGCCAGTTGAAAGGGCAGCGTGAGACACTGCTGGACAACACGCGCCAGATTGACCGGCGCCGTCGGTTGTTTGACAGCGTGTTGAGTTCGGTGACCTCTGGGGTTGTGGGGCTTGATGCGGAGGGCAAGGTCTCCTTTGTGAACCGATCTGCAGAGCGGTTGCTGGCCTGGGCCGATGACCACCAGGCGATGCCACTTTCGGTCGCTGTGCCGGAGTTTGGTCCGGTGTTTGAGACGCTGATCGAAAGCGGAAAAGAGGTCGCTCAAGAAGAGATCAAAGTGGTGCGTGCGGGGCGTCTTGAACATTTGCTGGTGCGTATGTCGCGGCGGCGGCGCGATGATGACACGCTTGAGGGCTATGTGGTGGCCTTTGACGATGTGACCAATCTGGTGACGGCGCAGCGTACAGCGGCCTGGGGCGATGTCGCGCGCCGCATTGCCCATGAGATCAAGAACCCGCTGACTCCGATTCAGCTGTCTGCCGAGCGCATTCGGCGCAAGTTTGCGAGCCGGTTGGGCGAGGACAGTGACACGCTTGAGCAGATGACAGATGTGATTGTGCGCCAGACCAATGATCTGCGCCGCATTGTCGATGAGTTCTCCAAATTTGCGCGTATGCCGGAACCGGAGCGCAAGGCGGTGGATCTGGTGGAGCTGACACAGGCGGCGGTGATGTTGCAGGAAGCCGGGCAACCGGATGTGCGGTTTGTGAAAGACATCAGTGTAGATGCGGTCATGGCGGATCTTGACGCCACAATGATTTCGCAGGCGCTGACCAATCTGATTAAGAACGCCGGGGAGGCGATTGAGACCCGTCAGGAGAAAAACCCTGATGTGGCGCTGATCCCGGAGATACGTGTGTCACTTCGGACTGAGGCGGATCACGCGATTTTGCAGATTGCCGACAATGGCATCGGTCTGCCGACCGACCGCGCACGGCTGTTTGAGCCCTATGTCACGACACGCGACAAGGGCACGGGGCTTGGTCTGCCCATTGTGAAAAAGATCATCGAGGAACATGGCGGTCAGCTGACATTGTTGGATGCGCCTGTGTTTGAACCTGCGTCTCATGCCGGGGCGATGGCGGAAATCCAATTGCCGCTGGCACCTGCGGGTGCGGCCCCTGTCGAGACGGTAAAAGAGAGCGAGCGAGTACTATGAGTGATATTCTGATCGTTGATGACGAGCGCGACATTCGGGAGCTGATTTCGGACATCTTGAAAGATGAGGGGTTCTCGACACGGCTTGCTGGAAATTCAGACGAGGCGATGGCGCAGGTCACAAGTGAACAACCGGCGCTGATGATCCTCGATATCTGGCTGAAAGACAGCAATATGGATGGTATCGACATCCTGAAGGCTGTGAAAAACGACTACCCTGAAGTGCCGGTGGTGATCATTTCGGGCCACGGCAACATCGAGATTGCGGTCGCTGCCATCAAGCAGGGCGCGTATGATTTCATCGAGAAGCCGTTTAACATCGACCAGTTGATGGTGGTGATCAAACGGGCGATGGAAACCAGCCGCCTGCGGCGCGAAAACACCGAGCTTAAGCGTCAGGACAACAAACCCGCAGAGCTGATTGGTGACAGCGCGGCCTATCGTGCGATGATTTCGCAGCTTGATAAGGTGACGCGCTCCAACGGGCGGGTGATGCTGACGGGGCCTGCGGGTGTCGGCAAGGATGTGGCGGCGCGTTATATCCACGCCAACTCCAACCGGGCAAGCGCGCCGTTTGTGACCGTGTCTTGCGCCGGGATGGACCCGGATCGGGTTGAAGAGATTCTGTTTGGGCGCGAGAGCGCTGATCGGGGTATTGAGACCGGTTTGCTGGAGCAGGCCAATGGCGGGATCATCTATTTTGACGAGGTGGCGGACATGCCGCTGGCCGCGCAGAGCAAGATTTTGCGGGTGCTGGTAGATCAACAGTTTACGCGCGTGGGGGGCTCCAAAAAGCTGCGCGTGGATCTGCGGGTGATTTCCTCAACCAATCAGGATCTGGCGCAGGCGATTGCGGAGGGCACGTTCCGCGAAGAGCTGTATCACCGTTTGAATGTTGTGCCGATTGCGGTGCCATCTTTGGAGGAACGGCGCGAAGACATTCCGGCGCTTGCAAGTTATTTCCTTGCGCAGCTGCATGAGAGCCAGGGGCTGCCATTGCGGGAGCTGAGCGGGGATGCAATTGCCTTGATGCAGACAATGGTATGGCCGGGCAATGTGCGCCAGCTGAAGAACATGATTGAACGGGTGCTGATTCTGGGGGACGGGCAGGGGCCGATTGAGAGCCGTGAGCTGCCCGGTGAAAGTGACGCGCCCTCCGAGGAAGGGCGTGTGGTGCTGTCTGGCACGCTGGCGACTTTGCCGCTGCGGGAAGCACGTGAGGCGTTTGAGCGGGAGTATTTGCTGACTCAAATCAACCGGTTTGGTGGCAATATCAGCCGCACCGCGAGCTTTGTTGGCATGGAGCGCAGCGCGCTGCATCGCAAGCTGAAATCGCTGGGGGTAGTGACCTCCAACAAGGCGGGCGCGCGGGTGGCGCATGTGCCCGAAGGGGAAAGCGAAGCTGCCGAATAAGGTGGCAGGGTCGATTCACAAAATGCAAAACGCGCGGGCCTTAACGCCCGCGCGTTTGGGCTTTTAGCCGCTGGACTTGGAGGAAATCGGTTTGCTGAGATCGATCAGCACACGGCCTCCGTTTTCGGTTTTCAGTCCACAGATGCTTGGGGTCAGCTCTGGGGCGACCTCGATTTTGGCATAGTGATTGTCGCCAAGTTGGTCGTCTTTGCAGAATGGGATTTTGACCCGTTCATAGCCATTGGCGGCCATGCATTCGCGCACCGCTGTATGGCGGGCGCCTTCGTTGATGTCATATTGCTCCGGGCGCTGGCCCACGATGCGCCCGTTGCGATCATAGATCGGCCACCAGTCGGTGACGATGCGGGGGGGATAGGCATCCGCCGCCGCGCGGTTGCACTGACCGCGATCGATGTTCAGCTGTGACTTGGTGACACCTTCTTTGTAGTAGGTGCCAAATTCAGTGCAGCTGCTGAGCACCAGAAGAAGTGAGGTTGCCAAAGTGGCGTGTTTCAGAAGTGGCACAGTCTACCCTCACAATGGTTTGTTGAGATCAATAAGTGCGACGCCGCCGCCTTTGGCGCGCAGGGCACAGATGTTGGGGGCAGGTTTTGGCGCTCCGGCGATCGGTGCGTATTTGCGGCCAGAAATCTGGTCGTCGGTACAAATGGGGTGGCTTACCGCAGCGTAGCCCTTCAGCGTCATGCAATCGGCGCGATGTTCGGCGCGCATGCTTGCGTTGGCATCTCGAACCTGCACGTGGCTGCCGCCCCAATATCCGGGGTAGCCGCCCCAATAGCCCCCAGCATAGCCGCCGTATCCGCCGTGGTAGCCGGAATAGACGGTTGTTGTGAATGTGGCCGCAGGAAAAAGTTTATTGGCTTCTACAGAACAGGCTGTGTCATCAAGTGCAGCTGTTTCCCGAGTCACCCCGGATTTGGCGTAGCCTGAGTATGAGGTCGGCGCGCAGCTCGCCAGAACCGTTGTAAGAGCCGCAAATGCCATAAGTGTTTGCCGCATCTTCATATCTCACTTTGTAATTTAATGTCTGTCTTTAGCAAAAACCCAAACGGGACTGGCGTCAATGGTAACAATTGACCTAAATGGCCTGCTCTGGCATGTCGGTCGGACAAACCCTTGAGGGATGCTTATGAAGGTCATTATCTGTGGCGCCGGTCAGGTTGGATGGCAAATTGCACGCCATTTGTCCGGTGAAAACAACGACGTCACCGTGGTTGACAACAACCCCGAACTGGTGCGCCGCGCAACCGACACATTGGATGTGCAGGGCATCGCGGGGTTTGCGAGCTATCCTGACGTGTTGGATCGGGCGGGGGCGCGCGATGCGGACATGTTGATTGCCGCCACCTATTCTGACGAGGTCAACATGGTCACCTGTCAGGTGGCCCATTCTGTGTTTGCAGTGCCGCGCAAAATTGCGCGTTTGCGGAGCCAGTCTTATCTGGATGTTCTGTATTCCGATTTGTACCGGCGCGATCACATGCCGATCGACGTGGTGATTTCACCGGAGCTTGAAGTTGCGGACGCGGCGCTCAAACGACTGACGGCGCCAAGTGCGTTTGATACGGAGACCTTCCTTGATGGGAAGGTGCAAATGCTCGGCCTTTTGCTGGAAGAAGACTGCCCGGTGGTGAACACGCCGTTGCGCCAGCTGACCGATTTGTTTTCCACGCTGAGTGCGGTTGTGGTTGGGGTGCGCCGCCATGGCTCGTTGTTTGCGCCGGAACCGGGCGATCAGCTTTTTGTGGGGGACGAAGTCTATGTGTTCACATTCGTTGAGGATGTGAGCCGCACGATGGAAGTGTTTGGCAAGGTCCAGAAGAAACAAGAGCGTGCGGTGATCGTGGGCGGTGGCAATGTTGGCCTGATGGTGGCGCAGCGGCTTGAAAAAAGCGCGCATCGCATCCGCACAAAGATCATTGAGCGGGATCGCAAAGTGGCAGAACGCGCAGCAGAGTCGCTGGAGCGGACCATCGTTCTGAATGGGGATGGCATGGATGCGACGCTGCTGGCGGAGGCGGGTGTGGATCGCGCCGATGCGATTTTGGCCGTGACCGATGACGATAAAACCAACATGCTGGCCTCTGTGCGCTCCAAATCGGCGGGGTGTCCATTGGCGATTGCCTTGATCAACGATCCGACCTTGGCGCCATTGATGCCACCGCTGGGCATTGATGCCTTTATCAACCCGCGGGCCACGACGGTGAGCTCGATTTTGCGCCATATCCGGCATGGTCGGGTGCGCGAGGTGTATTCCGTGGGCGACACGGAGGCGGAGATCATCGAGGCTGAGGTTTTGTCGACCTCGCCGATTGCTGGCCAGATGGTGCGCGATGTGGACTTTCCTGAAGGCGTTCTGATTGGGGCGATCCGCAAGGGCAAAGAGGTGGTGAAACCCAAAGGCAGTACGCGGATTGACGAAGGGGATGTGATTGCGCTGTTTGCACTGTCGGCTGATGTGCCACGTGTGGAGCAGCTGTTGCAGGTCTCCATCGATTTCTTCTGAGCCGATGAAGCTGCGCCTGTCTCAGATACCGTTGTTTGTGCAGATGGTCCTGCTTTGTGGGGCCTTGATGTATGTGCCGGCGGCGGTTGCGTTGGCGCAGGATGACCATTTTGTCTCTCGCAGTTTCTTTTATTCCGGCACGCTTGTTCTCTTTGCCTGCACATTGATTGCGATGGCGATCTACGGCACGCAGGGACGAGTTAGAACCATCGACAATCTGAAGGCGCTGTTAATGGCGCTGGGGGTGTTGCCAGCGGTATTGGCGCTGCCGATGTATGAGACCCTTGGGGTTGTGCCCTATGTCGATGTTTACTTTGAGATGGTCAGCAGCATCACGACCACAGGCATGACCACCTATGAACCCGCCAGTATGCTGACGGATGCTGTACATCTGTGGCGTGGCATTGTGGGCTGGATCGGGGGCCTGTTGATGTGGATCGCGGCCGCGGCGGTTTTGGCGCCGCTGAGCCTTGGCGGGTTTGAGGTGACGGCGATGGGCGAGCCGGGGCAGGTGAGCGCCGGGCAGGGGCATGTGCAACGCGCGCGTCCGATGAAACGCTGGAGCCGGGCGGCACGGGCCTTGTTGCCGATTTATATCGGATTGACCGTCGCGCTGTGGATTATGTTGGTGGTGCTGGGTGATCGCCCGATTGTCGGGTTGATGAACGCTATGGCGACGCTGTCTACAAGCGGGATCACCAGCGGTGTCGGGGTGCAAGACAGCAACTCTGGCATTGCGGGCGAAATGATCATCTTTCTATTCATGTTGTTTGCGTTGTCGCGGGGCACCTTCAGTTCTGACACAGGGGCCGTGCGGCGCAACAGCCTGTTGCAGGATCCGGAGCTGCGGCTTGGGTTTCTGATTGTTGTGATCGTGCCAAGCATGCTGTTTGCCCGTCATTGGTTCGGTGCGTTGAGCGAAGATGAGGTGAGCGATCCGTTGGCCGCCATCAAAGCCCTGTGGGGGGCGATGTTCATGGTGATGAGCTTTCTCACCACCACCGGGGTGGAAAGTTCGGAATGGCTGCTGGCACGCGACTGGAGCGGACTACAGACCCCGGGGATGATCCTGCTGGCGCTGGCCATGGTGGGGGGCGGCGTTGCCACCACTGCGGGGGGCGTGAAACTGTTGCGCGTCTATGCGCTTTATGTGCAGGGCTTGGGGGAAATGGAGCGGCTGGTGCACCCCAATGTGGTTTTGGGGCGCAAGCGCGCGGGCGCGCGTGGGCTGAGACGGCGCGGTGCGGTGATTGCCTGGGTGTTTTTTATGCTGTTTGCGCTCTCCATTGCGGTGGTTTCGCTGCTGCTGGCCTTGGCGGGCAACAGCTTTGAAGAGGCGATCATTCTGGCGGTGTCTGCACTGACCACCACGGGGCCACTGACGCAGGTGGCGGGCGAGTTCCCAATTGCGATTTCTTCGTTGGGGGCAACCGAAAAGCTTATTATTTGTGCAGCGATGATCGTTGGGCGGCTTGAGGCCTTGGCTGTCATCGCGTTGATTTCGCCGGACTTGTGGCAGAAATGATGCGGTCGGAGGCGTACCGCATTAAAAAGGCGTCATTTTAGGCTGGTAAGTCAAGAATGTGCGCTCCATACTCGCCACTGCATACCAATACCGATGCACAACAAGAACAAAGGCAAGCACGACATGGCTTCGGATCGACAGAATCTCCAAGATGCATTTTTGAACCACGTCCGGAAAACCAAAGTTCCGGTGACTATTTTTCTGATCAACGGTGTGAAACTGCAGGGTGTGATCACCTGGTTTGACAACTTTTGTGTGCTGCTGCGCCGCGATGGGCAGAGCCAGCTGGTTTACAAACACGCGATCTCGACAATCATGCCGGCGCAACCAATCTCTCTTTATGAAGGTGAAGACGCCTCTTGATGGAGCATGATACGCAGGTTACCCGCGCTTGGGTCCTGCATCCCGATATCACTGGCGCTGATCAGCGGCGCGAGGCCTCTTTCGCTTTGGAAGAGGCTATTTCTCTTGCGGCCGCATTGCCGGAGTTGGAGGTGGTGGGCTCAAACGTCGTGCGCTTGCCCAAAGCCCAGCCCGGCAAGCTGTTTGGCAGCGGGAAAATCGAAGAGCTGAAAGCGCTGTTTAAGGCCAATGAGGTGGAGCTTGTCCTGATTGACGGGCCAGTCACCCCTGTGCAGCAGCGCAATCTGGAAAAAGAGTGGAAGGTCAAACTGCTGGACCGGACCGGGTTGATTTTGGAGATCTTCTCGGATCGGGCGCGCACCCGTGAGGGTGTGTTGCAGGTGGAGATGGCAGCGCTGTCGTATCAGCGCACCCGCCTGGTTCGGGCCTGGACCCACCTTGAGCGTCAGCGGGGCGGGCTTGGCTTTGTGGGTGGTCCCGGTGAGACCCAGATCGAGGCGGACCGGCGGGCGATTGACGACCAGCTTGTGCGGTTGCGGCGGCAGTTGGCGAAGGTTGTGAAAACCCGTGAGCTGCATCGCAAGGCGCGGGCGAAAGTGCCGTTCCCGATTGTGGCGCTTGTTGGCTATACCAACGCCGGAAAATCCACGCTTTTCAACCGTGTGACCGGTGCGGATGTGATGGCGAAAGACATGCTTTTTGCCACGCTGGACCCGACCATGCGCGCGGTGGAGCTGCCCAACAATGGGCCTGAGGTGATCCTGTCAGACACGGTGGGCTTCATCAGTGATCTGCCAACGCAGCTTGTGGCCGCCTTCCGGGCGACGCTGGAAGAGGTGTTGGCGGCGGATCTGGTGCTGCATGTGCGTGACATTGCGCATCCGGAAACCGAGCATCAGTCTGAGGACGTGCGCACCATTCTTGAGACCCTTGGGCTCAATGAGGACACGCCGCAGATTGAGGTCTGGAACAAGATTGACCTGCTGAGTGCCGATGATCGCGCTGCGATGGTCGCCAAGGCGGAGCGCGAAGAAGATATCTTTGCGGTCTCAGCTGTGAGCGGTCAGGGCCTTGATGAGATGTTTGCGGCGATTCAGCAGGCTTTGGCCAGCGAGAAAAGCCGCGAGACCCTCAAGCTTGGCTTTGCGCAAGGTAAGGCGCGGGCTTGGCTCTTTAAGGAGGGTATCGTGGAAGACGAAGCCCAGACCGAAGAGGGCTTTGAAATCACCGTGCTGTGGAGCGCCAAGCAGCGCGCGCAGTTCGAAAGCCTTTAAGTTTCAGACAGTTCTCTGAGAATGCGATGGCGCAGGGTGGGTTACTGCGCCATCGGCTCAATCCGGGTGACGCCGACGGCGGCGGCGCGGGCCAGCTCTTCGTCCAGAGACATTGGGATATACTCGCCGCGGCGCCAAAGCTGGGCCATATCATCATAGAAACGCGACAGGAAATGGCCGGACTGGCCGGTTGAGATGATAAAGACCGAGCTGTCAGGGTCAGCAAAGTCATAGACCCCACGATAGCCAGCCGCGTGCACGTTGAGATAAGGGTTTTCCCCGGTGCCACTTGTTTTGCCACGTTGCAGCGTGTTGTCGCCGCCTGAGGTGGATTGGCGGATGTTCACAAAGAAACGCAGCAGGGGCACCTCTCCAAGCGCCTGATGGTCATGGGTGGCCTGATGCACATCGCCCCAGCGCAGGGATTCCAGCTGTTGGCCGTAGCGTTCTTCGATCGTGATGAGCGCATCATCGAGCGCAAGCTTGGCCATATCGGCGCAGGTTTCCTGTGGCGCGCTTTGGCGGATGTCACACCATGCGGCGGCGCCATCAACGTCGCGGAACACCCGTTCAATGAACAGCGGTTCCACATGTGTGAATTCACTGGCGAGCGGGCCGAGGTCATCATGGATCAGTCGGTCTTGCAGGGCGCGCACCCATGCGGCGTAGATCAGGGGCTCTGGCAGGTGCTCGTTCATTTCGCCGTTCCATTCTGACAGCAATGCAAGCGCGCGCTGGCGTTGGCGGTCGCGGCTGCCTTCGGGGGCGGCTTCGGCGGTGTACCACAGCTCTGCACCAATCAGAGGCAGGAGCGAGCGTGCGGAAAAGCTGACTGTGTCGAGCTGTGCCTCGATAAAGCTGTCACGCGTATGAACGCGGCGGCCCTGCATCAGGCGCTGCCACCGTTGGATGCGCTGGCTGTCGCCCCAGAGATAGGAGATATGCTCTGGGAAGGGGCGGTCGATCAGCTTGTTGTTGGTGTTGCCGACAATGCCACCGGCGGGTGCAATGAACGCGGGGTTGTCAGCGGGATCAAACACGCCCTGCCAGCGGTTCTCTGCACGCCAGCCAAGCGAAGGCAGGCGGCCCCGGCTTTGGTGCGCGTTGTCACGGCGCGGCAAAGCACCGATCAAAGCCATGGCGATGTTGTCTTTGTCTGCCAGGGTGAGCGTGAGGCCGGGGGCCACATGCTGTTGTGTGACCTCAATTGCGCGGCTCACGGAATCAGCAAACATCAGATCCATGAGCGCGGTGGTTGAGCGGTCATTCGGGCTGAGCGCGGTCCAGCGTAGGGCGGTGACATGGCCCGGAGGTGTGATGGCGGCAAGATTGAAATCACTGCCGGGCAGCACAGGGCCGTTTTCCGTCCAGCGCAGGGTCAGTGTGACCGGGCTGTGGTCTTTGATGGTGATGATGGATTTGCGGGTTTCAAACGGTTTGAACCCATCCGGGGTGCGGTAGCGCTCTGCGTTATTGGGATCAAGCTCTTCGATGTAGAGATCCTGATCATCGACATAGGCGGCGGTGATGCCCCAGCCCAGAGCCTCGCTGCGGCCCGACAGCACCACGGGAACGCCCGGAATGGTGGCGCCGATTACGCCGCCGCTTTGCAGCTCCAGACGGGCGAGATACCAGATCGAGGGGGCTGTCAGGCCGAGGTGTGGATCATTGGCCAGCAATGTGCCGCCAGAGGCGCTGCGGCTGGGGGCGGCGGCCCAGGCATTTGAAGCCCCTGACAACGCTGGCGTTTTGAATGGGGACAGCGGGTGTGTGGGCAGCGGTTTGCTTGCGGCATAGCGCGGCGCGCCGGGCACAAGACTGGCGTATTCCGGCAGTGCGGCCACACCCGTGCCGGGGGCATCGGGCAGAATGTCAGACAGGCGGTTGATGTCATTCAGCGCAAGGGAGGTGCGTGCCCGCAGCACTTCGGATTGCATCTGTCCTGTGAGTTGCAGCGCCATCAGCTTTTGCAGCGCGATGGTGTCGGCCGGCTGCCAGGGGGCGAAGGCTTGTTTGAAGAGGAACAGTTCGGGGGCACCCCGGCCCAGAGCCTCGCGATTGACCTCGTCAATGCGGGCGTTGACGCCACGGGCGTAGGCCTGCAAAGCGGCGAGCACTTCGAGATCTTGGGAAGACACGGATTGGCGCGCCGCACCTGCGAGATCAAGGCGGCGCATAAGTTTGTCGATATCAACGGTGCGTGGGCCAAAAACCTCAGAGAGGCGGCCTTGGGCTGTGCGCCGCATCGTCAGCATTTGCCAGAGGCGATCCTGCGCATGGGCGTAGCCGAGGCCGAAGAACACATCCTCGTCCGTTTCGCCAAAAATATGCGGCACATTGGCGTTGTTGCGCACAATTTCCAGCGGCGCGTTCACCCCGGCGGCCGCAATGGTTTTGTCATAGTCAGGCAGACTGCGCGAGGCGAGGAAATACACGAGCGTCACCGTCAATACGGTGAGAATCACCAAGCCACTGGCGATCCGCAAAAGCCACCTAAAAAATACCGCCATTGGTCTGCCTCTTATAGTCCTTGCCTTCTGCTTGCGCAGGCGAGACAAGTATTACGACGAATAAAAGCAAGGGGAAAGCCAATGGCAAAAGTTGCGTTTTTGGGCTTGGGAGTGATGGGATATCCGATGGCGGGATATCTGGTGAAAGCGGGCCATGAGGTGACGGTTTACAACCGCACCACGGCCAAGGCGGAGGCCTGGGCGAAAGAGTATGGCGCAGGCTTTGCCGCAACGCCGAAAGAGGCCGCCGCGGGCGCGGAATTTGTGATGTGCTGCGTTGGCAATGACGATGATCTGCGCTCTGTCTGTCTGGGCGAGGATGGGGCCTTTGCCGGGATGGCTGCGGGCAGCACCTTTGTGGACCACACCACGGTGTCAGCCAAAGTGACGGCGGAGCTTTACGCCGCGGGCAAAGCAGCCGGTATCGCCTTTGTCGACGCGCCGGTGTCTGGCGGTCAGGCGGGGGCGGAAAACGGTATTCTGTCGATCATGTGTGGCGGCGATCAGGCGGCCTATGATGCGGCGGAGCCGATGATGCAGGCCTACGGACGTTCGATCAAACGGCTGGGCGAAAGCGGGGCTGGCCAGCTGACCAAAATGGTCAATCAGATCTGTATTGCCGGTTTGGTGCAGGGGCTGTCTGAAGGGCTTCATTTTGCGGAAAAAGCCGGGCTGGATGGCCGCGCGGTGGTCGATGTGATCGCGGGCGGTGCGGCGGGCAGCTGGCAGATGCAAAACCGCTATGAAACCATGATTGACGATGAATTTGACCACGGTTTTGCGGTGGACTGGATGCGCAAAGATCTGGGCATTGTCCTGTCCACAGGCGATGAGATTGGCGCGAGCCTGCCAGTGACCGCGCTGGTCGATCAATTTTACAAAGATGTGCAGAAGCTGGGCGGCGGGCGTTGGGATACCTCCAGCCTGATCAAGCGTCTGCGCGCACTGGATTGATTTACAGATCCGTCAGACACAAAAAAGCGCGGGGTGTGGCCCGCGCTTTTTCTTTGGATCACAAACCGCTTATGGAATGATGCGGTTGTATTTGATGCCTTCGAGCGTTGCGCCGATTTTCAGGCCTGCCTGCCCAAAGATCACGGCGATCACCGGGGCAAGGAGGTTGGTGGTTTCGGCGCTCAGATTGCCGCCTTCGTTGGCGACCACATATTGTGCGCCGGCACCGGCGGCCCAGCCACTGGAGCTGCGGAAATCTGCCAAGGCACCTTCGGTCATGAAGAACAGAACATGGGCGTGCTGTTGCGCGCCGATCTGTAGGCCCACGCTGCCTTTGGTGGCGGAGTAGTAGTCTACAGTCACATCGTTGACGCGCAGAGCACCGCGCCCGTAGCCGCCGCCAAAGCCAAAGCCGGCCTCGGTCACCAATGGCATCACAAGAATGCCGGCTGCCTTGTCGCGCAGATCGGTGGTGTTGGGATATTCGTTGTAAAGGTAGCTCAGGGTGGAATCTACGCGCGCGTCAATTTCAGAAGCGCCGTTGGAGCCTACACCGTTGCCACATGCAGCAGTGACGCCCGCGGCAGCGAGGCCGGTGAGCGCGAAACCGCGTCGGGTGAAATTGGTCATGGTTTTAGCCTGTGTTTGTTGAAGTCTGCTCAGTTCACCGGTTTTGGCCCGGCTTTCCGCCAATATAGACGAGTGGTGCCGCCCTGTCACTAGATCTGCAGGGGGCTACCTGATTTTGCGGGCCACTTCCGGGGCGAAATAGGTCAAAATACCGTCACACCCGGCGCGTTTGAAGGCCATAAGGCTCTCGACCATCGCGCGGTCACCGTCAATCCATCCGTTTTGGGCGGCTGCCTGGATCATCGCGTATTCGCCGGAAACCTGATAGGCAAAGGTGGGCACGCCAAAGCCATCTTTCACGCGGCGGCAGATATCCAGATAGGGCATGCCAGGTTTGACCATCACCATATCGGCGCCTTCATCAAGATCGCGGGCGACAAGGCGCAGGGCCTCATCAGAATTGGCTGGATCCATCTGATAGGTGGATTTGTCGCCCTTGAGCGCGCCGGACGCGCCAACCGCATCGCGGAATGGGCCGTAAAAGGCGGAGGCGTATTTGGCGGCGTAGCTCATCAGCATGACATTGTGGTGTCCGCCGGCCTCCAGCGCTGTGCGGATCGCGCCGATGCGACCGTCCATCATGTCAGATGGGCCAATGATGTCTGCGCCTGCTTCGGCCTGAGACAGGGCTTGCTTGACCAGCGCTTCGACTGTTGCGTCGTTCAGGATTTCTCCGTCTTTCCAAAAGCCGTCGTGGCCGTGGATGTTGTAGGGATCAAGCGCCACATCAGTCATGATGGAGATTTCAGGGACAGCCGCCTTGATCGCACGTGTGGCCCGGTTGGAAAGGTTGTTTGGATTCCAAGCCTCGGCGCAGTCCTCGGTTTTGAGCGCAGGATCGGTGTAGGGAAATAGGCAGATCACTGGAATGCCAAGATCGGCCGCTTCCCGGGCGGCTTCAACAATTTTGTCGACGGAGCGGCGGACCACGCCGGGCATGGAGGCAACGGGTTCTTCGACGTCTTCGCCATCGCGCACAAACACAGGCCAGATCAGATCATCCACAGTCAGCGTGTTTTCACGTACAAGACCGCGCACCGCAGCGGATTGACGGGTGCGGCGCAGGCGTGCGGCAGGGAAAGCAGTAGGGGAAATGGGCATGTTTGGCTCCAGCTTGTGTTGCCCTGTTAGGTGCCACGGAAATTCCCTTATCTCAAGGCTAGGAATTGCCGCAGTGGCAGGGTATGTCGGTTAAAAATTTAAAGGGCAGTGTGACCTTTGGACCTGAGCCATACCGTACTAGAACTCATCGACTTCCGAAGTTTTTCAAATCTTTGGTACTGGATTGCGATTGCCGTTGTTTGGTCGTCTGCCAGCCATTGGGTGCTGGGGGTGCCTTGGGATCTGGCCTTACGCGCAAAACGCAAGGGTGGGCAGCTTGAAAAGGACTTTCAAGCGCTGGTGGCCATCAACGTAAACCGCATCCTGTATACTGTTGATATTGCTGGCATGTGGTTGGTTGGCATTGTGAGTTTTGTTCTGACCGGGCTGGCGGTGATGGGCTTTGGGTATTCGGTGGAATTCGCGCAGGCGGTGTTTTTGATTGCCTTTCCGATGAGTTTTGTCGGCGCTTTGAGCGTGCGCACCTCGCGTCACATCCAAGGCAGTGATCTGGAAGGTGATGGGCTGCGTAAGCGTTTGGCACGCCACAGGCTCGGCGTTCAGGTCATTGGGATGATTTCTATTTTTGTGACCTCGCTGTGGGGCATGTATCAGAACCTTGTGGTGTCACCGCTGGGTTAATTTTTGGGCGTATGCCTTTGAAAATGTGAGAAAAGAGTGATGAACGACGCGCAGCACATTTCCGTTGGTGGGGCGCCAGAAGGCTTTGACGCACAGCTCATTCTAAATGAGGTGGCCAAGCGGGGCGGCCCCGTGATCCATGTGGCGCGCGACGACAAGCGCATGGTGGCCACAAAGGCGGCGCTGAACTTCTTTCAACCGGATATGCCGGTCATTGTCTTTCCGGGCTGGGACTGCTTGCCCTATGACCGTGTGTCGCCCAATGCCGATATTTCCGCGACGCGCATGGCGACGCTGGCGGGGCTCGTGCATGGTATGCCTGAGCGCTTTGTTCTACTCACGACACTCAATGCGGCCACCCAACGTGTGCCAGCGCGCCATGTGCTGAAAGAGGCCGCGTTTCGGGCGCAGGTGGATGCACGTGTGGATGAAGAGGCGCTCCGTAACTTCCTTGTCCGTATGGGCTTTTCGCAAGCGCCAACGGTGATGGAGCCGGGCGACTATGCCATTCGTGGCGGCATCATTGATATCTATCCGCCCGGTGACAGCGGGCCGGTGCGGCTTGATTTCTTTGGCGATGTGCTGGACGGCGCGCGCCGGTTTGATCCCGCGACGCAGCGCACCACAGAAAAGCTGGATGCGATTGAACTTGCCCCGGTCAGTGAAGTCATTCTGGATGAGGCGGCGATCACGCGGTTCCGGCAGAATTACCGGATCGAGTTTGGTGCAGCGGGCACGGATGATCCGCTTTATGAGGCGATCAGCGCGGGGCGCAAACATCAGGGTGTAGAGCACTGGTTGCCGTTTTTCCACGCAGAGCTGGAAACGCTGTTTGACTATCTGCCTGATGCGTCAATTTCCGTGGATGATCAAACAGATGCAGCGCGCCTTGCACGTTGGGAAGCGATTGCCGATCAGTATGAAACCCGTCAGCACGCGATGGCCCAGAAGGCGCGGATGGACACGGTTTACAAACCTGTACCGCCGGGGCTGCTGTATCTGGATGATGCGGCCTGGGAGAAGGCGGTCGCGGGGCGTCGTATGTTGCACTTCGCAGCTCTGCCGCAGGCGTCGGGGCCGGGCACCATTGATGCAGGTGGCCGTATTGGACGCAATTTCTCGCCTGAGCGCCAACAGGAAAACATAAGCCTTTTCGGGGCCTTGGCGGATCATATTAACAAGAAGTTACCGGCTGGACCGGTGGTGGTTGCGAGCTATTCGGAAGGCGCGCGCGAACGTCTTAGCGGGCTGATCGAAGATGAGGGCCTTGCGGAAACCATTCTGGTGAAAGACGCAAGCCGGATCGGCAAGACCGGGCTGTATCTTGTGGTCTGGGCGCTGGAACACGGGTTTGAAACGCCGGGTATGACGGTGATTTCTGAGCAGGATGTGCTGGGGGATCGCCTGATCCGCGCGCCGCGCAAAAAGAAACGCGCTGAGAATTTCCTGACCGAAACACAATCGTTGAGCCCCGGCGATCTGGTGGTGCATGTGGACCACGGGATTGGGCGCTATCACGGGCTTGAGGTGGTTACAGCGGCAGGGGCCGCGCATGAATGCATCCTGCTGGAATATGCTGAGGGTGCAAAGCTTTACCTGCCGGTTGAGAACATCGAGCTGCTTTCCAAATACGGCCATGACGAGGGCTTGCTGGATCGGCTCGGGGGCGGCGCTTGGCAGGCCAAGAAAGCCAAGCTGAAAGAGCGTATCCGCGAGATGGCGGATCGGTTGATCCGGGTGGCGGCGGAGCGGGAATTGCGCTCAGCCCCTGTGCTGGAAGCGCAGCATCATGCGTGGGAAGAGTTTGCGGCGCGCTTCCCCTATCAGGAGACCGATGATCAGCTGCGCGCGATTGGCGATGTGATTGACGATCTGGCCTCGGGGCGCCCGATGGATCGGCTGGTCTGTGGCGATGTGGGCTTTGGCAAGACCGAGGTCGCGATGCGCGCGGCCTTTGTGGCGGCGATGTCAGGTCAGCAGGTGGCGGTGATTGCGCCGACCACGCTTTTGGCGCGTCAGCATGCCAAGGGGTTTGCTGAGAGGTTCCGTGGATTTCCTTTGGAAGTCAGAGCCTTGTCACGCTTTGTTTCGGCCAAAGAAGCCGAAAAGACCCGTGATGGCATGGCCCATGGCACGGTGGATATCGTGGTGGGCACCCATGCGTTGCTGGCCAAGAACACGCGGTTCAAGAACCTTGGGCTGCTGATCATCGATGAAGAGCAGCATTTTGGTGTGGCGCATAAAGAGCGGCTGAAACAGATGCGCAGCGATGTGCATGTGCTGACGCTCACGGCGACGCCGATCCCGCGGACGCTGCAGCTGAGCCTGTCAGGTGTGCGTGATCTGTCGATCATTGGCACGCCGCCCGTGGATCGTCTGGCGATCCGCACCTATGTGAGCAGCTTTGACGCGGTGACTGTGCGTGAGGCGCTGCTGCGCGAGCATTATCGCGGCGGGCAGAGCTTCTATGTGGTGCCACGGGTGAGCGATCTGCCGGAAATCGAAGAGTTTTTGCGCGACCATGTGCCAGAGGTGAGTGTTGTCACCGCCCATGGGCAAATGGCGGCGGGTGAGCTCGATGACCGGATGAACGCGTTTTATGACGGCAAATATGATGTGCTGTTGGCGACCACGATTGTGGAAAGCGGGTTGGATATTCCGACGGCGAACACGATGATTGTGCACCGCGCCGATATGTTTGGCCTCGCGCAGCTGTATCAGATCCGGGGCCGGGTCGGGCGCTCCAAAACACGGGCTTATGCCTATCTGACCACCAAACCGCGAGCCAAACTGACGCCTGCGGCAGAGAAACGTCTGCGGGTGCTTGGTTCGCTGGATACGCTGGGGGCAGGCTTTACGCTGGCCTCGCAAGACCTTGATATTCGCGGGGCGGGGAACCTCTTGGGCGAAGAGCAATCCGGGCAGATGCGGGATGTGGGCTATGAGCTCTATCAGTCGATGCTTGAGGAGGCGATTGCCAAGATCAAGGCAGGTGAGCTGGAAGGTTTGAGCGATGCCGATGACCAATGGGCGCCGCAGATCAATCTGGGTGTGCCTGTGTTGATCCCGGAAGATTATGTGCCGGATCTGGACGTACGTCTTGGGCTGTATCGCCGCCTGAGCGGGTTGCAGGGCAAGGTGGAGCTTGAAGGCTTTGCGGCGGAGCTGATCGACCGGTTTGGGAAATTGCCCAAAGAGGTCAATACGTTGCTGCTGATCGTGCGCATCAAAGAGATGTGCAAGAAAGCCGGGATTGCCAAGCTTGATGGCGGACCAAAAGGCGCGACGATCCAGTTCCACAATGACAAGTTTGCCTCCCCGCAGGGGTTGGTGGAGTTCATTCAGGATCAGAAGGGGCTCGCCAAGGTCAAAGACAACAAGATTGTTGTACGACGTGATTGGGCGAAATCTTCAGACAAGATCAAAGGCGCTTTTGCGATTGCCCGTGATCTGGCCCAGAAGGTTGTGAACGAGAAAAAACGCGCAAAGGCGAAGGCGGCGAAGTAGTCAGGGGCGCTGCCTACCTCGTGCTGTTGGGCGCCTTTGATAGCGGTTCAGTCGAGCCGCAGGCGCAGGGCTGCGTAGAGCAACAGGATCAGGCAGAGCGCAGCTGCGATCAGGAAGGGTGCGCGCAGCGCGAGTTCACGCGGGAAAGGGCCTTCGAGCAGGGCAACGGTGGCGCCACCCGCAAGCGCACCCAAAGGCATGCTGCCCCAGCCAAAGAAGCGATAAATGCTGTTGACGCGGCCTAGAAGGGCGGTCGGGATGCGGCGCTGGCGCCATGACACGGTGATGACGTTCCATAGCATTGCGCAGGCCATCACGCCAAAGAGGGCAAGGGCCATTGCGATGCTGCTGGTGCTGAGCCCAATGGTGCCATAGCCGATGGCCCAGCCTGCAATGGAGAGATAGAGGCAGATCCCAATGCCTAAGTGGCGTGTGATCCACGGGGCAAGCAGGCTGCCAGTGATTGCCCCAAGGGCCGCCACGGAGAGCACAACCCCGTAGTGAGAGGCTGACAGGTCGAGCACGTCTTGTGCAAAAAGCGTTTGCACTGTCAGTGTGGCCATGGCGATGAAATTGGCACAGCCGAGCACGATTGCGAGACGCAGCAGCACCGGGTCTGTGCGCATGAAGGCGATGCCTTCTTGCAATGCAGTGAGGAAGTTTTGCTTGGGCACACTGCGGGGTGCCAATGAAATCAGCCAGACCAGCCCGGCTGCGAGCACCAGCGCGGCGATATCGAGGCCAAAGGGCAGGGCGATGGAGGAGGCAATCAGCAGCCCGGCCAAGGGTGGGCCGATGAATTGACCGGTGAGTTGTTCGATGCTCCACATCTGGCCGTTGGCGGTTTCCAGATCTCCAGGGCTGACAATATCAGGCAGAAGCGTTTGCGCTGCGTTGTCGCGCATCACTTCGGCAGAGCCAAGCAGGAAGGCAAGGCCGGTCAGTAGCCAGATGGCACCGGAGCTGGGTGTGCTCAGCGCGAGCCAGAGAATGGCAGCCACAAGAGCGGCGCGCAGCAGATCCGCACGTGCGATGAGTTTGCGGCGGTCAATCTGATCGGCGATCACCCCTGCGGGCAGGGCAAACAGCAGCCAAGGCAGACGGCCTGCCGCGGCGACGCAGGCGATGGCAAATGGGTCTTTCGTGAGTAATGTCGCCAGCCAGGGCAAGGCCAGAACTACAACGCCATCGCCAAGATTGGTCAATGCGCCTGAGGCAAAGAGCAGGCGGTAATTGCGATTGCGGATCAGAAGGGGTGTTTGCATGGCGCAACTCTTTCACAGTGTACGCCCAACTGCAATTTTTACGTGTGTTACGCGGGCTGCGCTTCAAGTCGGCGCATGTGTAGCATCATTGCAAAGCTGACGACCGCAAGTGCAAAGAGGGCGATTGCCATAGGGAACGGGGTGCCGTCAAAGGCAAGGCCGATTGGGGTGGCCAGCAAGCCGCCGAGGATGGTGGAGATCGCGCCCATGACAGAGGCCGCAGTGCCGGCCATATGTCCAAGCGGTTCCATCGCCATGGCGTTTAGATTTCCGATGGTCATGCCAATGGTGAAAAACACCCCGGATTGCCAGATGACAAAGGCTGTGAACTGAATGCTGATATCAGGTGTTGTGCTTGCCGCGATCATCACCAGCGCAAACACAGCCTGTGCTGCAATGGCCACGGTGACCAGATAGCGCATCCCTAATACCATGACGAGTTTTGCATTAATGAAACTGGCGGAGCCAGAAAACAGGGCAATGGCGGCGAACCAAATTGGGAATTGATCTGCGCGGTCAAAAGTTTGGGCGTAGATTGGCTGCACAGAGCTGATCATGGCAAACAGCGCGGCAAAGATCAGGGACTGCACCAGCATAGAGGTGCGCACCGCAGGAATTGCCCACATTTCGCGCACGCCAGACATCAGATTGGCAAAGCTGAAAGGGCGACGATTTTCGACGGCCAGCGGTTCTGGCAAGCGCAGGCCCACCCACAGCATGGAAATCACAGAAAAGACGATGAAGGCGGCAAAAATTCCGCGCCAGGACGACAGATCAATGATCAGGGCCCCCATGGCTGGCGCGACTGCTGGCACCAGTGTGAAGATCATCATGGAAAATGACATAATGCGCGCCATTTCCCGGCCAGCAAAGAGATCACGCACAATGGCCAGAGTGGCAATGCGCGGTCCAGCGGCTCCGACACCCTGAAAAAAGCGTGCAAGCAGCACAAGCTCCAAGGTCTGGCTTTGCCAGCCGATGAAAGCACATAGGGAAAACAACAGAGCGCCACCGATCAGAACGGGCTTGCGACCAAAGCGATCAGATAGAGGGCCTGTGAAAAATGTGCCGAGCCCCATACCCATCACAAAGGAGGTGATGATGAGCGTGGCCCGTGTTGGGGCGTCGGGGCTCAGCTCCGCCGCGATTTCCGGCAATGCGGGCAACATGGCATCAATGGAGAAGGCAATGGTGGAAAACATCATGGCGCAGAGCGCGATGAATTCGACCTGCGTCATGGGCAGATTGTCTTTGGTCATGACGGGCTCCATTGCCGATTGCGCGATGCGGGACTGCAGCCAGACCGCAAGCGCGGTACGGCGAGACATGCTGGCCCACACCAGTTGGGGTGTTGTGCGTGACTGTGCCAGACAGCACCAATGGGCTGCGGACTTGGCGCAGCTTACCCCGGTGTTGGGAGGGTCACAAGCGGAAAGGTGAACGACTATTCAGCCGCTGTTTGCGCTTTCAGATCAGCAATCACTTTGAGCCAGAGTTCGACTGGCTGGGCACCCGGAACCGCGTGTTGGTTGGCCACAATGAAGGTGGGTACAGAATTCACACCCATTTTTCGGCTGTGGGCATCGCGGGCGCGGATGTCTTCGACATCGGCGTCGGACTCCAGCAGTTTGCGCACCACGGCGGCGTCCATCCCGGCGCTGTCGGCAATATCTGCCAGCACGTCAATGTCGCCAATGTCGCGACCTTCGTTGAAATAGGCGGCAAAGAGCGCATCCACCACCGCGTTTTGTTTTTGCTCAATCCCGGCCCAGTGGATCAGGCGGTGGGCGTTGATCGTGTTGGGGGTGCGCTTCATTGCGGCAAAATCGATTTCCAGCCCTTCATCGCGGGCGTGTTGTTCGATTTCGCCATAGACGCGCACGGCGTTTTCTTTGCCGCCAAACTTGGTTTCCAGATATTCGCGGCGGTCCATACCAGCGGCAGGCATGTCCGGGTTGAGCTGGAAAGGGTGCCATTCGATGACAAACGGGTGGTCTTCGGCCTCTGCGAGGGCTTTCTCAAGGCGGGTCTTTCCGATGTAGCACCACGGGCAGATCGGGTCGGAGATGATGTCGAGTTTGATCATGGTTTGGCCTTGAGGGTTTGTGCGTTAAGTTCTGTGCGCAGGGCGCGGCGGTTGAGTTTGCCGTTTGCATTGGTGGGCAGAACGGGCAGGCGGATATAGAGCCGTGGCTGCTTGTAGCGCGCCAGGCGGGCGGCCGCAAAGGCTTTCAGATCGGCCTCCACGAGATCGTGATCGGCGGTATAGAAGGCGGCAATGACACGGGTGTCGGCTTTGATCTCGACATCGGTGACAGCGATTGTGGCGAGATCCGGGTGGGTGGCGAGCGCGGCTTCGACCTCCAGCGGGGAGAGGCGAAAGCCGCCTGCGTTCATCATATCATCGGCCCGACCCATGTAGGTAATGTGGCCCTGCGCATCCATGGCGCCGAGATCGCCGGTGAGGAACCATTCTCCGTCAAAGCGCGCGGCGGTCTCTTCTGGGGCGTTGAAATAGCCGCGCATGAGGCCCGCATCAGACTTGTGGATCGCAATCACACCCGGTGTGTTGAGCGGCGCAGGCTGGCCATCTTTGAGGATCGCGATGCGGCGGCCCGATTGGGGTTGGCCCAGTGTGCTGGCTGGGGCGGGTGCAGTCGGGCTGGCGGAGATGAAGGTGGAGCATTCCGACATGCCGAAAGCCTCATACAGCGCGGTACCGGTGGCCTCCTGCCAGCGTTGGCGCAGAGGCTCTGAGAGTTTTTCGCCCGCGCAGAGCCCATGGCGCAGGGTCGGCAGCGCCGGGTCTTCGGGTGTGTCCAGCATTTTGCGGTACACCCCCGGCGCGGCGGCAAAGAGCGTCGCCTGATGCTGGTGCAGCAGGTTTGGCAGGGCCGCCGGTGGTGTGTCTGCTTCGGGGATGAGGGCGGTGGCGCCGATGGTCCAGGGATCCATTAGGCCGGTGCCAAGGGTGAAGGTCCAGTTGAAGGCACCCGCGTGCAGCAGGCGATCATCACGACGCAGGCCATACCAGCCGTCAAACATCATCTGGCGTGCCCAGATGGCGCGGTGGGCATGCACCACAGCGCGCGGTTGGCCCGAGGTGCCGGAGGTGTAGATGATGTATGCTGGGCGATTGGGGTCGCCCATGGCAAAGTCTGCAGGCGGCAGGTTGCGCATGTCGTGCAGGTCTGCGGTTGAGATGTTTTTGGCCGTTGCGGTCTCAGCGGTGGCGACGGCTGGGTCATGCAGAACGGCCGCTGGGGCGAGTGTGTCGATGATGCGGGCGACCTCGGGTGCGGTCAGTTGAGCGGAGGTTGGCACTGGGATCAGGCCGACGGCAATGGCCGCGAGATAGGCAATGGGGAAGTCCACTGTGTTGCCGAGCCGCATAAGGAGAGGGTCGCCGGGTTTGAAACCTGCATGCAGAAGACCTGCCGCCGTGCCAAGAATGGCAGATTTCAGAGCGCCGTAAGTCCAGACGTGCGCGCCCGTTTCAGAGAGCACTTCCAGCGCGGGTTTCTCTGAAAGCGCGTCGGCATGGCGCAGCACATGCGCGGCCATGTTGAACGGCTTGGGGCAGGCAGCGGGCGGGCCCTGATCAAAGAGCGATATGGTCAGCGGTGTCATAGGGATGGGGTAAGCAGCCCGGGAGCGCAGTGCAAGCGCGACGTGGCGGTTGCAGGCAAGGGGGCAGGCAGGCTAGAAGCGCGGCTATGACAGCAAAAGACCCCAAATCGCTCATCCGTATTGCCCGTGAAAATGGCGAGCAGGACCATGTGGAACCGCTTGACCTTGGCCAGCGCGTGCGCGAGTTGCGCAAGGCGCGCAATTGGACGTTGGAACAGGCGGCCAATCAGGCGGGGCTGGCGCGTTCCACGCTTTCTAAGATTGAAAACGGTCAGATGTCGCCGACCTATGACGCGGTGAAGAAACTGGCGGTGGGACTGGAGATCTCCGTGCCACAGCTGTTCACCGCGCCGCAGAAAGATCAGATCACGGGCCGCATGTCGGTGGTGAAATTTGGCGAGGGTGCGCAGCAGGTCACAACGACATATGAGCATGAGCTGCTTGCCGAGGGGCTGCGCAAGAAAGCGATGCTGCCATATCGCGCTCGGGTGCGGGCGCGCTCGATGGATGAGTTTGACGGCTGGGTGCGCCATGACGGCGAAGAATTTCTCTATGTGCTGACCGGGGTGATCACGCTCTACACAGAGTATTATGAACCGGTGGAAATGCGGCGGGGCGACAGTGCCTATTACGATGGTGCGATGGGCCACAATGTTGTGTCGGTGAGCGATGAAGATGCGACGATCCTGTGGGTGACGTCACTGGTGTAGGTATGTTGCGCCTGCGGATTGACGCGTAAGGCGTGAGGTTCACCAGAGCAAAGCTTTTGGCGCATGGGATGCCCCGTGACATGGCGGCGGCTTCAGCAGTCAGCCTTGATGTTGAGCGTCTGATCATCACCGCCAAGCGAGAAGGTGGCTTTCTTGTTGTAAGCCGGGTCAAATTCAACCCAAGAACAGCGGTTGTCGCTTGCGAGCAGTGTTTTGGCATAGGAGATGCGCTGCTCAAGCGGCAAGGTTGGCGCGGCTTTGCATAGGCGTTGGCGAATGGCCTCAACCGTGCAGACATGCAATGTGCCATCCTCAGACTTGTAGGGGTTGCTGCCATAAATGATGCGCATGGTGTTCATGTCGAGGCCGAGGCGTTTGGCTTCGGCTTTCAGATCCGCTTGCGTGACGCCGTTTGCAGGGCTGAAACCTGCATAGCTGAAGGTGAAAAGCAGTGGCGTGAGCGGGCCAGTGTTGGCCACTTCCTCATTTCTGAGCGCAATGTAGCGCACGTCAAAATCGCCCATACGTGTGGCCTTTGAATTGAAGCTTCCGCCCGTGGAGTCGCATGCCGCAAGCACAGAAAACACTGCGACAGGCAGGAGGTATTTGAGCAAAGGTCTATATCGGAGCTGCCGCTGAATCATTTTGGCTTTTTAAGCCTTTGGCGCAGCGGGGGCAACTTTTGAGTTAGATTTCAGAGAGCTAGGCCGAAGTGGCACTTGGATCTGAGTTAGCTTTTGCTGCGCAGCGCGACTTCCAGATCGCCATATCCCGTGTAGCGCCGCTCAAAGGCGAGGCCGAGGCGGTCGGCGCAGTCTTTGGCCTTCTCTGTCAGCTCAGGATCATCGGTCTGTGCCTGATAGACCAGTTTTTCATAGTTGCCAAAATACATGTCGCGCAGTTCCGGGTGGCGGTCGAGCCCCATGGGTTTGATGACAAAGGCGTCAAACTGGCGAACGAGAAAGTCGGTGAGGTAGAAGGCGGTGAATTCGTCTTCTGCGATTTCCGCGAACCGGGTGTTGCCCTCAAAGAAGCTGTAGCAATGGGGCCCCGCGATCATTTCGACGCCGAGTTCCTGACAGGTTTGTTCGAGTTGGCCACCGGTGCCGCAATCGGCGTAGACCACAAAGATCTGGCTGTGGGTGTTGCGATGTTTGGCGACAGCTTCGCGCACGGCCGGGGCGATTTTCTCTGGCTGCACGTGATAGATTGCTGGCAGGCAGGTGAGATCCATATGCGACCATTGATTGAGCTTGATCAGGTCGAGAATTTCGCGTGCCAGTGCGCCGCAAGCCAGCAGCAGAACACGGCCGGTATCGCCGGTTGGCGCGAGGCCAGTTGTTGTGAGCGTTGTGTCATCTGGGAGGGGACTTGGCGTTTTCATGGCTGGGTCACGGTTTGATCAGGTGAATGGCAAAATGTCCCGGCAGCAGCGGCGCCGGGCCGTAGGATTGTAGGATGTCGCAGCGCCAGCCGATGGCCTCAAGCGCGGCTTTGGTGGCCTGAGGCGCGCGGCGGGTTTGATGGTGGGTGACCCAGTCGATGCGGTCGGCGACCTGGGTTTCGATGCGGCGGGAGAGCCGACTGCCACCCACGGTGACTTCGACACGCACCGCCCAGTCATCGCCGCTGTGACGCGCTGCTTGTGGCAGACAGCGGTGGCCGATCAGGTCTGCCAGCACAAGGCCGCCCGATGGCAGTGCGTCAAAGGCGGTCTGCGCAAAGGGGACAAGTGTGTCATGGCCGGTGGCCGGATCAATGTAACTGAGTACTTCGCCAAGGCAGGTGATCGCAGTTGTGCCTGAAGGAATACTTGCGTTCGCGGCGTTGCCCTCGCACACATCAAGACCACGCTGACGTGCGCGCGCAACAAAAGCCGGAGAAAGATCAATGCCCGCGCCCATCACGCCACGTGAGCGCGCTGCGTCAAGCCAAGCGCCGTCGCCACATCCGACATCAAACAGCTTGGGCGGCGTTGGGCCGTGTTGGAGGGTTTCGGCGAGCCAATCGAAAGACTGCGCAAAAGTTGCAGTGAAGCCTTCGGCGTGAATGCGGGCAAGATCAGGAGAATAAAGACCAGACATAGCTTCACTTTATCGCAGTTTGCGGCTCACCCAACCGACTTCTTCACAGTTTTGGTTGATCATCGCGATCAGTGAGCGCGCAGTGTTGTCAGCGATACCCAGTTACAAAAAGGCCCGCCTAAGAAGGCGGGCCAGGTCCGCTCGCGCGGTGGGAGTGTTATTCGGGGTTAGCCTGCAGCCATTTGATTGTGCTTGCGGGCCACAAAGTCCTTTGCCATTTCCACAGCGACAGCTGCGTCACGGCAGTATCCGTCTGCACCGATGGCTTTGCCGAACTCTTCGTTCAGGGGCGCGCCGCCAACCAGAACGATGTATTCATCACGCAGGCCTTGCTCGACCATCGTGTCGATCACGACCTTCATGTAAGGCATGGTGGTGGTCAGCAGAGCGGACATGCCGAGGATGTCTGGTTTGTGCTCTTCCAGAGCTTCGATGTAGTTTTCAACCGGGTTGTTGATGCCCAGATCGACCACTTCAAAGCCTGCGCCTTCCATCATCATGGAGACGAGGTTTTTGCCGATGTCGTGGATGTCGCCCTTTACGGTGCCGATCACCATGGAGCCCATGCGCGGTGCGCCGGTTTCTGCCAGCAGCGGCTTCAGGATGGCCATGCCGCCCTTCATCGCGTTGGCCGCCAGTAGCACTTCCGGCACGAACAGGATGCCGTCGCGGAAGTCAGCGCCAACGATGGTCATGCCACCAACCAGTGCTTCGGTCAGGATGCGGTAGGGGGCCCAGCCGCGCTCCAGAAGGATGTTCACGCCTTCTTCGATTTCCTCTTTGAGGCCATCGTAGAGGTCGTCAAACATCTGTTGGACAAGCTCTTCGTCGTCCAGCTCGGACAGGATGATGTCTTCTTCTTCTGACATGCGCGTTTTCCCATACCTTGGCGCGGCCCATGTGCGGGCGGCGGTTGCTTATTGTTAAGACAGGTGTCGGACTTTTTGGTGCGACAGACTGTCTGATTAACGACATAGCCAAGGCCGCGTGCGACGTGTAGGCAGAAAAACCTATGCGGCGATGAAAGTTTTTCATCCAGATCATGGGTTTTGTTGCATTTGTTCGTGTTTTGTTCTAATTATAGCCGATGTCAGAGGATTTTTTGCCCAAAATCGACCGTGATCGCCGGCGTGCACGCGGAGCTGTGAGCAATCATGCGAGCCGGTTTGAGACCCAGCGTGAAGACATAAATGACGGCTGGGATATAGAAGAGGTGCGTGACCGTTTTCTGACCGACGTGCGCGAGGAACGCCCGCGCAGTGTGATAACGCGCAATCAGTCCCCTGATATTTCGTTTGATCGGTCGCTCAATCCGTATCGCGGGTGTGAGCATGGCTGCATCTACTGCTTTGCGCGCCCGACCCATGCGTATCTGGGGCTGTCGCCGGGATTGGATTTTGAAACCAAGTTGGTGGCGCGGCCCAAGGCGGCTGAGGTGCTTGAAAAAGAGTTGAGCCGACGGGGCTATCGGGCCGATGTGCTGGCGATTGGGACCAATACGGATCCGTATCAGCCGATTGAGCGGCGCTATCGGGTGATGCGGGCGGTTTTGGAGGTGCTGGAGCGGTTCAATCATCCTGTGGCGATTGTGACCAAAGGCACATTGATTGAGCGCGACGTCGACATTCTGGCGCGAATGGCTGCGAAAGGGCTGGCGCAGGTGGGGATTTCGCTGACCACCATGGACGCAGACCTGTCACGGGCGATGGAGCCGCGCTGCCCTTTGCCGGGGCGGCGTGTCGACATAATTCGAAAACTCAGTGCGGCCGGTGTGCCTGTGCGGGTGATGGTATCGCCTGTGGTGCCCGGACTGAGCGATCATGAGGTCGAGCGGCTGCTGCAGGCGGGGGCAGAGGCGGGCGCACAGGCGGCGAGCTGGGTCATGCTGCGGCTGCCACGCGAGGTGGCCCCCCTGTTTGTGGAATGGCTTGAGGAGGCCTATCCGGGACGCGCGGCCAAGGTGATGGCGCGGGTGCGGGAAATGCATGATGGCGAAGCTTATTCGGCGGAGTGGGGCAAACGTATGCGTGGCGACGGGGTCTATGCGCAGATGATTGCGCAACGGTTTGAAGCGGCGCGCAAACGCTTTGGTTTGAGCAAAGATTTGGCAAAGTTGCGGACCGATCTGTTTGAGGTGCCGCTGGCGCGGGACGGGCAGTTGGCCTTGTTTTAAAAGGTAGACTGCGCGTTCTCTTCGTTTTGAGACGTGGCGGCTTTGGCCACGCGGTGTTGCCGCTCTGTAATTCCTGCGGACGATGCGCTTTTTCTGCCTTTCTGAGATTTGTGCTATGGTGAGAACGGCGTTGATGTGACGCTCTTTGTTTTTTGTATTGTGTGAAAAGGAGTACTTCCATGACTCCAAGTGAATGGACCAAGGTCCAAAAGCGATTGATTTTATTAGGCTTCAATCCGGGTCCGGTGGACGGCATTCGCGGCAGGATGACCATCGGTGCGATCAAGAATTTCCAACGGTCTCAGGGGCTCGTGCCGGATGGCATCGTTGGCCCCCTGACCTATGAAGCGCTGTTTGGCGAGGCCACGGGTGCCTCTGTGCCCAGTTTTGACACTTTGCCCTGGTTTGACGAGGCCAACCGCCTGATGGGCACCCGAGAGGTTGCTGGATCGGGCAATAATCCTGCCATCATGCGATGGGCTGATGATCTGGATATCGACTATGAGGGCGATGATGTTGCGTGGTGCGGCCTGTTTGTGGCCCATTGTATCGGGTCAACAATGCCGTCTGAGCCTTTGCCCAATTCCCCGCTTGGGGCGCGCAAGTGGCTGGGATTTGGCGAGGCGTGTGAGCCGCAGTTGGGAGCGGTGATTGTGTTCTGGCGGGATAGCCGTGCGTCCTGGAAAGGGCATGTGGGCTTTTATGCGGGCGAAGACAGTCGCGGTGTCCATTGTCTGGGCGGCAATCAGAGCAACGCGGTGAACATCAAGCGCTTCCCGCGGGATCGTATTCTGGGCGCGCGGTGGCCGCTGACGGGGCCGTCCCAGAGCGGCATCACGTTTGGCGGTGCGCGGGGCGTGGGCGATACCGATGGAGATGAGTCCTAAAGCGCGGATCGCCATAGAAAAAGCCCGGCCAAAATGACCGGGCTTTTTGCGAGATCTTATCTGACTTAGGCGCTGCGACGGCGGCGGCCGCGGCGCTCACGCGCGGGTGCTTCGTTGTCGTTGTCCGTGCCATCTGTCGCGGAGGAGAAGCCACCGAGGGTTTCGGTCACCTGTTCCAGCGACGGACGGGCACCACGGGGGCGGCTTTCCAGCGCGGCGCGCATCGCGTTGAGGTGTTCCGGCATGGTGCCACAGCAGCCGCCAATGATGGTTGCGCCACAGTCACGTGCCATCACCGCGTATTCTGCCATCAATTCTGGC
Organism: Shimia sp. R10_1; assembly: GCF_017744095.1. GTDB lineage: Bacteria > Pseudomonadota > Alphaproteobacteria > Rhodobacterales > Rhodobacteraceae > Shimia. Next base: position 428,477 of record NZ_JAGHQX010000001.1, on the reverse strand, counting down.
GTGCCATCATAGTGGATGTGACCATCGTGGTATTTTGGGATGCCGGCGTTGCCTTTGGCGATGATCGGGGTTTCGGTGCCCTGGGCTGAAAAGCCAAGCACTGTGCGCAGCAGATCCGCCGCGCCAACGCCGCAGTTTGCGCCAAAGCCGATGGGCGCATTGGGCAGCGCGTTGACCATCTGCACCATGTCAGCGGAGGTGACCCCCATCATGGTGCGACCAGCAGTGTCAAAGCTCATGGTGCCAACCCATGGCATGTCTGCCAGCGCGAAGGCTTCTGCGGCGGCTTTGTATTCTTCGGGTGCGGAGATGGTTTCGAGCCAGAGCACGTCTGCGCCGCCGTCTTTCAGGCCTTCCGCTTGTTCGTGGAACATTTCCACGGCGCGCGCATGGCTCAGCTCTCCGACAGGTTCCATGATGTCGCCTGTGGGGCCAACGGAGCCTGCAACGACAACGGGGCGGCCCGCTGCATCCGCAACCTCGCGGCCGATTTCGGCAGCCAGACGGTTCAGCTCGTGCACACGGCCCTGCGCATCATGCAGTTTCAGGCGTGAGGCGTTGCCGCCAAAGGAGTTGGTCAGAAAGATATCGGACCCATTGTCCACAGCGAGGCTGTAGAGTTTTTTGATGTTTTCTGGATGGGTTGCGTTCCAGATTTCTGGTGCGTCGCCAGAACTGAGGCCCATGTTGAACAGATTTGTGCCGGTGGCACCATCTGCCATCAGCCAGTCACGGGTTTCCAGAAGCTTGGATAGAGCGTTGGTCATGGGACTCTCCTAGCGGCGCGGTTCACGCGCGCGTGATGTTTGAGCCGGATGTGCCATGGGGATGACATGAGCACAACTTCATTTGGTGCAAGACTATTATGAGGCGCGTTTCATAACCGATGATGGAGTGGTCGCAAGTGCCTGATTTGTAGGCAAACATGCAATGGGCGTGGCCGGGGCGCTGCGCAGATTTACGGCGCGGATCATATCAATTGTCGCGATGCCAAGCTGCATGGGTCCGGGTGCCGCCATGAAAAGTGGCTGCCAGCGGGGTGCAAAGCAGGCTTTGAACTGGCGCAGGCCAGCCCCGCCGCCATGCTGAAAATGTTTGCTGCGCAGAAAGCGTTCCAAACGGCTGCGGCCGGTGGGCAAGGCTGGGGCGGCGGCAAGAGATAGGCTGTCCACATCCATCTGTGCGGCGGTTTCGATCGCGTTTTGCACCAACAGATGCATGGTGCCATCCGGGGCGTCAGGCAGCACGCGCATGAGATCGAGGCACCATTCATGGGCTGTGGCGTGGAAGCTTACAAAACCGACAAGGCGCGCATCCTGATAGGCGAGAAACACTTTCTGATGGCCCACATAGAGGTCATCAAACCGCCCCATGGTCAGCCCGCGCGGCACACCGTGTTGCGCTTCCCAAGCTGCTGATACGCGGGCCATGTCGGTCAGAGGCAGATGGCTTTGCGCGGCAGAGACCTGCACTTGGGCTTTCTCGGCATGACGCAATTTGCGGCGCAGCTGGCGATAGCTTGAGCCTTGGGTGTTGTGTTCGGTTGGGCGCAGGACTGCCTCATCTGAGATATGCATCACTGCCCAGCCCGCGGCGCGGGCGCGCACGGCCTGACGGGCAGAGATCTTGTATTTGCAGGCGATCCGGTTTTGCGCACGCGCAGCCAGACGCAGCGGGCGTGCCAGCGTGTTGGCATCTCCTTCGATGGGGTCAAACAGGGCGACCAAAGTCTGACCGGTGCGCACAGCGCCATAGCGGCCGGCATCGCAAGACAGAAGCGCGCCGCCGTTTTGACGGATGACACCAAGTTCAGCGCGGCTGATGGGAGACAGGGGCGCATCTTCGAGCGGTTGAAACGCACGGATGTGACGCGGCGTTGGGGCAGGGCGTGGGCGCAAAAGATGGCGCATGAAGACAAGACCGGCCAACAGCGCAGGCACAGCGTAGTAGATTGCGCGGAAAGCCAGTACCGCGCCGAGCAACGCCGGTTCCGGTTGGTGCGGCAACAGCGCGAGCAGCGTCAATTCAAACGGGCCGACACCGCCGGGAGTGCCAGAGAAAATCGCGGCACCAAGTGCGATTAGGAACACTGGCAACAGGGTTGCGAAACCAACCGAAACGTCAGGTGGCAACAGAATATACAGCGCAAGCCCGGCGAAGAACGTGTCAATAACGCAGAGGCACAGCAGGCTGACCATGGCAGACACGGTGGGAAAGCTGAGCATCCGTCCCTGACGCGCAAGCACGGGGAAAACAAATGCCAGCACAGCGACCGCCAAGGCAACGGTGAGCGTACAATATGGCAGTGCAGCAGGAATATGCGGTGTTGGCAAAATGAGCGCCGCAATCGCGATGGTCACGGCCAAGGCGGCCAAAAAGGTGACGGTGACAAATGCGGTTATGCGCGCAGAATCTTTGAGAGACAGGTCGGGCATCATGCGCCAGCGCACAAAGGCCCCGACGACGGCCCCAGCGCCAAGGGTTTGACCCAGACCGATCGCGGTTGCGCCCACGGCCATGGCTTCTGAGGAGGCGCGCATCATCTGGAAGTGACGCAGTGCGATGACATCATAACGGGACACCGCGAGGAAGCTGACAGCTGTGGCGCCGAGCGCGAGGGCCCATTGCAGGGGGGACACGCCCATCACGGCTGACCAGAGTGCAGAAAGATCAAGCCCGTTGAGTTGGCGCGCCAGGATCACACAGCAGATCGCGCCAAGCGTGAACGGCCATGCGTGTCGCAGCACTTTCTTGACAACTGACAAACTGACCATTTTCGCGTTTCCTGCCCAAATCATTCTAAATCCACCACCCAAGCGGTACAGGGAAGAGGGTTTCTGGGCGCTTAATATCTGCAATTGAAGATAAAAAACGCGCGGCGTGTGCCGCGCGCTTATCTTGCAAGGAAGGGGGAAATCAACCTTCGCTCATCAACTCTTGCTGCGCAGTGAGCAGACATTCCCGGCGTTTGGCGCGGATCTCTTCTTCGGCGGCAATGCCTTCTAGGTCAGCGACAACCTTGCGGATCACATCGTCATGCCCCGCTTCTTCGAAGTCGGCGCGGATCACGGTGAGGGCATAGGCTTCGGCATCGTCGCCAAATTTATCCTGCAGATCAGCGGCCCAAAGCCCAAGGTATTTGTTGGCGCGTGCCTCTGCCTTGAATTTGGTTTCCTCATCATGCGCAAATTTTGCCTCAAAGGCGTTTTCGCGGTCATCAAAGGTGGTCATATCTGACTGTCCTCATAAGCCTCTAACTAATGTCTCAAATATATGCGCATCGCAGGAGTTTAGCGCAAGAGCGCTTGGCATGCTTGCGACAATTACGCCCTTGGATTAAGAGGGCCATGAATCCGGGACTCTCTTCCGGAAAAAAGGGGTGTAGCGATGGCGCGCGGCAAAAAAATCTACGAAGGCAAAGCAAAAATCCTGTTTGAAGGACCGGAGCCAGGCACGATTGTGCAATACTTCAAAGATGACGCGACGGCCTTTAATGCCGAGAAGAAAGACGTGATTGATGGCAAAGGCGTGCTGAACAACCGCCTGAGCGAATATTTCATGACCGGGCTGACACAGATTGGTGTGCCGACACATTTCTTGAAACGCCTCAACATGCGCGAGCAACTGGTGCGCAATTGCGAGATCATTCCTTTGGAAGTGATCGTGCGCAATTTTGCAGCGGGCTCCATGAGTAAGCGTCTGGGCATCGAAGAGGGCACACAGCTGCCGCGCCCAATTGTGGAATATTGCTACAAAGATGACAGCCTTGGGGATCCGCTGGTTTCTGAAGAGCATATCGCGGCCTTTGGTTGGGCAAGCCAGCAGGATATGGATGACATTCTGGGCCTTGCGCTGCGGGTGAATGATTACCTGAGTGGCGTTATGTATGGCGTTGGCATTCGTCTGATTGATTTCAAGATCGAAATTGGACGCGTGTATGAAGGCGATTTCCAGCGCTTGGTTGTGGCCGATGAAATCAGCCCAGACAGCTGCCGCCTGTGGGATATTGAAAGTGGTCAGAAGCTCGACAAAGACGTTTTCCGTCGCGATCTGGGCAGCCTGACCGATGCCTACGCGGAAGTGGCACGTCGTCTCGGCGTTCTGCCCAAAGGCACCGGGCCGCAAAAGCCGACCTTGGTGAACTGAACGCGCCAGCAACAGGCCCTGCGCCCGGTTGTGGGCGCCGGGGAAAGAAATTTTGGCAAGAAAAAGCGGGGCCGTCCCGCCTTTGCCCAACCGGAGAAAGACCAGATGAAAGCCCGCGTATATGTCATGTTGAAAAACGGCGTTTTGGACCCGCAAGGTGAGGCCGTGCGCCACGCGCTTGGGAGCCTTGGGTTTGATGGCGTGGAAGGTGTGCGCCAAGGAAAGGTGATAGAGCTGGATCTTGCGGAAGGCACCACCGAGGCCACCGTGAATGAGATGTGTGAAAAGCTGCTCGCCAACACGGTGATTGAAAGCTACCGGGTGGAGATGGGCTGATGAAAGCAGCGGTCATTGTTTTTCCAGGCTCCAACTGTGACCGCGATCTTGCGGTGGCGTTTGAGCAGGCTGGTGCCGATGTCACCATGGTGTGGCACAAGGACACCGCGTTGCCTGAAGGCATCGATATTGTCGGTGTGCCGGGTGGTTTCAGCTTTGGCGACTATCTGCGCTGTGGCGCGATTGCGGCCAACTCTCCGATTTGCCAATCGCTGATCCAGCACGCGGAACGCGGCGGCTATGCACTTGGCGTATGTAACGGATTTCAGATCCTCACGGAAACCGGCCTGTTGCCCGGTGCGCTGCGCCGCAATGCTGGCTTGAAATACATCTGCCGCACGGTTGGTCTGGAAGTTGCTACAGCTGACACGGCTTTCACGGCAGGCTACAGCAAGGGTGATGTGGTCAACGTGCCAATCGCGCACCACGACGGCAATTATTTCGTGACAGACGAAAAACTTGCTGAGCTGCGTGACGAAGATCGCATTGCGTTCACCTACACCGACAACCCGAATGGGTCTGTTGCGGACATCGCGGGCGTTGTCAGCAAGAACCGGCGCGTGCTTGGCATGATGCCGCACCCAGAGCGGGCGGCGGATATCGGCCATGGTGGCACCGATGGGGTGGCAATGTTCCGCGCGTTGGCGGAGCAGTTCGTGTTAGCCTGACTTGAGGCCAACCTTTGAGACGCGTAGTGTGGCGCAATGACGCTGCAGACCTCTCAACCTTATGACATGGTGCATGCCACCCCAGTTGGGTGGCGCGCACGGATTGTTTTGATCTGTATTGTGGTGGTTGCGGCGATCACGATCTGGATTACAAACAGCTTTCTCACGGATCGGTTTACAGAAAACACCCGCAACCGCGCGGAGCTGCGTCTGGCGTTGTATTCCGGCAATTTGCTGAGTGAATTGCGCCGCAATGCGATTGTGCCGCAACTGCTTGCGAAAGATCCGGAATTGATTGGGGCGCTGGAATCTCAGGATTTTTCCAGCTCTACCGCCCGTCTGATCAGTTTCGTAGATGAGATTGGTGCGGCCTCTTTGCTGTTGCTGGACGAAGGCGGGCGCACTGTCGCCGCCACGGATCGCACACGTCTTGGCACGCTCTATCGGGATCAGCAGTTTTTCGTCAATGCGCTGCGTTCCAATGCGACGCTGTTCACCACAGCCCGAGAAGACACCGGCGCCAATCGATTCATTTATTCACGTCGGCTTGAGAGTCAGGGCACGACGCTTGGTGTGATTGCGGTTGAAGTCGACTTGCAGAAGTTTGAACGTGCCTGGGCTGGAATTTCTGATGCGGTGCTTGTGACAGACAGCGAGGGTGTGATCATCTTAGCAAGCGAACCCCGCTGGCGCGGCACGACCGAGGTGGAAGCCCTCGCGCGACAACCCGCACTTGGCGCAATAGAGCGCGCATTTAAAGTGACATCTGATTGGACGCAGGTGCCGGCCGATGCCTATTTGCAAGGCGAAGCGGTGATGCGCATGGGCGCGCGGATCCCTTTCCGTGGCTGGCAGATGGCAAGCTTTACGCCCTATGCCAGCGTGCGCGAGAAGGTGAATGCGGTTCTTGCGCTGGAAATCATGGGGTTTGCGATCTTGCTGGCGGTTGGATTTTATGTGCTTGGGCGCAAGAGCGCGTCGCGCATGGTGTTTTTCCAGCGCGAAAGCGTGGAGTTGCGCCGCCTGAACCAGCGTTTGCAACGCGAGATTGCCGAGCGCGAGCGGATGCAGTTGAGTCTTGAAGTCGCTGAGCAGAGTTTGGCTCAGAGTTCAAAGCTCGCGGCGCTTGGGGAAATGTCGGCGGCTGTCAGTCACGAACTCAACCAGCCTTTGGCGGCGATGAAAACCTATCTGGCGGGCGCGCGCCTGTTGGTGCAGCGCAATCGGCCGGAAGAAGCGCTGACCTCTTTTCAGCGCATTGATGATTTGATTGCGCGTATGGGGGCGATCACCAAGCAGCTGAAATCCTATGCACGCAAAGGCGGGGATGAGCTCCATCCTGTGGACATGGGCGAGGCGGTGGCCTCTGCGCTGTCGATGATGGAGCCGCAACTGCGCCAGCGGAAGGTTCAGATCAGCAAGATTGTGCCGTCTGAAACGGTGAAAGTGATGGGCGATCGCGTACGGCTTGAACAGGTGATGATCAACCTGCTGCGCAATGCGCTGGATGCCACTGAGGCGGTCACGGATCCGGAAATCGAGATCCTTCTGGCTGCGGGTGAAACAGCGACTTTGACGGTGCGCGACAATGGGCCCGGCATTGATAATCTGGACAGTCTGTTTGAGCCGTTTTTCACCACCAAGCAACCGGGCGATGGTGTGGGGCTGGGGCTGGCGATTTCATCTGGCATTGTGAATGACCTTGGCGGGCGGCTGACCGCGCGCAATGGCGAAACACGTGGGGCTGTATTTGAGGTGCAGTTGCCTATTTTAAGTGAAGATATCGAAGCAGCGGAGTGAACGCGTGGCTCAAGGAATGAAAATAGCGATTGTGGATGATGAACAGGACATGCGCCAGTCCATCAGCCAATGGTTGGCGTTGTCCGGCTATGACACGGAAACTTTTGGCAGTGCCGAAGACGCGCTTAAATCGCTTGGGGCGGACTATCCGGGAATTGTGATCAGCGACATCAAGATGCCCGGCATGGACGGGATGCAGTTCCTCAAGAAGTTGATGGGCACGGACAGCGCGCTGCCGGTGATCATGATCACCGGACATGGTGATGTGCCGATGGCGGTGGAAGCGATGCGTGTTGGGGCGTTTGATTTTCTGGAAAAACCGTTCAACCCTGATCGCATGACGCAGCTTGCCAAAAAGGCAACCAATGCGCGCCGCCTGACGCTGGATGCGCGGGCGCTGCGCCGCGAGTTGAGCGACGGCGAGCAGATCATGGGCAAGCTGATCGGCGCAAGCCCGGTGATGACGCGGCTGAAAGAGGATATTCTCGATCTCGGTCTGGCGGATGGCCATGTGCTAATTGATGGCGAAACCGGCACAGGTAAAACGCTGGTGGCGCATGCGCTGCATGCTGTTGGCAGCCGCGGTGGGCGCAAGTTTGTGTTGGTGAGCTGTGGCGCGTTTGAAGAAGAGGCGCTGGCGCGACGCTTGTTTGGGCCGATGAACCCCGAGGACAGTCAGCTGCCTGCCATTGAAGAGGCGCGCGGTGGCACGCTTGTTTTGGAAGATATTGAGAGCCTGAGTGACAGTCTGCAGGCTAAGTTGTTGAACGTTATCAATGAACAAGGCACACCAGCGGAGACGCGGATCATCGCGATCTGCAACATGCAGGAACAGGACCGCACCTGCGAAGATGCGTTGCGTCCAGACCTGTTCTATCGGCTGGCCGCGCTGCGCATCACTGTGCCGCCACTGCGGCAGCGGGGCGAAGACATACTGACGCTGTTCACACGTCTGTCTGAGCAGTTCAGCGAGGAATATGGCTGTGACGCGCCAAAGGTGAGCGCGCAGGAAGCGGCGCAGTTGTTGCAGGCCCCTTGGCCGGGCAATGTGCGTCAGCTGATCAATCTGGCGGAACGTGCGGTGCTGCAGAGCCGCCGTGGCGGGGGCACGATTGCCTCGCTTCTGATGAATGATCATGAAGAGATGCAGCCGGTGGTGACCACCGAAGGTAAGCCGCTGAAGGAATACGTGGAAGCCTTTGAACGCATGCTGATTGACAACACCATGCGACGGCATCGCGGCTCGATCGCCGGTGTCATGGAAGAGCTGTGCCTGCCGCGCCGGACGTTGAACGAGAAGATGGCCAAGTACGGGCTGCAGCGGGCGGATTATCTGTAAGCATTGTTGCACAGTGTTGAGAATATTGAACGCCACATGACCGAATAGGGATTGTGGCGTTTTCTTTTGTTTGCAACTGATTGCGCAGTTTTCCACTTACGAGACATATTCGAGATTTGCGTATGATAGAGGTTTTGAAACATCCTGCAGCTTTCCTTTTTGATATGGATGGGCTGCTTTTGGACACCGAGCGCATGTTCATGCAGGCGTTTGTGACTTTGACGTCAGATCTTGGAATTGCGACGCATGAGGCTGAGGCGTTTTTTGCCACTTTGGTTGGTTCCTCTAAAGAGCAAACAACGGCGCGTTTGCGTGACTTTTTACCAAAGCAGGTTGACTTCAACGCGTTTGATCAGGAGTGGAGAGACCTGCATGCGCGCAACAGAACGTCAGGTGTTCCCGTCAAGAAACATGCCCAAGACCTGTTGCAGGCCATTCAGGTGGCCGGCATTCCAATGGCGGTGGTGACGTCTACGTTTGCAGACCCAGCACATCACCATTTGCAGGATGCTGGGTTATTGGCCTATTTCCAGACGGTCTGTGCCGGTGATGAAGTTTCCGCCAACAAACCTGATCCAGCCCCTTATCTAGAAGCGGCACGACGTCTTGGCGTGTCCGCGCAGGATTGTGTGGCCTTTGAGGATAGTGATTTCGGGACCACGTCAGCCATGCGGGCGGGATGTTTCACGTTTCAGGTGCCAGACTTGCGCCCCGAAAATCAGGCGTTTCCCGCACTGGGGCAGGTGATCGTGAACGACCTTGGTGAAGCCGCAAGGCAGATTTCTGCGCTGCGGTTGACGTTTGCCTGACCGCCGAGTCGGCGACACACTACCTGTGGATAACTTTATCTTGTGTCCTACGGATTGTCGCCAAACTGTGGCCGTTTCTGCGGATCCGTCGCATTTAAAATAAACAGTTATTAAAGGATTTTAGCCCAAAGCGGAGAGATATCCACAGCGTGGCGCGATTGCCCATTGTAATCTGGTCAGGCTTGGTTTTATGTAGACGGACGGCAGGTAGCACTTTTATCGCCGCATGAGTTTCGCTGTTTGGCGTGTTTCAAATGATCTGCAAAGCCGAAGAGGCACGGGATCAACGCATCAGACAGACCGATTGGATCTGGAGACAGATCATTAGAGATGCCCGCACCGCGATTGCGGAGGGCTTAGAACAGGCGCAGACGCGGCAACCATTGCCCGATGCGTCGGAGAAGAAACGCGATGAAGCGCGCGATTGATTTGAGAGACCGAGTGGGGGCCGCAAGCGGCACCATCGGCGGCGCGCATCCCCTCGCTCTGACAAGACACCCCCTGCAACGTTACTGGCCTGATCCTCCGGGAGGGTCACGGCGCTTGTGTGGGTGCAAACGGAAAACATGGCTAAGAAAATGCTCATCGATGCCACCCACGCGGAAGAGACCCGCGTCGTGGTGGTTGACGGAAACAAGGTTGAGGAGTTCGACTTTGAATCCGAAAACAAACGGCAGCTCGCCGGCAACATCTATCTTGCAAAAGTAACACGGGTTGAGCCGTCGCTTCAGGCGGCCTTTGTGGACTATGGCGGAAACCGTCATGGCTTCCTCGCGTTCTCGGAAATCCATCCAGACTATTACCAGATCCCAGTGGCTGACCGCGAGGCGCTGCTGGAAGAAGAGCGCGCCTATGCTGAGGCGATGAAGGCGCGCGATGAGGATGAGGAAAAGCCGAAGTCCCGCTCGCGTTCGCGGAGCCGCTCCCGCCGCAAGAAGGGCGAGGATCAGGTTTCCGGTGAGACGCAGACCACAGAGACCAACGCGGCCGCTGTTGAGCCGGAAACGCCTGTAGAGGCCGCTGCTGAAGCGCCTTTGGCGGAGATCTCCGGCATGGAGACCATCGATCTGGTCGAAGATGCCGGGGGGGACCCTGAAGAGGGTCTGTCTCCGATGGAGTTGGTTGAAGACACACCTGTTGAGGAGCCGACCGAGGCGTCTGATGCGGCAGAGGATGCAGGTGCAGATGCGCCCGTGGAAGAAGCAGAAGCAAGCGACGCGGTCGAAGACGCACCAGCGGAAGACGCTGAGGCGACTGCTGAGAAAAAGGTTTCTGAGGACGTAGCCGAAGAGACTGCTGAAACGTCTGAGAGCGAGAGCACAGACCAGACCGAAGCTGGCGCGGCAGAAACAGACGAGGCTGGCAAAGACAGCGGTGGCAAGACCATGGCTGCCAACACCGAAGGCGAAGACGCGGTTGTTTCCAAAGATCCTGAAACAGGTGAGGAAACCGAGAGCGAAGCCAGCACTGGTGAAGACGCGGCTGAAGATACGCCCGCTGCTGAGGCAGAAGAGGCGGCTGTTGAGACCGTTGAAGCCGACGCTGTAGAGGCAGAGGCGCCTGAGGCCGAAGTGGCTGAAGCTGAGACCGTTGAAGCGGATGCAGCTGAAGAGGTTGCTGCGGAAGACACCCCAGCGCAAGAAAGCGCTGGAGAGGCTCCGGCTGAAGAGGCCGCTGCAGAAAGCGCGGAAGAGACAGCCGAGGCTGACGCACCAGAGGCGGCAGCTGAAGCGGCATCTGACGCGGAGACCGCTGATGAGGCTTCGGAAGAGGCTGAAGCAGAGGGCGATGAGCCTTCTGCAGAGGATGACGACGAGGACAACGAAGACAACGGCAAGAAAAACGGTCGTCGTCGGTCCCGCCGTCGCGGCAAGCGCTCTGATGCGGCAGAAAAAGACGAGAACATCGAATCCGTTGCGGATGACGATGACAGCGATGACATTCGCCCACCGCGCAAGCCACGCCCTCGTCGCTACAAGATCCAGGAAGTGATCAAAGTGCGCCAGATCATGCTGGTGCAAGTGGTGAAAGAAGAGCGCGGCAACAAAGGCGCGGCGCTGACGACCTATCTGTCGCTGGCAGGCCGCTATTGCGTGCTGATGCCAAACACTGCGCGTGGTGGTGGCATTTCGCGTAAGATCACGAACGCCGCAGACCGCAAGAAGCTGAAAGAGATCGCGAGCGAGATCGACGTGCCGCAGGGCGCGGGCCTGATCGTGCGCACAGCCGGTGCGAAACGCACTAAGAGCGAGATCAAGCGTGACTATGAATATCTGCAACGCCTGTGGGAGCAGATCCGCGAACTGACGCTGAAATCCATTGCGCCTGCGAAAATCTATGAAGAGGGCGACCTGATCAAACGCTCGATCCGTGATCTCTATTCACGTGAGATCGACGAGGTTCTGGTGGAAGGTGAGCGCGGCTATCGCATCGCCAAGGACTTCATGAAAATGATCATGCCGTCCCACGCCAAGAACGTGAAACAGTATCAGGACGCGCTGCCGCTGTTTGCGCGCTATCAGGTGGAAAGCTACCTGTCGGGCATGTTCAACCCGACAGTGCAGCTGAAATCTGGCGGTTATATCGTGATTGGTGTCACGGAAGCGCTGGTGGCGATTGACGTGAACTCCGGCCGGGCTACCAAAGAAGGCTCGATTGAAGAGACCGCGCTGAAGACCAACCTTGAGGCCGCGGAAGAAGTGGCACGTCAGCTGCGTTTGCGCGATCTGGCCGGTCTGATCGTGATCGACTTCATCGACATGGATGAGCGCAAGAACAACACTGCGGTTGAGAAGCGTCTGAAAGACAAGCTGAAAACCGACCGTGCGCGCATTCAGGTGGGCCGTATCTCGGGCTTCGGTCTTTTGGAGATGTCCCGTCAGCGTCTGCGTCCGGGTATGATCGAGGCGACGACACAGCCGTGTCCGCATTGTCATGGCACAGGTTTGATCCGCTCTGATGACAACCTCGCGCTGTCGATCCTGCGTCAGCTGGAAGAAGAGGGCACCCGTGGCCGCTCTCGCGAGGTGCTGGTGAAAGCGCCGGTGGCGATTGCCAACTATCTGATGAACCAGAAGCGTGAGCATATTGCGCAGATCGAAGCGCGCTATGGCCTGTCCGTGCGTGTGGAAGGGGATCCTGCGCTGGTGTCTCCGGACTTCACAATCGAGAAGTTCAAGACCGCGACCCGTGTGGTGCCTGAGCCAAGCGCGCCGGTTGTCTCTGCCGATATGTCCATCATGGACGCAATTGACGAAGCTGAGGTTGAAGAGGCCGAAGAGGCGAAGACTGCCGCTGAGGAGACCGCACCAGAGGATGGGGAGGCCAAACCGAAGAAGCGCCGCCGTCGTCGTCGCCGTCGTCGCGGCGGGTCTGACAACGCGGATGGCGAAGCGAACGGCAACGACAACGCATCGGACGAAAATGCAGAGTCTTCCGACAACGCGGATGCTGAGGCGAAAACCGACGAAGCGCCTGCAGAGGATGCAGAGGCGGAAGAGAAGCCTAAGAAGCGCTCCCGCAACCGTCGCAGCCGCTCCCGTGGCAAGAAGGCGGATGCAGAGACCAACGCAGACGCCGAAGCGCCAGCTGAAGAGGCATCCGCTGAGGAAGCTGCGCCGGTAGAAGCTGAGACTGAGGCTGAAGTGGAAGCATCTGCTGATCCCGTGGTAGAGGCCGGCGCGGCTGAGGCAGAGGCGCCGGAAGCTGAGGCTGTTGAAACCGCCGAAGCGGCGCCAGCACCTGCTGAAGAGCCAGCTGAGGAAGCTGCTCCTGTGGTTGAAGAGACTGCTGAGCCAGTTGTTGAAACCGTTGTGGAAGAGGTGGCGGAAGCGCCTGCACCGGAAGCCACACCTGAGACCGAACCAGCTGTGGTTGAGGTGGCTCCAGAGCCTGCTGCACCACCCAAGCCAAAGCGGCGTGGCTGGTGGTCACGAGGCTGATAATTGAGAGACGCCGGGGTTCGCCCCGGCGTTTTCTTTTTGGATTGCGCTTTGACTTTATGTGAGCTTTGATCGCCAAGGTGCTGAATTGATGCGTGAAACCTCTTTTTTAGGCTTCGATATTTCAAGCTTGAAAAAAATTTCGTCTGCTTATTGACGGAAAGGGGCCTCAGCGCACAAGGTTTGGTAACAGGATAAAAAGCGATAGGGAGCGAAGCGATGTTTTTAAGGACGGCGGTTTTGGCCGCGTCGACGGCCCTCTTGGGCGCCATGGCGCAAGCGGATGTGAAAGTCGGTATGATCACAACTTTGTCCGGTGGCGGGGCTGGGCTTGGTATTGATGTGCGCGACGGTTTCATGCTGGCAGTCAAACAAGCAGGGCGTGACGATCTGGAAGTTGTGATCGAGGATGACCAGCGCAAGCCGGATGTGGCGGTGCAGCTGGCGGATAAGATGATCCAGTCTGAGAAGGTTGATGTGCTGACCGGAATTATCTGGTCCAACCTCGCGATGGCCGTGGTGCCAGCGGCCACGGCGCAGGGCAAATTCTATCTGTCGCCAAATGCGGGCCCATCGCCATTGGCGGGCAAGGGCTGTCACCCGAATTACTTCAACGTGGCTTGGCAGAATGACAACCTGCATGAAGCGGCCGGGGCCTATGCCAATGATGCGGGTCTGAAGAACAGCTTTATTCTGGCTCCGAACTACCCTGCGGGCAAAGACGCGCTGACCGGCTACAAACGCTTGTTTGGCGGCGAGTTGGCTGGCGAGCTTTATACTAAACTGGGCCAGACCGACTATGCGGCAGAGATTGCGCAAATCCGGGCGAGTGGCGCGGACAGCGTGTATTTTTTCCTGCCCGGCGGCATGGGGATTTCCTTCCTGAAGCAATATGCCGCAAGCGGCGTGGATCTGCCTTTGGTTGGTCCAGCTTTCAGCTTTGATCAGGGCATTCTGCAGGCGGTTGGCGACGCGGCAATGGGTGTGAAAAACACCAGCCAGTGGAACAAAGACATCGACAATGCGGCCAACGCGGCCTTTGTGGAGACTTTCCAGGCGGAATACGGGCGCCTGCCTTCGCTCTATGCGAGCCAGGGCTTTGATACGGCGAACCTGTTGTTCTCAGCGATGGACAAAGCGGATGTTGCGGATGCAGACGCGTTCCGTGCGGCGCTGAAGGCGGCGGAGTTTGACTCTGTGCGTGGTGATTTTGCCTTTGGCGACAACCACCATCCGATTCAGGACATCTATGTGCGCGAAGTGATCAAGGAAGGTGATTTGTTCACGAACAAGATCATCGCGACCGGCCTGTCTGATCATGCGGATGCCTATGCGGCTGAGTGCAAGATGTAAGATGATCTGGGGGAGGGTTTTGCGCCTCCCCCTATGACGTTTCGCGCGTATGACTGACTGCGCGCAGTGTTTGGTAACCTTCTGACATGATGACTTTCTGCTGACAGCAGAGGCGCACCTGACGGCGGTGCGGGGTGGGGCAATGACAACTCTTCTTTTCATAGAACAGCTGCTGAACGGGCTTCAGTTTGGCGTGATGCTGTTTTTGATGAGCGCGGGGCTGACGCTGGTGTTTGGCGTGATGGGGCTGATCAATTTGGCGCACGGCTCGCTTTACATGATCGGGGCCTTTGCGGCAGCTGCTGTGGCGGCGGCGACGGGATCTTTCCTGCTCGCGCTTATGGCATCCTTGGCCGCGGCGTCACTGGCAGGCGCGCTGATTGAGCTGACGATTATCCGGCGGCTTTATGATCGGGACCATCTGGATCAGGTGCTTGCGACCTTTGCGCTGATCCTGATTTTCTCGGAAGGCACGCGCTGGCTGTTTGGCTCTTTTCCGCTGTTTCTGGATGTGCCTGCAGCGCTTTCGGGGCCGGTCACCTTGCCCGGCGGTATTCAGTATCCGGCCTATCGTTTGACCATCATTCTGGTGGGGCTGGCGGTGGCGGTGGGCATGTTTGCGCTGATCAACCGCACGCGGGTGGGCATTCGCATTCGCGCAGGTGAGGCGGATCGGGAGATGATCGCCGCGCTTGGGGTCGATATTGCCAAACTTTACACCTTTGTCTTTGCCCTTGGCGCGGCTTTGGCGGGCTTTGCCGGCGCGCTTGTGGGCGCGATCCAGTCGGTGCAGGTGGGCATGGGAGAGCCTGTGCTGATCCTGGCCTTTGTGGTGATCGTGATTGGCGGCATCGGCTCGATCAAAGGCGCCTTTGTTGGCGCGCTTTTGGTTGGCCTGACGGACACGCTGGGGCGTTTTCTGCTGCCGCAGATGTTCGGCCTGATCCTTGAGCCCTCGGCGGCGGTGTCCGTGGGGTCCGCGCTGGCATCAATGTTGATCTACATCTTGATGGCTGTTGTTTTGATCTTCCGCCCGCGCGGACTTTATGGGGTGGCATGAGATGACGCGAGAGAGCTGGACCAACTTTGCAGCATTGGCTGTTTTGGCTGGGGTGCCTCTGTGGGCCTATGTGGCGGATGAGCCGTTTATCATCACGCTGGCAACACGCGCCGCAATCTTTGCGCTGGCAGGTGTGGGGCTGAACCTTGCACTGGGGCTTGGTGGACTGGTGAGCCTTGGCCATGCGGCGTTTTTCGGGATCGGCGGCTATGCCATGGGCATTTTGGCAAGCCATGCGCAGGCTTATGCGCCGATGGCCGAATGGCCGTTCCTGATTGAGGGCACGAAATCCATGCCGGTGATCTGGCTTGTGGCGGTGATCGCAAGCGCGCTGGCGGCGCTGGCCATCGGGGCGTTGAGCCTGCGCACCTCAGGTGTCTATTTCATCATGATCACATTGGCCTTTGGGCAGATGATCTATTATTTCGCGATCAGCTGGCCTGCCTATGGCGGCGAGGACGGGCTGTCGATCTATGTGCGTAATGGCTTTCCGGGGCTCAATACACTGGATCCGATTCAGTTCTTTGGCCTGTGTTTTGTGATCCTATGTGGCGTCTTGGTGTTGATGCGTGCTGTGCAGAATTCCGCCTTTGGGCTCGCATTAAGTGCGGCGCGGCAGAATGAGACGCGGGTGCTGTCGGTGGGCATGATGCCCTATCGTCTGCGATTGGTGGCTTTTGTGATCTCTGGTGCGATCACCGGGCTGGCGGGCGCGTTGTTTGCCGATTTGAACCGTTTTGTCAGCCCAACGATGCTGAGTTGGCAGATGTCTGGTGAGATCATGATTTTCATCATCATCGGCGGGGTTGGTCGCCTGTTTGGCCCGGTGATCGGCGCGATGGTGTTTATCCTGCTGGAGCATACATTGGGCGGGCTATCTGAGTTTTGGCATGTCTATCTGGGCGCGCTGCTGCTTGGCATCGTGCTGTTTGCCAAAGGTGGTGTGATTGGCGCGATTGCGGGGCGGGAGAAAGCACATGACTGAGGTGGTGTTGCGCACGGAGCGGCTGTTCAAGAGCTTTGGCGCGTTGAAAGCGACCAACGATGTGTCGCTGGATTTGCGCAAAGGGGAGATCCACGCGCTGATCGGCCCGAATGGGGCTGGGAAATCCACGTTGATTCAGCAGATCACGGGGCATTTGGCCTCTGACAGTGGTGTCGTCGAACTTTTGGGCACGCCGCTGACTGGGCTTGGGCCAGCGCAGCGCGCGCAGTTGGGACTGGGGCGGACGTTTCAGATCAGCGCATTGGCGATGGAGCATACGGTTTTGCAAAATGCGGTGCTGGGCGCGCTTGGGCAGCGGGGCACCGTGATGCGGTTTTTCGCGCCGGTGATGAAGGACAAATCCTTGCTGGCGGTCGCACAGGAGGCATTGGGGCAGGTGGGGCTGTCCGCGTTTGCCAGCACACGCACAGCGGATCTGAGCCATGGGCAACGGCGGCAGCTGGAGGTGGCTGTGGCGCTGACGTTGAAACCCAAAGTGTTTCTGATGGACGAGCCGATGGCGGGGCTGGGGCTTGAGGGCGCGCAGCAGATGATTAGATTGCTCAAAGATCTGCGCCAAGCTGCCCCGATCCTGCTGATTGAGCATGACATGGATGCGGTTTTTGCGCTTGCCGATCGGATCAGTGTGTTGGTTTATGGCGAGATCATTGCCACCGGAACCCCCGAGGAAATCAAGGTGAATCCAGAGATACGGCGTGCCTATCTGGGTGACGAGGTGCCCGCATGAGCCTGTTGCAACTGAATGAAATCGCTGCGTTTTATGGCCCAAGTCAGGCTTTGTTTGATGTCACGCTTGAGGTTGGCGAGGGCGAGGTGGTTGCGCTGATGGGGCGCAATGGGATGGGCAAAAGCACCACAGTGAAAGTGATCTGCCGGATGCTGGCGCATGCGCAGGGCGAGGTTCATTTTGCAGGCCAGAATATTGGGGCATTGCCTTCGCACAAGGCTGCACGGCTGGGGATCGGGCTGGTGCCGGAAGGGCGGCGCTGTTTTGCGAACCTGACCGTGTATGAAAATCTGATCGCGGCGGCGCGCAAAGGTGCGTGGGATTTTGGTGCGGTTTGCGAATTGTTCCCACGCTTGGAAGAACGGCGTGAACAATCCTCGGCCTCTCTTTCGGGCGGTGAACAGCAGATGCTGGCCATCGGGCGCGCGCTGATGACCAATCCCCGGCTGCTCATTCTGGATGAGGCGACAGAAGGGCTTGCGCCTGTGATCCGTCAGGAAATTTGGGCGGCAATTGCGAAACTCAAGGCAGAAACCGGCATGGCGATCATTGCGATCGACAAGTCGCTGCGCGAGTTGGGGCAGGTGGCGGATCGTGCCGTAATCCTTGAAAAAGGGCGCACGGTTTGGAGTGGCGCCTTTGAAGCGTTGGGTCCGGAAGAAACCGATCGCTACCTCGGCGTGTAGTACAAGAAAAATCTTGAAATCACGGGCACATGGCAGGTTGTCCATGTGCCCGTATCTACAGATCGCGTTATTTGTCTGCGACGGATTTGGGCAGCACAGGCGCGCTACGATCTGTGGCCAGCTCTGCATCGGAGAAGGTCCAGGGACCACGCACACCTTTGACGCCGTCGGCTTCGATCACCATCCCGCGCGCTTGGATCTGTGGATCGTTGAGTGTGTCGGCCACTGCGTTGATCGGGCCTGCGGGCACGGTTGCGGCCTCAAGTGCAGCAAGCAGGTCTGCCGCGGACCACTTGGCGGTTTCAGCCTCAATTTCCAGTGTTAGGGCATCGCGATTTGCGACCCGCAGCTGGTTGGTGGCATAGGCCGGGTTGTCGCCAAGGTCGCCTCGGCTGAGCACACCACAAAGCCTTTGGAACTGCCCGTCATTGCCTACGGCAATGATGATGTGGCCATCTGATGTGGGCACCACCTGATAGGGCGCGATGTTGGGGTGGGCGTTGCCTTTGCGCGTCGGGCTTTCGCCGGTGGCAAGGTAATTCATCGCCTGATTGGCCAGAAGCGCGGTTGCACAATCGAGCAGGGACATATCAATATGCTGGCCACGCCCGGTGGTGTGGCGTTGCTCCACAGCGGCGAGAATGCCGATCGTACCATAAAGCCCGGTGACCACATCGGTGACCGCAACGCCCACCTTTTGCGGCTGACGCTCCGGTTCGCCGGTGATGGACATAAGGCCGGACATGCCTTGAATCATGAAGTCATAGCCCGCGCGGCTGGCGTAGGGGCCGGTCTGGCCAAATCCGGTTATAGAGCAATAGATCAGGCGCGGATTGATCTTGGCGAGGCTGTCGTAGTCCAGCCCGTATTTCTGCAGACCGCCAACTTTGAAATTCTCGATCAGAATATCGGCATCTTTGATGAGATCAAGCACCTGCGCGCGGCCTTCCTCGGTGCGGAAATCGGCGACCACCGACGTCTTGCCCCGGTTGGCAGCGTAGAAGTAAGCGGCGGTTGTGTCGCCGTCGCGTTCGATGAAGGGCGGGCCCCATGTGCGTGTGTCATCGCCCTGTGGTGCTTCGACTTTGATCACCTCTGCGCCGAGATCGGCGAGCGATTGGCCAATCCAGGGACCAGCAAGAATGCGTGCAAGTTCAACAACTTTGAGACCGTGTAGTGGGGTCATGGGGCGCCTTTATTATTCAGGACCGATCTGTGGTAGACTGGCTGGAAATGCCGCATTTGCGGCGATGTTGGGACCTTACAATGCGCAGACCGGCTGACAAGGCAACGTCCAAGAATTTTCGCGACGTCGCGGCTTTTTGCGCGCGTCGGCTTGACCTTGGGACACGGCGGCGCATTGTGTGCCCCAACAAAGACAGTCAGAAGCGTCTGTAATCCGGGCGCGAGGAAGGAGATCACATGGCCAAAGATCTGGCGCCGCAGTCCAAACCAGAGTTGGGATCGTTCAATTGGGAAGATCCATTTCTGATCGAAAGCCAGCTTTTGGAAGATGAACGCATGGTGCGCGATGCCGCACGTGCTTATTGCGACGAAAAGCTAATGCCGCGGGTGACTTCTGCCTTTGAAAACGAAGAAACAGATCCCGCGATTTTTGCGGAAATGGGCGCGATGGGGCTTTTGGGCACGACCATCCCTGAAGAATACGGCGGGATCGGATCCAGCTATGTCACCTACGGGCTCGTGGCGCGTGAGGTTGAGCGCGTCGACAGTGGCTATCGCTCTATGATGTCGGTGCAAAGCTCGCTCGTGATGTATCCGATCTATGCTTATGGCAGTGAGGAGCAACGTCAAAAGTATTTGCCTAAGCTTGCCTCTGGCGAATGGATTGGCTGTTTTGGCCTGACGGAGCCGGATGCGGGGTCTGATCCTGCGGGCATGAAAACCACCGCCAAAAAGGTGGATGGCGGCTATGTGTTGCATGGCTCCAAGATGTGGATTTCCAATTCCCCGATTGCGGATGTCTTTGTGGTTTGGGCCAAATCTGAAGCGCATGGTGGCAAGATCCGTGGCTTTGTTCTGGACAAAGGCACCAAAGGTTTGAGCGCGCCAAAGATCGGCCATAAGGCCAGCCTGCGTGCCTCCATCACCGGTGAGATCGTGCTCGACAATGTGGAAGTGTCAGAGGATGCGCTACTGCCGAATGTGGAAGGTCTGAAAGGCCCGTTTGGCTGTTTGAACCGTGCGCGTTATGGCATCGCTTGGGGCGCGATGGGGGCCGCAGAGTATTGCTGGCATGCCGCGCGTCAGTATGGGCTTGACCGCAAGCAGTTCAACAAGCCGCTTGCGCAGACGCAGCTGTTCCAGCTGAAACTGGCGAATATGCAAACAGAGATCACGCTGGGTCTGCAGGCGGCGCTGCGCGTGGGTCGCTTGATGGATGAGGCGGAAGCTGCACCCGAAATGATTTCGCTGATCAAGCGCAATAACTGCGGCAAGGCGCTGGATATCGCACGCATGTCGCGGGACATGCATGGCGGCAATGGCATCAGCCTGGAATTTGGTGTGATCCGCCACATGATCAACCTTGAGACGGTGAACACCTATGAAGGCACCCATGATGTGCATGCGCTGATCCTTGGTCGTGCGCAGACAGGCTTGCAGGCGTTTTTCTAATAATTAACAATTTGTTAATCGGAGAAGTTAAGGCGCGCTACTTTTGGGTGGCGCGCTTTTCCTCGCGCAGCGTTTGTGTTTGGTCGTTGTCTGGCGTTGGGGCTGCGTCTTCCAAAACGACACCAAACAACTCCGCCGCTTGGTTGCGTGTGTAGCGACCGAGACGCACATCTTCGGCCACTAGATCAGGGCTGCGCGACAGGGGATCGCGATAGCCGCCACCACCCGGTGTTTGTACATGTACGCGGTCACCGGGCAACAATGGGATGTCTTGTTCCTTTGAGAGGTGCTCGGGCGTGTGGGCGACCCCGTCGCGCCAGACAGTGACGCGGTTGACCGCACCATCGCCCCCGCCCAGTGCGCCTTGCGGGCCAAAACGGCCGTGGTCCATCACAAAGCTGGCTTTGGCATGGCCGCGGCGCAGCTCGATTTCATAGTCCAGCCCAAAGCCGCCACGCTGCGCGCCAGCGCCGCCGGAGCCCTCATGTAAGGCATAGCGGTGGTAGAGCACCGGATAGGCCTGTTCCATGATTTCAATCGGTGGTGCCTTGGAGATGCCGATGGTGGAACAGCCATTGGTCAGACCATCGTGATCAGCGTTGCCGCCATATCCACCGCCGGAGATCTGATACATCACGTAGTCGCGCCCCTTTGACGGGTCATGGCCGCCCAGCGCGAAATTGCCGCTGGTGCCAGCTGGGGCTGCGGTAACACGCTCTGGCAGCGCTGTGACCAGCGCGGCGAAGACCGCTTCAGCAATGCGTTGTGATACTTCGGCGGCACAGCCAGAGACCGGCCGGGGGTACTGCGCATCCAGAAATGTGTTTTCAATGCCAATCACAGTGAGCGGCGCAAAGGCGCCTGCGTTCATCGGCACCTCGGGGAAGATGTGACGCATGGCGAGATAGACCGCGCTGAGCGTGGTGGCGCGCACGGAATTCATCGGCCCCAAACAGGGCTTGCTGCTGCCTGAGAAATCAAACGTCAGACCCATCTCATCTTTGGTCACGGTCAGCGCGATGGTCAGAGGTGTGTTCACCACGCCATCGCTGTCGACATAGGCGGTCGCGGGGTAGGTGCCGGGGGCGATTTCTGTCAGGCAGGCCAGCATTTGTGTTTTGGCACGGCTGCGCAGCTCAGCGATGGCCTCAGACACTTGCGCGTCGCCATAGCGATCCAGAAGCGCCGTAAGACGCTCCTGACCAACCAGAAGTGCGGCGGCTTGAGCCTGAACATCGCCGATGCGTTGCTCGGCCACGCGGATATTGGATTTGATGATGGCAAAGATCTCCTGATCCAGCTGGCCCCGTTTGAAGAGTTTAACAGGAGGAAGACGCAGGCCCTCTTGCTCCACCGCTGTGGCAGAGGCGGAAAAGCCGCCCGGCACAGCGCCGCCTGTATCGGGCCAATGGCCGGTGTTGGAGAGCCAGCAGAAGATTTTGCCATCCCGAAAGAAAGGCGTGGCAAAGCGCACGTCCATCAGGTGCGTGCCGCCCAGATAAGGGTCGTTGACGATGTAGATGTCGCCGGGCTCTGGCGATGATACCTCGCCAGATGCGATCATCGCGATCAGCGTGCGGGTGGAATATTGCATTGTGCCCACAAACACGGGCAGTCCGGCGTTGCCTTGTGCGATCAGGGCGCCATCCTCTGCGGCGTAGATGCCATCTGAGCGGTCATTGGCTTCCGCGATCACAGGGGAAAAGGCCGCTCGAGAAAAGGTGAGGTCCATTTCGTCACAGACCTGCTGAAGCCCGGCCTGAATGACGGTGAGAGTGATGGGATCAACGTTCATGTGGCACCTGCAATGGTGATGATCAGATTGCCGTCATGATCTGGTGTCACATGGTCACCGGGGGGCACCACAATCGTGGTGTCGAGCTGTTCGATGATGGCGGGACCGATCAGGGTGAAGGTTTCGGGCAGGGAGTCGCGCGCATAGACAGGCGTTGGATGCCATTTGGTGTCAAAGAACACATCGCGGGTGCGGGTCTGGGCGTCTTTAAGCGTGGTTTTGCGTTTGTGGGGGTCAAAGAGCTGGCCCAGGTCGAGCGTTTCGCGCCGGCCAATGACGGAGCAATTGACGTTGACCACTGCCGCCTGAACCTCGTTTAAGTCCACATGAAAGCGCTTGCGATAGACGGCTTCAAACAGGGCTTGCAGATCCTCTGGTGAGGTCGTGGGCTTTGTGAGTGGCACGCGCAACAGATGGGTTTGGCCCACAAATTGCATATCAAGGGAATAGTGGTTCTCGATCTCTGTGGTGGGGATGTTTTCATTGCTTATCAGGTGTTTGCCCTGCGCCTCTTGCGCGGTAAAAATTTCGGCTATTTGGGTTGGCTTGAGTGTTTGTAGCGGCGCGTTGATCGTTTGAACGAAATCGTGGCGCAGGTCCGCAACCACGCAGCCCAGCGCGTTGGTTAGGCCCGGACGGGCAGGCACAAGGACACGCGGTATGTTGAGTTCTTTTGCAAGCGCGCAGGCATGCAGGGGGCCAGCGCCGCCAAAGGCAAAAAGTGCAAAGTCACGTGGATCCGCGCCAAGCGAGAGAGAGACCATGCGAATTGCACCTGCCATCTTGGTATTGGCCACCTGAAGGATGGCCGCCGCCGCTTCGGTTGCTGTCAGATCAAGAGGCTTGCCAATTTGCGTTTCAACGATGTGCTGAACCTTGTTTTCGGTGCCGCCGCTCGACGCGCTGACGCCTTTGGGATCAAGCCGCCCCAGCAACATGTTGGCGTCAGATATTGTGGGATCCGTGCCGCCCAAGCCGTAGCAAATGGGCCCGGGGGTTGCGCCTGCGCTTTGTGGGCCGATGTCGAGCAGGCCGCCGCTGTTGATTCTGGCGATGGAGCCACCACCGGCACCAACGGTGCGCACGTCCACCATGGGGACGTGAATTGGCATCCCGTATTCCACCTCTATTTCATTGGACACCGAAGGGCTTGCATCGCGGATCAGCGCCACATCGGTGGAGGTGCCGCCCATGTCGTAAGTGATGACGTTTGGAATGCCTGCGCGGCGAGCGGTATAGGCGGCCGCCATGACACCGGAGGCGGGCCCCGACATTACGGTTTTGGCCGCTTCCTTGGCCACATGGCGCGCGCTGACCATGCCGCCATTGCCATTCATTACAAGAAGGTCGCCGGGATAGCCTTGTGTGGCGAGTGTGTCAGACAGGCTTTGCACATAGCGTTGAAGAAGAGGTTGCACGCAGGCATTTACAGTCGCCGTCACCCCGCGTTCGTATTCGCGGTTTTCTGACAGCACCTGATGACCGGCCGTGATGTGATCATTGGGCCAAAGCGTCTGAAGTTCGGCAATGGCTTCAAGCTCATGGCGGGGATTGGCGTAGGCGTGCAGGAAATGCACGACAATTGCTTCGCAGCCCGCATCGCGGAGCTGTCGTGCCGCGGCGCGCAGGGCGGTTTTATCCAGAGGAACAAGAACGTTTCCATCGCTGTCCATCCTCTCTGCCACCTCAAGCCTGAGATCTCGGGGAATGAGCGGGACAAAACGGCCGTGCATGCCGTAGGCCTGCGGGCGGGTGCGGCGGCCAAGTTCCAACACGTCGCGAAAACCGGCGGTGGTGATCAATCCTGTGCGGGCTAGGTTACGCTCTAGCAAGGCGTTTGTGGTTGTTGTGGTCCCATGCACGATCAGTGACAGCTCGGATGGTTTGCAGTCTGCCGCGGCCAGTGCGTTCAGAACACCATGTGCCTGGTTTTGAAGTGTGCTTGGCACTTTGGCGAGTTTGATTGCTCCCTCTGCATCCAATGCCACCAGATCCGTGAAAGTACCGCCCACGTCGATCCCTGCCACAGCGGCTTTGGGCCTTTGGGAAGTGTCGGACATGGATCATCCTCCGGTGTCATTTGCACGGCAAATTCGTTTGTATGCAAATGATGGAGGGCGAGGTTGGGGCCTGTCAATCGGCGAGAATCCGAATCGATGCGGTGATGGGTTGGTCTCCCACAACGTAGGCGCGGTGATCATTGGTGGATAATGTGACGCGAATGTCATGCGCGCCGGGAGGCAGAGCGCCAATTGTGGTGGAGGGCTCATAAAGGCGCCCGAGCTTTACGCCATTCAGATAGATATGCCCATGTCCAGTGCCCGGAACATGTGGGCCATCGACAAGATGGGGTGTGAATTCAAATTCGTCAGACAGCACCTGCACGAGCCAGCCATCGCCGGATTTTTCGGCCAAGAGTTCGATGTTTGGTGCAGGTTCGCCTTCGCCGACCTGACAGATGTCGCCAATCCCAAACAGGCCATAATCTGGGGCATCTCCTGTTTCTCTAGGGGCAACAATGCGTGCGCGGGTGTGAACGGTGCCTGCGTTCTCAAACGTCAGGGCAACAGGCAATGTGCGCCCGTCGTCCAAAGCGCCTGAAATACCAGAGAGGGCCACAAACATACCGTCGGCGGCCAAGGCGACACTGCTGTCTGCGGGGATCGCACGACGGCTGTCTGTGCCGCTAAATTGGGCGACGGTCGCCTCTGGAGAGGTGACCGACATCAATCTGTCGGGCGCGCCGCTATTGGCGATGTCCAAAAACACGGCGATTGTGTTTGGCTGAGCCAACAAAGGGCTTGCTGTTGCATTTGTCAGCAAAACGTCCGTGGTTCGGTCTGGTCGCATCAGCGCCCATGATGCGCCAGACGCACAGAGCGCGACCAAACATAGCCCTATGATTTTTCGCGCTTTCATCATGGTATCCTCTCAGTATGATCCGCGCATGTGCTGTCAGATCCTCTCATTCATTTTATCCGTCATTCGCACGGTCGCAAAGGGGGGGCGTGTTCTGGGCGTGGTGGCGCTTTCTGCTGGGAGTGCGCGTGCGCATACCTCTGAAGGCGGCTTTGTGCTGTTGCTGCCAACTGATCTGTACATCGGATCCGGTGTGCTGGCGGTGGCGTTGACGGTTGCAATGCTGCTGATCCTGCCTGAACGGGCGGTTACGTCGTCTTTCTGCTACAAGCGTTTGTGGCAGTCTGGGGCAAAGCCATGGATCAGAAACGCCACGAGTTTACTGTCGGCCATCTGTCTCGCTTGGCTGATCTATGTTGGTCTTGAAGGGCCCCGAGATCCTTTGGCAAATCCGTTGCCACTGACGGTTTGGACGCTTTGGTGGATCGGTTTTGTAGCGATACAAGGGCTGTTTGGGGATCTTTGGCGTTGGGTGAACCCCTGGAGTGGGCCGGTGTGGCTGTTTCGCTGGCTGATCGGCGGCAGCATTGGTGTGCGCTATCCCAGCTGGCTTGGACATTGGGTTGGGATTTTTAGTTTTCTTGCATTGGTCGGGTTTGTTCTGGCCGATGTTGCCCCGTCTGATCCCGCGCGGCTTGCGCGCGTTGTGGCACTGTATTGGGGGCTGACCTTTGCGGGGATGATGGTATTTGGCCCGCGCTGGCGCCTGCGCGCGGATGGTGTGTCGATGATGCTGACACTTTATGCGCGCGTTGGCATGTTCGGACATAAAGGCGGGCGCGTTGCCATTGGATTGAACGGCTGGAAGCTGTTGCATGGGCGCAGGCTTGGCTTTGGCCCCGCCTTGTTGAGCCTGTTGATATTGGGCAGCGGGATCTTTGATGGCCTGAATGAAACCTTCTGGTGGCTTGATCTCTTGGGGTTGAACCCTCTGGAGTTTCCCGGACGATCCGCTGTGGTTTGGCAAACGCTTGGCGGTCTGGTGGTGGCCAATGTCATTTTGGTGTGCTGCTTTGTCGGGGCGCTTTGGCTTGGGTTGAAACTGGGGCGTGTCGACATGGCATTGCGCCAAGCGTTCTGCGTGTTTGCGCCGACGGTTCTGCCCATCGCATTGGGCTATCATTTTGCCCATTACTTCACGAGTTTTCTGGTACAGTCCCAATACGCGCTTGCGGCAGCGAGTGACCCCTGGGCACGGGGGCAAGATCTGTTGGGGTTGGGGACCTTTTATGTCTCAACCGGTTTTTTCAACACTCAGGAAAGTGTCCGCCTTTTGTGGCTTTGTCAGGCGGGCGGCGTGGTGATTGGACATGTCGTTGCACTGTTGTTGGCCCATGCGGTGGCTTTGCGCGCGACCAGAACGCGCGTTGCGCTTACGCAGGCGCCTGTCGCTATCTTTATGATTTATTGCACGTTTCTTGGACTTTGGCTGCTTGCATCGCCGCGCGGCTTCTGACAAAACCGCTCGCCTCTAGACAGAACCGGCATTCATTTGCACTCTAACAAGCATACTGATTGCGGAATTTACGGTCACAACACCATGTGAACACAGGGGGACACACGATGACCAAATCCAAGACTATCAAGCCAGTTTCCACACAAACGACGCGGCGCGGTGCGCTGAAAACTCTGGCGCTTGGCGGGACCGCGGCCGCGACGCTGCCGCTTTGGGCGCGTTATGCTGGGGCGCAAACTGCAGCACCCATCAAGGTTGGTTTTCAGGTGCACCGTACTGGCATTGGTGCAGCATATGGGCGTTGGTATGACCGTACCACGCAGGCAGCGGCAGCATTGATCAATGACCAAGGCGGCATCAATGGGCGCCCAGTTGAAATCGTGGCAGAGGACGACGGGACTGATCCCAAACGCGGCGCAGAGGTGATTGAGAAATTTGCGACGCAGCACAATTGCGACATTGGCTTTGGCACGCTGTTTTCGCATGTGGTGATTGGATCGGCACCGCGTGCGGGTGAGTTGAAGTTGCCATACTTTGTGGTCAGCGAAGGTCACCATGTGGCGAGTGGGATGCTAAACCGCTATACGCTGCAGCCGGGCATCACGGATGTGAAAAGCCAAGTGCAGGCCATGGCGCCGTTTGTGGCCAGCAATCTGGGCAAAAAGGTCACCATGATCTTCCCGGATTTTGCCTTTGGTCATGATCATCGCGACTTCTTCACCGCTGCCATCGAAGCGCAGGGCGGCGAAGTGCTGGAGCAGATTGCCATCCCACCGACGGAAACCTCTTTCACCAAGTACTTCCCGAAAATCCCACGCGACACCGAAGTCATCTATCACGTGATGGTTGGGCCTGCGGTTTTGACTTTTGTGAAAGAGCTTGGCGAGTTTTTTGGCCCACAGCGGCCTGAAATATTTGGATTTATCGACAGTCTTGAGGCAGTCGATATTGGCAGCCCAGGGCTTGAGTTTCTGGAAGGGACCTACTTCTGGGAAGGCAATCCGCGCTATGCGCAGGCGGATCAGTCTCCCTATGACGCGTTTTTCCGCGAGAAAGTGGGTGTCGATTCCAATGGTGCTTCGGTGAATGATCCCAAGGATGTATCGACCTATGCGCATATGTTTGGCTGCTGGGAAACGCTGCATATTGTTAAGGCGGGTATGGAAGCGGCTGGGTATCAAACCACGGCGGATCGCGCCAAACTGATTGAAGCGGTGGAGGCGATGACAGATTTGCCGCACTCCAATGCGCATCCACAAGGCGCAAAGGTGTTTAATGGCAAAACCCACCAAGTGTTTGGGCATCAGTACATTTCCAAAGTGACGGATGGAAAGCTGCTTTTGGTTCATACGACATCTATTGAAGACACTTATTATCCGGATGAGGTGGATTACACCACGCAGCCGCTCTGATCTTAAAAACTCTCTGATCTGAAAAAAACTGTGGTGCGCCAATCACGTGGCGCACCCAAGTATAAGATCCGGCAGGAGCAGTCATGGATTTTGGACCCTATTTGATGCTGGCCACACTTGAGGGCGCGGTGACGGCAGCTGTGCTTGCGCTCACGGCCAGTGGCCTCGCGCTGGTGTTTGGTGTGATGCGTGTTGTGAACGTTGCCCATGGTGAATTTTTTATGCTTGGCGCGGTTCTTGCATGGTGGGTGACGAGCTGGTTCGAAGGGGCAGCGGCGTTTGGATTTGCGTTTGCGATACTGACCGTGCCGCTGATTGTTGGGGCCTTGGCGGCCTTGGCGGATGTGACCGTTTTGAAACGCCTGTCTTACGACCCGGAACGTACCATCGTTGCGACCATTGGTATTCTGTATATTTTACAGCAGGTTACACTTATGACCTACGGCCCGGATGCCCGGCCGGTGACACCACCGTTCAATACGCGATTGGCGCTGCCATGGGTGGAAATGACCGAGACAGGGCTGAGCCTGTATTGGCCATGGGGACTCAGCATAACCAGCTATAAACTCGCAGTTATAGCGGCTGCGACAGTGATATTGCTTGCTTTGTGGATTGTGATGACGCGCAGCAAACTTGGGCTGATGATGCGCGCAACGGAGCAGGATCGCGAAATGGCGCTTGCCTTTGGCATCCCTGTGGAGCGTGTCTATGCGTTGGTTTTTGGTCTGGGCGCAGGGCTTGCTGCCTTGGCTGCGGTGTTGATTGTGCCCATTCAACAGGCGCACTACCTGATGGGCGGCGATCCTCTCTTGTTGAGTTTCATCGTGGTGATTATCGGAGGACTTGGCAGCCTGCCAGGCACCGTGCTCGCTGCGCTGTTGATTGGGTTGTCTGACGGGATCATCTCGGTATTTTTCTCGCCCACCTTGGCGAAAATCTTGGCGACACTGCTTGTGGCTCTTGTGCTGGTGTTTCGACCACAGGGTCTGTTTGGAGCCCGTCGCGCATGACAGCAGATCTGAGGAAAATCATAGGGTTGCATGGCGCTGTTCTTGTAATCCTTTTCGCTGCGCAGTTCTTTCTGCCTGCCTATCATCACGGAAATCTCGCGCGGATTATGGTCTTGGCAACCTATGCGATGGGCTACAATTTGCTGTTTGGCTATACGGGGTTGCTGAGCCTTGGACATGCGCTTTTCTTCGCGGCTGGCCTTTATGGAATGGGGCTTGGCATGACCCAATTCGGTTTGGGCGCGGGCGCAGCCGTGGTGCTTGGCGTAGTGGCGGGAGCGGGTATCGGTGCGTTGATTGGGGCTTTGGCACTTCGGACGGAAGGGGTGGCGTTTATGATCGTCACTTTGATGTTTGCACAGGCTGGGTATCTGATCATTCTTTACTTCGGAAGCTACACGCGTGGCGACGAAGGCTTTGTGATACAACAGGCAGATCGGTTGGTTGCTGGGCTCGATCTTTCTGATCCCACGGTTCGGTATTTTGCAGCATTATCAATATTTTACGCAGCGTTTGTTGTGTTGATGTGGGTGCTGCGTTCGCGTTTTGGTCACGTTTTGATTGCGATCCGTGAAAATGAAGAACGCGCGATGATGCTTGGATATGATGTCCAGCGATATAAGTGGGGCGCTGTTGTGCTCTCTGCCGGGGTTTCGGCGCTGGCGGGCGCAGCTTATGGGGTGTTGTTTGGGTATGTGGGGGCGAGTTTTGCGTCTGTGCAATACTCGATCTTTCCGCTGTTGTGGGTCCTGCTTGGTGGCGCGGGCACGATGCTGGGGCCGTTGGTGGGAACCATCTTTATGTTCTATCTCATAGACTTAAGCTCGGGTGTGACCACCGCCTATATGCTCATTGCTGGCATTGTACTTGTGTGTCTCACACTTTTTGCGCCACAGGGTCTTATGGGCGAGCTGCGCAACCGTTTTTGGAGATGGCTTCCATGAGTTTTCTGAATGCTGAGGGGCTCACCAAACAATTCAACGGCTTGAGAGCCGTTGATGATGTGACACTTGAGGTTCCGAAAGGACAGGTACGTGCGCTGATTGGCCCAAATGGCGCGGGTAAAACCACGCTGGTGGGCCTGTTGTCGGGACGGCTGGCCTGCAGCAGCGGGCGGATTTCTTTTGATGAACGTGACGTCACATCGCTCCCGGCTCACAAGCGCATCGCCTCTGGCATGGCTTATACCTTTCAAATCACATCAATTTTTCCGAGTTTGTCGGTGCATGAAAACGTCGCGCTTGGGGCGAGACGTGTGTTCTCAGACCCCAAAGAAGCGGAAGAGAGGGTCGTTGCTGCACTGCACCGTGTGAGCCTGCTGGAGCGCGCGCACGAAGACGCAGGTGATTTGAGTTATGGGCATCAGCGGCTTCTTGAAATCGCCATGGGGCTGGCGCAGGCGCCTAAGCTGCTGATTTTGGATGAACCGACACAGGGTCTCGCAGATGGAGAGGTTGTCGCCTTTAACAAGCTGATCAATGACCTACGTGGACATACCACTGTGTTGCTGATTGAACATAACATGAATGTCGTTATGGAAGTCGCAGATTTTATTACAGTTTTAAACTTCGGAAAGGTCCTGTTTGAAGGCACACCTGAACAGGTTCAGGCAAGTTCCGCTGTGCAATCTGCGTACTTGGGAGGTGCGGATGCTGAAGCTTGAGGCGGTCAATGCCGGGTACGGCAGAGCGCAGGTGTTGCGCGATGTCTCTTTTGAGGCGCAAGCAGGTGAAATCACCTGTCTTCTGGGCCGCAATGGCGCTGGTAAGACCACCACAATGAAAGCGATCATGGGGGTGTTGCCTTTGATGAGTGGCGCTGTGCGGCTGGGGAAGACAGTGTTGTCAGATCTGCCAGCGCATGTGGTGCCGCGGCACGGCGTGGGCTATGTGCCGCAGGGGCGGCGGCTGTTTGGGGATCTGACAGTGGGTCAGAATCTGGAGGTTGGACGGTTTTCACAATGCGAAAGTGAGAGCACTCTGGAAGAAATACTTCAACTTTTTCCAAGGCTTAGGGAGCGATATGCGCAACGGGCAAACACGTTGAGTGGCGGAGAGCAGCAGATGCTTGCCATGGGCCGTGCGCTGAGCCTGCGGCCCAGTGTGGTGTTGTTGGATGAACCAACTGAAGGGTTACAGCCTTCGATGATTGCCGCCATTCGTGATGTGACAGAAACGCTGCGCGATCAAGGGGTTGCTGTGGTTCTGGTGGAACAGCGGGTGGAAGCGATCTTGGCTTTGGCCGATCGCGCAGCATTGTTGGAAAATGGGCGGATGCGTGGCGTTGTTTCCGGAGAGGCGCTGCGCGATGATCCCACCATTTTGGCGCGTCATCTGGGGGTTTGAGCGCTTTGAGGCGAAGGCAAATACACTGTCGGCATCACGTCGGTATTGCGTTGGTATCGCGACGGTGTGTTGTCGGCCTATACCAGTTTCTTCAAGAGCAAGGTGAAAATCGTTTTTTCAGCGTCGTTCAGAGGTGCGAGTGTGTCCTCGGTGATTTGTGTCGCCATTGGTGCCAGCGCTTCGTAGAGGTCCCATCCTTTGGCTGTGGGTTTCAGCAACACGCGTCGTTGATCTTCGGGGTCAGGTGCGCTGATCACGAGGGCTTTGGTGCGCAGCCGATCCACCACACCTTTGATCGTTGCTGCGTCCATCGCCGTTGCGCGTCCAAGAGCGTTTTGCGAGACCGCGCCCAAGGCACAAAGTTTGGCGAGCGCCGCAAATTGAGTGGGCGTCAGATCGGTGATGCCTTGTGCGAAAATGGCCAAATGGCGTTGCGTGGCGCGGCGCAAAAGAAATCCAACCTGTTCGTCAAGATCATAGGTTTCAGCGGCCGTGAGAGGCGGTAAAGACGTGTCAGATGCGGGCATGAACGCGGCCTATCACTTGGGGTGCAAAAAGCGGCACCCTTTCGGTTTTATTGACACAGCGACCGATCATGGCGCAAAATCTGTTTGTATACCAACAAGATTTTGCGTGCCGTGCCCTGAGGTTTGAGAGGACAGAATGGGGATTTATCACCGCCCAGACAAGTTGAAAGATGCGCTTGCGTTGCTTGAAGACGGTCGGGTGATCATAGCAGCGGGCTGTACAGATCTTTTTGCGGCAACCCAAGCGCAGGCGCTTGGCACTGGGCCTGATGAAGTCATTTTGGATGTGACCGGCTTGAGTGAATTTAGAGGCATTCAGCAGGTTGCGAAAGGGTGGCGGATCGGCGCGGGTGCCAGTTGGAGCGATGTGGTTGCGACACCTTTGCCCGCTGCATTTGACATGTTAAAGCAAGCCGCCCGTCAGGTCGGGGGCGTTCAGGTTCAAAACGCCGGAACTGTTGTGGGCAATATTTGCAATGCCTCCCCGGCGGCTGATGGCATCCCTCCGCTCTTGGCACTGGACGCGGAAGTCGAGCTTTTGCGGCCGGGTGGTGTTCGACGTATGGCTTTGGTGGATTTTGTGACGGGGCCGCGTGCAACTGCGCGCAAAGGAGATGAGCTGGTCAGCGCTATCTTGGTGCCGCATTGCAGTGCGACCGGGGCAAGTGCATTTGAAAAGCTTGGCAGCCGGAGCCATTTGGTGATTTCGGTTGCGATGGTTGCAGCGCGTCTAGAGATATCTGAGGGCCATGTTGCCGGTGCAGCTGTTGCAGTGGGGGCCTGTAGCCCGGTTGCGATGCGGCTGCCATTGCTTGAGGCCGCGCTGATCGGTGCGCCGATTGCGGATTTGTCGCGGGCGATAAGCGACAGTGATTTCGCAGATATTTTGCAGCCTATCTCGGACATTCGAGGCAGCGCGGCCTATCGTTTGGAGGCGGTGCCAGAATTGGTGCGCCGGGCGGTGCTTGCGGCGGCGTCGGGGCCTTTGCAATGATCCGACTTAAGGTGAACGGCGTGGCGCATGAGGTGGTTGCCGCCCCCGGGCAGCGCCTTTCGGATGTGTTGCGCAATGATTTGGCGCTGATCGGAACCAAAGTGGGCTGCGATGCAGGCGATTGCGGCGCTTGCACGGTTTTGCTCGATGGGAAAGCGGTTTGTGCCTGTCTGACCCCGGTTGCGCAGACGCTGGGGCGCCAAATTGAAACCATAGAGGGGATGCAGAGACCGGGGCCAAGTGCCTTGCAGCGCGCATTTTTACGACATGGCGCGGCGCAATGTGGCATTTGCACCCCTGGCATGGTGATGGCGGCAGAAGCGCTGTTGCGCAAAGACAGCCGCCCGGATCGGCGCGCGGTAGAGACCGCGCTTGGCGGGGTTTTGTGCCGATGCACGGGCTACGCCAAGATCGTGGATGCTGTGCTGGATGCCGCCGGGAGTGGCGCGGGGCCTGAGCCGGATGCGGCGGCGTCTGTTGGGGCGCGTGTGGAGCGGCTTGATGGCGTGGCAAAGGTGCTGGGATCGGAGCGCTTTGGCGCAGATGATCTGCCGCAAGATGCGCTTTGGGTGCGGGCAATCCGCAGCCCTCATGCAGCGGCCGAGTTTGCGTTCGGCGATCTGGAAGCTTGGGCGGCAGCCCATGACGTTCAGGTGTTTACTGCTGCAGATATTCCGGGCCGCAATGAGACTGGGGTGATCCCTGCGTTTGTGGATCAGCCTGCACTGGCGGAAGGGCGGGTGCGTTTTACCGGTGAGGCGGTCGCCTTGGTTGCGGGTAGGCGTGAGGCGGTGCTGGCGCTGGATTTTGCCAAAGCGCCTGTGCGCTGGACGCCTGGCAGCGCGCTGTTGGAGGTGCAGAAGGCGCGCGCAGAGGGTGCTGCGCAGCTTCATGAGAGGCGGCCTGACAATTTGCTGATTGCGGGGGCTGTACGGTGCGGTGATGCGGCTCAGGCGGTTTCGGATGCTGCACATGTCGTCTCTGGATCCTTTGTAACCAGCCACGTGGAACATGCCTATATTGAGCCTGAGGCTGGTGTGGCCTGGATGGAGGGCGATGTCCTGAACATTCGCGCCTGCACGCAGGCACCGGTTTTGGACCGCGATGAGACCGCGAAGATTTTGGGGCTGGCGGAAGAAAAGCTGCGCATAAGGCCAGCGGCGACCGGTGGCGGTTTTGGCGCAAAGCTTGATTTGTCTGTGCAGCCCCTGATCGGGTTGGTGACGCTGCTGACGGGGAAGCCAAGCGTGATGGTCTATAGCCGGGCAGAAAGCATGCGCGCGTCGACAAAGCGCCATCCCGCGCAGATGGGGGCCTCGCTGGCTGCGGATGCAGAGGGGCGGCTGACCGGTATGTTGTTTGATGGCGATTTTGACACGGGCGCCTATGCAAGCTGGGGGCCGACCGTTGCGGTGCGTGTGCCGGTGCATGCCAGTGGGCCTTATGCGGTGCCAAACTACGCCGCAGAGGCCCGGGCAATCCACACCAATGGGCCGATTGCTGGGGCGTTTCGCGGCTTTGGTGTGCCGCAGGCGGCGGTTTTGCAGGAGACCTTGCTGGACGATTTGGCGCGCAAGTTGGCAATGGATCGGCTCGCAATCAGGCGGAAGAACGCATTGCGTGAGTCGGACCTGACTGTTTGTGGGCAAACAGTGCAGGGCGTGGGAATTGGTGCATGCCTCGCGTCGCTGCAGCCACGCTGGGATGCGGCGCAGATCGAGGTTGCTGATTTCAATGCGCGCAACGCTGGCACGAAGCGGGGTATCGGCGTTGCCAGCTGCTGGTATGGCTGCGGGAACACGGCGCTGCCGAACCCTTCGACCATGCGCATTGGGATCACGGCGGAGGGGCGTATTCGCCTGCATCAGGGGGCGATGGATATTGGGCAGGGGTCCAATACGGTGATTGCACAGATTGCGGCCGATGCTGTCGGGCTGCCGGTGCATCAGTTGGATCTGGTAGATGCAGATACCGCGCTGACGCCGGATTGTGGCAAAACCTCTGCAAGTCGGCAAACCGTGGTGAGCGGCAAAGCGGCGCTATTGGCGGGGCAGGCGCTGCGCACTCAGATTTTGCAGATGGCCAATATGGGGTCAGGTGCCAGTCTGACATTGGCGGCGGGGCAGTTGCGCATCGCTGAAGCGGGCGAGGTGCGGGCGATTGATCTTTCCGCATTGCCGGTCGGGGCGGAAGGCTATGTGCTCATGGTGCAGGAAACCTATGATCCGCCCACGGCGGCGCTCGATGAAAACGGGCAGGGCGTGCCTTATGCGGTTTATGGCTATGGCGCGCAGCTGGCAGAAGTTGAAGTAGACTTGGCGCTTGGCACGGTGCAGGTGCGGAAGATCACGGCGGCACACGATCTGGGGCGCGTGATCAATCCATTGCTTGCTGAAGGGCAGATCGAAGGCGGGATCGCGCAGGGTCTGGGCATGGCGTTGATGGAAGAGTTTGTGCCGGGGCGCACGGAAAATCTGCACGATTATCTGATTCCGACCATCGGTGACATGCCGGAGGTGGTGTCTCACCTGATTGAGGTGCCGGACCCAGAAGGGCCGATGGGGGCAAAGGGGTTGGGCGAACATGTTCTGATCCCGACGGCACCGGCGATTTTAAACGCGATTACGGATGCCTGTGGGGCGCGGATCACGAAATTGCCTGCCAGACCAGATCGGGTTTTGGCGGCGATCAAGGCGGCGCGCAGACACGGAGGATAGGATGACACAGGCATCGGGCAAAGCAGGACGTGTGCGGGAGCAAAAGATCCGCTGCGATGCCTGCCCGGTGATGTGTTATATCGGAGAGGGCAAGATTGGCGCTTGTGACCGCTATGCCAATCATGGCGGTGAAATCGTGCGCTGTGATCCGTTGACGGTGCTGGATCGGACGGTGGCGCAGGGTGGAGATGTGCGCCCGTTTCTGGGGCGTGACTGGCATGATGGGCTGTCTACCGAGGATCTATTTGTCACTGCCGTTGGTGCGGGCACCACCTATCCCGACTATAAGCCCGCACCGTTTCTGGCGAGCCGCGAAGTGGATGGCGCGGATTTTGTGACCGTGGTGACGGAGGCGATTTTTTCCTATTGCGGCGTCAAGGTGAAGATCGACACAGATCGACACTTGGGGCGTGAGGGGGCTGTGATCCGCCATCAGGGCGAGGCTGTGGGGCTGATGATCACCAGCGAATATGGCTCTCAGATGATGAGCCTTGGCGGTGTGGATCATCTGACCGGAGGCAGCAAGGCGGAAGGTCGCGTGACCTGTGATGTGCTGTTGCGGCTGCTCAATCGAGAGGCTGTCACACTGACAGTGGAGGATGGTGCGGAGATTGTGGTGCAGGCTGGCAAAGCGCCGATTGTGGATGGGCTGCGCGAAGAGCGAATGCGAGTGGGCTGCGGCTCTGCCACCATAGGGATGTTCGCGAGCCAATGGTACGGCCTGGTGGATGAAGTGGTGGTGGTGGATGACCACATTACTGGCGTCGTCAGTGAGCATCAGGCGGGCAAGGTGCTGGGCTGGCCTGACACGGGCATTCGTATCAAAGGGCGGCGGAGCACCCCGGGGCGCTATTTTCAGGTGGCAGAGCCTGGGCGCGGTTGGGGTGGGACAGATATAGAGGACCCACTGTCGATCCTTGGGCCGTGGCTGGCGAAGAAAGGAGCGCGTGAGGGGCTGACATTGTTGATGGTTTCCACAACGGGAGAACATGCCGCGTATTATGAACTCGACGCGCAATTGGTGCCGCAAGAAAGGCCGATGCCGGCGCGGATAAAGCCGTCGGTGGCGTTGATTGCGGAGAATTGTGAACCTGCCCTTTGCACGGTGATGTTCATGGGCGGTGCGGGTGGCTCATTGCGTTCAGGCGTCACGCGCAATCCGGTGAAGCTGACAGAAGCCGTGCAGGCCGGACGCGCCGAGGTGACGGTGGGCGGGGCAAAGTCTTATGTTTGGCCGGGGGGCGGGATCACCCTTATGGCGGATGTGATGCAGACGCCAAAAGGGGCATTTGGCATGGTGCCCACGCCTGCGATTGTCGCGCCGTTGGAGTTTACCGTTTTAAAACAAGAGTATGAGGCACTTGGCGGGCATACGGAGGCGGTGCGCGATGTGATCGATATTTTGCAAAGCGGCGGGTTTTATGCGCGGGACAGTCAGGTGATTTTTCCGCAAGAGCGCAAGCAATGATGGATGGACCGCAGGTCACATGGTTGCCCGATGGACGGCGGCTGCATATGCACCACGGGCCCATTGATTTGATCCTTGAAATTTGGGGGGACGGGCGTGCGCAGGGCTTTCGTGCGGCGGCGCTACGTTTTGAAACGGTTTTGCAGGAATTGGTGGATGAGCTGCCGAAACTGCGCCGGCCTGTTGAGCCGTATAGCTGTTTCACTGGGCGAATGGCGCAAAAGATGCAGAGCGCTGCGCGGATGGGCATGCCAGATTTTGTGACCCCTATGGCCGCGGTTGCCGGAGCTGTGGCGGATGAAATTGCCCGCGTGATTGCTGAGGTGCCGGATGTGTCCCGTGCCTATGTGAACAATGGTGGCGATGTGGCGCTGGTGTTGACAGAGGGGCAAAGCCTACGCGCGACGGTGGCAGGGGCAGATGCGGAGGTGACCATTCATGCGGATGATCCGATCCGAGGGGTGGCAACGTCTGGGTGGCGGGGGCGCAGCCTGTCGCTGGGAGTCGCGGATGCGGTGACGGTTCTGTCGCGCACGGCAGCGGAAGCGGATGTGGCGGCAACACTGATCGCCAATCACGTGGATGTTCCGCGCCATCCGCTGGTGCGGCGTGCGCCTGCCTGTGATGTGCGTGAGGGGAGCGATCTGGGCGCTCGTCTTGTCACTGTGGGCGTTGCGCCGTTACCAGCAACGGATGTTGCGGAGGCTTTGGCGCGGGGTGTGCAATATGCAGAGGGGCTTTCCCAGCAGTTCCCGCTTGCAGGTGTCTATCTGCATGTACAGGGGCAAGCCCGCGTGGTTGGCTCAGCTTTCCTTCATCACGCGTGCGAGGGCGCAGAACTGCTCTAGGGAGACCTGTTCGGCACGTTCGGTTGGCTGGATGCCTGCTGCGAGCAGACGATCTTCGATATCAGGGGCCTGACCCTTGAGCGCGGCACGCAGCATTTTACGCCGCTGATTGAAAGCAGCGGCCACAATGCGTGACAGCATGTCTGCGTCGGCAGGGTAACGCGGCTCTTCCAGCGCGGTCAGATGCACCACGGCGGAGTGCACTTTTGGTGGCGGTGAAAACGCGCCGGGCGGCAAAGACATCACGATATTGGCGTTGGCGCGCCACTGGGCAAGGATGGCAAGACGACCGTAGGCTTTGGAGCCCGGTTGAGCCGTGATCCGTTCGGCCACTTCGCGCTGAAACATCAGGGTGAGGCTTTGCCAAAAAGGTGGCCATTCCTTGGGCGTAAGCCAGCGCACTAAAAGTTCGGTTCCTACATTGTAGGGCAGGTTGGCCGCCACGCGAATGGGGGGGGTCAGATGCGCCAGAGGATCGATTTCAAGTGCATCGCCATTGATCACCTGAAGTTGGCCGGGGTAGGCGGCTTCGATCTCGGCAAGCGCGGGGATGCAGCGATCATCTTTCTCAATCGCGAGGACACGGCGCGCGCCCTCGGCCAGCAGGCCGCGTGTGAGGCCACCGGGGCCGGGGCCAATTTCCAGCACGTCGCATTCGGTGAGATCCCCAGCACGGCGCGCAATTTTGGCGGTGAGGTTGAGATCCAGAAGAAAATTCTGCCCCAGTGATTTGCGCGCAGACAGACCGTGGGTGTCGATCACCTGACGCAGCGGAGGAAGATCATCAATGGCGCTCATGGCTCATCACCTGTTTGGTTGCGCGGACGTGCCGCGAGTTTGGCCTTGGGCGGGGATATGTTTCCCCCTGTGACGCGTCAAGCGCTTTGTGGGGCGCTTTCAGCCATGCGCGCCGCCATGCGCAGCGCGGCGATGGTGCTGGATGGATTGGCCTGACCGGTGCCTGCGATGTCAAAAGCTGTGCCATGATCCGGCGAGGTGCGGATAAAAGGCAGGCCAAGGGTGACATTCACGCCGCCATCAAAATCCAACGTCTTGATCGGGATCAGCGCCTGATCGTGGTAGGCGCAGATTGCCACATCATAGCGCGCACGGGCATCAGCGTGGAACATGGTGTCCGCAGGCAGAGGGCCCGCAATGTCAAAGCCTTCAGTACGCAGTTTTTCCAGAACAGGCGCAATCACGCTGGCGTCTTCATGGCCCATTGCGCCGCCTTCGCCCGCGTGTGGGTTAAGACCTGCCACGGCGATCCGAGGCGCGGTGAGGCCAAACTGATTTGAAAGACCTTTGGCAGTGATGCGAATGGTCTCTTCGAGCAATTCTGGCGTGAGCGCGGCAGGCACTTCGGAGACCGGAATATGGATGGTGGTGGGCACAACGCGCAGCATGTCAGAGGCCAGCATCATCACCACATCGTTCACGCCACCAAGATCCGCCAGAAACTCGGTGTGGCCGGGATAGGCAAAATCAGCGCCGTCTTTGAGCGCCTTCTTGTGAATTGGCAAAGTGCAAACCGCGCTGGCGCTGCCAGACATGGCCATATCAACGGCTTGTGAAATCACGTCGATCACGCCTTCGGCGTTTTCAGGATCGGCCTGACCGGGGGTGCGCGGCGCGCCAAAGGGGTGTGGGAAAACGGGCAAGGCATCCGGCAGCACGGCACCTGCCTGTGACGGATCGTCAATCATCTGATGTGGCACGGTGCCCGGCAGATGATCTGGATCCGCGATCAGGAAAAACGCCAGCTCCTCTTTGAGTGCCAGCCAGGCCTTTTCTGCGATCTCCAGCCCAATACCACCGGGCTCACCACAGGTGAGCGCGATGGGGGCAGATTGTGCCCGTTGGTTCATTTTTCAATGATACGCGCTTGCGCACGCAGCTGGCTGAGATAGCTGTTGGCGTAGCTTTCCAGACGTTGGTTGCGCAGCGCCTGCGCCACATCTTCGCGCGACAGCTCTTCGGCCAATTGCGCAGTACGCCCGCAGAGCATGAGCACCATAAGGTTCTGCCCGTCTGCGGAGGTCAGATTTGTGGACACTTCGTTGTCGTCAAGCTTGGCGAGTTCGATGGCCACATCTTTGGGGATGTCACTTGGCGGCAAGGTTTCGCGGACAAGAAATTCCGCAGGCTCGTCCTGTGCGATGGCAAAAAGATCGTCGCAGCGATCAAGGTTGCCCGCGAGTTCGTTGGCCTGCGCAAGGGTTTCTTCTGTGCGCCCACCGGGAATGAAATACATCATGTAGTCAATGGCCGAGTAGGTCGGCGTGGAGCGTCCGGTTTCAGCCACATCACGCAACTGGAACAGGGCGACCGCGTTTTGCAATGGCAAGGGGCGGGTCACTTCTCCCGGCCGCAGCGCGGTGACCACTGGCCGCAGTTCGGCGGGCAGATTGGTCACATTCATCCAGTCAACGCGACCACCACTCTCTTTGGTGGCAGATGCAGAATAGGTACGCGCGGCGTTTTCAAAACTCTCAAAGCTGCGAATTTCGGAGAGTTGCTCCGCCAAGCCAAGTACCTGTCGTTGATTTTGCGGTGTGACGGGGATGATGATTTCATTGAGCAGCACGCGCACACCGCCAGAGCCGCTGTTTTGAGCGATAGCGCGATCGATTTCTTCTTCGCTGACCTGTGCGTTGCCGCCAAACCGAGACTGGATGACGCCGCGCCAGGTGATGTTCGAAATGATGAAATCGCGCAGGGTCTCTTCGTCGATGCCGGCGCCGACAAGTGCCTCAATGAGATCGCCGGCTTCCATGTTGACGCGGGCTGCAAAGGCATCAAGGCCGTTCTGAATACCCTCATCTGACGCGGCAATGCCGGTGAGGCGTGCAGCCTGGAGTTTCAGGCGGTCCTCGATCAACTGTTCGCGCGCCAGCTTTCCAGGATCTCCCGGGGCGTTCATGATGGTCAAGAGGCGCGCGCGCTGATCTAATTCGTAGTAGCTGACTGCAGAGTCATTCACCAAAATTGCGGGGCTGAAAGCACTTTGTGCAACGGCCGCATTGTTGAGAACTGTCACTGCCGCAATTGCGCTGGTGAGAGAGGCGCAGCTGCGCAGAAGGGAGCGGATGAAAGGGCGTCGCGTCATGAGAGTGTCGTCTTCCTGTAATTCAGCCACAGGTGCGGCTATAGCTCTTATCGTTTGAATTGACCGAGAATCCAAGCAGGGCCACGTTGATGCCAAAGGTGTTGCTGGATTGAACGGTATCGGATGTGGAGAAGCGGCGCGATAGCGAAAGTTCGACCTGCACGCATTCGTTACGATATTGCATGCCAATGCCTGCGCGTGCCGATTTGCCTGCGACCGCATCGTAGCGCCAGTCAATCAGACCGGTCCAATGCCGGGAGAAGCGATAGCTGCTGTCCAGCGTCCATTCCGAAATACGCTCTGCACGATCTTCGTCGGGGTCTCGCGCCAGCCAGATATAGCTCGCATCCACCATCAAGCTTGGATTGCTCCAACCGAGACGCGCAGCGGCTTTGTTCAGAGTGCCGCCTGAATCCAGCAGACCGCGAGCGGACATGACCAGACCGTTTTGATTGTTGAACTGACCCGCCAAGAGCAGATCAGATGTTTTTCCTGCCAAACCTGATGTTGCGGAAAAATCGCTTTGGGATTGGTCGCGGAATACCTGACCCACGGTGAAGTGGCCTTCCCAGCCTTCTGATGTGACGCGTGACCAGTTCATCCCGAGTGCCGCAGCCAGGCCACGCTCGCGACGGTCATGTGACGGAAAGCGGGAAAGCGACAACAGGTTGCCTTCATCAAATTCGGCACGTGTGCTTTCATCATTTGCGACGTCAAGGTTTGAGCCACCAGTCCAGCCCACTTGTGCAACCGGCTCCAGCAGATAGGTGGCGCCGTCCGAGCCGCGCTTTACCAGCGGATAGCGCAGGTTTATCGCTGCCGCAGGCGTGAAGCCGCTGTCAAATGAGCTGACTGTTGTGTCGTCGTCGGTTTTATAGGCGTCAAATGCGAGCCCTCCGTTTACGCCGAGACGCAAGCCTGTTGCCAGTGTCCAGTTGCGCAGCCATTCCACCGAAGCGTTCGTGCGTGCAACATCCCGACCGTCATCGCCATTTAGGCCAGAGTCACGTTTATGAGAGTGCGCTTCAAGACGGGTGCGCAGCTCTCCGCCAATCGACGTCGGAAAGTAGCGCCGTTCGGTCTCGGCCTGGAACACCAAGGTTGGCAACGTGTCGTTGTCTTCGTCATCCCGCAGCGAGCGAAAATGATACACTCCGAAGCTGGTATTTTCGTAGCGAGAAGCGCGTTCTACTCTGATATTGCTATTGAGACGATCAAGGTCTGAGTAGTCATAATCTGAGATATAGGCATCATCGCTGACGGCCTTAATGTCAAAGGTAAGTTTGTAATTACGCTCTAATTGAAACAGACCGTCGGCGAACAGATATCCACGCGTCTCGTTGGGGCGCAGGTCATCGTCTGAGATAGCGCCATCGAGTTCAATGCCGCCATTTTCGAAAGCCTGACGATACCGGAACTCAAGCGTGCGTGTGTTTGTTGAGATATAGGGCGTGAGCGTGAGGTCTTTGTCGTCTCCGATCGGAAAAAAGTACGGAAGCTTGATGCCATTGCCCAAAAGCGAGGTGCGCCGGAAGTTGGGAAACAGGAAACCTTTGCTGCGTTTCAGTGTCGGATCCGGCATCCGCAGATGAGGAAAATAGAACACCGGTACGTCGCGAATAAGGAAGCTCGCTTCGTCGAAGTAGATTTGTCGTTCGGCTTGATCGTGAACGACGCGTTTTGCGCGGATCTGCCAGAGTGGGGCTTCACCGGTTTCGCAGATACGGCACGACGATACCGTGGTTTTTGTCAATACATTGAAACGACCGCCGATACGGTCGAGCTGCTGCGCGGCCAACTGCACTTGATCTGCGAGTACCAAACGCGCGCTTCGGATCAAGCCAGATTGAAAGTCTGCGTTCAAATCCGCTGAGTCGGCGACGATTGAGACTGAGTCGCCTTCAGTGATCCGTATTGGCCCCAGAAGGGTTATTTCACCGGTTTCATTGTCATAGATAACTTCGCGTGCCTGCAGCCGAGTTTCGCCAGAAACGGCTTCTACATTGCCGTGTGCACGCAGTGTAGACGTGCCAACCAGTTCGACATTGTCTGCGATCAGTACCACATTCTGTGAAATTGGCTTTGCAGCTTCAGATTGTTCTGAAGGTACCTGAGCCGTCTCGGCCTGCACCATTGGGGCGAGGGCGCAGGAAAGTGCAGTGGCCGTCATAAGGCGGAAGAGCAAGTTCGTCATCCGTCCTCCATATGCAACAACAGTCCGAGTGCCAATAACACACTTGCGGCCGGCGGTGCCCAGGCTGCGAGCAGGACAGGAATTTGGCCATTTTCCCCTAAGATCTGCGCGAAGTTTCGGATGAAATAGAGGCTAAAACCGATGAGAATGGCAAACAGCACTGCAATCCCAGTGTTGCCAAAGCGCGTGTGGCGCATTGTGAAGGCGGCGCCGACAAGAACCATCGCCATCAGGAACAGCGGCTGCGCAAGTTCCATATGTAACCACACAGTATGGCGACGCGAGGAAAAACCAGCTTCATCAAGTTCTTGGATGAACTTTGGCAATTGCCACACAGAAATTGCGGACGGGCTGCCGAAACGATCTCTAATGCGATCAGGTGTCAGGTTGCTGGGCAATGTCAGCGTGTCATGATGAAGCGCGGCTGTACCCTCTGAGACGCCCCGGTTGAGGGACCAGACCCGTGCATTTGTGAGTTGCCAGCCATCGTCTCGCAATTCAGCGGTATCGGCTTGAATCCGGGACTGCGGGCCGCCGTTTTCGCGATAAGTGATGATGCTGAGATTGATAAATTTGCTGGCATCAGCGTTGGTGCGTTCGGCATGGATGACGGCATGCCCTTCCCGCCCGCCTTGACGCAGCCATATTCCCTCATCTGACAAGGATAGCGCGTTCCCACCGTTGTTGCGCAATGCGTCGCTTTGTTTGTCGTATTCAACGGATGTTTTCGCCACGAGTGGATTGATGATTGTAACAGCAGCCACCCCAACAAGCAGCGCCAACACCATAGGGGAAATCACAGCCACAATCGCAGAGCGCCCAGCCGCGCGCACCACGACAAGTTCTGATGTGCGCGCCAGGCCGATAAACAAAGCCACAGTTGCCAGGATCACAATCAATGGCAGAAGTTGATAAAGCCCCTGAGGTGCGCGTAAAAAGGTGAGACCGATCACACGATAAAAGCCCACCTGTTCCACATCAAATTTGCGCAGTTGCTCCATCATGTCGAGCAGAATGGTCAGCACGAAGAAGACGGCGAAAATGCTCAGCAGCATCCAGAAAAACTTGCGCGCAAAATAGAGATGGCTTGTCATGCGACAGACCTCCGTCGCAAACGAATTGGGTTTGACGCGAGATATAGCAGCACAAATGCGATAAC
Source organism: Shimia sp. R10_1 (assembly GCF_017744095.1). Classification (GTDB taxonomy): domain Bacteria; phylum Pseudomonadota; class Alphaproteobacteria; order Rhodobacterales; family Rhodobacteraceae; genus Shimia. Next base: position 384,016 of record NZ_JAGHQX010000001.1, on the reverse strand, counting down.
GCCGCCCAAGGCAACGGGCACATAAAGCAGCGGCCAGAGCTCTGGCGCATCGAGCACGGGGTCGGAAACCACGTTTTTGAGGGCCTCAAGCACCACAAGAATGCCAAAGGCAAACAAAATTTGACGCCAAACACCAAATCGGCTGAAGCTACCTATGATCAGCATGCCAAAGCCAACCAAGGCAAAGATTACACACATGATGGGTTGGGTGAAGCGGGCATGAAACTCTTCGGTGACATTGCCCAGACTTTCGCCTGTGATAGCCGCAGCAGAAGGGAGATCACCGAAAATGTCCCAGGTTGGCAAATAGTTTACGGATCCGCGATTGATCGCTTCAGGATCGACCAAACCACTGATGTCATATGAAAAATCCGCGAAATTCGTGGTCATGAGGCGGTCGGTGTCCGCTGGATTGAACTGCATGAGACCATCGACCATCACAAGCTTAGGGCCGTTTTCATCTTGTACCAGATAGGCCTCAGATGCGGTGTGCAGTGTTGTGCCGTCCGGGTTTCGGCTGTCCGCCATAAGCACGTCTTTGAGCACGCCATTTGCGCTGATTTCGCGGATGTAGAATGTCACTCCATCAGCTGGATGCATAAAGGTGCCATCGGTCAGCAAACGCGCGGTGATGTTTTGGCTGATCTCTTTTTGTCTCTCGCTTAACTCCTTGGCTGAAGTGGGCACGAGAAAATGGGTGAGGGCACTCATCATGAGGGCTGTTATCACTCCGAATACGGCAACCGGTCGGGCGAGCCTCCAGGGGCTGAAGCCGGTGGCCTGCATGACGGTCAGTTCACTTTCGTTTGACAAGCGATTTGTGACGTAAACCGTGCCCGCAAACACTGCGATTGGCAGCACGCGACGGATCACGCTGGGAAGCATAAGCAACGAAAGCTCAAGGAAAACGGCCACGTTCTGTCCGCTTGCGATCAACTGATCAAACAGTGACACCGCTTGGTTGACCCAATAGACCGATACGAGGATCAGTGCGAAGAAGCCAAACAGAGTTAGAAACTGCGACAGGATGTATCTGTCGAATCTGCTCACGCCTTGGATCCCTTCAAGTTCTTGTTCTTTGCGCGCAGTTTAGTGGAATTGGTGGGGCGGTGAAACTGCAAACTGGCGATGGCCACTGGTCAAGCAAGATTGGGCGCGCTAGGTGTTTGGCAGCATTAAAATGGAGATCGACATATGCGCCCTGTGCAGTTTGCTTTTGAAGAAACTCAATTGGATGAAATTGCAAAAGCAGAGGGGCGGATTGCAATCTTTATACCGCAGGAAGGAAATCTTGATCAGGGCGCGCGGCGCATCAACCGGATGACCCGTGGCGCGGTGGAGCGTTTGCGTGAAGACAAAGGGGCAGATGCTGCTAACGGCACATTGGTCACGCTGGCATTTCCGACTGGATTGGCCGCTGAGGCAGTGGATGTGGTCATTCTGCCGCGTCGCTGCAGTATTGAAGAGGCACGCAAAGCCGGGGCCGCGCTTGGCAAGGCGCGTGGCAATGCAGCTTTGACGGTTCTGGCGGGCACCCATCCCAAGGCGGCGCAGATCGCTTTTGGCATTGCGATGCGTGACTATGGGTTTGACGATCATAAGACCGCGAATGCGAAGGAAGACGCGCGGGCGGTGCGCATGATGGTCAGCAAACCTGCTGAAGTAGAAGCCGCGGCTGCACCTTTGCTGGCTGTCGCGGATGGCGCGTTTTTCACCCGTGATCTGGTGAATGAACCTGCCAATGTGCTGACCACGACAGAGTTTGCGGACCGATTGGTGGCACTTCAAGAGATCGGTCTTGAGGTGGAGGTGCTGGAAGAAGACCAGCTGAAAGAGCTTGGCATGGGCGCTTTGTTGTCTGTGGGCGAGGGGTCCGAAAGCCCGTCGAAAGTGGTGGTGATGCAATGGAACGGCGGTGACAAAGCTGCGCCTCCGTTGGCGCTTGTTGGCAAAGGCGTTGTGTTTGATACAGGCGGTATTTCGCTGAAGCCTGCTGCGGGCATGGAAGACATGACCATGGATATGGGCGGCGCAGGCGTTGTGGCCGGCACCATGAAGGCGCTGGCACTGCGCAAGGCCAAAGCCAATGTTGTGGGCCTTGTCGGCTTGGTTGAAAACATGCCATCGGGCCGAGCGACCCGTCCGGGCGATGTGGTGACCTCTATGAAAGGCGACACCATTGAGGTGATCAACACTGACGCGGAAGGGCGTTTGGTGTTGTGCGACGTGATGCACTACGCGCAAGACCGTTTCAAACCAGCGGGCATGATTGATCTGGCCACACTGACAGGGGCGATCATCATCGGTCTTGGCCATGAAAATGCCGGCGTTTTCTCCAATGACGACATGCTGTGCAATGCCTTCCTGAAAGCGGCTGATGCAGAGGGCGAGGGCGCCTGGCGGATGCCACTGGGCAAGGGCTATGCAAAACAACTGAAATCGCGCATCGCAGATGTCAAAAACGTGGGTGGCCGTCCAGCGGGATCGATCACCGCAGCGGAATTCCTACAGCGTTTTGTGCAAGAGGGCACGCCTTGGATTCACCTCGACATTGCCGGGGTGGCCAGTGTGAAGTCTGAAACTGCTTTGGCACCTGCAGGGGCGACAGGTTGGGGCGTAAGCGCGCTCAGCCGCCTTGTTGCGGACAACTTCGAGGTATAAGCCCTTGGGTGCGGCCTATTTCTATCACCTGACACAAGCGCCGCTTGATACCACCTTGCCGCGCCTTCTGGAGAAGGCGCGCGGGGCTGGATGGGCCATTGCGGTGCGGGGGGTAGATCCTGCACGCATGGACTGGCTGGATCAGAGGCTGTGGCTTCTGGGAGACGATAGTTTTTTGCCGCATGGGGTGGCCGGCGGGCCACACGATGATTTGCAGCCCATTTTGCTGACCACTGCGCAGGATGCACCAAACAAAGCGACCTGCATTATGACGGTGGACGGGGCCGAGGTGAGCGCCGAAGAAGTCACAGCCGCCGAACGCGTCTGTATTTTATTTGACGGACATGACCCGGAAGCGGTTCAGCATGCACGTGGACAGTGGAAAGCGCTGACCGATGCGGGCTGTGCAGCGCAGTACTGGTCTGAAGAGACGGGCGTCTGGCAGAAAAAGGCCGAAAGTGGCGGATCCTAACGTGTTAGGATCAAACGGTTTCCTGCGATGGTGATCTGTTCAAACCGCTGAAGGTAGGACATGCCGAGCAGCGACTGCGGCATCTCGCCTTCGTTGACGGTGGCGCGGACATCGCGATCCGTGAAACCACCCAAGGAGATTTCCTCGATCCAGACAGGGGCAATGCGCACTTCGCCATTGGCCGTCATGGCGCGGCCCCAATAGGCCAAGTTGTCAGGATCCAGTCCGGCGCGCCGTGCGTCCTCTTTCGAGAGCACAATTTCGGAGGCCCCTGTGTCGACGATGAACGCGACATCGGCACCGTTGAGCGAGAGCGTGGCGTGGTAGTGGCCATCGCTGCTTCGGGGAATTTCGATGCGATTGCCGTCTTCAAGTACGGTCTGCATAGGGCGCACACTGGTGCGGATATCATCCCACATACCGGCCACGGCAATGGCGCCGAGAAAGATCAAAACCCAAATAGCCGCATTGCGCAGTGTTTGGCCAAGCGCGATACGACCGGAGGAGATGTACCACATCAAAACCATGACCAAGAGCAGGCTTAGATATGCCAAGTGGCCGATCTCAAATTCGCTCATGTGTGGAGGTCTCCTGAAGTGATGACTTATCCAGCAAGCCCAAAATCTTTCAGGCCATCAAGGATAAACTGCACAGCAAGCGCGGCCAGCAGCATGCCCAACAGCCGGGTGATCACTGTGATACCGGTACGGCCAAGTAGACGCTCCAGATAGCCTGCGGTCAGAAACAGGCCAAAGACGATGATCAGCACCAGAAGCGCCACACCAAGCACCGCGAGTGTGGACTGTACGCCGCTGTCCTGTCCGGCAAGAAGGATCACGGATGTGATCGCGCCGGGACCTGCAAGCAGCGGGATGGCCAGCGGAAAAATTGAGGGATCCGGGTAGTCTTCTTCGGCTTCTTCTGCCTGATCTTCGCGGCGCTTTGTGCGGCGTTCAAAAAGCATGTCCAGTGCAGTCAGAAACAACAGGATACCGCCGGCAATTCGGAACGCAGGCATAGAGATGCCAATGCCGCCGAGCACGGCCTCACCCAAGAAGGCGAAGACCGCGAGGATTACGAACGCGGTGACACAGGCGCGAATGGCAATCGCGCGGCGCTCGCGTGCGGGAACGCCCTGCGTGAGCGACACATAGATTGGGAAGAGGCCAATCGGGTCGATGATGACAAAAAGCGTCACAAAGGCCGTGATGAAGGCGGCGCTGTCCATGGTTTTGGGGCTCCCTCTTGGTGGATCCTAGGCTAGGGTCAGCCTTCGGCCTTTTCCAGTTTTTCCAACGCTTTCATCCAGAGATCTTCTGCGCGGTCTTGGGCATCGCGGACTTCGGCGTATTTCTTTTGCCAGACTTCCATCTCGCCAAGTTTTTCACCCTCATAAAAGGCCGGATCTGCCAGCTTTGTTGCGAGCTTGTCCGCCATTTCATTGAGTTTCTCGACCCGCTGTTCTGATTTACGCACTTCAGCGCGCAGGGCCAGAATATCATCACGGCTGGCCTTTTTGGCGACGGGTTTGGCTTTGGGTTTCGCCCCAACAGGTTTGTCTGCTGTCAGCAAAAGTTTGCGATAGGCCTGAAGGTCATCCTCATAAGGCTTCACTGTGCCGTCTTTGACCAGCCAGAGGCGATCGGCCACCAAGGTGAGCAGGTGCATGTCGTGGCTGACCAGAATGACTGCGCCGGTGTAGGCGGTCAGCGCCTCAACCAGGGCTTCGCGGCTTTCGATGTCGAGGTGGTTGGTCGGTTCGTCAAGGATCAGAAGATGCGGCGCATCGAGCGTGGCAAGCAGCAGTGACAGGCGCGCTTTTTGACCGCCTGACAGACGGCCCACTTCGGTTTCTGCCTGTGCGGCGCCAAGGCCAAACCCGGCGAGGCGTGCACGCAGACGCGCCTGACCTTCTGCAGGCCGTTCGCGCATCAGGTGCTGAATTGGGGTTTCGTCGACGTAAAGCTCGTCAACCTGATGCTGGGCGAAGAAGCCGATGCGCAGTTTGGAGGAGGTGGTGAATTTGCCACCCATAGGCTGCAGACGGCTGGACAGGAGTTTTGCGAGCGTGGATTTGCCCTGACCGTTTTTGCCCAGAAGGGCGATGCGGTCATCCTGATCAATGCGCAGGTTGAGGTTTTTGAGAACCACCTTGTCGTCATAACCGGTTGAGCCGCCCTCAATTGCGATGATCGGGGGCGACAGCTCTTCTGGTTTTGGGAAAGTGAACACCACGCGCGCCGCATCCTCAGGCGCTGTGATTGGGGTCATCTTCTCCAGCATTTTCACACGGCTTTGCGCCTGTTTGGCCTTAGAGGCTTTGGCCTTAAAACGATCCACAAAGGCTTGCAGATGTTCACGCTGCGCCTGTTGTTTCTTGGCGGCGGCGGCCTGAACCGCGCGTTGTTCGGCGCGCTGGCGGGCAAATTGATCATATGGCCCAGTGTAATAGGCCAGTTTGCGTTCATCCAGATGCAAGATCGCGCCCACTGAGCGGTTCAGCAATTCGCGGTCGTGCGAGATAATCAGAACAGTGTGCGGATATTTGACCAGATAGTTTTCCAGCCACAGCGCGCCTTCAAGATCGAGGTAGTTGGTCGGCTCGTCCAGCAGCAGGTAATCCGGCTGTGAAAACAGCACGGCGGCCAGGGCGACTCGCATGCGCCAGCCACCGGAATAGTCCGAACAGGGGCGCAGTTGATCTTCGTGATCAAAGCCAAGACCCTTGAGGATGGAGGCCGCACGGGCTTCGGCACTCCAGGCGTCAATATCGCTGAGACGGGTTTGAATTTCGGCAATGCGATTTGAGTCGGTCGCGGTTTCAGATTCCGCCAGCAAAGCGGCGCGTTCGGTATCAGCGGCCAGAACCGTGTCGATCAGCGACACCTCATTGGAGGGTACTTCCTGCGCCACGCCGCCGATGCGGGCGCGGTTGGGCAGGGTGATGCTGCCGCCTTCGAGAGACAGCTCTCCGCGGATCAAGCGGAACAGGGTGGTTTTCCCGGCCCCGTTGCGGCCAATCAAACCCACTTTGTGGCCGGTGGGAATTGTCGCGGAGGCCCCTTCAAACAGAGGGCGGCCTTCGACGGAATAAGAGATGTCTGAGATCTTTAGCATGAAGCGGGTTTGGCCCAGTATTGCATCGGCGTCAATCATCGCTTTTCAAGTCGGTATGCGCATGGTATCGGAGCGACAATTCGAATACGGGGCGAGCGTGGTGCTGGCCCCAATCTTACATGGAGAAAAGAGACATGGCTCTGGAACGCACCTTCTCGATCATCAAGCCTGATGCCACCCGCCGCAACCTGACCGGCGCAATCAACGCCAAATTCGAAGAAGCTGGCCTGCGCATCGTTGCGCAAAAGCGCATCCACCTGACCAAAGAGCAGGCCGGTGTGTTCTACGCTGTGCACGCAGAGCGTCCTTTCTACGACGAACTGTGCGAATTCATGGCATCTGCGCCAATCGTGGCTCAGGTTCTGGAAGGTGAAGGCGCAATCGCGAAAAACCGCGAAGTTATGGGCGCAACCAACCCAGCAGACGCAGCACCTGGCACCATCCGCGCCGAGTTCGCAGAATCTGTAGGCGAAAACTCCGTACACGGTTCTGACGCACCAGAAACCGCAGCGGTAGAAATCGCATACTTCTTCTCCGGTCTGGAGCTGGTGGGCTAAGCATTGCCCTGCGAAGGAAACTTCGCCACAGTGATATCATGGATGGGTCTCGGGATTTCCGGGGCCCATTTTTTTGTTGAGGTGATACATGGATATCTGGAAGACACGGGCGCGTGAGACGATTTTTGAAGCCGCGCCTTTTGTGAGTGTTTCAAAAGAGACTGTAGAGCTGCCTGATGGGCGGTTGATCGAGGATTTCTATCAGGTTGATCTGCGCTCTTTTGCTTTGGTGGTGCCGGTGATGGAAAACGGTGAAATCCTGATGTTGCGCCAGTACAAACATGGGCCACGCAGAGTTTCGGTGACGTTTCCAGCTGGTTTCATCGATCCGGGTGAAGCGCCGGACGTTGCAGCCCGTCGGGAGCTTATGGAGGAAACGGGCGTTGAGGCGCAATCGCTTGAGCCGATGGGGCGCTTTGTGGATAACGGCAATCAACGCGGCTGTGAAGGGCATTACTTTTTGGCCCATGGATGCAGGAGAGTGGCAGAGCCCAATGCCGGTGACCTTGAAGACATGCAGGAAGAGTTCTGGACAGCAGAAGACCTTGATCATGCGATGATGGCGGGTGATCTGGCTGTGATCCATCATGTGGCTGCCTGGGGCATGGCGCGTCTACGACTTTAGCGTTTTTCGATCACGCCAATTTTGTTCAGCATATCTTCGAGCTCGGAGCGGCCTTTGTCATGCGCGCGGGCCTTGAGGGCGTCAAAGCGAACGCGCAAGGCGTCCTTTTCCTTGCCTTTGCAGTCGTTCCACGGGCGACCTTGCAGGCCCATCACCAGTACATAGTAGCCAATAAAGTGCGGTTTTGTGCCCGTTTTCAGGAGGCGCGCATAGGTCTCATCAGGCCCTAGGTCACGCAGCTCCTCTGCGGTGTGAATGCCTGCGCGTGCACAGGCTTCTTCATAGGCGGGGCCTAGGTTGCGGATGGATGAAATCGGACTCGACATGGCCCCAGCATAGGGTGGGACCAAATCGTGAACAAGTCGGGATTTCAGATCATTGCCCAATCCGTGAATTTTGGATCATTTACTGGTGCTTGTTGTGATGGTGGCTTGGCGTTTTGTGGCTGCGCTGCGTTTGCTGGCGTGTGTTCCAGCGGCTCTGGTTTTGCGGTTGCCATTGTCCTGCTCCTTTGATCTTGCGGTTGTGCCTGTGATCCCATGATCAGCACGTGCGTAAACAGACTCTACCGTCACCGCATTTTGCGCAGGCAAAGCGAGCGCTTTGAGGCAAAATCATGCCCTTTTCGATGGATTTGTTTAAATCTTGAGCGCGGAATGACCACTGCGCTGAGCGCAAAAAAAGGAAACCGAACAAATTGTCCGGTTTCTCCTGAAAAGTGATGCCATAGATAAATCACTGCGGCCGCAATGAAAATCAGGGATCAGAGCTTCACAATCTTTATTGAGGATCCTTTCGCCGCAAGGGCGACTTCGCCGGCGCACAGGCGTAGGGCGTCCGCACCAAACACTTCATGACGCCAACCATGGAGTGCGGCCACGTCGCGTCCGCCGGAGGCCAAAGTGTCAAGATCTGCAGAGGTGGCGATGAGTTTTGGCGCCACACCTGAGCTTTCAGTTTTCGCTTTCAGCAGAACCCTCAGAAGATCAGCCAAGGCCGGGTTGACCTGCTGCTTATCATCGCGTTTGGGCAGACGGGGCATATCTTCAGAGGGGCAGGAGACCCCCGCTTTCACAGCCGTAAGAATGCCATCTGCTATGTCGCCTTTGCGCGCTTCGCGCAGCAGCAGACGAGAGCGGCCCAGATCCTGCATATTGCCCGGTTTGGTCGAGGCCAGTTCCACCAACGCGTCGTCCTTGAACACGCGGTTGCGTGGCACGTTGCGCTCTTGCGCATAGGCTTCGCGAAATTTGGCAAGTTCGCGCACAATCGCGAGAAACTTCGGAGAGGTTGTGCGGGTTTTGACCCGTTTCCATGCGTGCTCTGGATCAATGATATAGGTTTCCGGTCGCGTGAGCATTTCAAGCTCCTCTTCGACCCAATGGGCGCGACCGGTTTCTTTGAGCTTTGCGGCGAGGAACTCATAAATTTTGCGCAGATGCGTGACATCCGCCAGCGCATAGGTTTTCTGGGCGTCCGTCAGCGGACGGCGGGACCAGTCGGTAAAGCGGGAGCTTTTGTCCAGACCTTGTTTGGCGATCTTGCGCACCAGCGTTTCATAGCCAACCTGCTCACCAAAACCACAGACCATCGCAGCCACTTGTGTGTCAAACAGCGGTGTTGGGAAGACGCCTGCCTCTACAAAGAAGATTTCCAGATCCTGACGGGCCGCATGGAAAACCTTGACCACAGCGGTATCACGGAAGAGGTCATAAAGTGGCTCCAAAGAGATCCCATCAACAAGCGGGTCCACCAGAACGGCCTTATCCTCTTCCTCACCGGGCATCTCGCTTGGCACCGCCAATTGCACAAGACACAGTTTGGAGTAATAGGTGCGTTCCCGCAAAAACTCTGTGTCTATGGTGACATAAGGGGCATTACTTGCCATGGCGCAAAACTGCGCGAGCTCTTCGGTGGTTGTGAGGGTCTTCATAGGTGGCGTGTCTTCTTCGTCCGTTGTGACGTTTTGGTGATATCAGCACTACGCACAAACATAAGGGAAAGCAATTCACCAACCCTTAAAGCGTGAAGGGTGTGGTATTTCCGGCGGCAAACCGGCGTAAAGCGGCTGGGTAAAGGCGGTGTTCTTGCTCCAGAACGCGCGCGGCAAGGGTATCTGGCGTGTCATCTGTGAGAACAGGCACGCGGGCCTGGCCGAGAATGGGGCCGTCATCCAGCAGAGGTGTGACCATGTGCACGGTACAGCCGTGTTCTGCATCGCCAGCTTCAAGGGCGCGGGCATGGGTGTGAAGCCCCTTGTATTTGGGCAGTAGGGACGGATGAATGTTGAGCATCCGACCTTCCCATGGCGCGACAAAACCCTCTGTCAGAACCCGCATGAAACCGGCAAGGCACAGAATATCAGGTTGAACCTTGTCGAGTTCCGCCTGCAGGGCGGCCTCAAATGCGGTGCGATCGCCTTTGAAAGGACGGTGGTCCACGGAAACAGTGGCCACGCCCATTGCCGCAGCTTTGGCAAGCCCGCCAGCATCTGCACTGTTGGCAAGCACCAGAACCGGCTCTGCCTCATGACCGGGAGCGGCCATGTCCTCCAGCAGGCGGACCATGTTGGATCCGCCTCCCGAAATGAAAATCGCAACGCGTTTCTTCACAGAAGGGATCCGGCGTAGGTGACGCCTTCGCCTTTGGTCACGGTGCCGAGTGTGTAGACGGTTTCACCTTGTTCACGAAGCAACGCCGCCAGCTCATCAGCCTTTTCTGCCTCAACCGACAGGATCATGCCGACACCGCAGTTAAAGGTTTTCAGCAGCTCCGCTTGATCCATGCCACCGGTTTGGGCGAGCCATTGGAACACAGGAGGCAGCTCCCATGAGGACAGATCAATCGCGCCAGCGTGGCCTTCAGGAAGCACCCGCGGCAGGTTTTCAGTGAGGCCGCCACCGGTGATATGGGCCAGCGCATGTACGCCACCTGCGCGCACGGCGGCCAGCGCCTGTTTCACATAAAGACGGGTCGGGGCGAGCAGGGCTGCGCCGAGGGTCTGGCTGTCATCCCATGGGCAGGTGTCATCCCAACCAAGGCCGGACACCTCAACCAGTTTGCGCACAAGGCTGTAGCCGTTGGAGTGCACGCCGTTTGAAGAGAGCCCCAACAGTACGTCACCTTCTTTCACACCAGCAGGGAGATCGGCACCGCGCTCCATTGCACCAACGGAGAAGCCCGCGAGGTCAAAATCGCCCGCTTCATACATGCCAGGCATTTCTGCGGTTTCGCCGCCGATCAGAGCGCAGCCAGACTGGTAGCAGCCCTCGGCGATGCCTTCGATGATGCGTGCCGCGGTTTCGGTCTCAAGCTTGCCGGTGGCAAAATAGTCGAGGAAGAACAGAGGTTCAGCGCCCTGACAGACCAGATCGTTCACACACATGGCAACAAGATCAATGCCAACGCCGTCTACGTTGCCAGTGTCAATGGCGATGCGCAGCTTGGTGCCCACACCATCGGTCGCCGCGACGAGAATAGGATCGGTGTAGCCTGCATCTTTGAGATCAAACAATGCGCCAAATCCACCCAGACCAGCCATAACGCCTGAGCGCGTGGTGCGCTTGGCAGCAGGTTTGATGCGCTCAACGAGTTCGTTTCCTGCGTCGATGTCCACACCTGCATCCGCGTAAGTGATGCCGTTTTTGCCGTCGCTCATGGGGCGTGTCCTCTTAATCAATGCTTGGCGCGTTGCTTAAAGGATCGTTTCACCAAAGGGAACCATGGATTGCACCGTCTGCGGAAAGATAACTGTAGGCAGCGACAAGCTTCGCGCCTCAGCTAACTGCGCTGTTCCTAAGTCAGTGCATTCCGTAAATGCAAAATTTCTGGGCGACAGAGTTCAGTAGCCTGTTTGCTTCGGAGGTCTCTTTGACTACTTCGCCACCAGAGTTTGAATGTCTTCGTCCCCTTGTCCTCGGTCTTTCTTAAAGCGGACCTGGTTGCCGCTGCTCCAGACGTGTTGGCAGTTGGTTTTCTTTTCTTTGCCCTTGAAGACATAATTTCGGCACCATGCACCTTTGTGCCATTTCCAGGCACCGCGCAACTCGTCACCTTTCAAGACACCAACCATGGACCCGTCTGAGCGTATTTCCCACGAACCATTCTTGGTCGAAAACTGTTTTCCTGCGACCACTTCGAGTAGCTGTGTTTTGGTTTTGATACGTTCCCATGTCGCAGCATGTGCTGTCAGGGGAATAGCAAAGAGAATAATCGCAATGGCTGACATTGTTTTCATGGTTTTATCCTTAGACTCTTTAATAATACAATTGGCTGAAGGACGTATTACACTTCACGCTGAATTTTCTAGCGCGCTCGGTCGCGAAATTTGAAGGTGCTAAGATTGCTACCTTTACAGCTCAATGAGTTCGCGTAGGAGAGCGACTGCCAGCGCTTCCTCCCGTGTGCTGGCCCCCAGTCGCAGCCTTGCTTCAGAAAAGTGCTTGCTAACGGTGGCCTCAGATATACAGAGTTTCTCTGCAATCCTGCCTGTTTGATGACCTTCGGCGAGAAGGGAAAGCACTTCCCGTTGCCTCTGGGATAGGAAGACGTGCCCTAGGCGTCGATTGGAATAGACATCTGCGGCGGAGGTTATCACCGTTGCCAAAAACGCCGCAAAAACGTCGGCTTCGATGTCAGGCGATTTCAGAATTGAATGCGCCTCATTTTCAGAACACAAGGTAACAAAAACGCTGTTGTTTTTATGAGACTCAAAGCGTGAGCAATGAAGGTGAGACATGCCGTGCTGCCTCAGACCATGACTCACCGCGTAGGCCTTTTGATCGGTTATTTCGTCCGCACGCATCATTCCAGCGTGATACAACAGACTTCCCACATGACTTTCCAACAGGCTGATAATTGGGTCGGAACTAATGTAATCTTCAACAAGATATTCTTGCATCCAGCAGTCGGGCATATTTGTGTTGACCCAGTCGATATCGCGTGTCGCGGTGGAGACTTTGGCCACCAACAGATGGTCAAAACCGCAGTCGGAAGCGGACGCTTCGGCAAGCTCCCAAGTGCGTTGATTGGAAGCAACGCCGACAAAACGATCAACGACATCGATGATAGCATTTTTCAATTTTTAAACCCTTGAACCATATACTTTTTGTTACTGACAGCTACTTGAAAAAGCCGTTGGGAGCTGCGGGTTTGCAGTCTAAATGCTTAAAAGGGACGTCTTCGAGGGAGTTCGGGGGGAGAGCCCTTTGACGGCAGCGCTGCTGCCCCGCATAAAATGTTTTTGCTCCAATGTACTATACAGCAAGAGTGCTGGTGTGGAAACTTAGTACTATTTGCGACAGAAATCGCGCACTGACCGCTTGACGCCATCAGCAGCATTTCATAACCAAGCGTCAGGCGGGCCTGTAGCTCAACGGTTAGAGCAGAGCGCTCATAACGCTTTGGTTGCGGGTTCAAATCCTGCCGGGCCTACCATCTTCCGCCAAACACTTTCTATGCATGTCAAGATCTGGCTACTTGCGGCCTGACCAACTGTTTCTGCGCTGAATAAACCAGTGTGCAGACGTGATGTATCTGCGCGCAATCGCAGACGTCTACGCCGCAATTCAAGCTGTGATCAAAGCCCTGTATCGCGCCGGATTTTCAGCGCGCGCGCCGCTCCAAGGTGTTGCCTGAGGCGGCAACGCGAATGGTCCGCACCCCGGCCGTTTGCTGGTCCGTCAGGACTGAGGCTGCGGTGATCTCGCGTGTCAGGTCTGAACCACCGGTGATGGGATCTGCTGGGGGAATTGCCATGAAATCAAGCGTCAAAACTCCGTTTTCCGCGGGCCCACGGGCCACAAGACGTGCATCGTGGGTTCCGTGCACGGCAGACACACCAACCGCAACAACCAGCTGGCCTTCCGTCACAGTGTGCACCTCAAGGTTGGTGACCTTTGAAATCGGCAGCCCGACAAAGGCAACCGCCTGTTCCTGTGCAAAAAAGGAACGGCCCGCGTCGGTTTCTTCAGGAATTAGAGGATTGCTATCTGTGATCACGGCATCTGCCCGATCATTTCCGAACCAATTCACCGGGTTCACGCGGGATTGGCAGGCTGACAGCGCCAGGGTGGAGGTCAACAAGATCAGGACGGAAGTGCGCATCGGAAAGCCTCATTCGTTGTGCCTTTGAGTTATCCTATTCGTATGAAGTTGAAAAGCGCCGATCGCGGGGTGGACGTTTGCTGCAGGCCTGCTTAGGTGGAGTGGACACAAAAGGAGAGCCGAAACCATGGCTGCGCAGGCGTTTGAAGAGATTGTCGAAGACTTTGAGTTTATCGAGGACTGGGAAGACCGCTATCGTTATGTGATTGAGCAGGGCAAAGATATGCCCGTTTTGGATGAAGCGCTGCGTGTGCCAGCCACCAAGGTTGACGGGTGCGCGAGCCAGGTTTGGCTGCATCCCACAATCGACAACGGCGTGTTCAGTTTTGAAGGCGCGAGCGATGCGATGATCGTGAGTGGGCTGATTGCTGTGTTGCGCAGACTCTACAACGGGCTGTCACTTGCAGAGGTTCTGGCGGTGGATGCGCGGGCGGAATTGGAGCGCCTGGGGTTGAATGAACATCTTTCATCGCAGCGCTCAAATGGATTGCGGGCCATGATTGAGCGCATACGTCTGGTTGCCAGCGAAACCGCCTGATCACACCTTGTGAAACGCCCGATGGGGCGTTGCCTCCGGCGGGGATATTTACGGCAAGAGGAAGGTTTGGCGCTCGTTTGCGCCCTCGTGCGCTTTGTCGCGATAGTGGCGGAGTACAAACAGGCGAATGGCAGTGGCCAGCCCGGCGTCAAGGTCGCGCGCTGCATCAATTTGCGCTGCCAATTCGTTGATTGGAATTGATTTTTCCTCTGCAATATCGCGAAAGGCGCGCCAGAACTCGTCTTCTAAGGACACACTTGTACGATGCCCGCGCAGGGTCAGAGAGCGTTTTTGAGGGCGGCTCATTCCGGATCTTTGCTGCGTTCTTTGCCGTCCAGATCCCGCTCAGATTTCTCCGTTTGGGCCGCTTCCAATTTCTTCTGCGCTTTGGTGCGTCCGAATTTCACGGCGTTCTCTTCTGCCTGTGCTTTTTCGTCGGCGCGTGCACGCGCTTTGCGGAATTTGTTCAGATTGATGATCTCTGCCATGACCCCAAGGTATCGCGGTGTGCTTGATTTGCATAGAGGCCTTTGCATTTGATCCGAAACGCTTTTTGCGAGCCTATCAGAGGATCATCACTTCGAGAGATTTTGCGCAAGCCAAGCCGCCATCGTTAGCAAAGACCGGCGAAGAGGCGAGGGACAGCCCGCCAAGCACAAAGATGATCAGCAGAAACAGTGGGGGAAGAAATTGACGTTTCATAGGGCACTCGTTGGTCAGGATATGAAGCTGATACGGATGAGACTATGAACTCCGTCGCTGATATTTGACTTCTTGCAAAAGAAAAGGCGGCCCAAAATGGACCGCCTTGATGTTGCTAGGTCTGGGAGATCAGTCTTTGGGGCCGATCATCTGCTCTGGGCGCACAACGGCATCAAAGGTTTCCGCGTCCACAAAGCCAAGCGCGATGGCCTCTTCTTTGAGGGTGGTGCCGTTTTTATGCGCGGTTTTGGCAACGGTGGTGGCGTTGTCATAACCGATGGTTGGCGCCAGAGCGGTCACCAGCATGAGGCTCTCTTTCATCAGCTTGTCGATGCGTGGCTCATTGGCTTTGATGCCGTTGAGCATACGTTCGGTGAAGCTGTCGGCCACATCGCCCAGAAGCTGCATGGATTGCAGCAGGTTGTAGCTCATCATCGGGTTATAGACGTTGAGTTCAAAGTGGCCCTGAGAGCCAGCGAAGGTCATCGCAGCGTTGTTGCCCATCACGTGTGCGGCAACTTGAGTCATCGCTTCGGCCTGTGTTGGGTTCACTTTGCCCGGCATGATGGAAGAGCCTGGCTCGTTCTCCGGCAAGATCAGCTCTCCGAGACCGGAGCGTGGGCCAGAGCCGAGGAAGCGGATGTCGTTGGCGATTTTGTACATTGCGCCAGCAACAGTTGCGAGTGCGCCGGACATGAAGACCATGGCGTCATGCGCCGCCAGTGCTTCGAATTTGTTGGGCGCAGTCACGAAGGGCAGGCCCGTGATTTCGGCCATGTTTGCGGCCACAGCTTCGCCCCAGCCTTTCTGGGTGTTCAGGCCGGTGCCAACGGCGGTGCCGCCTTGTGCCAGCTCATAGATGCCGGGAAGGGCTGCTTCAACACGCGCGATGCCCTGACGGATCTGGTGTGCATAGCCGCCAAACTCCTGACCCAGAGTGAGCGGAGTCGCATCCTGGGTGTGGGTACGGCCGATCTTGATGATGTCTTTGAACTCTTCGGCTTTTGCCTCAAGACCTTCTGCAAGTTTTGTCAGGCCGGGCAGCAGTACATCGCGCACGGTCATCGCGGCCGCAATGTGCATCGCGGTTGGGAAAGTGTCGTTGGAAGACTGACCCATGTTGCAATGATCGTTGGGGTGCACCGGATCTTTGGAGCCAATCACACCGCCGAGGATTTCGATCGCGCGGTTTGCAATCACCTCATTGGAGTTCATGTTGGACTGGGTGCCAGAACCGGTTTGCCAGACAACCAGCGGGAAATTGTCGTCAAATTTGCCTGCGACCACTTCGGATGCAGCTTGGATGACCGCATCCGCGATTTTAGCGTCCAACTTGCCAGTGGCTTTGTTCTGCATGGCGCAGGCTTGTTTGATCACGCCGAGCGCACGCACGATGGCGACGGGCTGCTTTTCCCAACCGATCGGGAAGTTCATGATCGAACGCTGAGTTTGTGCGCCCCAATACTTATCTGAAGGAACTTCCAGCGGGCCAAAGCTGTCGGTTTCGGTGCGGGTATCTGCCATCGTGACCTCCGGTAAAATATGTCAGGAGTGTCATAACGGACTGGGGCCAAAGTGCAATACAGTATACCGTGGGATACCGCTAACAGCCATGAAGTAGAGACCCGGAAGCGATGTATGTCGCATACACCGCTTTGCGCCGATTGATGAATTTTCTACTTACGGAAGCTGTCCAGAGAGACCACTTCGGCGTCTTTGCGCGGCTCTTCTACGATCTCTTCGAGGTTGATTTCCTCTGGGAGATCTTCAAGCGCTTCTTCGTCAAGTTCGTCCTCCTGCGTTTCAAAGCGCAGGCCAAATTCAACTGAGGGATCAACAAAGGTTTTGATGGCGTTGTATGGAATGTACAGCGGCTCTGGAGAATCTCCGAAATTCAGCGTGACGGCAAAACCCTCATTTGTAACGGTCAGATTGTCATACCAATGCTGCATCACAACAGTCATTTCACCGGGATATCGATCTGCCAGCCATTCGGCGATTTCGACATCAGGGTGCTGTGTGTCAAACGTGATGAAGAAATGATGCTCGCCGGGCAATCCATTGGTTTGCACGTCTGTTAGAACGGTCTGGATCAGACTGCGCATGGCGCGGTGCATCAAGTTTCCGTAGTCGATGGTTCCAGACATGAGCTTGCTCCGATAGTCTACACTTCTGACAATAGCTTATTGCGCAGGAAACGAAAGATGATGCGGCTCAAAAATTGCATCACATCGCCCCCAAAATTGCCGCGGTTGACGCGCTGATAAACAGTGTCGCCAAGAGTGGCAACCTTAAGGTGAGGAGGGCAAGGATTGTAGCCGCACAGAGGAAGCCGGCGCGCCAGTCGAAGCTTGAAAGAACGGGGAGGGCGCCAAATGCTGTTGTTTGTGTCTGTTCAAAGAGCAAGTTGAGCATAAACCAGACGCTCAGATTCAGAATGACGCCGAAAACGGCCGCTGCGATTGAACGGAGTGCGTGATTGAGCCGAGGTGACGACAGGATACGTGCGACATGGGGTGCGCCCGCAAAGATCCACAAAAAGCAGGGAATAAATGTGCACCAAAGCGCCGTAACACCCGCTGCGAGGGCCAGCCATGGGCCGCCTTGCAGAGCGCCTGACAATGTGGCGACAAATTGTGTGACCAGGATGAGGGGGCCCGGCGTGGTTTCAGCCAGCCCAAGCGCATCCATCATTTGATCTGTGGAAAGCCAACCGAAATCTTGCACAACGGTTTGCACCATATAGGCCAGCAATGCGTAGGCGCCGCCAAAACTGACGATGGCCAGCTTGGAAAAAAACAATGCGACGTCGCTGAGAAAACCGCCTTGCCTCAGCAACAAGACAACCGGTATCGCCCAGAGCGCGCCCCAGATGAAAATGGCCTTGAATGAATAGCTGAGCGGATTGGGTGTTTGCGCTGGTTGATCCTCTAAAGCTGGTGTGCTGTCGGACCCCTGAAAAACCAGTCCGAAGATACCAGCCAGCAGTATTACTACAGGAAATGCGAGCGTGTCGGAATACAGCGCCACGAAGCTGATAGCGGCAATAAGCATATTGATGTTGTTTGTCAGCACCTTGCGCGACAGTCCGATCAAGGCTTGCAAGATGATCGCGACCACAGCCGCCTTTACGCCGACAAACGCCGCTGACACCAAAGGGAGGTTGCCATAGGTTGCATAGCCTGCTGCAAGGCAGAAGATAAGAGCGGCGCCAGGCAGTACGAAGAGTGTGCCTGCTATGATTCCACCAAGTGTGCCGCGCAGTTTCCAGCCGCAAAACGTTGCCAGTTGCATTGCTTCGGGGCCCGGCAACAACATGCAAAAAGATAGGGCGCCGAGAAACTCTTTCTCTTTCAGCCAAGGTCGACGTTCGACAAGTTCTTGATGCATCAAGCCTATTTGGGCGGCGGGGCCGCCAAACGACAGCAGTCCGATGCGTCCAAATACGCGAAAAAGCTCAGAAATATGTGGCGTTTGAGACATGTGCTCATGGCTATCGCAGCATGTCTCATTTGCAAGAGATTCGGGGCCGGTCAGGCCACTTTTTGGCCGGTGAGACAGAGCGCCATCGTTTGTTCAGGCAGGAGCCCCAGTTGTTGGAAGAAACTCACCATGTCGAAGTTGTTGTAGGCTTCGACCATGATGTTCCCATCAAACCGCACGAAGAGTTGGCCAAAACCAGTGATCCGTTCGTTGTTAAGTGGATTGAGAATACTCATTGTCCAAAGTGCGGCGGCCCAATCGCCATCGACCATTACTTTTTCTACGCAAACCATCGGGTCTTCGACAAGTGCGAGATACATGGTTGCCATTTCGCGAAAATCCTCAGGCCCAACGCCAAAACCGGGCAGAACGCCTTCGGCTTTGCTGTCTGGGCGGAACATTTCATCAATTGCGTCCATGTCCTGTTCGACCCATACGCGCCGAAACCAGTCCTCGATGATTTGCTGCTTATCCACAGTCATTGTTCATTTCCTTGTTGTCATCCCCACGAGCAAGCTATGTCTGAAAGAGTAAGTGAAAGGTTAAAAAATAAGGTCAAATCTTGTCGGAATTGTGTTTTTTGGCACTTAGGTATTGTTTTGCGAACTAATTAATTAGTGAGTTCGCGTTCAGGTAGATGTGTTAACCAATTTTGGGCGGAAATTAACGCGTATGCCCACTCATGGACGCTAAGTATTAACGTTAAGGAAGTGCAGGTTTCTGTTGCCAGGTACCTGCGAACCCCGCCTGAAGCTGCAAGCGTCAGGGCTTAAGATTCGGTGTTAGGCACTGCTTACGCAGCGACTGCTACCGGTGCACGATTGTCATTTGCAATTGTACTATTTTCGCCGATAACGGTGGCAGACAGCCGAGACAAAGCTAACTTCTTTAGACGTCCGTCGATCCTATTTCGTCCCCATGATCCCCAAATGAAGGATGTTTGGTGGAGACGCCGGGTACCGCCCCCGGGTCCGATCCGTTTATTACAAGCGCGTTTATGTCCATAGTCCCCGAAGAGACAGGTTATAGATAGTCTGCAAGTGTTGCGGGTGCAAGTCGATGTTAACCGGTTTTTTGCACGTCGGTATTGCGTCTGTAATGCGACGGTATTGCGGCGGTGTCATTTTCGCGCGGCTGAAATGTGTTATCCAACCGCGCGTTGCGTTCAGGTGTTGGTGATCAGGACGCGTATGCGGCATCCCAGAATTGCCGCTCCAGCTTTGCGGCACGCAGGAACATTGCCTCGACTTCTGACTTCGCGGCGTCAGACAGATCGGGCCAAACGGCATCAAGCTGGCTGCGCAGATAGGCGACGACGCCCTCAAAGCCTTCGCCCGCATGCAGGGTGATCCATTCTGCAAAATAAAACGGCAGGTCTTCTTTGGGTGGGTTCACTGGGGTTGCCCAGCTGAGATAGACCCACTCTGCCACAACCAGCACGGCCAACATCAATTCATAGCGGCCTGATGAGGCGGCCTCTGCCATCAGTGCGTTGAAGCCCTCGGTTGGAGATGCGGCTGGCGGCGTTTGCGCGGCGGCGTCCATGCCCAGCGCTTCAAAGGAGCGCAGGAAGTATGTGTTCTCAGGTCCAGTGACCACCGCGAGGAACTGCGCGGCTGGCACAGAATCTGCCAGGGTTGGGGCGTGGGCGATGGCGCTTGCCAACAGCCGAACGAAGTTGCCGACAAACTGATAATCCTGCGCAAGATACCAGCGCATTTTGTCCAACGGCAGGGTGCCGTCCGCCAGTTCGGTGCAGAACGGGTGGGTTGTGGCTGCGATCCAGTCTTCGCCAGCAAGGTCGCGCAGATGGTCAGTTGGGCGCATGGTCTCTCTCCTAACGGGTTGGCCTTCTGGTTTGACGGCTGTCTGCGACCAGAGGCAAGTTGCGCGGAGAAAAACCTTTGCGGACAAAAACTTCAAGCAGGTTTCAGGAAGTTCAACGCGGGCGGCGCACGCGTATGTCCCAGAGCACCCAGGACGTGACCAAAAGCACAGCGCCGCAGGTGAGCCATTTGGACAGCGGGCCCATGGTGCCCTCTATCAGCAAGGCGTGCATTACGGTGGAGATCACGATGAGCAAGGCCAGTGTGTTGTGCAAAATTGACCAGTGCAGATAGCGCAGAGGCAGGCGTTGCCGCAGCGTGACGAGCAGGGCTGTGATGACCAGCCCGTAGCACGCGATGGCGCCGTAGACAGAGAAAGGCGTCGGAGCCACCAGCAGGAGCGTATCCAGAGTGTCAGGCGGGCTTGTGAGATAGAGCCCGCCGATATGGACCGCCACGGCAATGAGGATCAGGCTCCCGGTGGCGCGGTGCCAAAGGCGCGACGTGCGCGGGCGTAGACCGGGCAGGTGGCCCGCGGCGAGAAGAGGCTGCACAAACAAAAGCAGCAGCGCGATGATGCCTGCAAACCCGGCAAGAATATAGGCAAGGTTGCGATAGGCGAGGTAGGGGCTTTGAGAGGCGATCAGCAGAGGGGCGAGCATCAAAAGCGCGAGCGCGCCCCAGACAAGCGCGGTTTTGTTGGGCTGTGATGCACTACGCTCTGTCACGGCCATGGCTTCATGCGGGGGCGAGGACAAAATCAACCTGGAGCGAGGTATCGCGAGCGCTTGGCATCACTGGGCGCAGAAACAGGGTTTTGTAAGCGCCATCGTCATAGGCGAGATGGGCATGGGGCTGACCGAAGTTTGGCACGATCTGCTCCATCTCCAGACTGTAGGTGCCATCCGCGCGGGTCAGCACCGAGCCATGATTGCGTGGCTCACGTTCGCCGCCAAGTGTGGTTGCCGCCCAGATTTGAATGCGGGTGTTGGCAATGGGCGCGCCCGAGCCTGCGCGCAGGACCGTACCGTGTACAAAGAAACCCGTGCCGAGGCGGTCAACCATCGGTGCGTTGGGGCGATAGTTGTTGGAGCCACCGCGCATGGTTTGAGTGGGCTTCAACCCTGCGGCTTGCGCAGGGGACACTAGGCCTGTCGCCAGTGCGGTGCCGGTGAGACCAGCCCCGACGATAAAACGACGACGGCTGTAAGAGGGGGTAAACATGAGGTGGCTCCTTTCCCGGAAAGAACAGGTGCGGTCGTCGAAAGTGTGCCACAGCCTTGTAAGGGCAGTGCACACAAATTCGTGAGCGATCTCGGGGCGCCTTAAAAGGGAGCTAGAAAAGGTCTATCGTTCTGATTGCGCCTTGGCAGCGGCGCGAGCGGCCATGGCCTCTTCGCCAAGCGTCAGCGTGTAGGCGGTGAGTTCGGCCAGCGCTGTGTCGGCGGCGGCGCTGTCCTGTGCGTCGAGCGCGTTGGCGATGCGGGTGTGCAGACCGATGATGACGTCGCGGTTGCGCTGGGTGAAGGTGATCATATTCATCAGCGGTTGCATGGCCTCCACCGCGCCGGCAAGCTGATAAGACAGCACCGGATTTGCGGCCCCGTCCACAAGCGCGCGGTGAAAGGCCACATCAGACTCACAGAAGCGTTCATCAGACAGGCCCGGTTGGGCTTGGCGATGGATCTCGGCGCGCATGGTGGCGAGATGATCGGGGGTGCGGCGTTTGGCGGACAGCGGCGCACAGGCGCGTTCGAGCGCAAAACGTGCCTCGCAGGCGGTCTCAAAATCCACCGCGTTCATGGACAGCAAAAGCGTGCTGGTGGTGATGTGTTGGCTTGCGGCCTCATCATAGCTGAGGCGGCGCACGAAAGCCCCACCAGACGCGCCCCGTTGTGTGCGGATCAGGTTCTGTGCGGCCAGACGTTTGAGCGCTTCGCGCACCGTGGGACGGGAGACTTGAAACTGGTCGGCCAGCTCAGACTCAGAGGGCAGGCGCTCATCCACGATCAAATCGCCGGAAATGATCGCATCTCTGATTGCCTTGGCAATCTGGGCCGAAAGATCGGCGGAGCTCTTTGGGTCAATTTTCATTTGTCTGACATTTAATGTTTGCTGCACCTTCAATTGTCTGACATTAAATAGGGAAATGCACGAGTCGCCAAGGGAGGGGAGATGTCGCGCTTTGATTTTCTTTCCATAAGAAGCCTTTTGTGGCTGAGTTTCTTTGCCGCGATCCTTGGCGCGTGGTGGATGATGTATGACATGGCCATGTCTATGGATGTGGATCTGATCGGGCGCCCGGGCGAGATGGGCGCGCGTATGGCAGCGATGGATCCACGCATGCCGATGTATATGCCGATGGCCAATTTCGGCCCGCTGTTTGTGATGTGGGCGGTGATGATGGCGGCGATGATGCTGCCAACCATGGTGCCCACACTGACCAATTATCAGCGTCTGATGAGTTCTGCGGATGGCAGCTGGGGCGGCTGGGTTGGCGTTTTGCTCGGCTATCTGATCGTTTGGGTGGCCTTTGCGGCGGTGATCACCGGGGTTCAACTTGCGCTGCTGTTTGGCGGCGTGGTGGATATGCTTGGCATTGCCAAGAGCCCCTGGGTGTCTGGCGGCCTGCTGATTGTGGTGGGCGCGTTTCAGTTCACCCGTGCCAAAGAAGTGTGTCATGGAGTGTGTCACAGCCCGATGACCTATTTTCTGGGCCATTGGCGCACCGGTTTTGGTGGTGGACTGCGCATGGGGCTGGGACTGGGCGCCTTTTGCGTCGGGTGCTGCTGGGGCTTTATGGCGCTGGGATTTGTCGGTGGCGTGATGAGCCTTCTTTGGATGGGGCTGGCCACGTTGTTTATGGTGCTGGAGAAACTGCCACAGATTGGCCATCGGGTGACCAAACCGATGGGGGTGGCGCTGATTGCCGGGGGTGGCGTTTTGATCGTCATGCCAAGCTTGTTTTATGGAGGATAATCATGGCTTTGGAACGCAGACCTGACGCAGAGAAACTGCCGGTGTCACAGCGGATCGACAACCGGATGAGCAACCCCAAGCGGCGCAAGATGACGCCGACGGAATGGGCGATCAAAGGCGAGTTGATCCTGAATTGTTCCTGCACCGTGTTCTGCCCCTGCGTGGTGTCGCTGGGCCAGCATCCGCCCACCGAAGGCGACTGTAAGGCCTGGATGGCGATTGCCATTGATGAGGGGCATTATGAGGGCGAAGACCTGAGCGGGCTGAATGTGGGCCTGATGGTCTATATTCCCGGCAAGATGGCGGAAGGCGACTGGCGGGTCGCGGCTTATGTGGATGAGCGCGCGAGCGGCAAGGCCTACAATGGCCTGCTGCAGATTTTCTCGGGGCAAGCGGGCGGCACTACGGGGCTGTTTACAATGCTGGTGAGCGATATTTTCTCGGCGGAGCGTGAAAAGGTCGACATCGTTCGAGACGGCAAAAAGCGCGCGCTTTATGTGGGGCGCAAAATTCAGGGCGAGGTGGAGATGCTGGAGGGCGCGAGCCCGGATCATCCGGTGATGATTTCCAACTCCAAATACTGGATGGGGCCAGACATCATTGCCGCTGTGGGCACGAAATCAAAGGTGCGTGACTTTGGTCGGGTCTGGGACTTTGGCGGCAAATCCGCAGAGATCTGCCCGATTGACTGGAAAGGCCCGCGGTAATGATTGCGCCTGCGTACTGTCAGATGATGGCGCGTTATAATGCTTGGCAAAACAGTCAGCTGCGCGGTGTTTGCGACAGATTGAGCGATGCAGAGCTGCGTCAGGATCGCGGGGCATTTTTTGGCTCGATCATGGCGACGCTGAACCACATCCTGTGGGCTGACACTCTGTGGATCAGCCGTCTGGATGGGGGCGCAGGGCCCAAAGTGGCTGCCAAGCAGCATGCAGAGCTCTGCGCGACCTATGTACTTTGGTCTGAGGAGCGATTGGCCGTGGACCGGCGGATCGCCGCGTGGGCCGAGGCGCTGCGCGCGGAGGATCTGGAAGGCGATCTGAAATGGCATGCACAGATGCTGAATGCGGATATGCAAAAACCGGTTGCACAATGTGTGGTGCAGCTTTTCAACCATCAGACCCATCACCGTGGCCAAATCCATGCCATGCTGACCAGCATTGGACATGATCCTGGCGATACAGATGTGGCGTTGTTGCCGGAGGGTGCGGCATGGCTTTGATTTCCCCATCTCGGCGCTTGCGCCGCACACCGTTTTCTGAAGGCGTCGAGGCCGCTGGAGTCAAAGCCTATACGGTGTACAATCGGATGTTGCTGCCGACGGTGTTTCGCTCCGTTGAGGAAGATTATCGTCACCTGAAGACGGCTGTGCAGGTCTGGGATGTGGCTTGTGAGCGTCAGGTGGAGCTGCGTGGGCCGGATGCCGGTCGCCTGATGCAGATGCTGACCCCGCGCGACTTGCGGGCGATGCTGCCGGGGCAGTGTTTCTATGTTCCAATCGTGGATGAAACCGGTGGCATGCTCAATGATCCGGTGGCGGTCAAGCTGGCCGAGGACCGCTGGTGGATTTCGATTGCGGACAGCGATCTGCTGTTCTGGGTCAAGGGCATTGCCTATGGCTATCGTCTGGATGTGCTGGTGGATGAGCCAGATGTGAGCCCGCTGGCGGTGCAAGGTCCCAAGGCTGAAGAGCTGATGGCGCGGGTGTTTGGCGACAAGATCCGCGACGTGAAATTCTTCCGTTTTGGCTGGTTTGATTTTCAGGGCCGCAATCTGGTGGTGGCACGTTCGGGTTACTCCAAACAGGGCGGCTTTGAAATCTACGTCGACGGCAGCGACATCGGCATGCCGCTGTGGAACGCCCTGATGGAAGCGGGCAAAGATCTGGATGTGCATGCGGGCTGTCCCAATCTGATTGAGCGGATTGAGGGCGGATTGCTGAGTTATGGCAATGACATGACGGACGACAACACGCCCCATGAATGTGGGCTTGGGCGGTTCTGTAACACCAACACCGCGATTGGCTGTGTCGGGCGTGATGCGCTGTTGCGGGTGGCGCAGGAAGGGCCGGTGCGCCAGATCCGACCGGTGGAAATTCACGGTGATGCCGTGGCACGGTGTGATCAGCTTTGGCCGGTGATGGATGGAGATCAGCATGTCGGCAATATCAGCAGTGCAGCCTGGTCGCCTGATTTCAACACCAATGTGGCCATTGGCATGATCCGCATGACCCATTGGAACAGTGGCACGGAACTGGATGTTGTGACGCCGGATGGGGTGCGCGCGGCAACCGTCTGGGAAGCCTTCTGGAACTGACGCCCGCGGCGGGGAAAGATGCCTCCGGCGGGGATATTTTGAGAATGAGAAACCGGAAATGACATGCGCCTTGGGCGCTTGATGTGAACGTTAGGAGAGATGAGATGTTTAAAGCATTGGTGATGACACAGGGCGAAGATGGCCTTGCAAGCGGTGCCATTCAGGAAATGGACGAGAGCCAGCTGCCAGCCGGCGATGTGACGGTTGCGGTGGAATATTCCACGGTGAACTACAAAGACGGGCTGTGCCTGTCAGCCAAAGGTGGCGGGCTGGTGCGCAACTATCCGCATGTGCCGGGCATTGACTTTGCAGGCACTGTGGAGAGCTCTGAGGATGATCGCTACAAGCCTGGCGACAAGGTGGTGTTGACCGGCTGGCGCGTGGGCGAAGTGCACTGGGGCGGCTATGGCCAGAAAGCCCGTGTAAAAGCGGATTGGCTGGTGCCGCTGCCTGAAGGGTTGAGCACCAAACAGGCCATGGCTGTGGGCACCGCTGGCTTTACCTCCATGCTATCGGTGATGGCGCTGGAAGATCATGGGGTCAGCCCAGACAAAGGCCCGGTTCTGGTGACCGGTGCGGCGGGCGGCGTTGGCTCTGTGGCGGTCGCGATTTTGGCCAACCTCGGCTATGAGGTGGCCGGTGTCACCGGGCGTCCGGAAACAGCTGACTATCTGAAATCGCTGGGCGTGAGCCAGATTGTGGCCCGCGAAGAGCTAAATGAAACCGTGAAACGCCCGCTGGAAACAGAGACATGGGCCGGGTGTGTTGACGCCGTTGGGGGCGAAATGCTTGCGCGGGTGCTGGGCCAGATGAAATATGGCGGCTCGGTTGCTGCTGTGGGTCTTGCTGGTGGCGCAGGTCTGCCTGCAACCGTGATCCCCTTCCTGCTGCGCGGTGTGAACCTCTTGGGCATCGACTCTGTGATGCGCCCTTATGAAGACCGCGTGCGCGCCTGGCAGCGGATTGCCAGCGATCTGCCGATGGAGAAGCTGGAAGCGATGGTGAAGCCTGCAACCCTGTCGGATCTGCCGCAATTGGGCGCAGATATTCTGAAAGGTCAGGTTCAGGGTCGTGTCGTGGTGGACGTAAACGCCTAACACACGCGAAGTTTGATCATTTTGGGCATCCCTTCGGGGGTGCCTTTTCTTTTTTAGGGAGAATCATATTCACTTAAGTGAATGTATATGATTTGGATCAAAGGCGCTGAGATCGCCCTGTGGTGCTGTGACATCCAGAGAGGCCACCGCAACATTCCGCTGCGGGCCTCTATCTGATTTATGGATGAAAGGATGCCATTGTGACCCGATTGAAAACCATACTCGCCAATACTGCCGCTGCGCTCTGCCTCTGTGCCGGGGCTGTTTCAGCGCAGGAGGCGCCCAAGCTGGTGACGATTCTGACAGAGGCCGCACCGCAGACGCAGTTGATGGCGATGGTGTTGACGTTGCAGGCGGCGCAACAGGGGGCAGCTCCGCATGTGCTGTTGTGTGATGCCGGGGGCGATTTGGCGCTGAAAGATGCGCCGAAGAGCGCCACAGCGGGGCAACCGCCGATGGATGTGAGCCCGCAGGGGCTGATGCAAAAGATCATGACCATGCCCGGTGCAAGGGTTGAGGTCTGCGCCCTGTATCTGCCCGGACGGGGGCAGGGGCCGGAGATCCTTCTGGAGGGGGTTGGTGTGGCCAAACCCGGTGCGATGGCGGCGGCGATGATGGCGGCGGATGCTCGGATGAGTTTCTGACCATCGGGCGTGACAAACGGACCAGATCCGGCGGTGCAGGTCGCTGCAATTCGGCTTGCACTCCGGGAATGGCAAAGGCACCTTGGCGGCCGACGAACACCACCACAGCGGAGCGGCGTGGCCATGGCTTATGACACCGACAATATTTTTGCGAAGATCCTGCGGGGCGAGATCCCAAGCGAGAAACTCTATGAGGATGAAGACACCTATGTGTTCATGGACATCATGCCACGCGCGGATGGCCATTGCTTGGTGATCCCCAAGACGCCTTGCCGCAATATGCTGGATGCGACGCCTGCGCAGCTGTCGGCCTGTCTGAACACGGTGCAGAAGATGGGACATGCGGTGATGAAGGCGTTTGACGCCGAAGGGGTCACGGTGCAGCAGTTCAATGAAGCCGCCGGTGGGCAGGAGGTGTTCCACCTGCATTACCACGTGTTGCCGCGTCATGAGGGTGTGGGCTTGCGCCCGCCTGGCACGATGGCGGATTTTGACGTGCTGAAGGCGCAGGCAGACAAGATCCGGGCAGCCTTGGCCTAAGCGACGCCATTGCGTGTGTTTCCACGCTTGACCTCGCCTTACATCAGCGCTCTTCTCCGCCCTAAGTGATGGAGGAGACAACAGATGCTTGATATCGATTTTGTGCGCGGCCAATTCCCGGCGTTTTCTGAGGAAACCCTGCGCGGTCAGGCATTTTTTGAGAACGCCGGGGGCAGCTATACCTGTGCCCCGGTGATTGAGCGTCTGACGCGGTTCTACCGCGAGCGCAAAGTGCAACCCTATGCGCCATACCGCGCCTCTGAGCTTGCTGGGGCAGAGATGGATGAGGCGCGCAGCCGTCTTGCGGGCCTGATGGGGGTTGGCACCGATGAAGTGTCTTTCGGGCCCTCAACCACGCAGAACACCTATGTTTTAGCGCAGGCATTTCGCAAATGGATGGATCCCGGCGATGCCATCGTTGTGACCAATCAAGATCATGAGGCCAACAGTGGCCCCTGGCGCAGGCTGGCGGACGAGGGGATCGACGTGCGCGAATGGCGTGTGGATCCTGAGACCGGGCATCTGGATCTTGAGGCGCTGGCAGAGCTGCTGGATGACCGGGTGCGACTGGTGTGTTTTCCGCATTGCTCCAATGTGATTGGAGAGATCAATCCGGTGGCGGAGATCACGGCGCTGGCCCATGCGGCTGGTGCTTTTGTCTGCGTGGATGGCGTGAGTTATGCGCCGCATGGCTTGCCAGATGTGGGGGCGTTGGGCGCTGATATTTATCTGTTTTCCAGCTATAAGACCTATGGCCCTCATCAGGGGATCATGGTGATGCGGCGCAGCCTTGGGGAGCTGTTGCCCAATCAGGCGCATTACTTCAACGCCGATACGCTTTATAAGAAATTCACACCGGCCGGTCCCGATCATGCGCAGGTTGCGGCCTGCGCCGGTATGGTGGACTATTTTGAAGCACTTGCGGCGCATCATGGTGTGCTGGGCGAGACGATGGCGGCAACCGGGGCAGCGGTGCATGGGTTGATGCGCAGCCATGAGACCAAACTTTTGCAGCCTTTGTTGGACTTTGCATCGGCGCGCAACTCTGTGCGTCTGCTGGGGCCGGATGTTGCAGCAGACCGGGCGCCCACTGTTGCGTTGGTGGCGCAGGCACCGGGTGCGGCTCTGGCAGAGCGTCTGGCGCAGCACAGTATTATGGCTGGGGGCGGAGACTTTTACGCGGTGCGGGCGCTGAAGGGTATGAATGTGGATGCAGAGCACGGCGTGCTGCGGGTCAGTTTTGTGCATTACACCACAGAAGAAGAAGTGGCGCAGCTGATTGAGGCATTGGACGCGATTTTGTGATCCAAAGTGTGATCTGACTTTGGTAATGTCCCGTAAAATCAGAAGAATACAGGACAGGACCTCAAGACTTTGGCGCAGAACCACACCCAAGACACGGCAACGATTCACTGGTTTCGACGCGATTTGCGACTGAGTGACAACCGCGCTTTGACAGCCGCGGCGGAACGGGGGCCTGTGGTGCCAGTGTTTGTGCTGGATGACGAGGTGCGCGGGCTCGGCGCGGCTTCCAAGCAGCGGCTTGAGATGTCACTAGAAGCGCTGGCCGCGGATCTGGAAACGCGTGGGATGCAGCTCATCCTGCGCCGTGGGCGCGCGACCGACGTTCTGTTGCAGCTTGCCCAAGAGGTGGGCGCAAAATCAGTACACTGGAGCCGCGCCTATGCACCTGATTGGGTGGCGCGTGACACCGAGGTGAAAGCCGCGCTCAAACAGGCAGGTCTGTCAGCTGAGAGTTTTGAAGGGACCCTTCTGTTTGAGCCGTGGACGGTCCAGACAGGTCAGGGCATGCCCTATCGGGTGTATACGCCATTTTGGAAGGCCGTGCGCAGCCGTGTGGTGGACGCGCCATTGCGTGCCCCTGATCTGAAGGCACCATCGGTTTGGCCGCAGAGTGAGACCCTGAGCGCGTGGGGTTTGTCAAAAGACATGCGACGTGGTGCTGCGGTTGTGGCGGCGCATGTGCAGGCTGGGGAAGCCGCCGCGCAGGCCAAACTCTCGACGTTTCTGGAAGAAAAGGTCGCCGCGTATCAAGTGGCACGAGATTTTCTGGATCGTGCGGCGACCTCGGATTTGTCAGATGCGCTGACATTTGGCGAGGTCAGCCCTGCGCAGCTCTGGCATGGTGGGCACCGGGCGATGCAGCAGGGGGCAGTAGGGGCGGAACATTTCCTCAAAGAAGTGGTTTGGCGCGAATTCGCCTGGCACTTGTTGTGGCATTTTCCGCAGCTTCCGCATGCAAATTGGCGCGATGGCTGGGATCAGTTTGAATGGTCTGAGGATCCCGATCATCCGCATTTTCAGGCCTGGTGCCGGGGCCGTACAGGCGTGGCTGTGGTGGACGCAGCCATGCGTGAGCTCTACATCACCGGAAAGATGCACAATCGCGCACGGATGATTGTGGCCAGCTATCTGACAAAGCACTTGCGGATGCATTGGAAGCTTGGCCTCAAGTGGTTTGCCGAGTGCTTGATCGATTGGGATCCTGCGTCAAACGCGATGGGGTGGCAGTGGGTTGCGGGCTGTGGGCCCGATGCAGCGCCTTATTTTCGGATCTTCAACCCTGACACGCAGGCAGACAAGTTTGATCCTGAGAAGACCTATCGCAGGCGTTGGTTCAGCCACAAAGACGGTGAAGGCAGCGCTACAGCGCAGACGTTTTTTCAGGCCATGCCCGTCAGCTGGGAAGCCAGTTTTACGCGCCCACAGATGCAACCGATCGTCAGCCTGCCCGAAGGGCGTGCGCGCGCCTTGGCCGCGTATGAGGCTTTCAAAACTCAATAATTTCTTGCCGCTAGGCGGTTTCTGCGCCTAGGATTCAGACTACACAAAAGGGGAGGGGGAACGATGATCCTGACTTCGACACAAGGTGAGGCCAACTTACCGCGCTATTTTTCAGCCGTTTTTGCCACGGCGCAAAAGATCAATCACGGCCGGATTGATTTTGTTTTGGAGGATGGCCGCGTGTTCCGCGCAGAGGGCCCCAAACCCGGGCCGGTTTGTGAGATGCATGTTCACAACGGAGATACCTTTGGCCGCCTGATGCGCGAGGGGGAACTTGGGTTTTCTGAAGCTTATCTGGAAGGCTGGTGGAGCAGTCCGGATCTGCAGGCGTTTTTCGATTTTCTGCGCGCGGACAATGACGCACTTTATGATGGGTTTCCCGGTATGTTCTTCGTGCGTGCTTATGAGCGCATGCGCCATTGGATGAACAACAATTCCAAATCTCAGGCCAAGAAAAACATCAGCTATCACTACGATCTGGGCAACGAGTTCTATCGGCTCTGGCTGGACGACACGATGACCTATAGCTCTGCGATCTTTGAAACCGGGCAAGAGAGCATGGAGGCGGCGCAGATTGCCAAATATGCGTCTATGGTGGATCAGATGGGCGTCAAACCCGGCGATCATGTGCTTGAAATTGGCTGTGGCTGGGGCGGTTTTGCGGAATATGCCGCCAAGGAGCGCGGGCTGCGTGTGACCGGGCTGACAATATCAGAAGAGCAGCTGAAATATGCGCAGGAGCGCATTGAAAAGGCGGGGCTGTCACATCTGGTGGATTTCAAGCTGCAAGACTATCGCGATGAAACCGCGCACTATGATGGTATTGCCAGCATCGAAATGTTTGAAGCCGTCGGAGAGAAGTACTGGCCGGTCTATTTTCAAACGGTGCGCGACCGTCTGAAGCCCGGTGCAAAGGCGACTTTGCAGATCATCACAATCACCGAAAGCCGTTTTGAAGAGTACAGAAAAGGTGTTGATTTCATTCAGAAATACATCTTTCCGGGCGGCATGTTGCCAAGTCCAACCGCGCTTAAGGAAGAGGTGCGCAAGGCGGGGCTTCTTCTGTCAGGGTCGATTGAGTTTGGTGAAAGCTACAGTCAAACGCTGCGGCGCTGGTATGACACGTTTAATGCGCAATGGGATCGCATTCAGCCCATGGGGTTTGATGACAGGTTCCGCCGGATGTGGAATTTTTATCTAACCTCTTGTGCGGCGGCGTTTCACAGTGGAAGTTGTGACGTAACACAGATCACAATTTCCAAACCGAGTACATGACAACATCTAACAAACTGATTGCGGCCATCTGCCTTGCCTTCATTGGCGGGCTGGTGGCCGAATTCGTAAAGCCTCAGATGCCCGAAGGATCTGACCCGGGCCATATGACCCTGATTGCTGCCGCTGTTGGTGTTTTGGTTGGATGGCGGATCATGGGGCGCCGTGCGGGCAGGGTTGGCTCTCTGGAACTTGGTATCCTTGGCGTGTTCTGGCTCGTGTTCTGGGGACTTGCGCTGTTTGGATTGATCGAAATGTTGCGGCTGGCGCTGCGCCGCCATTTTGATGAGCCTGTTGAGGCGATGGAGGCTGTGGTCACGATTGCGCTGGACTATGGGCTGTATTTGAGCGCGACGCCAATTTTGATCACACTTGTGGTTGGGGCGATCGTGAGTGGATATCTTACAAATTTTGCGCATCGACGCTGGGGCTGACATATGAAAAATCTTTTTGTTTATGGTACGTTGCGACACGTGCCTTTGCTTGAGGCTGTGCTGGGGAAACCTTCTGACGCTTTGCAGATTGCGCCGGCAATCCTGCGGGACCACGCGGTCTATGCGGTGCAGGGGCAGGATTTTCCAATCATCAAATCAAAGGCAGGCAGTGCGGCGGAGGGGCTGTGGCTGGGTGGTTTGACAGAGGCGGATGTGGCGCGGCTTGAGTATTACGAAGGCGGCTTTGACTATGACCTTGCGCCTGTGCATGTCACCCTTGAGGGGGCGGCGGTGCTGAAGCCGGCTGAGGTGTTTAAGAGCGAAGACAGCGCATGGGCGCCAGATGGGCCGTGGTCGCTGGCAGATTGGCAGAACACCTATGGCGTTGCCGCGGTTTTTGGCGCGGTGGAGGAAATGAGCTATTTTGGCACGCGCGGCCGGGCCGAAGTGGACCGCATGTTGCCAATGATCCGCGCGCGGGCGATGGCGAAGGCGGCCGCACAGGCCCGCAATACGGCGCTGAGCCCGGGCGGCATGCACCGCACGGATGTGACCGATGTGTCCCTGCGGCGTCCTTATGCCAAGTATTTTGCGCTGGAAGAGGTGGACCTGCGCTTTCGGCGCTACGATGGCAGCTTTAGCGAACCGGTAGAACGTGCGGTTTTTGTGGCCACTGATGCGGTGATCCTGCTGCCCTATGATCCGGTGCGCGACCGGGTTTTGCTGATCGAGCAATTCCGCATGGGGCCGTTTTTGCGGGGGGATGCCTTGCCCTGGCAGCTTGAGCCGATTGCAGGGCGGATTGATGCGGCGGAAACCGCGGAGGATACGGCGCGGCGGGAGGCGGAGGAAGAAGCGGGGCTGACGATTGGTGAAATACATGAGGTTGCGCATGCCTACGCCTCGCCCGGGTGTACGACGGAGTTTTATGACATCTATGTCGGTATTGCAGATCTGCCTGATGACGTCACGGGTGTGTCAGGTCTGGCGCATGAGGCCGAGGACATCCGCTCGTTTCTCTTCAGCTATGAGGAACTGATGCAGATGGTCGACACCATGCAATTGGTGAACACGCCTTTGGTGCTGGCGGCGCTTTGGCTGGCACGGCATCGTGATCGCCTGCGCGGGACCGCTTGAGTTCCGGCGCGGCCTTGCCTACACAGGTTCTCAAACATCCATAAGAGGACCGCGCAACATGCATATTGCCCGTGATCTTGCCCAAGCAATCGGCAACACCCCTTTGATCCGTCTCAACAAGGTGAGCGAGGCGACCGGTTGTGAGATTTACGGCAAGGCGGAATTCATGAATCCTGGCCAGTCGGTGAAAGACCGCGCGGCGCTGTATATCATCAAAGATGCGCTGGCGCGCGGCGATCTGAAGCCGGGCGGCACCATTGTGGAAGGCACGGCGGGCAACACCGGCATCGGCCTTGCGCTTGTTGGTGCGTCAATGGGGTTCAAAACCGTAATCGTGATCCCAGAGACGCAATCTCAGGAAAAGAAAGACATGCTGCGCCTTGCAGGTGCGGAATTGGTGCAGGTGCCAGCCGCGCCCTATCGCAACCCCAACAACTATGTGCGGTATTCCGGGCGTCTGGCGGCGGAGCTGGCCAAGACGGAGCCAAATGGCGCGATCTGGGCGAACCAGTTTGACAATGTCGCCAACCGTCAGGCGCACGTCGAGACCACTGGGCCTGAGATCTGGACCCAGACCGAAGGCAAGGTGGATGGCTTTATCTGCGCAGTTGGGTCAGGCGGCACATTGGCCGGTGTGGCGGAAGCCATTCAGGGCAAAGGCGTGAAAATCGGTCTGGCAGATCCGATGGGTGCCGCGCTGCACAGCTTCTACACATCTGGTGAGCTGAAATCCGAAGGAGGATCTATCACCGAAGGCATCGGTCAGGGACGTATCACCGCGAACCTCGAAGGCTTCACGCCGGACATGAGCTATCAGATCTCTGATGAGGAAGCGCTGCCTTATGTGTTTGATCTGCTTCAGGAAGAAGGGCTGTGCCTTGGCGGTTCCTCTGGTGTGAACATCGCGGGCGCGGTGCGCATGGCCAAAGAGATGGGCCCGGGCCACACCATTGTGACGATCCTTTGTGACTATGGCACACGCTATCAGTCCAAGTTGTTCAACCCGGCGTTCCTGAAAGAAAAAGGTCTGCCAACACCGGAATGGCTGGGCAACACAGGCCCTTCCAGCATTCCGGGTGTATTTGAAGACGTTTAAGAGCGTAATAAGCACATGCGCGCACTGAGCCGATACTTTGCAATAGCGCTGACCTGTCTGTCGCTTTTTGTTTCAATGGCTTGGGCGCAGGGCGCGCAAGAGCCGGATTACGATGCGTGGCGCAAGGTCGTGGACCGCGCCACAGAGGCGATCGACAATGACCGCGCCTCTGAAGCGGCGATGGATACGCTGCGCGAACAATTGGTCGGGTGGCGCGATACCTTTAATTCGGAGAGTTCGCGGACCCGCATTTCCGTCTCCACGCTTGAAGCACAACTCAATCGACTTGGCCCGGTGCCTGAAGGCGGCGAAGCCGACGATATTGCAGATGAACGACGGCAATTGCAGCTGGATCTGTCATCGGCTCAAGCGCCTGTGCGACGGGCAGAGTTGGCCTCAAGCGAGGCGGAACAGCTGATCCGATCGATTGATGTGCTCCTTAGGGGGCGCCAGGCTGCGATGTTGCTGGAGCTTGGTCCAATTCCTTTGAATCCGCAATTGTGGTGGCCTGCCTTAGATCAGGTGCTGGACACATTCCGGGTTGTTGCACTGGAATTTCAGTCGGGCTGGCGACATGAGCGCCAAAGCCATGAGTTGAGACACTCATTGCCGACCATGCTGTTCTATCTGGCGATCAGTTTCGTGCTGTTGTCGCGTGGCACAAAATGGACCGATGCCGCCCTGAATTTGGTGATGCGCCAGCGCCCGGAGCTGTCGGCGATGCGCTGGGTTTTTGCGTTCCTGCTGTCTTATGGGCAGGTCGTTTTGCCGATGCTTGGCGTTTTTGCGTTTTCAAAAGCGGTTTATGCGACGGATTTGCCTGGGCTGAGAGGCGATGTGATTTTGGCGAACCTGCCGATCATGACCTTTGAGTTGCTGACAGCGCGGTGGTTGGGAGAGCGTGTTTTCTCCCGTGTTGAGCACCCGCTGCTCTCATTGAACCTGACCGCCGCGGACAAAGCGAAGGGGCGGCGTGCGAGTGTCGGCCTTGGGGCCATTCTGGCGTTGAGCACAATGCTGCAACAGCTGTCACGTTATGAGAACTGGACGGCTGGAACTGAGGCGGTTGTGTTCTGTCTGTTCACCATTGCCGCTGGTTTGTTTCTGTCTCGGTTGGCCATTCTGGTGTCGCGGCATGCCCGAACGATGCGCAAGGAAGAGGATGCACCGCTGTCCGCCGTTGGGCAGCTCATCTATATGCTGAGCCGTTACATGATCCTGGTCTCAATTGCCGGGACATTGCTGTCGCTTGGTGGTCTGACACGTGGGGCGAGCTACATTGTGTTTTCCAGTGTGCGCTCGGTATTTCTGGTGGCGTTTCTGTTGGTGGCACAACGCGTTATCCAGAAAATATTTGCCGCACTGAGTGGACGAGATTCCGATGACGAGGGCTCCCTTGGCTCGGTGCTGACGGGCGTAGCACTTTCGATTTTGTCGCTACCTGTGTTTGCCCTGTGTTGGGGTGCGCAAATCACGCATTTGCGGCAGGGCTGGGAGGCGCTGACCACAGGATTTGCCTTTGGCGACTTGGTGCTGGCCCCAAAAACCATTCTGTTGCTGATCATTGTCTATGCGATTGGTCATACGATCACGCGACTGATCCAGAGCTTTCTGCGCGACAATGTGCTGCCGAAGACGAGGCTTGATGTCGGCGGCCAGACCGCAGTTGTGTCTGGAGCGGGCTATGTCGGTATCTTCCTTGCGGCTTTGGTTGCTTTGAGCGTTGCTGGCATCAACCTGAGCAACATTGCGCTGTTTGCCGGGGCGCTGTCTGTCGGCATTGGTTTTGGGTTGCAGACCATTGTGTCCAACTTTGTCAGTGGCATCATTTTGTTGATTGAGCGCCCTGTGAGCGAAGGGGACTGGATCGAGGTCAACGGCCAGATGGGCTATGTGCGCGATATTTCGGTGCGGGCAACGCGCATTGAAACCTTTGATCGCACAGATGTTGTGGTGCCAAACTCCGACCTCGTGTCCAACACGGTCACCAATTACACACGCGGCAACACGGTTGGGCGTGTGATTGTGCCGGTTGGTGTGGCCTATGGCACGGATACGCGTTGGGTTGAGGGCATTTTGCGCGAGATTGCAGAAGCCCACCCAATGGTGCTGGCCAATCCCGGCCCTGCGGTGGTGTTTCAGGGTTTTGGTGCGGACTCGCTTGATTTTGAGATCCGTGCGATCCTGCGGGATGTAAACTGGGTGTTGACCGTCAAGAGCGATATGAATCATGAAATCGCGCGGCGGTTTGCCGAGGAAGGGATCGAAATTCCCTTTGCGCAGCGTGATGTTTGGTTGCGCAACCCTGAGGTTCTGCAGAGTGACGCACCCAAATCGCCCGAAACGGCGGCGGCTCTCCCCAAGGGACAGGACATTCCGTCACCGACACCACCTGATTTCGAAGATCTGGATGCGGATGGCGATGCAGATGGGGGAGATGCACGATGAGCGAGCTGCTGTTTTTGAAAGATGCCTATTTGAAAGAGGCATCTGCAGAGGTGGTGGGGCACACACCTGAGGGTGGGGTGTTGCTGGATGGCACGCTGTTTTACGCAACCAGCGGAGGCCAACCCGGTGACAGCGGCATGTTGCGCTGGGATGGCAAAAGCCTGAAGATTGCCACCGCAGTGAAAGTGCCGGAAGGCGGCATTGCACTAGTGCCTTCGGAGCCCTCTGAACTGCCGCCGGTTGGGGCGCAGGTGATGCAGGTGCTCGACTGGCCGCGCCGTCATCGTCACATGCGAGTCCATACGGCACTGCATCTGCTGTCCGTGGTGATCCCTTTGCCTGTCACGGGCGGTTCTATCGGCACGGAGAAAGGGCGGCTTGATTTTGACATGCCAGAGGCGCCTGAAGACAAAGAGGCGCTGACCGAGGCATTGAATGCGCTGATTGATCAGGATTTTGCGATTTCGGAAAGCTGGATCAGCGATGCGGAGCTTGAGGCCAATCCGGGGCTTGTGAAAACCATGTCTGTTGCCCCGCCCAAAGGTGCGGGTCGTGTGCGTCTGGTGCGGATTGGCTCAAACGATGAGCAGGTCGATCTGCAACCTTGTGGCGGCACCCATGTGGCAAGCACCGCCGAGATTGGGCGTGTGCGGATTGGGAAGATCGAGAAAAAAGGGCGGCAGAACCGGCGGGTGTATTTGCATCTGGAGGGCTAAGGCCCAACCGACACTCGACCTACATGAACCTGCGGTTTTCGCGGACGAATTTGGCAGTTTTCTTCTGGGTAAAACACGAAAAAAGGCGAGGTGCCATGACCAGTAGACCCCGCCTTTTCCGTAACCTCAGGAGCGCTCTCCTGCGGTTTGTTCTGATTTAGGTGTTGGAGACCACCAGCCGCAGATGGGCATGTTTGGTGGGTTCCAAAGTTGTTTTCGTTGGTGTTTCGTCTGCCTGCGCAAAATGCGTGGCTGGATCGAATTTCGGCATCGAGACTTTCTGTGGGCGCAAGATTGTTGCGATCGGATCCGATGCCTTTTCGCTGCCCATTTCGATGCGGCGCAAGAAGCTGCCTTCCATATCAAAGCGCTGTGGGCTGCGTGTCGGCTCACCATCAATCGTGATTGCGCCCAGAATGCGGTTCACTTCGCCAGAGTCGCTGCGCAGCGGCAGGAGCATCATTTCACCCTGAAGGCCCGAGCGGCCAAAGCTGCGGCGTGTTGTCAGCTCCACGCGTCCAACCGCAGGGGCGGAGAAGACGCGCTCCAGCACCTCGGCAAAGCTGTCTCTGGAGGCGCCATTGATCAGCGCAGACATCGGCATGCCGCGCATGTCTATGTCCATCACATCAGACAGGGTGTTGCAGGAGACACGCAGGCGTGCCATGCCCGGTGCGATGCGTTCCAGAATGAAAGCATGTTTCAAAAGCTTCTGAATGCGGCGTGGGTCCACATCGCTGCGGTAAGGAATTGGGTGGCCGTTGCGCAGGCTTTCCCAGTAGGTTTTCACCTCTTGCATGACCTCAATGCTGTGCACTTTGGCCGCGCCTGATTTCCCGTCTCCAAAAATTCTCACAACCTTCTCCCCGTAAACCTTCGTATTGGTCTGCACTCGTACGTAGAAGCTCTCGTTCGCTATATTTTATCTGACGATACAGAGAGTGTTTACAACTCGTAAATCACTTATGTCATATTTTATTTTGTTTGCGCTAAAAAATGCGAGAAATGGTTAACGCTTTAACGCGTTAACATTGCGCTTCGCAGTAGAATAGATTTAGCTGCGTCAACAGCTTAGCCGCAGGAGGGTGCAGATGCTGGAGTCGATGACTGGATACGCGTCACATAAGGGTGATGCACTGGGGCACAGCTGGACGTGGGATCTGCGCAGTGTGAATGCGAAGGGGCTGGATCTGCGCCTGCGTCTCCCTGACTGGATTGAGGGGCTTGAGCCTGCTTTGCGAGCGGCGCTGTCCAAAGCGCTGGCACGGGGCAGTGTGAACCTGTCATTGCGTATTCAGCGCAATGAGGAACAGAGCACTTTGTCGGTGAATGCTGGCCAACTGGCCGCGGTGCTGGGGGCGATCAAGGCGGCGGAAGCACAGGCGGCAGACGCAGGTGTCGCTTTGGCGCCCTCTAAAGCGAGCGATCTCTTGGGGTTGCGTGGCATGATGGAAACCACCTCTGAGGACACCGACACAAAGGCGCTTTTGACGGCTTTGATGGCAGAGGTGCCTGCGTTGCTTGAAAGTTTTACGGCCATGCGCCAGCAAGAAGGACAAGCGCTTCAAACGGTGCTGCTTGACCAGTTGGCGCAAATCGATGCGCTGACGTCGCAGGCCGCGACGGCGGCGGAAGCGCGGCGGGCAGAGAGTGCCGATGCGTTGCGCAGCAATTTGGCGCGGGTGCTGGAAAACACCGAAGGTGCGGATGAAACCCGGGTGGCGCAAGAGCTGGCCATATTGGCGGTGAAAGCGGATGTGATGGAAGAACTGGACCGGCTGCGCGCCCATGTTGAGGCCGCACGCGGATTGATTGCCCAAGGCAGCCCGGTTGGTCGCAAACTCGATTTCCTGATGCAGGAATTCAACCGGGAGGCCAATACGCTGTGTTCAAAGGCACAATCGGTGGATTTGACGCGGATTGGGCTGGACCTCAAAGCTGTGATAGATCAGATGCGGGAACAGGTTCAAAACGTGGAATGAGAGCATGACCAACAGACGCGGCCTTTTGATCATTTTGTCGAGCCCCTCCGGCGCAGGGAAATCAACGCTGGCGCGGCGGTTGATGGCCTGGGATCCGGGGCTGAAGTTTTCGGTCTCTGCCACCACACGTGCGCCACGCCCAGGTGAAGAGCATGGGCGCGAATATTTCTTCATGAAAGAAGAAGAGTTTAAAACGCAGGTTGCCGAAGGGCAGATGCTGGAGCACGCCCACGTTTTTGGCAATTTCTATGGTTCGCCAGCGGGACCGGTGCGGGACACCATAAACAATGGTCAGGACGTGCTGTTTGACGTGGACTGGCAAGGTGAAATTCAGATCCGCAATTCGGATTTGGGCAAACATGCGCTGTCGATCTTCATTCTGCCACCGTCGATTGTGGAGCTGCGCCGCCGTCTGGAAACCCGCGCGCAGGACAGCGAAGATGTGATCGCCAAGCGTATGCTCAAGAGCTGGGATGAGATCAGCCACTGGGGCTACTATGATTATGTGCTGGTCAATGACGATCTGGATGAGACCGAAGCCAAGCTGAAAACCATTGTGGAAGCGGAGCGGATGCGGCGTATTCAGCAGCCAGAGCTGCAGGATCATGTGCGCCAGTTGCAGATGCAGTTTGAGGAGATGTCCTGATGCCGATTTATGAACTGGACGGGGTGCGCCCTCAGCAGGATGAAGACAGCTGGTGTGCGCCGGATGCCAATCTGATTGGCAATGTGGTGCTTGAGGCTGGTGCTTCTGTCTGGTTTGGCAGCACGCTGCGTGGAGACAATGAGGAGATCCGGGTTGGCGCTGGCTCCAACGTGCAGGAAAACTGTGTGCTGCACACGGATATGGGTTTTCCGATGTCCATTGGCGCGGGCTGCACCATTGGCCATAAGGTGATGCTGCATGGCTGCACGATCGGCGAGAACAGCCTGATTGGCATGGGCGCGATCATCCTGAATGGGGCCAAGATCGGCAAAAACTGTCTGATCGGGGCAGGGGCGCTGATCCCGGAAGGCAAAGAGATCCCTGATGGCAGCCTTGTGATGGGCACGCCCGGAAAGGTGGTGCGCCAGCTGGATGAGGCGGCGATTGCAAAGCTGCGCTTGTCAGCGCTGCATTATCAGGAGAATTTTCTACGCTATAAGTCCGGGCTGCGCGCAATCTGACTCGCGCATCGCGATTTGTGACAGTTTCTCTTTAGATAGGGTGGCATGTCATATTCCTGTTACGTTGCTAAGATTTGAGCCTGCAAACGGTGCCTGGCCGTTTTGGCCGGGCCTTTTGAAGATATGAGGCAAACGTGCAGCGCGAATTTTACAGATCATACTTGGATGCGATTCCTCTTCCCGCTGTTCTGGTGGACAGCCGGGCAAGAATTGTGGGTGGCAATGCGGCGGCGGTGAAACTGAATCCTCATGCGGACGATGACCGGCCCTTGATTTTGGTGTTTCGTCAACCAAGCCTGAACGCGGCCGTTGAAGACTGTCTGCGGGATGGGGAGACGCATCGCGCGATTTATCTGCACAGCGAAGGGCCACAGGAACACCGCTATGATGTCAGCTGCGCGCCAGTGACATTGCCCCCTGAAGCAAGCGGCCCGCGCGGATTGAGTATGCCGCGCAGTGGGCAAAGCTTCAAAGGTGTGCTGATCTGTTTTCAGGATGTCACAGAGGTTCAGCAGCTTGATCAGATGCGTCGAGATTTTGTGGCCAATGTGAGCCACGAACTGCGTACGCCACTGACAGCGATCCTGGGATTTGTGGAAACCCTTCAGGGGCCAGCGCGGGCTGATCCTAAGGCACAGGATCGGTTTCTGGGCATTATGTCGGCGGAAGCGAGCCGGATGAATCGTCTGGTCGGTGATCTCTTGTCACTCAGCCGTGTGGAGGAAGTGTCGCGAATGCGCCCCACGGATCCGGTCGATCTGGATCAGGTGATCCGGTCTGTGTTGCAAAACCTTGGGCCTATGGCGGAAGAGGCTGGTTGCACCTTGGTGTATGACAAGGTGCGAGAAGAGGCAGTGGTGCCTGGGGATGCGGACCAGCTTTTGCAGGTGGTCACGAATCTCGTGGAAAATGCGCTGAAGTATGGCGGCCCGGGCACCACTGTCACGGTCACCCTAGCAGAAAAGCGCAGCGGGGTTGGCGTGATGGGGCCGGGATATGCGCTTTCGGTGCGTGATGATGGGCCGGGAATCGACTCGGTGCATATTGCCCGTCTGACGGAGCGTTTTTACCGCATAGATTCTCATAGATCGCGGGAGATGGGCGGCACGGGTCTTGGGCTCGCCATTGTAAAACATATTGTTAACCGTCACAGGGGCCGTATGCATATCAAAAGCGAGCTGGGTAAAGGTAGCGTTTTCAATGTGTTGCTTCCTTTGAAGTAACCTTTTGGCAATATTGTTTTTTGCGAAATGACATATTTTCTTGGCCGCTGTCATACAGCTGTTACATAGCCGTCACAAAAGCTTCGAACAGGCGCATTAGACCGCGCTGTGAGACTGAAACAGAACAGTCTAAACACATGGAGTTATACTAATGTCTGTCAAACTGACTGCCTCTGCTCTGGCCATCGCGGCCGTTGCCGCCACCTCTGCTGCGGCGCGTGACCAAGTTCAGGTCGCCGGTTCTTCCACCGTTCTGCCCTATGCTTCCATCGTTGCTGAAGCTTTTGGCGAAAACTTCGACTTCCCAACACCGGTTGTTGAATCCGGTGGCTCTTCTGCTGGTCTGAAGCGTTTCTGCCAAGGTGTTGGCACCGAGCACACCGATGTTGCGAATGCCTCCCGCAAGATCCGCGATAAAGAAATCAAAGCCTGCGCAGAAAACGGTGTGACTGACATCATCGAAGTGCGCATCGGCTATGACGGCATCGTGTTTGCCTCCCAGCTGGACGGCCCTGACTACTCCGCTTTCACCCAGTCTGACATCTTTAACGCGCTGGCGCCAAAAGTGATGGTGGACGGCAAGCTGGTGGATAACCCACACAAGAAATGGTCTGACTTCAACGCGGATCTGCCTGCGGAAGACATTCTGGCCTTCATCCCAGGCACTAAGCACGGCACCCGTGAAGTGTTTGAAGAGAAAGTGGTTGCAGCTGGCTGTGAAGCCACTGGCGCTTTTGAAGCGATGATGGCGGCTGGCATGTCTGAGGACGATGCAGAAGACGCATGTCTGGAAGTGATGTCTGATGGCCGCGCCGTGGACATCGACGGTGACTACACCGAGACCCTGGCGTCTATCGACGCCAACGCAAACGGCATCGGCGTGTTTGGTCTGGCGTTCTATGAGAACAACACCGACAAGCTGAAAGTGGCGACCATGGCAGGCGTTGAGCCTTCCACCGAAACCATCTCCACCGGTGAATACCCAGTGTCCCGCCCGCTGTTCTTCTACGTGAAGAAAGCGCACATCGGCGTGATCCCTGGCCTGAAAGAATACGCTGAGTTCTTCGTCGCTGACGAGATTGCAGGCCCAGACGGCCCTCTGGCTGAGTACGGCCTCGTATCCGACCCTGCGCTGGTTGAAACTCAGGACGCAGTCGCGGCTGAAAAAACCATGGGTGGCGATAGCTGATCCCGACTGTTAAGTCGATAAAACATCTGAGGCGGCGCCTGTCGCCGCCTCTTTCCAATCTGTCTTGAGAAAAAGACTTCTGGGGGACATATGCCTGTTATCTGGCTTTGCGTGATTGTGCTGGCGATTTCGATCGTCGGCTTTGTTTTTGGGAGACAGCGTGCCCTGAGCAGCGCTGGTGGTGACGCGCGCGCCTTGCATTCCCTGCCGAATTACTATGGCTGGAACGTGTTCATGAAAGTCACGGCGCCTGCATTTGGGCTGATCGTTGTCTGGTTGATCGCGCAACCGCTTGTGATTCAAAACAGCATTGCTGGTATGATCCCAGAAAGTGAGATCAAAGAAGGCTCAAGCATTGGTCTGGTGATGGCCGAAGTGCGCCGCACCGCCGAGGGGCTGAACAACGCTGTGGCTGCTGGCGTGATCTCTGAAGAGCTGTCTCTTGATGCAGGGGCCGATGTTGAAGCGCTGACTGCCAGCCTGAAAGAGGCCGGGCAGGTTGTGACCTCTGCGATCACCCAGCCGATACTGCATGCGGCGCAGGCCTATCGTACGATGACGAGCACTGGCAGCCTTATCCTTGCAGCGCTTACTTTGCTTCTCTCCCTTGGTGCCGCAGGTTTTGCCATTCGGCAGGCCGACAAAGACTACAAAGCGCGCAACACCGTGGAACAAGGCATTTTGGCGCTTTTGATCGCGGCAGCCTCTGTGGCGATCCTGACCACGATCGGCATTGTGCTGTCTCTGGTGTTCAACACTGCCGAATTCTTCCGCCTCTATCCTGCGGCGGACTTCTTCACGCTGTTGGAATGGGCGCCGAGCTTCTCTGGCCGGGGGGG
Organism: Shimia sp. R10_1; assembly: GCF_017744095.1. Lineage (GTDB taxonomy): Bacteria > Pseudomonadota > Alphaproteobacteria > Rhodobacterales > Rhodobacteraceae > Shimia. The sequence goes on along the minus strand of NZ_JAGHQX010000001.1, from coordinate 340,046 downwards.
CGCCTCCAAGCTGGGCATTCTGCCACTGCTATGGGGCACGCTCTATATCTCTTTCATTGCGTTGCTGGTGGCGGTGCCAATTGGGCTGTTTGCCGCGATCTACTTGTCGGAATACGCGACACCACGCGTGCGGGGCATTGCCAAGCCGCTGCTGGAGATCCTCGCCGGGATCCCGACCATTGTGTATGGTCTGTTTGCGCTGCTGACCATTGGGCCGCTTCTGGTGTCGGTCTTTGGCGATGATGGCGCAGGCTGGATGAGTGGTGGCCGCGCGGTGATGACCGCAGGCATCGCCATGGGCATCATGCTGATCCCCTTTGTCAGCTCACTGTCTGATGACATCATCAACGCGGTGCCACAGGCGATGCGCGATGGCTCTTACGGGCTGGGCGCGACGCAATCTGAAACCATCAAACAGGTGATCCTGCCGGCCGCTTTGCCGGGTATTGTGGGTGCGATCCTGCTGGCCGCAAGTCGCGCGATTGGCGAAACCATGATTGTGGTCATGGGGGCAGGGGCCGCAGCCCGGCTTTCGCTCAACCCGTTTGAAGCGATGACCACCGTGACCGCCAAGATTGTCTCTCAGCTGACAGGCGACTCTGACTTTGCATCGCCAGAAGCCCTGGTGGCCTTTGCCCTTGGGATCACCCTTTTTGTTCTGACCTTGGCGCTGAATGTTTTCGCGCTCTACATCGTCCGTAAGTACCGGGAGCAGTACGAATGACCGACGCAAGCCTTCCCACCGATGGCGCAAAGCCGCAGTCTGGCTCTCTGACCACGCTGGATGCGCGCACCAAAAAGCGCAATGCGGCAGAGAAACGGTTTCGCGCCTATGGCGTGGCCGCCATTGCCACCGGTATCACGTTCCTCTTTGTGCTGCTGTTTGCGATCCTGACCAGTGGTCTGGGCGCGTTTCAGCAGACCTTCCTGACCGTGCCGGTCTATCTGGATGAGGCCAAGCTCGATAAAAAGGGCAACCGCAACATTGATGACATTAAGAAAGTGTCAACTTTTGGCTATAACCCGCTGATTCAAAAAGCTGTTCTTGCCGAAGTGCAGAAGGCAGGTATCGAGACACCGCTGACCAAATCCAAAGAGATGAAGGCGCTGATTTCAGCGTCTGCTGCGGGCCAAGTGCGTGCGGCGGTGATCGAAAACCCGGCACTGATTGGTCAGACGGTGGAGTTCAAGTTCCTCGCGTCGAGCCGTGTGGATGGCTATCTGAAAGACCGTGTGAAACGTGAGCATCTGGCACGCGACAAGAACATCGACGCCGAGCACCTCGACATCGTGGATGGGCTGCTGGAAGCGGGCGTGGTTGCCAAAACCTTCAACCCGGCCTTCATCTTTGGTGCGGATGCATCCGAAAGCCGCGCGGAGCAAGCCGGGATCGGTGTGTCCATGCTGGGCTCTCTGTTCATGATGTTTGTGGTGCTGTTCCTTGCCTTGCCGTTGGGGGTGGCCGCATCGATTTATCTCGAAGAATTTGCGCCTAAGAACCGCCTGACAGATCTGATCGAAGTCAACATTTCCAACCTCGCGGCTGTGCCATCCATTGTGTTTGGTATCTTGGGTCTCGCGGTGTTCATCCAGTTCATGCATCTGCCGCAATCCGCGCCGCTGGTCGGTGGTTTGGTGCTGACGCTTATGACGCTGCCAACCATCATCATTTCGACCCGTGCCTCGCTGAAATCTGTGCCACCAAGCATCCGTGATGCGGCGCTGGGGGTAGGGGCCTCTAAAATGCAATCGGTGTTCCACCATGTGCTGCCGCTGGCTGCACCGGGTATTCTGACCGGCACCATCATTGGTCTTGCGCAGGCACTCGGTGAAACAGCACCTCTGCTGCTGATCGGGATGGTGGGCTATATCGCGTCCAACGCGCCGGACGGTATTGCCAGCGGCCTGCTGGATCCGAACTCTGCCATGCCGGCACAGATCTACGAATGGGCGAAGCGCGCTGACCCAGCTTACTATGAACGCGCCTGGGGCGGGATCATCATTTTGTTGATCTTCCTCATCTCAATGAACACTCTCGCAGTTATCCTGCGCCGCCGGTTTGAGCGCCGTTGGTAAGCAAAGGATTGAACAATATGTATGACCAAGCTGAACTGGGGGCCGCCGTGGACCAGAACGCAACCAAAATCTCCGCCCGCAACGTGCAGGTTTATTATGGTGACACCCATGCCATCAAAGACGTGAACGTCGAGATTGATGCGAAGGCCGTGACGGCTTTCATCGGCCCATCGGGTTGTGGTAAATCCACATTCTTGCGCTGTATCAACCGGATGAACGACACAATTGATGTATGCCGTGTGAAAGGTGACATCCTGATTGATGGCGAAGACATCTATGACAAACGCGTCGATCCGGTGCAGCTGCGCGCGAAAGTCGGCATGGTGTTTCAAAAGCCAAACCCGTTCCCCAAGTCGATTTACGACAACATCGCCTATGGCCCGCGTATTCACGGCTTGGCCAAGAACAAGGCGGATCTGGACGAGATCGTGGAGAAATCCCTGCGCCGTGGTGCAATCTGGGATGAGGTGAAAGACCGTCTGCATGCGCCGGGCACGGGGCTGTCCGGTGGTCAACAACAGCGTCTGTGCATTGCACGCGCTGTGGCGACTGAGCCTGAAGTGCTGCTGATGGATGAGCCGTGCTCTGCTTTGGACCCGATTGCCACCGCGCAGGTGGAAGAGCTGATTGATGAGCTGCGCCACCAGTATTCCGTGGTGATTGTGACGCACTCCATGCAGCAGGCCGCGCGTGTCAGCCAGAAAACCGCGTTTTTCCATTTGGGCAATCTGGTGGAGTTTGGCGACACCTCGCAGATCTTCACCAACCCAAAAGACGAGCGCACTGAAAGCTATATCACTGGCCGGATCGGCTAAGGAGACCGTATTATGAACGATCAACATATTGCTTCCGCCTTTGACCGCGACCTCGAAGGCATTCAGGCGCATGTGATGAAAATGGGCGGCCTGGTTGAGGCGGCGATTGGCGATGCGGCCAAATCCATGCAGAACCGTGACGAAGAGCTGGCTGCTGAAGTGCGGCAAGGTGACAAGGCCGTTGACGCGCTTGAAGACCTGATCAATGAGCTTTGCGCCAATCTGATTGCGCTGCGTGCGCCTGCGGCGGTCGATCTGCGCGTTGTGCTGTCTGTGATGAAAATCGCTGGCAACCTTGAGCGTATTGGCGACTACGCCAAGAACATGGCCAAACGCACAGCGGTGCTGGTGCATATGGAACAGATTGAGGGCGCGCATGGCTCTCTGCGGCGGATGGCGCAGGAAGTGCAGCTGATGCTGAAAGATGTGCTGGATGCCTTTATTCAGCGCGACGTGGCGCTGGCACAAGACGTGCTTGAGCGTGATCAGAGCATTGACCAGATGTACAATGCGCTGTTCCGTGAATTCCTGACGTTCATGATGGAAGATCCCCGCCACATCACTCCCTGTATGCACCTGCATTTCATGGCAAAAAACACCGAGCGCATGGGCGACCATGTGACCGCAATTGCCGAGCAGGTGATTTATCTGGTGACCGGTTCCATGCCTGAAGAGGCGCGCCCCAAAGCCACACGGCTTGAGGCCTAAAGAGAGATAGAGAGGCAAAGAAGATGGCCAAAGATCATCCCACCGTTCTCGTCGTAGAAGATGAACCGGCACAGCGTGAAGTTCTGAGTTACAACCTTCAGGCCGAAGGGTTTGACGTGGAGGCCGCCGCGGATGGCGACACAGCGCTGTTGATGGTGCAGGAGGTGCAGCCTGACATCATCGTGCTGGATTGGATGTTGCCGGGCACATCTGGCATCGAAATCTGTCGGCGTCTGAAAACACGCGCGGAGACCAAAGACATTCCGGTGATCATGTTGTCGGCGCGGTCTGAAGAGGTTGACCGTGTGCGTGGGCTTGAAACCGGCGCTGATGACTATGTTGTCAAACCGTATTCAGTGATGGAGCTGATGGCACGGGTGCGTAACCAGCTGCGCCGCGTGCGTCCGTCGTCGGTTGGCCAGACGCTCACATATGAAGACATCATTTTGGATGCCGAAACTCACCGGGTGACACGCTCTGATGAAGCGTTGCGGCTTGGGCCGACAGAGTTTCGTCTGCTGGCTACGTTTATGGAAAAGCCTGGTCGTGTCTGGAGCCGTGAACAGCTGTTGGATCGGGTTTGGGGACGCGACATCTATGTCGACAGCCGCACGGTAGATGTACATATCGGTCGTCTGCGCAAAGCGCTGTGTGTGCATGGGGGCAATGACCCGCTGCGCACGGTGCGCGGCGCCGGTTATGCGCTTGGATAGGCGCCACATTTGACGAGAGGTACGAGGCGCATTGGATGTGCCTCGCAACGCATTGAAAGTGAGCTCGTTTTTCGTTTAGCGAGGGTGGGAATTAGTATTTTAGTAGTCAATCCTTAAGTCTTATAATTGGTATTATGTCATTAAACCAAATGGTCAAAACAACTATCTTACCCCTCTGGACACTTAGGAAAGATTTACGATACCTTTAGGATTAGTTCGTGGGGATGAACGAACCTGACGACAGTTGTAAACTTGCCGACAAGCGCACCAGATTTCCTCTGTGCTGTACTTGATTGCGCCGTTGTATTGTGGATGCACTGATGGACGAAGCGTTGGACTACGTCGAAACTGTAATGAACCAGACCAGCCTTGAGGCGCTTTGGGAACTGCACTGCGCCAAGATGGCAACCTATGGTTTTGACAAAATCATCTATGGCTACACCAACTATCGCAGCGGCATGTCATTGGGTGATGTTGAAGACTTTTTCATTCTCTCCAATCATGAGCGTGCCTATCTGGATAAATACATCGGTGAAGGCCTGTACTTTGACGGCCCGATGATGAAGTGGTCACTTGATAACGCAGGCGCACAGAGTTGGAGTATCATCCAGAACGCCTTTGCAGCGGGCAATTTAACCGAAAAACAAATCCAAGTGTATCAGGTGAACCAACAGTTTGGGTTGCACGCTGGCTACACCGTGAGTTTCCCGACGGTTTCATCGCGCCACAAGGGCGCGATCTCACTTGGCGCGCGCTCTGACCTGGCGCAATACGAAGTTGACGAACTTTGGGAAACACATGGCCGCGAGATTTCATTGTTCAATAATGTGGCGCATCTGAAGATCCAGTCCCTGCCCTACAAAAATCCGGAACGGGAACTGACGAATCGTCAAAGAGAAGTGCTGGAATGGGTTGGCGATGGCAAAACCATTCAGGATATTGCACTGCTGATTGGCCGCACTCCCGCGACAGTTGAGAAGCATTTGCGGCTGGCCCGAGACGCCATGAATGTGGAGACCACAGCCCAGGCTTTGCTCAAGGCTTCGTTCATGCGACAAATTTACTTGCTTGAAGGCCAAAACTGACGCATTATAGCGTCATTAGTATGGTATCCCTGACTTGTTGGTTATTTGTCAGAATGGCAATATCGAATTGTTCCGTGAGTGGTGGCTTTGGCCTTGGAACATATCGGCGCTGATCTTCGTAATTTCGAGGCTCTCCGTGTCGACCGGTACACAACCCGGACGTTAGCTTAGGTTTATTTTGGCCATAAGCTAACAATTTCGGTGGCCTCCCCATCCCCATGTTTTGGAGGCCGTGGAAAGAGCGGCGTCACCGTTTGGTGGCGCCGTTTTTTATGTGGGCATTGATCAGTCTGCCTTAGTCGGCCTGATTGAAACAGGGCCTCTTATCACCGTTGTGCGACAAGAAGTTGCGCGTATATGCGCCCTACTCTGCTGTTAACCCAATGTCATCCACGTGCGACGCGTGCCTCAAATTGCCCTGAAATCGAGGGCAACTCGGCTGCAGTCTAATGCGGTGTGAGTTGTAGTTTCATAGGGCATTTTAACGGTTTCTTATGCCTGATCTCAGATTTAGCTCCTTACAAAAGCGATGGCGGGGATGGCCATCGACATGAATTCACCTGAATTGGAGACAGAGATGAAAAATCTCGCCATCGGTGCCCGTTTGTCAGTGACCTTTGCCTTTATGCTTGCCCTTATGGTGGGGCTTGCCATTGTCGCGGTCTGGCGCGTTGAAGCAGCGCGCGAGACACTCGCGCAAATCAACGAAGTCAATTCGGTCAAACAACGCCATGCAATCAATTTTCGCGGCAGCGTTCACGACCGCGCCATTGCTATTCGGGATGTGGTGCTGTTGCAGGCGGGCCCAGATCGCGATGCGCAGGTTGCGCTGATCGATGCTTTGGCTGCCACTTATGCTGAAAATGAAAAGCAGCTCGAAAAGCTATTGGCGGACACGGCCACCGTGCGCCCTGAAGAAAAAGAAATCGCAGCGCGTATTGCGCTGGTTCAAGCGGAGACCAATCCGTTGGTTGATGAAATCATCAACAAAATCTCTTCAGGAAATCCGCGACACAAAGCGCAGGCGATTACTCTGTTGCAAGAAGTCTCTCCGCTGTTTTCGGACTGGTTGAATGTGATCAATGAGTTCATTGATTTCGAAGAAGCGGCCAATCATTCTGCCGGTTCGACTGTCACTGCCTCGCTTGACAGCTTTGGTCTGCATGTGACGCTCATTCTCTTGGCGGCTGTCGCACTTTCTGTGTTCGCTGCGCGATACGTAACGCTGTCGGTGACCCGCCCAGTATCACATCTTCAGGCACTCTTGGGGCGCATGGCTGAAGGTGATGTGACTGCCGATGAAAGTCTTGGACAGAGAAAAGACGAGATTGGCGCGTTGGCACGAGTGGTTTCATCGCTTCGAGAGGCGATTGAGGGTAATCAGCGCAAAGAAGAAGAGATCCGCGAGAATGCGCGCCAGGTGGAGACCGTTGTGACCGCACTTGGCATGGGGCTGAAAGAGCTTTCCAAGGGCGATTTGACCTATCGTCTGGATGATGCGTTTGCTGGCGCCATGGATGTGCTTCGCAAAGACTTCAACACCTCGGCAGAGAAGTTGAACACGCTTTTGGGCGCAATTCATCGCAATTCTGAGTCTGTGAAACACTTCTCTTCTGAATTGGCCGGTGCATCACAGGAACTTGCACAGCGTACAGAAAGCCAATCGTCCACATTGGATGAAACGACCTCCGCGATGGAGGATCTGACCATCAGCGCAAAATCAGCGTCGAAAAACGCGCGCTCGGTCGAACGTATCGTATCCGAAGCACGCAAAGAAGCAGATCAGAGCGGTGGCATTGTGTCGATGGCCGTGAACTCGATGTCGAAGATCGAAGGTTCTTCGAACCAGATTTCGGCAATCATTTCGGTGATTGAGGATATTTCGTTCCAAACCAATTTGCTGGCGTTGAACGCAGGGGTGGAAGCCGCTCGGGCAGGTGAAGCTGGTCGTGGATTTGCGGTTGTCGCCTCTGAGGTACGTTCGCTGGCCCTTAGATCCACTGAGTCTGCGCAGGAGATCAAAGACCTCATCGCGCTCAGTTCGAGCCAGGTTACGGAAGGCGTTGATTTGGTTGGCCGCATGGGTGACGAGCTTAAGAGCATTGCTGACAAGGTTGGCGGGATCTCCGATATGGTTGAAGAAATCGCACAGGTCGTGGACCAACAATCCAGCACGATTGAAGATGTCAGCACTGGCATCGAGCAACTGGATCGTGTCGCGCAACAGAACAAAGAGATGGTTGAGCAGACCCAACAGCACTGCGCCACGCTTGAGGACAACTCTGAAGAGCTCATCGCGCATCTGGCTGTTTTCGAAATTGAGCAAGACGCGGTGGTTGTGAGCGACAGATCACTTGCCAATGGGCACAGCGCAGCAGCTTAGATCAATCGTTGATGCTTGTTCTTATAGGGGGTCCGGATGCGGGCCCCTTTTTCGGTTTTAGTGCTGCCAAAGAAGCGCAGTTGGCCGAGAGCTGAGATTAATAAACAGACACAAAAAAACGCCGCACACTACAGAGTGTGCGGCGTTCAAAGTCGTCGACTTCAGAGGGGCTTAGCCCTGAGCGGCTTTGGCCACTTCTGCTGCGAAGTCTTCTTCTTTCTTCTCGATGCCTTCGCCCACTTCCATGCGGACGTAGCCAACGATTTCCGCACCTGCTTCTTTGGCAGCTGCTTCAACGGTCAGGTCAGGGTTGATCACGAAGTTCTGGCCCAGCAGGGTCACTTCGGACATGAATTTCTTCATGCGGCCCACGATCATCTTCTCGATCACCTGCTCTGGCTTACCAGATTCACGTGCGATCTCGATCTGAACGTTTTTCTCTTTTTCAACGATGGCTGGGTCGAGGTCTGCTTCGCCCAGGGCCTGAGGGTTGGCCGCTGCGATGTGCATGGCAACCTGCTTGCCGAATGCTTCGTCGCCGCCTTTCAGCGCCACGAGAACACCGATTTTGCCCATGCCGTCGGTCGCTGGGTTGTGCACGTAGGAGGTCACAACGTCACCTTCTACGGACGCCATGCGGCGCACGGACATGTTTTCACCGATGGTGGCAACAGCGTCGGTTACGGTTTCTTCAACGGTTTTGCCGCCCAGATCCGCTGCTTTCAGCGCGTCAACGTCAGCAACGTTGATCGCTGCGCCAGCGATTTTGGCAACCATGGACTGGAAGTCCGCGTTTTTGCCAACGAAGTCGGTTTCGGAGTTCACCTCAACCGCAACACCTTTGCCACCTTCAACAGTGACAGCCACCAGACCTTCGGCAGCGGTACGGCCGGATTTCTTGGCCGCTTTCGCCAGACCTTTGGTGCGCAGCCAATCGATTGCTGCTTCCTGATCGCCATTGGTTTCGGTCAACGCTTTTTTCGCGTCCATCATGCCTGCGCCGGTCATCTCGCGCAGTTCTTTAACCATTGCTGCTGTGATCGCCATCTTAGGCTCTCCTCGTCAGAATTGGGAATGTGGGGGCGGGTGTACCCTGCCCCCATGTCAGATTTGCAACGTCGCTTACGCGTCTGCTGCGGCTTCTTCGGCCACGGCTTCTTCAACCGGAGCTTCGAATTCGCCGAGATCCACGCCAGCTGCGCCCAGCTGTGCGGTCATGCCGTCCAGCGCTGCGCGGGCTGCGAGGTCACAGTACAGGGAGATCGCGCGGGATGCGTCGTCGTTGCCTGGGATGATGTAGTCAACGCCGTCTGGGGAGCAGTTGGTGTCAACCACAGCCACAACTGGGATGCCCAGTTTGTTGGCTTCGGCGATCGCCAGTGCTTCTTTTTTCACGTCGATGACGAACAGCAGGTCAGGAACGCCGCCCATGTCGCGGATGCCGCCGAGAGAGGCTTGCAGCTTCTCCTGGTCGCGCTCGATGCCCAGACGCTCTTTCTTGGTCAGGCCTTCTGCGCCGGATGCCAGTTTCTCGTCGATCTCTTTCAGACGGTTGATGGACTGGGAAACGGTTTTCCAGTTGGTCAGCGTGCCGCCGAGCCAGCGGTGGTTCATGAAATACTGCGCGGATTTCTCTGCGGCATCTGCGATCGGCGCTGCGGCCTGACGCTTGGTGCCAACGAAGAGAACGCGGCCGCCTTTTGCAACGGTGTCACGTACGGCTGTCAGAGCCTGGTCCAGCATAGGAACGGTCTGGGTCAGGTCCATGATGTGGATGCCATTGCGGGAGCCGTAGATGAACGGGCCCATGCGTGGGTTCCAGCGCTGTGTTTGGTGACCAAAGTGCACGCCAGCTTCCAGCAGCTGACGCATGGAGAACTCGGGAAGAGCCATGCTATTTTCCTTTTCCGGTTTACGCCTTGACGGGGAGAAGTGAGAGCGGATGCTCCAACCGGCGGACCGACAGGGATGTCTCCCCTGTCCAAGCCCAAACCCCGTCTGCGGGTTTGAATGGCGCGCGTTTACACCAGCATTGGTTTGCTTGCAAGCACCTATTGTCGCGGAATCCCGAAATTGCAGGCCCCGCGGATCGCGGCGGGTTGACCTTTGCCTTGAGGCGGTGAATTTCGTTGGTCGACCGGTGTTGAGGCGTCAAGCGCCTTGGCGTTTTCTATGACGTAAAAGCCTGTTCAGTCAAACAACCAAGGAGCTGCCTTCATGATCAAACTCTATCATCTGAATCAATCCCGGTCATTGCGCATCATGTGGCTGCTCGAAGAGATTGGCGTGGCCTATGAGCTCTGCGCTTATCAGCGTAACAGCGAGACGTTTTTGGCACCTGAGGCGCTGAAAGAGATACATCCGCTGGGTAAAGCGCCCATGTTGGAAATTGATGGGCAACTGATCACGGAATCGGCCGCAATTGTTGAGGTTTTGTGCCAGCGATATGCGCCCCAGATGCTGCCAGCTAAGGAAAACAGTGCAGAGGCTATGGCCCATCTCCAATTGATGCATTTTGCAGAAGGGTCTGCGATGACACCTTTGCTTCTGGGCATCTATACAAGCCGTCTGGGCGAGGCAGCTGCGCCGCTGCAGCCGCGCATACGTTCGGAAACAAAGAACCATTTTGACTATATGGAAGCGCAACTGCGCCCGTCCGGTCATTTTGTTCTTGATGACTTGTCCGCCGTGGATGTGATGATGCTGTTCCCAGCACAAGCCGCAGTTCATCGGCTGGGCCTTTCAGAAGCATATCCGAAACTGACAGCATATGTGGCCGCCATAGAGGCACGGCCGGCTTTTCAGCGCGCACTGGCACGTGACAATGGTTGAGCGCTGAGCAGTTTTGGGGCGACATTCGCCCCATCACCGTGCCTTTTTGAAGAACTATTTTTTCAGGCCAGCGCGGATTTGGGTTTCAGCCGCACGCGCCAGTGACTTGCGATCGGCAAAGTCGCTGACGTTGAGCGGGGGATGGTAAATCACGTCAACTTGGCCCTGCCGTGGGGCTGCCAACGTGCAAAGCAGATGCGGACCAAAGTCCATATCTCCCCACCAGCCATAAAATCGAGGCTCTGCCCCTTTGGGGGCTGTGTAGTGCACCGTGACGGGTTGTATGACCATTTCTTCGCGCAGACGTGGATCAAAAAACGCCTCAAAGAGCGTGGTCTTGAACGGCAAGACCCTTTGGCTGTCGCTGCTGGTGCCCTCTGGAAAGAACAGCAGCTGGTGCCCGGCCAGCAGACGATCCTCAAACATTTGCTTGTGCGCACGCGCTTCGCGGCGGTCACGCCTAATGAACAATGTGCCCGTTGCCCGCGCAAGCCAGCCAATTCCGGGCCATTTGGCAACTTCCGCTTTGGATACGAAATAGACTTGTTGTGGCGCGTTGAGGGCAAAAATATCCAGCCAAGATGAGTGGTTTGCAACCACCGCACCGCGCCCTTTGATCGGTGTGCCGGTCACGGTGAAGCGAATGCCAAGCAGCCGGAACGCGTTGCGGCAGACAAATTGCGTGATGTGTGGGGTCCAGGGGCGTTGCAGCCCAAACAGCGGACGCTCGATAAGGCGCAATAGCAACAACAGCCCCAGACATCCAAACACCAAGATGGCCAGAGGAAAGCCGCGTGCAACAACGCGCAGAATGCCCATTGCCCCGAGTTCAGGCTGAACTGGATAGCCTTCTTCGCTTTCCCAAGTGCTCACAGTGCGCGCTCCTTTGTATAGAGCGCCCGGCTTTTCTCATTCATACGGGCGGTGTCAAGGATCAGGCAGACATCGGTGGTGTTAAAGGCATGGTCCAAAAACGCCCCTTCACCGACAAAACCACCAAGGCGCAGGTAAGCTTTGATCAAAGGTGGCACCGACAGCATTGCTGTTCGGCGGTCGATGTCCGCTTCGGGCAGCAGGTCCATCGCCTGAAACACCCCATCTTGCGCACGCGGACGGATATCTGACGGGGCCAGATGGCGATGGTGCAGGAGCGACAGTGCAGCGGCATGGCGGGCTATGTCGGTGCCGTGAAAGCTCGCAACGCCAAACAGCACTTCGATCTCATGATCAGCCACATATGCTGCCAGCGCGTTCCAGAGATGGAACATGCCCACCCCACCCCGATACTCCGGCAAGAGACAGGAACGCCCCAGTTCCAGCAAACGCCGGCCCGAGGCTTTCAGTGCCGACAGATCGTATTCGTCCTCTGAATAGAACTGTCCAATCTCTTCGGCTTTTTCCCCGGTCAGAAGTCGGTAAACGCCCACAACTTGCGCCTGCAGATCTTCGGAACGCGCGCGATCAATCAAAAGCAGATGGTCAAACTTTGGATCAAACCGGTCTTTTTCAAGCTCCTGGGCGTGATCCACCATAGGTCCATCCGCGCCCAGCTCTTTCACGAACACTTGGTAACGCAGATGCTGTGCGGCGCGAAGTTCCGCGTCAGACTCGGCAAGTTTAACTTTAAAGTCGCGGGACTGCTCGGTCATGGGAGCGCGTTTTCCTCTTTGTTTTGAGGCCTTTTACGCAGCTGAATCGGGGAAATCAATTCAGCCAGCAGAGATCATGTGTTGACGTTTCTGGATGGGCGTGAACACTTTATTAACCAAATTGGGTTTCAGATGCCGGCATCAACATGACGCGTGTACCATCAAGAACAACTTTGCCCGCATCCCGAAAGTTGACGGTGATTTTGCCACCGATATTGGACTGCACCTGCCCCAGGCCCCAATCGGGCTGTGTCGGATGTGTGACCAACATTCCGGGTTCAAGAAAGGCATTGAGATCATCCATTGGGCCACTCGTTTTCTAAAGGAATACAGATGTCAGATAATACGGATTTCTCCGCATTGGTAGGGTCACGGATTTGCCACGACCTGATCAGCCCGGTCGGGGCGATTGGCAATGGGCTTGAACTGCTTGCTTTGACCGGCGACGCAAAGGGCCCTGAGATGGAGATGATCGAGGACAGCGTAAAGAACGCAAACGCGCGCATTCGTCTGTTTCGCGTGGCTTTTGGCCAGCCAGGTGACGAACAGATGGTGGGCACGCAGGAAATACAATCCATCCTGAGTGATCTGGCGCCTGCGTCGCGGGTGGAAACGTTTTGGGAAGTCGAGGGCGCTGTGGCCCGCTCTGAGCTGCGTCTCGCCTTTCTGACGCTCATGTGCTTTGAAACATCGATGCCATTTGGCGGCACAATCAGCATCGCCAAGGAAGGCGCGGGGTGGTATTTGCTCGCAGAAAGCGAGAAACTGCGTGCGGACACCGATCTATGGGGTCCCGTGTCACATGGCGACGTACCCGAGGGACTTGTGCCTGCAAAGGTGCAGTTTGGCCTGCTGCCACAGGGGGTGAACCTTCTGGGGCGCACGCTCAATGTCTCGATGACCGATATGAGCCTGGAGGTCAGGTTTTAAACGAAAAAAGGCGCCGAAATCCGGCGCCTTTTGTTTTGGTCTACTGAAACTTAGGCCCGCGTGGTGCCGTCGCCTTCGACCAGATATTTGAAGCTTGTGAGCTGGGCTGCGCCAACAGGACCGCGGGCGTGCATTTTGCCGGTGGCGATGCCGATTTCTGCGCCCATGCCAAATTCACCGCCATCGGCAAACTGCGTGGAGGCGTTGCGCATCAGGATCGCGCTGTCCAGACGTTCAAAGAAACGCGCAGCGGTGGCGTCATCTTCGGTCAGGATACAATCGGTGTGATTGGAGCCATACTGACGGATATGTGCAATCGCTGCGTCGACGTCCGGCACCACTTTCGCGGCAATATCCATGTCGAGATATTCTTTGCCCCAATCCTCCGCTGTGGCGGGTGTGGTGCCTGCGATCTTCTGCAAGGTTTCATCGGCATGCACCCGCACCCCCGCATCCAGCAGCATCTGAATAAGCGCAGCGCCGAGGCTATCAACGAGATTTTCGTTGATCAGCAGGCATTCCGCCGCGCCACAGATGCCGGTGCGGCGGGTTTTGGCATTCAGGATCACATCCATCGCCTTTTGTGCGTCGGCAGCCGCATCCACATAGATGTGGACGATGCCCTCAAGGTGAGCAAAGACCGGCACGCGGGCTTCACGCTGCACAAGCCCCACCAACCCTTTGCCACCACGCGGCACGATCACATCCACTGTATCGACCATGGTCAGCAGTTCCTGAACGGCCGCGCGATCACGTGTGGGCACCAGCTGGATCGCGGCTTCGGGCAGGCCAACGGATTTCAACCCATCAACAAGGCAGGCGTGAATCGCACCGGAGCTGTGAAAGCTTTCAGAGCCGCCACGCAGGATCACGGCGTTGCCGGATTTCAGGCACAGCGCGCCCGCGTCAGCGGTCACATTGGGGCGGCTTTCATAGATGACGCCAATCACACCCAAGGGCGTGCGCACGCGGCGAATGTTGAGGCCGGAGGGCATGTCCCATTCGGTGAGCACTTCGCCGACAGGATCATCCTGTGCCGCAACCGTGCGTAGGCCGGTGACGATGCCACCGATGCGGTCTTCATCCAGCATCAGGCGATCCATCATAGCATCAGACAGGCCTTTGTCGCGGCCAAATTCGAGGTCTTTTTTGTTGGCCTCGATGATCTCGGCCCGGCGCGCCCAGACCGCATCGGCGGCGGCTTCTAGCGCGGCACGTTTCACCTCCGGCGGGGCAAAGGCCAGCTCCGCGCTTGCCGCTTTGGCTTGCGCGCCAATCTGGGCCATCAGGGCGGGGATATCTGCGATGTCTTTCATCAGATCTGTCCTTTGTGGTTGGTGAATTTTGCCTTCGGCGAAGGTTTTGAGCGCCTAGAGCGCCATGTCATCTCGGTGAATCAGTGCGGCGCGTCCGGGGTAGCCTAAAATCGGTTCAATGTCGCGGCTGTGGTGGCCTTTGATCTTGGCGGCATCTTTGGCGGCATAGGCGGTCAGCCCCTGCCCCAAACGGTGCCCGTTCGCATCGGTGATTTCAATCGGATCACCGCGGTTGAACTCTCCGTTTACGGCGGTCACACCTGCAGGCAGCAGGCTCTTTCCCGCAGCCAACGCGCGCGCGGCACCTGCATCCACCACCAGAGCGCCCTGTGGTTTCATCGAGTTGATCCACCGTTTGCGCGCGAGCTGAGGCGTGCCTTGGGCGGTGAACCACGTTGCATTCGCCCCGTTTTCCAGTGCCTGAACAGGGCGCATGGCAGAACCTTCGGTGATCGCCATGGCACAGCCGCCTGCGGTGGCGGTTTTGGCCGCCATCAGTTTGGTGATCATGCCGCCTTTGGACAGGCCAGAGACGCCTTCCCCTGCCATGTCTTCGATGTCGGGCGTGATGGTGTCGATGACATCAAAGCGTTTGGCGCTGGGATCGGTCATCGGGTTGGCGGAATAGAAGCCATCCACATCAGACAGAAGAATCAGATGATCTGCGCCTGTGGTGAGTGAGATTTGTGCGGCCAGCCGATCATTGTCGCCATAGCGGATTTCATCGGTGGCGACGGTGTCGTTTTCATTGACAATGGGCACAACGCCAAGGCTGAGCAGTTGATCCAAAGTTGCGCGGGAATTGAGGTAGCGGCGGCGGTTGGCGCTGTCCTCCAGCGTGACCAAGACCTGTGCGGTGGTGATGCCATGGGGCGCGAGCGCTTCTTCATAGGCGCGGGCCAGACGGATTTGGCCAACTGCGGCCGCAGCTTGGGATTGATCGAGCGTAAGGTCAGTGGCGGGCAGTCCAAGCGCGCCACGTCCCAAAGCGATGGAGCCAGAAGACACCAGCACCACATCGGTGCCCCGTGCCTTCAGCATGGCGACATCTTCGGCGAGGGCTTTCAGCCATTCGGCCTTCAATAACCCAGAGGTCCGGTCAACAAGCAGTGCCGACCCGATTTTCACAACAACCCGTTTTGCGTCAGTTAGGGTTGCCACGGTGCCTCTTCCTCATCCGCTGTTTCGTCGATCTTCTGCCGTACGCGGTCATCATCAATCTCTGCGCGCAGGGCGCGCAGCACTTCGGTGGTGCCTTCGTGACTTGCACCAGACATGAGCATCACAGGGCCGCCCGCAACCGCTTCGAGTTCCTCTTTGAGGAATGCGCGCTCTTCCGCATCCAGCGAGTCGATTTTGTTGAGCACAGTCACGCGCGGCTTGTCAGCCAGAATATCGGCGTAATTGGTGATTTCCTGCACAATGGTTTTGTAATCCTCAAGCAGCGTACCAGAGGTGCCATCCACGAGGTGCAATAGCACCGCACAGCGTTCAACGTGGCCGAGGAACAGATCGCCAAGGCCCCTGCCCTCGCTCGCGCCTTCGATCAGGCCGGGTATGTCAGCCACAACAAATTCCACGCCATCCACGCCGACAACGCCCAAGTTGGGGTGAAGCGTTGTGAACGGGTAATCCGCGATCTTGGGCCGCGCATTGGAGGTGGCGGCAAGGAAGGTGGATTTGCCCGCATTGGGCAGACCCAGAAGACCCACATCCGCAATCAGTTTCAGGCGCAGCCAGATGGTGCGCTCCACACCCGGCTGGCCGGGATTGGCACGGCGTGGGGCCTGGTTGGTGGCGGATTTGAAGTGCAGGTTGCCAAAACCGCCGTTGCCGCCTTTGGCGAGCAGGACGCGCTGTCCAACTTCGGTCAGGTCGGCAATGACAGTTTCCTGATCCTCATCCAGAATCTCAGTGCCCACTGGGACGCGCAAAACGATGTCATCCCCAGTCTTGCCGGTGCGCTGGTTGCCCATGCCGGGCTGGCCGGATTTGGCAAAGAAGTGCTGCTGGTAGCGGAAGTCGATAAGCGTGTTCAGCCCTTCGACAGCCTCCGCCCAGACATAGCCGCCATTGCCGCCATCGCCACCATCCGGGCCGCCGTATTCGATGTATTTTTCACGACGGAAGGATACACAGCCGCCCCCACCGCCGCCTGAGCGGATGTAGACTTTGGCAAGGTCGAGGAATTTCATAGCTTTTGTCCTTATACGGCGCGTGCAGCGCTCATACCTTGCCTTGCGGCAAGGCTCAATCCAGTTTCAGACTGTAGGTCCAGGTGGGGACATTTGCGTCACGTGCCACAGAGAAGCTCTCGGCATCCCCCAAATATTGGAACCCACAATTCGTCAGCACCCGCGCAGAGGCCGGGTTATCCTGAAAAACGCTGGCGAAGATTGTCCGGCTTTGAAGCGGGTTGGCATCGATCAGTGCCCGCACAGCACGTGAGGCCAGACCTGTGTTCCAGAAAGCTTTGCCAATCCAGTAGCTGATTTCCACTTGCCCCTCATCCACACGGGTGAGGCCAATCAGCCCCATGACTTCAGGCTGTCCATCGGCACTGCTGTCAATGGCCCAGACATCCTCAATGCGGTCTTCTGATTGCGCACGCGCAATAAACGCCTCGGTCGCGCCGGGTGGGATCGGGTGCGGGATGCTAGTGGTCATCCGCGCCAGTTCACGGTCTGCGGTGTGCATCTCGATCAGGCCCTGATCAGAGCGGCGCAGCGGGCGCAACACAAAGCGGTCTGTTTCGATCACAGGCTGGTTCACAATAGTATCCAATTTCATGCCTGTTCTCCTCCTCAAAGAACTACGTAAAGCACAGAGGCCACAGTCAGCGCGGCCAAAGTGCGCATCAAATAACGTTCGGCGGGTTTTCCGGCGACGGTCTGGGCAATCTGGTCTCCTGCATAGGTCCAGATCGGATGAAAGACGGCCTGCGCCGCCAAAAGACAGATGGCGATGGTGGCCGTGGCCTGCAACGCCGGTGTCGAAGGTGTTACAAAATTTGTGAAGCCGGCGACGATCATCGCCCAGGCTTTAGGGTTGAGTGGATGCACCAAAAGACCCGCCGCAAATCCGGGAGGCTGGGTCACCGCGTCGCGCTTTGGATCTAGCCTGAGATTGGCCACTTTCCACGCAAGCCAACAGATATAGGCCGCGCTCACCCATTTCAGAGCGTCAAACAAACCAGGCACGGTTTCGGCAAGCTCCATCAGGCCAAACCCAATCGGCCAAATGATCAATTGTTTGCCCAAAGCCACGCCAGCCACAAATGGCAGAGCGGCCCGAAAACCAAAGCGCGCACCGGTGGCCAACAGCGCCATGTTCGCAGGCCCAGGTGTGCCCACCTGACTTGCGGCAAAAACGCCAAAACTGATCACTGCGACGCTCATCGTCTGAATGCACCTTTAAAAAGAAAAAGGGACCGGCTGTTTCGCCGGTCCCTTAAATGTCTCATTACCCTTAAGGTCGGCTTACTCTGCGGCCTCCGCCACTGGCAGGACCGAAATAAAGGTGCGGCCCTTGAGGCCTTTGTGGAACTTCACGTTGCCGTCAACAGTTGCAAAGATGGTGTGATCTTTGCCCATGCCAACGCCTTCGCCTGGCCACATCTTGGTGCCGCGCTGACGCAGGATGATGTTGCCTGGGATCACGTTTTCGCCACCGTATTTTTTCACGCCAAGACGACGACCCGCGGAGTCGCGACCGTTACGGGAACTACCACCAGCTTTTTTATGTGCCATATCGTTAGTCTCCTATACTTCGCTTACTTCGCCAGTTCGGCTGCTTGTGCAACCCACTCAGGCTTTACTTTAACAGCGTCAAAGCTGTCTACGTCAACCGCTGCGAGCTGTGCAAAAGAGGTGATGCCTGCATCTGCCAGCTTTTTCGCTGCTGCCGGGCCCACACCGTTGATTGCAGTCAGGTCATCAGCTGCTGCAGCGGCTGGTGCCTCTGCTTTTGCTTCTGCCTTCGCCGCTTTCTTGGCTGGTTTGGCCTCGGAAGGTGCTGCAACGGAGCCTGCGCCCACGGCTGCTTTTACGCCAGACTTGTCTGCGCCGGACGCAAGAATGTCTGTGATGCGAACCAGAGTCAGTTTCTGACGGTGGCCCACGGTACGCTTGGAGCTGTGCTTACGACGACGCTTCACGAATTTGATCAGCTTTTCGCCTTTGATCTGGTCGATCACGTCTGCCTGCACGGCTGCGCCTTCAACGAAAGGTGCGCCAACAACGGTGGAGTCACCGCCAACCATCAGCACGTCGTTGAATTGGATTTTTTCGCCAGCGTCTGCAGCCAGTTTTTCGACACGCAGGATATCACCTGCCTGTACTTTATACTGTTTGCCGCCGGTCTTCAGGACTGCGAACATGTCCTATTCCTTCGATCTGATCGCGTCCTGTGGCCCCGCCCCCTCTCGGGTTTGGCGTTTGTGGCAATGCCTTTCGACGGTGCCGCCTCGAACAGCGCGTCCCTTGTCGGGACTGTGTTACAACAAAAACGCGGCGCAAAGTACACACTCCACGCCGGTGGCGCGCTTATGCTTTGGATTTCAGTGTTCGTCAAGCTTTATATTAAAGGCCTATATCGCCCTCAAAGCTCTTGCGCGGGCTGCAAATCACCCATCCGCACAGCCAGTGCCTGGAAGCGGTTCGCCATAACTTCGAAATGCACCGCATTCATCAGCTCATATACAGTCATCATGGCCGGGTCTTCCAGTGCTTCCGTATATTCAATCAGCTCTTCCAACGAAAAGTCCTGATACGTATAGGCGGCATTGCGCAAGGAAGAGAGCTCTATCTCCGCGTCCATTTCCGCCGCATTTTCCCGCAACGCGGCGCGCAACCCCTCTTCATCGGTACGCAAATCAACGACGCCCGCGTAAGAGGCTGCCAAAATGAAGCGCACCTGAATTTCCAAAATCGCGTCAGAGCCCACGTCTTCTGGGTCAATGGCCACCGTCATACGCTTAAACAGATCAACACGGGGATCATCATTGGCTTCCAAATCTGCAAGCAGCGCGCCACCCACCAACTCTTTTTCTTCATCATCCCCCATATGTGCGGCGTTTTCGACCGCCACGAGCCGCTGCCCCAAATCGCTTGCATAAAACGCTGCCGCATGGGCGAGACTGTCGTCATCCAGCGTCGCCTCTAAGATATCGAGCGCACGGTTGTGCATGAATTCGGTGTCAAACACCTCTTTGGTGAGAGCGGTCCATTGAAGGCCAAAATCCTCTTCTTCCAGCCCAAGCAGAATGGGGGCGGAAGAGGCTGACAATGCAATGGATTCAATCGCAACATCAAAGCCTGTGACCTGTAAGAAAGCTTCCACCCGCTCCCGATCGGCGGCCTGTGCAGGGGCTACAAAAACGCTCAGCCATGCAAACGCGCCAACAACAAAGACATGCGCCAGACGGGACAAAAAGACGGATGACGGGGCCAGAGGGGCGGTGAAACTGTTCATCCGCTTAAGCTAGTCGATTTCGATAGCAAAACAATGCAAATCCCACTTGCACCACATCACAAAGCCGATTAAACGACGCCCTCACCAAGACCACGGTCTATTCGGACGGAGAGGTGCCGGAGTGGTCGAACGGGGCGGTCTCGAAAACCGTTGTCCCTTCACGGGGACCCAGGGTTCGAATCCCTGTCTCTCCGCCACTATTGCTCCAGACTTCCGCCGATTTGATCGGAATGATCTATTTGATAATCATCTTAAGCCTGAATTGTCACCACTTTAAATTGCGCCATTTTAAGCACATTTTACGCCAATCCCATGCAGCACAACCAAAAGATTTGCTGGACACCAATAAATAAAGTTAAAGTAGAATATGCAACTTTAAGTATCTTGGATTTGTTCATTTTCTTTCAGTTGCTTAGGGATTTAGAAATCCAAGAGGACTAACGGTCACATCGTCGGTGATCATCCGTTGCAACAAATGCCAGAGCGAGGTCTCTATGGACAGTAGTCAGGTTAAACCAGAAACCAAGATTGGTTCGCTGAGCCAGCAGCACCTGCGAAATCGTCTTTTCGCGGCCATGGCTGTTTTGATGATCCCCTTGGCCGTTGCCAGCGCCGCTTCGGTATTCTTCCACAGGTCCGCCGCTGTTGGGTCTCACTATGTTTTGGCGTTTGGGCAATTGCTTGAAGGCGTGGCGCAAATTAAGGGCGATTTGGCGCAGGTTGAATCTGGGCGAAAAGACGCATGGGACGACACCGAGCGCGACTATGTCAAAACACTCGGCCTCTTTTCTGCGTTGCGCGCAGCGGATCCTGACGGCGAAGAAGTCATGGAAGAAAGCGCATCAGAGACGCGACAAGAGTTGACCGATCGCACGATTGAAGCGGGCATCAATCCAATCGCTTTGAGCCAGCAGCTTGGTTTGTATGGCCATGATATGCCAGACGATCTGGTTGACCTTTGGGAAGAAGAAAACGAGTGGCAAACTGAAGTGGCGGACGATCTGTCGCTGGAGAGTGCGATAGCATCGATCCTATTGGCAACCGCTCAGATCGTTGTTGACGAGAAAAACGACCATGCGAGCTTTACAAAGTTTTGGGCTGCGTATGATAATCTGCCTTCTGACCAGATCGCCCATGTTTCCGCGGTTCTTCGCGAAAAATCCATGCTGGCAGGACGCGCGCCGATTTACCTGTCTGCTCTGGTTTTGATTATTGCGATTTTTGCTGCGGCGTTTGCCTGGGTCTTTGTCGCACTACCACTGATCAAAGAGATTGTGCGCATGACCAAAGAGCTCCGCCAGGAAGCCAAAGCGGCACGCGCCTCTGATATGGCAAAAACGCAGTTTCTGGCTACGATCAGCCACGAATTGCGCACCCCGATGAATGGCGTGATCGGCGCGGCCCAACTTCTGGAAATGATAGATCTGCCTGAAGAAGACAAAGAGTTGATCGAGATCTTGAACTCTTGCGCCGACAATCAGATGGCCCTGATCGAGGAAATCCTGACCTTTGGCGAAATAGAAGCGGGTGCACTGCGCATCAAACCTGAGCCAATGGATGTGACGCGATTCATGAAGAACGCAACCAGCTTCGCCACTGTTCTGGCCAAGAAGAAAGACCTGTCGTTTGAGCTTTCTCTGCCTGAGGATGACACGATCATTCTTGGAGATGAAAAACGCATGCGCCAGATTGTGGTGAACCTCGTGGGCAATGCGGTGAAGTTTACGGAACAGGGCTCCGTCAAAGTGAAGGGAAGCATCGTCCCCTCGGAACATGCAAACGCAGGTGTTTTCCGTGTGGCGGTGACCGACACGGGACCGGGCATCGAGCCGGATATGCAAACGCGGATTTTTGACCGCTTCACGCAGGGGGACAGCGCATCGAACCGCAAGGCGGGCGGCACTGGACTGGGGCTTTCGATTGCACGCGGCATCGCGATCGAAGCCAAGGGTGACATCACGCTGGAAAGTTCCGTTGGGGTTGGCTCAACCTTTACGTTTGAAATGCCAGCCGAAATCATTATTCCCTCAACCAGCACAACAGAGAAAAAAGTGCCTGCAGAATGACAAAGACAGAACTGGCCGCACTCAATCCACGGATTTTGGTTGCAGATGACGAGCCGACTAACCTGAAGATCATGCAACGTATGCTGAAGCACTGCGGTCTACAGTGTGAGGTGGCGCATGATGGTGCTGAGAGCATCGAGAAGGCAAAAACCGGTGTGTTTGATCTTATCCTGATGGACATCAATATGCCGGAAATCGACGGCATCGAAGCCACGCAGGAGATCATGAAACTGTTGGGCAGTGACGCTCCAAAAGTGATTGCAGTGACTGCAAGTGTTTCAAACACGCAGAAGAAACTCTGCGAGGACGCAGGGATTGTCGGCTTTGTCGCAAAGCCTGTCAAGCTGGACACTCTGGTGGACGCTATGGCGGAATGTCTTTGCTGAGAATTCCCCCTCTCAGCGACGGAAGGCGCTTAACTAAACGCCTTCGTATTTTTGTTTACCTAAAAACTCTGCTTGGTGCCTATCACGTCTAAAGGCGTCAACAGTCAGGCGTCGATTGTGGCAACGATTTCTGCGTGCGTGTTTCTGGCGGTGGCGATGACTTCGGTTCCATGGCTCAGAGTTTGGGGCACCGGGTCTGCGCGCACAACGCCGCCCGCCTCCTGAACAAGCAAGATGCCAGCCATTGCATCCCATGCGTTCAGATGTGCCTCAAAGAAGCCCTCTGCCCGGCCCTGTGCAACGTCCATCAAGCTCACAGCCGCTGAGCCGTTGCGCCGATACTCCATACCGGCATCAATTGTGCGCGTAACCAGATCTAGATAGCTCTGCAGCGAGCATCGCCCAGAGCGGCCCAGCAGCAGCAAGGCCTCATCCGCACGCTGACAATCGGAAACGGCGACTTGCTCATCATTGCAAAAACACCCATGGCCCTTTTCGGCCCAACACAGCTCGTTGCGTGCCGGAACAAAAATCACCCCAAATGCAATGTCATTTCCTTCGCAGCAGGCAATGGAAATCGCCCAATCCGGGAGACCCCGCATGTAATTGGCGGTCCCGTCAATCGGATCAACAACCCAAACGCGCTCGCTGTTGCCAGAGAGCCCGTCCTCTTCGCCCAAGACAGCATCATCCGGGAAATGGGCTGCGATTTGGCTGCGTATCAGGGTTTCGACCTTGCGATCAGCCAGCGTCACAAAGTCTTGCAAACCTTTGCTTGCAACAAAGCCTGTTTCTCGCTGCTCAAAAAGCGACAAAGCCAACGCCCCAGCGTCGCGGGCAATCGCTTTGGCAAAATCGAGCCGGGATTTGTAGGATTTAGTCATAACTGCTCAATGTTGTTTGCCGAAAAATCGGCGTAAGATTTTGAATATACGTCTGAATTTCGGCATCCGGCGTTTCGATGCGTTGACGCATTTGTGCGACTGCGGCCAGCACTTGTTCTTCGGTGTCCTGGCGCATGGTTGACAACTGATAGGCGCCCCACCCGGCCTGTTCGATATCGTCACATCCGATCAGTTCGAGGTCATCAGGAAAACGCGTGCCCCAATCCGTGCGCAGCCTGTCCATCACGCCCATCGCCAAAAGATCTGTCGCGCAGAACACCCCATCAATGTCCTTGGTCGACAGGCCGAGCATCCCGGCAGCGTCGTGGCCTGCCGCATAACTTTGACCGTCGGCAACAAACTCCTGCAGCTCGACCCCTTCTTGCGCGCATTTGGAGACAAACGCCTGCACGCGGCCTGTGACCGAATAGGACTCGGTTTTCGGGCGCACAACCGCAAGCCGGCCACGTCGCGTGCGGGTGAGCATCGAAAACGCCAATGAGCCGGCCTGTGCGACATCAATCTGAACCGTGTCCGTGATATCCTGCATGGTCCCGCGGTTGATCAGTACCAGAGGCATCTGCAGCCGCCGACATTCCTGAATGATCTGAGAGGAAGGCGTGGCCGAGGTGATCAGCACCCCCGCCACATTATAGTTGAGCATCACGCTCACCCATTGTTCGACGTCATCGTTTTCCTCGATCGTTAAAAGGATGGGGCGATAGCCGTGACGAATAAACTCGCGTGCCGCAATCTTAACCTGCTGGGAGCGAAACGGCGTGTCCAACGAGGAGGCAACAATGCCCACCAGGTTGGATTGACGTGTTTGCAAACCGCGGGCCAGAAAATTCACGCGATAGCCAAGTTCATCAGCTGCCTTGAGCACCTTTTTGCGCGACGCCTCAGAGATCTTGGCACCATCTGTGAACGCCCGCGACACCATGGAGCGCGACACCCCCGCCCGGCGTGCCACATCAAAGGAGGTCACAGATTTTTTGGGCTCATCACTCAATGGTCAATCCTTTGCGTCGACAAATATCAGCGAATAGAAATGGTTGGTCCAGATTAACCATGTCAGGAGATGCGTCGACAATCTTTTCAATTATGGAGGGATCATCTCCATTGTAAGCAACCATAAATGGAATGTCGCTTGACCGTAGTTTCGAAAAGTCTGTCCAGTCATCGTGGATCGTGTATTCGATCAATGATGGGGCAAGGTTCGAGATTGTGTCTTCAAGTGTGTCGAAATCCTGCCTGCGCATCATCAGATGGGCCTGATCACTTAAGCCGCGCATATCTTTCAGCAGCTCTGCATTGAAAGACCAGAAGAACACACGGTCTTGCAGGCCAAAGGCTTCGACGCGCGCCCAAATCAGATCAGCCGGAGCAGATTTGAGTTCGATATAGAGTTTGCCCTCATAGAGGGAAGCCAGCTCAAGAACCTCATCAAGTGTTGGGATCTTTTCAGCGCGATAGAACGGCGAGAACCAGGCGCCGGCACTCAGGGCGCGCAGCTCTGCTAGCGTGTGGTTGCAAACCGGCCCCTGCCCGTTTGTCGTGCGCTCCAGCGTTGCGTCATGCAGCACGACCAGTTCGCGATCTGCGGTAACATGCACGTCGATTTCAACGTGGCTGAAGCCAGCAGCGAAACATGCATGCGCCGCACTGAGGGTGTTTTCAGGTGCGATTTTATTGGCGCCTCGGTGGCAGATGACCTGCGTGTTATTCCGAAAGCGCACCGGGTTCACCAGCTCAGGCCGATCAGAGCAGATGCCAAGCACGGGTTTGCCACGCAAATCCGCCATACGCCTTGGATCTTCCTCGTGCCAGAGCACCACCTTTTTGCCCAATGTGTCGCATTTCTGAAAGAACTCATCCGTCAGAAGATCCTGCGGGCGGGCAAGCTTTTCCCAACATAGGTGGATGATGTCAGCGTCTTTTGACGCCTCAAATGGATCCACGCCAATTGGGATCAGCGCGGCCAGCGGATAAGGGGTCTGCGCCGCTCTCAAGGCGCGCACGGCCGAAGGATCAAACGCGCCAAGAATTGCGCGGGTGATGCCTGCCGCCTGAAGCATGCGCGATGTTTCCACCGAAGCTTCTGGCGCCTTGATGTCTGCGTAGATCCCGCAGTTGGCCTCTTTGGCCAATGCGATGATGTCGGACAGCAAGGGCGCCTCGCCCTCACTCACTGCGTTCCGGACCTCGGCATAAGACAGCTGCGCCAACGCACGCCCATCGACAAGCGCGAAATCATGAAAGGCGATCACCTGCCCGTCTGCAGTTTGATGCAGATCGACCTCCCACATGTCCGCACCCAGTTTGGCAGCCAGTGAAAATGCACCCAATGTGTTTTCCTGCGCATAGGCACTGGCACCGCGATGTGCAATCGACATGGGGCGTTTGGGTGAAAGCCAATCAGACATCAGATGCGTGCCCCGTCTGGAGTGAATGCCAATGCGTGGTCATGGGAAATGCCCCAGTTTACGCTGTCGCCAAGCTTCAGGCGCGGACCCGCCGCTTGAATGGAGCGCAGAACCGATCCATCGGGCAAGGTGACATTATAGAGGTCTTCGCGCCCCTGTGTTTCCACAAAGCTG
This sequence comes from Shimia sp. R10_1, assembly GCF_017744095.1. Taxonomy (GTDB): domain Bacteria; phylum Pseudomonadota; class Alphaproteobacteria; order Rhodobacterales; family Rhodobacteraceae; genus Shimia. Next base: position 314,131 of record NZ_JAGHQX010000001.1, on the reverse strand, counting down.
ATCTTACCCGTGATCCCAGTGCCGAACTGTGGGCCAAAATACTCTGGGCGGATGCCCAGTTTGACCGCGCCATTCACTTTGGCGCGCAGGCTATCGGCGATGGTAATTTGGCTTGGGCCAACCTGAAACACATCTGCATTGACCTGTGCATCCAGGAAGGAAATCGGCGGGTTGCCAAGGAAGCCAGCCACAAAGGTGTCGACCGGGTCATTGTACATTTGATCAGGTTCGCTGAGCTGAACGATCTTGCCACCTTTCATCAGAGCAATGCGATCACACATTGACATGGCTTCGACCTGATCGTGGGTCACGAGAATGGCGGTGATGCCGGTTTCCAGCTGAATGCGCCGGATTTCAGAACGCATCTCAAGACGCAGTTTGGCGTCAAGGTTGGCGAGGGGTTCATCCAGCAAAAGTACGTCAGGCTTGCGCACAAGTGCGCGCGCGAGCGCCACCCGCTGTTGTTGGCCGCCAGACAGCTGCGCAGGCTTGCGATCCAGCAATTCAGGGATATGCACCAGCTCTGCAATTTCTGCCACTTTCTTGGCAATGGTCGCATTGTCGAGCTTTTGCACCCGCAAGGGGAAGGCAATGTTGTCGCGGATGTTCATATGCGGATAGAGCGCATAGTTCTGAAACACCACACCCACATTGCGCTGTTGCGATGGCAGGTTGGACACATCGCGATCGCCAAAATGCAGGGTGCCGCCGTTCATGCGGTGGATGCCGCAAATGGTGAACAATGTGGTCGACTTACCGCAGCCAGATGGGCCAAGCAGCGCCATCATCTCTCCGCTTTCAACAGTCAGGTTCAACTGGTCGATGACGGTCAGATTGTCGAATTTTTTGGTGAAGTTTTCGAGCCTAAGTTGCATCAGCCTTTCGAGCCCCCGCCGTAGATATTCATGAGTTTTTTCTGGAAAACCAGATAGATGACGATAACCGGTATGGCGTAGAACAGGCCCACCGATTTGAAGAGGTTGAAGTCAGGTTTCGCATCATCAAGGATGAGCGCGGACAGATAAGTCGACAGGACCTGCGCGTCATTGCCAGGTGCAAGCACCAGTGGCAAAACAAACTCAGACCAGCCAGACAGGAAAGAAAAGATCAGCAATGCGGCAAGTCCGGGCTGCACCTGCGGCAGCACCAATTTCCACCAGACCGTGAAACGGCTTGCCCCATCCTGCACACCGGCCATCTCGATCTCCCATGGCACTGTGTCATAGAAGCCTTTCATGATCCAAATGCCAAATGGCAACTCCAGAGCAGCCTTTACAAGGATCACCCCCATCAAGGAGTTATAGAGCCCAAGAAACTGCAGGATCAGAAAAATCGCAATGATCAGCGTGATCGTCGGAAACGCATGCAGAACGATCAGGCCTGCCAGAAAGAAACGCCGCGCCGGGAAGTTCAAACGAGACAGGGCATAGGCCGCTGTCAGCGAAATAGAGGTGACAGCCACCGCCGTTGTGGAGGCAAACACAAATGTGTTCCATGTCACCGCCCAGATCGAAGAGCGACCAGTGGCCGGCTCTTCCCAGAGGAAGCGCCAATGCTCGATCGTGAACATCTGTGGCCAGATTGATCCCGGATATGGGTTGGTGAATGTGTCCACGATCTGGAACACAAACATGATCAACAGTGGCAAGGACACCAGCGACAGAATGGCAATCACTGGCCATGATTTGAAATTCGCGTTCATGGCCTTACCCCTCGATCCGCGGCTTGGTGACAAGCTCTTTGAAGTTGAAGAAGCGCAGGTACAGCAGGCTGGCTGCAATGCCGATGATCACGAGGATCAAGGCGTAGGCTGCACCAAACCCATATTGCAGGTTGCCGCCATAGTTGTTCAGCGCCGTATGGTAAGCCGCCAATGCCCAAACCTCTGTTGCACGTCCCGGCCCACCGTCGGTGGAGAGCAAGATATATTCAAAGGACGTCAGCAAAGAGAGCGTCTGGTATGAGGTTGTGAACAGGATCGGCCAGCGCAGTTGCGGCAGGATGATATAGCGCACCTGTTGCCAGCGGTTGGCTCCATCCACCTCTGATGCGTAAAGCATCGAGGACGGGATTGCCTTAATCGCGGAGGAAAACAGGATCATGCCAAGGGACGCGCCCACAAACCCGTTGATCAGGATCACAACGACCCATGCGTTGGTGGCAGTGTCTAGCATCCAGTTGCGCGGTGCTATGCCAAGGTAGCCCGTGATGGTTGCCAAAAACCCTGTGTCCCAAGTGAACCACTTCCACATCAGCACATAGAGGACGGGCGGCAAAATACGCGGCAGAAACCAGATCGTGCGGAACGTCGCCGCCATACCCGGAGAGAGGTAAAAGGTTGAAATCGCAAGAAACAGACCAAAGCCCACGTTGAAGCCAAGGGTCAACGTAACGTAGATCACCGTGTTCATCGCATAGCGGTAAGAGCTGTCGAGCGAGAACAAAAGTTTCATGTTCTCTGTGGTCCAGACCCAGCCTGTGTAGGCTTCTTTGACCAGTATGTCCTGATCTGCCTGAGGAATGCCAACACCGTCCAGAGCGGTGCGGAAGGCCGCCTCGCTGCCAAACCGCTCATCCATCACACTCGTCTTGAAAAGCTCTGCGAGGGCTTTTCGATCACGCGTGGACCTGATGCGATTGTCACGCAGATCCTTCAGCGCGCGCTCCATATCCCGGCGTGCATCGAATTTTGCGCCGCTGTGCAAGGCTGCGAGTTCGTCTGCCGTTGCCTGATCACGGGCTTCTGCGAGGCGTGCGAGGCCGGCGTCATCCACCAGATAGCCCGCATTTTCGAGCGCGTCATAGGTTTCGTCAGACACGCCACTGGCTTTCACCCCGCGCAGGTCAGATTGAGACAGCAGGTAGTCCCCGCCGGTGATGCCCGTCGAGGTGGACATATTGGTAAAGGCGAAGAACACCGTGAGGATGACCGGGGCAAGGAAAAACAGCGCAACAACAATCAGTGCAGGCGCAAGAAATCCAAACCCAAGCGCATTGAAGCGTGGCATGGTCGGCTCCGAAAAAATAGTCAGGGATCGGGGCCGCAAACGCCGCCCCGATCAAGGTTTGATTTATTTGACGATCAGGTTGTCGCCGAGTTTCGCAGTCAGTTCGCTTTCCAGCTCTGTAACAGCATCTGCTGGGGATTTGACACCTGTCCAAGCGGCTTCCAGACCTTTGAACATCGCTTCAGAGAAGGCGCCGTAGTCCAGATTGTTTGGCTGAGCATTTGCTGTACCAAGCAGACGCTCGGTTGCCTCAGAGGCCCAACGATCGTTGGAATAGATCTCGATGTTGGACTGCTGTTTGGAAATGCCAAGGTGTGCAGACTGGATCGCGTGCAGCGAGTTCATGCGTGGTTCAGAAGCGATTTTCACCAGCTGTGCGGCGATATCTTCGTGATCATCGTTTTGCTGATCGGTCACCAGATACACCAGAGGGTGCGTGATGGTGTTGGCGCGGCCGTTGTCGTTGCCCGCTGGGATCAGACCAAATTCAATGGTGCCAAAGAAGTCTTCGTTGCCTTCTTTGCCAGTGTAACGCGCATAGTGCCAGGTGCCGCCGTGCCAGGTTGCAGCTTTGCCGTTGGCCACTTCGCTGTACCACTGGCCCCAATCTGTGCCGAGGTGGTTTTTACGTGTGATACCCGCATCAACAGCATCTGCGAAGAACTGATAGAAGGCTTCCATGGCAGCTTTGTCGAGCACGAGCTTGCCGGTTTCCGGATCCTGAAGCACGCCACCAAAGGATTGGTAGAACTGCGCATAGTCCGGACCATTGGATGGACGTGGATAGAAACCATAGCCCTCTTCTACGAGGCCCATTTCAACCGCTTTCTTAGCGTCTTCCAGCACGTTTTGCAGGGTATATTCACCGGCTTCGATTTTGGCTGGCAGCGCTGCGATATCTGCATCGGAATAGCCGATGCCACGCATGGTGTCTTTCCAGAAGAAGAACGGACGGCTCTCTGCGTCCTGTGGGATGCCCCACTGGATGCCGTTATATGCCGCGATTTCGAGAAGGTTCGGATAGATGTCGTTCAGCGGCCAGGCGTCGAAATCCAGATAGTCTTCGGTTGGCACAATGTAGCCTGCTTGGCTCCATGGTGCGATGTCGAGGTGGCTTGTGACGACGATGTTTGGCGCGGTGCCGGCTTCTGCCGCCAGGGTCACTCCTTGTTTGAACTCTTCCCAGCCGCCAAAATCACGTTTGCCTTCTACGGTAATGTTGAGCTCACGCCCTTCAATCGCCGCTTCACGCTCCAGCATATCTGCCGCGAGTTCAATCGCTGTGATCCGGTAAGCATCCGCGTCATTAGAGCCGCCAGCCCAAACAACGATGTTCACATCTTCAGCCAATGCCGGAACCGCGGCAGCGCTCAACATAAGCGCGGCAAAGGCGCCTTTAAATTTGGAAACGGTCATTAGGTACTCCCCTGATTTCATCCCGCATCAAACTTTCGCACACGTGTGCAAAAAGCTCTCTAAGTTGGGTTTGTGTCACCTGTGTGAAAGGTCTGTATTTTTCCAGAAAAAATTGATCAGGACACTTAAGCCGCAAAATAGCTGAAATTGCCGATATATTCACAGGCTCACAAATCATGTGACACAACTCCTCCCAGCGCCATAAATGAACACGTGTGCATTTGTGTCAACAAAAATTCACAAATTCTGAGAAAACGGAGCCGCGCAAATTCTCTCGCAACACGCCCAAGGCAGCACTTGCCACACTATGAAGGGGCTTCAAAGACCCAAAGAGGCACACGTAAAAGAAAAACATCCCTGCCCTCATTCGCGCTGGATGTTCGGTTTGCCCTGCTTCTAAATCGGCAAGCACAATCGCATTCTAAAAACACTGTTTTGCCGCGATTTCACGTCAGCTGCAGCGTGGTGACAGGCCGTTATTGCAGAGCTTGGCAAGAATCTGGCGTCTGTATCATACCTTCTCCAAAAACGCGATCTTTGCCCGATGCGCCAATGTCTCGCGTCACCGATGAAAGATCTGCACGCATTTCTTCAGCGCTATAGGCGACCCAGTTTTTGTTGGCGGCCACAGCAGCGGTCACAAAGGGTGTTGCGGCAGACGTGCCGGAAAGTATGCGCGGACCGGTGTCATCGTGAAGGACAATATCAACTCCCGGTGCGGCCACATCAATATGATCGCCACGCACCGCCTTGCTATAAACCTTCAGGTCTTGATCCAGCGCCGTCACAGCCAGCACAAAGGGAAAAGCTGCGGGGTATTGCGGTGGCGCCGATGCACCTTGATTGCCTGCAGCGGCCACAAAGACCATCCCATCGTCAGCGGCCCGCCCCATGCCTCGATTGAGCAGCTTGTTGCGCGGCCCCGCGAGGCTGATGTTCACCACGCCAACATCTTGTGTCGCCAGCCAGTTCACCGCTTGCAGAATCGCCGTCACACCGGCGGTGGCCTCGTCTGAAACAGAACTCTCCACAACGCCCGCGCTGAAAAGCGTCGCATCGGTGAGCCGGCCGTCCCCGACCAAAAGCTCCGCCATTTGCGCCCCATGATCTGACACAACGCCCTGCCCGACCGTGGCGAACGCTTTCTGCCTGATCAGACCGTTGCCAAGCAATGGGTGCTGCGCAGGCAGAGCCGCATCAATCATCCCAACACGCTGAACAGCCTGACAGCCCGCTTCTGGCCACCCAATCAGCGCATTTGCATAGGTTGTGCCACCGGGCGCAAACGGGCTCGCCTGCAGACGATAAAGATGATGCGCCCCTGCGGTAACACCCGGCACGGCCGCTTCTATCTGCTCAATGGCATCCGGGATGGTGAGCCCCTCCGGAATCGTCAGTGACACAAGGACATCCCCCAATGCCTCAAGCTGGCGCACCGATCGCGTGACATACCCTAAGGTTTCGGCCCGTTCGATCAAAGTGTCAGGTGACTCTGCCACCAACACGATGAGCTCACTTTGGTCGCGCACATCGGCGCGCGCAACTTTGGCTGGCTGCTGCGCAGCACAGGCGACCAGCAGAAACACCCCAAGAAGAAAACCAAACGCTTTTGACATATTTGTCACCTCATCACGGCGCTTCGCCACACACTAGGGCTGCGCCACAAAGGACACAGCCAGCGCCGCGTCGAGCAATGCTTTGCCTGCCTCCCACGACTCTGCCGTTTCAAACCTTATTCGATAAAGTCCTGCAGCACTTGGGCCATCAACAATTTGCGCACCGGCAGTTGCCAGAAGCGTCGCCACGGTTGCGATTTGTGCATCTGGTTCAAAAGCTACGGCCAATTCAAAGCCTTCGCCTGCCTGCGATGCGGTGTGAAAACGCGCCTCCTGCGGTGCCACTTTGGGCATGAGCAGCAGCGCACCCTGTGCGATCACAGCGACTCCCAGGGCTATGGCAGCAACGCGCCAATAATTTGGTGTGGCGCGATTTTGAAGCAAACGCTCTTGCGGCGCATCCGACATAGCCGCTTCCAAGCGTCGCCAGCCTAGCTCTCCCGGTGGCGAAACCGGCGCCGCCTTCTCCAAAGCGGGTCTTATGCCACGCAACAGCGCGATCTCAGCTCGCAAGGCCGGTGTCACCGCCATGTCGCGTTCTATCGCTTGTGTCAGTGTGTCACCGGCTTGCCCTCGGACGTAGGCGTCCAATTGCTCGTCGCTGTAGGCGTGTTCCCAAGTGTCACTCATCGGTCACCTCGTGCTTTTGCCAACCTTGCCATAGGTCGGCGGACCGCTCCCAAAGGTTCAAAATCATTTCGCCCCTCTTGTGAGACACCGCATCAACAGCTGTTTGGCATGAAATATGCGCGACTTTACAGTTCCGGCAGGCACCTGCTCGACGGTGGCAATTTCATCATAGGTCAGCTCTTCAAAATAAGCCAAATGGATGGCCGCACGCTGATGTTGGCCGAGCTTTTCGATACAGACACGCAGACGCGCGGCATCCTGAGCCGCAGCAACGATAATTTCGGCATTCGGCGTGTCATCGGGGACAGTGGTGTCTGCCTCTCGCAGATCAACACGTCCATGTTTGCGCAGGTGATCCACAATCTTGTTGCGGGCGATTGAGAGCATCCATGACCGAAGCGAAGCCCGGCCCTGATATCGCTCTGCCGTGCGCCAGACGGTCAGCATCGTTTCGTGAACAATGTCATTGGCCTCAAACTCATCACGCAGGCGGCTGCGCACAAACCGCCAGACCGCCTCGGAATGGCTCTCATAAAGCGCGCGCATGGCCTTCACATCACCATTTGTGACACGCGCCATTAGTGCTTGATCTCGATCCGGGTCTCTGGCGGTCGTCATGATGCCCCTGTGGCGACATTGCAGTAAAAACGCCCGCAGCCTCTTCCACCCAAGGCTGTGCTGTCAACCGTACGCAACGGTCTGGCGGCCCTTCAGGGCTTTGAAACATGCAGTCACAGATCACTCTTGCGTGAGAGCGCATCATGTAGCCAAAATGCGAAGGCTGAAGAAAATTACATTTTCTGCAAACAGCCTCTGGACGTCCCCGAAAACCATAGCTATACCGCCCCACATCTGCTGAAGCACTTTCGCAGATGTAGATGTTCCGGCGTAGCTCAGCGGTAGAGCAGTTGACTGTTAATCAATTGGTCGTAGGTTCGATCCCTACCGCCGGAGCCATAAAAAGCCCTTAGGTCTCAACGACCTGAGGGCTTTTTTGTTTGTGTCGCCATGACCCTTCCGCGACCAGACGCCGAAAGGGTGACCTCAGGCGTCTGGCAGTTGGATTTAGTCTGTAGAAGGCGCATAGCTCGCGGGATCCACCTCTGACGGGCGCCCGGGCAATGCGAGTTGTGCGATCTGCGGTTGGTTGCTTGCAATCACGCGTCCACCTCTGATCACGGACAGGCGATTGGCGCGCAGACGGATCGCTTCGATTGGATCCTGCGCCTGCAAAAGCACCATGTTTGCCTGACAGCCCGGTGCGATGCCATAACCCTCAAGCCCCATAATTTTAGCGGAATTGGTTGTGACCGCCTCAAAACACCACGCCATGTCCTCACGGCTCGATAGCTGCCCCACGTGCAGCCCCATGAAAGCCACATCCAGCATGTCAGCCTTGCCCAGTGAATACCACGGATCCATCACACAATCAGAGCCAAAGCCAACAGTGATACCGGCATCACGCAGCTCGCGCACGCGGGTCTGGCCGCGCCGCTTGGGATAGCTGTCGTGACGCCCCTGCAGCATGATGTTGATCAGCGGGTTGGGAATGGCATGCACACCCGCCTCCACCATCAGAGGAATGAGCTTTGAGACATAGTAGTTGTCCATAGAATGCATCGAGGTCAGATGCGAACCCGCCACCCTGCCCTGCAATCCAAGCCGCTGGGTTTCATAGGCCAGCGTCTCAATATGTCGGCTGTGCGGATCGTCACTTTCATCACAATGCATATCCACCATCAGGCCACGATCAGCCGCAATTTCACACAGCTGGCGAACGGACTCTGCGCCATCTGCCATGGTGCGCTCGAAATGCGGAATACCGCCGACCACATCCACGCCCATATCAAGTGCGCGCACCGTATTGGCCATTGCCGTTGGGTCCCGCAGCACGCCATCCTGCGGGAAGGCCACAAGCTGCAGATCAATGTAGTCTTTGACCTGCTCACGCACCTCCAGAAGCGCCTGCACGCCTTTGAGCTCATCATCGCAGGTGTCGACATGCGTGCGGATCGCGCCCAGCCCCATGGAGACCGCCAAATCGCAATAGCGCAGTGCGCGGGCGACAATATCATCCACGCTCTGAATCGGTTTGAGCTCTCCCCACAGCGCGATGCCTTCCAGCAGCGTGCCAGAGACATTCATACGGGGCGTGCCAAGGGACAGCGTTGCGTCCATATGAAAATGCGGATCTACAAACGGCGGCGCCACAAGGTGGCCTTCGGCGTCAATCATCTCTTTGGCATCTGCCGTGATCCCTGCCTCTACAGCCGCGATCACGCCATCTTTTACCGCAATATCCAGCCGCTTGCGCCCATCAGGCAAGGTGGCGTTTTTGACAATCAAATCAAACATGTCTGATCCTTAACGTTGGCCCTTGAACCACGGCGACAACAGCGCGCGCGGATAGTCGGCGCGACGAGCGGCCACAACAAGAGCGAAAATGGAAAGCACATAGGGTGCTGCAAGGAAGGCCTGACTGGGGATCACGGCACCCACTTCAGTCTGCAGTCGCACCTGTAGCGCGTCAAAGGCACCGAACAGCAATGCCCCCAGCAGAGCTTTGCCCGGTCGCCAGCTGGCAAAGATCACCAGCGCAATACAGATCCAACCGCGCCCATTCACCATGCCAAAGAAAAACGCATCAAACGCCGACATGGTCAGAAAAGCACCGCCCAAAGCCATCAGCGCAGACCCCGCCACAACCGCGCCGATGCGCAGCCCGTAAACGGAAAGCCCCTGTGCATCCACACTGTCTGGATTGTCACCCACCGCTTGAATCGCCACGCCCAGCGGGGTGCGATACAGCACATACCAGATCACCACCACCATCAGCAGCGCCAGCCAGGTCAGCGCGGTCTGTTGAAAGAGCACCGGCCCAAGAAAGGGAATGTCTGACAGCACCGGGACATCCAGCGCACGAAAAGGTTCAATCCGTGGCGGTGAGGAGACATTTGGCAACGCCGTGCGATAGGTGAAATAGCTCACCGAGGTGGCAAAGAGCGTGACCCCTAGGCCGGAAACGTGTTGGCTGAGGCCCAGTGGCACAGTTAGCAAAGCATGGATCAGCCCAAAAAATGCCCCAGCGCCTGCTGCGACAAGAACACCACCCCAAAGCCCGGCACCGAGCCAGACAGCCATCCAACCAGACATGGCTCCGGCGACAAAGATGCCTTCGATGCCGAGATTGAGCACGCCCGATTTCTCACAAAGCAGCGCGCCCAGCACCCCAAAGATCAGCGGCGTGGCAATCCGCAGTGAGGCCGCCCAGAAGCTCTCGCTCAGCAAGATATTCAGAATATCCATCATGCGACCTCTCCTTTCGCAGGGGCCACACGAGCAAGGCGGAAACGGGCAAAGAAGCCTCCGATCAGAACGCACAACAGCGACATGGCGACCACAAGGTCTGCCAGATAGGATGACACGCCCATGGCGCGGCTCATGGAATCTGCCCCAACAAAGACCGACGCAATGAACAAAGCAGAGATCACCACCCCAACAGGGGACAGGCCTGCGAGCATAGCCACCACGATCCCCGTGTAGCCAAAACCCGGAGAGAGATCCGCGGTCAGATAGCCTTTCAGCCCCGCCACTTCGCTCACCCCCGCCATGCCCGCCAGTGCGCCAGAGACAATCGCCACGCTCATCATGGTACGGTTCACCGGAATGCCCGCATGGCGCGCGGCGGCGGCGTTTTCTCCAACAGCGCGCAGTTTGAAGCCCCAGACCGACCGCGTGAGCATGAACTGCGCCACCACCGCGCAGACCAGCGCGATGATCAGCCCGCTGTGAACGCGCATACGCTCCATAAGCGGCGGCAACATGCCCTGATCTAGGATCGGCGCGCTTTGCGGCCAGCCCAGCCCCATCGGATCCTGCAACGGTCCTTCCAGCATATATTGCAGGAAAATCAATATGATGAAGTTCAACAGCAAAGTCGTCACCACCTCATCTGCGCCAAAACGGGTCTTCAGCGCGGTGGACGCCACCATACCTGCCGCCCCCGCAGCACAGCCGCAGAGGATGATGGTCGGAACCAACACAATGGCGGGCACATCCAGAAAACCTGCACCCACGGCCACTGCGGCCATGGCGCCAAGGTACAGCTGGCCTTCTGCACCGATGTTCCAGAGACGTGCGCGAAACGCGAGCGCAGCCGCAAGCCCCGTGAAAATCAAAGGCGTAGCGCGGGTCAGCATCTCAGTGAACGCAAAGGTCGAGCCAAACACCCCGCGAAACATCTCGACATAGGCGGTTGATATATTGGCGCCCGCAAAAGCCAACGGCACCGCCGCCAGCACGAGGGCAATCAGCGCTGAAAGGACGGGAATGCCCAAAGTGAGCGCGCGCGAGGGCGCGCTGCGGGGCTCGATGCGGATCATGCGTGTTCTCCTGCCATCATCAGGCCGATTTCCTCTCGGTCTCTTGTGTGCGCCTCGATCAACTCCCCATCATGGATCACCATGATGCGGTCAGACAGACCGAGCAGTTCGTCCAGATCCTCAGAGATCAGCACCACCCCTGCGCCCTGTATACGGGCGTCCAGCAGGCGACGGGCCACCTCTGCCGCGGCCCCCATATCGAGGCCACGCGTGGGTTGATTGGCGAGAATGAGTTTTGGGGACTGCTCAAACACCCGCGCAAGAATAAGCTTCTGAATATTGCCACCAGACAGCAATCTGGCCCGTGCGGTCACACCTGGCCCCCGGACATCATAGGCTTCGGTAAGCCTTGCCGCGTTTTCAGAAATCGCTTCACGTTTCAGGATGCCGCCCGACTGCACCTCCGGGTCTTGGAGCCGCTCAATCACCATGTTCTCGGCCACACTCATAGAGCCGACAATCCCATCATGATGCCGATCTTCCGGGATCCGTCCCACGCCCGCTTTGATCATTGTCGCAGGGTTTGCGTGGGAAATGGCGTCGCCGTCGATCTTGAAAATCCCACTGCTCGGTACATTCAATCCAGAAATCAACCCAGCAAGCGCGCTCTGGCCGTTGCCCGAAACGCCTGCGATGCCCAGGATTTCATGTCGCGCGACCTGAAAGCTCACATCTGTCAGGCTGTCCCGTTTAGAGCGCCCGGTCACAGACACGTTTTCAAGCGTCATGATTGGCGCACCGGGCGCCATCTCTTCACGCTGCGTTTCGGGTGTATCTGCGCCCACCATCATGCGTGCAATGCTGCGTTCATCTGCGTCTTTGGTGGCGATCTCGCCCACTTTCACGCCGTGGCGCAGCACTGCGATCCGATGGGAAAACGCCAAAACTTCCCGCAGTTTGTGCGAAATAAAGATCACAGACAAACCGCGCTTCGTCATCGCGCCTATGTTCTCAAAAAGCGTGTCTGCCTCCTGAGGCGTCAACACGGCTGTTGGCTCGTCCAGCACCAGAATGCGCACATCGCGATAGAGCGCTTTCAGGATCTCAACACGCTGCCGCTCCCCCACGGACAATCGCCCAACGGGCACGTCCAACGCGACTTGCAAGCCAGTGTCAGACATAATCTTTTCGATCTTGCGAAGCGCAGCAGATCTGTTACGGCGCAACCGCCACAGAGGTTCTGAACCCAGCACAATATTGTCGAGCGCATTCAGGTTTTCAGCCAATGTAAAGTGCTGGTGCACCATGCCAATGCCCGCCGAAAGCGCGGCCTGCGGGTGGCCAAGCGTCAGAGGCTCAATCATGCCAATTTCATTGCGCACATCTATGGCGCCACTGTCCGGCAAGTAGTGGCCGAAGAGCATATTCATGAGCGTGGTTTTGCCAGCGCCATTTTCCCCCAACAACGCGAGCACTTCGCCCTGGTGGAGATCAAGGCTCACATCGTTGTTGGCCACAACCGAGCCAAAACGCTTGGAGAGCCCTTTAAGGGATAGAACAGTTGTCTGTGTCATAGGTGTGTGAGGTCGGCTTATCGCCGACCTCCTTCATCATCAGTTGTCAGACACAGGGCGTGCGTCGTTCACGTTCACGCGGAACAGACCGTCCATGATCTCGCTCTCTTTGGCGCGCACGGCGTCAACAACCTCGGCAGGCACCAATGCGTCATCCAGCACCAGAGACCCACCGCCATAAGCCATAAAGCTGTATTGGCCGTAGTCTGCGGCCTCAAAGCTGCCAGCTTTCACATTGGCGATTGCCTTGTCGATGGTGGCTTCCATATGCCAAAGCGCAGAGGCCAGAATGGTGCCCGGATAGTCACCGGAGGTGTCGATCACGTTGCCCACGGCTTTCACACCGCGTTCAACAGCGGCGTCAGACACGCCAAAACGTTCTGCATACATAACGTCCGCACCCGCATCCATCATGGCAAAAGCGCTTTCTTTGGCCTTGGGCGGATCGTACCAGCTGTCGATGAAGTTCACGATGAACTTGACCTCTGGGTTCACCTCACGCGCGCCATCCATAAAGGCGTGCATCAGACGGTTCACCTCTGGGATCGCATAGCCGCCAACCATACCGATCACATTGCTCTCGGTCGCCTTGCCTGCGATCATGCCGGACAGGTAGCTTGGCTCGTGGATCCAGTTGTCAAAGACAGAGAAATTCGGCGCCACCGGACCAAAGGAAGACCCCATCAAGAAAGCCGTATCGGGATAGTCTTTCGCAACTTTGCGCGCAGCGCGCTCCAAAGCAAAGACCTCACCCACAACCAGCTGCGCACCCTGCTCTGCATATTCACGCATCACACGCTCGTAGTCAGAGTTGGCGACGTTTTCTGAGAAAGTATATTCAATGTCGCCCCGCTCTGCGGCGGTGTTCAATGCAGTGTGAATGCGGCTGATCCACTGCTGTTCTACGGGCAATGTGTAGATCGCTGCCACCTTCACCGCATCCGCCATCGCCGCACCAGCGCCTGCCAGCAAACCAAAGCCTAAAGCCGACGCCATTAAGACGCGCCGGTTCAAATTCCCAAATGTTTTCATCGTTTTCCCCTGTTGATGGTGCATCATCCAAACCGATAGGTGTTTTACTTCTTGGTCAACAAACAGATGCGCACGCGATAACACGACACACCCTACTCCATCAGTTTTGCCAGAAAAAGTGGCAATGCGCCAAAAAGATAGCAGCGCGAACATGGCGCCGCCCGTCAGCGTCAACGCCATGCAAAGAGCCACGCACCAATTGCATACGGGCGCGACGATACTGTTCGGCAGTCCTCCGGCTTAGGAAGGCTGCCAGCCCGCACTGTGTGCAAAACGACCTATTGTGCGCCGCAAACGGTGTCTCGTGCGACCATCTTTCCAAGCATAAACTTTTTGTTTGACAGCAGCCCTTTGCAAAATTAATGGCCAGAAAAGTTTCCTTCAGCGCAAGGCTGAGGAACCTCTAGGGAGTTCACACAGATGAAATGGCTTCATCTTCGTAATGCAGGACAAATTGAGCCCGCGTAGTTTTGCGCGATAGCGAAATCGCCTGTACTCTCCTTCCATCCTATCAAATATCAGCTAAGGTTTGTTCGCATGTCTCATGAACAGCCGCTCTCTGACTCCATTTACGGCATTGACCGTTGGAGCAAAGGACTGGTCACCGTTTTGCAAAACGGTGATGTCGCGCTTTGTGATCCGGCCAACCCGGATGCAAAACCAATCAGCCTGCCCGGCATTCTCGAGGACCTCCAGCAACGCGGCATCGCAAGCCCGCTTTTGCTGCGTGTGAAAAGCTTCCTTGAGGCTGAGATCCGGCACCTGAACGAGAGCTTCATAACGGCAATCACCAAAACCGGCTATCGCGGCAGCTATCGTGGGGTGTTCCCAATCAAGGTCAACCAGCAGTCGCAGGTTGTGGATCGGATTGTTGATTTTGGCCGCCAATATGAATTTGGCCTTGAGGCTGGCAGCAAGCCGGAGCTGGTGATCGCACTGGCACACCGGCTGTCCAAAGAAGCGCTGATCATCTGTAACGGTGTGAAAGACGCGGAATTTGTGCGCCTCGCCATCCTATCTCAGCGCCTTGGTTTCAACACCGTCATCGTTCTTGAAAGCCCAAAAGAGGCGGAGATCGTGATCGAAGTCGCGCGAGAACTGGGCATCGATCCCCTGCTTGGCGTGCGCGTAAAGCTCACCAACCAGATCAGCGGCAAATGGCAAAGCAGCTCCGGGGATCGCTCTGCTTTTGGCATGAACACAGACCAGCTTTTGCGCGTGGTGGACCGTCTGCGCGACGAAAATCTGCTGCATTGTCTGAAGCTGCAACACTCCCATCTCGGCAGTCAGGTGCCTGACGTGAATGATGTTCGCCGCGCCGTATCCGAGGCCTGTCGTTATTTCATTGAACTCACCCGAGAGGGTGTGCCGCTCACCCATCTTGATCTCGGCGGCGGTCTGGGTGTGGACTATACGGGCGAAAAACGCGCCTCTGAAAACTCGATCAACTACACCGTCGAAGAATACTGCGCCAATATCGTTGAAACCGTTGGCTACGCCATGGACGAGGCGGATCTGCCCCATCCGGTATTGGTCACGGAAAGCGGCCGCGCGGTCTCTGCCACCTCATCGATGCTGGTGTTTGATGTGCTCGAAAGCACGCTCTATGACGCACCCGACGCGCCAGAGGTGCAGCCAGAGGATCACCATTATGTCACAGATCTGGCCGCCATCGGCGGCTATCTGGTGGCAGAGCGTGTTCAGGAATGCTGGAATGATGCGCGGTTCTACCGGGATGAACTGCGCGCACTTTTCCGCCGCGGCCATATCGACTTGCGTCAAATGGCCCGCGCCGAACGGATTTTCCTACGCCTGATGTCCGACATAAAGGTCATCGCACGCGAAAGCGAACCCAACAGCGATCTGGACCGTGAATTGCAGCAGGTGGCCGATGTCTACCATTGCAACTTCTCACTGTTCCAATCCCTGCCGGACGTTTGGGCGATTGACCAGCTGCACCCGATTGTGCCGCTACAGATGCTCAATGAGATGCCAGACCGCCGCGCGGTGCTGTCTGACATCACCTGTGACAGCGACGGCAAGATGGACAAATTCATCCTTGCAGGTGACATCGCGCCCTCCTTGCCAGTGCACACCCTGCCCGAAGACCGCCCCTATTACCTGGGTGTGTTCTTTGTGGGCGCTTATCAGGAAACGCTGGGCGATCTGCACAATCTCTTTGGAGACACCAATGTTGTGACCATCGATCTGCGCGCCGATGGCGGCTTTGACCTGCTGCATGAACAGGAAGGCGACACCATCGCTGAAGTGCTGTCTTATGTGGAGTACGACCCAGCCGACTGCATCGCGGCCTTCCGCAAAATGGTGGACGAGGCGATCTCTGCCGGCCGTCTGCAATCCAATGAACGCAAAACCCTCATCGGCGCGTATCGCGACTCGATGAATGGCTACACTTATTTCGAATAACCCTCATCAGTCAGGAGACGCTCATGGGAAAAACTCTTGTTGTCGGGGCTGGCGGCGTCAGCCACGCTGCGGTCCACAAAATGGCGATGAATGCCGATATCTTCAGCGAGATCACGCTGGCGAGCCGCACGAAATCCAAATGTGATGACATCGCCGCAAGCGTGAAAGAGCGCGTGGGTGTGGAGATCAAAACCGCAGAGCTCGATGCCATGGATGTGGCGGCCACGGTTGCCCTGATCAAAGAAACCGGTGCGGAGCTTCTGGTGAACCTCGCGCTGCCCT
Source organism: Shimia sp. R10_1 (assembly GCF_017744095.1). Classification (GTDB taxonomy): domain Bacteria; phylum Pseudomonadota; class Alphaproteobacteria; order Rhodobacterales; family Rhodobacteraceae; genus Shimia. The sequence goes on along the minus strand of NZ_JAGHQX010000001.1, from coordinate 297,824 downwards.
ATCAGGATCTGGTGCTGATGGATGCCTGTCTCGAAGCAGGCTGCCACTATCTGGATACCGCAAACTATGAGCCCGAAGATGTGGCCAAGTTCGAATACCACTGGCAGTGGGCCTATCAGGACAAATTCAAAGAAGCGGGTTTGACCGCCATCCTCGGCTCTGGCTTTGATCCGGGCGTGACCTCTGTGTTTGCGACTTGGCTGAAAAAGCACAAGCTCGACACCATCCGCCAGATCGACATTCTGGACGCCAATGGCGGCGACAACGGGCAAGCTTTTGCCACCAACTTCAACCCGGAGATCAACCTGCGCGAAGTGCTCGCCGAAGTGCGTCACTGGGAAAACGGCGCATGGCAGCACAGCCCGGCGCTGACCAACAAGGTGGAGTTCGACTTCCCCGGTGTTGGCACAAAAAACATGTACCAGATGTATCACGAAGAGCTGGAAAGCCTCTCCACCCATTTCCCAGAGATCGAGCGCGCACGTTTCTGGATGACCTTTGGTGATGCCTACATCATGCACGCTACTGTACTACAGAACGTCGGCATGACCCGCATCGATCCGGTGATGCATGACGGCAAGGAAATCATTCCGATCCAGTTCCTGAAAACCCTGCTGCCCGATCCCGGTGATCTGGGCGCGCTGACCAAAGGCAAAGCCTGCATTGGCGACATCGCAACGGGTCAGGCCAAAGATGGGTCGGGCGAAAAAACCTACTACATCTACAACATCTGCGACCACGAAGAATGCTATGCAGAGGTTGGCTCTCAGGCCGTGTCCTACACCACCGGCGTGCCCGCAATGATCGGTGCGGCACAGGTTCTCAAAGGCAACTGGAAAGAGCCCGGCGTGTGGAACATGGAGCAGCTGGACCCTGATAACTTCATGGACATGCTGAATGCACACGGCCTGCCTTGGCAGGTGCACGAACTCGATGGCCCTGTCGACTTCTAAACCCTCTCAGCGGCGGTCTGAACTGGGCTGCCGCTTCCTCTTGCCCAAAATATCCCGGGGGAGTCACCGCCTGCGGTGACGGGGGCAGCGCCCCCTTTTTCCCCTCATCGTGGAGCCAAAGATGTCTGACATGATGCAAACTCAGGCCGGAGACGCAGGCGCGTTTCGCACCTTTGATCTCAGCCGCGTGCCAAGCCCTTGCTTTGTGGTGGATGAAGCCGCCATTACGCGTAACTTGCGCATCCTCAAAGATGTCTCTGACCGCTCCGGCGCCCATGTGCTGAGCGCCCTCAAAGCCTTCTCCATGTTCTCGCTTGCCCCGCTGGTGCGCCAATATCTCGGCGGCACCTGCGCAAGCGGCATCTATGAGGCCCGTCTGGGGCGTGAAGAATACGGCGGTGAGGTCGCCACCTTCTGCGCTGGTTACAAAGACAGCGACATTGATGAAATTCTCGCACTGTCTGACCACATCATTTTCAACAGCCCCAGCCAGAAAGCACGCTTTCTCAGCAAAGCCCAATCCGCCAAGGTTCAGGTTGGTCTGCGTATCAATCCGGAACACTCCGAGGGCGAGATTGCCAAGTACGATCCCTGCGCACCCTGTTCCCGCCTTGGCACACCCGTCAGCCAGCTGACGCCAGACATTCTTGACGGCGTCGACGGTCTGCACATGCACACGCTTTGCGAGCAGGGCTTTGAGCCGCTTGCACGGACATGGGTAGCGGTGGAACCCAAACTGCGCCCCTATCTGGCGGATCTCAAATGGCTGAACTTCGGCGGCGGCCACCACATCACACGAGCGGACTATGACCGCGAAGCGCTGATCGCTTTCATCAAAGAGATCCGCAGCACCTTTAATGTGGAGGTCTACCTGGAGCCCGGCGAAGCGGTGGCACTGGATGCAGGCATTTTGGTTGGCGAAATCCTCGATCTGCCCACCAATGGTATGAATCTGGCGATCACCGATATCTCCGCCACCTGCCACATGCCCGACGTGATCGAAGCGCCTTATCGCCCAGCCCTTCTGGATGAGGCGGACGCGGGGCACACCTATCGCCTCGGCGGCCCTTCCTGCCTCGCCGGTGACGTGATTGGCGACTACACATGGGCGCAGCCGCTTGAGATCGGCCAGCGCTTCGCCTTCCTCGATCAGGCGCACTATTCCATGGTGAAAACCAACACCTTCAACGGCGTGCCCCTGCCCGCGATTGCTCTGTGGAACAGCGAAACCGACGCGCTCACCATGGTGCGCACATTTGACTACACCGATTTTAAGGAGCGCCTGTCATGAGCGTTTTTCTGGACAGCGAACTGACCGAAACCGAGCGTACTGAAGACGCGTTTTTCCACGTGATCCCCGTGCCACTGGAGCGCACCGTCTCTTATGGCGCGGGCACCAAAGGTGGCCCCGCTGCGATCATCGAAGCCTCCAATGAGCTTGAGCGGCTGTGCAAAGGCATCGAGCCCTGCGCCAAAGGCATACATACCCATGCCGCGCTGGACTGCGACGGCCCGCTGCCCGAAGTCATGGAGCGTCTGGCGGCCAAAACCGAAGCCGTTGTGAAAGCAGGTAAACTGCCCGTGACACTCGGCGGCGAGCATTCCTTGAGCTACGGCGCGGTCAGTGGCGTAGCCCGCGCCTTGGGCCAACCCATCGGCATCGTGCAAATCGACGCCCATGCAGATCTGCGCATCGCCTATCAGGGCGAAAAACACTCCCATGCCTCGGTTATGCATCTTCTATCTGAGGATGGCATCCGGCTGGCCCAATTCGGCGTCCGCGCACTCTGCCCGCAAGAGGCAGAAAGTCGCAAAGAAAACAACGTCTTTCATGTCGATGCTGAGGAAATCGTGGTCAACAACACCCATGCGGTCGACCTGCCCGAAGACTTCCCGGAGCTGGTCTATGTGAGCTTTGACGTGGATGGCCTCGACCCAAGCCAGATGCCCGCCACAGGCACGCCGGTACCCGGTGGGCTTGGCTTTTATCAAGCGCTGCATCTCGTGGAACACGCTCTGAAAGGCCGCCGCTGTGTCGGTTTCGACGTCGTAGAATTGGCGCCCAACGGCGAAGAAGCCTGGGATTTCACCGCCGCACAGATCGTGTATCGACTGATGGCGCTTTGAAAAACGATGCAAAACGAGGATGCAGCTTTGGCTCTCACAGTGCAGTATTCCTCGTTTCTCAGTCTTCTGCAGCTCTAAAAACAAAGACCGGTATAAATCAGTGACGGCACGACAAATGCCTGAAAAGGCAATTGGCTATTGCCAATTTGAAACGCTACTGTCGCTTTGAATGCCCCCTAGGTTCAGGACTCATAGCCAATAGATGATGGTTGCGGCGAGAGCGATTGCTGACAGGAAGACCTTCGGGCATCTGTCGTATCGTGTTGCGACACGCCGCCAGTCTTTCAGCCTGCCGAACATGATCTCAATCCGGTTACGCCGTTTGTAGCGGCGCTTGTCGTATTTCACTGGCTTCTTGCGCTGCTTTCGACCGGGGATGCAGGGACGTATCCCTTTGTCTTTCAACGCTTCTCTGAACCAGTCGGCGTCGTAGCCACGGTCTCCAAGCAGCCAGTCCACCTTGGGCAAACTGTTCACCATGGCGCGGGCCCCGGTGTAATCGCTGACCTGTCCTGCGGTCACGAACAGGTTCAGCGGACGTCCTTGGCTATCGCAAATGGCGTGCAACTTGGTATTCATGCCGCCCTTCGTCCGACCGATCAGGCGTCCACGCCCCCCTTTTTGACGCCCAAACTGGTCGCTGTCCGGTGTGCTTTGAGGTAGGTCGCATCGATCATCACAGTCTTCTCTTCGCCGTGTTCGGCGGCCAGACCCACCATCATCCGGGCGAAGAAACCTTTATCGCTCCACCGCTTCCAACGGTTGTGGAGCGTCTTGTGAGGGCATAGGCCGCAGGAGCGTCGCGCCAACGCAACCCATTGCGATTGATGAAGATAATACCGCTCAAAACACGTCGGTCATCAACGCGTGGCTTACCATGGGACTTGGGAAAGAAGGGCTTAAGACGCGCCATCTGCGCGTCCGTAAGCCAGAATAGATCAGACATGTTACCGCTCGATTTTCGAACCGTGAATCACGCCGCTGGACCGAAATCAATGGGTCCTGACCCTACGGGTGGCTTGCGGTTCACCAAACAGAGGCTCACATATGCAGTCGCACCTGAAATACGGACGCGATACATCGCGGGGGCAAAATACGAAGATCGCATAGGCCTGACTGCAAGCTTTGAAAGCAGAGGTCTTGAGGGGCGATCAGTGTTCGCAAGAACCACGTTTTTTGACATCACAAACGCCCGCGACAGTTCTTTGTCAGGTCACATCGCGACGGCCAGTGTTGGCGTACGACAAGCGGTTGGTGGGCGCGCCATTATTGGTGTTACGGGCCGCATAGAACGGGAGAACGTTCCAAACGCCTCACAGGATGCGTTGACAACACAAATCACGGCTTTTGGGACGTTTGAGATGAGATACGGCATCACTGCGCAGCCAAGCCTGTATTACCGCTTCAAAGATCACAAGAACCCAAGCCCCATTCTTCCCGCCGACCCAAACCAAAAAACCTACGGACTTAGGTTGAGACTGGAAAAAAACGATTGGTTTATCGCGGGCAGCTACACGCCGTTTTTTGATATCAGTTACGAAAATACACGCAGCGATATTGGCGCTTTCACCTATACCGAAACCAGATCACAAATTGGGGTGAACCGGCGTTTCTGATTGCTGATAGCGCCTCCAACATAAAATTATCACGTCAGATCCGGAGCGGACACAGTAGCTGAACCGCAATGAGCACGAAACCCGCCTCTAGATGCAAAAAAGCCCTCAGGTCTCTGCGACCTAAGGGCTTTTTATGGCTCCGGCGGTAGGGATCGAACCTACGACCAATTGATTAACAGTCAACTGCTCTACCGCTGAGCTACGCCGGAACATGTGTTTCTCTTGAGCAATCTCAGGAGATGTGGCGGGGTATAACTTTGCTTTTCTGATACGTCCAGAGGCTTTTTTGAAGTTTTTTGAAAATCCGCAAAAATCTTTTACATCAGCTCAAAGACCGCATCCGCAGACAGCGCACCTTGCGCCTTAACCCGATTTTTACCATGCAAATCAACAAGGTGTGCAAAGACGTTCCGGGTTGCGGCAGGCAGGAGCGCCGCAGGGGTTTCGACATAAATTTCGGCAGCCAGCGCGCCTGCTGTCGCAGGTCCAGTTCCCAATGCCTGAAGGATCTCTGCTTCGCGCCCCTGACGGTGCGCCATAAGCCAATCAAGCCGCGCAGCAGGGTTTTCAATTGGCGCCCCATGTCCCGCATGAAACACCCGCCAGTCACGCGCGCGCAGCTTTGCGCAGGACGCCATGAAATCCGTCAGATCCCCATCGGGCGGCGACACCAGCGAACTGGCCCACCCCATGACGTGATCCCCACAAAAGCACATATCTCCCATGGCAAGCGAGATGTGGTTGCCAAAGTGTCCGGGTGTGTGGATCACCTCCAGCGCCCAACCGCGCCCGCGCAGCACTTCTCCTTCACACACGACCCGATCCGGAAGAAAATCTGCATCCACCCCCTCACCGCCGCCCGCCAGACCACTGTCTGCCAGTGTCTGCATCACAGAGCTGCGTCCCGCGTCCGCATCGCCATAGGCATAGATTGGCGCGCCAGTTTCCTCTGACAGCGCTTTGGCCAGTGGTGAATGATCGAGATGAGCATGTGTCACGATAATGTGGGTTATCGTTTGCTCAGGTGTCAGAGCAGAAAGAATGGCGCGCAAGTGGGCGTCGCTTTCAGGACCGGGATCAATCACCGCAATCTCTGAGCATCCGATCAGATAAGTGTTGGTGCCGCGAAACGTCATTGGCGAGGGGTTAGGCGCCAAGACCCGGCGGACATTCGCCTCCAATTGCGCCGCCACACCGGGTTCTGGGTTGAAAGCCAAGGTTTGCGCGTTCATGGTCGTCCTCTCGGGAGTGTCAATGACCAAGGTGTAGGCATGTTTTTTCGCTGGCTCAAACGATATCTGCCGCGCAGTCTCTACGGCCGCGCCGCCATGATCTTGATCCTGCCAGTCGTACTCCTGCAGGTTGTGGTGTCGTTTGTGCTTGTGAGCAGACACTTTGAAGGGGTGACAGAGCAGATGACACGCGCGACCGTGCGTGAAGTTCAACTGGTGCTTGAAGCACTGGACGTGCAGGAAAGCCAACCCGACGCGCTGCCAACGGTTCTGGAAACGCTGAAAATTGTGCTGATCCAGCCCGAGCGCCTTGCCACAAAGGACACGCGACTTTGGTACGATTTCTCGGGCATCATAATGACGCGAGATTTCAAGCTGCTGCTTCCCAGCGTGCGCGCGGTTGAGCTGGAAGATGACCGCATCGTCATTCTCAATTTGGATACGGCCCATGGCCTGATAAAGCTTATCTTTGACCGCAATCGCGTGTCTGCGGCCAACTCTCACCAGCTCTTTGTGAATATGCTGGTATTTGGCGCTTTGCTGACCTTTGTTGCCTATCTCTATTTGCGCAACCAACTGCGGCCAATCAAACGCTTGGCCGTGGCTGCAGAGGCGTTTGGACGCGGCCATTCGCTGCCGTATTCGCCGCGTGGCGCCACAGAAGTGCGCGCTGCAGGCAATGCCTTCTTGGACATGCGCGCCCGTATTGAACGCCAGATCGAACAACGTACCCTAATGCTGTCAGGTGTCAGTCATGACCTGCGCACCCCCCTCACCCGTTTCAAACTGGGTTTGTCGCTGCTCGATGATGAAGATCGGGAACCGCTGGAGAAAGATGTCGAGGAAATGCAGCGCATGCTGGATGCCTTCCTCGATTTCGCCCGAGGAGTTTATGCAGATGAAAGCGAAGCGACCGACCCCGTCGAGCTCGTGCAAAACATCGTCAGCGGCTACACTCGCAGCGGCGCAGACGTGACATTGCACACCTGCGATGACGGTGAAGAAATTCCGCTACGCTCCGCCAGTGTGCGCCGCGCCGTGGACAACCTCATTGGCAACGCAATCCGCTATGGGTCGCGGGCTGACGTCTCCGTCGAAATGACCGACAAATACCTGCGCATCCGTGTCGAGGATGATGGCCCCGGTATTTCGCCTGAAAACTATGAGGAAGCGCTCAAACCCTTTGCCCGGCTTGAGCCAGCACGCAACCAAAACAAAGGCATGGGGGTCGGTCTTGGCCTCTCCATCGCAGCCGATGTGGCGCGCGCCCATGGCGGCATTTTAAGACTAGGTGAAAGCACAACGCTGGGTGGCTTGCGGGCGGATCTGGTGCTGGGCCGCTAGGCCGGCTCAGCTTTACACCTGACGCCGAAGGCGATAGCAGTCAAAACCAAAGTCCTGCGACAGAAAAGACAGATAAAAGGAAGCGTTATGCGTATTGGAAACCGAGACATTGGCCCCAATCACCCGCCTCTCGTGATCGCAGAGATCGGTATCAATCATGGCGGCGATCTTGCCGTGGCCAAAGAGATGGTGCGCCTTGCTGCCCTGTCCGGCTGTGAAATGGTCAAACATCAGACCCACTTTGTGGATGATGAAATGACCGAAGAAGCCAAGCAGATCTTCCCGCCAAACGCAGATGTGTCGATCTGGGAAGTGATGGAGCAATGCGCGCTGTCCGCCGAAGATGAATTGGAGCTCATGCGCTATACCGAAGAGCTCGGCATGATCTTTATCTCCACACCGTTTTCGCGCAAAGCTGCCGATTTTCTTGCCGAAGCCAATGTGCCTGCATTCAAGATCGGCTCTGGCGAAGCCGACAACCTGCCCCTGATCCGCCACATCGCGTCCTTTGGCAAACCGGTCATCATGTCCACCGGCATGCAGACCATCGAAACCATGCAGCGCTCTGTCGCCATCCTGGAAGAGGCCGGCGTCGAATATGCCCTGCTGGAATGCACCAACCTATACCCGTCCCCGCCTGAAATCGTTTCTTTGCGCGGCGTAACCGATCTGAAAGAGGCCTTCCCAAACGCGGTTGTGGGCTTTTCGGATCACTCCATCGGCCCGGAAATGGCACTGGCCTCTGTGGCGCTTGGGGCATGTATTCTGGAGCGTCATTATACCGACACCCGCTACCGTCAGGGCCCCGATATCATCAACTCGATGGATCCCTCGGAACTTCGCTTCCTGATCGAACGTTCCCGTGAAATCTGGATCGCCGCCAACAATCCAAAACAACGCACTGAGGCCGAAGAACCCGTCTACGCTTTCGCCCGCGCCTCTGTTGTCGCAGACAAAGACCTGCCCGCAGGCCATGTGATCACCGAACAAGACATCTGGGCCCGCCGCCCGGGCTCCGGCGAAATTCCCGGCTACGACTTTGATAAAGTGGTTGGCAAAACACTCACCAAGGCGGTGACACGAAACACGCAGCTCAAGTGGGAAGATTTGGAGGGATGAGGCCAGATGGGCGGCTTCCAATTTACCTGTCTTGATCCGCGCAAAGACAAGCGCGCGAAAATTGAGCGACTGCTATCATCAGGTGGTCGTATCAACTGGCTGAGGCTTGCGCCTATGAGTTTTCGCAATTGGCCAGAAACCGAGCGCGAAGCAAGTCAGGCACAGGCTATGTCCAAAGATCGTGGAGGTAGCGGTCTGAAACAGCGTTTGACGCTTAGATTGTTGAAGCTGCAATACAATGGTGCACGCGCCTATTTTAGAAAGCGTCCCAACGAAGTTGCGGTCTGCTGGAATGGACTGAATGGCACGCGTCGTGTGTTCATGCAGGGTGCAAAGGCCGCCGGTGCAAAGACTCTGTTCTTTGAGTTGGGGCCTTTCCCAGGGCGGATCACAGTTGACCCACAGGGCGTAAACAACGCCAGCTGTCTGCCGCGCGACATCGCCCCATACAAACGGTGGTTTGGGGGCGCACAAAAACACGACTGGCGGGAAATCAAAGGTCAGATCAAACAACGCAATGCTCTGCGCGTCGCCGAAGACCTAGACGCACCTCCTCTGAGTGATCCGTTCATCTTCGTGGCGCTTCAGACACCGGGCGACAGCCAGCTGCGCCTGTTCGGCGGGAACTTCCCCACGGTGCCTATGCTGATTGACGCAGTCGCTCAAGCAGCGCAGTCACTACCTGAAGGGTGGCATATCCGCATAAAGGAGCATCCAACAGCACCAGAGTCATTCGCCGCCCAAATCCAAAACGCCCTGCCCGGCAAAGTCTTTCTGGACAATGCCAATGACACGTTTTCGCAGGTCGCTGCCAGCCGAGGGGTGGTGACGGTCAATTCCTCCGTCGGACTTGAGGCGATGTTTTATGACAAACCGGTGGTGGCCTGCGGTGAATGCTACTGGGCGATAGACGGCGTGGCGCAGCAGGCAAAAGACACCGCCACCCTTAAGGCGCTCTTTGCCGCGCCTGAACAGTTTTCTTATTCCAAAGAGGCACGCGACGCTTTCATGTCTTTTCTTGATCAGTGCTATTACCCCAAGATGGACCGCGACGATCAGTTTTCCCTGATCGCAGAACGTCTGAATTCCGACGGCAACCGCGATATCTGGCAGGCACCCTAATGAAGTGGTTTTTTTCAAAGCCGCGCAAAAAAGGCCGCGCTTCACGCATTTCAATAAAACCACCGATGGCAGCTGCCGGACGACATGGTGTGGCGTTGGTCACGATTGCCAAAAATGAAGAAAAACGTATTGCTGACTGGCTAACATTCCACGCTCTCGCAGGCGTGCGAGAAGTCATTCTCTACGACAACAAGTCCACTGATCGGACCGCAGAAATTGCAAGTAAATTTAGCGGATTAAAAGTCACAGTTATCCCTTGGCAGTTACACACTGAAACCTCGTCTCCAGCAATGGTTCTGCCTCGCCAGATTCTCGCATATTGCCATGCAATAAGCACCTTTGGGGAGAGGTTTCGCTGGATGAGCATGATAGACCTTGATGAATACATAGTGCCCAAGGACACTCTGACAATTGAGGACGCCCTCAAGCCGCTGGAGGCGCACAGCAATATCTCTTTGCCTTGGGTCATGTTTGGCCACAACGGACACCAATCGCCCACAACAACCCCCATTCCATTCGGATACACAGAACGGGCGCGGCATCAATCAGGTCCACTGCTCAACTTCAAATGCATCATAGACCCATGTCAGGTAACAAAGGTCAGCGTGCACAAATTTGAAACGGTCTCTATGGGAAAAAACTCAGCCAATACCCTGGGTCGCACTGCATCCAATAAAACTCGTAAATCCGAGAGTTTTGTTACCAATGATGTCTTGCAGCTTAATCACTACTACCTGCTGTCTCAGCAAGACACAGAAGAAAAGATCAATCGTGGCGCAGTTTCAGGTGTCTCAAATGACACGCGCTCGAGATCCCTTCGGGAAAAGCAGAAGTTGATCGAGGCTGAACCAGTCTCCGATACGTCCGCTTTGGATTTCCTTTCGCGTCATGGCATCTTCGATGCAAACCAATTCGCAGACACATTTCGAGGTTAATACATGCCAGCTTTGATGTTTCAGCACCTGCGCGATACAAACAACGTCGGAGATGCTAAATGCAGTCCGTTTGACTATTTTGATTGGAAGGATGCACAAGCCAAAGATCTGCGCACACCAAGTCCTGAATACAAAATTGGGATTTATGGCGGAGGCAAGATATTTGGCGGGCTCGCTGATGAAGCAGGCATTCTAAAGCATGATGGCGTCAAACATATTGCCTGGGGTGTGGGCACACGCCAAACTTTCCCGATCTCACGCAAGTACGCTCGTGCGCGCAATTTATGTGATCTCGTTGGAAGCCGCGACTGGGGTGACACGCGCTATGACTATGCCCCTTGTGCGAGTTGTATGTCACCGCTGTTTGATACCGCTAAGGAACCTGAGCACGACATAGTGTTTTACTTTCATGGCGGCAAAACAGAAAAACAGAAACTTGCCATACCAGATGAGATGCCCAAACTGTCAAATAATTGCGGCTCACTAGAAGAGGCGCTTGCATTCATTGCCAGTGGCAAGACCGTTGTCTCCAACTCTTATCACGGCGTCTATTGGTCTCTTCTAATGGGGCGTAAAACAATTTGCGTACCGTTTTCCAACAAGTTTTATGGCTATCGCTTCAAGCCGGCTTATGCGACACCGAGAAATTGGAAAGAAAAACTGAACACCGGAATCGCCGCTCCAGAAATGCTAACCACCTGTAGAGACGCAACATACGCCTTTAAAAACAAGGTCGATGCAATCATAACAGAGGTCACCAAATGACCCGCTCCTTACTCTTCCTCACCGGAACGCGTGCCGATTTCGGCAAGCTGGAACCACTTGCGATTGCCGCCCGTGATGCAGGTTTCAAGGTGACGTTTTTCATCACCGGCATGCATATGCTGGCGCGCTACGGCATGACCAAACTGGAAGTCCACCGTATGGCCGGTGTGACAAAACATGAATATCTCAACCAGCGTCCCGGGGATCCCCAAGATATCATCTTGGCAAAAACCGTGATTGGGTTTTCGGACTACATCACCGAAACCAATCCTGATCTGGTTGTGGTGCATGGGGATCGCATCGAAGCGCTGGCTGGCGCTTTGGTGGCCGCCACGAACTACATTCCTTGCGCGCATATCGAAGGTGGTGAGGTCTCCGGCACCATTGATGAGATTTATCGCCACTGCAACACCAAGCTCTCCAGCCATCATTTTGTGAGCTCTGATGCCGCCAAGAACCGCGTGATGGCGATGGGGGAGCCTGAGGCTGCCGTGCATGTCATCGGCTCACCTGAGCTTGATTTTCACGCAGGGCCCTCCGGTGTCACTCTCGATCAGGTCAAAGAGCACTACGACATTCCGTTTGACGAGTTCGGCCTTGTGACCTTCCATCCAGTCACCTCTGAGCAGGCGACAATGGGTGCGCAGGCACAGGATTTGTTTGCCGAGCTGGAAGCCTCCGGAAAGAACTTTCTTGTCATCGCACCCAACAATGACCCGGGATCAGAAGACATCTTCAAAGTACTGGCAACTTTGCCAACAGATCGCTTTCGCCAGTATCCATCGATGCGGTTTAACCATTTCTCCGAACTTATGAAAAACGCCGCCTGTATGATTGGCAACTCCTCCGCCGGGGTGCGCGAAGCGCCGTTCCTCGGCTTGCCCTCATTGGATATCGGCACCCGTCAGACCAATCGCGCGCAGTCGAGCTCCGTGGTGTCCTGTGCCGCCTCAGACAGCGCTGCCATTCGCGACTTTTTGGCAACCCAATGGGGCAAACCACACGCACCACACACAGGATTTGGCGAAGGTCATTCTGCCGACCGTTTTGTCGCGCTTCTGAACGATGAAACGTTCTGGGGGCAAGGTCTGCAAAAGGCCTTTCAGGACAACACCTGAAAGGCCCAGTCCGTTAAGACATGTCCATATCCACAAAGCCCGTCATACGGCGGGCTTCCCAAGCGCGCGCAATCAACAGGCTGCTGTCCCGCATCCGGTCAAAACGTGGCATCAGCGGATTGCCTGATGTCTCCTGACCACGTGCAAGCGCGAGGAAATCACGCATCATGTCCATGAACATGTCGTTGCGTTCAAACACATATGGGGTGATCTCTGCGCCCTGCCCCTTGTCCTCAGACAAGCTTGGCGCAAGGAAGTCCAAGTCGACCATACGCGCCGCCCCGCGCAGCGCCGCTTTGCGCAAGGATACCGGCGAAACATAGTCCATGGAGATGGTGCCCACCGCTCCGCTTTTTGCCACCACATCGACACGTGTTGCGAAATCAATCTGCGCAAAGTCCTTATGCGCCAGCGCGCGCACATCTGAAAGCTCAAGCGGTCCCATTACTGCCAGCGCCAGATCCATTTCGTGGCACAGGTCCATCAAAACCCCGCCCCCCTCTGGCTCTGCAGCATAGCTTCCGGCAAAAGACCAGTTTTCGCGCCACTGGCGCACGTCATGGCCAATTTCAAAAGAAAACCCATAGGTCTGGCTCAGATCAAGCCCTGCCAACGCCCGCACCGCCGGGTGATAGCGCATCATGAAACCGACCATCGAACGTGCCGCAACAGGTGTGGCTGCGTCATGGATCGCGTCTGCCTGCTCGACACGCCAAGCAAGCGGCTTTTCCGCATAAAACGGCCAATCCCGCGCGGCGCACATCTCGATCAGCTCCAGCCGGATTGGCGTGGAGGTGGCAATCACCACCGCCTCGATATCTTTGCGCACCTCGAAAGCGGCGCGGTCAAACCCGCGCCACCCAATCAACTCGACAGCCTCGCCCAATGCCGCCAGATTGGCCGCATGGCGTTTTCCGATGGAGCCTGCCCCGATGACGGCGATCACCACGCCGAGAAACCCCCATCCACATTGACCATCTGACCGGTCATGTGGCCTGCGTGTTTGCTGGCAAGGAACAGCATCACATCCGCGATCTCATCGGGCTGCGCCATGCGATCCTGCATGATCAACGCGCCGACGCGTTTCTGAAATTCCTCGGAATGCCCGTTGAACACCGCACCCGGCGAAATCGTGTTCACCGTGGCGTCACGCTTCGCCCAGTACCCTGCCAGCCAAACAGTCATGCCGTGAATGCCGGCTTTGGAAACACCATAAGCCGAGAAATTCTTGAACGGCATACCATCATAAATCGGATGATGCGCGCCATTGAGCGCATACATCGAGGCCACATTGATCAGCGCGCTTGGGTATTTGCCCACGATGTCGCGATCCATCTGACGTGCAATCATAAAGGCGCCGGTCAGGTTGGTGCGCATGGTGCGTTCAAAGTCGTCCACCGTGGTATCGGCAAAATCGGGAAACGGCTTGCCCGCGCCCATCAGCATCTCCCCCGTGATGGCCGCGTTGTTCAGCACCACATTGGGCTGCCATCCATCCGCCATGACACGTTTGAAGATCTCGACAACCTCTTCTTCGACCCCAACGTTCAAGTCGTAATAGCCAAAGTTCGGGTTGTCGCCATGTGTCTCCTTAAGCGCATCCGCCCGCGCGCCGGGCAGATCGGTGGCCACAACCTTTGCACCCACCTCCAACATACGCCGCACATAAGTGGAGCCCAAGACACCGCCAGAGCCTGTGATAAATACCGTGCGCCCGTCCAACTGTTTGTCCATCTTGCGGCCTCCTTCAGCCCTTGCTCTCAAGATACTCGCGAAGAAGCATCTCTACCAATCTGAAATCAAAGGGGGAATCGATATCAATGCAACGCTCAGGCGGCATTTCAAACGGGATCACCCGCCCTTCGTAAATTGTTCTTGCATCGCGCAGATAGTGTGGCGCGACAACATAGGTCGACGCCGCGTGCTCATAAACTGTCGGTGCAGCCTGACGGGCCCAGACGCCACCGGGCAGCGGCTTACTGACATGCAGCGCACCAGTTTCATCCGGTTCCACGAGATTGAAGTAGGGATTTTTCCGCGCCTCACAAACACTCATGACCATGTCTGGCTGCTCTTTCAGAAAAAGCTCCAGCGCACCGGTGATATCCTCAGGTTGGCGCATGGGAGAGGTGCAATCCAGATCCAGAAACGCGGTGGCAGGCTGGCCCGCCGCAGCTTCCCCTGCCTCCATGGCATGTTGCCAGACCCCCCATTTGGGCGCCTCATCCGTTGCGAGATGCGCAGGCCGCAGCCCAATCTCAAGCGCCCCCTTGGCAACGGCATGCTCATACATTTCCTCATCATCCGTCGATACGACCACCGCATCCACCATCGGGTGTTCAAACAGCTGATCCAGCGACCAATCGATCATTGGCTTGCCGCACAAGTTTTTGAAGTTCTTGCGAACAACCCCTTTGGAGCCTTTCCGTGCTCCGATATGACCAAGGATCATAAATGCCTCTCCTCTGTTGCGAGCCCGCGGGGCGGGCGCATGACGACATGCGCGCAGTTGCCCTCAGCTTGTTACGCAAGCCCCGTTGGCCACGCAACGCGAAACTGCCAAACGGGTTGCGTGGCAAATGCACAAAACATATGTATCGGCCAACTTCATGACGCAAAAAGATTGATTGCACCACTGATGGCTTCTTCCAAACGCACCTTTGCCCATTGGCTGACCGACGCCATCATTCGCGGCTTTTTGTCCGCGATGCGCTGCCTGCCCTATGAGACGCGCATCACACTGAGTGGCAAAGTCATGACCAATGTGATCGCCCCTTTCACAGGCAACCGCCGCCGCATCCGCGAAAATCTGGCGCTTGTGATGCCAGAGTTGAGCGCTACAGCGCGCGAGGCCATCGTACGCGAAGTGCCCGAAACCATGGGCCGCATGCTGATGGAAATGTATTCGGCAAATGAGTTTTCCGCGCGCGTTGCCACATACCCCATCACAGGCCCCGGTCTTGCCGCTCTCAAAGCAGCGCAGGCAGAGGGCAAAGGCGCCATGCTGGTGACCGGGCATTTCGGCAACTACCTCGCCGTGCGCGCCGCGCTTTTGGCGCAGGGCATTCAGGTGGCTGGACTCTATAAAAAAATGTCCAACCCATACTTCAATGATCACTACGTCGCCGCCATGGAAGATTTCGGAAAACCCGTCTTTGAACGTGGCCGCCGTGGCATGTCCGGCATGATCAAACATCTGCGCAGTGGTGGCTTTCTCGGAATCGTCCAAGACCAGCGTATCAATGACGCACCAGTGATGGATTTCATGGGCAAACCCGCCCGAACGGCGACCTCAGCCGCGGAATTGGCGCTTAAGTTCAAACTCGACCTCGTCCCCTGCTATGGGGTGCGCCAACCGGATGGCACTTATGTCATACAGACGGAAGCCCCTGTGCCGCACAGCACCGCTGAAGAAATGACCAAAGCCCTCAATGACAGCCTGGAAGCGCTCATTCGTGCCTATCCGGGGCAATGGATGTGGACACACAACCGTTGGCGGGGCGCTGGCAATGACACAAGCGAAGACCGTGCTCGGTCTAATTCCTGAGCAAACGCTGCAATTTCTTCACAAAATCATCCCATTTGCGCGCTTTTTTAAACACCTCGTCGTGATAGCAAGAAGCATGGCCCAAAGATCAAGAGGCCGGATTTTGTTGCTATAGGAGAGAGTTGTGTTCCACGTCCGCCCATTTGAAGTCGCGAATTCTGCACGCCATGCCCGTTTGTTTGAGCTTTTGCGCCAACAAAACCTCGCAGCGCATCAAAAGAAGGTGCGCGCCCGTCAAACGGTTGAACTCTTCAAAGATGACCACTTTGAATTTCGTGCTGAACGTTTGATGAAAAGCGCCACTGACTCCCTGCTCCGCAGCGCTTAAATTTAGCGTTATCCACGGAAACCGGTCGCAACCACGAATTTCTCAGAGCTGTCTGCGCGGCTGCTGGGGGGTTTCACGTTGGCAACTTTGGTGAACTTCTGCTTCAGAAGCTTTTGCAACTCGCCTTCTGCACCACCGGCCAGAACTTTGGCGACAAAGGTGCCGCCCTCTTCCAAAACGTCAAAGGCAAAGTAGGCAGCCGCTTCGCAAAGCGACATAATGCGCAGGTGATCGGTTTGCTTGTGGCCAGAGCTTGCGGCAGCCATGTCGCTCATCACCACATCAGCCTTGCCGCCCAGCCACTCTTTCACCTTCACATCGGCATCGTCTTCCATGAAGTCGAGCTGATGAATCTCACAGCCTGCAATGGCTTCAACTTCCTGAAGGTCGACCCCCAGAATGGTGCCAACTTTTTTGCCTGACTTTTCGCCAAGCGCGTTCACGCGTGGCACGGCCACCTGGCACCAGCCTCCGGGGGCACAGCCAAGGTCCACAACCCGGGCGCCAGGCACCAGAAAGCGGTATTTGTCGTCCAACTCCATGATCTTAAATGCCGCACGACCGCGATAGCCCTCGGCCTTTGCGCGCTGCACATAAGGGTCATTCAACTGGCGCTGCAGCCAGCGAGTGCTGGACAATTTGCGCCCACGCGCCGACTTCACCTTTACGGTCAAATCGCGCTGTCCGCGCCCGGATGTGTTTTTGCCGGTCGGTTTCTTGGCCATCTTGCTCACCACTTCGCTTTGAAACAAAGCCTTCTAGTCATTTTTGCCGCCACTTCAAGCGGTCTTGCTTATTCAGAAAGGTCCGTCTTCCAACACGCCATCCGCGCTCATCTGCGCATAAAGCAGCCCTTCACGCAGACCACGATCTGCCACAGAAAGCCGATCCGTCGGCCAACACCGCAAAAGCGCCTGCAAAATCGCCGATCCGCTCATGATCAAAGCCTGACGATCCTGTCCGATGCGCGGGTCATTGCGTCTGCCACGTGGTCCAAGATCCAGATAGCCCCGAATGACCTTGTCGATCTGCTCACTGGTCATACGCAGCCCGTCCACCTTGGTCCGGTCATACCGTCGCAAGCCCAGATGGCTCGCCGCCACAGTAGTCACCGTGCCACTGGTCCCGATGATCTGGAACCCTTCGCTCGGTGGCTCATCTTTATAAGGCGCAAATTCACTCAGGTTTTCTTCAAAAAACCAACTCATCAGCGCAAACCGCCCGGCATCATCCTCAACATCGCGGAACTGATCCCGCAGTGTTGCAACCCCAAGAGGCACGCTGATCCAGTCCACCACCTTTGCGGCAGGGAATGGGCTGTCAACTGTGTGGAACCCCCCACGCAACCGCATGATCGCGCGCGACCGCTCGATCGGCGGCACAGAGGACAGATCAATCCACACAAGCTCCGTTGACCCACCGCCGATATCTACAACCAAAAGCTGCTCGGTTTTCATGGACACCAAAGGCGCGCAGCTGATCACCGCAAGACGCGCTTCTTCTTCGGCTTTGATAATCTCCAGCTGCAATCCCGTCTCACGCCGCACCTGCCGGACAAAATCCCGCGCGTTCTTGGCGCGACGGCAGGCCTCCGTCGCCACCAAACGCATGCGTTTGACCTTATGACGCTTCAGTTTCTGCTGGCAGATCCGCATGGCCTGAATGGTGCGTCGCATTGAGCCACGTGAAAGGCGCCCGGTACTTTCCAGCCCGGACCCCAACTGGACAGACTTGCTAAAGCTGTCCACCACATGGATCTGACTGCCCTTTGGCTGGGCAATCAGCATGCGGCAACTGTTTGTGCCAAGATCCAGCGCCGCATAAAGCGTACTCGGATCAGGCGGTTTCGGCGCGGGGCTCTCAACCGGTTTTGGGAATGCGCCCGCACCTTTGGGACGCTTGGGCGCCATCATCACGCCCTCCATTTCGTGTTGCCTCTAACCTAATCACTCCGTCCATTTCGCGCAATCCCTCCTGCGCGCGCCTCCTCCAAAGCTTGTGCGTTCCAAACCAATTGGCTGACACCTTCATCTTTTTCATGCAAAGAATTCACAGCCACGTGCATAGCCATATCCAGTCAAAATTGGCTACAACCGCCCCACAACAAAGCCCACAACAAACCCCTAGGTCGCGGAATGCTGTCTTCGTGTCGAAATTGAGACAAACCAAAACGCAACCCTGGCCTACGAAGGAAGCACTGATACTGGAGGAATCAAACCTATGCCTGATGTCACAATTGTCTATTGGCGCGATATTCCTGCTCAAGTGATCGTTGGCAAAGGACGCCGAGGCGCGAAAAAACCTTTGGCAGAACGGTTTGAGCAAGCAATCGACCGAGCGGCAATGAAAGTTGGCGCATCTGACACGGATGCCTATCTTGCAGAATGGCGTAAGGCTGATCCCTACCCGGTGGAAGGAGAGCCGCAAGCGATCGTCGAACAAGAGGTCGCGCGGCTTGAGGCAGAATTCGATCAGGAGCGCATCAAAGCCCTGATCGCCAATGAAGGCTGGGCATGACACGCCCCTCGTTTTGGGAGGCCGCAATGGCTTTGTTGAATTTCAAACGTAAGAGCGAGGATGGCAAAACCACCTCACCTGAGATGGAAGCTTTCCTGAAAGGCTACTCTATCGAGGTAATGCCCCGCACCGCAGCAAAGGTCGAAGATTTCCGCGTGCTGCTGCCGGAAGGCACCCGCGTCTATATCGCCCACATCGAAGGCACACCAATCGAGGATATGGTTGCCACTGCCAAGCGCATCAAAGGCGAAGGCTACGATGTGATGCCCCACTTCCCGGCACGCATCATCAAAGATAAGGCGACGCTGGAAAACTGGATCTCCATGTATCAGGGCGAAGCTGATGTGAAACAGGCGCTTCTGCTGGCCGGTGGCGTTGCCAACCCGCATGGCGATTTCTCCGATTCCATGCAGCTCCTGGACACGGGTCTGTTTGACAAAGCCGGTTTCACCAACCTGCACGTGGCGGGCCACCCAGAGCCGAACATGGACATCGACCCGGACGGTGGTCGCGCCAACACCTACGCCGCTCTGGACTGGAAACTCGAGTTCTCCAAGCGCACCGACGCGGATATGGCGCTGGCCACCCAGTTCTGCTTTGAGGCAGAGCCGGTGATCGAATGGGCCAACACCCTGAAAGAGCGCGGCATGACCCTGCCGATCCACATCGGTATCGCGGGCCCTGCCAAACTGCAGACCATGATCAAATTTGCCATTGCCTGCGGCGTTGGTCCGTCTTTGAAAGTGCTTCAGAAGCGCGCCAAAGACGTTTCCAAACTGCTGCTGCCGCATGAGCCAACCGAAGTTCTCGCGGGTCTCGCGGCCCACAAAGCGGCCAACCCGGATTTCAACATCGAGAAAGTCCACTTCTTCCCGCTTGGCGGCATCAAAACCAACGCCAATTGGGCAATCGAAAACGGCGGCGCCTCCACGCAGCCAGCCGCCCCACAAAGCACCTCTGTCTGACAGGATAAAACATGACCCGGACCATCATTGAATCACAAACAAAAACAGCGATCATGGGTTTTGATCAGCCGTTCACTGTTATCGGTGAGCGCATCAACCCAACCGGCCGCAAGATCCTGAACGCAGAGCTGGAAGCGGGCGATTTCTCCCGCGTGCAAGCAGATGCACTGGCACAGGTGGCCGCAGGCGCTACTGTTCTGGACATCAACTCCGGCGCGGTTTTCTCCAACAAAATGGCCGAAGACCCACGCTACGCGGACAACAACTTTGTTGAGCCTGACCTGATGCGCCAGCTGGTGGAAAAGGTGCAGGAAGTCACCGACTGCCCGCTCTGCATCGACAGCTCGGTTCCCGGCGCGCTTGAGGCCGGTCTGGAAGCGGCCAAAGGTCGTCCGCTGCTGAACTCTGTGACAGGCGAAGAAGAGCGTCTGGAAATCGTTCTGCCGCTGGTCAAGAAATACAACGTGCCTGTGGTGGCCATCTCCAACGACGACACCGGCATCTCTGAGGACCCAGAGGTCCGCTTTGCCGTGGCCAAAAAGATCGTTGAGCGCGCAGCTGACTTCGGCATCCCGGCTCATGACATCGTGGTCGACCCACTGGTGATGCCAATCGGCGCCATGGGCACTGCTGGCCTGCAGGTGTTTGAACTCAACCACCGTCTGCGCAACGAGCTGGGCGTGAACACCACCTGTGGTGCGTCCAACATCTCCTTCGGCCTGCCAAACCGTCACGGCATCAACAACGCCTTCCTGCCAATGGCAATGGCGACCGGCATGACCTCCGCGATCATGAACCCGGTTGCCCTGCCTGTTGGCCCCAAAAAGCTGGCCGAGAAGAAAGCCGAAATCGCCGCCAAAGGGATCATCATCCCAGAGGACATGGATGACGAGACCTTCTGCGAAACCTTCGGTCTGGGCTCCACCAAAGCCCGCGCAGGCAAAGAGATGGAGGCCATCCGCGCCGCCAACTTCCTGACCAACAACGACGAAGGTGGTGCTGAGTGGATCAAATTCAACAAATCCCCTGCAGATGCAGCCGCAGGTGGCCGGGGCGGTCGTCGTCGCCGTCGCGCCTAAGCGCGCCTTGATATGACGAAAAAGCCCGCATCCTTTGATGCGGGCTTTTTTCTTTTATGTGAAAGATTTATCCGCGCTTCTTAAGGTTGCGATAGTCGTCAGCTCCCACCGTGGGATCGTCACCTTCGCCAAACAGACTGTGTTTCTGCACCTTTTGGGTGCCCGTCACCGGAACCTCTTGAACAAACCGTATCCACCCCGGAGCCTTGTAGTAGGCCAGTCGTGCAAAGCACCAATCAAACAGCTCCTGTGACAGGGACTCGCCCCGCGTACCAACCACCTGCACGCAGGCCATGACCTCTTCGTCGCGCATCTCGTCTGGCACAGCCACCACCGCCACACGCTCAACAGCCGGGTGATCCTGCAGACAAGCCTCAATCTCCGCCGCCGCAATGTTTTCACCAGACCGTCGGATGATGTTTTTCTTTCGATCCACAAAGGTGATCATGTCCGTTTCATCCATCACCACCGTATCGCCGGTGTGAAACCATCCCCCACGCCAGGCTTCCTCAGTGGCCTCCGGAAGGTTGAGATAGCCCGAAAAAGCCCCCCGCCGCGGGGTCTCAGCACTGTAGCGCAGCACCATTTCGCCCGCCGTGCCCCGTGGCACCTCTTGATCGTCACCATCCACGACGCGCACGTCCAACCCCGGTTGCGGGCGACCCATCGCGCGAGTGTCGATCCGGCGCGGCTCTTCATAGTCGCCCAGAATGCGGCACATCTCTGTCATGCCCCAGACCTCGATCAACGGAAACCCAAAGCGCTCTTCAAACGGACGGTGCAGCGTGGGCTCTACCCCTGCCCCAACAGCGAACTGAACCTTATGTTTCTTCTCCCAGTCCTCTGGTGCGCGGTTCATCAGGGCTGGAATGATGATCCCCAGATAATGTGCGGCCGTGGCGCCGGTTTCCGCCAATTCGCGCCACCACGCACTGGCCCGGAATCGCTCTGGTGCGATCTGCGCACTGCCGGTTTCAATCACCGCCATGAACAACAGGATCGCGGCGTTCACATGAAACAGCGGCAACGGGCAATAAACCTTGGTCACCCCCGCTTCAAATTGGATAAGCCCCCTACGAGAGGCATACCACTGCCCCATCTCCACCTCATAGCCATGGCTCAGCATACAGCCCTTGGGCCGCCCTGTGGTGCCGGAGGTGTAGATCAGGCTGGCTTCGGTCTCTTGTGTAATCGGGCCGTCCTTGGGCGCAGCGGTCTTGCTCTGGGGCAAAGCCGGCAGCGTTGTGCCCATTTCCACCATCGGCACATCCAGACCGCTCTCCGCAATCCCCGCTTCCATCAGCGCGCGCTGCTCTCGCACAACAAGTGCCAATTCCGCGCCGCTGTCTTGCAGCAGATAGGCCACCTCGGCAGGACGGTAATCCGGGTTCACAGGCACCCAGCTGATACCAAGCTCTGCCAAAGCGAGCTTCAAAATGAGCATCTCCGGCCGGTTTTCCAAAAGCGCCGCAATCCGGTGCCCATGGCCATATCCCGCAGCTTTCAGTGTGGCCACCATTGCATCAACTTGCGCGCGCGCCTCAGCATAGGAGCACAGATAGCCGTCCGGGTGATAGGCCCGTTCAGAATTCGCTGGAACCTGCAAAAATAGCTTGTCCGCATAGGTCTTTGCCCGCGCGGCAAACAGCCCGCCGATCGTCATGCTCATCGGAACTCCTCCTTATTCGTGACGCGGGACTTTAACGGCGCAAACTGTGAGCGCAATCACCGTAGAAACACCTACGCGGCTGCACTCTCTCGGGATTTCTGTGCATCCATCAACTGGCCGTTGAACTCAGCACCAAGAACAAAGATCGCTGACAACAAATAGAGATAGACCAAGGTCGACATAATCCCGGCAAGCCCGGCATAGGTGACCGAATAGGTGGCAAAGCTGCTGAGGTAAAAAGCAAAGCCCTTGGACACCGCCCACCACAGAAACATGCACAGCACAATTCCGGGCACAAGCTCACGCGTGCTGTGCGATACACCCGGCAACCATTTGTGACATGCAAAGAGAAAGAACACCGATATAGACAGGGTGACCAACTGCCGAAACTGGTCATTGCTCAGGATCGACTGACTGAGCCAAGGCACAAGATCATCGAAATAATGCACCGTAAGCGGAACCACCACATTGATGGAACCTGCCACCACGATCACGCAGGATCCGGCAAGCACGAACAAAATCGACAGTGCGCGCGTCTTCCAGAATGGGCGTGGATCTGTGTCACGATAGGCCTCTGTGATCACCAGTCGAATGGCTTGCACGCCGTTTGACGCAAAAAAGATCGCCAGAACAGCGCCAAACGTCAGCGTCGAACTGCCCGCCTGTAGCACCGCGCGCAACTCACTCTCGATCGAATTTGCAATCGCATCCGGCCAGGCACCAATGGCAAACGCGATGACATCATCAATATGGCTTTCCGGGCTCAGAGCCCCCGCCAGCGAAAGTGCAAACAGGCAAAATGGAAAAATGGCCAACAAAAACGACAAAGCCAGATGCGAACTGCGCATCGCGCCGCCCTTGGCCCCAAATCGGCGAAGTGCTTCAAAAAAATTTTGCAAGACCGTCACCGGTGTCACCCAAAAATAGCTTTTCAATCATTTCGGATAATAGGCTGAACTCAATGGACTTTCCAGCAGACTGGATCGCTGCATCGTGTAGGATGTCGTCAACATGCGTCATTGTATAAAGTTTTAAACAAATACCATTCAAAACTGGGAACATTCTAAAAGGATATTTTCAGAAAGTGAGTCTATCCGTGGTGTCACACGAAAGATGCGGCCTGGGGTAACAGCCAACTCTTTCCAAAGACGCCACACAGCTCCCTCTCCAATACCGCTGCGTGGCCACGATCAGCTGGCGCACACCCTCCCTCCCTGTGGCGCTGGCTGGGGGCAAGATCGCTCAGCCTTGGCGGTTTTGCAATGTCTGCGCCCAAGCCAGACCACTCACAAAGCAAGGCATGTGCCGGTTCCTTTTCAGGAGCCGGCACCTTTCTTCAACAAGCGACTTAACGGGCGCGCAGGCTGCTCAATTCGCGTTGAGAAACGCCTTAATGTCGCCCAGCGACTCCGCCACGACCCTGCCCTTTGGTGCTGGGATCTCACCGGCATCGGCCAGCTCTTCCACCAGCGCGCGGTAGGTTTCCAGATAGTTTTCAGGCAAGTTGTGCGCGACCCCCTGATGGCAATCAATACAGGTCAAACCCTCATCCAGCGCTTGCTGGTGATTGGCCGCCGCACGATTTTCCTGAATGGTGAAATCCATATATTCGAAATTATGGCAGTTGCGGCATTCGCGGCTGTCAGATTTCTTCATCTTCACCCAGGATTGCGACGCCATGCCAAGGCGATGCGCGTCATATTTTTCCTGCGTGTCAATTGTGCCTACCAGCGTGTGATATACGTCTTTGCTGGCCAGAACCTTCGCCTTAATCTTGTGTTGCCATTCTTTCGGCACATGGCAATCCGGACAGGTGGCACGCACGCCGGAGTGGTTGTTGTAATGCACCGTCTCTTTGTATTCCGCGAAGTTCCGCTCCATCTCGTGGCAGGAAATGCAGAACTCTTCGGTGTTTGTCAGCTCCAGCGCCCAATGAAAGCCGCCCCAGAACAGGATCCCGCCCACAAAGCCGCCAATCAGCAACCCACCCATCGAAAACGTCGTTGCGGGTGAGGTCAGCAGTCGAAAGGCGCGCCGGAAAAAGCCGGGTTTCTTGCCATGATCAGACATGTCTCAACTCCTTCTTTCTGGCGTCACTGCGAGGGCACAAAGGTGCTCTCCACGAGCGGAGGCGTGTTAGCTTGTGGCACATGGCACTGATTACAGAACCAGCGTGTGCCCGCGACCGCATCCAGCTGTTGCCCATCGCGATCAAGGTAATGCGTCATTGAAAGCGTTGGCGCACCGCGGTCGCCTGCATTGCTCCAGTCATGGCAGGCCAAACACTGGTTTGCGCTCAAATCAATCTGATACTGGTCAATCGAATGCGGGATCAGGGGCGGCTGTTGGCGATAATTGCGCACAAATCGGCGGGTTTCCTGATGCAGCACCTCGTCAATCCGGTTGATGTGATCCAGCGGATCATTGCGAAGCGCCTTCACGGTCCCGGCCTGATCCGCCACCGCAACGCCGCTGATCAACACCACCGCAATTGCCGCCAAAGCGCTGACATAATTGTATTTTCTCATCTTACAATCTCCGTAGCTTGCGAGGGATGGCGCGTGGCCGCCCCCGCGCTGGCTATGCGGGCGCACAAATCAGGCGCGCTCCACCTTGCAGGCACATTTCTTGAAATCCGTCTCCTTGGACAGTGGACAGGTCGCATCCAGCGTCAGCTTGTTGATCAACTGGCCTTCGTCAAACCACGGCACAAACACCACGCCGCGTGGCATCTTGTTGCGCCCACGCGTCTCCACCCGGCTGTGCATCTCGCCACGTCGGGTGGAAATCGTTATTTCCTGCCCGCGTCGCAAACCCCGATCTTTGGCATCATCAGGATGCATAAACACCTGCGCATGGGGATAGGCGCGGTGCAGCTCTGGCACCCGCCGCGTCATTGAGCCTGAATGCCAATGCTCCAGCACACGACCGGTCACAAGCCACATGTCAAAGGCGTCATCCGGGCTTTCCGCAGGGGGCTCATAAGGTGCAAATATGATATTGGCCCGGCCATCCTTGTTGCCGTAAAACCGCACGCCTTCGCCCTCTTTCACATAGGGGTCATACCCTTCGCGGAAGCGATACAGCGTCTCCTTGCCATCCACCACGGGCCAGCGCATGCCGCGCTCTTCATGATAGCGTTCAAACTCTGCCAGATCATGGCCATGGCCACGCCCGAACGTGGCATATTCCTCAAACAGACCTTTCTGCACGTAGAAGCCAAAATCCTCAGATTCCGCATTGGCAAAGCCTTCCGCCGTTTCAGACAGCGGGTATTTATCCACCTGCCCATTGGCAAAGAGCACTTCAAACAGGGTCTTGCCCTTATATTCTGGGTTGGCCGCCAAAGTCTCCGCAGGCCAGACCTCATCTGTGGTGAAGCGTTTGGAGAATTCCATCAACTGCCAGAGGTCTGATTTTGCCTCCCCCGGTGCATCCACCTGCTGCCGCCAGAACTGCGTGCGCCGCTCTGCGTTGCCAAAGGCGCCTTCTTTCTCGACCCACATGGCGGTGGGCAGGATCAGATCAGCAGCAATCGCCGTGACCGTTGGATAAGGATCAGACACCACAATAAAGTTGTCGGGGTTGCGGTATCCCGGATACCCTTCTTCGTTCATGTTGGGCGCGGCCTGCATGTTGTTGTTCACCTGCACCCAATAGGCGTTGATCTTGCCGTCTTTCAGATCCCGGTTCTGTTGCACCGCATGGGATCCGGGCTTGGCATTCAAAATGCCACTTGGCAGCTTCCACTTCTTCTCAGCAATCGCACGGTGCTCATCATTGTTCACCACCATATCCGCAGGCAGACGGTGCGCAAAGGTACCAACCTCTCGCGCCGTGCCACAGGCCGAAGGCTGCCCGGTCAGTGAAAACGGTGAATTGCCCGGCTCAGAGATTTTGCCGGTCAACAGATGCACGTTATAGCACAGCCCGTTCACCCAAGAACCGCGCGTATGCTGGTTGAACCCCATGGTCCAAAGGCTCATCACCTTGCGATTGGGATCAGCATATTGCTCTGCCAGCCGCAACAGATTGCTTTCTGGGACACCAGACAGTTCGCTCACCGACTCCAGCGTGTAGTCGCTGACGTATTTTTTGTAGGCTTCAAAATCGATCGCCTCCATCTTCCCGCTGTTGGGATTGGCCGCCGCCTGCTGCAGTGGGTTTTCATCCCGCAGCCCATAACCAATATCGGTGGTCGCTTTTTTGAAGTTGGTGTGGTTGTTCACAAAGTCCCAATTCACAGCATCATTTTCGATGATGTAATGGGCGATGAAATTGAGTATCGCGAGATCGGTCTGCGGCGTGAAAATCATGCCATTGTCCGCGAGCTCAAAGGAGCGATGCTCAAATGTGGAGAGCACATGCACCTGCGCATCCGGCTTGGTCAGGCGCGTGTCGCTGATGCGCGACCACAAAATGGGGTGCATCTCCGCCATGTTGGAGCCCCACAGCACAAAGGTGTCCGCCGCCTCAAAATCATCATAGCAGCCCATAGGCTCATCAATGCCAAAGGCCCGCATGAAACCGACAACAGCAGAGGCCATACAATGGCGTGCATTCGGGTCGATGTTGTTGGACAGAAAGCCCGCCTTCATAAGCTTGGCAGCGGCATAGCCTTCCCAAACCGTCCACTGCCCAGAACCAAACATCCCAACACCGGTTGGTCCCTTGTCTTTCAGCGCGGCTTTGAACTTTTCTTCCATAATGTCGAAGGCTTCATCCCATCCCACTGGGGTGAACTCGCCATCTTTGTCATAAACCCCATTGGTTTTGCGGAGCATCGGCTGGGTCAGGCGGTCTTCGCCATACATGATCTTAGAGAGGAAGTAGCCCTTGATGCAGTTCAGCCCCCGGTTCACCTCTGCCTCAGGGTCGCCCTGAGTGGCAACCACGCGACCATCCTTAACCCCTACCAGCACAGAGCACCCGGTGCCGCAAAAACGGCACGCCGCCTTGTCCCATCGGATATCGGGCGTGCCCACCTGGGCCTGCGCCTCCTTGGGCAGTGTGATCCCAGCGGCGGAGGCTGTCGCCGCCGCGGCCGAAGCCTTAAGAAAGGAACGTCGGGATGTTGGCAATGTCATGGCTACCCCTCCTTCAGAGCGCTTGGGCAGGTGCTGTCGCTGCACCGCCCTGTTCGAAATGGTGATAGGTCAGCGTGATCGTGATCACGCCCGGAATTTGATGCATGCCCATAATGATCTCAGAGGCGCGCTGGGTCTCGGTATCCTCAACCGTTGTCACGATGCGTCCGCCCTCGGCGGCATGCACATCGCACCCCTCCAAAGCCTCTATTTCGGCCATAATGTGTGAAACGCGCTCAGGTATCGCGTGAACGAGGCATCCGCAGATATTGTACATTTTGAAACTCGCTGGCTTGAGAAAGGCTGGCTGATGAAATGTCATCTGTGGCCGAGGTGGCCACTGGTTTTTGAAGCGTCAGCGCATCGGCTGGGCAAGGCGCAACACAGGCTCCACATCCGGTGCAGTTGTCTGGATCAATCAAGGGTTGCGCTCTGCCACCCGTCATTGGACGAAACCGAATGGCCGCTGCATCACAGTGATCTTCACAGGTGCGGCACATGATGCCTTGGACAGACAAACAACTGTCGCCCACAACGGCACGCACATCCCAACTCTGGGCAGGCAATATCGCGTCTTCAACACAGACATCTGCGCAGACGTTACAAAAATCACATCCGCGCGCGGAAACATCAACAAATGGAAAGCCATCTGGGTCAGCTTTGATGATCGCTTGCGGGCAAGAGGCCGCGCAGTCACCGCAATGCGTGCATGTGTCTTCAAACGCCCCGGCTTCCAAAGCACCCGGTGGCCGCAAAACATCCGCATAGATCGTGCGCCCCCGGAGAAGGGCTCTGCGTTCAGGCGAATGTTGCAGTTCAGACGTCACATACCCACCGTAGAAAAACTATATCGGTCGAAAATTCGTTAGTCCGGTCTTCTGCCTCAACGAGGCCTGCGTTCCTCCCCCCGATCAGGGGGGCTTCGAATTCATGCGCTCATCCCGAGATCACATCCATCAATCCCAACAAAAACAAGCAGCTAAAGAAACGCTCCCTTCACTATAGCTCAGGCTTTGAATGTGTCAAACGGTCGCACACAAGCAGTCCTAATTTTTCCGGATCCGTTTGGCCATCCCCGAGCCAATTCCAACGCACACAGCACCGATCTGGCGCCAAGCATTAATCGGCCCCGAGGCCTCAATACGACGCAAGGTCGCCTTTCACATTGCCGCTTCAACTCATGAGAATTGTTTGTTTCACTCAATCTATACAGGCTAAAAGTGCAACACTATGCGTTACATTTTATTGCCACATCTAAATTTATGGTAACTTTTTGTTGCGACGAATCAAACCTCGGCCTACGAAAACACGAGGGTTGCAGCATCAAATCGACAGCAGTGATCCTGGGAGGATACATGACCGACGCTTTTATCTGTGACGCCACACGCACCCCCATTGGCCGCTACGGCGGGGCGCTTTCTTCGGTACGCACAGACGATCTCGCCGCAGCGCCCATCGCCGCATTGATGGCGCGCAATCCCCAGGTCGATTGGGCTGCACTGGATGACGTGATTTTCGGCTCTGCCAATCAGGCGGGCGAAGACAACCGCAATGTGGCGCGCATGGCCGCCCTGCTCGCTGGTCTGCCAACCGACGTGCCCGGCACCACCATCAACCGCCTCTGCGCCTCTGGTATGGATGCGGTCGGCATGGCGTCGCGTGGTCTGCGCGCGGGCGACTACGACATGGCCATCGCAGGCGGCGTGGAAAGCATGTCCCGCGCGCCGTTCGTGATGCCCAAAGCCACCACCGCGTTTTCGCGCGCCAATGAGGTGTTTGACACCACCATCGGCTGGCGTTTTGTGAACCCGAAAATGAAGGCCATGTATGGCACCGACAGCATGTCGCAAACTGCGGACAATGTTGCCGAAGACTATAACATCAACCGCGAAGATCAGGACGCTTTTGCCGCCCGGTCTCAGGCGCGGTGGGCCGCGGCCCATGCCGCCGGATATTTCGCCGAAGAGATCACCCCGGTGACCATTCCTCAGCGCAGGGGCGATCCGCTGATTGTCGATACAGATGAGCACCCCCGCCCCGGCACAGACGCTGAAAAGCTCGCCAAACTGCGCGGCGTGAATGGTGCCCATCTCACCGTCACAGCGGGCAATGCCTCCGGCGTCAACGATGGCGCCGCGGCACTGTTGATGGCCACCGAAGCTGCCGCCGCGGCCAACGGGCTCACCCCGATGGCACGCATCGTGGGCATGGCCGCCGCAGGCGTTGCGCCGCGCGTGATGGGCATCGGCCCGGTTCCGGCCACGCGCAAAGTTTTGAAGCGCACAGGTCTCACCATCGAGCAGATGGATGTGATAGAATTGAATGAGGCTTTCGCGGCCCAGGGGCTCGCCTCGCTGCGGGAACTCGGAGTGGCCGATGATGCGCCCCATGTGAACCCGAACGGCGGCGCCATTGCCATCGGCCACCCGCTGGGCATGTCCGGCGCACGCCTCGTGCTTTCCGCCGCTTATCAGCTCAAACGCACCGGCGGCCGCTACGCGCTTTGCACCATGTGTGTCGGCGTTGGCCAGGGCACCGCACTTATTCTCGAAAGGGTCTGACATTTCTCAGCCCGACGCCAGAGGAGGATACCAATCATGTACGCTCAGATGATCCAGTCAGAAGCCAGCCAGGATGATCCGCAAAAACTCGCGGAGTTTCAGGCCCGCATTGATGCCGACATCAAGATCGAGCCGCGTGATTGGATGCCTGAAGGTTACAGAAAAACCCTGATCCGCCAAATTGGGCAACATGCCCATTCCGAGATCGTGGGCCAATTGCCCGAAGGCAACTGGATCACCCGCGCGCCCACGCTGGAGCGCAAGATGATCCTGCTCGCCAAAGTGCAGGATGAGGCCGGCCACGGCCTCTACCTCTACTGCGCCGCCGAAACCCTGGGGGTGAGCCGCGATGACCTGACCGAACAGCTCCTGTCTGGCAAGATGAAGTACTCCTCCATCTTCAACTACCCCACCCTCACATGGGCCGACATCGGCGCGGTGGGCTGGCTGGTGGATGGGGCGGCCATCATGAATCAGGTGCCGCTGCAACGCACCTCCTACGGCCCCTATTCCCGCGCCATGATCCGCATCTGCAAAGAGGAAAGTTTCCATCAGCGTCAGGGCTTTGACATCATGATGAAGATGGCACAGGGCAGCGAGGCACAGCGCCGCATGGCGCAGGATGCGCTCAACCGGTTCTGGTATCCCTCACTGATGATGTTTGGCCCCTCGGATGCGGACTCGGTGCATTCCACCCAGAACATGGCGTGGAAAATCAAGATGAACACCAACGACGAGCTGCGTCAGAAATTCGTCGATCAAACCGTGCCACAAGCTGAGTTCCTCGGTCTCACCGTGCCCGATGAGACCCTTTCATGGAACGAAGAAAAAGGCGGCTACGACTTCTCCGAGCCTGACTGGTCAGAGTTCTTTGATGTGTTGAAAGGCAATGGCCCCTGCAACACCGAACGGCTGGAGGCACGCAACAAGGCGTGGGACGACGGCGCATGGGTGCGCGAGGGCTTGCTGGCCCACGCTGAAAAGAAACGCGCCCGCAAAACCGCTGCGGAATAGGAGGCAGACATGTCCAAAGAATGGCCCCTCTGGGAAATCTTCATCCGTGGTCAGCATGGCCTCAGCCACCGCCACGTCGGCTCCCTGCACGCACCAGATGCGGAAATGGCGATCAAAAACGCGCGCGACGTTTACACCCGCCGCAACGAAGGTGTCTCCATCTGGGTGGTGGAGGCCAACCACATCGCTGCTTCGGCCCCGTCCGAGAAAGGCCCGCTATATGAGCCATCCGAAAGCAAGATCTACCGCCACCCCACTTTCTACGACATCCCTGATGACGTGGGGCATATGTGATGGCGCAGAACAACACGCACCTTGCCGAATTCCTGCTGCGCATGGGCGACAACGCCTTGATCCTCGGCCACCGCACCTCTGAATGGTGCGGCCATGCGCCTGTGCTGGAAGAAGACATCGCGCTCGCCAACACAGCGCTCGACCTGATCGGACAGACCCAGCTCTGGCTCACCTATGCCGCAGAAGTCATGGGCGACGGCAAAACCGCGGATGATCTCGCCTTCCTGCGCGACGTCTGGGATTTTCGCAATCTCTTGCTGGTCGAACTCCCCAATGGTGATTTTGGCCACACCCTGATGCGCCAATTCCTCTTTGACGCCTACCAGTCGATCCATCTGCCCCGTCTGGTAAGATCCACAGATCCGCGCGTGGCTGAGATTGCTGAGAAAGCCAGTAAAGAAGCCTCTTATCACGTGGAACGGTCCGCTGACACGGTGGTGGGTCTTGGCGATGGCACAGAGGAAAGCCACAACCGGATGCAAGCCGCGCTTGATCGGCTCTGGCCTTACGTTGGCGAGATGTTTGCCACCGATCCGGTGGATGCCGCCATGGCAGAGGCAGGCATCGCCCCCGATCCCGCCAGCCTGCGCACCGAATATGACGCTCTGGTTGGCAGAGTTCTCGCTGAGGCCACTCTGACGGTCCCGGAAAGCACATTTGCGCACAAAGGTGGCCGCACAGGTCAAACGCACACCGAACATCTCGGCCATTTACTTACCCAAATGCAATGGCTGCAGCGCGCCTATCCGGGGGCGACATGGTGATCAAAGGGCATCGCTCAACCGCGGGCGGAAGCGAAGCGCCCGCCCATGGGGGCGGTTGGGCGCTGCCCGGCCTGTCGCCGGGCGCCTCGGCTTTGCCGAGTATTGAGCAGGTCTGGTCTTGGCTCCACGCCATCCCTGACCCGGAAATCCCGGTGATCTCGCTCACCGATCTCGGTGTGATCCGTGATGTGGCTTACGAAGATGAAACGCTCATCGTCACCGTGACCCCCACCTATTCCGGCTGCCCCGCCACCTCGATCATCAACCTCGATATCGAAACTGCGCTGCGCGACCACGGCGTTAGCGACCTCAAACTGCGCAGTCAGCTCAGCCCGGCATGGACCACCGACTGGATGACAGATCAAGGCCGCGCCAAGCTCAAAGCCTATGGCATCGCGCCTCCGACACCCTCTGGCCGCCCAGGCAATTGCCCGAACTGCAACGCGGAAGACGTTGAAAAGATAAGCCAATTTGGCTCCACGCCCTGTAAGTCTCTCTGGCGCTGCAAGAGCTGCCTGGAACCCTTCGACCACTTCAAATGCATCTGAGGAGACCCCCATGGCGCGTTTTCATGACCTCACAGTCACAGACATCCAAAAAACCATCCGGGACGCGGTGGTGGTCACCCTCGCCCCGGCTGCTGATGACGCAGCGGCCTTTGATTTCATCCAAGGCCAATACCTGACATTCAAGCGCGATTTTGACGGCGAAGAGCTGCGCCGCTCCTATTCGATCTGCGCGGGCAAAGACGACGGCGTGCTACAGGTAGGCATCAAACGGGTCGACGGCGGGGCCTTTTCCACCTGGGCCAACACCGATCTGAAGATCGGCGACACGCTCTCTGCCATGCCACCCATGGGCACGTTTTTCACAGACCTCGACGCAAACACGGCCAAATCCTATCTCGGTTTTGCAGGCGGCTCCGGCATCACGCCAGTGCTTTCGCTGATCAAAACCACCCTCAGACGCGAACCGCGCGCCAATTTCACCCTGATCTATGCCAACAAAGGCGTCACAACGATCATGTTCCGTGAGGAACTCGAAGACCTCAAAAACCTCTACATGGGCCGCTTCAACGTGATCCATGTGCTGGAAAGCGACAGTCAGGAAATCGACCTCTTCACCGGGCTGGTGACGGAGGAGAAATGCGCGCAGCTCTTTCGCTCCGGCTGGATCGACATCAACAGCGTTGACACCGCCTTCATCTGCGGGCCGGAACCGATGATGCTTGGCATCGCACAGGCCCTTCAGGATCACGGCCTGCCCAAATCTCAAATCAAATTCGAACTCTTCGCCAGCAGCCAACCCGGCCGCGCGCGCAAAAAAGCCGCCAGCGCCTCGGCTACGGCCCAGACCGTCACCGCAACAATCACGCTAGATGGCGCCACGCAGACCATCACTATGGACCCGGACACAGCCATACTTGATGCCGCGCGCGCGCAGTCTCTGGATGTGCCCTACGCCTGCAAGGCGGGCGTCTGCGCCACCTGCCGCTGCCGCGTTCTTGAAGGTGAGGTCAACATGTACACCAACCACGCGCTTGAAGACTATGAGGTGGAGAAAGGCTACGTGCTGTCGTGCCAATCCTACCCGCTCAGCGACCGCGTGGTGGTGTCATATGACGAATAAGGACGTGTTGGGATCAGGTGGGTCCATCTGTGGACGGCGCTGATGAGCCAGAGCTGTCCTCTTCCGTGTCAAACGCACCGCCAATGCCCACACCGTAATCCAGCGCGCCAATGCCCACGTCATAGCCAAGGCTGAAATCGACGTAAAAATCCTCATCCAGATAGGCGGCACCAACCGTGGGCCGTAACGACCCTGAGCCGAATTTATAATCGGCACCAAGCGCCAAAACCGCTCTCTCTGGTTCATCATCGCTGAAAATACGGATACCTGCGGCCACATCACCGCCAAAAACAAAGGTCACACCAAACCCAAAAGACGGCTCAGCCTGCGCAGCCATCGGCGCTGCCAGGGCCGCGGCCAATGCCAACGGAGTCACAAAACGTTTCATAAAAATCCCTCACACCAGAATACCATTCATCCAATAATAGCATCGGCACCGCACCGCGCAATTATTAGATGCCGCATAGGATCAACGGGGCATGAGGTCAGAGTGTCTGGCCCGCGATCCCGCCAAGCACAAGATCGGTGACCACATCAGCATAGCGCAGCCGCGCCTGCGCATCCGCCTCGCTTTGCCACATGTAATACCAGTTCAACATGCCAAAGACTGACATGGTGACCTCATGCAATCGCATTGCATCCGCATCAAACACCTCTGGTGCATTTGCGGCGACAACCGTTTTCATCACCGCAACCATCTCGCGCTGATACCCGCGCAAAACCGCTTGTTCGCTCTGTGGCAAGGCTGAGATGGCGCTGCTCTGCACCCGATGTTCGTCATCCGCGCCCTGATAGGCCAGCAAAATTTCCCGCAACAACGCGCGCAGCTGCGCCTCTGGGGACAGACCGTCAAGCGCCAGACCACAGATCCGATCCCGCAGCGCCCGCAAGTAGCTGTCGAGCACGTCAAACAACAGCGCATCTTTGCCACTGTAATAGTGATAGATGTTCGCCTTTGAGATCCCGCACGCCTTTGCCAAAACCGTCATAGAGGCGCGGTCGAACCCCTCAGCGGCGAAAACCTGCGCCGCCACCTTCAGGATATGCGCACGCTTCTGATCGTGATCTTTGGCAATGGTACGCGCCATATGCTTACCCTTCGCTCCGGCGATCAATCACCCGGCGCGCCTTCCCCTGAGAGCGCTCTACCGCCCCCGGAGCCCCCACCACAATATGCGCTGACACGCCGACCATTGACTTGATATGACGCGCCAAATTTCTCGCCATCTCATCTGAGCCAGAGCCTGCGCCACTCAACGCTTCCACATGCACCCGCATCGCGTCCATCGGTCCGTCTTTGTAAAGTTCGATCTGGTAATAGGGCGCAAGCCCGTTGGTGGCCAGTACCTGTTCTTCAATCTGAGACGGAAACACATTTACCCCGCGCAAAATCATCATGTCATCGCTGCGCCCGGTGATTTTCTGCATCCGACGCATGCTGCGCGCCGTGCCCGGCAGCAACCGGGTCAGATCCCGCGTGCGGTAGCGGATCATCGGCAGCCCTTCTTTGGTGAGTGTCGTAAACACCAGCTCTCCCAGCTCGCCGTCCTGCAATACCTCTCCGGTTTCTGGGTTGATGACCTCAGGATAAAAATGATCTTCCCAGATCACAGGCCCGTCTTTGGTCTCCACACATTCATTGGCCACACCAGGCCCCATAATTTCCGAAAGACCATAAATATCAACGGCATGCATCGCAAACGCGTCTTCTACCTCCTTGCGCATGGCATCCGTCCAGGGCTCTGCCCCAAACACGCCGACACTCAGTGAACACGCGCGTGGATCCAGTCCCGCCGCATGAAACGCTTCCAGAATGTTGAGCATGTAACTTGGCGTCACCATGATCCCATCGGGGCGAAAATCATTGATCAGACCAACCTGCTTTTCGGTTTGCCCCCCGCTCATGGGCACCACCGTCGCCCCCAAACGTTCAATGCCGTAGTGCGCACCAAGCCCCCCGGTGAACAGCCCATATCCATAGGCATTGTGGATCAGATCCCCCGCGCGCAATCCTGAGGCCCGCAAACTCCGCGCCATCAAATCTGCCCAGGTATCAATGTCGTTTTGTGTATAGCCCACAACTGTTGGCTTGCCCGTGGTGCCGGAAGAGGCATGTAGACGCGCGATCTGCTCTCTTGGCACCGCAAACATGCCATAAGGATAGTGATCACGCAGATCATCTTTGTAGGTAAACGGAAATTTCGCCAAATCTTCCAGTGATTTCAAATCGTCGGGATGCACCCCAGCCGCCTCAAACCGCGCCCGATACATCGGCACGTTGTCATAGGCATGGCGCAGTGACCATTGCAGGCGCTCAAGCTGCAAAGTGCGAATTTCATCAATAGAGGCAATCTCTATCGGCTCCAGCTCTTCGCGGCGCGGTGACAGATCGTTCATGAAAACCCTCCCCAGTTCTCTTTTATTCTTCAAAAACTGTGCCTTTGAGTGCACGCGATGCGCCCCGAAAGGCGGCGATCATCTGCCCGTTCTGATTGGTCACCGTGACATCATAAAGCCCGCTCCGCCCCCGCAAGCTGACCTCACACGCTTCAGCGCGTAAGGTGTCGCCCAGCTGGCCCGGTGCGAGGTAACTGATGCTGTTGTGCTGAGCGACCGTCATCTGATTGCGGCTGTTGCAGGCAAAGGCAAACGCGCTGTCTGCGAGCATGAATGTGATACCGCCGTGACAGATACCATGCCCGTTGCAATGCTCAGGCTGCACCGTCAATGTCAGCACCGCGCGCCCCGCATCGACCTCGGCAATCTCCATGCCGATACTCTGGCTCGCGCAATCTTCAGCCCACATGGCAGCCGCCGCCTTTTCTGCGCGCGCCTTCGGTGTCAGTGCTCCCATCCCGCCCTCCTTTGCGTGATGTTCCCTTCACTCAGCTTGCATAAACCGAACGGTTGGTCAATAAATAACCAGAGGAGACATTCAAGGAGGGGCAGCCATGTCCATACTTCAGGTGGCGAGTTTCGCCGCAGGCCAATGGATTGCGCCAAATGCATCTGCACGCCAAATTGACTGCGCCATCACTGGAGCACCGTTTGCGCAGGCTGGCAACGACATGCTGAATGTGCAGGCCATGCTGGATCATGCGCGCACCAAAGGCGGCCCAGCTCTGCGTCAGATGACCTTTCATGACCGCGCGCGCCTGCTAAAGGCTCTGGCCCTGCACCTGCGCGCACACCGTCAAGCTCTCTATGATCTGTCCTTTCACACCGGCGCCACACAAACCGATCACCTGATCGACATCGACGGCGGCATCGGCACCATGCTGGTCTATGCCTCAAAGGGCCGCCGCGAGATGCCCGACAGCACAGTCTATCCCGATGGCGATCCAGAGCAGCTTTCCCGCAATGGCAGCTTTCTGGGCCAGCATATCTGCACCCCGCTTCAAGGCGTGGCAGTTCATATCAACGCCTTTAACTTTCCGGTCTGGGGCATGCTGGAAAAGCTCGCCCCGACCCTGCTTGCGGGTGTCCCTGCGATTGTGAAACCCGCCACATCCAGCTGCTATGTGACCGAACACTGCGTGCGTCTGATGCTGGACAGTGGCCTCTTGCCCGACGGCGCGCTGCAACTGGTGTCTGGCGGGCTTGGCGACATGCTCGACCACCTCACCTGTCAGGATGCCGTCAGCTTCACAGGCTCTGCCAACACGGCACTGAAACTGCGTGCCACTCCAGCAATTTTGCAAAACGCCGTGCGGTTCACCGCAGAAGCCGACAGTCTCAACGCCTCCATCCTTGGACCAGACGCCACCCCCGGCACGCCGGAATTTGACCTCTTCATCACAGAGGCCACACAGGAAATCACCACCAAAGCAGGCCAGAAATGTACCGCAATCCGCCGTATTCTTGCACCCGAAAGCCATATCGAGGCCGTGGGAGAAGCCCTGCGCCAGCGGCTCTCCAACATTAAAATCGGCGACCCTCGCGCGAAAGAGACGCAAATGGGCGCATTGGTCTCTGGCGCACAAAAAGCCGATGTGCTCGCCAAAGCCGCCCTGCTTGCCACCGAATGTGACACGCTGTTGGACACATCTGATGCCTTAAATGACGCAAAAGGTGCCTTTGTTGCGCCCATGCTGTTTCACTGCACATCGCCTGACACCGCCATTCACGCCCATGAGACAGAGGCCTTCGGCCCGGTTTCCACTCTCATGGGCTTCCGCGACATAGATCACGCCATCGCGCTCGCAAACAAAGGTCAGGGCTCATTAGTCACATCGCTTATCACCCATGACACAGAGGTTGCCCGCCACATCGCGCTGGGCTGCGCCGCCTTCAATGGACGTATCTACATCAACAACCGCGACAGCATGGCCGAGGCCACAGGCCACGGCGCACCCCTGCCCCATATGACCCACGGCGGGCCCGGCCGCGCTGGCGGCGGCGAAGAACTCGGCGGCATCCGCGCCGTCACACACTATATGCAACGCACCGCCATTCAGGGCAGCCCGGACATGCTGTCCAGCATCACGGGCAAATGGCTGCCCGGCACGACGCAAGAACAAGCGCCCGCACACCCGTTCACCCGCCGCTTTGGGGAGTTGCAGATTGGGGAAACCCTGCACACCCCATCTCGCGAAGTGACGCTTGAGGATGTTGAGCACTTCGCGCATTTCACCGGCGACACCTTCTATGCCCACATGGACGAAGCCGCCGCCGCGCGAAACCCGTTCTTCCCCGGTCGCGTTGCCCACGGCTATCTCCTGCTGTCCTTCGCCGCCGGTCTGTTTGTTGAGCCAAACGAAGGGCCGGTTCTCGCCAACACCGGTCTCGACGCCTTACGCTTCATGAAGCCGGTTGTGCCCGGCGACAGCATCAAGGTCGCCCTCACAGTCAAACAGAAAACCATACGCAACGAAGACTACGGCGAAGTGCGCTGGCATGTGCACCTATCAAATCAGGATGATGACGCCGTCGCGGAATACGAACTGCTGACCATGGTTGCGTTTTAAGCCGCTTGTTCCAAGCCCCTTGGCGCGCTACGCATTGCCCAGCACACCAACCCGGATCCGCCCATGCCCCTCGCGCTCACCCAGCTTGCCGATCTCGCCACCCTACCGTTTGACGAGATCATCGACGTGCGCTCCCCGGCGGAATTTGCCGAAGATCACATGCCCGGCGCGATCAACCTGCCCGCTCTATCCAACGAAGAGCGCGCCCGCGTCGGCACCATCTACGTGCAGGAAGACCCATTCAAAGCCCGCAAAATTGGGGCCGCGCTGGTGTCACGCAACATGGCCGCCCATCTCGAAGGGCCGCTGGCAGATCGCGAAGGCAGCTACAAACCCTTGGTATACTGCTGGCGTGGCGGGCAACGCTCAGGCTCTGTTGCCATCATCCTCAAGCAAATCGGCTGGCGCGCCGACACGGTGGAGGGTGGCTATCAAGCCTACCGACGGCTTGTCTCCAAAGCGCTTTATGACGGCGCCATGCCCTGCCCTGTGGTGGTGATTGATGGCGGCACGGGCACAGCCAAAACCCGCCTCTTGCACCACCTCGCAGATCAGGGCGCGCAAACGCTGGATCTGGAGGCCATGGCCGCCCATCGTGGCTCTCTTTTTGGCCCTGTTTCCGACAGCCAACCCAGCCAGAAAGCCTTTGAAAGCCAACTTGCCATGGGCATCGCAGCGCTCGCGCCGGATCGCCCGGTCTATGTGGAGGCGGAAAGCTCCAAAATTGGCCGCCTCATCATTCCGCCAGCCCTGTGGCAGGCCATGATTGCTGCGCCGAACTTGCGATTGACCGCACCACTTGAGGCCCGTGTCAGCCATCTGATGAGCGCCTATCCTGACCTACTCACAGACAGCGCCAAACTTTCCGATGTGCTGGCTCAACTGACCCGCTATCACGGCCATGAGACCGTCGCGCAGTGGCAGGCGCTCGCGCAGACACGTGACTTTGCCCCACTGATCCGCGC
The DNA here is from genome assembly GCF_017744095.1 of Shimia sp. R10_1. Lineage (GTDB taxonomy): Bacteria > Pseudomonadota > Alphaproteobacteria > Rhodobacterales > Rhodobacteraceae > Shimia. Next base: position 258,107 of record NZ_JAGHQX010000001.1, on the reverse strand, counting down.
GCTTGTGCAGACCCACTATGATCCGCGCTATGCCCGCATCAGCCGCGCCCATGCGCCCGCCGCCGAAGAGCACGCGCTCCCTGATCTTTCTGAGGACACCCTCGCCGCCACTGCCGCAAAGCTGATTTCTGCGGAATGATCAGATCAGGCTGATCGACGGCGCACCTTTTTGCACTGTGCCGATCACCGCCGCGGCATGGCCAAGCGCACGCAACTGCACAACCAACCCCGCAGCCTCCTCAGGCTGCACCGCCGCCAAAAGTCCGCCGGCCGTCTGCGGATCATGCAACAATGCGGCGCGCGCACTTTCTGGGCCAAACACCGGCGCATGGGCTGCATTGTCCGCGTAAATCGTGCTGCGGTGCCCCGCTTCGGCCAAGGCCTCCGCCCCTGCATAGAACGGCACCGCGGCCAGATCCAAAGCAGCCGCCACATCTGATGCTCGGCAAATCGCCATCAAATGTCCCGCAAGTCCAAAGCCCGTCACATCGGTCATCGCATGCGCACCGCGCAGGATCGCTGCCGCGTCCCCCTGCGGCTGCGCCATCTGTGAAAGCAGCGCCGCCACATCCGCCCCACGGGCCTTGCCCTGCATCATCGCTGCCAAAATCGTGCCAGAGCCAATCGGCCGCGTCAGGATCAACCGATCGCCCTCTTGTGCTCCCGCCACCGTGATCGGCGCCCCCTCCGACAAGCCCGTCACCGTCAGCCCAAGGCTCAGCTCCGCACCCATGGTGGAATGCCCACCAACAATCTCAGCGCCCGCGCCTTGCACCACATCGCTTGTGGCCTGCAAAATCTCAGTCATCGCACGCGCTTGCAAGGCCGGGGTCATGCGCGGCAAGGTCACCGACAAAAGCGCAGATTGCGCCGCAGCCCCCATGGCCCAGACATCGCCCAACGCATGCACCGCCGCAATCCGCGCCATAACTGCCGGATCATCGACAAAGCCTCGCAGATGATCGACCGAAATCACTTGGCGAACACCGCCGATTTCAAGCACCGCCGCATCATCCCCGGGCCCGCTCAACACATCAGTCCGCCGTCGATCTGGCAGCGCGTCCAACGCCGTCGCCAACTGTCCGGGCGCCACTTTGGCCCCGCACCCGCCGCAAAGCATCTGATCCGAGCTCTGCGCTGGGCCACCATCCGCTACCCATTCCGCGGCCTCAGGTTTGGCCATCTGCGGCAAGTCCTCGAACTGGCGCATGAATTTCTGGTCGATGCCATCCTTCATCCGCCAGAGCATCGCCGCAGGACCGCGCAGCACACGCCCCCATTTCGCGGCGATGGCTTCTTTTCCGCCCAAAGAGATCAGCTTCAGATAATCTCCCTGCGGCCGAAAGCTCTCATAGGCACTGCCGGTCAACGCCGCGCGAATGTTGGCCAGCAAGACCGGTGCCGCACGCACCGCAAACACCCCGGCTTTCGGGCGCGGCGACGCCAAAAGATGCGCACAATCGCCCACCGCAAAAAGCCCCTCATGACCTTCCACCACCAGCCGATCATCCACATGCACAAAGCCATCATCGTCACAGGGCAATCCCGATGCAGCCAGCCAACTGTGCGCAAACCCGCCCGCCGTGGCGACGGTGAACTCAGAGGCCACCTCTACCGCGCCTTTCAATGCAACGGCATGCGCACGCACCTGACTGACTTTCGCATTCAACCGAACGCGCACCCCAAGCTGAGCCATCGCGGCCCGCAAGGCCTTATCCGCACCGGGCACCCCATTGCCAAGCGCCGCGCTGGCTTCGATCAACGTAACACCGTCGCGCTTTCCCATGGTGCGCAACTTATGCGCCATGGCCATCGACAACTCAGATCCCGCGACGCCGCCACCGATCACGGCCACCTGACCTTCCGCTTGCCCCATTTCCACCTGTTTCAGGAATCCGGCCCAACGATCCGCATATACCCCCAGCGGCTTTGCCCCAACTCCGAACTTGGCAAACCCTGCAATATGCGGCGTGACGGCATGCAATCCCACATCCAAAGAGGCAACATCATAGGCAATCTCGCGCGCGCCAAGGATCGCATCTTCAACGGTCACAACACGCGCAACCGGATCAATCGCCGTCGCCGCCCCATTGATCAGGCGCACGCCAGCCCATTGCGCCAGCCTGACAAGATCAATGTCCAAAGCCTCCCGGCTATAGTGCCCCGCAATGTGACCTGGCAACATGCCAGAGTAAGGTGCGGTCGGACCCGGATTGATCAATGTCACCCGCACACCGGCCACCGGCGCCATACCCCACATCCGGAGCATCAACGCATGGGCATGACCGCCCCCCACCAAAACCAGATCGCGGGTCAGCATCCTGTCAGCAGTCATGACCATTCTGTTTCTGCGCCTCATCGTGAGTCTTTGCACTTGGATACCCCAAGCGCGCGTCTTGAAACAGCCTTCTACCAAAACGTGATTTACAGACCGCTGTTGCGCGCCGTTGCGCGATCACGCCACCGCAAAACGCACCGTCGCAATACCTCCGCAATACAGACGCAATACCGACGTGCGAAATGAGCGGATTTCAACCGAACGGTAAAGAATTAAGAAGTCCTAAGAAATGCTTGCTAGACATCATCTCTGCACATTGTAAGTGTGCGCATTCAACCAGCAAAGAGGACAGCCATGAGCGCGCGCAAGATCATCATCGACACGGATCCAGGACAGGACGATGCCGTCGCTATTCTCTTGGCGCTGGCCAGTCCAGAAGAAATCGACGTGCTTGGTATCACCGCCGTGGCAGGCAATGTTCCGCTCTCTTTGACTGCGAAAAATGCGCGTATTGTCTGTGAGTTAGCAGGTAAACCAAACGTTAAGGTCTTTGCTGGATGCGACCGTCCAATGGGCCGTGTGCTGGTGACAGCGGAGCATGTACATGGGGAAACCGGTCTTAACGGTCCTGTGTTGCCTGACCCTCAGATGGCTCTGCAAGAGCAGCATGGCGTTGACTTCATCATCGACACCCTGCGCGCGCATGAGGCTGGCACGGTCACCCTCTGCCCACTTGGCCCCCTCACAAACATCGCAACCGCGTTTGAGAAAGCCCCTGATATCATTGAAAAGGTTCAGGAAATCGTCCTGATGGGTGGCGCCTATTTTGAGGTGGGCAACATCACACCAGCCGCTGAATTCAACATTTACGTGGATCCACAAGCTGCTGACATCGTCTTCAAATCCGGTGTTCCTCTTGTGGTCATGCCGCTGGATGTGACCCACAAAGCACTGGTGACAAAGCCCCGCAATGACGCCTTCCGCGCGCTCGGCACCAAGGCAGGTGTTGCAGTCGCCGAAATGACTGATTTCTTTGAACGTTTTGACCGTGAGAAGTACGGATCAGACGGTGCTCCGCTGCATGATCCATGCGTCACAGCCTATCTGATCAACCCCGAACTGTTCTCCGGTCGCCACATCAACGTGGAAATCGAAACCCAATCTGAGCTCACAATGGGTATGACAGTGGCCGATTGGTGGGGCGTCACAGACCGCGCGCCCAATGCGCTGTTCATCGGCGATCTCAATGCTGATGGGTTCTTTTCCCTTCTTTCAGAAAGACTTGCGCGACTATGAGCGGCGCAGTTCACCTCGCCACAGAGGCAGATTTTCATCGCTTGGACGCGCTTGTGTCGGCCTTTCATGCAGAGATGCAAATTGCCAGCTCGCCAGAGAAACGCGCTGATGCGCTCATCCCGCTGCTCAATGGTTCGCCATATGGCAGCGCCTATCTCATCGGGCCGCGCCGCGCTCCGGTGGGCTATCTGGTTGTGACGTTCAGCTGGTCGGTGGAATTTGCGGGCATGGATGCCGCCATCGATGAAATATATGTCCGGCCCAGCGTCCGCAGGCGTGGCATGGCGTCGAGCGCGCTACATAACATCTGCCAAGCCCTTGAAAACAGTGGAATTACTGCCTTTCACCTCACTGTGGAACGCGACAATCCAGCGTCTCAGAAGTTTTACGAGAAAGCCGGTTTCAAGCGGCGCGATCAGTTTGCACTGATGTGCCGCCTCAAACGCTGAAACATCGCCTCTGGATTTCTGGGGCGGGCAGATTATCTTGCCTATATGAGCCTGCATATTCCCTTTGAAAACAGTTACGTCGACTTACCCGATCGCCTGTTTGCCCGCCAGAAACCCACCCCAGTTCGCGCGCCAAAGCTGATCGCATACAATGCGGCCTTGGGCACGCAGCTGGGGATCACGAATGCCACAGACGACGCAGAGCTTGCACAGGTGTTTTCCGGCAGCTCTCTTGCGGACGGCTCTGATCCAATCGCGCAACTCTATGCCGGCCATCAATTTGGCAACTGGAACCCACAACTTGGTGACGGTCGTGCAGTTTTGTTAGGAGAATCAAAAGGATATGACATACAACTTAAAGGTTCTGGCGTAACCCCATTCTCACGGCGCGGTGACGGGCGCTCCTGGCTTGGCCCAGTTTTGCGCGAATATATCGTATCTGAGGCGATGCATGCGATGGGCGTGCCCACCACCCGCGCACTCGCAGCGGTGGAGACGGGCGAAACCGTGTTTCGCGAACGCCCGCAACCCGGCGGAATCCTCACCCGCGTCGCCAGCAGCCACATGCGCGTCGGCACCTTTCAAGTCCTCGCCGCCCGACAGGACACAGAAGGGCTTCAAGCCCTTATGGACTATGCCTGTGCACGCCACTACCCCCATGCCTCCTCTTCAGCAGAGCTGCTTGAGGCCGTGATCGCGTGCCAAGCAAAGCTCGTGGCCCATTGGATGGCTGTCGGCTTCATTCACGGAGTGATGAATACCGACAACTGCACAATTTCTGGCGAAACCATCGACTATGGCCCCTGCGCGTTTATGGATATCTTCCATCCCGGCATGGTGTTTTCCTCAATCGACCACTACGGGCGCTACGCCTATGGAAACCAACCCGAAATCGCGGCTTGGAACATGGCTCAGTTGGCGACATCCTTGCTGCCATTGGAAGACAATTCAGACGCAGCGGTGCAGGAGTTCACCAAACTGGTACACGCCATGCCGGAGTTGATCCGCACAGAATGGCGCACTCGCTTTGCCGCCAAACTTGGCATTTCTGCAATGGTCGCTGAAGACGAAACGCTGATTGCAGATCTCTTGGAGATCATGACAGCGACCAAGGCAGATTTCACGAACACCTTCAATGCGTTAACAGACGGAGCCATCAGCGAAACCGCACTGTCTCATCACGAAGATTACGAAGACTGGCACCACAGGTGGCAAACCCGATTGGAAACGGAAACGGCGGATCCTCAAGCCATCATGGCCAAAGCCAACCCTGTGCGTATTCCACGAAACCATCAAGTCGAGGCAATGATCCAAGCCGCACTGACAGGCGACTATGCCCCGTTTCACACACTCATCGCCGCCCTAGAACATCCCTATCTAAAAGACGAAAGCTTTGCGACATTCACGGCGCCGCCCAAGCCAGACGAAGTTGTCAAACAAACCTTCTGCGGCACATGACGCAACAAACAGCCGAGGGGCCAAACATGACCAACTATTTTGTCTATGATGTTTTTACCGAGGCTGCGTTTGGCGGCAACCCACTTGCCGTCATCCCGGATGCAACCGCGGTGCCGGAGGAGCAGCTGCAAAAAATCGCACGCGAGTTCAACTTCTCTGAAACCACCTTTGTCTTTCCTCCAGTGGACCCCAAACATACTGCAAAACTGCGCATATTCACGCCAACAATGGAAATCCCTTTCGCGGGGCACCCCGTGATTGGCACGGCGCTTGCGCTCTTTGACGAAGGCGCGGGGAACGATCTGACATTCGAACTGGGGGTTGGACCAATATCGTGCAAGATAGATGGCCGGCAGGCCGAATTTGTCACCACCACTGCATTGGACCTGCAGGCGGAGCCAGACCCTGCTTTGGTCGCCGCCGCACTTGGCACACGCACCGACAACATCGTCTTTGCGACGCACCCGCCTGTCATGGCATCCGTTGGATTGCCCTTTACAATCACTCAGGTCAAATCCCGTGACGTGCTCGCCAGTCTGTCCACAGATGTCGCTGCCTTCCGGGAAGGCCATGCCAAATACCCCTCTGGTCTGGATTTTGCGCAATTCGCCTATGTGCGTGACGGCAACCAAGTGGATGCCCGTATGTTTGCCCCACTGGACAACATCCCCGAAGATCCCGCCACGGGCAGCGCCTGCGCCACACTCGGCGCATTGCTGCACAGGATTGAAAACGCACCTGTCACTCTTACCATCACACAGGGAGAGGATATGGGGCGACCCAGCAAGATCCATGTAAGGGCAGATGAAACCGGCGTTACAGTCGCGGGAAGTGCTGTACGTGTCATGTCAGGCCAACTGACCCTATAAACCGCAGTTTTCCCCAGATATCTTGGCAAATTGCTGTAGAAATTGAATATGTCTTTGGATAGACAGGAAAGCCAGAAAAACAACGCATCTAAAACGAGCGATCATGGGCGATACCATCATAGAACGCTGCGAAGCCAAAGGCTTGCGCATGACAGGACAACGCAGAACCATTGCTGCTGTTTTGCAGGACTGCGACGATCATCCTGATGTCGAAGAACTCTATGCGCGCGCCTCCGCAAGAGACTCAGGAATCTCGCTTGCAACAGTCTATCGCACGGTGAAGCTCTTCGAAGAGGCTGGAATCCTCGACAAACATGAATTTGGAGACGGACGCGCGCGTTATGAGGATGCAGAGCGGGCGCACCACGATCATCTGATCGACATAAATTCTGGTGAAGTCATTGAGTTTGTTGATCCAGAAATCGAAGCTTTGCAGGAAAAAATCGCACAAAAACTAGGCTACACACTGAAAGGGCACCGTCTGGAACTCTACGGAGTGCCAATAAAAAAGTAAAAAAGGGTGTGCCCGGCACAGCCAACATCGTTGAATAATCATCAAACAGGCCCGCTGCACCACAGTGGGTCTTTTTGTTGCAAAGCGACTTGTGTCCAAGCCGGGTGGCGCATCTGTGGTCACGTCACCCACCTCAGGGTATCCAATTGCGACCATTTTCGTCGTTTTTCGACATGCCGTCGCCAGTGACTTGTTCGTTTCATAAGACACAAACAGGATGGAGTACGGCATGCAGATGACAACACGTGTGGCAGTTATCGGCGGTGGCGTTGTTGGCTGTTCGGTTCTCTATCATCTGACCAAACTGGGCTGGTCAGATGTGATGTTGGTTGATCGCAACGAACTCACCTCAGGCTCTACGTGGCATGCCGCCGGGGGATTTCACACACTCAACGGCGACACAAACATGGCTGCGCTGCAGGGCTACACGATCAAACTCTACCGAGAGCTTGAAGAGCTGACCGGCCTGTCGTGCGGCCTGCACCACGTAGGCGGGGTGACGCTTGCCGACAATCGCGATCGTTTTGATATGTTGGTGGCGGAGCGCGCCAAACACCGATTCATGGGTTTAGAAACCGAAATCCTCACTCCGGACGAGGTGCAAAAATTCGCACCAGCCACCAATATTGAGGGCATCATCGGGGCGCTGTATGACCCGCTTGATGGACATCTTGACCCATCCGGCACTACCCACGCCTATGCCAAGGCAGCCCGCCTTGGCGGAGCGACCATAAAAACCCACACAAAAGTACTTGCCACCAAACAACGTCCAGATGGCAGCTGGGATGTGATAACCGACAAAGGCACCATTCATGCCGAGCATGTGGTCAACGCGGCGGGCCTCTGGGCACGCGAAGTCGGCGCCATGGCAGGCGTGTATTTCCCGCTGCACCCGATGGAACACCAATACATTGTCACCGAAGATGTACCGCTGATCGTCGACATGATGACCGGCGGCAAAGAACACCCCCATGTGATGGACCCGGCAGGGGAAAGTTATCTACGCCAAGAAGGCCGCGGCCTCTGCATCGGTTTTTACGAGCAGCCTTGCCGTCCTTGGGCAGTTGATGGCACCCCATGGGACTTTGGCCATGAGCTTCTGCCAGATGATTTCGACAAGATCGAAGACAGCATCAATTTCGCCTACAAGCGCTTTCCAGCATTGCAGTCTGCGGGTGTGAAATCCGTCATACATGGCCCCTTCACATTTGCGCCCGACGGCAACCCGCTGGTCGGCCCCGTGCCCGGCATGCGCAATTACTGGTCAGCTTGTGCAGTGATGGCGGGTTTCAGCCAAGGCGGTGGCGTTGGCCTGATGCTGGCGCAATGGATGGTCGAAGGCGAATGTGAGCGCGACACCTTCGCAATGGATTGCGCCCGCTTTGGCGACTGGATCACACCGGGCTACACCCGCCCCAAAGTGATTGAAAACTACCAGAAACGATTTTCCGTTTCCTACCCCAATGAAGAGCTTCCAGCCGCCCGTCCCTTCCGCCAGACACCTATGTATGATGTGTTTGACCAAATGGGCGCTGTTTGGGGGCACCAATTTGGGCTGGAAGTTGTCAACTACTTCGCAGCCGACGATGAACCCCGCTATGAAACCCCGTCTTTCCGGCGTTCAAACGCCTTCGCCTCGACCGCCCGAGAAGTCAAAGCTGTGCGCGAGACCGTAGGCATCAACGAAGTCCACAATTTTGGAAAATACATGGTCACGGGTCCAAATGCGCGCCAGTGGCTCAACAGAATAATGGCAGGCCGCATCCCACAACCTGGTCGCCTCAGCCTCACACCGATGCTGTCCCACAAAGGCCGCCTGATCGGCGACTTCACCGTCTCCTGTCTTTCAGAGGACGCGTTCCAGCTGACTGCGTCTTACGGCGCACAGGCCTATCACATGCGGTGGTTTGAGCAGAACGAGGCCGAGGGCGTGCTGGTTAAAAACGTGTCAGACCGGCTCACAGGTTTCCAGATCGCTGGCCCCAAAGCCCGCGAAGTCCTGACGGCCTGTACCCGAAGCGATGTGTCTGACATGGAATTTATGGATGTCCGTCCTGTCACCATTGGTATGGTTGACTGTATCGTCCAGCGGGTCAGCTACACCGGTGATCTGGGGTTTGAAATCTACTGCGATCAAATGGGGCAACGCGCACTCTGGAAAACCCTTTGGGACGCTGGCGCCCCGCATGGCATGCGCCCCTTTGGCATGCGCGCAATGATGTCACTGCGGCTCGACAAATTTTTTGGCTCCTGGCTTTCAGAATACGGGCCGGATTATACCGCCGCAGAAACTGGTCTTGATCGCTTCATCGCGTTTCAGAAAGAGGGAGATTTCATCGGACGCAAGGCCGCTGAATACGAAAAAGCAAACGGCACAGCCCGCAAGCTCTGCGTCTTTGAGGTGAAAACGCAAGACGCGGACGTGCACGCCTATGAGCCGATCTGGCTCAATGGTGACGTGGTGGGCTTTTGCACCTCCGGAGGCTTCTCGCATCACGCACAGAAATCCATCGCCATCGGCTTTGTTCCCAGCCAACAGATCACGGCTGACCTGGAAGTCGAAATCGAAATCCTTGGCACGATGTGTCCGGCCAAGATCCTCACCGCCCCATTATTTGATGCAGACGGCACGCGCATGCGCGGGTAGAGTTCCTCCACATCACGGGGCGGCAACGTCGGTCACCCCGTCCGGATCAAGTTAGAGGCACCATGCTGACAATTCTCGTGCTGGCCGCTGGGTCATCCTCCCGCATGCGCGGTGGTGACAAACTGCTGGAAGACATTGAGGGCGCCCCGCTGTTGCGCATCATCACCAGCCGCGCCTTGGCCACAGGGGCCAACGTGATGGTGGCTCTGCCGTTGGACAAACCCAACCGTATGGAAGCGCTCGCAGGTCTTTCTGTGCAAAGTGTCTTTGTGCCGGATGCAGACAACGGAATGGCCCATAGTTTGCGCGCCGGGGTCGCGGCGCTTTCAGATGAAACAACAGCGGTGATGATTTTGCCTGCTGATATGCCCGAAATCGAGGAATTTGACCTTCAGACGATGATAAACGCGCTTAAAGCGACGCCTGAGGCCATTCTGCGCGGCGCAACAGCCGCGCAAGTTCCCGGCCATCCCGTGTTATTCCCACGACGCTTCTTTCCCGAACTTCTCCGTCTTTCGGGGGACAAGGGCGCGCGCGATGTTCTGAAGGCAAACAAACAGTCCATCACGTTGGTTCCCTTACCGGAAAATCATGCCTTGGTCGATCTGGACACGCCCGAGCAATGGGAAAGCTGGCGCGCAGAACGCCACCGCACATAAGCCGTTCTGGTGATCAGAACATGAAATGATCCCCATTGAGAACGTCGAGATCGACATCCTGCAAGGTGATGCGATGGCTGCCCAGGGAAATGACCACATCATCGCCGTCTTGACTGGCGTGATTGGACATCAGATCAGAAAAGCTCTTGATCTCCGTCACTTCCGAGAAGTCCAGCACATCCGCGGCGCCTGTTAAAGCAAAGTCTGTGATCACATCGCGGCCAAAACCATTGTGGAACTCAAAAACATCTGCGCCAGCACCGCCTGACATGCGATCATTGCCTGCATCACCGCGCAGCGTGTCCTCTCCGCCCGCACCGATCAGAGTGTCATGACCTGCGGCCCCGCGAATGTAGTTGTCACCAGAGTCCCCCTTAAGATGGTCGTTGGCCTCTTGCGATCCAACCACACCTTCGATGCTGACATAGGTATCAGAGCTTGAGTTTTTGCCCGTTTGCAGGTTAACCGTCACTCCGCTTTTGTGTCCCCAATAGCTGGCCGTATCAAACCCAGCGCCACCATCAAAAACATCTTTACCGTCGTCGTCGCGCAGATAGTCATCCCCCGCGCCGCCTTCCAGCCGGTCGTTGCCATCACCACCATAAAGCCGGTCGGTGCCGTCGCCGCCTATCAGCGTGTCGTTGCCCGCATACCCATGCAAACTGTCATTGCCACCAGCTCCATCAAGGCGGTTTGCAACCTGATTGCCATAGAAACGATCATCCGCAATGTTGGACCCAAGCAAATGCTCGATGCTCTCATAGCGGTCCCCGCTGGTGTTTTTCCCGGTCGTCAAGCTCGCGGCCACGCCATACTTGTGCCCCCAGTAAGACACTGTGTCCTGACCAGCACCACCTTCAAACACGTCGCGGCCATTATCATCACGAAGATAGTCGTCGCCATCACCGCCCTGCAGCGTATCATCCCCTGCCCTGCCGTAGATCCGATCATCTCCCGCAGCGCCATACAGCAAGTTGTCGCCACGGCTTCCAATCAGCGTGTCATTGGCTTCATTGGATCCCCACAGATTTTCGATACTGCTGTAGGTGTCCTTGCTGTTGTTTTTGCCGGTGTGCAGGTCGACATAAACGCCATAGTGGTGCCCCCAATAGGATGCCGTGTCATTGCCTGCACCGCCAATGAATGTATCGCGGCCGTTTTCATCCCGCAGATAGTCATCGCCGTCACCACCAACCAAGCGATCATCACCACTGCCACCATACAGACGATCTTTACCGGCCTTACCTTCCAAATTGTCGTTGTTACGACCCCCAATTACGGTGTCGTCTCCCGTGCCGCCAATCAGATTGTCGTTGCCGTCGCGCCCATTCAGATAGTCATTCCCACCGTTGCCATCAAAGGCGTCTTCGCCGTCCCCGCCTTCCAAGACTTCAGCAGAATTCGTACCCGCGACAATGTTTTCATGCTCAATGACAATCTCAATCACTTCATAGGGATTGAGCGTCGCCGTCAGGGACGAAACATTCCTGCCAAGCTCAGCCTGCGACACATTTGTGATTTTGCCGGCAACGTCTGTTTCAGTGGCAAAATAGAAGTCATTCAGGCTCGTTGGCGTCTTCACGCCCGGTCGAAGCAGAATATACTCAGGTTGCGGCAGATAGGTTTTAACGTCCCCACCGACGACCTTGATCAAACTGTCATCCCAAGCGTTGCCAAGCACGTCTTTCAGCTCGTCCAGTTCATTCTGATCGATTGAACGACGTGGATTGCGCGAAACCAGCTTGCCATTCTCATCATAAGCCGCGTTGTCGCTCAAACCATCGGCAGCCCCATCGGCTATGCCAACGATCCGCCCACTCCAATTTTCTGCAACAGCAGCCAAATCAGACAGATCCAATACAAAATCTTTGCCGAACTCCTGGCTGTGAGAGGTCACATAGATCACGCTGCGATAGCCGTTGGTGAAGGCATTCACCTCCAACTCACGCGGATCAAATCCAGACAACGAAACCGCATACATCTCGCCATTTTTGGGATGCAACGACTCTGTCATCAGCGACAAGACGACCCCAGCAGGTGTCAGATCAACGGGTCCGGCATCGTTGTTGCCGCCTGCAATCGCAGAGGCCGTGTTGTGACGAATGGTCCAAAAATCAGCCGCGTCTACACCCAACTCCACCATGCTGTGGAACTGTTCCGTAAGCGCCCCAGCGGCACGCAAACCCAAAAACGACCAATGGCCAATTTCAACATTCCATTCGGTGATCTGAAGGTCCAGATCCGTCTGTATCATCCCTTCCCAAGTGGCCAGACGCAGATCAAGGTTCTTAAGCTCCGATCGGCTTGAATTTGCACTCAAGTCATAGCCTTCTACTTCATCATCAAAGTAGTAGTGTGCAATCACCCCATCAATGGCGCCTGACGCCTTGTCGGTTTGAAACCCATTGGTGATATCGCGATCGGCATCCAGTTGTTCGATGAGCTCAAGGTTGCCTTTGACAATGCGTTTTTCAAACCCATTGAGGCTCTTATAGTACTCTTCAGCAGTTTGACTGTCAGACCAGTCATCAGGGCGCACATCTCTGTCCCAATGCTGCATCGCAGCAATTGCATCCGCGTCACTGACCGACCCAAAGCTGCCACCTTTATAATTGGACCCATCGCCAACAATATTTGAGCTCTGTACCCAGATCTCAGGCTGATAGCCGCCAAAGGTTGCCCCGCTCAGCGCATTTGCAATGTCATGCGCATATTCACCGTATTGTTTCTCATCAATGTTCTGCCAGAATTCATTGCCAATCTCATAGCCAACAATCTGCTCGGCTTTGTCACCCATGTAACGCAGAACGAGATTTGCCCAGTCTCGCACATCCTGCTGGTTGGCGTGTTCCGGCGCCAGCGCAGGCACCACAAGCGTGGTGCGGTGACCGGTTTCCTTGATCCAGTCCAGGTAGTTTCTCAGATCTTCGCGCAGCTGCTCTGTGCCGCTTTCAGAGCGATCGAGTTCGATGATATTCTCACTAACCGCACGACCACCAGGATACCGAAGCCGTGTTGATCCGATGGCGTCGATCGCCTCCACATATTGTTCGGTCGGAACCCCATCCACCTCATTGGTTGTCCCCAAAAGGTTGGCCCCGAACATGTCCGCGCGCACCTCTACCGGTGCACTACTGCGATCCACAGTAATGGTGATAGGCATCAAACTGTCCTCAGAAAGGCTGTTAGGTTACGTGGTGGCTCACTTCCACGCGCAAGGTCGACCGCCCATTTGGCGGAACACCCCAAAAACAAAGCACCTTAGGCTCGGCAATACTATTCTGTCTGAGAAACATGACTGCATCCCCACGATAAGGCCCCCAAAGGCCGTTACAAATCCCACGTTCATTGGTAGGTCTTTTTAATTAAGGAAGCTAAAAGATTGAAAATTCAACTTACTTCAAATTTAAAACAACCACTCAACACCAACCAATAAACAACACAACCTGCTGATATACTTTGATATTTTTACATCAACACATTTGCGGAATTTCCTCGCGACGTTTTCAAAATTTTAAGAAGATTCTGATCGCCCCATTCCTGCCACATTTGAACCACAGTTTGGACGCGGTGCTTCTAAATGGCTGACACAATTGAATCTCCAAATAAAAAAACTCTCCCTTAAGGAGAGCTTTCAAATTGATTGGAAACGGATTTTCCACCGAAAGGAATCAATTTACGACCCAAACGCGCCAGTGCGGCGTTCGGGTCAGTGCCCAAACGCCCCATGGAGCGTGTCCACCGCGCTGGCCAATTCCACCAGCTCAGCACCACTCATTGCTTCCCCAACAAACGCACCAAGAACCGATCCGTTTCCGTATGTTCCGGAAGAGTTTCCGATCTCAAAGGCACCGTCAGAAGGCAAAACAGATACATCTGGTTCCGTATCAATTGGCGTCGCACTCTCGTGATACAGACGAAGGCTGCCTGCATCTGTGCGCACCGCAGCCACCCATCCATTCGCCCCAAGTACGGACCCTGATGTTGTGTTGCTCCCCTGATTGACCCGTCCGCGCGCTTGCCCATTGGCAGTGGCGCGCAAGTAATTCTCCTGTCCGGGCTTGGACAACAAGAGGGGCGCAGAGTTGGTCGAAAACGACGAACAAAAGACACCGATGCTCATATTGTTGCGCAAGTCAGGTTCTGACACGGGGGCAAATCCCATATCAAGACCTCCGTTCGAAGTTGACAACCCGCTCCAACCCTGTCCCGCTGCCCACACCCAATGGTCTGAAGCTAGATTGCCTACCTGAGCAAGCGACACCGATGGCTCCTTCAGATCCATGCCAGAAGAGACCACATCAGCAAGCGAGACATAAAGCCTGCGCATCTTGGGCCACCATGTGCTCGCCTTTGCGGCGACATAGAACGCATCCAACGCATCTTTCTGCACGCCGGACAGGGTGACCCCTCCGTTCGCCACGGCTTGCGCGGCAAAGGCATCTGTCTCCGGTTCAAACGATGCCGTGGCAGACGCCGTGGAAACAGCCCAGTCCGCAGCAGTGCCACCCACATCTAAAGAGACAGTCACAGTGCTATCCAGCCCCCCTGATGTGGTACGCAGCTGGATCTTCTGGAAGGGATCGATCATTCCAACGGTCCCCCAATCAGAAACGACGCTGTCACCGTTCAGGCTGTTCAATGTGCGAAACGCCCCTCCGGTCACAGAAACCGCTGTCCGACGCTCAAAGCCGGTCAGCAATACAGCGTTCGACGTAATGATCTGCCCTGCTGCAACATCTTGCACATCCGCAAAATCAAAGGCCGCTGGAACAGCATCGCTTAGGGGCCCAAAGGCGGCAGTATACGTACCAATGTAAGCCGCGTAAGACCGCGCGCCCAATCCTTCGATCCATGGCTCGTTGGGGTGGATATTGCCAAAATTGGAAGGGATAAAATCAGTATCAACAGCGATCGCATTGGCGTCGGCAGCCACAACAGATATCTGCGCCTCTCTCACGGTCCACGCACGCGGCCAGCCCGCTTCGGTTGCGACCCCATCACTCCCCCCGTATCCCAATGGACGAATGCGTTGCACAACTATCAAACCGGTGGTGATCTCAGCCCGCACAGCGGCGAACCAGTCCGACAAATTTGCTTCATAAGAGGCCGCGGAAAAATCTTGGCTGGCGTCCGCTTCACCTTGGTTCCAGATCAGCACCTCTGGCCCAATCGTCACGCCCGCATCGGCCAGTAAGGCACGTGCACGCGCGGTTTTCGCCCGCAGACTGTCAAATTGCCCTCCGGCGGTATCCGGGTGCCATTGGTCGTATAAATTCTGCCCATTCCGGGCGCGTTTCACAACATATACAGGGCGTGTATCACCCGCCTCGCGCATCTGAAAAACAAACTCAGCCTCCGCTCCCCAGGCCGTTCCACTGTTGTCAGGGTCGGCGTTGGTTGTGACATCGTAGGGTTGAAACTGTCCGTCAGTTTCACTTACGCCATCCACAAAAGAAAACACCGCGCCCAAGGATCCATCCGTATACCGCGCAGGCGGTGTCGCGGAGGACGTCCCCGCCACACGACTGTTGGACTGCCCCGTAACGAACAGAAGCATTGCATCCGCATCAGGGTCCGGCGGTGTGACCACCGGATCTTGGTAGGCACCTGCTTGCACAATCTCACCGATACCGCGCACGTCAACAGCATCATCCTCAGACGCCGCAATTGTATACGGCAGGGTTTGCCCCGCCACCAACTGCCACGCGCCACCGTTAATTCTATATTCAAAATCACCCATTTAACCCACCACTACATTGCCGTTTTCTTCGCGTGTCACCCGTGGCTCCCACACGCCAATCGACAGGACCGTCACGTCACCTGTCTGTTCGCGCCGCAGACTGGTCTGCTGCCCAAGCACTGGAAAAAGCGCCGTAATTGAAATCCCCACGCCAATCATCACACCAATCCAATGATGCCGCCGGCGGAGCTGCCACTGGCCCAGATCCGTTTCACGCGAAAGGGATAGAGCGCCCCAGGCTGCAACGCAGGCAATGTCAAAGAGTCGCCTTCAGCCTGATCCATCAATGTGACCCGTACATCGCCAGTCGTGGCCACCATCAAACTGCGTGTCACCTCTTCCAGATCCGTGCCGTCGCTCGGGCTCACCGCGAAGCCATAGCTGATTGGCCCTGTCGTGCTGGTAATGCCCAAAAATCGGTCTTTGCCCATGGGGGTTCTCCTTCACTCGATTGGAGGTGTCCGCTGTGCCAACACCACGCCATTGCATGTTGAAACCTCTGCCGCGCAAACACGACAAACCAAAAAAGCAGCTGGTCTGTTCGATCAAATCCGCAGTGCGCCTAAGCAATGAAGCGCCTGCATTGAGGAGCCTTTAAGCGCCCGCACGCAGCCAGCAAGACACGCAACACCTAAGTCGCGTGCCTTTGCCCCAAACGAATGCGTGATCGCACCCATGAGATGGAATGCAAGCGCCCAACGCTCGGGCGATGTATAAAATTGGGAAGAATGGCGCACCCGACAGGATTCGAACCTGTGACCTTCGGCTTCGGAGGCCGACACTCTATCCAGCTGAGCTACGGGTGCTTTCTCGTTGGGGTATAGCCAGTGTGGCTACGCCCCGCAATCGCAAAATGCGTGCTTATGCAAAGAGTTCGTGAGCGAGTTCCAGCGCGTCCACCAGCACGTCCACCTCTTCGGTGGTGTTATAAAGGCCAAAGCTGGCCCGGCATGTCGCCGACACACCCAGATGATCCATCAGCGGTCCGGCACAATGGTGCCCTGCCCGCACGGCCACACCTTTCTTGTCCAGAATGGTGGAAATGTCGTGCGCATGCGCTGCGCCGTCCAGCGTGAAGCTGAAAATCGCCGCTTTATTGGCCGTCGTGCCCTGTACCTGCAGCCAGTTCAGCCCAGCGAGTTTTTGCACCGCATAGTCCCGCAAATCCGCCTCATGCGCAGCGATGTTCTCCATGCCGAGATCCATCATATATTCCAGCGCCACGCCCAGACCGATGGTCTGCACAATGCCCGGTGTGCCTGCTTCAAACTTCATCGGCGGATCATTGTAGATGACAGCTTCTTTGCTGACTTCCTTGATCATATCGCCGCCCCCGATAAAGGGGCGCATCTCGGCCATCCGCTCTGCCTTGCAGTAGATCGCGCCGGATCCGGAGGGCCCATAAAGTTTGTGCCCGGTGATCGCGTAGAAGTCGCAGTCGATGTCCTGCACGTCCACAGGTGCGTGTACAGATCCCTGCGAGCCATCCACCAGCACTGGCACGCCTTTTTCATGAGCCGCCGCAGTGATGGTTTTCACATCCACCATGGTGCCCAGAACATTGGAGCACTGCGTGATCGCCACTAATTTGGTTTTGGGGCCAATCGCGTCAATCACCGCTTGCGGATCCAGCGCGCCAGTGGCGTCCACATCGACCCATTTGATGACTACGCCCTGCCGCTCGCGCAGGAAATGCCACGGCACGATATTGGCGTGGTGTTCCATCACCGACAGCACGATCTCGTCACCCGCTTCCATACGCGGCATGGCCCAGCCATAGGCCACCATATTGATGCCCTCAGTGGTGCCGGAGTTCAGCACAATTTCGTCTTCGCTTTTGGCGTTCAGAAATTTGGCAATGATGCCCCGCACCGCCTCATATTTGTCGGTCGCCAGATTTGAGAGATAGTGCAACCCACGGTGAACATTGGCATATTCTGCAGCATAGGCCTGTGTGATGGCATCAATCACCACTTTGGGCTTCTGCGCCGACGCCCCATTGTCCAGATAGACCAGCGGCTTGCCGTTCACCTCTCGGCTCAGGATCGGAAAATCTGCGCGGATTTTCTCAACATCATACATTTCAGGAGATCCCTATCGAAGTTGTGGCTGTGATTGACAACAGCAATGACATGGCGAGCACAAGACCCATCGAGGTAAACAATAGCAGCACAAAGGTCTTCCCAAGGCTGCCAAACCCATGGATCACATTGACAAAATGCAAGACGATCCAAATCGAATACAGCCCGACGCCCAGTGACACGAGCAACGCCAGCCCGGGCAAAACAACCATCAGAACCAGCACAAGCAGCTGCACAACAAAGCGCATGTACTGCAGCCAACCCAACGCCAGCAAAAGATCGTCAAACCGGCCCCGGCCACCAATCGCCTGACCGCCCCAGAAAAACGCATAAACCAAAATCACCAGACCACTGCCCATCACCCCTGCATAGAGGAAGGGCGTCTGTAGCATGGGCACATACAGATCTGCAGGGGCTGGAAAAATCGCCAGCGTCAGAAAATGTGCAAGCACATTTAAAATGATGCCAAGCGTCAAAATCATCCAGCCAATCTGGCGTGCAACGGGTCGGCTCATAATCGCCAGTGCCGCCTCGGCCGGGTCACGTATCGTGAGCCAAAACAAAGCGCCTAGTTGTTCTTTCATGCGTTCACTCTGCCCGCTTCAATCAATCCGGAAATCCAAATCCACATGAACACCGCAAACCACACTGCGCCCACTATGGTCAATGCGACCCCTTCGCCCATGAAGCCTTCCACAAGCCCCACCAGCAAATACAAAGGCCCGGTCGCAATCATCGCCCAAAACAGGGAAATCCGCGCGCCAAAAGCACTTTGTTTGCGCCCGACCACCTTAAGCACCAGATGCGTCACAAAGGCGATGATGTAGGCGCACAAAGGCAACATAAACAATAGGGCAAACAGGCTGCCACCAAGCAATGGGTTCAGCTCAATCTGTTCAAAATGTGCCTGCCGCGCCAACGCAGGCCAGCGCGAAACAAAAATGACCGCACAGGCGGCCATGAGGATCGCAAAGGCGCGATCCTCCCGTTCTCCCATCGCCAGCAACCGGCGCACCACCTGACGCGGCGCGCGGTAACTGGCGACAATGTCTTGCGTCACCGACATCAGCCGCGCCGACGCTCCAGCCAGCCTTCAAGGCGTGCAAGCATGGCGTCTCTCAGCTCTTCGCTTTCGATTTCATCGACAGCTT
This sequence comes from Shimia sp. R10_1, assembly GCF_017744095.1. GTDB lineage: Bacteria > Pseudomonadota > Alphaproteobacteria > Rhodobacterales > Rhodobacteraceae > Shimia. The sequence goes on along the minus strand of NZ_JAGHQX010000001.1, from coordinate 238,962 downwards.
CTGCCACAAAGGACATCACCAGAAGATCTGTTGCGATGTCTTTGGGCACACCACGCGCGCGAAGATAGAACAGCGCATCTTCGTCAATGGCACCGGAGGTGGAGCCATGCGAGCATGCTACGTCATCAGCGTAGATCTCAAGCTCTGGCTTGGCGAGGAACTGTGCATCCTCATCCAGCAGAAGCGACTGGCTGATCTGATAGCCATCGGTCTTCTGCGCCCCCGGTTGCACCAGGATCTTACCCTGGAATGTGCCAACAGCACCATTACGCAGCACTTTTTTGAACACCTGACGGCTTTCACAGTTCACTGCGTCATGGGTGACAAACACCGTGTCATCGTGATGGAAATCCCCATCCCCAAGACACGCGCCCGCCACATGCGCCATGGCATCGTCACCGGTCAGCTCAAGCACCGCTTCGTTGCGGGTCAGTCGGCCGTTCACAGTCAGCGTGAACGATTTGAACACGCTTTCGGTGCCCAGACGCCCAAACAGATGTGTGACCGCGCGACGCTCATGATCACGCCCCTGCGCCCGCACATGATGGAACGCGGCACCATCAGCCACATCCACTTCCATGGATTTGTTGAAACGCGCCGCCGCTGGACCGTTCTCCAGAATGGTCACCTCCGCGCCCGCATCCAGTTTCACAACATGGTGCAGGATCGCATCCGACGTGGTCTCTTTGTGACGGTAGATCAGGTTGATCGGCTTTGTTGCCTTACCGGTCGCATGGATCACCACGCCATCGGTGGCAAAGGCGGTGTTCATCGCCGCAAGCGGCCGCTCAACCGGAGTCTGACCCTTGGCTTCCAACTGTCCATAAAGCTCTTTGGCCCAATGGATATCTTTGGAGGCCACATCCGCCAGCCGCTCGATTGTCACCGCTTCGCCCACCAGATCGTCAGAAGCGTCGGCGTCAAACACACCGTCGACAAACACGATCTTGATGCGGTCGAAATCATCAAACAATGGCGCTTCGCCAGTCTCAAACACAGCTGCCTCAGGCGCCTCTGCTTGGGTCAGCGTGTCCGGGCGCGTGAACTTCCAGTATTCGTCACGACGATCCGGCAGGCCCATATCCTTGAGACGGCTCAATGCCGCCTCGCGTGCCTCTGTGGCCCACTGGCCACCCGCTGGCAGGCTCAGCCCGCCCAGCCGGGCCGCCGTTGCCTCTTGCTTCTTTGCCAAAGCGGCCATTATGCCACCTCCGCAAGAATGTCGGCATAGCCATTCTTTTCAACTTCCAGCGCCAGCTCTGGGCCGCCGGTTTTCACAATACGGCCATCCGCCATGATGTGCACTACGTCTGGTTTGATGTGGTCCAGCAGACGCTGATAGTGGGTGATCACAAGGAAACCACGGCCTTCATCACGCAGCGCGTTCACGCCCTCAGACACCAGCTTCATCGCGTCCACGTCCAGACCAGAGTCGGTCTCATCAAGGATGCACATCTTTGGCGCTAGCATCGCCATTTGCAGGATCTCGTTGCGCTTCTTCTCACCGCCAGAGAAGCCCACGTTCACCGGACGCTTCAGCATATCGGCGTCGATCTTCAGGGTCTTGGCTTTGGCACGCACTTCTTTGAGGAAGTCCGCCGCAGACAGCTCTTCTTCGCCACGCGCCTTACGCTGTGCGTTCACCGCGGTGCGCAGAAAGGTCATGTTGCCCACACCGGGAATTTCCACCGGATATTGGAACGCCAAAAACAGGCCAGCCGCCGCGCGCTCTTCCGCTTCCATCTCCAACAGGTCTTCGCCCTCAAGGGTCGCTGCGCCGTCGGTGACTTCATAGCCGTCTTTGCCGGACAGAACATAAGACAGGGTGGATTTGCCAGAGCCGTTCGGGCCCATAATCGCATGCACCTTGCCCGCTTCCACTGTCAGATCCACACCTTTCAGGATCTGCTTGTCTTCTTCTTCCAGTTTGACCTTCAGGCCTTTGATTTCCAACATTTTCTATTCCTTCGCGTTTCCTCAGGCGCAAGCGCCCGGTCTGTCTTCTTTAGCGCTCATCTTCATTTGCGGAAGTAACGCGCTATTTTTTCGAACTGGCCCTTAGAAAAAAGAACCAAAATCACTATTGGCGTCGCGAAAATTGCTGCGCTCAGTAGCCCTGCAATCGGACCGTTCTCCATCCAAGCTGCAACAACTAGGAGTGTGAAGAAAAGAATGAGTGGTAAAAGCAGCTTGCGAAACAACCACCAGAAAGCAACCGCTCGGGCACCCTCTTTTGCGTTGTATTCGAAGACCTTTACCTCTTCTCTTTGCTCACACTCCTTAACCATCGTTAGCCCACAGAGCCTTCCAGCGAGATCGCCACAAGCTGCTGCGCTTCCATGGCGAATTCCATCGGCAGCGCCTGAAGCACTTCCTTGGCAAAGCCATTCACGATCAGCGCCACGGCCTCTTCCTCGTCCATGCCCCGCTGGCGGCAGTAGAACATCTGTTCATCATCCACCTTGGAGGTTGTCGCCTCATGCTCCACACGGGAAGAGTTGTTCTTCACCTCGATATACGGCACCGTATGCGCCCCACATTTGTCACCAATCAGCAAGCTGTCACATTGCGTGTAGTTCCGGCTGTTCTTGGCTTTCGGGTGCATGGACACCAGACCGCGATAGGTGTTCTGCGCCACACCCGCGCTGATGCCTTTGGAGACAATGCGCGATTTGGTGTTTTTGCCCAGATGCACCATCTTGGTGCCAGTGTCGGCCTGCTGGTGGTTGTTGGTGATCGCAATCGAGTAGAACTCGCCCTGGCTGTCATCGCCGCGCAGGATGCAGGATGGATATTTCCAGGTCACCGCAGAGCCGGTTTCCACCTGTGTCCACATCACTTTGGAGCGGTCGCCACGGCAATCCGCACGCTTGGTCACAAAGTTGTAGATGCCGCCTTTGCCGTTCTCATCACCGGGGAACCAGTTCTGAACGGTGGAGTATTTCACTTCAGCATCTTCTTCGATGATGATTTCCACCACCGCGGCGTGCAGCTGGCTGGTGTCACGCTGTGGCGCGGTACAGCCTTCAAGATAAGACACGTAAGAGCCTTTGTCCGCGATGATCAGCGTGCGCTCAAACTGGCCGGTGTTTTCCGCGTTGATACGGAAATAAGTGGACAGCTCCATTGGGCAGCGCACACCTGGCGGCACATAAACAAACGAGCCGTCAGAGAACACAGCACTGTTCAGCGTGGCGTAATAGTTGTCGCTCACCGGAACCACGCTGCCGAGGTATTTCTTGACCAGTTCAGGATGCTCGCGGATCGCTTCAGAGATCGAGCAGAAGATCACGCCCGCCTCTTTCAGCTCTTTCTGGAAAGTCGTGCCCACAGAAACGGAGTCAAACACCGCGTCCACAGCCACTTTCCGACCTTCTGCAGGCGCATCCTCAGCGCCTTCAACACCCGCCAGGATCATCTGCTCTTTCAGCGGAATACCCAGCTTTTCATAGGTGGCGAGCAGCTTTGGATCGACTTCATCCAGCGACTTGGGCTTTTGCTCCATGCTCTTTGGGCGCGCATAGTAATACTGATCCTGAAAGTCGACTTTCGGATAGTCCAGCATAGCCCACACTGGCTCTTCGCGTGTCAGCCAGCGCTCATAAGCCTGCAGACGCCATTCGGTCATCCACTCAGGCTCTTCGTTTTTCTCTGAAATCAGGCGAACGATATCCGGTGTCAGCCCTTTGGGGGCATATTCCATCTCGATCTCGGTTTCCCAACCGTATTTGTATTTGCCCGCCATTTCGCGCACGGCATCTACGGTCTCCTGATCGACACCTTCTTTTACTTGCGTCTGGTCGATTGCCGCCATCTGCTACTCCTATGTGTTCGCTGCCTTGCCAAATCCCTAAGCGGAACGGGCAAGGTGTTTCTTCTGGATGGAGAGCCAGGCATCAGCAAACCCCATCACATCGTTTTCTGTTGTTACGGGCCCCAAGCTGACCCGGATTGCTCCTGCGGCTGTGGGCGTGTCATAGCCCATTGCGGTCAGCACTTTGCTCGCCCGAACTTTGCCCGACGAACAGGCTGATCCGGCAGACACCGCATAGCCTGCCAAATCCATCTGCATCACCTGCGTTTCCCCTTTCCAACCGGGGGTGGCAATACAGCTTGTGTTGGGCAGGCGCTTGGCGCCCTTCCCAACAAAGATGGTACCGGGCGCCTCACTCTCAAGGCGTGCCTCCAACAAATCTCGCAGTTCCGCAACACGATCCCAGACACCATCCGCCAGATCCCGTGCCGCGGCACTGGCCGCAGCCGCAAAGCCAGCTGCGCCAATGATGTTTTCTGTGCCCGCACGGCGGCCCATTTCCTGCCCACCGCCCAAAAGCTGCGCAGGAACATCTGTGCCGCGTTTCACAACCAGCGCGCCAATGCCTTTCGGTCCACCAAGTTTATGCGCAGAGATCAGCGCCATCTGCGCGCCGCTCCAGTTAAAGGCGACGGGCAACTTGCCAAACGCCTGCGTCATGTCGCTGACCGCGAGTCCCTCGGGCAAATCCTGCACCACACCGGTTTCCGAATTCGCGAGCTGCACACAGCTTTGGGCCGGATCGTCAATTGCAACGCGCCCATCGCGATCAACGTCCAAAGTGCCGGAGGTCCACGCCGCAACCGCGTCATGTTCCACATCCGCACCCAGCAAATCGCGCCCCCGCAGCGCCAAAGCCGCAGCCTCGGTCGCGCTGGAGGTGAAGATCACATCCGCCCCATCCGCTCCAAAAGCCGAGGCGACCTCGGCCCGCGCGCGCTCAAGCAGACTCTTGGCCTTGCGTCCTTCGCCATGCACAGAGGATGGGTTTCCCACCACATCCATCGCCGCGATCATCGCGTCTTTCGCTTCAGCACGCAGGGGCGTGGTGGCGTTATGGTCCAGATAGGCGCGCATCAGGCTTATTCAGCCTCCGCAGCATCTGCGCCTTCATCCACGACAGAGAACAGCGTCGGCACAGCCGGACAGGGTGCGAGGTCGTTCTGCACTATGTCAGACAGCCGTGTCTGATGCAGAAACACATACACATGCGCGGAAAGCCCTTCCCAAAGGCGGTTTGCCATGGATTGCGCACGCGATCCGCTGGAGCCTCCGCTGGCCCCTGCGCCCGTATGAAGCGCTGAGACGGTTTCATCAACCGCCGCCAAAATATCTGCTGTCCGAATCTCTGAGCTGGGACGTGCAAGACGATAGCCGCCGCCCGGCCCTCTCACAGATTCCACAAGCCCAGCACGCCGCAGCTTCACAAACAACTGCTCCAGATACGGCAATGAAATATCCTGACGTTTGGAAATTTCATTCAAACTCACGAGGTTTTCCGCGGGCTGCAACGCAATATCAGCCAATGCAACGACCGCATAGCGCCCTTTTGTCGACAGTTTCATATCAGACTCCCTCGAACTGATTGACCTCAGCCGCATCTGAGCTTAAGTCGCTAGAACCTGCATGGCGCACAAGCGCCACACGATTTAGAAGCGTTCTAAGGTAGCAGAGGTAATTCGTCAAGAATTGCCGGCAACCTTTCTGAGGGAGATTGACGAGAAACATGCCTGAGGTGATTTTTCCAGGACCAGAGGGCCGCCTCGAAGGCCGCTACCACCCGCAGAAAGAAAAAGACGCTCCCATCGCCATCGTTTTGCATCCGCATCCGCAATTTGGCGGCACGATGAACAACAAGGTCGTCTACAATCTGCACTATGCCTTCTACAACATGGGTTTCACCGTTCTGCGGTTCAACTTCCGTGGTGTGGGCCGCTCACAGGGCGAATACGACCAAGGCGTGGGTGAGCTGTCTGATGCGGCCTCCGCACTCGACTACCTGCAGTCAATGAACAACAACTCCAAGCACTGCTGGGTCGCTGGGTTCTCTTTTGGCGCATGGATCGGCATGCAACTGCTGATGCGCCGCCCAGAAATCACCGGATTCATCTCCGTGGCACCGCCTGCCAACATGTATGATTTCTCCTTCCTCGCGCCCTGCCCGAGCTCTGGCTTGATCATCAATGGCAAAAATGACCGTGTCGCGCCCCCGGCAGAGACACACGGCCTTGTGAACAAACTGCACGAGCAAAAAGGCATCACCATCACGCACACCGAAATCGACGGTGCGGGTCACTTTTTTGAAACCGATGAGTATATGGATCAGCTCACCGGCAATGTGACCGACTATGTGAAACGGCGCCTGACGGAAAGCAGCCGCTGATGAGTTCGTCTCTGGAGACGCTGGCCGCCAAACTCGCCGAAGACACGCTCAAAGCCCAAAAAGAGCTGGGTGATGATCGTATCTTTGTAGAGGTTGGCAATGTATTGGCGGCGTCTTCACAGACCCTCGAAGAGGCCTTTCTGACCGAAGTGCGCGTGCGCATGTCCGAAGAAAAGGCCCGCGCCTTTCTGATTAACAAAGTCAAAGCCGCCCGCGCGGCCAAAGCAGCTGCGGAAAATTAAGACACATGAGCGATCGCCTCAGCCAGCAAATTGCCTTCCTGACTGAGGCGGACAAACTCAAATCTGTGTATCGCGCCACCAAGGTGCTGGATGGGCATCGGCACGAAGACAGCGGCAGCCACAGCTGGCACATCGCGCTCTATGCGCTGATCCTCGGCGAACACGCCAATCGTGACATTAATATTGACCGCGTGATCCGCATGTTGCTGATCCATGATCTTGTGGAAATCGACGTGGGCGACAGCCCTATTCACGGCGACCATGACATTGCCGCGATGGAAGCAGCCGAAAGCGCTGCGGCAGATCGAATCTTCGGCCTATTGCCAGCCGATCAAGCCACCGAATTGCGTGCCCTCTGGGATGAATTCGAAGCGGCCGAAACAGACGACGCTGTTTTTGCCAAAAGCATAGACCGTGTGCAGCCGGTGATCGGCAATCTTGAAACCGATGGCGGCACGTGGCCCGAATACAACGTCACCCGCGAACAGCTTGAAGATCGCGTCGGCTGGAAAGTCGCCAAAGGCGCACCTGCGATCTGGGATCATCTCAAGGCCCGCATTGCTGCGTGGTTTGACGGTCGCGCCTAAGCGCACCTCACCAACACTGCGGCCAGCCATAGCCCCAGCGCCAGGTCAGCCCTGAACACGGCCATCCGCCAAGGCGCACAGCTTCATACATCCGCTGACCGACAAAGGTGATAATCGCCGCCACTTCCTCCGCATCGCGCCCATACTGCGCAGCCAGCGCATCGCTTTGTGTCCGGCCAACCTCTTGAACGCAGGCACGCAACGCCTCATCGGCAGTGACACGGGCCCAATATCCCGCCTCTGGCGCAGGATCATCGCCCCCAAGATGATAGGCCCGATCATGGATCACGCAACAGTGATGCCAAGGCGCGCGCGTCTCAAAAACCTCATAGAACCAAGGCGATTGTTCGGCCAACGCCTCCCAAGCGGCTGACATCCCGCCAGAGCAGCCATCGGTGGTGAAGGGCTGCAACGCATCCGGCGTCGCCCGCCGCACTTGCTCCAAGCGACTGTGCCGCCAGATCTCGACCTTTGCCGGGACAGACACCCGCGCGTCCTCTTCAGCCGCCGCAACGCCCACCTGCACCGGAAACAGCACAACCAGCAGCCCCAGCCTGATATGTTCAAGCATCGGCGTCGCTGCCCCCCTGCACATCCAGACCAATTCGCCCGGCAAGCCCCAATATCATCCGCTCAATACCAGAGAGCGTTTTGCGATCTGCCAGAACCTCTCGCGCCAGCGCCGGCTCATCTGTGATCAACCCGTCCACCCCCAACGACAGCATGCCAGACATCGACAACGCGTCATTCACTGTCCAGACATAAACCCGCTTGCCCGCAGCCTGGGCCGACTTCACCAGATTCAAAGACACTGTCGCGCTGTTCACTGCCAGAAAATCCGCATCAAGCTCCCACATTTTGCCAAGCGCCGCAGACGCCAATAGACCAACGGACCAATCCGGGCGCAGCGCATGCATTTTTTGCACCGCATCATATTTCAGCGACATCAGCTGGACCTGATCTGCCATGCCTGTTTCCTCGACAATTGCCGCGACACGCGTCTCAAGCATCTGATCGTGACCATAGTATTTCAACTCGATGATCACGCCAGCCTTATCCTTTGCCGCAAGCAGCACGTCGCGCAACAGCGGAACGCGCTCTTCTGCATAGGCCGGGTCATACCAGCTGCCGATGTCGATCTCTTCCAGATCGGCAAGCGACGCATCCCAGATCTTCAGCGGATTGCCCGCAAGTTTCATGAAATCGCTGTCGTGCATCACCACCACAGCGCCATCCACCGTTTCTTGAACGTCGATTTCAACCCAGTCCGCCTGATCTTCAATCGCTTTGAGAATTGAGGCCATCGTGTTTTCTGGGCGCGCACCCGCCGCCCCCCGATGCGCGATCACCTCTACAGGTCTGGTTTCATCCACCTGCGCCAGTCCCGCCACACCGACGCCACCGACACCCGCAAAAAGGCCCGCAACAGCCACCACTGCGATCAAAAGCCCACGAGGCGCCAGCGCCTTGCGTTGCGCGACCTGCTCAGGCCAGTCCGTCGCATCAAGGAACGTCAACGCCAGCGTTCCTGTTGTCCATGAGGTTAGAAATAAGTTCAGAACCGACCAGAAAACCACAGCAACAATGAGGAAGGTGGCCGCTGCACGAAGATTGTCTGCCAAGACATCCAATCCAAATTGCAGGCCAAACCCAACGACCCCCAATAGGATCACGCTCACCACGGCGCCAACCGCCGCCCAAACCAGAATATGCGCAACAAACTCTAAGCGCCGCCCCGCCATCAAGCGCCGGCTCTTCTGGAGCGCGGCCAATGCCGGCGCCTCTTCAAACAGCACCAAGGGCAGCGAAAGAACCCAAGCGAGACTGCGCCACAACAGCACAGCGAGCATCACCGCCAGTGTCACCCCAATCACAGCAACGGCAGTCTGAAACTCCGGTGGACGCGTGCTCAGGTAATAGTTGATGTCATAGGCGCTCAACCAATACCAAAACGCGCCCCCCGCCAGTGCCAGAAACGGCGCCGCAATCAGCAACAGACGCACTGCAATCTGCACGGCCAGTCCCAGAACAGCGGGCAGCCGTGGCATCACCAGATCGATTCCGTCCCATAGCCCATGTGACTTTCCAACCCGATCTCGCAGCGCCACTGCCATCATAAACGAAAGGTTGAGGGTCAAGAGCACCATCGCCATGCCCGCCAGCAACACCCCAGCCAGAAAACCGATTGGCGACAGCAGGAAGTAGGCAATGTCGAAATCCGCCAATGCTGGCTTGCCCGAAAACTTCAGCGCCAGAAAAACGGTTCCCGCCATCAATGGCGCAAACACAGCTGCAAGCAACAGATTGAAAACCAGATGTGATTTCACAAAAGGCACCCGCAAATGCCAGGACATAGCATAATGCCTTAAGACTTCTGACGTTACATGCCGCATCGGCACCCCCAATCGCTCAAATCAATAGAATGATCGTAGCGACCGCCGCGCAAATGGTCGAGCCGCCTTATATGCCCGACCCACAGGTCGCACTCAGGGGGCAACTGGGGTAAAGTTACCCCAACGCGACGCCTCTTTCCCGCTTCTTTCAATCACGCCAGGCGTTACGAAATTTTAGTATACTATTGCATACAACACTTTCAACCAAACCCATCTTGCTCTAAGCAGGCGGCAAATGACTCGGCTCACAGGAGACCCCCATGACCAAGATCAAAGTTGAAAACCCGATCGTCGAAATGGACGGCGATGAGATGACCCGCATCATGTGGCAGTTCATCAAAGACAAACTGATCCTGCCCTACCTCGATCTCGATCTGCTCTATTATGATCTGGGCATCGAGGAGCGTGACCGCACCGAAGATCAGATCACCATCGACGCTGCAGAGAAAACCAAAGAGGTGGGCGTCGCCATCAAATGTGCGACCATCACCCCTGATGAACAGCGTGTCGAGGAGTTTGGCCTCAAAAAAATGTGGCGCAGCCCGAATGGCACAATCCGCAACATTCTTGGTGGTGTGGTTTTCCGTCAGCCGATCATCTGCCGCAACGTGCCCCGCCTTGTGCCCGGCTGGACCTCCCCCATCGTGGTGGGCCGCCACGCCTTCGGCGATCAGTACAAAGCCACCGATTTCACCTTCCCCGGTGCAGGCAAGCTGACCATGAAGTTTGTCGGCGAAGACGGCACCGTGATCGAAAAAGAAGTCTATGACGCCCCATCCGCTGGCGTTTATCAGGCGATGTACAACCTCGACAGCTCGATCATCGACTTCGCGCGCGCCTCGCTCAACTATGGCCTTAACTTGGGCTGGCCGGTCTATCTCTCCACCAAGAACACCATTCTGAAAGCCTATGACGGCCGCTTCAAAGATCTCTTCCAAAAGGTCTATGAAGAGGAGTTTGAAGAGAAATTCAAAGCCGCCGGTATCTGGTATGAGCACCGCCTGATCGACGACATGGTCGCCTGCGCCATGAAATGGAACGGCAAATTTGTCTGGGCCTGCAAAAACTACGATGGCGACGTCCAATCTGACACCGTGGCGCAGGGCTTTGGTTCACTGGGGCTGATGACCAGCCAGCTGATGACCCCGGATGGAAAGATCGTGGAGGCAGAGGCGGCCCACGGCACCGTCACCCGCCACTATCGCCAACACCAGAAAGGCGAAGCCACCTCCACAAACTCGATCGCCTCAATCTACGCATGGACCGGCGGCCTGAAGCACCGCGCCAAACTCGACAACAACATCGCCCTGCGCGCCTTTGCCGAGACACTGGAGCGCGTGATCATCGAAACCGTAGAGAGCGGCCACATGACCAAAGACCTCGCGCTTCTGGTTGGCCCGGATCAGGGCTGGCTCACCACCATGGGCTTCCTTGAAAAGGTCGATGAAAACCTCAACAAGGCGCTCGCGGGCTAACCCTATCGTCACACGTCATACGAGGCGCCCCAAGCGGGCGCCTCCCAAATCCGCCGCCTGCCCAAACATCGTGCAAAGTCAAAGCTTTGAGCCTGTCTCATAGCAGCTATGCGCCCAGACCACTGGACAGATGCATGCCCCTGTCGCACATCCCGACCATGGTTAGCTTTCTTGAGTCCCCGCATCCCGAACAACACAGCCTCTTTGATGATTTTCAGGGGCTCATCGTTGGCACCTTGTTGGTCGCTTTGTCGGTCACATTTTTGCAAAACAGTGGTTTGTTCACCGGGCAGATCGCAGGGCTTGCACTGGTGGCCAGCAAAGCGGTTGGCGTGCCATTTGCGCTGCTGTTCTTTGCCTTCAACCTGCCATTCTATGTGATCGCCTACCTTCGAATGGGCGCAAAGTTTACAATCAAAACCTTCATGGCTGTCGGGCTGCTCTCACTCTGGTCTTATGTGCTGCCCAGCTTCTTCACCATCAGTAACCTCAACAGTCTGGTGGCCGCGGTCCTCGCAGGCATCACCGCAGGCTCCGGCCTGATCGCCCTGTTCCGCCATGGCGCAACGCTTGGTGGCGTTGGCATCGTCGCCGTTTGGCTACAAGACACCAAAGGCATCAAAGCTGGTTGGGTTCAACTAGGGTTTGATATTTGCGTATTCGCGCTCGCCTTGTCGTTTTTTGACCTTAGCGCTGTCGCCTTCTCTATGATCGGTGCTGCAATCACCAATATAATGATCGCAACCAACCACCGGCGCGATCGCTACATCGCGCGCTGACACTCAGGACGCACCATGCCCAAAGCCTATCTGATCCTCATGATCGCCGTTGTATTTGAAACCATCGGCACCGCAGCGCTTCAGGCAAGCCAGCAGTTCACCAAACCGATCCCCTCCATCATTGTGGTGATCGGCTACGGTCTGGCCTTCTACATGATGGCCCTCACGCTCAAATTTCTGCCAGTGGGCATCACCTATGCGGTCTGGTCCGGCCTTGGCATCATCTCGATCTCTGTGATCGCCTATTTTGCTTTCGGCCAAAAGCTCGACCTGCCCGCCGTCCTTGGTCTGGGCCTCATTGTTGCCGGCATCCTCGTCATCAACCTGTTTTCCAAGACCGCCGTGCATTAGGCGGCGTCTGCATTTAGGAATTTCACCGGTTTCAGACCAAAATCTGGGCTTGCAAGGCGTTTTTGCGCAGGAAGGGTGGCTCCCCTTTCAAGCGAAAACAACGCAGCAAGGGCAGATTTTGGCGAAATCGCTTCGCGACACGGCGGACTTGGCCCCTGCCTTCGTGTTCAAACCTTCCGATCAACCAGATCGCTACGGTGTGAACGCCTCGTCGGAGGTCAAATCCGTCTCGCGCCGGTGACATGCCTAAATGCAAACTCCGCCTATTTTCCCATAAAGGGCTGGCCTTTTGCACCAACCCGCGTTAGGGCGGGCGCGAACAGAAAAGGCTGCCCTTATGGATCTTCGCAACATCGCCATCATCGCTCACGTTGACCACGGCAAAACCACACTTGTGGACGAATTGCTGAAACAGTCGGGCGCATTCCGGGAAAACCAAGAAGTGGCGGAACGCGCCATGGACAGCAACGATCTGGAGCGCGAACGCGGCATCACGATCTTTGCCAAGCCAACTTCCGTGGAATGGAAAGGCACCCGCATCAACATCGTGGACACCCCCGGCCACGCCGACTTCGGCGGCGAAGTGGAGCGTATCCTGAGCATGGTGGACGGTGTGGTTCTGCTGGTGGACGCCGCCGAAGGCCCGATGCCGCAGACCAAATTTGTGACCTCAAAAGCCCTTGCGCTGGGTCTGCGCCCGATTGTGGTGCTCAACAAAGTGGACAAACCAGACGCCGAGCCTGACCGAGCGCTGGATGAGTGTTTTGACCTCTTTGCCTCGCTGGACGCCAACGACGATCAGCTCGACTTCCCGCATATGTATGCCTCTGGCCGCAACGGCTGGGCAGATGCAGAGCTTGATGGCCCGCGCAAAGACCTGCATGCGCTCTTCAACCTGATCGTGAACCACGTCCCTGCACCCAAGCAGGTGACCCGTCAGGACGATGACTTCCGCATGCTGGCGACCACACTGGGCTCTGACCCATTTGTGGGCCGCATCCTCACCGGTCGTGTGGAATCCGGCACGCTGAAAGTGGGCGCCACCGTTCAGGCGATCTCCCGCATCGGCCAGAAAATCGAACAGTTCCGCGTCACCAAAATCCAAGCCTTCCGTGGCCTGGCTCAGCAGGATATCGAAGAAGCGCAAGCTGGCGACATCGTCTCCATCGCGGGCATGGCGAAAGCCACCGTGGCAGACACCATCTGTGCGCTCGCTGTGGATGAGCCGCTTGAGGCACAGCCCATCGATCCACCCACCATCACCGTGACCTTCGGCATCAACGACAGCCCGCTGGCCGGTCGTGACGGCAAAAAAGTGCAGTCCCGTGTGATCCGTGACCGCCTCTACAAAGAAGCCGAGTCCAACGTTGCGATCAAAATCGAAGACACCCCGGGTGGCGAAGCTTTTGAGGTGTCCGGTCGTGGCGAACTTCAGATGGGCGTTCTGATCGAAAACATGCGCCGCGAAGGCTTTGAACTGTCGATCTCTCGCCCACAGGTGATCATGCGCGAAGAAAACGGGGTCCGCATGGAGCCGGTCGAAGAAGCCACCATCGACGTGGATGACGAATACTCCGGTGCTGTGATCGAGAAACTCACCGGGGCGCGCAAAGGCGAGCTGGTTGAAATGCGCCCTGCCGGTGCTGGCAAAACCCGCATCATCGCGCACGTCCCCTCCCGTGGCCTGATCGGCTACCACGGCGAATTCCTCACCGACACCCGCGGCACCGGCGTTCTGAACCGTGTGTTCCACGGCTGGACCGAATACAAAGGCGCCATCCCGGGCCGCCGCGCAGGTGTTCTGATCTCCATGGAGAACGGCCAGTCTGTGGCCTACGCCCTCTGGAACCTCGAAGATCGCGGCAAGATGATGATCGGCGCACAGGCTGACGTCTACACCGGCATGATCATCGGCGAGCACTCCCGCGACAACGATCTTGAAGTGAACCCGCTCAAAGGCAAGAAGCTCACCAACGTTCGCGCCTCAGGTTCCGACGAAGCGGTGCGCCTGACCACGCCGATGGTGCTCTCTCTGGAAGAGGCGATTGCCTACATCAACGACGACGAGCTGGTGGAAGTGACCCCCAACAACGTGCGTCTGCGCAAACGCTATCTGGACCCACACGAGCGTAAGCGGATGTCCAAATCGGCGCAGTAAGCCGGCTAAGATACCTTCACAGAAAGCCCTGACCAACGTCGGGGCTTTTTCTTTTGGGCGTTTGCTTTTAGCGGCACTGCGCCTGCGCGCGCAACACCGGAGGCAACCTAAGCCGACCAAATCCTTGTTCATTCGACTTAGGGCTTGAGAAAAAGCGCAATTTGTTTGACGCTAAGCCCAATTGAATTTCTATGGTCATTGACAGCTCATGTTGTTTCAAAGAATTGCGGCTATTCTCATCAGCCTCTTGGCCTTCACATCCGCGCTCCATGCGCAGACGGAAGCCTTCGGAAAACTCCGCGCCCTTCAAAGCATCACCTCTCAAGAGGCCCCCAAAGAAGTTGGCGTTGGCGTTTTCATCGATCAAATCACCTTTGTGGACCAACAGGCGGAAAATTTCGGCGTTGTCGGCACATTGTTTCTACAGGTGGACTATCCCGAACTGGCTTTTGATCCGGAAGAACATGGGGCTGAATACAAAGTCTACAGCGCAGAAGACTTCGCCGAAGCCATTTTAGAAACCGAAACTTTCCCACCCTATTTCATTTTCCGAAATCAACAGGGACGCCGCTTCACGCAGCAATCAACAATTGTGGTCTCTGCGACAGGCACCACACATTACGCCGAACGGTTCACCGCAACCTTCCAGGCCCCACATTTCAACTTTCGCAGGTATCCCTTTGACAAACAGGTGTTTTTTGTCGAAGTCTCCTCTCTTCTCCCCAGCGAATTTGTAGAGTTTTACCCGCTGGAAGAAAAAACAGGCATGGGGGATCTTCTGGGCGAAGAAGAATGGATTCTGGCCAACCCCAGCATCGCCGCCAGCACTGTCGCCGGGATTGGCGAACGGGATACCTCGATGGTGGCACTGCGCTTCACGGGCAAGCGCCACGTGCAATATTACATGCTGCGCATCATGCTGCCGCTGGTCATCATCCTCTTTGTGACCTGGGCCACGTTCTTTCTGGAAGAATACCGCCGCCGCATCGACATGGCCTCCGCCAATCTGCTGGTGTTCGTCGCCTTCAACTTCGCGATTTCCACGATGCTGCCAAAGCTCGGCTATTTGACCTTCATGGATTCCCTGCTCGCAGGCATGTTTGTCATCACCGGCTCAACAGTGCTTGTGAACATCATGCTCCGACGCATGAAAACCACCGGCCGCGAGGCGCTGGCACGCAAGATCGACACCTATCTGGTGATCTGGGTCTACCCGATCCTGCACGGCATTTTCCTGTTCTGGGCCGTGAAGTTCTTTTTGATCTAGCGTCAGCTCAGCGGCGAAAACGGTACAATCTCATAGCTGCCGTCTTTGTGAAAGCGGCAGAAACTGCCCGGCGGCACCGCTTCCCAGCCCTCTTCGGCGGGCACCAATGGCTCACTCACCACCGCGCGGCCACTGCGGCTGTCGCTGATTTTGTGATAGACTGTGGGTGCGCGGTCATCTGAAGCATAGCGGATCGCGTAAAGCGTCTCGCCATCGGAAAAGGCTGTGGCCAGTCGCATATGTGGCGTGCTGCCCCGTTCGCGGCTCATCCGTTCCAGAATGCCCACAGCAATTTCCATCGCCTCGCGTGGATTGTCCTGCAAGCCTTCGGTCAGCCCGAGGAGAAACAGCACTTCGCTGTCCGTTGCGCCTTTGCGCTCTTGATAAAGCTCATCCGGGATCAGCATATCCGCGCGGCGGCGGAAATTCTCAAATCCCCCGATCTGCCCATTGTGCATGAAAGACCATTTGCCCACCGCAAAAGGGTGGCAATTGTTGCGGCTGGTGGCAGTGCCGGTCGAGGCCCGTACATGGGCCAGAAACAGCTCCGATTGCACCTGCGCGGTCAGGGAGCGCAGATTGGGATCAGACCAGGCCGGATGGGTGTCGCGGTACAGCCCCGGTTCCGGGCGGCTGCCGTACCAGGCCAGACCAACGCCATCGCCATTGGTCTGGGTTTTGCATTCCGTTGCCTGCATACTTTGCTGGATCAGCGAGTGATCTGGCCGCGTGACGAGATCTTCAAGATAACAGGGGTGCCCAATATAGGCGGCCCAACGACACATCTGGCCAGTCTCCTTACTGTCAGTCGGTGGTCTCAACCACCATCAATTCGCGCTCACTTGCGCCGCGCGCATGGTTCAGTGCTTCTTGGTATTCCGGGCTGTGATAACAGGCCACCGCCGCGTCCACATCCGGGAACTTCGCCACCACATTGCGGGGGCGCTCCTTGCCCTCAAGCTGCACAAATTTACCGCCACGCGCGATGAATTCGCCGCCATGTTTGGCAATCGCAGGGCCTGCAAGCTCTGCGTATTTTCCATAGGCCTCCGCGTCGGTCACGGTGACATGTGCAATCCAAAGTGCGCCCATCTGGCTCTCCAATCCTGTTGTTCTGCCCGACACTCTAAGCGAATTGCCGGGCAGTCCAAGTAGAATTTGACCAAATGGTCAGCCTGCGATCACCGCTTCAGCAGCCGCAAAAGCTTCGTCTGCTTTGGAGGCATCTTTGGCACCGCCCTGCGCCATATCCGGACGGCCACCGCCGCCCTTGCCGCCCAATGCGCCCACGGCCGCGCGCACCAGATCCACAGCGCTCAGGTCGCCTTTTAGATCATCGGTCACGCCCGCAGCCACGGCCACTTTGCCATCGGTGTCCGCAATCAGCAGAACCGCACCGCTTTCGAGACGCGCCTTATGCTCGTCAATCAGCGGTGGCAGGTCTTTGCCGGACACACCAGAGAGCACCTGTGCAAAGAATTTCACACCGTTGATCTCTTTGGCTTCCGGGCCAGCGCCTTGACCAGCCCCACCAGACATGGCCAGCTCACGACGCAGGATCGCCACTTCGTTTTGCAGCGCCTTACGCTCATCCAGAAGCGCTTTCACACGGTCCACGATGTCAGCAGGCTGCGCCTTCAGCGTGCCAGCCACCTCGGCCACACGTTTGGCTTCACGCTCCAGATGCGCAAACGCCACCTCACCGGTCAGCGCTTCAATCCGACGCACACCCGCAGAGGACGCGCTGTCAGACAACAACACAAACACACCGATATCGCCGGTCTGTTTCACATGGGTGCCGCCGCAAAGCTCCAGCGAATAGGTATCGCCATTCAGGCCTTTGCCGGTGTTTGCGCGGCCCATAGAGACCACACGCACCTCATCGCCATATTTCTCGCCAAACAGCGCCTGCGCGCCCATTTCGCGGGCATCATCCGGGGTCATGATCCGGGTTTCCACCGCGGTGTTCTGACGAATATAGGCGTTCACCTCGAGGCCAACTTTGGCCAGCTCTTCCGGGCTCAGCGCCTTGTTGTGGCTGAAATCAAAGCGCAGACGGTCATCCGCGTTGAGCGAGCCGCGCTGCGCCACATGTTCGCCAAGCGCATTGCGCAGGGCTTCATGCAACAGGTGGGTCGCCGAGTGGTTGGCACGGATCGACGTGCGGCGCGCATGATCCACGATCATCGCAACAGGATCACCCTTGGAAATCGCACCACGTGTGACTTTCACCTTATGGGCAATCAACTTGCCATCAGCGAACTTCTGAACATCGGTGACATGGGCAAGGTGATCACGGTTTTCCAGACGCTCGACCAATCCATGGTCCGCAACCTGACCACCGCTTTCGGCATAAAACGGCGTCTGGTTCATCACCAGCCAGCCTTCTTCGCCATCCGCCAGCGCATCCACAAGCGCGCCGTCTTTCAGCACGGCCTGCACCTGACCTTCGGCGGTCTCGGTGTCGTAGCCCAGGAACTCGGACGCTCCGTTGTCTTCGGCAATATCAAACCAGATCGCATCTTCGGCCACATCGCCGGAGCCCACATGGGCCGCACGCGCTTTGGCTTTCTGCTCTGCCATCGCTGCGTCAAACCCATCGGTGTCAACCTCGCGGCCCTTCTCGCGCAACGCATCCTGCGTCAGGTCGAGCGGGAAGCCATAGGTGTCATAAAGCTTGAATGCCGCTGCACCAGACAAAGGTGCGCCCTCCTCAAGACCACCAAGTTCATCATCCAGCAGCTTCAGACCACGGTCCAATGTCGCCTTAAACTTGGTCTCTTCCTGCTTCAGCGTCTCTTCAATCAACGCCTGCGCCTGTCCCAGCTCCGGGTAGGCTTGGCCCATCTGCTGCACCAGAGATGGCACCAGCTGATGCATCACAGGATCTTTGGCCCCGAGCAGGTGCGCATGGCGCATCGCGCGGCGCATAATACGACGCAGCACATAACCACGGCCATCGTTGGACGGCATCACACCATCCGCCATCAGGAAAGAGGTAGAGCGCAAATGGTCCGCAATCACGCGGTGGTGCACGTTTTGGTCGCCATAAGGATCGGTCGAGGTCACATTGGCGGAGGCTTCAATCAGCGCCTTGAACAGATCGGTGTCATAGTTGTCATGGCTGCCCTGCAGCAACGCGCCGATCCGCTCCAGCCCCATGCCGGTGTCAATCGACTGCATGTCCAGCGCCTTCATCGAGCCGTCTTCAAACTGCTCGTTCTGCATGAACACCACGTTCCAGATCTCAATGAAACGGTCGCCATCTTCCTCAGGGGAGCCGGGAGGGCCACCCCAGATGTGATCGCCGTGATCATAGAAGATTTCCGTGCACGGACCACAGGGGCCAGTTGGCCCCATCTGCCAGAAGTTATCAGAGGTGGCGATGCGGATGATCCGCTCTTCTGCCACGCCCAGCTTCTTCCAGATCTCAAAAGCCTCGTCATCGGTGTGATAGACGGTGGTGTAGAGCTTATCCTTCGGAATGCCGAATTCTTTGGTGATCAGCTCCCAGGCAAACGGAATGGCGTCATCTTTGAAGTAGTCGCCAAACGAAAAGTTGCCGAGCATCTCAAAGAAGGTGTGGTGGCGCGCGGTATAACCCACGTTGTCCAGATCGTTGTGCTTGCCACCGGCGCGCACACATTTCTGCGACGTGGTCGCGCGCTGATAGTCGCGTTTTTCCACACCGGTGAAGAGGTTCTTAAACTGCACCATCCCCGAGTTGGTGAACATCAACGTCGGGTCATTGCGTGGCACCAACGGGCTTGAGTCTACAATCTCATGGCCCTGTTTGGCAAAGTAATTCAGAAAGGTCGACCGAATGTCGTTTAAGCTGGCCATGGGGGTCTCTCAACCTGTGCGTTTCGATATCGAAGCGGGTTTATAACCCCCACGCCCGCCTGTCCACATGTCAAAGCCCGCTTAGCGGAATTGGACTCATATCTGGTCGATTTTCCGCATCACATCACCCGTCCGCACAACACCGTCCTGTTCAATGCTGCACAAAATGCTGCGCAAACGGTATTTACGATGTTCCGGCGCGCGCACCCAGTCATACACATCGCTCCCGTATCGCGCCTTCCACTTCACGCAGCCATCATTGAACACCTCAGACACCCGCAACACAGCGGTGCCCACCGACAAAAGCTGCCCCTCCGGCAGGTTCTCTTCGGTCATGTCCAGATCGGCGGCAAAAGTGTCTCCGGGATGAAGCACGTCCTCATCTGGCGACCACACCAGATCGAGCACCCGTTTGGGGATCACACAGACCTGAATGCCCGGATGGGGATCACCTGCCTCGGTGCGGATCCAGGGCTGTGTCATCCACCGCTCACCGGGAATGCCCTGTGCCTTGGTCAGGGTGATTTCATCCACAAATTTGCGCGTGTTGCGTTCGGGGCGCAGGCACAAATGCGAAATGGCCGCCCCGTCTTTGGGAGCGGCCAAAACATGCGGCAAAGCCCGCATCAAATCTTCACGTGACGGGATCAATCTTCCAACAGCTCATCATCAACAGGTGGCATATCAAAATCCAACCCATGGGCCGCACGGATCTTATCTTCGATCTCAAGCGCCATACGGGTGTTTTCCTTCAGGAAGGTCTTGGCGTTCTCACGCCCCTGCCCGATCCGCTCATCCCCGTAGCTGAACCAGCTGCCGGATTTCTCCACCACGCCAGCCTTCACGCCCAGATCCAGCAGTTCCCCCATTTTGGAGATGCCTTCGCCATACATGATGTCGAATTCGACCTGCTTAAATGGAGGCGCCACTTTGTTTTTCACCACTTTCACGCGGGTCGCGTTGCCAACCACCTCGTCGCGGTCTTTCAGCGCGCCAATGCGGCGGATGTCCAGACGCACAGAACTGTAGAATTTCAGCGCGTTACCACCGGTTGTGGTTTCCGGGCTGCCAAACATCACCCCAATTTTCATCCGGATCTGGTTGATGAAGATCACCATGCAGTTGGAGCGCGCAATCGAGCCGGTCAGTTTCCGCATCGCCTGGCTCATCAAGCGCGCCTGCACACCCACGTTGCTGTCACCCATATCGCCTTCAAGTTCGGATTTCGGCGTCAGCGCCGCAACCGAATCGACCACAACCATGTTTACAGCCCCAGACCGCACCAGCGTATCGGTGATCTCAAGCGCCTGCTCCCCGGTGTCGGGCTGTGAAATCAGCAGCTCGTCCAGATTGACGCCAAGCTTCTTTGCATACTGCGGATCCAACGCATGTTCCGCATCCACAAAGGCGCAGACGCCGCCTTTTTTCTGCTCTTCTGCAATGCAGTGCAGCGTCAGCGTGGTCTTACCGGAGCTTTCCGGACCATAAATCTCGATGATCCGACCCTTAGGCAGACCGCCAATGCCCAACGCAATGTCCAGACTCAGGGACCCGGTCGAAGTCGCCTCGATCTCTTGTGCAGGGTTGTCGGCACCCAGCTTCATGATGGAGCCTTTGCCGAACTGCCGCTCGATCTGTGCCAAAGCGCTGTCGAGCGCCTTCTGTTTATCCGGGGATGAGGATTTCTTGGAAGTCATTGTCAAAAGATCTGCCGTTGCCATTTTGCTTGGTTCCTTATTCCACACCCGCACGCGGGCGGCAATCACTGCCTGTGTTCACCTCTTGTTCTAACACCTTATGAGATCAAAAGGAGAACAAATCAATAGAAAAGAATGAGAACATCTTCCGTAGAAGCTGGTTAACAACTAGTTTACGGATCAATAATAAGTTGAGACAAACCACAGCGAGGCCGCGCAGATGCTTGTTTTCTGGAACAAAAAACTTGTGTTCCTATCGGTGCCCAAAACCGGCACAACCGCGATCGAGGCGGCCTTGGCCCCTGTTGCGGACATGGTGATTTCGAATCCCCCCGAGCTGAAACATGCGCCGGTTTATCGCTACAACCGCTTCTTCCGCCCAATGTTTGAACGCGCCTGCAACCGCGATGACATGGAACTTATGGCCGTCATGCGTGAGCCTGTCAGCTGGCTCTCCAGTTGGTACAGATACCGCCGCCGCGACAGTATGCGGGGCCATCGCAACGCTACACATGATGTGAGCTTTGACGAATTTGTGCAGGAATACATGAAGGGCGACAAGAAAGCCTCCTTTGCAAATGTCGGAAGCCAGGCCAAATTTCTGGAGCCGCGCCCCAATGGTGTGCAGGTGGACCACCTCTTCCGCTACGAAGACCAAGCCAAATTGCTGATCTTTCTTGAGGAACGGCTGGGCCAAAAAATCACACTGGAGCAGCGCAACAGCTCACCGGCGATGCCACTGGATCTGCCGGAGAAGACGCTCGCAAAACTGCGCCGCAAATGCGCCGCAGAGTTTGAGCTTTACGAAAGTCTGTCCTAGCCGTTGATCCGCGCTTGCACAGCTTCCGTCAGATCTCCAAGCGAAAACGGCTTGGGCAGGAAGCTTGAGTTTTCAATGCGCGATTGATCATCGGAAAAACTGTCTTCGGCGTAGCCAGAGACAAAAATCACCGGCACATCAGGGTATTCTGATCGTGCCTGACGCACCCAGGTTGGGCCATCAATGCCCGGCATGATCACGTCGCTGACAAACACATCCACCTTCGGCTGCTCTGCCGCAAGCAGCTCAAGCGCTTCTTCCCCGCTCGCCGCCTCAAGCACGGTGAAGCCGCGCATCTTCAGCGCCCGCGTCGCAAAAGAGCGCACCGGCGCTTCGTCTTCCACCAGAAGAACTACGCCGCTGTGCTCAACAACGGGCAAGTCCGGGCGCGCATCGTCAAGCTCCGGAACAAACTCTTCGGCGGATCCAAACGCCGGGAACATCAGTGTAAATGTCGTCCCCACGCCTTCTGTACTGTCCACAAAGATAAAGCCGCCGGTCTGCTTCATGATGCCATAGGCCGTGCTCAACCCCAGCCCGGTGCCTTCCCCCGTACGTTTGGTGGTGAAGAAGGGCTCAAACACTTTTTGCAATTTATCTTGTGCAATTCCAATACCTTGGTCAGCAACCTTCACCGTCACATATTTGCCGACAGGCACGACAACGCGGTCACGCTCCAATGGTTGATCCAGTGTCACCTCTTCTGTTGTGACCAGGATTTCACCGCCATCCGGCATCGCATCACGCGCATTAACAACGAGGTTCATCAAGACCTGTTCCAATTGGCGTTTGTCCGCACGGATGGATGGCAGAACAGGGTCGTTGCTCAGCGACAGCGCCACACGTTCGCCCACCAACCTATTGAGAAGATGAGTCAAATCCGCGAGTATGTTACGCAGATCAAGCACTTCAGGCCGCAGGTTCTGCTTGCGCGAAAAGGCCAACAGCTGCCCAACCAGCGCAGCGGCGCGATTGGCATTCTGATTGATCTGTATAAGGTCAGCATAATCCGCATCCCCTTGATCATGGCGCAACAACAACAGATCGCAATGCCCTGAAATTGCAGTTAAAAGATTATTAAAGTCATGTGCAACACCACCCGCCAGCTGGCCAATGGCCTGCATCTTCTGGCTTTGCACGAACTGTGCCTCCAAAGACTTGAGCTCCGTGGCATCGCTCAGCACCGCGATAAGTGACCCCACGCCCCCTTCCGCAATCCGGTTGAGGCTGACCTGCACAATCACCTCTTTGTCGTCGCGCTTCAGACGCAGGAATTCGCTTTTCTTAACCGATTTGCCCTGAGCGGTCTCCACCAGCCAATCACGTATCGAGCGGCCAAGCCCCTCCATCAAATCGCTCATCACGGTTTCAGAGGTGATCTCAAGATGAATGAGCCCCCGCGCGGCCCGGTTGGCCAGCACTACACGGCCTTCAGGCTCAATCTTCAAAATCGGCACGGGCAGTTCTTCAAACTGCATCGTGCCATCACGTGTCACAGGCGTGTCGCTTGGAAGCAGATAAATTTCGCGGCGCCCGGCAGTGGCATCAAACTGGGCCACCATACACTGCTGTTCACCATTGGATGTGTACACAACGCTCGCGTCACGTGGCTGCTTCACCTCCGGCCCAAACACATCAACCAGCGTTTTTTTGCGTTCGCCAAGCAAACCACGCGCAGCCGCGTTCATGAACAAAATCGTTCCAGTACGTCCAGCCGTCAGCATAGGCAGTTTCGGCATGCCTGTCGCGGCAGCGCCTTCTTTCGCCGGATGCGTTTTTTGCAAAACCCAAAGCAGCAATCCCGGCGAAACCACCTTAACTTTAAGACTTAACGTATTGTCACGAATTATTAAATCACCTTCAAATGATCCGTCTTCCAGACATTTTGTAATGGCTTCCTGCGCTTTATGCTCCGCATCCAGCACATAGCCGGCCAACGCATCTTCAATGGTCGGACGTGCCTGAGAGCCCGCCTGTGCCGCCTCATTGGCATAAAGCACGCCGCCCCGCATATCTGACACATAGATCTGATCAGTGTCCTGTGCATACAACTGCGCCAACAGGTTCACCGCCGCACGGCGACCAGACCGCTGCTGCACCGACATAAGCATCGTCACACCACTGGCAAAACCGGTCAATCCACTCGCCAAAATCATGCTCAGACGCAGCAGACCGTCGTCCAAAAGGAACGCTGCCCCCACCATCGCGACCGCTGCGATCGCTAAAATTCCAGCATGGTGAGACGGGGCCGCTTTTGAGGGAGAATGCACCTTCGCGGCATCGGTCTGAGTGGACACGTGAACACCTATAGTCATTTGTTGTGGTTAATATGAATATATTAACCTTAATCGCAGATTAATGGTGATCGTAAACCGACGCTGTTTCGCTATTTTTTGCGAAGAACCGCGCCAAAGAACCCATCGCCACCATCTTCAAATCCAAATTGGCGCACCCACTCTGTTTCCCAGCCGGGGTGGCGCTGATGAAATGCCGCAACCTGCGCTTGGTTTTCCGCTTTCAGAAAGGAACATGTGGCATAGGCCAGAACGCCGCACTCTGCGACCAGGGCCTGCGCCTTGTCCAAAATGTCAGCTTGGGTTTGCAGCAGCGCGTCCAGATCATCCTGCTGAAAACGCCATTTTGCATCCGGCGTGCGCCGCCAGGTGCCACTGCCCGAACAAGGCGCATCACACAGCACCAAATCATAGGGCGCGTCTTTCTGCGGCGCATAGGTAAGAGAGACCTTCACACCTGCCCGTTGCGCACGCTCAGGCAAATCCGCCATCCGGCGCGGGGCAGCATCATGGGCATGAAACTGGCCAGTCACACGTCCGGCCATGGCCAGGGTTTTGCCGCCACCGCCGGCGCAATAGTCCAGGACTTTCATGCCTTTGTTCAAAGGCAACGCAGAAACCATGGCCTGGCTCGCAGCATCCTGCAACTCGACCGCGCCGCTCAGATAAGGCGCAGCTTGCCGAATGCGACGTGCCCCCTGCGTGACCTCAAGTGCAGTCTCCACAAGACCAACAGGCCGTGTTTCAATCCCTGCCGCCGTGAGCGCCGCCTGTGCATCCGCCACCGAGGATTGCGCCAGATTGACTCGCAAAAACACCGGCGCCCGTGCACGCATCTGCGTCAAAGTGGTCTCATACGTCGCGCCAAGGCTGTCTTTCAGCGGCGCAATCAACCACTCAGGTACATCGGCAGGCAGGGCTCCCTGCGGCGCAGTGGACGCAGCGATCTCTGCCGTACTCAAGGCTTCCGGCGCATAGGCAGCCCCAGAAAACAGACCGTCCAGATCCACCTCTTGCGCCCGAAGAACACCAACCATCAAGGCGCGCCCGCTCAGTCCGCCGCCCAAATGGGCTGCAGAGTTGCGCTGACGCAAGGCATCAAACACATGATCGCGAATGGCTGCCCGGTCCTTGGACCCGGCAAACCGGCTGCGCCGCGCCCAGCCGGTCAGTGCTTTTTCCGCTGGCGCGCCTTCAAGGATCTGATCCAGAACCTCAATCGCCGCCTGAACGCGCGCCGCAGGTGTCATCAGCCGATCCGATAGTTAGGGGCTTCGCGGGTGATCTGCACATCATGCACGTGGCTCTCTTTCAGCCCCGCACCGGTGATTTTCACAAACTTGCAGTTCTTGCGCATCGCATCGACGGTGGCATTGCCAGTGTAGCCCATCGCCGCACGCAATCCGCCCACCAGCTGGTGGATCACCGTGCCCGCTGGGCCTTTGTAAGGCACCTGCCCTTCAATGCCTTCCGGCACCAGCTTGTCGCTGGCCGCGTCTTTCTGGAAGTAGCGATCGGCAGAGCCACGCGCCATCGCGCCAAGGCTGCCCATGCCACGGTAGGATTTGAACGAACGGCCCTGATAGAGGATCACCTCACCGGGGCTTTCATCCGTGCCCGCAATCATCGAGCCGACCATGGCACAGCTTGCGCCTGCCGCAATCGCCTTGGCGAAGTCGCCGGAAAATTTGATGCCGCCATCCGCAATCACCGGCACGTCACCGGCGGCGGTCGCACAATCATCAATCGCTGTCAGCTGGGGCACACCCACACCGGCCACCATCCGCGTGGTACAGATCGAGCCCGGCCCAATGCCCACTTTCACCGCATCCGCACCCGCATCAATCAATGCACGTGTCGCGTCGCCCGTGGCCACGTTGCCCGCAATCACCTGCACAGCATTGCTCTGCGCCTTGATGCGTTTCACCGCCTCAATCACACCTTCAGAGTGGCCGTGCGCCGTGTCGACAACAACAATATCAACCCCTGCGTCAATCAGCATCTCAGAGCGCGCAAAGCCGCTGTCGCCCACAGAGGACGCCGCCGCAACCCGCAAACGGCCCAGATCATCTTTACAGGCGGTTGGGTTCAGCACGGCCTGCTCGGTGTCTTTCAGCGTCAGCAAACCGGTCAGCTTGCCCTGCCCATCATGCACCAACAGTTTCTCAATCCGGCGCGCGCGCATCAGGCTCTTGGCCTCTTCCAGATCCGCAGGCTCTGCTAGCATCGCCAGATCATTGGTGGTCATCATCGCATGAACAGGCGTGTCATCGCTCTGGGCAAAGCGCATGTCGCGGTTGGTCACGATGCCCACCACACGGCCTTCTTCGTCCACCACCGGGAAACCGGTAAAGCGATAGCGCTCAATCAGCGCCTTGGCATCTGCCAGTGTCTGGTTCGGGGTCAGCGTGACCGGGTTGTAAACAATCCCGCTCTCAAAGCGTTTCACCCGGCGCACTTCGCGCGCCTGCGCTTCCGCATCAAGGTTCTTATGGATCACGCCCATGCCGCCCGCTTGCGCCATGGCAATGGCCATCCGGCTTTCGGTCACTGTGTCCATCGCGGAGCTCAGCAACGGAATGTTCAGATCAATGCTTTGTGTGACCCGAGTGCGCGTATCCGCCGTGGCGGGCAACACCGCCGACGCAGCTGGAACAAGTAGAACATCATCGAAGGTCAGCGCCTCACGAATCTCCATCGCAAATCTCCTTTGGGGAACCTCGTTTGGCACGTCCCTATCGCATGCCCTTTTGTTGTGGAAAACCCCTAATCCTGCTTTGCCCCTTTTATTGCGTCGATTGCTGCGCCAACGCGCGCAATCTGCACAGCAAAGCGTGCGGCGCAAGGCAGACCGCCGATTGCCGCCCAGATTGGCTCACACCCATCCGCTCCGCGCAGTACGCCACCCAGATGACGTTTTCTTTACCACAATGCCGCCCCGCGACACTTCTACGCCGCTTATTGTCATTCAGCCCAACACAGGCCAGATATGGTCGCAGGTAAGCGAACAGACCCAAGGCCCTCAAATGAGCAGCGATCCACTTGTGATTTTCACGCCCTCCGGCAAGCGCGGCACCTTCCCGGTAGGCACTCCCATCCTCACCGCCGCACGGCAGCTCGGTGTTGATCTTGACTCCGCCTGTGGCGGGCGCGGCATTTGCTCCAAATGTCAGGTGACCCCCTCCTACGGCGAGTTTCCCAAACATGGCGTGACGGTTGCAGAGGATGCCCTGTCAGAATGGAACGCCGTAGAGCAGCGTTATGACGACAAACGCGGCCTGACCCCCGGCCGCCGCCTCGGCTGTCAGGCCACAGTGCAGGGCGATATCGTGATTGATGTGCCCGCCGAAAGCCAGGTGCACAAACAGGTGGTGCGCAAACGCGCCGAGGTGCGCGACATCACGCTGAACGCAACCATTTCGCGCGTCTATGTTGAGGTGGAAGAGCCCGACATGCACAAGCCCTCCGGCGATCTGGAGCGGCTGATGACCGCGCTGAAAGAGGCCACCGGTCACGCCGAAATCACCATAGACACCCACCTGCTGCGCCCGCTGCAGCCGATCCTGCGCAAAGGCAACTGGGCTGTCACCGCAGCCCTGCATCTGGGCCACAAAGACAGCGCCCCGCGCATCGTCGCCCTCTGGCCCGGCTATTATGAGGCACCGCTCTTTGGCCTCGCGGTTGATCTTGGCTCCACCACCATCGCCGGCCACCTCTGCAACCTCGCCACCGGCGAAGTGGTGGCCTCCTCCGGTCTGATGAACCCGCAGATCCGCTTTGGCGAAGACCTCATGAGCCGCGTCAGCTACGCCATGATGAACAAAGGCGGCGATCTGGAAATGACCGACGCCGTGCGCGCCGGGCTCAACCAGCTGGTGATAGATATCGCCAAAGATGCGGAGATCGACAAAAGCCAAATTCTGGATGCGGTCTTTGTGATGAACCCGGTGATGCACCACCTCTTCCTTGGCATCGACCCGTTCGAACTTGGCCAAGCGCCTTTTGCGCTCGCGACGTCAGACGCCCTTGAACTGCCCGCCTCCGCGCTTGGCCTCGACATAGCGCCCGGCACCCAAGCCTACCTCCTGCCTTGTATCGCAGGCCACGTGGGCGCAGACGCGGCAGGCGTTGCACTCTCAGAAGCCCCAGACAAATCCGAAGACCTTGTTCTGGTTGTGGACGTGGGCACCAACGCGGAAATCCTGCTCGGTGACAAAGACGGCGTGCTCGCCTGCTCCTCCCCGACAGGCCCCGCCTTTGAAGGCGCGCAGATCAGCGCAGGCCAGCGTGCTGCCCCCGGCGCCATCGAACGCGTGGAAATCGACCCAGTCACCAAAGAGCCACGCTTCCGTGTCATCGGGTGTGAGTTTTGGTCCGACGATGAAGGCTTTGCCGCCGCTGTGGCAAACACTGGCATCACCGGTATCTGCGGCTCTGGTATCATCGAAGTGATTGCCGAAATGCGCATCGCTGGTCTGGTAGATGCCTCTGGCCTCATTGGCTCAGCCGAGCAAACCGGCACCACCCGCTGTTTCCTTGACGGGCGCACCAACTCCTACACGCTGTGGGAAGGCGACGCTGACCAGAAAGCCATCACCGTTACCAATGCCGACATCCGCGCCATTCAGATGGCGAAGGCCGCGCTCTATTCTGGCGCGCGCCTGCTGATGGACAAACGCGGCGTCGATCAGGTGGATCGCGTGGTGCTCGCCGGGGCCTTTGGCGCCCATATCTCTGCCAAACACGCGATGGTTTTGGGCATGATCCCCGACTGCACGCTAGATAAAGTCACCTCTGCGGGCAACGCGGCAGGCACCGGCGCCCGCATTGCGCTTCTGAACAGCAAGGCACGCGGCGAAATCGAAACCCTGGTACGCCAGATCGAGAAAATCGAAACCGCCGTTGAACCACGCTTTCAGGAGCATTTCGTCAATGCCTCTGCCCTGCCGAACTCGTCTGACCCTTTCCCAATCCTGCGCGATGTCGTGGCGCTGCCAGAAGTCAGCTTCAACACAGGCGGCGGCGAAAGCAGTGCCGCAGGTGGTGGGCGACGCAGACGCCGTCGGGGCTAACCCCGCGCATCAGCACATATGCCAAACGCAGATCGAAGCGCCCTCAGATCATGATAATCCTGAGGGCGCAACGGGTATCCAACCCGGTTTGCCACCTGAAACGTGGCTGACATACACGCCACCGGAACACCGCCAACACTCCCCTGCCCAGTAAAGGCGTCCGCCGGGTAAAATGCGCCATTCTCTGGCGGGCCGTAGATCCCGCGTCCTGTGGCATCAAAGGTAACGACGTGAAAATCGACGCGTTCCGAGTGTTCGCGCGCAAAAACAAAATTCCAATCGCAGGCATCCACCGTCGGTGCTGGAGCAAAGCCATTGGAGCGCAGCCTATCACAGACGCGCCCCACACAGCGCGCCTCCAAAACAATATCAACATCGCCATGCGCGCGCGTCTGTTGTCTCAGCAAAGCGTCCACACCCCATCCACCATCCAGCCAAACCCTGCAGCCAAGTTGCCGGATGTCTTCCAAAAGATCTTTCACAAATTTGGCCGATGCCATGCGCCCAATCCTGATGAGTTGCCGCCGCTGTAGTCAGACAAGAACCCATATGACGGCTCTTAGAAAACCCGCTTGACCCTCCCGTAACGCTCCACTACCTAGGGCAGCGTTGCGGGTATGGTGAAATGGTATCATGCGAGCTTCCCAAGCTTAAGGTGCGGGTTCGATTCCCGCTACCCGCTCCACCTCTTCCAGGCCGATCTAAAATTCCCCAGCAAGGCCAGCATACAGCGCGCCATGTTGCGTAAGGTCATGTTTGCTGCCCCCAAAACCCACAGCTAAGGTCGCGGTCAACACGCAAAAACGATGAGCTTCCCATGTCTCTTGTGACCTATGAAACCCGTGGCAAAACCGCGATCCTCACGCTGAACAACGGCGAAAACCGCCAAAACCGCGCCTTTGCCGCCGCCATGCGCGCCGCGCTGCAACAGGCTGAAGACGACAAAACCATTCGCTCGGTGGTGATCACGTCAAATGATGAAAAGAACTGGTCGCAGGGTGTTGATCTGAACTGGCTCATGGCCGCACGTCAGGCAGGCCGCGAAGATGACATGCGCGCCTTCATGATCGAAATGAACGAAGTTTTTGCCCGCATTCTCACCTTCCCCATGCCCGTGATCGCCGCCATCACCGGCCACGCCTTTGGCAATGGGGCCATGCTGGCCTGCGCCTGCGACTTCCGCTTCATGCGCGCCGATCGCGGCTATTTCTGCTTTCCAGAGGTGGACATTAACATCCCGTTCCTGCCCTCCATGATCGCCTATGTGCGCAAGGCCATGCCCGAATACCGCTTCAACGAAATGAAGCTATCGGGCCGACGTGTAACCGCCACAGAGCTTGAGGCCGATCATGTGCTGACCGCAGCACCAGATGCGGAGGCCACATTGGCCGCTGCGCTTGACTATGCCGCCACCTTCTCCAAAGGCCGTGGCATCTTTGGCGAGCACAAGCAACGCATGCACAAAGATATTCTGGAGATCATGGCCCGCGACGACGCGCCCCTGATCGCGGCGCTGCAACTGACAGCCTAACCTCAGCTGTGAAAACCGCGGATCCGCGCAATCAACGCTTTGGTTGACGCGGAGGCCGCCTCCGGCACATCGCCCGTAGACACCGCATCCAGCAAACCACTTGCCAGCTCTTTGCCCAGCTCCACGCCCCATTGATCGTAAGAGTTGATCCCGTAAATCACCCCTTCGACAAACACGCGGTGCTCATACAGCGCCACAATCTGCCCCAGAACAAAGGGGGTCAGACGCGGATAGACCAGTGTCGTAGACGGGCGATTGCCGCCAAAGACGCGGTGCTTGGCCAATTGATCCAGCTTTGCACCCGACACGCCTTGGGCTTCCAACTGCGCCCGTGCTTCCGCTTCGCTGCGCCCTTTCAAAAGCGCTTCAGACTGCGCCAGACAGTTAGCCACAAGCGCCCGCTGGTGGTTGCGCAGCGCAGGCTCATGCCCCTCCGCTCCCACAAGGAATTCACAAGGCACCACCTGTTTGCCCTGATGGATCAGCTGATAAAACGCATGCTGCCCATTGGTGCCAGGCTCCCCCCAGACAATCGGCCCCGCAACACGTGACAATGCGCTGCCATCCACGGCCACGCTCTTGCCGTTGCTCTCCATCTCAAGCTGTTGCAGGTATGCAGGCAGCCGCGCGAGACGCTGTTCATAGGGCAGAACAGCCCGCGTGCCATGGCCACAGATCTGCTGATGCCAGATCCCAACCAAGGCGAGCATAACAGGCAGGTTCTCTTCAAAAGCTGCGGCACAGAAATGACGATCCATCGCCTGCCCGCCTTCAAGGAACCCTTCAAAGGCCGTCGGCCCAATCGCCAGCATCAAGGAAAAGCCAATCGGCCCCCAGACCGAGTAGCGCCCGCCAACCCAATCCTCAAAGCCAAACACCCGCTCCGCCGGAATGCCGAACTCTGCGCATTTGTCCACCGCCGAGGAAATCGCCACAAAGCGCTCCAGCGCCGCATCGCCGCCCGCCCAATTCAGCACGGTTCGTGCATTCATCAGGGTTTCCTGCGTGGTAAAGGTCTTGGAGGCCACAATCACCAGCGTGGTGTCCGGGTCGAGCCCATCCAGCGTATCGGTGGCATCCGCACCATCAACATTAGAGATAAAATGGCATTTTGGCCCGTCATGATAGGGCGCCAGCGCCATCACTGCCATCAGCGGCCCAAGGTCAGAGCCGCCAATGCCAATGTTGACCACATCCGTGATCCGCTGCCCCTGCCCCGGAAAACTGCCATCGCGCACCGCAGCGGCCAGTCTCGCCATGCGCGCACGGGTCTCGTTGATCTCCGGCAACACGTCTGCGCCATCCACCAAAACCGGCGCACCATCCAGATTGCGCAACGCCGTGTGCAGCACGGCACGCTCTTCGGTTTCGTTGATCTTTGCTCCGCCAAACATCGCCGCGCGCTTGTCCGCAACGCCCGCCGCTTCCGCCAGCGCCATCAATGCCGCCTTGGCCGTGTCATCAATGCTGGTCTTGCTATAGTCAAAAAACAGCCCATCAGCTGTCAGGGCAAACCGCTCTGCACGCGCCGGATCTGTTGAAAACAGATCCGCAATTTGGGTGCTCTGCGCTGCAGCTTTCAGGTTTTCAAGATCGGTCCACATCTTGCTCACTCCGTCCAATGCACATCTGCACCCGCGCACACCGCGCGGATCGGAGCGTCCACCTCTGGCAGGTTTTGCGCAGCGGTCAACGCCGCGCGCTTGTCTGCCCCTTTGATCAGGATGTGTTTGCGCAACGCCCCGTTCAGCACGCGCGCGCTCAGGGTGATGCGAATATCCGGCAAATCGTCACGCCGCACCGGGATCAGGATCGGCGCATCCGCAGCCAACGCCGCCTCAAGCCCCTCTGCATTGGGAAACAGTGAGGCCGTGTGCATATCCGCGCCCATGCCCATCACCGCCACATCCACAGGCAACGATGCGGCAATGCCCGCTTCAAGCTCTGGCAACACATCCTCAGGCACCTCTGCTGGCGCATAAAGCGGCAGATAGCGGGCCGCCATCGCGCGGTTTGTCAAAAGCCGCGCTTTGACCAAAGCGGAGTTGGAACGCTCATGATGCTCAGGCACCCAGCGTTCATCTGTCAGGATCACATCAACCCGCTCCCAGTCCAGATCCGCCGCGCTCAACGCATCAAAAATAGGCCCCGGTGTCGTGCCACCCGGCACCGCCAGAACCACGCGCTCTTTTTGCGCCAATGCGTCTGTCAGGTCTTCGGCCAGCGCTTGGGCCACATCCATCGCCAACATGTCAGTATCTGGGTAGGTCTTGAAGTTCATCTGTCTAAGCCTCTCCATTCACGCCCGTCGCGGCGCATCATCAAATCTGCATCATCAGGCCCATCGGAATAGGCATCATACGGTTTCGGCACATCGCCCCGCGCTTCCCAGCCGCGAATGATCGGATCGGTCCACGCCCAGGCGGCCTCCACCTCATCATCCCGCATAAACAAGGTCTGATTGCCCCGGATCACATCCATAATCAGCCGCTCATAGGCATCTGGCGTGTTCTCCGCAGTTGGCCCAAGTGCCTCTGCGAAACTCATATCCAGCGGCACATCCACCAGCCGCATGCCGCCCGGGCCCGGCTCCTTGATGGTCACATTCAACGTGATGCCCTCATTGGGTTGCAGCTGAATGTTGAGCTCGTTGCGATGCCGCCCGGCTTCGGGTCCAAAAATAGAGTGCGGCGTGTCTTTGAAGACCACCGTAATCTCACTGTCTCGCGCGCTCAGCCGTTTGCCGGTGCGCAAGTAAAACGGGGTGCCCGCCCACCGCCAATTGTTGATCTGACACTTCAGCGCAACAAAACTCTCGGTCTTGGAACGGGCATGGTCCACATCTTCGCGATAGGCCGCAACGCCATCAGCTGCGGTATATTGCCCACGCACAATATGATGTGGCTGCACCGCATCCAATGCGCGGATCACCTTCAGCTTCTCATCGCGCACCGCATCCGGCTCAAACTGCGCCGGGGGCTCCATCGCGATCAGACACAACAGCTGCATCAGGTGGTTCTGCACCATGTCACGCATCGCGCCGGATTTTTCATAGTAATCCCCGCGCCCAGCCACACCGACCGTTTCTGCCACGGTGATCTGAATATGGTCGATGTATTGCGCGTTCCACAGCGGCTCAAACAGCATATTGCCAAAGCGCACCGCCATCAGGTTCTGCACCGTTTCTTTGCCAAGGTAATGGTCGATCCGGTAAATCTGTCCCTCGTCGAAATATTGCGCCAGCTCACGGTTGAGCGCCTGCGCGCTTTCCAGATCATGGCCAAAGGGCTTTTCTACCACGATCCGCGTGTCATCCTCGACCAGCCCGTGTCGTTTCAGACCTTTGGCCAGATCAGAGAACACACCCGGCCCCACGGAAAAATAAAACGCCCGCACAGAGCCCGGCGTCAGCAGCGCAGCAAGCTCAGGCCAGCCGCCCTCGCCGCGCGCGTCCACCGCCACATAATCCACATGTTCACAAAACGCAGCCACCTGCGCCGCATCAAGCGCCAGTTCCCCAGCAAACTCGCTCAGCGCCGCACTGACAACCGCGCGATATTCTTGTGAAGTCAAGCCACTGCGCGCCGCGCCCAAAACCCGGCTGCCATCCGGCATCTGTCCTGAACAGAAACGGCGAAACAACGCAGGCAAAATCTTACGCCGCGCCAGATCCCCTGTGCCACCAAACACCACCAGATCAAAAGGCTCCACCGGAATAATTCGAGACACCATAAGGCCCTGTTTCCTCGTCGTTCTGCCCTGATCATACACGCCACGTTAGCGCTAACGAATTCAAAGGCCTGTCTATCACCGCCACTCTATCACCACAAGCACGCATCACAACTGTGTCAGATGCGATCCACAACGGATGGTCAAGCCTCTCAGGTTTGGTTAGGAGATGAATACGTTCCATAAATGGCAGCATCATGAAAGATCACGCAAATCTCGGCAAGTTTCAGGATCCTTTCATCACAGCAAAGGGCGAAAACCGCGCTCATGTGAAACTCAGCAATCCTGAAACTCTGTGGTTCAACACAGGCACCCTCTGCAACATCCAGTGCGAAAACTGCTATATTTTCTCATCGCCCACCAATGATGATCTGCTTTACATCACAGCCGATGAGGTGAGCGACTATTTGGATCAGCTTGAGGCGCGCGAATGGAACGTGCGCGAAATTGGCTTCACAGGTGGTGAGCCGTTCATGAACCCGGAAATGATCGAGATCACCCGCCGCGCGCTGGAACGTGGCTATGAGGTGCTGATCCTCACAAACGCCATGCAGCCTCTGATGCGCAAACGGGTGCGCGAAGGCCTTTTGGCCCTGCGCGAAACCTACCGCGACACGCTCACCTTCCGCATTTCCATTGACCACTGGAACCCGCAAAACCACGATCGCGAACGCGGCGAAGGATCGTTTGCCAAGATGCTGGAGGGCATGCAGTGGCTGCGCGACGAAGGCTTCCAGATGAAGGTCGCAGGCCGCACTCTCTGGGGGGAGTCAGACGCGGATTCCCGCGCCGGTTACGCCGCGCTCTTTGACGCCCACGACTTTCCCATCGATGCGCATAATCCGGGCCAGACCATGCTCTTCCCGGAAATGGACGAAACCGTCGAAGTCCCTGAAATCACAACGGAATGCTGGGGAATTCTCAACAAATCCCCAACAGAAGTCATGTGCTCCAACTCCCGCATGGTGGTGCGCCGCAAAGGCTCTGATGCCCCCGCAGTCATCGCCTGCACCCTGCTGCCCTATGTCGAAGAGTTTGAGCTCGGTCCAACCCTCAAAGACGCAGAGAAACCCGTGTTGCTCAATCACGCCCACTGCGCCAAATTCTGCGTGCTCGGCGGCGCCAGCTGCTCCGCCTGAGCCGTCACATGGAAGGGGCTCCCAACATGAGGCGCACCTTCCATCAGGCTTAATTCAACTCCGGCGAGCGCCAGTATTTCGTGCCTTCTAGACTGGCATTCACCCGCCAGCGGTTTTTGTCGAGCAAAAACACCGACCGCCCATCTTGAAAGCTGGTCTGCTCGGTGTCCCCATCCGACCCTGACTGCGCCCCGCCGCTCGCACCCGCATCGTAGCCATGGGTGACAAATGTGCTAAGATCCTCAGCACTCTCAAATAGGATCACAAACTGGTTGGTAAAACCGCCAATACCAATCGCCCCGCCAAGCCCGCCGGTGCCCATATTCATATAGACACGTCCAGAACCATCTTTGGCCATCGCCACACCACGCCCGTAGCCAGTGGTGACCGGAAAAATCGTCACCTTGCGCGCATCAAACACGGCGTAGCCCGCGCTTTGCGCGTAGAGCCGCGACGCCTCCGGATTTTCTGCCAGCAGACGTGCCAAAATCTCATCTGCCATAGTGTCCAATCGCGCCCGCGTCTGATCTGCGGTTTCTTCATTGGACAAAAGCTCATCTGTTGAGGTCACAGTGTTCTCCACCGCCTCAGCGCCCTTTTCCACGACACCGCCGACGGCCTCCGCACCGCTTTCAATGGCGTGACCTGTCGCGTCAAGGCCTTCGCCAATTGCCTCTCCCGCGGTCTCCGCCCCCTTCTTGATCTTGTCCAAGAGCTTCTCAGCTGAAACCTCAGTACCCCCCAATCCAAGCGCTAAGGACACCGCAACTGTCGCAATATTTTGTCTCACAAATGACCCCTTAAAATAGTTTTACGTTCCGCAATATCAGCCTCAGCTTGAGACAAAAACCCCGCAGGAGACCCAAATCGGCCATTTCGACCGCAAAGCTTTGAAATCTCTACGCATCACAACAGATTATGGTTTTTTACAGGGAAAACCAACAGGATCACCACAGCCCCATTGCACCCTACATGTCGCCTCTGATATAAGCATCCCAACAAGATATGGACCGCCAAAAAGAAGCGAGATCGGGACTTGAGCGACACGCCGGAAACCCCTGAAAACGAAGACGAAAACACGCAACAGCGGATGATCCACGACGGTCCTTCTGTGACCATCGAGGAGGAAATGCGCGCCAGCTATCTCGATTATGCCATGAGCGTGATCGTCAGCCGCGCCATTCCAGACCTGCGTGATGGCCTCAAACCGGTGCACCGCCGCATTCTTTATGCGATGCATGAAACCGGCAACACACATGACAAAGCCTACCGCAAGTCGGCCCGTCCTGTGGGTGACGTGATGGGTAAATACCACCCCCACGGCGATGGCGCGATCTATGACGCATTGGTGCGGATGGCACAGGATTTCTCCATGTCGCTGCCGCTTCTGGACGGTCAGGGCAACTTCGGCTCCATGGACGGCGACAACCCGGCGGCCATGCGATACACCGAAGTTCGCATGGACAAGCCCGCCGCCTCCCTGCTGGCCGACATCGACAAAGAAACCGTTGATTTCCAAGACAACTATGATGGCAAAGACCAGGAGCCAACCGTGCTGCCTGCGCGCTTCCCCAACATGCTTGTCAACGGCGCGGGCGGTATCGCGGTGGGTATGGCCACCAACATTCCGCCGCACAATCTGGGCGAAGTGATCGACGCCACTCTGGCGCTGATTGAGGATCCGGATCTCACCTCTGAGCAGCTCATCGACTATGTCCCCGGACCGGATTTCCCGACCGGCGGCATCCTTCTGGGCCGCTCTGGCGCGCGCAAAGCCTATCTTGAGGGCCGCGGCAGCGTCGTGATCCGCTCCAAAACCCGCGTCGAGGAAATCCGCAAGGACCGCTACGCCATCGTCATCGACGAAATCCCCTATCAGGTGAACAAAGCCGCGATGATCGAAAAGATCGCCGAGGCTGCGCGCGAAAAACGCATCGAAGGCATCGCCCACGTGCAGGATGAATCCGACCGGGACGGCGTGCGCGTGGTGGTCGAGCTGAAACGCGACGCCACCGCCGAAGTGGTGCTCAATCAGCTCTTCCGCTTCACCCCGATGCAGACCCACTTTGGCTGCAACATGCTGGCCCTGAACGGCGGTCGCCCGGAGCAGCTCACACTGCGCCGCTTCCTGACCTCCTTCATCGACTTCCGCGAAGACGTGGTCGCGCGGCGCACCGCCTATCTGTTGCGCAAGGCCCGCGAACGCAGCCACATCCTCTGTGGTCTGGCCGTGGCTGTGACAAATGTGGACGAAGTGGTCGCCACCATCCGCGCCTCCGCAGACGCGGCAGAGGCGCGTGAAAAGCTGATGACACGGCGCTGGCCCGCAGCAGAAATCGCGGGCTACATCCGTCTGATCGACGATCCGACCCACACCATGAACGACGATGGCACCTATAACCTGTCTGAAACACAGGCACGGGCCATTCTTGAGCTGCGCCTGCAGCGCCTCACGCAAATTGGTGTGAAAGAGGTCACCGACGAACTCGAAGAATTGGCCGCGAAGATCAAGGAATACCTTGAGATTCTCGGTTCTCGCGAGCGCATCATGTCCATCATCGGCGACGAGCTGCGCGAAGTGCGCGAAAACTTCGCCGTGGAGCGCCGCACCGAAATCGTCGACTGGTCTGGCGACATGGACGACGAAGACCTGATCGAGCGCGAAGACATGGTCGTGACTGTCACCTCTGGTGGCTACATCAAGCGCACGCCACTCGCCGACTTCCGCGCCCAGAAACGTGGCGGCAAGGGCATCTCGGGCATGCAGACCAAAGAAGAGGATGTGGTCACCACCCTCTTTGTGGCCAACACCCACACCCAGCTTCTGTTCTTCACCACCGATGGTATGGCTTACAAACTCAAGACCTGGCGCCTGCCGCTGGGTGGCCGCACCGCCAAAGGCAAGGCGATTGTGAACATCCTGCCAATCCCGCAAGGCGTCTCGATCGCCGCGATCATGCCGGTGGACCGTCCAGAGGATGAATGGGACGATCTGCAAATCATGTTTGCGACCTCTGCGGGCACCGTGCGCCGCAACCGCCTGTCGGACTTCACCAATGTGAAAGCCAATGGCAAGATCGCCATGAAGTTTGAGGATGATCACGCCGACACCAAGCTGATCAACGCCCGCATCTGTACTGACGAGGACGATGTGATGCTGGTGACCAACTCGGGCCGGGCGATCCGCTTCCCCACCACTGAGGTGCGCGTGTTCAACTCCCGCGCCTCAACCGGGGTGCGCGGCATCAAGCTCAATGGCAATGACGAAGTGGTCTCCATGTCCGTCATCCGCCACTTCCGCGCCGAAAGCGAAGAGCGCGCCGCTTACCTCAAAATGCGCCGCGCCGTGGCCGGTCTCACCGATGATGGCGGCGATGACGAAGACGCAACCCCAGCGGGCGAGCTGTCTCAGGAGCGCTACGCAGAAATGTCTGCCGCCGAAAACCTGATCCTCACGATCACCGCAGGTGGCGCAGGCAAGCTCAGCTCGTCGCATGACTATCCAGTCCGTGGCCGTGGCGGCATGGGGGTGACTGCGATGGACAAAGCCATGCGTGGCGGCGAACTTGTGGCCTCCTTCCCCGTTGAGATGGGCGATCAAATCATGCTCGCCACTTCCAAAGGCCAGTCGATCCGCGTGCCGGTGGATGGCATCTCCTTCCGCTCCCGCTCTGCGGGCGGCGTGCGGGTGTTCAACACCGGCAAAGGCGAAGAGGTGGTCTCCGTGGCCTGGATCGCCGAACAGGATGACGACGCGGACGAAAGCGACAGCTAATCATCTCTGCGAGATACAGACGAAGGGCAGCCGGCATCCGCCGCGCTGCCCTTTTTTTGTCCGAGAAACCTATGCGTTTTAAATGAACCAAGCGGATCGCGTTTCACCGTCGACCGAATAAGAGTGGCAACCATCAAGCGCTTCAGGACGATCACAAACAGCCAGAAAACGCCTTGGCACTACGCCTTTGGTGGGTGTTTGATGACCAAATACACCCCCAAAAGAATAACAAAAACATGCGGAAATGCAGTGATTGGCAAGGTTGCGATCCATCCGAACCAATCATGAGATTTGTCCCAAGATCCCACGATATCAAAGCTATGAGACAACGCGCCATCTTTGCAGTCTTTTCCTGAATACGTAGAGCGCTCCAACACTTCCAACCTCGGCAAAAACGCCTTCTGGTGGCTCTTCCAAATCGCGTCCAGGATCCAGAACGGCAGAGATGACAGGGCAGCGCCCCACAACACAGCTTTGCCCGACGCACCCAGCTTTTCGAAATACACCGCAAAAATCGCGGCCAACCCTACGGTCACAGACCACCCTTTGATGGTCAGCGCAAACCCGTTGAAACTCTCGTAGGTTTGGTAAACTAGCTCATATTCGTTCCAGATCAGATCACAGATCAACGCATGTCCCCCCAACAATCCCTTTGAGGGAGACTTGCGGCACCCATTTAAAAAGTAAAGATTTTCTCTCTTGTCTTCCGGTTCTTATGCTTCTTCGATTTTCAAAAACGAAGGGTCTCCAAGGCGTCCCTTTTGGCTCAGTTATCTATTTGGGAGGTTGCAGCGTTTCGCGACAGCCAAACTTGCTCTCGCAAATGAACCAGCACCGGCTCGCTCGTTCTGCACCTAACAAGCTTTTTCTTGCCTCACCAGAATTTGTGTGTCGAAGTCCACAAAGCGTATCACTGACTTTAGACGACACATAAATACCTATGATCAAATACCTTTCCGGCGCAGCGCTTTTCAGCGCCTGCCTCAGCCTCACGACCCCCCTACCCGCGCAGGCCGCGACCCTGATTTACAACACAACAGAAAGCCAAGACGCCCTCGACACCCGATTTGGTGGCGCTGTCAGGGCCGAGCAGCTCTCTGAAAAATACGCGGACTGCACCCTGCTCTATGACGGCAAAGTCGTAGAGGGCGACCTGAGCGCCTTCCACACCCTGTTTGACTATGACGGAGACAGCTTTTCCGAACCTCTGCCAGAAGGTGCTCGGCTCTGCCTCAACAGCCCCGGTGGCAATATGAACGAGGCGCTCAAAATCACCGAATTTCTTCGTGATATTTACGCCGACCTACAAACCTATGTGGCTGACGACGACCTGTGCGCGTCTGCCTGCGCGCTGCTGTTTTTGTCCGGTGCTCACACGTTTGAAGGCGAAAGCTATGAAACCATCGCCATGCGCGCGATAGCTCCCAGTGCGAGACTCGGGGTTCATGCACCACGTCTGTCAGGACTGGATCCATACGCCCGCTATTCATCCGAAGACATCTCCGCCTTCTATGCGCGCGCGATCCGCACATCGGCACGCATCCATCGTTTTGCACAAACCAAGGATGACGAAGGCACGCCTTATCTCACGCCTTATCTCCATGCCCGCAACATCGAAACACCTGATTTTGATATGTATTATGTCGACACGGTGGCCGATGCGCTGTTGTCACAAATCCCTGTCACAGGTGTCTCCTATGAGGTCACACTCAACACCAACCTGATCACAACAATCTGCCACAACGTGTTCATGATGGATGACGGCGCATTCAGCTGGTCCTTTGCACCAACCTGGAAGCCCCACAGCCTCGCCTCGGTGGCGGAGTTCTGGCCCGCCTTCGCCGAAATCATCCACGCCACGCAGGATCCGGCGGCGCCAGCCTACCATACCGATGTTCAGATCGAGCAAAGAAACGGGGCCATCTATGGCGTACAACGCGGCTACCCCGTGGGCGGGCCTTACTACGCCGAAGATTGCCTCGTCCGCCTGCCTACATCTGCAGAGGTTGGGGAGCAAACAAGCTTTGGCACCATTCGAAACGCTTGGGACGCCCGCATCAGCCCCGACATCGAAATCCGCATCGGCGCCCAGACGCCCCGCGGCCCCCACAGCCCGCTGGAACCGGATCACGTGACCACGCCCTACAGCTACTGGCAGTATGAAAATGCAAACAGCGACAGCGCCTTGCACAGATATCCAACCCTGATGCTCTTCCCCATGGGCCTACCGCTTGCCGATCTGCCGCGCGTCTCAGCCCCTACTCAAACAACAGAAACCCCGCACACGCAGACGCTCTCCTGCGACGATCTCTGGTTTCACCGCAACCGCATCTTCCATGAAAACGGCTATT
Organism: Shimia sp. R10_1; assembly: GCF_017744095.1. GTDB lineage: Bacteria > Pseudomonadota > Alphaproteobacteria > Rhodobacterales > Rhodobacteraceae > Shimia. The sequence continues at coordinate 197,262 of NZ_JAGHQX010000001.1, read as the reverse complement.
GTTTCGCCTCTGATCGCGGCATCGACACCTTCGGCAACGAGGGCTGTTTCACCAAATCCCCCGAACTCTCCGGGCGGGATGCGGAGCTTATGGCAATCATCAAAGCTGGCGAAAAAGAACTCGGGTGCTGATGCGCTAATGGCGTTGGACACGCTCTCATCCTAAAACGCGCCCCCCGCTTTCTCATTCTTCAAATATCCAAAAAACAAAGGGGACGCCAAAGCGTCCCCTTTTTCCCTCCAACATCTCCCCAAGCGCTCACAGCTTGTAGATGTCACCAAACTTCTCTTCCAGATAGGCCAGCAGCGGCTCCCCGCTTGGCGCAGCCCCCGTGGCATGAGCAATCGTCGCCGCAGGCTCACGCAAACCGCCGTGCTGCTGCAGGTTTTCACGCAGCCAACCTGTGGCCGCCGAGGTATCGCCCTGCGCCAGTTGTGCATCCAGATCCGGCACCGCGCGGCGCAGCGCCTCATTCAGGCAGCCCGCATAGACATTGCCCAGCGAGTAAGTCGGGAAATAGCCAAACAGCCCCACCGACCAATGCACATCCTGCAACACACCGTTGGAGGGCTTGTCCACCGCATAGCCAAAATCAGCGGCGAAGCGGTCATTCCAGGCCGCTTCCAGATCATCCACCGCCAGATCGCCCAGCATCAGCGCCCGCTCCAGATCAAAGCGCAGCATGATGTGCAGGTTGTATTGCACCTCATCCGCCTCCGTGCGGATATAGCCGTCATTCACCCGGTTCACAGTGCCATAAAACGCCTCAGCACTCTCAATGCCAAAATCGCCAAATTCCGCCTTCATCTGCTCATAGAGCCAGCCGGTATAGGCGCGCCCGCGCCCCAGTTGGTTCTCATAAATCCGGCTCTGGCTCTCATGCACGCCCATGGAGACCCCATGCCCGATCGGCGTCAGCAGATAGTCGCGGTGGATGCCCTGCTCATAGGCCGCATGGCCCACCTCATGAATGGTGGAGTAAAAACAGTTGAACGGATCGCTCTCACTGGTGCGTGTGGTGATGCGCACATCCAGCCCGCTGCCCGAGCAGAACGGATGGGTCACGCAATCAATGCGCCCGTGATCAAAATCATAGCCAAAGGATTTTGCCAGTTTGGCGGTCAGCGCCATCTGGGTATCGCTGGCAAAGGTGCCGCTCAGCTTCGCCGGAGCTTCTGCCGCAAGAACAGCGGCGCGCAACGCCACCAGCCGGGGCCGCATCGCGTCAAACATCGCGGCGATTTCGGCCGCCGTCATCTCCGGCTCATAATCGTCAATCATGGCGTCATAAACATCGCCACCGGCTGCCAGCGCCTGCCCTTCCTGACGCTTGAGGTTCACAACCTCCTTCAGTGTTGGCAGAAACGCTGCCACATCCTCGTCAGAACGCGCCTGCGCCCAAATGCCCTGCGCGCGGCTGGTGACTTTGGCAATCTCTGCCGCCAGATCCGCCGGCACTTTGGAGGTGCGCCCAAAGCTCTTTTTGATGTGGCGCAGCTGCGCACGGCCCGCCTCATCAAGCGTGGCCGGATCAATCTCCGCCAGCCAGGCGCCGACTTTGGGATCGGTGCGACGCGCGTGCAACACGCTTTCCATCGCCGCCATTTCCTCGGCCCGCTGCGGCGCAGCCCCTTCCGGCATGATCGCTTCCTGATCCCAGCCCAGACGCCCGGCCACCTGACCCAGCGCCTCTGTGGTGTGGCTGAACGCCATCAACTGCTCATATGCAGACATAATTTGGTCCCTCTCTCAGGATGAAGTCTTCAGGCTGCGTCGCGCACCGACGTGGCAATAGGATAGTTGCTCAGGAACCGCGCCCGCAGGATCAGCACCACAACAATCACCGCCATCACCTGATGGGTGATCGCCACATGCATATGCGCAAATGTCAGCACCGTCACAACGCCAAGCACGATCTGCAGGAACATCGCCGCCAACGCCATATTGAAGGCAAAACGGGTCGATTTATGTGCAGAGCCCTGCCCGCGCCGCCAGACCACAACCGCAAAGATCAGGAGCAAATAACCCCAGCTGCGGTGAATGAACTGCACAAGCCCCGCGTTCTCAAAGAAGTTGCGCCACAGCGGCTCCAGATCAAAAGCTTCCGCAGGAAAGACCTGCCCCGCCATCAACGGCCAGTCATTGTAGGACCGCCCCGCATCGATGCCCGCCACCAGCGCGCCCAGCAGGATCTGCACAAATGTCATATGCAACAGCCCGGTGGACATGGAAAACTGTTTGGCTTCTTTGCCGCGCCGCGCCTGCATCAGGTCACGCTCACTGCGCCCCAGCATCAGAATATACCAGGTGATGAAGGCCAGGATCAGAAACGCCAACCCCAGATGCGTGGCCAGTCGATAGCTCGCAACCGTGGTCACACCTTCGCCGGAGGTCACACCAGAGGCCACCATCCACCAGCCAATCGCCCCCTGCAAACCACCCAAAGCACCGATCAGCAAAAGCCGCCCGGTCCAGCCCGTCGGAATTTGGCGCGCCAGTGCAAAGCCAGCAAAGCCGACCGCCCAGACCAGACCAATCACACGCCCCAGCTGGCGATGCCCCCATTCCCACCAATAGATGGTCTTGAAGTCCTCCAGCGTCATCCAATTGTTCTCAATCGCCCATTGGTCGATCTGCTGGTATTTTTCAAACTCGCTCTGCCAATCCGCCGCGTTCATCGGTGGAATGGCCCCAGTCACTGGGCGCCATTCGGTAATCGACAAGCCGCTGTCGGTCAGTCGAGTGAGACCACCCACGGCGATCATCACCACCACCAGCGCAAACAGGATCATCAACCAGATGCGGATGCCCCGCCGCGCGCCTTTGGTGCCCGTGTCAATCACCCCAACAGCTTTCGGCGCCTCTTTGGGGCCTTCGCTGCCAACCTCTTCAAAAATGCTGCGTTTCTGGCTCATCGCTCGCTCCTGTATTGCGCGGGAGCCTAATCTGGCGATCCACGCGCTGCAACCACTCAAGACTACGGATGCAAACCCGCCTCAGACGTTGAAAATAGGAGAAAAATCACCCTTTTTCTTTCCAGCGGACCATCTGTCGCATGACCCCGTGCAGCATCTGCACATCTGCACGCGTCAGCCGCATGCGGCTCCACATATTGCGCAGATTGATTTTCATGCCCTCTGCCTTCTCCGGCGGAAAGAAAAAGCCAGCCTCATCCAGCCGATCCTCGTAATGGCGCTCCAGCGCCTCCATTTCGGCGTGATTGGCCCAATCCGTTTTGGTCATATCCACACGCTCATGCACAATCTCCGCGCTCTGACGGCGCCACTCATAGGCGGTCAGCAGCACACATTGCGCAAGGTTCAGCGAGGCATATTCCGGATTCACTGGCACATTGATGATCGCATTGGCGCGCGCGATGTCTTCGTTTTCCAGGCCAGACCGTTCTGGGCCAAACAACACCGCAACTTTCTCGCCGCGCGCAATCATCTCTGCCGCCTGTTTCATCGCCACTTCCGGCGTCACCACCGGTTTGGTCAACCCACGTGCCCGCGCCGTGGTGGCAAAGACGTAGTGACAATCCTCAAGCGCCGCCTCGGTGGTCTCGGTCAGGAACGCCGCATCCAGCACCCGCCCCGCACCAGAGGCCATCGCCACCGCGCGCTCATTGGGCCAGCCATCGCGCGGGTCCACCACCCGCATCTTATCAAGCCCAAAATTCAGCATCGCCCGCGCTGCGCCACCGATGTTTTCCCCCATCTGTGGGCGCACAAGAACAAAGGCAGGTTGCGGTGTGGCGGATGTCATGGCTTTCTCCTGAAAAATCCGCCTGCTCATACCCGCGCACAGCGCTCAAAACAAGCCATGCGCCTTCCTCTTGCCGCAAATATCCCCGCCGGAGGCTCGAAATCTCTTTTACACCGCCCGCCTGCTGGCCAAACTCCCGATAGCCAAACCAAAAAAACCGCGCTATAGCGGCGCGATCTAGACACGAGGAACACGCGCATGGCCGAGACAGAGCTGCCCCAGATCTATCTGATCACCCCGCCAGAGATCGAACTCTCCCAGTTTCCTGATCAACTGGCCGCTGTCCTGGACGCCAGCGACATCGCCTGCGTGCGCCTCGCGCTTGCCACCCGTGACGAAGACCGCCTGTCGCGCGCCGCGGACGCGCTGCGCGAAGTGGCCCATGCGCGTGATGTGGCCATCGTGATTGACGAACATGTCCTTCTTTCCGAACGCCTCGGCCTTGATGGTGTGCACCTCACAGATGCCGCGCGCTCGGTTGCCAAAACCCGCAAGGAACTTGGCAAAGACGCAATTGTTGGCGCTTTCTGTGGCGCCTCCTCTCACGAGGGCATGACCGCCGGTGAAAACGGGGCGGACTACGTGAGCTTCGGCCCGGTCGGAACCACCCCTCTGGGGGATGGCACTTTGGCGGAAAAAGACCTGTTTGAATGGTGGTCTCAGATGATCGAAGTGCCGGTTGTCGCCGAAGGCGCGCTGGATACGGACATCATCCGCACTCTTGCGCCCTACACCGATTTCTTTGGCATCGGCGAGGAAATCTGGCGCGCCGAAAATCCGGCTGCCAAACTCAAAGAGTTCGAAGCCGCCTTCACCGCCTGATCCGCCCCCATCTCCGTGAGGTTCTCATGACCGCCACGCCTGACATTCTCTGCATCGGCTCCGTCCTCTGGGACATCATCGGCCGCGCGCCCAGCCACATGCGTCAGGGCTCGGACGTACCGGGCCGCATCTCTCGCCTGCCCGGCGGCGTGGCCTGGAACATCGCCATGACTCTCGCGCGTTTTGGCCTGCGACCTGCCGCACTTTCGGCCATTGGTCGCGACGCAGAAGGCGACGAGCTGATGGCCGCCTGCCGTGAAATGGGCGCGATCATGGATCACGTCTATCGATCTGCCGATCTGCCCACCGACACCTATATGGCGGTAGAGGGCAAAAACGGCCTGATCGCCGCCATTGCCGATGCCCATTCGCTTGAGGCGGCAGGCGATAAAATCCTGACCCCGCTTGAGGATGGCACCCTCGGCTCTGAGGCGGCGCCCTATGGCGGGCTCATCGCCCTGGATGGCAATCTCACCCAGCGCCTGCTCGATCAAATCGCCCGCAGCCCGCTTTTTGCGGCCGCCGACCTGCGTGTCGCGCCTGCCTCTCCGGGCAAAGCCGAGCGCCTGATGCCGTTCCTGATGCACTCCCGCGCGGTGCTCTATGTGAACCTTGAGGAAGCCGGCTACCTTTGTCAGACCGAATTCACCTCGTCCGAATCCGCCGCCGAGGGCCTTCTGGCGCGCGGCGCCGCCCGCGCCCTCGTCACCGATGGCGGAAACTCTGCCTCTGACGGCACTGCCGCAGGCATCATCACCCAACAACCGCCTGCCGTTCTGGTGACCCGCGTGACCGGCGCAGGCGACACTTTCATGGCCGCGCACATCGTGGCCGAATCCCAAGGTGCCAGCCGTGACGAGGCGCTGTCGCGCGCCCTCACCGCTGCCGCCAAATACGTCTCTGGAGAACACGCCACATGACCCTGATCACTCTGTCCCCCGAAGTGTCTGAGGCCAAGAAAAACGGCACACCCATCGTGGCGCTGGAAAGCACCATCATCACCCACGGCATGCCTTATCCGCAAAACCTCGAGGTGGCGCGTCAGGTGGAAAACGACATCCGTGAAAAAGGCGCTGTCCCGGCCACCATGGCCGTGATCGACGGCACCCTGCACGCGGGCCTGACAGATGCGCAGCTCGAAGCACTGGCACAAGCCAAAGACGTGGCCAAGGTCAGCCGCGCCGATATGGCTGTGATCATGGCGCAGGGCCGCACCGGCGCCACCACTGTTGCCGCCACCATGATCGCCGCCCATCTGGCTGGCATCTCCGTCTTTGCCACCGGCGGCATCGGCGGTGTGCACAAAGGCGCAGAGGAGAGCTTTGACATCTCCGCCGACCTCACCGAGCTGGGCCACACCCCTGTGACTGTTGTCGCCGCAGGCGCCAAAGCGATCCTCGATGTGCCCAAAACACTCGAAGTGCTGGAAACCAACGGCGTGCCGGTGATCGCCTATGGTCAGGACAGCTTCCCGGCCTTCTGGTCCGCACAATCTGACCTCACCGCGCCGCTGCGCATGGATGACGCCGCCGCAATTGCCGCCGCCCACAAAATGCGTGGTGCCATGGGGCTGCCGGGCGGCCAGCTGGTCGCCAATCCAATCCCGGCGTCAGATGAAATCCCCGCCGAAGATCTGGCGCCTGTGATCGCGCAAGCCACCCGCGAAGCTGAGGAACAGGGCGTCACTGGCAAGGGCGTCACCCCCTTCCTGCTGCAGCGCATCTTTGAGTTGACCGAAGGCCGCTCGCTCGTGGCCAACATCGCGCTGGTGCGCAACAACGCCCGTTTGGCTGCTGACATCGCCGCCGCACTGGTTTGACCCCAAAAACTGCCTGCTCAGCGGGCAGTCACCGGGCCGCTGTATCACACAGCGGCCCCTCTCAAGCCGCCCTAGCGTAAACGTCATTGCAGCGCCTGCCACAAATGCCTAACTAGGTATCAGACTTTCGCAGGACCCACGCATGACGACCCCATTTGACGAAGACCCAAACAAACACCGTGTTGGTTTTTTGGGCGGCCTCCGCTCCAGCTTCTTCACTGGCATTGTCGTCATTCTGCCCATCGCGCTGACCATCTGGCTCGTCTGGACGTTGATCGGCTGGGTAGACGGCTTTGTCCTGCCTCTGGTGCCCAGCACCATTCAGCCGGAAAAATATATCGGCATCAATCTGCGCGGCGTCGGCCTGATCATCTTTCTGGTGTTCACCGTGCTTGTCGGCTGGATCGCCAAAGGTCTGATTGGCCGCTCCCTGCTGCGCTTTGCCGAAGATCTGGTCGACCGCATGCCAGTTGTGCGCTCGATCTATTCGGGCGTGAAACAGATCGCCGAAACCGTCTTTGCCCAAAGCGAGCGCAGCTTTGAAAAGGCCTGCCTGATCGAATACCCCCGTCGCGGCATCTGGGCGATTGGCTTTATTTCCACCACCGCCAAAGGCGAAGTCGCCGAGTCTGCGGCCACCACAAACGGTCTGGTCAGTGTGTTTGTCCCGACAACACCCAACCCAACCTCAGGGTTCCTGCTGTTCTTCCCCAAAGATGACATCATCGAACTTGAGATGTCGGTAGAGGATGCCGCCAAACTGGTGATCTCCGCCGGTCTGGTTTACCCAAACCCCAAAGATCCAAGCGTGCCTGAGGACAAACCGTCAAAAAAAAACTGAGCGAATAAACCGCACCCCGAAAGCACTCGCTGCAGTGCTCCTTCTTGCCGCGGCGTTGACCGGGCTCTATCTGTTTGAAATCAAGCCGACAATGGAACCGGTTGTGCGCGTTTCTCCGACCGCGCCTGTTTTCACCATTGGCGAACGCTCAAGCTACACCCCTGCTCTGGAAGCTGGCAAAACCGTCGTGAAATTTGGCCCCTTGGTCTTCGGGCTATATCCGGGTGGCTTGGCTTTCGCATCCCAGCAACACGCCCAAAACCATATGCGCGCCAATGGCTGGGACCTCAAAAAATGGGCGGTCTACGAGCTTTCAGGCGACTACGCACAAGACACCAAAGATGGCTTCCTGACCAACTCCCTTTTGGTGGTAAAAGCCCACTGAAGATCCGCAAAGGTTCCCCAGGCTAAAGCCCCTCAACCTGTTCAAAAAACGCGGTCCATGCCAGATCTTGCTGCGCATCTCCTGTGCTGTAGTCATCAGACAACAGACGCTCCGGTGTAAGCCAGGCCACCGTCAGCGCCTCGGCTGCCGCGCATAACGCTGCTTCCTGAGAGGCGTCAAGAGACATGCCAACAACTTCAGACACCTCAGAAACGGCCTGCATTTGCTTCAGATACATCTCGAGGTCTGCCTCTGCCGCCGCATCTGGAAACGCAGCCACAACCGCGCGGAACCGCGCGAGATCCTCTGATTTTGCACCGCCACACGCCCATTTCACAGCAATGGGCGTCAGAATGTACTCAAACCCAAAGAACGGATTGATTGGCACCTGCTGCGCTGATCCCACATGAGCGAAAGACACAACAAGCGCCGCAACGGGCAATACTGAAAACCGCATAGATTGCTCCCAATCCTATAAACGCAAAGACGCCAGTCCTTCGCCGAGTCCAACGTCAAAGACATTTACTCAATACAACGTCTCACGATAGCGCTGCTCGGCATAAGACTGCTCTGTTGACGGCACCTCCATCTCCGCATGATCCTTGATCATGGCATAAAGCGAGGGCACCGGGCGCTGGGTTGGCCAGGTCTCAGGCTTCCAGAGGCCAGAGCGCACCGGCGCTTTGCCACAATGCAAAAACACCTCCTCCGCCGTCACCCGCAGCACGGTTTTGGGAGACCGCCCCTTGATGGCAAAGCGCGCACAAAGCTCTGCATCATCGCTGATCTCCGCCACCCCGTTCACCCGCAGCGTTTCCGCCACGCCGGGGATCATAAACAGCACCGACACCTTCGGATGCGCCAGAATGTTGAGCAGCCCGTCAATCCGGTTGTTGCCCGGCCGATCCGGGATCAACAGCGTGGTGTCGCTTTCCACTTCCACAAACCCCGCCGGATCGCCTTTGGGCGAAGCATCCAGATTCTGACCGTCAGAGGTCACAAGCACCAGAAACGGCGCATGGGCGATAAAATTTCTGCAGTGCGCATCAAACTGCGCAATCACCTTCTGCGCCGCATGTGGCGACACATCCCCGTAGATCTCTCTCAGTTTCTCAGGTGTCATCATGCCGGTCTCTCCCTTCGCCCAGAGCGCAGCGTCCACCACTGCACCTCCTCGTTCTTGAAGCGTGTCTGCCGTCATGATGCAAGCTTTGCGTGTCAGCCGCTATACATCGCCGCCAGATCCACCGTGCCCCGCTTGTTCAGATCGCCCTTATGGGCGCTGAGGAAGGATTTCGCCGCCGCCTGCCCCGCTTCCTTCAACTGCAACAGCACCGAGCTCACCGGCCAGCTTTTGGTCATCACCGACAGGCTGTTCATCAAGGCATCATCGGCAATCATATGCACCTTCACATCGCGCTTTTCTTCCTGCTTCAGCGCGCCTTGCGCAATCAGCCGCTGTACGAACGCCACCGCCCGCAATTCGCTCATCAGCGAGGCGTTGAAGCTGATCTCATTGATCCGGTTGGCAATCTGCTGCGGCGTCACCGGCAGGGTTTCGCGCCTCAGCGGGTTGATGTTCACAATAACCACATCATCCGGAAACTGCCGGTCAAACAACGGCCACAGCGAGGGGTTGCCTGTGTAGCCCCCATCCCAATAGGCCTCCCTCCGCCCGGTCTTGGGGTCCTCCACATCCACCGCCTGAAACATCGTCGGCAAACAGGCCGAGGCCAAAAGCGCATCGGCGCTGATCTCAGATCCCGAAAACACCCGCGCCTTGCCAGAGCGCACATTGGTTGCACAGACAAACAGCGCCGGGCCTTCATCGGCACAGATCAGATCAAAACTCATCTCATCCACAATGTCGCGCAGCGGATGGGCATAAAACGGCCCCATCGCATAAGGCGAGGTCATCTGCTGCATCATGTCAGCCGCCATAAACGGCCAGCTGTATTCCATGCTGCGGCTCACCATGCCGGGCGGAACAGCGGCAAACCACATATCCAGCCCCGGCACCTGCGCCGCGCCCAGCTGGCTCCAGAACCAGTCAAGATTTGCGCGCGCGCCCTCCCGACCACCTTTCAGCATGCCAGCTTTCAACGCCGCGCCATTCATCGCCCCCGCCGAGGTGCCGGTGATCCCGGCAATCTCGATCTCTTCATCTTGCAACAAGGCGTCCAACACACCCCAGGTGAAGGCCCCATGCGCGCCTCCGCCCTGCAAGGCCAGATTGATACGCTTCATGAAACCCTCCTAAAAAATTGAAATAATTAAAAAATTACAAAGCAGTCCAACCGCCATCCACGCTGATTGTGGTGCCGGTGATCTGCGCGGCGGCGTCACTCGCCAGAAAGGCCACCGTGCCGCCCAGCTGCTCCACCGTGGCAAATTCCCGGCTCGGCTGACGCTCCAGCATCACCTTCTTGATCACCTCTTCGCGGCCCATGTTGTATTTCTCCATGGTGTCGGGGATCTGCGCCTCCACCAATGGGGTCAGCACGTAACCCGGGCAAATCGCATTACAGGTGATCGGCTCCTCTGCGGTCTCCAGCGCCACAGTCTTGGTCATGCCCACCACGCCATGTTTGGCCGCCACATACGCCGCCTTATAGGGGGATGCGGTCAAACCATGGGCGCTGGCGATATTAATCACCCGACCCCAGCCCCGTTTGCGCATGTGCGGCAACGCCGCCGCCGTGGTATGAAACGCCGAGTTCATATTGATCGCAATGATCGCGTCCCATTTTTCCGTTGGGAACTCATCAATCGGAGCGACATGCTGAATGCCCGCATTGTTGACCAACACGTCACAACCGCCAGCCTCCTCAATCAACGCCCGGCACTGATCGCCTTGTGACATATCTGCCGCAATATAGCGCGCAGACACGCCAAACTCGGCTGCGATATCCGCCGCCAACGCGTGATCTTCCTCCCGATCCGTGAATGAATTGAGCACCACATCCGCCCCGACTCGCGCCAGCTCCCGCGCAACACCCAAACCGATTCCCGAATTGGATCCGGTGATGATTGCGCTCTTGCCTTTCATAGTCATGCCTCAGCCCTTCCCTCTACGACTGTCAAAATCTTGGCCGCACCATACCATGCTGCACTCGCAAAATAAGGGAATTCCACCTTGCACCGTAGTCTTACGTAGGCGGCAGACCGCCCATTCCGGACCTTGTGATTTGCATGCTCAAACGGCGGGCAGTAAGCCAAAAAAAACGCCCGCGCGAAGCGGGCGTGAAGTTATTGAGGCAGGTTTCATACAGGCAAGAAACCTATCGAGCAGTGATCTTGTTATAAGCGTTCTCGCGCCGACCTCCAAGCTAAAAGTTTGATAAGCCTCAAATCCCTCGTTACTTTTTGAACAACCACAAGAAACCACCCATAGGATTGTTCAGGCGATGGCACCAATCAGTTTCCCCAAAGTCACTCACGCAGCCACTGTGCTTGCGCTCTCATTTATTGGGGTTTCCAGCCATGCGGAGCCCCGTCATGGCATCGCTATGTATGGCGACCCAGCCCTGCCACAGGATTTTGTGTCCCTACCCTATGCCAACCCAGAGGCCCCAAAGGGCGGGCGTGTGGTCACCGGCAATGGCGGCAGCTTTGATTCCCTCAACCCATTTGTGCGCAAAGGCACTGTGCCCTGGCAGCTACGCTTCTTTGCCTACGAATCTCTCATGGGGCGCAACTGGGACGAACCATTCGCCCTTTACGGGCTCCTGGCCGAATCGATTGAGACACCAGAAGATCGCTCATGGGTGGAATTTACCCTGCGCGAAGAGGCGCGATTCTCTGATGGATCCCCGGTCACTGTCGAAGATGTGATCTGGTCTTATGAAACCCTCGGCACCGTCGGGCACCCCCGCTATCTCGGGTTCTGGCAACAGGTTGACAGCATCAAAGCCACAGGCCCGCGTTCTGTGCGCATCACCTTCAACACTGATGATCGTGAGCTCGCCCTTATCGCCGGTCTGCGCCCCATTCTGAAGAAGGCGCAATTTGACGGGAAATCCTTCGAAGACACCACTTTGCAGGACATCCCTTTGGGCACGGCCCCCTATGTGGTCTCGGATTTTGAGGCAGGCCGCTTTGTCACGCTCAGCCGTGATGACAATTACTGGGGCGCAGACCTGCCTTTCCGCAATGGCACACACAACTTTGACGAAATCAAAATTGATTTCTTCGGCGACACCTCTGTGATGTTTGAAGCCTTCAAAGCGGGTGAAATTTCCTATGTGCGCGAGTTCAACGCCGAAAAATGGGCAGCGGCCTACGACTTCCCGCTGGCCCAGTCCGGCGATGTGGTGAAATCAGAAATCCCGCATGAAAAACCCTCCGGCATCACCGGTCTGGTGCTCAACACCCGCCGCGCGCCGCTCGATGACATCCGTGTGCGCGACGCGCTGATGCATGTGTTCAACTTTGAATTCATCAACGACACCATGACAGGCGGGCGTCAGCCGCGCATCACCTCCTTCTTCTCTGGCTCTCTGCTTGGGATGCAAGACGGCCCGGCCACAGGCCGCGTTGCAGAACTGTTGGCACCTTTCGCCGCAGATCTGCCCGCTGAGGCGCTGGAGGGCTACAGCCTGCCCGAATCAGATGGCTCTGTGCGCAACCGCAAAAACCTGCGCAAGGCCATGTCGCTGATGGAGGCCGCAGGCTACAGCGTGGTCGACGGCAAAATGCAAAACAGCGCTGGCGAAGACCTCACCTTGGAGATCCTGCTCACGCAAGGCGACACCGAGAACAAGGCCATCATCGACATCTACAAAAAGGCGCTGGAGGCGCTCGGCATTGATGTCGCCGTTACACTGGTGGATGGCGCACAATACAAGCAGCGCACCGGCGCTTTTGATTTTGACATCACCAACTACCGCCGCGCCCTCTCCCTCAGCCCTGGCAATGAACAGCGCCTCTATTGGGGCTCTGACGCAGCAGAGCAGAACGGCTCGCGCAACTTCATGGGCGTCCAGTCACCGGCCATTGACGCTATGATCACCGAAATGCTGACCGCCAATTCACAGGAAGATTTCATCGCCGCCACCCGCGCACTGGATCGCGTGCTCAGCACGGGCCGCTATGTGATCCCGATCTGGAACTATGCCGTGGGCCGCGTCGCGCATGACAAGAACCTACATTTCCCAGACACCCTCCCCATTTATGGCGACGGCGTCGAATGGCTGCCCAGCGTCTGGTGGTATGAAGAGAGCAAGTGATCACAGGCGCGCCTCCCCCTGCGCCCGCAGCGTGACTGACCAACGATATCGGGCCTGAGCGATCGGGCTAAGTACAAAACACACCCCGGTTTCTCATTCTTGAAATATCCCGGGGTGGACACCGCTTGCGGTGTCAGGGGCAGCGCCCCTCTCTCCCGCTTCACCTGCGCCGTTCGATCCGCAGGTTAATACCATCGCGCGACCGCACCGTCAGATGGGCAATCGGCACGGGTGGCGCCCCCACAGGCGTCAGTCGGAAATGCTTCAAGATCATCGAGAGCATCAGCACCCCTTCGACCATGGCAAAGCCCGCACCGGTACAAACCCGTGCCCCCGCCGAGAAAGGCACATAAGCCTCCCGCGCACATGTCTTGCCGTTCTCCGTCTGCCAGCGCGTTGGGTCAAACCCATCTGGATTGTCCCAAATCCGCTCCTGCCGGTGCAAGTGCCAGGGGGAGATAACAATCTGAGATCCTTCACGAATCTCCCGATCCCGAAACTGTTCCGGGCACGTGGATTCCCGCACCATCATCGGCACCGGTGGATAGAGCCGCAGCGCTTCACGGAACACGTCCCGACTGATTTTCAGGCGGCTGATCGCTGCAAAATCCGCCTCCAATCCCTGCGCTTCCTCTGCAATCTTCTCCTGCCACTCGGGATAAAGCGCACATAGATACAGCGCCCAGGCCAAAGCAGAGGCGCTGGTCTCATGCCCAGCCAGAAAGAAGATCGCCACCTGATCGACCATCTCATTGGTATCAAACGGGTTTCCTGTTTCAGGATCCACCGTTGTCATGATCTTGGTGGCCAGATCATTGGGCGCCGTCCCGGCGTCAATCGCCGCCATACGCGCCTCAGTCAGCCCCGTAATCAAAGCCCGAATGCTGGCAGCAGTGCGTTTGGTGTCTTTGCGAAAAAACCTCGGAAACCAACGCGGCAGAGGCAAAAACGCCCCCAGGTTCACAATCGGCGCACTGCGCTGATAGCTGCGAAATTCGCTGAAAACCTGCCCAGCCACTTTATGTTCGATCGGGATCGAAAACAGCGTGCGAAAAATAACATCCGCCGCCGCGTGGCTGGTTTCTTCTTCTATTTCAATATCTTGATCAACGCGCTTGTCGATCCGCGCCACCGCAGACTCCGCTGCCGCCCACATCGCAGGAAAGGTGTCACGCAGCCGCCCCCCTTCAAACGCCGGGTCAATAATCCGCCGCTGCCGCTTCCACGTCTCGCCATTGGTCAAAAACACAGATTGCCCCAGCAACGGCCGCAAGCCCTCGCTCACCCGCTCCGACTTTGGGAAATCATCCGGCCGCTCTTTCAGCACCGTCTGGATCAGAGACGGCTGATTGATCATATAGGAGCGGAAAAACGGCGTGCGAAATTCTGCCATCCACGCACGATACAGCCGCTGTGGCTGTGCCGAGAGCAAATCCTGCCGAAACAGCCGAACATACTGGCGCAGCGAGACTTTGTCCGGCCGCGGTGTGGGTTTGGGCGGGATCATTGCGCCCCCTGTGTGTATCGGTTCACCGGCGTCTCAATCCGCGATTTCGACGGCTGTCGCCCCTCATATCGCTCTGCCAAGCTCATCGGCCCAGCCGTGATTTGAAAATAGTCATAGTCTCCCGGCCGATCAAAGGCGCAAAGATATTGAAAATGCAGCCGAAAAAATCGCCAGCGCAGCTCTTTCCACCGCGCCTCACTCAACGTCTGCGTAAACGCCGCTGACACCACCAGCGGCCAGCGCTTGCCACGCTCTGGCGCCACGCCCGTCACCGACACAGGATCACACAGGGCAAAGGCACAGCCATCTCCGGGCGCGGTCACATCCACCCAAGTGATGTCCTCCCGCTGACACAGATATGTAAGATCCCTCCGCAACCGATTGGAATCACGCAGGAAAGACACCATAGGCACAACCTGTCCAAGCGACAGAAACGCCAACCTCGGCCCATCTTGGGGCAACAGACCATCGCGGATCAGATCGGACAACACCGATACCGCCAGATGCGCCCCGCTGGAATGGCCCACCACCAGAACTTCCTCACAATCACTTGTCAGCGCTTCTGCGATGCGGTCTTTAAACGTCTCAATCCGCGCCTCAAGCTCTGGCGCATTCGCGCCTTTCGTGGCCGCCGAATAGGCGTAGTCATGCATCAAGTAATAGGCAAAAACCTTCCCGTCGTGCTTTTGAAACCACTTGAGGATTGGCACCACCACCAGAAGACCCAACAGCTTGCTCCACCACGGCAATACAAGCGCGAGCAGCGCCCCAATGCCCCAGGCCACAGCCAAGGCAAACATCAGCTGCAAAATCAGGAAGATCACCGGATAAAGCGCGGCAATCACAGGGCCTTTGCGCAGTTTCATCAGACGCCACAGCGCCCCACTGCCGATGTAGACCCAGGCCGTGCGCACAAGCTGCACGTAAGTTGCCGCAATCCCCTGATCCATGCTGTCCTTGACAATATCGGACCAGATCAAAACCTCAAAATCTGCCTCACTTTCAATACCTTGAAAGCATCCATTCACATGCCAGCCAAACGGCCCAGCACCCGGTTTTTTCGGGGAAAGCGTCAGCGCATAGCCCGAAACATCCGCCTGCGCCGCGCCCTCTTTGCGATAAAGCTCGCGGTAGCGGCGCGGGTGGATCGGGTCATATCCGGGAATGTAAAACACACGGCGCTTGCGCACGCTCTGGTGTTGGGGGGTCTCACCCATGGGCTGCTCTCTCCTTTGAAGAGAGCATAGCCCCTCAGTTCGGCAAAATTAAGTCTTATCCGAGTGTTGCAAGTGCCGGGAAGGTTTCCAGCAGCCAGAAAGAGAAGGTGGAGAATGCTCCGGTCACCAGCATCACGCCGACAAACAACAGCAGCCCGCCCATCACTTTTTCAATTGTGCCCATATGCGGCTTGATTTTGTTCATCACGCCCATCGCACGATTGAGGAACACCGCCGCCAGCAGGAACGGAATGCCCAGCCCTGCGGCATATACCCCCAGCAGCACGGTCCCGCGCGTGATAGAGGCTTCGCTCGCCGCAATCGACAGAATCGCACCCAGCTGTGGCCCAATGCAGGGCGTCCAGCCAAAGGCAAAGGCCAGCCCCAGAACATAGGCCCCAAAAGCCGATCCGCCAGAATCTCCGGTCTCAATCCGGGCCTCCCGGTCTAGGAAGGGAATGCGGAAGACGTTCAGGAAGTGCAGGCCAAATACAATCACGATGCCGCCCGCGATCTTGCTGAAAAGCTCCTGATTCTGCAGGAAAAACGCGCCAAAGGCAGAGGCCGTGAACCCAAGGAACAGGAACACAGTGGACAGCCCCAGCACAAAGAACAGTGCGGTCAGGATCACTTTGCGCCGCGCTTCCTGCTGCGTCGTCATCTCCGACATACTCATGCCGCTCATATAGGCAAGATAGGGCGGCACAATCGGCAGCACACAGGGGCTCAGAAACGAGATGGTCCCCGCCATCAGCGCCACGAACATGGCAGGGAGCAGCCCTGCGTCGATGATATCAATTCCAAACATGTTGCCACACTTAGGTCATCTCTCGCCCAAGGTCACCCATGCTTCGGTAACAACCTTGTGGACACACCGAAACATCGCGCTTATGTGATTTTATGGATTTGGAAATCGACGCTCTCGGCCTCTTGTGCCCCCTGCCCGTCTTGCGCCTGCGCAAACGTATGGAACCTCTCAAAGATGGCGCCAAGGTGCAGCTCATCGCGGATGACCCTGCCGCCATCGTGGACGTGCCGCATTTCTGCAACGAAGCGGGCCATCAGTTTCTTGGCATGAGTGAATCAGACGGCACCCTGTTTTTCACCATTCAAAAAGGTGCCGCCGCATCAGAGGCATAGCCCGAAATCAGGCCGCCCCAGCCTGTGCCACATGCGGCAGCAAAAACGTGCCAGAGCGCGGCGTCGTGTTGACCTGCACCCGGCAGTGGTAAGCTTTGCTCAGCAAGTCATCAGTGAACACCGCCTCAGACGCGCCCTGCGCCAGAACGCGGCCATCACTGATCAATGCAACCTCATCAGCATACATCGCGGTGAGGTTCAGATCATGCATCACCGCCACCACGCCGCCCCCCGCATCCGCAAAATCACGGGCAATCTGCATCACCAGCAGCTGATGCCCAATATCGAGTGCAGACACCGGCTCATCCAGAAACAACCAGCGCGGCGCACCGTCCTGTGTGGGCTCCCACACCTGCGTGAGCACGCGCGCGAGCTGCACACGTTGCTGCTCGCCACCCGACAGCTCCTGATAATAGCGCGCGGCATAGCCCCCCAGCCCCACACGCGCGAGCGCGGCTGGCACCAGCTGGGTTTTCCCACCGGATGTGCCATTCATCAGCCCAAGGCGCACAACCTCGGCCACAGTGAAAGGAAAGGCCAGCGGCGTCGCCTGTGGCAGCACGCCACGCATCGCCGCAAGCTCCCAGGGTTTGGCACGCGCAATATCCACGTCATTGAGCCGCACCGTGCCCCCATGTGCCACTTCGCCAATCATCGCCTTGA
The DNA here is from genome assembly GCF_017744095.1 of Shimia sp. R10_1. Classification (GTDB taxonomy): domain Bacteria; phylum Pseudomonadota; class Alphaproteobacteria; order Rhodobacterales; family Rhodobacteraceae; genus Shimia. The sequence continues at coordinate 179,875 of NZ_JAGHQX010000001.1, read as the reverse complement.
GCAAGGTGGTCTTGCCAGATCCATTCGGCCCGACAATCGCGGTCAGCGCGCCGGGCTTGGCCGCAAAGGACACGTCATGCAGCACCTCACGGCGGCCAAACGACACAGTGATGTTTTCGGCTTTCAACATGGCTTACATATCCACGATGCCGCGACGCCGCAGCAAAATCCAAAGGAAGAACGGCCCACCGATGACGGCCATGATGATGCCAATCGGCAGTTCTGCAGGCGCAATGATCATCCGGCTGATGATATCCGCCACCAGCAGCAACGCCGCCCCCAGCAGCGCCGAATTGCGTAGCAGATAGGTGTGGTCCGGCCCCACCGCGAGGCGCAGCAGATGCGGCACCACAATGCCGACAAAACCAATACCACCGCTCACCGCCACCGCAGCGCCAACCGCCGCCGCCACTGCAAGGATTGCCACATTTTTGGTGCGCTGCACATCAATGCCCATATGGCTCGCCGCCGCCTCACCCAGCGCCAGCCCGTTTAACCCTCTAGCAATAAAGGGAATAGTGAGAATCGCCGCCGCAATCAACGGCACGGCCGTCCAGAATTTGGACCAGGTCGCCCCCGCAACCGAGCCCATGCCCCAGAAGGTCAGCGTACGCAGCTGCGCATCATCTGCGATGTAGATCAGAATGCCAGACACCGCCCCAGTCAGCGCACCAAGCCCAATTCCAGCCAGCAGCATGGTGGCCACCGATGTACGCCCCTTGCGCGTGGACACGCGATAAAGAATGAGTGTCGTGGCCCAGCTGCCCAGAAACGCCGCCACCGGCACCAGACAATATCCCAGCGCGTCGCTCAGCGCCAAAGGCAGCATCCCGCCCAGCACAATCGCAACAATCGCGCCAAACCCGGCACCGGCGCTCACGCCAATCAGCCCCGGATCCGCCAGCGGGTTGCGAAACAGCCCCTGCATCATCGCGCCTGAGACTGCCAGCGCCGCGCCCACAGCCGCGGCCATCAACGTACGTGGCAGACGAATGTCAAACAGAACCACACGGTCGCGCAGCGACAGCTCCGCCCCGCGTGCCACATCCCACAATGCCTGCCACAGCGACGTGCCAGAGGCACCAATTGCCAGCGAGGCCAGCATGGCAACCGCAAGCACCCCAAGCAACACATAGGTCAGCCGATGCGCGGTCTGACTGCGGTCCCCCTCCGTGGCATCAGCTGCGGATGAAACTCCTGCATAAGCCATCAGCTCTGGACATCCACCAACGCGTCTGCAAGCTCAGAGATCGCCTGCCCAGTGCGCACAGAGAAGCCCAGCAGCAACATGCCGTCCATCCGCACGATGGCATCGTTCAGCGCCGCAGGGGTCTGACCAATCGCCGGATGGGCACGCAGCTGGTCGTTAGAGGCCCCGTGATCATCGCGCCGATCCATCATCAGGATCACTTCCGCACCACTGGTGGCAATCGCCTCATCGGTCATCGGCTTAAAGCCCTCAAAGCCGGTCGCTGCGTTTTCGCCGCCAGCCAGCTCAATGATCGCGCCCGCGCTGGTGTTGGTGCCTGCCGCCATCACGCGCCCACCGGCGGTGGACAGAATGAACAACACTTTCGGCCGGTTTGCGGTATCCACCTTGGCCAGCGCCTCAGCAATCGCCGCATCGGTTTCTTGCGCCAGCGCCGCGCCTTTCTCAGGCACGCCAAGCACGTCAGCCACGGTCATGATCTTCTGGCTGACCGCCTCGCGTGTGAAGCCTTCGTTGACTTCAGCGACCGGGATCGCCGCCTCTCGCAGCAGCTCCATGGTTTCCAGCGGGCCCGCGCCCGCTTCGCTCAGGATCAAGTCTGGGTTGACCGACAGCACACCCTCCGCTGACAGACGGCGGATATAGCCGACATTCGGCAAATCGCGTGCCTCTGCCGGGTAGTTGGAGGTGGTGTCGCGCGCAACCAGCCGGTCGCCTTCTTCCAGCGCATAGACAATTTCTGTCACCGCACCGCCAACAGAGACAATCCGCTGCGCAGGCTCATCTGCCCGCAAAGTTGTGCTCAGCAGCAGGGCCAAAGCCCCCGCCATTGCGCCCTGCGTGATGGAGATCCCACTCAGTTTCATCATGCTGCAAGCTCCGCAAAATCCGCTTCAAGCTCTGCAATCAACGCCGCCCATGCCGCTGCCGCCTCTGGGTCTTTGGTCACCCCAAAGAATTGCGCAATCAACATGCCTTCTGCGTCAAACGCCTCAACCGAAATCGCCGGCCCACGCCGCGTGCTCTTGGTGACAGCATAGACCTCCGCAATGTGATCCTTGCGCAGGTGCAGATCGTGGCCAGGATCCAGAACATTGATCCAAGGGCCCATGTCGACAATCCGAGACACGGGACCGGTGTGGATTTCGATACAGCCCGCATTGCCGACAAAAATCATGATCGGCACGGTCTTCTCTGCCGCACGGTGCAGCAGCGTTTCCACCGATTTTGGTGCAATGCGACGGGCATAAGGCGCGCCCGCAATGCGATAGGCCCCAAGCCGGTTCATCTTCATCTTGCGGGTCATGATCAGAAACTGATGGGTGTCTGACATCTTGTCCCATTCCGTGCGCAGCTTGTCAGCTTTCTCAGGATCGCCTTTGGGGCCGTCCACTGGCTTGCGCGCCTCTGTGGTGATCTCGTCACCCTGATCTGCACTTTTCAACGCATCGACGATGCTGTCCCATTCTTCCAGGACAGAGGCATCGCGCAAATGCACTTTGTGCACAGCATCACCCGCCGCATCAAACACCTGAATAGACCGCTTTGTGCCCTTGTCGGTCACTTTCTCAACGGCAAAGGCATGCACCCAGTGGCTGCCAAACATCCGCAGGTCAATCTCTTCGTTCACCACCATAGAGGCATGTGGCCCCGGCGTGTAATTGGCGTATTGACCAACTTTTTCAATCACACAGGATGGGTTGCGGGTCAGCGCCATCACTTCTCCCAGCCGCTCAAACGAAGCAAACAACGCATCAATATCCGCCTGAAGGCGGGTCACACCCTGCCCAACATGCGCGGCAACCAGATGCGCTTCGGAAATGCCAAGCTTGTCTGCCAGATCGCGCTCGCGCAGTTTGTCATGCTCCTTGCGGGCGTCCCTGATGTCCTGCGGGGAAACAGCAGCTATGGTGGCCATTCGGCTCTCCTATTCGTCGTCGAAGTATCGGTATCGGAAGAACGTTCTGGCTAGCATTCACAGAGGAAGGCTTTGCTGACATTCGTGACTCCACTGAATCACATTGTCGACAAAATTAGTCACCTTTCAAAGGGAGTGCAAGTGGCTCTGCCATCTCACAAACGAGACCAAACAGCGCAATAAACCTGTTGTGAACTTAGCCCATCGAAAGCAAAGCCTTGCAAAAGCAAAGGACAGTCATCCATAGGATGAGAAAGGCACCCTAACCTCTCTCTTCAGCAATCCGCACAAGAATGTCACGCAGAAAATCTAGGCGAAGATCATACGTCCCATTCGGATCAACCAAACCTTCCGTCTCAGCGCCAATCGCGCTGAGGACATCACGCACCTCATGCCCATTAAAACGGCTGTACCGCGCGCTTTCACCGACAACAGCATTGTACAAACGTCCGGGCCAATGCCGCGACCGCTTGGTGGCGGCATCACCGATTGCCAGCCGCATACGCAAGATGACGTCTATTTCGGGCAGCGAACGCGCCTGCGATGTCATGCGCTCGCCAAACCGAAACCGCGTCGACTGAACACGCAGCAGCCGCGCGTTCAATTCGGGGTACACACCCTCTTCGAGCCTCATCCAGCGGTACCAAGGGCGCACTTCCCGAATAACGGGACGCGTGTCGTCCTCCGCCACTCAGTGCGATCCTTCTGCGCCCGCGCTCCCAAACAGGCGACCCCAAATCGGCCCAATGACTTTTGTGGCCACAGGGATCAACGCCGCGCCCAAAAGCACCCCAAAGACACCATCCATCGCAGCCTTTGCTGTCCACTCCGCAAAGCCTTCATAGGCGGCAGGCACCATATGCCCCACCGCATAGGCCCAGTCGTGAATGTGATGCCCCAGCCAGCCAAAACCCAGCTCCTCCAGACCATGCACAACGATCGAGCCACCAACCCACAGCATGGCGGCCGTTCCCACCAGAGTCAGCAGCTTCATGAAATAGGGCATGCCCCGCACAAGGCCGCGCCCCAGCGCGCGCGTCAACGACAGCCGCCCGCCCGCATACATCGCCAGCCCCACATCATCCATCTTCACAATCAGCGCCACAGAGCCATAGACCGCCACGGTGATGCCCACCCCGGCCAGCGCCAGCGTGGAGGCTTCCATCCAGAAATTGCTCTCCGGAATGCCCGACAGGATGATGGTCATGATTTCCGCAGACAGGATAAAATCCGTCTTGATGGCCCCGGCCGCTTTCTTTTCTTCCAGATGCGCCACATCCTCGGGGATCTCGTCTTCTGCCGCTGCGTGATGTGCCTCATGGGGCGCAAAAGCATGCACCACCTTCTCCGCACCCTCAAAGCACAGATAGGCCCCACCCAGCATCAACAACGGCGCAATCGCCCAAGGCGCAAAATTGGCCAGCAGCAAGGCCGCTGGCAACAAAATCAAAAGCTTGTTGCGGATTGAGCCTTTGGCAATCTTCCAAATGATCGGCAGTTCGCGTTTGGCTTCAAACCCGTGCACATATTTGGGGGTTACGGCCGCGTCATCAATCACCGCACCCGCGGCTTTGGCACTCGCCTTGGCCGCACCTGCCGCCACATCATCGATTGAGGCCGCCGCCACTTTGGCAATGCCCGCCACATCATCCAACAACGCAAGCAATCCACCAGCCATCTGCACCTCTCCTTTGCCCCCAACTCTGCTTTGGGGTGTTTGTTGATTGATGCCCGATCTGCAGCGAATTTCCTAGAGCCAACTCTTCAGCAGGCGCAACATCGGCCACGAACTCCAGATGTTGCCAAACATCCCGTTGCTGCGCGCGCTGCATTAGACGTTTTAAAGATCAGACAAAACCGCAAACGCACCGACGCAATACCGACGGGAAACAGACGCAATACAGACGCTGAGTTTTTAGGAGAAAATCCGTTAATGCGGCAACACGTCAGCTCTTGCCAAGCCGCTCCAGCAACGCCTCATTTACCGCAGGTGTCACAAACTTTGACACATCTCCATCCAGCCGCGCGATCTCTTTCACCAGCTTTGAGGCAATCGCCTGATGCTTCAGGTCAGCCATCAAAAACACCGTCTCAATGCTGCTGTCCAGAGCCCGATTCATGCCAACCATCTGATATTCATATTCAAAATCTGTCACCGCCCGCAATCCGCGCACAATGATCTGCGCGCCCGCTTCTTTGGCGCAATCGATCAGCAGATTTTCGAACGGATGCACAACAATCTCGGTGCCGGTCTCATCCGCCAACTGCGCGCATTCACCTTCGATCATCGCGACCCGCTCTTCGAGCGAAAACAACGGTCCCTTGTCGCGATTGATCGCAACGCCAATCACCAGCCGGTCCACCAATTGCGTGGCGCGACGAATAATATCAATATGCCCCAATGTGATAGGGTCAAACGTGCCTGGATATAGAGCGGTGCGCATGACAGTCTCCCGTAGTCTTGGGCGCACGCAACATTATTGCGCAGCAATTTGCAAGCAGAGTTTGAAGGATGGGTATTTCTGCGGTGCAGAGACGTCGCGGCACAACAAGAACAGGGCCTCAATGCCCCATGATCATCCCTTCCAGGGCCTCTTTCTCCATGGCCAACTCAGACAATCGGGCTTTCACCGTGTCGCCAAGGGAAATCAGCCCCACCAGCGCACCATCTTCCAGCACCGGCATGTGGCGAAACCGACCTGTTGTCATTTTTTCAAGCACAGTCACCGCGTCATCGTTGCGCCCACAGGTCACAAGCTCGGTGGTCATATAGTCATCAATTTTTGCAGACAAACACTCAATGCCGCGCCGCGCCAGCTCCCGCACAATGTCTCGCTCTGACAAAATCCCCAGCGGCACCGCCCCGTCTTCAGACACAATCACCGTGCCAATCCCTTTATCTGAAAGGATTTTCGCCGCCTCAGATATCAATGTCCCCGGCTTGACCGTCAACACACCTTCAGAGCCTTTTGACTTCAAAATCTGATGTACAAGCATACGAACCCTCCGAAAGCGCTTAAATAAGTCTCAGCGTTGCCGCTGCCTCCGCTCATGTCAAGTTTGCGCTTCCAAACGCGCCACCTCCTCGCGCATGCCATCACAGAGTGCTTCGGAAAAACGGTTCAGCCGTTCCAAGCGGCGATCATCTGCATGCCGGATCAAATAGAAGCTGCGCGTCAATGAGATCTGTTCCGGCAGCACTTTCACCACGCCGCGCGCTGAAGGAATGGCAAAATCATGCACCACGCCAATGCCGGATCCTGTGCGCACCCAATTGAACTGCACAGAGGCAGAGTTGGAAGCGAGCCGCACCCGCTCCACCCCGACTTCACTCAGATAGTCGAGCTCTTTGTCAAAAATCATATCCGGAATGTACCCCGTCACCAGATGCGCGCTCAGATCTGAGACCTCGGTGATCACAGGCTGGCTTTGCAGATAGGCTTCTGCTGCGCCCAAGTGCAATTTGTAATCTGTGATTTTTTGAACGGTCAGCCGACCGGCCGTTGGCGCACTGACCGCCACCACCAGATCCGCTTCACGCCGTGACAGGCTCACCACACGGGGCAGCGCCACAATCTGAATGTCGAGATCAGGGTTGTCCCTGGCAATGCGCGCGCACACCTGTGGCAACAAAAAGTTTGCCACCCCATCCGGTGCACCAATGCGAATTTGCCCTGACAATCCAGTGCTTTGCCCCACCATTTCTTCCGTGGCTTCCTGCAGGCTCTGCTCCACACGCAGTGCATGCCCCATCAGCCGCTGCCCGGCATCCGTCAGCGCATATCCCGTTGGCGACTTCACAAACAAAGGCGCCTCAAACACGGTTTCAAGCCGCGCAACCCGCCGCCCCACCGTGGCGGGATCGACCTTCAGACGGCGTCCCGCCGCAGACAGGCTTTCCTCCCGTGCCACCGCCAGAAAAACCCGCATGTCATCCCACTGCACCATCGCACACGCTCCTGCATTTTTGCAAAACAGTTTTGAACACTTGTCTCTTTTCCGCACATTTTTGCAAGCCTATTGTCACCCCAATCTTTTTTGGAGGAAGCAATGCAAGAGTTGTCTCACTACATCAACGGCGAGCACGTCAAAGGCACATCCGGCCGCTTTGCCGAAGCCCGCAACCCTGCCACTGGCGAAATCATCAGCAAGGTGCCACTGGCAACCCCAGCTGAACTGGACGCAGCTGTCGCAAAAGCGGCTGTCGCGCAAAAGGAATGGGCCAAGGTAAACCCGCAGCGTCGCGCACGCATCTTCATGAAGTTCGGTGCGCTGATCAACGAACACATGGACGAGCTGGCAGAAATCTTGTCCAAAGAACACGGCAAAACCCTGCCCGACGCCAAAGGCGACATCCAGCGTGGTCTGGAAGTTGTAGAAGTCTGCATGGGCGCACCAGCCATGAACAAAGGCGAGTTTGTTGGCGACGCAGGCCCCGGCATCGACCTCTATTCCATCCGTCAGCCTCTGGGCGTTGTTGCGGGCATCACCCCGTTCAACTTCCCTGCGATGATCCCTCTGTGGAAAATGTCACCTGCAGTGTCCTGCGGCAATGCCATCATCCTGAAGCCCTCTGAGCGCACCCCAAACACCGCGATGCGTCTGGTCGAGCTGTTCAAAGAAGCAGGCCTGCCCGATGGTGTTGTGCAGGTTGTGCACGGCGACAAAGAATGCGTTGACGCGATCCTCGACAACGAAACCATTCAGGCCGTTGGCTTTGTGGGTTCCACCCCGATCGCGCAATACATCTACGGTCGTGCCGCCGCAAACGGCAAGCGCGCGCAGTGTTTCGGCGGCGCGAAAAACCACATGATCATCATGCCCGACGCGGACATGGACAAAGCCGCAGACGCGCTGGTTGGCGCAGGCTTTGGCGCAGCTGGCGAACGCTGCATGGCGATCTCTGTTGCGGTTCCAGTTGGCAAAGGCACTGCTGACGCGCTGGTCGAGCGTCTGGTTCCAAAAATCGAGAGCCTGAAAGTGGCCCCATACACCGGTGGCGACGATGTGGACTACGGCCCGGTGATCACCGCTCAGGCCAAAGACCGCATCGAAGGTCTGATCACCTCGGGTGTTGATCAGGGTGCGACACTGCTGACAGACGGCCGTGGCCTGAACATTCAGGGCTACGAGGACGGCTACTTTGTTGGCCCGACCCTGTTTGACAACGTGACCCCAGACATGGACATCTACAAAGAAGAGATCTTTGGCCCAGTTCTGTCCATGGTGCGTCAGGACAACTACGAAGACGCGCTGCAGCTGGTCATGGACAATGAATACGGCAACGGCACGGCGATCTACACCGGTGACGGTGACGTGGCCCGCGACTTTGTGAACCGTGTAAACGTTGGCATGGTTGGCGTGAACTTCCCGATCCCGGTTCCGCTGTCTTACTTCTCCTTCGGCGGCTGGAAAAAATCCGGCTTCGGCGATCTGGACCAATACGGCCCCGACGCGTTCAAGTTCTACACCCAGACCAAAAAGGTCACCTCCCGCTGGTTCTCCGGCATCAAAGACGGTGCGGCGCTGAACTTCAAAGCGATGGATTGATCCCCAATCCAACTTGTGCTCATGTACCGAAAGGGGCGGCATTGCTGCCCCTTTTTTTGGGGTAACATGAGGAAAATATGTCGGTCTCTTTCAGAATTCTGTCCTCAATTGGCGTGGTTTATGTGCGATATCAGGGACATGCGATCATGTCAGACACGCTGACCGCTTTTGCTGAATATGCAAGCCACCCAGAGTTTCGCCCCGGACAGAAACAATTGGTCGATCTCACAGAGCTGACCGGCTGGGATGAAGACTACGTACAACTGATGCAGGCACAGGCGCAAAAGGCCGAAGCCTTCACCGGCCAGAATGCGCAGACCCTCATCGTTTATCTCGCCCCAACGTTGGTTGGCCAGAAACTCGCGCGCATCGCACTGCGCAGTTGGGAGCCTTTCCCCGCTGTTGTCCCGATGGTTCAAGAAAGTGAACAACCCGCTCTGTCTATATTGGGCATCCCGCATGACTCCATCAGCCAGCTTCTCAGCCGGACGGCCTGACACATCAGTTCAGACATTTTTGCAAAACCACTCTGCATAATCGCGGTGTGATCCGGGCGATCTTGCCGCTTTCTTCCTTTGCAATGGCGCGGCAACGGTGTTAATTTAACACCTGTTCAATTCGCGGAAGGGAGGCCGCGAAGCGCGCGCCCTTTCATCGCGCCTTCAGCCTGCTTTGCCGTCACATTACGCCGCCCGATATTGCGCGCAGAGGAAGAGACATGGATTTTGCACTGACCGAAGAACAAACCCTGATCTTTGACATGGCCCAAGGTTTTGGCGAAGAGCACATCGCCCCCTTCGCCCAAGACTGGGAAGCCGCAGGCACCATCCCCAAAACCCTCTGGCCACAAATCGCAGAGCTGGGTCTGGGTGGCATCTATGTGTCTGAGGCCTACGGCGGCTCCGGCCTCTCGCGCCTTGACGCAACGCTGGTGTTTGAAGCCCTCGCCATGTCCTGCCCCTCTGTCGGCTCCTTCCTGTCGATCCACAACATGTGTGGCGGCATGATCGACAAATTCGGCTCTGAGGAGACCAAACAGAAATGGCTGCCCGACCTCTGCGCCATGAACAAAGTCTTCTCCTATTGCCTGACGGAGCCCGGCTCAGGTTCTGACGCCTCCGCCCTGAAAACCCGCGCGGAGCGCAGCAACGAGGGCTATATCCTCAACGGAACCAAAGCCTTCATCTCCGGCGGCTCTTATTCTGATGCCTATGTCTGCATGGTGCGCACCGGCGAGGACGGCCCCAAAGGCATCTCCACCGTGGTCGTTGAGGACGGCACCGACGGCCTGTCTTTTGGCGCATTGGAAAAGAAAATGGGCTGGCTTGCCCAGCCGACATCTCAAGTTCAGTTTGACGACTGCAAAGTGCCCGCGGACAACCTGATCGGCGAAGAAGGCAAAGGCTTCAGCTACGCCATGAACGGTCTGGATGGCGGGCGCCTCAATATTTCCGCCTCCGCCCTTGGCGGCGCGCAGAAGGCGCTCGATATGACCGTGCAATACATGTCAGAGCGCAAAGCCTTCGGCAAATCCATCAACCAGTTTCAGGCGCTGCAGTTCCGCCTCGCCGAATACGAAACCAAGCTGCAAGCCGCCCGCACCTTCCTGCGTCAGGCCGCATGGAAACTCGACAACGGCGACCACGACGCCACCAAATTCTGCGCCATGGCCAAACTCATGGTGACCGATGTGTCCTTTGACGTGGCCAACGGCTGTTTGCAACTGCACGGCGGCTACGGCTATCTCGCAGACTACGGCATCGAAAAAATCGTCCGCGACCTGCGCGTGCATCAGATTTTGGAAGGCACAAACGAAATCATGCGCCTGATCATCTCCCGCCAGATGATTGCGGCGTAACTCAAGGACGGAGCACAGAGGTGTCTGACATCCACATCCGCATCGCGGGCCACACAGGTCGCATCACCTTCACCCGCACCAAAGCGCTCAACGCTCTGTCTTATGACATGTGCATCGCCATAGAAAACGCGCTCGACGCTTGGCGCGAAAATGACGCCATCAAGATGATCGTGATTGATGCAGAGGGCGACAAAGCCTTCTGCGCAGGCGGTGACATTGCAGAGCTCTACAAAACCGGGATGAACGGGGACTACGCATATGGGCGTAAGTTCTGGGCCGATGAATACCGCATGAATGCCAAACTGTTTGAGTTTCCCAAACCCGTGGCCAGCTTCATGCAGGGGTTCACCATGGGCGGCGGCGTGGGCGTCGGCTGTCACGGCTCCCACCGTGTTGTGGGTGACAGCAGCCAGATCGCCATGCCCGAGGTTGGAATCGGTCTTGTGCCGGACGTGGGCGGCTCTCTGATCTTAGCTCAGGCGCCGGGTCGACTGGGCGAATACCTCGGCCTCACCGCCGCAAGGCTCGCCGCGGCAGATGCGCTCCACGCCGGTTTTGCGGACTACTACATCCCCGAAGAAAAATGGCCCGCCCTTATTGTGCAGTTAGAGGAAACCGGCGACTGGTCCCTGATCGACGCCGCCGCGCAAGACCTCGCTCCCGGCGCGATCGCCCAGCAAACCGCTCAGATCAGCACCCATTTTGGCGGTGAGCGCCTGAGCGACATTCTCACCTCTCTGCAAAACGATGACAGCGCCTTTTCCCAAGACACGCTTAAGAAACTCACACGCAACTCCCCCATCGCCATGGGGGCCGCGCTTGAGCTCATTCACCGTGTGCGCGGCACGCCAGAGATCCGCTTTGCACTCGATCAGGAATACCGCTTCACCTTCCGCGCCATGGAGCACGGCGATTTTCTGGAAGGCATTCGCGCGCAAATCATCGACAAAGACCGCAATCCGCACTGGAAACATACATTGGACGCCCTGCCGCCCATGGCCGTCACCAATATGGTGCTGCCACTCGGCGCAGACAGGCTGACATTTGAAAAAGAGGAACCAACGCCATGAAAATCGGATTTATTGGACTGGGCAACATGGGCGGACCAATGGCCGCCAATCTGGCCAAAGCCGGCCATCAGGTCACAGGCTTTGATATGGCGGATGTTGCGATTGAGGGCGTCACCATGGCCGACAGCGCAGCGGCAGTCGCCACGGGCGCGGATGTGGTCATCACCATGCTGCCCAACGGCGCCATCCTGCGCAGCGTCGCAGCAGAGATCATTCCGGTGATGTCCCCTGGCTCGGGCTTTGTGGATTGCTCCACCGTGGATGTGGACAGCGCCCGCGCGGTGGCCGAACACGCCGCCACCGCTGGCTTGCTGCCCGTAGATGCGCCAGTGTCTGGCGGTGTCGGCGGTGCCGCTGGCGGCACGCTCACCTTCATGGCTGGTGGCTCCAAGGAGGCCTTTGCCAAAGCCAATCCGCTGTTTGACATCATGGGCCAAAAGGCTGTGCATTGCGGCGAGGCTGGCGCCGGTCAGGCCGCCAAGATCTGCAACAACATGATCCTTGGCGTGACCATGATCGCCACCTGCGAAGCCTTCGCGCTGGCCGACAAGCTCGGGCTTGATCGCCAATCCATGTTTGACGTGGTATCCACCTCCTCCGGCTATAGCTGGACGATGAATGCCTACTGCCCAGCCCCCGGCGTCGGACCACAGTCGCCCGCCGACAATAACTACCAGCCCGGCTTTGCCTCAGAGCTCATGCTCAAAGATCTGCGCCTGTCACAACAGGCCGCCGAAAGCGCCGATGCAGACACCCCCATGGGTCAGGCCGCCGTCGCACTGTATGAGCAATTTGTGGAAAACGAAGGCGGCCTTGGCACCGATTTCTCCGCCATGTTGCCCCGCTTTGAGAAACGGAGCCGTGGTTAATAGAACCCACGTGTCCAGAAACAATAGAGTTAACAGCCGCGCCTCTTTGGCGCGGTTTTTCTTTGTCTCACAGCCACATCGCCACAGCCAAGAATGCGTACTCTGCACCTACTTTTGGTTAATATCACCTCACCTTTGCCCCTTTTACGCCTCTTTTGAACGCCACCAGTTGTTGCCAGTTCGGAAACAAATACAGCACCGGCGCAAGAGCAAACCATCGGAAGGGGCAAGCCATGGCGATCGCAACGGAACTGAACATCAACACATCGGCATCGCCCGATGCCATGGCCGCCGAAATCTTCGGCGATCCGTCTCGCATCGTCTCTTCGCAGTACTTCGGTGACACGCTCAGCTCCGGCATCTATTCCGGCGCCGACAGCACCAGTCCCGGCGTCGCACCGGCTGACAGCGGGGTCATCCTCTCCACCGGCTATGCCAGAGACTTCACCAACAGCGACGGCAGCACAAACACAAACCAGCGTTCAGACACCTCCACCAACACCACGGGACAGGACAACAACGCCCTGTTTAACGCCGCCGCAGGCACCAGCACCTTTGACGCCGCCTACATGGTCATTGACTTCAATGGCTCCGCTGGCGAACTGCTCACCATCGACTTTGTGCTCTCCTCCGAAGAATACCCAGAATTTCTCAGCTACAATGACGCCATCGGCGTTTGGATAAACGGGGTTGAGGCACAGATCTCCGTCGGCGATGGCTCTGCCACCGTGGGCAATATCAATGACGCCAATGAAAACATCTACGTCGACAACAGCGGCGATCAATTCAACACTGAAATGGACGGCTTCACCGTCACGCTGACCTTTGTGGCGCCGCTTCAGGATGGGCTCAACCAACTGATCATCGGCATCGCCGATGCCACTGACAGCCGCTATGACTCCAATCTCCTGATCGCTGGCGGCTCGGTGCAGACCGCCATCGTCGCACAGGACGATGAGGTTTCGATCAAATTTGGCGGCAGCAAGACCCTCAACGTGCTGGGCAACGACAACTCCACCGCTGGCCCCACCCTGACCATCACTCATATCAATGGCATTCCCGTCAGCGCAGATCCCAGCTCTGGCCTGCCCAACAGCGTTATACTGGACACAGGTCAGGAGGTGACCCTGAACCCGGATGGCACCCTCACAGTGGATGCCGACACCGATACAGAAACCGTCTACTTCAACTACACCATTCAGGATTCCGCGGGGAAAACCGACACCGCTTTGGTGGAAATTGAACAGCGCCCCCCCTGTTTCACCCCCGGCACCCTGATCCGCACCGCAGAGGGCGATATTCTGGTCGAAAATCTGCGCGCCGGCATGCTGGTGGAAACACTAGATTCCGGCCTTCAACCCATTGCCTGGATTGGAAAGTCCGAAATGCCGCCTCGCCCGGAGTCCTTGCCGATCCGCATCAAGGCCGGTGTGCTGGACAATCACCGCGATCTGGTGGTGTCCCCGCAACATCGTGTGCTGATCTGTGGCGCGCGCGCCGAACTGCTGTTTGGCTGCGACGAAGTCCTGATCAAGGCCAAAGACCTCGTCGACGGATGTGATGTCACCATCTGCGCTGGCACCACACCCGTCACCTATTTCCACATCCTCATGTCCCAGCATGAGCTGCTCCTCTCCGAAGGCCAATGGAGCGAGAGCTTTCAACCCGGCATGCAAACGCTGCGCAGCTTTGATCCAATCGCCAACCGCTCTCTGCGCGCAGTGATGAACCGCCGCGGCATCGCCCTAGGCGACATTTCCGCTCGCCCGAGCCTACGCAGCTATGAGGCGCGCGCGTTGATGGCGGCCTAGCGCCCCCTGACGAACCTTGCCAGCCTTACTCCGCCGCCACTTTCTTCTTCGGCGCCAGCATATCCTTCAGATAGCGCCCCGTATGGCTGGCCGCAACCTTGGCGACCTTTTCGGGCGTGCCTTTGGCCACAATCTTACCGCCGCCATCGCCGCCTTCCGGACCAATATCAATGATATGGTCTGCGGTTTTCACCACATCCAGATTGTGCTCAATCACCACAACCGTATTGCCCTGATCCACCAATTCATGCAGCACTTCCAAAAGCTTACGCACATCTTCAAAATGCAGACCCGTGGTCGGTTCATCCAGAATATACAGCGTGCGCCCGGTGGAGCGTTTCGCCAATTCCTTGGAGAGCTTCACCCGCTGCGCCTCACCACCGGACAGGGTCGTCGCCTGCTGGCCCACCTTAATATAGCCCAGACCAACCCGCATCAGCGCATCCATCTTGTCACGAATGCTCGGCACCGCTTTGAAGAACTCCTGCGCCTCTTCCACGGTCATGTCCAGCACATCGGCAATGCTCTTGCCCTTGAACTTGATCTCCAGCGTCTCGCGGTTGTAGCGCGCGCCTTTGCAGGTCTCACATTCTACATAGACGTCTGGCAGGAAGTGCATCTCGATCTTGATGACCCCGTCACCCTGACAGGCCTCACAGCGCCCGCCTTTCACGTTGAAGCTGAACCGCCCCGGCTTATAGCCGCGCGCCTTGGCCTCCGGCAGCCCGGCAAACCAATCGCGGATCGGCGTGAACGCCCCGGTATAGGTCGCAGGATTTGACCGTGGCGTGCGCCCGATCGGCCGCTGGTCAATGTCGATCACCTTGTCCAGATGCTCAAGCCCCTTGATGGTCTCACAAGGCGCAGGCGTCTGACGCGCGCCATTCAGGCGCATGGAGGCGGTTTTAAACAGCGTCTCGATGGTCAGCGTCGACTTGCCCCCACCGGACACCCCGGTCACACAGACAAATTTGCCCAATGGGAAGTCCGCAGTCACTTTCTTGAGGTTGTTGCCCGTGGCCTTCACCACGCTCACGGTCTTGCCATTGCCCTCGCGCCGCTCCGTGGGCACCGCAATCTCTCGCGCGCCCGACAGATACTGCCCGGTCAGCGATTTGGGATCAGCGGCAATATCCGCAGGCGTACCCTTCGAAACAACCTGCCCGCCATGCACCCCGGCGCCCGGGCCGATGTCAAAGACATAGTCCGCTTCACGCACCGCCTCTTCGTCATGCTCCACCACAATCACCGTATTGCCCTGATCGCGCAGGTTTTTCAGCGTGGTCAGCAGCCGGTCATTGTCACGCTGATGCAAACCAATCGACGGCTCATCCAGCACATACAAAACGCCAGTCAGGCCAGAGCCGATCTGGCTCGCAAGTCGGATCCGCTGGCTCTCTCCACCCGACAGGGTGCCGCTGTTGCGCGACAACGTAAGGTATTCCAATCCCACGTTGTTCAGGAAGCCAAGCCGCTCCTGAATTTCCTTCACAATCGCACGCGCGATCTCTTGCCGCTGCGGCGTCAGGCTTTCGGGCACGCTCTCAATCCAGGCCAGCGCCTCGCGGATCGACAGCTGCACCACATGGCCCACATGTTTCTCTGCAATTCGAACCGCCAGCGCCTCTTCGCGCAACCGATGGCCGCGACAGGCCCCACAGGGGCGGTTGTTCTGATAGTTCTCAAACTCTTCGCGGATCCAGTTGCTGTCGGTCTCCCGATAGCGGCGCTCCATATTGGGGATCACGCCCTCAAACACCCGCGTCACCTGATAAACGCGCCCGCCTTCGTCATAGCGGAACTCGATTTCCTCATCGCCAGAGCCATACAGAAAGACCTGCTGAACCTTCTTGTCCAGATCTTTCCACGGAGTGTTTTTGTCAAACCCGTAGTGTTTGGCGAGGCTTTCAATGGTCTGCAGGAAGTACGGCGATTTGCCCTTCCGCCACGGTGCCAACGCCCCGTCATAGACTTTCAGCGTGGCATCTGGGACCACCAGCCGCTCATCAAAGAACAGCTCTTTGCCCAACCCGTCACAATCCGGGCAGGCCCCAAACGGCGCGTTGAAGGAAAACAGCCGTGGCTCAATCTCAGGGATGGTGAACCCGCTGACCGGACAGGCAAATTTCTCACTGAATGTGATCCGCTCCGGGTCGCCTTCCTTCGGTGCGGTCTCCAGCACGGCAATGCCATCGGCCAGATCAAGCGCGGTGCGCAGGCTGTCCGCCAGCCGGGTCTCCATACCCTCGCGCACCACCAGACGGTCTACCACCACGTCGATGTCATGGCGGAATTTCTTATCCAGCGTCGGCGGCGTATCGAGCTCATAGAACTCCCCATCCACCTTCACCCGCTGAAAGCCCTGCTTGCGCAGCTCAAGGAACTCCTTGCGGTATTCACCTTTGCGGTCGCGCACAATCGGCGCCAGCAGATAGCCGCGCGTGCCATCTTCAAGCCCCATGATGCGATCCACCATGTCCTGCACCTGCTGCGCCTCAATAGGCAGGCCGGTGGCAGGGGAATACGGCGTACCCACACGAGCAAACAGCAGACGCAGATAGTCATAAATCTCCGTCACCGTGCCGACAGTGGAGCGCGGGTTCTTGGAGGTCGTCTTCTGCTCAATCGAAATCGCCGGAGACAGCCCGCTGATGTGATCCACATCCGGCTTTTCCATCATATCAAGGAACTGGCGCGCATAGGCGCTCAGGCTTTCCACATAGCGCCGCTGCCCTTCCGCATAAATCGTGTCAAAGGCCAGCGAGGATTTGCCGGAGCCCGACAGGCCAGTGATCACCACCAGCTGATCGCGCGGAATATCCACATCAATGGATTTCAGATTGTGCTCGCGCGCCCCGCGCACCTCGATATTTTTCAGCTCGGCCATCAATACCCCCAACGGCTGCGGCAGCAGGCAACGGCCCCACGGACTCACGGACTCACTGCCCCTCAATTATTGCGAACATACAGAGAACAAATTCATTCGCCAAGCCCGTTCGCAAGGCTCACACATAATCAGGGAGAGTTACGTTTTGAACCCCTCATCGGATGACCATTCGCCGCAAAGATCGCGCGCTCATCGCAAAAGGTCCCCGCCCATGCGGAGGCCATCAAAATCATGCGTAATAACGGCTCAGATGTGGATCACACGATCATAGGCATCCAGCACGCTTTCATGCATCATCTCGCTCAGCGTCGGATGCGGGAACACCGTCTCCATCAGCTCGGCCTCCGTGGTCTCCAGCTGCCGCCCGACCACATAGCCCTGGATCAGCTCGGTCACTTCCGCGCCCACCATATGGGCACCCAAAAGCTCACCGGTCTTGGCGTCAAACACCGTCTTCACCATGCCCTCAGGCTCACCCAAGGCAATCGCCTTGCCGTTGCCGATGAAAGGGAAACGCCCGACCTTGACGTCATAGCCCAGCTCTTTGGCCTTGGCCTCGGTATAGCCGACGCTCGCCACCTGCGGATGGCAATAGGTACAGCCCGCAATGCTTTCTGGCTTCACCGGATGCGGTTTGCCGCCCGCAATCAGCTCCGCCACCATCACGCCCTCATGGCTCGCCTTGTGCGCCAGCCACGGCGCGCCAGCGATATCGCCAATCGCGTAAAGCCCCTCCACACCGGTGGCACAATATTGATCGGTCACCACATGGGTCCGGTCGATCTTTACCCCCAGCGCTTCCAGCCCGAGGTTTTCCACATTGCCGACAATCCCCACAGCAGAGATCACCGTGTCAAACGCCTGCGTCGTGACCTTGCCACCGGTCTCAATATGCGCGGTCACCTTATCCTTGGCACGATCCAGTTTCTTGACCATGGATTTCTCAAGGATGTTCATGCCCTGTTTGACAAATTGCTTTTTGGCAAAGGCGCTGATCTCCGCATCCTCTACCGGCAGCACGCGATCCATCACCTCCACAACCGTGGTTTCCGCCCCCAGCGTGTTGTAAAAGCTCGCAAACTCAATGCCGATGGCACCCGAGCCAATCACCAGCAATTTCTTGGGCATATGCGGTGGCACCAGCGCATCTTTATAGGTCCAGACACGCTTGCCATCGCCCTCAAGCCCCGGCAGCTCCCGCGCCCGCGCACCGGTGGCCAGCACAATGTTCTTTGCGCTCAGCGCCTCGACGCCCTTGTCGGTTTTCACAGAGACCTTGCCTTTGGCGGGCAGCGTCGCCTCCCCCATAAAGACCTCAACCTTGTTCTTCTTCATCAGAAAGGCCACACCGGAACTCAGCTGTTTCGCCACCCCGCGCGAGCGTTTCACGACGGCGTCGATGTCATAGCCGATACCTTCTGCCTTCAGGCCAAAATCCGCCGCCCGCTCCATCAAATGGAACACTTCGGCGGAACGCAGCATCGCCTTGGTCGGAATACAGCCCCAGTTGAGGCAAATCCCGCCCATATGCTCGCGTTCCACAATGGCCACCTTCAGGCCAAGCTGCGCACCGCGAATGGCCGCAACATAGCCCCCCGGCCCCGCACCGATGACAATCATATCAAAGCTTTTCTCTGCCATGGGTGCTGCTCCTCGCCTGCCACGTCTTACTTCAGCAGGAGCCTAGTCGGATTCTCCACCTGCTTCAACAAAGCCAACCGCCCGCAAAACGCGCATTTTCTCACTGGAGATCGCGCCCACTTCGGCGCACACTGCGGGAAATTCTAAGCCTCCTGTGGAGTACCCCATGAAAGTCATCAAAGATCTGCTGATCGCCCTGATCAACGCGACCCTCATATTGGTTGCGCTCTGCCTGTTTCTGCTTTGGCAGTTGTCTGGCACCGCCGAACGGGTGGTCGCCGAATTCGCGGAGAATCTGCAGATCGTCAAACCGATGGAAGAGCGGGTCCAGTCCCTGCAGTCCGAAGTTGTTGGCCTGCGCGAAGATCTGGCAAATCTGTCGCTGGAAAGCGCGGCGCTCAACTTGCCAGCCACACAGGCGCTTGCCACCCGCGCCGACGCGTTGCAGGCAGAGCTGGAAGCCATCAACAGCAATCTGCAAACCCTCGCAGAAACGCCAGATCGCCTGATGTCAGAAGGTGTGGAGCGGCTGTCAGCCCGTGCCAGCGAAGGGCTGGGCAAACTGGCGGCCTGTCACTTGCCCGACAGTGTCGACACGCCCGGCGACGCTGCGACTGTCGATACCGCGCCCGTCAACTGATCAAACGTATTGCGGGCCCGCAGTGACGCGGGCCCGCCTTTGGACATATGAATTTTGATGCGCTTATTGTGCGGCCTGCAACAGCCGCATGGTGTGGCCATATCCGCCTTTTTCAACATAGGCGGCTTCCACCTCGGTTGACGCCCGCGCCAGCGCTTCATTGCGATAGGGAAAGCGACCAAACTGGCGGATCACTTCACGATGTGCCTGCGCATGCAACAGATTGCTGTCCGCATCCTCCATACGATCAACAAACATGCGCACACATTGCTCCTGATCGCAGAGGTTTTCAGAATGCATCAGCGGCAGGAAAAAGAACTGCCGCGCCGGGCCATCAATTTTCTGATCCCATTTCTTGTGCAATGCAGACTTGGCCGCACAAAGCGCCTGACGGTCTGTTGCAAAGGCTTTGCCACTGCCCCGAAACATATTGCGAGAAAACTGGTCTGTCACAATCAGATATGCAAGCGTGCCGCTCGGATAGGTCAGCCACTGCCCCAATCCGCCATCGCGTGCTTTCTCCCATGTGTCCATGAACTTGTTTCGAATGGTTTCATCCAGGTCATCAGAGGCCTGATACCAGCCTGATGGTCCAATCTCATCAAGCCAAAATGACAAAACATCTTCGGGACGCACCATGGCCCCTCTCCTTCGCGTTTTCTGCCCCCGCGCGGGGGCCCTTTTACAAAAACGTTACACAGAAGATTGCCGGAGTTAAAAGTCACAAATTGCAACGATGCGACACAGCGCGCGATTGGGTCAAACGCTGTGTCGCAATGCGCAGTGTCCTATCCGGCTGCAGCCTCCTGCTCTTCTTCCATGGCGGTCTCAATTGCCACCTCTTGGGCGACCTCAACCGCAACGGGCGAGGACGTCGGCATAACCGCGGTGAAGCTGCCAGTGTCCTCAGCCGCCGCAGCAGGACGGCGGGTCGTGCGATACGCCGCATAGACCGCCAGCACCGCCAGCAGAAAGACGAGATAGATGAAAAAGCCGCTCGGCCCCACCAAATCCATCGCACTACCAGTGATCAACGGCCCTGCAATTGCGCCAACACCATTCACGAAAACAAGCCCACCGGACGCCGCCGCCATGTCCTCATAATCCAGGAAGTCATTGGCATGGGCGATCAGCATGGAATACAGCGGGTTGGTGAACCCTCCGATCAAAATCGCCGCAATCAGCAGCATCGGATAATTGTCCCCTGCCATAAATCCAACCGCACTGCCCACAGCCCCGATCACTGCAACGATCATGATCAACCGGCGTCGATCCATCCGGTCGCTCATCCAGCCCAACGGATACTGAAAGAGTGTCGCGCCCACATAAAAGGCAGCAATAAACACACTGAGCTCTGTCAGGCTCAAACCTGCGCGGGTGGCAAAAACCGCCGACATGCCAAACTGCGCAGAGAACACGCCCCCCAACAGGAACATGCCAACAACCCCCAACGGAGAATTCTGAAACAGCTCTTTCAGGCTCATGGGTTTCGTTGTGTCAAAGGCTGGGGTCGGTGAAATCGACAACAGAATGGGCGCAAACGAAATCGAAACCAGCACCGATGGGATCACAAACAGCAAAAAGCCTGTGGCATCGGGCACTGTCATCAGCCCCTGCGCGGTCACAATGCCAATCATCTGCACGATCATGTAAAGCGACAGCGCCTTACCGCGGGTGTCATTGTTGGCCGCATTGTTCAGCCAGCTTTCCGCCGTGACATACACGCCAGAGAAACAGAACCCCATGATGACCCGGCCCAGAATCCAGGCAATCGGATGCTCCAGCGTCGGGAACAGGATCAAAACCGCTGAGATCATGGAGGCCAGCGCCGCAAAGACCCGGACATGCCCCACGCGGCGGATCATCTCCGGTGTGGTACGACTGCCGCCCAGAAAGCCAACAAAATAGGCCGACATCACCATCGACATTTCCAATGTCGAGAAGCCAGCGCTTTCGCCGCGAATACCCAGCAGCGTGCCGTGCATCCCGTTGCCCACCATCAGCAGCAACATCCCCAAAAGCAGCGGCCAGGCGCCTTTAAAAAACTCAACCATTTTGAGACCTTCTCACGTTTGCGCTCATTTGCAAAATCCGTGGCACCCTCATCGCTTTCAATCGCGACAAGCATGTGTCGTTTTGCGCGCTCATTGATTTATTTTGCTTTTGAAACGCTCCCTGACTTCGCACAACAGCGTTTGAAGATGCTGCCGCACAAGCCAAGTTCAGCCAAGCGTTTTCTCGATTTCATGTCGCGCAGCAGCCGGGCGCGCCCATAGGGTCCGCCCCCCGCACCGCTTAGGGCAACAACAGCGAGGCATCCCCATAAGAGAAGAAGCGATAGCCCTCTTTCACCGCGTGGTCATAGACGTTGCGTATGCGTTCCTGTCCCAACAGCGCGCTGACCAGCATCATCAGGGTGGATTTTGGCAAATGGAAGTTGGTCATCAAGGCATCTGCCACATGAAATTCAAATCCCGGGTAGATGAAAATATCCGTATTGCCTTCCCAGGCCGCGATTGCGCCCTCGCGTGCAGCGCTCTCGATAAGGCGCAGCGCGGTTGTCCCCACCGGAATCACCCGGCCACCTGCGGCTTTCGTGGCTGCAATCTCAGCCGCGGCCGCCTCGGTGACCCGCCCCCATTCCGCATGCATCTTGTGCTCTTTGACGTTGTCCACCTTCACCGGCAGGAATGTTCCAGCCCCCACGTGCAATGTCACATGGGTAAATTCCACACCGCGCGCCTTCAGCGCTTCCAGCAACGGCGCATCAAAATGCAATGATGCCGTCGGCGCCGCCACCGCCCCGGAATGCTTGGCCCAGACGGTCTGATAGTCGGTCTTGTCCTTTTCATCCGCCGCACGTTTCGCCGCGATGTAGGGTGGCAGCGGCATATTGCCCGCCGCATCCAGCGCCGCATCAAAATCTGCGCCCTGCACATCAAACTGCACCACGCCCTGCCCGTCTTCTTTGGACAACAACGTGCCTTTCAGCCCGGCGGCAAAAATGATGTCTTCGCCTTCGCGGATTTTCTTAAGCGGCTTGATCAGGGCAGACCATGCGCCTCCGGCACGCGGCTCAAGCAGCGTCACCTCCATACGCGCCTGCGTCTCGCCCTCTGGCCCGCTGCGCACGCGGTAACCTGACAGCCGCGCCGGAATCACTTTGGTGTCATTCAGCACCAGCCGATCTCCGGGCTGCAGCCACTCCAGCAAATCTGTCACCACCCCATCGATGATCTCATCGCCTTTGGCCACCAACAGACGCGCCGAACTGCGCGGCTCAGCAGGTCGCGTGGCAATCAGAGCCTCTGGAAGGTCGAAGTCAAAATCAGAAAGCTGCATCAGAATGGCGCCGTGTGCTGTGTCAGTTGGAAAGGGCCGCCCTCAGTTGCTCAGATCCGGGGGCGGACGGCGGAAAATCTCTCTAAAGAAGCCCGGCGTCAAGGCCGATAGCGGATTGACAGAAATTGATGTGTCCGCCGCGGGCCCTCGCATGCGATAGTTGAAGCCAATCAACCCCTCCCCGCGCCGCGCAAAAGGCCGCCCCACCACATTCACCGCGTAAATCGGCGAGATGGTGCCCTGTATGTCAAACCACTTTTGGGCAAAGCTATAAGTGCCATTGGCTGACAATCCGATCGACGGTCCCACGGCACTGCTTTCGCCGACAATCAACTGGCCTGGCGTGATGCGGAATTTCGCAAACACGTCAGAGAAAAACAGCCCTGGTCCATTCAGCTGATCAATCAGCCCCACGACACTGATCGCATTGAGCAGCGCCGCCATCGCGGGCACCTGCTGCACCCGCACCGATTTCATGCTCAGCGTGCCGTCATATTCACCTTTGGCCGCCCGCGGGATCAAATCCAACGTCATCGCGCCATTTTTGGCTGCAGCGATCACCCCCATAGAGGCCGCGATTTGTCCGCCTTGGGGTGACTTTACTTGCACCTGCGTGCCATTGGCATGCGGCGCAAGCAAACCGGTGACCGCCGGGCCACCGTTGAAATTGCCTTGAAACCGACCGGAGATCCCCCCTTGTGTCGAAAGCTCTGCGGAAATCGGCGCCAATCGAATGCCATCTGTAACCACCAGTTCATCAAGCCGCGCCGTGATCGGGCCACTGGCCGCCGCGCCAGACCCGCCTGAACTGCCGCCACGCGCCGTGTCCGGCATCTGGCGCATGTCCATCCGGCCACCGGTCAGCTCCAGCGCAGGCAGCGCATCGCCGCGCCCGCGCAACAGCCCCCTGCCGGTCAGCCACTGCCCAACCGCCAAACGGTTCAGCCGCGCAACCTCCAGTCCTCCCTCTTTCGCCAGAGTTACATCTCCCTCAAGCGAAAGCCCCGGTGCCTCAAACAGCACGCGCTCAATGATCGGAGGCTCTCCAACCGTAATGTCCACCTCCAGATTGCCCGCTGTCCGCGCCGCCTTGCGCCAGCCAATCGGGGGCACCGACAGCCGCGCGCCCACAAGATCAGAGCGCAGCTTCAGCTTAGGCGGCACGTCGCGCACGATCTCCATATCATAGCTGAGCACGCCCTCCTCCGACAGCGTCCCCTTCGGCAGGCGCACCTCAAACACCTCAAGCGCCTGCGCGTTCAGCACCGCCGTGCCCGTCAACCAGCTGCGCCCCTCGTTTTCCTTGCCGCCAAACATGTGCCAATGCGCATCGACAGGAATGCCAGCCAGCGTGCCAGCCCCTTCGATGTCCACCCGCTCAGGCGTCGCACGAAGCGAAAAATTGCCCTTCATTTCCTTGTCTGGAATGAAATGCGTGCTGGTCACGTCCAACAAGTCGCCGGTGATGTCATACATCACTTCCTCAATCGGCAGATTGTCTTTCAACAACATGTCAATTGTTCCGCGCACCACCGCACGACCGGGTGCAAAATCCACCGGCAACTTCGCTTTGGTGAACAACTTCATGGGCTCACGATCGAGCAAGGACAACGCCGCTGTGATTGGCCCTTCAGCCACCACATCAACATGTCCCGGCGACGGCTTGAGCCGGATGTCCTCCACGATAAAGCTCGACCCGGCGACGTTGATACGCCCCCCCACGTCCGCTTCCACAAATCCTTCTTCGACCGCGATGTGAACCTTGTTGTCTTTCACAATGCCAAAACCAACGCCGCCCTGAATCGGGGGCATGGTTTTCACTGCGCGCACCACCGCATCTTCGAACTGAAAGCCCACATAAAGATCCGGCAGCGCCGCACCGCGCGACCGCACCGCCAGATCCACATTTGTCACCAGCGCCTGTCGCAGATTTTCCGACACCCATTTTCGCGGCTTCTGTTCAAAACTCTTCGGCCAGACCGACAGCACATTGCGCGCCTGCACCGCATCCAATTGCCCATTCAGCGCATAGTCCCAATGCGCCCCATCGACGCCCAGATGCCCATCCAAAACCACCTGATTGCCGCCTTGACGCACCACCAATTGCCCCAGATCGAGAGAGAACGGATCCAGCTGCAATCGGAAATCGGCAAAGCTGCGCTCCAGTGCAATCGGATCGTCTTCCAAATTACGAGGGTTCGCGCGGAACTCATTCAACGTCAGCTGCACCAGAAACTCATCAGGCAAGCCACCATCCGGGCCGCGCAGAAACGCCTCCCCAAAAGCAGACACCCGGATCATGTCACTTGTCACCGACAGCTCATCAAACCGGATTGCCCCCCGCGCCGGATCATAGGTCAGATAGCTGCGCATCCCATCAAAAGGCACCGGACGCACCTCGCCCTCAGGCTGCAATACACCCTCGTCAATCTGCAGCGTGGCATGCACGTCGCTGAGTTGACCTGCATCATCTAGACTCGCACGAAGGGCGCCAGAAATCGGCGCACGCAGGATTTCCAACCAGCGCATCGCCGTAATCTGAGAGGCCAGATCTTCGCTTGGAATATCCTGAAAGCTCAAGCCAAAGTCAGTGGCCAGCGTGCCAAACCGCGTGGTCAGCGATGTTTCCACAAAACTTGCGTAGCTGCGCCCCCCCAGCACCGTCAGCTGGGATGACAATTGCACAGTGTCGCCGTCTCGCCGCAGCGCCACCTCTCCGCCGTCCACCGTCCAGGCACGGCGCGCCCGCAGATCTTCAAGGCGCAAGGTCACATCCTCAATCACAAAGGACGTCAAATGCGCCAACGTGGGCCGCTCCAGATAGCCCTCCAACTGTTCACCAAACGTGAAAATATCCGTATCAGTCTGCAACGCCCCTGCGCTCATCGCCTGACCCAGAGCAATCCGCAAGCGCCCATCCGCCTGCCGCAGCCCTGTCAGCGTCACCCCAGACACCAGCACCTCGCGAAACGACACTCTGCGTTCCAGCAAAGGCGCCATCGCCAGCCGCACATTGATGCGCTCGACGGCAACAGCGCCGCCCCCGGTTGCCGGCAGCACCTGAACCCCACGCATCAAAATGCTGGGATCCCAGTCACTTTCAAAAACCAGCGAAACCTCACCAACACGCACATCGATTGCGGTCATTTGTTTGCTAAGTTCGGCTTCGATCCGATTGCGCAGCCAATCCGGGGCCACGATGGGTCGTCCGCTTAAAGCAACCACCGCCAGCGCCAACAACACCGCAGGCACTGCCACACTCAGCAAAGCCAAGATCCCAAACCGACGCACCCGACGCGCCGGCACAGCCTCCGCAGGCGACACCTCCTTCGTCTTTGCCCGCGCCGCATCCTCTGCTGCGTGGTCAATGACTTTGGCGTCGTCCTGTGCCTGCGCAGGCACATCCCCGCGTGGGGCGGTATCCGGACTGGTATTCGTCAGGGTTGATGCCTCTGTATGTTCTGTTATTCGAGGGCCTGTATCATCAGACTATAACGCCTCGCGCACATCGACCCAAGCCCGGCAAGCCTTGCCCAGCCAACCAAAGTTCGCCGACGCACAAAAGTCGGCCCTCAACAAGGAGTGTGACCATGATTGACGCCAATGAAATGGCCCCCGATTTTACCTTGCCGTCCACAGGCGACACAGAGGTGACTCTCTCTGCCTTGCGCCCTGCGCCGGTTGTGCTGTTTTTCTACCCCCGTGACAACACCTCAGGCTGCACCAAAGAGGCGATCGCATTCTCAGAGCTTCTGCCGGAATTTGAAGCCGCAGGCGCAAAGGTGTTTGGCATCTCCAAAGACAGTCTGTCCAGCCACGATAAATTCATTTCTAAACAAAATCTTAACGTGCCTTTATTAAGTGATGAAAATGGTTCTGTCTGCGAAGACTATGGCGTCTGGGCAGAGAAAAAAATGTATGGCAAAACCTTCATGGGCATCGTGCGCAGCACGGTTCTGATCGATGCCACAGGCAAGATTTCGCGCAGCTGGCCCAAGGTCAAAGTGCCCGGTCACGCCGAAGAGGTGCTGGACGCGGTGAAAGCCCTCTGATGACCAAAACTCTTGCTGAAATGGCGGTGGAGGTCCTCTCCACCGCGGATGGGCGCGCCAAGACAGCGCTTTCCAAACAACATGCCGCCACATGGTTTGCTGCGCGGGAGGCCGGAACGCCTCCCCCCATCGGCACAGCCACGCCGCCAATGCAACCGGCCCGGCCCGCCGCACCTGAGCTGCGCGATCCCCGCGATGTGCCCCGTCGCCGCCCCGGCAGCCCGCAGGGCCGCATCGCCATGCTGCACGCCGTTGCCCATATCGAACTCAATGCGGTCGATTTGCACTGGGACATCATCGCACGCTTCACCGACACCAAACTGCCACTTGGATTTTATGACGACTGGGTGAAATCCGCTG
This sequence comes from Shimia sp. R10_1, assembly GCF_017744095.1. Lineage (GTDB taxonomy): Bacteria > Pseudomonadota > Alphaproteobacteria > Rhodobacterales > Rhodobacteraceae > Shimia. Next base: position 152,667 of record NZ_JAGHQX010000001.1, on the reverse strand, counting down.
CAGAAGAATCCAATCATTTCAATATGATCTGCGACAGCCTTGAAGCCAAAGACAGCTTTTACGGCGCCCTACCAGCGCATGCTGGCATGTGGCGCGCCGCCGAAGACACAGCAGATGATCTGCTCGGTCGGCTCGCTGTTGTGCCAATGGTGCTTGAGGCGCGCGGGCTCGATGTCACCCCCGGCATGATCAAGATCTTTGAGAACGCCAAAGACGACCAAACACTGGAAGCCCTGCGTATCATCTACGCCGAAGAAGTCGGCCATGTGGCTTATGGATCCAAGTGGTTTAATTTCCTCTGCGGCCGCCATGAGCTTGATCCCAAAGCAGAATTTCACCGTCTCGTACAAAAATACTTCCACGGGGCACTCAAGCCGCCGTTCAACGAAGAAAAACGCGCAGACGCAGGGCTGCCCCCTGATTTTTATTGGCCACTCGCCGACGAAGAGCCCCCGGCATACGCCCGCTAGGCGCATGAAATCAGCGGTCACGAGGTAAGAGCGCCCTACGGCGGCCAAGGACTGTGAATTCATGGTTAAAGGTGCGGCGTGCCGCCACGCCTTTAACCCGTTCGGCGACAATTCGCCGATGTTTTGGGGCGCACGCGCGAAACCCTGCAGCAGAAGGTCAAAATCCTTGCCGTGTCCAAAAGCCGCCGTTACAACAGCGCCTCAAGATATCGGTTAACAGATATCAAGGCACGGATGCCTCACCAAAGGGGCTCTGGGGATGGGACTATACGAAGGGTACTGACGTGAGAACACGCCTCGCGATCCGAATGCACTCGGTGCTAGAACGCTTTTTTCCGGAACGACGTCTCTTCCTGAGATCGGACACCGACACCCGCTTCATCCGCCTACGCCCAAGCACGCAATTGGTCGCGTTCCTCGGCGCGTCCGCCATTGTTGCTTGGACGATCATCGCCACTGCGATTCTGCTGATGGACAGCATCGGGTCCGGCAATTTCCGCGAGCAGGCCAAGCGCGATCAAATGACCTATGAGCAGCGTCTCAACGATCTGTCCGCAGAACGTGATGCGCGCACCGACGAAGCGCTGGCGGCACAGGCCCGCTTCAACACCGCGCTTGCTCAGGTCTCCCAGATGCAGTCGCAGCTGCTTGAATCCGAGATCCGCCGCCGTGAGCTGGAAACCGGCATCGAGGTGATCCAATCCACCCTGCGCCGCACCATGCAGGAGCGCGAAGCGGCCCGCGCCGAAGTCGTCGCCCGCGACGTGGCACAGGCCGAAACCCAAACAGCGTTGATCGGCGCATCCCCTCTGGGCAACGACATGCTCGATGTGCTTTCCACAGCCCTCACAGAAACAGCCGAAGAACGCGATCAGCTGGTGGCAGACGCACGCGCCGCCTCAGAAGCCGCTGATGAAATGGAGCGCGAACTCCTGCTGATGGAGGAGAAAAACGACCAGATCTTCCGCCAGCTCGAAGACGCGATGACCATCTCTGTGGAGCCTCTCAACAAGATGTTCACAGCAGCTGGGCTGGATCCCAAAAACCTGCTCAATGAGGTGCGCCGCGGCTACAGCGGTCAGGGTGGTCCGATGATGCCGCTCAGCTTCTCCACCAAAGGTGGTGAACTCACCGCAGAAACCCTACGCGCCAATCGGCTTCTTGATCAGCTGGATCAACTGAACATGTACCGCATCGCCGCCGAAACCGTGCCTTTCGCCAATCCGGTGCAATCCGCCTTCCGCTACACGTCCGGCTTTGGCATGCGCTGGGGACGGATGCACAAAGGCACCGATTTTGCCGCGCGCTATGGTACGCCGATCCATTCCACCGCCGACGGTGTGGTGGTGCACGCGGGCTGGCAATCCGGTTATGGCCGCTTGGTGAAAATCCGTCATGAGCACGGAATTGAGACACGATATGCCCATCTGGCGAAAATCCGCGTAAAAGTTGGCCAAAGAGTCTCGCGCGGTGACCGCATAGGTGATATGGGCAACTCTGGACGCTCGACCGGCACGCATCTACACTACGAAGTGCGTGTCAATGGACGCGCGGTGAACCCGATGACATTTATCAAGGCTGGAAGAGATGTTTTCTAAGAGCAAAATCAACGACCCCGCACCGAAAGCCGACGCTCCGGCCACTCCTGCTGCCGAATCTGCGATTCCTGCGGCACCGGCAAAAGCAAGCGACTTCAAATCCGCCCCTAAGGCGAAGCCGCCCGCATCTGTGCTGTCCTCTGACCTGCACATCACGGGCAACCTGAAAACAACCGGCGACATTCAGGTCGAAGGCACCATCGAAGGTGACATTCGCGCGCACCTGCTCACCGTGGGTGAAACCGCCACCATCAAAGGCGAAGTGATCGCGGATGATGTTGTGGTCAACGGCCGCATCGTGGGCCGCGTGCGTGGTCTGAAAGTGCGCCTGACATCCACTGCGCGTGTTGAGGGGGATATCATCCACAAAACCATCGCCATCGAAAGCGGTGCGCATTTTGAAGGCTCTGTGCAGCGTCAGGATGACCCGCTCACCGGCGGCAAAACCGCTGCGCCTGCCGCAGCACCACAAGCCGCCCCTGCCACAGCCAAGGCCGGCAGCTAAGTCACAGTCTGATCGTCGCCTTACGATCTTGATTTCCAACCGCCGTAGCCTCTGGGTTGCGGCGGTTTTTCTATGCAAATACCTCCGCCCACAACACCTGTGTCTCCCCCACTGTCTCCCCCCCACTGTGCGCGGTCGATCCCAGGACCACACCCAAAAATCCTTTCTTTTCAAAGATACGCCTTCTACCGTCACCCCATGTGATTTTAGGAGGTAGAAATGTTGAACAAATTATCAGCAGAATTCATTGGCACGTTCTGGCTTGTTTTTGGCGGCTGCGGCAGCGCGGTATTGGCCGCTGGAGTGGCTGATGTGGGCATCGGCTGGCTTGGCGTCAGTTTGGCGTTTGGCCTGACAGTGCTCACCATGGCCTATGCGGTCGGGCATATTTCCGGTGGCCATTTTAATCCCGCGGTCAGCCTCGGCCTGATGATCGCAGGGCGCTTTGAAGGCAAAGACCTGATCCCTTACTGGATTGCACAGCTCGCGGGCGCGATCGCTGCGGCTGTGCTGCTCTATCTGATTGTATCTGGCGCGCCAGACTTCGCGGGGCCCGGCGGCTTTGCCTCCAACGGCTACGGCACAGCCTCACCACAAGGCTATTCTATGATGTCTGCCCTGATCATCGAAATCGTACTCACAGCAGGCTTTCTCTTTGTGATTTTGGGCGCCACATCCCATGGCGCGCCCGTCGGCTTTGGCCCGATTGCGATTGGCCTTGCCCTGACGCTGATCCACCTGATCTCCATTCCGGTCACCAACACCTCCGTGAACCCAGCCCGCTCCACCGGCGTTGCGCTTTTTGCCGACGGTCCGGCCTTGGCCCAACTTTGGTTGTTCTGGGTGGCCCCGTTGGTTGGGGCCGCGATTGGGGCTCTGCTCTGGAAACTGACAAGTTCTGAAGCTTGAGACGCGCGCAAAATGCACTGTCTGGCGAGGCGCGAGCACACGGCGTTGCCGCTCGCCCTGCCTGACAGTCACTCTCCTCTGCGCGCCCCATCCCCCTTTGGTGCGGTCCGCCACACCGACAGGCGTAAAATCCGGTTTGGCGCCTTTCTGAAGCGCGTTTCACTGATCCTTAACCACGTGTCGCTACCCGTTAAGTCAGTTTTGATTAAAATCGGGAACCGACAAATTGCTGGAAAATCAGCCCGCCGCGACCGCACAGAATGTGCCCCTCTCCCACGATCAAGAGCAGACCAAGCAACAGGCCGACACGCTGGTGTCTCTCGCGCAAAACGCCCCACTTGGCGACGGAGGGCAAGAGGCCTCCCGACTGCTGTCACAGGCCCTTGAAATTGATCCGCAACACCACGAGGCCCAGCTTCTGCGCGAACAACTCTTTCAGATGTTTGTGCCCCGTTGGCACTTCCCGATGCTCGCTGACAAAACCCGCAACACCGCCTATGCCAAAGCCATCGCCGCCAAAGTGAAACCCGGCGACATCGTGCTCGACATCGGCTCCGGCGCCGGTCTCACCGCGATGCTGGCCGCACGTGCGGGCGCAAAACATGTCTACGCCTGCGAACAACAGCCCCTGATTGCCGAAGCCGCAAAACGCGTGATCGCCGCCAATGGGCTCAGCGATAAGATCACCGTGATTTCAAAATGGTCCCACAACATCGTTATTGGCGAGGACATCCCGGAGCGCGCCGATGTGGTGCTCTCAGAAATTGTCGACAGCAACCTGCTGGGCGAAGGCGCATTGGCCACGCTGGCACACGCCATGGCCACCCTCGCCAAACCCGGTGCCCGCGCCATTCCCGAAAGCGGCACCGTTCGCGCCCAACTGGTGGAAAGCGACAAGCTCGTCAATCTCTGGCGTCCTCAGGAGGCAGAGGGCTTTGATCTCAGCGCCTTTCACCACTTTGCCTCTGTTGCACAAGTCACTCCCAATGACTTCACCGCCTGCGGCCTGCGCCCGCTCGGCCCCGCCACAGATCTATTCCACTTTGATTTTGCCAACCCAAGCATTGATGCGGATCGCATCACCACCGAACTGATGAGCGCAGGCTCCGGCATGATACACGCGGTCTGCCTCAGCTTTGAGATGGTACTTGCGCCGGGCATTTCGGTGACCAACGGCCTTGGGACAGAGGATGACACCGATGGCCACTGGGGCCGCACCGCCTATCTGCTGGACCGCGCCGTGCCCGCCCACAAAGGCGCACGCCTGACGATCACCGCCCAGCATGACGCGACCAAACTCAGCGTTTCTATCCACGAACGCCCGGCCATGATTGTGAACAACGGCACATCGCCAACGCTGCAAACCGGCTGGCCCCCCGCACCCGCCATACGCGCGCACTCCGCCGGATAACCAAACAAAAACGCCGACCACAGACTTCTCTGTGGTCGGCGTCAATTGCAGTCATAGCTGTGTGGAGCTTACTCCGTCACAGTGACCTTTTTCATCACATCCGGTGCGCCTGTGATGGCGCCGCTCTGGCGGTGACCGCGTTTGATCGCGTCCACCACATCCATGCCTTCGGTCACTTTGCCCACAACCGTGTAGTTGCCATTCAGGAAAGCACCTTCATCAAACATGATGAAGAACTGGCTGTTCGCGCTGTTTGGGCTTTGGCTGCGTGCCATACCCACGACACCACGGTCAAAGTTCAGATCAGAAAACTCCGCAGGCAGATCCGGCTGATCAGAGCCACCACGACCCGCATACCGCGCATCATAGTCAGCAGCAGTGTCGCCATACTGCACATCACCGGTCTGCGCCATGAAGCCTTCGATCACCCGGTGAAACGCGACGTTGTCGTATTCGCCTTTGGCTGCGAGATCGGTGATGCGGGCCGCGTGCTGCGGCGCCACATCTTCAAACAGGTCAACCACGATGGTGCCATTGGCCCCTTCGCCAGCCACCTCGATCTTCAGCCCCGTGGCCAGCGCAGGGCTGGCCAGCAAAGCGAAAGCCGCTGCAAGCTTAAGCGTCGACATCAGCGGCCACCTTCACGCTGATCATGCGATCTGGGCTGGCAGGCGGCTCGCCGCGTACGATGGCGTCCACATGCTCCATGCCTTCGATGACACGACCATAAACAGTGTACTGACCGTTCAGGAAGTGGTTGTCAGAGAAGTTGATGAAAAACTGGCTGTTTGCAGAATCTGGCATCTGGCTGCGCGCCGCGCCCAATGTGCCGCGGTCATGTGGCAGCTTGGAGAATTCCGCTTTCAGGTTTGGCAGATCAGAGCCGCCAGTGCCCGCCATGCGGATGTTGAAGTCTTTTTCCATGTTGCCGTTGGCCACGTCGCCTGTCTGCGCCATGAAGCCATCAATCACACGGTGGAACGCCACATTGTCATACTGACCAGAGCGCGCCAGCTCTTTCATACGCTCGGTGTGCCCCGGTGCCACATCCGGCAGAAGCTCAATCACGACGGTGCCGTCTTTCAGTTCCATCAGGATGGTGTTTTCGGGATCTTTGATATCGGCCATTGGGGCGCTCCTCATCTGAATTCTTGGGCGCTAGTTAATCATCTGACACAAGAATGCCAAGTGATCGTTGACCCAGCCCGCCAGTACGCTAGGTAGACCACAACATATTTTCTTTGGAGATTTCGATCATGGCGTGGAAAACCCTCGATCAATTGGATCTGAACGGCAAACGGGTGCTGACCCGCGTGGACATCAACGTGCCTGTGGCTGACGGCATTGTGACCGACACCACCCGCATTGACCGCATCGTACCCACCGTGCGCGACATCCTCGCCGCGGGCGGCAAGCCGATCCTGCTGGCGCATTTTGGCCGCCCCAAGGGCGAGCGCGTGCCGGAGATGAGCCTACAACAACTGGTGCCAGCACTTGAAGCGGCCTTTGGCACCTCCGTGCTGTTTGCTGCGGATTGTGTTGGTGGCGCGGCGGAGGCTGCCGTGGCCGCCCTGCCGGAAGGTCAGGTGCTGCTTCTGGAAAACACCCGCTACCACGCGGGCGAAACCAAAAATGACGCCGAGCTGACCGCGCAGATGGCAGCGCTTGGCGATGTCTTCTGCAACGATGCGTTTTCCGCCGCCCACCGCGCGCACAGCTCCACCTGCGGTCTGGCACACGCCCTGCCCGCCTGCGCCGGTCGCCTGATGCAGGCAGAGCTTTCCGCGCTGGAAGGCGCGCTCGCCAACCCGGTGCGCCCGGTCACAGCTGTTGTTGGCGGCGCGAAAGTCTCCACCAAGCTGGAACTGCTCGGCAATCTTGTCTCCAAAGTGGATCACCTCGTGATCGGCGGCGGCATGGCCAACACTTTCCTCGCCGCCCAAGGCATCGACGTGGGCAAATCCCTGGCCGAGCACGACATGACCGACACCGCGTCAGAGATCCTCGCCAAAGCCAAAGAGGCAGGCTGCAACATCGTGCTGCCAACCGACGTTGTGGTCGCGCGCGAATTTGCCGCCAACGCCGCCAATGAAACCGTTGCTTCTGACGCCTGCCCGGCAGATGCGATGATCCTCGATGCAGGTCCAGCCACGGTGGCCAAAGTGGCGGAGGTCTTTGCCGCCTCCAAAACGCTGATCTGGAACGGCCCCATGGGCGCTTTTGAGATCGAGCCATTTAACGCAGCCACAGATGCCGCCGCCCTTCAGGCCGCCGCGCTCACCAAATCCGGCGCGCTGGTTTCGGTCGCTGGCGGCGGCGACACCGTGGCCGCGCTGAACGCCTCCGGCGCTGCTGAAGATTTCAGCTATATCTCCACCGCAGGCGGCGCTTTCCTTGAGTGGATGGAAGGCAAAGAGCTGCCAGGTGTTGCAGCGCTCAACCAATAATGCACAATAGAGAGGCGCGACCTATTTAAGTCGCGCCTCAAATTAAATAGCGATAGCGCCACCACAATTGAAGTCCCGCGCCCGCTAAACTATAGCGAGGCCAACTGGGGCAATAACCCTTTATTCTCAACAGATTTTGACTGAGGACACCAATGTCTAATCAAGCACAAGCTGAAAAGATTGCCGCCGGAAACGGCTTCATCGCCGCGCTGGATCAATCCGGTGGTTCCACCCCCAAAGCGCTCCGCCTCTACGGCGTTGAGGAAACCGCCTACAGCTCTGATGCTGAAATGTTCGACATGATCCACGCCATGCGCTCCCGTATTGCGCAGGCCCCTGCCTTCACCGGCGACAAAGTGGTCGGCGCGATCTTGTTTGAAATGACCATGGACCGCGACATCGGCGGCCAGCCCTCCCCGACCTTCCTGTGGGAACAGCGCGGCGTTGTGCCTTTCCTGAAAGTCGACAAAGGCCTCGCAGATGAGGAAAACGGCTGTCAGGTGATGAAGCCAATGCCAGAGCTCGACGCGCTCTGCGAACGCGCTGCGGCCAAAGGCGTGTTTGGCACCAAAATGCGCTCCGTGATTTCTGCGGCCAACGACGCTGGCATCAAAGCGGTTGTGGCGCAGCAGTTTGAAGTGGGCAAACAGATCCTCGGCCACGGCCTCGTGCCGATCATCGAGCCAGAGGTGACCATCTCTATCGCAGACAAGTCTGAAGCCGAAGACAAGCTGCTCGCTGCCCTCACAGCAGAGCTCGACGCCCTGCCAGAGGACAAGCAGGTCATGCTGAAGCTGACCCTGCCAGAGGCGGCCAACCACTACAAAACACTGGTCGATCATCCACGTGTGATGAAAGTTGTGGCTCTCTCCGGTGGCTACAGCCGCGAAGAAGCCAACGCGCGTCTGTCTGAAAACACCGGCATGATTGCCAGCTTCTCCCGTGCGCTGACCGAAGGTCTCTCTGCACAGCAGACCGAAGACGAGTTCAACGACATGATCGCGGGCTCCATCGACACGATCTATCAAGCCTCCGTCGCAGGCTAAGCGACTCTCACATCAAAACAAAAAGGTGCGCATATTCTGCGCACCTTTTTTTGTGCCTGCTACTGCGGCTGTGAAAGACCCGACCACCGAAAACGCTGCAAAAGACGCAGCGCCTCAATGCAGCAGCGCCCCCTCCGGCTGAACAATCTCGTCAAGCGAAAGCACCGTCGTCACCTTTGCACCAAGGGTTTGCGGCATGAAAAACGGATTCACCTCACCACCGTCAAAAATACCCTTGAGTGCGTCCTGTGCCGCGTCATCCGCCTCCGGCCAGGGCACCTGATGATCAATCGGAAACTGCTGACGCAGTGCCATGTGGCATTCCTCTGCGGCTTTTGCCGCAGCGGCGTAGGCTTCTGATGTGTCTGATTTCTGGACTTTCCAGGACAGAAAGCCGATGGCTTCGCTGCAAAAATACGCATTCCAATCTGGAAACGCTGCACTGGCAATCTTCCGATAAGCTGGCAGCTCATGTTGCAGCTCTTCGCGTGTCAGAAAACCAGCCGCATAGGCGCGTCGCAGCAGGAACATCCCCCGGCTCAGATCAAAGCCCCACCCCAGCGACAACAGATCAAGCTCTCCCTGCGGATAGAGCACGCGATCAATGGTCTCCTTGTCAAACAAGAACATATTGCGCACATCGTTGCGCACTGCCAATCGCCCAATATGGCGCACAATCTGAAACATCTGGTCGCGCGCATCCCCATGCGGTTTCAGCGTCTCAGGGTCATCAAGTTCGGCGCATTTGTCTGCGATCGCCTTAAAGAAAGTCGCCTCATCCAGACCAAACTGATCCAGCGCGGCAGCCATCGACTGCCCCAGCATCTCTCCCGAGTCTGCGGCCTCCTCCTCTGGGAAAAACACCGGATGAAAGCTGTTGTGTGGCGCACCGCTCATGTCTGCCAAGAGGTCATAGACAATGTCGAACCCTTCTTGATTGAACAGTGTCACCGCCGCGGTGCGGTGCAGCCTGCCATCCCGCAGATCATGGATCATCGAAAGCGCGGCCTGTTTGGATGAAATCCCCCAATCCCGCTTGAGCGCATGCATCAGGTGCTCTGAGTAGTCGAAATTCTGGTGCTGATAGGGGCGCGTCTCAGAAAACGCAGGGTCGTCATAACCAGCTTTACGGTCCCAAAACGGGTAATTTTCGTAAGTGTGATACCAGCCCTTATCACGATAGGTAAATCGCGCGCACAGATTGAGTGCCTGCAGCTCCTCGGCACTCAACAGTACGTTTTTGCGCCCTTCATGGTAGCGTTCGATTTCACGCTTCGGCGCAGTCCGGCTGCACCGAATGCAAGACTCGAGCATGATGGCAGGAAAGACCAGCGAGACCCAAAAAAGAACACCACCCCCCAAAACAAAATCACAGAAGACCGCTGGCAACGCGGACAAAGCCATCACCTTGAGACGAGAGAGGACAAACAACTCAGGGAGCACCCGCTTCCAAGGCTGTTTCTGAGGCGGAACTGTGCATGTTCCGGCCAGGTTCTGCACATTGTCAGACAAAAAAGTTTCGGTCATTTTAGTCAGGCTGATTTCGTAAATTGAACATGCGATGTCATCGCTCCGGCACAAACACAAAGCGTGCGCCAGACATGAATCACTTTCCAATATCGCAACTATGCGGGCACTTCACCCCTTTTAAAAAACGGATTTCCGCACCGCACGTAGGGTTCACACTCTCAGCGCCCCCAAGAACACCGAAAAATCGCACCGCCGCGATACCGACGCAGGACCGACGCAATACCGAAACACCCGTTTTACGCCATCAGAGCAAAAGTTAACGTACCCGAGCTGACACAAAAGAAATTCAGACTTTTTTCGACAATTCAAGCAAGCCACTGATGACAAATACAAAACCGGCACCGAACGCTGCGTGCCTAAAGCATTAATAAGTGATAGATAGGCTGATCCGCACGCATCACGCGATTCGAAGTCTTAAAACAACGCATTTTATAAAAATGCTTAAATAAGTGTTTAAGGAATTCACAGCGCGAATCGCCTAGGCTATATTGGTTCAAAGACGCCGAAAACGGCGCATTAGAGGCAAAAATGACAGGTACATCCCCCCGCCCAGCTCTTGGTGCTGTTGTGTTTTTTGGTTTGGCGTTTGCGCTGGCGATCTATTTTACCTTTGCCGCGGTGCAGGGCGACTATGGCCTGTTCCGTCGTGTCGAAATCCTCGCAGAAAAGCAGCAGCTCGAAGCAGAGCTCGCGCTTGCACAGGCCGAGGTTGCCCATATGGAAAACCTTACACGTCGCCTGTCAGACAGCTATCTGGATCTGGATCTGCTTGATCAACAGGTGCGCGACGTGCTTGGCATGATCCGGGCTGATGAAGTGGTGATCCGCTGATCCTGTCAGCTCCCTGAAAATCAAACGCTTTTTTCACTCGCCACCGCTACGGGCTTCCGCTACCATTTTCGCAAGTATGGTTTAAAGTTAAACCATCCAGCACTTGGGAGGAACCACGATGGCGGCGAAACGTGCTGCAAAGAAGCCCAATGTCTCGGGCGAAGAGCTCACGCAATACTATCGCGACATGCTGCTGATCCGGCGCTTTGAAGAGAAAGCAGGACAACTCTACGGCATGGGTCTGATTGGCGGTTTCTGCCACCTCTACATCGGTCAGGAAGCCGTTGTGGTGGGGCTGGAAGCGGCGACAGAGGAAGGCGACAAACGCATCACCTCTTATCGCGATCACGGCCACATGCTGGCCTGCGGCATGGACGCCAATGGTGTGATGGCCGAACTCACCGGGCGTGAGGGCGGCTATTCCAAAGGCAAAGGCGGCTCCATGCATATGTTTTCAAAGGAAAAACATTTCTACGGCGGCCACGGCATCGTCGGCGCACAGGTGCCACTTGGCGCCGGCCTCGCCTTTGCAGACAAATACAAAGACAACGGCCGCGTGACCTTCACCTACTTCGGGGACGGTGCCGCCAATCAGGGACAGGTCTATGAAACCTTCAACATGGCCGCCCTCTGGGATCTGCCCGTGGTCTTTGTGATTGAAAACAACCAATACGCCATGGGCACCGCGCAGGCGCGCTCCACCTCCTCACAGGATATTTACAAACGCGGCGAAGCCTTTGGCATTCCAGGGGAAATGGTCGACGGCATGGATGTGCTTGCGGTGAAAGACGCGGGCGAACGCGCTGTCAAACACTGCCGCGCGGGCAAAGGCCCCTATATCCTCGAAGTAAAAACCTACCGCTACCGCGGCCACTCCATGTCTGACCCCGCAAAATACCGCACCCGCGAAGAGGTGCAAAAGATGCGCGAGGAGCGTGATCCCATTGAAAACGTGCGTCAAATGCTGCTGACCGGCAAGCACGCCAGCGAAGAGGATCTGAAGGCGATCGACAAAGAGATCAAAGCCATCGTCAACGCCTCCGCCGATTTTGCCAAAGAGAGCCCGCTGCCTGATGAGGCCGAGCTCTGGACAGACATTTACGCCTAAGCCCCGGACGAGAGGACATTTATCATGGCTACTGAAATTCTCATGCCAGCCCTGTCGCCCACCATGGAAGAGGGCACCCTGGCCAAATGGTTGGTCAAGGAAGGCGACACCGTACAATCCGGCGACATCTTGGCCGAGATTGAAACCGACAAAGCCACAATGGAATTTGAAGCCGTTGACGAGGGCGTCATCGGCAAAATTCTGGTGGCTGAAGGCACCGAAGGTGTCGCGGTCAACACCGCAATCGCGATCCTTGCCGAAGACGGCGAAGACGTCAGCACACTGGAAGCCGCCGCAGCTTCTGCTGAGGCCGCTGTACCTGCGGTTGAGGCCAGCAGCGCGGCCCCCGCCTCTGTCGCAGCTCCAGAGGCCCCCACGCCTGATCTGAGCCCCGATTGGCCTGAAGGCACCCCCATGAAGTCTCAGACCGTGCGCGAGGCCCTGCGCGACGCCATGGCCGAAGAGATGCGCGCCGACGGCGAGGTCTACCTCATGGGTGAGGAAGTTGCCGAATATCAGGGCGCCTATAAGGTCAGCCAGGGTCTGTTGGATGAATTTGGCGGCAAACGGGTGATTGACACCCCCATCACCGAGCATGGGTTTGCGGGCATCGCGGTTGGTGCGGCCTTTGGCGGGCTGAAACCGATTGTTGAATTCATGACATTCAACTTTGCCATGCAGGCCATTGACCAGATTATCAATTCTGCTGCCAAAACGCTCTATATGTCCGGCGGCCAGATGGGCGCGCCCATGGTGTTCCGCGGCCCCAACGGTGCCGCTGCCCGCGTCGGCGCGCAACACAGCCAGGATTATGCCGCATGGTATGCTCAAATCCCGGGCTTGAAGGTGGCGATGCCCTATTCGGCCTCAGATGCCAAAGGCTTGCTGAAATCCGCCATCCGCGATCCAAACCCGGTGATTTTCCTGGAAAACGAGATCATGTACGGCCGCAGCTTTGACGTGCCAGACATCGAGGATTTCACCATTCCTTTTGGCAAGGCACGCATCTGGCGTGAAGGCTCCGATGTCACCATCGTAAGCTTCGGCATCGGCATGCAATATGCGCTTGAGGCGGCGGATAAGCTGGCTGAAGACGGCATTTCCGCCGAAATCATCGACCTGCGCACCCTGCGCCCGATTGACTATGACACGGTGATTGCCTCGGTGATGAAAACCAACCGCTGCGTTACGGTTGAAGAAGGCTGGCCCGTCGGCTCCATCGGCAACCACCTCTCGGCCACCATCATGCAGCGCGCCTTTGATTATCTGGACGCCCCGGTACTCAATTGCACCGGCAAAGATGTGCCCATGCCTTATGCCGCAAACCTCGAAAAACTGGCGCTGACGACCACCGATGAGGTCATCGCGGCAGTGAAACAAGTGACCTATCGGTGAGGAGAGACGCAGATGCCCATAGAAATCCTCATGCCCGCGCTTTCCCCCACGATGGAAGAAGGCACTTTGGCCAAATGGCTCGTCAAAGAGGGCGATGAAGTGTCCTCTGGTGACTTGCTGGCCGAAATCGAAACCGACAAGGCCACGATGGAGTTTGAAGCCGTCGAAGACGGTGTGGTCGGCAAGATTCTGATCCCGGAAGGCTCTGAAGGGGTTCAAGTCAACGCCGTTATCGCGATTTTGCTCGAAGATGGCGAAAGCGCGGATGATATTGGCGTCGCATCTGCAGCTATGCCATCGGCAGCGCCTGCAGAAGCACCCGAGGCCCCCAAAACACCCGCTGCCAGCGCCCCTGCGCCTTCCGCTTCTGTTAGCTCCGATGGCAATCGTATCTTTGCCTCCCCGCTCGCGCGCAGAATAGCGGCTGACAAAGGCATTGATCTCGCCACACTCACAGGCTCCGGCCCGCGCGGTCGGATCGTGAAAGCTGATGTAGAAGGCGCAAGCGCCGCCCCCGCCGCGGCCAAAGTATCTGCAACACCTGCCCCAGCAGCCAAAACCGCTCCGATGCCCAGCGGCCCTGAGGCAGATACCGTCCTGCGCATGTATGCAGACCGCGACTTTGAGGAAGTCGCCCTTGATGGCATGCGCAAAACCATCGCCGCCCGCCTGACAGAGGCCAAACAGTCGATTCCGCATTTCTATCTGCGGCGCGACATCAAATTGGATGCGCTTCTGGCCTTCCGCAGCCAACTCAACAAACAGTTGGAAAAACGCGGGGCAAAGCTCTCGGTCAATGATTTCATCATCAAAGCGTGTGCTTTGGCCCTGCAAGAGGTGCCGGATGCCAACGCCGTCTGGGCCAACGACCGGATTTTGAAGCTCAAACCCTCCGATGTGGCCGTCGCGGTCGCCATCGAAGGCGGCCTATTCACGCCGGTGCTGAAAGATGCGGAGATGAAGTCATTGTCCGCCCTATCAACTGAGATGAAAGACCTCGCCACACGTGCCCGAGACCGTAAACTGGCCCCGCATGAGTATCAGGGCGGCAGTTTTGCGATTTCCAACCTAGGCATGTTTGGCATCGACAACTTTGACGCGGTGATCAACCCGCCCCACGGTGCAATTCTCGCCGTCGGCGCCGGTGTCAAGAAACCGATCGTAGACGAAGACGGCCAAATCAGCGCGGCAACGGTGATGTCGGTGACCCTGTCTGTGGATCACCGCGTGATCGACGGCGCTTTAGGGGCGCAACTGCTGCAGGCGATTGTTGACAATCTTGAGAACCCAATGGCCATGCTCGCCTAAGACGACAAACGAAAAACGGCCTGGAACTTATTGGGTTCCAGGCCGTTTTTCATAAATCTAATCAGGCGTTTACTTTGCCTTTCCTGCGCCTGACAAAACCTGATCCATGCTCACTGCGGGCTGGTCACACCCAGCTTCACCGACAACTTTTGCGGGTACGCCGGCCACGGTCTTGCAGGGCGGCACCTCTTGCAGCACCACTGAGCCAGCGGCAATACGGCTGCAATGGCCAATACGAATATTGCCCAGAACCTTTGCTCCAGCGCCGATCAGAACACCGTCCCCAATCTTGGGGTGACGGTCTTCTTCCTCTTTGCCGGTGCCGCCGAGTGTCACCGAATGCAGCATCGACACATTGTCGCCAACCACCGCTGTTTCGCCGATCACGATGGAATGGGCGTGGTCAATCATGATGCCTTTGCCGATTTTGGCGGCAGGATGAATGTCGATACCAAAGATTTCGCTGGTGCGCATCTGAATGAAATAGGACAGATCAAAGCGCCCCTGCTTCCACAGCCAATGCCCGATACGGTAGGCTTGAACAGCCTGGTAGCCTTTGAAGTAGAGGATTGGCTGCAATAAGCGGTGGCAGGCCGGATCTCGCTCGTAGATCGCCATAAGATCGGCGCGCGCTGCGGCAGACAATGACGGGTCCGCAGCAAAAGCTTCATCGGCAATCTCTCGCAAAATCACCATCGACATCTCATTAGACGACAGCTTTGCCGCAAAACGATAACTCAGTGCGCGTTCTATCGTCTGATGGTGCAACACACAGGCGTGCACCAATCCCCCCATCAGGGGTTCCTCACGCACTGCCTCTTGGGCTTCACGCGTGATCTGCTGCCAAACCGGATCTAGCTCGGTCACTTTGGGTTGCATCTCAGCCATGGTCACACCTTTCTGTTCCCGCCAGTTTACACTAGGTAGTTGCCCAGCGCCAAATTCAAAGGTGTGATTGCGCATAAAACCACCGTGAATGGAACACCTCATTTCAGGCGATTAAACAGAAATTGATGCCCAACGCCCCGGACCAAACACAGCAGAGATCTGCGCCACTTCGATACGGCCCTCAGCGCCAAAGCCATCTGCGCTCTGCATCTCTTGCGCATATGTCCATGCCGGAACAGACACCTGTTCTTCGCGGATGAGCGCATCGCCAGCATAAACACGCAGCAGATAGGCCTCTGTTTCTTCCCCCAGCGGCACCTCAAGACCGTCCCAATTGTCACCATCAATCCGCGTGCGTCTGATCCATCGCACAGCGAGCGCGCCGTTTGCGACTTGTGTTATCCGAAGATGCACGGGCGCATAAGGACGCAACCCAATGCCATCAAACGCCTCTGTGTACCGCCGGTATGTCGCATCAGAGAGCGCACGCTGCGCCGGTCCCACGCGATAGTTCCGCAACGCCCCCCGATATCTGCGTGGCAAATTGAGTTGCGTGATGGCCTCGGACACAAACACAACGTAACTGCCTTCTGGCCATTCGGTATGGATATTGCCTTCGGTGCCCAACTGCCCGCGCAACCGTCCCGAAAGCCGAAAGCGGTTTGGTCCGATCAGCTCGGCGCGCTGAAACTGAATCGCTTCCCAATTGTCCGACGCCCCATCCCCGACAAAGGAGAGATTGCCACCATTCAGAAGCCCAAGGTCAGACACGCTCTGTAAGGCGCCGTGGATCAACTCCACATCAAGCCCAGCGCCTTTGTCCAAGCGACCAGCTGAGGCTGCCAACAGCGGAGACCGCGTAATCCCGATTGTTGCCGGACTTTCCAGCAGCTGATCTAAGGTATAGCCATTCTCTGTATCGCTTGCATAGACAGCCACACGCCCCGGCCATGGATTGGCCGTACAGGCGATATGAGGCGCATGAGGAATTTCATCACCTGTCATCAGCGGCACATCCAGAAACAGCGTGCGCACCGGCACAGGCGGCCGAAACCCATTTCCGCGCGGCGGATCACTCTCGGCCTCTGACACTCTATAGATCGCGCGTTCGACCCTGGCGCCTTCAAGCACCTGCGCGCCCTGTTGCGCTACCCGGTCGAGTCGGAAACTCTGTTGCGCGATCTCTGTATGAGCGAGGGTGACCACATCCCCGGCGCCCAGATCCATTCGGCTGGGCGGCAAAGCCAGCTTCACACGATCCCGTGCCACGCGCGCTTCTGCCAACCAGCGCTCTGCTGTCTGGCGTCCCTCACCACGTGTCATCACTTCTGGCACTTCACTTTGAGAAACGGC
Organism: Shimia sp. R10_1; assembly: GCF_017744095.1. Classification (GTDB taxonomy): domain Bacteria; phylum Pseudomonadota; class Alphaproteobacteria; order Rhodobacterales; family Rhodobacteraceae; genus Shimia. The sequence continues at coordinate 135,868 of NZ_JAGHQX010000001.1, read as the reverse complement.
AAAGCTTGCCTCATCATGCAGGATCGCTTCCTCAGAGACCGCATCGAAATCCCGCTCAGCCAATGTGAAGTTCAGCCGCACACGTCCTGCCAACTCTGCATCCGCAGTACGACTAAGCTCCCAGTCCCCATCTATATCGCTTGAAAGCGCTAGTTTGTCTTCTGTGAGTGCATTGTCATCTCGCAAGCCCCGCATCGCAAAATGCAGAACCCCATCGCGCTCAAACGCATCAAACCCATGGCGCAACATCAAAGGCTGCAATGCCGCACGACCATCAGCCACGTCAGCTTGCACATATCCGCGCACAACACCGTAAAGACCAGAAACATCATAGTGCGCGACACCGGAGGCCACGCAAATCTCCTCAACAACTGCTGCAAGCGTGCGATTGGTTGCGCGCCCATTCAGCCAATGCCCCTTGGCATAGTTTCCCCCATCGGTCCACAAGTTGCGCTCATTGGGAAACGCAGGAAACGGGCGCGCATCCCATGCCCATGCAAACATGCGTGCCGTATCCAGCATTGGCGCATCATAAATGTCTGACAGCGGGTTATGCGCCTCAACATTCCAATATTCGTGCAAGGCCTGCAAGTAAGACTGCTGCATCAAGTCATCCCGAATGCCACGCGAATAATATGGAAGCGCAGACTCCGAAGATTTCTCATCCAGGAACTTATTGGGCTGATTGGTGCCCCGATCAATCGCGGCACAGCCTATTTCCGTAAACCAGATGGGCTTTGAACCTGGGATCCAGTCCGTCGGAGACGTTTGTCGCATGCCAGCAACACGGTCATGATGGGGATTGGACCACCAGTTTTTGATATCTTTGTAGCGAAACACCCAGGGTTCACCGTAGGCGCCATCTTCAATGGGGCTGCGAGCCTGCGCATCCCGCGCCTCTTGTGACGGATAATACCAGTCATAGCCCTCTCCTCCGGCCACTTGGGTCTTTAGGTATTCAATGTTGTGCACCGCATCCCAAATTGCTCCGTCGATATGGCCAACGTCATCGCGCCAGTCAGACAGTGGCATATAGTTATCGATCCCAATGAAATCGATCTCATCATCCGCCCAAAGCGGATCAAGATGGAAATAAACATCCCCACTGCCATCCTGTGGCTGATACCCAAAGTACTCTGACCAATCTGCGGCATAGCCAATCTTCACCGACGGACCGAGCAAGGCACGCACCTCTGCAGCAAGCGCGATCAACTGGGTCACTGCCGGAAATCCGGCGGCTCCTCTGATCTGCGTAAGGCTCCGCATTTCCGAACCAATACAGAACGCATCAACGCCACCAGCAGCGGCGCACAGCGCCGCGTTGTGCAAAATGAACCGCCTGTAGGACCATTCATCAGGACCAGCGTAGCTCACGCCCTCTGTGGAAACCTGAAAGTCCACCGCGCGTGCAGTGCCAAAGAACGTGGCAACCTCTCCCTCTGCTGTCGCGGTTCCATCCGGAGAGCCTGTCTGCCCTGGCGCCTTGGAAAGAGTGATCCGCCCCCGCCACGGCAGAACAGGCTGATCCGTGTCATCACTCCAAGGATCCGCGCGCCCATTGTCCGCGAGCTGTTCCATCAAGATAAAGGGGTAAAACATCACCTCCTGCCCAGCGCCCTGCAAATGGCGGATCGCTTGGATCACAGACGCGTCTGAAGGTGTGCCTCCATAGACAGGCCGCCCATCAAGCTTTGCAACCTCCTGCGCTGCACTGCGGTTCACACCCGCGACCCGCCAGGGCATCGCCTCCCCATCCACATCGCTCTGCTCCACTTTGGGGCGCAGCGTACAATGTCCCACCCGCAGATCATCGCCAAACCAACTGACAATCAGCGACGTAGCCTTGCAATTGGGCAGCTCTTCGGTGAGCGCATCAATAGATGTCACAAGGTCAGCCTTACCAGACGGCGTATTCTCATTGGCTGCGCGTGTTTCCCCGCCGTCCCGTTGCAGATAAACCGGCGTCTCTGCCAAAGCGTACTCCCCCGTGCCCGGCATCAGGGCTACAGCCCGCACAGTTTCTGCATAATCGGACACATGACTTGGAACCGATTTCGGCGTTGGGCGCACCACTTCAAAACTGAACTGAGGCACGCGGTTGCCGAAAGGCGCGAGCTCTAGATCTTCAATCACCACATAGGCAGTGCCACGAAACGCAGGCACAGCCCCGCTACCTTCGACAGCTTCAATTTTAGGATCCGGCAATTGATCTCCCGTGCCATAATGCACACGCAGTGTCAGATCATTGGGCGAGATTTCAATGCCATCCGCCCAGACACGCCCAACCCGCGCGATTTCCCCTTCACAAAGCGCAATCGCCAAAGACACGGAATAACTGTAGCTCACGGTCTTTGGCTGGCTTGGCCGCCCCTTACCTCCGCCCCCTTCGGTTTCTGTGACCGTTTCCAGAAACCGCGTCGCCCAGATCACTTGACCCGGCAGGCGCACCCGTCCAAAGACCCGCGCCTGCGCGGCCCCTTCAGCAGATCCTGTGAGGCGAAAGCGCTCAACCTTGCCGGTTTCAACAACATCAGCACCGCCCCCAAGTAAACTCTGATCGATCAGCTTGCCAACCGTTGCGCCTGCAAAGCGGCCCACTGCCGCTGTTGTGATCCCTGCCGCAACAGTGCCACCGATAGAGCCCCCAATCGCTGCGCCCGCAGCAGCCAAAATCACAGTTGCCATGTGTCGCCCTCCTCAGGCGCCGGAAAGGCAAATCGCCCCACAATGCGCCGCCGCCAGGGTAAGCTCAACGCGTTTTCGACAACCGCATGGCCGCCGTATGCATGGATCACGCTGGCCATGTCTCCCAAACGCGCCACAATGCCCAAGTGTTTGGCCACAGCGCCTGATTTCATCCGAAACAACAGCACATCCCCTGCAGCTTCCTCCGACAGCGATTTGGGTATCAAATAGCGCGCGGCAGCTTGCCAAAGCACCTCTTGACCGCGCGCCTCAGACCAATCTCGCGTATAAGGCGGCACCAAAGCGGCCTCCTGCCCATAGAGCGTGCGCCACACGCCGCGTATCAGGCCAAGACAATCCGCGCCGGCCCCTAAGGCACTCGCCTGATGGCGATAGGGTGTGCCAATCCAACGCCGCGCAATGTCCACGACCAGGGCTCCGTCTGCTGTGTTCATCGCAAGCTCCCCCCGCTGTTGTTGCCCGTTTTGGTGGGATAGCTGGTGATCCAATCTTCTCCGGGAATGTCAGGAAAGCCCTGAAAATTCAGACGATTGTCAAATTTTGCGCCACAGGTCGAAAATCGCTTGTCGCAGCCCGCAATCAGGCGCAGCTGGTCTCCGGCCATAACATCAAGCGGCAAGGCCTCCCACAACTCGATCACCCGGCTGTCTGGCTCAGAAACGTCGCGCTTTATCAAACCGGTCAGCCCGAGGCTTTCACCGCTCAACACACGCAATTGCCCATGGGTGAACCACCCCGCCGCAAAATTCTCTAAGTCATCAAAGCGAAACACCCGTCGATCCGCTTGAGAGACCAGCGTAGCCTCCACGGAAAAAGCCGGATCTCGCACATCTATGCCGCAGCGCATATCCCCCAAAACAGCGGAGCACGCCCGCTGATAAACCCGCCCACGCGGCATATTCAGCCGTTCAGACAATCCGCGCAACTCCGCTACAAAAGCACCGCCAGCCTGCCGCAGCTCTCCAAGCGCGCCACGAAACAGAACGCTGCGCTCAGAGGTCTGTGCCCAGTTGACCAGCCAGCAGATCACCTCGGCACCATCAAGGCGGCCCGCCGCAATGTCTTCTGATCGCACTGACGCGTCACTCAGCACTCCAACAGCCTCGCTATTGTCCACCGCAAGCCCCGTGCCCTGCTCAAGCGCACTTGCCGTCAAACCAGTTGAAGCGCGAAACTCAAATCCTTCAAAGCTCAAATCCCGATCGTGGTCCGTAAAGCCCAGACGCACACCATCTTTGCGCACAATCCCCCATGCCCGCGCGACCGTTGTGGCACCGCTCTGTAAATGCGCCAATAGCTCCTGCTGAAACGCCATCAGACCCGCACCTCGACAATCGGTACGTTGGGCACATCACCCGCCTTGAAGCTGGCAACGCTTGTCTGAATTTGATCCGTGTCAAACCGCACGGGCACATCAAACTCAAAACCAGCGGTGATCGTAGCGCCAGCAGCAGGTGCGTCTTCAAAGCGCACGATCCCAGTTGCGCTGTCGACCGTGAAATCCAGCCCAAGCGCTTGCAACACGCCATCCATGCCGATCTGAACCGTCCCGCCCAAAGGTTTGTGGATCGGCCGTACATATTGCTGCGCGCCCGACTCATACGTTTTCTGAAGCTGAAACATGGTGGTGATTCCATCCCCCAACCCGATCACCTGATCCTCAAACCCAACCTGCTGCGACACTGGGCAAGATTTATAGTCAGCCCAGTCCTTCCAGCGAAACCCATTGAGCTGTCCCTGCCGCGCCTCAAAAAACGCGATCAAAACACCCAAATCGTCTACCGAGCGCATCGCCAACCCTGCATCATAGCTGCGTCGTGAATGCGCCCAGGGGGTGTTGCGTTCTTCAAACCCATTCACAAGCGTCACCACCTCTGTGCGTCGCTGCGGACCGCCAACCGAGCCAAAGCTCAGTGTGGTTGGAAATTGCACCTCGTGAAAACTCATGCCGCCCCCTATCTGTTGCGCTGCGCTCGCGCCAAAGCGCGGCTCATTTGCGTTGCAATCTGCCCTCTGGAGCGCTGAAAACTCTCGGCATCCGGGGTTGAGATATTCATCACCACCTGCACCGAGCCGGCTTGCTGCGCGCTGCGCACCCCCAGCTTGCCATCAGGCCCACGTGAAAGCGGCAGGATTGCCTCTGGCCCTGCTTCCCCCATCAACCCACGCCCCCCGCGCATCGGAAAGCTCACAGGTCCACTGACAACACCCCCATTGGCAAAGGGCATCACCCGGCCCTGCGTGAAGCCAGCACCATCTGCAAACGGCAAGAGTCCCCCCAGAAGGTTTCCCACGCCCCCCGCGAGAGCCTCGCCCAGTTGATCCTGAACCGGGCGCACCGCACTGCGATACGCCGCATTCACCATGTTCTGCGCCAAATTGCTCAAAACATCCGACAATTTGGCCCCATCAAAAACCAGACCATCAAACGCCCGACGCAGGCCCCTGTTCATGCTCTTTTCCAGCATCGCTGCATCCTGGCCTGTTGCGTTCAAAGACTGCTGCATCCGTCGCAATGCACCATCAAAGCCAGCGACCATCGCCGCCGCGTCGCCAAGACTGCCCTCAAGCGCTTCTATCTGACCGTCAAAACTGTCAAAATCATCCATCTTCTGCCTCCGCGTTCTTGTCTGGATAGCTGCGCAGCAACGCATTCAGGCCTGCCCGACTGAGAGTGCTCTGCGCGGGTCCCGCACCTAGCAAGAGCGCCAGTTCCGCTGGCGTCAGCGCCCAGAATTCTGCCGGTTTCAACTTCAGGCCTCCGATCCCGGCACGCATCAAAGCAGGCCAATCAAACCGTGCCATTTTCACCGCGCGTTCCTTCGTCCTCCGGGGCTCCAAAGGCGCCAATCAACAGCTGTGCCGCCACACGGGCCGCCTCCAGCGGCCCACCCGCAATCTCCACTTGCATCAAGTCCCGCGCATCACCGGACCATCCCCCGCCACGCAACCCAGCGACGACAAGGGCCAACACATCACGGCTGGCAAATTTCCCGCTCTCAAAACGTGTGATCAGCGCGATCAGCGTGTCATCGCCAAGTTGCGCCTCAAGCTCTGCCAGCGCTCCCAGCGTCAGTTTGAGCACATGGCGTCGCCCATCCAGCGTCAGCGACACCTCGCCGGCATAAGGATTGGCCATATCACGCTGCCGCAAAACTCAGCGCGCCGGCGCTGGCCATCGAGATTTCATAAGTCGCCTCACCGTCATGCGTGCCGGCATACTCAATCGCAGTGATCTGAAACGCACCTTCCACGATGCCAAAGTCCGGGATCACAACCTGAAAATCCGGGGTTTCCCCATCAAAGAAAATCTGACGCGCACGCTCATCCGTGTCTGCGTCTTTAAACACGCCAGAGCCGCTCAACGACGCCGATTTCACCCCGGCCCCTGCCAGCAACTCCCGCCAGCCGCCCTGACTTTCCAGCGAGGTCACATCCACGGTTTCCGCGTTAAAACTGATCCGCGTCGCACGCAGCCCCGCCACGCTTTCAAACTGACCGTCCCCGGTCAGATCCACTTTGATCAACAGATCTTTGCCGCTCTGTGCACCCATCATCTCTCTCCGAAACCTAGTTCTGATCGTCTTCGATCCGCGCGCGAAAGCGCAAATCGATCCGGCGCAAATTTTTCTGTGTGTCGCGCCGGGCCGTGGCGCGGTCAAAAACCAGAAACACCACCCGCCCGCGCGCCAAGGGGAGCCCATTGCCCACCAACACATCGCTCGCCGCAACCGCCGCAGATTTTGCGCGGGCAAACCCTGTGGCTTCACAAATCACCGACACAACAAACCGATGCTCAGCGCCCCCGCCATCACTGTCTGATCTGTCCCGCACTGTTTCAGCGCCCAGTGAAACGAAAAGCGCGGGCACCTGCCCTGCAGGCATGGCGTCGTAAATCGCACCGTCCACCTGCGCATTCAGCCCAGTGTCAGCCACCAGCGCCTGGTACACCGCCTCCTGAAGGGCCGCTCCCGCCGCGTAACTCATTGCGCCACCTCCTCAGTGGCATGGCAAACCAGATAACGGCCCACCCCGTCCGCCTCTGTCACCGCCTCAATGGTGAAAATCCTGTCGCCATCTCGAAAACGGCACGCAGGGGTCGGGCGCTGCTCTGATCCGACCGGCGTCGCACGCAGGGTGATCTTGTAACGCGCACTGCTGAGCGACATTTCACCGCCATCTCGAGACCGCCCGCTGCGTGGCTGCACCTCGGCCCAGACCGTTCCCAGCGTTTCCCAGCTACGCGCAAATCCACCTGCCCCATCTGGCGCAGCGAGCGGACGTTCGAGCACCAGTTTGCGCGATAAGGTCACTGCTTTGACAACAGGGCTCATTGATCTTCCCCCAGTCCAAGACGCACCGCGCGATAGCGCTCCAGAAGGCTCGTCACACCAAAGGGCATGCATCCTTCACTCAGCGTGGTTTCCTGCCGAAACTCGTAGTAATGCGCCGCCAGCAGCAGCACCGCCTGTCGCAAATCTGCGGGAATCTCCTCCCACGTCGCACCAAATCCCGCTTCAAAGCGCAAAGTGACGCTGCCGTTGGTTGGAATATTTGGCAGCCCACCAGCTACACCGCGCACGCAGGGGCGATGCATATCTTGCACCAACTGATAGGCGCTTGAAGCCACCGTCACAGCCGCACCTTGCGTGTCGGTCAGCGTGACCTCTGAAATGTCGCTGACTGGTGCAACCGGCAACCCCTGCGCCACCCCATCACGCCATCCATATACCGTCCAGCTGAAGCTACGCCGAAACAACGCCTTTCCCGTGCGGGCCTCAACTGCGCTGATCGCAGCCTGCAGAAAGCTCTCCAGAACATCATCCTGCAGACTGTCCTCAGTGAAACCACTCCCAAGCCGCAGGTGGTCTTTGAAGGCGCTCACCGGCAACGCCGAAACTGGCACCGTAGCTTCTTCGATTAACATCATGGAAAAACTCCAAAATTTCGCCGATCGCAAGAAAGGCGCGCGTCCTCACGTTGTTGCAACGGAGGGGGTCAGCCAGACAACGTGATGCAGTCCGACGCGCGCCCGGGGATCAGAAGATCTTCCCCGATCCCACCCACAAATTACGCGCTTGCGAACCGCAGCAGCTTGATGGCAGCGAAGTCGCTCACATCTCCGCCAATACGTTTGGTGGCGTAAAACAGCACATGCGGTTTGGCGCTGAAGGGGTCGCGCAACACCCGCAGATCAGGCCGCTCCGCCACGGTGTAGCCCGCTGCGAAATCGCCAAAGGCAATTGCATCTGCGCCGCTCGCAATGTCGGGCATATCTTCGGCAATCAACACCGGATACCCCAGAAGCCGCGCTGGCTCACCCGCCGCCAAACCATCTGACCACAGGAAACGCCCGTCCGCGTCCTTCAGCTTACGCACGGCACCTGCGGTTTTCGAATTCATCACGAAGTTGCCATTGGCGCGATACTGCGCCCCCAGCGCGTAGACCAGCTCCACCAATGCATCCGGGCCGTTAAACGCCCCATCTGCACCGCTCGCAACATAGCCAATATTGCCCCAGCTCCAGCTGGCATTTGCAACCGCGGGATGGGTCAAAATACCCGTGGGCTTGTCCACGCCATCCCCTGTGATAAAGGCCGCCGCCTCTGCGCGTGTGAACTTGTCGGCAATCCGCGCAGCCAGCCATCCTTCGATGTCAAAGGCGCTGTCATCCAACAACCGCTGTGATGCTTTGGGCAAAGCAGACAACTCATGCAGCGGAATGGCGATACGTTCGATATTTGGCGTACCGGTCTCCGCAGTGGCACTGGTCTCATCCGCCCAGCCTGCCCCCACATCAGAACTGTCAATCAGCACATCATAGGAGCCTGCTTCCACAGTCACCACATTGGCAATCGCGCGAATGCTCGCTGTGCTATTGAGTACCGACTGAATGGTTTCTGCCGTCTGCGGGTCCACCAGGTATCCGCCATCGCTGTTCACACTTGCCGACATCGCCTTGCCCTCAAGCTCCAGCCCGCGCAATCCATCATCGTCACCTGTTCGCAGATAGGCATCGAAGGCCTTCTGGTGAGGGGCGTCAAAATCGGTTGCTGCTGCCAGATGCGGCCGCGCCGCGGAAATGGATTTGCGCTCTAACATGGTCAATCGCTCTTTCTGCTGTTTCAGATCTGCATGAATTTCGGACGTGAAATCTCTGAAGTTAAATATAAATTCCTTCATGACTTTGGTCACACCCTGGATCGAAGGCACATCTTCTCCGACCCGAGACTCACTCTCGGTTTTGGTCATTGTTCTGTTCTCACTTCTGTTGTTCCGCGCGCTCTAACGCGCAGCGATCACCCGGCTGGCTTCTTCAAAGGCCGCCACCATCGCGCGTAAAGCACAGGGGGTGCCCCCATCTTTGGCCGTCAATCGTGCAGACGGCAGCATCGGAAATGTCACCAGCGACACTTCCCAAAGTTCGAGCTCCTGCAAAAGCCTGTGCCCCTTGGATCCTGTCGTTGCCTTCTGCGTGCGATAGCCGATGGACAATCCGTCAATGGCACCTGCTGCGATCAAAGCCGCCGCCTCGCGCCCTTTGGCCACACTTTCAAGCAGACGCCCCTTAACCCAAAGCCCCTTACTGTCCTCGCGCACCTCATCCCAGATACCGATGGGCATGCGCGGATCATGCTGCCACAGCATTTTGACCTGCCGCCCGCTGTCCAGAAGCGCCTTCAATGACTTTGCATAGGCACCGCGCTGCACCACATCGCCTCCCTGATCAGGTGCACCAAAGAGACTGGCGTATCCGGCAATCACATTGCCATCCTCTACCGTCAGCCCGTGCCCGACCTGCGCAAATTTGGTTTCAAGTTCCGTCTCTTGCTGCATCTACTTCCCTCTCATGCCCCCGACCCCGCCTCATGGCGACACATTCATCAACGACTGGATGGCCTGCGACAGGATCACGCCGACCACGCCATAAACCGTCAGCCACAACCGCCGCTCCAGCCTCTCGATAAGTTGCTCAATCTTGTCCAATCGGCGGTTCAAACTATCAAACTGCAACTTCGCCACCCGTTCATGCGCCTCTAATCGCAGCCCGGGCGCGCACTCAAAGTGCTCAAACCCATAGCGCGGCTCACGCATCTGCACTCCCATCGTCACGCGCCGGCAAACCAAGCATCGCGCGTTTCTCCGTATCGCTTAAGAAATCCGCACCAGCGATGCGCGCCCAATGGGCCTCCCTTTCAGGGGCAAGTGCCGGGACCTGATCCAAATCCAGCTTGAGTTGCACCGCTTCGCCAAAATGCTGCGCCAGCCAACTGCCCACAGCCGCTGCAACCCGGCTGGCCAAGGGCAGCACCGTCAAACGGTAAAACGCCCGATTGGCTTCCTGATAATTCGCATAGGTCGCATCCCCGGGAATACCCAGCAGCATCGGAGGTACCCCAAAGGCCAGCGCAATTTCACGCGCTGCCGCCTCTTTTGTTTTCTGGAACTCCATATCACTTGGCGAAAACCCCATAGGTTTCCAATCCAGCCCACCCTCTAGCAGCATGGGACGCCCCGCATTGCGCGCGCCTTGATGATGGCTCTCCATCTCGCTGACCAGTCGATCATATTGATCATTGCTCAAACTGCTCTGCCCGTCGTGGCCCTGATAAACGATTGCACCAGAAGGCCGCGCGGCGTTGTCAAGCAACGCTTTGGACCAGCGCGACGCGCTGTTATGAACATCCAACGCCGTGGCTGCGGCTTGCATTGGCGACAACCCGTAGTGGTCATCTTGCGGATGAAACATCTTGATATGACAAATCGGGGAAAGCTCCCCCACGGCAAAGCGGTGTTTGCGCGCCCCCACCGCATATTCATACCCAACCGGCCAGCCATCGCTGCCCGGAACCACACTCATTCGATCAGAGCGCAGCACATGCAGCTCCATCGGCAAACCCGCCGCGCTGCTGACAGCTTCAAGATAGCTGTTCCCAGACAGCAACAGCTGCCCGTAAAGCGCTTCAAACAGCTCCGCATGACCCTGTCCGCCATTGGGGTGTGCCAACAGCGCGAGGACCGGGTGTGTTTCAAATCGTTGATCTTTGTCCTGCAGCACCAACGGCAAAGCCGCCGCCGCCTCTGCAATCATACGCACACAGCGAAATCCAACCGGGTTGCCCGCAAACCCCGTGCGGGTCAGCGACACCGTGTCCCGAGGGCTCCAGGCAATGCGACCAGCGCTGTGCCAGGCCACAACCTTTCCCGTTGCGCTCGCCTTTTTCTTTTGCGCCGCAGCGACGGCCGCGTCCTGCTCTGTATCACGCTGAAAGATCTTTCCTAGCATTGTCTGCAGCTCCCACTCATCAAGGCTTTTGCAACTGTCTTGGCCCGCAGCGCTCCAGACGCTTTGGACAACTCTAGGTATCTAAAATTAATCTTAACTTGAGACTTCACGACCGCACGGTGGATGTTGCGTATGTCACAACTCACGCAGGCGCGGCCGCCGCCAATGCGCAGAGGGAGCGATGATCAGTTCATGCAACGCCCAGACCAGCGCGTCCACGCGATCCGGGCTGCCCTGGCCTACGAACCCCCGTGTGGTCATCTCACACATCTGGTCCTCCAGCGCTTCAAGCCCGGCCATATGCATCACGCGCCCCTGCTCATAGAGCGCCGCCACAGGCTCCGATCGTGCGACTTTCCCCCGGCTGGCGCGCACCGCTTTATACGGCACAAGCGGATCAATCTGATTGATGACCGACTGCACCAAATCACCGCCCTGATTGACCTCAGCCACCAGACGATCTGCGCCCCAGCTTTCCATCGCTGTCAGCGCCACCCGCGCCCAGGCATCCGGGCTTGCAGCCCGCACACTGACATCATCCAGCACCCAGGCACGCCAATCCTGCACTTGCCCTTTGGTCTGCGCACCAACCACGATGATCCCACATTCATCGGAGCCAGCATGGCCACTCACAGGCGGATCCACCGCCACCACAATGCGATCCATTTCAGGCAACGCCTCGCACCGAAGCCCATCCATCTGGCCATGTGTCCACAACGCACCGTCTGTGTCCTCAAGCAGCTCTCCTGCCAACTCCTGCCGCCCAAGCCGCGTGCCGGCATAGCGTGCTTCCACCTCTCGCAGAAAGCTCTCCGCCAGATAGGCCCGGTTGGCCTCGGTAGGCGCAGAGGTCTGCACTGTGCTGTCAGCTTTCAGAAGTGTCTTCAACACACCAACATTGCGCGGTGTGGTTGTCACCACCTGTTGCGGATTGTCCCCCAAGCGCAGTGCAAACTGCAGCATATCCCAGGTTTCCTGCCCATTGCGCCATTTGGCCAACTCATCCACCCAAGCCGCATCAAACTGCGGCCCACGCAAACTTTCTGGGTCATGGGCAGAAAACGCCTGCGCAATCGCGCCATTGGGCCACACCAACCTGCGACGCCCGGCCTCCCACACGGGGCGACGATCAGGCGGCGCACAAGCGATCAAACCACTTACTCCAAAAATCATCACCTCGCGCACTTGGTCGATGGTTTCCCCCACCAGCGCCACCCGCCGTGCCTGCCCCAAATCCTGCGGCTGCGCCCCTTCCACCATGCTGCGCACCCACTCCGCACCGGCGCGGGTCTTCCCCGCGCCGCGTCCGCCAAGGATCACCCAGGTCTTCCAGTTGCTCTCCGGCGGCAACTGATGCGGCAACGCCCAGAAATCAAACAAAAAAGGGAGCGCCAATAGCTCCCCCTCACTCAAGCTGTCCAGAAACGCTGCCTGCACCTCGGCAGGTTCGGAGGCGATCCAGGCGGCACCGGATCGCAGTCCGTGCCGCATCGAGATCGAGGGGGTTGCTTCGGGCTGCATGGCCCGTTCTTGCGTCGCGTTCTTCAAGGTCGGTCTCCATCAAAAGGGCCAGTCGAATGCACTGGCGCAAATGCCCAAAGAGCATTGCTGTATCGCGAAGTTTGCCCAAATCCTCCGCCCGCAAAGCCGCATGAAGCCGCAACAGGTCTTGGTTTAAGTCAAACAAAGTTCGCTTCAATACACGCAGCTCTGGGTCCAGCGCGCGCTCATCCGCTGGCGAAAAATGTTGTGTCATCTATGCTCGTTACCTCTATGCGCAGTGATCCCCTCCGCATGTGTCATCCAGATCACCCAAGTCAGCTACGCGCATTGGGCCAATCATCGGTACTCCAGCACCACAAAACGCTAGTTCACGGCATGAAATCAGTCAAATTATTAAATATTTACAATGATATAACGAGGCGAACGCGATGTGTTGCGCGCGGCACATCCCCCAGAAACACTCTGTTTCCAGTGCACAGACAAGACACCACATTCCCGCCAGGATCCCCTGATACGTTCTGGCGCAAAGGTATGAAAACTGGAGCGCTGTAGTTGGGGTGGATCGCATGAGCCAATTGAGGAAACGCAAAGCACTGCGACACGCTGCTTGGCTGTTGCCCTTCTCGGCACTATGGCTCCTGGGCACAGTGCAGCAGGGCCCTGCAACTGACGCCGCCAACACCACATTCCAACACCCGCCAGCAATTGAGATCACAAATCTCGACTGACAGACAAATGTCTCTATCTGCCAAAGAAAAACGCGGCCCCGATTGGAGCCGCGTTTCTGTTTCATCACATCACTGATTGGCGCGTTCTGCTTCAATCTGCCGCCATCTGGCGACGTTCTGATTGTGCTCAGCCAGAGTTGTGGCAAACGCATGCCCCCCGGTGCCATCCGCCACAAAGAAGATATACGGCGTCTCATCGGGATTGGCCGCAGCCTCAAGACTCGCGCGCCCCGGATTGGCAATCGGCGTCGGTGGCAGACCTTCGATCACGTAGGTGTTCCACGGTGTCGCTGCACGCAACTCGCTCTGGCGCAATCCACGCCCAAGCACGCCAACGCCCTCGGTCACGCCATAGATCACCGTCGGGTCTGTCTGCAAACGCATGCCCCGATCCAAACGGTTGGCAAACACGCTGGCCACCTGACGGCGCTCTTCAGCAACCCCGGTTTCTTTCTCAATGATCGACGCAAGGATCAGAAGCTCCTCAGCGCTGTTCAGAGGCACATCATCGGCGCGACTTTCCCAAGCTGCCGCCAAAAGCACTTCTTGAGCGTTCTGCATCCTTGCAATCACGCTTTCGCGGCTGTCGCCCACACGCACCTCATAGCTGTCTGGCGCAAGGCTGCCCTCTTCAGGGCGCGCGATCTCACCGGTCAGCAAGTCGATGTTGTTGAGCGAATCCATCACCTGCCAGCTGGTCACACCTTCGGCCACGGCAATGCGATAGCGCGTGTCTGCTTCCGCCCGCACACGGTCAAAGGCGGCAGGGGCTTCCTCTTCTGCCGGGTTGAAAGACACAACTTCCACAAAGCTGCCTGTCGCCGGATCCAGCTCACGCACTTGCACGAGTTTGCGGGTCACACCCACACGATACACCACTTCGGTGCCGCAGGTGCTCGCGCCGCCACGGGTCACGATATCGACAATCTCTTCCATCGACGCGCCCGCAGGCACAAGGAAAGCACCAGCTTTCAGCTGATCCGCCTTGTCCGCATAATCGGCACCGATGCGAAACAGCATGCCATTTGCAATCGCCCCACGGTTTTCGAGATCTTGAGAAACGCGGCTCATATTTGAGCCACTCTGCACACGCAGACACACGGGCTCCGAAAGCGGCCCCTCTGCGCGATATGTCGACTGTCCAAAGAGAATGACGCCGCCCAAAAGGAACAGCGCCACAATCAGCAACGTCAGCGCGTTAGACGCGACGGCTCGCCACATTAGTCAACCTTTCCGAAGATCACCGATGCGTTCGTGCCACCAAAGCCAAAGCTGTTGGACAGCGCAACATTGATCTCACGCTCACGTTTTGCATTTGGCGCAAGGTCAACCGGGGTTTCTACGGCCTGCGTGTCCAAGTTGATCGTGGGCGGAGCCACCTGATCGCGGATCGCAAGGATCGAGAAGATCGCCTCAATCGCACCTGCAGCCCCCAGCAAGTGGCCCGTCATCGACTTGGTCGAAGACATGGTCACTTTGCTCGCATGCTCGCCCATCAGGCGCTCAACTGCGCCAAGTTCGATGGTGTCGGCCATGGTCGAGGTGCCATGCGCGTTGATGTAGTCCAGATCTTTTGGCTCAAGACCCGCTTTCTTCAGCGCCGCACGCATGGAGCGTTCGCCGCCTTCACCGGTCTCAGAAGGTGCAGTGATGTGGTATGCGTCACCAGACAGACCATAGCCCAGCACTTCGGCATAAATCTTCGCACCGCGCGCTTTGGCGTGCTCATACTCTTCCAGCACCACGATGCCGGCACCCTCGCCCATAACGAACCCATCACGGTCTGCATCATAGGGGCGCGACGCTTTCTTGGGATCGTCGGTATATTTGGTGGACAGCGCCTTACAAGCGTTAAAGCCCGCAATGCCGATCTCGCAGATCGCCGCTTCCGCGCCACCTGCGACCATCACATCTGCGTCGTCAGATGCAATCAGACGGGCCGCATCACCAATCGCATGTGCGCCGGTAGAGCAGGCAGTCACAACCGCGTGGTTGGGCCCTTTAAAACCGTACTGGATGCTCACCTGACCAGAGATCAGGTTGATCAATGCGCCGGGAATGAAGAACGGCGACACGCGACGCGGGCCCTTTTCGTTCAACAGCAGCGTGGTCTGCTCAATCGACTGCAAACCACCGATGCCGGAGCCGATCATCACACCTGTCCGCTCAAGCGATTCCGTGTCTTCTGGCTTCCAGCCGGAATCCTCAACCGCCATTTGTGACGCAGCAAGGCCATAAAGGATAAAGTCATCTACTTTACGGCGCTCTTTTGGGGCCATCCAATCATCAGGATTGAAGGTGCCATCGCTGCCGTCGCCATAAGGCACTTCGCAAGCGTATTTGGTGGTCACACGCTCAGGATCAAAACGGGTGATGGTGCCTGCACCAGACTGTCCGTCCAGAATACGGGTCCAGCTTTCTTCCACCCCGGAAGCCAACGGAGTGACCAAACCGAGACCGGTGACTACTACTCGACGCATTATATTGCTCTCCTAGCCTTTGGCAATTTGCCCATCCAA
This sequence comes from Shimia sp. R10_1, assembly GCF_017744095.1. GTDB lineage: Bacteria > Pseudomonadota > Alphaproteobacteria > Rhodobacterales > Rhodobacteraceae > Shimia. The sequence continues at coordinate 120,125 of NZ_JAGHQX010000001.1, read as the reverse complement.
ATAGCTTGGATTGCCCTTGGCGTGCAAGAGCGCGTGCGCTGGCTTTTGCTGATATCACGCCATTAAGCACTTTGCGTCGGCCGCCAGGGGCCGAATTACACTGCTCTTGAGACCACAGAGAGAAGGAAGGAAGCGGTCGGGCAGCGCAATCCGAGAAAACGCAAAGTGCTCAAAGACAGAAACGAAGGTTACAGGAACTCCGCCACGGCCTCTGGTTCCGGCTTGGCCACGTCCAGGGCCTCTTCCACAGTCAGCGACTTGCGGAACAACGCGCGCCCAATCAGAACTCCCTGAATGTTCGGATCATATTTCAGACGCGCAATATCGTCGCCCCCACGCACCACGCCGCTCGCGGTCACCGGCCAGCGACTCTGCTCTGCGACCCCTGAGATCAGACCAAGCTGTGCCTCAACGTCGCTCATATCACTGTCAATATCGGTCACAACGATGCCGGCAAACGGCGCCTCTGAGAAGGCATTCACATAGGCAATCGGGTCAAAGGCCCCCGCCTTGCGCCAGCCTTCGGTCATCACCTGCCCCTGCCAGACATCTACCGCCAGAACGATCTGATCCGGATAGGCATGCGCCAGCTCAATCGCCGTGTTGGGATCATAGGCTGCTAACGTGCCAAGCACGATCCGCCCCGCGCCTTTCTCGATCCAGTGCTCAACCTGCTCACGGGAGCGCATACCGCCGCCCAATTGAACCGGCAGCCCCGCGCCGCGGATAATCTCTTCAACCAGCTCGGCGTTTTGATCGCTTCCCTGAACCGCGTTGAAATCTGTCAAATGCATCCATTCTGCGCCAGATGCGGCAAACCCTTTGGCTGTTTCCACTGGGTCCACATGCCAGATCTGCGGGCTGTCCAGATCGCCTTTGTCCAACGTCACACAGCGACCGTCCAGAAGTTCCATTGTGGGATAAATCATCATTGCGGAAATCTCCTCCAGCAAACTTTATAAAGTCAGCTTAACACTCGAAGATCACCGCAAAGCATAAAAAACGTCGCGCAAACTTGCAGACACGACAACAAAACGGCGCCACCCTGAGGGAAGCGCCGTTTCACGATAGTTATCTCAGAGAGCTTAGGAAGCTTCGGAGATGAATTTGACCGCGTCGCCGAAGGTCTGGATGGTTTCGGCTGCGTCGTCCGGGATCTCGATGCCGAACTCTTCTTCAAAAGCCATCACCAGTTCCACGGTGTCGAGGCTGTCTGCGCCCAGATCGTCGATGAAGGACGCTGCTTCAACAACTTTGTCCTCTTCCACACCCAGGTGCTCTACAACGATCTTTTTCACGCGGTCTGCGACGTCGCTCATGTCAATTCCTCATTCGTGTTGGGCATGTTGGCCCGTTTGAATTCCCACCACTTTGGATGGGTCTGATTTGTGCCCCAACCGGGACGGTTCTGGTCCGGTGGTCCCGGAAGGTCTCCGTCCGCCCCCGAAAATTTGGTGGCACCCGGAAAATACTCGCCGCCTATAGCACATCCGTTTCGCAACGCAAACGCTTTCCCCAGCGACAGCTGCGGCCCGCTAACACAGGCCGCGCGCGATCACAACATGGCCATGCCACCGTTCACATGCAAGGTGGTACCGGTCACATAACCTGCTTCCGGGCTTGCCAAATACAGCACTGCCGCTGCGATTTCTTCAGATGTCCCCATCCGGGCCGCCGGGATCTGCGCGTTGATTTTGTCTTTCTGCTCATCGTTGAGCTTTTCAGTCATGGCCGTGCCAATGAAACCCGGTGCAACCGCGTTCGCCGTGATTCCACGACTCGCCACTTCATAAGCGATGGATTTGGTCAGACCAACCAACCCCGCCTTGGAGGCCGCATAGTTCGCCTGTCCCGGGTTACCAGTGGCCCCCACAATCGAGCTGATGTTGATGATCCGGCCCCAACGCGCTTTCATCATCGGACGCATCACGCCACGGCACAGCCGCATTGCGCCGGTCAGGTTCACATCAATCACGCTCTGCCACTCTTCATCCGACATCCGCATGAAGATCTGGTCACGGGTGATGCCGGCATTGTTCACCAGAATATCAACGCTGCCCATGGCTTCGATCGCCTGTTTTGGCAGGGCATCCACCGCCTCTGCATCACTCAGGTTGCACGGCAGCACATGCGCACGTTCTCCCAGCTCAGCCGCCAATGCCTCAAGCGGATCCACACGGGTGCCAGACAGGCCCACTGTCGCGCCCGCTTCATGCAGTGCTTTGGCAATCGCGCCACCAATGCCACCAGAGGCCCCCGTCACCAGAGCGGTTTTTCCAGTCAGATCAAACATACTTCTGTCTCTCTCAGTTTTTCACCACAGGCTTGGTCAACAGCCCGTATTCGGCAATATCTGCCGGTGTCATGATATAAGTGTCTTCCACTGGCGCCGCCTCAAGCGTGAACCAGTAAAAGTCCGCACTCCCCAACATGCGCTCGGTATAGCGCACATACGCTGTGTGCACAGGGTCATCTTTCGGGAAATCTGCCCCAGCGCGGTTGCCTTCTGCCCAGCTATGCACACCGATAATGGCGCCCTCTTCCATGCTGCGCGCAACGCCCGCAAGGAACAGATCCGTACCCCCAGAGTGCACTTCACTCTTTGCCGTCAGATGGGTGTTCAGACCCAAATCCCGCACGCGGTTGCCGAGTTTGAGATTGGTCTCATCATCCACCGATCCCGGCACCTCTAACAGCACCAGCCGCTTGGTGTCAGGGTGCGCCGCCATCGCCGCCTCAAACGAAGACAGGCTGTACTGGTTTAGCGTCCCCGAAACCATCAGATCCGTGCCAGAAGGCTCAAACGAAATGCTGTCATAGGAATTGAGGTAGGCGACCTGCAAACCGGTGCAGCCCGCCACAAAGGCAACGCCAAGCGTTGCCACCCCGGCCAGAAATCGCCGTCTCACGCGAGGCTTTCCACAGCTGCGCGCACATCCTCAGGTGTGCCCACAGCCCGCACACCATTGGCGCGGTCGATCTTGCGGATCATCCCGGACAGCGCTTTGCCAGCGCCAATTTCCCAGAACTCGGTCACACCGCTTGCGGTCATGGCTACCACCGATTCGCGCCACCGCACGGATCCAGTGACCTGCTCGACCAGCAACTTGCGGATCTCATCCGGGTCCGTCACAGCCGCAGCGCGCACGTTGGCGATCACCGGCACCTTCGGCGCTTTGATCTCTACATTTGCCAGCGCTTCCGCCATCACATCCGCAGCAGGCTGCATCAAGGCACAATGGAAAGGCGCACTCACCGGCAGCATCACCGCGCGACGTGCGCCCTTTTCCTTGGCAATCTCAGCAGCGCGTTCGACCGCCGCCTTGGAACCGGACACAACCACCTGCGTCGGATCATTGTCATTGGCAGCCTGACAGACTTCGCCTTGTGCCGCGGCCTCAGCCACCTCCTGCACCGCTGCAAAGTCCAGACCCAGGATCGCCGCCATCGCGCCTTCCCCAACAGGCACAGCCGCCTGCATCGCTTCGCCGCGTGTGCGCAGCAAACGCGCGGTATCACCAACGCTGATTGCGCCCGCCGCGGCCAGAGCCGAGTATTCCCCAAGGCTGTGACCCGCCACACAGGACGCACGCAGAACCGTGACACCTTCGACATCCAGCGCTTTCATTGCGGCCAACGAAGTGGCCATCAACGCAGGCTGCGCGTTCTGTGTCAGCGTCAGGGTTTCCTGATCGCCTTCCCAGATGAGCTTGCTCAGGTTCTCGCCAAGCGCTTCATCCACCTCGTTGAAAATGGCTTGCGCCTCGGGATAGGCATCGGCCAGCGCCTTGCCCATCCCAATGGTCTGGGCCCCTTGGCCCGGAAATACAAATGCACGGCTCATTATGGCTCTCCTTGCAGTCTTTGAACCGGCATACCCCGCAGGGCGCGACGACGCAACGTCATTAGGACTTTAGACACATCTGCAGCCTCCGCCGCCGCCCATGCGCACCACCGCACCTCACATGTGCATGAGCGCCGGTTGCCTACAAGCAAGGCACAGGTCACTCTAAGGGCAAGACACACAAGAGGTTATTTATGTCGCGCTCCAACACCGCCACCCGCTATGGCAGCGTCGCCAAGACATTTCACTGGCTGACCGCCCTTCTGATTCTCACAGCACTCATACTGGGCTTTGTGGCCTACCGCGCCCCCTATGAGGACAGCGCCCAGCTTGCCTTCAAGGCGACGCTGTTTTCCCTGCACAAAACCATTGGCCTCACCGCCTTTCTGGTCGCGGTGCTGCGCATTCTCTGGGCTTTCACCCAGCCGCGTCCCAAATTGCTCAATGGCGACCACCGTCTAGAGGCGCTCGCGGCAGAAACCGCTCATTGGGTACTTTATGGTGCAATGGTGCTCGTCCCCCTCACAGGATGGATGCACCACGCCGCCACCACGGGCTTTGCCCCGATCTGGTGGCCCTTTGGGCAGTCGCTTTTCTTTGTTCCCAAAGACCCCACGCTCGCGGAAACCCTCGGCACGTTGCACTACCTCTTCATGCTTTTGCTGGTGCTCACCCTGCTCGCCCACATAGGCGGCGCCCTGAAACACGCGATTGTGGACAAAGACAAAACCCTGCAGCGCATGTTGCCAGGTCGCCCCGACCTGCCAGAAGCGCCAGCCAAACAACCCGGCCACGCCCTGCCCTTCTTGGGCGCCGTGACCGTCTGGGCTGCTGCGCTCTATATTGGCGCGTTTTCGGGAATTTTTGCCCCCAGTCATGCCGCAGAGCCTGTGGCCGAACTGGCAGAGGTCAGCTCTGAATGGCAGGTGCAATCGGGCACTTTGGGGATCGCGGTGCAACAATTTGGCAGCGAAGTGTCAGGCGAATTTGCCGATTGGACCGCAGAGATCGCCTTTGATGACACCGCAACGGATGGCAAACATGGCACCGTGACTGTGACCATCGCCATCGGCTCGCTCACCCTTGGGTCGGTCACCGATCAGGCCCTCGGGGCGGACTACCTGAACGCCAGCGCCAACCCAACCGCCACATTCACCGCCGATCTGCTGGCCGCCGAAACCGGCTACATCGCCGAAGGCACACTGGCGCTCAACGGCAACGAAGTGGCAACCTCCCTGCCCTTTGCGCTGACGCTGGAAGGCGACAGCGCCGAAATGACCGGCGCACTGGAGCTCGACCGCCGCAGCTTCAACGTGGGCGACACGATGACAGATGAAAGCTCATTGGGTTTTGGCGTCGCCGTCCGTGTCAATCTCACCGCCACGCGGGGCGAGTAACCCCCTGAAACTATCTCAGCCGCTCCGTTCAGGGGCGGCTCTTTGCTTGCCTACACCCTGCGTTTTATTTTCAGCACAGCCGCGAGGCAAGCGCAGCGTTGGCAGCACAGCACCATCAACAAAATAAAAAAGGCCGCCCAATGGGCGACCCTTCCGTGAGTGATTGGTTTTAGGCCCTCATATTTGGGCCTCACGCTTACTCCGCTTTCATCGCCTCAACAGAGATCTGCACTTCCACTTCGTCGCTGACGAATGGCGCGAAGTTGCCGACATCATAATCGGTGCGCTTCAGCGTGGTGGTCGCGTTGAAACCCGCCCATGGCTTTTTCGCCATTGGGTGTTCGCTGGCTGCGTTCAGCTGCGCGTCCAACACAACAGACTTGGTGACACCGTTCAGGGTCAGATCGCCAGTGATCAGCGCTGTGTTGTCGCCTGTCACTTCAATACCAGTAGAGGAGAAGCTCACCAGCTCATCATCCGCTGCGTCAAAAAAATCGCCGCTCATGAAGTGCGCATCGCGCTTTTCCCAGCCGGTGAACATCGATTTCACAGGCATGGTAACAGTCACCGAGCTCGCCGCTGGGTCTTCTTGGTCAAACATGATCTCGCCCTCAAAGCCAGAGAACATGCCCCAGGTGGTGGAGTAGCCAAGGTGATTATAGGAGAACAGGATCTGGCTGTGGGACGCGTCCAGAACATATTTCTCAGGAGCAGCAACAGCGGAGGTTGCGGTGACAGCAGCCAATGCAAGGCCAGCAGCAAAAAGGGTGCGTTTCATGGGGTCTCTCCAAAAAGGATCAATAACGATGTGATACTAGCAATGTGCTGAGACATCCCCCAATCGCAATTCTACGTAAACCCACAACCACTGTGCTTTTGTGAACATTTCTGTGAGCACAAACACCTATGGCCGCCCGAACGGCAGCCATTCCCAATAAAATAAGACCTTTGCGATCTCGGCGATTTTCAGCCTAAAGCGGCAGAGTCGTGTGCCCACGCAACTGAGCGATCACATCCAACCGTGCGTGCTGACCATCCAAAGGCAACGCCACAATCTCAGAACCGACCGCGTCAAGAACAGTCAACCGGGTGTCACTCACATCCACACGACCGATATCTTCATAGTTGATTGACCGCACAACATGCTGACGCGCGCGTGGCAGCCCCTCAAAAACCAGCAGCTGGCGATTGCGCTGATCAAAGTGCATTTCCTGCCGTGGTTTTTGTGTCGCGATCTGTGTCAAACCGACCCCAGCCGTCACCAAAAGCAACGAGAGCCCCATTTTGGAAAGCAAAATCATTGCGGTCAGATCGAGCCCGGGCACCAACCAAATACCGATACCCGCCCAGATGAAGGCACACCCAAAAACCCCCGCAAAGGCTCTTACAGAAAGCGATGGGCGCTTGCCCTCCACCATCGCCACGCGAGAGCGTGCCTCATTTGCGATTTGCGTCATCGCCATCATTGTCCCGGTCTCCTATGCGCCGCTGGGGCTGCAGGTTTTGCGGTTGTCCCGCCATTGCGCTAAACTTCAACGTGAATTCAGGCGAGAATGGGGCGGATTGACGAAAACCCTGTGCTTTCGGCAGCGCCCTGCGCGCGGTCAATAAATCTTGGCCAAACGCAGATTTTCACCCCTTGCTTCCGTGGTGAATTCGGCTATACAGCGCCATCCTTTCGCAAAAGCTTGAACCGCGCAGTCTCTCGTGGGTGGGGTGCGAAAGGCTAAGATGCCCCGCTCTTTGAAATGCGCCTGTAAAATGAATGGAGAGCACATGCCGCTTTATGAGCATGTTTTCATCTCGCGCCAGGACCTGTCCAACGCGCAAGCAGAAAGCCTCGTTGAACACTTCGGTACAGTTCTGTCTGACAACGGTGGTTCCGTTGTTGAGAGCGAGTACTGGGGCGTGAAAACCATGGCCTACAAAATCAACAAGAACCGCAAAGGCCACTACGCCTTCCTGAAAACCGACGCGCCTTCCGCAGCGATTCAGGAAATGGAACGCCTGATGCGCTTGCATGATGACGTGATGCGCGTTCTGACCATCAAGGTCGACGAGCACGCTGAAGGTCCTTCGGTTCAGATGCAGAAACGTGACGAGCGTGGCGACCGCCGCGAGCGCCGCTCCTAATCACCTTAAGAGAGGACATTAAGTTATGGCTGCAAAACCATTTTTCCGCCGTCGCAAAGTCTGCCCTTTCTCGGGTGAAAATGCGCCAAAAATCGACTACAAAGACACCAAGCTGCTGCAGCGCTACATCTCTGAGCGCGGCAAAATCGTGCCTTCGCGCATCACAGCCGTGTCCGCCAAGAAACAGCGTGAGCTGGCCCGTGCAATCAAACGCGCGCGCTTCCTTGCACTGCTTCCATACGCCGTGAAGTAAGGAGAACCTGACATGCAAGTTATCCTTCTGGAACGTGTGGCCAAGCTGGGCCAAATGGGCGAAGTTGTGGACGTGAAGCCGGGCTATGCTCGTAACTTCCTGCTGCCACAGGGCAAGGCGCTGACCGCGTCCAAAGCCAACATCGCATCTTTCGAAGCGCAGAAAGCTCAGCTGGAAGCGCGCAACCTGGAAACCAAGAAAGAAGCAGAAGCACTGGGCGAGAAGCTCGATGGCGAACAGTTCATCGTGATTCGTTCCGCGTCCGACGCTGGTGCGCTCTACGGCTCCGTCACCCCACGTGACGCAGCAGAAGCTGCCACCGAAGCAGGCTTCTCTCTGGACAAGAAACAGGTTGCTCTGGCCGCTCCGATCAAAGAGCTGGGTCTGCACGCGGTTCACGTGAACCTGCACCCTGAAGTTCAGATCACCATCAACCTGAACGTTGCTCGTTCTGAGGAAGAAGCGGAGCTGCAAGCTTCCGGTAAATCCATTCAGGAACTGGCAGCCGAAGCAGAAGCAGAAGCAGAATTCGAAATCGCCGAACTGTTCGACGATATCGGTGCTGCAGCCTCTGACGACGATGACATGGGTGCTGACGCACCATCCGAGGAAGCACCTGCCGAAGAGCAGTAAGCGCTTTACCAGCGAAGAATTCGCGAGAGCCGCGTCCGGGTGCACCTGGGCGCGGCTTTTTTCTGGCAAACCGCGGTCGCTTATAGCATTTTCCTCAAAAAGAGGCTGACATGGAAAATGTAATCAGTGGTCGCAGCTTCGTATCGCGTCGCGCAAAGATCGAAGCACCGATCCGGACAGAACGGTTTTCTCATATCGCTGAAGACTGCGCGATCGGCCGTATGAGCTATCTGTCTGAAAACGCCGTTTTGGCACGTGGCTCCACGTTGGGGCGCTTCTGTTCGGTGGCACGTTTTGTCGAGATTGGTGCCATTGAGCATCCAACCGATTTTCTAAGCACCCATCCCTTCCAATACTCCCAACACCACTTCAAAGGGCAAGCCGAATGGGACAACATTCAGCGCGTCCCCTTTAACGCACCGTCCGGCGCGACAGTGGGTCACGATGTCTGGATTGGCACGCACGCCACCATTTTACGCGGTGTCACCGTAGGTCATGGTGCCATCATCGCTGCTGGCGCCGTCGTCTCCAAAGATGTGCCAGCCTATGCAATCGTGGGCGGTGTCCCGGCGAACATCATAAGATACCGGTTTGATCCGCAAACCATCCAGCGCCTGCTCTCCGTGGCATGGTGGAATCGGCCCCTGAAGGATCTGTCGGGCATCACATTTGATGACATCCACAAAGCACTGGACCAACTCGAGGCGCTTCCCAAACCCACACCAGAACAGACCCAATTTCAGGCATAACGCAGCAAAGCAGCCTGCGCAAAGGACAGCCGACCAACAGCGCAACGCGCCTTTGCGCTTGCCTTTATCCCACTCGACGTCATGCTCTCATTATTGAATTTAGGAGTCCCCTATGTCGCTAACATCACGTCGAAAATTCTGCTTGATGGCGCTTTCAACCTCTGTTGTGGCGGCCTGCTCTGGAAACGAGGCGGTTTCGGAACCCGAATTTGATCCTCCGCTCTATCCAAACGAAACACCGGAGCTGCGCGCACTGATCAACCAATACGCCGATTTATACGAAGTACCGCGTGATCTTGTGCAACGGGTGGTCATTCGCGAAAGCACGCACCGTCCCTGGGCCACCAACGGGCCCAACATCGGCCTGATGCAAATCCAGCTGCCCACGGCACGCGGCATGGGCTACACGGGAGACCGTCAGGGCTTGCTGGATGCAGAAACCAATCTCACCTATGCGGTCAAATATCTGCGCGGCGCCTATCTGGTGGCAGGCGGCAATTATGACAGATCTGTCTTTCTGTACGCAAAAGGCTACTACCCCGAAGCCAAACGTGCAGGATTGTTGAAAGAAACCGGATTGGCCCCCTGACGCATCTTGGCACCAGCCTCAGCACACTCTATCCTGCGCCTCATTGCTTTCTCTAATTTGAGGCCACATCGTGAGCACCGAAACCGCAGTCGCCCCCCATCCGTTGGCGCCGCACCATCTTCCAAGCTTCATCTCTGACGCGACAGGCTATGACCCGATGCTGACCAACGTCGGTATCTTTGCGATTGTCATGGTCTTTTTGTTGCTGACCTTTTTCTTACATCTGCATTCTCTGCCAGAGAAGCTCGCCCACGAGCTTGGCACGAACCAATTGCAAATTGTTGGGGTCTTGGCGCTCATTGCCTTGTTTACCCACAACAATCTTTATTGGGTGGCCGCCCTGCTTCTGGCGTTGATCCAGTTCCCGGACTATCAGACACCGCTGCAGCGCATCGCCGACACACTCGAAAAGATACGCGAACAACCGGCGCGCAAGCCCGCTCCACCAGATCCTTTTCCAGTCCCCGAGCCACATACAGAATATCTCAAAGTGTCCGATGTCGCCGAAAGCGCAGACGCGATCCCGGAAAAGAAGGCATAACCGATGCTCGAATTCATCTGCTGCTCCATGCTCACGATCCTGCCGGATTTCCTGTTTCGCCGCTTTGCGCAAGGCAAACGTCTCGGCAAAGAGATCAATCTCTTTTCGATGTGGTATGAGCTGCGCTACGGCCTCAGCTCCTGCTTCATCCTCACTGTCAGCCTGATCACGCTGATCTTCTACTTCCACCCTTCAACAAGCAATGCGACCTCCTTTTTCCGCACCGTCACGATCCTGCCTGAGATCAGCGGCCGAGTGACAGAGGTCTTTGTAAAAAACAATCAGGACGTGAAAGAAGGCGATCTGATCTTCAAACTGGATGACAGCCGCCAGCGCGCCGCCGTCGCAACGGCCCGTGCCGGAGTGGTAGAGGTCGATGCAGCGGCCCTGATCGCCCAGGACGATGTGCGTGTATCTCAAGCCAACTTTGACGCTGCCGAAGCCGCCTTTGAGCAGACCAAAGATGAGTTTGAACGCAAGAACACGCTTTATCAGCAAAACTCTCCCGCCGTTACCGAACGCGAAGTGGAGCGCCTAGAGAACCTGATCCAAGAACGTCTCGCCGCGATGGATGCAGCCCATTCTGCGCTTGAATCTGCCAAACACCGTTTGGACATTCAGATCCCAGCCCAGAAAGAGAGTGCCATCGCCGCACTTACGCAGGCAGAGGTGGAACTCGCCAAGATGGAAATCTTCGCCGGGCAAGCGGGCCGCATCGAACAATTCGATCTGCGCCCCGGGGACTACATCAACCCGATCCTGCGCCCAGCAGGCATTCTTGTCCCCTCTGACACCGGGCGCGCGCGGTTTCAGGCCGGTTTCAATCAGCTGACCGCGCAGGTCCTGCACCCCGGCATGATGGCGGAAATGTCTTGCGCCACAGCGCCGATGCGGGTGACCCCCATGGTGATTGTTGATGTGCAGGATGTCATCCCATCAGGTCAGGTCCGCCCGTCAGATACCCTGCGTGACCCGCAGAACTTGCAGGCCCCAGGCACAGTCATCGCTTTTCTGGAGCCCCTCTGGGAAGGCGGGATCGACCATCTGCCCCCCGGCAGCCAATGCGAGGTCAATGCCTACACCAACAACCACGAGCGCCTGCAAGATCCTGACATAGGCACCGCCGAATTTGTCGCACTGCATGTGATTGACACGGTCGGTTATGCCCACGCTCTGATCCTGCGGTTCCGTGCCATCCTGATGCCGTTCAGAGTGCTTGTTTTCGCAGGCCATCATTGATCGGCAGCACAGCCCCTAACTGAAACATACCAAGCCCCGGCCCCGCGCCGGGGCTTCTCTTTTTTGGGGCTATCATGTCTCCAGCAAACCGCAATGTCGCAAACCGCAAACGAATGGGCGCTCAACAAGGCGCTGTTAGGTGGTAAAATTTGCTGTCTTCGCCAAACCACTGAACTTTGCCTTTGTGCGGCAAACACCTATTCTGAAACCAACAGACCATCAGGCAAACCCGTGGTAGAAGGACTGAAAAACATGCCAGCATCCCAACAGCATGCCCCAGCCCTGCCCCCACACTGGGATCTCTCGGAGCCACGCCCATGACATCGCGCAATTTCATCCCAAAGGGCGCTGCCACCTTTGGTCTCGACTATGACGGGCCTGCGAAAGACATCAATTTTCTCTTGCTCCCCAAGCTGACCATGCTGGCTTTCAGTGCTGCGGTGGAACCGCTGCGCATCGCCAATCAGGTGACCAACAGAGAACTCTATAAATGGTATCTGATCTCAGAAGACGGTCAGCCAGTGACGTGCTCAAACGGTGTCAACATCACGCCAGATTTTGCATTGCAAAACCTCTCGCGTGCCGCCCGTCTGTTTGTCTGTGCGGGCATCGAGCCCGCCGCGAGCGCGTCACCCAAAGTGGTGTCGTGGATCAGCCGGCAAAAGGCGTTTGGCTGCAAACTCGGTGGCATTTGCACAGGCGCCTTTGCCTTGGCCAAAGCGGGTGTTCTGACGGACAAAAAATTCACGCTGCATTGGGAAAATCACCCCGCCTTTGTGGAGCATTTCAACGGCCTGCAACCCTCTGCAAACCTCTATGAAATCGACGGAGACCTCATGACCTGTGGCGGCGGAAGTGCCGCAACGGATATGATGCTGGATATGATCGAGTCTGATTTTGGCACCGATCTTGCGGTCATCGTGTCAGACATGTGCATCCACTTTCGCTCCAACAACAGTAAGCGATTGCAAAAATCTGCCTTCTCTGTCGCCCTCGGCAGCCGCAACCAGTTCCTCATAAATGCCATCCAGATCATGCATGAAAACCTCGAGGACCCACTGGAAATCACCGAAATCGCGCGCGCGATAGCGGTCTCGCGCCGCCAGCTCGAACGGCTGTTTCAGAAGTATGTCGAAACTTCACCCGTACAATTTTACATCAAACTCAGGGTCCAGCGTGCCTATGCCCTGCTCAGCGAGACGGAAATGTCAGTTGCCGATATTGCCGCCGCGACTGGTTTTGGCAGCGCCAGCCAGCTCACGTCGCGCTTTAAAAAGCTCTACGGCGCCTCTCCGACCTCTTTCCGGCGAGGGTGGTCTGAAAAACACGACATGATCTGAGTATCACAACGATCCTGAACTATTCGCCAAAGTTCCCGCCAAGTGCCTGAGGGGCCATCCGGATCAGTCGGCTGTCTTCAACCGCCGCCTGCCGATGCACAACAGCCGCACGATACTCGGCATATGTGTGCATAGAGGCAAATGCCTCTACACTTGGATACTCTGCGATAAAGCACAGATCCCACATTTTCTCTGGCCCAATAAGCATCTGCTCCATGCCGCCACGCCAGATAATCTTGCCACCCAACTTGGCAAAGGTGGCCGCACTCTCCCGCCCATATGCGGCATAGGCTTCAGCACCAGTCGCCTGTCGCCCATCCTCATAAACCGCCTCTGCGCGCAATTTTATGAGGTTCAGCATATGCACAGGCCCGTCACGATCATTGGCTTTGAAAGCCTCATATCCAGCCTTGTCAAATGTGGTGTAGCCCATGTGTCTCTCTCCCATTCTCTGAAACCAAAGAGAACAGACCCGCAAGAAACAAAGCAACCCCAATGACGCCACTGCCAATCAACCGGACGAGACGTCGCCGTCCTCGCCATCTCGCTCAGATCCAAACTGAAACAAAAAAGGCCGCTCCATCGGAGCGGCCTCTCTAATCTGAAAGCGGGTCGACTTATTCGTCGTCCAGCGCCTCAACAGCTTTCTGCAGGTCGTCTTTGGAGACCTCTTTCTCGCTGATTTCTGCCAGTTCGAAGACATAGTCGACAACTTTGTCTTCAAAGATCGGCGCGCGCATCTGCTGCTGCATCTGCTGGTTCTGCTGGATGAATTCGAAGAACTGACGCTCCTGACCAGGGTACTGACGCGCCTGGTTCATGATCGCTTGAGTCATCTCAGCGTCGGTCACTTCAACTTCTGCTTTTTGGCCAAGCTCTGCCAGCAGCAGGCCCAGACGCACGCGACGCTCTGCCAGTTTGTTGTGCTCGTCAGTTGGCTCGATCTTGTCGTGATCGTGGCCTTCCACTTCTGGGTTTTCCTCGTGCCACAGCTGGTGCGCAATCTGGCCCGCTTCTGCTTCCACCAGGGATGGCGGCAGCTCGAAGGATACCAGCTTGTCCAGCTCGTCCAGCAGCGCGCGCTTGGTGACGGCACGTGCCGCACCGGCATATTCTGCTTCCAGACGCTCGGTGATCTGAGCCTTCAGACCTGCGAGGTCTTCTGCGCCAAACTTGGTCGCCAGCTCGTCGTTGATCTCTGCGGCGACCGGCTCTTTCACCTCTTTGATGGTGCAAGCGAACACAGCTTCTTTACCGGCAAGGTTCTCTGCGCCGTACTCTTCAGGGAAGGATACGGTCACGTCTTTTTCTTCACCAGCTTTCACACCAACCAGCTGCTCTTCGAAGCCGGGGATGAACTGGCCGGAGCCGAGGGTCAGTGGGAAGTCTTCGCCTGCGCCACCGTCAAAAGCTTCGCCGTCGATGCGGCCAACGAAGTCCATGACAACCTGATCGCCATCCTGAGCCGCATCGCCTTCGCCGCGTGCTTTGAAGTCCTGCGCTGTTTCCGCAAGGTTGCCCAGTGCCTCGTCAACGGCTGCGTCGTCTGCTTTGACAACCAGCTTTTCCAGCTTGATGCCTTTCAGGTCCACTTCAGGGATCTCTGGCAGCGCTTCGTAGGACATTTCGACTTCTACGTCGTCGCCTGCGGTCCACTCTTCGCCGTTTTTCATCTCGACTTTTGGCTGCAGCGCCGGACGGTCGCCAGACTCTTCAAAGTGCGCGTTCATCGCACCATCGATGGTTTCCTGCATCGCTTCGCCCAGCAGACGCTCACCAAACTGCTTTTTCAGCAGAGGCATCGGCACTTTGCCTTTGCGGAAACCTTTCATTTCGATTTCCGGCTGTGCTTCTTTCAGCTTTTCATTCACTTTCGCGTCCAGCTCATCGGCTGTCACGGTGATGGAATAGCCGCGTTTCAGACCTTCATTCAGAGTCTCGGTAACCTGCATCAGGAGTCCCCATAAGTAGCGGCGCGCGGCACATGAGAGTCCGCGCGCAGTCGAGAAAATTTGTGCTCTTCTAGTGGCCCCCGCGCCGCTACGCAAGGCCAATTCGGCGCAAGCGCTGGCTTTCAGCCACCTGCGCCGTTTCGAAACCAAAAATGGCGTTGCCCGAAACTGTCAGAAGTTCCAGCGGGCCGCGACCATAAAGATATCGATGTCCTGATAATCCAGCCCCGGCTCCTCATATTGGTACTGTCGATACGCAAAATAGAGTTCCGCATTGTAGTTGTCGATTTCCTGCGTCGCCTGAAGCCCCCAGGCAAAGCCATCATCGCCCCCCAGCCGGGAGTCATTGGCCCAGAAGAAATCAGCCGACAAATGGGTATTGCCCCAGGCAAACCAGGAAAAATCGCGTTTCCCGATCTTCGTGTAAAGATAGTCACTGTCCACCGCGCTGCCATCACTGTCACGCCGCCCAGCAGCGATTTTGCCGTTCAGCCCGGTTGGCTTGTGCAACACCGCAACCGATCCAAAAACTGAGTTTGCGTTTCCTCCGCTGTCAAAATCTGTCCATTCGCTGCCGATACGGGCGCTATATTGGATGTCTCCAGCATCACCATTATAGACCAGACCAAGGTCATACACCGTATCATCCACACCTTCCGCGAGGATGTTTTCCCCCACCGCAGCACTCAGGGTGAGCGCGCCATTCGCAAGCGCTGGCGTGTCATATCTCACACGCCCCAGCCGCCCGCCATCAAAGTCGCTGAAAACCGACTTCACCGTGGGCTCGCTGCCGTCAACCATGCCGTCGCTGAAATGAAACCCGCCGCCCACGTCAGCCACAGCGCTGGTGGCAATGCCGTCGGTTCCAGAAAAATCAGATCCCGTTATCCCGTCAGAGGCCATACTACCCTGCCCCAGATAAACTTTACCAAAACTGCCCTCATAGCTGAAATCGACCTTACGGATATCAGTGCGCTCCCATTCCAAGAACTCCGGATCATTGATCTGGCTCCAGTCAGAGCTGCCCGCCAATCCCAGCGCGGTTTCAAAATTGAACTTAAACGTGCCTTGACCAACCGGCATGGAGTAACGAACACCAAACCGGCTCACTGCATTGGAGTTGTCAGCAAACTCGCTCGTTGTCGTGTCGCCGTCATCCGCCACAATGAACCCATAGTTGAGATGGCCATAAAGCTCCGCATTGTTTTGCGCCAATGCCGGTGTGCTGGATATCCCCAGCGCCAAAGCACCGCCAAAACCCCTACAAAAAATAGTACCTAAGACAGTCTTACTCATCACTTTGCTCCAATCGGTCGTGAATTCAAAATGCGTCTTAAAGTCTGGTAGGAAGCCCCATTCACGCCGGAGAATTTTGGCGTTTCATGCGCGCAAAAACGCTGCGCCAAAGGCTTTGGACGCGCCCCAAAAAATGAGAAAAGCGCGCTGCAACGTCACCATAGCGCAAATTTAAATAGAATTCACGAAATCGGTGCTGCAGCGGCGGGCGCAAGCACCGCCTCGCCGAAAACCGCATACCCTGTGCCCTGCACCGCCCCAAACGGTGCTGCTCACGCACATGACGCACAGCAAAAAAGGCGGCCGGAACCCCGACCGCCTTTCTCATGTCTTTTTGAACTGATCAGAAATCAGAACTTCCAGCGCGCGCCCACAAGGAAGGCATCTACGTCCTGGAAGTTTGAGCCCGCCAGATCGTATTTGTGCTGATGGTAGCTTGCGAACACTTCCATGTTGGCTTTGTCGATGTCTTGCGCAGCTTCGATGCCATAAGAGGTGCTCTCATCACCCGCGCTGTTGAAATCATTGCCGCGGTATGCGTCAACAGACAGGTAGGTGCGGCCCGCTGCAAACCAAGCGCGCTGCAGACCCAGCTTTACGTAAACGTAGTCGCTGTCCACGCCTGTCTCGCGGTCGCGTGAACCCAGCGCAACGTTGGCACTCAGACCAGTTGGCGTGTGCAGCGTACCGACAGAGGCCACAACTGTTTCCGCGTCATTGGAAGACTTGGCAGTCTGCTCATAAGACACCGCACCGGCGACCTCATAGTCACCAAATGTGTTTTCGTAATACACGGCGAGATCGTAGAATTCGGTGTCAACGCCATCGTTCAGGATGTCAGTACCGGCCGCCGCAGAGACGGTGAAGCCGTTGAAGGTTGGTGTGTCATAACGCACACGGCCACGGCGGCTGCCGTCAAGGCCATCAAAGATCTTGCCGATGTTTACATCAGTCAGGTTGCCAGCTGCATCGCGGAAAAAATACCCCCCCGCCGTATCTGCAACGGCCACGCCGCCGGCCAGATCGGTGCCAGACAGGTCACCTGCGCCAGCAGAACCGTCAGACGCCATGGACCCCTGACCAAGGTAGAACGTACCAAAACGCTCGGTTTCATAGATCGCTTCGACCTTACGGATGTTGGTTTTCTGCCAATCAACAAAGTCGTCGTTTGACGTCTGGCTGACACTGTCTGTGCCGCGCAGACCCAGAGAGGTCTCAAAGTTGAACTTCAGCGTGCCGCCAGCAACGCCGCGCTCGTACCATGCGCCGATACGGCTGGAGGACGCGGACAGGTCGTTAAACTCGGTGCGAGAGTCAACGCCGTCATCGACCTGAGTGATCGCGCCACCCAGATGCCCATAAAAGCGGAAGCCATCTTCTGCTTGTGCGGCGGAACTCATCGCCACGGTGCCTGCAATCATCGCCGCTGGGGCGATCCACACGGATTGTTTCAATCCAGTCATTCTTTTTCTCCTAGATCCCTTTGGCCAATCCAAAGGGGCTGTCGTGTAAGAGCGCAGCCAATGCCTCTAGATGGGCATATAGCCAGTATTCCCGACATCAAAAGCCGCGAGCCAAAGCGCTTTGCGCATAGCTGCCTTGCACAGCCCGCAAGTGGCTCCCGGCTCAGATGAGGCGCGCCGTCTACGCCTCGGTCTTTGGTTTGGCAAATCGTGATTTTTCGAAAATTTTACCCAAATCTGAGACAGCGTCGCTTTCTTTGCACCAATGTCGCTTTTGAGCGCAGAAATTCGCATATAGACCTTCAATTAACAAGTTTACTTTTTTTGTGTTTGAAATCTTTGTGTTTGGCTTCAATGCGTTACGGTGTAACTTCGAGTTCTCAAAACCAACATACAAAACGACCAGCAAAAACCCGCTGAAATCCTGACAAGGCCAGCCAAAACTTGCCACTCACCTCGACACCAATCACACCTGCGCGACGTTGAAACGACCTAGCGACTTGCTTCCAACAACCTGAAAGCGAAGGAACGCATGACATCATGCGATCAAACCAGCTCTGACGCCAGATCATGAAGCGGTCAGCAGGGGTTTTGCAGATACAAAATAGCCTGCGCAGCCCCAACCCCTAAATAAGCGTTAAAGGTCAACGGATTTTCAAAGAAAATATTTTGACTTTATCGCCACAATCCGCCCCAATTTTGCCTTAATTCGCGGAAAAATGCTAGATTTTCAGGGGTCGTAAGCTATAGTTACTGCAATCCAACAAGGGCCAAAGCCCGATCAACTTAGAGCGGTAATACAAATATGAGTACACTGAGTTACGCCATCCGCGGGTCGGATGGAGTAGTGGTTCGCGGTCAAACAGCGGACGGCGCGGGCAATGTTGTCTTTCTTGGTCAGGCAAAAGACGTATCACTCAACCTAACCCCGGACGAAATTTCAGGCTACGTCCAGCAGGGCAATGATTTGGTGATCCACCTGGCATCGGGCGAGACGCTGACACTTGAAAACTACTTTCAATCCGTCAACGGAGAAGAACGCGCACTCTTCATCTCCAAGAACGGTGCCTTCCAGCAGGTTGATCTTGGTGAGCCCGTCGTCGACCAGTACTTTGCTCAGTATCAAGACCTCTCAACCTCAGAGAAATGGAGCACCTACGACCAGCTCACTTTCCTTGATTTGGAGCGGGTCGAACCTGTCGTGGCACCACTGATCGCCCCTCTCGCTGGCATTGCCCCCGGCCTGCTCGGCCTCGGAGGCGCAGCAGTGGCAGCAACAGCCCTAAGCAACGACGGCGACGGAAGCGGCAGTGGTGAAGGCGACGAAAGCGGCGCTGGCGATGGCGGCGATGGTGACGGCGACGGAAGCGGCGATGGTGACGGCGACGGAAGCGGCGGTGGTGACGGCGGCGGAAGCGGCGGTGGTGACGGCGGCGGAAGCGGCGGCGGTGACCCAATCATCCCAACTGTCGATGATCCGGACGTTTCGCGCATTGTCGGCGGCACAGCTGCGAGCAGCGTGACCATCACTGGCACCGGCGAAGCAGGCTCCACAGTCACGGTCACCATAGGCACGCAAACCGGAACAACAACGATTGCTGATGACGGCACCTACTCCGTGTCTTTTGATGCGGGCGCTTTGCCAGCCGATGGCGTTTACAGCAGCACAGTCAATGTCGTGGCGCCTGACGCCACCACTTACAATCTGTCTGGACCATCAGTGGACATCGACACCACGGCCCCGGATGTGGGCGTTCAAGACGGAACTGTCGCGACCGGAGACATTGTCAACGAAGCGGAGCATACGGCGGGCCACGAAATCTCTGGCACCGGCGAAGCAGGCGCGGCCCTCACCGTTGAAATCAACGGCACCACCCACAGCACCACGGTGCAAGCGGATGGCACATGGTCGGTGACCTTTGCCTCTGGTGAGATCAACACCGGCGAATACACAACCGATGTGACCATCACCTCCACAGACGCACGTGGAAACGTCACAACCGTGACAGACGCGCTGCAGGTGGACACAGTCGCCCCTCCGGTTGCGCTCAATGCCGTGGAAGGTGACAACGTTATCAACGCGAGCGAAGCCTCTGACGGCGTTGTCCTTTCTGGCACAGGCGAACCCGGCAGCTCTCTGTCCATTACATTTGGCGGCATCACCCAGACCACAACTGTGGGCGCAGATGGCAACTGGTCCTCAGGCTTTGTGGCCAACGCAGTCTCTTCGGGAACCTATGACACCACGGTGTCCATCATCGCCACAGACGCGGCTGGCAACACCACGACCTCGACCACCCGTGTTGATGTGGATACCGAAATCTCTGCTGGGATTGATGCCAATCAGGTTGGTGGCGATGATGTGGCCAACGCCACTGAAGTTCTGTCAGGCTTTGACCTCACGGGCATCGCAGAGGCTGGCAGCACAGTTGTCGTGCAACTGGCGGGCGCAAGCCGCACCGTCACAGCTGGTGCAGATGGCACTTGGTCAGCCACTTTTAGCGCAGCGGATGTGCCTCCCGGTCAATACGATGCCGCTGTACAGGTCACAGCCACCGATGCCGCAGGCAACAGCGCATCTTCGTCAAGCACGCTGCGCATTGACACATCCACTGAGGTCAATGTCGACATCTCTGCGGGCGTCTTTGCTGCTCCGGTCAACGCTGCCCAGATGCAAGGCGGGGTGGTGTTGCAAGGCACAACAGAGGCCAACGCCCAGGTGGTGGTGGATGTGGATGGCGTCTTCCGCCGCACAACGGCAGACGACGATGGCAACTGGTCTGTGTCCTACGAACCAGGATCGCTGGCTGAAGGCACCTACACTGCGAATGTGAACCTCTCGGTCACGGACACCGCAGGCAACACAGCCAATGCAAGCGCAGCCTTCCAGGTCGACACTGAAATCACCAACCCCATTGTGGATTCTGTGACCTTCACGGGCACCGATGTCTCCTCTCTGGTGCTTGATACCGAGTCACAGACCTACGACATCCACGCGCTGAACACAGATGGCACCACAACCGATGTGGCCACCACGGAATACGCCAAAAGCGGCAATCGAACCGAGTTTGAACTCGACACCCCTGCCCCGGATGGCACCCATCTGGTGGTGACCTCCGAAGACAACGCAGGCAACAAATCCGACACGCTCATCGTGCTGGATGACAACGCCACAAATGCGGGCACGCTGGATCACGCGGCGCTGGGTGGGTTCAATGTCGAAGCGATTGAGCTCGATTACGCCGCCGGTGCGCAACTCACTCTGACCGAGCAGCAGATCAAAGATCTGTCTGAAACCTCAGACACACTGACCATCCATGGCGGTGACAGCGATCCTTCAGAGAATGATCAGATCACGGTCAACGGTGCGGTAAAAACCAACCAGACCGAAACGATTGATGGCCAGACATACGATGTTTACACCGTTGGCAACGACGGAGTGACCCTCGTGGTCGATCAAGACATCAAAGTGATCATCTAACAGATCAGAGGGGCGGCTGATGGCCGCCCTTTCTCTCCCCGTCTCCCAAGGGTATACGCACGCGACATGCTCGGCCGCACGCATCATAAGATCCTCGCTCCCCTCCTTGGGGCAACGCTTCTGAGCGGCTGCATGTTCTCTGTCCCTCATCTGGAATCGGCGTCTGGCTTGCTTCAGCAAAAACCCGCTGCCGCCCCCACACCAGAGGTCAGCAAACGCAGCAGCTTTGCTCAAGACGAGGCCAAAGCCGAAAGCGAAATTCTCAACACCCTGCTCGCCCGCCGCTCTGTGCTTCCAGCAGACAGCGCGCTGAGCCAAGTTTCTGACGTGGCGCTGGCCTCCTCCCGCCGCGCCGCAGAGGCAGAGCTGCAAACCGCCCGTCTGCGCGCCGAAGCCGAAGACAAAAACTGGCTCCCCACCATTGGCCCAGAAATTTCGCTGACATCGCTGGGCGATGTGATTGCCGGGCTGGTGCTTGAGCAGGTGCTCTATGACCATGGCCGCAAAAAAGCCGAACGCGCCTTTGCGGCCGCTGATGTCGAAGTCGCCGCCGTGACGCTCTCCCAAGATCTGAACGAGCGCAGCTTCACCGCTTTGGCGCTGTATATCAAAGGCTTGCGCGGGCAGGAACGCGCCGAAGTAGGCGCACGTGGCCACAAACAGCTGAAACACTTTGAACGCATTGTGCAGGGCCGCATCGACGGCGGTGTCTCCAACAAAGGGGATCTGCGCATGGTGCGCAGCAAGATCCAGACACTGGACACCCGCAACGATACAGCCCGCGAAGACGCCGCAACCGCCGTGGGCGAACTGCAGGCCATGACCGGCACGCGTTTCACGCTCACCCCAGCAGGCCCCCTGCCCAATCAGACCTATCCGGCGGTCGAACCGTTGGAAGTGGTCAAAGCTCGCGCCGAAGCTGACCGCTCTGTCGCCCTAGCCACGGTTGAACGCGCCCGACAACTTCCCGGCCTCACCGCTGGTGCAAGCCTCACAACCGACGGCAACGCAGGCAGCCTGACCGTAGGAAACGATGTCGGGCTTGGCCTTGGCACCGGGGCACGCCTGCGCGCGATTGAGGCCTCCAAAGACATCGCCGCACGACAGGTCGATGAGGCCCGCGAAGATGGCGCACGCCTGCGCAAACGGCTCGAAAGCAATATCCAAAGCCTTGCGCGTCAGGAAGCAGAGGCGCAAAACCTCGCCAAAGAGGGCCGTGAAACCTACAAACTGTTTGAAGCGCAATTTCGCGCCGGACAACGCTCAGTTTTGGAGGTTGTCGATGTCTACGAACAATCGGTTCTACGCGATCTGGACCGCGTAGACGCAAAATATGACCGTCTGCTGGCACAGCTGGAACTGGCCCGCGATCTCGGCATTCTGGCGGATGGAGATGAAATTTGACGGCCGACAGCCCCCAAGGCAAAGCCCCGGTGGTGCTCTCCATTGCGTCGATCAAAGCGGCGGAGCCTGCCAATCAGGCCACGCCCGCAAACGCCCATCAAAACGCAAACGCTTCTGAACCAGCCAAGCCAACAGATGCGATCCACGAACTGGTCGAAGCAACTGCCACCCGAATTCAGCACCGCGCCACGCTGATCTCCACCCTCGCCGCCCTCAATGGCTCTGACGTGCCCGTCACCGATGTGGCCGAACACATGTGGACCTCTGCCCCGGGCGATGTCTCTGTCAAAGCACTGGCAAATGCGCTGGCACAGGCCGGAGTGGAGCCGAAGGTGCACAACAAGCTTGCACCTGCGCCGACCGCATGGCCCGCCATCGCCATAATGACCAACGGTCAGGCGGTGCTGGTGTTGTCACAGGAAGAAGAGACGCTCACCGTCTTTGATGACAGTCAGCCAGACAACCGCGCAGAAGTGCCGCTTTCCGAGTTTGTACCGTTCTTTTCGGGCACAGCCCTGCGGGCCAAAGTCTCCCTGCGCCAATTGGCAGAACGCCACATTCCACAGGTCGCAGATGGCATGTCCGGCCATTGGTTCTGGGGCGAGTTCACCAAATACCGCCGCCATATGGGCGAGATCATGCTTGGCTCTCTGGTGGCCAATCTGCTTGCCGTGGCCGTCGCCCTGTTTTCGCTTCAAGTCTATGACCGCGTGATCCCGCATCAAAGTCAGGCCACGCTCTGGGTACTCGCCATTGGCGCGATCTTTGCCATCGGGCTTGAAGGCATGCTGAAGCTCGCGCGCGCCAAGATGAGCGACGCCGCTGGCCGCCGCATGGAGCTGTCAATCCAGCACCGCCTGATGAAGCGCCTGCTTGGCATGCGCTCTGACCGCCGCCCCCTACCGCCTTCCGGCCTCTTTGCTGCGATGCGCGATTTTGGCGCGGTGCGTGATTTCTTCACCTCCACCACGATCTCCGTTCTGGCGGATATGCCGTTCATCGTGATTTTTCTCGCACTGGTCGCCTCCATTGCGGGCAACCTTGTTTGGCTGCTGATATTTGGCGGCATACTGATGGTTCTGCCCGCCTATGTGTTGCAAAAGCGCATGATTGCCCTGTCGCGCGAAACCCAGGGCGCCTCCGCCAAAGTGGGCCGCCTACTGCAGGAGGTCATCACAGAGCTCGACACGGTCAAGACCCAGCGCGGCGAAGACCGCGTGCTGCGTCTGTGGGACGAACTCAACGCGGTGTCCTCTTTCTCCTCCGCTGAACAGCGCCGCCTCAGCTCTGCGCTGACCTACTGGTCCCAAGGCGTGCAGCAAACCACCTACATCGCCACCGTCGTGATCGGCACCTACCTGGTGTTTGCGGGTGAATTTACCGTCGGCACCATCATCGCCACCGGCATTCTGACCTCCCGCACCCTTGCACCGCTCACCCAGTTTGCAGGCACCCTAGCGCGCTGGTCAAACGTCAAAGGCGCCCTGGAAAGCCTTGATGCCATTGCACTTTCTGAGCAGGAGAAAGACGGAGAGCGCAAATATCTGCGCCGCGAAAAGCTCTCCGGCCAGTTCGAACTGCGCGAGCTGTCATTCGCCTATGATCCCGAAGGCGCGCCCACACTTGATGTCCCCGGCGTGGTGATCAAACCCGGCCAGCGCGTCACAATTCTCGGCGCCAACGGCTCCGGCAAATCCACGCTCCTGAAGCTTATGGCTGGCCTTTACGGCCCGACCAAAGGCCGTCTGCTACTCGACGGCACCGACATGAGCCAGATTGACCAGCGCGACCTGCGCCGCAACATCGGCTACCTGTCCCAAGACGTGCGCCTGTTTGCCGGCAGCCTGCGCGACAACCTGAACCTCACCCAGCTGGAACGCGACGATGACCGCCTGATGGAAGCGCTGGATTTCGCGGGCCTCGGCCCCTTCCTGCGCAACCACCCGCAGGGCCTCGACCTGCAAATCCGCGACGGCGGCGAGGGCCTCTCCATCGGTCAGCGTCAATCCATCGGTTGGGCCCGCCTCTGGCTGCAGAACCCACAGATCGTTCTGCTGGATGAACCCACAGCCGCGCTGGATCAAACGCTCGAGCGCACCCTTGTCAGCCGCCTGTCCACTTGGCTTGAGGGCCGCACCGCCCTGATCGCCACCCACCGCACACCGATCCTGTCGCTCTCCACGCGCACGCTGATCCTGCAAAACGGCCGCCTTGTGGTGGATGGCCCGCGCGAACAGGTCCTCGCCCATCTCGCCGCCGGAGACCGCACATGAGCGCCACAAGCGATGACAGCGGCGCAAGATATGATGCAGGTCTAGATGATCAGCTCCGCGCCTCCCGCCTCACCATCCGTCTGATCGCCATCGCGGTGGGCCTGTTTGTCCTCTGGGCGGCCTTTGCTTGGGTGGACGAAATCGTGCGTGCCGACGGCGAAGTTGTCTCCTCCTCGCGCTCTCAATCGGTGCAAAACCTCGAAGGCGGCATCCTCGCCGATCTCGCCGTCAAACAGGGCGACCTTGTGGAGGCCGGTCAAGTCCTCGCCACGCTGTCTGACACCCGCTTTCGCTCTGCCTTTGATGACCTGCAAGATCAAATCGACGCGCTTGAAATCCGTCGTCTGCGCCTGGAGGCAGAGATAGATGGCAAATTCGAGTTTGCGGTGTCTGATGAGCTTGCAGCCCGCGCCCCGCGCATTCTAAGTTCCGAGCGCGCCCTGCTCGCCGCCCGCCAGACCGACATCGACAGCCGCCGCGAAGGCGCTTTCACGCAGCTCGAACAAGCGCAGGACGAACTCTCCAACATGGAGAGCCTCTATAAAAAAGAATTTGTCGCCCTGCTGGAGGTCAACAAAGCCCGCGAGAAGGCCTCAGAGGCCGAGATCCGCTACATGGACATCCTCACCCAAGCCGAGCTGGTGCTGGCAGAGGAATACTCTGAAACCCTCAAAGAGATCACTTCGCTGCGTCAGGAAATGCGCCTCGCGCAGGATCAGCTTTCCCGCACCGTGATCACCGCCCCCATGCGCGGCATCGTGAACAACTTGGCCGTCACCACAATCGGCGGCGTGGTGCGCCCCGGTGAGGAAATCTTTGAAATCATCCCTCTGGGTGAGGAACTGTTTGTCGAGGCCCGCGTGCGCCCGGAAAACATCGCCAATGTTGAGCCCGGCCAAGACGCCTCCATCAAGCTCACCGCCTACGACTACACCATCTACGGCACCCTCAAGGGCAAAGTGGATTTCATTTCCGCCGACACCTTTGAGGACGAGCGCGACCCCGCCGCACTGCCCTTCTACCGCGTGACAGTCACCGTAGACGGCGATGCGCTCACAGAGCGGCAGAAAGCCATAGAAATCCGCCCCGGCATGCGCGCCACAGTGGAATTGCACACCGGCTCCAAAACCATCCTGCGTTATCTGCTGAAGCCGCTCTACAAAAGCAAAGAGGCGTTCCGGGAGCCATAAGCGTTCTCACGGCCCATTTGATTGAGCCATAGCGCTTAATACATTGTCATTTGGTTGTTTCCCCGCGTCTCAAACTGCGCAAACAGGTGACACCCCCTCTGATCTGCCCTAGCGTCGCCGCAAGCATCAATCGGAGCCCCCACCATGGACCTCGCCCACATCCTCGCCTTCAACCTCGCGCTTGCCGCGGCCATCGCAAGCCCCGGCCCCGCCTTTCTGATTTCGGTGAAAACCACCCTCAGCGCCGGCCGGCGCGCGGGCCTAGCGATGGGGATTGGATTGGGTGTCATGGCGTCTGTCTGGACACTCTCCGCGCTCATGGGGCTGCAAATCGTTTTCACAGCTTTCCCGTGGGCCTATGTCGCGGTGAAAACACTCGGTGCGCTCTATCTGCTCTATATCGCCTACAGCATGTGGAAAGGCGCCCGCACACCGCTGGAGGAAGGCACGCTCAAACCTGCGCGTCACGCCTTTTTGCAGGGCATTCTGATCAACATGATGAACCCGAAATCGGTGCTGTTCGCCGCCGCTGTGCTGGTTGTGATTTTCCCGCCTGATATGGGTCTTGCAGAAAAAGCCTTCATCGCCGCAAATCAACTGGTGTTTGAAGTTGTGTTTTATGGCGCGCTTGCCTTCGGTATGAGCACCAAAGCCGCGCGCAATGCCTATCTGCGTGCCAAGGCCCACATCGATCGCGTCGCCGCCGTGGTGCTGGGTGCCCTTGGGCTACGTCTGCTTTTTGGTCGGTGACAAGAAATGCCAAACGCGTTGGTGCCGGAGTTTGCCGTTCGCAACTACAAGCAGTCTCTTGCGTTTTATTGTGATCTGCTCGGCTTCGAATGTGAGTACGCGCGTCCAGAAGAAGGCTTCGCCTATCTCAAACTCGGTGGCGCCGAGCTGATGATTGATGAAATTGGGACCGGGCGGACCTTTGACGATGGCCATCTGCCGACAGCCTATCCGTTTGGGCGTGGGGTGAATGTTCAGATTGAAGTGCCTGAAGTTGGGCCGCTTCTGATAAATCTAGCGGCAGCGAAACATCCACTGTTCCTGCCTCTAGAAGAAAAATGGTATCGGGTCGGGGAAATCGAATTCGGCAACCACCAGTTCATGGTTGCCGATCCAGATGGCTATCTGTTGCGGTTCTTTGAGGATTTGGGAGAACGCCCAAGCGGTTAGCTCAGTCCTTCAGCCGCCCGCGATCATCCAGCGCATGGCATCTGCGCTCAGCACCGTGCCAACTGACACATTCTGCCCCCCCATTGCAGCCTTGGCAGAGACCACAGAGACAAGCAAAGGCGTGCGGCCGTTCTTGCTCAGCGCCAGCACCGGCGCACCAGAGGCGCCAGAGGTGACTTCGCAATTCATCACGAGCGTTTCATCCTGACGTGCCAACACGCGACACGGGTATTCCATCATCGGATCATTGCGATTGTTGATCGTATAGCTGACCACGCCCAACAAATCACCGTCCGAAAGCCGTGCCCCGTATTGTACCGGAATCACGGTATTCTTGGAAATCGGCTTGCTGAGCTTCAGCACGGCCAGATCATATCCCAGTTGTGCATTTGCCTTGGGGCGATGCACATACTCAGGATGTACCGTTGCACGTTTCACCTGACGCACGGCTTTGGCCAAGCCCCCCTTCAGCCCCGCCTGAAACTCGACAGTGCTGTCTGACACACGCTTTCCTGTGCGCGGATCATAGAGGCAGTGTGCCGCCGTCAAGACAGTGTCCGGCGCAATCAAGGCGCCCGTGCACATCGCTTTGCCAGCCACCACCAAACGCCCCACAGCGCTTTCCCCGGGCAAGCTGCCCCTCAGTGGCTTGTTTCCTATTTCCCCCAGTGCCACCGACGGCAGCAACGCTGCGACGACGGCAAGAACTTTGATGCTCCGCATGGAACCTCCATTGACCGATGCCCCATTGGAGCAATCGATCAGGGCAGCAATCGGGCAGAACCGAAGCGATTTACCGCCCCATTAATACAAGTTTCTGAATTTTAAATCGAATTCGGCAGTCACATGGCGGGGCAGAATCCGCCACATGCCCTTATTCTTATGACACATCCCGTAATTTACAAACGATTTATGATACATCTTACGTGCCACATTCTGGCCTTGAAGGTTACTCAACCCTTGCAAGTCGTTAAAATTCGGCCCATCTCTGCGCCCACGCGCAAGACCAATCGAACAGGCCTTTCATGTCCTCTGACACCTCTCTGACCAGTTTCGTCCCCTCCGTCGAAACACAACGCCCCTATCGCAATGCGCTTGGCAACTTTGCGACAGGCGTGACCGTGATCACCACCAAAACAGCCGACGGCCAGATAGGTATGACAGCCAACTCATTTGCCTCCGTGTCACTCGACCCGGCGCTTGTGCTTTGGTCCATCGCCAAAAGCTCTCTGCGCTACGCACATTTTGCACCCGCAACCCATTTTGCCATCCACGTGCTGCGCGCCGATCAGAAAGTTCTCGCCCAAGCCTTTGCCCAACGCGGCGATGCCTTCGACCTGGTAGATCATGCAATCAACGCAGAGGGCGTTGCGGTCCTCAACGACTGTCTGAGCCGATTTGAATGCGCCACCCATGCGGTGCATGAAGCAGGCGATCATGACATTATGGTTGGCCATGTCTTGCGCGCGGCTGAAGGGTCAGGCAACCCTCTGCTGTTTGCACAGCGCAGCTACGGCACCGTTCAGCCCGAAGGCTAACCCTCCAAAAAACCTTACCAATTCCTAATGCAGCCTTGCATATCCGGCAAAGCGGGTTTCTCGCTTTGTCACCCGCTTTCTGTTGCAAAGGCGCACCGCGACCCCCTAGATATCCACAAGACGCGCATCACAACACGAACGCTCGGAGTCTGCCGTGGATCTTTCTGCCCCTCATCATAAAAACAGCTTTGACGACATGCTGGAGGCCACCGCGCCCCTCGCGCCCATTGTCACTGCAGTTGTCCACCCTGTTGACGAAGCTTCGCTCGCGGGTGCCTTGGCCGCGCTTGAAAAAGGGCTGATCACCCCCCTGCTTGTGGGCCCAACCGAGCGCATCAACGCCGCAGCAGAGGAAAACAACCTCGACATTTCCAACTGCGAGATCGTCGACGCCCCCCACAGCCATGACAGCGCCGAAACAGCGGTGCGCCTGGTGCGCGAGGGCCGTGCGCAGGCGATCATGAAAGGCGCGCTGCACACAGATGAGGTCATGAGCGCCGTTGTGCACAAAACCCACGGCCTGCGCACAGAGCGCCGCATGAGCCATGTTTTCGTGCTCGATGTGCCCGCCTACCCCAAGCCGCTGATGATCACCGACGCCGCGATCAATATCTTCCCCGATCTCATAGCCAAAGCCGATATTGTGCAAAACGCCATCGGGCTGGCACAAGCCATCGGAGTCGACACGCCCAAAGTCGCCATCCTGTCGGCGCTGGAAACCATCTATCCCAAGATCCCGTCAACGGTAGAGGCCGCAGCGCTCTGCAAAATGGCAGATCGTGGCCAGATCACCGGCGGTGTGCTCGATGGCCCGCTGGCGTTTGACAACGCCATCTCCCGCCGCGCCGCCGATGCCAAAGGCATCAAATCAGACGTCCCCGGAGACGCCGACATCCTCGTCGCACCCGATCTTGAGGCCGGCAATATGATCGCCAAACAGCTGATGTATCTGGCAGGCGCCGACAGCGCCGGCATCGTTCTGGGCGCACGTGTGCCCATCATGCTGACCTCCCGTGCGGATGGCACCCTGTCGCGCCTCGTTTCTGCCGCGCTCGCCCAGCTCTTGGTGCACCACAGCCTCGGAAAGGATCTGATGTGAGCGCCCAAGACGCCTATCTCATCCTGAACGCCGGTTCCTCTTCGATCAAATATGCGGTCTATGACACCAACTTGGCAGTGCAACTCTCAGGCCAGGTAGATCGCATCGGCATGGGACCGCACTATCATGGCGGCGCACGCGACATCGACCTGCCCGTCGCCAAAGACGCAACCCACGCCGAAATTCTTGACTGGCTGCTGGCCCACATCATGGGGCTGGAAAGGGGCTTCAACATCATTGGCGCGGGCCACCGCGTGGTGCATGGCGGACAGGAGTTTGCCGCGCCTGCTCGCGTCACCGACGACGTGATCGAGAAGCTGCGCAGCCTCGCCCCACTTGCCCCGGGGCATCAACCCCACAACCTCGCAGGCATTGAGGCAGTCGCCCGTCGCTGGCCTGAAATTCCACAGATCGCCTGCTTTGACACCGCCTTCCATCGCACCCAGCCCCGCATCGCACAGCTCTTTGCGATCCCACGCGCGCTGTCAGATGACGGTGTGCTGCGCTATGGCTTTCACGGGCTCAGCTACCACTACATCGCCACCCAACTGCCGCACCATCTGGACACGCCCAACGGCAAGGTGATTGTCGCGCATCTGGGCAACGGCGCCTCTATGTGCGCCATGCAAAACATGAAAAGTGTCGCTACAACAATGGGTTACACCGCCCTTGATGGGCTGGTGATGGGCCGTCGCTGCGGCGAGCTCGACCCCGGTGTGATCTTTCACATGATGCGTGACCGCGGCATGAGCGTGGCCGAAATCGAAACCACCTTAGGGACCAAATCCGGCCTCTTCGGGGTGTCGGGTCTCAGCTCTGACATGCGAGACCTCTTGGCCTCAGATAGCCCTGCAGCGGCTGAGGCGGTGGAGCTCTTTGTCTATCAGGCCTGCAAGAAGATCGGCGCGCTGGCCGCCACCCTTGGCGGGCTTGACGCCATCGTCTTCACCGGCGGCATTGGCGAGAACGCAGCGCCCATACGCGCACGTATCCTGCAGGGCTGCGCATGGCTTGGGGCAGACTTGGATGCTGAGGCCAACACCTCCGGTGCCAGCCGCATCACAAGCGAAACCAGCCGCCTCGCAGCCCATGTCATCCCCACCGATGAAGAAGGCATCATCGCAGGCGAAACCCAGCGCTTGGTCGCAAACTAGATCGCGGCCCAAGACCAACGTGCCAACGACCCACCGACACAGCCCCCCTTACCCGGGGGGCTGACGCCCTCAGAGATCAATCTCCACAACACCGCCCGCCTCTTTGGCCCGGCTCTGGCACAGGATCACCGAGGTCTCCCTCTGCTTATTGGACAGCACAAAATCCCGGTGTTCCACCTCTCCGGAAATCAGCCCGCATTTGCACACGCCACAAATGCCATCGGCGCATTTCACATCCACATGCACACCGTTTTCAAGCAGCACATCTGTGGCGATTTTATCAGCCGGAACAAACAGTTCCCGACCATCCTTCAACTTTAACTTAAAGTCGAAATTCTCATACTCCGGCTGCTCAGGCACGTTGAAGTATTCCAGATGCCGCGCTTCCTCAGGGAAGCCCTGCCGCTCTGCCGCCGCCATGACCCCTTCCATGTAACGGTCCGGCCCGCAGGTATAGACATGCCAACCCTCCTGATAGCCGCCAAGGATCTCATCCAGATCCGCGCGCGTGCCTTTGTCAGAAAAATGGAACACCACTTTATCCGCCCAGGGCATCGCCTTGAGATCCGCAATATAGCCTGCACCGTCCTCTCGGCTGGCGGAGTAGTGCAGCGCAAAATCGCGCCCCAGATCATGCAGCCGATGGGCAAAGGCGATCATCGGCGTAATCCCGATCCCGCCGCCCATCAGGAAGCTCTTTGTCGCCTCCTCTACCAGCTCAAAGTGGTTGATCGGTTTGGATACAAACACCTTGCGCCCTTCGCGGAAAATCCGGTGCAGAAAGGCGCTGCCCCCCCGGCCCTGATCCTCACGCAACACGCCAATCTGGTATTTGGAGCGGTCCTTGGGATCACCGGACATGCTGTATTGGCGCAAAAACTCCGGCGCGACAAGAACATCCAGATGCCCCCCCGCCGTCCACTCCGGCAAAGGCGCACCATCCAGCGAGGTGAACTCATATTTGGTCACATCCGCCGTCATTGGTTCGACCTGAGAAATCTGCACCTGCACCACCGGCGCATCCGCCGCATCCGGCACCACATAGCGGTCAATCACCGAGGTGTCCCCCGCCGCCAGCCGCAGCTTGTATTCATCGGCGGAAACCATCGCCTCATAGGCTTTGATCCCCGCCTCCCGATCCATGGGGAACGGATACGGCCACGGATGCGGGGCCAACGCCGCCGGATAAACCGCCAGCGTCTGATCCTCATATTTCAGGTCCAGATCTTTCTGCAGATCACGGCGGTTGAGCGGGTGTTTGGTGGGCCGATAGGCGCCATCTTCTTCCAGCTCGATGTCCCACCACCACTTCTTGACGTCATTCAGCCCGCCATTGCCAACCGCATCATCAAGCTTGGCCAAAGGCTTGGCAAGGCTTGGAAAATTGCTTGCTGCCCAGCGGAACGGCGCTTCTGAAAACAGCCCCTCCAAATTCCATGGGCAGGTCTTCATACAGCGTCCGCACATAGAGCCACCGGGCGTGCTGATCCGGTAGGTTGCACATTTCTGGCTGTCTGACTTCCAAATTTCATAGCCGTTGAACATGCGCTTCGGCCCGGCGGTGATCGCCCCAGAAGGACATTCACGCGCACATTTGTTGCAGTTCTCACAAAAGTTTTGCAGGCCAAAATCAATCGGCAGATCATGCGCCATGGGCATGTCCGTGGTGACCGCACCGGATTTCAGCCGTGGCCCCAGATAAGGGTTCAGGATCACTTCGCCAATCCGGCTCACCTCTCCCAGCCCCGAGAGCAGCAACAGAGGCGGCTGAAGCACTTCGCCGTCCATCACCGTATGCGCTTTGGCCTTATAGCCAAGGTTGCGGATCTGTTGCGCGATCACCCCGCCCAACAGCGAAAACCGCAGATAGGCCCGCATGGATTGCGCCACGCTGATCCAGTCATCGCCGGAGGCCCCTTCCATGGTCTCATAACCCTGATCAATGATCATGCTCACCGCCTGATCATGTTCGGGATGGATCTCTGAGCCGGTGGCATCATGGGAATACCAGGCCCACTCCGGACACCGGCTCAACCCGACGGCATCCACCCCCAGAAAATAACTCGCAGCCTTCAAATTGGCTGCGTTGCGTTCAGCGTCAGTCGGTTTTGCAACCTGCGCGCTGGCCCCATCTTGCAACAGAACAAACGCGCCAAGCGCACGGCGCTGCGCCATGCTCGGCGCGGCCTTGCGCACGTAATATCCCCCCTTGGCCGCATCCTGCAGCGGCTTGCCCATATCGCCAAACTGCACCCGCGCAAACATATCCGCCCGCTTGGGCACCCGCGCCACATGGGCCTCGTCAATATAGGTGGTCGGGCTTTCCACCCGCTTCAGCCGCTCAAACGGATGCGCGCCTTTCACATAGTCGCGATTGCGGAACGGGTCTTGGTTCAGCGCTGATTTGGCCGATCCCGTGCCCAGCCACCACGCCGGACCCTGCGTCTGCGCCCAGGGCTGTGCCCGCATCGGCGCCAGCGCCCCGTCATGCGCCAGATCCATATCCGTGGTGATCACCGCCAGCCCATAGCGTTTGCCAACCCAAGGCGCGATCAATTCGCCATTTTCCAACGCGAGCAAGCCCGCGGCCACACCCACGCGTCCCAGATCCACATCGGTGGAAGTGGCCGTGTGCGCCTTTGCGCCAAATCCCAGAAGCCGGATGTAGTTGGCAATCACCACCGCCACTTCAGTGGCCCGCAAACAAGCACGGTGGTCCTGTGCGTCCAAAATCCAGTCGCTGCCCGGCTCGCCCCGCTCCGGATCGCGATGATGCTCGATCAGAAAGACGATCGCATTTTCGTGGATCTCAATGCTGCTGGGCGGCGCTTCCATACTGTCCTTGAGATCCGCCATGATCAGATCAATCCCCGCCGCCAAAGACTTGATCTGCCGCGTGCGCAGATCTTCTGACAAACGGTCAATGTCTGGGTTGCGCCGTGGCGTGGCCAACCGCGCCGCTGCTGGCACAGGCCCAATCCCAACCATCGAGGCATCATTGAAATAGCCAAAGGCTTTCAGATGATTGGCGCGCTCTTTTGGGTCGTCTGGAATGGCAGAGCGCACCGGGTTCACCAACCCGTCGCGCAACGCATCCAGCATCGCCTGAAACTCGCCCATGGCGTTGACGATGCTCTCTGGCCGCTCCGGGCGATGGAAACTCAGAGCGCGATCCCGTGGCATCCCCGCCACCTCAGGCATCGCGCCGCGCACCAATCGCTCCAGCGGATAAGAGCCAAGATGCACCGGCCGCGCCTTATCCGAAAAAAACTTTATCCCCATCTGCTCCCCATATCAGGCCATTCGGCCTGCCCTTCTTGGCTGGCTTAACTGCTTGCGCTCTGGATAAGCCTCAGCTTTTTGTAACTTTCAACGACAGTCGGATCGGCGCGAGCCCCTCAATCCCACCTGTGATCACCTGCCCGGCCGTCACCGGCCCCACACCGGCGGGCGTGCCTGTCAGGATCACGTCCCCGGCGGTCAGATGATAATAGCGCGACAGATGCATGACGATTTCTGTGGGCGACCAGACCATCTCGCTCAGATCGGCGGCCTGACGCGTCTCCCCGTCCACCTCCAGATGGATCGCCTGCGCCGCTGGCGCACCAAAGTCGGCGGCTTGTGTCAGCGGCGCAAAAACCGCGGACCCTTCCACATCTTTGCCAAGCGACCAAGGTCTGCGATGGTCCTTGCCATCCTGCTGCCGATCCCGCCGCGTCATGTCGAGCGCACAGCCATAAGCATAGATCGCCGCTGCGGCCTCCGCCTCAGTGGCTTCAAACACCGATGCCCCCAGCACAAAAGCCAGTTCCATTTCGTGATGGTAGTTCGCGGTGCCCGGAGGAAAGTCAACCTCAGCACCGCTCAGCACCGCATGCGCCACGGATTTTGTGAAATACCACGGCGCCTCGCGATCAACCTCTCCCCCCATCTCAGCCGCATGAGCGGCATAGTTCCGCCCCACACAAAAGATGCGCCGCACGGCGTACCCAGCACGTTCCCCAGCCACCGGGATTGAAAACACCTCCGGAGCGTCAAACAGATATTCAGCCATGGATCCTCCCTCTGGCGCAGGCCGCATCTATGACACAGCAGCATGAAACCGGGCTAAACCCGCAACGATAGCGCCAACAATTTCTGGCAGAAATCGCTCTGAACAATGGTTCAAAGTCAAGGTTTATTTGCAATTGACGCGCGGGCGCAAACAGGCCATTTTAGGTGAATTAGTCGTAACTACAGTCACTTATCGGAAATGCCTTTCCCGAATTTTCTGATCTACTAATTTATTAGTTGACTAAAAAATCCTCTTTTGACAACGTAGGGCATCCGACCTTTCACGGTCGGGGATACAACCAATCGGGAGGAAAAGATGCGGAAGTATCTTATCTCCGCCGTTGCGGCTTCTGCCGTAATTGCGGGCACTCAATCGCTCTATGCCGACGAAGCGGCAGCGAAGCGCTGGATCGATGCAGAGTTCCAGCCATCTTCGCTCAGCAAAGATGAGCAGATGAGCGAAATGCAGTGGTTCATCACTGCGGCACAGCCCTACGCGGGCATGGAAATCAACGTTCTGTCAGAAGGCATTCCAACCCACGGCTACGAAGCCGAAGTTCTGACCAAGGCGTTTGAAGAAATCACTGGCATCAAAGTCAACCACCAGATCCTCGGCGAAGGCGAAGTGGTTCAGGCGGTGCAAACCCAGATGCAGACCAAGCGGAACCTCTATGACGGCTACGTCAATGACTCCGACCTGATCGGCACGCACTCCCGCCTGCAGCTGGCCTACAACCTGACCGACATGATGGCGGGCGACTGGGCGGCAACGACCTCTCCGACGCTCGATCTGGATGACTTCATGGGCACCCAGTTCACCACGGGCCCAGATGGCGACCTCTACCAGCTGCCAGACCAGCAGTTTGCAAACCTCTACTGGTTCCGCAAAGACTGGTTTGACCGCGCAGACCTGCAAGAGCAGTTCAAAGCCAAATACGGCTATGACCTCGGCGTGCCTGTAAACTGGTCAGCCTATGAGGACATCGCAGAGTTCTTCTCCAAAGATGTTAAAAACATCGATGGCGTCGACATCTACGGCCACATGGACTACGGCAAACGCGCCCCAGACCTTGGCTGGCGTATGACCGATGCTTGGCTGTCCATGGCAGGTGCAGGCTCCAAGGGTGAGCCAAACGGTGTGCCTATCGACGAATGGGGCATCCGCATGGAAGCCGGTTCCTGTAACCCAGCTGGTGCATCCGTTACCCGCGGTGGTGCAGCAAACGGCCCAGCGGCGGTTTACGCGATCCGCAAATGGGATGAATGGCTGCGCAACTACGCGCCTCCCGGTGCGGCGTCTTATGACTTCTACCAGTCTCTGCCAGCACTGGCACAGGGCAACGTGGCACAGCAGATCTTCTGGTACACCGCGTTTACCGCAGACATGGTGAAGCCTCAGTCTGAAGGCAACAACACTGTGGACGCCGAAGGCAACCCACTGTGGCGCATGGCTCCAAGCCCGCATGGTCCTTACTGGGAAAAAGGCCAGAAGGTTGGCTATCAGGACGTTGGCTCCTGGACCTTCCTGAAGTCCACCCCAGCAGACCGTGCACAGGCCGCTTGGCTCTATGCACAGTTTGTGACCTCTAAAACGGTTGACGTGAAGAAATCCCACGTGGGTCTGACCTTCACCCGTGACAGCTCTGTGAACCACGAAAGCTTCACCGAGCGCGCCCCGAAACTGGGTGGTCTGGTAGAATTCTACCGCTCTCCCGATCGCGTGGCATGGTCCCCAACTGGCGTAAACGTGCCTGACTATCCGAAGCTGGCCCAAATCTGGTGGCAGCAGATCGGTGACGTGAACTCCGGCGCCTTCACCCCACAAGAAGCGATGGACCGTCTGGCCGAAGAAATGGACATCACCATGGCTCGTATGCAGCGCGCAGACGAAGCTCAGAATGTCTATGGCGGCTGTGGTCCTCGCCTCAACGAGGAGAAAGACGCAGAGTGGTGGTTTGCCAACGGCGGCGCGAAGCCAAAGCTGGACAACGAAAAACCACAGGGCGAGACCGTCAACTATGACGCTCTGATTGCCCGCTGGAACCAGAACTAACTGTTCCTCCTGACCTGACACTCCCCGTGTTCATGGTCGAACCGGCCGGGGCTTACCTTTAAAGCCCCGGCCACCTTACACACACACTCCCCTCCTCCATTGCCCAACCTCTTGGGCCGACTCCATAAGGATCAAAGGTGCATCCATGGCACTTGAACTAAAGAACATTTCCAAGGTCGTGCAGGGTGTAACACACATCAAGCCAACGACCCTGACGTTGAAGAAAGGCCACTTCAACGTTCTGCTGGGTGAAACCGGCGCTGGCAAAACCTCTCTGATTAAGATGATGGCTGGGCTCGACCCAATCGCCGCCGGCCAAATCATCATGGAAGGCGAAGATGTCACCGCGCTGACCACTCAGAAACGCAAAATCAGCCTCGTGCACCAGTTCTTTGTGAACTACCCGCATATGACCGTGTTTGAAAACATTGCCTCCCCGCTGAAAGTGGCAGGCATGGCAAAGTCGGAGATCGCAGACCGCGTGGCCGAAGCCGCCGATATTCTTCAGCTTGGCCCGATGCTGCACCGTCGCCCACATGAGCTTTCCGGTGGTCAGCAACAGCGCTGTGCGCTGGCGCGCGCCATTGCCAAAGAAAGCCGCGCGGTGTTTCTGGATGAGCCGCTGGCCAACCTTGATTACAAACTGCGCGAAGAGCTGCGCGAGCAGCTGCCAGAGCTGTTTGCCGGCCGCGGCGCCGTGGTGGTCTACGCCACATCCGAGCCCGAAGAAGCTCTGCTTCTGGGCGGGGAAACCGCGCTTATGGTTGATGGCAACGTGGCGCAGTTTGGCCCCACCGCCGACATCTACCGCGCCCCGGCCTCCCTCACCGCGGCCCGCATCTTCTCTGATCCGCCGATCAACCACGCACCTGTCACCAAACGCGGCGATGCCATGCACCTTGGCGCGCTGAGCTGGACCGCATCCGGTGAGGCCGCTGGCCTGACAGATGGCGACTACATCATGGCTGTGCGCCCACACCACGTGTTGCCCCATGCCCATGACGGCTCAGATGTTGCGCTCAAAGGCCATGTTGGCGTGACCGAACTCTCAGGTTCTGAAAGCTCGGCCCACTTTGACTTTGACGGCAACAGCTGGGTCAGCCTCGCCCATGGCACCCACCCCTATCGGATTGGCGAAGAACACGATTTCTTCCTTGATCCGACCACCTGTTTTTACTTCGCGCCCGATGGCGCCCGCGTCGGCTGAGGGCAAAGAGAATGGCGAAAATCACACTTAAAAACCTCCGGCACAGCTACTACCCCGATCCCAAGGGGCCACAGGACTTTGCCCTCAAAGAAGTCGATCTGGATTGGCAAGACGGCGGCGCTTATGCCCTGCTTGGCCCCTCCGGCTGCGGCAAATCCACCCTTCTGAACATCATCTCCGGCCTCTTGGTGCCGTCTGAGGGCCAGATCCTGTTTGATGGCCAAGACGTCACCACCCTGCCCCCCGATCAGCGCAACATCGCACAGGTGTTCCAGTTCCCGGTGATCTACGACACCATGACCGTGCGCGAAAACCTTGCCTTCCCGCTCAAGAACCGCGGCGTGGATCCGGCGATCATCGAAAAGCGCGTGGCCGAGATTGCCGAGATGCTCGAAGTCACCGACATGCTGGATCGCAAAGCGGCCGGCCTGTCGCCAGACAACAAGCAAAAGATCTCCATGGGCCGTGGCCTTGTGCGCGATGATGTGAACGTCGTCATGTTTGACGAGCCGCTCACCGTGATCGACCCACACCTGAAATGGAAACTGCGCACCAAGCTCAAAGAGCTGCACCAGCGCGTCTCCCAGACCATGATCTACGTCACCCACGACCAGACCGAAGCGCTCACCTTTGCCGATCAGGTGGTGGTGATGCAGCTGGGCGAAGTGGTGCAGATCGGCACACCCGAAGAGCTGTTTGAACGCCCCGCCCACACCTTTGTCGGCCACTTCATCGGCTCCCCCGGCATGAACGTGCTGCCTGCGGAAGTCAAAGACGGTCAGGCCTTCTTTGCTGGCCGCCCCGTGGCGCTCGAAGGTGCGATCAAAGCGGGTGCCTCAGGCAAGCTTGAAGTCGGCATTCGCCCAGAGTTTGTCAGCCTGACGGACAGCAGCAACACAGCCGCGATCCC
The DNA here is from genome assembly GCF_017744095.1 of Shimia sp. R10_1. Lineage (GTDB taxonomy): Bacteria > Pseudomonadota > Alphaproteobacteria > Rhodobacterales > Rhodobacteraceae > Shimia. The sequence continues at coordinate 81,155 of NZ_JAGHQX010000001.1, read as the reverse complement.
GGCAACCGTCACCCGTATCGCCGACGTAGGCCGCCACACCGTGGTCGAAGCCACTGTTGACGGTCACAAAGTCGCCGCCATTCAAAACGGCCCTGCGCCGCAGAAAGGTGACGCGGTGCATTTGCATTTCACCCCAGAGCACACCCGTCTTTATTCCGACGGCTGGATCGCTTCTGAGCCCGCGCAAAAGGAGAGCGCAGCATGAAAACCGAAAACCAAAAAGCCTGGTTCTTCGTCGCCCCGGTGCTGATCCTCGTGGCGTTCAACGCCATCATCCCGATGATGACCGTGGTGAACTACTCCGTGCAGGAAACCTTCGGCGACAACCTCTTCTTCTGGGAAGGCGTCACCTGGTTTGAACAGATCCTGCGCTCAGAGCGGTTCCACGCAGCGCTTGGCCGTCAGTTCTTCTTCACCTTCATGATCCTCATCATCGAGATCCCACTGGGCATCGCAATCGCGCTTTCTATGCCCCGCAAAGGCTTCTGGGTACCGGTCTGCCTCGTGCTGATGGCCCTGCCGATGCTGATCCCGTGGAACGTGGTCGGTGCAATGTGGAACATCTTTGCCCTGCCAGACATTGGCCTTCTGGGCTATTTCCTGAACCACGTGCTGGGCATCAACTATGACATGACCCAGGATCCCGTGGCCGCTTGGGTGACCATCATCACCATGGATGTGTGGCACTGGACCTCGCTGGTGGTGCTTCTGGCTTACGCCGGTCTGGTTTCGATCCCGGATGCCTACTATCAGGCCGCCAAGATCGACGGTGCCTCCAACTGGTCGGTGTTCCGCTTTATCCAGTTGCCCAAGATGAAAAGCGTTCTGACCATCGCAATCCTTCTGCGCTTCATGGACAGCTTCAACATCTACACCGAGCCTTTCGTGCTCACAGGGGGTGGCCCCGGCAACTCGACCACGCTCTTGTCCATTGATCTGGTGAAAATCGCTTTGGGTCAGTTTGACCTCGGCCCCGCCGCCGCGATGAGCCTCATCTACTTCGCAATCACCCTCTTTGTGTCTTGGCTGTTCTACACGCTGATGACCAAAGATGACCTGAACTAAGAAAGGGCAACGATCATGCAAAAACGATCCCTTGTCCCCATCCTGTATATCTTCTTCCTGATGCTGCCGATCTACTGGCTGGTGGCGATGAGCTTCAAAACCACCAACGAGATTCTCTCTGGGTTTTCGCTCTTCCCACAGACCTTCACGCTGGAGGCCTATGTCACGATCTTCACCGATCCCTCTTGGTATTGGGGCTACATCAACTCGATCATCTATGTGTCACTGAACACGCTGATCTCCATTGCCGTGGCCCTGCCCGCCGCCTATGCCTTCAGCCGCTATCGCTTTCTCGGCGACAAGCAGCTGTTCTTCTGGCTGCTGACAAACCGTATGGCACCAGCGGCCGTGTTCGCCCTGCCCTTCTTTCAGCTCTACTCCGCTGTGGGCCTGTTTGACACGCACCTCGCCGTGGCGCTGGCGCACTGCCTCTTCAACATCCCGCTCGCTGTGTGGATCTTGGAAGGCTTCATGGGCGGCGTCCCAAAGGAGTTGGATGAAACCGCATATGTGGATGGCTATTCCTTCCCGCGCTTCTTCCTGACGATCTTCATCCCGACGATCAAAGCCGGTGTGGGTGTGGCTGCTTTCTTCTGCTTCATGTTCTCATGGGTGGAGCTGCTCTTGGCCAAAACCCTGACCGCTGTGGCCGCAAAGCCAATCGCCGCAACGATGACCAAAACCGCCTCTTCTGCGGGGTATGAGCTGGGCCTGCTGGCTGCTGCCGGCACGCTCACCATCATCCCGGGCGCCATCGTGATCTATTTCGTTCGTAACTATATCGCGAAGGGCTTCGCGATGGGGAGAGTTTGATATGCTGAGCTGGATGGCATGGACATGGCCCACGGCCGCAATCTTCATCGTGTTGTTCTCCACAATCGGCCTGCTGATTGTGCTGGAGATCAAGCGCCCCGGCGGGGACGAGCGCAAAGGCGCACTGGGCCTTGTCACCACCCGCGGTGACCGCCTGTTCCTCACATGCTTGGGTGGCAGCTTCATCTTCCTTGCATGGCTGGGTCTGATGGGCGAACCGCTCTGGTGGCCACTGGGTCTTGCAATCGGCTGGGGCACCTTCTGCTTCTGGAAAGTCTGATCCCAAGTCACAGAAAAACCAAAGGCAGACGCTCACCGCGTCTGCCTTTTTTTGTTGCCACAGCGCGTTTAGCGCCACTCGCTCAGAGCCTCTCGGCGCAGCCTCACAGCACTAACGGCCTAAGCGGCGTGAGACCTCAAAGACCGAAGTGTCGATCAGCCTTTGCAAGCCGCCTTTGACAGAACCAGCTTGTCATTGTCTGGCTCCGAGCGGTTGTTCTCAAGAGTGGCGGCACCGTTTTCGATGGCATACCCCGCAAGGTCTTGCACCTGCTCAACCTCGAAACCTGCGCCCTCAAGGAAAACAACCTGCATCTCCTGCCAGGTGATGCTGCAGCCATTGTCACGAATAATGGCCAGGAACTCGTCATAGCGAGGCGCAGCGTCTGCAAAGGCGGTTGAAGCACAGCTGATGGCCAGTGCAGCGAGCGAAATCTTTTTCATAAATATCTCCAACAAGATTACGTATCCGCCTGAAAATACGAGGTTTCATCGCTCGACAATCATGAAAACACGCCGCGACTATCTTTTCACACATTCTTTATATGGTTGATCCGCCTAAAGGCTGCCTAGGTAGGACACGCAAAAATTGAGTTCCTAAGGATGTGCCGGGCGGACCCACAGGACAGAAAATCCACAAGTCGAAGAGATTTTGGAGAGAGTACCTACAAATCTCTGCTAAAGTCTGCAAATCCACCCACGCCATAAATTTGCTAGCGAATTCCTTCGAACAGTTTGTCCAAAAAGTCTGCGCTTTTTGTCCGGGTCATAATGCCAAATCGGGATAGGTGCGGCAATCCAATCAATGTCCCGCCATCGAAGGCTCCACGCTGCGCCGTGACATTTCCCCACCCGACCGGATAGCGTGCTAAATCAGAAACCCCTAGAAGTTCGACAATGGCCTTAGTCGTGTCGCCTCCCATAGTGATCACAATGGGGGGTTTTGCACGACTAAGAATTCTACTCCAAAGGTCTTTTCCAAACGCGAGGGAACCTTTGGGGTCTTGCAGGCTTTTCCAATCAGGCGAACGAAACGGTACAAGATTCCCAGCCAAGACAGCATGAGGAGCAACGTCCAACCGAGAGAACAATGCTCTTACTTGGCGTTGCAGCGGGCTTTGACCAGCTATATGTCCGGCCCAACTTTCGTCGACATAAGCACTGTGGCCTGATGGCATCGCATAGATCGAATGTTCCGAGTGCACAACGGTGCCGCCGGGGTTAAGGCCAATAAACGCGACCTGTGCGCCACTGAGAGTATTCTCAGGACTTGCCAATAAACGCCACCCCCAAGAGTTTCTGGACCTGCGATATGCATCTTCAATTTCGGCCTGCAATTTGATCTCCAGCATGTTTTCCGTCGATAGCATAATTGATCTACCTTGCCAAAAACAACCAATCTAAGAATATCATATGAAATCAATCCCGTTAAACGTGATTGCCAGCTTGTGTCAGACAGCACCGCCTATAGACAACACCATGATGGTACGAGCACCAAAATTCGCCGTCGCGCGGACGAGGGGGCACGATTGCATTCTTCACTACATCAGAAATCCCCCAAAGGCTTCTCATTCCTAAAATATCCCGGGGTAGCCACATCGCAGATGTGGCAGGGGCAGCGCCCTAAACCGTCACACCACGTGTGAGGATCCCAAATCGGCAGTTTTTCTCCCAACGCAACACGCAACACTTTTGCCGGTTTTCAGGCAAAACGACTCAAAGATTAACGCGTTTCGGCCCGCCGAAATGGCACCTACGCAAAACAGCCGCGATACAGACGCAATACCGACGTACCTGCAAATGGTTAACGCCCCGCCGTGATCCTCTCACAACGGGGCGTTTTGCGTTAACTTTTAGCGTAAATTGCCGCCTGTTTTACCAGGTGCGCTGCGCCAAAGTGTTCAGGTGGTTCAGCCGATCCAGATTAGCCACCGTGCTCAACATAATGCGCTCGTGGCTCCAGTCTTCTGGCTCCGCAAGCGCAACCGCGCCCACCAGCACACACACGGCCATCACGACAGACAGGAGCGCACCAAACAGAACCGCCTCTTTGGCCGGGGCATCCTGATCCTGCGCAATCTCCAGAATGCGGTCCTTCAGCATCGAGCGGCGCGACAGAAACGGCACCCGCCGCCCCACCAGTGGCACGCCAAAGGCGGCAGGTTGTTGCGTCGCATTGCTGCTGCGCCGTGCAATCTCCAGAAGGCGCAGTGCATAAGTGTGCGCATCAAAGCCTTTGCGCGACAGATAGGCCCGGTCGCACGCCAGTTCACCAAGCTTGCGCAAGCGACTGGAAAGAAACCAGAAACCGGGATTGAGCACCGCAACGGGAGAGATCAGGGAAAGCAGAACTTCCGCATCCACATCGCCTTGGCGGATGTGTTGCAGCTCATGACCAAGCGCCATTTGCACCGCCGTGCGATCCCGCAGCATCGCCTGTGGCAGCACCACATAATAGCGCCACAATCCACGGGTCGAGAATGGCACACTCACAGTGGGGCTCGCCACAATGCGGCAGCGTTTTGTGTGATGTAGAACAAAGCCTTCGCGGATCGCATGGCGAATGCGCCCAACGTTCAACAGCAGGTAACCACTCCGTGCAATCAAGGCCGCCAGAAACGCGGCAATCACCACTTGAGCAATCACCGAGCTTGCGTTGGCAATCTGTGACAACCAGTCGGTTTTCATCACCAGAAGCTGCTGCATCTGATGGGCGCTGATGTCGATATTGCCGTTCAGAACATGCGAAACCAAAGCGTCCGTTGCATTAACGTTCGCCGCATAAGGAGAGGACACAAGATAAGGCGCCACCAAAGGCAACACCGCAAGACAAGCGATCACAGCCATCCCCATCCGACGCCGCGTATAATAGCTCCGTCGTCGCCCAGAGAGTATCAAAATACCCTCAAAAGCACCGAAAACCAACGCGGCCAAAAGGATCACAAGCTGTATCCAGATCGCCCCCCCTACGACTTGATCAACAGTCATCCTTTCTGATCCTCGTTTCAATGATCTCTTTGATTTCCTGGATCATTTCATCTGTCAGATCCTCATTATCCACCAGTCGCGCCACCAGCGCTGTCGGGGTTCCTCCAAACAAGGTTTTTGACAGGTTCTTCAGGCTGCGACCTTCATAGTCGCGCTTCGCAACAGATGGGGTATAAACCAGCGCACGATCCTTTCGGGCCGAGGTGACAAATCCCTTCTCGTCGAGAATCTTCATCACGGTGGCAACCGATGTATAAGCGCGCGGATTTTGACCATCCAGCGCCGCCATAATATCGCGCACTGAGCCCGATCCAATGTCCCAAAGGGCGATCATAAACTCAAGCTCAACATCCGTGAGCATTTCACTGCGTCGACGTGCCAATAGGCCACTCCGTGGTTAAATTACTAGGGAATTAGTAACGCAGATGCCTCTCATCTCAAAGGATTTTCTAACAACACAGGCAACACAAGGCCTCACAAAATCGCAATTAACCATTCCCAAAGAAAACTTGCGCTATTTTACTGATCAAACTTTCAGACTTCGGCCGTTCCCATGCCCCCTTTGCGCGGAGCGAACAACAGGAGCTTGATATGAACCGCTGCCTCGCCCTCGCGTTTAGTGCCATGATCGTTAGCCTGCCTGCGTCTTCCGATGCAGAGGACGTCACGCGGCCATTCACTCTCAGCGTAGGCGAGTCGGTCTTGGGCCATACGCTCGAAGCAGGTTATCGCTTTAACAACCGCTTCGGCATGCGAGGAATGTACGGAAACGGATCAACATCAATTGATACGAGCATTGAAGGCAACACCTACGACGGCGACGTCGCTTTAGGCGGCTTCGGGCTGATCTTCGATTACTACACGAGCAGCAATGCGTTCCGCCTGAGTGCAGGCGCCATAACCTTGGACCATGTATTCGACGGGGCAACAACTGGCAGCACAATCGTGAATGGCACTGCCTACACTGCACCCTTAAATGTGAACGCGCGCTTTGATCGCTCCCTTGCGCCAATGATCTCCATGGGAGTCCAAACCCCGATCCGCAACAGCAGGTTTGTATTCACGGGCGACTTGGGGGTGGTGTATACTGGAAGTGCCTCTGCAATAGGCAGCGACCCCACCAATACAATCTCTCAGTCTGACATTGATGCAGAGCTTTCTGATATCAATGAAACGCTAGATGACCTGCCGATCGCGCCCTTTGTGAAAGTCGGCATCGGCTTCAGCTTCTAAGCGACAAACCCTTAAAGCGCTGATCCACACTTTCAACGCTTCGCTTTAGAGCGATTGAGAATCTCGATTAATAAGCGTAAAAATTCACACACTTAGCAGAAAGGAAATGTGGTGCCCAAGGAGAGACTCGAACTCTCACGCCCGTGAAGGCGGGGGATTTTGAATCCCCTGCGTCTACCATTCCGCCACTTGGGCCACGCTCTCCATTTAGCCAAGCTTCAAAGGAAGGTCCACCCACAAAACGCAACTTTCTGACAGAGTTTCAAAGATCCACTGTTGGCGCAGTTATGCCCATTCCATGATTATTTGCTTGCACTTAAATGCCAATGCCCTACGCAAGAGAAAGGTGGAAAATAAGGCTTAAGAGACCGAAGTATGCTTCAACGCCTCTATCGCTGGACCATGGATCTGGCAGATCATCCTAGGGCCCTCTGGGCGCTCGCCTTTATCAGCTTTATTGAAAGCTCCGTGTTTCCAATCCCGCCGGATATCTTGATGATTCCGATGATTCTGGCCGCACCGTCGCGCGCATGGCTCATCGCTTTGGTGGCGCTCGTCTCATCGGTTCTGGGCGGCATGCTTGGATATGCCATTGGGCATTTTGCTTTCGAACAGATTGGCGAGCCGATCTTGATGTCGCTTGGCAAGGCAGATGCCGTGGCTGAGTTCTCGACACGCTTTAATGACTTTGGGTTCTGGGCCGTGCTTGGTGCAGGGATCACCCCCTTCCCCTATAAGGTCATCACCATCATGTCCGGTTTCACAGGCATGCCACTGGGTACGTTCATCGCAACCTCGATCCTGGCGCGCGGAATCCGCTTCTTTCTTGTCGCAGGACTTTTGCGTGCTTTCGGCGAACCCATCCGCGACTTTATTGAAAACCGTCTGGGCCTCGTGACGACCGTCTTTCTGTTGCTGCTTTTCGGCGGCTTCCTCGTAGTGAGATATCTCTAAAACATGACACGCAAATACGTCTTTCTGCTGCTGACCGGGTTTTCGGTCAGCATGATCCTTGGAGCTTGGGCTTTTGAATTCATTGGTGGATTACCGCCCTGTAAGCTTTGCTACTACCAGCGCTATCCCCATTGGGTCGCAGCGGGCGCAGGCGCGCTTGCGCTTGTAAGTGGTGTCACGCTACTCGCTTATGTGGCGGCCTTGGGCGTCGTGACCTCGGGCGCATTGGCCCTATTTCACTCTGGCGTTGAGCGCGGCTGGTGGGAAGGACCTTCCACTTGCACAAGTGGCGATATCACCGGCATGAGCGCCGACGATCTTTTCAATCAGATCATGAATGCCCCATTGGTGCGGTGCGATGAAATCCCATGGCAGATGCTCGGCCTGTCGATGGCAAATTACAACGCACTGCTGTCGCTCGGTGCAGCTTTGCTCTGGGTCTATGCGATCAAGCGTTTGGCCTGATTATGGCAAAGCACTTTTCACCCGGATTTCCGGGTGGAAAGCAACAAACTGGTTTCGCTGTTTGCCACCCCATCCAAGCGTCGGATCTGCGCCAACACTTCATCCAGCGTGGCCAGAGTGTCGGTGCCTAGCTCCACAATAAGGTCCCACCGCCCATTCGTGCTGTGAATTGCTCGCACGGGCGTAAATCCACTGAGCTGGCGCACAATCCGGTCGGTCCCCCTGCCCTCGATCTCAATAGACATCAAGCCGCGTACCGGATCCGTTTTCACATCATCCTGTAAAACCACCGTAAAACCGACAATATCGCCACGTTGACGGAGCCGTTCAATCCGCCCCCGCACGGTTGTGCGAGAAACACCCAAGGTCAGCGCAAGATCAGAAAGCGAAGCTCGGGCATCATTGCGCAGCGCAGAAATCAGCTTGCGATCAACATCATCCATTTTGACGGCTCCACTATCCAAATTGACCAATGTGCAGGCGTTATGTGCAAATTGCTGGGTGTAATTCAATACATTTCGGAAACATCTTGCGAAGAAAATCGTCAGATGGATGAACACATGACTGAAAAAACATGTTTGCTGGTTGGTGCGCCAGTAGATAGCGGCAAACGTCGACGTGGGTGTTTGATGGGCCCTGATGCCTTCCGCACAGCTGGGTTGCGCGAAAGCCTAGAGGATCTTGGCCACACGGTCGAAGATCTTGGCAATGTCGCACCGCGTGGATTTGAACCTGACGCGCCAAACACCCCCTCCTACGCCCTAAACGAAACAATCGCCTGGACGCGCGCATTGGCCGAAGTGGCTGAAACCGCGGTCAGCAAAGGGTTCCCCATTTTTCTGGGCGGAGATCACAGCCTCTCAGCAGGCACAGTCGCAGGCATCGCCAACCATGCGGCGAACATAAATCGTCCGCTCTATGTTCTTTGGCTGGATGCCCATACAGATTTTCACACGCCGCTCACGAGCGACAGTGGAAATCTACATGGCACACCTGTCGCCTACTTCGCTGGTCGTGAGGGGTTTGACGGATTTCCAAAAATGCAAAACCCAGTGCCAGAGGAAAATATCTGTATGATCGGCCTGCGCTCCGTGGATCTGGCAGAACGGGAAACGCTGCAAGCCACGCAAGTCCGCCGGCATGACATGCGCGATATTGATGAGAATGGCATTGCACGTCCGCTGGCCGCATTTCTCGAACACGTCGCCCAAAACAATGGACTGCTGCATGTCTCGCTCGACGTTGACTTCCTAGACCCCTCTGTCGCGCCCGCAGTCGGCACAACTGTTCCCGGCGGCGCAACCGTGCGCGAAGCCCATCTCGCAATGGAAATGTTACACGACAGTGAACTCGTCACCTCTTTGGATCTTGTAGAGCTGAACCCCTTTCTGGATGAGCGCGGCCGCACTGCAAAGCTTATGGTCGATCTTGCGGCCTCAGCGCTCGGACGGCGCGTGTTTGATCGTCCAACACGTAGCTTCACTTAACAATACATTCGGGCAGCGCGCTGCCCAGATCCCCAATTTCTCCTCAGGAGCCAATCCCGCATGACCCAACCTTCAGAAAAAGCCCTCGTCCCCTTTGTGTCTGTCGACAACATGATGCGTCTCGTCCATCACATCGGCGTCGAGCAGATGTTGATCGATCTGACCCACTATGTCGAAGAGGACTTCCGCCGCTGGGAACTGTTTGACAAAACACCACGGGTGGCAAGCCACTCCGAGGTGGGCGTGATCGAGCTTATGCCGACCTCCGATGGCGAGGCCTATGGGTTCAAATATGTAAACGGTCATCCCAAGAATACCGCGGAAGGTCTGCAAACCGTAACCGCCTTTGGCTTGCTGGCAGATGTCTATACCGGCTACCCAGTGTTGCTGACCGAAATGACCATTCTGACAGCACTCCGCACAGCGGCAACTTCTGCGATGGCGGCAAAATATCTGGCCCCCAAAGGCTCAGACACCATGGCAATGATCGGAAACGGGGCACAATCCGAATTTCAATCCCTCGCAATGAAAGCCATTCTGGGAATAAAGACCGTGCGCCTTTATGACAAAGATCCAGCAGCCACGGAAAAATGCGCCGCAAACCTGGCCAACAGCGGTTTGACTGTGGTGCGCTGCACGTCTCCTGAACAGGCGATTGAAGGCGCACAGATCCTGACAACTTGCACAGCGGACAAACAGAATGCGACCATCCTGAGCGACAATATGGTTGGCGCAGGAGTGCACATCAACGCGATTGGCGGCGACTGCCCCGGCAAAACCGAATTGGCCAAAGGTATCCTTGATCGCTCTGACGTATTTGTGGAGTTTCCACCACAAACCCGCATCGAAGGCGAAATTCAGCAAATGCCCGAAGACTTTGCCGTTACAGAGCTTTGGCAGGTCATCACCGGCACCAAACAAGGCCGTCAGGATGCGCGCCAGACAACGCTCTTTGACAGCGTTGGCTTTGCCATCGAAGACTTCTCGGCTCTGCGCTACGTGCGCGACAAAGTTGCTGAAACACCGTTCCATGAGGATCTGGACATGCTGGCTGATCCCGATGATCCACGTGATCTCTTTGGCATGCTCCAGCGCGCCAAAGCGTAAGGTCTCAGCGGAACATTCCGCGGAAAGCGCGCGCCTTGCAGGTGCGCGTTCCCTCACTTGGGTGCGCAGTCATCACCCAAAACATCTGCGCGTCGCACAACGAATGTGTGGATGGCGAAAACAACCGCACCGCTCTTTGGCAATCGCAACATACTCTGGCGTTCGGACCTGAGATAGGCGCCCGTTTTGGCTGTCACCGGACTGCGGGGTGCCGTTTCAGAACGTGGGGTAAACAACGTCGGATCGTCATACCAAAGCGCGTTCTTGCGCCACAGCGGGCGCCCAACGCGCACACCATCAAAAAGGCGCTGCACACGTTTGGCGATATTGGCATCATATTCTGGCACGGGTGTGTGAATACCAATCAGCGGCTTCCCAATTTTCTCAGCCAGCGTCCAGCTTGCGGGAAAACACAATACCGCCCCTGTCAGCACATGCTCATGGCCTTGCTTATGCAAAAGACAGATATCTTCTTGGATGAGCTGTCCAAGCGTCTCCATGGGGTTGTCCCAGTCGAGGATCACCACACGTCCATCTGGGCACACCACCTGCCCTGCGGATACGCCAAAGTCGGTGCGATCCGCCAAAACATCCAAAACGTTTTGCAACACCTCCTGGGCAGCGACCAAAGCGCCCGGATCCAAGCGTGTCACGTCGTCTTTGCAACGCTCAAGCAGGTCGCAGCGCAACGCCATTTGCGCGGCATAAGCTTCATCAATGAGCAACCATTCCTCCAAAGGAAGCGGTGCGATACCTGGGAGCGCCTTCTCGGCAAGCGCGTCATAGGGGATATGGCTCTGTAAAATCGGCTTCATGCCTCATGCCTATCCAAAGCACGAGCCTGAGGCACGCACAAAAACAAGTCTTTGCCATTGTTCAAAAGAATTACCTCTCATTCAGTCACCTTGGCGTGACCAAGCGAAATCTTCCTTTGCCTTGGCAGCACTTGAACACACATTGAGCCCATCGGCGCAGGAGATCTAAAATGCCTATCGAACGTATCACTTTCCCCGGCCACGGTGGCGAAATGCTGGCCGCACGCCTTGATTTGCCAGATGGTCCCCATCTCGCGACAGCCTTGTTTGCCCATTGTTTTACCTGTTCCAAAGATATTCCAGCCGCCCGCCGTGTCGCGTCGCGATTGGCCGCCATGGGCATCGCAGTTCTGCGATTTGATTTCACTGGCCTTGGGCATTCAGAGGGCGAATTTGCAAATACACATTTCTCCTCTAATGTTGCAGATCTTGAGGCAGCCGCAGCCTATCTTAAGAGCCGTGGTATGGCTCCCAGCTTGCTTATCGGACACAGCTTAGGCGGTGCGGCAGTGTTGAAAGCAGCGACGCGTATTGCCAGTTCCAAAGCCGTGGTGACGCTGGGAGCGCCCTTTGATCCGGAGCATGTCAGCCATCAGTTCGGCGCGTCCATCACCGAAATCGACAGGAACGGGCAAGCCGAAGTGCAGCTCGCAGGAAGACCTTTTCAGATAACGCGGGCGTTTCTCGAAGACATCTCAGCACAAAACCTCGCCCCCTGTATCAATGGACTGAACCAAGCCCTATTGGTCCTGCACGCACCCCGTGACAGCACCGTAGGCATAGAGAACGCCGCACGTATTTTTAAAGCAGCAAAGCACCCCAAAAGCTTTGTGACGCTGGATGACGCAGATCATTTGATTTCTAATCCGAAGGATGCAGAATATGCTGCAGAAGTGATAGCGTCCTGGGCCGCCCGGTATTTGGATCTGCGTCCCCCCGCCCCGCCTCCCGGCGCGCCAGAAGGTATCGTACGTGTCGCAGAAGCCGATCCCGCAGGCTTTCTGCAAGATGTAAATGCCGGTCCTTCCCATCACGCCCTGGCCGATGAGCCTCTAGCGTACGGCGGTACAAACCAGGGTATGACGCCCTACGGTTTTCTGGCTGCCGGACTCGGCGCCTGCACATCCATGACAATTCGCATGTACGCAAGGCGCAAAGACTGGCCGCTTACACATGTCTGGGTCGATGTCAGCCACGACAAGGTGCATGCTCGTGATGCCGAAGCGCCTGCAGGGCAAAAGGTGGATACGTTCTTGCGCAACATCCACCTAGAAGGCGACCTCAGTGAGGAGCAAAGGCAACGACTGCTCGAAATCGCAGATCGGTGCCCGGTTCATCGCACATTGGAACAGTCATCCCTTGTGCGCACAACCCTCGCCGGCCCTGCAGAGAACGCCTCAGTTTAACGCCTTGGTCCCGGTCTTGCGATTGGAGGCCGGGCAACCGGTGGCCGCGCAACCGGCGGGCGGGCAACTGGCGGAGCTGGGGCGATTGGGTGCACAGGTCTGTTTGGGCGGTCTGGTCTGTCCGGACGATCTGGGCGATCCGGTCGATCTGGGCGGTCGGGATAGACCGGATATGGGTGATAGTAGTCATTCCACATCATCGAGTCGTAATAAGCACCAGTGCTGACATACCCACTTGTGCTGGCCCCTTCACAAGCGGCCAAAACCATTGCTGCCAGCCCAAGACCAGACACTGCCTTCAAAGATCTTTTCTTCAACATATCAGCCCCTTACCGCGCCTGAATGGATTGCAAAATTGCGTTAACATCGCTCAAGGCATCGGGATCATAGCCTTTCTCAAGCACGGTGAGGCCCACGACAACACGGTCGCGCGGCAACTCAAGCACTGCGGCCGTAAAGTTGACTGACCGCCCGTTGCGGCGCCCCTTACCGTCGATGACAAAAGCAGGATATCCCGCAACCGTGCGCTCTTCTGTGCGCACAATCTCGGTTGTTTTCGCGAGTTGGCCACTCAGGCTTTTGGCATAATCGCGTGCATCCTTAAGAGATCTCAACTGTGGCGGCGACATCAGGCCGACCCAAACGCCATTGGCGCTTTCCGGGGATAAACCAAAGACACGCGCAACCGGGCGCAGGGCGTCTTCGGACGGCGGTGTAATCTCGCGCTCTCCGCCCACACGCAACGTCCAGAAGTCGGGCACAGTCACTTCGAACAAATTGCGACCCGCATCGGCGTAGGTCACTTCCGTTTCGGCATGCGCAACATGTGGTAGAACAAAAAGAGCGCCCGCCGCTGCACAAGCGACAAGGCTGGACCAAACTTTCATAAATGCCTCCATTGAAATTTCGCGCATTAGGACACTCAAAGCGTGCAAAATACAAGCAATATACACCGTATACCGCACCTTCCCTTGCTGTTTGGCACTTTGCCGTCTAAACGACGCTCGACCCCACGCTAAAAACAAGGCTGAGATATGATCCCGCGTTATGCCCGCCCCGAGATGGTCGCCGTTTGGTCGCCTGAAACCAAGTTCCGCATCTGGTACGAAATCGAGGCGCACGCCTGCGACGCTCAAGCCAATTTGGGCGTTATCCCGCAGGAAAACGCGGATGCCGTCTGGAAAGCCAAAGATGTGGAATTCGACGTGGCACGCATCGATGAAATCGAAGCAGTCACCAAACACGATGTCATCGCCTTCCTGACCCACCTGGCAGAGCATGTCGGCTCCGAAGAAGCCCGCTTCGTGCATCAGGGCATGACCTCTTCTGACGTTCTGGACACCTGTCTGAACGTCCAACTTGTGCGCGCAGCTGACATTCTGCTAGCCGATCTCGACAAAGTCCTCGCAGCCCTGAAAAAGCGCGCTTACGAGCACAAAGACACTCTGCGCGTTGGTCGCTCTCACGGCATCCACGCGGAACCCACCACCATGGGGCTGACTTTTGCGCGTTTCTACGCCGAAATGGACCGCAATAAAGCACGCCTGCAACAAGCGCGCGAAGAGATCGCAACCGGTGCGATTTCCGGTGCAGTTGGCACTTTTGCCAACATTGATCCGGCGGTCGAAGAGCACGTATGCGCAAAGCTTGGCCTGTCCCCAGAGCCAATCTCCACACAGGTGATCCCACGTGACCGTCACGCCATGTTCTTCGCCACGCTGGGTGTGATCGCGAGCTCCATCGAGAACATCGCGGTTGAAATCCGTCACATGCAGCGCACCGAGGTGCTGGAAGGAGCGGAATTCTTCTCAATGGGCCAGAAAGGCTCGTCTGCGATGCCACACAAAAAGAACCCGGTTCTGACCGAAAACCTGACCGGTCTGGCCCGTCTGGTCCGCATGACCGTGATCCCTGCGATGGAAAACGTTGCCTTGTGGCATGAGCGCGATATCTCCCACTCCTCTGTGGAGCGTGGCATCGGCCCTGACGCCACCGTCACGCTGGATTTCGCCCTGAACCGCCTGGCCGGTGTCATCGACAAAATGCTGATCTTCCCAGAGAATATGCTTGATAACATGAACAAATTCCCTGGGCTGGTGATGTCTCAACGTGTGCTCCTTGCTCTAACCCAAGCTGGTGTGAGCCGAGAAGATGCCTACGCGATGGTACAGCGCAACGCCTTGAAAGTCTGGGAAGAACGTGTGGATTTCCAAGAGCAGCTTCTCGCCGATGCAGAGGTCGTGGCAGCACTTGGTGAAGATGGCATCAACGAAAAATTTGACATGGGCTACCACACCAAACATGTCGACACGATTTTCGCACGCGTTTTCAAAGACTAAGACGCGGATTGCGAAACGAATCCAAGAAGGGCGCGGCCATTGGCTGCGCCTTTTTTTAAACTTTTTTTGAACTAACAGGGCTGTGACTACGACATCTCAATACCGCGTGTTAGCGTAATGCTTAGCACAGAGAGTTTTTGGAGAAGAAAAAGATGTCATTCAAATCCTTCGCAGTCGCGTCTGTTGCTGTTTTTGCTGTATCCGGGCCGGTCTGGGCTGCTGGCAGCGGATCGTCTGAGCCAAAGCCGAAAACTGTTCATTGCAGCAGTGGCAAGGTCTACAGCGAAAGCGCCGGCAAATGTGTGGTGCAAAAAGACAGCTCACTGACCGACGATGACTATTTTGAAAGCCTGCGCAGCCTCGCCTATGCTGGTGAAAACGCTGCGGCGCAAAACCTGCTGGCAATGATGTCAGACCAAAATTCTGATCGCGTCCTGACCTATTGGGGGTTCACACACCGTCGGCTGGGCAATGTTGATGAAGGCATGCGCTATTACAACAAGGCGCTGATACAGAACCCGGACAACATTCTGGCACGATCCTACATGGGGCAGGCTCATGTCGAAGCGGGGCGGCTTGATCTTGCGCGTGTTCAGTTGAAAGAAATCAGGGACCGTGGCGGCGAAGGCAGCTGGCCAGAGGTTGCTCTTGCCAAGGCAATTCAAACCGGCGACACGTTCAATTACTGATCTTATGGGGCAAGCATAACACCCATGTTTGCCCCAACCGCACCTTAAGCGCACGCAGCGCGATCAGTTTTGAATAGTGCTGTCGCCCGCAACTGTCAGAAAAAACCAAGACGCTTTAAGCAAGTTGTTCAGAGTTTATTTAGGGTTGGGTGAGAGATTGCTGCTCAAGATCTATGGAGACATTGATGAGCAGTCCGATTCCTCTGGCGCCGCTGGGCGGCCCCACTGATATGCCCAGTTTTGGCAACCTCGGCAAAACCACACTCACCCGTCCACAAAAGGCTGCAATCATTGTGCGCTTTCTTCTCAACGAAGGCGCAGAACTGGCTTTGGGAGAGCTGTCAGACGGACACCAAGCCGATCTGACCTACATGATGGGCGACATGGGCTATATCGACCGCGACACGCTCGCTGAAGTGCTCATGGAGTTTGCCCAAGAGTTGGAGTCTATTGGCCTGTTCTTCCCGAATGGTGTCTCAGGTGCACTCAGCGTTCTGCAGGGGCAAATCAGTCCGCTCACCGAGGCACGACTGCGCAAAGAGGCCGGCGTTCGTATGATTGGGAACCCTTGGTCACGCATCAAGGATCTGACAGTACCTGAACTGGTCAAAATGGTTGAT
Source organism: Shimia sp. R10_1 (assembly GCF_017744095.1). Lineage (GTDB taxonomy): Bacteria > Pseudomonadota > Alphaproteobacteria > Rhodobacterales > Rhodobacteraceae > Shimia. The sequence continues at coordinate 64,895 of NZ_JAGHQX010000001.1, read as the reverse complement.
AGCGAAAGCATCGAGGTGTCTGCTGTTCTGATGTCAAAACTGCCGGTCGATAAAGCCGCGACCGTGCTGGCTAAGCTCCCGGGTGAAAAGGCGCGCCGGATCACATTCGCAATGTCCATGACCGAAAGCATCACACCAGAGGCCGTGGACCGCATCGGACTGACTTTGGCCTGCCAAATCGAAGATCGCCCTCCTAAGGCCTTCAAACAGGGTCCAGAGGATCGTCTTGGCGCCATCCTCAACAATGCCACAACTGCGACGCGCGACAATGTACTCGAGTCTCTTGATGAGAAAGATGCCGAGTTCGCAGTTGCCGTTCGCCGACGCATCTTTACATACGCCCATATCGCTACGCGTGTGAAACCACTGGATATTCCGCGGCTTGTGCGTGATCTGGACGAGGGCACTTTGATCACCGCAATGGCCTACGCCACAGAAGGTGACTTTGGGATCGCGACCGAATTCATTCTCAACAACATGTCGGCGCGTATGGCAGATCAGCTGCGCGAAGGCATCACAGACCGCGGTGAAGTCAAAACCAAAGAGGCCGAAGCCGCGATGTCGGAAATCACCACTGGCGTGCGTGAGTTGGTTGAACTCGGCGAGATTGAATTGATCAGCGACGAGGACGACGACGAGGATTAATTCCCTACCCTCGTGACCAATGCGGATTCGCGTTATGCGAACATCACTTCAAACGAGCGGCGGCAACAATGGGGCCGCCGTTTTCGCGTTGGATCAACACAACCAACGGCGCAGAGCCATCAATGGAAACTTCCATGGCAAGATCACTCCGCCCGGTCCAGCGACGCACATTTTGCCAATCATCCACAATATTGGCATAAGAAAACACCTTACCTGCATTCTCTCCGCGCTTGATCGAAACCTTCTCAGCAGGCCGATATCGGACGACATGCACATTCATCGGCGTGCTTAACTCTGTCGAAGCGGCAATACTCACTGTACCGCCATTCCGGGTGACTTGCAGGTCAACCAATTCTGGCGCAGCCTTATGCGCCTCAATCAACCGCTCAACTTTGTTCGGATGCGCTCCAACCACGTGATCTTGTCCATTCACGATCATCTGAGGCGTGTATACTGAGCGATGTCCCGCAGCGCGGGCGTAGCTGTGTTGGCGTTGGGTGAAAGCAGGGTTGGCAAACTCATCTTTCCAGCCAATGTAATCCCAATAATCAACATGCAGCGCGAGGGCGATGACATCTTCTCTCCCCGCCAATTGCTCCCGCAAGTAAGCATCTGCCGGTGGGCAAGAAGAACACCCCTGAGATGTATATAGCTCCACGACAACAGGCGACTCTTGTGCGGCAACTGTTGAAGCAAGTGAAAGCCACAGAGTCGCAAAAATAGCTGTTGTTCGGATCATAGTCACAGTCATCCCCTAGAGCGTGTCCCAGACATCGTTTTATGCCTGCGACGGCTCACTTGCCAATCAAGGTTTCGCGAGAAATCGGTGAAGTAACATCCTATGAGACATATGAACCACAAGTTTCATGAAAAGGCGTCTTCTGGATGGCTGCGAACTGGCAAACGCGCGCCTGCTCTGCAAACAACTAGGGGTTCATTGAAAGTCGAAACTTACCGGAAAATGATCACTCGCAGATTTGAGAGCCTTGCTCAGAATTTGGTTTTGGTCTGTCTCGCGTTCGGATTTTGTCCACATTTCATAAGGGTTCCAAATCTTATACGCCGCTCCGCCTGAGGGACGTATAGCCTGACTTGTCAGTATAAGGTCGATCATTGCGTTGATCGGATCTTCCGTGATCTGGTCATAAAACCGCGTGGTGGATGGCTCCCAACCAAACCGTTTCCATTTTGGGCGCCCGGCGTAGCAGCGTAAAATCTTTTCTGGCTCGAAAAGATCTCCCATGATGATTTCAACAGCAGAGCGTCCAAACTTGGCCTCATGCTCGTCCATACCTGGCCCGTCGTTGATATCCCCCATCACAACCACATGTGCGTCGTCTTGTAGCAAACGCTCGACGCGTTCCCGAATAGAGGCAGCTTGCGCAAACAAACGAAGACGGTTTTTGCGCGACGTCCGCTCTAAGTTTACCAGATCAACACTATTGAAAATCCCCTTGGATTTGGCATGAACCACAAACAGATTGATGTCTGCGCCACCGTCCTTGCGCAGAACACGTGCTTCGAGCGGTGGCCGATCATGGCGGTGTAACTCAAGTAAACCGTCTTCATCTGCGTCATAAAGAAAAGCTTCATCAAATCTGGGGCTCTTCGCACTCCCCGAGACACCACTGGGCTTGTGGCTGAGCTCCAACGTATCCGGATCATAGAGCACCGCGATTTCCTGCGTGCCTGCGTTGAAACCAAACAGACATTTACGTGCGCGCAGCCCCGCATGAGCCGCGAAATTTTCCAAACAAGTCACTGTGGATTTTACCGCGTCGCGCCCTTTGGCTGTGTTGGGCGCTTCGGTGATGCCAATCAGATCTGCATCGATTTCTGACAGCACAGCACCTACGGCCTCAATTTGCGGCAGAGGATCCCGGCTCTTGCGCTTGTGATCCAATTCAAGCGCGTTCTGATTGGTAAAGGCGCGATCAAAATGTTCGATATTGTAGGCGGCAAAACGCATCACTCTCACTCCAAAGAAAATCACTCTGTAAAATCCCTTTAGTGGTAGACCAAATCGGCCTTATCACCAAATCGCACTCACAAAGAAAAACCCACGCCAAGAGGCGTGGGTTGGTCATAACACGTGTGTGGGGAAAGCTATTTCAGGCTCTCAAGTGCAGGCCGCAGCCGCTCATCAATTTCGCGCTGCGTTACGGGGCCTGCGATACGCAGCACCACATTGCCCTGACCATCAATCAAATAGGTTTCCGGCACGCCATAGACACCCCAGTTCAGCGCCATACGGCCCGCACTATCAGCGCCAACGGCCTCATAAGGATCCCCCAGTTCTTTGAGGAAAGACAAGGCATTGCCCTGCATGTCTTTGTAATTGACCCCCAAAACAGCAAGACCTTCCTGCTGCAATTGCATAAGGTTGGGATGCTCTACCCGGCACGGGCCACACCAGCTGGCCCAGAAGTTCACCAATGTCGGCTGGCCCCTGCGCAGCGCAGCATCATCCCACATGGGCTTGTCGGCCAATGGCGTCATTTCGGCGGTCGGTGCCTGTTGGCCAACCAAAGCGCTCGGCAGTTCATCAGGATTCTGGCGTTGCATTCCTATCAGAAAGAGCGCTGCGAGCCCTGCAAAGAGTAAGGGCGGCAACAACATCAGCGGAGAAACTTTACGAGCGCTCATTGCGACGGGCCTCCACTTTATCAAGATCCGCACGGGCTTTGCGAGCGGCGCGAATGCTGAGCCAAACAAGACCTGCAATCAACAGCAGCGAAACCGCATATGACGACAACACCGTGTCAGCGTATTTTCCAAGGTCCGGCATCATGCCAAGCGCTCCCTTGCCAATAGCGCACGTGTGCGGCGCTTGTGAATTTCAGTGCGTGTGCGCAACAAAACCAATGCCACAAACAGCAGAACGAAACCCGCGATGCACACCAGCAATGGTACGAAGAAAACGTTGGAAACCTTCTCTGTCGTGTCCCCTCCCGTTACTGCCTCAACACGGGCGAAGGATGCGCCCTGATGCAAACCCTGATTCCAGAAGTTTACGGCGTAGCGGCTGAGCACGGCAAAAACCGATCCTACAATACACAGAACAGACGTCAGATCTGCGGCGGTGTCGGGATCATCAATCGCTTCCCAAAGGGCTATGTAGCCGAGATAAAACAGAAAAAGGATGAGGAAGGAGGTCAAGCGCGGATCCCAGGCCCACCATGTGCCCCACATCGGTTGCCCCCAGATCGCCCCCGTCAGAAGCGCAATCACAGTCATGACCATGCCAATGGGCGCAGCTGCCTTGGCCGCAAGGGCGCTCACATGATGGCGACGCACCAGCCAGATCAGCGAGGTGACCAGCATCATGAACCACGCGTTGATCGCCATCAGTGCAGAGGGCACATGCAGATAGATGATCTTCACCGTAGAGCCTTGTCGAAAGTCATCCGGTGTAAAGAAAAAGCCCCAGATCAGGCCCACCACCAAACAGGCACCCGCTGTGATCGCGACAGGTGCCAGGAACCGCGAAACGGTTTGGCTGAATTTCACCGGATTGGCATATTCCCAGATCGATCCCATGCGGTCGTCCTAACTTTCTGTGCCGAGTTTTGCATCTCACTTCCATGAGAGCATCACAGCTGCTTTGATATGGATTAAATACCCGAAGCGCTATCGCAGATTAACACGCAATACCGCCGCACTGGCAAAGGGCAAAAGCGCAATGACACCAAAGGTGATCCCGGCAAGCATCAATAGCGGCGTAGATACAGCCTGCCCCTCCGCGCCACGACGTGCAAGCTCGGCTCCAAAGATGAGCGTCGGCACGTAAAGTGGTAAAATCAAAAGAGAAAGCAGCAATCCGCCTCGTTTGATACCTACAGTTAATGCAGCGCCAAAAGTGCCAATCACGCTCAATGCGGGAGTGCCCAATGCCAAGGAAGTCACAAGCCAAATGTAGCCTTCCGCAGGCAGGTTCAGCAACACGCCAAAGAGCGGCGCAGCTACAACCAGAGGAACACCCGTGGTGAGCCAGTGGGCCAGCGCTTTGACCGACACCACAGCCTCCAGTGGCAGTGGGGATGTGGCCACGAGATCGAGGGTGCCGTCTTCCCAGTCGAGTGCCAGAATGCGATCTAGGGACAACAGGCAGGCGAGCAGTGCGCCGAGCCAAAGGATACCGGGGGCGATCTTCGTCAGAAGGCTGCTCTCGGGACCTACAGAAAATGGTACAAGTATCACAACTATAAGGAAAAAAGCGATCCCGAGCCCAAAGCCACCACCGGCGCGGAAGGCCAGTTTCAAATCCCGCAGCAACAACGCTTTCATAGGAACGCCTCGTCGTAACCTGATATGGCGCCTTCGCTGGCCGTGGCGCGGAATGGCCCAACATCTAGTATGTCGACATTGAGACCAAGCTCTATATGGGTGGCAAGAAGGGCGCTGCCGCCGGATTGGAGGTGCTGCTCTACGGCGCGGGCGAAGAGTGCGACGGAGGCTGTGTCCAGCGAGACAGTGGGCTCATCCAGAATCCAGATCGGGCGACCTGTCACCAAAAGGCGCGCGAGGCCGAGGCGGCGCTTCTGACCGGCGGAGAGCGAGCCTGCGAGACGGTCTTGTAAATCGACCAGATCAAAGCCCTCTATAGCAGCGGATATATCTGACTTTCCAAAGACTTCCGCCCAAAACTTCAGGTTTTCAACAACAGTCAGCATGGCCTTTAAACCGTCGCTGTGCGCAGCGTAAGCGATGCTTTCTTCAGGCGCTTCGATCGTGCCTTTGAAGGCGGGTTGCAGCCCGGCCACCGTGCGCAGAAGTGTGGTTTTTCCAACCCCGTTGGGGCCTTTGAGAATCAGTCCTTTGCCGGGCGGCACATCAAAGGTGATCCCTTCCAGAACAGCCACGCCGCCGCGGGCCACGCTGACATTTTTTACGCGCAAAGTCATAGGTTTGCATCTATCCGGTTTTCAGAGGTGGCAAAAGAGTAACCTTTTGACGCAGGCAAAACACGGGGTGTCGGTATCGCGTCGGTATTGCGGCTGTATCGCGTAGGTGCAATTTTGCGGTTTTTTGCACATCGGCCAAGTCTGAACAGAGCGTGCGTTGCGCAACGCGTTTAGACAGGCAGAAGTACAGCTGCGACCCGCCGCCCCTCGTTCACCAGCACATTGTAGGTGCGGCAGGCAGAGGCTGAGGCCATCGGCTCCACCCCTATCCCAGCGGCCTCCAGCGACTCCCGAAAACTGGCGGGCACCGGGGCCATGGCCGCACCTGTGCCCATCAGAATGAAATCGATGTCATCACCCAGCGCCAGCACTGCGGCTGGGTCGTCATAGCCGGACCAGCTGCGCGCGCCTTTGGCGTGGATCACAGCACCGCCTTCGATCACCTCTCCGCCAATGCGGAAAAAGCCGGGGCCGTAGCTGTCGATTGGAATGGCGTCGGTATAGGTCACTTCGGTCATCTGCATGGTCATCTCCTGCTAGTGCGTCCCGCCTGCGTTCAAGATCGGCAATCCCGAAAGCGCCGCAGCCGCGATGATCACATAGGCCACGATGCGATAGAGTTTCTCATGGCGCGGATCAAACAGCCAGCCCCCAAGCAGGTTGCCCGCCATCGCCGGAACGGACAATAGGATGCCGAGCACAAAAGGCGCCATCTCAAACCGGCTGAGGCAAAGTAAAATGACCAGCAGCAGAATGTCATAGAAGAACAGATACGCGCTGGTGTTGGCACGGATCACAGCGGGGCCATGGCGGCTGGCCATATAGAAGAGGATCACAGGCGGCCCCGGCAGCCCAGCCGCGCCTCCCAGAAGCCCCCCGGCCCCACCGATGCCATAGACCATCGGCGGCGTCACGGAACCGCGATAGCGAAAGCCGCCGAGCAACACGACCAGCATCAAGAGCGACAGGATGGAAACCAGATAGCGGTAGACATCAGGTTCCGTGCGCGCCAGCAGCCAAAGCCCCACTGGCAGAAGTGCGACAACACCGATCATGAGCCGCAACAGATCGCGGCGATGGCCGTTGCGCAACGCCGCCGGGATATGCACGGAGGGGGCAATGATATCCATGCTCGCCAAAGTGGTGATCGCCCAAACGGGCGGCATGATTTGTGCGGCAATGGGAAGGTAAATCATCGCGGTGCCAAATCCGGCAAATCCGCGTACGCAGCCTGCAATAAATGCCGCTGCGGCGACCCAGGCCAACCCGTCAAGAGCGAGGGCCTGGGTCAGAAAATCAGGCATCAATATTGGCGAATTGATTGCCAGCGGTGTTGTCTGGCTTGGACCAGTCCCGCTTTACGCCGAGCTTCAGCAGCACAGCAGAGGCGATGAAGATCGAGCTGTATGTCCCGACAATCACACCCCAGATCATGGCAAAGACAAAGCCACGGATCACATCACCGCCCAGCACAAAGAGCGAGATCAGAGCGAGCAATGTGGTGACAGAGGTCATCATCGTGCGGCTCAGGGTCTCGTTGATGGAGATGTTGAGCACATCCTTCAACTCCATCTTCTTGTACTTGCGCAGGTTCTCACGAACACGGTCAAACACAACCACGGTGTCGTTGAGCGAGTAGCCCACGATGGTCAGAAGCGCCGCGATGATGGCGAGGTCAAACCGGATCTGAAGCTCAGAGAACACCCCGATGGTGAGCACAACATCGTGCACAAGCGCCGCCACTGCGCCAAGGGCGAATTGCCATTCAAAGCGCAGCCAGATGTAGACCAGAACCGCGCCAATCGCCAGGAGCACAGCGATTGCGGCGGTCTTGATCAGCTCACCGGAGACCTTCGGGCCAACGGATTCGACAGACGGGAACCGGATGTTTTCATAGGAGACTTCAAGAGAAGATACCGATGCGACCGACTTGGCCGTGGCTTCGACCTGCTCTTTAAAGTCAAAAGAAGTTGAGGAAGGCCAAGCGAATACGCCCTCATCAAGCACTTCCATACCTTCTCCGAGCGCGTTCAAAGCACTCTCAAGAGCCACGCCATCACCCACTCGAGCCTGAACCTCAACAATCATTCGGCTGTCGGTCACGGCCCCAAGTGCATGCTGAACGCGTGAAATCACATCAGATGTCACCGCCTCTTCGCCTTCCTGGGCCTGAATGCGGATCATCGTCACATGCTGATCCGCCTCAAAGGTGGGATCAAACACTTCGGTGATGGAAATGTCGCCCAGCTCCAGCGGCACCAGCGCTTCGCGGTAATCGCCAACGACCACCGGCTGCGCGCTCTCGGTGCGGATGGTTGTGCCACCGCGGAAGTCGATGCCGAAGTTCAGCCCCTGAATGAAGAAGCTGACAAGAGCCGCCACCATCAGCGCGCTGGAGATGCCCAGCCACAGGGTGGGACGCGAGAAGAAATCCCATTTGGTTTCTTGGGGAACCAGTCTCAAACGCATGGCTTATACCTCGATTGTCTTGGGACGGCGGCGTTCAAACCACATCACGATCATCACACGGGTCACAAAGATCGCGGTGAAGACGGAGGTGAGAATGCCAAGCCCCAGCGTGATGGCAAAGCCGCGCACCGGGCCGGAGCCCACGGCAAAGAGGATCACGGCGGTGATGAATGTGGTGATGTTGGCGTCCAGAATGGCCGAAAGGGCCTTTTCATAGCCAAGCTCGATGGCGCGAGCCGGGCCTTTGGCCGATTTCAGCTCTTCGCGGATGCGTTCAAACACCAGCACGTTGGCATCCACTGCCATACCGATGGTCAGCACGATCCCGGCGATCCCCGGCAGGGTCAGTGTTGCGCCAATCAGGCTCAACAGACCAAAGATCAGGCCCACGTTGATGATCAGCGCGATATTGGCAAAGAGACCAAAGGTGCCGTAGCTGAGGAACATAAAGACCAGCACGGCGACAAAGGCGACGATACAGGCGATACGGCCTGCCTCGATGCTGTCTTGACCAAGCTCTGGGCCGATGGTGCGCTCTTCAAGGAACTCAAGCCCCGCAGGCAGGGCGCCTGCGCGCAGCAGTACGGCGAGGTTGGTGCTTTCCTCAACAGTGAAACGGCCGGTGATGATGCCGGAGCCCCCCGCGATATGGGCCTGAATGACCGGCGCGGAAATGACTTCGTTATCAAGCACAATGGCAAACGGGCTGCCAATGTTGTCAGCGGTGTAGTTGCCAAATTTGCGCGCGCCAGTTGGGTTGAAGCGGAAGGACACAGCCGGGCGGTTGTTTTGGTCAAAGCTTGGCTGTGCATCAACCAGCTCTTCGCCGGTCACCACAGGGGCGCTTTCCACGATGTAGTAGACGCCCTCTTCATCCAGCGATGGCAGCACTTCGTTGCCGACACCTGCGGGGGCGTCGGGATCAGAGACACGGCCCACAACCGGGTTAAATGTCAGCTGTGCGGTGGTGCCGATGATGTCTTTCAGCTCAGAGGCCGAGCCAATGCCGGGCACCTGAATGAGAATACGATCCGCGCCCTGACGCTGAATGGTCGGCTCACGTGTGCCGACCTCGTCAATCCGGCGGCGGATGATTTCCAGCGCCTGCTGCACCGTGCGCTCATCGGTGGCGAGTTTTTCCGCATCGGAGAGCGTGACGATGATCACGTCGCCATCGGTGCGCACCACAATGTCAGACGCCCCGGCCCCGGTGATCGAAGTGACCGGGCGCGACAGGCCGCGCACCATGCTGGCGGCCTCCTGAATGGCTTCGGGCTTGGAGATTTTCACGCGCAGCTCATCCACAGGGGACGGCTGCAGACGGATGGTGCCGATGGTGGCGCGCTCGCCACGCAGCAGATCACGCACCTCAGGCCACATGGCTTTCATGCGGCTTTCGTAGACGTCGGCCACCTTGACCTCGGCCAGAAGATGCGCGCCACCGCGCAGATCGAGGCCGAGGTTCACCAGACGGCTGGGCATGAAGGAAGGCCAAGCGGCGACCGCCTCTTCCAGCTCGTCATTCAGCTCGCCGAACTCCATAGCGGCGAGCGCGTCATTATGGGCCTCCACCTTCGGATAAAAGGCATTTGGCGTGGCCAAGAGCAGGCCCACCGCGCAGGTGAGCCAGATCAGGACCCGTTTCCAAAGGTCAATTTGCAGCATCCTGCAACTCCCTCATGACCCGATTGATCCGCGACAGGCCGCCGACATCAGGTGTTCTTCTGTTTGTTGTGCATGTTCATCGGACAGAAATCCGGTGAGCATCATTGTTCCACCTTGGATTGGTGAAAGTACAATCGGGGCCGACAGGAGCTGATCATTGAGAAACACTCCAATCGGCATCTGCAAATTCTTGGCGGTGTACTCGCTGAAACGCCGTCTGGCATCCGATGTCACTGACACCGTCAACGCAGGATTTCCTGACATATCTGTAGACGCCTCTGCGCTCACCACCTGCTCGGTCTTGACCAACAAATCACCACCGACAAAATCCGTGTCGGTGAGATCCTGGTGGCCGCCATGAACGAAAGATTGACCGTCTGGCCAGCCCACAATGTTCAGTTTCGTTTGGCATTGCTGTTCAGCAACAGCCTGCCCCGCCAGCACGAGGGCAACAACTGAGATAGCGGAGCGAAGCAGGGTCAAAGCGGATTATTCGGCTTTGGCCGCTTCGGTCTTGGCCAGAACCTGTGCGATGGTGGATTTGACCACACGCACTTTCACGTTTTCCGCCAGTTCAACTTCGACTTCATTGTCGTCTTTGACCTTGGCGATTTTGCCGATCAGCCCGCCCTGGGTCACGATCTGGTCGCCCCGGCGCACACCGGCCACCATGGCCTGATGTTCTTTCACTTTCTTCTGCTGCGGGCGGATGAGCAGAAAATACATGATCGCGAAGATCAGGATGAGCGGCAGAAACTGGCCGAGTTCTTGCATGTGTCTATGTCCTCTAAATTCAGGCGAGGCGATGCCTCGCGAAGTCGCAGGGAACCTATGGGGCTTACGCGACACTTGCAAGGCGAGATGATGGGAAATGCGGGATGCATGACTGCCGTTTGTCGGGTGGACGTGTGATTGGCGCACCCCTAGTGTGAAATCGCAGTAAGAGCAGAGGCAGGCATGACGACAATCACCCTCACCGCAGAGGATTTTCAGTTTCTGACAGCATTTGTGACAATGATGATTTTCGCGGTGACACTCTTTTGTGCGCTGCCATCGGGGGCCAATAAGGAAAACACGGCGATTGCGCGGTTGCAAAATGCGCTTGGTGCCACGCGCTGGCCCACAAAATGGTTTGTCGCAGTGGCGGTTTGCTGGGCAGTGCTGGCGCTTAGCCTGTTTGGCGGGCTGATCGCCACCATTGGCATGATTGTGCATCAGTTGTTTTTTGCTGCGGATTTCACCACCAACCGCATTCCTCTGATCCAACTGGCAGCTTTGACAGCGACATTGGGCGCGGTAGTTGCGCTGCCCTTTACGGTCATCCGACTCAAACTCACACAACAGCAAACAGAAACTGCCAAAGCGGCTTTGTTCAACACGAAGATCACAGAGGCCGCTGCCGATTTGCATGCGCAACGGCAAATCTCCAAGAAAACCGGAGTACGGTCTTGGGAAACCCTCTGGGAAGACGACATAACGCGCCGCAACGCAGCCATCGATCGGCTAGAAGGGTTGGTGCGTGAGGAGCCACATGAGGCTGTGCGAGTGTCGCGCCTTCTGAGTGTTTATGTGCGCGAGCTTTCGAAAGCTTATCCGGCAAAATTGCCCCCAGACAAAGAAAACGTCGACAAAATCCAAGATTGGGCTGGTGATCTGAAGGTACAACGCTCTGACATGCAAAACGCCGTACAGGTTTTGGGACGTTTGGCTGTAAATGCGCCCGACTACAAAAAGGACTTTGAAATCGACCTACGCGGCGCAAACCTTCAGTCCATGGACCTAAGAGACTTGAACTTCGAACAGGCAAAACTCATGAGCGCGGAACTGCAGGGGGCAAACCTCTACAGCGCAGAACTGCAGGGGGCAAACCTCAGCGATGCGAAACTGCAGGGGGCAAACCTCAGCGATGCGAAACTGCAGGGGGCAAACTTCTACAGCGCAGAACTGCAGGGGGCAAAACTCATGAGCGCGGAACTGCAGTGGGCAAACCTCAGCGACGCGGAACTGCAGGGGGCAAACCTCATGAGCGCGGAACTGCAGTGGGCAAAACTCATGAGCGCGGGACTGCGGGGGGCAAACCTCATGAGCGCGGAACTGCAGGGGGCAAAACTCAGCGATGCGAAACTGCAGGGGGCAAACCTCAGCGATGCGAAACTGCAGGGGGCAAACCTCAGCGATGCGAAACTGCAGTGGGCAAAACTCAGCGACGCGGAACTGCAGGGGGCAGACCTAAGCGATGCGAAACTGCAGGGGGCAAACCTCAGCGATGCGAAACTGCAGGGGGCAGACCTCAGCGATGCGAAACTGAAGGGGGCAAACCTCATGGACTCGGAACTGCAGGGGGCAAACCTCAGCGACGCGGAACTGCAGGGGGCAAAACTCACGGGCGCGAAACTGAAGGGGGCAAAACTCATGAGCGCAAATCTCGATCAGAAATCAAACCTCACAGAGGCCAATCTCCTAGGGGCCTCTGTGAGGTTTGTGGACTTTACCAACGTACCACAAATAACGCCACATTTGCGGGATGTGTTTGGAGATGGATCGGTTACGCTACCGCCTGATACTTCGCCTCCGCCATATTGGCCCCAAAAGAAAGACTTGAGCTACGAGGAGTTCCACGCCAAATGGCGCGCCTTTGCCGCGTCAAAAGGCGTCCACCTCCCCGACTAACACAACGCTTCCCCTCACGCCGCCGCTCCGGCATATAGGCGTCACTGTGAATCACATATTATCGAAGGACACATGAGATGCATGACATTAAAGCGATCCGCGAGAACCCGGCCGCTTTTGACGCCGCCCTGACCCGCCGTGGGGATGCGGCCATGTCCTCCTCCGTGCTGGCCCTTGATGAAGAGCGCCGCGCCAAGATTGCCGCCGCTGAGGCTGCGCAGGCTGCGCAAAAGGCCGCCGCCAAAGAGGTGGGTGCCGCCAAAGCCAAAGGGGACGAGGCCGAATTCGAACGGCTGCGCGCGCTTGTCGGTGAGAAGAAATCCGAAGTGGCGGCGATGCAGAATGAGGCCAAGGAGCTTGATGCCAAGCTGACCGACGCATTGGCGCGCATTGCCAACCTGCCGGCTGAGGACGTGCCAGAGGGTGCGGATGAGGATGACAATGTCGAGGTGAACCGCTGGGGCACCCCGCGCGAGCTGGATTTCACCCCGGTTGAACATTTTGACATCAAAGGCGTCTCTGCCGCGATGGATTTTGAAACCGCCGCGAAAATTTCGGGCGCGCGCTTTGTGTTGCTGAAGGGCGCAGTGGCCCGCATTCACCGCGCGCTGGCGCAGTTCATGATCGACACCCATGTGGATGAAAACGAGCTGACCGAGGTGAACTCTCCGGTGCTGGTGCGCGATGAAGCCATGTACGGCACGGATAAACTGCCAAAATTTGGCGAAGACAGCTATCAGACCACCAATGGCTGGTGGCTGGTGCCGACATCTGAGGTGCCGCTGACCTATTCTGTGGCCGGTGACATTCTGGAAGAAAGCGCCCTGCCGATCCGTATGACGGCGCACACGCTGTGCTTCCGCTCCGAGGCGGGCAGCGCGGGCAAAGACACCTCCGGCATGCTGCGCCAGCACCAGTTTGAAAAGGTCGAGATGGTTTCGATCACTCATCCAGACAACAGCGATGATGAGCAGAAGCGCATGCTGCGCTGCGCCGAAGGGCTGCTGGAGAAACTCGGCGTGCCATATCGCACCGTGGTGCTCTGCACCGGCGACATGGGCTTTGGCGCGCGCCGCACCTTTGACATTGAGGCGTGGATTCCGGGCCAGAACACCTATCGCGAGATCAGCTCTGTCTCCACCACCGGGGCGTTTCAGGCCCGCCGCATGAACGCGCGCTTCCGCCCTGCGGATGGTGGCAAGCCGGAATATGTACACACGCTGAATGGCTCTGGCCTCGCGGTGGGCCGCTGCCTGATTGCGGTGCTGGAGAACGGCCAGCAGGCGGATGGCTCTGTGGTGCTGCCAGAGGTGCTTGCGCCCTATCTGGGGGGCAAAACCGTGCTGACCGCTGAGGGTAAGCTGGCTTAAGAGGCCGCATTAAAATTCCTTGCCTCCGGCGGGGATATTTAGAGCAAGAGGAAGGCGGGCGCATTTTCGCGCCCGTTTCTTTTTACCTGTTTCCTCTTGCCGGAAGTATCCCGGGGTGAATTGCCCAGAGGGCAAGAGGGGCTGGCCCCTCCGCTTTTTTGCGCCATCTATTCTGCGGCGGTCATTGAGTTCTGGGTCTGGCGTTCTTTGGGAAAGGGCACCAACCGCTCGGCCTCTTCATCCCAGAGTTTGAGCGAGAAGGAGCGGACCGCCTCGAGCCATTTGATGGTGGGCAGGTCAAATTCATCGCGGATCATCTGGTGGCAGCGGCGCAGATTGTAATGCGGGATGCGGGCGTTGAAGTGGTGGATGTCGTGATAGGCAATATTGGCGGAGGCCAGATCCATCCACCAGCCGAGATCAAGTGCAGAAGACCCTTGCAGCGCCGCCAGACGCGGGTCCAGATCTGGGCGACGATCCCAGTAGGTGTCTTCAAAATTGTGCTGAAGGTAGACCATGAACACCCCAACCATGCCGCCAAAGAGCGAGCTGAGGAACCAGATCAGCACCCCGTTCCAACCCGCCAGCGCATAGATTGCGCTCATGTAGGCCAGCACCACAAAATTGTGCAGCACAACAGAGCGCCACATGGTGTGGGCGTTTTTGGGCCAGCGGTAGCGGATGAAATAGGTGAACAGGCTGCCCAGCGGAATCAGAATGAAGGGATTGCGGTAGAGCCGGTATTGCAGGCGCTCCCAAAATCCAGCGGCCTCCCACTCGCGCACCGTCATGGTGTGAATTTCACCCGTGTCCCGGTGATCGAGGTTGCCGAGGTGAGAGTGGTGCATATTGTGATTGTGACGCATCGCGGCGTAGGGCGCGAAGGTCACAACCGACAGCGCCTCCCCTGCCCAATCATTGTGTTTGCGGCTTTTGAAGAGCGAGGCGTGCCCCGTGTCATGCTGCAAAACATAGAGTCTAACCGCTGACAGCCCATTCAGCGCCATGAGTGGGAGGAGCAGATACCATGTGTCCTGATGCGCAATCGCAAGTGAGAGCGTCGCAAAATAGAACGCAAACGTGGCAAAGAAACTGACCGCGCCAATACGGTCGTCTTGGACTGTGTATTCTTTTAAGCGCTCGCGAATTTCCATCGCAAACCCCTCTATAAAATAAGATTTCCGCCTGAGCCTAAAAAATGGCCTGGGTTTGTGTCAAATACGCGACCATTCCTGAAATGGCGTGCGCCCCCCAACTATAACCCGAAATTAACCTTCGGCAACGTGCGCGATGACGCAGGTTTTCAACCAGACCGAAACCTCACCCTTTGGCGCTGCACACGGCGCCAGCCGCTGCCATGCAAAAAGGCCGCCCAGTTGGGGCGGCCCGGAAGCAATGTAATGTGACACAGGGTCTTAGTAAGACGCGCCACGGCCCTTGATATGTTTGCGCAGACGCGAGGGCGTAGATTTCTTTTTGCCCTTATAGGGGTTTTTGTCGCCCTGACCGCGCATGGTGAGGCGGATGGGTGTACCCGGCATATCAAAAGTTTCTCGCAAGCCATTGATAAGATAACGAGAATAGCTCTCAGGGATCTTATCTGGGTGCGAGCACATTACCACAAATCCCGGTGGGCGGGTCTTGGCTTGGGTCATATAACGCAGCTTGATGCGCTTGCCCTGTGGCGCGGGTGGCGGGTGCTGCTGCAGCATTTCCACGAGCCAACGGTTGAGCGCGGCGGTGGGAATACGGCGGTTCCATGTGTCATAGGCGTCCAGAATGGCGTCATGCAGACGTTCCAGCCCGCGGCCGGTTTTTGCCGATACGGTGATAAGCGGAGCGCCGCGCAACTGTGGCAGCAGGCGGTTGAACGCCTCTTTGAGGTCGCGCAGTTTCTCCTGCTTGTGCTCTTCGACGTCCCATTTGTTGACCGCGACGATCACCGCGCGGCCTTCGCGTTCGGCCAGATCGGCAATGCGCAGATCTTGCTGTTCAAACGGAATGGCAGCGTCCAGAAGCACGACCACAACCTCGGCAAATTTCACGGCGCGCAGGCCGTCACCGACAGAGAGTTTCTCCAGCTTGTCCTGTACTTTGGCCTTTTTGCGCATGCCCGCGGTGTCAAAGATGCGCATGGGCGTGTCGTCCCAAGTGGTGCGCAGGCTGATGGCGTCGCGGGTGATCCCGGCTTCCGGACCGGTCAGCAGGCGGTCCTCGCCAATGATCTTGTTGATCAGCGTGGATTTACCAGCATTCGGACGGCCCACGACGGCAATCTGCAAAGGCCGACGCTCGGTGAGCATCTGAGACGGGCGCAGCGCATCGGGATCAATCTCTTCATCCGCCTCGTCTTCGTCGAGGTCGACATCGGTCTCGACTTCGTCATCCAGAGCTTTGGCGCGTTTGGCAAACTCATCTGCGAGCGGCATAAGTTGGGTGTAGAGGTCGTTGAGACCTTCGCCATGTTCTGCGGACAGGCGGATCGGCTCGCCAAGGCCAAGGGAATAGGCTTCAAGCACACCAGAATCCGCCGCCGCACCCTCGCCTTTATTGGCAGCGAGGATCACATGGGTGGCGCGTTTGCGCAGGATCTCGGCAAAGATCATATCGGTGGGGGTGACCCCTGCCCGGGCATCAATCATGAACAGACAGATATCCGCCATATCCACCGCACGTTCCGTCAGGCGGCGCATGCGCCCTTCAAGACTGTCATCGGTCGCATCTTCCAGACCCGCGGTATCAATCGCGGTAAAGCGCAGATCGGCCAGTTTGGCATCGCCTTCGCGCAAATCACGCGTCACCCCCGGCTGGTCATCCACCAGCGCGAGTTTTTTGCCGACAAGGCGATTGAACAGGGTGGATTTGCCCACATTTGGGCGGCCCACAATGGCGAGCGTGAAACTCATGACAGATCTCCGGAACGTCTGAAGTCGCCCCGATATACCATTATTGCGTCAACGGAAAGCGTACAATTGACCTTTGCGGTTCACAACATACAGCACGCTGCCTGCCACAATCGGGTTTGTGGCTGCGCCGCCGGGCAGATCCACAGTGTGTGACAGGGATCCGTTCTGCGGGTTGTAAAAGCGCAGCTTGTCATCAGAGGAGGCCACAACCAGCTGACCACCGGCCAGGATGGGGCCGTAGTGCACGTGCATGGTGGATTGCTTGCGCGGCTTGTCCTTCACGAAAGTCGGAAGCTGGACGCCCCAGATCCGGGTGCCATCACGTGCATCTACACGGAGGAGCACATTGCGCTCTGAAACCAGGAACAGCGAGCCGCCTGCCGGGAACACCGGGCTGAGCGCGCCGTGATCGGCTGTCCAGTTGCGCTGGCCAGTTTCCATGTCAAAGGCTGCCATACGGCCAGAGTGGTTCGCCACATAAGCGGTGTTGCCAACCACAACCGGATCGCTTGAGATGTCCCCCACGGTGTTGACCGAACGCCCCGGGCGCACGTCTGACAGACCCGCAGTCCAGCGGGACACACCGCCCCGACGGAAGGCTGCCTGAAGCTCACCTGAGCCATATGGGAAGAGCACAAGGCGATCCGTCACAGCCGGAGCTGCGGGGCTTTGCACGTTTTGAACGTTGGGCAGCGAAAGAAGTTGCCATGCGACACGACCGGTATCGGTCTCAAGGGCCCAGCCAGTGGCATCCCCAGAGACCACATAAACCAGTCCGTCATAAACGGTGGGTGTGCCACTGCCGACGGCTTGCAGTTTTTGCTCCCAAAGCACGGCGCCGGTGGCGGGATCCAGCGCGGTGAGCGCGCCAAATCCTGTGGTCACAAACACTTTGCCGTCGCCATAGGCGAGACCGCCCGTGGACGCCTGACCCGTTTTATCCTGCACAGAGGTGAGATCGCGGCTCCATAGGCGTTCGCCCGACGTGGATGTGGCGCTGATTGTGGCCTCGGCGTCCACTGTGAAGATACGCCCGTCTGCAATCACCGGGTCTGCTGTGATCCGGGTTTTGCGCGTTTCGCCCTGACCGATGGAGGAGGACCAAAGGAGATTGGGCTGCGCTGAAAGCGCCGCGTTTGCGGTGCGATATTTCGGGGACCCGATCCGGTGTGTCCACTCGGCATTTTGCACCTGCGCAGGCAACTTGATCGCCGGGCTTTGGTTTTCCGGCACCTCAGGTTGCTGCACCAAATCTTCCCGTGCTCCGGGCAGAACAATCTCTGGTTCGGCGCAGGCTGAGAGCAGCGCTGCTGTGGCCACCGCTGCCAGCATCAAAGTCTTACGTGTCACTGCACAGGCCCCCACACCTTTTTCGTCTTAAATCTGTTGGTTCACTGACCAAGGGCCAGCCCATTGGTCTGGGCCGGTGTACCACCCAGTGCCACAATCAACTGGGATGCGCGACTGCGCAAGCCCGCAGTGACTGCGGCGTCCTGGATCAACTCCTGAAGTTGGGCGATTGCACCCTCTGCGTCGCCTTCTTCGAGTGTCAGCAGGGCCAGCTGCTCTCGTGCGAGCAATGCCAAAGGCGCGCCCGGTGCTGCGAGAGTTTCAAGCGCCAGACGGCGCTCTGCCACAGGTGTGTCCTGCCCCTCAGCCAGCACAGACTTAAAGGCTGCGATCTGGCGGTAAATCTCTGGCATCTCCAAACCGCTGGTCGAAATACCTTCGAGCGTGGCGGCCGCATGAGCGCCCTCGCCCAGTTCAATCTGGTGCGCCGCAAGCAGCATGTCAGACACGATCTGTGCATCAGGTGAATCGGTCTTCAGTTCAGAGAGTGCGGCGACGCGCGCCTCAGTGTCGCTGGAGGACACAGCAGCAATGATGGCATCGCCTGATTTCTGCGCCGCGTCCCGCGCATTGTTCTTGCGCACTTCGTTTGCAGCCGCTGCGCCAACAATCGCAATCACCAGCAAAACAGCGATCCACCCATACCGGCGCATCAAAGCGAACAGACGGTCACGACGGACTTCTTCGGTGACTTCTTCGATGAAACTGTCGGTGTTGCTCACGCCTGCTCTCCTATTGGTTCGCTTTGTCTTATCGTTTTGTTTTGAAAGTGCCAAGTGCCCGGGCGGCTTGCACGCAAATCGGCGCTGGTTTTTCATAGTGTTGACATTTTTTGAACTGATGAGTTCAAAATTGCGTAGTTTAGGTTGTTTCTCCTTCGGGAAGCTCCAATATATCGCTCAATATTTCGTGTGCGTGCAAAGCGCCCCAAACACACAGGGAACAGCAGATGCGACTAATTCCGTTCCTCACCGCGATCTTGGTCACGGGTTTTCTTTTTATGATCGTGGTAGAGCGCGAGCGCCTTTTGGCATTTGCCAGTGGCAACACTGATCTATCAGATGCAGAGGCCGACGCCTCTTCACAAACGATCACCTCTGCGCAAGACACAGGTGACGCGTCGCCCGATCCTGCCGCCCAAGACAAATCGCTGATCCGGGTTGTGGCGTTGCGCAGTGAAGCGCGTGAGATCGACAGTGCGGTGATCCTGCGCGGAGAAACCCAAGCCGATCGCGAAGTGGAAGTGCGTGCGGAAACAGCCGGGCTGGTGATTTCAGAGCCGCTGCGCCGCGGCGTCAGCGTCAGCGCGGGACAACAGCTTTGCCGCCTTGATGTGGGCACCCGAGAGGCGGTGCTTGCAGAGGCACGCGCAAGATTGAGCGAAGCCAAAGCGCGAATCCCCAGCGCCGAAGCCGCAAAAATTGAAGCTGAAGCCCGCCTTGAAGAGGCTTTGATCAACGACAATGCGGCCCGCAAGCTTTCCGAAGGCGGCTTTGCGTCCTCAACCCGTGTTGCCAGCGCCGCCGCAAGTGTGCGGGCGGCTGAGGCGTCGGTTCAGTCTGCGACCTCAGGACTTGAGTCGACACAGGCCGGAATCGAATCAGCGATGGCGCTTGTGGCTGCCGCCGAGAAAGAAATCGAACGCCTTACCATCACGGCGCCGTTTGATGGGCTGCTGGAAAGCAAAACCGCCGAGCTTGGCAGCTTGATGCAGCAAGGCACCCTCTGTGGAACTGTTCTGCGTCTGGACCCGATCCGCATTGTTGGGTTTGTTCCGGAAACGGAGATTTCTCGCGTCTATGAAGGGGCCCTGGCAGAAGCGCGTCTGACGACCGGACAACAGGTCGCCGGCCAGGTGACCTTTGTGTCGCGCTCCGCAGATGAAACCACCCGCACCTTCCGGGTTGAGATTGCGGTGCCAAACCCGGACCTGAGCATTCGCGATGGCCAGACGGCAGAGATCGCCATCTCTGCTGATGGTGCCGCCGCGCATCTCTTGCCACAATCTGCGCTGACGCTGAATGACGAGGGCACTTTGGGTGTGCGTCTTGTGGATGAGAACAACGAAGTGTTCTTTGCGGCCACAGACATTCTGCGCGATGGCACCGATGGTGTCTGGCTTGGCGGGTTGCCGGAGATGGCCAACGTGATTGTGGTCGGTCAAGAATTCGTGACAACCGGCGTAGAGGTCAATCCAACCTATCGGGAGGTGAACTGATGACAGGCGCCATCACCTGGGC
This sequence comes from Shimia sp. R10_1, assembly GCF_017744095.1. GTDB lineage: Bacteria > Pseudomonadota > Alphaproteobacteria > Rhodobacterales > Rhodobacteraceae > Shimia. The sequence goes on along the minus strand of NZ_JAGHQX010000001.1, from coordinate 44,676 downwards.
CTCTGAACGCGCCCGTATGATTCTGGCGTTCATCGCCATTTCCCTTGTGATCGGCGCGCTGTCCTACAAAAGCTTGCCCAAAGAAGGTGAGCCAGACATCGACATTCCGATCCTTTATGTGTCGGTGAGTTTCCCCGGAATTTCGGCAGAAGACGCGGAAAGCCTGCTGGTGAAACCCATGGAGACAGAGGCGGTCGATCTGGATGGTCTGGACCAGATGACGGGCATCGCCTCTGAAAACCACGCCTCACTGCTCCTGGAGTTTGATTTTGGCTGGGACAAGAGTGCAACCATTGCTGATGTGCGCGACGCCATGAACACCGCGCAGGCAAATTTTCCTGATGGTGCAGAGCAATACACGATCACGGAGATCAATTTCTCGGAATTTCCGATTGTCATCGTAAACCTGACCGGGGATGTGCCTGAGCGGACAATGGCGCGCCTTGCCAAAGACCTGCAAGACGAGTTCGAAGCGATTGATGCGGTTCTGGAAGCCCCGATTGCGGGCAATCGTGATGAAATGGTTGAGGTGGTGATCGACCCGCTGCGGCTGGAATCCTACAACATCACCGCGCTGGAAGTGATCAATGTTGTGCGCAACAACAACCAGCTGATCGCGGCGGGCGAAGTGGATACCGCGCAGGGCACATTCTCTGTCAAGATCCCCTCCTCCTTTGACGGTGTGCAGGACATTTATGCGCTGCCTGTCAAAACCAATGGCGACCGGGTGATCACGCTGGGGGATCTGGCCGAAATCAACTTTACCTTTGAAGACCGCGCCGGCACCGCGCGGTTTGATGGTGAGAAAACCGTCGCTTTGCAGATCGTGAAGGGCAAAGGCTACAACATCATCGATACGGTGGAGCAGATCAAAACCACGCTGGCAGAAGCACAGAAAAGCTGGCCTGAGGAGCTGAATGCGGCGGTTCAGGTGGGCACGTCTAACGACCAAAGCCGCACGGTTGGCTCGATGGTGCGCCAGCTTGAAGGTTCTGTGCTGACCGCTGTTGCGCTGGTGATGATTGTCATTCTGGCGGCTCTGGGCAGCCGCGCAGCGATGCTCGTGGGCTTTGCCATTCCCGCGTCATTCCTGCTGTGTTTCGCGTTCCTTGCGGTGATGGGCGTGACCATCTCCAATATGGTGATGTTCGGCCTGATCCTTGCGGTTGGCATGCTGGTGGATGGCGCGATTGTGGTGGTGGAATACGCCGACAAACGCATCAAAGAAGGCACCGGCCCGATGCACGCTTATGTGGAGGCGGCGCAGCGCATGTTCTGGCCGATTGTCAGCTCCACGGCGACCACGCTCTGTGCATTCCTCCCCATGCTGTTCTGGCCCGGTGTGCCCGGTGAATTCATGGGTATGCTGCCCGTGACGATGATTTTTGTTCTGTCAGCTTCGCTGCTCGTCGCGCTGATCTATCTGCCTGTTGTCGGCGGTATTTCGGGTCGCATGAGCCGGATGTTTGCGCGTGCCTCTGAGGCTTTGCGCGGCCGGCTGCCTTGGGTGGTCCGAGCCGCAATGGTGCCTGTGGCGCTGTGGGGCATGTTCTCAGGCGTGATGCAGATTCTCAACCCGGCCTATTTGCTGCCAGAGGGCAGCGGCGGCATGGCACCTCTGTTGGTAGGCGGCATTCTGTTCGTGCTGTCAGCCTTTGCGGCGTCTATCACGCTGAGCGCGGCAGAATTGCGCTTCAAACAGTCAGGCATACAGAGTGGGTTCCGGCTGAACGCCTTTGGCCATCTGATCCGCTTTATCGTTGGAAATCCGGTCATGCCAATCGTGGCCATCGTGGCGGTGATTTTCACAGTCTTTAGCGTGATCAACTACTTTGGCGAAAACAACAACGGCGTTGAGTTCTTTGTGGAGACCGAGCCAGAGCAAGCCTCTGCCTTTGTACGGGCGCGCGGGAACCTGTCGCTGGAAGAAAAAGACGCCATGGTGCGCGCGGCTGAAGAGATCATCATGGCCCACCCTGCGGTTGTGAATGTGTTCTCCTTCGCGGGTGAAGGCGGTCTCGACACAGGTGGACCGGGCGGCGGTGAAAACACCCCACCAGACACCATCGGTCAGGTGCAGTTTGAGATCATTCCATGGGATGAACGCCCAACTGTGCGCGAAAAATGGTTCTTTGACTTACTGGAACGTGAGGTCACCGCGCCGGAATTTGCGGGCAACCGTGTGCTTGACGAGTTGAACGCAGAGCTCGCGCTTCTGCCGGGATTCTTTGTGGAAACCAAACCGATTGAACAGGGTCCGGGATCAGGCAAGCCGATCCATCTGCGTTTGCGTGGTGATGGCTGGGATGGTCTGAATGCCGCAGCACTCGCCGCCCGAGACACCTTTGAATCCACCCCCGGTCTGACATTGGTGGAGGACACACTGCCCCTGCCCGGCATCGACTGGCAGATCGACGTAGATGTGGAAAAAGCCGGGCGCTATGGCGCGGATGTGGCAACCGTGGGCGCGATGGTGCAGCTTGTCACCCGCGGTATCCTGCTTGATACGATGCGTGTGGACAGCAGCGACGAGGAGATCGAAATCCGCCTGCGCTTGCCAGAGGATGACCGCGTGCTGTCAACGCTGGACAGCATCAAGGTGCGCACCAACGAGGGTCTTGTGCCACTGTCCAACTTCATCACCCGCACCCCGGTGAAGAAACGCGCCTCCATCAGCCGCATTGATCAGGAACGCTTCTATGACGTGAAGGCGGATATCGAGCCGGGGCTGATCAAGCTTGAGACTGGGGATGGCGAAGAGATCGTGGCCCATGCATTGGTGCGTGAAGTGGTCGAAGGCAACGTGCCCACCGGAGATGTGATCACCGCAGACACCGGCGAACGCTATGAAATCTTCACTCTGCTTGAAGCGGAAAGCGTGAATGACGTACGCACGGCTCTGACAGACGGCGCGCGCAAAGTGCCGGTGACCCCAACGGAGCGTATTGCAGCATTGACCACGTGGTTGGAAACCAATCCTTTTGACAGCTCTGTCAGCTGGGAATGGACCGGGGATCAGGAAGAGCAGGAGGAATCTGGTGCCTTCCTCACCAGCGCCTTCTCTGCTGCTTTGGGGCTGATGTTTGTGATCCTGCTGGCGCAGTTCAACAGTTTTTACAATGCGGTTCTCGTTCTTTTGGCGGTGGTTCTGTCTACGGCTGGCGTGCTGGTTGGCATGCTGGTGATGGATCAGACCTTCTCCATCATCATGACCGGCACCGGCATTGTCGCGCTGGCGGGGATTGTGGTGAACAACAACATTGTTCTGATCGACACCTATCAGGAATACAGCCAATACATGCCCCGGATTGAGGCGATTGTGCGCACCGCGCAAAGCCGCATTCGCCCGGTGCTTTTGACCACCATCACCACCATGGCGGGTCTTGCGCCAATGATGTTTGGCCTGAGCCTTGATTTCCTCAATGGCGGCTATTCGATCGACAGCCCGACCTCGCTCTGGTGGAAACAGCTGGCCACGGCGGTGGTCTTTGGTCTGGGGATTGCCACGGTGCTGACGCTGGTGTTCACCCCGTCGATGCTGGCGCTGCGGGTCTGGGCAAGCACCTATTTTGGCTGGCTGATGCAGCTGCTCGCCCGTCTGTCCATGGGCCGCGCCTCGCGCGCAGGTCAGGACTGGGCCCTGCGCCGTGAAGCCCGCAAGGTAAAGCACCCTGTGCTGCTTTGGGATGATGCCGCGTTTGAGACGAAACCGCGCAAGACAGATGACGAGGCACTCGATCCAACCGAGCTCGCACCGGAGGTTGAAGCGCCGCGTATGGGGGCCAAAGCAGCCGCCAATGACACCCCTGACGCAAGCGGTGTTCAAGCCGCAGAGTGAGCCGTCAGAAACCAAATCTAGCAAAAGCCCCGCTATGCTCGCGGGGCTTTTGTTTTTTGGTTATGATCCGTTCCCTGCGGTGCAGATACGAAGCACACTTGAGTACACAGACGGTGCCGATCGGTACATATTTTGGCCTCATTTCACCGACACATTTCTATTCAGGGGGCGGTCAAGATTGCCTTGATGAAGTAGGGGTTTGGGGAGACATATCTTGAATTCAGCGCAGCAACCGCAGCGCCAGAAACTTGTCGCCCTTAGCCGTTTGGCGTTGGTTATGGCCCTTCTTCTCTTCGCCTTGATAAGCGCAACGGCCTTTCCATCTCTTTTCATTCGGCAGACAGCCGTTGTGACAATCACGATGGTCGACACTGCTCGAGACTGTCGGAAAAGAGCGTCCCGTAGACTCAATAAAATATGGCCCAAGTACAGATCCAGCATACCGCAGAACGCATTAGATTACTGCGGCCTTATCATGTCTGACCATGGTAGTTTCGAACTTCCTCAGTCAGCTTGGCTTCATATCTTTGGCCCCTCCAGAGGAGAACTTCACGACGCGCTTTTTGCTGGATGCAAATATCGCGTTCTAGTAACGGGGCCAGGCATTGCATTGGAGAAGGGCAACAACATGTCTACACACAATCGGACCCTTCGACGCGCGGTGCCGCAAGGAAGATGCCCTGCCATTGATAATGGATAGTGGCGTTTTCCCAGCAACAATGACCGGTCGCCTTTGCCAACATGCCGGTATTTGAGTTGGACTTCAGTCTTCTCTGGTCAGCCTTTTGGCCAAAACCAGCGCAAGGAGCGCGGCTATGAAAAGAAACACAGCACCAACCATCCAAGCCACAGGGGTTGTGTAGATCTCTGCAATGGCCCCGGCGGCCACCAATCCGAGTGCGGCGCCCAGCTGTTGGATGAGTGATTTCAGAGAGAGCATGGTTGAGCGCTGACGGTCGTCAACGCAGCGGTGCAGAATGCTGCTGGCGGGGGTCTCGCTGATGCCAAGGCACACTGAATACAGGCCGAAGACGATCGCAAAGCCAAAGATCCCACCCTGCAGTGCCAGCGCGATTTGCACCGCTGCGAGGCAGATGAAGGTCGCCGCCAGGGTCAGCGCGTGCTGTCGTTTGAAGATCTTGCTGACATAGGGCGACAGAGCGGCGCCAAACGCAATCGAGAAGAAGTAGGTCGCGGTCAACACCCCGATGGCGGTGTTTGCATAGCCCTGCTGCAACATTGGTTTGGCGAAGGTTGGCCAGATCACCTCAACCGGGTTGGTTGCCATAAGGAAAAACGCCAATGCGGCCAAGAGCAGGGACAGGGTTGGATGTTTTAAAGCCAGAAGAGAGGCGTCTTTGATCACCGTGGGGACATCTGCAAATCCTTGCCTGAGCGCAGCAAAGTTCACAGGGCGCGCAGGTTCCTCAATCGCCAAGAGCGTGAACAGAAACACCCCAAGCATCACGGCGAAGCTTGCTGCATAAGAGACATCATAGGCGCTGAAACCGTGGCTTTGTGCAAAGCCACCGAAGACATCCGGTAGAAACCCGCCAAGAACAGCGCCAACAGCCAATCCGATGGCATTGGCTGACTGCGCTTTGGCCAGCGCGGGCTGGACATCCACATGGGGCGCAGCTGTCTGAAAGGTTTCTACAAACCATGCATCCAACGTGCCCGAGCGCAGCGCGCGGCCAAATCCGATGAAGGCAAAGGAGAGCGCCAGAACATAGAAGTCGCGGGTTGAGAGGAACAGCGCAAGCGACAGAAGGCTGGCAATGACTGCTGCCAGAAAAACCGGTTTGCGTCCGATGCTGTCTGCCAGACCACCAAAGGGCAACTCCATTGTCATGGTGGTGAGCGAATAGACCCCAAAGAGCAGCGAAACCTGCACAAGATCCATGCCACGGTCTGTCAACGCCAGCGCCACAACCGCAACCGTCAAACCCATCGCAAAACGATCCAGAAACTGGTGTGTCTGAAACACCCGAATGTGACGCCGGGCGGGACCGGGCAGCGCCGCGAAGGAAAACTCAGTTTCTATAGCCATGGTTGCAACATCACCGTTTCAACCGCGCCACACAATAGATTTGGTGTGGGGGCTCTGTGCCCGCTTGCCGCAGGGGGATGTGACAACAACGGATGCACCCGCCTGCCCTATGCGCAGGACGCCACTTCGCCTGCGGAGACGACGATCACCCTGAGACGTCGGCTGGTCGAAATGCCTTTGTGCGCTCTATGCGGCGTCCTCATCGGCCTGTTGGCGCGCCCAGAGTTGGGCGTAGCGGCCCTGCTGTTCCAAGAGAGCTGCGTGGGTGCCCTGCTCAATCACCTCACCCTGCTCCAGCACGACAATGCGGTCGGCCTCTGCAATGGTAGAAAGCCTGTGGGCGATGGTGATCACAGTGCGGCCCTCACCGGCGCGCGCCAGCGCCTCTTTGATGCCCTGCTCGGTTTCAGTGTCGAGCGCAGAGGTGGCCTCGTCCAGCAACAGGATCGGCGGGTTCTTCAAAAGCGTGCGCGCGATACCAACACGCTGTTTTTCCCCGCCGGAGAGCTTCAGGCCGCGTTCACCAACCATGGTGTCATAACCGTCAGGCAGCGCGGTGATGAAATCATGGATCTGCGCAGATTTCGCGGCGGCGATGATCTCTGCTTCGCTGGCCCCGGCAAGGCCATAGCCAATGTTGTAGCGGATGGTGTCGTTAAACAGCACCGTGTCCTGAGGCACAACACCAATGGCATTGTGCAGGCTTTCCTGAGTCACATCGCGCACGTCTTGCCCGTCGATGCGCAGCGCGCCGTCCTGCACATCATAAAACCGGAACAAAAGCCGCCCGATGGTGGATTTGCCGGAGCCTGACGCGCCAACAATGGCCACTGTCTGTCCGCCCGGCACATCAAGGCTCACATCTTTCAGAATGGCGCGGTCGTCTTCATAGCCGAAAGCGATGTTTTCCAAGGAGATATGGCCCCCTGATACCTTGAGCTCTTTGGCGTCTGGTTTGTCCGCGATCTCTGCGTTGTCGTTCAGCAGATCAAACATCTGCCCCATGTCCATCAGACTCTGGCGGATTTCACGGTAAACAAACCCCAAGAAATTCAAGGGCGCAATCACCTGCAGCATGTAGGCGTTGACCATCACGAAGTCGCCCACTGTGAACTCACCATCAGCAACCCCCATGGCGGCCATGGCCATAACAGCGACCAGCCCCGCGTTGATGATAAACGCCTGTCCAAAATTGATTGCCGCAAGCGAGTTGGTGGTTTTCACGGCGGCGGCTTCATAGCCTGCCATCGCCTCATCATAACGGGCGGCCTCGCGCCGTTCAGCCCCGAAGTATTTCACCGTCTCAAAGTTCAGCAGGCTGTCAATCGCGCGTTGGCTGGCCTCATTGTCGCGGTCATTCATCACGCGGCGGATGCGCAGGCGCCATTCGGTGACCGCAAAGGTGAACCAGACATAGACCACCATGGTGCCTGCTACGACGACGAGGAAGCGCCAGTCAAACAGCGCGGCCAGCACAGAGCAGATCATAATCAGCTCTAAAAACAGAGGCCCGATGGAAAACAGCAAAAACCGCAGCAGAAAGGCCACGCCTTTGACGCCGCGATCCATGATCCGGCTGAGCGCGCCCGTGCGTCGCGTCAGGTGATAGCGCAGGCTCAACGCATGAATGTGCCGGAATGTGGTGAGCGCCAATCGGCGCAGTGCGCGCTGGCTGACCTTGGCAAAAAGCAGATCCCGCAGCTGATCAAAGCCCACCGCCAACAGCCGGTTGGTGCCATAAGCGAGCGTCAGCCCCACCGCGCCAAGCGCAAGCACCGGCACGCCCTCGCCTGCCAATGTGTCCACCGCGCTTTTGTAAAGCATGGGGGTGAACACTGCGACAACTTTGGCCATCACCAGCGCCAGAATCGCGCAGATCACGCGCACGCGCAGCCCTGTCTCGCCCTTTGGCCAGATGTAAGGCAGCACGCTGCGAATGATCCGCATGTTGGAACGGCGCTCTTCCTGCGCCTGCTCACGATTGCTGATGTTGGTGTCTGACATGCTGCTTGCCTTGCTTGTGGGTGAGCTGGGCAAACTTAAGCATTGGGCGGGGAACTTGCCACCCCCCGCGCTGCGATCAGACGGTTATTGTTCCGGCACCGTAAAGACTTGGCCCGGATAGATCAGATCTGGATTGAGAATTTTCTCTTTGTTGGCTTCGAAGACGCGCAGATACAAAAGCCCTTCGCCATAATTGTCGCGCGCAATCGCCCAGAGGGTTGAGCCCGGCTGAACCGTCACGATTTGAACAGCGGGCTGCGCGACATCCTCAGAGACGGCGACATCGGGTTGCGCGGGGGCTGCCACGGCAGGCGTGCTGTCTGCAGTGTCCGCGCTTTGCGCCACTGGTGCGTCTTCGGTCGCGCTGGCCAGCGCAGTGGTGTCTTCTGCTGTTGGCTGCGCAGGTTGCGCGGTGTTTTCTGCCGCGACGGCTGGCGGCACGCTCTCGGTCTCAGTGGTAACTGACTCAGTGGCGGCTGTTTCCGTGGCAGCCGAGGTTGGCGCGCTGCTCTGTGTGTCCGCGGTGTCCGCCAGTGCAGTCTCAACGGGCGCAGTGGTCGAGGCCGTGTCGGCACCCTCCTCCGCTGGAGTTTCGACCGCTTCATCCCCTGCTGGTGGCGCCGGTGGGGTTGGCTGCTGCGCTTCTGCGCTTGCCTCTGCTGTGGTTTCAGGCGTTGCTTCAGCCGCTGGCGCACTGCCCTCAGAGGCCCCTTGCGACGCAATTGTGGGCTGATCGGCAGCGGTGGCATCGGCCTGCGCACGCGCGCGGGCCACGGTTTCAGGTGTTTCGCGCTTAAACGGTGTCAGGATGCGCGAGGTCACTTTACCGCTGTCATCCACCTCATCAGCGCGCATTTCATAAAGACCACCCGCTACATCCGACAGCTGACTGGTCCACATGCCCGTGTCATCAATCGCGGCCTCTGCAGCCAGATCATTGTTCAGGTAAAGCCGCACAACACGGCCCTTTGCGCCACGGCCAGAGACCATCACGGCCCCTGTGTCTGTGTAGCTGATGGAATCGATGGAGACGGCCGCCAGAACCTCTGGCGCGGTATCTGCGGCAGTGGCAGGTTGCAGAACCCGCACCCCGTCAGAATCAGACACGATCACAGCGGGCGCTTTGGCGGCAGGTGCAGCCGTGTCAGCCGCGGCTGTTTCAACGGTGTCTTTTGCGGTATCTTCTGCGATATCTTCTGCGGCGTCCGGTGCAGACGCATCCTCTGCGGCAATGCTGGCCACATCTTCACTGGCTGCTGCTGTCTGCTCGGTGTTTGTTGCAACTGGAGCGGCAACAGACAGCACGGGCGCCACGATCACAGTGGCATCAGAGGGCACATCACCTGCGTCACGCCGCTCAATCAGCGACAGCACGCGTGGCGCTTCGCTGGGAGCGATGGAGAGGATCGCGGCAAACTGGCCGGTGTTGTCGGCTGGAGAGGTCGCAATTTCCACGCCATCCAGAAGAATGGCCAAAATCGCATTTGGGGCAGCCGCCCCCGCGATTACGGTGTTGCCCTCGGCATCCACGCGCACGAGATCAAAGCTTGGGGCTGTCACAGCTTCTGCGCCGTCTTGCGCGTCGGTGGTTGCCGTGGATGCCGCGGATGCAGGATTTTCTGTTTCAACGGCTTCAGAGGCGGTGACGTCTTCGGCCGGAGTCTGCGCAACGGTTACTGCTGTGGTTTCTGCTGTGGTTTCTGGCGCAGGGGCGCTTTGAGTGATGGCCTCGCTTGTGTCCTCCACCGCGCTGCCATCAAGCACACCGCTGGCCACCAACGCATAGACAGACACGCCCATCGCCACCACAATTCCGGCCACCCAGGCAACATTTCCGCCCAGACCTGACGCTTTCTCTGTCATCGCCGACAAACCCCCAAATTCTGTCGTTCTCTCGGTTGAGAGACAGTATCAACCCCTCTATTTGTGGTCAAAACAGCATTGATGATATTGGAGAATTTCATGGCTACACGCTCGATCTGTGTCTTTTGCGGCTCACGTTCCGGCACTGATGCGGCCTATCAGGCGGCCGCAGAAGCCTTTGGCGCAAGCTTTGCCGAAAAGAACTGGCGATTGGTTTACGGCGCGGGTGACGTGGGCTTGATGGGCGCCGTGGCAAACGCGGCGCAGGCGTCTGGTGCAGAGACCTTCGGCGTGATCCCAACACACCTGCTGGAATGGGAGGTGGGCAAAACCGACCTGACCAATTTCATCGTAACCGAAAACATGCATGAGCGCAAAAAAGTCATGTTTATGAATTGTGATGCGATTGTGGTTTTGCCGGGGGGCGCAGGTTCGCTGGATGAGTTCTTTGAGGTGCTCACATGGCGACAACTCAAGCTGCACGCCAAACCCATTGTGCTGCTGAATGTGAACGGCTTCTGGGACCCGTTGATGGGGCTTGTGGACCATGTGATCGCGCAAGGCTTTGCGGATGCCTCCTTGCGCGATTTTGTGCAGGTCGCGGGCGATGTGGCGGAGCTTCAGGCGATGCTCGACACTGCCCTTGCCTAAGCTTCAGGCGGCTTTGGCGCTGTCGACCTGTTTGTCGACCTTGTGCTGATCCTCCGTGCGCCCTGCCCGCCAGTAGCTTGAGAGATAAATCTGGTCGCGGCCCACGCCGCGATCCGTGCGATAGTAGCTGCGCAGCGCGCGCATGCTGTCAAACTCACATGCGGTCCAGACACTGACCTGGCCCTCAAGCCATGGCAGCGCTTTGATCTGTTCCACCAGCTTGCCCTCAAGCTTTTCCGGCGCAGGATTGATCACCCAATGCAGCTCAATGCCGTCTGGCAGGTTCAGATCCTGTTTGTCCGCCTCTGAGGTGATTTCAATCACGACATAGCCTTTGGTGTCTGCCGTCAGACGCTCAAAGTTGCACATCAGCGCCGGGATCGCGGTCATGTCACCCGCAAGCATGACCCAATCTGCCGCAGGATCCACCATTTTCACTGAACCCGGCCCGCCGATCAGGATGCGATCACCCGGCTGCACCGTCATAGCCCAATCGGTGGCCAGCCCGCCTGCGTCGCCGTGCAGGGCAAAATCCACCGCCATCTCTCCTTTTTCGGCATCAAATGCGCGAATAGAATAGGTGCGCATCACCACTCGATCCGGGGTGCTGTGCGGCGCATCGGGAAAGATCAGCTTGATATAGCCACCTTCATAGCCTTCGGGGATCGTGGTGATCTCCTGCCCGCCAAACACCACGCGCCTCATATTGGGGGTCACCATCTCTGTGCGCAGCACTTCGAGCATTCTGGGTTGAGGTCTGGGCATAGTTGATCCTGCTCTGAAATACCAATTCTGGACCAAATATGTGAATCTGATACTTTTAATCAAGTATATTCTCAGCGAGGTGTGCGTTCGCCTGAAAGAAGAACGCACACAGGTCAGATGCGCCAGATGTGTAGCGCCATATGGGCAAGCCCGTCAGACCGCGACGAGCTCTGACTTGAGCACCCGTTCGAGCCCTTCGCGTTTGTGATTGGTCAGGGTTTTATCAATCTGTGCAACCACTTTGTTAAGCACCGATTTGTGCAGACAACGACGCAAGGCACCCATAACCTGCGGCGCAGCCACGAGCACCAACTTGGGATATTTGTCCCGGCGTTCCTGTTGCAGCAAACGCTCCGCAAGATCCTGGGCAAACCGGGTCAGAGCGCGGCGCTGTTGATCGGTCTGTTCCATCGCGGATTTCTGCCCCGGCCCCCCGTCCGTGCGACGCCCGGGGCGATCTGAAGCAATCTGCTGATCAAGGTGTTGCGATGTGAGCGAGGTAACCAATCGGAATCGAGGATCAAAAGCGGTGGCCACGTTTTTGTAAATTAACGCCTTTTCACCATCTGCAACAACAACCCAAGTGCCTTTTGACACGATACCCATCGATGAACTCCTCTCGATTTCACAGAAAACAAAAGGGAAGACCTGCGGTATTGTTGATTGATACTCTGCGTTCCTCCCATGTTCAGAAGATAAGGACGCCACCGCCCTATTCAATAAGAGGCGGCTCGCATGGCGCGCCCACCGGCGAGAAGATGCTTATCCGGTTCGTGTTCTAACTGGAGATCTCAACCACCGTTATCTCCGGAACCACACCAAATCGCACGGGCATGATGGAGCAGCCAATACCGCCTGAAACGACCAGATCGCGACCCTGCTCGTGCACATGCCCATAGGCAAACCGATTGCCATATCGTGAGGGTACTATTGGAGACCAACCAAACAGGCGAACCTGCCCACCATGAGTATGGCCGCTCAAAGTTAACGCTATGCGTTGAGGCAATTTAGTAAAAATATCAGGTTCATGCGCCATGAGTACCACCGGCGCGCCATCGTCTTCGATCTGTGCAAGAGTGGCAGGAAGGTCATCCAACCCTTGAATACCTGCTTCTTTACCATAGAGAGCAAGCTGATCTTCAAGACCCGCAAGCCATATGCCCGCAGCGTCCAGCTTCACAGATTGATTGGACAGCATGCCGATGCCCTGTGCTTTCAACGCCTCAGCATACAAGTTTGGACCTCCACCCCGCTTCTGAGCACTTAGATCGTCCCACCAGTCATGATTGCCCAGCACACCAAACACACCTTGCTTGGCCTGCAATTGCCCTAAAATAGGAGCAATCTCGGAAATAGAGACGGGTGCTGTGATAAAGCGGTGACCAGCGGCATAGTCCCCCAGCAGAAGCACGAGATCAGCGTCGAGCGCGTTGATGCGTTTCACCAGTCGGGTGACGCGTTTGGCACCAACAAAGGGTTCGCCGACATGCAAATCGGCAAGCACGGCAATTTTGAGCGGCGGTGCAGACCAATCCGCGCGCCTTATGCGCCATCGCTTGATACGCAATCGCAGCGCTGGCTCTACAAAAAATCCATATGTGGCTGCAAAAAAGCCTGCCAGGATCGCTCCCAGCAGGCCTTTGATGAAACCTCTGCGGGTCAAACGATCACATCCGGGATGCGACGTTTTCCCAGTTCACCAGGTTGTTCAGGAAGTTGTCCAAGTACGCTGGGCGCTTGTTGCGGTAGTCGATGTAGTAGGAGTGCTCCCACACGTCACAGCCCAACAGCGCGGTCTGGCCGAAGCACAGTGGGTTCACACCGTTTTCGGTTTTGGTCACTGCCAGAGAGCCGTCTGCGTTTTTCACGAGCCATGCCCAGCCGGAGCCGAACTGACCTGCGCCCGCTGCGGCGAACTCGGTTTTGAACTGTTCGATGGAGCCAAACGTCTTTTTCAGCGCATCTTCCAGCTCACCTGGCATTTTGCTTTCGCCTGGGCCCATCATTTCCCAGAACTGGTTGTGGTTCCACAGCTGGGAGATGTTGTTGAAGATGCCGTTTTGCGCCACGGCGTTTGCGTCGTAGGTGCCAACGATGATCTCTTCCATCGTTTTGCCTTCCCACTCGGTGCCAGCGATCAGCTTGTTGCCGTTATCAACATAGGCTTTGTGGTGCAGGTCATGGTGGAATTCCATGGTTTCTGCAGACATGCCTTTGTCGGCCAGAGCGTCGTGAGCATAAGGAAGGTCGGGAAGTTCGAAAGCCATTGCAGCGTCCTCTTCTGTTGCGCGAATTTTATGTGATGACAGATGGGGGCGAATGGCAGGTAACGTCAAGTGCAAAGAGAATAACTTGTCGAAATCACAGCGTCCTAACCCCGCGCCGTGTCTTGGGATTGGGGTCAGGGCCATGAAAGCCCTGATCCGGTTTCTTCGTCAGCCGATGTCAGAAAGACATCGGATCAGTCTGCGTAAAAGCCGACCTCACCGCCCTCTGCGGCGGAGATGCGCAGCACGTCAAAGACATATTGCGCCACGGAGCGGAAGCAGATGACCTCAAAGCTGCCGTCCTCATTGCCCCAGATGGCGGCGGCCACCTGCGAAATGCGGGTGCGGCGCATGTCGCCCACGCCAAAGGCGTCAGAGGCGAAATCCACGGGGGCCACTTTGGCCAGCACATCGCGGCTGGCATCGCCAGAGATGCGGAACACCGCACGCGCGTCAGAGACATTGGTGACCGCCGAGTGCACGCCCGCGAGCGCCTCGGTCAATTGTGCGGTCACTGACAGGGCATCGTCATAAGCCACAATCACCAGCAACTCGTCAGGAGACATCCACGCCACCGCGCCTTTGTCCCCAACAGACACTTTGCGCTGTGCGGGCACCTCTGCACCGGTGGCTGCTTTGACAGCCGAGGCAATCTCTGCGCTGGCGAGATCGCCGCGCAGAGTGATCATGCCGCGCAGGCCGGTTTCCTCAACCGTTGCGAAGCCCTGGGATTTTGCGCCGGAGAGCGCGCTCACTGCATTAGACATTCTGCTTCTCCCCGTCCTTGTCATAGAACACTGGATCGATCACTTTGGCCTCTACTGTGCCGCCGTCCACTTTGTTGAAGGCCACAACATCGCCGAGGCGCTTCATACCGCCGTGGATCAGGCCCATGGCAATGCCACGGTCCAAGGTGGGCGAGTAATATGTGGAGGTCACACGGCCCTGCACGTTGCGCTGGTTGTTGGCGTTGCTGCCATCCGCCACGATATAAGCGCCATCCGGGATGACCGAGCCATCCAGCGTTTCAAAACCCGCCAGCTTCCAGCGATCCTCGGACGCCATATGGTCACGCGCTTGGGCGCGTTTGCCGAGGAAATCCTCTTTCTTTTTGGAGATCGCCCACTGCATGTTGAGATCCTGTGGGATCACGGTGCCGTCGGTTTCATCCCCAATCATGATGAAGCCTTTTTCAGCCCGCATCACGTGCAACGCTTCAGTGCCGTAAGGCATGATGTTGAACTCTTTGCCCGCGTCCAGAAGCGCATCCCAGAAGGCGCGGCCCTGGCTGGCTGGCACTGCGATTTCATAGGACAGCTCGCCAGAGAAGGAGATCCGGTAAGCGCGGGCGTCAAATGCGCCGATCTTGCCGTCTTTCCACTCCATGAAGGCCAGGCCTTCTTTGGAGACGTCCATCTCACCGCCGAGTTTCTCGATCACTTTGCGGGCGTTGGGGCCCACAACGGCGATCTGTGCATATTGCTCGGTCACATTGGCGGTGTAGACTTTCCAGTCCCACCACTCACATTGCAGCCAGTCTTCCATCCAGCCGTGAATGCGGTCTGCCCCGCCGGTGGTGGTGTGGCACAGGAAGGTCTCATCATCGATGCGCGCGACCACGCCGTCATCGATCAGGAAGCCGTTCTCGTTACACATCAGACCATAGCGGCATTTGCCCGGCTTCAACGTGGACATCATGTTGGTGTACATCATGTCGAGGAATTTGCCCGCATCCGGGCCCTTGACGATGATTTTACCCAGTGTCGAGGCATCGAGCAGGCCGACGCTGTCGCGCGTCTGACGGATCTCGCGGGTCACCGCCTCTGCGTGGCTCTCGCCAGTGCGCGGGAAGCAGTAAGGACGCCGCCAGTGGCCGACGGGCTCAAAGAAAGCGCCGTTGGCTTCGTGCCAATCGTGGATCGGGGTGCGGCGCAGCGGTTGGAACACTTCGTCGCGGGCTTCCCCGGCAATCGCCCCCATGGAGATCGGGGTGTATGGCGGACGGAACGTGGTGGTTCCAGTGGCTGGAATTGGCTGGTTCAACGCATCAGAAAGAACCGCCAAGCCGTTGATGTTGCTCAACTTACCCTGATCTGTTGCCATGCCAAGCGTGGTGTAACGCTTGGTGTGTTCGACGCTTTCATAGCCTTCCTGTGCCGCCAGACGCACATCTGAGACTTTCACGTCGTTCTGATAATCGAGCCACGCTTTCATGCGCAGTTTCGGGCCAGCACCCTGTGGCATCAGCCACACGGCCTGCATCGCGGCTTCTGCGGTGCTCTCCCCGGTTGGGGCTGCGGAAGCCGCACCCTCTGCGCCGGTGGCCGCTGCGGCTGCCGCACCTGCAGCATGGGCGTCTGCCAGAACCTCAGCCAGACCAAGTGGGCCGCTTGCGCTGCCAGCGGTGGCGACAAATGGCTTGCCATCGTGGCTGGTGGGCGCACGGGAGGTATCCGGGCGGAAATGGGCCTGCGCCTCGTCCCAGATCAGTTTGCCGCCGCAGTGGGACCAGAGGTGCACCACCGGAGACCAGCCGCCGGACATGGCCACCGCGTCACAGGACAGCTCTTCCAGAACTGCGCCTTCGCCAGCCTGTGCGCAGAGCGCCACACCGGTCACGCGTTTGCCGCCTTTGACTTTGGCGATGGCCTTGCCAACCTCGACACGAATGCCGTGGTTTTTGGCCTCTTCCATCAGCGCGCCGCCGCCTGCGGGACGGGCATCAATCACAGCGGGGACTTCCAGACCTGCCTTTTTCAGCGCAATCGCGGTGCGATAGGCGTCGTCATTGTTGGTCACAACCACTGTGCGGTCACCGGCGGACACACCGAAGTTCACCACATAGTCGCGCAGGGCACTGGCCAGCATCACGCCGGGAATGTCGTTGCCTGCGAAAGACAGCGGGCGTTCAATCGCACCTGTGGCTGTCACAATCTGTTTGGCACGGATGCGCCACAGACGGTGACGCGGGCCATCCAGAAGCGGGGCGTGGTCGGTGATGCGCTCATAGCCCAGCACGTAGCCGTGGTCATAGACCCCTGCCCCCATCATGCGGTTGCGCAGGGTGACATTGTCCATCGCCTCAAGCGCTGCAACGGTGGCGTCGATATAGTCTGCCGCCTCCTGGCCATCGACGGTGCCGCCGTCAACAGCAGCGCGGCCACCCCAATGGGCGGTTTGCTCCATCAAGAGAACCTTGGCACCGGCTTCGCCTGCGGCTTTCGCCGCCTGAAGACCGGCGATGCCGCCGCCCACAACAACCACATCAAAGAAGGCATAGAAATGCTCATAGCGATCTGCGTCGCGGTCTTTGGGCGCTTTGCCGAGGCCGGCAGACTGGCGCACAATCGGCTCAAACACATGTTTCCACGCAGCCGCAGGCGCCATGAAGGTTTTGTAGTAAAAACCCGCAGGCAGGAAGCGCGCGGCGTAGTTGTTGACCACGCCCACGTCCATCTCAAGGCTGGGCCAGTGGTTCTGCGACGTTGCAGACAGACCATTGAACAGCTCTGTGGTGGTGGCGCGTTGGTTGGGCTCAAATTTGCCGCCCTGCCCGAGGTTGACCAAAGCGTTTGGTTCTTCGGCACCAGAGGCCACAACGCCGCGAGGACGGTGGTATTTGAACGACCGGCCCATCAACATCTGGTCGTTGGCCAGAAGTGCCGAGGCCAGTGTATCGCCTTCATAGCCAGCCATCTGCTTGCCGTTGAAGGTGAAGCTCACCTGTTTGGAGCGATTGAGCAGGCGCCCGCCTGTGGAAAGTCTTGTGCTCATGTGTCAGCCCTTTGTGTGGGTTGATCCGCCAGATGCCTCTGGCGGGCATATTTCAGCAGAGGGTAAATCAGGAAAACTCGCGCCAGCTCCAGCCGGGGTATGTTTCGCTGATTTTGTCCTTGATCTCTTGCGGGGGCTCCAATGTTTGGGCCGAATAGGTGCCAAACACCTGCAAAGTCGTGGTGCACCGCGCCGCATGGAAGAACTTGCCGCAGCCGTTGGAGTGGCGCCAGCGCTCAAAATGCACGCCCTTTGGGTTTTCGCGCATGAAGAGATAGCCTTCGAACTGATCGTCACTGGAGCCGGGACCGAAGCGCTTCAGGTGCGCCTCGCCCTCGGCGTGCAGTTCAGTTTCTTCGGCCCAGACGCCGCAATAGGGGCATTGAAGTGTCAGCATATCTGCACCCTTTCCTTAGTGTGCCACGCCAGCCGCGACGCTTTCGTCGATGAAGCGGCCTTCGATGAAACGTTCCATACCAAATTCCGCAGACAGCGGACCCGGCTCGCCTTTGGCGATCAACTCGGCTGTCGCCCAGCCGCCGCCCGGAATGGCTTTAAAGCCGCCGGTGCCCCAGCCTGCGTTGATGAAGCAGTTGCCCAGCGGGGTTTTGCCAATCACCGGAGAGCGATCGCCGGTCACATCCACGATGCCGCCCCACTGGCGCAGCATTTTCAGGCGGCTGACCATCGGGAAGGTTTCGACCAATGCGCGCACGGTTTCCTCAACGTGATGGAAGCTGCCGCGCTGGGTGTAGTTGTTGAACCCGTCTGTGCCGCCGCCAATCACCATCTCGCCTTTGTCAGACTGAGACATATAGCCGTGCACGGTGTTGGCCATCACAACCACATCCATACAGGGTTTGATCGGCTCAGACACCAGCGCCTGAAGCGCAACAGATTCCATCGGCAGACGGAAGCCCGCCATATTGGCGAGATCACCGGAGTTGCCCGCCACAACAAGGCCAAGCTTGTCACAGTCAATCGGACCTTTGGTGGTGTCCACGCCGGTGACCTTGCCGCCTTCTTGGCGCACGCCGGTCACTTCGCATTTCTGGATGATGTCCATGCCCATGTCAGAGCAGGCACGGGCATAGCCCCAAGCCACCGCATCGTGACGGCCTGTGCCGCCGCGCGCCTGCCAGAGACCACCCAAAACCGGGTAGCGTGGACCATCAAGGTTGATGATTGGCACCAGCTCTTTCACACGCTCAGGGCCGATGAATTCGGTCTGCACACCCTGCAGGGCGTTGGCATGTGCGGTGCGCTGATAGCCGCGCACTTCGTGCTCGGTCTGCGCCAGCATGATCACACCACGTGGCGAGAACATGACGTTGTAGTTCAGATCCTGAGACATGGTCTCATAAAGTGAGCGCGCCTTTTCATAGAGCGCTGCAGAAGGATCCTGCAGATAGTTGGAGCGGATGATCGTGGTGTTCCGACCGGTGTTGCCGCCGCCAAGCCAGCCCTTCTCGATGATCGCCACATTGGTGATGCCGAAGTTCTTGCCCAGATAAAAGGCGGTGGCGAGGCCATGCCCGCCTGCGCCAACGATGATCACATCGTATTTTCTCTTGGGTTCCGGTGACCGCCATGCGCGCTCCCAACCAGTGTGGTAGCGGGCGGCTTCGCGGGCGATAGCAAAGGCTGAATATCTTCTCATGAGGCGTGATTCCGATATGAGGCGTACTTATCTGAGTATATGGTCTTTTTGGTTAAAGGGCGTCGGCGGATAAAGCGCCCATTTGAGGCTTGGTTGCGACATGGGGTGCCAGATGGCGGATTTTCCCTTTTCCGCGCCGCTGGGCGACACTACATGAAAGCCAACCTTATGGAGAGCCCATGATTTTCTGGATTGTTGCCACTGCGCTGGTTGGAACAACAGCAGCGATGCTTGCCGTTGCGATGCTGAAACGTCGCGAAAACGAAGAACATCCCGCCGCTTATGACCTGCGGGTGTATCGTGACCAGCTGAAAGAAGTGGACCGCGATCTGGCGCGGGGGGTGCTTGCAGAAGACGATGCCGAACGGATGCGCACAGAGATCGCGCGCCGCATTCTGGCAGCCGATGCGCAAATGCAAAAACACGACGCCGAGGCGCAGACCTCCAATGGCAGCACAAAGGCTTTTGCCGCGCTTCTGGTGACTGCAGTGATCGGAGCGAGCTTTGGGCTCTATCTGTGGCTTGGGGTGCCGGGGCATCCTGACATGCCCTTGCAAGTGCGCTTTGAAACATTGTCTGAGCAGATGAAGGCGCGGCCCAGTCAGGCCGAGATTGAAGCGGAGCAAACCCCAACTCCGGCGCTTGAACCGGATGCAGAATTTGCCGAGCTGATGGAAAAACTGCGTAAAGCTGTGGCAGAAAACCCTGATGATCTGCGCGGCCAGAGCCTTCTGGCGCGCAATGAATCCTCGCTGGGCAACCACAAAGCCGCCTATGCGGCGCAGGCGCAAGTGCTCGCGTTGAAGGGTGATGCAGCCACCGCAGGGGACTATGTGTTGCATGCCAACCTCCTGATTGCAGCGGCGCAGAACTATGTCTCCCCTGAGGCGGAGGCGAGCCTGCGCGCAGCGCTGCAGCTGGATCCGCTCAACAATCTGGGGCGGTATTATCTGGGCCTGATGATGTGGCAAAATGGGCGCCCGGATGCCGCTTTCCGCCTGTGGGATCAGGTGTTGCGCCAGAGCCCGGCGGAGGCCCCCTGGGTGCCAGCGATCCGCAGCACAATCTCTGAACTCGCCTGGTATGCGGGTGTGGACTATAAAATGCCCCCTGCCCCACATGCGGGTGTGGCTGGCCCCTCCGAAGACGATGTCGCCGCCGCGCAGGAGCTGACGGCGGAAGACCGACAGGCGATGATTGAAAGCATGGTCGCGGGGCTTTCTGACCGGCTCGCGACCGAGGGCGGCACACCGCAGGAATGGGCACAGTTGATCAGCGCCTATGGCGTTCTGGGGGAAACCGCCCGTGCGCAGGCGATCTGGACCGAGGCGCAGCAGGTCTTTGCCTCTGTACCTGAAGCTCTGGAAATTGTACGCGCGGGTGCTGAAAGAGCAGGACTGTTACAATGACCCCCATTTTCGAAAGCATCGAAGAGCTCGCCCCACAGCTCAGCCCCATGACCGCCCTGATGGGGCTCGATCTTGGCACCAAGACCATTGGTGTCGCGATCAGCGATGGGCTGCGCACGGTGGCGACACCGATTGAAACCGTGAAGCGCAAGAAATTTGGCGTGGATGCGCAACGGCTGGTGACACTGCTCAATGAGCGCGCGGTCGGCGGAATCATCTTGGGGTTGCCACGCAATATGGATGGCACGGAAGGCCCACGCGCCCAATCCACCCGTGCTTTTGCCCGCAACCTAGCACCGCTGGTGTCGGTGCCTATCGGCTTTTGGGACGAGCGGTTGTCCACTGTGGCAGCGGAAAGAGCGCTTCTGGAGGCGGATACGTCACGTAAACGTCGCGCAGAGGTCATCGACCATGTGGCCGCATCGTATATTCTGCAAGGAGTGTTGGACCGTTTGAACCATCTGGGGAGCGCGACGTGAGCAAAGACACCGTATGGCAACGCAATGAGGTGGAGAGCCCCTGCGTTAAACTATGCGTTGTGCATCCCGAAGAGAAGATTTGCACCGGATGCCTGCGCACGATTGGTGAAATCACAAGCTGGTCGAAAATGACATCCGATGAACGCCGTGCCATCATGGACGAGCTGCCAACCCGCGCGCCACGCCTGAAAAAACGGCGCGGCGGCCGCGCGGCACGGCTGAAGGGGTAAAGGGCTCTAAAGCCCAGGAGCGGTCGCTCATATTTTTCAACGCGGAACACTGCCCCATGATTGAACCATGGGGCACTATATTTGTCAGCTAAGTGCCACGCGGCTGTCTTCTACAACGCTGACATTACTTGCAGTGAAACCAGAGCCGAATACCTCGGCCACATCCTGATCCCCATAGCTCACAGTAAACCAGTTTTCGCCCAGTTCTGCAGATGGCGTTACGGTGATGTCACTCGCGATCGTGCCCGGCGGGACAAGAATCACAAGCTCATCTTCTACCGATGCGAAATCTGTTACCTGTGGCAGGTTGTCTGGATCCACCCACTGCCCCGTTTGGAAGACATCTGCGCCATCGCCGCCTTCTGCTGTGTCACTGGTTCCAAGAACCAATGTGTCCTCACCCGCACCACCACGGAGGATGTCCGCATCACTTTCGTCGACCAATACATCGCCAGAAGCGCGAATTTGCTCTTTTACGCCGAGAAGAACATCGTTGCCTTCACCACCATCTAGGGTGTCATCTCCAAGATCACCTGCAAGAGTATCATTGCCAGCGTCACCACTGAGCGCGTCATTGTCATCGCCGCCATGGAGGTTGTCGTTGCCTTCACCACCGATCACCGTATCAGCGCCCCAACCTCCTTTCAGGCTGTCATTGCCGATCCCGCCGTTGACTTCGTCGTCACCAAGATTGCCCAACAATGTGTCATCGCCATCTTCGCCCAAGAGGGTGTCATCACCGCCCCCCCCTTCAGCTCGGTCATCATGCAAGCCGCCATTCAGAACATCGTTGCCATCGCCGCCGAGCAGAGTATCCTCGCCCCAGCCCCCAAGTAGACTGTCGGCTCCATCTTCGCCCAAAATCCGGTCGTCATTTGTGCCACCATCAAGCGTGTCGTTGCCGTCACCACCTTCTAGTGTATCGGAACTGTTCCCGCCTGCTAGCAGGTCATTCCCGGCGCGTCCCAGCAATTTGTCATTCCCATCCTGACCGCGAAGGGTGTCACCACCTTCCCCGCCATCCAGCCGGTCAAGTCCGTCGCCACCTGCCAGAATATCGTCACCTTCATCTCCCAGCAGCGTGTCATTGCCACCACCACCTAAGAGTGTATCGTCACCCAACAGGCCATTTAGAAGGTCGTTGCCCTTGCCCCCCTGAAGGCGATCGTCACTTTCCCCGCCTGTCATGGTGTCGTCACCGTTGATGTCAGCCGCCTCTGATCCAGTTTCGCCGCCTGTTGCACCAGCGTCATCCTCAGATCCATCATCCAACATTGAAACACCGCCGACCGCGGCAAGCCCCAACAACAACAGTAATTCCATAGCCCTATGCCTCTGACAAAATACTCTCTATGAGATATAGGTCAAAATTATACACAATCTTTAGGAAAATAAATGATTAGTTAACGGCCGTTTCCAAAGCTAACACAATCTGCTCAAAAAACGCCAATTCTCTGCGAGAAAGGGCACACACTGCCCCCTCTCAGGGATTTTCCAACCACCGCGTGGCTCCT
This sequence comes from Shimia sp. R10_1, assembly GCF_017744095.1. GTDB lineage: Bacteria > Pseudomonadota > Alphaproteobacteria > Rhodobacterales > Rhodobacteraceae > Shimia. The sequence continues at coordinate 22,172 of NZ_JAGHQX010000001.1, read as the reverse complement.
TCAGGCAGGATTGGGCGGAAATAGGCAATCGCGCGACACTCTTCTTCAGATTGCGCCGCCGACTCACCCGACCACGCTGCAACCCCATGCAGACAGAGCCGGTGCATCAGGATTGCTTCGCCAGGGTTTGCACAGACCGTCACGCGTTTGCAGGTTTCAAAAACCTGTTTGCGCGCAGCCTGATAGGCGACGCGAATGTCGGTCTGCGCCCAGGCCGTTTCGGGCACGTCTGACAGCGCGTCGCGCAGTGCGGCTTGCAGGATGTTATGGCTGCCTTCCCAGATCACCAGCGGCGCCTGCTCAGCCGTGTTTTGCGTCAGCGGCAACCCAAGGATCCAGGCGTGAGGTTCTGCAATATAGCGCCCGCCATCCTCGCCTTTCTGCAACCCATCCAAATGCGCTGCGTCGCGGTTCTGGCGATAGCGGAACCCCACTTCCGTTTCGCCCAAACGTGGCCGCGGATAGCCCGGTCGGGTGACGGACAGCTGCCCCGCATGCAATGGCAACACCGTGCCATAAAGTGCGCGGATGGCCTCGACCGGTGCGCCACTCAGAGGCGCCCCACCATCAATTGCGCCCGCGGCATCATTGGGCAGCGCATCGACACCAATGAACCAAGTGTCTTCGCAATCCCACCACTGCGCATGCTCAGGCTTACGCATCGCCAATTGCCCCGCCTGCCAGGCGGTTTTGGCCCAATCCTGCACGGCAGCATCGTAAGGCAGTTTGGCCCAACCGCGCTCCAGCGAGACACTTACCATCCGAAGGCCTTTCGCAGCATATTTAGCGCAACCAAGGTCAGGAACACCGCAAACACACGTTTGAGCGGCTTGGGATCCATGGCATGCGCCAGTTTCACGCCCAGAGGCGCAGTTATCAAAGTCATTGCAATGATGATGAAAAAGGCCACCAGATTGACCGCCCCCAAGGTCAAAGGCGGACGGCTTGCCGGGTCAATCTCCACAAACAGAAAGCCGATCACCGCAGGCACCGCAATGGTCACGCCGAAACCTGCTGCCGTGGCCACGGCGCGGTGGATCGGCACGTTAAACAGCGTCATCAGCGGCACGCCAAAACTGCCGCCACCGATGCCCATCAACACAGACAGAAAGCCCACAGCCGGGCTGAGTGTGAGCCGCTTGGCCGCTTTGGGCATCTCTTGGCCGAGGCGCCAATGCGCTTTGCCAAGCCCCATGTAGGCGCCAATCACCAGCGCCAGACAGCCAAAGACGATCTGCAAGGTCACCGAGCGTAGGTTGGCCGCCACCATCACACCAATGATTGCCCCAGCCGCAATACCGGGAGCCCAGCCGCGCAGGATCTCCCAGTCTACCGCGCCTTTTTTGTTGTGGCTCGCGACAGAGCGCAGCGACGTCACGATGATGGTTGCCAGAGAGGTTGCCAGACAGATCTGCATCAGCTGCGGCCCGTCGTAGCCAAGTGCGGAGAAGGCGTAAAAAAACGCAGGCACAAGCACAATGCCGCCGCCCACGCCCAACAAGCCGGCCAAGACGCCCGCAAGCGCGCCAATGGCCAGCAAAAGCGCAAGCATTTGTAGTAGAAGGGCTGGATCTTGGGACATCGTTGGCTCCGCAGGTTGTTCGCGCGCGAAGGTAAAGCCGAAATTCTGCCCTGCTGCAAGCAATGCCAAAGTGGGCCTGCGCTGCGTCACGCAGCCGTGACCAAACTGCGCCTGCCCCGCGCCTCAGGCGGCGGACTGTGTCACATGCGCAAGCGCAGCCAAGACCGTATCCGGCCCGGCAGATTTAGCCGTGGCATGTTCAGACAGATAGCGCCGCCACGCCCGCGCGCCAGGACGGCCGGCAAACAGGCCCAGCATATGGCGCGTCACCTGATGCAACTTGCCACCTTGGGAAAGGTGCGCCTCGATATAGGGCAGCATTTGCTGCACCACCTCAATTGGATCGCTGTCGTCACCAGTGCCAAAGATACGACGGTCGGCGGCACAAAGCACATCAGACGGCGTGTGATAAGCCGCACGCCCGATCATCACCCCATCCAGGCCCTGCGCCAGGTGTTGCTCTGCCTGTTCAAGGGTTTCAATGCCCCCGTTCAGGGAAATATGCAGCTCGGGAAAGGCCTGTTTCATGCGATGCACCAGCGGGTAATCCAGTGGCGGAATGTCGCGGTTTTCTTTCGGGCTCAGCCCCTGCAACCAGGCCTTGCGTGCATGGACAGAGATCCGTGTGACCCCGGCCTTCGCCATGGTCTCTATAAAGTGGGGCAGCACCTCTTCGGGGATCTGATCGTCCACCCCAATGCGGCATTTCACCGTGGCTTCCACCGATACAGCATCCTGAATGGCCTTCATGCAATCGGCGACCAGATCCGGCGTGCGCATCAAAACCGCACCAAAGGTGCCAGACTGCACCCGATCACTTGGACAGCCGCAGTTGAGGTTGATCTCATCATAGCCGCGCGCTTGTGCGAGCTTGGCGGCTTTACCAAGCTCCTCAGGATCAGAACCCCCAAGCTGCAGCGCAATCGGATGCTCCTCCTCACTGAAATCAAGCAAATGCACCGCCCCACCCCGCACCAACGCCGGGGCTGTGACCATTTCGGTGTACAGCAGCGTTTCTTTTGACAGCAGACGGTGCAGGTAGCGGCAATGACGGTCGGTCCAGTCCATCATGGGTGCAACGGACAGGCGCGCGGCGCGCCAAGTTTCTGGTTGTTGTGCCATGTGTTCGTGCTCTACCAATTTTGCGCCGGCGCATTTTGCTCGGATCGGGTTTATCATGGCGCATTTTTATTCCTTGCGACAGGGAGGCACAAGGCGGTGCCAGCCAAACCGCAAACCCCTGGCCATCCCTCGCAGACAAAAACCTCGGCGCGTCTGAGAAATCTGACCTCAGCCAGCCCCAGCCCCCGCAAACACTGCGCCCCCAAAATCGCTAAGGATCTTGGGGGCGATGTTTGATCGCATGGCGACGTGGGCGCTTAGAGGATCATGTCTGTGTCGAGCGGGGCGAAAGTATCAACTTCGACCGTGCCATCATCAAAGGTCGTGATGCGGGTCGTGCGGCTGCCCTCATCGTTGTACAGAGTTTCTCTTTCCAACCAATCAACCACATCATCCGGGTCTGTCTGAATTTGTCTGGACCGGACGCCATCGACATACTCAATCGTTTTTGTGAGCCCGTTGTCAAACGTGGTTGCCTTGGAAAACGCAAACCCGTCGGGACCGAAGTTTGTCACAGTCTCTGCCCAGGATTTCACATCATCAACGTCTGTTTGCGTAAGCGTTGAGCGCACACCGTCGACAAATTCCATCTTTTTGACACGCCCGTCATCAAAAGTGGTCGTTTTCGAAGACACTGTGCCGCTGCCATCATATTCGACGATGATTTCAGACCAGCTCTTGCTGTCGTTCGGGTCCGTCTGGGTGAGTTTAGACCGAATGCCTTCGGAGTACTCCAGATCTTTGACACGCCCATCATCCAGGGTGTTCACAAATCGGGTCACCTCGCCATTGGGTGCATACCCCCGCATCTGCGTGTCCCAGGCGCGCACGTCAGAGGCATCCGTTGTGAGCTCTTTGGTGCGCACACCATCTACAAAGGTCGTCTCCCGCACACGGCCGTCATCAAACACCTTGGTTTCAACCGTTGTGTTGCCCGCGTCCTGTCCAAGACCGTTTACAACAACAGTCACCTGCCCCAGCGACTCGCCGCCATTGCCATCGGATACGGTGTAGATAAAGGTGTCGGTCGCAGTTTCGCCGTCATTCAGATCGTCGAACTGGCCATCCGGGTCATAGTTGAACGTGCCGTCGCCATTGTCCGTGACCAGCCCCAAGGTGCCTGAAGTGTCCAACCCGATGAGTGTCAGGTCATCGCCATCATCATCGCTGTCGTTGGCGAGAACCGAAGCCGTGGTAAAGGCTGTGTCTTCATCCGTTTCAAAACCGCTGCCACTGTCATCCACAACCGATGGGGCGGTATTGGGGAACAGAACGTTGATTTCTGTGCCTTCCTCTGTGGTCTGCGTCACGAACTCGGCCCCTTCAAACTCACCTTCGAGGGTGATCTTCAGATCAGGTTCGCCGTCATCATCCGTATCAATGTCCAAAATCGCGGACCCAAAAGTGACCTGAATGTCTTCTTCAGAGAACATCGCGCCGTCCACGACAATCACATCATCGGTGCCAAAGTTTGTGATGATGTCATTGTTCAGCTCGTCTTTGTCGCCCTTTACTTTGTCTTGGCCGCCGAACAGGTTGATTTCTTCGGCGGACAGACCTGCCTCAATGTCATCGTCGCCATCGCTGCCATCGTTCACGATCAATACACCACCGCCGGTGGCACCCCCACCAAGCAGCTCGATGTTGGTGACAAACAAACCTGAATCAAGAACGCCATCACCCGTGTCAGCCACACCGATCTTGATCGTGTTCTCGCCCGCATCAAGCGCAGCACGTACGGTTAGAACCTGGCTGAATCCATCCCACTCAATCGGGAACGCACCGCCGGTGTTGTCAATAAAGTTTTCGTTGATCAAGTTCTTGTCAATCACGCTCAACGGCGTCGTTGGATCATCGTTGAAAAGAGCGACGTTTTGCCCGTTCACAAACACGGCGGCAACATCAACGAAGGAAGAACTGGAATACTCCGGAAACTCCTCTGAGCCAAAAACCAGATCAAACGAGATCCCATCTGTGTTTGGATCCATCACATTCAAATTAAATTCCAGAACGGAAGCATCCTGCGTCGCTCCAGCGCCCCCAAAAGCGCTTGTAGCAACAGCGTCCAGATCACTGTCCCCCGGCTCTCCGTGCTCCACCGAAAATTCAGGTTGAGTATTGGAGTCACCAGGAAGTCCGCCAGAAGATAAGAAGAACCCTTCGCCAAGCGGAACGAAACCGTCAACGTCCACGCTCGGAATGAAGAAAGCGGCCTCTCCGCTCCCGGTGTAGGTCACATTAGAAATGTCCGCATCAACTTGCGCATCCAAAATTTTCGCGGCCACATCACTCAGAGAACTGAGCCCTAATTCGGTTTGAAGGTCGGAAAAGCTTGTGTCGTCACCAATTGTCGCGGCCAAGCCGCTATCTAAAGTTATTTCAGCCATTATTGATATCTCCAAAATTAAGACAAAAGAATTGAAGTTATGAATTTTTCTAGAACGATCGCAAAACTCAGATTGTGATATTTTGCGACGTAAAAACACTCGGCACAGAATGCGCCGAAGGTAGATTAATACATAATGATTTCAAGGAAGTAGGGAGCGGGAACTATGCTCCTCGTCACAACACCGGTTAATTTCACCTGCCCGCGTGGAGGGAAAAGAGATCTCGAAACAGATCAACGACTATAACCAATGACATAAACCCAAAAACCTCAGATATTCGATAAAAATAAAAACAATCTATAATTGATTCTTAGCACGCAGATATTCATCTGTCTAGAAAATGAAAACCTCAAATCGGGCTGCCTTTTCAAACTGATTTTGGGTTCAAATACACATTCATAACGCCCAATCTCAAAATAGGTTTCCATCATGAAAACGGATGCAATTTCCTAAAAACAATAGGGTCGACGCATACAGAAATCACCGACACAAAAGACAAGAGTGTCGCCGCGGCGATCCCCCCATACCGAGCCTCGTTTATTCACATTCGTCATACCTGTAGTCGCCGTATTCAACCCAGCTTGTCGCGCCGTTGTCGAAAATCAGCAGCTCGGACCTGTCCTCCCCCAACAAGGCGACCACGAAGTGAGCTGGCGGCTTGGAGTTTCCAAAATAGCTGTAGGCCGTCATGGCGCGTGTGGTGGCGTCGTTCACTGTGATCAGCGCATCCCATTCAGAGGACGGTTCCTCGAGCAGTTCAAATGCTATTTCTCGTTTGATGCCGCCTCCACCACAATAGGTCGCATGGCTGTCATACCCTGTGTCAACGACATCGGTATCGGATACGGGACAGATTTCCTTCAGCGACTTAATGGCTTTTGCCGATCCAGACAGGTCGAAGCTGGCGTAGCGGAGATCGCTGCCGATTTCTGAAAACGCGAGCCTTTGACCTTTGGCCACCTGATCCCACACGAACAAGAGATCATCGAAGGCCGCAAACACGATTTCAACCGGATAGTTGTCAACAATACGGATTGTGGAATTCACGGGCCCCACTTGAAACACCGCATCAGCCTCGCCCTGCGCATTCAGAACCTGTAAGCTCACCTCTTGTGCGTCGCTTATCTTTTGACTGTCCTGATAATTGGGCGGCACAAATCGGAGGCGGTCGCACTGTAGCTCCACACTTGCGGTTTCTTCCTGAGAGAATGCCATAGGCGTGGGCGCCGCGTTGAATGCCCAGTCTGCATGCAGTGTCGTCGCAGTTAAGGCGCTCAAGGTGGCGATTATAAGTGATGTACGCATCATAACGGTTTCCCCATTCGTGACTGTGAATTTAGGCTGCGCATTGAGCGCCGAGCCCAATGGCGGGCTCAGGTCATCGACGGCCCATAGTCGTTTTCTCCCTCTTGCGATGGTCTGGTGAGCCACCAAATCATCAAAATCGAAAGGGCCAGTTGCAGTATCCAGACGGTGACAAGCCCGCCCACACCCAAGAAGGCGGCTGGGCCGCGCAATGCATCTGCATTTTCTACGTTCTGCTCCAGCACAGAAAACGCAGCGACGCCACTCAGGAGCAGAACCACGCTCGCCAAACTCAAACCCAGGGGCAGCAAGAGATACCAGCCGGGCCGCCCCGTATCATGCAAACGCCGCCAGCCAGCCGCCAGCATCGGCAAAGCGACACCCAACTGGACCAAGGGCGTAATCACTTGCCGCCCTTCTCCTGTTTCAGCATCCACACCAAATAGAAAGCTGTCCAAGATCGCAGAGACGACACTCACCAGAACCACAAAGAGAACGAACCACCAGTATTCGGAGCGTTGTGCTCTTCCGGAGAAGGTGAGGTATTTTCCAAAGCAGGTTTTCACGGCATCTGTGAACTTCATCTCAAGTCTCCCATTGTTTCGTTCTGGTCTCGCCCTTTCAAAAGGGTGGCAGCCTCATCCGTTTTGTGTGTCGTCTGGGTCAGCGCCTGTGTCGGCTTCTGTATCGAAAACATCCGGCATATCCTGAAGTGGATCCGTCTCCTCGTGTCCAAGCCCATCATCCAGCTGATCAACGGCGCCCGCCTCCAAAACGTCCGGGTCCACGGCGGTCAGTTCAGGCGTTGGCAAAGTGGTGCCATCAATCCCAACAGCCTCCAGATACGGATCAGACCCAAGATTTTCTGGATGATCAGGTCCAGAGGGCGCGTTTTGTAGGCCAACGGAGGCGAGATATGGATCTACTGCATCGGGCAAGGACACGTCCGACTGATCCTGCGCAGCGGCAAACGTATCCTGGTCGTCTTCGAAAACGACAAAAACACTCTCCATGACTGGTGACATGGGTTCATCGTGCGACACCATTGGGCTGTCTACGTGATCCACGTGGCCATTGGGATGTTGCGTGGAAACCGTTTGAATACCCACCGCGGCGTTTTGCGTTGTCACTTCGGTTTGAAAACTGGGCTGTTGGCTGAGGTGATGATCCGAAATCAGGGTGACATCGGGATGGGCGGGATCAATTGTGTAGCTGCCATCACGGTTTTGCGGCACCGCTTGCCCTAGGTGATCCTGCAAACTGAGGCCCGCAGCAAGATGGCTGATCCGAATGCCAACAACGCTGCCGCCGGCACCATGGTTCGTTATCCGCACATCGAGATCGTAGGCGTAGTGCGGCGGAGGGGCGGCTTGGAAATATCTGCTATCAAAGCCGTGCGGCGGCCCGCCTCTCACCCAGACGCCATCATTGGTCATGATGTTCTCGACATCCTTGATTTCTGGGATGTGACGCCATGAATGAGGCCCATGCCGGGAACTGTCATAGCTGCCCAGAACAAGCGTATCGGTGTTTTCCTTGCCCTCGATTTTTTCGTGCGTGGTTCCGCGCAGATAGAAGAAGTCGCTCCCCTTCTCCATGTTGATTTCTTCCCCGCCCATATTTGCGAAGATAAAAACCCTGTCGTTATGTTCAGACCCTTTCACTTCGTCATGCACATGGGAAACCACCCGACCGCCGTGGTCGTGCTGTAATTGGTGCATCATCTGATCAAGGTGGGCGTTGTAGCCCCCAGACGCATGCCCACCACCGGCTGTCTGGGATCCACTTCCGGAAATCTGTGTTTCGTGGCGCACATCAACACTGACAGCCAGATCTGGCGGCGTGTAGGTTTGAACCACATCTATCTGGGCTGACGCCTGCGTCGTTGCCGTGCCATCCGTGACCCCGATGGAAACGGGAATGTCAGCACGATGAACGCCCGAAGCCGGGTGAAAGGTCCAGGTATCGGCGCTGGTGTCGTGCGTGAAGGTGCCAAATTGTCGATCAATCCGCACGGATGAAACCGACAAACTGTCGTGATCCACATCCTGAGCCTGCACGAGCGACAGAAGCTGCGCGGACGTGAAGGTCTTTTCTTGGCCCGAATCCGTCTGGCCCAGATCGCCCGCAGAAACTGTGGGGGCATCGTTCACCGGTGTGATGTTGATATGCGCCCGCGCCGGGTTTGACTCCGTATGACCATCATGGGTTGTAAACCTGAAAAAGGTATCCGTGCGATGCACATCCGTTGCAGGTTGGAAAACCAGATGCCCAGCCTTCAGATCAGCGGCACTGACTTGTGTATGCGCCGCAACCTGCACCCCGTTGAGCTTCAACACGCCCTGCGATGCGTAGGGAACATCGAGTATGGTGAGGTGATCCAAAGCGTCGCCATCGGGGTCGCTATAGTGCAGATCCGAAAGGCGGATCGTGATTGGCGTGTCTTCCGGGGTGCTCAGTTGTGGCACGCTGACTGTCAATCGGGGCGCATCATTTGTGCCTGTCACCGCCCAGTGGAACGTGAAGCTGTCGGTTAAGCCGCCACGATCTGTTATGGTCACAGGCACATCGATGGTCCGTACTTCACCGGCCTTCAGCCCCTGATAATCGGCCACGCTGGCATCAAATGTATAGCTGCCGTCCGTGTTCAGAACAAATCCCGGCACAGTCGCTGTTGTCGTAAACTGGTGCGTATCACCAGCGTCAACGTCCAGAACTGACAAATGGCCGCTCTGGAGTGCTCCTTCGGTGACGGCGCCTTGCTGAGAAACCGCGATAGGAGCGTCATTCGTCCCATGGATAGAGAGCGTCACGGTATGATGCGTGCCGTCCTTTGACGTCACGGTGAACGTGTCAGTCAACGGCGCCGATCTCTGCGTCAGTTGCTGAATGGCCGTCTGCGTATTGTCAGCGGTATATGTCCAATGCCCCTGCGCATCGAGCACCAAGCTGCCATAACGGCCCGCTCCGGCTGCGGCTGACAGCGGAATGAACTCCGCTTCTCCCGGATCTGGATCCGTAATTGTCAGGGTGCCAGAAGTGGAAATGGCGGCCAGCGTTGTGTGATGCCCAGGACCGACATCTTCGGTAACACTGCCAGTATCAACGCCCGCAATCCGTGCTGAACCATTGGTGCCGGTGACCGTTATGACAAGATTGCGGGTGTCCGTCGCACCCGCTTTGTCGGTCACGGTAACGGCAATGGTTACATCGCGTGTTTGGCCGTTTGGAATGGTCTGATAGGCCACATTTGTGGGATCGAAACGCCACGACCCATCTCCACTTATCGAGAATCCGTCCACAGGCTGAGTGATCGAGAAATGGAGCGTGTCGCCGGTATCCACATCCGTCGCTGACATCTGACCTGTAACGCGTTGCCCCCCCTCTGTCGCGGAGGCTGTCGAAGCACTCAGTACCGGGGCATCATTGGTGCCGCGCGCAAAAATCTCGATGTGTTGGGTTGCCTTCGAGCCGTCGCTGGACACGGCTTCGACATCAAAACCCATTGCATGCCGCTGACCTGCTCGCATGCTTTGCACGGCACTATTGTTCAGAGCGAAAGCCCAATGCCCGGATGCGTCCACCGTAAAGGTGCCATAGGTATTGGTTGTGGTTTGCGGTGTGAACGACACGCTGTCATGCACGTCAATGTCATGCGCTTGCAGTTGTCCACTCACCTGCGCCTTTTTGTCCTCAACGACTTCGCCCAACCAACCAGCGCTCGAGGGTAGCGTAGCGATGGCAACCCCATCTTCGTGGCCTTGAATCGTCACCGAGATCGGAACCCGCGTCCCATCTTGGGTCACAAGAACGGCCGTTTCCCCCAAGTTTTCGCCCGCTTTCAAACCCTGGATGGTCGGGTTCCCATTGTCGGCGAAATACATCCACTTGTCATGTCCATCTGTGCCATGCGTGGTGTGGAATGCGCCATATGTGCCCTGGATGGTAGAGGCAAAATTCGCTGGCAACTGGTGCAACACGCCACCAACTTCGATGGCGACCACTTGACCCTCACCCGTATCGGGATCTGTGACATCCACATTGTGCCATGGGGTTTCAAGCTTGCCAGACAAACTGATCTTGTCTTCTGTCACACGGCCAGACGTTGCTCCCGCATAAACGGCTCCGTCATTGGTGCCTGTCACGGTGATAATGAGGTTTTGTGTGTCGGTGGCGGTGCCGTCAGTGACGGTGACCGGAATTGTGACCTGTTCGGTCGCGCCAGCCGCAAGATGCTGGTAGGCCGCGTCTGTCGGGTCGAAGTGCCACGAACCATCTGCGTTCAGAGTGAACCCCGCTGGTGCCGCCTGGCCGAGTGAATAGGCCAACGTGTCGCCACTATCCACATCCGTCGCCGACATTTGCCCCGTGACCGAGGATCCATCCTCCGTCGCAGAGGCCGTCGCGGCGCTTAGGACAGGCGCATCGTTGGTGCCGTGGATCGTGATCTGGACCTCGTGCGTGGTGCCGTCAAGGCTTCGGATCGTCGTTGTGTCGGTTGCGGTCTGACCCGCACCAAGCTGCTGGATGACCTGCAAACGATTGTCGATATAATAGATAAAATTACCATCTCTCTGCAGCAGAATATGACCGCCAAGGCGCGAGTTATATCCGATCCCTTGATAGGTCTGCGAACCAATATTGGGATCAAACGAGGCTTCGCCGGGATCGGGATCCGTGATCTCCAGCTTGCCATAGACCTGCAGTTCGTAATGGGTGTTGATGTAGCCGCGATCCTCCGTCACCGAAGGTATTTTAACGTCGGTGATGATCGCGGGATCTCCGACACCCGCGAGGGTCAGGCTTGCGGTTTGCGCCACCGACCCGCCTTGGCCATCAGTGACGGTGTAACTCAGGCTAACTGGGCCGTTGTAATTGGCATCTGGTATGAAGGTGAAACCGTTGGCCGCATCCGCGGCAATTGTGCCGTGGCTCGCACTGAGACCTGTGATGGTGAGCTGATCCCCTGTGTCCACGTCTGTCGCATGCGCCAAAAGCTGCGCCGCCGTGATCTGAACCGCCTTGTCCTCCGTATCGCCCGGAAGCGTGACAGGGCCACTGACAGCTGGCCCGTCATTGGTGCCTGTGACGGTGATCGTCAGGCTTTTTGTGTCCATCGTAGTGCCATCGGTGACCGTGACCGGGATGGTGATCTGTTCGGTCGCGCCTGCCGCCAGATGTTGAAAGGCCGCGTCGGTAGGATCAAAGCTCCAACTGCCATCTGCGTTGAGCGTAAAGCCCGCAGGGGCTGCCTGTCCCAGAGAATAGGTCAGCGTGTCGCCGCTATCCACATCTGTGGCCGACATCTGCCCCGCCACCGCAGCCCCATCCTCTGTCGCAGAGGCCGTCGCTGCACTCAGAACAGGCGCATCATTGGTGCCACGGATTGTGATCTGGATCTGATGCGTGGTGCCGTCAGCAGAGCGCACACGATAGGTTGCGTGCCCCTCTTGACCTGCGGCCAGATGCTGGACCGCTGCATTGCTGTTGTCTGTGACGTAACTCCAGCTGCCACTGGAATCGATATGAAGGTTGCCGCCAAATGGATCGGAGATCGCATGTTCTCCGAACTGGCTGTACTGGAAGTGCTCTTGGGATGGGCCGTCGGGATCGCTCACTGTCAGCAAACCACTGATCACAATGCGCCCTTTGACATGATCCTCTGTTGCTGAACCCCTGTCTGTACCACCGATGATTGCCGCGTCGTTGACGCCAGCAAGCGTGGTCGTGGCACCCGTGTGGGTGACGCCGCCATGGGCATCTTTGACATCGTAGGTGAAGTGAACCGCACCGTTGTAGTCTCGCGCAGGCGTAAACGTGTAGGTGCTGTCGCCATTGTCCCGGATGGAGCCGTGATCAGCCCGCAGTCCTGCAATGGACAGCTTGCCTGTATCGTTGGCATCTACCTCGACCGTGTTGGCCAACAGCTGCGCCTTGGTCAGGGTTTGCGCTGTGTCCTCGGTACCGGGCGCAAGCGTGACCTTGGACGCGCAATAAGGGGCATCGTTGCTGCCGTGGATCGTGATCGTGATGTCATGCGCCGTGCCATCCTTGGAATAGACGGTGATTGTGTCGGTGAGCGTCTGTCCTTCGCCCAGCTGGTCAATCGCAGTGCCGCGGGTGGTTGGGCGACCATCAAAAAAGCGCGCATTGCCTGCGTCAGCGGAATAGAACCATTCACCATTCGCGCGCAAATGCAAATCGCCGTATGTGCCGTGATAGGTAAAGCCAAGCCCACGGGTGTCAAACACGGCTTCGCCCTGGTCCGGGTCAAAGATTGTGAGTTTCCCGCTGGCATTCAAAGTCTCCGTACCGATCACACCGATACCGGGTTGGTGTTGATCCGGGGATTTATCAACGCCGGCCTTGTCCTCAGTGACATCACCTGTATCCACACCACCGATCACGGCAGCGTCCCCAACAGCAGTCAAGTTGAGCGAGGCGGTCTGCGCCACAGAACCACCATGTCCGTCGGTGACGGTGTAACTCAGACTAACTGGACCGTTGTAGTTGGCGTCGGGCGTGAAGGTGAAACCGTTGGCCGCATCCCCGGCAATTGTGCCGTGGCTGGCTGTCAGGCCGGTCACTGAGAGATTGTCGCCTGTGTCGACATCCGTCGCATGTTCCAGCAACTGTGCTGCCGAGATCAGAACCGTCTTGTCTTCTGTGCTCCCCGGAAGCGTGACAGGGCCAGTGACAGCTGGCCCGTCATTGGTGCCTGTGACGGTGATCGTCAGGCTTTTTGTGTCCGTCGCGGTGCCATCGGTGACGGTGACCGGGATGATGATCTGTTCGGTCGCGCCTGCCGCCAGGTGTTGATAGGCCGCGTCAGTCGGGTCAAAGTGCCATGCCCCATTACGATCCATCACAAAACCAGCCACGGGTTGCGCCATTGAAAAGCGCATGTTGTCCCCAACGTCCACGTCGGTTGCGTTCATCTGTCCGGTGATCGAGTGGCCGTCTTCCGTTGCGCTTGCGCTTGCAGCGGCAAGCACAGGCGCATCATTTGTCCCATGCACGGTGATCTCAACCGCATGGTGGGCAGAGCCGTCTAAGCTATTGACCCAGAACCGGTCGGTCACGGTCTCTCCAGCCTTCAGTCCCTGAACGCTGGGGGCGGTATTGTCCAACTGATAGGTCCAGCTGCCGTCTGCAGAGATGGAGAAGGCACCGAACCCGCCGATCCGAGACTGTGCGACAATTTGGGACTCGCCGGTGTCAGGATCCGTGACACTCAGCGATCCGCTGGCGGTGGCGAATTTATCTTCTGCGACACCGCCCGTGGACACACCGCCAAAGGTTGCAGCATCATTGGTGCCTGTGACAGTGATCACAAGGTTTTGAGTGTCCGTCATGGTGCCATCGGTGACGGTGACCGGGATGATGATCTGCTCGTTCTGTCCCGCCCCAAGATGCTGGTAGGCCGCATCTGTGGGATCAAAATGCCAACTGCCACCTGCGTTGAGCGTAAAGCCCGCAGGGGCCGCTTGACCGAGTGCGTAGGTCAGCCTGTCGCCCGCATCCACATCTGTGGCTGACATTTGCCCCGTCACCGCGGCCCCATCCTCTGTCGCAGAGGCCGTCGCTGCACTCAGAACAGGCGCATCATTGGTGCCACGGATTGTGATCTGGACCTGATGCGTGGTGCCGTCGGCCGATGTCGCAGTGAAAGCGGTCGTGATGCTCTGACCGGCGCCGAGCCGTTGCACCTCCGGCACGCTATTGCCTATGGCGTAGGTCCAAGCGCCAGATGGCCCGATGCCAAAGGTGCCGCCCAGACTGTCCGTTTGTGGCGGGCTGACAAAATGGTCGTCTCCCTTGTCCGGGTCACTGATTGACAAGGTTCCGTTGACCACGAGTTGGCCGCTGCTGACGTTCTGATCTTCGGTGACAGCGCCCCCTCCCGTGCCGGAAATAACTGCACGGTCATCGGTGCCATTGATGGTGACAACGATATCGCGAGTGGTGCCATCAATGGTCGAAACCGTCAGCCTGTCGGTGATCTGCTCGCCTGATTTCAGCCCCTGAACTGCAGGCTGGCTGTTGTCCAGCGTGTAGCTCCAGGTCCCGTCGGGGGCCACAGTGAAGCTGCCATGGGCGCCTTGCACCCCGGTCTGCGGCACAAAACCCGCCTGTCCCGCATCTGGATCGGTCACACCCAGCTTGCCACCCGTGGATTGGGTTTTGTCCTCAGTGACTGCGCCCACTGCCGTGCCGGAAATAACTGCACGATCATCAGTGCCCGCAACAGTGATCGTAATCGGGCGTGAGGTGCCATCGATTGTGCGGACGACAAAAGTTTCTGTGACGCGGTCTTTGGCCACCAGCGCCTGCACTTCGGGTTTGCTGTTGTCGAGGGTGTATTTCCAAGCGCCAGAGCTCTCAATTTCAAGTGTTCCAAGCTTGCCGTGTTCACTTGTCGGCGCAAACGCCGCTTCACCGGGGTCAGGATCTGAAACCGAAAGTTTGCCTGAGACGGTTTGCTGCAGATCCTCTGTTGTCGCGCCCTTGGAGAGACCAGAAACCACCGCTGCATCCGGGGTGTTCACAATGTTAAAGGGCAGCAGTGCGGTTGCAGTTTGTCCATCGGGCTGTGTGACGGTGATGCCTATTGCGCCGCTGCCAAACCAATTGGCCGCTGGAATGAGCTGGATGCCCGTGAGGGGCGTCCCCGCAGGAACAACCCATCCTCCGGTCGGATCAGGGTGCCCCGCCGAAAGCGTGGCCCCCGGTGGCAGTCCATGAAAATGCGTCGTAACGCTGTTTGAGTGGGCCCCGCCATCCACAGCTGACACCATCAGCTTCAGAGGGCGGTCTTCAAAGCCTGTCGCCGTCATGGCTACAACAGCGGGGCCATTGGGATGGCCTGCAAACGCAAGCTGTGTTGGCTGGGCCTGAGCGGGAACCTGCCCGCCGGTTGGCGCGCCCTTCATTTGGGGGGCTATTTCGACAGTGTGGCCGACACTGTCCCCAAGCGAGGACAAGGGGACCCGCAAGGTGCCGAGCTGACCTTCCGCGCCGGGCATATGCTGCGCGCCAGGCAGTGCGTTCAAAAGATCAGAAATCTGCGTGGGTGCCGCCGGAGGCGATACAGCGCGCGCGGCGCCTTGTGTAGGCAAATTTTCCGGATCTTGCCCGGAAAGCTCTTTGATCGCGCTTATAGGGATTTGAAAGCTTCGGCCATCTGTCCGACCGCTTGTCAAAGCTGGATCCGCTTCGCCCCCTTGGCTGGAACGTTCTTTTTCTGGGCCCATGTCTATCGGATCGAACACAACCCATCCAAATCCCTCCTCTGACAGTCCCTCACGGAGTGACGGCTTTGGGGCTTTTGGGTCGTCTTTCGAAGATAAATCGGACATGGAAACCTCGTGAATTCAGCACCTCAACGTTCAGTCAGCGCGAGATCAAGATTGGTAAACACTGGCTTCCAGACATACTGGAACACCGTTTTTGAGCCCGTGACGATATCGGCCTCACCAGTCATCCCGGGTAAAAGCGAGAGCTGGTCTTCTGGAGCGCGAAAGAAGTCTCGTGGCAAAGCGACAAGCACCTCGTAGAAAGCCTGTCCGCGGTCGTCAAAGAGTGTGGTTGGCGACACTTCTTCGACCACCCCAGCCAAAGAACCGTAGCGACTGAAATCGAAACTCTCGATTTTTACGCGCACCTCTTGCCCCACATTCACGAAGGCAACATCGCGCGGTGACAAACGCCCGGAGAAACGCACGCCGCCCTCTGCAGGCACAATGGCCGCAACCATGCCGCCGGCCTCAATCACATCGCCGGAACTTTCGTCAGGAAGCGTTTGAACAAGGCCCGCCAAAGGGGCCGTTACTTCCGCTTCTTCAACACGTGCGCGCAGGGCCTGAGCCTCGGCCACAAGGGCGCGGCGCTCTGCGACCGCATCAACAATGCGATTTCGCGCCGTCGAACTCTGGTCCAAATCAACCCGTTCAATTGAGGACTGCAGTTCAACGATTGCCGCCTCTGTTATGGTTTCTCGCCCCGCCAATCGGGAAAGATCGAACCGGTACTGCGCCTCCCGCTCAATCAACTCAACCATTCGCGCGCGCGCAGACAGACCACGCTCTACCAAATCTTCCTCGATTGTGCGTTCTTCTTGCGCCACAGAAATCTGGCGCTCTAGCTCTGGCCGCTGCTCTCTAATGGCATCCAATTCGGCGCGCTTTGCTTTGATTTGCGCTTCCAGAACGCTGCGCTCAGCCGACAAGAAATTCTCTTGGGTTTGGATGGCGGCCGTCTCAAATGCGACCAATGCGGGATAAGCCTTGGCATAAGCCGAAAAATCAGGCGCTCGCTTTTCCACAAATGACGTCAAACGTTCAACTTCCAAGGAAAGTCCGGCAATACGTGCATCAGTTGCGGAAAGCGCGCTCTGCGCCTCGGTGCGGTTCATTGTGACCAGAACGTCGCCTTTCGCCACCATTTCACCCGCGCGCACCAAAACCTCTTCGACCTGTCCACCATGCCGACTTTCCACACGCTGAACCATCGCAATGGGCTCCACCGCGCCCGGCGCCTTGGCCACTTCGTCAACCTTTGCTGTCACGGACCAGCCAACAACAGCAACCAATCCCACCACCGTCGCCCACGCCGCGCGCGTGATCCATTTGGCGGTGGGGCTTTCATCGATGCGAAAAGGTTCCAAGGCTTTCTTGTCATTCATGGTGTAGTCTCCTCGGCAACATCACTTAGAGGCGCGTCAAGATTTTCCTGCTGTTGGATCGGTCCCGCGTAAACAAGCGTGCCCCGATCCAGAACAATGGCCATGTCAGCCAAAGGCACCAAAGCCGCATCATGGGTGGCGATCACGACAGTCGCCGCGCCGCGCTTGCGCGCCATGAAATCTGCCAGCTGGGCTCTGGCATCTTCCCCAGCAACCGAAAGCGGATCATCCAACAGATAAACAGGAGCTTCTCTGGCGGTCGCGGCCGACCAGGCAGCGTCCTCTGCTGCGACTTGATCCAATATCATGGCGTCTTTAGACGCCGGTGGCACATCTGGGCTTTGTCGCGGATCGGACGGCAAAAATACAAATTGCTCCGACAAACTGTCTGGGTTGAAGTGGGAAATTGAACGACCGCCAAGCATTAAGCGACCGGACTGCGTGGCCAAGGCCCCGGATAACACCCGCAAAAGCGTGGATTTGCCAGCCCCATTAGGGCCTATCACGGCAACCACGATACCAGCTGGAATCTCAAAACTTGCACCGGAGAGGGCTGGATCAGCACCGGCCGCATAGCGCACAAACAGACCTTCCGCTTTGAGATCTACCGGCGCCTCAGGCGCGTTGTCCTGTGCGTGGCTCACGGCATGGATGACTTGCAGATCCAATGTGGATTGCAATTGCCGCCACGCGTCCTTCAGGGCGCGCAATCTGGGAATGGCCAAAAACACCCCCTGTGCCGGACCGGTGATCCTCCAGGTCAGCAGCATCGTTCCAATGAGCGTTCCCGGTGAAATCAGCCCGCGCAAAGCAAGATCCAATCCCACGACGAGTGTGGCAAGCGCCGTCCCAGAGCCAAGCGCCGTGCCCACGCTGTGCACAAGCGCCGGTTTCTGATGCGCAGCATGTGTCACACGCGCAGATGCGCGGCTCAGCTGATCAAAGCGGGCCATCCATTGTTTGGACAACCCGCGGGTTCTGACGCTGTTGGCAAATGGCAAGTCTGACAGCATGGCCTTGTGCCGTTTTGTCAAATCAGCCTGAATCGGATCTGACGTCGCCTGTGTCCACCCCAGCAAAACACCGAGCAACAGAAAGAGAACAAGGTAAATCGCTGGAATGACCGCCAATCCGCCGCCAACAATCACCAAAGCAATGAGGGTCAACAGGATGAACGGCGCATCATAAATGGCCACCGTGTTTTTGCTCGCAAAGAGATCAGCGGTCCGTTCACATTGGCGCAACTTTGCCACTGCGGTTTCCGCATCAAGCTTGTTTTGCATCAGATACGGTTGCCGAAACATCCTGTGCGCCACCGCATTGCTCACAGTTGCGCCAAAACGCGCATGCTCAGACGCCAACATAGACGCACGAATACGCCGCAGAACCAGCAAGATGCCCAAAACCAATACGGCCCCCGTGAGCAACGCCGGCAGGCTTGAAACTGCTGCGCCGCCCAGAACGCGATCATATACGGCCATCGTGAAGAACGGCACCGTAAGGGCGCACAGATTTATGGCAAGTGACTGCCATATGCCGTGCTGGACGACCCGCCGTGCCCGCGCAGCCAAAGAAAGATAGGTTATCGCAGCAGCATTTTTGGCGGTTACAGCCTCAATGTGCAAAACGCGTTCATTCGGTTTGAGAACGTACTGCTCTGCCTCCCCTACAGTCGACACGCTCTCCAAAACTCCATCCGTGCGCACTTGGGCGTAGAGCTCCCCATCACGCACACACACCAACGCCCCATCACGGCAATCGCGCCAACCTGCAGGCAATTTTTGCACAACGCGCGCTGACAGACCCAAAAGCGACACAACCTCCGCCAGATCATCCAGGTCTTCGCTGATACGGTAGCCGTGGCAGGCACTTTGCGCCACCGGCTTTGAAATTGCGCGACCCAGGCCAGCAAGCAACGCCACGAGAAAGTCATATGCTTTTTCAGGTGTATCACTCATTTGCCGGCCTCGTTTTGCAAAGCGATTGCAGGGGCGCAAATACGTTTTGTGACAATCTCGGAAAGGGCTGCCTCTGTTGTGGTCATCACCACAGTAATGTCCTGCGCATGTTCGTTCAGGACCGATGCAAGCCGCTTGCGGCCATCCAAATCCAGCCCCGCAGCGGGGCGCTCCAGCAACAGCAACCGAGGGCGCGCCACAAGCGCTTGAACAATCATCGCACGTTTTACCGCGCCATGAGACAATCCGCCGTTTTCCGTGCGGCTGACATTCGTTTCATAGCCTTGTGCCAAACGTCCGATCATCACATCCAAGCCAAGCGCAATCGACAGAGCCAACGCGTCTTGCGCACGCTCCTTTTCAAAGCCCGACAGATTTTCGAGCAATGTCCCACGCACAAATTCTGGCCGCGCTGGAACCAGCACAGCATCCGTCCTGTGTGCGCCAGTTCCCCACAAAGCCGTAACCAAAGACTGCAGAACCCTTGCTTCCTGCTTGGTTTCGTCGCCTTTGATCAAGATCACGTCACCTGTGCTGATCTCCTCCTCAGAAAAAACGCGCGACAGCACTTGCATGCAATCGGTGGGTGGAGCTTCGCTTGCATCCGCTTTTTCAAGGCTGCGCATCAATCGGTTGGCTGTCTGCGTGTCGGCGCGGCGCGTCATTGCCAAAACCGCCCCAATTCCCTGACTGGCGGCGCGGCTTCCAAGAAGCGTACAAGCCGCCAGGCCGCCTGTGGTCATATGCCCATTCAGCACAACAGCGGCGCCAAAGCCCACAATCAAAACCGTTGTTGCCAGACCGGCAACTTGCATCAGATCAAGCTGACGCGCGGACGCCGCTTCCACCCCCAAAAGAGCTTGAGCGCGGCGCCTCAAAAGCGTGCTCATCTGTGCCATTTGACCAGCAATAGAACGCAAATCCCCCCCCGTGCTGTTGGCGATCTGCGTTACGATCCGTTTCATTTCCCTGTTGTCGCGCTCAAACAGCTGGCGTGCTGCCGACCCTTGAGCGTGCGTGAAAAGAACAACTCCAGCAGCCAGAAAAATGATGCCCAGTGGAACAAGCACAACTTGCCCACCGAGAAACCAAATCAGCCCTATGAAAACTAGAACAAAGGGCGCATCGTACAATCCGACAGCTGCTTCGCCTGCTTCAAAGTCCCTCGCCTTTGCTGGCCCATCCATGAGGTGCTGCGCGGTTTCAAACTCGACATTTTGGGACATCAACCGATCAGACACTAGCATCCAATTTCGATGATCTGCGGTTGCGCTGATGTGAGAAAACATGCGTGCCCGCGCCGCACGCAATACGCCTCCAAGTAGCAAAGCGATCGCAACAGCCGAGAAAATCACAAAAGCTGAACCAGAATTTTGGTTCGGAAGGATGCGATCATAAACCTGCAAAAGCGCCAAAGGCATGATCAGCGCCAGGATATTTAATGCGGTCGAAAACACAGCCAACTTAAAATACATGCCATCACTCTCAACCATAAGTGTATAAATGGTCAACAGCTCAGAAGGATATCCGCATAGCCTAAGGGCTTTTCTTTCAAAGCACGCGCGGCGCACTTTGGTAATTTTTTCGGTTCTCTGTCAGAGGTGGTCCTACGTTTTGGACCAGTTTGCAGCCAACTTAAGATGGATCAGGGTTGTATTTAGGCTGCCAATTTCACGGGTACAGCTTTGTTTCCATAAGCCTCATTCGGCGTCAATATACCGTGTGTGGAATGAGGCCTCTCTGAGTTGTAGTAGGCCAGCCACGTGCTGATCCCGGCGCGCATTTCTGAACCTGTCTCAAAGGCATTCAGGTAAACGCATTCGTACTTCAACGACCGCCACAGTCTTTCGATCATTCGGTTGTCGCGCCAAGCGCCCTTACCATCCATACTGATCTTGATCTTTGCATCTGTCAGGACGTCGATCCAAGCACCGCTGGTGAACTGGCTACCCTGGTCGCTATTGAAGATTTCCGGCTTGCCGTGTTTGGCGATAGCTTCTTTCAAAGCCTCCACGCAGAAGTCCGCATCCATGCTGTTGGACAGACGCCAGGCCAGGACTTTGCGACTGTACCAATCCATGATCGCCACGAGATACAGGAACCCGCGACGCATTGGGATGTAGGTAATGTCTGCGCACCAGACCTGATTGGGGCGATCAATCACCATGTTGCGCAGCAGGTATGGCCAAATCTTGTGCTGGGGATGCTTCTTGCTGGTGTTTGGCTCCTGATAAATCGGCACCAGCCTCATCAGACGCATCAACCGCCGTACGCGGTGCCGACCACATTGATGCCCATTCCGCTTCATAGAGCGGGCCATCTGGCGCGATCTATACCACGGCGTTTCCAGGAACTGCTTGTCCCCTCTCGGCAGCATTCTTCGAATGCGCCTGCCGGGCAATGGATGATTTCCATGAAACGCAGGTTTTCCGCGCTTTCA
Organism: Shimia sp. R10_1; assembly: GCF_017744095.1. Lineage (GTDB taxonomy): Bacteria > Pseudomonadota > Alphaproteobacteria > Rhodobacterales > Rhodobacteraceae > Shimia. The sequence continues at coordinate 694 of NZ_JAGHQX010000001.1, read as the reverse complement.
CCAACCGGCTGATAATAGAGCCGCGACCGAGATAACCGCAACAGTTCGCACTGTTTGCGAAGGCTTAACTTGTGATCCCGGCTCACCATTTTTTGCCTCGCGTCCCGAGAAGTTGATGCGAGGCTTCCGCTAAAAAATCCCGCTCCACCACCAGCTGGCCAATCTTCGAATGTAGCTTGTCGACATCAGCGGCGCTAACCTGTTCTGGAGCCGAACCACGGCGCGTAAAGGCCGTCGCCATGTTCTCTATCGCTGCCCGCTTCCACGTTCCGATCTGCGTCGGATGAACGCCATACTTCTTGGACAGTTCCGCCAGCGTCATCTCCTCGCGGATCGCTTCAAGCGCAACCTTCGCTTTGAACGCAGGAGAATGGTTCTTGCGTTTCTTCATTTTGGATCGTCACTTTCATCATGCGATCCATCTTAGCCGCTGGTCTAAATTTCCGCGACCACCTCTCCAAGTGGACGTGTCGCGGTTTGATGCCGCTCCTTTGATAGCATTTACTGCAACAAAGGAGACGAACTATGGGACTGAAACGGACTGACGAGTTCCGCGCTGATGCTGTACGGATTGCGCTGACCAGCGGGCTGACACGAAAGCAGGTCGCCTCAGATTTGGGCGTGGGGCTATCCACGCTGAACAAGTGGGTGACGGCGCATCGTGACACTGAGTTTGTGCCCAACCAAGATCTCG
>NZ_JAGHQX010000019.1 GCF_017744095.1 Shimia sp. R10_1 | reverse complement strand
ACATCAACGGTTTCTACAATCCGCGCCGACGGCACTCAGCATTGGGTTGGAAAAGCCCCGTCGCTTTCGAGAGAAAAGTGGCCTAAAAGAGCTCTTGGGGCGGCACAAAAACGTGACAGGTCCAGACCGCCTGCGCCGGAAAGCATCGTGGCAATAGACCAAAGGCCCACAATGCACTAACAATCAAACAGGACCACCCGATCGGGGCACGCCAAGGTCAAAAGTGCACTAGTGTTCAAATGGGAACACAATGGTTGCATTGATCACGAGCAACACGATTGATTGCGTCCCAAATTTCAAATTTTCGAAATGGTTTTTGTAGAAACTCGATCGGTCCACATGATTGAACCAGTGCTTTTGTCATCTCGAAGGAAGTGTCCTTAGCCCCCCCCGAAATCACTATGATCCCCGCACTAGGCATTTCTTTTATGACTTGATCTAGAAACGAAATGACAGAAATCCCGTTAAGCCAAAAATCAGCAATAACGATATCAACGCTCTCTAAGCGCTGAAGTAAGTTCATTGCATTCTCAGAATCTGTCGCTGTCTCGATTTCATGTCCAAGCCAGGATACAGAACGACTAAGAAGCTCGAGAACGGATTGATCATCTTCTACAATAAGCACCCTGGCCATAGTCATTTGCCTTCCGCTTGATCTTGAATGAGCGCGATTTTCCGTGAAATTCTCCTAAAATGAGATCGATCATTATATGGAAGTTGATTTATTCGAGCGGCGATGCGCAATAAGGGATCCTCTTGCAGAACCCTCTGACCTTTAGAGGTCAGGGAAATGATATTGCTTCTCGCATCCATAGGATTGCGACGCTGTTCGACCAAACCTTTGTTTAGCAATGTAGCAATGCATCGAACGATTGGAGCATGCGTGAGGCATAAGAAGCTTGATATCCAGCGAACTGTCCTTCTGTTGGGAGCAGTATCATTAAGGTATCTTAAAATTGACCATTGGAGCGCTTGGATATCTTTTGATTGCGCATTGGAGTAGGACTCTCTGAGCAACTTTTCTAGAAGAAGCATTGTCGAAAAGTCTCGATTTAACTCATTTTCAGAACACTCCGGAGGGTCATCCTTCATTTCTTTGGGCACCCACAATTATGTTTTGAGCAGGAAAACTCTTTGATATTTCACGGACACTTTCTAAACAATATAACTCGTTGTCTATCGTTCTGCGTATCTTTAGTATACAAAACTAAGTGCTAGTAGCACTATAAAGGATTGCTTTTTTTTGTCAACTTCATCGTTTCACAAACCCAGAGCATTACTCAAAGTCTGCAGTAGGTCAGATTTTCGGAATGGCTTTTGCAGAAGTGTCACCCCCTTATCCAGGCGCCCATGGTGAATAATTGCATTCTCCGTATACCCGGACATAAACACAACCGGCAGACTGGGCTGAAGCTCAGTTAACTTCTCGGCTAGTTGTTTTCCATTAAGCGCTCCCGGCAAAACGACATCTGTCAGCAATAGGTCTATGGCGTTTAATTTATGCAATTCAAGGGCGCTAGCTGCGTCCCAAGCAGATATAACAAAATAGCCCGCGCTTTCTAACTGAGCCTGCACTGTTTCCCGAATTGCGCTATCATCTTCAACCAAAAGCACGACATAAGTTTCGCTAACAGAACCGACATTGACATAGTCTAGCTCGCTGTTCACCGTATTATCGGAAAGCGCTCTAGGCAGATAAATTTTGACGACAGTGCCCTCACCCAACTCACTATAGATTTTTATGTGTCCTTTGGATTGCTTGACGAAGCCATGCGCCATAGCAAGCCCTAATCCAGTCCCCATTGATATATCTTTTGTCGTAAAAAAAGGCTCAAACGCCTTCTCAACAATTGGCTTTTCCATTCCAGTTCCCGTATCGCTGCAAGCAATACAAACATACTGGCCACGGTCTATTTCAGCGGTTTTAGCATAGTGATCATCAACACGCGCGTTAAGCGCCTCAATCGTTAGTTTTCCGCCGCTAGGCATTGCATCACGAGCATTGATAGCAATGTTAATAAGTACGTTATCTAACTGATTTCGATCAACTTCTATCGGCCAAATGCCTGCATCCGAGATGAGCTCAACTTCGATGCTTTCCCCCAAGAGCGAACGCAGCATAGGCACCAATTCGCGGAGCCCTTGCCCCGGACAAACAACTTCCGGGGACAGAGGTTGCTTACGTGCAAATGCTAACAATCTGTGCGTAAGTTTAGCACCTCGCTCAGCCGCGGCCATAGAACTATCTACCATCCTTTGAAGCACAGTATCTTCAGTTGCTTCCTTCAATAATTCTAGGTTTCCAAAAATAACTGCCAATACATTATTAAAGTCGTGAGCGACACCTCCCGTCAGGCGACCAATCGCGTCTAACTTAGACGCCTGCCATAGCTGCTCTTGAGTTGCGCGTTCTTCAGTGACATCTCTCAGGACTGCACACAAACCACCGCCTTGCAAACTATAGCGCTTGATTTGTAGTAGATGATTTTCGGGTGAGGTAAGAATTTCTTCTGGGTCATTGCCTGGGCGAGATACTAAATGAGCCGTTACGATGTCATCGATCACACCCGAACCGAACGCCCCTGAAGAAGCCAAACCTTTATATAGATCGCGTAATGACATCCCCTTTTTGATTTCAAAATTTGCGAAACTCACCAACTCACGGAATGTACTGCTGACAATTGTCAAACGCCGATCGGAGTCAAAAACGGCGACTCCAAGCTGCATAACTTCAAATAAATCTTGCATTTGGCCCAATGCGATCTGAGCGCCTGTGTTATTGTCTTTTTCCATCACCGCAAAGGGTTCCTAAATAAAGAAATAGAAAACAGCCAAATTAAGAAGCTAGCTGCCCATTTTCGCCCATTGGAAAGCCGTTTCCTCGTCCCGAAACACCCCTACATGGCGCCAAATAGTGCTCACATAGCTTTCGTACATTCGAAGTGTCCCAAACCCAATATCTGTGTTTCCCACCAGTGCTACACGCAGATTCGGATTCACAGCAGAATTTGTTGCGTCTTCTGTGCGAAGTACTTTCATCTGGTCAGTACCAATGCGCATTTCTGTGACGTTATCGAAAATCCAGACATGGTATTTTCGCAATTTATAGTCGGAATGGTCGATTATCTCCCGACGAGCTTCGACAATCTCATCGTGCGTCACGACCCCCTGAAATCGGAGGACGGCATATATTCTGTTGTGTTCTATTGATACGATCATGACCTAGCGTCCCTGTATTTACTAAAAGAAACATTGCCCCGAAAGAGTTTTAGTTCTCACAACGGCAATTTTTTGGCCCCGCGCTATGAATTCAAAAACGTTAGAGCTCTTTTGGCGTTGTGCCGATGAAACGTGAAATCGAGGATCAATGCCTCTTTGAATGAGAGGTAATCCCTCTAAGTCTTAAGGGGGGCGGAAGTAGAATTTTCCCGAATGATGCAAGAGGAGATTTGACCTGCTGCCCCAAAACTGGACGGTCCTCAGCTGGAATTTTTCACTTATGATCCCGTGATCGGGAGAAAGAGAGTTCCATTAAGAAGAGCAAGTTCACGGAAGCGCAGATTGCGTTTGTTTTGAGCCAAGTCGAAGAAGGCACGAGCATCGCTGAAGTCTGTCGCAAGACTGGGATTGCGGAGGCTACGTTTTATAACTGGCGCAAGAAATATGGAGGACTGATGCCTTCCGAGATGAAACGTCTCAAGATGCTGGATGAGGAGAATGCGCGATTGAAGCGTCTGGTGGCTAACCTGTCTTTGGAATGAGCTCCTGTCCGCCATTGGTCCGGGGTTAATCGGCGAATGCAATGTTGCAGGATGTTATCAAACGAAAGCTCTGAGGCCTGCCCGTCGCCGAGAACTGGTCAATGAGCTCCGCGCGGTTTGGGGCGTCAGCAGCCGGCGTGCCTGTGACGTGTTGCAGGCACATCGCTCGACCTACCATTACAAAGCACACGGCGACGAGCAGGCCGAACTCAAGAATCGTATCAAAGAGATTGCAGAGACGCGTGTGCGCTATGACTACAGGCGCATTCTTGTCCTGTTGCGTCGCGAAGGCTGGGTGGTGAATGCCAAGCGTGTCTACCGTCTCTACAACCAAATGGGCCTGCAACTGCGGAACAAAACGCCGCAACCCCGGGTCAAAGCCAAGCTTCGGGAGGATCGTGTGGCAGCAACGCAAAGCAAAGCAAAGCAATGCAAAGCAATGCAATGCAATGCAATGAGACTTGGGCAATGGACTTTGTGCACGATCAACTGGTCAAGGGTCGCAAAATCCGCGTGCTGACCATCGTGGACACCTTCTCGCGGTTCTCGCCTGCGACCGATCCGAGGTTCAGTTACCGAGGAGAAGATGTTGTTCAGACCCTTGAGCGCATATGCGGTCAGATCGACTATCCGAAGTCCATTCGTGTCGATCAGGGATCGGAGTTTGTCTCCCGTGACCTGGGTATTTGGGCTTACCAGCGCGGCGACGTTCTGGACTTCTCTCGGCCCAGCAAACCGACGGATAAAGCCTTCATCGAGAGCTTCAATGGAAAGTTCCGGGCAGGGTGTCTGAACACGCAATAAGTACACGGTGCCCCAACCCCCGGAAAATCTCGAGCCGGGTGGTCCAAACAAGGGGAGCGGCTCAGTTCACTATAGGGGCGGACCAATTCACTGGGGGAGGATCAGCTCATGGCTGCGCGGGCCGTCGCGTTCCGAGCAAGTGACAATCTCCGCGATCAGATCGCTGCCCGCCGCATCCATGCCCGCAGACACAAGGACGGATTTGGCCAATGCCCGCACTTCGGCGTAGTGAGAGCGTTTTTGTCGAAGCTGTGGTCATGGGGTCAAATCCTGTCCTTGTTCCGGGTCAAAGGGGCGCCAAGGCGCCCACAGTGTCAGGCTTGGTACAATGCTCGTTTCTTGGCAACAAATTCGTTCAGCGCACCGCGCTGATCTTCCGGCATCGGAGGCTGCACATAGCTCTCCAACATCCGGCGTGCTGCCTCCTGGCCGGTGATCTCAGCGGTTTTGGCACCTTCCGCCTCCCATTGCTCGAAACTGTCGTTGTTCTGCAGCGGGTTCATGTGCATCGGGTTTTCGCGGGTGTGATCGGTGCCCAGGAAATGGCCGCCGGGGCCGATCGCCTCGATATCGCCGAGCAGCGCGTCCAGGTTCTCTTCGTGCAGGCCGCTGAAGAAGCGGTGGAAGTTTTCCAGCTGAAGGGTGTCCTGCACCCATTTCGCATAAGAAACCCCCAACGCGCCTTCCAGAAAACCGGCCGAGTGGACGATATAGTTGGCACCGCCCAAGAGCACCGGCCACATCGTGTTGGCGGTGTCGAACCCGGCCTGCAAGTCCGGCGATTTCGACCCGGTCCACATGGTGCAGGTCCGCCATGGCACGTCATAGAACCGCGCCATCTGGCCAACCAGAAGGTTCATCAGCCCCGGCTCGGGCGAGCCCATCATCGGCGCGCCGGTCTTCATCGACACGCCCATGATTGCCACCCCCAGCACCATCGGCGCGCCGCGGCGAATGATCTGACTGTAGGCCATGCCTGCCAGACTTTCGGCAATCAACAGCGCCACGCCACCCTGCGGGCTGGCCGGGGCCGAAGCGCCTGCCAGCACAAAGGGTGACAGCAGGCAGGGCTGATTGGCGGCAGCATAGACCCGCAAAGACTCCAGCATGGTCTCGTCCCAGACCAGCGGCGTGTTGCAGTTCAAAAGCGCGGCCAGAACAACATTGTTGTCCACGAACTCCTCGCCAAAGACGATGCGCACCATGTCGACGGTGTCGCGGGCAGCCTGCTCTGACAGAACCGAACCCTTGATCGGCTTGTCGGTCAGGGTCAGGGCCGCATGCACCAGTTCCAGATGGCGCTGCGGCACCGGCACGTCCTGCGGCTCCACCGGCAGGATGCCCGGCACCATCATCGACTGGCTCATCTGGCTCATCTTGAAGAAGTTATGCGCGTCCTCCAGCATCGAGGGACGCCGCTTTCCGTCCAGATCATAGACAAAGGGCGCGCCATAGACATTGGCAAAAACCGAATGTCGGTTGCCCACCCGCAGCGAGCGCTCTGGGTTACGGGCGGCATAGCCCCATTCCGAGGGCACTGAGGAAATCAGATCCATCAGCATTTCGCGGCCGATACGGACCCGTTCGCCCTGCACATCGGCACCGGCGCGTTTCCAATCCGCCAGCGCCACCGGATCACGGAATTCGATGCCGGTTGTTTCCAGAATCGTCATCGCCGCATTGTGGATCTTCTCCACCCCTTCCGGGCCCAGAAGATCAATTGGTCCGACCTGGCGGTTCAGTGTCGGCAGGTAGACCGGCGGCGGGTTGGTGCGGGCCTGGACGCGCGCTGCTCGGCCACCCCGGGCGCCGCGCGACGCACGTGTTTTCAGTTCCGTCATATTCAGCTCCTTCAGTTGCCAGGATCAGGCCCGGGCACGTGCGCTTGTTGGGTCGACAGCGCAAATGTCGATCACCTCGGCTTCGCGCATCTCGTTGTGGACCATCACCTGCAGGGATGTGCCTTCAGCGGTAAACTCCTGCGGCACCAGCGCCATCGCGATGTCGTGGTTGCAGTAATAGGAGAACCCGCCCGAGGTGACGCGACCGACCAGTTTGCCGTCGGCATAGACACCTTCATCAAACATCACAGAGGTATCGCAATATGGCAGTTTCAACGTGACCAGAGTGTTGTATCCCCCCTCATCCCGCTGTTTTAGCAGCGCGGCTTTGCCGATGAAGTCCCGTTCGATCACTTGCCCGCCGATCTTCTCGGTCATGGCGACGAACCGGCCCAGATCGGCCTCGTACGGGGTCATGTCCTTACAGATCTCGCGATTGATGGCACGGTAGGATTTCTCAAGCCGCATGGACTCGAGCGCCTCCAAGCCAAAGGGCTTGACCCCCGCTTTCAAGAGCAGATCTACAAGATGCCGGTTGTAGCCGACCGGGTGATGCAGCTCCCAGCCCAGCTCGCCAGTGTAGCTCACGCGGAGCAGATGAACGCCCTTAGCATAACCCACCTCGCCCATCTGCGCCGTCAGCCAGGGGAAGGCCTCATTCGAGAGATCATTGTCGGTCAGCTGCTGTAGGATCTCGCGCGATTTCGGCCCCGCCAGCGCAATCACCCCCAGCTGTTCGGAGATATCCTCCATCACGACCGAACCGTCATCCGGCAGCAGGCGCGACAGGTAATCCCAGTTATAGACCTGCCCGTTCGGGGTGGAGACCAGGTAGAAGTCGTTCTCGCCGTAACGGACGATGGTGTATTCGCCCTCCATGCCGCCCTGCGGGTTCAGCGCCACCGCCAACGTCATCCGCCCAACCTTGGGCAGCTTGTTGGCCATGATCCCGTCCAGCCACTTTGCTGCCCCAGGGCCGCGCACGGTGAACTTGGTCATCGGAGACATCTCGATGAAGCCTGCCTCCTCGCGGGTGACGCGGACCTCTTCCTGCACTAGCTCCATATGGCTGGTGCGGCGGAAGCTGTGCTCGGGGGCCGCTTCTTCCGGCGATCTGGCAAACCAGCGAGGGAATTCATAGCCGTTGAAGGTGGTCCAGACCGCGCCCTGCGCTGTCAGCAGGTCATAGGACGGCATCGTCTTCATCGGGCGGGCGCTTGGGAAATCCTCGCCCGGGACATGGGCGTTCATATGGGTGCCCCAGGTCTCGCGCACCTTGTCCATGGTCCAGCGCTTGGCGGCATAGTTACCGAACCGGCGCGGGTCGATCTCGGACATGTCGATGCCGGGGTGGCCGTCAACTATCCAGCGCGCCAGTCGCTCGCCCATGGTGCCACCCCATAGGATACCGCCTGGCACGCCCTCGGCCAGCCACAGATTTTCGTGGCCCGGTGCCGGGCCACACAGCGGCAGCTCGTCCGGGGTCATCTGGAATGGCCCGCGGGTGTTGGCCTTGATGCCTACCTCGCCCAGTGCAGGCACCCGCTCCAGCGCGCGCTCCCACTGGGTTTCCACCGCCTCGAAATCCTCCGGCAACAGGTCGGCGCCAAAGTCATGCGGCACGTGATCCTCGGCAAACAATTTCAGGTCTTTTTCAAACTCATAAGGGCCGAACTGGAAGCCGCCCACATCCTCGCGCAGGTAGGCACCGTAATCCTCGTCGCGCAGGATCGGGAACTCTGGCAGGCCCGCAGCGCGGCGCTCTTTCAGCAGCGGCAAGGTCTCGGTGGTCCAGTACTGGTGTACAATCGGGATGCAGGGCAGGTCCAGCCCCACCCGGCGAGCGTTCTCGCGAGCATAGTTGCCGGTCGCAAATATCAGATGCTCACAGGTGATCTCGCCCTGGCTGGTGGTCACCTTCCAGTGGCCACTATCCAGCTTCTCATACGCCTGCGCCTCGGTGTTCTGATAGACGGTCGCACCCTGATCGCGGGCCAGCTTGGCCAGCCCCATGGTAATGTCGGCAGGGTTCACATAGCCGTCCTGATCATGAAGGATGCCGCCGCGGATGTCCTCGCTCTGAGCCAGCAGCGGGTGGATTTCCTTGATTTCTTCCGGCGTCACCAGGCGGCAGGGCACGCCCGCAGCCTCGGCAATGGAAATATAGGACTGGAATTCATCCCAGCGTTTTTCAGTATTGGCCACCCGCAGCTGGCCAACCTGGCGCAGCCCGACCGAGGTGCCCAGCTTCTTCTCCACCTCGCCGTAGATGCGGATGGTTTCCATCGTCATCTTAGAAATATTATGCGAGCGCACGAAAGTCACCAAAAGGCCCGCCGCGTGCCAGGTGGAGCCTGAGGTCAGCGTGGTACGCTCCAGCATCACCGCATCGCTGCAACCGTGCTGGGTCAACCCATAGAGGATCGAGGCTCCGACACAGCCGCCGCCAACGACAACCACCTTGGTATGTGACTTCATAACACAACTCCTTCTTGCGGGCTGAGAGGCTGCAGCTGCAGGCGTTCCAGCTGGAATGGCCGCGGGCAGCAACTAGAATGAATGTTGCCACATTCTGGCGCGATTGTGGTTTCCGGCAATTGCAAAAAAACTCATCTTGCCTTAATTTTACTCATCCAAGGCGCCAAAAAAAGTATTGTTGTCTGTACGCTTCTTTGATTTGGGATTAAGCAAACTTGTCCAAACGCCCCTATAATCTACCCCGCCTAAGTTCGCTGGTCAGCTTTGAGGCTGCCGCCCGGAAAACCAGCTTCAAGCTAGCGGCAACGGAACTGAACGTCACTCCAGCGGCGGTAAGCCATCAGATCAAAGCGCTGGAAAAGGAATTACAGTGCAATCTGTTCCATCGCTTTCATCGCGGTGTAGAACTTACGGAAAGCGGTGCTTACTTGCTGGTCGCTTTGCAAAGGGGGTTTGAGGGGATCAACGATGCGTTCGAGCAGCTGCGGGCCCAGCCCGGGCGCAACTCGGTCACAATCCGCTCCAGCACCGCTGTCAGCTCGCTTTGGTTGACGCCGCGGCTGGCGCATTTCTGGAAGAGCTACGAGCATATCTCGGTGGCACAGATCGTCAACGATACTGGAAAGGCGGCCGACAATTGCGACCTCAGCCTGCATTATGGCGAAATGTCCCGTGACAACGGCCATTGCAGGATGTTGTTCCGGGACAGGATCATGGCGCTATGCAGCCCGCAGTTTGCCACGCAGCACGCGGTAGATAGCGTCGACGGTATCGCAGAGGTTCCGCTGATCCATCTCGACTCGCTGGAAACCGGCGGCACCGACTGGCAGGTGTGGGCTCACACCTTGGGCTATTCAGGTCCATTGAAGTCCACCCACCGCGTCAACAATTATATCATTGCGCTGCAAGCAGCGCAGGATGACATGGGGGCGGTGCTAGGCTGGGAAGGTCTGACCGCAGGTCTGATCGCATCCGGCAAACTGGTCAAGCTGCTGCCGGAAACCATTACGGCACCACTGGAATTCTACGTCAAATTGCACAACCAGTCATCAGATCGAGCGCGGCTGGTTTTTGACTGGCTGGCTGGAAATCGGCATCAAAGACCTTAGGGCCTGTTAACACTATGGCTTATGTATAAACATGGGCTTTGTTCTGAATGAGAAAACAGCAGAAAAAAAAGCGGTGATCCGCCCCTACTTTCCAGTTCTACGTGAAAGCGTGCTGGTTGCGAAGTGACCGTTGTATTAACCGCGAAACTTTGAGAGTTTCAGTGTTTTGAGGTTACCGATGTCGCATAGATCGCCATTCAAATACCACCGCTTCCCGCGCTAAATCATCCTTTGCGCCGCTCCCAGGTACCTGAGCTATTCGTTGTCCTACCAAGACGTGTCGATCTGCTGGCGGAGCGAGGCAGTACAGTTGATCTGTCGACAGCTTTTCGATGGGTTCAGAAGTTCGGCCCAGAATTGACTAAACTCATTTAAAAGCTCCTGCGCCGCGCCGCCGGAAAGTGGCTCTATTTCTGTCACGACATCAGCGCAAATGGCCAGATGATCGACATCCGCCTTACCGCCCGACGGGATGCAAAATCGGCAGACGCCTTTCTGAACAAAGCGATAGAGCGCGTCCGTTTGCTCTGTTGCCAATTTCTGCCTGTTTAAGAAGATTGGCAAGATGGTGTTCAGCAGAGGCAATGTATGAATGACTTCAAAGGGCGTCATTTTGGTGGCGAAGTCGTGCTTTGGGAGGTGCGTTGGTACTGCCGGTATGGCATTAGCTATCGAAATCTTGAGACGATGATGGCGGAATGTGGCGTCCGGGTTGCTCACAACACGATTTACCGTTGGGTGCAAAGGTATGCCCCAGAAAAAGAGCGCCGCATGCGCTGGCAGTGGCGACGGCTAATGGCAGATAGTTGGCTGCTCGATCAGACTGATATTAAATTCCGAGGCAAGTGGACATATCTGTATCGAGCAGTCGACAAGCATGGCAACACCATCGATTTTTATTTGTCCTCGCCCCGCAACGCCAAGGCCGCCATCAACACCAATAAGGCGGGATGCTATACTCAGGCGATCCGGGAATTGAAGAAAGAGGGGATGTACCCAAAAGATGTCGAACAGCGCCAAGTCAATTATCTGAACAACGTCATCGAAGCAGACCACGGCAATCTGAAGAAGCTGATCAAACCAGTGCGCGGGTTAAGAACGATGAAGACGGCCTACGCCACTATCAAGGGTTCTAAGGTGATGCGCGCACTACAAGAAGGCCAGGCTATGGCCTTCCATCTGACGCTCAACCCGCTACCGCAGCGCGCCATCCAGCCACACCCGCCCCCCGGCCTCACACGACGACGCTCCGACTTGCCCTACATGCCCCATCTCCAAAGCGAGGCTTTTCTGAGCTTTTTGACTACGCAGTCAAACAACTCGAAGGGGGTAAATCCCTCAAAGTTCCTCATCAACTCCGTTGCCGGGGCGATTTCGCACAAAAGACACAACGTCTCGCCAGCGCAGGCCGCACCGAACGACGCAGGTGAAACCGCTGATAACGCGGCGGCAAAGGCGCCACACCCGCCTCGAGAGCACGCTATTGCGACAATGAACATCCTACGTCTATGACCTACGCCCTAAACGATGTGCATGTACGCAGCTTTGACAAAAGGCCAACCAACGACTGAAATACGCAGGTAGTGTACTTTGCGAAGTGGCGCGAACGGCCCCAACCGGTCATTCGCAACACTGTTGTACGCTGCGGCGCAGCTTGCCCAAACCGGACATTCGTGCGTCCTGCATCACTATAGCGTGCCAAATGGCTCCAATGCGGATCAAGGCCGTCCTTTGATTTCTTGGGGTCAAGGACCGTTAAGTGCGATTTGCAACTGCAGCTAAAAACACTAAACGCGGATTTCGGTCACTCGCCGAAATCGCAAGTGATGCAAGAAGCTTGGCAACAACGGAACAAAACTGTCTCATGCAACCTCCTAACTTGGGTGCAACGTCTCAAGTCGGCTCAAGGACTTCGAAAACTGAGATCTTGCCATGCTTGTCACAACACTGGAACTGGATAAGTCAATGCTTGATGCCGAGGCTTGCTAGCAGGCCGGTGTCGATGACAGGAAATCCGAACACAATTTGAGTTTTCATTGGCGAAGCGGAACGGCCGATGACCGTGACGCCAAGAGCGTATCTCGCCCCCCATTCAAAGAGCGTGTCACATTTCAACGATAGACCCGATGATTGCGCTGCCCCCAGTCTGCGTAGAGGTCTGCCATGATGGTTCGGAACTGAGCTTCCGCGAGGTCCGGCGGGATGGTTGCGGCTTCGCTTTCTCTGAACACTCCGACGGTATCGCCAACAACGACACCTTTGATCGAGGTCACATCCGCCACGATCGCATTCATTGAGATTTTTCCCAACACAGGCGCCAACTCATCGCGGATCGCCACAACACTGCCTTCGTGAGCAACGCGTCTGACCCCGTTCTCATAGCCAATTGAAATACAGGCCAGCCGACAATCCTTTTTAAGACGGTAGGCACGATCATAACCGACTGTCATCCCTTTTGGGTAGTCTTGCAGGCTGAGAACACGGGCCTCAAGATCCATCGTGGGTCGAAATCCCAGATCTGGTTTCAAGATCCCGTAAAGTATCGCGCCACAGCGATACATGTCAGTCTTAATATTCACGTCTGAAATCAGCGTCAGTGAGCTGCCCGCATGCACCAGCGTTTCACTGCGTTTCAGATCGCTGTTTTTAAAGACCCAGGCGGCCTGCTGTTGAAACTCATCCGCGCTTTGTCTGAGTTGCCTAGGGGCGTTCGAGGGAAAATGTGAACAGATCCCATGAATGCCAGCGCCTAGGGTCGCTAGGATTTCGTGGCACGTGTCCTTCCCGACGGCCGTCGAAATCTCCAGCGCATCGCGCGACATACCTGCGGCGTTCAACGCCAAGTGGGCACCGGATCGCAGCTTCCCGGCGTCAAAAAGAACGCGAAGCTGCCGCGCGGTGGCGATTGAGGCGACTTGTTCTTCCACCCGGTCGTCCAGTGCGCTTTCGATTTCCTGCAGTGTGGCTGTGCGCAAACGGATCAGCCTCCCGTCGAACCCTGCGCCGCGTACAGCGCGCGCTTCGGCATTAGATGTAATGCCAACCACGTCTACGCCCTGCTCCCGTACCAGGGGAACCACCTGGGCGATACCATGCCCATAGGCATCAGCCTTCAGTACGGCACAGAATGTGCGTCCCTCGGGAACCAGCCCCAACGCAAGCTCCAGATTTTGTGAAATCCGGTCGCGGTGAATGGTGCACCAGGATGTTGCGCTCCCTTCTTGCATCTTCACGGAGTCTCAGAGCTCAGCATGTCCCGCAGAATTTGGCAGAACAAATCCACAGCGACTGGGATGAGGGCATCGGGGAAGTCGTAATCAGGATTGTGAAGCTGAGGCTGATTTTCGCCAGACCCGAGATAGAGCAAGGCCGCTTTGGCCCCATCGTCACCAAACCGCCCGAAATCCTCGGACCAGCGCATAGGGGTTGGCATTTCCAGGCGGAGAAACCCAAGGGTTTGGGCCGCACGCCGGGCAATATCTGTGGCCTCGACATCATTGACCACAGCGCGAAACACGTCGTGCCAGACGACTTCGACAGAAAGCCCCTTGGCGTGTTCTTCAACTCTGCGCAGCGCCTCTTGCATCAGGGCATCCATTCGCTCGTTGGTCATCGACCGCAGGGTGATGCGCAATTCGCCATCAGCCGGGGCGATTCCAAAGGTCGGTTCACCCAGATTGACATGGGTCAATGTCGCCAGCGCAAACGTTTCATCCTCGATGGTGCCGTCACTCAGATCGGGCAAGCAGGTCATCAAGCTGGCCATGGCAGGGCCCGGCGACAAGCCATCTTCAGGCGCAGCGGCATGCGAGCTTTTGCCTTCGAGCACAATCTGCATGCCACGTGAGGCACAATTGCCTGGGCCTTCACGCAGGCCCACCTCGCCCAGCGGGCGGCCAGGAACGTTGTGATAGGCAAATGCAAAGTCGGGACGGATCTCAGGCCAGCGCGGATCATCAATCACCGCCTGTGCGCCTGCGCCGGTTTCTTCGGCGGGTTGGAACAACAAGATGACGCGCCCTTTTTGCGGACGGTCGGCAAGTCTCATCGCGACACCCAACACTGAAACCATGTGGCCGTCATGGCCGCACAGGTGTCCCTTTCCGGGGATGGTCGACTTATACGGCAGGTCCGAAATCTCGCGGATCGGCAAACCGTCAAGCTCACAGCGTAAAAGAACCGTCGGGCCGTCCTCACACCCTGCAAACTCGGCAGCAACACCATGCCCGCCAAGCCCCTGCCAAAGCCGATCAGCGCCCAGAGCGGTGAGTTCAGCGGCGATGCGTTCCGCTGTGTGGGCTTCTTCACCGGACACCTCGGGCGATTGGTGCAGTTCGCGACGCAAGGCCACGAGTTGATCCAACTGTTCAGATGAAAGAGCGTGCATCTTTGTCACCTCAGAAAATTTCGACCAGACCAGCGGCGCCCTGTCCGCCACCCACACACATAGACACGACGCCCCATTTCGCACCGCGTCGACGTCCTTCCAGTAGCATATGTCCCACCATACGCGCGCCGGACATGCCGTAGGGGTGGCCGATGGAAATCGCACCGCCGTTGACGTTTAACCGGTCGTCAGAAATGCCCAAACGATCACGGCAATAAAGCAGCTGCGCGGCAAAGGCTTCGTTGATTTCCCACAGATCAATATCCTCGATGCGCAATCCGTTACGCTCTAGAAGACGGGGCACCGCGACGACAGGCCCGATGCCCATTTCGTCAGGCGCAACGCCCGCCACGGCAAATCCCCGCAAAGCGCCGAGCGGCGCAAGGCCCCTGCGGCTGGCCTCATCAGCCTCCATCACGACCAGCGCGGCGGCACCGTCTGACAAATGGCTGGCATTGCCCGCGGTGACAGTCATGCCATCGCCACGAACGGCGGTGAGACTGGCCAACCCCTCAACCGTCGTGCCCGGTCGGTTGCATTCGTCGGCGGTCAGCGTGACGGTTTCGTTGCTGGTTTCCTTGGTGGCTTTGTCTGTGACGATCTTTGTGGCCGTAACAGGCGCGATTTCATCGTCAAAAAGACCGGCGGCCTGCGCTTTGGCTGTGCGAGTCTGGCTTTGCAACGCATAGGCGTCTTGCTCCGCTCGGCTTATCCCGTATCGGTCTGCAACCACTTCGGCGGTGTCCAGCATGGGCATGTAATAGGCCTTTGCCACCGAGGGATCAGGGTAGCGATGCCCGTTCCAATGCGCGTTCTGCACAAGTGAGATACTCTCCAATCCGCCAGCCAGCGCAACCTCCACCCCTTCGCCCTGCACCATATGCGAGGCAATGGCGATGGCGTTCAGACCCGAGGCGCATTGCCGGTCCACCGTGGCGCCCGCGACGCTATTGGGCAGACCGGCGGCTTGCACAATGTGACGCGCGACGTTGACACCGGACGACCCCTGTGTGAGCGCAGATCCGAACACAGCCTCTTCTACGTCCCCGCCGCTCAGACGCGCGCGTTCCAATGCAACCTTGACCGCTGGGGTGGCAAGGCTTGGGGCTTCGAGGTTGTTGAACGCACCACGATAGGCTTTGCCAATCGCGGTGCGGGCATATGAAACAATAACGGACTGTCGCATGGGCAAATCCTCAGTTGTTTTCCACGCCGCACCAGTCGGCGATGAACATGGCCGTGGCCTTGGTCACGCGGCGCATACTTTCGAGTTCAACGCGCTCGTTAAAGCCGTGGATGGCTTCTGCGCGCGGACCATAGACCAGTGCGGGCGTATCGGCATAAATGCCAAAGAACCGTGCGTCGGTTGTGGCAGTGATGGCTTCGCGCACAAGGTCTTCACCGGTGGCGGTACGGTGCGCAGTTTCCAGCGCTGCAATCGCCGAGGTGGCTTTGGCGGAACGGTCCTGTGAAAGGGCGTAACCCTCGGCATGAAACCCGTGATAAACGATCTCAGGCAGCGAGTTGCGCAGGAAATCGTTCTGGCGCGCTGCGTCGAGAATAACCTGCTCGATCTCGGCCTTTGCGGCCTCGATGGACTGTCCGGGGAACAGCCCCATGCGCACGTCAAACACACACCATGCCGGAACCGAGCTGGCCCAGTCGCCGCCTTCGATCTTGCCCACATTCAGGTTCAGCGCGTGATCCATATGGGTATAGTCGCTGGTTCGGTTTTCAGCCGCGTTCCAGCGATGCTCCATGTCATGCAGCGCCGTGATTAATGGAACGGCTGCCTCGATCGCATTGGCGCCGCTGCCGGCGTAGGCCACATGCGTCGGCAATCCCTTGAGATGTACCTGGAACCACAAGACCCCCAGCTGCGCCGTAACCAGATGTTCTGAAAACGGCTCGGGGATCAGCGCTGCATCAGCGGTGTAGCCCCGCGCAAGGCAGGCCAACGCGCCATTACCGGTGCATTCCTCTTCGACGACGGACTGGAAAACGACATCCGCCGCAGGGGCCAACCCACAAGCGCGTAGCGCATCCAGCGCAAACAGGTTTGAGGCCAGACCGGCCTTCATATCGCCACCCCCTCGGCCATAAAGCCAGCCGTCCTCAACCCGTGGTTCGAACGGCGGGGTATCCCACATGTCCAGCGGTCCGGCAGGCACCACGTCGATATGCCCGTTCAGGATCAGCGATCGGCCCGTTCCGATTTCCGAGCGATGCGTGCCCACGACATTCACGGCGTCTTCATAAGGGCCAAGCACGGGAGAAAACCCGGGCAGGTGCTGAATTTCAGAGACGTCGATCTGCCATTGATCAAGCTCATAGCCCCGGCTTTCTAATTCTTTGGCCATGAACAGCTGAGCAGATTGTTCCTGGCCCCGGGTCGACGGATGCGCTGTGAGTTCCGCCAGAAACGCGATCTGCCGGTCAAACGCGACGTCCACGGCATGGCACAAACGGGTATTCAGTTCGGTTTGCATCGCAGCCTCAGAAAACGCTTAGAGGGGTATCGGGGACAATCAGCGGCGCGCCGGTGGCCTCTCGCACTTCGGCAAGGCTGATGCCTTCGGCGATCTCGACGAGCGCATAGCCTTTAGGCGTGACGTCAATAACGGCCATCTCGGTAAAAATGCGCGACACACAGCCCCGCGCAGTTAGCGGCAGGGTACAGTCGCCCTTGAGCTTTGGGTTACCCGCCCGATCGGTATGGGTGCTCAGGACCACAACCCGGCGTGCTTTCTGCGCCAATTCGATACCGCCACCCACGCCGGGGCTGAATTTTCCGGGTATCTTCCAATTTGCCAGATCGCCTTTTGCGCTGACCTCAAACGCGCCGAGCATGGTCAGGTTCAGACGGCCCGAGCGCACCATCGCAAAGCTGGCCGCGCTGTCGAAAAACGCCGATCCTGGTACTGTCGAAACGTAGGCGCCACCTGCATCAATCAGGTTTCTGTTGGCCTGATCAGGTGGCAAAGTCGGTCCAATACCAGCCAAACCGTTCTCTGTGTGCAGGCAAACGGGAAAATCAATGGGCAAATGGTCAACCACCTTGGTCGGTAGACCAATGCCCAGATTGACTACCATGCCGGGGGCAATCTCGCGTGCGGCACGCGCAATCATGCGGGTCTTAGCGCTGGACAACGGCGTATTCCTTGGAGAGCGCACCGAGTTCGGTGACGTGATCAACAAACACACCGCTTGTGTGCACGGCATCCGCCTCCAGAGCCCCTAACGGTGCAACGGTTTCTACCTCGGCTATCACGCGGGTCGCGGCCATCGCCATCAGCGGATTGAAATTTCGTGCGGTTGCGACATAGGTCAAGTTGCCAAAGGGGTCGGCCCGGTCCGCATGGATCAGGGCGACATCCGCCCGCAGCGCGGTTTCAACAAGATGCGGCTTACCTGCCACCTCGACCACCTGCTTGCCTCCGGCCAGTTCCGTGTCAATGCCGATATCACTCAGCACAGCACCAATCCCCGCGCCGCCTGCGCGAATGCGCTCTGCCAGAATACCTTGGGCGTTGAATTCCACCTTTATTTGGCCGCGGTTCATCAGGTCGATGGCATGGCTGTTCAACCCCAGATGAGTGGTGATCAGGCGCGTCACCTGTCCGCTTTGCAACAGATGGTCGATGCCCATGCCGGGTTCGTTTGCATCGTTTTTGATCAGAGTCAGATCGCGGGCTCCATGATCGACGAGCGCATGGATCAACGTCATAGGGGTCCCCGGAACCCCAAAACCGCCGACCATGACTGTATCACTGTCTTTGATTTGGGCCACAGCTGCGCTCATTTCACAGCGCTTGTCCGGCAATCTCATGCGGCCTCCTCCACAGGCAGGCCCACCTCAGCGGCAAACGCATCGATCGCGTCGCGCAAAATTGTCATCATTTCGGCAATCTGTGCTTCGGTGATGATCAACGGTGGGGCGATCAGGAAATGGTCCCCGGCAGTGCCCCCGCGGGTGCGGCGCGAATAAATGATCAAACCGCGCTCATACGCCAGCTCGACCAAGCGATCATAGGCGTTCAGCTTTGGGTCCAGCGGTTCCATCGTGTCGCGGTCAGAAACAAGCTCAAACGCGGTCAACAATCCCTTGCCCCGCACGTCGCCAATGAATGGGTAGCGCTCCATCAACGCGCGCAGTTCATGCATCAGGATCTCGCCCATGGCCGCGGCATTGGCGATTAAGTTCTGATCTTCCAGTTCTTCGAGCACCGCAAGACCGGCCGCGCAAGCCAGAGGATTGCCGGCATAGGTGAAGCCATGAGCAAAGCCACCGGCATGTAGGATCGGTTCGACCAAATGCGCACCGGCAACAACAGCGCCCAGGGGCGCGTAGCCCGCGCCAAAGCCCTTGGAGAGCGCCACAATGTCCGGGGTGATGCCCCAGTGCTCGGCCGCAAGAAACTTGCCAGTGCGTCCTGCACCGGTCATGACCTCGTCATAGATCAGCAGCACACCAAATTCGTCGCAAATCTCGCGAATGCGTCCATAGTAGCTGTCAGGCGCCACCAAAGCGCCGGTTGAGGCCCCGCCAACGGGTTCCATCAAAAACGCCAACACGCTATCCGGCCCTTCGGCAAGGATCTTGTCGCGCAGCAGCTCAGCATATTTCAAACCGCGTACCTCTTCGCTGAGGTTGTCGCGGTCTAGGTAAATGGCCGGGGAAGCGATCTTGGGCATGCCCTCTAACATTGGAGCGAAGGGCTCGCGCAGCGGGTCATACCCTGTCAAATCCAGCGCCCCAAAGGTGCAGCCGTGATAGGACGGGAAGCGTGAAATCACCTTGTAGCGATTGGATTGCCCTTGGCTAAGCGCATACTGGCGCGCCAGTTTCACGGCGCTTTCGACCGCTTCGGAGCCGCCAGAAACAAAGAACACGCGGTCCAGACCATCAGGCGTAATCGCGACAGTTTTGGCAGCTAGATCCTCGGACGGATGCGTGCGGAAATGCAAACGATAGCCAAAGGTCGCGCGATCCATCTGCGCTTTGATCTTGTCTAGCACTCGCGGGTTAGAATGGCCGATATTGGACACCATCGCGCCCGATGAGCCATCAATGTACCGCTTGCCGCATTCATCGAACAAATAGATGCCCTCCCCCCGGTCCAGAAACGGGCGTGGGTTGCGGCTCTGGTAGAAGAGGTAGGACTCGTCGCTCACGATGCACCCTCAATGTGTTTGCGCAGGAAGGCGCGGGTTCTGTCCTGAGTTGGTTTTTTGAACAGAACGCTTGGCGGGCCCTCCTCGACCACGACGCCTTTGTCCATGAACAACACACGGTCACAGACCGAGGCTGCAAAATCCATTTCATGGGTGACGATGATCATGGTCATGTGCTCTTCGGCGAGCTTTTTCATCACCATATTGACCTCTTCCACCAACTCTGGATCGAGCGCCGAGGTGGCCTCGTCAAACAGCATCAACTTGGGTTGCATGGCCAAAGCGCGGGCAATCGCGACGCGTTGTTTCTGACCGCCAGACAGTTGTGAGGGGTAGTAGTCGATCCGCTCAAGCATGCCGACCTTGTCCAACTGTTCTTCGGCCAGCTTGTCGGCCTCAGCCTGATACAGGCTCTTGAGCAGTTTCGGCGCCATGGTGACATTTTCACGGGCGGTCATGTGTGGAAACAGGTTGAAGTGCTGAAAAACCATGCCGACGTGCTGGCGCATTTCGTTTATGTGTATTTCATACTGGCGATGCGGCAGCGTCTTGTTGACTTGTACACCATCGAGCCAGATTTCGCCCCCGGTCAACGGATCAAGATCGTTGATCGCGCGCAGCAGTGTAGATTTACCCGAGCCGGACGATCCGATAATCCCGACAATCTGCCCACGCTCGACGTTCAGGCTAATGTCTTTAAGCACCTCAAGCGTGCCAAAGGATTTCTGGGCGTGACGGATTTCGACAAAGTGTGTCTGTTCGGTCATGGTTGGTCTCTTTGGTCAGCGCGAGATGGAAATGCGGCGCTCGATCTTGCGCTGCACCCATTCCATGCAAAGGTTGATTACGTAGTAGAAAGCGGCGGCAAGAAGGTAGAACTCGAAAGGGCGATAGGTCTTGCCGATCACGCGTTGCGCCGACAGCGTGAGTTCGCTGACCCCGATGACGGATACCAGCGCGCTGTCTTTCAAAAGCGCGATCATGTTGTTGCCGATCGGCGGGATAACGGCACGCACCGCTTGCGGGATCACAACCTTACGCAAGGCCTGCCCGCGGCTACATCCCAATGTGCGGGCGGCCTCCATCTGACCTTTGTCCACAGCAAGAATGGCGGTCTGGATCAGTTCGGAATTGTAGACGGCAAAGTGTAACCCCAAGCCGATGATCCCCGCGACAAAGGCTGGCAGGTCAATGCCGATCTGCACCAGTCCGAAATAGATCAGGAACAGTTGCAACAAAAGCGGTGTGCCCATGAACACCCATTCGATCAACCGGAACGGCTGACGAACAAGCCAGGGGGCGTAAAGAGCGATCACCGCAAAGATGATACCGCCGACAAAGCTCAGCAATGCAGCGGCGACTGTGATACCAACGGTCCAGCCAACACCCAGAAGAATGATGTCCACGTATTTGGGAATAATCGAAAAATCGAGGCCCATTTGTCTGTCCTTTTCCGATCAGGTGATCTGAACTTTGCGATCCAGCCAGGCAACGCCACGGCCAGTCACATAGATTATGATCATGTAGAGAATCCCTGCGAGCAGGAACATTTCGAAGGGCTTGTAGGTCGAGCCGATGTAGCGCTGCGCGGTGTAGGTCAGTTCGACCACCGCGATGGCAGCCACTAGCGCGGTCGCCTTGATCAACATGTTCAGGTTCACGCCCAGCGGGCGCACCATCAGGCGCGCAGCCTGCGGCAGAATCACCTTGTAGGTCGCTTGCCAACTGCTAAGCCCCAATGTGCGTGCGGCTTCGCGTTGCCCTTTATCAATGGCGATGATTGCTCCACGGATGGTCTCTGTCATGTAAGCACCCGCATTGATGCCCAAGCCGATCACGCCCGCTTCAAAGGCGTCCAGTTGAATACCAATTTGAGGCCCGCCCAAGTAGAGAATGAAGAGCTGGATCAGCGCAGGAGTGCCACGAAACACGCTGACATATGCAGCACCCAGAAAGCGAAAGAGTGCAAACCGCGAAAGCCGTGCTGCGGCCCCAAGCGTGCCGCAGATCAACCCCAGTATTGCCGTCAGAACCGACAGCAGGATGGTGACCCACGCGGCCTCCAGAAAGAAAGGATAGACCTTTAGCATCAGGTCAATGTCCATCTGTCCCTCCTTCGGGTCCCCGACACGGACTTGCCGGGCGATGCCTGCGCTGCCCTGGTCGGTGTCATGCAAAAATATCGGGTAACATTGGTGTCGCAGGCCGCGCCCGTAAAGGGTTTGGGCCCGCGATAAAATCACGCCGGTGCTGGCTCCGCTGCCACAAAGCGGCGGGAGCGGCAGTCTTAGCGAATATCGCCGCCAACCCACTTTTCTGCGAGCATCAGATAGGTGCCGTCATCCATGATGGATTGCAGAGCGGCCTGCATTTCTTCGGCCAGCTTTGGGTTGCCTTCACGGATGGCGATGCCCGCGCCAAACGGTTCCGTGGTTGGATCGCCGAACATCTCAAACTCCTGACCTTTTTCGCCCATGGCGAGAATGGCGGCGATAGAGTCGTTGACAATGGCGTCGACGCGGCCGTTTTCCAGCTCCAGAAGCAATTCAGGCAAACCTTTGTAGGTGTTGATGTTGTATCCCTTCTCGCGCGCCCAATCTTCGTGGGTTTCGCCAAGCGTCAGGCCAACTTTCTTGCCCTCCAGATCTTCCAAGCTCGAAATGCCGGAGCCCGGCTTGCTGAAAATGGCGCGCTTGTCGGAGTAGTACGGCCCAACAAAATCGACCACTTCATCGCGCTCTGCGGTGATGGTCATGGACCCAACGATGGCGTCATATTTGTTGGCCAGAAGCCCCCCGATAATGCCGTCCCATGCAGTGGTCACAATTTCAACTTCCATGCCCATGCGCTTGGCAATTTCAGCACCAATGGCCGGGTCAAAGCCCACTACTTCGTTCTGATCGTTTACAAAGTTGAATGGAGGGTAGGCGCCGGACATGGCGATGCGGATGACGCCTTTTTCTTTCAATGTGTCGAGTTCTTCCGCAACAGCAGTATTCAGTCCAAACACCGCCAAACCTACGGCTGCAATAGCGGATTTCAATATGGCACGGCGAAAAGTCATGTTTCTCTCCCTGTGAGAATCGAGCCGGGGTTGTCCCCGATCAAAAGACGCGGGATGTCCCGCTTGCAGAAAAGCTTGCATGACACACACCATTGTGCAAACAGATATTGCCTAAACTCAATATAGAAATGATCTATGAGCCTACCACGGCATCAACGTTTTCCTTGGAACCTGGATTGGAACCTTCTTCGCACCTTCATGGTAGTGGTCGAGCAGGGCGGCATATCCAAGGCAGCTGACTTCCTAGGCCTCAAGCAGCCCACAGTCTCCGCCGCACTCAAGCGCCTTGAGCAGGCAACGGGCAAGCATCTTGTTGTCCGCAAGCCGAACGAGTTTACCGTCACGCGACCAGGCCAGGCACTTTATACCGAGTGCGCCAACATATTTGGCACAATCTCACAGCTTCCCTCTCTGCTAGATGACGACCGAACCGAGCTGCGCGGCCACCTGTCCATCGCCATTACAAGTTCGGTGATTTCTGAGCACTTCAACGAGATTCTCAACAAATTTTCTAAGGCACATCCACACGTCACCTATTCTTTTTCAGTGCATGAAAGCGGAGACGTGGAGACAATGGTGAACCAAAACCGCGCCAGCTTTGGCATATGCCTGCTTTCCAAGATACCTCAAAATCTAACGTCTGTAATTCTGTATCGCGAGTTTTTTGGTCTCTATTGTGGCGCTCGCCATCCGTTGTTCAACGCAAATGAAATTAACCCCAAAGATCTGGAAGACGAACCCTTCGTCGCCTTCCAAACCGAAGCAGAGGGCGGGCCACTTCACGCCATTTCGCGGCTTCGCGCACGTTTGGGTTTGGCCACAGACTGGCGTGGGGTGTCCTCAAGTCTCAATGAAATCCGCCGTTTGATAATGGCAAACATCGGAATTGGCGCCCTCCCGCTTCACGTGGCAAAGCAAGATGTTTTGGCCGGACATATCCGGCAGCTGCCGCCCTTTGATGATCTACCCATGGTGAATATCTACCTCATCACAAATCCGGCGCGGCGGCAGTCAGATGCAGAGGCCGCGTTCTTGTCGGCGTGCAAGGTCGAATTGGATGCGATTGATATTGAAGAGCGCACTTATGGTTTGGACTAGTTTTTAGAAACTGAGATTGGCGCAACATGTGCGACGCAGGTGTTGCGGCGCGGCTGCAGGGTTCTAAAAACCGACACTTCGTGTCGTTTCAATGAGCGAAGCTAAGACCGCATTTTTGCCGCAGCCTTTAGAGCCAACGCAATGACCATTGAGTGCAACCTGTCAAGCGTGCATGCCCAACATCCGAGCGCTCACATAGAATTGCATGCACTAACGCTTTTGAACCCAAAATCATTGGTTGGCGGCATTAACCGTCAGGCACCTAACCAGCCGGCCTGATTTCACCGGTATCCAGCACCGGTGACGCATCCATGTCCTCCGCGTCCAACATGCTTGCGACACGCTCAAGGCTGGCCACCAGCATGGCCTGCTCCCAATCTTCCATGGCGGCAAATTTGCGCACAAACCGCTGTTGAAGCGGGTCCGGCGCGTCTTGAAGAACCGTGCGCCCCTCGTCGGTGAGCAGGATATTTGTCTGACGGCGATCAAGTGTCGATTTCACGCGCACAACCAAGCCATCGCGCACAAGCTTGTCAACCAGGGATGTGACGGTTCCTTGCGACACGCGCATGCGCAGCGAGATGGCTTTCGCGGTGGCATATCCCTGCTCCGAGACAATTTGCATAACGCGAAACTGAGTGGGGGTGACGCCTGTGGATTGACGTATTTCGCGCCCAAACAACTCTGTCGTTCGTACAATCCGCCTTAAGGCAATCAAACTGCTGTCTATGCGTTCCAAGCCGCCCCCTGCACTTTGTCTTAC
This sequence comes from Shimia sp. R10_1, assembly GCF_017744095.1. Classification (GTDB taxonomy): domain Bacteria; phylum Pseudomonadota; class Alphaproteobacteria; order Rhodobacterales; family Rhodobacteraceae; genus Shimia. Next base: position 5,527 of record NZ_JAGHQX010000019.1, on the reverse strand, counting down.
GAAGGATACTTTGACTGGCGAATTTACGCAAACGGCAAAAGTAATTCAAATATCGAAGTTAAATCCACTCTACGATTTGCAATTTGAGGGCAAATTTGCCGCTTTTGAGCCAAGATGTCGCTTTTAAGCTTTGCTTATTGAAGCAATTGCTGCGGCGTGTTAGTTCAGCTCTCGAAGCGAAAGGAGCTCAAAATGCAACACCCCGCTCACCCAATGCGTGCCGATCTGCCGCTGCTGCGTGAACCGACCGCCAAAGATGGCGCTGACATCTGGCGGCTCGTTCGAGCTTGTCGCCCGCTCGACGAAAACTCTATGTACTGTAACTTGCTGCAATGTGATCATTTTGCCGACACTTGCGTTCTGGCCGAGTTGTCCGGCGAGGTCGCCGGCTGGGTGTCTGCCTATGTGATGCCAAACGAACCTGACACATTGTTTGTCTGGCAGGTCGCCGTATCGGAAGCCGCACGCGGGCGCGGGTTAAGTGGCGTAATGCTGCAAGCCATCCTAAATCGTCCACAATGCACAAGCGTGACGCGGCTTCAGACTACCATTACCGCCGACAACGAAGCCTCTTGGGCTTTGTTCCGCAAGTTTGCCGACCTTCAAGGCAGTGAGCTGGACATCACCCCTTACTACACGCAAGCGCTGCATTTCCAGGAACGCCACAAAACCGAACACATGGTCACAATCTCGCTGACGAACCGGGACCAACTGGCAGCAGCCTGATCCATGCGCGCGCCGGCACTCAATAGCTTGCTTTCCTCCTTCCGCCAAAGCCCAAGAGAGGTCGTATGTCTACGAACCCACCTGAAGTGGCCATTTTCAAACGTCGTGAATCTGAGGCGCGCAGTTATTGCCGGGGGTGTGATACTGTTTTTACCTCGGCCATCGGTTCCGAAATGATTGCACGAGATAGCACGCGCTACATCGACTTTCTGGCGGGATGTTCTTCGCTGAACTACGGGCACAACGATCCGGACATGAAAGACGCGTTTATCGATCATCTGCAATCGGATGGTCTGGCCCACGGGCTGGATTTGCACACGGATGCCAAAGCAGCGTTTCTCGATGCTTTCGACCGTTTCATCCTTCAGCCGCGCAAAATGGATCACAAGGTGATGTTTACCGGCCCAACAGAGGCCAACGCGAAGGAGGCAGCTCTAAAGCTGGCCCGTAAGGTCACAGGGCGTACCAATGCGATCGCCTTCACCAACGGGTTTCACGGTGTCACGCTGGGAGCGCTGTCTGCGACAGGGAACAGCTACCACCGCGGCGGTGCAGGCACCACGCTGAATGGCGTGACGCGCATGCCCTACGATGGCTATTTCCCCGGCAACACCGACACCGCCGACTTTCTTGAAGCGATGCTCAGGGATCGCTCGTCCGGGCTTGATGCGCCCGCAGCGCTCCTTCTGGAAACAGTGCAAGGTGAAGGCGGATTGAACGCTGCCCGCCCAGAGTGGGTTCGCCGCGTGGCTGCGCTGGCCCAGAAACATGGCGCGCTGCTGATCATTGATGACATTCAGGCCGGCTGTGGCCGGACTGGCGGCTTCTTCTCGTTCGAGGATATGGGTGTCACTCCGGATATTGTCACCCTGGCGAAGTCCGTTTCGGGGTTTGGTCTGCCTATGGCACTCCTACTTGTGCGGCCAGAGCATGACGTCTTTGGACCAGCCGAACACAATGGCACCTTTCGGGGCAATACCCATGCCTTTGTCACCGCCTGCGTCGCCATCTCCAAGTTTTGGGGGGATGATCGTTTCCAGATTGACGTTACCCGCAAGGCGAAGCTGCTGACCGCTGCACTAGAAGACATGGCTGAGCTGCTTCCGGGCGCTACGCTTAAAGGGCGCGGCATGATGCAAGGGCTGGACGTTGGATCAAGAGAACTGGCAGCCATGGTCTGCGCCCGCGCCTTCAAAGACGACCTGATCATCGAAACCTCCGGCAAAGAGGATCAGGTGATCAAAGTTTTGGCACCACTGACCACAGACGATGACACCTTGCTTAAGGGATTGAAAGTCTTGCGGCATGCGCTTCGCATGACCACCGACTCAAGCAAATTCGCAGCGGAGTAAGACATGATTGTACGCGACTTCAACGAAATCATCAAAAGCCAGCGCGACCGTGTGGTGTCGGATGCCCAATGGAGCAGTGTGCGTATGTTGCTGGCCGATGACGGGATGGGCTTTTCCTTCCACATCACTTTCCTTGAGCCGGGGTCTGAGCACACGTTTGAGTACAAAAACCACTTTGAAAGCGTTTATTGCATGCAGGGTACCGGGTCGATCACCGATCTGGCAACTGGCGAAACACACTATATCAAACCGGGCGTGATGTATGCGCTGGACAAGCACGACCGCCATATCCTGCGCGCCGAAGAAGAGCTGGTCATGGCCTGTGTCTTTAACCCGCCAGTTACCGGCACCGAAGTGCACCGCGAAGATGGCTCTTATGCAGTCGCGGAAGAGTTGGAAACAGCCTGAACGGCGCGGGCATAGAGCGGATGTCAGTGCACGGAGACGCCTAAGTGAGCCGCCTCTCTTATCAATGCGTAGTGGGAACTTTATGTCGCGCAGGTCTTTTTGGCGCGACCTGGAGTTTTTTAACACCGTCGGTGCGAGTGCCTGAAATTTGCGCCCAACCCCGGCACTGAAGGCTCAGATTATCGCAAAAGGTCATCCTCGAACGGAAAGCGGGACAGCAGCTCGACCCCGGTTTCGGTCACCAGCACCTGTTGCTCCAATTTGACGCCTTCACCTTCAGAGGCTTTGCCGATGAAGCTTTCGACGCAAAGGGTCATGCCGGGCAATATCTCCCCATCATATCCGGCATCAGGGAAGTCGCCGCGATGGTAGAGATAGGGGTATTCCCCCGTCATCCCGCAGCCATGCGCCGAAAGATAGTAGCGGTTTTGGTAATACTCTTCGGGAATATTCCACGCCCGGTTGGCATAGTCCCTAAAGCTCATTCCCGGCTTTAGAATGCCCATATTGTGATGGACCTGCTCAAAGGCCACTTTGTAGAGGTCCCGTTGTGCGGCGCTAGGGGCGCCTGGGCCAGAGTGGAACGTGCGTGAGAAATCAGAGTAATACCCATGACAGCCCACCACATCCGTATCCAGCGCGATCAACTCGTTTTCGCCTATCACATTGCTGGAGGTTTCCTGAAACCAAGGGTTCGTCCGCGCCCCGGCATTCAAGAGCCGTGTTTCACAGTAATCCGCGTTTTGGGCAATCACGGATTGGTGCAGCACCGACCACAGCTCGTTTTCGGTCATGCCCGGGCGGATCGCGTCTCGCAGCTTGCCTACACCAATCTCGGTCGCACGTAGAGAAGCGTTGACGCACTTCATTTCTTCGTCGGATTTGATCGCACGCGCCATTTCGACAGGTTCCTGTGCGTCCACAATGCGCAGCCCGCAGGCTTTCATCGCAATCGCTGTTCCCGCGTTCAGCCGTTCCAACCCAACAGACGCGCCGGGGCCAACGAGTTCGGTGATCAGATCGGCCATTTCTGCAGCCCAAGCACGCTCGCGATCGGCAATGTGGGGGCCTGCGGCCACAAAACTGGCGGTTTTGGCGGGCCGGACCTCATCAATGGTCTCAAATCCTTGACCCAGATGCAGGCAGCCGGTGAACTCAAACAGAATGCTCTTGTTCGCTGTCAGCAGAAGATAGCGAGAGGGCGCATTGCGCTGGCTGAACACCTGCATGTTGCGCGCTCCAGTCGCGTATCGGATGTTGATCGGGTCCGATAGGATCACGGCATCAACATCGAAACGTTTCATCTGATCGCGCACCCTGCCAAGGCGGTACAGGCGCACCGCCTTTAGATCTATGCCTTCACTTTCGGGCGCCCGATCCAGCAAAGCGATCCCCGCCAAATCGCTGCGCTCAGCATGCCAGTCAAAATTCGCCATGGTACTCCCCTTATTCGTTACAGATAAGCATAAGTTTTGGAGCTACCTTAAAAAACTGTTGAAAAATTCATGGCCTACCATAACCTAAGGGAATGACAAGTTTGCGCAAATCCTTACCGCCACTGGACACATTGGTGTTCTTTGAAGCTGTGATGCGCAACGGCGGATTTACAGCGGCAAGCGCAGAACTTTACGTTTCACAGGCGGCTGTTTCCAAGCGCATCCGTCAGCTCGAAGACTGGCTCGGTACGCCTCTGTTTGCCCGTGACGCGCGCAAACTGACCCCCACGCCAGCGGCAAAGAAGTTGGTTGAGCCGGTGTCGATGGCCCTAGACTACCTCAACACGTCCTTTCAGAGCGTCAAATCACCGGCCAAAACGCAGGTGCGGATCGCCACAAACAGTGCCGTATCGGTGTTTTGGCTAATGCCCCGGCTCCGCGCCTTTGCTTTGAGTGATGTGTCATGCCCAATTGAAAACGCGGTGTCTGACGATCCCGGCGAGCTACTTTCCCCAGAGCACGACCTTGCGATCATCTATGGCAGCGAGCCTCCGGAGGGGTGGTCCGGCGTCAAACTCATGGATGAAGAGCTTGTCCCTGTTGTTGCGCCAGGCCGCCTATCGGTGTTTGAGGGCGATCCACACGCTGTGTGTCTTCTTGACTATGACAGGCATGCGCCGAACTGGATCAATTGGGATATTTGGTTGCGGCACAATCCAGCGTCGGCATTGGCTGCGCTGCCAAGAGACAGATGCCAAACCTATTCTCAATCCATTGGTCGCGCCATTGCTGGGGGGGGTATTGCTCTCGCAAGCCGTACTTTGTTGGAGATTGAGCTAAAAAGCGGCGCATTGGTCGCCCTGGATGATGAATGCGTCAAGACCGGCAAAAGCTATTTTCTTGTGAATCGCATCGGGGTCAAATTGCATGAGGGCGCTAATGACTTTGCGCACTTCCTAGAGACATTTGATCCCGCGGAATGATCGGCGTCTTTGACATATCCTGCAAAACCGGTCGTGTGTTGCGGGTGGTCAATCCAAGTCAGTGTCGTCGCGCCAAGTGGCGTGGTTCGCACCATTCGCCAATACAGGCCGTTGGTCGCGGCGCGAAGCAGCCGCAGTTGCGTGAGCTTTTCCAGAATAAAGGAGGCGTCGCAATCAGGCCATTGGCTTCGGTCGGAGCCGGCCAACTCTTTCGGCTAAAACTCTTGAATTTTAAGGGGTTTTCGGATTGGCGGAATCCAGTATGCTTGAAAGTGAGTGTCGCTTTTGGGCGATTCAAGAAAAACGATGCAAGGCTACGCTAAGGAATATTAGCGGAACAATTATCAAAAACACCAAAGGGAGTGACCATGACTAAAAAAGACCAGCAACTCATTGAACGTTTGGCCGATGCGGCCCGCTCGGGTGGGATTTCTCGCCGGAGCTTTATGCATTATTCTCTTGCGGCTGGTATGACCGCGACAGGAGCGACGGGGTTATGGACCACAAAGGCTGCAGCGGCGCCTCAGAAAGGCGGTACATTCCGCTGGGGTATTCATGACGGCAATACGGGCGACACGCATGATCCAGGTACATATTTGACCCGGACGATGATTTTCTTGGC
>NZ_JAGHQX010000018.1 GCF_017744095.1 Shimia sp. R10_1 | reverse complement strand
GAGGTGGGATTCGAACCCACGGAGGGCGTTAACCCTCGTCGGTTTTCAAGACCGGTGCATTCGACCACTCTGCCACTCCTCCGACGCCCTTTCCCTAATCGGGTCAGGCGGCGGGTTCAAGAGAAAAACCTGCGCAAAATCTCGCGGAGCTGTTTCACCAGACTTTCCATGCGGAAACCAGCACGCTAAACTCCCGAGCAAAGCGCTCCGGCACCCCGTTTGAGAATGGAAACACTCTTCAGCGCATCCGGGGCTAAAAGCATGAGCGGGCAGAGGACAAATCATGAGCAATCAAACGGGCGTTTTGCGCAATATCTCCAAGCGCTGGATTCTCAGCACCTGCGTGACAAGCAGCCTGCTGTTGGCGAGCTGCGCGGATTTTGAAAGCCCTTTTGGCCAACCCAGCGCTGACACAGAGGTCGCAGAAACAGGAAGCACGGGCCAAACCACGAAACTGGTAGAACGCGACGTAGAAGCGCCTGAGGTGTTTTCCGCCTCAGAATCCGGTCTGTGGGATGGACGCCCGTCTCTTGGCGGCGTCTGGGCGGCGCACCCAGATGTGTCTGATCCAGAACGGGTGATCATCCGCAACCAGTCCAACGGCAAATTTGTCATTGGCGCGCTTTTCCGCCGCGAACGAGAAATCCCTGGCCCTCGGATTCAAGTGTCCTCTGATGCGGCCGAGGCGCTGGGTATGATCGCGGGTCAACCTGTAGCGCTCAATGTAACTGCCCTGCGTCGCGAAGAGGTGGCCGCAGAAGCGCCTGCATCTGCTGAGGCCGCTCAATCAGATGCATCCACCGCTGAAATAGCCGAAGCTCCGCTGGAACCCATCGCCGCCGCAACAGCAGCAATCGCAGCCGCCGAAGCTGAATCTGCCCCAGCTGCAGCCGCAACAACCGCGCGGTCAGAAGTCGCGCCAAAGCCATCTGCATCGTCGCTGTCAAAACCCTATGTCCAAATCGGTATTTTCTCGGTGCAAGCCAATGCGAACCGCGCAGCGGAGCAAATGCAAACCGCAGGATTGTCGCCACTTGTGCGTAAAACCACATCCGGTGAAAAAACTTTCTGGCGTGTCCTTGTCGGACCAGCCAGCAGCAAATCTGATCTCAAGGCGATCACGGAAAAGGTACATGGCATTGGCTTCACCGATGCCTATGCTGTGACAAACTAAGGAGGCTTGGCCTATGCTACGATCCGCACTGAAATTTGTCATTTCAGGCGCTCTCGCGCTCAGTTTTGCGACATCTGCTTTTGCTTTTGAAACCAAAGCAAAGGCCGCCTTCGTCATTGATCAGACCACAGGCACGGTCTTGATGGCGAAAAATGCCGATGAAGCATTGCCGCCTGCGTCCATGTCCAAGTTGATGACCCTATATATGGCCTTTGAGGCTGTCCGTGATGGACGCCTGAGCATGACGGAAAAGCTACCTGTGTCGCAACATGCGATGAATTATGGCGGCTCCACTATGTTTTTGGACACGACGGACCGCGTGTCCGTCGAAGACTTGCTGCGTGGTATCATCGTGCTGTCGGGCAATGACGCCTGCGCTGTGATCGCTGAAACTCTGAGCCCAGATGGCACCGAAGCGGGCTTTGCCCGCCAGATGACGCTTCGCGCACGTCAGATGGGCATGACCAATTCCACCTTTGCAAATTCTAATGGCTGGCCTGCACCGGGACACCGGATGAGCATGCGCGATCTTGCATTGCTGGCCAATCATCTGATTGCAGATTTCCCCGAATTTTATCCGATGTTCTCGGAAACCGAATTTGCATTTGATGGTCGCGCGCCCAAAAACACACAAAACCGCAACCCACTTTTGCGACTGAATATTGGCGCGGATGGCCTAAAGACCGGCCATACGGCAGAGGCAGGATACGGTTTGGTCGGATCCGCCAAGCAAGGCAAGCGCCGTGTGATTTTCGCCTTTTCTGGACTGGATACAGTAAATGAGCGCGCGGAAGTGTCCGAGCAAATCGTCAACTGGGCCTTTCGCCAGTTTTCAGAAACGACCCTAATCCGCGAAGGCGAACGCCTGGCCGAGGCCGATGTTTGGATGGGCAAGACTCCTCGAGTCGGCCTTGTGCCCGCCGAGGATGTGGATGTCTTGCTACCCGTTCTGCTGCGCGGAAAAGTCGACGGAGAGGTCATCTATACAGGTCCTATCGAGGCGCCAATCACCAAAGGCCAGCCCCTTGCAGAATTGGTTCTGAGCCCGGAAGGATTGCCCAAAATGCGCATTCCTCTGGTTGCGGAAGCTAACGTGCCAGAAGGCGGCTTCGGGGTGCGCCTGCGCGCGGCCTCCAGCGTTCTGATGTCTCAGTTTGGACTGCTGGTCGAGGACGCATCGTGACGACAGGTTGCTTTATCACCTTCGAAGGTATCGATGGCTCTGGCAAATCAACGCAAGCCAAGAAACTGGCAGAGGCTCTTAAAGATCAAGGGCATGAGGTTGTTCTGACGCGGGAGCCAGGCGGTTCGGAAGGCGCGGAGCAAATCCGTTCTCTTGTGCTTGAAGGCGACCCGGATCGCTGGTCGGCGGAAACCGAGATTCTGCTCTTCACCGCAGCACGGCGGGACCATTTGGAGCGTACAATCCTGCCAGCCATCGCAGCCGGCAAAGTGGTCATCTGTGACCGTTTTGCCGATAGCACGCGCATGTATCAAGGTCTGTCTCGCGGCGATCTTCGTGCGCTCGTGGACCAACTGCACGGCCTGATGATTGGTCGAGAGCCCGATATGACAATCCTGATCGACATGGATCCGGCTGAGGGTCTGAAACGGGCAAAATCGCGCAACACCTCTGAAGAGCGTTTTGAGGACTTTGGCGAAGGTTTGCAGAGGCAAATGCGTCAAGGCTTCCTTGACTTGTCACAGGAATATGCTGAACGGTTTGTTGTGATTGACGGCGCGCGCGCACAAGATGCGGTGGCTGAAGATGTGCTCTCCGAAGTCACAAACCACCTCAAGGATCTGGCAGCGTGAGCGAAGAGCAGCTTCCTGAACCAGATCGCGTCGACGGCGCACCGCACCCAAGAGAAACCTTTGCTCTCTATGGGCAACACAGCGCAGAAACCGATTTTCTGACCGCCGTGAATTCTCAGCGCTTGCATCACGGCTGGCTGATCAGCGGCCCCAAAGGTGTCGGGAAAGCTACTTTGGCATGGCGCATCGCGCGTTTCCTTTTGACTCTGCCACCGGAGAATGAAGGCGGACTGTTTGGCGATGCTCCGCCTGCACATAACTCCCTGAATGTAGATCCGGATCATCCGGTTTCCCACCGGATCAGAGCGCTTTCCGAGCCGGGGGTGTTTCTGCTGCGTCGAGGCTGGGCTGGAAGCACCGACAGTGCGCGAGATAAATCTCGTCAGGAAGGCAAATTTGCCTCTGAGATCCGCGTCAACGAAGTGCGCGACCTCAGCGGGTTCCTGCATATGTCCATGGCAGACGGCGGACGCCGGGTGGTGATTGTCGACAGTGCTGATGAGATGAACGTCAACGCGGCCAACGCTCTGCTGAAAATGCTCGAAGAGCCACCTGCCCGCACTGTCATGCTGCTGATTTCACATCAGCCATCACGCCTATTGCCGACGATCCGCTCCCGCTGTCGCGAGCTGCGCCTGAACCCACTATCGCCTGAGGACATGCAGACCGCCCTCAGCCAAGCAGGTTTTGATGCGGTGGACTCCCCAGCCCTTTCTGAACTCGCCGGTGGCTCAGTTGGGGAGGCCCTGCGTCTTCTGCAACAGGATGGTCTGGCACTATATAGTGAGTTGTTGGCGCTGTTTGCACCGCACCAGGGGTTTGACAGGCCACGAGCTCTCAACCTCGCCAATTCTATGGCAGGGCGCGGTGCAGAAAACCGATTTGAGATGCTTCTGACCTTACTAAATCTGTTTTTGTTACGCCTCGCCCGCACCGGCGCGCTTGGCCAGCCGCCAGCGGTCGAAGCGGTTCCGAATGAGGCCCAAATTCTCAGCCAACTGGCGCATTCACCGTACAAAGCACGCCAATGGGCGCAAGCGGCGCAAGAAATTTCAGATCGAACACAGCATGGCAAATCGGTGAACCTTGACCCCGCCTCTTTGGTCCTTGATACGGTCTTTAAGATTCACGAAACAGCGGTGGCCTAAGCCTTGACTGACCTACCTGAAATCACTGACAGCCATTGCCACCTCGACTTCCCAGATTTTGAGGGCCAGCTCGAGGAAACGCTCGCCCGCGCCGCAGAAGTTGGCGTGACGCGCATGGTCACCATCTGCACCAAACTGCGGAATGAACCAAGCGTGCGCGCAATTGCCGAGGCCCACGCGCCGATCTTTTATGCGGCGGGCACCCATCCCATGAGCGCGGCAGAAGAGCCGATGACCAGCGTAGAAGAGCTGGTCACCATCGCGCAGCACCCCAAAATGGTGGGGATTGGCGAAACGGGCCTCGACTATCATTACACGGCCGACAGCAAAGAGGTGCAGCAGGTCTCTCTGCGCATTCACATCGAAGCCGCGCGTCAAACCGGCCTGCCACTGATCATCCACAGCCGCGATGCGGATGAGGACATGGCCCTGATCCTTACCGAAGAATACAAAGCCGGTGCCTTTGGCTGCGTCATGCACTGCTACAGCTCCGGCCCCAAGCTCGCAGAGCAAATGCTGGATCTCGGCTTCTATTTGTCGATGTCCGGCATTGCGGCCTTCCCCCGCTCGCAGGAAGTGCGCGACATCTTCGCAGCCGCACCGGTTGATCGCATCCTTGTGGAAACCGACGCTCCTTATCTTGCGCCCCCGCCCTATCGCGGCAAGCGTAACGAGCCTGCCTATGTCGAAAAAACCGCCCGTATTGGCGCAGACGTGTTCGGCATGGACTATGCTGCATTTGCCGCGCAGACGCAGGCGAATTTTGAGCGTCTGTTCAGCAAGGCGAAATTGAAAGCCGCAGCTGCATGAGTGCACGTCTGACCTTCACCATTCTTGGATGTGGTAGCTCCGGCGGTGTGCCACGCATTGGCGGGCATTGGGGGGACTGTGATCCCAACAATCCAAAAAATCGCCGCCGCCGCTGCTCCATGCTGGTGGAACGGGAAACCGAAGATGGCAAAACCACTGTTTTGATCGACACATCACCTGATATGCGAGAGCAGCTTTTATCAGAAAATATCAGTGCTCTGGATGGCGTCGTCTACACCCACTCCCACGCAGATCATGTCCATGGCATCGATGATCTGCGCATGGTGGTCTACAACATGCGCCAACGTGTCAAAGTCTGGGCGGATGGAGCCACTCAAAACGATCTGCTCTCACGCTTTGGCTATGCCTTTGTGCAGCCAGCAGACTCACCCTATCCGCCGATCCTTGAAATGCACACGATTGATGACGCGATATTTACAGTGAGCGGCGCAGGCGGAGACATTTCGCTTCAACCAATCCGCGTCGATCATGGCAGTATTGATGCGCTGGCTTTTCGGGTTAACGACGTTGTTTATATGCCGGACGTTTCAAAAATCTACGATGCCGCTTGGGATCAGCTGCAGGATCTAGACTGCCTGATAGTCGACGCCCTCCGCCGCACGCCTCACCCAACCCATGCCCATCTGGATCAAGCTCTTGAATGGATAGAGGCACTGGCTCCGAAGCGCGCAGTTCTTACCAATATGCACATCGATCTGGACTACGAAGCGGTTGCGGCAGAGACGCCGGATCACATCACACCAGCGTTTGACGGGCTGAAAATAACCGTCGATCTCTAAGAACAGCACCTAAAGGCCGGCCCCATGCAAACCCTGATATCGGTGATCCTGCCGGTCTTTATTCTGATTGGCTTTGGGTACCTCGCCGCATGGAGAGGCTATTTTAGCGCTTCTAACGTCGATGGGTTGATGCGGTTTGCTACAAATTTTGCAGTACCCGTTTTGCTGTTTCGCGCGATTTCGACGCTTGATCTGGCTGCGGAATATAACTCCGCCCTTCTGGGCAGCTTTTACAGCGCGGCCCTCATCTGTTTTTTAACGGGTATGCTCGGGGCCAAATACCTGTTTGGCCGTGATTGGGAAGACGCCACAGCAATCGGGTTCGTTTGTCTGTTTTCAAACTCCCTTCTCTTAGGGCTGGCCATCATGGAGCGGGCTTATGGTGAAAACAGCCTGACCGGAAACTACGCCATCATCTCCATCCACGCGCCTTTCTGCTACGGCCTTGGCATCGCAACTATGGAAATCATGCGCGCACGGCACAGCAGCAAGGCACGCATCGTCCCAACTGTGTTGAAAGCAATGTTCTCAAATGCGCTCATTATGGGGATCGCGCTCGGCTTTGTTGTGAATCTCGGCAAAATCCCAATGCCAGACCCGCTGACACATGCGGTGAACCTCCTGGCGTCGGCCGCCCTGCCCGCCGCGCTGTTTGGGATGGGCGGTGTGCTTTTTCGCTATCGCCCAGAGGGAGACATGCGCACCATTTTGTTCTGTTGCGCTGTTTCCCTTGGTCTGCACCCAGCGTTGACGGTCGCGTTTGGCGCGTGGTCCTCTCTTTCTGTCGACAATATGCGCTCTGCGGTGGTCACCGCGTCCATGGCACCGGGCATCAATGCCTATCTTTTTGCGAACATGTACGGTCGCGCCATGCGGGTCGCAGCTTCCACTGTTCTGATCGGCACCGCGTTTTCTGTGATCACCATCTGGCTCTGGCTGGGCGCGCTTCCGTGAAATGAGCCCCCTTGTATGGTTGCCAAAGAGCAACCAGATCGAAGTTCAGCAACGAACAGGACCACCCTATGACCAAGACTCCGATCCGCGTAGACATTGTTTCCGATGTCGTCTGCCCATGGTGCATTGTGGGATACCGCCAGCTTCTGAACGCGGCAACCGCCACAGGTATCGAAATCGAAACATACTGGCATCCTTTCGAGCTCAACCCGGAGATGGAGCCAGAAGGCGAAAACCTGCGCGAACACATTATGCGAAAGTACGGCTCTTCCGCCGAACAATCTGATGCCGCACGTGAGCAGCTGACAAAAATTGGGGCTGAACTTGGCATCAATTTTCTATGGTCAGACGCCAGCTGTATCTACAACACTTTCAACGCTCACCAGCTTATTCACTTGGCCAGCGATGAAGGAAAAGCTCAAGATCTGAAGTTGGCGCTTTTTGAGGCCTATTTCACGCAGGGGCGTGATGTCAGCAATGACGATGTGTTACTCGAAGTTGCCGAAACGATCGGCCTTGATCGTGAAAAAGCTGAGACCGCCCTTGCGGATCAAAGTTTTGCAAGCGTGGTGCGTGAAAAAGAAGCGTTTTGGACTTCTCGTGGCGTAACTGGCGTACCCACCATGATATTTGACGGAAAATTCGCCACCTCAGGTGCGCAAGGGGTGGATAACTTCTCTAAAATTCTCGCGCAGTTTTCCGATACTTAGGCAGACTCTGGTGCCAAACGCACTTCTTATGGCGCTCTAAGGGAACCCGGACATCACGCCGGCATCCAGAAGGCCACTGTCCATTTTTTGAAACGCCGGAATCGCTGATTCCGGCGTTTCGCATTGCCGATAGTCTGCCCAGCCAGTCACCCAAGATGTGCAGTTTTTCCTTCAGAGTTGGTTCATTTTATAACCGCAACCAACATCCTGACATGCTCGCATAGAACAGAATTTATATTACTATTTATCAATATCTTAAGATCATTTTCTTGTGAAAATCCGCACACGATCTTACGCCTTTTCACAAAACCAAACCCTGTGGCTGACAGAATTGGAACGGGTAACGCGGTGTTAAGGCATCCCGGCTTAGGTTGCCTCAAATCAGCCAGTCCGAAACGGTATCGACCAAACCCATGAACAAAGCAAATTCAACCTCACAACCAGACTGCATCGCGCTTCCGCAGCAGCTGGATTTCGCCCACTGCTCAGAACTGCGCCAAGCTATCGAAGCTTCACGCGGACAACCATTGGCCTTGGATGCGCTCCACGTGGAGTTTCTGGGAGGCGCTGGTGCTGAGCTTCTGCTGGCAACGAAAGCCGAATGGGCCGCACGCGGTCTCGGCTTCGAGCTCCGCCAACCATCCGATGACTTCCTAAAGGGCATGGAGCGGCTTGGCCTGCCCCAGTCCACTCTTCTTGAAAGGGCCGACGCATGACCACCAAGATTCTTGCTGTTGATGACTCGCGCACGATGCGTGCGATGATTCAGACCGCGCTCACCGACGCTGGATTTGATGTAGACCTCGCCGAGGACGGCATTGATGGTTTGGACAAACTCGGTGGGTCTAACCCTGATCTCGTTATTACTGACATCAACATGCCACGCCTTGATGGTTTTGGCATGATCGAAGGTGTGCGTGCGCGTCCTGAATGCGCCTCTCTGCCAATCCTGGTTCTCACCACCGAAAGTGGCGAAGAACTAAAACAGCGCGCTCGTACCGCTGGCGCAACCGGTTGGATCGTCAAACCATTTGATGCCGAAAAACTGGTTGCCATCATCAATCGTCTGGTTGTCTGAAAGGAACTGAAAAATGTCCGACCTTCGTGACATGTTCTTTGAGGAATGCGACGACCTTCTAGAGGTTCTGTCGACCGGTCTGGATGATCTCCAGAACGGTAACTCAGATGCGGAGACCATCAACGCGATGTTCCGCTCTGTGCATTCCATCAAAGGGGGCGCAGGCGCGTTTGGCCTGGATCGCCTGATCAAATTTGCCCACGCTTTTGAAAATGTTCTGGACGATTTGCGCTCCAACAAGATCGACGTGGACCCAAACATCACCGCTTTGATGTTCTCGGGCTTTGACCACCTGAGCGATCTGGTAGATGCGGCCCGTGAAGACAATGATCTCCCGGATAGCGAAGGCGCATCCGTTCTTTCCGATCTGAAGCTTGTCACACAAAACGCCAATGGCGGCGTAGCTGAAGAGGAAGACGCGTCCGAAGTATCTTCCGATGACTTCGTTGCCCTAACATTGGATGTTGGGTTGGATCTTGATCTGGGGGGTGATGGCCCCGGTGACCTGCCTGGTTTGCCCTCTCTGGAACCTGTCAGCGAAGGCGCATCACATTTCATCGTCAAGTTTGCAGCTGATCCGGTTCTCTATGCACGCGGCCACGACCCAGCATTGCTGTTCCGTGCTCTGGGCGAGATGGGCGAGATGACGGTTGAGGCCGATATTTCTGGCGTCGCTACATTGGAAAGCCTGCAAGAAGCTCCAGCAGCTATTTCTTGGACTTTGACACTCCGTCCTGATGATGGAATCGACGAAAGCACCATTCGGGAAATCTTCGAATTCGTTGAAGGGCAGTGCACACTCGAGATCATGGAAGTTGCCGCCGAAGCTGCACCAGTGGTGGAAGCAACTCCGGTCGTTGAAGCGGAAGCACCAGTCAAACCTGCAGCTAAGCCTGCCAAACCGTCTGCAAAAGCTGAAGCTCCTGAAAAGGACTCCAAACAGGAGGCCAAAGGTGGAGACGGCGGAAAAAAGTCCTCTGAGCCGCGCAACAGCACAATCCGAGTGGATCTGAACCGTGTTGACCGTTTGATCAACCTCGTTGGCGAGCTTGTGATCAGCGAAGCAATGCTGCGCCAGTCCATGAACGAATTGCCTGTGTCAGCCAACAGCGCCGTCAGCGAAGCAATTGGGCAGCTCAAAACTCTGTCCGGTGTGCTTCAGGAAAGCGTTATGGCCATTCGCGCACAGCCCGTACGCGGCTTGTTCCAGCGTATGAGCCGCATCGTGCGTGAGTCCTCCCGTCAAGCAGGCAAAACCTCTCGCTTGGTGATGGTGGGCGAAGCCACTGAGGTTGATAAAACTGTGACCGAGCGTCTGGTTGAACCTCTGACGCACATGATCCGGAACTCGGTGGACCACGGCCTTGAAAAGGCTGAGGATCGTATCGCCGCTGGCAAGCCGGAAATGGGCACAATCAAGCTCGAAGCCGCGCACCGCTCTGGCCGGGTCGTGATCTCACTCTCTGACGATGGCGCTGGCGTCAACCGTGAGAAAGTGCGCCGCAAGGCCGAAGAAAAAGGTCTTGTGCGCCCCGAGGACGATCTGACCGACAGCGATATCGACAACCTGCTTTTCCGCCCGGGTTTCTCAACCGCGGATGAGATTTCACAACTGTCTGGCCGCGGTGTTGGCATGGATGTTGTGCGTTCTGAAATTCAGGCGCTTGGCGGTCGTATCAACCTGCAATCTGAGCCAGGCAAAGGCACAACGATCACCATCTCCCTGCCGCTGACTCTCGCGGTTATGGAAGGCATGCTTATCGAAGTCGCAGGTGAATCCCTTGTGGTACCCACTGTTGCATTGCGCGAGACACTTCAGCCGGGTCAGGCGAACATTCATGACTTCTGCGATGGCGATCGTGGCCTGTCCGTGAATGACTCGATGCTACCGATTGTGGACCTGGGCGAAGCACTAGGTTTCCGAAGCTCGCTGGAAGACCTGAGCAATCAATCACTGTTGCTGATTGAAGGCGAATCCGGCCGACGCTCTGCGCTGGCAGTCGACGGCATCGTTGAGCAACGTGAAGTGGTGATCAAGGGTCTGGAGCAAAACTATCACTCCATCCCCGGCATCGCAGCGGCCACCATCCTCGGCAATGGCAAAATCGCCCTGATCGTGGACACCGACCAAATGATCCCCTCACCGGGCAATGGCAACCCAGGACTTCGCAAAGGGTCCGAACTTGTAGAGGTGAACTCTTATGTCTGAACAAGCAACCATTGAAACGACCGATGAGCGTATCGAAATCGTGTCTTTCACCATCGGTGAACAGGCGTTCTGCCTCGACATCGGGCACGTACTTGAAATTCGTGGTTGGACCAGCACAACTACCCTGCCCCACGCGCCTGACTACGTCGTTGGCATGATGAACCTACGTGGCGCCGTGCTGCCGGTGATCGACCTGTCCATGCGTCTTGGCCTTGGGAAAACGATCCCGGAATCGCGCCATGTGATCATCATCGCGCACATTGATGAGAAGAGCGTGGGCTTCCTGGTGGATGCAGTTTCCAACATCATCACTGTGAACACCGAAGAGATGAAGCCAACACCCGAAGTGTCCTCTTCCAGAACCGCCGCCTTCATCCGTGGGGTCTACACGCTGGAAGAGACCATTGTGCGTGCAATCGACGTACACCAGATTATGCCTCAGGAAGCTCTGTCAGCAGCATGAACGAGATGGCGCAACATACCCTTGAAGAGGGAACCATCAGTGATGCGGACTTCACCCGCATTGCACAGCTTGTGCGGGAGATGATGGGCATCGACCTGCAACCCCACAAGCGTACGATGGTTGCCTCTCGATTGTCTAAGCGCCTGCGCGCCACCGGATTTGACTCTGTTGACGCATACATCGACTACATGTTGTCCCCGCAGGGCAAAGACGAACAATCGCGCTTTGTGAGCGCCTATACGACCAACATGACGCGCTTCAATCGCGAGGGGCATCATTTCGAGCAACTGGCAGAAGAGTTTCTGCCAGATCTCATGGCTAAGGCACGCCGCGGCAAACGCGTGAGAATTTGGTCTGCTGGATGTTCCAGCGGGGAAGAGCCTTACGGTCTGGCATTCCATGTCTTGGACGCCTGCCCGGAAGCCGAAAGTCTGGATGTGAAAATACTGGCAACGGATATCGACACCGAAATTTTGGCCACGGCCAAACGTGGCGTATATCCAACGTCATCCACAACCTCTCTGCCCAATGGGCAGGCCAACAAATATTTCTCCCCCCATGAGGGGGCGAGAGACCGAAGTTCAGTAAGCGACAAAGCGCGCAACCTGATCAGCTTTAGACGCCTCAACTTGCACGGTGAGTGGCCGTTCAAGGGCAAGTTTGACATCATCATGTGTCGCAATGTTGCGATCTATTTTGATGCACCAACCCAAAGCCGCCTTTGGCGCCGGTTTGGTGAACAACTTTGCCAAGATGGTCTGCTCTTCCTGGGTCACTCCGAGGGAATTGGCCCGGAACATGCAGAAATGTTCCACACAGTGGGACGCGGCGTCTTTTCGACAAGCACCTCCCGCGTCGGCGGCACGTCCGCAAACGCATCAATGCACATGGGGAACTCAAAATGAGCTTGAAAGATAAGCTACATATCTTGGTAGTGGACGACATGTCCACAAGTCGTGGTCTCATCACGCAGGCGCTCGATGAAATCGGGATCGTCAACTACCGTACAGAAAACGACGGTGCGAATGCCTGGCGCAGCCTAGGCGCAAAGCCCGTTCACCTCATTCTGTCTGACTACAACATGCCAGGCATGGACGGTCTGCAGCTGTTGGAAGGCATCCGCTCCAACAAAGCGACCGCCCGTACGGGTTTTATCCTGATCACTGGTCGGGCTGATCCAGAAACGATCAACAAAGGTGTCCAACTCGGCATGAACAACTTCATTAAGAAGCCGTTTCAGACCGCGCAGTTGAAAGCCTGCATCGAGAAGGTCGTGGGGCCCCTATAGGGGCTTCACTGGGGGATTGCGTATGACCACTCGTACCACCGCAGATGTATTGAACACGATCGCTGAAGATGTGGCTGATCTCGCGTCCATTGCGCATGCATTGGACAATCTGACCAGTGAGTTGGACTTGAGCGGCGCGGATCAATCCAAGATCCGCGATTTACAGCGCGTCGATGCGCTCTTTCAGCATCTCGATGACATCGCGGTTTTGCTTGGCAACATGTCCAAACTGATTGGCGCTGGCCCAGATCTCAATGTGCAGGATCTGCAGGACAGCGTCCGCTTGGACTATCTCAAGTCTCGTCTTTCTAACGCAGCAACAACCACAGAAATGTCGCCTGATGCAGGCACAGTTAACCTCTTCTGAGCCACGCGTGCTCAGCAACGAATAATTGGGATGACTCTCATGAACGCCATGACCAAGATCGCCAGCACCGGTACGGACAACGCGGAAACCGAAGTCCGGTTTCCAGCCGAAAAGATCCTCGTTTCTGCGACAGACCAACGCGGGGTAATCACCTTCGCCAGCGAGTCGTTCTGCGAAATCGCGGGCTTCGGCCAAGAGGAACTGATGGGGGCACCACATAAGATCGTGCGCCACCCTGACATGCCCAAAGGGATCTTCTATCTGGTCTGGGAAACCCTCAAGGCAGGTCTCCCGCTCTGTGCATACGTTAAAAACCGCACAAAAAACGGCGACTACTATTGGGTGCTCGCGGTTATGACGCATACCGAAAACGGTTACCTGTCTTCGCGCATCAAACCGGAAACAGAGCTCTTTGAAAAAACCAAAAAGCTCTATGCCGAGCTTCTGAGGGAAGAAGCGAACGGCCTCACGCCGGAGCAAAGCGCGAACAGATTTAAAGCCATGCTGCAAGAAGAAGGTTTCGCGAACCTGGACGCTTACACAAGTTATGCTTTGAATGCTGAATTCAAAAATCGGGATCGCATGAGCGCCGATTTGGTCAATTCATTTGCCACAATGGATGAACTCGAAACGCTCATCAGCGACATGCAAGGGCTGGTCAACAACATCGAACAGGGGTTTGAACGCGTCCGTGGCGAGCCCGTGAACCTACGCATTTTGGCAGGGCGTCTTGAAGGTGCTGGCGCTGCGCTTGGTACAATCTCGCAGAACTACGATGCGATGGCCAAAGAAATGCATGGCCTTGTCGGGCGGCTCCATGACCCTGAAACGGGCGCCTTGCAACAGATGCACAGCGCGGTTTTGCAAGGGCGTACGACGCTTCAGTCCTCGCAGCTCTTTAGTGAGGCGTGCGAAGCCGTGCAAAAACAAGAAAATTGCATAGACGACGATGTGCGCATGCTCCAGGAGCATCGTGAAAAGCTGCAAAACAAAAGCCGCGCGCGGCTTATTGAAATTTCTTCAATCGGCAAGTCCATCCCTGACATCTGCCGCAGTTTGCGCCGCCGGATCAATGGTCTGGACGTTGTGAAACTGCTTTGCAAAGTGGAAAGCGGACGCATGCGCGATGTCGATAGCGGCTTGGACGGTATTATTGCGCGTCTCGAAAATTTCCATGACAACACCGATCGTTGCCTCGCAGAGCTGTCTGGCAAAGCTTCTCAAGTCACGCAGAAAGGCGCCTCGATCTAAAGGGCTTCAGCCTTCCCTTTCGTATTGCGGCTACCTCTAGGACAAAAAAATGACCAATAATTCTCCGACGCACCGCCAATCTGCAGGCACCAGCATCAAAGCCAAACTGTTTTGGACAGTTGCCGTATGTGCCTTCTTGGGCTTGGCCGTAGGGACGGTCGTGGAGTATTTTCTAGAGCAGAGTAATACCGAAAAACGTTTGGCGAAACGCTATGAGCTGGTTGTCGATCTCTTTTCGACCCAGCTCATAGCACCAACACAGTTTCAAGATCCCGAGCGTATCCAGGCAACAGTTGCGAAGCTGATTGAGAAAGATCCGCAGTTCGCCGCCGTTGATATTTTTTCTCCTGCTGGCGAGCTGCTTTATAGCTTCAACCAAGAAGGTGCACGCGATGCAGCGGTGGAAACGGCGCTCTCAACCGTGCATTCCGTTTCTGGCGAGGCGGGCGAGCGTTACGCTATGCTGGATGGGGACGTCTATGCCGGTCAAATCGCAATAGAAGCTCCCGGCGCCAGAGGCGTTGTTGGTCAATTCAACTACGCAATCGACATTTCTAATGCGCGCGCTGAAACACTGTTTGAAGTGATCATTGATATGACCCGCACAGCGCTCGCATCTTTGCTTGCGATTGGGCTGATCATTTATCAGCTTGCTCGGGTCGTCAGCCGCCCGGTCAAAGACCTCAGCGTGATCGTAGAAGAAATTGCAGACCATAACTTTGACGTCGAAATCGACTATACGGATCGCACCGATGAAATCGGCTTGATCGCGCAACGCCTTGAAACGTTCAAGGAACGCTTGGCCGATGAGCAAGAGACCCGCGCGCTTCGCTCCAAAGAAGATGATGCCCTGAAGAAGGTTTTCTCCCGTTTGGCAGAAGGCTTGGCAGAGATTGCAAATGGGCAGGTGGGACGCAATATAGACAAGTCTGAATTTTCTGACCTGAAAGAAGACCATATCAAAATCTGCGACGACTTTAACGCAGTTCAGAAAAATCTCCACGGCGTTTTGTCCACCGCATCGCAAACCGCGGAATCTGTGCGCTCAAGCGCTCAGGAAATCTCTGAAAGCGTTGTCGATCAGTCCAAACGTTCCGAAGCGCAGGCGGTGACTCTTGAAGAATCTGCTGCCGCAATTGAAACGCTCAGCAGCTCTGTGGAGCAAACCGCAGGCAACGCAGCCGACGCAAGCGAACTCATTGGGCGCAACCGAGCGCAAGCACAGGCAGGTGGTGAAGTCGTCGAACTGACTGTTGCGGCAATGCGCAATATCGAGGAAAGCTCCGAACAGATCACCGCAATCATCGGTGTGATTGATGACATCGCCTTCCAGACCAATCTGCTTGCACTCAACGCTGGTGTTGAAGCCGCGCGTGCAGGAGAGGCCGGACGCGGATTCGCCGTGGTAGCATCTGAAGTCCGCGCACTTGCACAACGCGCGTCGGAATCGGCGAATGAAATCAAGGATCTTATTCACCGCTCCGGGGAACAGGTCACCAAAGGGAGTGACCTGGTCAACAAAGCGGGCGAAGCACTGCAAGAGATCATCACAGGCGTCAACCAAGCATCAGAGCTGGTCTCACAGATTGCGACCGGATCGCGCGATCAAGCCGACAACCTTGTAGAGATCAAGGAAAGCGTCACTGAGCTGGACCGCGTCACCCAGCGGAATGCCGCTATGATTGAGGAAGCTTCTGCCGCCACGCGCAATCTGTCGAGTGAAGCGAGCCGCATGACTGATGTATTGCACAGCTTCCGCTTGACAGGGACCACACCACCTACAAAATCTGCTGCGCCAGACGACAAAGGCACACCCAAAAGACCAGAGGCAAAAAAACCGTCTCACAAGAATACGCAAGAAAATCCTGTTGAAAACCAAAAGCCGAAGCCTGCCGCTGCTAAGCCAACCGCAGAGGTAGAAGCCAAGGCAAAAGAATGGGATGACGACGTCGCAAAAGACACCAAGACGCAAACTAAAAAGTCTAAGAAAGCCGCAGGATCGACACCAAAGGCCGAAAAGAAGAAGAAAACGAAAGTCAGCGTGACAACACAAAAACCGGCCAGACAAAAATCCGACACTGCGAAAGGCGCACCTGTTATCGAATTCAAATCACGCTCTGCCGCACCAAAGGCGGCGGCAGTGAACCAAGAAATGAACGACCTCTCAAGCGAAGGTTGGGAAGATTTTTGAACTCCGTCGCCCCCAAGAGCCCTAAACATTCAAGATCAGAAGTCTTGAAAAGCCAATCTGAAGAACGGAACGCGCTATGAGCCTAGCAGAAGCAGAAGCGATAAAGGGATTTAACGTGCAGCCCCTCCTGCAGGGAGACGTGCAGGTTTCAAACGATCCTCAGCTCGTGATGACCACCATTCTCGGTTCCTGCGTGGCCGCTTGTATGTGGGACGAAGTCGCAGGTGTTGGTGGTATGAACCACTTCCTATTGCCAGGAACCGAGACTGGTTCCAATGGCGGCATGAGCCATGGTGTACACGCAATGGAACTCTTGGTGAATGGGCTCATTCAGGCAGGTGCACGACGTGAGCGACTACGCGTCAAACTGCTGGGAGGTGCGAAGATGTTCAATAGCCGCATCGACATTGGCACCAAAAACGCAGAGTTCGCAACCTGGTTTGTCAAAAACGAAGGGTTCGAGTTGGTGGACTGTTGCCTTGGCGGACAGCGCGGTCGCAACTTGCGGTTCTGGCCAGTTGGTGGCCGCATACAGCGTCGCTTCATGAAAGACACACGTCTGATCGAAGAGGAATCCGCACAGCGCATCGCGTCTAAGAAACCTGCGGCAGAGACAAGCATTGGCGACGTACAGCTGTTTTGAAGACAGCAAAATGGCTGTTCTGGTTTTACACGAAAAAACGCCAGTTTGACGCCTCTCAACTCTTGCAGTTCAGATTAGTCTATTGACCCAAAAGAGGTTCCTATTGGGAGCCTCTCACGACGAAGAATCCACAATTTATTGGATTCCACTTCACAGACAGCTTTTGACGATAAGGTTGCCCCCAGCGGAGCGCTTCAATCTTAGGACGCACCAAGCAGTTGGCGCTGACAAACTACAGCACATAGAGGTATTCAAACGGAGAATACCGTTTGAAGGCCCAAAAAGATCCTGTCGTTCTTACTAACAAAACCTGCCAAACAAGTGCTCGTCGCCTGATATGCTTTGACCATTTTCAGCCCCTCCCACACCAAAGTCGCGACCAAAGTCTATGGTCTCTCATCTTAAACGAGGGTTTTTAGACTGGACAAACCCCAGACCGACTTGCTCACTTTACGGGGTTCGAACCAAAGCTGAAGAACGACATTCAACATATCAACGCATCTGACTAGGGAGGATAAGATGACGTCGACAGGCACAGGGAAACAACAGCGCGCTTTACGCGCTGACTTTGAGAGCGGGCGCATGTCGCGCCGATCATTCTTGCGAGCCACTGCAGCGCTTGGGATAGCAGCAAGCGCGCCTCTGACGCTCGGCGCACGCCACGCAGCGGCACAGGCGGCAGAGAGCTATGACTACATCATCATCGGTGCGGGCTCGGCAGGATGTGCCCTCGCCGCGCGCCTCTCAGAAGACCCAGACAAGTCGGTGCTTGTGTTGGAAGCAGGCCCGCCGGACGAAAACCAGTTTATTCACATACCTGCTGCGTTTCCAAACCTGTTTGGCACTGAACTAGACTGGGGTTTCATCACAACGCCTCAGGAAAGTGCCAAGGGCAATACGCTCTACACTCCACGCGGGAAAATGTATGGCGGCACCAGCTCTATGAATGCCATGATCTATAAACGCGGGAACCCGGCAGGCTTTGACGATTGGGGCAAAGACAACCCCGGTTGGAGCTACGCTGATCTACTGCCGGTCTTCAAACGCTTTGAAAACAACGAGCGCGGCGCAGATGAGGCGCATGGCGTTGGTGGCGAGCTCAATGTCGCAGACCTTCGTGATCCAAATCCGACCAGCCAAGCCATGCTAAACGCTGCACTTGAAGCAGGGTATCCAGCACGCACAGACTTTAATGATGGCTATGATCAAGAAGGCTTCGGTTTTTACCAAGTCACGCAACAAGGTGGGTTCCGCAACTCATCAGCCGTCGCATTTTTGCACCCTGCACTCGAACGCGACAACCTTGCCATTCAAGCTGAAGCGTTGGTGCATCGGCTGATTATCGAAAATGGTCGCTGCAAGGGCGTGCGATTTGAGGCTGACGGTGAAGCATTTGACGTGTTCGCAACTTCGGAAGTAATTCTTTCCGCAGGGGCTTATGGGTCACCACATATCCTCTTGCTGTCTGGCATTGGGCCAAAAGAGGATCTGGAGGCCCTCGGCATAAGTGTCGAACTAGATTTACCAGGCGTGGGCAAAAATCTTCAAGACCACTTCATGGCACCTGTCGCCTACGAATGCACACAACCTGTCACGCTCGCAAATGCGACAACCCCAGAGCAAGCCAAACTGCTGACAGAAAAGGGCATGGGTCTTCTGACATCTAATATCGGGGAAGCAGGCGGATACCTCACCGTCATGGACGAAGCGCGCGCTCCCGATTTGCAGTTTCATTTCACGCCAACCTGGTTCGTCTCTGATGGTGCGGGAAACCCCTCAGATGGCACAGAAGGCTTTACCCTGTTGCCTGGCATCGTCGGAACGAAATCGGTGGGAGAACTGACTCTAAGCTCCGCAGATCCCAAGATGCCCCCCAACATCAATCCGAATTGCTTTGGCGATCCACATGACCTCGAAGTGATGCTTGAAGGCGTCAAAATTGCACGCAAAATCATGACGCAACCCGCAATGGATCCATACCGCGGCGCGGAACGCTTCCCGGGCGCGTCGGTACAAACCGATGAACAGATCCGAGACTGGCTGCGCGACAACGTACAAACAATCTACCACCCAGTGGGGACATGCAAAATGGGCTCAGACGATATGGCTGTGGTCGATGCCCAACTAAAGGTGCACGGCATCGCCGGACTGCGTGTCGCGGATGCCTCCATCATGCCGACGATTACCAATGGAAACACCAATGCACCATCGATCATGATTGGTGACCGTTGCTCTGATTTTATACGCACGTAGGTTCGCTTGAATATCAGGCCCGCCAAGCCAAGCGGCGGGCCCGATAAACTCAGGGCGTTGTTTGCTATCACATACTGGCGCATCTGCGCAGATCACGTTCCAGCACATGCAAACATGACGCGCTCTCCAGATCCCAAGCTCATAGCATATGGAAAGCGCTGATTGTTAAGTTAAGCCGGGGGATTACGCGCCGGTTTCAGGCACCAGCACATCTGGAAGATTTTGATAGCAAACCGGTCGCAGGAAACGGCGGATCGACAGTGTACCCACGGATGTTGCACCAAAGTTTGTGGACGCAGGGTACGGCCCGCCATGTACCATCGTATCAGACACCTCAACGCCCGTCGGGAAACCATTGGCCAGCAGGCGACCCGCCTTGCGCTCCAAAATCGGCATTAGGCTCTGAGCGTCTGCCATATCCGCATCGTCCATATGCAGCGTACATGTCAATTGACCTTGCAGATTCCGGGCAATCTCGCGCGCTTCTTCGATGTCATCGACTTCCACAACAACACCAAGGGGCCCAAACACCTCCTCGGCCAGGACATGGTTGTCCAGCCAGTTTTTTACCGTTGTTTTATAGAGATACGGTGTCGCGTCACGTTGATCACAAACGGAGGTCAACACCTCTTGAACACCGCTGGTTTCGGCGACGCGGCGCTGCCCGTCGCGATAAGCGGTCGCAATGCCATCGGTCAGCATGGTTTGCGCCCCAACTTGCGCAAGCGCTTCTTGTGCCGCAGCAACAAAAGCATCAGCTTCGGCCCCAGCTTTCATCACAACGATACCGGGGTTTGTACAAAATTGGCCTGCGCCCATAGTCAGCGACCCTGCCCAACCAGCGCCGATCTCTGCACCGCGGTTACTGAGTGCGTTGTCGAGCACAAACATCGGATTGACCGAGCCGAGCTCGCCAAAAAACGGGATTGGTTCTGCACGTTGCGCGCAAAGATCAAACAAGGCGCGGCCGCCCGCTAGAGAACCGGTAAAACCAACCGCCTTAATCAAAGGATGCTGCACCAACGCTGCGCCAACCGCGCGGTCTCCACCTTGAATAAAACTGAAAACACCAGGATCAATGTCACACTTTTGAATGGCAGCGTGAATGGCTTCTGCGATGATTTCACCTGTACCCGGGTGCGCGGAGTGGCTTTTCACAACAACCGGACAACCTGCGGCAAGCGCTGCTGCGGTATCACCGCCCGCCGTGGAAAACGCCAAGGGAAAGTTTGAGGCGCCAAACACAGCGACCGGCCCAATCGGGCGCTGCACCATCTTCAGGTCAGGACGCGGCAAAGGTGCCCGGTCAGGCAACGCAACGTCGTGGCGGCGATCGAGATAGTCGCCTTGCAGAATGTGGCTTGCAAACAGGCGCAATTGGCCTGTGGTGCGACCTCGCTCACCCTGCAGACGCGCCTCAGGCAACCCGGTCTCCTGCGTGCCAATTTCCGTGATGGCTTCAGCGCGGGCTTCAATCTCATCGGCGATAGCGTTTAGAAAAGTCGCGCGTGTTTCCCGCGTTGTGTACCCAAAGCTCCAGAAGGCCTTTTCAGCAGCTTCAGCAGCCGCAGCAACATCTGAGACACGACCAATGGCATATGTATGGCTCGGTCCATGGGCTGGACTGGACATAAAGGTGTCAGCACCTTCTTTCCAAGTGCCAGCAATCAAGTGTTTTCCGTGAGGTGTGAACGACATAGGCTCGGATCCATCGGTAGTGAATAAAGTTATGGATATTGTATCCAATTATGATTCCTGTGACAACCCGTCCATATCGACCAGCCAACACCAAGTTGGGCTAACTGACTTCATCCTTTCGCTGCGCTGCGATCATTTCTAAAAGCTCTGCTTTAGTGCGTGTGATATGCTGACTCAGCAGTTCGCAAGCCCCATCAACATTGCCAGCACGCGCAAGCTCCAAAAGCCTACGATGCTCTTGTTGCGCTGGCTCCCGTTGTCGCATCACACTTAAATGGATGCGCACATACCGATCAGAGTGCACATTCAAACGCGCGAGCATCTCATCAGAAAGCCGCCGCCCTGCTGCACTGTACAGCGCACAATGATAGTCGTAGTTTAACTTTCCCCAACGTGACACATCATCCTGACGGTAAGAAGTCTCCATATCGGTCAGGATTTCCTCGCACTTTTCGAATTCTAAGGCGCCCATCTCTGGAATCGCTCGCCGAAACAGATCTACTTCAAGCAAAACCCGCAGGTCGAAAATCTCACCGATCTCTCGTAGGGAATGTTTCATCACATACCCACCACGGTTGTTTTCCCACTGCACCAAACCTTCTGCACTCAGTCGCTTCAACGCCTCCCGTACAGGCATCCTAGAAACCTCATATTCTTCCGCGAGCAATTCCTGCCGAATAGCCTCACCTTCCTTGAGATCCCCACTTAGGATACGCTCACGCAAGTCGTTTGTGATCAGTTCGGGAAGGCTTTGCTTCTTAACGGCACGAGTGGCTGACATATTGGTCTTCGCTTTTGTATTCTGGATGCAATACGCTCAAATGAAGAGTTACACTGAAAACATTGGCAAAAAAACCTGAAATCTGGATTGCTGGATGAATATGATTTTTGTATCCAATATCCTAACATCTTCTTGCTGCACCAAAAACGAAATCAGGGAATTCTCATGAGCGCTATGAAAAAACTGAAACTCGACGACATTCAGACGCTCTGTCAGGAAGTCTTGACCTCTGTCGGATATGGCCAAGAGCACGCAGACGCCATAACTGACATGCTATATCGATGTCAGCTCGACGATTGCCAGTCTCATGGCCTCTTCCGTTTGTTCATGTGCGCTCAAACCATGCAAGCGGGACAGATCGACGGTCACGTCAAACCTGAACTCGCAGAAACCGACAACGCAATCGTGCGCGTCGATGCCAAAGGCGGCATGTCATTGCTTGCATTTGAAAAGGCATTGCCAACGCTCGTCAAAAAGACCCGACAACATGGAATTGCAGCAATGGCAATCAACAATTGCTTCCATTTCTCAGCTCTATGGCCCGAAGTAGAACGCCTTTCAAACGAAGGCCTAGCGGGTTTGGCGATGGTTCCAAGCCACGCTTGGGTGGCCCCAGCAGGCGGCACGCGTGGCAGCCTTGGCACCAATCCAATCGCGTTCTCATGGCCCCGCATCGGCAAAGACCCGTTTACATTCGATTTCGCGACCAGCGGCTTTGCACGCGGAGAGATTGAACTCTATCGGCGCGCGGGCAAGCCTCTGCCCGAAGGCGTGGCGATAGACAAAGACGGCAAGCCAACCACCGATGCACAAGCCGCGATGGATGGCGCCATGCTGACTTTTGGCAGCTACAAGGGCTCCGCGCTATCCATCATGGTGGAGTTGCTGGCAGGCCCCCTGATTGATGATCTCACCAGCATGGAGAGCATGGCCTTTGCCAATGGCGCAGGCGGGGCCCCCTATCATGGAGAAATCCTTCTGGCGTTTGATCCGAACCATTTCAGCAATGGCCACGTGGCCGACAATGATGCCCGCGCCGAACGCCTATTTGCCGACATTGTTGACCAAGGTGCACGATTGCCATCGCAACGGCGCTTTGCCGCCCGCGCCCGCAATCTGGAGCGTGGGTATGTTGAAGTGCCCCAAACCTTGTTTGACGATCTGGTAGCTCTGAAAGCCTAAAAAGAAACGCCCAGCCACTTGGCTGGGCGTTTTGTTCAAATCTGTCTGTCACGCACCCCAGGTATCGCGCAAACGATACCCACCAGGCCAAGGATCCGACGGATCCAGCATGTGCTGGTGAATGCCCGTGACCCAGCCGCGCCCGGAAATCTCGGGGACAATCGCCGCCTGTCCGCCCACTGTTGTCGTGTCAACGATACGTCCTGTGAAGCGAGACCCGATGATGGAAACCGCTTCAAAGGTTTGCCCCTGTGTCATCTGTCCCCGCGCGGCCATCAAAGCCATTCGCGCCGATACAGCCGTGCCGGTTGGAGAACGGTCCACCTTACCCGGCTGAATCGCCACCGCGGATTTTCCAGTCAGACCGGTCTCTGTTTCACTGAGCGGCCCGCAGAATGCGCAGAAAGAAATGTGCTTCCAATCAGGGTTCTCTGGGTGATGGAACCCCAGCTGTTCGTTCGCCGCATTGGTGATCTTCACCCCCAACTGCGCAATGTCTTTAGCTTCGCTTTCGACGATTTGAAAACCAAGTGCCTTTGCGTCCACCACCACAAAACTGTCACCGCCATATGCGGTATCAACCGTGATAGAGCCAAGCCCCTCGACTTCAAGTACGACATCCAGCTGTCCAGCAAAACTGGGCAAATTCTGAACAAAAATTCGCTCTGCCTTGCCATTTTTGCACTCCGCGCGCACCCGAACGAGCCCCCCCGGCGCCTCAAGTGTCATATGGGTGACCGGCTCCTGCATCGGGATCAACCCGCCATCCAGCAATACGGTAGACACACAGATAGAATTCGACCCCGACATCGGTGGCGTGTCTTCAGGCTCCATGATGATCCAAGCGGCATCGGCCTCTGGATGTTTCGGAGGCACAAGCAAGTTGACATGGCGGAACACACCACCACGAGGCTCATTCAATACAAAATTACGCAGGGTCTGATCCTCCGCAATGAACCGACGCTGCTCCCAAAGCGTTTCACCGGGCGGCGGCAAAACCCCCCCCACGATCACATCACCAACTTCGCCTTCTGCATGGGCGGAAATCACGTGAATTGTTTTGCTGCTGCGCATGCTGCCTCCTCTATAGTGTTGTTCTGGCGCAAACTTAGAACCGTGTTGCGGCAAATGCCGACATATCGACTTGCGGCGTTTTTCCTTCGACCAGCGCCGCCACAAGCTCGGCTGTCCCCGCCGATTGGGTAAGTCCCAAATGTCCATGGCCAAAGGCATAAATCACCTGCCGCGCCCCCGGTGCATGATCAATAACCGGCAAACTGTCAGGCAAAGAAGGGCGGAAGCCCATCCATTGCGTCCCACCTGAAGTGTTCAGATCAGGGGCAAATCGCTTTGCCTTCGCAAGCAGGGTATCCGCGCGCTTGTAATTTGGTGGCAGATCCAATCCGCCAAGCTCCACAGCGCCACCGACGCGCACACCACCATTGATGCGCGTCATAACAAAACCATGCCCCCCAAAGGTGACATGCGTGCGCAAATCAAACGCCCCTTCAGGCAAGGTCGTGTTGTAACCCCGTTCGGTTTCCAGCGGGATCTTATCCCCCAAGCGCGCCGCCAATTTATGTGACCACGCCCCGGCACTGATCACGAGCTTGTCCGCGACTATCTCACCATCCGATGTGCTCAGCCGCACCTTTTGGTCTTGGGCCTGCACATCCATGACCTGCGCTATCTGCAAACGCCCACCACGTGCCATAAACTGATCCGCCAAGTGCTGCGTCCAAGCGGCAGGATCCGCTGTGTTCATCCACGTCGGCGTATAGCCCGCATGGGTGAACTGACGACTCAGTCCAGGCTGGATCTCTGCAATCGCATCTGCACTTTTGAGCAGCTCAAACGGGATCCCATGCTGCTTGCGCAGCTCCCAGCTGGGCATGCTGGCACGCAGCTCCGCCTCGGATTCATACAGCATAATCTGCCCTTCGCGCTGCATCATCGGCTCACCGTCCACCGCTGCGATCTGACGCTCCAAAGCCGCGCGACTGAAATCCATCAACGCCGATTGCGCCGACAAGGACGCCAGATACCGATCGCGCCAGCTTGCCCGCCAGAAACGCAACATCCATGGCGCGATCTTGAGGGCGTAGCGTGGCGGCACCGACAGTGGCCCCAAAGGATCAAACAGCCACTTGGGGGCTTTGCGCATGATGCCGGGCGTCGCCAGCGGCACAATATCAGTATAGGCAAAAGCGCCCGCATTGCCTTGCGAAGTTTCTGCCGCAACCCCTTTGCGATCCAAAACCGTGACCTGATGCCCGCGGCTCTGCAACTCCAGTGCCGCACTGATGCCCACAACACCGGCACCAATCACCACAATCTCTCGCGCGTCCTGCATCCCTATCTCCCAGACCATTTTGGCGCGCCCTCAGGCCAGTGAGGACAAAAGCAATTGACTGGGCGCAGATGCGCCCGATCCAGTTAGTCAGTAATGCCCGCCTTAAAGGGGTCATCATCGCCAAAGAGGAGCGTACCTTCAGCCATAATGTAGGCCTGCCCCACAATCGTTGGGACCACGCCCCCTGCCTCACCAATCTGGTAAGACAGTCGATAAGGGCTGCCAATCACGCTTTCCTGTACGATCTCTTCACCGGGCGCGAGGCGGCCAGATGCTGCGAGACACGCCAGTCGCGCAGAGCTGCCTGTGCCACAGGGCGACCGATCATATTCGTCATCTGGGCACAGTACGAAATTGCGGCTGTGAACTCCCTCTTTCGGAGACACGCCTTGGAACACAACGTGGTCCACCAGCTCGCCGTTTTCCCCCACAACACCCTGCGCAACACAGGCCTCCCGCGTGGCTATGGCCAGATCCGTCAACGTACGAATATCGGCGCTTTTGACCGGCATCGGGCTGGGATCAACAATGAAAAACCAATTTCCGCCATAGGCAAGATCGCCTGTCATCGGGCCATAGTCTGGCACGTCAACAGTCACATCTGCTTTGACACGGCGGCTTTCTACATTGGTCACACGCACAGTGTTGGCGTCCAGCACATCAATCGAGATCACCCCAACCGGGGTTTCAATCCGGTGCGTGCCCACGCCAATGCGGCCCATATGCGCCAGTGTCACGCCAAGCCCAATCGTACCATGGCCACACATGCCCAAAACGGCATCGGCGTCGAAATAGATCACACCCACTTCGCACGTCGGATCCTGCGGCGGCACCAACAGTGCCCCCACCATGCCGGGTTGCCCACGCGGCTCAAGCAGGATGGACTTGTAAAACGCTTCGTGCTCGGTCGCCAAAGCGCGCGCCTGATCGGCCAGAGGCCCAGACCCAAGGTCCGGACCTCCATCAAGGATCACCCGTGTGGGCATTCCTCCTGTGTGACTGTCAATCACATGCATTCAGCAATCACCCCGCCCTGCTTGCTCCAGTCGGCAAACCAATTGCGGAACAGTGTGTACTGTTGCTCGCAATAGTTGCGCTGCGCATTAGACAGAACATCGGTTTCATTGAAGTGCAAACGGTATTCTTCTTCACCATTCAGGACGAGCAGGTACTTGTAGTACAGCACCAGATCCGTGCCTTCATCAAAGCTCGACAGAACACCAAAGGCTTCTTCCAGCTCCTGCGCGCGCTTGCGCGCTTCCGCGTTGCCTTGTGCAGCCTTCTGCGACAAGGATGCCAGCAACAGGGCTTCTTTTGGCAGGGCCGTCCCAATACCAGTGATGGAACCGGTTGCGCCACAGTTTACGAACCCGTGGTACACTTCGGTGTCCACACCCACCATAAGCGTGACTTGTTCGTCCTGGCTGGTGATGTGTTCTGCGGCATAACGCAAATCATCTTTGCCACCAAACTCTTTGAAACCAACGAGGTTCTTGTGCTCTGCACGCAGGGCAAAGAAGAGGTCTGCGCGGGTGGCGAAGCCATAAACCGGACTGTTATAAATGATCGCAGGCACATCAGGTGCCGCTTCCAGGATGGCTTTGAAGTGGTTCTTCTGCGCAGCCATCGATGTACCGCGAGACAGAACACGCGGGATCACCATAAGGCCAGCCGCGCCAACTTTTTGCGCGTGTGCCGCATGTGCCACAGCAGATTTGGAGTTGATCGCACCGGTACCCACAACAACAGGAATACCCGCTTCAACAAGGCGCTCCACGCCCGTCATGCGCTCTTCATCGGACAATAGCGGCCAGTCCCCCATGGAGCCGCAATAGACCACAGCCGACATACCGGCTTCGATCATGTCATGACCTTTCTTTACCAGCGCATCATAGTCTGGTGTGCGGTCTTCTTTGCATGGGGTCATCAGCGCGGGCATGGTGCCAGCAAAAACGGTGGTCGACATGGGATCTCCTGTCTGAAGGCTGGCGCAAGCGCCATATGTTGACGGATAAGGAGGGCGCGCCCTCCGAAGATCAACCTCACAACCACCGCACTTGACTAGCGATTCAAAAGGACAATCTCCTATGCCACTCCAGCTACAATAATTGGATCCAAAATCCAATAGAAAATGACGATGTATCCAAGAAACTGCTTTCACACCGGAGAATCCGACGCCAACAGCCAACACAAACACGCATAGCGGACATGCGAATGAAATTCTTCTCGCGACCCAGCTTGCCCCCTAAACGGGCGCCATCGTACAGACACATTGATTCAGAAAAGGACACTCCAAATGACACGCAAATTTCTGAGCGCATTGGAGTATACAGGTTTTGTCACCGCAGGCATGCTGGCCATCGCCACAGTGATCGTACTCACATATGCATGAGCCAACAGTCCACGCCACATAATTTGCTTCACACATAAAAGCCGGCGAGATTCCCGCCGGCTTTCGTCATTCAAGAACTGTCAGACACACCTTAGCCCAAAAGCAGATTTGGCAACCACAATGCAATTGATGGCACAAAGGTCGTCAACATCAATGTCGGCAACCAAGCAAACACGATGAACACAAGCGTCGGCCACAGCATCTTCGCAACCGGCGTGTCTGTAACTTGCGCGCCCAGATACAGCAGCGGAGCGGTCGGTGGCGTGATATTGGCCATTCCAAGATTCACCCCGATAACGGCAGCAAAGTGAATCGGATCCATACCTACGCTCTGCGCAATTGGCAGCAGGATCGGTGTGGAGAGCAGCAAGCCGGAAATATCATCCATCAACATGCCAATCAGGATCATCACCACATTGATCATCAACAGAATGACAATCGGGTTTTCAGATACCGAATAGACCATGTCCTTGGCGATCTGTGGAGCACCCTGCGCAATCAGATTGTCAGACACAATCACCACCATAAAGATCATGACCATCACCACGCCGATGGTGATGCCTGAGCGCTGTACCGTCTCGGCAAGGGTTTTCCAGGTCAGACCTTTGTAGAAATAAATCGCCACCGGTATCGCATAGACCACCGCAATACCTGCCGCTTCTGTTGGGGTCATGATACCGCCATAGATGCCGCCAAGGATGATGATCGGCATCATCAGCGCGGGGCCCGCAACACGCCCCTGCGCTTTCAGTGCAGGCATAAACGGATCAGGGCGATCCTTCAGCTCAATGTTGTCATATTTGCGCAGCATGAACTGGTTGGTGATGATCAAAAGCGTGATCAAAATCATCGCCGGGATCACAGTTGACAGGAAGCACTTCAACACATGCTGCTGCGCCACCCAACCATATAGAATGTGCGACGAGCTTGGTGGAATCAGCAAGCCCAGCGGGCTTGCGCAAACCAACAGCGCTGCGGATTGACCCGCTGGATAATTGGCCCGCTTCAGGTGCGGCATCATGATGCCACCAATACAGGTCAGCGTCGCGTTGGCTGCGCCGGAAATAGACCCAAACACACCACACGCAAGAACCGCCGCCGCAGACAATCCACCTTTCAGGTGGCCAATGAACAATTCCGCAAGCGCCACCAGCGGGGCAGCAATCCGCCCCTTTTCCATCACGCCGCCAGCAATCATGAACAGCGGGATCGCCAGCAGCACCAATGACCTGATACCGGTCGATCCAGTCGGAAGATAACCAGAGATCGATTGATCCCCAACCACGGCAATGAAAGCCAAAACAGCCCCAAATGCCACAAATACACTGACGCCAAGCAGCAGCATGACACAAACGATGACTAGACTTCCAACAATGATCATTGTGCGGCCTCTTCAGAGCTTTCCGACTTCAGAGGCAAGCCAAGGCCTTTGCGGATATGGACGTAGAGATATGCGGCGGAGAACATCGACATAAAGCCGAAGGCGATCATGATCGCAATACGCCAGGAGACAAACGGGATGCGTAACGCAGGCGTGGAGCGGAACCTCGGGAAAGAGAAGTCATCAGCCAGCGACACATAGCAGGCATAGACAACAAACAATGTCACCGCCAACTCGATCGTCAGGACAACAAACCCTCGCCACCATTGCAAACGGGGGTTGGTAATCACGATTCCCAGAATATCGGCGTTAATATGGAGTTTGCGCTCAGACGCCAGAACCGCCCCTGCAAAAAAACCCACAATACTGGCTGCCAGAAGCCACTCCTCATAAGCAAACAGGTCACCATTAAAACCGTAACGGATGATCACAACCAACCCAAATGTCACGGCCATCAACAGGCCAGAGATGGTCACAATTATTTTCATGAGAACCATGGCCCAACTCAGGGGCACCCCAATGGCCTTTGGCAGTTCCTCAGTAATGTTCATTCTGCGCGCCTCTTTTTCGTGACGGTCTGTAGTCGCTGAATACAGCATGGGCCGGTGATTTCCACCGGCCCACTAAGGCAATTACTTACCTGCAGCAAGCAGACGATCCATCACGTCTTTGCCAACAGAGCTTTCCATGGTTGGCCAGATGTTGGTGCGGACGTGCTCAACCATTGCCGCCTGCTCTTCAGCGTTGAGCTTCAGGATGGTGTAGCCGCTGTCGACCAGCTTCTGCTCAAACACAGAATCGTTCTCACGATTGTAGGCGAAAAAGTCGTCAGACGCTTTCTTCATAGCAGTTTCGATGACCGCACGCTGCTCGTCGTTCAGCTTCGCCAGCGAACGCTCAGACGCATAGTAGAAGGTCTGTTCAGGAATGGTGTTGTACTCGATGAAGTGGCTGCCAACATCAGACTGCGCGAAGATGGAATAAGTCGCGGTCTTGGTGCAGCAGATTGCGCCGTCCACAATGCCAGACTGCAGCGCTGGGAAGATATCACCCCAAGCCATAGTGGTCGCCTGGAAGCCAAAGCTCTCGATCATCTCCTTCAGAACAGCAGAAGACCAAACACGAATGTTCATGCCCTTGTCTTCCAGCGTGTTCCAGTTGGTTGGCTCTTTGGTGGCCACGATGCCCACGAAACCCTCTGGGTTGCCAGCAATCACTTTCACGCCGTATTCGTCAGTGATCTCTTGCAGGATCTTGTTGAATTCGGACTCTGGATTGCGCATCACGCTGTCCATATCGTCCCAGCCGCTCACCAGGAAAGGCATGGACAGGAACTCAAGGCGAGGGTCGGTGTCAGAGTAGATGAATGCGGAGGCAAAATCGATGTTGCCGCGCGCAACGTCTTCAAACAGTGCTTCGCCAGAACCCAGCTGGTTGGCCGGGAAAACGGTCATGTTGAGGCCAACGCCAGCCGCATTCACGTCTGCTGCCACCTGCTCCATCATTTTGGTGCCCTGGTGATCAATCGGGAACACACCCGCAAAACGCAGGTCAATATCTGCTGCGAAAGCTGCTGTGCTGCTCAACAGGGCAAGCGCACCGGCTGCCGCGGTTTTCATCAGAAGTTTCATTATCAACGTCTCCAAGTTGTGAGATTTGGTTTGGCTGCCACCGGCATCCAGTGTTTAGCCGCAAAGGAATGCGCCCCTGCGAAGGCTCTTGGGATCTGAACAGGAAAAAGCGCGGATGCTCCTGAGAGCGCGTGCACTCCCAACACCGAAATGTGCAATACCATACACCAGACGCATCCTCCCTACAGCATCTGCAGGGCCTTATAGGCTCATTGTATCCAAAATCCAATAAATATTTGCCGGGCGCATTTTAGTGCGCATTTTCAGGCTCCATTAGAGTGGGTTTTGGCGGAAAAATCTGGCCCCATCTACGGCGTCTATCGGCAGAATCTTAGGTGGGTAAAGACGGCCTAGCTGCGAATTTGCGGCTCTTTTGACTCGTTTGCCTGCAGGATTCAACCGTCCCGTTGCAGGTTAAAAACCAGCATTCGCCTGAACTTTTTCAGTCCAGATATGCGAACGCGGCAAATACAAAACCTGACAGATACCCCACAGCGCGCAGCCATGCCCCAAGTATTGAAAATGTATAATAATCTGCACACCACCTTCACCTTGAACGGCTTGCCTAAAACCGAAAGATTCTCCGATTTTTCGTCCATGCGCCCCACTGGCGAGGCACAACTCAAGACCACCTAAGCATATGAGAAGTCCAGCACACCCCATAAAACAAGGCGTATCAGCCGCGAATCCGCTCGCCCCCATCAGCTTGCGGCCAACCTTTCCAAGAAAAGCAACAAAAACGTACTTTTGGGGCTTGTGCCCCATATGCCGTACAAATATACGGGTCAGCGGAGACGTGGCCGAGTGGTCGAAGGCGCTCCCCTGCTAAGGGAGTAAACGGGAAACCGTTTCGAGGGTTCGAATCCCTTCGTCTCCGCCATAACCTTTTGGCGAATTTTTCACCTAATAAATCAATGACTTAGAAGATGCGGTCAAGCGTCATCACCACACGCCATCACCACACGTTTTTGTTCAGTTTGTGCTGTGCGAGACGCAACCAAACCGAAAAAACAGTGCGGTGATCTACAGGCATATATCTCCCCACAAGAGACTGATGTCGCCCCCATGCCCCCTTCTGTGAGTGAGACCGAGTCAGGGGAGAACGCAGGTGAGCGCAGGAAGCTGCGACAAGGTAGAGCTTGGCCGATGGATACAGACCACGGCGACGGATCGCCTGTCAATTTTGGCACTAGACCGATGCCACCCAGAAGCGCCCCAAGCGTTCGCCCTTACCAACAATGTAGGAAAAGGCAGATTCGCCGTGTTAAAAGCCCCGCCAAATCATTCACACGGGAAGGTCTTTTGCAGAGCCTCGACCATTGCCAAACCAATCGGAATGTCGTTCTCGAGTGTCTCTGCGTATGACCGCAAAATTCCAATCACCATTTCAAGATTCATGGCTAGGTCACTAGGCTCGCAATAGAGTGGAGATCCACCGGTGCTTTCAGCCACCGACGTTGACCATGAAACACCTTGATACATACCGTGCATCATCACCTTAAATAGCGTTTTTTCCGCATCGGTTGTCGGGTTGTCATATCGTCCAAGCGTCTCTTTTGCTAGCGGTTCTGAGTTAGCTGGAAAAGCTGCCGCAAGACCAATCAACGCTGTAGTCAGTACCGCTGACAGTTTGTGTTTAGTGCTCATAGTGCCGTCCTTTCGTTCAGATCAGCACCACGAAACTAGCAAGGGAAAGCAACGTTAAACTATAAGACCGTATGTCGCTTGCGCCACAGGCCTTGTTTCGGGCGACCTTCGAGCGCTTTGAGGCACTCGTAGCTTCTGACCTACCGAAGTTAGGAGGCGATGGTCCTTACGGCCTCTTCAACGGAACGATGGACTGACAAAACAGAAAAGTCTGGAGCCACGATATGCCAGCTACCGTCATGTGGATGGATGCCACAATGGGGCTGGTCATCGCGCTCGACAGCGATACTTTGCATTCCATCCTCAGCCACGACCACATCAAAACGGGTGGTCTCGCTCATGGTGTTGCCCAGAGCCGCAGCTTGAGATGCATCTTGAGAGCCGTTTGGAAAACGAATGACGGTCATTGGTTTGTACCTGTTGTGTCGTTGAGGATGCGGTAAACGGATGCGCGGCCAATTGCCAGACGCCTTGCGATTTCTGTTGGTGAGACACCTTGCGCCTTCAAGGCTCTGATCTCGTCAGCCTTGGCTCTCGCAGTGGGCTTTCTTCCTTTGTACTTGCCTGCCGCTTTGGCTTTTGCGATGCCCTCTCGTTGGCGCTCGAGCATTATTGACCGCTCAAACTCAGCGACACTGCCCAGCAAGTTGATCATGAGCTTGCCCGTGGCCGTGGATGTGTCGAGGCTGAGGTCCAGAATGGACAACGAGACTTCCTTGCTGTCGAGCTGCTGCCTGATCTCGACAAGATGGCTCATTGAGCGGGCCAGTCGATCCAGCTTCGTCACAACAACCGTGTCACCCTGCCGCACAAACGCCAGCGCCTCATCGAGCTTCTCACGCCGCCTCAGGTCCACCGACGACACCTGCTCTGTGAAGATGCGTTCGCAGCCTGCATTCTCAAGGTCCCTGATCTGCGCCTCAAGTCCTGCGCTTTGTTCAAACGTCGATGTCCTTGCGTATCCGATTTTCATTATGTCTCACACGCTCCTTAGTCTTTGTGGGCAACGTGTCTCATAACCCCGAGACCACTCCAATGAGTCATTCTGACTCAGGGGCGACAGCGTCTTACTGAACCGTGGCCTATCGAGCGCCTAACGATGCGTATTTTCAGCCCGCCAGTGGGGCCAAAAGTCGCCCTCTAGAAAGCTTTGAGTAGTTCACCCTTACGAAGATCAATTCAGCTCTCACAGAAGCGACGATGGCACAGGTCCCGCGTCAGCAATGACAAGCGACAACTCCTCGTACCCGAGAAGCAAAAGACAAACCAAAGACGTGATGTGTCTTTGCCCCAAGGGCGTTGATCTCGGCTAAATCGTCATAGCCTCGAGAACCGTTCCTATCGTGGCCGCAAAACCGAAAGGCACTTGCTCGCCCCTGTCTTTTGCTTCTCTTCACCCATGACGTATCCGCCATCCTTGCGGATCGCTGGGAGGGCGCTGGTTGTCACCCAGTCCTTGAAGGCCATCGCCTCGGGCTTGCAGGAAGTGAAGATGAGTTCGTACAGACCCGCTTCGTTGATGCAGGTTGCACCACGGTTGGGGTAGCTAAGGCCCACGCCATGGGCGTTAGTCAGAGATGACTTGAGAAGGTGAGCCTTGTTGTCGTCGGAGACAACAGCCGTCACGGAAGTACGGGCTTTCTTGATGTCCAGCGCGTCACAGACATCCTTGGCGACAAACCAAGGCTCATTGTCGATCTCGATGACACGGACGTTGTTGGTGTTGAAGTCGAAGAGGGAGAGAAGGTATGTGGTCTTGTGCCTCCCTCGCAGGGTTACCCTCTAGACCCTCAAGTATGTCCCTGCGTTAAAGGACCCATGAGGAGGGGGTTTATTCAATACCCCCCTTAAACAAGCAACCCGCAAGAAGACCCCTAAGGACAGTCACACAGACAGTCATAAGGATATCATCAAGATATCGATTGGAGGGCTTCGCCCTTTCTCGAGTACGGGATTTAATTCAGCTACGATGTCGGTCTAAGGTTAGTGACGAGGGATCAAAGGGGCATCAGCGTCGAAAATAGTGGTGCCGGTCAACCACTCGAGAAATTGAAAACGGCAAAACGATGGAAATTGCAAATGAAAGAGTGCTGGCAAATCCGAATGCGGCAGAAGCTAGGGAAAGTCCAGTTGAGCTGGGTGCAAAGTCGTCAGCACCTATAAACAGGATTCCAAGTATGACGGTCACAACAAACACCGAAACCGCCAACTTTTGCCGAAAAAGTGTTCTCCCATTTTCCCATAGGATATCAGTCTCGATTTCAGTACGATCTTGCTTCTTTGGAACGGAAATTTCAGACACTTGAACAGGCGCGGAAGCAAATGAAATCAAAGCCAAAGACATACCAAAAAAGATACTTATTGAGGTAACGATCAATCCAGCTACAGCCTTAACTGGAGATGGGAAATTGAACGCGAATATGGCGACCGCTGCTGCAGCGACAACAACAGCGGTAATAAAGAACAGGTTTCTCGGTCCAGTTCGTTTCACTTAGGGCTCTCCGCCAAGCTCTTGATAGAAGGCAATCATCTTTTTATGCGCCTCTTGTACATCATAGCTTGTCCCATCCGCTGGCAATGAAACAAGCTTCTGCCAAAGGAGTGAGCCGCTTTTTATCGGCACGTCGTTGTTCAGAATGATGGTGTAGGCATCTATATTTTTGTCTTCTACAACCTCTTTTGCGATGCTGTCTAGCCAAATGTTCTTATCTTGTTCCAGAACCCCGAAGCCACTTCGTTTGAACATTCGACTTGAGAAAACGGCAATTTTGGCGACGTTTTCGCGCCTCTTCTTGATTGCCTCGCCGCTGTCACCTGTTCCAAAAAGTTGTTCAATAAGACCCCCTTTGAACGAACGTGGTAGAGAGCCAATGAGAGCCGTAGCATCCATTTCAACTCGCTTCACGCCAACTGATTTTATGGCCTTTAAGGTGTCTCCGTGCGGCATGTTTGTTAAATTGAAAGAGGTGGTATTGGGGATAATTTGTGCATTTTTTGCAAGGCGATACAGTGAAGTGCAGACGGTTGTTGTCCTCTTTCCAAGCCCACATGAGATAACGACATCGCCCACCGCGAAGAGCGCAATGTTCTTGTCTAAAAACTCCTCTCCTTCTTCTGCAGTTTGTGTACCAATTTCAATTTCTTCCTCTGAGTTTTGAAAGGACATCGTGCTAACCTGTCGACCAACAACGAATGTACTCAAGAGTACACCTGTCCCGAGGTTACTGGGGTGAGAGAAGAACTTCGAAATCGCTACACTGGTGTCAGTCGAGTTGAGAGGTTCCAACAAGCGATCTGAGTGCTTGGGCAGGTTCTGCTTAAGCTGCACCAAGATGTCTTGGAACGTGATTTTTGTTTCTTCACTAAATATGGCTCGATGGGCGCAGAGCCTTAATTGTTTCCGATCAGTTGCCATGGCAATTCCGTTTTTAGGTTTATCCCAAGACACAATCATAAAGAGCATCACATCGCAACAAACACCACTTTGAAGGACCTTTCTCCTATTCCAATGTCTCGAAAGTGGCGCTCCGTGACTTAGTTAGACTGGGCGAAAAAAGTCTTGCTCAAGAAAGGAGCGTTATCTCTCCCGAACTCGCTTACCTCGTTGAACATCTCCACTTGCCGCGTCCCTCAGAGGTGGACCTGATGCGTGCACAGGACGACGAACTGTCGATCTTGATATGCCTCTTGATGATGAAATGGGCTGAGATGTCAGGATTGGTCTACATGGGTCCCAAAAGAGACCGTGGGTATCGCGCAAGCTATCTCAACCCGACAGGAAAACCGTCTGGCCGACCAAGATACGACATGCCACGGAATACGGGGGCATAGCGCAGAGCCACGATCAGAGGGGGTACTGGAGCTTGCCGATTGCGCTGCGCTTCTGTTCCAAGCTTGGGCCATCACTGTATAAACCATATGTCAGAGAGTCGTTCTCGTGTCCCACAATAGACATGGTGATCTCCTCAGGCACATCCGCGCGTTGAAGCTGGGTTACAACCGTCTTGCGAATGCTGTGAAACGCCCACTGCCTGCCTTGATGGCCCAACGCGGTCTTGAGGTGGCCGAAGCGCTTGCCTACCGCATCTGCACGGTTGCCGTATTTGTTGGTTGTGAGACCTGACAGAACGAAGCCATCTGTCGATGTAGCGCACAGCTTGTCGATCAACGGTTGCAGCTCTTTGTGGATTGGGACCGTTCGCTCACCCGCACGTGTCTTATCATCGACCTCAAAGCTGTCTCCGTTGACGTCCGATACTCTGAGCAAGCAAAGCGACCCGATACGACACCCAGTCCACATCCCCAGCGTTATCAGATTTGCCAGAGTGTCATCACCTTTGTGGCGAGCGGCCCTCAGCAAGGTCACGACATCGACGTCAGAGAACGGCTTGTACGGCGTGGCTATGCCCACTCGGTTCTTGGACTTGTTTGTGTTCTTGAGCGCCCCTGCGAATGGATCGACATCGTCTGGAGCCAGACCCGCATCCTTGAGGTGCTGCCAATATCCGCGAACCGCAGAGAAATTCCTTTGAAGAGTGTTG
The DNA here is from genome assembly GCF_017744095.1 of Shimia sp. R10_1. Classification (GTDB taxonomy): domain Bacteria; phylum Pseudomonadota; class Alphaproteobacteria; order Rhodobacterales; family Rhodobacteraceae; genus Shimia. The sequence continues at coordinate 698 of NZ_JAGHQX010000018.1, read as the reverse complement.
TCGCTCATTCCCTCAAGGCGCATGTCGGTCACCCAGCTACGCACCGCACGTGGGGAGACATCGGCCACGCGTTCGAACCGAGTACAGAACCGCTCCAGACTGGTACGATACAGGTCTGCCGTTTTGGCTTTCAGGTCTCTCGACTTCATCGCGAGATACTCATCAAGCGACTCCGAGGTTCGGCTTTGATTGCCCTCCGCAGCCTCGACAAAGAGGTTTGCTAGATCGTGGGCCGCTTCATCCGTCGGATCGTCTGGGTTCACATACTCAGACGCAGCCTCCTTCATCTGCTCGAGGAACTTCCGGCGGGTCTGTTCGTTTGCCGCCGATGCAATCCTACGCCGCCACCATGCGGCTTCCTTGAGAACACGTGCCTCTGTGCTTTCGTGACTCTGAGAGTGTGCTGTCGGGCCAGCCTTAGCGGCTTGCAGTTTCTCAAGCCAGAAGACATCGAAAGTCGCAGCGACCCTTCGTGCCTCATCTGCATCCCCCGTTCCGGTGGACTTCAAGAAACGGCGTTTCCCGATCTGGCCTTGAAGCTCTGTTGGAATGTCTCGCACTGCATAGTAAAGCCTGCGTCTGCGCTCGAGTCTGGCCATCTCATCACCACACGTCATCACCACACGTTTTGCGCCAAATGACCCAATTTTCCTTGATACACAAGGGGTCCAGAGCGCCTACTCGGACACTCCCTTCGT
>NZ_JAGHQX010000017.1 GCF_017744095.1 Shimia sp. R10_1 | reverse complement strand
TCACACCGATCGAAACAGCCACAACTTCGTCTGCTTTGCCGGCTTCCTTGAGACGGATGGCCTCTTCGACGGCAATCTCGTCAAATGGGTTCATCGACATTTTGACATTGGCGAGATCAACTCCGCTGCCGTCCGCTTTCACACGCACTTTCACGTTATAGTCAATCACGCGCTTGACAGGTACCAAGACCTTCATGGGCGTTCACTCCTCATAGTTTGTCAAAGCCACCTAGGCAGCTCATCCGAATGCTCTCTCCGGTTTGATATATATTTGAGAGCGCCGGAAACAGAGCAAAATCGTCACGTTGTCGCGCTGCGACGTCGCGTATCAGCAATTTCACGTGACGTTGCGGGCAGGATTCTTGCTGCGTCGCAGAAAACTTACGTAAGGTGAGTTTGCGTCAACCGCAGCTCTGGCAGCATCAGGTGCTGCCGCTGCGGGTTTGATTCGCGCACCACAGTCAGCGGTTTGCACCAGGCACCCAAAGCACGTCGTCTTTGCCGTTGTTGTTTGCAACACGAGACGCCACAAAGAACCAATCGCTGAGCCGGTTCAGATATGTCACCGCATCAGCATTCACGTCTTCATGTTGGGCCAGTTCCACGGTCAGCCGTTCTGCACGGCGGGCAACCGTGCGACAGACGTGAAGATGTGCAGCCAGTGCGGAGCCACCGGGCAACACAAAGCTGCGCAGAGGTTCAAGAGCCGCGTTCATCGCGTCGATTTCTTGTTCCAGGCGCTCTACCTGACTGGCGGCCATGCGCAGAGGCGGGTACTCGGCTTGGGCGTCTTTTGCCATGTCAGGGCGGCAGAGATCGGCGCCGAGATCAAAGAGATCATTCTGGATTCGCATCAAGGCGGCATCCATGTCGCCGCTGGCGTGCAACCGTGCCACGCCCAACGCTGCATTGAGTTCGTCAGATGTGCCATAGGCAGACACGCGGCCGTCATATTTGGCGACACGGTCGCCATTGCCAAGCGCTGTTGTGCCTTTGTCGCCTGTGCGGGTGTAGATTTTGTTGAGTACTACCATGTCGTCATCCCCCTTGACGCAGCCAAACAAATGCGAGGATCAGCAGCACCGCAACAAATTGGGCTCCGATGCGCAGGCGCATGATCTTGTTGGCGTATTTTTTGTTGAATTCACCGCCTTTTGCGAAGCCACCAACGCCCACCATCAAGACGATAAGAACGCCAAAACAAGCGATTGCTGCAACCCAGAATAGGGGATCATTGGCCATGACACTGCTCCTCGTTTGTCAGGTGGTTCTGTGTAGACGCTTTGCCTGCGAAAAAGAACCATAATTGCAAATACGCGGGATCAGCCTTTTGCGATCACCCAATCGAGCGCTTTTGTGGGGAGAAGACGGCGCAAGGCGTACATGAAATGGGCGGGTTTGGTCACACGGTAGCGCGCCTTTGGGCGCGGGGCCTCTAGTGCATGGATCAATTTGTCACAGACCGCCGAGGCAGGCAGCTCGAACCGATCCAGGCTCTGTTCCTTTTCAGTGAACCGTCGCACGAGGCCTTTGCGGTAGGCGGCGCTGTGAGGGGAATTCTCCCAGTCGATCCATTCAAAGAATTGCTTGGCACTGTTTGTTCGAATGCTGGAGGTGATGGGGCCTGGTTCTATTAAGATGACGTCGATCGGGGTGTCGCGCAATTCTATGCGGAGGCAGTCGCTCCAGCCTTCGAGAGCGAATTTTGACGCCACATAAGAGGCGCGATAGCGCAGGCCGACATATCCAAGCACGGACGAATTGTTGACGATGCGCCCGTACCCCTGCGCGCGCATGATGGGAAGAACCTGTCTGGTGAGTTCGTGCCAGCCAATCAGGTTGCTTTCCATGATTTTGCGGAAGCCAGCGGCTGGTAGATCTTCGACCGCGCCGGGCAGGCCGCGGGCGCCATTGTTAAACAGCGCATCCAAGGTGCCGCCGGTGGCGGCCAAAACTTCAGAAAGGCCTTTGGTGATGGATGCCTCATCACAATAGTCGATGCGTGGGCTTTCAAAGCCTTCTGCTGTGAGGCGATCGCAGTCCTCTTGTGTGCGGCAACTTGCAAAAACACGCCAGCCTTGGGCGCGCATGCGGTGTGCTGCGTCCAGGCCAATGCCGCTTGAACAGCCTGTGATCAAAAGGGATTTTTGGCTCATGGATCTGCCCCGCATGATGCGTTTACTCTGCGGGGCAAGGTAGGGTGTTTGACTGCACGCGCAAGGGCTGAGTGTGGCGCACAGGCGTTTAGTTGGCAGCGGTCACCATGCGGGCCGCCATCCAGCCAATTTGGCCTGTTTCGGTATCGCGCAGCTTCAACCAACCGCCAGTGTTCTGATCGAGCACTTCGACAGGGCGACCGCGATCCAGAACGGTGATCACACCAAAGGATGTGCCCGGACCTGCGCGCATGTTCACGCGCGTGGCACGCACCTCTCTCAGGTCGCGCGCCACAGTTGGCTGACCTTCAGCGGAAACCGGGGTTGCGGTGTCTTCAATGGGCGTCAGCGCCACGGCGGGGGTCAGATCAAACACAGGTGTTCCCGGGGTCGCAAATGATGTCAGCCCAGTGGCAAGCGAGGAGACGCTAACTTCAGGTTGTTCTGAAGCGGAGGAGCTCGCGCTCGATTCGAGCGCAGGTTTGGGGTCGAGATTCGCAGCTGACACCACCTGAGTCTCGGTCGAAAGTGATGCGGGTTGCGTGACCTTCACGATGGGCAGCTGTTCTGTAACTGTGGGGTGCGCGTCTTTCACGGCAAGCACCTCATCAACCTTAGAAACAGGGGTTTGCGCGACGCGTTTGGACTTGGGCACAAAATCTGCACCGCCGCTCAGCTCCCAAAAAGACCATGCCATGAGACCAAGGCTCACAACGACAAACTTATTCATAACGTTAACCTTCGAAAGAAAATGGCTGCGCTTTCTGCGCGGCTCAAATTGTTTTTTCAGAAATAAATCTGGGGATATCATAGCACGTCCTGCAAAAAACGGCGAGGGGCCCTGCGCATGTGCTTTACCGTGCGCACGCCAAAAGCTATCACCCATGCATGACTGATCTGATTGATGACGACGAGCTCCCCATCCAGAACGTGACCGAGCCGCTGCGGCGCGCGATTGGCGACCGCTATCTGACCTATGCGCTGAGCACGATTATGCACCGCGCCCTGCCAGATGCGCGCGATGGGTTGAAGCCGGTACACCGCCGAATCCTTTATGCGATGCGTGAGCTGAAGCTGTCTGCGACGGGTGGTTTCCGTAAGTCTGCGAAAATTTCCGGCGACGTGATGGGCAACTATCACCCGCATGGCGATGCGGCGATTTATGATGCGATGGCGCGTCTGGCGCAGGATTTCAACGTGCGCTATCCGCTGGTGGACGGGCAGGGCAACTTTGGCAACATCGACGGGGATAACCCGGCGGCGAGCCGTTACACAGAGGCGCGGATGACCTCTGTGGCGGAAGCGCTGCTGGAGGGCCTGAACGAGGACGCCGTTGATTTCAGGGAAAATTATGACGGGACCCTGCGCGAGCCCGTTGTGTTGCCTGCGACCTTCCCGAACCTTTTGGCCAATGGGGCCAGCGGCATTGCAGTGGGGATGGCGACCAACATTCCGCCCCATAACATCAGCGAGCTGTGTGACGCCTGCCTGCATATGATCAAAACGCCGGATGTGCGTGATGACACCTTGCTGAATTACGTGCCGGGGCCGGATTTCCCGACTGGTGGCGTGATTGTGGAGCCAGCGGAAAACATTGCGCAGGCCTATCGCACCGGGCGTGGTTCATTCCGGTTGCGCTGTAAATGGGAGAAGGAAGATCTGGGTCGTGGGCAGTGGCAGATCGTGGTCACCGAGATCCCCTATCAGGTGCAAAAATCCAAGCTGATCGAAAAGCTCGCAGAGCTGATCCAGACCAAGAAAGTGCCTATTCTTGCGGATGTCCGCGATGAATCGGCTGATGACATTCGGTTGGTTCTGGAGCCGCGCAGCAAGAATGTAGAGCCCGATGTTCTGATGAACATGCTCTATCGCAGCAGCGATCTGGAGATCAAATTCTCTTTGAATATGAACGTCTTGATTGATGGTGTGACCCCGAAGGTTTGCTCCATGAAAGAGGTTCTGCGCGCGTTTCTGGATTTCCGCCGTGAGGTGTTGATCCGCCGTTCGACGCACCGGATGGAGAAAATCGACCATCGTCTGGAAGTGTTGGAAGGCTTCATCATTGCGTTCCTCAATCTGGACCGGGTGATTGACATCATTCGCTATGACGATGCGCCCAAACAGGCGTTGATGGCGGAGAACTGGGATCTGGAGCATGCCCGCGCTACCAGCGAGAAGGACTATAAATCACCGCTGCCTGGCAGTGGCGTGAGCCAGCTGACAGAGGTGCAGGCAGAGGCGATTCTGAACATGCGCCTGCGCAGTTTGCGCCGTTTGGAAGAGCTGGAGCTGATCCGCGAACGTGATGCGCTGCAAGAAGAACGTGCTGGCATCGTTGCGCTTTTGGGCAGTGAAGACTTGCAGTGGGATCGCATTTCAGAGCAACTCAAAGAGGCCAAGAAAACCTTTGGCAAAGGCTATGAGGGTGGCGCGCGGCGCACCGTTTTCGCCGAAGCCGCTGAGGTCGAGGAAGTGCCAATCGAGGCGATGATTGATCGTGAGCCGGTCACCATTGTGTGCTCTCAGATGGGCTGGATCCGGGCGATGTCGGGCCATATTGATCTGACCCGTGAGCTGAAATTCAAAGATGGCGACGGGCCGCGGTTTATCTTCCATGCGGAAACCACAGATCGGCTTTTGATGTTTGGCAGCAACGGGCGGTTTTACACCCTGAGTGCGGCCAATTTGCCCGGCGGGCGCGGTATGGGCGAACCTGTGCGCCTGATGGTGGACCTGCCCAATGAGGCTGAAATCGTTGACATTTTTGTCCATGCACCGGAGCGCAAACTGTTGGTGGCATCCACCGCAGGTGACGGCTTTGTGGTGCCGGAGAAGGATGTGATTGCTCAGACTCGGACTGGCAAACAGGTGTTGAATGTCAAAGACGACGTGAAGGCGATGATTTGCAAACCTGTGGATGGGGATCACGTGGCTGTTGTGTCAAAGAACTCACGCTTCCTTGTGTTCCCGGTGGATGAGCTGCCCGAGCTTGGCCGGGGCAAAGGTGTGCGTCTGCAGAAATACAACATGGCGCGTGGGCGTCAGGGCACATTGGAGCTGGATGGCGGCTTGTCCGACATCACCACATTTAAGTGGGAAGACGGTCTGACATGGTCGATGGGCAACAGTGGCAAAACGCGTCATGAGCCGGATTTGACCGAATGGCTGGCCAAGCGCGCTGGGGTTGGCAAAAAGCCGCCTTATGGGTTCCCGAAAGACAACAAGTTCAAATAGATGCGGGGGCCTTTGGCCCCCGTTTTCGATTTCTTCAGTGCGCTTAGGCCAGACGTGCGTGGTCCATTTGATCCAGGTGGTCTGACACAGCCTGTGCCGGGGTTCTCTCGGCGAGCGCCCGGAGCAGGAACGCCGCTTGCGTTTCCGGGGCCATACCGCCGACCGGTGGATCGCGGTCCAGATTGGTTGGGAATGCGTAGCCTTCGGCAGTTGCAGCTATTGTGGCGGCAAGTTCTGCGTCGGTCAGGGTGTTTGTGGCCTGGGCTTGGAGCAGGTGAGGGTATAGCAATTTGCACATTTTCAGCCTGTCCACGCTTTCCATTGCGCGCCCAAAAGCCGAGGAGACTTGCAATAGGTTTGCGAAACGATGGATGGACTCGGTGGTGTTCTCTCCTGCGGCGTGAAACAGCGCGGGGTTGAAGAACATGGCATCTCCTTTTGACAGGGGCAATTGCACATAGCGCTCTTCAAACAGGGCTCGGAAGTCGGGTCGACGCCAGGCGGTGTATCCAGGTTTGTAGGCTTGCGAGAACGGCAGCAGTTTTGTTGGGCCGCTTTCCAAAGGCATGTCGCAATGGGCGATCGCGCCCTGCAACGTCAAGATTGGGGAAACCTCGTGAACATGCGCTGGATAAGCGGCGCAGACCTCTGCGGATTGAAATCCGAGGTGATAGTCGCGGTGCGCTTGTTGAGCGGCGCCACCGGGGTGCACCAGATTGACCTGCGCCGTCATCTGATAGTTCGGCCCCAGCCATGCCTCACACACCGCCGCAATCGCCGTGTTGCAGAAGTAATTCAGATAAACGGAGGGGGCGGCCTCACATAGTTTTTGCAATGCGTTCCAAACGCGGTCATTGGCCCCGGAGGCGGCAAAGTGATCACCCCGTCCGCCAGCGCTTTGTTTTTCGTTGGCTATGATTTCCTCGTAGACAGTTGTTGCCTGATCGAGCGCTGACGTGTCTGCGTACGCGTGTTGTAGCGCCACGACACCGGCGCCGTTGCGTATGACGTGCGCCCATTCGGATTTCAGAGCGCGACATGCCTCTGGATTTGCGAGGTGTGTTCGCAAGACGCGCATGTCGTAGATTGGAATATTCTTTTCTACCGATGAGGCATGCGGCACGTCGTCTGGATGTGTCGTCTGTGCAATCAAGGCTGTAAATTCAGATAATTTGCAGGCGTCAGTGTCGTAGTAGGCGTCTGTTTGGGTGCTGCTTGGCATTTTTGTTTCCTCCCGTGTTGCAGCCAAGGTAGGCGGCGCTGCACTTGTGTTGTGGGCGAAAACACATCAAAAACGCATCAATGACACATCGTTTTCCCATAAAAGAAATCGCCCGGCAGGCGGGTCTTGGTCCGGCCACCATTGATCGGGTTTTGAACAATCGTGCGCATGTGAGCCCACAGACCCGTCTGCGTGTGAAAGCCGCGATTGAAGAGCTAGAAGCGCAGGAGGCGCAGCTTACGGCGCGCGGGCGACGCTTGTTTTTTGATTTTGTTGTTGAGGCCCCCGCCCGTTTCAGTCGGGAAGTCAAAGCTGCCACAGAGTCTGTGCTGCCAGAGATAGGGGGGGCCGTGTGTCGGCCTCGTTTTACGTTGCAGGAGATGATGGAGCCGCAGGATGTTGTTGCCATTTTGCGGCGTATTGCCAAGCGGGGCAGTGACGGGGTGGTTCTGAAGGTGCGCGACACGCCAAATATCAGAGAGGCTCTGGCTTTGTTGCGCACTGCTGAAATCCCCGTTGTCACACTGGTAACAGACATCACTGGAGGGGATCGGCAGGCCTATGTTGGGGTAGATAATGCCGGGGCTGGGCGCACCGCAGCTTTTCTGATGGCACATGTGATTCAGAGCGGCACAGGCACAATTCTGGCAACGCGTAGTCATGAAGGTTTTTCAGGAGAAGAAGCGCGAGAAGAGGCGTTTCAGGCGGCCCTCGCGGCGCGGCGCCCTGAACTGAAGATCGTGTCGCTTCAGGGGGGCAGCGGCGTGGATGTTGGCACAAGCAGGCTGTTGGCTGATCGGCTGAGCGAGCTTGGCGCGTTGCGTGGCGTTTACTCCATGGGTGGGGGCAATCGCGCCATTCTGAGCGTGTTGGGGGCGCAGGGGCTGCATCCGGAAATTTATGTTGCGCATGATCTGGATCGTGAAAATCGCGACTTACTGTGCGAACGCAGGCTCAGCTTTGTGTTGCACCATGATCTGAGGTCAGACATCAGAAATGCGTTCAAAGTATTTCTGTCGCATCATCGGCTGAGCGTAAATTTTGTGGCCCCTGCTGTTTCGACGGTTCAGGTGCTCACACCGGAAAATGTTCCGGAACTCCCCACGCTGTGACGCGATGCGTCAGATCCAGCGCGCATGGCGCTGTGACAGATGGCGCACGCGCGCCCGGACAGTTTCAGAGAGCGCGCCGCGACTGGGCGGATCTTGCAACGTTTGCAGCCAAGATACGGGGGGATTTTTCCCACGTGAATTGCCTCGAAATTCCAGAGATCTGAGGATCTGTTCGGCGTCTGGAGGGAGCCGCGCTGGAATGTCCTGACCTGTGAGGATCCCCCAAAGCCCTGTCCACAGGCGGCCAACAGTCCAGGGATTGTAGCCGCCCCCTCCGAGAACCAAAAGCCTTGGTGCGATGCCGATTAGCGTTGTCAGGATTTGCCAATGCGCATTGTTTGAAAGGCAGAGGTGTGAGAGCGGATCATCACGGACACCGTCGGCGCCGCATTGCAACACGATTGCCTCAGGGCGAAATGCCGTGACTTGCGGCAACAGAAGGGAGTCTCGCACCAAAGCCATGTCATCATCGTGAAACCCGCGTGGCACAGGTAGATTGATGGCATTTCCGCCGGCGTCATCATCAAGCGTGCCGGTCTTGGGCCATAAGTTTTCTTCATGCACTGAGATCATGAGACAGTCCGGATCGTGGGAAAACCCAACCGCGACCCCGTCGGGATGGTGCGCGTCGATGTCTATGTAGGCGATCCTCTGCACACCATTGGCGCGCAGGCTTTTCATGGCGAGCACAGGGTCATTCAAATAGCAAAACCCGTTTGCCTGTCCTGGCATGCCGTGATGCGTTCCGCCGCCGGGATTAAAGACCACGCCAGATTGCGCCAGCAAGTGGCCTGCCAGAATAGATCCACCTGCAGAGGTGGCTGGCCGACGAAACATCTCTGAGAAAACGGGATTGGAAACGGTGCCCAGATTAAATCGGGCGCGTGCCTCTGCTGAGACATGCTGTTGGTTTTCGGCGGCTTGCAATGCGGCGATATACTCAGGCGTGTGCCATGCTGTAAGAGCTTGCTGCTTGGCGCGGGGGGACGTGATGTATTGCTCGCGCGGGAGCCAGCCAAGGGCTCTTGAAAGATCCATGACTGTTGAAACACGTGGAATTCTCAGCGGGTGCCATTTTCCGTAAGACGACCCCCGGTATATTTCAGAGCCAATGAAACGGGGGGAGCGTGGCGAATTGTGTATGTGATCCATTCCTTGATGCTGCGTCCGGTTGGGCCTGCTGGGCAGGATATACGGGATTGTGTGGCGCTGAAACCGGTGAAGATCGTGGGCGAGCGTTTGGTGCGCCCTGACCGATGGTAGGCGACACGCGCTTAATAGAGCGCAGTATATACTTTCGATTTTTCCGAACAGAACTGCATCTCGTTACACAGAAGGCGAGAGGAGTGTCTGATGGATCGTTCTGTACGTGTATGCCTTCGCGCAGTCACAGCAATTTTCGCAGCAAGTGCAGCGCTTGCTGCCGACAATGAGCTTTATGACGCGCCGCCGCCAGATGACGCTGCATTCATTCGATGGATTGAGCCGGATCATGCGCCAGAGGTCTTAGGTGTGCGGTCGCTTGGGGCGGCGGGGGATGTGTTCCATCCTGTCTCGGCAGCAAAGACAGACGGTGCACAGGCGGGTGTGTATTACACGGTGGCGCGTGATGCGCTGGGACAGGTCGTGGTCATTGAAGAGCCAAAGCGTGTGGACCGATCAAAGGTGCTGTTGACGCTTGTAAATTTGTCAGAGTCTCCCGTGCGCCTGATCGTGCCGGATCAACATGTTGAGGTGGTTGGAAGCACGCCGCCCAACACGGCTGGGGGCCGTGCCGTCAATCCCGTCACTGCGTCGGTTGCCGTGTGGTCTGAGCGGAGCGGGGTGCTGGGCCGCTTTGAGCTGCAATTGCGGCGTGGGCAGAACGTGACGCTGGTGGCGCGACCTGAGAGCGCGGAGTTGATCGAAAACCAGTTTGGCGCAAATCTCGGCGGCTGATTGTATGGTTTTTTCCGCCCCTATTTTTGTCTTTGGTTTTCTGCCGCTCTTTCTTGCTGTCTACTATGTGGTGCCGAGATCCGCCAGAAACTGGCTGATCCTTTTGGCGTCCACGGTCTTTTACGCCTGGTGGCGTGCGGATGCGTTGCTCGTCCTCTATGCGATTGCAGGCGGCAGCTATTTCGCAGGTCGTGTGGCAGCGAAAGCCCAAAACGCGCGTCAAAAGATCTGGGCTGTCCGTCTTGGGGTGGCGTTTAATCTCGCGATTTTGGGCTGGTTTAAATACACGACATTTTTGTTGGGCAATCTGAACACCGCCTTGGGGGGCGATGCGCTGATTGTGCCAGAGATCCTTTTGCCCATCGGGTTGTCGTTTCTGACCTTTCAATCAATCAGCTATATCGTTGACGTGTCGCGAGGTGATACGCCGCCAGCCAGAAAGCTATCCGATTTTCTGGCGTTTTCTTCTTTGTTCCCGCAGCTGATTGCGGGGCCGGTGCTGCGTTACAAGGACCTTGCACACCAGTTTGAGCAGCGGCGCCATTCGCGGGCGCTGTTTTTGCGTGGAGTGAGGCGTTTTGTGCATGGACTGGCCATGAAAGTGCTGGTGGCAGACAGTGTGGCGCCTTTGGCGGACAGGCTGTTCGCATTGCCCGACCCGACGCTGGCAGAGGCCTGGCTGGGAGCGGTGGCCTATTCCGTGCAGCTCTTGTTTGATTTTGCGGGTTACTCTGCGATGGCGATTGGGCTTGGCCTGATGATTGGCTTTCATTTTCCAGAGAATTTCAATGCGCCTTATGTCAGCCGTTCGGTGACGGAGTTTTGGCGGCGCTGGCATATCAGCCTGTCGACTTGGTTGCGTGACTATCTTTATGTGCCGCTGGGCGGTAATCGCTGTGGCCCGCTGAAAACCTATCGAAATCTGCTTTTGACAATGCTGCTGGGCGGCATCTGGCATGGGGCGAACTGGACGTTTTTGATTTGGGGGGCGTGGCATGGTGGCTTGATGGCGATCGAGCGTGCCCTTGGCGCCAAGCAGCGTGAGAGCGTCTGGCCCAAGGCCATCGCATGGCCATTGACCATGGTGTTTGTGATTGTTGGTTGGGTGATCTTTCGCGCGGAAACACTGGCGCAGGCGCTTCAGATGTATGCTGGTATGCTGGGGGTGAACGGCGTTGCGATGCGGCCCGAACTGGTGACGCTCACAGCCCCGAGTGAAATGCTGTTTCTTGCTGTCGGGCTCTGCATTTCCATTGCGCCAGCGCTTTGCCTGCCACAATGGAAACCTATGCCAGCCCTGAAATCTGCGGTGCTGTCTATGCTGTGTTTTGTCGTTCTGCAGGCGCGTACGGACAGCCCCTTTCTTTACTTTCAGTTTTGAGGATCTTGGGCATGCAAGTGAAAGCAGACACAATTTGCACCATAGGCATTGCGACACTGATGCTGGTGCTCTCGGTGACGGCATTTTCCCGCACTGATATTGATGATCCAACTCAAGGGTGGGCAAATGGCAGCTATCAGCGCGGGTTTGAGACCCGGTTTGAGCGATCCATTCCTGCCCATGAAAACGCGATCGCACTTTGGGCTGCGGCCAAGTGGCTGATCTTTCGGGAACCTGCGGGTGGCGCCGTTGCCGGTGCGGAGGATTGGCTCTTTACCGCGGAGGAGTTTCAGGAGCCTGTTGAGACGCGCGACCTCGCGGCGGAGTTGGCGCGGGTCTCTGATGTTTTGGCCCGCGAAGGAATGGCGCTTGTTCCTGTTGTTGTGCCTGACAAAGCCCGAATGCAGACCTTTCGCTTGCGGCGAGGGCGGTCAGAAGGGTTTGATCAACGTTACGCGCGTGCGCTGACAACCATTTCGGCGTTGGGATTGCCTGTTGTGGATTTGCGCCCTGCGCTGAGTCCTGAAGACAGCTTTATGCGCACCGACACGCATTGGTCGCCCGCAGGTGCGCAACGCGCTGCTGAGGCGATTGCGGAGGCGCTGGGTGAACTGGACCTCCCTCAGGTGGATGTGCAGACCGTCGCATTGGGGGAGAGCCGTTTTGAGGGGGACTTGCTGTCGTTTGTGGCGACAGGCCGGTTGCGCGAGGTGGTTGGGCCGTCGCCAGAAATGATCGCGCGCTACGAGACCACTGTTGCCGTCTCGGGCGGCTTGTTTGGGGAGGCAAACATCCCGGTTGCGCTGGTGGGAACAAGTTTTTCAGCGAAATCAGACTTTCACTTTGAGGGGTTTCTCAAGCAAGCGCTGCAGTTGGACATTCTGAATGTGAGCCGTGTCGGGCAGGGACCCTTCGTTCCGATGGATGCGTTCCTTGAGAACCGCGCGACGTATTCCTCGCTCCCGTCCATCGTCGTTTGGGAGATCCCTGAGAGATTTTTGACAACCAGGAGAGATTTTCCATGAAACAGTTATGCTATTTGATGGCGTCATTCTTGGCAGCCGGTGCGGCGCAGGCGGCGCCCTACTGCGAAGCCTTGTTGGACAAAGATATGCTGCCAAAGAAAATCGCCAAAGTGGCTCCGGTTTATAGCGACGCAGACAGCGGGTGGATTTTCACACAGGATCAATTGAAGGACCGCTACGATATGAAATCGACGTCGCGCCAATTGGTGCAAGCGATTGTTGCGGAGTTTGGCAAGCGAGATGTACATTTGGCAATCTTGATGGCACCGCCGCGCCCTGTGATTGCAGGGCAGCAGGTGCTTGATGCTGCGATGGGTGGCCGTCAGTATGATGTGGCTGCGGCACAGGTTTCTTTTGATGCCTTGATCAGCGAGTTGGCCAATGCGGGTGCGATCGTGCCGAACTTATCGGAAGAAGCGCTTGCGCATACAAATCGGCAGAATCCGTTTTATTTTCGCAGGGATACGCATTGGACCACCACAGGGGCTGCAATCAGTGCGTTGGCTTTGGCTCAGGCGACCAACGCCGCCGTTCCAGATTTGTTCCCGAATGACGGGAAACTGGCGGAGCAAGATTTGGTGATCGCAGGCCAGATTGAGGAAGAGGGATCCCTTGCTGACGTCGTCCGCACAACATGCGGCACGTCGGTGCAAGTAGAGACCGCTGCCGCCTTTGACTTGTCGCGCGCAGGCGGTTTGTTGGATACATCTCTGCAAGCGCCCTCCATTGCCTTGGTTGGGAGCAGTTTTTCCAATCGGTACAAACGGGACCACTATCGCGTCGCCGACGCGCTTGCGTTTGCGTTTGATCGTGATGTGGAGAATTTTTCCGTTTCCGGTGGCGGGCCGATCGGTGCGATCGAGGCCTATGTGTTGTCCGGCGCGTTAGACCAGAAGCAGCATGCGCTGGTGGTTTGGGAAATACCATATACTGAAAGTTTCAATTCCCCCTCGTTTCTCAGGCAACTGTTGGGCGCGTTGCGGCGGGACGAGGTGGATGAGAAGCCCGCTCAAGTCATGATTGGGGCCTCAAGCACGACTGTACGCCCGGCTGAGGGGGTGTCCATTTCAGGGATAGAAGTGGTCGCCGAAGATATTGGCAAGCAGAGCTTCTATATGGAGGTGCGGTTTGACAATGGATCAAAATCCAAGGTCTATCTGGGGCGCAGGAGCGCTGTGCCCGTTGATATGCGGGCGTCCAATTTGTTGAGCAATTTTTCGTTTTTTGGAGACCGTCAACCTGTGGAGATTGTGGTCACACCTGCAAAGGGCGCGCGCATTGCGCAGATCTCGGTGTATTGACTGGTGGTGGAACAGTATGGCCAGAAAAACGTTCCCGGCCATACGATATACCGTTGTGCGATTAGAGAGAAATCGCTTTGCCTGTGCGCACGGATTCAAGTGCAGCATCCGCCAGGCGCAGTGCGTCGAGCCCGTCTTGCCCGTTTGGCGAGATTGCCGCGCCATCATTGAGTGCCGCCATGAAGGCATTCAACTCTGCCGCGTAGGCATCAATGTAGCGGGTCATGAAGAAGTCATGCAGGGTGGGCCGGGTGTAGCCGTCAGCGGTGGCAACCTCGATGCTGACAGGGCGTTGGTTTTCGGCCTGAACCATTCCGTTTGAACCGTGCACTTCGATACGTTGATCATAGCCATAGGTGGCACGGCGCGAGTTTAGGATGGTCGCCTGCTTGCCGGATGCGGTTGTGAGCACGACGGTTGCGGTGTCGTAATCGTCCAGCTCCCGAATGCTGGGATCCACGAGTGCCGCTGCGGTGGCATAGACTTGAACGACCTCTTCACCCAGCAAAAAACGCGCCATGTCAAAATCATGGATTGTCATATCGCGGAAGATGCCGCCTGAGACGCCGATGTATTCATGCGGTGGCAGACCCGGATCGCGAGATGTGATGGTTATCTGTTCGACCGTGCCAATGTCACCAGCGTCGATCGTTGCTTTCAGAGCACCGAAATGTGGATCAAAGCGACGGTTGAAGCCAATCATCAGTTTTGCGTCTTGTTCGGTCACCGTTTGGAGGCATGCCCGCACACGTTCAGCGCTCAGATCCACCGGTTTTTCGCAGAAAATGGCTTTCCCAGCTTTGGCAAACCGCTCAATAAGATCGGCGTGTGTGTCTGTGGGGGTGCAGATGATCACCGCATCGATATCGGTCGCAGTCTCAATCGTTTCGATGTCGCGAATGTCTGCGCCGTAGGTGTCTGCCAGTTTTTTTGCAGCTTCTTCAAAGACATCCATCACGGCGATAAGTTGTGCCTTTGGATTTGCGCCAACCGCACGTGCGTGGACTTGGCCAATCCGCCCGGCTCCCAAAATTGCAATACGTAGTGTCATGGTCACTTATCCTCCGATGGTGACGCGCGTGCCTGTGCGCGCGCTTTGTGCGATGGCGTGGATCACCTTTTCAAATTCCAGTGCTGCGGTGAAATCTGGATAGGCGGCGCGGTTTTCGGAAATCGCGCTCAGAAGTTCCGCAGCTTCGATCACTTTCAAATCATTGAAGCCAAGTTGGTGACCGGCGGCTGGGCAAAAGCTGCCGTAGGGGGCGTGCTCTGGCCCGGCGAGTATGGTTTTGAAGCCTTGCTGCGCTTTGGGGCCGCTGTTTTCATAAAGCTGAAGCTCATTCATGCGCTCCTGATCGAAACAGATCATACCCTTTGTGCCGTGCACTTCAAAAGCAAGCCTGTTTTTGCGTCCCCAGGCGGATCGCGAGGTGGAAATGGACCCCTGCACCCCACTGGCAAAACGCACCAGAGCGCTTGCGGTGTCTTCGTTTTCCACGTCCCCATGCCCGGAGCCATCGGGCATCGGACGTGTCGCGTGCACGGTTTGCATATCACCGATGAGGCTTTCAATGGGGCCCATAAGACCATAGGCCATTGAGACAAGATGACAGCCCAGATCGCCCAAGGTGCCAAGGCCAGCATCTTTGAGACGCGCGCGCCATGTCCAGGGCAAGTTGGGGTCGGCTTGATAATCTTCGTCGACCCAGCCACGGAAATGCACCGGTGCGCCAATGGCGCCATCGGCTATAAGATCCTGCGCCAGTTTGAAAATGGGGTTCTTTACATAATTGTAGCCGGTCAGGGTGCGCACGCCAGCCGCGCGTGCTGCGGCTTCCATTTCGGTGGCATCTTCGAGTGTGAGCGCCATAGGTTTTTCGCACCAGACATGTTTGCCCGCTGCAATCAGCTCCAGTGCCATTTCTTTGTGCAGCTGATTTGGTGTGGTGACGGACACAATGTGGATGTCTGGATCGGTGAGCAGGCTCCGCCAGTCGTCGCTGCCTTGCTCAAACCCGAATTGGCTGGCCATCTCTTCGGCCTTTGTGCGCGGGGTGTCGCATAGTGTCTTCAGGCGGATGCTGGGGAGGCCCCCCATCACGGCCTGAACGTTGCGGTACGCCAGAGCATGTGTTTTGCCCATGTACCCTGTGCCAATCAGGCCGATGCCAAGTTGCTCGCTCATGCGTGATTCCTCCCAATTGTATGGAATAAAAATTCTATATGCGCTATCGTCGGATGGAGCCATTCTGTCAAGATCTACTGGAGCCAATATGCAAAACCCCGCTGCGCCGCAAAATGTCGACATGTTTCATCAACGTTTGCGTGATGTGTCGGAGAACTTGCCGAAGCGGATGCGACAGTGTGCGGAATATCTGGCGGAGCATTCTGACCGCATTGCTTTTTGCACCGTTGCGGAGTTGGCGACAGCTGCACAGGTGCAACCGTCGGCGATGATGCGGTTTTGCCAAATCATGGGGTTTCGCGGCTATTCAGAGATGCAAAAGCTTTTCAAGGAGTCTGTTTCAACCGGGTTTCCTGACTATGAAAGCCGATTGACTGCTTTGCGTGAAAGTGGTGCGGGAAGCCCATCGGCGCTGCTCGCGGAATTTGTGGATGCTGGGCGGATGTCCCTTGAAAACCTTACAAACTCTGTTGATCCTCGCAGCCTGGACACTGCAGTGGCCCAACTGAGCAAGGCCAATATGATACATGTTGTTGGGCTGCGCCGCGCCTATCCTGTTGCGTCCTATCTGGTATATGCGTTTGAGAAAATGCAGATCCCGGCCATGCTGCATGACGGCACCGGGAATCTGAGTCAGCGGCATTCTGTGCGAAAAGGTGATGCGTTGATTGCCATTACATTTGCGCCTTACTCCGAAGATACGGTTGCGCTGGCGTCGCATTGTGCCGGGCAGGGCATCCCCGTTGTTGCGATCACAGATACACTGATCAGCCCGATCCAGCTCAAGGGGGTTTTGCCGTTGTGTGTTTCAGAGGTGGACTTTGGCGCCTTCAGATCGTTGTCGGCGACGCTGAGCCTTGCCATCACGCTGGCGGTTTCGATTGGTGCGGAGAAAAACGCCTGATCTAGAATTAAATATTGAAATCCCAATCAAATGGAATGTATGTTCCATTTTGTGGCGCCAGAGACCTTGAGTCGCGCTGCGTTTACTACATGGGCCCAACGGCCCGTGAATGTCATTGGGAGGACATCATGAAAAAACTTTTGACCACCGTTGCGGCTGCAGCTGTTTGCACGCTTGGCGCACTTGCGCCTGCAGCAGCGGAAGGCGAGAAATACGTTCTTGTCAGCCACGCACCTGACAGCGACAGCTGGTGGAACACCATCAAAAACGGTCTGGCGCTTGCGGGCGAGCAGATGGACGTTGAGGTGGAATACCGCAACCCGCCAACCGGTGATCTCGCAGATATGGCACGTATCATCGAGCAAGCTGCGGCGTCTGCACCGAATGGCATCATCACAACACTTGCTGACTATGATGTCCTGTCTGGCCCGATTCAGGCGGCGATTGATTCCGGTGTGGATGTGATCATCATGAACTCCGGCTCCCCTGATCAGGCGCGCGAGCTGGGTGCGTTGATGTATGTTGGTCAGCCAGAATATGATGCCGGTTATGCGGCTGGTCTGCGTGCCAAGGGCGACGGCATTGGGTCTTTCCTTTGCGTGAACCACTACATCTCCAACCCTGCGTCCACTGAGCGTTGCCAAGGCTTTGCTGATGGTCTGGGTGTTGAGCTTGGCAACCAGATGATCGACTCTGGGCAAGACCCATCTGAAATCAAAAACAAAGTTCAGGCCTACCTGTCTGCAAACCCAGAAACAGATGCCATTCTGACGCTGGGCCCAACGTCTGCTGATCCAACATTGCTGGCGCTGGAAGAAGACGGTCTGAGCGGTGAGATCTACTTTGGCACGTTTGACCTTGGCGAAGATATCGTCAAAGGCATCAAGTCTGGCGCCATCAAGTGGGGCATTGACCAGCAGCCATTCCTGCAGGCGTACCTGCCGGTTGTTGTCATGACCAACTACCACCGCTTTGGCGTTCTGCCCGGCAACAACATCAACTCTGGCCCCGGCTTCGTAACTGCGGATGGCCTGGAAATGGTTGAAAAATTCGCTGGCGAATATCGCTAACAGTTTCCTCCCACGGGGTGGCCGGAGCAATTTGGCCACCCTTTTTCTGTCTAAAATCCTGACGAACCTCGAAAAGGACCCGTGAGGCACCCCATGTCCAATGCACCAACACAACCCGCGACGGATGAACGGATCAAATCCCGTTCTAAGTTTCGCGAAGCGCTGATCCGCCCAGAGCTGGGTGGGATCGTCGGAACAGTCGCTGTTTTTGTCTTCTTTGCGCTGTTTGCTTTTGACAGCGGAATGTTCACCTCGAAAGGGGTGCTGAACTGGAGTCAGGTTTCCGCCCAGTTCATGATCATTGCTGTCGGCGCCTGCCTGCTGATGATCGCGGGCGAATTTGACCTTTCGGTTGGCTCAATGATCGGCTTTGCCGGAATGATGATTGCAATTCTTGCAGTGACATTGGGGTGGCCGGTCTGGATGGCCATCATCACGACATTCATTGTCTGTGTGGCCCTCGGGGCGCTCAACGGGTTCATCGTGATCAGAACCGGGTTGCCCAGTTTTATTGTGACGCTGGCATTTCTGTTCATCCTGCGCGGTTTCACAATCTATTTCCCTCAAACGATCGAGCGCAAGACCATCATCGGTGGCATCAAAGATGCTGCGGAAGGTGACTGGCTTGCAGCCTTGTTTGGCGGCAAAATTCTGACTGGCTTCTTCTCCTGGCTCGGAGACATGGGGCTGATTGAGACCTTCTCTCGTGGGTCACGCGAAGGCCAGCCTGTTGTGGACGGTGTGCCAATGCTGATCGTCTGGGCGCTGGTGCTTGTGGTGTTTGGCCATGTGCTGCTGACCAAAACAAAGTTTGGCAACTGGATCTTTGCCGCTGGTGGCGATGCGGAAGCTGCGCGCAACTCAGGTGTGCCGGTGAACCGGGTCAAAATTTCGATGTTCATGTTCACAGCTTTCTGCGCGACGGTTTTTGCCACCTGTCAGGTGATGGAATTCGGCTCTGCGGGGTCTGACCGCGGATTGTTGAAAGAATTTGAAGCGATCATTGCAGTTGTTATCGGTGGCGCCTTGCTGACCGGTGGCTATGGCTCCGTTCTGGGAGCGGCGCTGGGTGCTTTGATTTTTGGTGTGGTGCAGCAGGGCCTGTTTTTTGCAGGTGTAGAAAGCTCACTGTTCCGGGTGTTCCTTGGAGTGATCCTGCTGGCTGCAGTGATTTTGAACACCTACATCCGTCGTATGATCACTGGCGAACGCTAAGGGGGAATTGAGATGACTGAAGATACCACATTCCACCACGGTGATCCGGCACCAAGCAAGCCGCTCATCGAGATGAAAGGCATCCAGAAACACTTTGGGTCAGTGATTGCGCTGGCGGGTGTGTCTGTGAATGTTTACCCGGGCGAATGCCATTGCCTGTTGGGGGACAACGGCGCCGGCAAATCGACCTTCATCAAAACGATGTCTGGGGTGCACAAGCCCACCTCTGGGGAGATCCTGTTTGAAGGGCGCCCGATGAGTTTTGAAGATCCGCGTGATGCGATTGCAGCAGGCATTGCTACGGTGCACCAGCATCTGGCCATGATCCCGCTTATGTCAGTCAGTCGGAACTTTTTCATGGGCAATGAGCCGGTGAAGAAAGTTGCGGGCATTCCGTTCTTTGATCACGACTATGCCAATAAAATTACGATGGAAGAGATGCGCAAGATGGGCATCAACCTGCGTGGCCCCGATCAGGCGGTTGGGACATTGTCAGGTGGTGAACGTCAGACCGTGGCGATTGCGCGCGCTGTGCATTTTGGTGCGAAGGTGCTGATCCTGGACGAACCTACTTCGGCCCTTGGTGTGCGCCAGACTGCCAATGTTCTGGCCACCATTGATAAGGTGCGCAAGCAAGGGATCGGCGTTGTGTTCATCACCCACAATGTGCGTCACGCCATGGCAGTTGGCGACCGGTTCACAGTATTGAACCGTGGCCAGACACTTGGCACCGCCAAGCGTGGCGAGATCACCCAAGAAGAGCTGCAAGATTTGATGGCCGGTGGCCAGGAACTTGCAACACTTGAAGGCAGCCTCGGCGGTACCGTCTAAGGACATGAAAATGCAGAAATCTCTCGATATCATCACCATTGGTCGCGCGGGTGTGGATCTTTACGGCAGCCAGATCGGTGGCCGTTTGGAAGACATGGGATCCTTTGAAAAATACATTGGCGGATCCCCGACCAACATTGCCGCAGGCACTGCGCGTCTTGGCTTGAAATCCGGTTTGATCAGCCGGGTTGGGGATGAGCACATGGGGCGCTTCATTCGTGAAGAGCTGATCCGTGAAGGTGTGGATGTGCGCGGTGTTGCCACGGATCCAGAGCGGCTTACGGCGCTTGTGATCCTTGGCATCCGCGACGAAGAACAGTTCCCGCTTATCTTCTATCGAGAGAACTGTGCCGATATGGCGCTGTCTGAAAGTGACATTGACGAAGCGCTGATCGCGGACAGTCGTGCTGTGGTGGCGACGGGCACGCACCTGTCGCACACCAATACAGAGGCGGCGGTGCTCAAGGCATTGACGCTGGCCAAAAAACATGGCGGCCGCACGGCGCTGGACATTGACTACCGTCCTAACCTTTGGGGCGTCGCCGGGCATGGCGATGGCGAAAGCCGCTTTGTCGAAAGCGCAGCTGTCACGGCCAAGTTGCAAGCCACGCTGCATCATTTTGACCTGATTGTCGGCACTGAGGAAGAATTCCACATCGCTGGCGGGTCCACAGACACGATTGAGGCCCTGCGGGCTGTGCGTTCTGTTTCGGACGCGACATTGGTGTGCAAGCGCGGGCCAATGGGGGCTGTCGCCTTTGAAGGCGATATTCCTGACAGCCTTGATCATGGTCAGACCGGCCCAGGCTTTCCTATCGAAGTCTACAACGTTCTGGGCGCAGGCGATGGGTTTATGTCCGGCCTGTTGAAAGGTTGGATGGAAGAGGCCGATTGGCCGACTGCACTGACCTATGCCAATGCCTGTGGCGCGCTGGCGGTCAGTCGCCATGGTTGCACACCTGCATATCCTTCCGAAGAAGAACTGGCGTTCTTCCTGAAACGTGGTGTCGTTCAGCCCGATCTGCGCAACGACAAAGCCCTTGAGCAGATCCATTGGTCGACCAATCGCAAGGGTGACTGGTCAACCATGCGGGTGTTTGCCTTTGATCATCGCATCCAACTTGAAGAGATGCCTGGGTACACGCTGGAGAAGGGGGGCAAGTTCAAAGAACTGTGCCTTGAGGCGGCGCAGAACGTGCAAAACGGGCAATCTGGTTACGGCATTTTGTGTGACAATCGGATTGGTAAAGCCGCGCTTCACAAAGCGAGCGGGTCTGGATTGTGGATTGGTCGCCCAACAGAATGGCCTGGGTCTCGCCCGCTAACGTTGGAGCCTGAGCTGGGCAGCGACTATGGCGGACTGAAAGCCTGGGCACGTGAGAATGTGGTGAAAGTTCTGTGTTTCTGCCACCCGGATGACGACGCGGACACTTGGGCCAAGCAGGACGCAACCGTTGTGCGCCTGTATGAAGCGGCGCGTCGCAACAACCTGGAGTTTCTACTGGAAGTTATCCCCTCCAAAGTGGGCTCGGTTGACGAGGACACAACTGCCACTGTGATCCAGCATTTCTATGACCTTGGTGTGTTCCCGGATTGGTGGAAGCTGGAGCCGCTGACATCTGATGCCGCCTGGGGCAAAGCTGTTGCTGCAATCACCCGAAATGATGCCCACACGCGTGGCATCGTGGTTCTGGGGCTAGACGCCCCTGAGACAGAGTTGGCGGCCAGTTTCCGGCTTGCAGCCAGCTATGATCTGGTCAAAGGCTTTGCTGTGGGCAGAACCATTTTTGGGGACGCTGCGCGTGCATGGATGCGTGGAGACATGACTGACGCAGATGCGGTTTCTGATATGACGACCAAGTTCCGCCGTTTGGCTGGCGTATGGGATCAGGCACGCGCAGAGGCGATTGGAGAGGCAGAATGACACAGACAGTTCGACTAACAGCCGCGCAAGCCATGGTGAAATGGCTCTCGGTGCAGATGACGCCTGAGGGCGAGCGTTTTGTTGAAGGCGCCTGGGGTATTTTTGGACATGGAAACGTTGCTGGGCTGGGGGAAGCGCTGCATGCTGCTGGCGAGGACTTCCCAACCTGGCGCGGCCAAAACGAGCAAACCATGGCGCATACGGCCATCGCCTACGCCAAGGCGCACAAACGCCGCCGTGTGCAGGCCGTTACCAGTTCGATCGGCCCGGGCGCAACCAACATGGTCACAGCTGCCGCTTTGGCGCATGTCAACCGGTTGCCCGTGCTGTTTATTCCCGGAGATGTGTTTGCCAATCGGCGCCCGGATCCTGTGTTGCAGCAGATTGAGGATTTTGATGACGGAACGGTGTCTGCCAACGACTGTTTCCGCCCTGTCAGCCGATACTTTGATCGGATTACGCGCCCAGAACAGCTGTTGACGGCCCTGCCACGTGCGTTGCGCACGATGACGGATCCGGCAAATTGTGGGCCTGTTACCCTGTCGTTCTGTCAGGATGTGCAGGCGGAAGCCTATGACTATCCTGTCGCGTTCTTTGAGCCGCGCACCTGGCACATTCGCCGTCCGGAACCGGATGCACGTGAGTTGCAAGAGGTGACCGATCTGATCAAAGCCGCCAAAAACCCAGTTCTTCTGTGTGGCGGCGGTGTGATTTATTCTGGGGCCGAGGAAACGCTCGCGGCGTTTGCCACCAAGCATGGCATCCCAGTGATTGAAACACAGGCCGGCAAATCTGCGCTGGCGCAGTCACATGAAATGAATTTCGGCGCCTCCGGTGTTGATGGATCGGCCGCAGCAAACGCGCTGTCGGTTGACGCAGATCTGGTGATTGGCGTTGGCACGCGTTTTCAGGATTTCACCACCGGGAGCTGGGCCTTGTTCCAGAATCCCGCGCGCAAATTGGTCTCTGTGAACGTGCATGGCTATGACGCCGACAAACATGGTGCCGTTGCGGTTGTTGGCGATGCCAAAGTCGTGCTTACGGCTCTTTCTGAGAAGCTTGCGGATCATCGGGCGGATGCTTTTGATGCGCAGTCTCGCTTGGACTGGTTGGCCGCTGTTGATCGCCACTGTGCCGATCGCAATGGTGGGGCAGGGTATCGCCCGCTGGATGCGGAAGTCATTGGAGCGGTGCAGCGTACCTCTGATACCAGCACAGTTGCCATGTGTGCCGCAGGCACAATGCCGGGTGCGTTGAAACTGCTTTGGCAACCCTCTCAGGGTGGCTATCACATGGAATATGGTTTCAGCTGCATGGGCTATGAAATTGCCGGTGCGATGGGCCTGAAGCTGGCGCAGCCTGAGCGGGATGTGGTGTGCTTTGTGGGGGATGGCTCCTACATGATGGCGAACTCTGAATTGGCCACCGCCGTGATGCGGCGTGTCCCATTCACCGTTGTACTGACAGACAACCGTGGCTACGGCTGTATCAATCGCCTGCAGATGCATACTGGCAATGAGCGTTTCAACAACCTTTATGCGGACTGCAATATCGAAGTGCAGCCTGAAATTGACTATGTCGCACACGCGGCGTCCATGGGGGCGCATGCTGTCAAAGCGGAGAGCATCGCCGATCTGGAAGCCAAGATTGTTGAGGCAAAATCTCGTGACATCCCAACGGTGATCGTGATTGACACCGACCCGATGCAAGGCCCCGGCGAAGCTGGAGGTGGTTTCTGGTGGGATGTGGCTGTGCCCGAGGTGGCGCAAAGCGAGAAATTGCAACAGGCGCGCGCCGCGTATGAAGCGGCGATGGCAGACCAAAACCTTGTGAATTGAGGCAAGACATATGATCCTTTTTGGCACCAACCCTATCGCTTGGGCAAATGACGACGACCAGACCCTAGGCGCGCATATCCCCACCGAACAAATCCTGCGTGAAGCGGGTGAAATTGGATTTGACGGGATTGAAAACGGCCATCGTTGGCCACAGGATGATCCGGAAGCGCTCAAACAGCTGCTTGGCGGCCACGGCTTGAAGTTTGTGTCCGGCTGGCACTCTCTCAACCTCCTGGTGCAGTCGGTTGAGGATGAAAAGGCGGCGATCCAGCCACATCTCGACAAGCTGAAGCACAACGGCTGCAAGGTTGCGATTGTTTGCGAAACCTCCAACTCTGTTCAAGGGCTGGATGTCCCGGTCAACACCGCGCCGGTGTTGAGTGCCGAGGAGATGAAAGCCTTTGGCGCCAAGGTGGAAGAGATTGCCCAATACTGCGCCGACCAAGGCATTGATCTGGTGTATCACCACCATATGGGGACCGTGGTTGAAACGCCTGATGAGATTGACGCGTTCATGGACGCGACCGGTCCAGCGACCAAGCTGCTGTTTGATGCCGGGCATGCCTATTTTGGCAGCAACGGACAGGACCCAGCGCCAATTCTGGCAAAACATGCCAGTCGGATGCGCCACTTCCACGCCAAAAACGTGCGCCCCGATGTGATGAAAGAGGTGCGGGAAAAAGACCTGTCTTTCATGGATGGTGTGCGCGCAGGCGTCTTTACGGTGCCGGGCGACAGCGAGGGCGGCATTGACTTTGCTCAGCTGCTGAGCACCTTGAAAAGAGAAGCATACGAAGGCTGGATTGTGATCGAAGCAGAACAAGATCCAGAAGTACGTGTGCCGTTTGAATATCAGTCACTGGGTCTTAAGACTCTGAAAGACATTTCTGCGCAGGTGGGCCTGACATGACAAATCTTCAACGTAAGCCGTTTGGCGAGCACGGCAAAGTTCACGACATCACGCCCGCCAGCGCAGGGTGGCGGTATGTTGGGTTTGGGCTCTATAAATTGCGCTCTGGCGAAACGGCTGAAGAACTCACCGGTGATCGTGAGGTCATTCTGGTGATGGTGGAAGGCAAAGCGGCGATTCATGCGGCGGGGCAGGACTGGGGTGTTCTGGGCGACCGGATGAGTGTTTTCGAAAAGACACCGCCGCATTGTCTTTATGTTCCAAATGATTCCGACTGGAAGGCTGTCGCGGAAACCGACTGTACCATTGCCGTTTGCACCGCACCGGGGAAATCCGGCCATGAGGCACGCCGCATTGGTCCTGACGGCATTCAGCTGACCGAGCGAGGCAAGGGGACCAATACGCGGTATATCAATAATATCGCGATGGAGGCGGAAGACTACGCCGACAGTCTGTTGGTGACGGAGGTTTTCACGCCCGCAGGTCATTGGTCGTCGTTCCCAAGTCATCGTCATGATGAAGACGACTATCCGCGGATCACTTACCTGGAAGAAACATACTATCATCGCTTGAACCCAGCGGATGGGTTTGGGATCCAGCGTGTGTATACCGATGACGGGCAGCTGGATGAAACAATGGCAGTCAGTGATGGGGATGTGGTTTTGGTGCCGCGTGGCCATCATCCTTGCGGCGCACCGTATGGGTTTGAAATGTACTACCTTAACGTGATGGCAGGCCCGTTGCGCAAGTGGCGCTTTGTTGCGGCACCTGAGGTTGAGTGGATCATGGAACGCGACGCGTGAGGTTTGAGAGCGGGCTCAGAATTGCGTCTGCTCGACCCTTTGGGGCTTGATACCCGGCAAAGCCATGCGGCTGACACATCCTAAGATGTCGTGGCCAGCATGGCTTTGCTTTTTTTTGGTGGGGGCATGCCGCATACGTGCGGCGCATGTCAAAGCCTTCATTTGCGGGCACGGAAAGGGGTTTAACTTACCGTGAATTGCCCCATCATTCCGCAATCCTCGTGTTCGAGAATGTGACAATGATACATATAAGGCGCATCTTCAGGCGCCGCATGGTCAAAACTCACCAAAACCTCTGACCAACCTTCTTCGACATGCACCATGTCTTTCCAACCCTCTGCATATGCAGGCGGAGGGGTGCCGTTTTGGCGGAGAATGCGGAATGAGCAGCCGTGAATATGGAAAGGATGCAGTTGATCATCAACAGAAATGCGCCAGATTTCGGGGACACCTTTGGCGACTTTTTCATCGATCCGATCCATTTTCATGGGCTGTCCATTGATGCCCATTGCCCCTGCATCGCCACAAAAATTGTCCCACGCGATCGCCAGTGCGGCCAAGTCTTCGCCCATGTCCATGTTCAGCTGGAAGTCGCGCGTCCGCTTCACATCTGAGGCGCGAGGGGGTTCCAGATTGGCGAGATGGGTTGGCATCGCGCCAGAAAACCCCTCTGTGGCTGTGGTTGAAAACTCAATCAATGATGTGGTTTTGTCGCGCCCTAAGAGATCGGCGAAAAATCCCTCTGCCTCAGATGTCACGTTAAGTGTGTTTGTCGCAGCGACCCTGGTATCCAGAAGTACTTCGTACCGCTCCCCTGGCGACATGAGAATGCTGCTGACCTCAACGGGAGAAGCCAGGAAACCACCATCTGAGGCGATGACTGTCATAGCGCCCGTTTGCATGGACAGCTCGAGGAAGCGGGCGTTACATGCGTTGAGAATACGCAACCGCACGAGCCCTCTTGGCAGGCCTTGTGTGAGCGGAGCAATTGCCCCGTTTACGACAAATGTGTCTCCGAGGAATCCGTCTTCAAACACCTCTTCGGAGAGATTGTAGGCCATCTGTCCTTTTGAGTTGAAACTTTTGTCTTGAAGCACAAGCGTGAAATCATCAACGCCATATGTTTTGGGCAAGTCTGCATCTAGGCTGGCTTCATCTTCGACGAGTAAGACACCTGCGAGACCCTTGTGGGTTTGCTGCGCGGTCTTGCCGTGGGTGTGTGAATGGAACCAATTCATCGACGCGCGTTGCCGGATGGGTACGTCCGGAGACCAGACTTCACCATGGGCAATTTCTTGGTGTGGGCCGCCGTCCACGGCTCCGGGGATATGTAGCCCATGCCAATGGAGGGTGGTGATATCCCCAATATTGTTGCTGATATCGAATGGCAGAGTTTGGCCCTGTTTGACGCGCAAAACAGGGCCAAGGTAGCTGTTGTTGATGCCGTAGGTTTGGCTTGAAACACCTGTGCCAAAGTCATGTGCAGCGTTTTGCAGATTGAGAGACAGTCGCCGACTGATGCCATTTGTGAGGTCCGTGAGTGGGATGATCGGCAGAGCGCGTTTGGGGCTTTGAGCCATTGCAAGGTTTGTTAGCCCGAGACTTGCTGCGGAACCGGCCAAGAATGTGCGTCTATTGATGAGCATGCAAGTCTTCCTTATGCGCTGTCGCGGGATGTGGAAAACGAAAACCGGTTTTCTTGTGTACGCAGGTGATCATAAGCCAATCGCAAAAGACCGGTGTTGACACATACGAGGGCTGCAACCGCGAAAATACCTAGAATGGTAAATCCGATTGTTGCAAACAAGCCAATGGCCGCACAGGTCAGAAGGATCCCAAATGCCGAACATAGGATTGATTTGATGCGTGTCATGAGGTGTTCTCCTGCGGTGGCTATCGTTTGTATTGAGATGGGGCGCGCGTTTGGCAGGTGCCTGTCGGAAACTTTACAAAACTGTATGTTTGACGCGCCCGCAGATCCGGTTAGCTCATTGCTCTGATCCGCTTTTGCTTGTTGAGTGAAAACAGGGCGGCAAGCCAGGTCAGACAGCGCTTCGCAAGTTGGCGGAAGCGCGAGGTGCGTTTTACAGCGAGTTCCGCCACAAGGATGCCCGTTGCCGCGCCAGCAAAGGTGGCGGAGATAGTGTGCGCATCGAGCATCACGCGGGCGTACATTGTGGATAGCAATACAGGGATGACGATCATACCCAGCCAGAAGGAGTAACGTCGCATTGTGAACCATGCACCCGCTGCTGCCGTTGAAGAATGGCCGGAGGGCATGTTGTGGTCTCGCCCGTTGGCCAAGGGCCTCTGGCCTAGCCGTGTGCCTCCGATAACGACGTCATTTAGCAGCCGTTTTTGACCATGCGTTGCGATAGCCGTACCAACAGCGGTAACGCCAATCTGGCCTAAGCCGCGCCAGTCGCGGGTCACGATTGCCACGGCCAGAGGTAGTGCGACGTTGATATGCCGGCCAACATCTTCGGTATGCTGAACAAACGGTATTTTATGCCCGTTGCGTGACGTGCTGTAGTGTTCCTGCAAATTGCTTGGGTACAGTGTTGCGCACACCAGCGTCGCCGCAGCGACATATGCTACAGCCTTTCCTTGTAATTTTGACGACATCAAATCTCACGCATCCTTCATCCTTGTGAACAAGGAACAGTCTGCAGCGATGAGTTAGATTCAGACTGTGCGTGGGATTACAAATTTGTCAGCTTTGGGAATTTGATGGAAATGCTAAGCCCGACGCCGTTGGGACCATCAGACATTGACAGTTGGGCGTCGTGTAATTCGACGATCGCTTGTACCAATGGCAACCCAAGACCGAAGCCTTCGTTCTGGCGATGCGCTTCGAGCTGATACAATGGATCGAAGACCTTTTGCCGCTTGTCTGCAGGAATGCCGGGGCCTTGATCGGCGATAGTGATGCGGGTGCCATCCACAGTAAGCGCAATGGTTTGTCCTGTTTTCCCGTAGCGAAGCGCGTTTTGTAGCAGGTTGGCGATCAGCTGAAGCAGCAGTTCCTCGTCCCCAAAAATCTCCGTGGGGTGCGTGATGCTGACATTTAGACTTTGCCCGCTTTCAGACACCACAGGTTCGAAGATTTCTTCAAAGGAGCGAACCAGGCTTTGCAAATTGACGGGGGCGAATGAGGCGCGGCGGGCCCCGCTTTCGATACGTGCGATGCGCAGCAAAGCGTCAAATGTGGCAACGATGCGGTCCACCTGTGCCAGCGCGTCTTCGAGTGCTTCTGGTGTGACAGGTGTGGCGCCGTTTAAGAGGGCTTCGTGGTGATGTTCTATAACAGCGCGCAGCCGTGCCAGAGGCGTGCGCAAATCATGGGCGATATTGGCGGATTGAACGCGGATCTGTTCCATCGATCTTTGTAGGCGCGCTGTTGTGGTGTCTGTCCAGTTGGCCATGAGGCTGAGATCATCGTGGCGATCCGGCAGATTAATTCTCGTGGTCAAATCACCCTGCGCGACCTTGGTCAGCCCGTCACTGATTGCATCAAGACGGATCTGATTGCGCCGTGCAATCAATAGACCGGTTAAGATTACAGCGCTCAGAGAACTGAGCAACGCAATCCTCAGCCCCGTTGCAAGCACGTCAAAGAGTTCGTCTTGCCTTTCGATGTTTTCAGCAACAATCAAGCGCCCGACTGGGGTATCTTTTACTAGAAACCTGTAGTCGGGTTCTGTCGGATCGCCGAAATCATACTCAAAATAGCCTTCGATTGCATTTGCAGTGTCAAAGGTGAACGGTATGTTGCCTGCGCTGATCTGTCCGTCTTTCAAAAGGGCGATGGACTGCCCAAAACCGGGTGAAGGCAGAGGCGCTCCGTTTTCGATGGCATCGACAACGGATTGTGTTTGCGTTTGCAGTCGTGCATCGACCAGCCGCTCGATTTCATTTCGAACCATCCAATAGGTCACGCTCCAGGTGAGCGTTGAAACCACTCCAAAAACGGTGAGCAAAGCCGCGGCTTGCCGTATCGAGGACTGCCCTAGAAACCGTTTAAACCGGTTCGAAGACATAGCCAGATCCACGAATTGTTCGAATGAGAGTGTCGCCAAACGGTTTTTCAATTTTGGCTCTCAAGCGGCTGATATGGGTTTCTACAACGCTGGTTGTGGGGTCAAAGTTCAGGTTCCATACGCGTTCCAGCAACATGGTGCGCGTTTGTACGCGTCCTTTTGACCTGATAAACACCTCAAGCAATAGAAATTCTTTAGGGTTCAGCTCAATCGCATGGCCTTGTCGGGTGCAGAGCCTTTTGTGAAGGTCAATTGAGATATCGCCAGCGGAAAGCACAGAGGCTTCTGCTTCTGGCGGCTGCTGTCTTCTTGTGATGGCTTCCAAGCGCGCGCTCAATTCGCTGAAGGCAAACGGCTTGACCAAATAGTCATCGCTGCCTGCTTCCAGGCCCTCTACCCGATCTTCAACTTCGCCCAGCGCGGTTAAGAAGATTGCCGGTGCCAAAATCTTGGCTTGTCGGAGTGCTTTTAGAACGGAGAGGCCGTCCAGTTCCGGTACCATTCGATCAAGAATAAGCGCGTCATAAGGCTGCGTCGTGGCTGCGATCAAGGCGAGCTTTCCATCAGGGAAAAGGTCTACAACATGTCCCAGTTCGCGCAGCCCTTGCTGGATCCAAGGGCCAAGGGTTTTATCATCCTCAAGGACCAATAAGCGCATGAGTTTTCCCTTTTTGTGTTTGGCCGGGCAACGTGGGTTACGCGAGGCAGGTCTTTGTAACCCTACAATCAATTTACGTTTTATTTCTTAGTCAGTTTTGAAGTCTGTGTCAGTCGCGAACTTTCAAGCCGCATCGCGCGTAAGCCGCAGGCACGACATCACTTCTTCGCTGATTTTATGACCCCGTTCTGCTACCACGAGAATGCGCCCGTCGGTTTCGTAGTCTGCTGTTGCTGCTTCAAAGACTGGGGTGCCAATCCTAGAGTAGCCCAATATCTCAAACGTCGTGTTTTCCTTGATCTGTTTTGCCAGCATGTCACGTGATTTGTCGACATAGGGGTCAATATCATGCAGCAAGACGGGGAGGTGGCGATAGTATTTGATGGCCAGCTCGTCGTCTCTGCTTATTGCGCCGACTGACAGCCCTGATGCGAGATCCCACCACCGGATGTGTTCGCGAGACTTGAGGTTTCCGGGGAGCTGAAATGCGCTGTCTGCGGCTGTGCCGCGCCAAAAGAGTTCTGAGACGGGGGGCGTGCTTTGGAGGAGCAGGGCAGCAAATCGGAGAAGTCCAATGCTGTTGTTGGAAAACGTGAGGTTTTGATGCCAATTGAGCGCCGTCATAAGGTCAGAGCCCGCACCGTTTGACAGCAGCACCACATTGATGGGTTGCGGGAGATGCAGATCTGTCGCGCCAGGGTAAGCGAGCAATGCGTTATCGGCTTTGGTACAGATGGCGTGCGCTGGTAGCTGTGCGTTGGGGGTGCGGGTGTGCGTATCAAGTACGAAGAAATATATGAGATTTATGGAGAGAAACACCAAAACGGCCGCGGTCATGGATTTGCAGACCCTGAGAGAAAAAGAGCCCTTTGATTGGAAAAAGACGGTCACTGCGAGCACAGTCAGCAGTGTAAGAAGCCCGATGGACCATGCATGGTCGGTCAGGAACGGATAAATTTTGTTAGAGACGTGAAATCCAAAGGCCCCCAACAAGACAAATTGCCCAGCGCCTAAGAACACGCCGACAGCAGCTGCCGCTGCAAATCGGTTGGGGCGCATGCCAATCGTGCCCGCAAGCATTGGGGTTATCCAAGCGATTGGGCCTAAAAACCGTGCTGCGATCACATAAACCGCGCCTCTTTTTACAAGTGCGGATTGGACTTTTCGCCAGTTGCGCCGTTGTTTCAGACTGTGGAGATATCGGCGACTGAGTTTGCTGCCGTAGTGCCGACCGATCCAGAAGCTGGTGAGATCCCCGGCCCATGCGGATGCCATCACTGCTACGATGGGACCAATGTGCCCGTTTGCCGCGAACATCGCACCCGCAGATACAAATGCCACTTCGCCAAAGACAAAAAAACCGACACCAACCAATGTGTCACAATAAGCGATGAGAGCCAGAAATAGGTAGCTTATGGGCCCGATCGGAAAGGCGAAGAGTTCCGTCATGGGGGTCAACCGTAGTGTCCGAAGCGGTACGGGATCTCTTGGTTTTGCAGTTCCCCGATGAAGAAACGGCGCAGATTTGCCCGGAAATAGGTAAACCCTGTGCGTAAAAATCCGTCCTGCTTAAGCCGCCTTGGATCGAAGCGAAATTTGGACTTTATCACGCCGGTTTTGTGGGATTTACTGTGATGGGCTTTGAGCACGTAGTTGCAATCCTCACACAGGCTAATTTTCTCATCAAAACCTCCGATGGCGTGATGCAGCTCTGGTGTTGAAAAGAGGCATGCCCCCACCGCGGTCGGAAACCAGAAAGACATGGCGCAAATTCCTGCATTGAACAGCGCGAAGCCGACGCGATAGGCGATTCCGAGGCCTTCTGCCGACATGCAAACGATACCAGCGTCGAGATGGCGGTCTTGGAGTTCCGTCATCGCATTTTCAAGAAAGTCGCGTGCCAGCCTAGTGTCTGAGTCCAAAAACAACAGGCGCTCACCGCGCGCATGCAGTGCGCCGGTATTGCGGCCCAAACTCACCCCGCGTCGTTGCATCGTGACAATTCGATAGTCTTTGAATTTGACACGCGCGGTTTCAGAGACGTGCAGTGTGTTGTCGTCACTGTTGCTATCAACATGGATGATTTCGAAATCTGTCCAGCTTTGCGTTGCGAGATCCCCAAGCAGCAGCGGCAGAGATTTTTCCTCATTCAGGCTGATAATGACGATAGTGAGCTTTGGGGATTTCACGGCATGCTCCTGAGACTGAGCCTCATGAGGTCCGAAGAGGGCAGGGGACTGAGGCGACCTCTGACAATAGAAGACTTGCCAATTGAAAGGGCCTGTCCGCGTGCTTACAAATTTGTATAAATTGCGCCCTAGGCAGGTGAATTTGAGAAATTTTTTGCGGTATTGCGCATCAGCTTGTGCTCAGTCCCTCAGTTGCGCTGAGTGAGATTAACGTGATGCGCGCCGGAGCTTTCACGGAAAAGCGGTTAGGTGTCGGGCGTTCGATCCTGCGATCGCAGGATAAGCGGCCCGACACCTAAGGGCTAATCGTTGAGCAGGTGTTTCGGTTATGTATTTTGATCCTGCGCCGACAGAACTTTGCGCGCGACCCGAAAACATTCCAATGCCTGTGGCACACCGCAATAGATCCCAATCACGTGAATAATGGCGCGGATCTCATCTTGGCTGACGCCGTTTTTTAAGGCTCCGTGCAGGTGGATTTCCCATTCGGTCATTTTTCCCAGCGCACCGATCATCGACAGGTTCATCATCGACCGTGTTTTTGCATCTATGGTCTCGTCGCCCCAGCCAAAGCCCCAGCACCAACTTGTCATGGCCTCTTGAAACGGCCGGGTGAAGTCGTCTGCGGCGGCGAGGTTCTTTTCGACATATTCGGCCCCGAGGGTTGCCTTGCGCTGTTCCAGTCCTTTTAGGAATAGCTCTTCGTCAAATATGCTCATTTTGGTCACTTCCCCAATTTGATAGCTATGTTTCTTGGTTTGTAGGTCTTTCAAAAGCGCCTCGCGACCTTCTCAAGCCACATTCATGGTTTGCAAAACCTGTCCGGTACAGGCTTCGTGCGCGATGCAATCAAACCATGCGCTGTTGATAGGGTTTTGCCAATCGCGTTTAATTTGGACCATCAATTGCATCTTTCATCCAATTTTGCAGATGCATCACTGGGTGTTCCGAATTGACTCCCCCGTTTGGGTCAACCACCAGAGGACCCGGAACATAACCGCGTGAGTGTAGGCCGCGCTGAACCGACTCCACCAGATGGATATCTTCTTCGACAGTCGTGGCACGATCTTGTTGCGCCAGTTGGCGGATCTTTTGATCTTCTTCGCCGTTCAACGTATACCATCCGCGCCAAACCACCACGTGATCCGCATCAATGGCGCGCCAATGATACGTGTTCAGTACGTTGCCTGGGTAGACCTGAAAGGAAAACAGCGGCCAGAGAAACCAGCTGGAGTATTCGTGTTGATGCGCGAAACCTGAATGGATGTCATAGGTCATTGCATCCAAGCTTTGGCATTCAGTTGTGTGGCGCAGACACTTGCCTTGTGGTTGGATGTCGTAGGTCTCTGGCTTGATGACCCCGTTCGCAAATGTCGGATGGTTCAGCGTGCAGTGATAACATTCAGAGTAGTTTTCGACTGAGACTTTCCAGTTGCAACGCTCTGGGATTTCGACCCATTCCAACGGAGCTAGTCTTTGCCAGTTTGGGACCCAGTCCTCGAGTTCTATACGCACGTTGGGAAACCACGCGTCCATCGGATCTGCATTTGGGTCGAGATTGACAAAAACAAACCCAAGAAACTCTTCTGCTCTGACTTCTGTCAGACATATGGAGCTGCGGTCAAAGCCTTCCACGGCTTTAATGTTTGGCCCGGCGCGCAGTTCGCCGGTGAGTTCGTAGCTCCAGGCGTGATAGGGACAAACCACGACGCGGGTTGAGCCTGTGCCAGTCACCAACTGGTGCGCGCGGTGTTGGCAGACGTTGTAAAACACCCGAATTCTCCCGTCCTGACCGCGTATCGCAAACAGGCTTTCTCCGGCAATTTCAAACGTCGCGTAGTCGCCGACTTTGGGTACATCTGATATGTGACATCCAAATTGCCACGTTCTCGCCAACAGCCCTTCGGTTTCTGCACGGAAAACCTGCGGATCTGTGTAGTACCGGGCGGCCAGAGAGCGTCGCGGGGCGGTCATCAGGGCTCCTCGTAATACATGCCAAGTTGGTGGCGGCGCTGGTGGAAAGTTTCCACCCGATTGACGATTTCTTCTGAGGATTCAGCGATCACAAAGGAAAGAAGTGTTTCCAGGACTGCGATGATGCTGGTGGAGGACGGGAAGAACTGCGGCGTGTCCACAGAGACCACAAAGCCATGGTGTGCTTCGCGCAATATTGGGCTTGCAGGGCTGTCGGAAAGGCACACAAGTTTCATGTTCTGGGCGCGGGCTATTTTGACAGCCTCGACAACTTCAGTGCGATAAGGTTTGCAGGTGATCGCGATCAAGACGTCGCGCTCGTCAGCCCATGCCAAATCATCCACCGGTGTTGATCCGGGTTTGGGGATGGCTTGAATTTGTACCATGCCGGTTGAGGCCAGATAGGTAAAGTTGCGCGCATTTGAGTTGTGCACGCCCACGCCAAGCACGAAGACATTGCGCGAGTTCCAGATTGCGGCGGCCGCCTCTTTCAATTGCTCGGCAGAGATGCCAGCAAACGTCTCTTCCAGATTGCGCAGTGTATCGCGGACCATCTCAGCGTAGAGACCGCCGAGGTCGTTTGATTTCCGCACGTCTTGTAGCCAGCGTGCGCGGTCTGGGAAGTCAGCCGCGCCATTTCGGATCGCATCGCGGAAGGGCGCGCGAAAATCCTCGTATCCACTAAAGCCAAACTGGCGCGCCATGCGCACCACCGTGTTTGGCTTAACTTGCGCAGCTTCGGCGATTTCACGGACTGTGGAGACACCAACATCTAGCGGGTTTTCCAGCACGTAGGTGGCGACCTTGCGCGCCTCCGGTGTGAGGTCAGGCAGATCGGAGGCAAGCCGATCCAAAATCAAATTAGACATGTTTGTACCATTCATAATTGACGATGGTACAAATGATTGCTTACGCTGTCGATAGGAAAAGCGACTCGAGAGGACATACAGTGGCATCCGATTTTCCAACTTCTGCACGTGTGGTCATCGTGGGCGGCGGTGTCATGGGGGTGGGGCTTGCCTACCACCTTGGACACGAGGGCTGGGGCGCAGACACCGTTCTCTTGGAAAAGGCCGAGTTGACTTCTGGCTCAACCTGGCACGCGGCTGGTCAGATCACACATTCCACGTCCAGTTTTGGACTGGGCAAATGTGTGGACTACAATATCGGGCTCTATTCAGGCGCATTGGAAGCGGAAACCGGACAACCGGTGACATGGCACGGGTGCGGGTCGTTTCGTTTGGCTTACACAGAAGACGAGATGGATTGGCTGCGGCACACGTTATCTGTGGGGCGGGCGCTTGGCTTCAACATAGAGCTCGTGGCGCCAAGACGCGTTGCCGAACTGCACCCTTTCTACAATTTGGATGGGGTCTTGGGAGCGTTGCATACACCAGATGACGGTCATGTTGATCCGACCAATGTCACCATGGCGATGGCCGCTGGTGCGCGGCAGAGAGGCGTGCGCATTTTCCGCCGTTGTCAGGCCTCCAACATCACACAGAGACGCAACGGTGAATGGGTGGTTGAGACCAGCCAAGGCACCATTACCTGCGAGCATGTGGTGAACGCCGGTGGCACCTATGCGCGACAAATGGGCGAGTGGTCTGGGCTGCAACTGCCGATGACCTCGATGACGCACCACTATTTTGTGACGGAACCGGTGCCGGAGTTTCAGGATTTGGACAGAGAGCTGCCAGTGATCCGGGATGACAAGAAAGTCTCTGGCTACATCCGCATGGAGCAAAAGCGCGGTTTGATTGGGATTTATGAGAAGACCAATCCGAACTCAGTGTGGCATGACCATTGCCCTTGGGAGTACGAAAACTGGCTGTTTGATGCAGATTATGATCGGGTCATGCCGTGGCTTGAGGAAAGCCTGAACCGGATGCCGATTTTTGCCGAACTGGGTTTGCAAAGAGATGTCCATGGCGCCATCAGTCATCCACCAGATGGCAACCCGTTGATTGGCCCGGCGCCCGGTGTGCAAAATTACTGGTGCTGTTGTGGGACTCAGATTGGTATTGGCTGGGGGCCGGGGCTGACCCGTGAATTGGCACGTTGGATGGTGCACGGCGCGGCAGATATTTCAATGCGCGAATATGACCCGCGCCGCTTTGGCCGCTATGCCACCAAGGATTGGCAAGTCGTCAAAGCTGAAGAGGACTACTGCCTGCGCCACGAAATTCCCTTTCCCCATTTCAATCGGTTGGCCGGGCGCCCGATCAAACCCTCTCCGCTTTATGAAACTCTGAAAGAGCAAGGTGCGGTTTATGAGGAGGTCTATGGTTTTGAGCGCCCCCGTTGGTTTGCACAAGGTGGCGTCGCGCAAAAAGACCATTATTCCTTCAATCGTACAGTGGTGGATGATCTTGTCGCCGCAGAGGTCCAAGCGGTGCGTGAAGCCGTTGGCATCATGGATGTCACAGCTTTCACCAAAGTGCTGGTACAGGGGCCTGATGCCTATGAGTTGTTAGACCGGCTGACTGCCAACCGGATGCCGCAGAAAGTGGGCGCAATCACCCTAACACATATGCTCAATCGCCTTGGACGTGTCGAGCTGGAAACCACAATCGTCAGGATGGGGCCGGATCAATTCTATCTTGTTTGCGCGGCTTTCTTTGAACAGCGTTTGCTAGATCATTTGTCCCTGAACGGGGGCGACGCCGACGTCACAGTGACGGCTTTGTCTGAAAGCTGGTCAGCATTGGCGCTGAACGGTCCTCGGTCGCGTGAGGTCCTGATGGGCTGCACTCGAACAGATCTTTCTAATGCGGGTTTTCGTTGGCTCTCTGCACAGAAAATCGAAATTGCGGGGCATACAGTCTGGGCGCTGCGCATGTCTTATGCAGGCGAGCTGGGCTGGGAATTGCACATGCCAAATGCGGCGTGCTTGGAGGTTTACAACGCGCTTTGGGGAGCTGGTGTCGCACATGGTATCACCAATTATGGCAGCTTCGCGATGAACGCCATGCGCATGGAAAAGGGTTTCAAAGGCGCAAGTGAACTGACAAATGAGGTCACCTTGGCAGAGGCGGATGTGTTGCGCTTTGCGCGCCAAGATAAAGAGTATTTGGGTAAGGAGCAGTCGCTCAACAGCGATTTGCCCTGGGCGTGCACCTATCTGGAAATAGAACCGGATGGCAAGTCAGATGGCCATGGTGGCGAAGCGGTCTATCTTGGAGGAGAGGTCGTCGGTGCCACTGCTTCTGTTGCTTATGGGCCAACCGTCGGAAAAGTTCTGTCTTTTGCTTATCTGAAGCCTGAGGCTGCACAACCCGGCACAGAGTTGACGGTGCTGATCCATGGCGTGTCGCGCGCCGCTAAAGTTCTGGGGCAACCGGCTTATGATCCTGAAAGTCTGAAGCCGCGACAGGATGTGTTGGTGTCTGCATGAAGATCACAGGCCTGTCACTTTGGGCTGTTGCGTTGACCAGCCATGAAACCTACCACATGGCGGAGGGAAAAACCTGCGACACGGTGATTTCGCACGTTGTCCGGTTGGAAACAGACACAGGTTTGCACGGCTGGGGTGAGGTTTGTCCAATCCCGCATTATCTGCCAGCTTATGCAGGTGGTGTGCCAAGTGCTGTGCAGGAGTTGGCGCCGAAGCTTATGGGAGTCTCACCTTTGGGTGTGGATGCGGTGATGCGAGACTTAGACGCGCATTTGATCGGGCACCGCTATGCCAAATCAGCCATCGATATTGCGCTTTGGGATCTCTATGGGAAGGCCGCTGACCTGCCGCTTTGCACATTGCTGGGAGGGCGTGTGCGACAAGAGATGCCGCTTTATCATTCGATCACATGTGTGGCGCCGGAAGAGATGGTGCGGATTGCCAAGGACGCTTACGCCACAGGCATTCGGCAGTTTCAGGTTAAGCTTGGTGTGGATCAGAATTGGGAAGCCGATGTTGAGCGATTGACAAAAGTGCGCGAAGCCGTTGGCGGCGGGCCGCTTGTGTATGGTGATTGGAATTGCGGCGCCAGCAAGTTGCACGCCACGCGTGTCGGGCGCGCGGTATCGCACTTGGACATTATGCTCGAACAGCCCTGCAAGACGCTTGAGGATTGTGCCGCTGTGCGCCAGGCGACAGGGTTACCCATGAAAATCGACGAAGCCGCTCACGATATTGCCAGTC
The DNA here is from genome assembly GCF_017744095.1 of Shimia sp. R10_1. Classification (GTDB taxonomy): domain Bacteria; phylum Pseudomonadota; class Alphaproteobacteria; order Rhodobacterales; family Rhodobacteraceae; genus Shimia. Next base: position 4,773 of record NZ_JAGHQX010000017.1, on the reverse strand, counting down.
TCTGGCGCGCGCACGAACTGGGCGTTTTAGATGCAGTGGCGTTGAAACTCTCAAAGTTTGGCGGGCTTTCAGCGATGCGGCGCGCGCGTGATGTCACGGTGAATTTGGGGGCAGAAATTTGCGCTGAATGTACGTGGGGCTCTGATATCGTGACGGCTGCTGCGCTGCATTTTGCGGCGTCCACCCCGCGTGGATCACTTCTGAACACCTGTGATCTTTCAAGCTATGTCGCGCCGCGCCTTTGCCCCTGTGCGCCGCAGCGCGCAAATGGGCGCATTGCGCCACCGGAGGGGGCTGGCCTTGGTGTGCCGCCGGATCGTGACATCCTTGGAACTCCCATATTGGAAGTGAGCTGAACCATGCAGAAAATCCGCACTCAAGACGATTGGATCGCGCGCGCTAGAGAGGTTCTGCCAGCAGGAGGCTTTGGAAATTTTGATCCGGGCATCATAATTGCACGCGGAGAAGGGAGCCGTGTGTGGGATGAAGATGGCAATGAATATGTTGACTATTTGATTGGGTCTGGGCCGATGCTGCTTGGGCATGGACATCCAGAGGTGATGGAAGCCGTGTTGGAGCAATTGCCGAAAGGCATGACCTTTTTTGCCAACAATGCGAAAGGCATTGAGTTGGCTGAAGCCATTGTTGATGCGGTGGCTTGTGCAGAACAGGTGCGTTTTGTGACTTCAGGCGGCGAAGCGGACATGTACGCGATGCGTCTGGCGCGGGCCTACACCGGGCGCGACAAAATTCTGAAATTTGAGGGAGGCTATCACGGTATGAGCGCTGAGGCCCAGATGAGTCTCGCGCCGGGAAAACATGTGAACTTCCCGCAGGCCGTTCCAGATAGCGCAGGCATTCCGCAGAGCGTCGCCGACCAGATGTTGATAGCTCCTTTCAACGATTTGGCGGCGGTGGAAGCGCTGTTGTTGGAGCACAAGGATGTCGCTGCGATTATTGTCGAGCCACTGCAACGCATCATACCGGCTGCGCCAGGTTTCCTGCAAGGTCTGCGTGATCTATGCGATCGCTTCAATTTGTTGCTTATTTTTGATGAGATCGTGACGGGTTTTCGTCTCGCCTACGGGGGCGCGCAAGAGCGCTATGGTGTTGTCCCAGATATTTGTACTCTGGGTAAGATTATTGGAGGGGGATTTCCGCTCGCAGCCCTTGCGGCCAGCCATGACATTATGCGGCACTTTGACAAGCGTCAGGTTGGTGATGAGGGATGGCTGATGCAATTGGGGACGCTCTCTGGCAATCCAATGGCTGCAACGGCAGGTCTTAAGACCATGGAGGTGCTGAAGCGCGCGGGGACATATGAGCGGCTTCGCGAGCTCGGATCAGAGTTGCAGCGCATGCAATCTGAGGCGCTGGCAAAAGCGGGTGTTGCTCATCAGATTTGTGGCGACGAAACCTTGTTTGACATCTATTTTACAGAAACTTCTTGCACCGATTACCGCTCCGCCGTGCATACAAATCAGACGCATTGCGCACGCTGGAATGCGGCATTGAGAGCCAACGGCGTTTTTAAAAGTCTGGGCAAGATGTATCCATCCCTGGCCCTTACATGCGATGACCTTTCATTGACGCAAAGGGCGGTAGATGCAGCCACCAAGTGTTGATTGTCACTGAGAACTGACCCGGTATGCCCATAAATTGTCACTGAGAATTGACCCATGTGAACACACTGCCCCGACGGTTTTGGTTGGGGAGATTTGGAGTGATCGACATGGGATTTTTAAGTGTCATCAGACGTTGGGCATTGCGTGATAAGATGCCAATTCGCGAGATCGCCCGGCGGACGGGTCTGTCTCGGAACACCATAAAGAAGTATCTGCGCGAAGACGCGGTGGAACCGAAGTTCAAGACCCCTAAGCGTCCAAGTAAGCTGGACCCATATGCGGATCGTTTGTCTGCGTGGCTTTTGATCCAGACGCGCAAGTCGCGCAAAGATCGGCGTACGGTCAAGCAAATGCACGCTGATCTTGTGAAGCTGGGATATGACGGCTCCTATGAACGCGTTGCCGCTTTTGCTCGGGCTTGGCGTGAGGATCGGCATCGTGCCGAGCAGACAACGGGGCGCGGCACTTTCGTGCCTCTAATCTTCCAGCCTGGCGAGGCGTTCCAGTTCGACTGGAGCGAAGACTGGGCCAATGTTTGCGGTGAGCGGGTCAAGCTTCAGGTCGCGCACATCAAGCTGTCACACAGTCGGGCGTTCTTGGTGCGTGCTTATCCGCTGCAGTTCGCACAGGTCCACCGAAGGTGGCGAACAGTCCGGGGGACTGTTTGAGGTAAGAACGGGCGGAGCCCCATGAGATGTTGTTCGCTGCCCATTGGCATGCATTCCGCGTGTTCGGCGGCGTACCCGGTCGCGGGATCTACGATAATATGAAGACAGCTGTGGACCGCGTCGGCAAAGGCAAGCAGCGAGATATCAACGCACGTTTCAAGGCGATGGCCAGCCACTATGTCTTTGAGCCTGAGTTTTGCAATCCAGCTGCAGGCTGGGAACGAGCCTTTGTCCGCCATTGGTCCGAGGACAATGGCGAGTGGTCAGGTTGAGAAGAACGTGCAAGACGCGCGCAATCGCATGTGGCAGGTCATGCCGGTTTTTGCCGATCTGGCAGAGCTGAACAACTGGCTGGAAGATCGCTGCATTGCCCTGTGGGCGGAGACACCGCACAAGGCCTTACCTGGTTCCATAGCCGATGTATGGGAGGCCGAGAGCCCCTTGCTGATGGCGCTGCCGCCAGCGTTTGACGGCTTTATCGAACACAGCAAACGCGTATCGCCAACATGCCTGATCACCTTCGAGCGAAATCGCTACAGTGTGCCTGCCAGCTTTGCGAACCGCCGGATCAGCCTGCATGTCTACCCTGATCGGCTGGTCGTGGTCGCTGAAGGGCAAACAGTCTGCGAACATGCGAGGATCATTGACCGGTCTCACCGCAAACCCGGCAAGGTCATTTATGACTGGCGTCACTATCTCGCGCTCGCCATTGTCCTCGGACCAATGGCGGACAAGGGCTCGCTCCAATGCAAACCAGGCGCCCTACGCAATGGTGCGCCATTTACCGAGATGCCGGATGCCTTCCGTCAGTTGCAGGATCACATGCTTTGCAAGGACGGTGGTGACCGAGAAATGGTCGACATCCTGTCATTGGTTCTTCAGCACAACGAGGCAGACGTCCTGTGCGCGGTAGACCTGGCTTTAGAAGCGGGCGTGCCCACCAAGACGCATATCCTAAACCTGCTGCACCGATTGATTGATCGCAAACCAATAGACCATCCCGAGGTCGACCCTCCGGACGCACTGGCATTGCAAACGACGCCAGAGGCCAATGTGGATCGCTATGATGGGTTGAGACAAGCTGGGGAGAAGCGCCATGCGTCATGATCCAGCAGGAGCCTCCGTCGTCATAAGGCTGCGCAGTCTCAAGCTCTATGGCATGGCAAACGCAGTCGAAGACCTGGTTGCCCAAGGGGCGCCAGCATTCGAGGCGGCTACACCAATGCTGTCACAGCTGCTCAAGGCCGAGATCGCGGAACGGGAGGTGCGCTCAATCGCCTATCACACAAAGGTCGCCCGCTTCCCAGCATACAAGGATCTGACGGGCTTCGACTTTGCATCGAGTGAGATCAACGAAGCGACAGTGCGGCAGTTGCACCGCTGCGAGTTTATCGAAGCGGCTGAGAATGTCGTGCTGATAGGTGGACCTGGAACGGGCAAAAGTCATACAGCGACAGCAATTGGGGTGCAGGCCATCGAGCATCACCGGCGTAAGGTGCGTTTCTTCTCGACCGTGGAATTGGTCAACGCGCTGGAGCAGGAGAAGGCGCTTGGCAAGGCAGGGAAACTGGCTGAGATGCTGACGAAGGTCGACTTGGTCATCCTGGACGAACTCGGCTACCTGCCGTTCAGTTCATCTGGCGGGGCGTTGCTCTTCCATCTGCTCAGCAAGCTCTACGAGCGCACCAGCGTCATCATCACCACAAACCTCAGCTTCTCAGAATGGGCGCAGGTCTTCGGCGACGCAAAAATGACCACCGCACTCCTCGATCGGCTCACGCACCGCTGCCACATCCTCGAAACCGGAAACGACAGCTACCGCTTCAAGGCCAGCGCTGAGGCTGCAAAGAAAACAGGGAAGGAGACCAAAACATTGACCGCGCCATAGACCATGGCGCATAACTGAGGGTGGGTCAAATCTCGGTGAAAATACCGGGTCAGTTCTCAGTGACAATCAACAGCCAGCCTCAAATCGGCGCTTCTGGCGCGCCGGGAAGGCATTGGCAGCCTTGGGGCCGCAGTGGCTCAGGCATCGCCCCTTACCCTCCACAATCGGCGGATTGGCACATACGCCACCTTTTCGAGTGCGGGCACCGCACATCGGAGCCAGTGGCCCGCCGCGCTGAAACATCTTAGCTGTCTTTCGGAATTCTTCGCTCTGAATTGGAGTTGTTATGTTCGTGCCCTCTCTATAGCCAAGCCGCCGCTCATGGGTTTTTTTACATGCCGTCGAACTCGTAACCTAACTGACTATGCGAACATGATCCCGTGTTTTTTCTAGTTGTAGGACCTCTAAACTGATCGCTGCGTTAATGGCTGCTTTAACCCAAAGCAGAAATGGTCGATCTGCCGTAGGGCGTATTTTGTTGAAAAACTCATCCTTGATCGGTGCATGAACTGCTGATTCAATTCTTCCAATGAGTGGGAGGATAGAGCGATGTTGGGACCGAGGCAGGAAGCGCAGGCGTCGCTATTCTATG
>NZ_JAGHQX010000016.1 GCF_017744095.1 Shimia sp. R10_1 | reverse complement strand
GCAAATTGGCCAAGATCTTTCCTGCGCCGCAGCAAACGCGCAAAGCCTGACCAGAAAGGCGCTCGCGCTCGGTTCAGCTCATCAATTTCTGCATCAGCAACACGTTGTTTTTCAACAGAATCGGCGGGAAGCGGAAGTTCGCTGCGGGTGAAAGTGACTTTGTCCCGATCTACGAAGGCAGACGTTCAAATAAGTGGGAGAAGCGCATCTTGCGCCTTTGAAGGCAACGTAACTTCAGATGCATCGAACTCGTGCCGCCCAGACAAAGTCACAAATGGCCAAGTCACGCAACTTTTTCATTGAGGCCTAGACACAGTCGAATGGTGCCCGCATGTGTCCACATCGAGCAGAGTATAGCGTGATTATTCTGTGAATTTTGCTCCACCCCTATTCGGACCCGTTAAAATACGCTTAGGATTGGCATTGGACACGGGAGGACCATATGCCATTTTCGAATACGGGGAACACGGGGAATACTGGAAACACCGGCAATACGGGAAACACCGGGAACACTGGAAATACCGGGGTTGAAACGAGTACGCCCGGCAGCGCGACGTCGATGCTGCTCAGTTCTGCGCTTCAGGCGGCGGCTGGGGATGTGGCCTCGCAGGCTGGCGATCTTCCTCTTCCAACACACGCGCAAACCAGGAAAGCACGGCGGTTGGCCCCCAGCCACCGCGCCCGTATTTTGCGGCAATATCTGACGGACGGCATTTCCGTCGCCGCCGCGGCATCAGACACATCCGGCGCACTCAAGGTAACTCTGACTTACAAGGGCAAGAGTTTCTTCTTGGAAGGGGACATTGATCCGAAGGTCTGGCGCGACAGAGCGAAAAAGGTCCGCAGCTTCTCGAAGTCCCGAGGAAAGCGACTGGCCGAGATTCAGCTTCAGCAAGGCGAAATCATGAGTTTCCTGAGCCAAGGCCTAAGGCTCAGCCCCGCCACCCATGGCCGACTGCTCGAGTTTCTGGGCATCTGTTTCGAAGCGATTGTTGATATCGAAACGCGCGTGAAAATGATGTTCAATATTCTGCGCCCGGTCGATTTCTTTCCCGAAATTGCGCCCCCGATTCAGACGCCCGAGCATTCTGCCTTCCCCAGCGGCCATGCGACAGAGGCATTCGGGCTCGCTATTCTCCTGTCGCATTTGGTGCCGGCAGCAGAACCGAAATTCACCGCGTCCAAGGCACGGCGTATTGCCGAAAACCGCGTATATGCCGGAGTGCATTATCAAGTCGACAACGCCGCGGGGGCCTATCTGGGCGAGTTTCTTGCAGCCGTCATGCTGGACAAAGCAGGTTTGAAGGAATTTGCGCTGTCACCGGACGGGTACAGCACAATCGAGGGACAGACGCCCGCACCGTCAGCGGCGACAGGTTCGGTAGACAAATCATCGGAACTGAATATCGCGACCGGGGAAGACTTGTTCGACATCGAACTCATGCTTGGCGAAATGGACACAAGGACAACTAGTGCCACGCAACCGGAAGACGCCAACACGGGGGCAGCCATCACCACAGAAGCGCTTTTGGGATGGTTGGTCGGCGCGGCGCTGGATGAGGTTTCTTGATGCAGCGTTTGGACCGGGCGTATCCGGCCGAAAACCTACCCGAGAATTACTTACCGTTGGCGATGGAGCTACGGCAGATCGGGCAGGCCAACGGCACCGACAGCCTGACCGGGTTTCACGGCTTTGTTGCGTTGACCGGGACCGGTTTTGACGTGTCCGGCGACAATACCGGCTCAACCAACGCCATCGATGTCGTTGTGCAGCTGGGAGCAATTTCCGACGCAGTACTTTTTGAGCCCTCCTCAGACGCGTTTGAGCAAGTCTTCAAAAACAGCAACCTGCTCACCTTGAGCGGCCCAGCCAACAGTGATCTGAACGACCGGACAGGCTTCGCCCCGACAGGGCGCAGCGAAAAAATTGTCGATGGTGGCGGCAAGCCGCCTTCTTATATAGCCGTCATTGACGTTGGCCTAGTACCTTGGCTGACCTATGGCACATCGCAGTTCAAACGGATCTCGCATCTCGACCTTGAACCGGGCAACGGCACGACGGTCGCGTTTTCCGATTGGAGCCGTGAAGATAGTCAACAGGATATGATGACAGGCCCCATCGGCGCGCGGATGCGCAATTGGGTGTCGCGCTTTCCAAACTGTATTTATGGCAAGGGTGCGTCTTTTGACGATTTCTCGCATGGCATCGCAATGACGGATTTGGCCTGCCTTGTACCCGAAGGCGAAACCGTGACGGACAATGCAGGGCTGATCGGAATAGAACTGCCTGCACGGGTCCTCGAAGACCCCAGCGGAGGAATATTAAAATCCGTTTTGCTGCCTGCTGTCACGCGCGCGATTGAGATCGTTCGCGACCTTGAACCTGAAGAGACCTCGGGGAATGTCGGATTGGAAATCGTGCTGGCGTATGCATTTACAGGCGGGCCGCACAGCGACGACAACAGATTTGCCCAAGAGCTTGTCAAATTGGTGGCAGCCGCGTCGCGCGGCAACGTCATCCCGACGTTGCATATCCCAATGGGCAACCATCAACAGGACAGCCTCTATGCCGAGTTGAAAGGCGATGACTATGTCGATTGGCTGCTGTTACCCGGTGACCGCACGCCCAATGTGATCTCGTTCTCGGTGAATAAAAAGGACCTTCCGCAAGACGGCTCGCCGTCATTGAAACTGACAGCGCCGGGCGCTGGCCCGTCATTGGAATTGATCCTAGACAAAGGTTTTGGCGCCGATATCGCTTTGACGGGAGTGTCTGATGTGATCGGGAGCTATTATTGCAACGCATCCCCCGACGGCAACCAGCTGCGCGGGCGGCTTACGCTTGGCGCGACACGCCCAAATGATAGGGCGATGCACCCTACACCCAGCGGCAGTTGGAAATTGGAACTTGGCAATACAACAGACGCTCAGCTTTGGATCTTACGTGATGATGCGGTGTCCTTCCTGAGCAATGACCAGAGCCGCAAACAAACCCGGTTCGATCACCCGGACTACAAAGTTTGGTTTCAAGGCCGCTATGGAACGACCGCACTGGACAGCACAAGCCCCATCAAACGCGCAGGCAGCGGATCGGAACTGGCGGCCACGGTTGACGAATTTGTGGCGTCAGTCGGGAGTAGCGAGTTTGCGACCCATTTCAAGTCCTGTGGCTCGGTTGACAAACCGCTACCCGGCGGTGGCAGCCCGCGGGAGCCCTTCATCGGCGGGATTGAGCTATTGAACGACGGCGCGCTTAGCTACTATAGCGGCGTATCAACGAGCCACGACGCAAACCGGAACAAAGGCACTGTCTTTGCCGTTGTGGATGATGGGCTGGACTTTGCCCATCACGAGGTTCAGATCACAGCATCGGGGGTCAAGGATACGGTGATCGGCACGTCGGTTGCATCCGCGTTGAGCGGCAACAAAGATGCACGCTCCATTCCAGCGACGCCCCCACCCTCGCAGATTTAAGCAAGCGCTCTGTTTTCTGGGCCACGCTTTGTGATCCGGTCCTACATAGTCAGTGTTGCGGCGTTTGGGTTATCTGGCGATGGGCCCTGCGAATTGATCTCAGATTGTAAAATACCCCGCGCACCAGGCCGGTACGGGGGAGTTTGGAAATGCGAAGCCGCCCTGAGGAATGGGCGCCAAGCACCATGATGTCCTCGACGATCACATCAACGATGAACCCGACATACCCCCCAATAACCGCGCCTGTTTTGCTGCCATCGCGGCATTCCCATACGGCTATGTCACCGGGTTGAACCGCGCCGGTGACCTCCCATCCCCAAGAGGTTTCATGCCACCGCAATGCCCATTTGTTGTTTGTTCCCACATATACGGCGCGTTGAACGCAATAATTTACGAAAGAGGCGGCCCAATGAACCGGATCGCGGCCGCCCGCAACAGTTGTTGCGTTATAGTTATAGAGCCTGGGGTTCAGCGCGCCGTGGTCCGAAGTGCACTGATCCGCAGCCAGTTCGGCTTGTGCGATATCAAACGCAGTGGCCAAGGGAGGGTAATCCAATGAAACATCCCCCAAGATTGGCTCCAGATCGCCGCACAGAACATAGCCGTCGACAAGGTGATCACCGATCAGGTCAACGCGCACCCAGCCGTTTTCGATGTCTTTCACAAACAGATAGCTGCCGGTGTTCAGGTGCTGCACCGCGTCAAAGCCGGGCCCCGGACCGCTGCGCAGGCTGGCACCATTGCGCGCGGTGACCGCAAATACAGGATCAACGCTTTCGGGGGTGAAACTAGCCAGATAGGGGGACCTGAACTTGAGAGCGCTTTGCCCGAAATCACGGATGGCAGGGTTTGTAAGAACTGGGGAGAACGGCACCTCAAGCCCCGGCCATATGCGCGGCGTAAGCTGCCACAATGACCAGGACTGCTGGGACAAAAACTGCATATGCCCCACATCTTCGGTCGCGTGGCAAAGCCATGCATGGTCTACCAAATCCAAGGCCAAAAGGGTTTGGCAGATCTCAGCCGTACCAAATACACCGATACGAAAACGACGCGCTGTATCCTTCCGCAGCTTGGCAAAAAGCGCCGATATGACCGCGACCCCTTCTGTGGCAACCAGTGCATTCGCGTTGAAATACACCGCTGACGCTGGGGCCATGCCCAAACCCTCAGCCATGTGCAAGACCGGGCCTGTGTCAGCGCTCAGGCTCAGCAAAACCAAGTTCATCTCGCTGTTGGCGATGTCGGCGGCTTCGCTTCGACTCAGATTGGTTTGCAACGATCCGTCCAAGCCTCCGCACGGACGAATGACCGTGGTCCCCCCTGCCGCACACAAAGCAGTTGCATGATGCCCAACCGCGTTGGGCGCATAAATAACCTGGTGCATCGTCTTACCTGTCACAACCAATGCGCCCATCAGACAGGTCTGGCGTGATTGCAGCGTGAAAAAGCTCTTCCGCCAAGGCTCGGGCCTGCTAACACTCTGAAAAGAGTTCTGTTTTCATTCCAAAATCCGCTGATGCAAGGTGTTTTCCCGCAGCAAGGGTGGCCGCCTTTCAAGCGGAAACAACGCAGGAGCAGCGGGTAAGTCGAAAGATCCAAAGGACGCGGCGGGTTTTGCCTCTGCCATCGAAGAGTAGCCCTTCCGATCAGCCAGATCGCGGCGGTCAAATCTGCTTGTCAGAGACGAAATCCGACACGCGCCAGTGCGTTCTTCATAGAGTTAACAGGCCCTAGTTTGTCGATGTGAGACGGCGCTTACTGTTCGATCATGCGCGCGGCGCGGCTGACTGTCTCTTCCGACAATCCTACGCGCCGCAAACTTGGCACTGGGTACTCATCTTCAATAAAGCGCCGAACATCAAAATTCGGCTCCAATTGACGCAACCGCAGAACATACCGGTTCGCCTCGTCCGGCAAATTTTTCAACAAAGCAATCGCAATCAGATAGCGAAGTGCAGGCCGATAGGTCGGCATTTTTGCACTGGCAAGCAGCGCGCTTGAATAACAGTCGTCAAAGTCGTGGGTCGACAACCCCAGAATCGCGTTCTGAACATCCCAGAAAAAGCTGTTTGTTAGAGGCTGCGCGCATTCGCGGGACCACCTTACCAGGTCCAACCCGCGCTGCGTTTCTCCGTTGTAAAACGCCGCTGTTCCAGCAGCGAAACCCGCATAGGGATCCTCCTCATCTATCGTCAAAGCCTTTTGAGCCAGGAACCGCGCATAGTCAGCATCTCCCGACAGAAGCAAATGAACATGCGCAGCAAGGGCCAGCGCTGTTGAGTTGCTGCTGGACAGGGCGACAGCCTTGGACGCGTCCTCCATCGCAGACACCGCAAGCTCGGTCGTCGTGTCCGAACTGTCCAGCGCCTTGGTCAGCTTCGCGAATCCGCGCCAGGCCAAGGGCAGCGCCGCATCGGTCTGATGACTTACCACCGTATCAAGCAGCGCCATCCCGGTTCTTAAATCGCTGTTCTGACCAGTAAACAGTCGCGCCGACGCAAAGTTCATCACAAAAAATGGATCTGAATTGGCGGCCAAATTAATCTTCCGATCCGCCAAGGCAGCAATTGCTTCGTTGCAAAACCTTGCGAATGGATTACTTTCACCGTTCGATTTGGCCGTGAAATCAATGCGCGTGCGCCCCGACCAAACATGCCTGGATTTTGGCGCCTCCACAATAGAAAGCGAAAAAACCCATTGCGATCCGACGGGATAAGCGGTCACATCTATTCGGTCATGCGGCATTTTTGGATCTATGCGCTGATTGCGATAAACCTCGACTGGCCCCGTCGCAACCAATCGCTCCGCCAAAATATCGCCAAGCATATTTTGCAGCAGTCCCGCCTCACCCGAAACGGCCTCGTCGGTGGAAATGCTCATGACACGCCTGTAAGACGTATGGGGAGCTGGCGATTCAAGTGCAGAAGATGGCTGCGGCGCGTCGAAAAACATCCGCGTGTCGCGCAGCCAATCATCAAATTCAGGGTCATTGATGAACAAGTCTTCCAGCAATTCACCACCAGAGGTCGCATCGTTTAAAATGATCACGTCTGGCGCAAGCCGGATATTGACCCGATCCGTGATCAGGCAATCGGCATATGGTCCAAATGCCTTGCGGATGTTGCTGAGCGCGCGGCGCAAACTTGTATTGGCCTGAGTGTCAAACCGTTCACTCCAAAGCTTGGTTTTCAACCAATTGCGGCTTCGTGCGCGTTCCGGAGCAAGCGCGAGAAGGGCCAAGATACCCTTTTCCCGCGCGCCACGTGGCGTGATATCCGCCCCGCCAGACCCGCGGCACAAAAATATTCCTCGAAGCTTCAACTCTATTGACATAAAACTCAGTCCCCGAATGCACAGAACTTAGTCTGAAGCGGGGTTTCAATCAATACAGGCAAAACGTGTGCCATAAACCAGCCTTTGCCTCACCCAGATTACGCGTTTCGCGCCGGACAGCGAGGTACTTACCTGCGCAGGGATCACTGTCTTCAGCCGCGTCTATGGTCAGGCCCCACTAATCCTGCCCGCTCATTTGCAAACATGGCCCCTCCCTCCAATTTCCCAAGCTGCAATCAAATTTTGCTACGAACGTCCAAAACTTCAAAACTAAATCCCTGTCCCCCACGCAATTGACAGGCGGCACGTCTAGCCCGTTGTCTGGGCAATAAGCCAAATTCCGGTTTCGTCGAAAACTCGTCACGTCGCCGCTCTTTTCTGCAATTGTAATTTCCCGCTCACGGCACAGCACTCACGATAGAATCACGCCGTCGCCTTAATTATGAGCCCGATAAATTTATTGGGGGCGTTTTATGAAGAAACGAAGCTTCACCGTTGTAAGAGACACGCTGTTTAACCGGCTTCATCAAGCCAGTGGGAAAAAAGTCGCCCACAACCACAAAGTCACTACCCACATCGGCAAGACCCCGTCTGCTGCAATTACGTTCAACGCATTCCTGGCCGTCGTCAACAACCTCGAGCCATTCAAGACAGACGGGCTCTTCCTGGCACCCGGCATTCTTTCCCACACGGCAAGTGTCGAGGACCTCTTGACCGCCATCACCGAAAACTATGAGCGCCGCGGCTGGACCGTGACCCTTCCCTAATTGCGCAAGGAGAAACACAATGCGAAAGTCATCTATGCGCGAAGGCGCAATTGCGCTCGTTCTGGGCTGCTGGGCCTTGCCTGTTTGGGCCTTGCCGGACGCAGACATCAAAGCCTCCGACACCAACGGCAATGGCGTTGTTGATCGCGGCGCAGAACTGGATGGTCTGCTTGCACAACAAAGCCGGTTAACTGCTGCGCAGAAAACCAAAGTTGGCCTGTTTTTGACAGGCGACATCGAGACGCTGAAAGTTGCTGACCTCATAGCGGCGGACCAGCCGCAAATGGCTGCGTTCTGCCGCGACGGCAAACGCTTCCATCTGCAGGAGAGTATTCGCGACGTCTCGGTCTTTGATCCGGATCTTGTGGCTCCGTCCAAGAATGGTGCCCTGCTGTCCTATTCCGATGATCGTACCGCAGGCGACACTACCTGGGAAGCGAAAGGCGCAATCGCATGGGTTGCCACCAGCGGATCGCAGCGCTGCCTTCTGGCGAAGACCGTCGAGCGGCCCAACGGTGCCCAGCTCTCGGGCTTTGGCATCGCTCCGTTTCTCTCTTTTGACGGCAAAGGCTCCACGAGCGCTGGTGACGTGGCAGAGATCAAACTGGGCGTGCTCACACAATGGCAGTTCTTCGGCGGCGTCTTCGACCTGCAGGAAATTGGCGTTGCGCCGTTTTATCAAACGGATCTGGATGGTGATGCCGAAATTTATGGGCTATCCGCAACCTGGAAACCATATCACTTTGAAAGCCGGTTGAATGGGCTGCAGGGCGACAAAGCGAGGCAGTTCTTCGATTGGTCGCTGGTGGGCACTTTTAACTATCTGTCCGTAGAAAAGGCAGGGACGTCCGGGCTGACCGCCGGCGATGAACATGCCTGGGTGGGTGTTGATCTGGGCGCTGGCTACACCTTTTCCGATGTCGGCTATGGGCTGCGCCTCTCCACCGGCGTCAACGCCAACTACGATTTCATCAACGAAGACGATGCGGTCCTCTTCAACGCCTCTGCACGGCTCAGACTGGGCAAGGACGCGCGTGCCTATCTGGAGCTGCGCTACGAAAACGGAACCGAGGCGCTGACGCTGCGCGACATCGACGAAACCAAACTGACCCTACGCTTCGTCTTTTAACACACCAAATCAGGAGCTTACCCCATGAGCACACCACCAAGAACCAAGGATTTCTCAGCTTGGATCAATTTGCAGCCGCCCGGCCCCAGCAACCTTGTCGTGACAGGAGAGGTCGAAACGCCCAGCAGCGCGGACATCCCGGTCCTGACCGAGACAGAAGATCCGCGCAATCCACCCTCTACCCTGGAACTTGACCTGACCATTCGCAATTCTGGCGGGATCGGAACCCCTGCTTTCGAGTTCCAAAGTGTCCGGTTCGAAAAGCCCGCCTCGGCGAGCGAATACGATAGGGTTCTCATCCTGTGGCAGGGCTCGATCGTCAATAGCGTCGACGTTGGCGAGGTACACTGAGACCGGCCTGTAGACCTCAACTCGAAACAATCCAAAGCCAATTGACACGATCATGCGTGATCCGTGCGTGATTCAAGCAATCACCGAGATCAGCCTTCTGGAATACCGGTCGGCTCACGCAACGCGTGGCACTGTGCCGGGAAGGTTCGGATGAGCGCAACAGAAGAAATCAAAGCGCAGCCGCGGCCCCCGAAGACGCCACGTGAATCGGTAACCACCCAACCAAATTAGCAGGAAGGATAAATCCATGATACCTGAATCCCACGGAATGCATTCGGCCATAAGCGGGCCCAAACCCGGCTTCTCACGGCTCTTTCCAAATCTTCCCGCCTTTCAGATTTCGCCCACCGCCGCTTTGATGCTAGGCAGCGCGATGACTGTGGAGGGCGCGCCAAAGAAAGACGGGATCATGCCCGCAGGATATACCTACTTTGGCCAGTTTATCGACCATGACATCACCCGAGACGTCACTCCCGACAGCGACGCTCTGGACGGTCCTTTGCCTGCTGTGATGCTTGAAATCGAACAGGCCCGTTCGCCCACACTCGATCTCGACAGCGTCTACGGAAGCGTGCCGGAAGGCACGAAGGGCGGCACGAGTCCGCGCAGCAACAACGGCACCGGTCCCTTCTTTGAATTTGGTATCACGAGACCCAGCGCGGGGGCCGGAAACTCTGGCCAACCGCTCGCCAATGATCTACCGAGGGGGCCTTTTCCGCTAGATGCAAATGGGGACCGCACCGATGCGCCAGCCAAAGTTCTCATTCCAGATGACCGCAACGATGAGAACCTGATTGTCGGGCAAATGCATCTGGCCTGGATGAAGTTTCACAATGCTGTCGCGCGCACGCTGATGAGCAATGATATGTCGTTGTCGGACACAATGGCCTTCGAAAAGGCGCGCGAGCTTGTAACGCAACATTACCAACACATCGTGCTGCACGATTTCCTCAAAAAGGTCTGCGAGCCGAATGTCTGGGCCGATGTCGTGCAAAAAGGCAAATGCCGCCATTGCGACACGACGGTCGCCGAAACCGCGACCATGCCGCTGGAATTTGCCGTCGCCGCATTCCGGTTCGGCCACACGATGATTCGACAGGCCTATGATTGGAATGCCAACTTCATGCGCGGCGGTTTCTTCGATAGAGCAGCGGTTTTTGACGGGAAACTGAACCGCTTGTCGCTGTTCTTCCACACTTGCAACAACCTGTCCCTCGAAGAGCAGCTCGAAACGAATTGGATTGCCGATTGGCGCCGCTTGCTCGATTTTACAGGAACCGGTTTTGATGTGGGCGATGCCGACTTCGTCAATGCTGCGGCTTTTGATCCGCTCCTGGCATCTGGCATGGGCAACCTCGGGCGCGCGCCCAACAAGCCCGTTCTTAACAATCTGGCCGCTTCTAACCTGCGCCGCGGGGCGCTGCGCGGTTTGCCATCAGGCCAAGACGTGAGCGCGGCAATGAGCACTGTGAAGGTTCTGACAAAAGCGGAGATGAAGAAGAACCTGCCCGAGGACATGGCAGGCCTCGTCGACACGCTCGAGCTCGATCAAAAGGCCCCTTTGTGGTTCTACATCCTACAAGAGGCGAATGCCCGCCATAATGGCGATCACCTGGGCGAAATGGGCTCTATTCTTGTGGCGGAAACGCTTGTCTCTTTGGTGAAAGCCAGTAAGCCAAGCATTATCGCGAGCGGTTGGGCGCCTAGCCAAAGTCCACTGCGGCTCTCGAACGGCTCCGAGGTCGATACCTTGCCGAAGATGATGGCGTTCTGCGACGAAAACGGGAACCCTATCATCAACCCATTGGGCGTGTAACTCCCCTGAAGCTAGGATGGGCGGGCGGTGTCTCTCTTTACATCCGTTCATCCAAAACGAGAACTATCCACTCTATAAACAATCTTCAGTTGCTTAAAAAGCAATTCAAGTTTCAGCGACTTTTCAACACACCAATAACAACACACCAATAACAATGGCATCGTAGATAGTTCGCCTCAGCGACGTTGGAGTAACGCGCAGTTTTTACATCCTTGCGCACTTCTTAAGTCCACAGTCGTTTTCCAGTTCTGCTAAGTATCAGTGGGAGATGGCGCTTTTGTGGGGCGCGCGTCAGAGATTAACATTATCAAAAACTTAACTCGCTGTGACGCGCACTGAAAATCCAACGCTTTATGGTTGCTAAATGTTCGAACCCCGAAAGCGGATTCGAAAAGCTGACACTGGTGCAGTCGCAGCGAATTGGCGCTTTGTCCGCATACTGTGTGACCTGCTCCCCTTTGAGTCCGCGTTTTTCAGTCAGCTCTGTTCAGGGTTTGGTCCTCTCTTGACCGTTGGTGATACTCCCACGGTGATCAGCCCCACTTGAGTGGTCCAATTTGATTTTTAGTGCATGATCGGCCTTTGGTCCATCTGGACGATGGTTTCCGGAGCCGGAGGGCGGTAGCCCAGAGCGCTGTGTAGTCGTTTGGTGTTACAGTGTTTTCTCAATTCTTCGATCAGGATTTGTGCTTCGCGCAGACTGTAGAAGATTTCGGCGTTCAAGAACTCGTCGCGGAACCTTGCGTTGGAGCCTTCGCAATATCCGTTCTCCCAAGGGCTGCCTGGCTCGATGTACGCAGCCTTTGCACCGACTGCTTTGATCCAATCCTGGACGGCCTGAGCAATAAACTCCGAGCCCTAACACCTTCGGAGTGATGCTGGTTTAAAAGCTATGATTGCCTGCGCAGCCCCCAAATAGCGCAGCAGGTGATCATAGCCGGGTCTCAGGTCTCTACAGTGGTTTTGCAACAAACCACACAGCGAGGGAGACCGACTATGACCGATGCCATTATTGCACAATCCGAGCCTGTTTTGGTTGCGATTGATATCGCCAAAGCGCGCCATGAAGTTCTGATCGCTGTTCCCGGTAAGAAGCACTGCCGCCGTCTGACCGTGTTGAACCAACTCGACGAATTCAACCGATTGATCGCAACACTTCTAGATTATAGCCGTCCTGTGCGCGCGGCCTTTGAAGCCACAGGCAATTACCACCGCGCTCTGGCTTACAGGCTTGGGAACGCCGGTTTGATGTGAAGCTGGTGTCTTCGGTCGCATTGGCGCGCACCCGCGAAGCCTTGAACAACAGTTGGGACAAGAACGGCCCAAAGGATGCGCAAGTCATCCTGCACATGATGCAGATCGGGAACGAGCAGTTCGATCACGACCCACTGTTGTGCGGCACAAACGATCTTCAGGAACTGTCCAAGACGCACGACATCGTCTCGCGTTCGAAGACTGAGCTATGGCATCGCACCCTGACCCACTATCTGCCGCTATAGCCGTAGCGGCCATACTTCCGCGTCAACTCGATCATATCGGCCACCAAACGTTCTTCGTCTGGGCGACCAACTGGCACCGTCCGCTGCGTGGATCGGTGTTGTTTCAGAACACGGCATGCGCGACGCTCCGAGCCATTCAACTCAGTACGGACGCGGTCAATGCAGTCACGACGGCGAGCGGGGCTCAGAAGTTTCCCTTCGCAGCTTCCGCCAAGATCAGCTTGTCGAGCGTCAGATCAGAAACGGCCCTTCTCAGCCGCTCGTTCTCTTTCTGCAAGCGCTTCAGTTCCTTCAATTGATTCAGGTCCATTCCACCGTATTTCTTCTTCCAACGGTATAACGTTTGTTCAGTCACACCAATCTGGCGGATCGAATCCAAACGCGGCATGCCTTGCCCCGTCAGAACCTCAACCTGCCGCAACTTCGTGATAATCTTTTCTGGCTTTGGTCGCTTGTTGGTCATGTGTTTCCTCCGTTTTCCTAAACATAGCGGAGGACCACTTCACTGGGGGAGGATCAACGGGGTTAGCCCGTCGAGGCTCGAGTGTGGGCGGTGGTGATTGCGGTCGGCGCCGCTACCAGTGATTTATGTTGTGAGAACTACCAGATGTCGTTTTGCTCCAAATCAACAGTCAGCTTGATTTCACGATCAAATCACGGCAGCTCCCTAAACTTTCCCTTGTGCTATTCGTAGCCCCTTACTCCCGGTCGAAGTCGACACAAATGTCAACAGGCAGATTATGCAGTGACCGAATGACTGGGGTGGTAGGTCAGTTTTGCATTTTGTTACTCAGGAGCTTGTCATGATCGCGATCGTAAGAGAGATAATTCAGAGGTTGAGTGATGGTGGATGGAGTCCCATCTTCGCGAAGTTTGGGATCAATCCTGCCTCAGAAACATTGCATGACGACCTGATAAAGCCGGTTGGCCTGTCGCCAAATCAAATAGCAATGATTCCGGGATTTGGGGACATCTCCCCGTTGGCAAAGCAAGCAATTGAGCCGGGAAGTCCGGCGCGCAGTATTCTATTCCATGCATTATCTTCACCGAATGTCACAACCACACCAGACGGCACGCCTTTGGCGGCCTTTCCGACCGCGGCCGATCTGGATCAGATGGAAAATGTAGTCTTTGGTCTTGTGCCTCCAACATTCGAGGCCTTGGCAGCGCGATTTGGCAATACAGCCAATCTGGCCGCTGTTGTTTTTGCCCGTGAATATCGTCAAGCGGCAAAGACAGTTCACGGCGATCATGCTGATCTGGTTTTCTCAAGAACAGGCATCACCCGCGTTGGAACTGAAGAGGCTGTATGGGACGGTAAAACACGCAGTTACCTGCCACGTGAAGAAGATGATGATCCCTTCGCCTTTCGTGTACTCCCCTGTCGCTATGGCGTCTACCTGGCAGTGCAGCTCAAGGGCAAAAAGGACGATTTCGGGCCTTTCAAGTTCAACCGTGCATTTGAGCTAAACGGACAGGAGGCGAATGAGCCAGACGATCAACTGGATTTTTGGGTGCCTGTCCACAAACTGTTTGATGGCTCTGACTGTTTGCTGGGACTAACGTTAGACGTACAATTGGACGCTCACCATATTAATGAAAAATTGCGCCGTATCCATGTTAACAACTTGGGCGAACGTGGGCTTGGTGGTTTCGACACGGGATTCAAGTCCCCTGCAACGGATGTAGCACCTTTCTTGGTGACAAGTGGACTCGCTTCGTTTTTGAACCAAAATGTTCATGGCTCTGGGACGCTTGCTGCCACTGTGCGCCCACGAGTAATCGAACCTACTGAACTAAATGGTCAGCAAATTGGAACGAAAATACCTGCCCGAAGGCACGGTGGTCTATCACCGAGCTTTTTTACTCCTGGAGGACAACGCGGAGCGCATCCCTCGCCGGAATGGATGCATGTGCGAAGCCGCTTAAAGAGGGATGGAACCATCGATAACCTCAATTTGCGGGAAGATGTTGCAGATGTTGTGCGCAGTGCAAGTGTCGCTGGTGTTCGCAACTTCACTGCTGGTCATTACACCGACTTTACCGGCGATGGCTGGATTGATGCCAAAGTTGGCGGTCTGCTTGGTAGTCGTCTTGATCGCATGGTTCCCGCTTATTCTGTGATCGCAGCTCCTGACTTTTACCCTTATGTTGATCAGTCAGTACTACTTGACTGGTGGCGCACCCAGGTTCCGACTAACCTCAGAAGCGAAATGTGGAACAGGCTTCCACTGGCGCTTTGCGATCAAAGATCTGCCGCGAATATTACGTTGCGTGAATTTGGTGGCGACATCAGACCTGAAAACAAAACCCCAACGGCAATAGTTGGACTTAAGGGCTCGGCAAATGCAGGTTCGTCGCGGGGTTCAGAGCTGGAAATTCAGCGTGTGTCGGCGCTCCCGGATGCAGGCGCTGGAGTTTATCAACCCGGTTGGGATGTGAGTACCGATGTAACGCGGGTTGATGAGCACAATGAAGATGTCCTGCACTTGGCTGCCTACGGCCTTGGCAGCCCGTTTCCCGAGGACGCGAAACTCTGTGCGGCGCTGTCAGCGTTCTGGCCTGGCGTGGCTCCGGATTCGGCTCGTAGTTCTGGGCAGCGCCCCATCGCACCGATGACGGACCGTGAAGTTGGGCTTGATGGTGCTCCGGCTTGGGACGGTGTCCCGGGCCCGCGTCGACATGTCGATGGAAGTAACCGAGAGTTTGTCGAAACCGACAACTTTGATCATGTCGATTACGTCCAGAACGCACTGGATGGGCGGTTCACGATGGTGGAAACCATGAAAGTCAGTCAGCAAGATTATCAGGGCCGCGTTTTGGCGACCGCGCGGATGCGCCAGTTTCTGCGGGCATCAAACAATCAAAGGCCCGGCGATCCACTCAACCTTGGTGCTGTCAGAATTCTCTCGTTTAATCAGGGACGGCAGAGCAATGCGACCGTTGCCAGCGCAGAATCCGCATTGGGTATCCAGTTTGATGCGGGAGTTTGTCAATTTGGACTAGCCGAAGTTATGGCTGCAAACAGGCCAGTCAGAGCAGCGCCTGGTTCTCCACGGTGGCTGCGGAGAGAAGAAATCACCGAAGAGGTCGATGTTATTATCGGCTCTGATGGCCTGACCGCATTTCGGTTCAAAGGCCGGAATTGGGAACCGGCCGAACCGCTGGTGGGTTGAATTGCGAGCCGTAGATGTTCTTGTGATCGGCGGAGGCCCGGCAGGGCTCTCCGCTGGTATTCACGCGGCAAGTGTTGGGTTGAAAGTTCTTGTCCTTGAACGGGCACAGACCTTACCTGCTGGACCTGGCGAGACCTTTCACCCGGGAATAGAAGCGATCTTTGGTTCCCTCGGAATTGCCGAAATTACCAAAAAAAGCGCAACAGCGCGCCACGAGGAAATTCTGATTCATCGTTGCGGCCGAACTCAGCGGGTGAAGTATGGCCCTGGTTGGTGCGGATTCCAGCTGCGTCGATCCCAGTTGAATCAAATTCTGCAAGCTAGGCTCCTCGAGACTGGTGGAGAGGTCCAGTTCGGTACAGTAGGGTACGACCTATGCGTTGATAAACAGGGCTTTCGGGTGAAGACAAAGCCTGGAACAATCGAAACACGCTGGATTGTAGATGCCAGCGGATATTCCGGCTGGCTGGATCAGAATCTCGAGGAGACGATGACCCAGGTGTCACATCCGATTTGGCTCGAATATGGCTATCGCTGCACCGATCCGAAAGAAAGTAACTCACCAAGCCTGAAGATTGGCGATATGGGTTGGCATTGGCAAGCCCCTTTGGGCGACGGCGAAACTGCGTGGGTTCGCGGCAGCGATCAAGTTCCGAAACGAAGCGCTGCAGGTTCTAAGCTGATAGATGGAACCTGGCGCTTTTCAAAGCGACCGGCCAGTGCCAACTATTTTCGCGTCGGTGATGCGGCATGCCGTCTGGATCCTCGTAACGGACACGGCGTGCTGCGCGCCATGATGTCCGCCATAATGGCCGGTCATCTAATCAAAGCTACAAACACGAGGCAAATCGAAGCTGAACAAGCAGCGCAGATTTATACTGGATGGCTGCACAAGTGGTTTCAATATGATGCGGATCAATTGCAAAATCTGAGTCGGATTTTATAGGCGTTGTCCGATGATCTGCAGCGAAGTCCCGCGACTTTCTCATTCGCAGACCGTGAGCTTTTGCTATCGCAGCGAATGGCCGGTAAGCGGGCTGTTCCCGCAGCATTGTAACCGTGTGTCGAAGGTCTGGAATGGGCCGGTTTGGATAGCGACTTGGATTCAATGATACAATGATGCTGCATTAGCTCCGACGGCGGCAACGAGCCCAATCTGTGAGTTCACTTTTGTTGCTGCAACTGCAAGCAACGCAAATTTTGCTGCACAAGCAGCATAGTGAGCAAGCAAGCGATCGTCCAACGCACAGTAGGCTGCATTGTGGCAGCGTAGCATCAGGCTATGGATCGTAGCCGCTCAGATCCTCGGGCGCATGCAGCAAAGTCCCATCGTATTTTGTAAGGTCATCGTTCATCTGAAGCCACGGCAGTTTGCTTTGATAGTTCACATGGAAGGTTGGTTTGAAATCCGCAGGGTTTTCCAGGGACGCTGCGTATAGGTGCATCCCTCCTGCATAGTGATCAGCCTCAAAGCCAACCGGCGATCCGCAATGCGCGCAGAAATGTCTGAAAACGCCTTTCGAGCTTTCGATGGTCTTCGGCGCATTTCCGGTCCACTTGAAGTTCCTGATCGGCACCCCCAGCCAAGCGACGACTGGTGCGGCGCAGTTTCTGCGGCAATCGTCGCAATGGCAGTAGCAGGCCCAGGTTACTTCGCCTTCAAACTCCCATTGCGTTTTTTTGCACAGGCAAAACCCTCGTGTTGTCATCTGTCTCTCCAGCTATTGTATCTGGGTGGCCGGCGCCGGTTCACGTTACCGGTTTTCAGCGCGCGCATCGCTTGATATCAGGTCTCCTGCGCAATGAAAGCTGCGTAAGCGTCCGCATAATCCGGATGCCAGCGGCTGAGGGGCGGGCGGTTTTCGATCATGTCGCCAACGGCCCAAGCGATGCGTTTTTCGTCCAGCGCGCGAGGCACATCGTTGTCCGGGCATAGAATGTAGAAATCGCCGTGGTTTACGCTTTCCACGAAGCAATCGACCGTTTGCTCTGCCGTCCATGCTGCTCCGGGCTTTTTGGCAGCACCGATCATTGCCGTGTGAACAAAGCCGGGCACCAACAGATGTGCGGAAATCCGGCAACCTTCGGTGTTGCGCAGCTCATGCGCCAGGGCCTCGGTAAAGACTTTCAGACCCGCTTTGGACACATTGTAAGCGGGGTTCCCGGGCGGTGTCGTAATCCCCTGTTTGGACCCGGTGTTGATGATTGCGCCGGGTCGACCCCGTTCGATCATGCCCGGGGCGAACACTTGCGTGCCGTGGATAGCGCCCCAAAGATTGACGCCCAGTATCTTCTCCCAGACATCAAGCGCGGTCAGGCATGAGGTGCGCCCGCCGACCCCAGCATTGTTCATCAGGATATCCGCGCCGCCGAACCGAGCTGTGACCTCTTGTTCAAGCGTTTCCAGCTGCGCGCGATCAGAAACATCGGTGGCGGCCGTCATGACATCGGCCGCGCCCGCCGCACGCAGCGCCTTTTCGGCTTCGGCCAGTTTGTCGGCATCACGGTCGACGGCAACGACTTTCATGCCCATGCCCGCAAACTTGGCCGCAGCGGCAAGACCTATGCCCGAAGCGCCGCCAGTGACAACGGCAACAGACGAAGATTGAAACGCGGGGTGTGTCATGTTGATCGTCAGGGGTGCTATTGTTGGCTTGGCGGCTGGCCAGAACAAATCCGGCCAGCCTTTTGGGTCAGGCGGCTTTCTTGGGCGTCACGTTCAGTTTCAGCATGTCTGCCATACCGAAGTTTGTGAAGAGCGCTTGGGTACTGGTCGCCGCCAGATCGTTCATTGGTTTGACCAGGTCTCCCATGCCGACCGTATCCACTTCGGTGCGAAACGGGCGCGTGCCGGGCGCCGCGTCAACGACGGATACAACAGCCTCCGCCACCAAAGACGGGTTTTGCTGTGGATTGGCCGCAAGGAACTCATTCATCTGCTGGCGTGCAGCCACCGGAGCGTCTGCCATCTCACCATAACCCTCATTGCGGGCGGTCGAGTTCGGCAGGATCAGGTTGCCATGGAATTCCGTCGGGAACCCGCCGGGTTCAATGATTGCGACATCAACACCAAACTGGCTCAGCTCTGCGCGATAATTCTCGCTGACGGCCTCCAACGCCCATTTGGTCGCGTTGTAGGGTCCATAGAATGGAAGGGTGATGCGGCCCAGAACGCTGGTGATGTTCAGGATAAGGCCCTCTCCCCGTTCGCGCATTTGCGGTAGAACAGCGCGTGTCAGGCGTTGCGGACCAAAGACGTTGATGTCGAACACACGCTGGAAATCCGCCGCCGAGAAGTTCTCTTGCAGGCCGTGAACGCCAACGCCTGCGTTGTTGATCAGAACATCAATGCCGCCCATACGGTCGCTTGCCGCCGCGACCCCGGCCTCGACCGAAGCGTCATCGGTAACATCAATGTCGACAATTTCAGCGCCCAGGTCCCGCAGCAGATCTGCCGCTTCGGCGTTGCGCCTTTTTGGATCGCGGACAGTGCCCGCCACTTGGTGGCCGGCCTTGAGCAGCTCCGCTACGATCAGTTTGCCAAAGCCGCTGCTTGCACCTGTAATCAGGATATTCATTTTCTCATCTCCATGTTTGCCCGCATTGGGCCTTTGATGAGTTACAGATACGTGTTGCCAAAAATTCAGAACAGTGGGATAAAATTGAACTCATGGTTCAAGATATCAGAACACTGGGATTACCCACGCTCATCAGCTTTCACACAGTCGCCAAGGCCGGTGGCATAAGTGCGGCGGCAGAGCAGTTGGGCATTGCCAAGTCCGGCGTTAGTCGGCACGTCGCGCAGCTCGAAGACTAACTGGGCGTAAAGCTTTTGGAACGCGGAGCGCGGTCAGTCAAGCTGACGCCAATTGGTGAGCGTCTTGAACATCGCATCGCTTCGGTGTTGGCGGAAATTGACCTGATCGAAGACATCGCCCGCGAGGAAAGCGTTGGTATTTCAGGGCAGGTCAATCTGGCGGCGACGCATGAATTTGGCGGGCTTGTCGCGTCAAAACTCTTTCCCCTTGCCCGTGAGCGGCACCCGGACCTGACCTTGGTGATGCGGCCTGATTATGGTTTTGCCGATATGCAGGACCCCGGCACCGATATCGCGTTCCGGATTGGCATGGTCCATGATGACCGCCTGATCGCGCGCGAAATGGGGTCGTTCCGACGTAT
Source organism: Shimia sp. R10_1 (assembly GCF_017744095.1). Taxonomy (GTDB): domain Bacteria; phylum Pseudomonadota; class Alphaproteobacteria; order Rhodobacterales; family Rhodobacteraceae; genus Shimia. Next base: position 23,339 of record NZ_JAGHQX010000016.1, on the reverse strand, counting down.
CCTTGTTGCAACGCCTGAACTATGTGCCGAACACAGGCTGAAGCATCCAAGGGATCTTGCCAACGCGCCCTGCCTGACCTTTCGGGGGGACCGTCCCGGAGCCGTTTGGGAGTTTGAATCAGCAGCAGAAGAGACCGCCGTTTCGGTGTCCGGCCCCCTGGCTGTGATGAGTTTTCACATCCTTCTGGATCTCGCTCTGGCGGGTTTGGGCTTTGCGCTGGTACCCGAATTCATGCTTGGCGATCTTGCAACCTCGGGCAAGTTGGTACGATGCCTGCCCGGCTTTCGCGTGCGGCCCCATCCGGTGTTACTGACCTACCGACAAGGCGCACGCCGGGTCGCTCGCATTGATGCGGCGATCAAACTGTCCGAAGAGGTCATCCCCGGCCTTTTGAACAGAAAAGACATCTTGAGCTAGTTCTGAATTTTAGAACATTTGGTTCCATTTTTTCAGTCTGTTGTGACTTTTGCACCCCTCTATCTTTGGGTTCATGACAACAACGGAGAGCCCAATGTCACGCTTCTTCAAAACCTCCAGCGCCATCGCGCTGACATTCGCGGCGGCGACCGCTGCCTTTGCCGACACGCCAGTTCTGCAATCCGCAGGCGCGCTTGCCTTCAACGACGCTAACACACTTTTCGTTGGTGATGGCCGTGCCGGAGTTGTGCACGCCTTCGACCTTGGTGACGATCAAATCGCCGACCAAAGCACTTATGCGCTTGGCCGCGCCAAGACCTTTGAAGGGCGCACGATCTTTGAAAACATCAACGCCGACATTGGCGCGCTTCTTGGTGTTCCGGCGGATCAGGTCGAAATTAACGACATGGTCATGCACAAGCCAAGCAAACAGATCTTCCTGTCGGTTCATCGCGGCCTGGGCCCGGATGCCGAGGCGCTGATCGTCAAGGTAAACCAAGGCAAGATCGAGCTGGTTGATCTGACCAAGGCAAACCACTCGACCCAAGATCTGGGCGCGCTTCCGGCGAACGAAACCATCGAGTTCGACCGCCCGCTGTACCAGCTCGCGATCACGGATATCGACTATTACAACGACGAGATTTTTGTTGCTGGCGTGTCGAACGAAGAATTTGGCTCGACCCTGCGCCGGATCAGCTATCCTTTTGACGGCACTGCCGAGACCTCCAAAATCGAGATTTGGCATGCGGTACATGCGCAATGGGAAACCCGCGCGCCCATCATCACCCAGACCATTGTCGAACTTGAGGGTGAGGCGACCATGATCGCGCTTTATCGCTGCACGCCTGTGGTGCGTATCCCGCTGGCCGATCTGGAAGATGGCAAACAGGTGCGCGGCGAGATGATTGCAGAGTTGGGCTACGGCAACTCTCCGATCGATACCATTGCCTATACCAACGCGTGGACCGGTCAGCAGAATGTTCTGGTGACCAACACCCACCGCAGCGCGGCCTCTTATGCGCTTGATACTTTGGCAACCGCAGAAGAAATGCCGACGGGCGAAGGTGTTCAACCTCTCTTTGGCATTGGCGGTGCTGAATACACTCCGATCCCAATCAGCGGCGTGGTCCATATCGACACCGTTGACGAAAGCTGGGCCGTGACCGTGCGTGAAAACCCGGAAGATCCGCGTATCCTCGAGATGCACACGCTCGCGATGCCGATGTTCTTTGAGCGCTCGGACCACGTTGTCGAAATGAACTGGGACGGCGCGCCGGACCCGTTTGGGTTCCACGTTGATCCCCCGCTGCAGTTCAACTGATGTTTGTGAAACGCTTCGTGGTGCGGCAGGCAATGCTTGCCGCCCTCCTCCTGTCGCCCTTCGAAGGGGCGGCAGAGGTTCGTGCGGAATTCGACGCAGCCAGCGGTTCCGTGATTGTGTCAGGACTGGATGAGAAGGAACGCAAAGATCTATTGGAGAACCCGTCAGCAGTTTATCTGCAACACGCCGAGGCCAACAGCAGCCGGAGCATGGCATTGACGCTTGGTACAGCGGGTGACTCACTGGTTCTCGATCCCCGTTTCGATCTGCGGCCGGGGTCGGAGTACATCGTTGGACTCGGTGACTATGAAGCCAAAATCGCGCTGCCAGGCGATGAAATCAAAGCGCCTGAACTTGTCTGGCATGCGCCAGCAAGCGCTGAAATTCCCGCCAATACTCTGCGGTTTTACCTGATGTTTTCTGAGCCAATAGCGCGCGGGCAGATCGGTGCCAACATATGGTTGGAACGTGCCGATGGACGCCGTGTCGACAGCCCCTTCTTGAACTTGAACGCCGAGCTTTGGGACCGAGATCAACGTCGCCTGACACTGCTCTTTGACCCAGGTCGGATCAAACAGGGTGTCGGCCCAAATCAGACGGATGGCGCACCGCTTGAGTTTGGGGAAAGCTATCGGCTTGTCGTTGCAGGCACGATGCAAAGCGCGCGGGGTGCTGCTATTGGCGGCCATCAGGTGCTTCCTTTCAAGGTAGGCCCCGCGACAAGATCCGCCGTCAGACCAGATGACTGGCGGATCAACCGCCCCGAAACAGGCGCCAAGATCCCAATGCTCATCACCTTTGACCGGGTGATGGACCGTGGTGCCTCTGCCCGATTGATAAAGGTTCTGGATGGTTCGGGAACAGTCATTCCGGGCACAGTCACAACCGATGACCTGACATGGCGTTTCGCACCCAAGGCACCCTGGCCCGCCACAGTCCGCCTAAGGATCGACCCGGACCTCGAGGACATTTCGGGCAACTCGCTAAGGGCGCCTTTTGACGCGAACCCCAACACCATTGGGCAACAGCCACAGCCCTATGAAACCACCGTGATTGCCCCAGGAAACTAAGGAGTCAGCACCATGAAGTCGACCTATAAACATGCATTGATCATTGGCGCAGGTCCGGGATTGTCCGCATCTCTTGCCCGCCTGTTTCATGCCAACGGGCTTCGTGTGAGTCTGGTAGCGCGTAAGCCATCCGGTCTGTCTGATCTGGCCGAAGAGATTCAGGCAACCACCTATTCTTGCAATGCAGGTAGGCGCGATGACGTGGTCAGGCTTTTTGCGGAACTGGATGGCCGCCAGGCGCCGGATGTGTTGGTTTACAATCCTTCACTTGCCATTCGCATGCCCTTTGTCCAGCTGGGCCCCGCCCGCGTTGAAAGCGCAATGCAAGTTAACGCCATGGGCGCCTTTTATGCAGCCCAGGAAGCCGCCAAGCGCATGCTCCCATATAACCACGGCGCAATTCTCTTCACCGGAGCCTCGGCGGGGGTGAAGGGCTATCCAGAATCGGCCACCTTCGCCATGGGTAAATTCGCCCTGCGCGGGCTGGCCCAATCGCTGGCACGCGAACTCCATCCCCAAGGCATCCATATCGGGCACATGGTTGTGGACGGCCTTATCCGCAGCGCTGACCGGCCAGGCTATATGGGTGAACCCAACAACCCGGATTCGTGATTGTCGCCAGATGCAATCGCTGAGAGCCATTGGCATTTCCTGCAACAGGACCGGTCTGCGTGGTCATGGGAACTGGAGCTGCGGCCGTGGGTGGAAGTTTTCTAACCATGTTTCGCAATTCGCTCTTTCCAACCGCTGTAAGCGACGCGAACAATAGACCCGCTGCACGAGGTTATTATGCGTGGCGCACCGAGGTTTTGTAAGTATTTCGATAATCTGACCTGAGCACTTCGAATGGTCGGTCTGAATGCGAACCCTCACACTGGGCTTGAATGACCTGTTCGACAACATCGACTGCAATCAACAAAGACTATGCTGCACCCGCGAACGCATGCTGCTTCTGCAAGCACCTGAAAAGTAAAGGCCGTTTTGTCCGCGATGTGTGAGTTCGACGAAGCCCAGAATTCGCACTTGCAGCGAATGGCCGTAAGGCGGGTTGCGACCGCAGAATCTTGACCGGTCAACGAATGTCCAGAAAGGGCCGGTTGGAGACACTCAGGTAGGTTCTCCCTGAACCGCCCCTACAGATTAGCCAGCTTATCAAGGTGCGTGCGCCTAGAGGCACCAGCTCTTGGCTGAACGCCGATGTAAAACCTCAAGTTCTTCAGGGTTTTTTGATCGCAAGAAATTTGTTTCGAAGACGACCATAGCACGGCTGACAAACTGATCCTTGTGCACATTTGCTCTGGCTTCCGTAACAAATGGATGTTCGGAGACCAGACAGTCTTGCACCCTCTTAGAAAGGATGTAGCCCTGCAGATCCATATCGATCGTCTGAAATTGCAGCGTTTGGCCAGTTTGACTGGTGAATGCAAAATTGGCTGGGATGGCCATGCCAAGCTCACAAAGTCTTCTTGCACCATCAGGTGTTGAACTGCCGTGCAAATCTAGATTTACAATTTCTAGCAGATCTTCTGGGGTCACTGTTTGCGGGAAAGCGGAACTCCAAGTGTTTTCGGCGATCTGCGATACCTACAAGCTTCGTGACGAAAAGCAAACTTTTTGGATGCTTCGGAGGTCAATTCGAAAATCAAGTAGCAATCGGCTTTCCAATGATAGCTCCCTCGGGAAGTATTTGCCTCCTATAGCGTGGTATTTTCGCCTGAATCAGGCCTGCTTCCAGAAGTATGTTTCGTGCGGTATTTCTTGCGATGCCGAGCTTTCTGGCAACTCCGATGATCGTTTCGGTGTCTCGCCAAATCTGGATTAGTTTCCTTGGAGTTACCCTTGGCCTGCGTACTCCGCGCTGCACTCTCAGTTTTTGCTCACGGAAGAGACGTAGCAATGTAGACAATTTCAAACCGTTGTCTTGGGCCAGCTGAAAGCATGTCGCTCCTTTTTTGTATTGCCTGTGAAGGTGCACAACATAGTTAAATCGAGCGAGTTCCAGTAGTCTGCGCCCAACGAGCGGAGAAATCCCGAGCCGCCTGGCGAAGGTCCGCAGACAATCTGAAGCCTTCAATAAGGCGATTAAACACTCGCGCGCGTAAACTTTGGCGCCTGTGTTTGTGGCGCTCACGGAATAGAGTTCTTCGTTCCCAACTTTTACTTTGCTGACTTTTCTCACCTGAGTTCTCGGTTTGTAGGGGAATGTTTTCTGTCGTGATGTTGCTTTATTTCAATCGGTTAGCACGAACGGCACAAGATTGGATTTCGTTTTCAGGTCATCAATATGTAAGTCATTGAAATAAAACAAAAATAGAGACTCAAGATGTGGTGTGCTGTAGAACGGCACGTACTTATTGTTGGTGTTAGACTGAGGACTTAGCTTGGCGGGCGTATTGATCGTGGATTTGGCAAGACATGAACGTATCAAGTACGATCTACGTTTGTTGGGCACGAGTTTGGCGCAGATAAGTAGAGAACTTGGGGTTTCCATCAGTTCCGTTTCAACTGTCTCGCAAGGCTATCGGCGATCGGAGCGTATCCAGAAAGCCATTGCCGTGCAGCTCGGAACATCGCCTGAAGTTCTGTGGCCGGAAAGATATCAAACTGGACCTGTCACGTTTTTGTGCCGCCCCAAGAGCTTTTTTAGGCCACTTTTCTCTCGAAAGCGACGGGGCTTTTCCAACCCAATGCCGACAACGAGGTGCGCAACATCAACCTGTCCGGTGATACCTACTTGGGCGATGGTGGGGTGCGGATTGGCTTTACATTCCGCGATCTAGATCAGGACTACACCTATTGCTCGACCGCAGTGTCGCAAACGCCTGACGGATACCTTGCGCTGCCACTCAAGGAAACGCACATTGAGCAGCAATCCGGGGCAATCTGGCTGGAAGCCGAAACGCGCGATGATTTGTGGCTCCATCGTTTCGAACTCTCGGGAATGGATCAGGAGTCAGTGTCAGATCCCAATACCGCGACACCATCAAAATACGCGTCTGACCGCCAGAGTTTCAAATACACCTCCACCTTCTCGCTGGATGGACAGGCGGCACGGAGTTCCAATCAAAAGCTGAATGTGCGACTGGAAGCACAGACAGAGAGCATGGACATTTCGTCGCCGTGGTCTGAAGGCACGCAAGAGCGCAACACGCGCGCGATCGCAATTGATTATCAGGGTATTTTATCCAATGGCGTCGATGTGCAGGCGGGCATTCGCTACGATGACATCGATGTTTTCGAAAATCCGCTCTCTTGGAACCTGTCTGCGGCCTACCGCATCCCCGGTACCGATCTGCGTTTGCGCGGGTCCTTGGGGCAGGCGACGGTCAACCCCACCATGTATGAGCAGTTTGGCTATTCTCCGGGCCAGTTTGTCGGCAATCCCGACCTCAAGCCCGAAGAAAGTCTCAGCTTTGAACTGGGCGCAGATTGGACGCTGGCGGATGGTCGCGGCAATTTGGGCGTTACCATCTATCGCAATGAAATTGACGACATGATTTCTTCTGCAGGTATGACAGCCGTCAACCTGACAGGCACCAGCGTGCGTCAAGGGCTCGAGGTAACCGGCGACTGGACTGTCAACGACTGGCTCGATCTGAAAGCGAGCTATTCTTATGGCGATGGCGAAGACCCAACAGGGGCCCCTTTGGTGCGCCGCCCAGAGCATGAATTTGCCCTTCAGGCGCGCACGTCCTTCCTGAATGATCGCGCCGTTGCCACGGCGGAATTGCGCTACGTTAACGGCAGTTATGACACCGAGTGGTTTCGCCCATGGCCAAACAACCCGACAACAAAACTGCCCTCTTTCACAGTTCTAAACCTTGCTGGGCAGTATGAGCTGACGGAGAACTTGATGCTCACGGGTCGTATCATCAATCTCTTTGATGAAGAATATTCAGAGGCCTGGGGCTTCTATGGTCAGGAACGCACCGCATATCTTGGTATAAGTGCATCTTTCTAAAATGCGTTTGACGCATCTCATATCAATGTTGGCGGTGCTGCTTTTGGGTGGGGCCGCTCAGGCGCAGGAGGCGGCTGATCCGCTTTCTGTGCCACCTTCATCTGAGTTTCCCGCGCATCCACAGCGTGTCGTCTCAATGAACCTCTGTACAGATCAGCTTGCAATGATGCTCGCAGCGCCTGGGCAATTGTTGTCGGTGTCCTATCTCGCTTTGGACAGCCGCAGCTCCGCCATGGTGGAAGAGGCTCGCGCTTATGAGATCAATCACGGGCGTGCCGAGGAGATTTACCTGCTGGAGCCTGATCTCGTGATTGCCGGTGCATATACCACCCGCGCAACCGTCGATATGCTGCGTCGGCTTGACGTTCCAGTAGCCGTTATACAACCCGCCCGAGCGCTGGACGATGTCGTGGCTCGTATTCTCAAAATGGGGACGCTCCTTGGTCATGAAGACAGTGCCGAAGCCATGGCAGCGCAATTTATTGGTGATCTGTCCGCTCTCACTGAGGCCAACGAAGAAGGGCCACGTGCTGCGCTGTATTCTGCCAACGGGTGGACATCCGGAGATAAATCGCTGGCCGGGCAAATTCTGCGGGCCGCGGGGCTGCGCAATGTCGCCACCGAAAAGGGGTTCTCGCAGGGTGGCATTCTGCCGCTGGAAGTACTGGTCATGGCCGCGCCTGATATGGTGATCAACTCTGGCGATTATCCGGGCCACTCCCGCGCTGAAGACGTTTTGCGACATCCCGTGCTGGACGTGTATCGCGCGCCGGGCATGCGCAGTGACATGCGAGACCGAGACTGGGTGTGCGGCACACCGTACGTGCTTCGCGCGATAAAGCGGTTGCGCAACGATCGGGATCAATTTCAAAGGACAGCAGAGTGATGCGATTGGAGATCGGACTTGGCCTTGGTGTGCTGGGACTATTTGTAGCCTCGCTTACCATCGGGCCCGCCAATGTGCCTGCGATCGACAGCCTTCAGGCGCTGTTTGATAACAGCTTTGGGCCGCTCACGCTGGTGATGCAGGAAATCCGACTGCCGCGCGGGCTTCTGGCAATAACCGCCGGAGCTGGCCTTGGTTTTGCCGGTGCAGCAATGCAGGGATATTTGCGCAATCCTCTGGCTGAGCCGGGGTTGATTGGCGTATCCTCCTCGGCTGCTCTGGGTGCGGTTTTGGCGATACATTCCGGGTTGGCGGCAAATGTGTTTCTGGGGCTTCCTCTGTCTGCGTTGGCGGGGGCCTTGGTAGGCGTGTGCCTGGTGATGGCACTGGCAGGTCCGCGCGGCGGCTCTCTGACGCTTATCCTTGCCGGGATTGCTATTTCGGCATTGGCCGGAGCACTGACATCACTTGCATTGAACCTCTCACCCAATCCCTTCGCCGCCAATGAGATTGTTTTCTGGATGATGGGCTCTTTGGCAGATCGCTCCATGACGCATGTCTGGCTGGCGTTGCCGTTTGTTGTGGCAGGGGCTGTGGTGATTGCGATGACTGCGCGTGGTCTGGATGCGCTCACACTTGGCGAGGATGCCGCGGAAACCATGGGTTTTGACCTGTCGCGGCTACGGCTTCTGATCGTGGTGGGTACAGCGAGCATTGTGGGCGGCGTCACCGCGGTTGCCGGAGCCATCGGTTTTGTCGGGTTGGTGGTGCCACATATTCTGCGCCCGTTTGCCGGTGCGCAGCCGTCGCGGCTGATGTGGTCCTCCGCACTGGGAGGGGCAATCATGTTGCAGCTTGCTGATATTGCCGTTCGGGTTATCCTGCCGACGCGGGATTTGAAGCTTGGCGTTGTGACTGCCCTCGTTGGGGCACCGTTGTTCCTGCACCTTATCTACAAAACGCGGAAGGAACTGCCATGACCCTGATGTCGGTCCAAAACCTTGGGATTTCTCTGCGTAGAAGAGAAGTCTTCAAGGGCATTTCCTTTGAGATACAAGAAGGTGAGTTTGTTGGGCTGATCGGCCCTAATGGTGCAGGAAAAACCAGTCTGATGCGTGCCATTTTGGGATTGCTGCCGCATGACGGGAGCAGTTCGCTGGCTGCCATGTCACCACGTCAGCGCGCGCGGACGGTGGCGTGGATGCCGCAATCCCGCGAAATTGCGTGGCCGGTGTCCGTGGAGCGCATCGTGGCGCTGGGGCGGCTGCCGCATCTGGCGACGGGGCAGAGGATGCCGCTCGCTGATCAGGTCCGGGTGGATGCGGCAATAGAGCGTCTGGGGTTGGAGGCCTATCGGCAGCGTGCAGCCTCGCGCCTATCTGGGGGTGAACAGGCTCGAGCGCTTATTGCTCGTTCCTTGGCGCAGGACACACCTGTTCTAATGGCTTCTAATGGCTTCTAATGGCGGATGAACCCATTGCCGGGCTTGACCCCGCGCATCAGATTTCCACGATGCAAGTCTTTCGCGAGCTGGCGGGTGATGGCCGTGCTGTCATGATCTCGATTCATGATCTCGGTCTTGCCGCCCGCCACTGCACCCGCCTTATCCTTCTTGCCGAAGGTGGAGTGATTGCTGATGGTACGCCACATGATGTGCTCACCACCGAGCTGATGGCAGAGGCCTTTGGTGTTTCTGTTTGGCATGAGGAGACAGCGGAGGGGCCGGTGTTTCAACCTATTGAGGTGGTGAAATGAGCTACGTGAAACTAAAAGCCCCTTGGCTGGAGTTTGACCTTGGCGAGGACATGCAAGCCTTGAGTTGGTCGATAAACGCACCGGGGTTTGCGCGCGCATCCCGTCTTCTATGGCGTGAGGTGCGCAATCGCGATTTGCCTGAAGGTGTAGATGTGCAGCAGTGGATCAATGCCGAATTGGTGCGGTGTTATTCCGAGGATGCCGTGGTTATGCTCACCTCACGCGACATCACTCGCTACGAAGCACGCACCGCAAGCGTTGATGGGGTGACTGTCGAAGCGGTCGCGACTGTGGGCCTCTCCAATGGGGAGCGCGTTGGGCATCGGGTGGATTATTCGGGCCGTGATTGGGGCACAATAAATGTTGGTCTGGGGATCAGCGAAGGAATGACCCAAGCAGGGCTGCTCGAAGCGATGAGCATTGCCGTGCAGGCTCGCACTGCCGCTGTCATGGATGCGGGCTTCAGAGTACCGACAGGGGTTGCAACGGGAACGGGGACAGATTGTGTCGCCGTTGCTGCCCCGGAGGGGGACCGGCTTTATGCGGGCCTTCATACAGCTATCGGAGAGGCCGTCGGGCGCGCCGTCTATGACGCTGTGCGTGCGGGCGCTGACAAGTGGATTGATGAAACAGAGGAAAGACAGCGTGCCAGAGCTTGAAAACGTATTGCGCGACGCACTCATTCAGGAAGACACCGGCTGGAACATGGGGTCATTTGGCGCCATTGCCGAGTTCCACCATGTGTACGGTGATGATGTACCCACGAGCCAAGACGGGTTGATGCAGGTCACGCCACGCGGAGGTGTGCGTATTGACCGTCTGGAGGGGGTGACACCGGTGGCCTATGAAACTCTGAGCCCCAAACCACATCGCTGGACGCAGGCGGTGTCGCTGTGTTTGCCAACAGATCAAGCCGCTATGCATCAGCGAGATGTGTTGACCGAACTTGGTGCGGATACCGAGGCCTTGCGCGCAACAGATCGGGACGCGGTGCTGTTTGATATGGGGCTGGCACAGTTTCAAGTCGATTTCTGCATTCGGACGACTGATCCCACACTACTTGAGGTTTTGCGCGCAAATGAGGGCCGCTCGTTGTTTGATCACCATAGTCCCGCTATGGGTGCGATCCTGAAAGCCCACCCTCATCGGGTTGCTTTGACACGGATAGGGCGGGTTGAGGTTTATCAAATGATCGGTGGCCCAGACACCGGTGGCAAATCACCCGACGGTCCGCACACCCATGTGCTTCCCAAACTTCTGCGGGCCAAGCGCACGCATTCTGCCAATACGCTGATTCCGGAAGGGCTTGTGCCATGCTGCGGTATGCACCCGGAAAACCCCGTTATTGGCCGTTTGGGAGAGGACCTGCCCTTTAACAAAGCCGCTTTTGATCATTTCCAGATGTTGCTACAAGCTTGGGGGGCGGAGGAGTATCTGGCTGGTAAGAACACGGCGTGGGCCGCGCTGAAGGCTGGCAAAGAAGCGCGGGATGTTTCCGAACCAGCGACACGTGTTGGGCGGGCAGGGTGTCGAAATGGCATTCGTCAGTGGCGCCTGTTGCATGGTGAAAGTGCTTTGCTGACCAATTGGGCAAGCGCATTTGACCGCGACCCTGAGCAAACTGAACCGGAAAATCTCGGTCATTAAGTTGGCGGTGAAGGTCTAGCTCAAGAAATCGCGATGACCTTCACAACAGCCTCTTAACAGAGGCTGACATCCCTCCGCGCCGCACATCGGTTATGTCGCGTTTGAGGGGGAGACGCTAAAGCATCAAAACACCGACACCAATCGTGCAAAAACCTACATTGCCTGGTCGAGCATTCAGCAGTTCCAAGCGTTATATCTGACACTGGGTATGAGGAGCTGTTGGCTAAAATGCGGGAGCTTCAAAAAAAGGTTCAATTGATGGGCCCGATAGATCCGGGCTATGTCATGAAATGCTTTTCTGATGAGTTGGAAGAGTAGTTGGTTTGGATTTGAGGCCCTCGTTTTGAAGATTGAGGTCGCAAACGCCGAAGACAGATTGCACACAGCAGTAGCTTTACACGAGGGGGAAGGCAGCGCTTTCCGCCGGACGGCCAGGGGCGTTTGGCTCGTCCAATTCCCGCTGGCCCAACAAACAAGGCGGCGGCGCCATAAGCCCCGCCACTTTTGTCACACCGCAGAAATCTCTGAGTGTGCTGCCGGTTACGAGCGCAAAGGAGCAACGCGAACGGCACCTTGCGGCCAATCTCAGTAAGAAAGACAGTCGCTTGCTCTGGCCTCTATATTACATTGGCGAAACAGGCGCGTGCGCTCAAATCACCGGTTAATTGCTGGTTAATTGCGGTGGTTGGTTTCGTTTGTCGGTTTCAGCTTGAAATTCAATAACGACTTAAATGGCTTGCAAGCGTATTGCCTTCGTATGAACTGCGGAACAAATCTAGCGCCACCAGTCGTGGCATAACTTCGTCAAAGAAGAGATTGTAGGATGCCATGGAGCCGCCCGGGAAAGCGATAAAACCATCTATGGCACCGGCGCTATGCCATGCGACGATCTGATCCACGGCGTCCTGAGCTGTCCCGATCACTGGCCAATGGCTGGATCCAGTGACCTCGACGCTGTTCAGCAGTGCCTCCACCGTTGGGCTGTCATGCTCAATGCGCCTATACAAGAGGTCGGCGTGGGTGCGGCTGCGCACAGTTTGCGGTCTTTGGATCATGTCAGGTGTCACCCGCGTATTGGCAGGTATGGAGGTTAGGTCAATTCCTGCGGTGTCACGTACATAGTCGATTTTGCGCTGGTCTCCGATCCCCTTGTGAGTGTCCGCAAAAAGAGCCTGCGCAGCCTCGCGTGTTTCCGCAAGGAAAAGACTGAGGCCGGGCAGCACTCTAATATCGTCCGCTTTGCGGCCGTGTGCGACTGCCCGCGATCGGATGTCGCTGCGTAGCTCCAGAGCGGCCTCCATATCCGGGCAGGACGCAAAAATTGCATCGGCACAGGAGGCTGCGAAATCACGCCCCGTTGGCGAAGCCCCGGCTTGAAACAAGGGCAGGGGTGCTGGGTGTGTTGGTATGTTCAGCGGACCTTCGACTTTGTGAAAAGGGCCGCTGTGATGGATCTGCTGAATCAGGTCAGGATCAATCAGTTGGCCGCTGTCGCGATCGGCGATCAGCGCGTTGCGTGGAAAGCTTTTCCAAAGTTTCCTGATGACCTCAAGATAGTCGCGGGCGTTTGCGTAACGCACGTCAGCCGATGGCATTTCATCTAGGCCGAAGTTACCATGTCCGCCCAGAGATGTGACAACATTCCAGCCTGCTCGCCCATTCGACAGCCAGTGCAGAGATTGCAACTGCCGCGCAAGATAGTAGGGCGGGATGAACATGGTCGATGCTGTTGTCACCAGTCCGATGGATGACGTTTGTCCTGCAACTGCCGCGAATTGCAAGTTGGGATCCAATTCACCACTGCCCAGGCCCATATTGTAAAGAACGTCTGCGCGGAAAATGAAATCCAGATGGGCCGCTTCAGCGCGTTTTATATGAGCCAACCCTGGATCACCAAAGCCACCCGGATACACGCCACTGTCGGGTCTGCGCCATGCATTGCCTGAAAGCCAGGTCGTGTTGGCGGAAAAACCGATGTGTAGGCGGTGGGATGACGTCATGAGGCCTCCGATTTGACCGTTTTAGCGGGGTCGGCGCAATTGCGTAAAAATCTGGATTGTTTATAGATTTAGTTTGAAACATACCGCAATACGGAAAGCGTACCGTTAAAAGGGATTTGTAGGCGGATGAGGTTGACGTGCTAGAGTGTCATCACATTACAGCGGGATACAGCAGTTCTTCTGTGGCTGTTGTGGATGATCTTTCAATTGAATTTAGATCGGGCGGTTTGACCGCATTGGTGGGTCCAAATGGTTGCGGCAAATCCACATTGCTGAAAGCCATGATGGGTCTTTTGCCACAGCAAAGTGGAAAGCTCTTTCTTAATAATGAAGAGATTCAAAACCTGCCTCGGCGGCAGCGCGCACGGCGCATGGCCTACCTACCTCAAGATGCCCACTGCCCGGATTACATGAGTGTTTCCGAATTGGTCGAGCTCGGTGGCTACGCCCGCCGCGGCCTGTTCAGCCGCGTGTCCGCAGAGCAAAAACGCTGTTTTGATGAGGTATTGGAAACCGTTGGCTTGTTAGAGATGGCTCATGATCAAATGAGTGTTTTGTCCGGTGGTCAGAGGCAGCGGGCTTGGATCGCTATGATTTTGGCACAGGCAGCCGATGCAATCTTGCTGGATGAGCCAGTCAATCATCTTGATTTGCGCTATCAGATTGCGGTGCTGGAACTGGTGCAAAAGATTGCGCGGGATAGCAACAGAGTGGTCGTGTGTGTGTTACATGATCTCAATCTGGCGGCCCATTATGCAGATCACGTTGTGATGCTTGATCATGGCAAGGTCGCGGCACGTGGATCTGTGCGCGAAGCGCTGACCGCCCATACAGTCCGAAACACTTATGGGGTTGAGGTCGATGTGTTTGACCGGAACACACGTCATTTATGTGTGCCATTGGGGCTGACTGGATGACGGGGCCTCTCGTGTTTGCACTTGTGTTTATGGTGTCTGGGCTGCTTGCTAACTTGTGTTTTGGCGCACAGAATATGGCTCCGGCCGATGTATTTGTCGCGCTTTTCTCTCCGAACCCTGACAATTACGAACATTTTGTTGTTCAGACCCAGCGTATGCCGCGCATCTGGATCGCCGTCTATACGGGCGGTGTGATGGCGATCGGAGGGGCGGTTCTGCAATCGCTCAGCCGCAACCCAATGGCCTCGCCGCAAATTCTGGGCATTAATGCGGGGGCGTCGCTGTTTGTGGTTGTTGGCGTTGTGCTCTTTGGCTTGTCACCCCACACGGCACCGGGAGTGCAGGCTGGTTTGGCGCTGTTGGGAGGTCTTGCCGGATTTGTCGGATGCGTTCTGGTGGCGCGCGTGACAGCCGAATCTGGAGACCCGCGCGGCTTGGGTCTTGTCCTTTCTGGTGTGATCTTGTCGGCGCTGTTTTCCGGGGTGGCCAACACGCTCTTGCTGACGGATCCGCATGTTCGTGCAGAACTTCTGAACTGGCTGGCTGGAAATATCAACCACGTCTACGCAGATCGGCTTTATCATCTTTGGTGGTTGGGTGCAGGGAGCACGCTTGTGCTGCTATTTTTGGCCCGAGCTTTGACTCTGGTTTCATTGGGGCGTGATACTGCCGCGTCCGCAGGGGTTGCGATTTTGCCGGTCACATATCTGGGGCTGGCTGCGGTGGTCGTTGGAGCAAGCTCCGCCGTGGCAATCTGTGGTCCTGTGGGTTTTATCGGATTGGTTGTTCCTCATATGGTCCGGCCATTTACTGGCAATCTGCTGTCACGCCAGTTACCTGTCTGTGCCGTCGTCGGGGCGGGGGTGTGTCTTTGGGCGGATGTTGCGGCGCGATTGGTGTTCAAACCCTACGTCCTGCATACCGGGGTCATGATGGATCTATTGGGCGGGGTGGTCTTTGTGTGGATTGTGCGACGCCACTACTTCCAGTCAAGAAATTCGGAACGAGCAGGATGATCCAAAGACGCCCCCTGATAACAGCTGCGGGCCTCTTCGCGGCTACGCTTATCTGTGCTGCAATACACCTGCGCACAGGGTCCATTGACCTGCGTTGGTCCGACATGTGGGTGGCGTTGACCCATCCACATAGCGATGAAGCTTATGCGCTGTGGCAGGTTCGCTTGCCACGTATTGTCCTAGGATGGAGCGTCGGCTGTGCAGTGGCTATGACAGGCGCTCTGATGCAATCTCTGGTACAGAATCCTCTTGTGGATCCGGGGCTGCTCGGCCTGAGTCAAGGAGCTTTGGTCGCGATGATTTTGAGCCTGGTGATCGCGCCGGGTCTGTCGCATCACATTCTGCCCTTTGTCGCGCTGGCCGGGGGATTGAGCGTTGGGGCTATTGTAATCCTGCTGACGCGCTCCGCTGAGCGGGCGGGGATGGCCGTTTTATTGATGGGGATCGCCATCGAAACGGTGCTATCTTCTGTGTCCTCGGTGCTGTCGCTTTACACGCCTCCCGAATTGTCTACCGCCTTGGCTGCTTGGATGGCCGGATCCTTGGTCATGGCAGACTGGGCGCGGGTCTGGTCTTTTTTGCCCTGGGGCCTGCTCTGTATCCCTGCGGTTTTGATATATGGTCCGGCCACACGGTTGTTCGATCTTGGCGACGCCGTAGCAAAAAGTCTGGGTGAAGAGACACGGCGCAGCCGTCCTGCGATTTTGTTTCTGGCGATTTTGATCACCTCAGCCTCCGTCACAGCTGTCGGACCGCTCTCGTTTCTGGGGGTGCTGGGACCGCATCTCGCGATGTTTCTGAACCGTGCCTCGGGTCGCCCACGATTGGTGCAGTCGGCGCTGATGGGTGGGCTACTGGTAGTGGCTGGTGATACGCTCAGCCGTATTGTTTCGCATGATATTGCGTTGCCACTGGGTCTGGCCCTGACCCTGATCGGCGCGCCGCTTTTCATTATTACACTGCGGTTGCGCAACTTGAACCGCAGGGCCTGAAGGAGGCATATAGATGGATCGAAGGTACTTTCTTGCTGGCAGCTGCATGCTTTTGGCCAACCCAGCGTTTGCAGTAGGGACCAAATCCGTAACCGATGATGCTGGGCGTGAGGTGACGATGCCGGTTCGCCCACAGCGGATTGTATCTTTGTATGAAGGGTTGCTGACCATCCCAGCGCTTGAACTTGGACTTAACGTTGTCGGCAGCTTTGGGCGTGACGATGATGGCGGATCCTTATTCGGAGTTGATTTCATTCGTGAGGTACTGGGCCGGGATGCAGGTGCCGAAGGGATCGTCGGCACCGGTCCGTTGGGCGGATTGGATCTTGAGAGAGTACGCGCGCTTAAACCCGATCTGATACTTGGGTCTGAGCTGGATATGGCTATGCTCGGTCAACTTGAGAAAATTGCCCCCACTTATGTACTTCATACCCGGGCCTCAAAATCCACGGGCTTTGAGTCGCAACGCAAGATGGCCCGGCTCTTGGACAAAGAGGATGTCTACAACGCACTTTATGTCCAATACCGTGACAAGATTGAAGAGGTTCGTGGTGTCGTGGTTGCTTACGGGCAACCGGATCCCAGACAATCAACTGCTATGCTGGTGATGGTGCGCGATGACATAAGTGTGTTGCGCGATTTAACGGGCGGCATGCAGGCCCTGCGCGATCTGGGATATAGAGCGTTGATTTGGTCAAAATCGGGAAGGGAAGATGCTTTCGGTGATGGTTGGCGCACACCGCTAAGCGCTGAGGAATTTCCGCGACTGAACCCTGACCTTTTATTAGCCACGGATGGGTTTGTGGCTGCAACCGATCCTACGGATATGCTGTCTGCCAAACTGGATGTCATCAGCCCGGGCTGGAGGCGGTTTTCTCGTCCGGCACAAGATCATCGGATGATCTTTGTGCCCTCAGCCAAAATCGCAACAACCACCGTTGCGAGTGCCATGCATATGCTAGACGCCATTAAAAGATGGGCTTTGGAAAACCCTGTCTGATCGTGGAGTGTTTGAAAGTGAATAAGGGGCACCTGTAGGGCACCCCTTATTTGATTTCACGAATAAAATCGGATCAAAAATCCAACCTATAGCCGACGCCAATTTCGCGCGGTGCAACCATGCTCGCAGTGGGTGAGCCTCCGCGCACGCCCGGCGTAATGCTGGTAACAGCGGCCTTATCGGTGAGATTGTTGACATATCCGTAAAACGTGCCACCGAAGTCTGTTCGGTATTCGGCTTGGAGATTTGCCAGAGTATAGGAGGCGGTCTCGAAGGCTGATGTGTTCAAATCGTCAGAATAGTATCCAGCGACATGGGTGATATCGCCGGATACCGTAATCCGGTCTGTCACGTCATATGCGGCACCTACACTCAGGGTGTATTCAGGCGATTCCGCAAAAGAGTTGCCGTCGTAGTCGGCCACCGCGCTGGTGAATTCCTGAAATTCTGTCTGCAAGAACCCTGCAGATCCCCAAAGACTGAGCCGGTCGGTTGCCGAATAGCTCCCCGACAGCTCTAAACCATAAGACCTCGCCTTTTCAGCGTTCACAGTAATGGATTCAAACGTTGTTGCGCTCAAGGCGGTCAAAACGTTGCGTTGGGCATTTTTGAGATCTGTGTAGAAGAGGTTTCCGGCCAGATTCAAGCGCCCACCTAGGAATGCCCCACGCAAGAACAGCTCGTAATTGTCTGCAGTCTCTTCCTCGAATTCCACATATTCGCCTTGAATAAAGCTGTATGAGACACCACCCGGATTCATGCCGGTGCTGTAGGAGAAACCCATCGTCATATCGTCGTTAACATCATAGGCGATGCTGAGACTTGGCAGAAACGCCTCAAAGGTCTTATCGAAATCCACTGGCGCAACACCGCGGAAATTCACAGTACCTTCGCGATCTATGCGATCGGTCTGATAGCGCAGCCCGCCCGTCAAAGACCAGCGATCTGTCAGCTCATAGGTTAGCTCAGAGTAAATGCCAGTGCTTTCTTTTGTGTCGTCAAAGTTAGATACCCCGCCGAAAAAACCAGATAGATCAACGGCTTCATCCGCTGTGACTCGGTTCAGATACAAGCCAGCAACACCGGAAAGGCGCGCCGCGTCGTCGCCAAAGGTGAGCCGAAGATCGTTTGATAGATCCTGACTATCCACCGAAGCGCCACCTTGGGTGTTGGGATTCACGTAGCGCCGCGTTTCTGTATCGGAGTACAGCAGGCGGTTGGTCAGCGTGACGCTATTGTCAAAATCATAAGACGCATCAAGAGCGGCTGAGTGAACTTGTGTGGTCCAGCCAGCTGGGTTTGTCACATCACTCTGACGATTTTCGAATGGTGGTTGATAGGGCTCGGCATGTTGACCTTCTGTGTCCGTGTAGCTGTATGTCAACTTCACCTCTAGCTCAGGCATCTCTTCTGGAGCCCAAAGCAGCTTCACACGTCCCGTTGTATTTTTTTCGCCGACTGGTGCTTGTCCGGGATCAAAAGCAGAATTGGTGAAATCGATATAGGTGTCGCGCTCGCTGTGGTCAAAGCTGAGACGAACGGCAACATCGTTGCTCAATGCTTGTGAAAAAACACCTGATATTTGCTTGCGATCGTAAGAGCCATAGCTCACACGGACGGCCCCTTCTCGCTCAAATGTTGGGTCAGCCGTGTTTACAACTATCGCACCGGCGATGCTGTTCGGCCCTTGGCTGATGGTTTGCGGCCCGCGGAAGACTTCAATGCTATCCACATCCCAAAGGGTTGCTGTTCCGAAATTCAATTCGTTGAAGCTCAGACGCCTGCCATCAATCGTAATTGTGGCGCGCGGAGTGGTCCCCGCAAAGAAGGCCGCCGCGCCACGGTTGGGACCTTTAGCGGGCTGACCGCGAATTACTGGTGCGCCAACCGCGCTTGGAAAGTACACATTAGGCACGTTGCGCACAGCTTCTTGAACTGTTGCGTTGCCTTTGTCGCGCTCTATCTCTTCAGAGGTTAGCACCTGAACAGATGCAGCGGCGTCTTCAATCGCCACCGTCCGATTTAAGCCGCGCACAAAAATAGTTCCGAGGTCAAAGACCTCATCTTCTTGTGCCAATGCGCCAGTTGGGGGGATCAGGGCGGTAGTGCTTAACAGTCCGCAGGCCACAAGCTGAAGTGGCTTTCTCAACATGAGAGGCATCTCATCTTCCTTAGTCGTTTGCTTTTGATTGATGGCTTGCATTCAAGGAACACTGGCGCGCGGAGTTGACAGATCTATCATTTTCCACATTGAGGAATCTATTCCAGAAGTGCTTTCGGGTTTCAAGAGACGTTGCGAAAGACACTGGCGCAATCAACACACTGCGGCTTGGCAACAACAACCAAGCCAATTACTTCTGTCACACGTACCCATTGGCACGAGGAAGCTGGCGAATATGAGCGAGAGCAAACCAACCAAGGCAGGCGGGTCTGATCGGATAAACTCCGTAGTGACGGCTGTTCGCATACTTGAAGTGATGGCCGCAGCAGAACGCCCGCTTGCGCTAGGGGAAATTGCCAAGCGTGCTGAAATCGGTACGTCCTCGGCGCATCGCTATATTCAAAGTTTGTTGGCCACACGAATGGTTACGCAGGACGGCCCCAACCAACCTTACGATTTGGGGCAAAATGCCTTGCAGATCGGCCTCTCCGCCGCGCGGCGATTTGACCTGATGGACGCTGCGTCACATGAAATGAAAGCGCTCTGTGGTGAACTCGCCGTAAGTGGCGGAATTGCAGTCTGGACAGATCAGGGCCCAACGCTGGTCCGGTGGTACCGAAGTGAAACATTTTCGATCGCTTCTTTGAAGCTCGGAGACGTTCTTCCATTGGATAACACTGCATGCGGACTGTTGTTTCAGGCATTTATGTCAAAGAAACAGATTGAAACTGCGCGACAAGCGCAACCCAAAGCTTTTAGAGGGGAGCCACCAGCTCCTCAAACACTGGAACAAATACGCCAAGACAAAGCTGTATCAATCACAGGCCATTTGAAAGCAGGAGTTACCGGCCAGGCGGCAGCGGTGTTCGATTCACAAGATGAAATCAGCTGTGTGATGACAATCGTTGCTGGCATAGGGTTTACCGAGAACCCAGAAGATATGAAGATGCTCTGCGAGGCGGCGAAGAGGCTAAATCACGACCGCACAGCTTGAATCCTGCTTTGCTCTCTAAAGCACGGCTAGATTCATCAATTGAGTTAAAATACTGTGTCACCAACCTTTGGTAAAGCTCAGTTTGACTTTATAACAGTTGCGCAATCTCTCAAATATCGGAGTGCCGCATTCGACACTCTGGGCTCTGTGGACTAAGCCGCTCTCGCAGCAATGGCGCTTGTTGCTGAGGTAGAGAGTCTAACAATATGTAGGCGTATTTTGTGATGTGCCTGACGATTGAGGTTTCTCAATCGGACAGGAGGCTCCCATGACACTGGAGAAGATGAGCCCACTGCGTGCGCGGATGATCGAGGACATGCGCATTCGCGGGATGGCGGAGACATCGCAGAAGGCGCATATCAGGGCGCTGAAGGATTTCACCGCATTCCTCGGACGCGCACCGGATACAGCGACCCCAGATGAGCTGCGCGCTTATCAGCTTCATATGACGGACACCGAGGTCACGCCTACGGTCTATAATTCCTGGATCACGGCGCTGCGGTTCTTTTTCGGCATGACCTGCAACCGCAAGGACATGAAGAAGTACATGAAATTCCGCACTGAGCCGCGCAAGCTGCCTATTGTGCTGAGCTTTGAGGAAGTGGCAGCGGTTTTATCAGCGGCCCCGGGACCGGGTCTCAAGTATCGGGCGGCACTCGGCATCGGATATGGCGCAGGACTGCGAGCCTCCGAGGTCACCAATCTCAAGGTGCGGGATATCGACAGTGATCGCATGTTGATCCATGTCGAACGCGGCAAGGGCGGCAAGGATCGGGACGTGATGCTGTCGCCGTCCTTGCTGGAGCTTTTGCGAGACTACTGGCGCGAGGCGCGTCCACAGGGTTGGCTGTTCCCCGGGCAAAGCCGGGTCGAGCCTCTATCTCCGCGCTCTTTGAACCGCGCCTTCAACTCCGCAAAAGCCATGGCCGAGATCAAAAAGCCCCGCAACGCTGCATTCGCTCCGGCACAGCTTTGCCACGCATCTTCTAGAGGCAGATACCGATGTTCGGGTGATCCAGGTCTTGCTCGGTCATGCCAAGCTAACCACGACGGCGCGATACACTCATGTTGCCACCAAGACGCTGGGCAAGGTTGCCAGCCCGTTCGAGCATATCCAGGACGTGACCTGACAGGCGCGGCGTGCCAAGGCACGCGCTGGAGGTTGCCGACATCTTCCGTGATCATGGGCCTGCCTATCGGCGGGCCAATGCAGGGCACCTGAGCCTCGCGCAGCTCAGGGTCATGTCCGCCATTGAAGCCTGCCGGACTGAGGCGCTTGGCGGGCATGTAGCGGCTTGCACCAAATGCGATCACCAGCACATTGCGTATAACAGCTGTAAGAACCGGCACTGCCCGAAGTGCCAGGGACCGGCGGCGCGCGACTGGATGGCGGCCCGAGCCGAAGACTTGTTACCAGTGGAATATTTCCACCTGGTCTTCACGCTGCCAGCCGAGATTGCCCGGATCGCCTATTGGAACAAACGGGCGGTCTATGGACTGCTGTTCAAAGCATCAGCCGAGACGGTAGCGACCATTGCTGCCGATCCCAAGTGCATGGGCGCGCGCGTCGGCATGACCAGTGTGTTGCATACTTGGGGGTCGGCGATGACGCATCACCCACACATCCACATGATCGTGCCCGGTGGTGGCCTGTCCTCGGGCGGGACCAAGTGGGCCACACGCAAACCAGGGTTCTTTCTGCATGTGCGGGTTTTATCGCGGCTGTTTCGACGGTTGTTCATTGACGGGCTGTTGGCGCTGCACCGCGCGGGCAAATTGGCATTCTTCGGCGATGTGACCGGCTTGGCGGAGGCAACGAACTTCACCGAATGGCTCGCGCCGTTCCGCCAATCAGAATGGGTGGTCTATTCCAAACCGCCCTTCGGCGGCCCAGAAGCCGTTCTGGCCTATCTCAGCCGTTACACCCACCGGATCGCGATCTCAAACAGCCGCCTCGTTAGCGCCGATGCGGGCATCGTGGCATTCCGCTGGAAAGACTATCGGATCAAGCGGGGAGATCGGATGAAAGTTATGCGGCTTGTGACAGATGAGTTCATCCGCCGATACTTGATCCACGTCCTGCCCGAAGGCTTCCACCGCATCCGCCACTACGGCCTTCTCGCTTCCGCGCAGCGCAAAGCCAACATCGCGAAGATCCGGGCATTGCTCGGCGCACAAACGGCAACGCAGGAAGATATGCCCGGTGTCGAGATCATCCCGCTGACATTGCACGAGCCATGCCCAGAGTGTGGCGGGCTCATGCGCATCATCGAGACATTCCGCCCAGGGCACGTCCCGCGATCACGCGCGCCACCCCGGAGACATGCCGCATGACCAAAAGCTGGTTCATACCATCATCCGCACACCGGTTGGCTCAGCCACACCGGCCGAGCACATCTGTTCAAAGCGATGCCGAAAGCCGCGCCTGGAACGCTCAACCATCCATATCCGGGGGAAACGAAGGCCAAAGTCGCTCGCGGACCTTGTGATACAACACCTCCAAAACCACGAGCGGAGCCTCAGTCAGAAGCACAGACCCAACCGAAAACGCTCTTTCCCCATAGACCACACCCAGCCCCCGCGGTTTCCTCCCTGAGAGGTTTGTCAACGCGGGCCACTGCCAACTCCAGCCTATCCCGCACGCTATGGCCCGCGTCGAAAAACCTCCATCTGTAGCCGCAGCGTTGATAAAGGACTGTTTTCCAGATTGGGTCAGAAATGCTTGACGTTTGGGTCAGAAATGAATGACGTGATTTGCAGATTTATTGAGGTTTTGGCTGTCAATTGAGTCAAACATCAGTGACGTTCCACATCTATGTGTGAGACGACACATAGTTCTGCCATTTGCGACAGAACCTTTCCATTCTCATTGCTCGATGTTGAACCTCACACGACTTTGACCCTTGCGTGATAATCTGACGCAACATCTCCATTTTGCTCCCGCAGGCTGTTTCGATTGATCTGACTTCCCTTTTCGGAAAATTAGGGCTGATTTACAGGTTCAGTCGGCGAAGCCGCCTGCTCCTGCTGATCTGCCACGTGGCGAACGCGGTTGGGGGCGAGGAAATGCTATCCGACAAAAGTGGTGCGGCCCGCAGCGCAGAGCGCGAGGACACGGTTTTGTCTAATTGGATTGCCCGAGGGGGAAGGCAGCGTCTTCCCCCTGACGGCCAGGGGCGTTTGGCTCGTCCAAATCCCGCT
>NZ_JAGHQX010000015.1 GCF_017744095.1 Shimia sp. R10_1 | reverse complement strand
GTCATCTCAACAGGAACACCACCAGGCGTCGGCATGGGACAAAACCCGCAAACATACCTCAAACCTGGCGATAAAATGAAACTCAGCATCCAGGGACTGGGAACGCAAACACAAAACGTTGTAGCAGCGAAATGACAAAGATTACCAGAATTCGAACACACGATCTGAGATTCCCCACGTCTGAAAGCCTTGATGGTTCAGATGCAATGAACCCAGACCCCGACTATTCAGCCGCATACATCGTGCTGGAAACAGACGGAGCACATGAAGGGCATGGTCTGACGTTCACAATCGGACGCGGCAATGAAATTTGTGTGACGGCTCTTAATTCGTTGGCACCTCTGGTCGAAGGACTGGAGTTAAACTGGATTATTGAAGATATGGGGCGTTTCTGGCGCCACATTACCGGCGACAGCCAGCTCAGATGGATCGGTCCAGACAAAGGCGCCATCCATATGGCCGCGGGCGCGGTTATCAATGCGGCATGGGATCTTTGGGCAAAGAACGCAGGCAAACCAGTTTGGCAACTCGTTTCAGAAATGAGCCCAGAAGAGATCGTACGGCTGATCGATTTTAGGTATCTCACGGACGCGCTCTCCCCAGAGGAAGCTCTCGATATCCTGCGCAAGGCTGAAGCAGGGAAACAGGACCGCATCGATAAGCTGCTTTCCGAGGGATACCCTTGCTATACGACGTCTGCAGGGTGGCTGGGCTATCCTGATGATAAACTGCGTCGCCTCTGCAGAGAAGCGAAAAACGCTGGATTTACCCATACCAAGTTTAAAGTTGGCCGGGATCTGGAAGACGATATTCGTCGCTTAAAAATCGCACGCGAAGAGCTGGGCGAAGAGATGAATATCATGATCGACGCCAATCAGGTATGGGATGTTGACCAAGCGATCGATTGGGTCAACACATTGGCCTTCGCTAAACCTCTGTTTATCGAAGAACCCACCAGCCCAGACGATGTTTTGGGGCATAAAGCGATCCGCGAAGGCGTTGCCCCCATCAAAGTAGCAACCGGCGAAATGTGCCAAAACCGCATCATGTTCAAGCAGCTGATTGTCTCTGGCGCAATCGACGTGGTGCAAATTGACAGCTGCCGCATGGGTGGACTGAACGAAGTGCTGGCTGTGATGTTGATCGCCCATAAGTATGGCCTGCCCGTGTGGCCGCATGCAGGTGGTGTTGGCCTTTGCGAATACGTGCAACATATGTCTATGATCGACTACGTCGCGATTTGCGGAGAGAAAGACGATCGGCGGATCGAATTCGTCGACCATCTTCACGAGCATTTCGTCGACCCTTGTGTTGTCAAAAACGGGGCCTACCTTGCCCCCTCATTGCCGGGCTTCTCGATTGAGATGAAACAAGACAGCATCAACTCATATGAGTTCCAGCCTGCATAAGGCGATGCAAGAATACAACTGGGAAGGCAGATCCATGCCTTCTCAGGGCCGGCAAGGCAACTTTGACCACCCTCACGAATCAGAAAAACGCGATTTTTGGTAGAGCAATTATGTGCCAGCCCAGAGACTGCACACGACCCCGAAACAATAAAGCCTCCCCGTTCTCCGAACCGACGCATATGGTCAAAAAACGACATCATCATGTCTGAAATTTGCGTGACTAATCTTTTATTTACAAATGTTTAGTTTGACGATAGCCGCACTAAGATGACGGATTTGGCACAAGAGGAACCGAAAACGACCTCACTCCTCACGGCCCAAATTCAAACAAACGCGGAATTCGACCTTTGAACGGCCAAAAATAGGGGAATAGCTATGTCTGGAGGAAGTGGCAGCGGAAGTGGCAGCGGAAGTGGCAGCGGTGGCGGTGGCGGTGGCAATTCGCTAGGCCCCTTAAAGCTTGGTCCAGACGGTGTCGTACGCGGCGGCAATGGCAACGACAATATTTTCCCCGGCTACAGAGATGGCGACGGAGATCGCGTTGATTCAAACGATGCACGCCTTCCAACCGAAGGTGGCAATGACGACATCATCTACGCCAATGGTGGCAATGACACCGTGAATGCCGGATCTGGCAACGACTACGTAGATGCTGGCAGCGGGAACGACGTCGTACAAGGTGGCTCTGGTCACGATGTTATTGCAGGCAACACAGGCAATGACACAGTTGATGCCGGAATAGGCAACGACACTGTATTCGGCGGCGGTGGCAATGACAGTATCCACGCTGGCGATGGCAATGACCGCATTTATGGCGACAATGATACCGGAAACACCGGCAACCTGCTCACCAATGGTAATTTCAACCAGGGTGGCGCAGGCTGGCAACGTATCGACGGCAACGGCGACGGCGTTGCTCCGCATATTGGTGGCGACGTAAGTTTCAACAACGGCGGTCGTGCTGCGGGCAATGATGCCATTCAGCAGACCTTTGCGACCAACATTGGCGCAGAGCATACAGTCTCGCTAGATCTCTATGAAAACAATACTGGCGCGGCCCATCACGGTTTCCGGATTGATGTACTAGACGCTGATGGCAATGTCATTTCCTCTGAGTCCGTTGCAGTTCAGAACAACACCACACAGAAGGTTAGCTTCACCTTCACCGCCACCACCTCCAACGCCACGCTGCGGATTGTAAACACCACAGCCAAAGGAGAACATCACAGCAGTGATGGGAAAATCGACAACGTTTCTGTTGTGGAAACGCCCGATGTGGCAGGCAATGACACCATTGATGCAGGGTCAGGTAATGACTTTGTCGATGGCGGCGCAGGCAACGACTCGATCTTAGGCGGCGACGGCAACGATGTACTCTATGGCGGCCAAAACAATGACACCGTAGATGGGGGTGTTGGCCACGACTACATTCAAGGTGACGAAGGCAACGATAGTCTATATGGTCATTGGGGCGCTGACACACTTAAAGGTGGCAGCGGTAGCGACACTGTGGATGGGGGTATGTCCACAGACCATATGGACGGTGGTGAAGGCATCGACACGGTCAGCTTCCAACGCGCCTTTGGATCAGCCAATGAAAACGTCAACCTTGATCTACAGGCCGGCACAGCGCGCCTAAGCGATGGTACCACAGAGACCGCGACGAACTTCGAAAATGCAATAGGCAGCGCCGGCAACGATACAATTGCGGGCACAGAAGGGAATAACCGGCTCGAAGGCGCAAGCGGCAACGATGTCGTATATGGCAGAGGAGGCCACGACACCTTATCCGGAGGTGGAGGCAACGACTCCATTGTCGCCGGCCTCGGCAACGACTCAGTGGAAGCTGGTGCCGACAACGACACCGTCTTTGGCAACGAAGGCAATGATACGGTGATGGCCGGGGACGGAGACGACTTCGTTGCTGGTGGCTTCGGCACGGATTCAATGGACGGGGGCGCCGGCAATGACACCGTTTCCTACGTGGATTCCTTTGGAACGGCATCAGAATTTGTAGAGCTGGATCTACAAGCTGGCACTGGTCGCCTGAATGGCGGCCCACTCGTCGAAACGGTACGTAATTTTGAGAACGCAATTGGCGCCCGGGGGAATGACAAGATTTCCGGCACCGAGGGTGGAAACGAACTCAAGGGTGAGGGTGGCAATGACACACTAGATGGACGTGGCGGCAACGACACCTTATTGGGTGGAGACGGAAATGACCTGGTCATCGGCGGTCAGGGCATTGACCATCAAGATGGCGGCGCAGGTAACGACACCGTCTCTTTTGACGGCGCGAACGGCAACGGTATTTCGCACGTACGTTTCGACATGAACACCAACTACGCGAAGTTGGTCAATCATAACAATGTCGTAGTCAACCACGAGTCTGTGACCAATTTCGAAAACGTTATCGGGTCAAGCGGCAATGACTGGATCACGGGCGATGGCGGGAACAACCGGATCGAAGGCCGCGATGGCAACGATCTGCTGCAAGGGGACGGTGGCAATGACACGCTCGAAGGGGATTATGGCAACGACTTTCTGATTGGTGGCAGCGGCGAGGACGTGATCGACGGCGGCGTGGGGCACGATCGGCTTTTTGGTCAAAGCGGTCAGGACACCTTTGTCAGCAGCGATGGCAATGACCAGATCGATGGCGGCACTGAGCGCGACACTTATGTCAGCGACGATCCCACCGACGAACATGTCCATGCCTTCATCGACAATGGCGGCAACGGTCATGTTGACAAGCTGGGCTCTGGGTATCGAGATTCCGTCAAATCTGTCGAACATTATGTAGCTGACGAAACCGCAAATGATGACAAGATCACTCTGACCACAAATATAACAGATGTGTCTACCATCACCGGTTTGGACAGCAGCGCCACGGGTGTATTCACATCTTCGAAAGGCCAAACGATCCAGTTCGGCGGACAGGGGCAACCAACTCTGCGCGACATCCTTGATGGAAATGTTCAAGGCGTTTTCCCCCGCGGCACTTATCAAATCACCTCCGGAGACGAGAGTGGTCAAATCGGAAACATCTCCTTTGAGAATTTTGAGGAGATCAATTTCACGGTTGTCTGTTTCACCGCAGGAACGCGCATACTGACACCAAATGGCGACGTCGAGATCGACGCACTAAGTGCTGGAGACCTGGTCTCAACCAAAGACAGAGGCGCTCAAGAAATTCGCTGGATCGGGTGCAGACATATTTCTGCTGAAGAGCTGGATATGCGCCCGCACCTAAAGCCTGTGCGTATTTGTACCGGAGCGCTTGGGGCAGGCCTGCCAAAACGAGATCTGATTGTTAGCCCACAACACAGAGTGTTCCTTTCTTCAAAAGTCGCAGAGCGCATGTTTGGGCAAAAGGAAGTTTTGGTTGCCGCCAAAAAACTAACCAAGTTTGATGGAATTGAAGTTCTCGAAGACAATCCTGATGGCGTGTCCTACTATCACTTCCTGTGCGAAAATCACGAACTCGTTTGGTCCGAAGGCGCGATTACCGAAACCCTCTTCACAGGCGCTGAAGCACTCAAATCGCTTTCCCCGGTCGCGCGTGATGAAATCTTCGAAATCTTCCCGGAACTTAAAACTGGGGACGAGAGCGGTATACCAACTCTTGCGCGCGCAACACCAAGAGGCGCCAAGCTGCGTTCGCTATTAGACCGCCTACAGCGTAACAAACAGCACTTGGTCAGCTCATCGCCGGATGCGCTCAAACCAAATGCTTCAGCAAGACAGATGCATTAATGGCCAATGCATTGCCAAAATTACAGGACTTAGAAACCGTTGCCGGGGTGAGTGTGTCAGAACTCATCACGGCGACGGAAACACACTTTGGTGTTCCTGTGATCCGAGCAAGCTGTCCAGGAGGGCGGGATCGCGCGATTTTTCGAGTACATCTAGAAGATCGAACACTCATCGCCTCCCGTCGGCGCAACACCAAAGGAGCGGCGCGAGAAAAGCGTATATTGGAATACGTCGCCCCTTGCACCGACCACTTTCCACAGCTGATTGGCGAGCAAAACGGATTCCTATTTCAGACCGATATGGGGTCTATAAGTTTAGCCAGTAAACTCAGCGCACTGAAACCTTCCGAAGCGCTGAAGATTTTTGATCAGGCAATCGTCTCTGTATTCAACTACCAATTGGAGATTGGTCGACCACTCCCAGAAGCTAAAGTCCCGGTCTTGTTCGCCAAGCCGGAAAAACGAAAGTACTTCTGCGATGGACCTATAAGAACGGCCGAAGTTTTTGGTGTGCCACTCTCTGGCTTCGAACCAGATAGCGTATCAAAAGAATTCAATCCAACGGACGCCAGCTTTCTAAAGTGGGACAACAGAGTCGCGAATGCTTCTGTAGCCACCGAGGGCACAATCGGGTGGTTTGACTTTGAAGACAGTTTTGTCGGCGCTGGCTTTGAAGACTTGGCATGGATTGCCGCCGACGAGTTTCATGCATTCGCTTTTTCCGATATTTATCCATTGTTTGCAAAACGCATCGAAGAATTTCATGGCCTTGCGGCGTCCGTGGTTCTCCGCCGTTTCAACCTTATGACGACACTTCTGATTGCCCTAAGAACCCGACGCATTGGTCGGCACCTTTTGAAACGCGGTAGATGGTATACGCGTCAGGAAATTGAACACTCCGACCGTGTGGGCGCACATCCAACTATGCTGAAAGCTCTGCTGTTACGTGGAATGCACTTTGCAGAACTGGAAAAAGAAACACTGCCCTTGGTGCAAATGTTTGACCGCATTCTAGATCAGCTTTCGGAAGCGCGCCTGAAAGACTAGAGGCCTACCGCCAAGTAGAATCGCTCCGCTAACGACGGTCCTCAAACAAGACTGCGTCAAACAGATAAAGCTTCTCTGTCAAAAGATGACAGCTAAATATCAACTTCAAACAGCAGAGCGCCCAAGCCACAGACCAAAGTCGGTAAATCGACGGCTGCACGTTAATGAACATGTCCACGTTGTGGAAAATATCGGCGCTTGGTGACCATGTCACCAAAGTCTCCGCGCGCCGCATGCGAATGTGGCTACGCAACGATTCGACCTGGAGACGAAAATGATGAAGAACATGGGAATGATCGACCGCGGCGGCCGTCTGATCATCGCGGCGGCGTTGGTGTATATGGCACTGGTTGCAGGCGTTATAGGCGGTGTCCTTTTCTGGATCGCCTTGGCTGTTGCCGCTGTGTTCACCCTGACGGCGTTTGTCGGGAATTGCCCGCTTTACCGCATCGTCGGTCTCAAAACCTGCCGCGACTGCTAATCCATACGCAGGCCAAGGGCGTTAGGGGCATCCCTTTTGAGACTGCCTTAAGTGCTCTGCACCGCACCAAGAGGCGTTTGGCTTTGGCAGGGAACTTGCCAGGGCTGCACGCCAGCGGTGCGGCGCCGAGGCGCGCCTTCAGTCAATACGCAATCACAGATGCGGTCACTGATTTGGAAGACCAAGGGCGCAGGCAGCGTCCTGAGGAGGAGAAAACTATGACTGATTATCCCGTCAACATCACTGTGAAACCTGAGGTTCAGGCGTTCTTTGACGAAGCGACCAACACCATCAGCTACATTGTCAAAGACCCGTCTTCAAAGAGCTGTGCGATCGTGGATTCGGTGATGGACATCGACTATGCCGCCGGGCGTATCACCTTTGATCACGCAGATGAGCTGATCCGCCAGATCGAGACACAGGGCCTTAAACTGGAGTGGATCATTGAGACCCACGTGCATGCCGACCACCTGAGCGCGGCGCCTTATCTGCAAGAGCGGTTGGGCGGGAAGATCGGGGTCGGCTCCAAGATCACCGTGGTGCAGAATGTGTTTGGCAAGGTGTTCAACGAGGGCACCGAATTTCAGCGCGACGGGTCGCAGTTTGATGCGCTGTTTGAGGATGGCGACATCTATATGGTCGGAAATATGCAGTGCTTTGCGATGTATACACCGGGGCACACACCTGCCTGCATGGTGCATGTGATGGGCGATGCGGCCTTTGTCGGGGATACGCTTTTTATGCCTGATGGCGGCTCTGCCCGCTGTGACTTTCCCGGCGGCTCGGCAGAAGAGCTTTATGAGAGCATTATGAAAGTGCTGGCGCTGCCGGACCAGACGCGGCTGTTTATGTGCCACGATTATGGCCCCGGCGGCCGTGCCATCGCCTGGGAAACCTCGGTGGCGGAGCAGAAAGCGGCCAATATTCACGTTGGCCAAGGCAAAACCAAGGAAGAGTTTGTCAGGTTCCGCACAGAGCGGGATGCGCAGCTCTCGATGCCAAAACTCATCATTCCATCGCTGCAGGTGAACATGCGCGCGGGCGAAGTGCCGACTGATAAAGACGGCAACCCGATGCTCAAGGTGCCGGTCAACGGCCTGTAAGCGGCGCTGCGCGCAGAGGCGTGCGATCCGCCAAAACCGCCCGGAGGAGGAGTTCACATGAACATCAAACGACTAACCGATCAGGTTTCGGTCAGCCCGCAGATTGTGGCCGACGATATTGCCGAGATTGCCGCGCAGGGCTTTCGCACCATTCTGTGCAATCGGCCCGATGGCGAGGGAGGCGATCAGCCCTCCTTTGAAGAGATAGAAGCCGCAGCCAAGGCCGCAGGGATTGAGGCGCGCTATGTGCCGGTGCAATCGGGCATGGTACGCGATGAGGATGTGGCCGCATTTGGCGCGGTTTTGGAAGAGGTCCAGCGCCCGGTTCTAGCCTATTGTCGGACCGGCACACGCTCGGCGACACTGTGGTCTTTCCATCAATCCAATTCGCGCCCGATGGCGGAGATTCTCGCGGCCACCAAAGCGGCAGGCTATGACATGAACGGCGTGGCGCGGCGTATTTCCAATGGAGGCAAAACCCCCACGGATACCGGAGACGCGCATTTTGAGGTGGTGATTGTTGGTGCAGGTGCCGGGGGCATCGCGGTTGCCGCCAGCCTGAAGGCACGGCAATCGGGCCTCAATATCGCGGTGATTGATCCTGCTGACATCCATTACTATCAGCCCGGCTGGACCATGGTGGGAGGTGGTGTGTTTGAGGCGCAAACCACCGCCAAGACCATGGGATCTCTCATCCCCAAAGGCGTGCATTGGATCAAATCCGCGGTGGCGGCATTTGAGCCGGAAAACAATGCGGTCATTCTAGATGGCTGCCGGGTGGTGAAATATGATCGGCTGGTGGTCTGTCCGGGCCTCAAACTGGATTGGGCAGCGGTCGAAGGCCTTGAAGAGACGCTGGGCCGCAATGGTGTGACCTCAAACTACCGCTATGATCTGGCGCCTTATACTTGGCAGTTGGTGCAGGAGTTGCAGGAGGGGTGTGCGCTATTCACCCAGCCGCCGATGCCGATCAAATGCGCGGGGGCACCGCAGAAGGCGATGTATCTTGCCGGAGATGCTTGGCACCGCAATGGGCGGCTGAAGCACATCGACATCCAATTCATGAACGCCGGCGGGGTGCTTTTCGGGGTGAAAGATTATGTCCCTGCGCTCTCGCAATATGTGGAGAAATACGACGCGACACTGAACTTCTTCCACAACCTCGTTGCGGTGGATGGGGCTGCTAAGACGGCCACGTTCAAAGTGGCCCAGCCAGACACCGATCCCGCGGAGGTCACGGTGGACTTTAACATGATGCATGTCTGCCCGCCGCAGGTGGCGCCAGATTTCATTCGGGTGTCGCCTTTGGCGGATGCTGCGGGCTGGGTCGATGTGGACCAGGCCACCTTGCGCCACAGGAGCTATGACAACATCTGGTCCCTTGGCGATGTGATGAACGCGCCAAACGCCAAGACCGCTGCGGCCGCGCGCAAACAGGCCCCAACTGTGGCCGACAATATCGTGGCGGATATTGCGGGGCGCTCGCCAACTTCGGCCTATGACGGATATGGTTCCTGCCCGCTGACGGTAGAGCGTGGCAAGATTGTGCTAGCAGAATTTGGCTATGGCGGCGTGCTCAAGCCCAGTTTCCCTACCTTCCTGCTGGATGGCACCAAACCCAGCCGGGCGGCGTGGTTTTTGAAGGAGACCATGCTGCCACCGATTTACTGGAAGGCCATGCTCAAGGGGAAGGAGTGGCTGGCAAAACCGGAGAAGATCAAAGTCGCTCCGAACTAAGGCGCATCCCGCCAGCGGCGCGCCTGCCTGTTCCTATTCGCGATGGACGGGCGTAGGCCTATGCGATGGGCAGAGGCCCGTGAAACTCAGATGACGGAAAACACAATGTCCCACCCCCTGCGGCGGCTTGTTCCCATTCTTGATTGGGGGCGCCGCTATGACCGGAACGCACTGTCAAATGACTTGATCGCTGCGGTGATCGTGACGATCATGCTGATCCCGCAGTCGCTGGCCTATGCGCTGTTGGCGGGGTTGCCGCCGGAGGCGGGCATTTATGCCTCGATCGCGCCGATCATCCTGTATGCGGTCTTTGGGACCAGCCGAGCCTTGGCGGTGGGGCCGGTGGCGGTGGTGTCGTTGCTGACCGCGGCAACCATAGGGCAGGTGGCAGAGCAGGGGACCGCTGGGTACGCGGTTGCAGCGCTCACGCTGGCGTTTCTTTCCGGCGTGTTTCTGGTGCTCTTGGGTGTCTTGCGGCTCGGGTTTCTGGCGAATTTCCTGAGCCATCCGGTGATTGCCGGTTTTATCACGGCCTCAGGCATCCTGATTGCCACCAGTCAGCTCAAACATATTCTGGGCGTCGGCGCCCATGGCCATACGCTGCCGGAGATACTGTTGTCGATTGCCCAGCATCTGAATGAGATCAACTGGATCACAGTGGTGATTGGCGTTCTGGCCGCGTGTTTTCTGTTTTGGGTGCGCGGCAACCTGAAGCCGCTTCTGAAAAAGCTTGGAACGGGGCCGCTTCTGACTGATCTTCTGGCTAAGGGGGGGCCGGTTTTTGCGGTGGTGGCGACCACGCTTGCGGTCTGGGGGCTGAATTTGGGGGAAAAGGGCGTGCGCATTGTTGGTGATGTGCCACAGAGCCTGCCGCCGCTGACCCTGCCGGGGCTGAGCAGTGATCTTATCGGCGCGCTTTTGCTGCCTGCTATCCTGATTTCGATCATTGGATTTGTGGAAAGTGTTTCGGTGGCGCAGACCCTTGCGGCCAAGAAACGCCAGCGCATTGATCCGGATCAGGAGTTGATTGGACTGGGGGCGGCCAATCTGGGGGCGGCGTTCACCGGGGGCTTTCCCGTCACCGGGGGCTTTTCCCGCTCGGTGGTCAATTTTGATGCCGGCGCACAAACCCCTGCAGCGGGGATCTTTACGGCAGTGGGGCTGGCGGTGGCGGCGGTTGCGCTGACCCCACTTGTGTATTTCCTGCCAAAAGCAACGCTGGCGGCGACAATCATTGTGGCAGTGCTGTCGCTGGTGGAGTTTTCGATCCTGCGAAAGACCTGGGCATACTCCCGCGCGGATTTCATCGCCGTGGCGGCCACGATCCTGCTGACGCTTGGGCTGGGTGTGGAGGTTGGCGTGGCCAGTGGTGTGGCCATTTCTGTGCTGCTGCATCTTTATAAGACCTCCAGACCCCATGTGGCGGAGGTGGGGCTGGTGCCGGGCACGCAGCACTTTCGCAATATCCACCGTCATGAGGTGGAGACCGTGCCCGCGCTGGTGACGCTGCGGGTGGATGAGAGCCTCTACTTCGTCAATGCGCGGTTCCTTGAGGATTTGATCCAAAGCCGTGTCACCGCCGGCTGTGAGGTGCGCGATGTGGTGTTGATGTTCTCAGCGGTGAATGAAGTGGATTATTCCGCCTTGGAAAGTCTGGAGGCCATTAACAACCGTCTGAAAGACATGGGAGTGGGCTTGCATCTTTCAGAGGTGAAAGGCCCGGTGATGGACCGGCTGCGGCGCTCGCATCTGATTGAGGCGCTCAACGGCGAGATTTTCCTGTCTCAATATGACGCCTGGCAGAAATTTGGAGCACCTATTGAAGTCTCAAGAAGTCGCCAAGCATAGTCTTTTTGTGAGACACTTGAACATGTCACGCGACACACTTCCCCACAAAGGATCTTACCCCCAAGTCAAAATGGCCAAAGCGCTAAGCCCAACCTCGAAATAACGAATACTGCTTAACGTTCAAACCCTTAGGCCGCATAAACTTAAGGCTTTCAGCATCATGGCAGATTGTAAAACGAGCTGCCTCAAAGGCGCCGTAGGATCTCGCACGCACAGTATCTATTGCAACGCAGCGGGTAATAGCCTCATGTGGGGTCAAGGTTAAATCCACATATCCATTATGCAACGGATTGTAGTAGCGCACGTCATCATTCTCGCGCGTCATCAGCAGCGCATAGCTTTCCGTCGCCGACCCCAAGAAACCTTTCAACGTTCCCGAGGTCACAGAGGTGGTACCAATCTCGACTCCCATCTTCGCTCCAGCATCATCGGTCAGGTCATTCAACCAGTATTCATGAGCGTCACCCGTCACGACGAGCATATCGCGCACACCTACGTCGGCAAGTTGGTCGTAGAGCCGTTTGCGGGCTGCTGGGTAGCCGTCCCAACGATCGGTATCGAAAGGAAGCCTAAATCCAGACAATTTGACAAAATCATCGATCCCCGCCCAAAGCGGACGTATCCGATCAATGGCTTCTTGTGTCACATGAGGATTCAAATCAGGTGTCTGCACCCGCCCCATCACCACTTGATTGGCCAACAGACGCCAAGGCTTGCCGGCAGACTTTGACGCCCCAAAGGTCTGCGCGACAAAATCTCGCTGGGCTTGCCCCAACATATCGCGTGCCGGGTCATTTAGCACCTTGTTGAACTTTTCAGCGCCATTTTCGCTATAGAGCATCTCGTAGTAGTCATCGATGATGATGGGCGCCTGGCGCCCGCCTAAGCGGGATTCGAGCGCAACAATAGTTGCAAGATCGCCCCATTCAAATGCCCGGAACTGATCAGTACGGGATTGACCCGTCACGGGTTCTCTCACTGGCAGCCATTCGAAATAGGCCTGCAAGGCAGCATCACGCCGAGCGAGCCACGCGCCTTCTTCAGGCTGATGGTTGTCAGCGCCAGCTACAAAACTGTCATTGGCGGTCTCATGATCGTCCCAGATGGCGATCAAGGGCATCGCCGATGTGACGCGTTGCAATGAAGGATCGCTGCGATATTGCGCCATCCGCGTGCGGTAATCGTCCAGTGTAATGATTTCATGCGCTGGATCGTGAAGTCGTATTGCGCCATCCTTTGGTTTGCCGGATTTCTCGCTTTGACCATATTCATAAATATAGTCACCCAGGTGAATCATCGCATCAAAGTGACCAGACCTTGCGATATGGTCGTACGCGTTAAAATAACCAAACTGCCAGTTGGAGCAGGACACAACCGCGAAGCGTGCCTGATCAACCCTACCTGCAGGTAGGGTGCGCGTTATACCCTGCTTTGAAACATATGTGCCAAATTGGAATTGATAGACGTATTTTCGGCCTGGTACGAGGCCCGCAACATCTACTTTGACTGTCCAATCTCGCGTCGCGTTGGTCGCAAACACGCCCTTCCAAACAGCAGATGTATCTGCTGCATCCCAGATTTCCCATTCAACCTCTGCGGTTTCATCAGGTACGCTCTCAGGGTCTAGGCGGGTCCAAATCACCACCCTGTCCTGCAAAGGATCGCCACTGGCGACTCCATGCGCGAAGGGCGCGTCTGCAACCACTTCACTTGCTTTGAATGTCTGAGTGGACGGTGCACTGAAAGCCCAAAGGCCCCCACCAACAGCCAATGCGCTGGTTCCAAGCAATGCAACAATCGCCTGTCGTCTGGTAAAACGAGTATCGCCCATAACTTGCCTCAGATCTTCTTATGCTTGTGTTCCTTCACTGTTTTCGAACAAGGATCGCGCGATGTTCCAGCACAGTGCCTCCCAATCAGGAGCAGATGCTATCAATTCCAACACGCGAAACAATCGTAATCGTTTTGATTGCCGCAACGTACACGGCCTGAATTTGGCCAGGCCGATCGATAGGCAGCATATCATCGTGTTTCACAATGCTCGCAAAGCTCCTTTGCTTCGCATCGTCAGCGCGCCCAAAAAATGTAAAGCGCCGCCCCAATTGGTGAGCGGCGCCATTTCCTATAAGCTTGAATTTGACCGTTCAGAGCTATTCTCCCGCCAGAGCACCCTCAGCCTCATGACGCTTGTTTCGCATTCCGTCACGATAAAGCGCTTTGACCAAAGACACGCACATCAAGCCCATAATCATCGTGAAGGGCAAAGCCCCGATGATCATTGCATTGCGCATTGCATCAAGCGGTTTGTTTTCCCCTGCTGCAAAAATCAAAGTACCGATTACGGCAGTCAGGATCAGCCCCCAGACAATTTTGTGCTTATTGCCGACCTCCTGGTCACCACCAGACATAATCGTGTTCATCACAAGAATCCCCGAGTCTGCCGAAGTCACAAGAAAGGTCAAAACCAAAACAACACACATCACCGTAACGCCCGTCAAAAGAGGGCCATTTATCATCTCGCCCAAAGTGACGAACAATTTCGCGGTGTTTGACGCACCAAGAATTGCCCCATTCGCACCACCTGTCAGTTCGAGATCAACAGCCGTCCCACCAAGGATAGCCATCCAAGCAAAACAGACCAACGATGGCGCAAGCACACAACCCAGAATGAACTCACGGATGGTTCTTCCCTTGGAAATACGCGCCAAGAAAAGACCAACAAATGGTGAAAAGGCGATCCACCACGCCCAGTAAAAGGTGGTCCAGCCGGCCTGCCAACCAAACTGTCGCTGCTGCTCTCCTGCAGCATATACTGCAGTCAATGTTGCTTCAGATAGTGCGGCGGCATCCGCTTCCAGACCAGATACAAAACCGTCAAAAGACCCCCAGGCATTTGTCGCTCCAGGGCGTAGAGCCTCAGCATATGGCACCGCGTCTGCAGGCAGCGCTGCAGTAAACTCTGCGACAGACTGAGGACTGTAGGCTCCAAAGCTGAGGTTCCAGAAGTTCATTACGTAGTCTACGAGCGACGCGATGTAAGTGTTCATCGCGAAAGCGAACGACCCAAAAATCACAAAAACCAAAAGCAGAATAAGGGACAAAACCAGATTTAGGTTGGACAGGTACTTCACGCCACGCCCAACGCCAGAAACGGCTGACAGGATGGACAACCCCATGATAACGCAAAGCCCCGCCAAAAGACCGACTGTGCTGGGCGTCGGTACATCAGCGTTCAAATTCATAATCCACTGGACACCCGTGATGGCATACAAACCATCAACAAACTGGCTGACCCCAAATCCGATGGTGACCGAAACGCCCAAGATCGTCGCGACGACCGCCAATACATCGATTACATGGCCGACGAACCCATTCAAGAGACGGCCAAAGAGCGGTGTGAGTGCGGAGCGTATCGTCAGTGGCATGCCGCGAGTATAGGCATAATAAGCAAGCGAAAGCCCTGTCACCACATAGGCTGCCCAGGCATGAAAACCGTAGTGCAAATAAGTGTAACGGAAGGCAGACCTTACTGCCTCTTCTGAGTTGGCTTCCACCGCACCTGAAAGCACAACGGGGTTGGATCCCCAAAGGCTCAAAGGTTCCGCAGTCGCAAAGACCATCAAACCAACCCCAAGCCCAGCGCCAAACATCATGGAGAACCATGAAAAGTTAGAGAACTCAGGTGCTGCGCCATCGCCCCCCAACCTCAACTTGCCGACACTCGGCCAAATCGCCAAAACTGCAAGAAACACCACAAAGGCACCAACAATGATCACATAAAAACTGTTGAAGGTTTCCAGTAGTTGCCAGTTGAGGCTCCCAAGAACGCCGCTCGCATTGGCTGGCCATATGAGCGCCCAGAGGACCAACCCGATCATAATCGATTTGCTAAGCACTGCGATTTCGATGGAGTGCCCTTCATAAAAGCCCTTTGAAGATCGATTGATCTCTAGGTCTGTAAATGGCGGTTTTATTGACATGATATTCCCTGTCTTTTTTGTTTTTCTTGTAAATTTAGCCGTCACAAATCGAGCACGAGCCGTTTGCTTTTGGCCCGCGATACGCATGTGCACATGTAGCTGTTTGTCGCCTGCTCTTCTGGGGTCAGAATGCCGTCGCGATGATCAACATCTCCGTCAAGGACATCGACCATGCAGGAACCGCACAGCCCTTCTGAACAGCCAAAGTCCACATGCACTCCGTTTGCTTGCAAGACTTCAAGGATGGTTTGCTCCGCTGAGACAGCGTACACGTCACCACTAGAACTTATTTCAATCTCGAAGCTTTCATTTTCACCATGATCGGCGTCTGTGATCGCGGCAAACCGTTCAAAATGAATTGTTCCACCGCGCAGCGCTGAACCTGCGTCAAGGACAGCATTTAGCATCGGCTCGGGTCCACAGGTGTAGATATCACTGTCGACTGGCAAGCTGCGCATCAAGGCAGGTAAATCAAAAACACCATCCGTGTCATCACAATGCAGTCGATACCATTCCTGCAAACCCAATGCCTTGAATTTACTGTCCATCGCAGCCAGGTCTTTTGTGCGCACCAAGTATACAACCTGAAAATCACGACCGGCATTCAGTAACTCGCGTGCCATAGCAACCAAAGGCGTTGCACCGATGCCGCCGGCGATCAGCGTGACATAACGATCAGCTGCTTGTAGCTTGAAATGATTGCGTGGTCCGCCAATTTGGACCTGCACACCTTCTTCCAAGGCGTGCATAGCTAAAGAACCGCCGCGGCCGTCATCTTCTCGCTTCACAGCAACGTTGAGCTGCCGCCCATCCAGACTCCAGCTCCAAATGGAATACTGACGGACCAGATCCTCGCCCAAGTGTATATCAACATGGGCACCAGCCTCTAGGCCTTGGAAACGCCCCTCGGCAATTTCGAAAGCAAAATCTGTGGTATCCGGGCTAAGTGCAGACTTCTTTATCAATCGCGCGTTGACCGTTTGCATAACGTTTCCTCTCTCGCTTTCATGGCAGAAAGCTGCTTCAGCACGCGCGAACTCACCCCTCAGAAAGGGCAAGCAAATACAGGGTACAATCCTGAGTAACCTGAATTGCGCGCGTGCATCCAAATGACTTACGAGGAAAAAATGTATTTGAAGGACTCGTTCAATTCGGAAAATACTCATACAAAGATGAACTGAACTCACCCATAGCCATTCCTACAGCCCGGATTCGCCATGTCTCGACGCCATTACGACCTCCCGCCATTCACGACCTTGGCCGCATTCGAAGCAGCCGCGCGCCACATGAGCTTCAAAAATGCGGCGCAAGAACTCTCCGTCACACCTGGTGCGGTGAGCCACCAAATAAAGGCTCTTGAGGAAGAACTCGGGCGCGCGTTATTTCTGCGCCAGCATCGAGGCGTTCAACTGACAGAAGACGGCAAAGCACTGTTTGAAACTCTAGGGGCCTCATTCCAAACTATTTCACAGCAACTTTCACGCATACGTCACCGAGGCACGAATGAAGCAGTCACTGTTGGGTCGACGACCGCGGTTGCTGCGCTCTGGCTGTCCCCGACAGTGATTGACTTCTGGCGTGAACACCCGGCAATCAATGTTCATCAAGTTACTCAAGATCGCCCATTCGAACACGTGAGAGACTTTGACTTTTTCATTTGTTACGGGCCCGCAGCAAATCCGACCGTGCACCAAACGCCTGTGTACCGTGATGAATTGGTTCCCGTTGCTTCCCCAGTTCTGGCCGCGCAAATGCAGGGCATAGACTTGGACGCATTGGCAAAACAAAGACTGATTCACCTGGATGCCGCCAGCCCCACTTGGACGCGTTGGTCAGAATGGTTCGCTGGGCTAGGCTACGAAGGTGAAATTGCGCAGGGTGCGCGCGTAAACAGCTATTCAATAGCGCTACAAATCGCCCAAAAGGGAGCCGGCATAGCCTTGGGATGGCGACGGCTAGTTACACCAATGCTTCAGAGCGGCAAGCTGGTTGGAATTGAACCTCACACCCTGCCCGCCCCCCATCGATTTTATCTCTGCGGGCAGAATGACGAAAAACTTACACCCAACGCACTGGCACTCAAAAACTGGATACTGAAGAACATCGCGGACCAGTGAGTTTAGATCAAATCAACCTTGAATGAACTTTTCCGATATTGAGCAAAATGTCTGATCACTTCCATTAGACGCCAAGCACGTATCGCCAAGGAGAGTTCGATGAACCAGCACGCCCCCCTCGCTTCGGTCCTCAGAGATGTGAACACAGCAAACGGTCTGCCTAACGCGCACTACATCGACCCAGAGGTCTTCAAGGAAGAGAGAGACTCTGTTCTCTTTGCCAACTGGTCCGGCATTGGTTTTGGAAAAGATGTTCCAACCGCCGGCGACGCCAAGCCCGTCGATTTTCTCGGAATGCCTCTCCTGATGGTGCGTGATCGCAACGGTGAAATCGGCGTCTTCCAGAACACATGCCGCCATCGCGGTATGATCTTGGTCGACAAACCTCAAAAAATCCGCGGCGCGATCCGCTGCCCCTATCACAGCTGGTGTTACGGCCTGAATGGCGAACTTCGCACCGCACCGCATGTCGGTGGGCCGGGCCAAAACACTCA
This sequence comes from Shimia sp. R10_1, assembly GCF_017744095.1. Classification (GTDB taxonomy): domain Bacteria; phylum Pseudomonadota; class Alphaproteobacteria; order Rhodobacterales; family Rhodobacteraceae; genus Shimia. The sequence goes on along the minus strand of NZ_JAGHQX010000015.1, from coordinate 26,963 downwards.
CGAAGATTTGGATTTTTCCAAACTCGGTTTGGTGCGCATTCGCTCTTACATATGGCGTGACGTGGTCTTTGTGAACATTGATGGCAACGCTCCGGAGTTTGAAGAGGTACACGCAGACCTAATGGAGCGCTGGAAAGATTTCGACCAGCCCATGTACCACGGCGGAGAAAGCGCATCGGTATATCTTGAGCTGGATTCGAACTGGAAACTGGCGGTGGAAAACTATTGCGAAAGCTATCACCTACCCTGGGTACATCCCGGCCTGAATAGCTATTCCCGTCTGGAAGATCACTATAACATCAACGAGTTGGGCAAATACTCAGGCCAAGGCACCTATGTATACCGCCAGTTCGAAGGTGAAAACGGCGAAAAGCTCAAGGACTTTGATAACCTTGACCCCAAGTGGAACGAAGGCGCAGAGTATATCGTGGTCTATCCGAACACTCTGCTGGGTGTGCAGCGCGACCATGGATTTGCCTTTCTGATTGACCCGATCAGCCACGACAAATCCCATGAGCGCATCGAGCTCTATTACGCACAAAAACCCGAAGACAGCCCCGAACACGAACCTCTGCGCGAGCAAAACGCAGCTCTGTGGAAAACCGTATTCCAAGAAGACGTCTTTGTTGTGGAAGGTATGCAAAAAGGCCGCCACGGTGTGAAATTTGATGGCGGACGCTTCTCCCCTGCCATGGATGGCCCGACCCATTGTTTCCACCATTGGGTCGCGTCTCAGATTGAGAAAGGCCGCACTGCAGCATGAGCGATTTTGTGAAAGACGGGCTGGCTAGGAACTTCCTGGCCGGCGAATGGGTTGAAGGGGACGCGGGGAACCGTATCGCGGTAGAAGATCCTGGAAACCAAGAGCACGTCGCAGATTGCGCTCAAGCAGGCGAGAAGTCTCTAGCTGCCGCGCTTGAAAGCGCGCGTACCTCGTTCGAACGCGGTGATCTGGCAGACATGCAGCCCTCTGAACGCGGTCGCCTCATGATCCGCATCGCACAAGAAATTCGCAACATCGCAGATGAAGGGGCGGTCCTACTGTGTCGTGAAAGTGGCAAAACCCTGGAGGCCGCCCGCGATGAATTCATAGAGGCCGCTCAGTATTTCGAGTACTACGGCGGCGTTGCCGACAAAATCGAAGGGAAATCCATACCACTTGGTCCGGACTACGCGGACTATACCGTGTTTGAACCCTTTGGCGTATCGGCACAGATCGTTCCGTGGAACTTCCCGGTGTCCATCGCTGGCAGGTCTTTGGCCCCTTCTATGGCAGCAGGCAACTCTACAATCATCAAATCGCCAGAACTCGATCCAATCGGTTTGGCGATGCTGGGCCTCGCGCTAGAACGCGCCGACGTGCCCACCGGCACGGTGTCGATCTTGAACGGCATAGGCTCCGATCTTGGCGCGCGCCTTGTGACAAGCCCAGAAGTGGATCAAATCGTCTTTACTGGATCGGTGCCAACCGGCCAGAACATCCTTAAATCTGCGGCTGACAACGTAGTGCCTGCACTAATGGAGTTAGGCGGCAAGTCCGCAGCCGTCGTATTTGACGACGCAGACTTGGATACATTGATTGCTAGCCTTCAAAGCGGCATTTTCTACAATGCGGGTCAGGTTTGCTCGGCCATGGCACGAGTGCTGGTGCATCGGTCCATATATGAAGAAGCCGTCGAACGCGCGGCGGGTCTCGCCAATGGGCTAAGCGTTGGACACGGCCTCAAAAACCCGGACCACACACCGGTGATCTCTGCCCGCCAGTTGGCGCAGGTCGAAGCGATCACGTCAACCGCAAGACAGGATGGCGCACGCGTGGCCGCCGGTGGTGTACGGCTGGAGCGTGATGGCTACTTCATGGCTCCGACCATTCTCGCCGATGTGGACCCGAGCAGCCGTGTTGCTCAAGAAGAGATCTTTGGCCCCGTCGCATGCTTTACCCCGTTTGATACCGAAGCGGAGGCCATCGGGATGGCCAATGGTACAGAGTTTGGCCTGGTTGCCGGGATTTTCACACGCGACCTAGCCCGTGCACATCGTGTCGCACGCAAACTGCGTGCCGGTCAGGTCTTTGTAAACGAATGGTTTGCCGGGGGCATATCAACACCATTCGGGGGTGTCGGAAAATCGGGGTTCGGGCGCGAAAAAGGGCTTGAAGCACTCTATAACTACGTACGCACAAAGAATATCGCCATCTCGTTGAAAGGCTAAGATCTTGGATCTTCAAGAACTCGACAGACAGCTGTTGCAGGCACATACCGACTACAATGTGCCTGCATTGATCAAGCTCTACCACGAAGCTTCCAAAATGTCTGAAGCGCGTCAGGACCATGACGCCGCGTGCTTTTACTTAACGCACGCCTTTGTGTTTGCGCTTGAATACGGCGCGCCAGAAGCTGACGAACTCAACCGAAAGCTCTATGAGCGCGGTCGCGCACATCGCCTGACATTCTGACCCCCGGTTTGCTTCTGCATGGGAGTCTTCCAGGAAGACCAAGGATGACACATTTCACATTTCTTTGTTTGGACGATTTCCCAGTAGCGGCGCTTTCGATGGCAATTGATCCGTTGCGTGCTGCCAATGAAATATCCAGCGAACAACGACTAAGCTGGAACGTCGTTTCTGAAGATGGGCAACCCGTAGTCGCCAGCTCTCAAATGAGCATAAACCCCGACAAGCCCTTGCCAGACATCGGTGCCACCGACGTGGTTATTGTTTTTGCAGGGGCTTCAGCACACTTTAAAGACCGACGCGCCACCGCAGGATCCCTAAGGCGTCTCTTGTCCCATGGTGCCAAGCTTGGCGCGGTCAGCGGCGCCCTGTTTGCCCTTGCGGAGGAACAGTTTTTTGACGGCTATGAGTGTAGTGCTCACTTTTGCTATACTGCAGCGTTACAGGAAAAATATGATCGCCTCATCTTGAATGACACATTGTTCACCGTTGATCGCAATCGTTTAACTTTTGCCGGCACTTCAGCGGTTTTTGAGTTTATGCTCGGGGTCATCGCAGAGGAAATTTCAGAGCCCGTCGCAGTGGAAACCGCGTGTTGGTTCCAATACGCAGGGCTTCGAGATGCCGATGCTCTGCAAATTCTGCCGACATATCAGAAAAACCATACGCGTGACGGTCTACCCGCGTCGATACGCACTGCAATTGAACTGTTTGCCGACAATATTGAGACCAAGATAAAAATCGAAGACGTTTCCCGAAAAGTTGGAATGTCCCTACGCCAATTGGAGCGTAACTTTAAGAAAGAAACTGGGGTTAGCCCTGGAACCTACTACCGCAAATTGCGACTAGATGCAGCGCGGCAAAAGTTGTTGTATACCGACAAAACACTTCAAGAAGTGGCGCTCTCCGTTGGGTATGACAGCACAAGCTCTTTCTCCCTGAACTATCGACGTGAATTTGGGCAATCACCGACCCAGGAGCGCAAAAACCTAAGCCGCGGCAGTCGACAAGCAGCACTTGCGGTACGCACACCAATCGCAAGCAACCTCGTTTTCTTCGACCAGCAGCGAGCAAGTTGAATCTACGCGCGAGTCAAAAAGCGCATTGCGCCTAGATGGCGCGGCAGAGGACTGCGTTCCTCCACGCAACTTTGCCTGCTTCCGACAACATCAAGTAAGTGGCCTGTTGCGAAACGTGTCTGTTTTGAATCTGGCGCCCGTCTCTTTGGTTTAGGCTGCCTCAACTGATCTTGAATTTTGTGGACATTGTCGATGCACCCTCGCATGTGAAAGAACCACAGCGACAGACAAATGCGCGAGATAGTAAAATGCGAACAGAAGCTCAGGCTGTGGTCATCGGCGGTGGTGTTATTGGGTGCTCCATCCTGTATCACTTAACAAAACTTGGCTGGTCAGATGTTGTCCTGCTGGAACGAGACGAATTGACGTCAGGCTCCACCTGGCACGCAGCGGCCAATATTCATGGACTGCATGACAGCACCAATATCAGCCGCATCCAACACTATACGATGAATCTATATAATGCGTTGGAGGAAGAAACCGGGCAAAGCTGCGGCGTTTTTCAGCCCGGTTCACTGTATCTGGCCCAAACCGAAGAACGTGAGCATCAGCTCAAGCTCCAGGCTGCAAAAGCCAAGCTCTATGGCATGAACTTCTACGAAATCAGCATCGAAGAAGCGCAAAAGCTGAACCCACTGGTGAACTACGATGGCATCCGCTGCGTGATGTTTGAACCAGATGGCGGCAATGTTGACCCTTCAGGTGTCACAAACGCCTATGCCGTTGGCGCCCGCCAGCGTGGCGCTCAGATCCACCGCTTCACACCCGTCACAGCGACCGAGCAGCAAGAGGATGGCACCTGGATCGTCAGAACGCCCAAAGGCGACATCAAGACGCCCTGGGTGGTGAATGCCGCAGGTCTTTGGGGCCGCGAAGTGGCGAAATTGGCTGGTATCGAGCTGCCTCTGCAGCCAACAGAACATCAGTACTTTGTGACCGAAACCATGACCGACGTGGAAAGCCACGGCACGCGTTTGCCATCGGTCTCGGATCGCGATGGCGAATACTACCTGCGCCAAGAGGGCAATGGGCTTCTGGTCGGCGCTTATGAAAAAGACATGAAGTTCTGGGCGGAAGAAGGCACACCGCTAGATTTTGCGCATGATCTCTTCCCTGACGATCTTGAGCGGATCGAAGACAACATGATGAACGCAATCGAACGGCTTCCCGCAGTCGGCGAGGCCGGCATCAAACGCGTCATCAATGGTCCGATGATCTGGTCCCCTGACTCAAACGTTCTGATGGGCCCAGTGCCAGAGGTCGAAGGATATTTCTGCTGCAATGGCATCATTCCCGGCTTCTCCCAGTCTGGTGGCATGGGGCTTATGGCGGCTCAATGGATCATCGAAGGTGAAACCGAATACGATATGTTTGCCTGGGACATGGCCCGATTTGACACTTGGGCCACCAAGGAATTCACCAAGGCACGCGTGGCTGACCAATATGGTCATCGGTTTGCGATCCACTTCCCGAACGAAGAGCGCAGCGCCGGTCGCCCAGCGCGCGTGCGCCCAATCTATGAAACGCAAAAAGAGATGGGTGCCGTATTTGGTCTTAACGTTGGCTGGGAGCACCCCCTCTGGTTTGCCGAACAGCCAGGCAGCGTCGACACCAACGGTTTCACCCGTCAAAATTGGTGGGGGCCCGTTGGCGAGGAGTGCAAAATGCTGCGCGACCGTGCTGGCATTATCGACATCTCTAACTTTGCCAAATACGTGTGCAAAGGCCCAGGAGCCGCCGACTATCTGAACGCTGTCTTTGCCAACAACATGCCGAAATCCGTGGGCCGCTCCTGCCTCACACCGCTGATCTCCAAACGCGGCGGTATTGCGGGCGACTTTACTGTAACGCGCGTCGCAGAGGATGAGTTTTGGATCATAGGTTCCGGCATGGCGGAACGCTATCATAAGCGCTTTTTCAAGCAGGTCGCGCTTCCAGAAGGCACAAGTTTCGAAAGCCATACCGAAGCGATGTGCGGCTTCAACGTGGCTGGTCCGAAGTCACGCGATATGCTGCAAAGCATGACAAACACCTCGCTTTCAAACGAGGATTTCCCCTTCATGCGCTCAGCGAAAATCGAGTTGGCTGGCGTCGAACTTCTCGCATTGCGCGTATCATTCACCGGCGACTTAGGCTGGGAACTGCATTGCAAAACAGAAGATCAGGCACGCCTCTACGACGCACTTTTGAAAGCAGGAGAAGCCTTTGGCGCGGGTCCCGTAGGCAGCCGCGCACTTATGTCCATGCGTGTTGAGAAAGGCTACGGCTCCTGGAGCCGCGAATACAGCCCTGAATATTGGCCGCATGAAGTGGGGCTGGACCGTCTTTGCAAATTTGACAAAGATTTCCTCAACAAAGAGGCCGCACAGAAGGTTCTGGAAACCCCTGCCCGTGAGCACCTTGTGCTGCTACATCTCGACGAGGCAGATGTCACCGCATCAAACGCAGACGCAACTGGTGGTGAGCCTATCTTCAAGGATGGCGAAGGTATCGGCAGAGTGACATCTGGCACCTACGGCTACACGGTCGGCATGTCTCTGGCGCTTGGCTATGTGAAAAATGCCAAACCCGGCGACCGCGTGGACGTCATGGTTCTAGGGCAACCACACAAGGCGACCATCCTTCATGAACCCCCCTTCGATCCTAAAGGTGAAGTGCTTCGAGGGTAAGATGGCTAAAGTCTTGAAACAGGGAGTCTGCTGACATGAGGATCAAGGAAGCACACATCTACGCCCATAGCCTTCCCGTTAAGAATGGCCCCTACACGATGGCAAGTGGGGCGGTTTGGTCATTGGACACGACTCTCGTAAAGCTCGTGTCTGAGAGTGGGCATGTCGGTTGGGGAGAGACTTGCCCAATCGGCCCAACCTACGCTGAAGCACATACAGACGGAGCGCGCGCCGCGCTCCGTCTGCTAGCAAGTGATTTAATCGGCACCGATGCGACCCCTGGGAAGTTGCGCCGTCATCTAGACGCCAAACTCAATGGGCATAACTATGCAAAGGCGGCAATCGACATTGCCGCCTATGACTTGATGGGCAAATCACTTGGGGTGAGCGTCGCGGACCTGCTGGGTGGGGCAGCGACCGATCGCGTACCGTCCTATTATGCAACCGGTGTCAGTGCCCCCGACGATATTGCGCGGCTGGCAAAAGAAAAGCGTGACGAAGGCTATCCGCGCCTTCAGGTGAAAGTCGGAGGCCGCCCTGTAGAAATCGACATAGAAACCATCGCAAAAGTATGGGAAGTCCTTCAAGGATCTCAAATGCGTCTCGCAGTCGATGGAAACCGTGGCTGGACCACAAGAGACGCACTCCGTGTAAGCAGAGAGCTGCCGCATGTGCCTTTCGTTATGGAGCAGCCTTGCAACTCTGTTCAGGAATTGGAGATGATCCGTCCGCAAGTCAACCACGCGATCTATATGGACGAAAACAGCGTTGATCTGAACACTGTGATTTCGGCTGCTGGCACTGGCTTGGTGGACGGGTTCGGAATGAAAGTGACACGCATTGGTGGCCTAACCCCAATGCGCACCTTCCGTGACATATGCGAAGCACGCAATCTGCCCCATACCTGCGATGACAGCTGGGGCGGAGACATCATAGCAGCGGCCTGTACCCAGATCGGAGCAACTGTGAAACCAGAACTATGCGAAGGCGTATGGCTTGCAGCGCCCTATATCGAAGGCCACTATGACCCAAGGAATGGCGTTAGGATCATAGACGGCCATATCGAACGTCCAACAGGCCCGGGTCTCGGCGTTGTGCCAGACGAAAGCCTTTTTGGTGAACCTATCGCATCCTTCGGAGGCTGAGATGATCCCGAAAAAAATGAAGGCAGTCCTGTTGACGGGACACGGAGGCATCGAGAAGCTTGACTATCGCGACGATGTTGCCGTGCCAGTTCCGGCTGCTGGAGAAGTGCTAATTGAAGTAAAAGCGGCAGGTGTAAACAACACCGATATCAACACACGAATCGGATGGTATTCCAAAGCTGTCACTGAAGATACAAATGCTGGAGGGGCCGAGGGCTACAACCGCATTGACGACAACGATGCCAGTTGGTCAGGCGTACCTCTCTCATTTCCGAGGATTCAAGGTGCGGATGTTTGCGGATACATCGTTGCCGTTGGCAATGGCGTAAATCCGAACCGTATTGGTGAACGCGTGATTGTTCGCAATATGCTGCGCACATACGTGGATTATCGCCCGTACGAGTGTTGGACCATCGGCAGCGAATGTGACGGAGGCTTTGCGCAGTATTGCAAAGCGCCCTCTCGCGAAACGCACGCTGTTGATTGCACGCTGTCCGATGCTGAGCTCGCCGCCATTCCCTGCGCCTACTCCACCGCTGAAGGTATGTTACATCGTGCAAATCTTGGTGCAGAAACTGTTCTAATCACTGGAGCGTCAGGTGGTGTTGGATCCGCAGCAATCCAGCTCGCCAAAAGGCGCGGGGCAAAGGTGATTGCGCTGTGCTCTTCCTCAAAGGCAGATACCGTTCGTGCATTGGGCGCGGACCATGTACTCGACCGAAATGCAGACATCGTCAGTGCACTCGGCATTGGGAGCCTCGACGTAGTGGTAGATTTGGTCGCCGGCCCCAACTGGCCGCAGCTACTAGAGGTACTGCGCCGTGGTGGACGTTATGCGACGGCAGGTGCCATCGCCGGGCCAATATGCGAAATAGATATTCGCACACTCTACCTAAAAGATCTTACGCTCTATGGCTGCACTTTTCAGGACGACATCGTTTTTGAAAATCTGGTCAAATACATAGAAGATAATGAAATTCGGCCACACGTCGCCAAAACTTACCCCTTGTCTGATATTGCGAAGGCTCAAGAAGACTTTCTGGCCAAACGCCACACTGGTCAGCTTGTGCTTCTGCCACCTGAGGTTTGAACATTGAAAATTCAGAAAATCGAACTGTTTGAAGTGCACCTGCCCTACACAGGTGGGAGCTACGAATTGTCAGGCGGACGATTGTACACGGGTTTTGACAGTGTTGTCGTATGCATAACGGCAGATGATGGCACAGAAGGATGGGGAGAAAGCACGCCTTTCGGTGCCACCTACATTGCGTCACATGCACGCGGCGCACGCGCTGGCATTGAAGAAATGGCTCCGCATCTCATCGGGCGTGACCCGCGCGATGTGGAACGTATCAACGATGCTATGGACGAGACTTTGGCAGGCCACAACCACGCCAAAAGTGCTATCGACCTGGCCTGCTGGGATCTGTTTGGAAAGTCGGTCAACTTGCCCGTCTACAAACTGTTGGGCGGAGGTACAGGCGGGCGCCTGCCGGTGATCAGTTCAATCTATGCAGGTACACCAGAGGATATGCGCACGCGCGTGGCAGAGCACCGCAAGATGGGGTACTTGGGGCACTCGATCAAGATTGGCGCACATGATCGCGAAGGCGGGCCGCGACTGGATGCAGAACGCATTGCCGCATCTCTCGCAGATCGCCAAACGGGAGAGTACTTTATTGTCGATGCAAACGGGGGTCTGATCCCGGAAACGGCTCTTCGCATGCTACGTGCACTACCGTCAGACTTGGATTTTGTGTTGGAGGCGCCATGCGCAACATGGCGCGAAACAGTCTCACTGCGCCAACGATGCGACGTGCCAATCATAATAGATGAGTTGGGCCAGCAGGATAGCGACATGGCGACAATCGTAGCGCATGACATCGCCGATGGCATTGGATTGAAAATATCAAAAGCAGGTGGCTTGACGCCAGCAAGACGCCACCGCGACATCTGTCGCGCAGCGGGTCTGACCATCAGCGTTCAAGACACGGTGGGCTCCACTCTTTCAGCGGCATCAATCTTTCATATGGGGGCAACCGTCCCAGACCGTCTGCTCAGATGTATATTGGACCCCCGCGACATGGTCACTGTTCAAACTGGCGCATTTGAAGCCCCAATCAAAGATGGTGGCGTTCTTCCACCTGATACGCCAGGACTTGGTGTGCGTGTTGACCGTCAGATTTTAGGAAGCGCGCTTCACTGCTGGGAAGCATAACGCACATACACTTCCGCCCCCCAAATAATATCTGCGTCGCGTCAAGACTGCGCGACGCAGTATATAGTAAGGCTCCCACCACTCTAAAACCGCAATCTATGCCGCGTTATCTCAGCCTACAGTCTCCAACGCGACCCGGGGTCGACCGCTCGCTTCGACCAAGACGGTGCACTCCACAAACATATCACGACCCTCGATCTTTGCTGAACGCGTGTCGTGCTCGACCAGCATGCTGATGTCCTCAGCGCCCGCTGCTTTTGCGGCGCTTTCTGCATCGAGTCTCAATGCGTCCTCCATCACCGTAATCGCCTGCTGTGCATTATCGAAATCCTGTGGGCCAGAGGGCAAATGTGCGCGAAACTGACCTTCAAACGGTGAAGTTACTGACCCTTGGCGACGGAATTTTACACCACCCACAACCGCGCCAACGGCATTTGCCACGTCAGCATGTTCAGGCAGCGACATTTTACACCCCAAACGTTCGCCAACCGATGGATAATAGCTCGCCGCCGAGGCACCGAGACCAACCACCTCTACATTCAAAGACACATCGACAGACAACAAACCACGGTGCCCAGAGAGCCCTCTCTGGGTCAAAATATGGCGCGCGAGCGTTTCGGGTTCCGCGCCAAATGCGCCTTCTTCTTCAGCAAAAGCTGTCTCTAGCAAAGTCAGAGCCGTTTGCTCGGTCATTTGTTCTAAAATGATTTGCGCAATCTCTTCCGAAGATTGGGCAAGCCTGGTTCCATCTCCTGTCCGCTTGCGCGAAAACAGCTCAAGCCCTTTGCGCGCAGCATCTGCGTCCCAAGCATCTAATCGACCAAGAACATGGCTCGCATCAGACGGAGTCACGCCAGACAGTTGAACAATTCCGCGGTTCACAAGTCGGGTTAGCGCGCTCTCTTCTAATCTGGTTCTCAAGATCTTGTTCAAAGGATGCACCCCATCCCCGATCCGATCCAGCACCATCTCTGAACGCGCATCTAGCCCTGCGGTCGGGACACCGATGACGCGTCTCACGAAACGGCAATCGTACTCACCAGGGACACCCTTGCGCAGTTGATCATCCAACGCCGCATGCACGACATCCCCCGCCTCCGCCGCAATCAACGACACCGGGAGGACCCTACGTGGCCCAAGAAAGACCCCTCCTCTTAACCCTTCCGTGACCGGCGTCACTTGACTATCACCTCCGAGTCCATGCGTGCGCATGCGCACGGCTTCTACCATTGTCCTGAACCCACCAACCTGAGCGCCAGCGGGATCAATCATGGGTTTGCGGTTCTTGATCAAAGCGATGTCAGTGGTGGTGCCTCCGATATCAGAGACCAAGCCATTTTCGACATTCGTCAACCAACTGGCGCCGACGATGGAAGCTGCAGGTCCGCTGAGAATGGTTTCAATTGGGCGTTCGCGCGCCTGTTCTGCACTCATCAATGCGCCATCGCCTCTGACAACCATCATCGGGGTCTCAATGCCGATGTCGTGCAGTGTGTCCTGCGCGCGGCCAATCAACCGATCAATCACGCCAATCAAGCGCGCATTCAGGACAGCCGTAATTGCGCGTTTGGGCCCATTGAGCTTCGAAGACAACTGGTGAGAGCACGTAACAGGCACTCCCGTTTCTTTTGCAATAATCCTAGCAACTTCGAGCTCATGCGCAGGATTGCGCGTCGCAAATTGCGCTGCAACCGCATACCCCGAAATGCCACGTTGGTTTTCTAAAAAGTCTCTGAGGGTATCGTGATCCAGCTGAGCGGCTTCACCTCCAGCATGATTATGTCCCCCGGGTATCACAAGAGCGGGATCCCCCTGCAAAGCGTCCAGCAAACCCTGCTTTGCAAGATCGCTTTCCCTAAAACCGACATAGATCAGGGCGACGCGGCCACCTTGACCTTCAACCAACGCGTTGGTCGCCAACGTCGTAGACAATGATGCAGCAGAAACGTCGGAGGGTTTTACACCCGTATCCTTGAGCACGGCCTGAATGGCTTTCCCAATCCCAATCGCCAGATCTGTTCGCGTGGTAAGAGATTTGGCGCTTGCAATGACCTCAGCTTCATCCCGGATTAAAACCGCATCCGTATACGTCCCGCCTGTATCCACACCCAAAGACAACACCATGCCGACTCCTCCTATAGTCCAGGATTAGACATATCGTCTCCGGCATCCAACACAATACATGCCTGTTAGCACCACGAGTCTTGTGGATAGAAAAAGGAGCATCAGCCACGCTGTAATTCTCGCCGCCTATCCAGTTCCGATCAGCAGTTAAAGAGTATCTGCTCCCGATCAGACGCATGCTTGAGCAACACGACAGCACAATGGAAACGACGAAACTTACGCGCGGTGCGTACCTGAGGCTCGCGCAAGGTGTTCCAGACCATCGGGGTCCAAGAGCTTTACCTCACCTCTTGATTGCTCAATCCACCCGCGTCTCTGAAACTCAGACAATATCCTAGAAATCACTTCACGAGCGGTCCCCAACTCACTCGCCAACACGACATGAGTCGCCCGTACAGTTTGCCTCGTGTCCGCAAGCTCCAAAAGGCGGGACGCCAGTCGTACATCCATTCTCTGAAAAACAATATCATCAATCAGCGTGAAAAGGTCTGTGATCCTGCGGGAATAAGCCGCGAACACAAATTCTCTGAACACGGGCGACTTGCCAACCAGATCATCAAAAATAGCACGCGGTATGGCAATGGCTTTCACATCTGTTTCTGCTGTCCCTTCTGCAGAGTAATCCTCAAATGCGAGCATGCAAGCCGTTGTTAAAACGCAACTTTCACCGGCATGCACGCGATACAGGAAAACCTCTCGCCCGCTTTCCGATTTTTGGATAACTTTCACCGTTCCCTCAAGCAACAACAGCAAATTATCGGCTGTCTGCCCAGGTGCAAAAATACAGGCGCCTTTGGGCGCGCGTACCACAACGCTTCCAGAGCGTAACAGTGCCTTCACATCCTCTGGCAAACGCCTGAGACCATTGAAGTTCTCGATCCAATTGTTTTGCAATTGCCTACCTCAACTTAAATTCTTGAGAGCAATTAGCATAATGCTGCATTGGGAGGCCAATGCAACTCTACGCAACTGCTTGGACAAAATGTTTCTTGCTCAGATTGCTTCCACCAGAGTCGTCATAAACGCGGAAAGCCGCCCGAGGGCGGCTTCGCTCCGCTTCAAGGCGAGATTATAGCAATGAGCACACACGCACATGATGTTCAAAGTGGAAAGTTTTTCTCTCACTTGCGCGCTTTGCACGAGCAGTTTGAAAACTCCCCCCAAACCCGAGAAGGAGAATGAGTTGCCCCCGGCTCAGACACCCCAATTCAAGCAGCACTAGAAGGGGGACCGGAAGTTTTCGAAACTTTCACGCGTATCAAGCCTGAAAGACTAGCTTGCCCCATCGGGCTAATAAGGAAGCTTGTTGCGGAATCCGCCTAAAGGCGGCTCCGCAGCCAAAATCAAAGAGGTGCTCGGCGGGAAGCGGAATTTCGTTGCGCATTGAGCCGAGGTCCGCTTTGCCCACGAAGACAGATCGATCTGTCTTCCCATTGGTTCAGAAATACAGGCGTTTTTCAAACGTACGAGAGCCGCCTGCGCCGGGACAGCGTCGAACGGCACATAGACGAAGCCTAAATTCGCGTCGGCGCGATATTAAGGAAATACTCTCGACATACTCGTTCAAACGCGCAGTAATGCCAAAGCATCCCGGCGCTTTCTGACAAGGTTAAGGGGCTGTTTTACCTCTCCGAATGTCGTGATCACGGAAAAGCAACGCGGCTACTAGCGGCCTGTAAAAGCGCCAATTCGGTTCTCGCCTCCAAACAATGCCAATAAACCGTCTGCCAAAGCACCGCGCCAAATAGCGTAGTCGTGTCCACCTTCATAGGTTTGGTACGTGACAGCATCGTGCCCGAGCTGTTGCAAGGTGGTTGCGAGGTGCTCGGAGCCTTCGAGGATGCCAAACTCATCGGCGAACCTGCTGCTTTCATAAGTTCCAGCAGATAGGAATGCTCTGATTGCTTTGGGGGAACGTTGTTTCGCCAACTGTGACACGAATACCTGATCCTTTGCTTCATGGCCTTCTGGCGCATACCAGTAAGAGCCGGACATAGAGACAAACGCGCCGATGTCTTCAGAATGGTTGAGTGCGATGCAGGCGGAGGACAATCCACCCAGGCTAGAGCCTGCGACCACGGTGCGATCCGGATTAGGTGGTAAGCCAAAATACTGCTGGGCGATTGGCAGAAGTTCAGAAGCGATGGCTTGCCCAAACTCAGCGTTGCAGGCCAACTCTTGCCAGCGGGTGTCCGGGTCCAGACTGTCTACAAAGACTGTAGGAACCGCCGGTAAGCGACCGTCTCTTTGCAAGTTGTGCAGAACCTGAGGCGTTTGAGCTCGGTTGATATAGCGTGCGCCATCAAAAACGATCAGTAGGACGTTGATTGGGTCGCCGGGCGTAAACTCTTGTGGTGTGTAGAACCAGACCCGACGTTGGTTGTCGAGAATAGCGCTTGCAAAAATTTGCTCGCGCAGCGGCAGGGTGGTTTGCGCATGTTCCACACCGGGCTGGATCGGTGCATTTGCAAGGGCGATATAGCTCTGCTGTTCAAAGCGATCCTGAGCGTTTGTGATAAACGGAAACCTGTTCAGCGGGTCTGCTTGCAACGTGGCCAGAAGGGCGGTGCGCTGTTCGCGGTGCGTGCCAGGTATCGACGGAATATCCGGTGCAATCTGATAGCTCATACGCAGATCAGCGCGCACGCGAAAAGATGCGAACCAGATATCGCTCTCCGCCAGTTTTTGCATCCAAACATGATCGTTGGCAGGCGCCCCTATGAGCCGCGCATTATGTTTGGCGCCACGCCATAAGAAAGTGACCAATCGCATGTCGGGATCTTGTTGCGGATCGTCTTCGATCAAAGGAGTTCCGTCGCGCTGCCGCTGGTCCCAAAAGGCGGACAGGCTGGCGTCGCTGATCCCCTCAGTCAAAAGCGCTTGCAAGGTGGGGCTAGTCGGATCAATGACGACGCTAGGCTGCGTGGGAGGGAGCTGTTCCTCTGGAGGCAAATTGCGCAAAAGGGTCACGCGGGCTGTGCCAGTCCCCCGCGGCGAAACCAGTTCAATTTCATAGCTGTCGGCGTCTGCCACAATGCGAAAAACGCCGCGTGTCACGACGTCTTGTAGAACTCTGCGTTTGGTCCCATCGGTCGAGGTAAGAATGACATTCACGGGAGCGCCGGATGCCTCCACAACGCCTTCCACATAGGAGCCGGGCACAGTAGCCAGCTGGGCTTTCGCGGTTTGGGTGCCAAGGGCAAAATCCAAGGCCAATTCCGGGGTGTCGTTTGATATCAACATTGTCTCTGCCGTTTGCGCATAGGCAATCGCCGCACTGTGCAAAGACAATACGGCGACAGCCAGATAGGTTGAGAGTTTACCAGTCATATGTCAGCTGGAAGCGCACTTCGCGTCCTTCGCCAAACCAGCAGTAGTCATCCCAAGCAGATACACATGACGACACGTAGGTTTCATCGGTCAGGTTCGTGATGGCGAGATTGGCTTGGATGCCGTCCAAATTGCTGTGCAGGAGTCCGAGGTTCGCATTCAATCCCAGATCATAAAGCGTATAGGAAGGCACAACGATGTTCTCTGCATAATCGCCAAAGGACGACCCATTGTAACGCACACCAAATGCGCCACTCAGCCCTTCGATAAACTCATAATTCAGCCATAGGGAGGCATTACTTTCAGGAATACGTTGGGCGGTGAAACCGGCGTATTGTCCTTCGGTCATTTCCGCATCGATCAAGCCGATACCTGCAATCACATCGAGACGCTCAGTGATTTGGCCCCGCGCTTCAAATTCAAAACCTTTGGAGCGACGCGTTCCGATGTTCGCGCGATGCGGCCAGCCGTTAACGGGATCACCTTCAACAATATTTGTCTGCTCAATATCAAAGTATGCCGCGCTCAACAGCAACTTGTCATTCGCAGAAGCCCATTTTGCACCAACCTCAAACTGGCGAGCCTCACTTGGGTCCAGCAAATCGCCATTCACGTCATAGTCGGTCGATGGCTGAAAGGACGTGGAATAGCTGGCATATGGCACAATTCCATTGTCGAACTCATAGCTCAGACCAATCCGCCCGCTGAACGCATTTGATTTGGCTGTTTCACTTCCACCGAAGCTCAGATTTTCGTTTTTTGTCGAGGTCCAGTCATATCTTCCGCCAAGCAGCAGGTTCAAACGACCGATCTCGATTTGGTCTTGCAAATAAAGTCCCGTCTGTTCGAAGTCTACCTGCTGTATGTTGTCTGGCCTTAGATACTGATCTGGATTGTCTGCTGACGTTATGAAGACTGGGTTCGACAGGTCAAACTGCAGCGGAGTAACCCAGTTGGTGCGGTTGTTGGAGCGATGCTCTTGCCGTTGATAATCCAGACCTACCAAAAATCTATGGTCTGACTGACCCACCGAAAATGTAGTTTCGACAGAGTTGTCGAAAGTGAACTGCTCATAGTTTTCTTTAATCCAAACAACGCCTAAATCCGCCACATCGTCGGCACCACCTACCGTGTCGATCTGGTCCACCAGCACATTGTTGTGAAACTGATCGATTTCCGTGTACCGTAAGGAAGATCGGAAGGTCATTCCATTTGCAAAATTGTGACGCAAGCGGGTTCCGAAGGAATAGGTTTCGCGGCTTAGCTGGTCATATTCTGGCGCGATGGAAACGAGATCGCGGTCGTAATAGTGCCCGCCGACAGTGGGCTCCAAAGTGCCTACGAGGGTGAAGAAATTCCGCTGCCCAGCTTCAGGATCGTCCTGATAGATCACATCGGCCTGTAGTTCCGTATCGGGTGTGATTTCCCAGCTGATTGACGGCGCAAGAGACAAGCGTCTTTGGCCGAAATCGTCGCCCTGTAGATCTTTGTCCCAACCGGTCACAGCCAGGCGATACTTCAGCGTCCCGTCTTCGTTCAGATCACCGCGAAGATCCGCTGACAGCTGTTTATAATTTTCAGAGCCCAAACCAAAAACAAGGCGATTTCCTGTATTTTCGTTCGGAGTCTTCAGCGACATATTCACGACGCCGCCGGGAATGGCACTGCCAAACACCACTGAGTTCGGTCCTTTCACGACTTCCACGCGATCCAGCAGAAATGGATCAAGCTGACCGAAACCTGCTGTGCCGAATTGTGAACCATTCAGGTACTTGGGCGCATATGTGAAACCGCGAATGAACGTCTCATCATAAATCGTTGATTCACCACGATAGTTTGTCAAAACGTTGGGTGTATAGCTCAACGCTTCAGCAACGGATTCCGCACCTTGGTCAAACATTTGATCTTCGGTGACAACATTCACTGTCACCGGCGTTTTAACGATTGAAGTCGTGATCTTTGTTGCGCTTGTGCTTTTGCCTGCCGCATATCCTTCAACTTCCGGGCTCTCAAAGCTTTGGAAGACGACGATATCTTCGAGTTCGAAGTCTTCTTCCGCCGCCGCCACAACCGGAACAAGCGCCGTCGTCGCCAGGCAGACAGCAATAATATGCCGACCTTTGAAATTCGTTTTTTTCACCGATGTGATCCTTTCGGGCCTCAGCGCCGTTCAGACGCCCGAGGACAGTCTTTGTTGAGTATTTTTATCTGACTTTATAAGAGGGGAACAAACCGGTCTATTGCGAAGGGGTTTGCTCAAGCGACAGTTTTGTTTGCGAGACAACCAACTCAGCTTGAAAGACCACTAGAATACGGGATCTCAAATGTCTGTCGATCTGTTCCCCGGTGACTTTCGTGTTGGCGTGTTAAATGAACCTATGTCAGGCGTCACAGATGACACCAATGCGCCCGTGAAGCCGAAGTTTCTCGTCTTGATACTATTGCACGGCGTGCAGAAGTTTTATGTCGAGGGTGAGCCTATCGAGCTCAATGCCGGCACAGGCGACACTGCGACTCCTGTGGCATTTGCATTGTTGATGCAGAAAACCTCCCATATTCAGTTTGCAGGCTCTTGGGGAGATCCTTTCCGAAAGCTCTCGATTGCCGGTCCTCCGGATTGGTTTGATCACATGGCGCATGGTATGCATGATCCAGAAGGGCTACCAAATTTTCCGCGTGAACACCTACAGCATAGAATTTGGGCACCTGGCAAAGAGATCCTAAGGCTTGCAAATCAGATTATTTTGTCGCCTCCAGAAAACAGCAAACAGCAGTTGGGCCTCTTTCGCATGTCACGCGCTTTGGAAATTTTGCGTCGCATTCCAGCAGAGATTAAGGCGACAGAAGATCATGCCGCTAAAACCTATCCTCAAGATAACGAGCTAAAGTCGCTTGAGCGCATTCGGCTGCACATTCTGGAAAACCTGTCTGAGAATCTCTCGTTGGAATATCTGGAGCAGACCTTTGGGCTAAATCGGCGTTCCATCCAGCGGAGATTTAAGCAGGCGTATGGGGTCAGCGTCTCACAGTTTGTCCGCAAATCCCGCCTGAAACGGGCCAATGAGGCGTTGCAAAAGGAAGGCCTGCCCTTGGCGAAAGCCGCGCATTTGGCGGGCTATTCCTCACCTGCGAATTTTGCAACGGCATTTCGTCGTGAGTTCGGGGTGGCTCCAAAAAGTGTACGAAACCGCGAGATCTGACGTGAGCAGGAGCCGTATCCGTTTCTTCTGTACTGACCGAACTCTTGAGTGCCGCTTGGTTATGGATCAGCAGTTTGCGTGGTGATGTTCAGGATCATCGCCCGACCAACAATAGTCGGTTTTCCATTACGAAAACACTCGAGCCAACCAGCCAAAAGACTAACCAACGCTAAGAGAACAGAAAGCAATACTTGAAACATAGCTATATCGTGGCTTCTATGGAATTACATGTCATCGCGGCCCTTCGAAGGAGACATTTTCTATAAATGCCTCAAGATGGCAAAAATAGAAGATGCGAACGCATATAATATTTTGGTAGCACTTTGAGTCCGACATTTGCCGTAAAAGCGAATAGGCAGCTACCGCAATGACCGTGTTAGTCTGTTGTTGGGGGTTGGGGACTTTGTTGCACAAATGGCCTGAGGGGCGGACTTCCCTTTTCTCCGGACCAACTTAACTCACAGGCTCTGTGACGGGTATGCCAAGAGCTGTGTAGCGGTTAAGGACGGCGATGCGAACTTGGACTGGCTCTGTTGTAAACTTGGATGCGGATTGCCATGTCCTGTGGGTCTGATCATGGAGACCGGCTATGAACGATTTCAAAGGGCGGCATTTCTCTGGTGAAGTCGTGCTCTGGGCTGTGCGATGATCTTGCCGGTATGGCCTCAGCTACCGTGATCTTGAGAGCATGATGGCAGAACGCGGCGTGCGTGTTGATCACTCGACCATCTATCGCTGGGTCCAGAAATACGCACCTGAAATGGAACGGCGCATGCGCTGGCAGTGGCGACGCCCGATGTCGAATAGCTGGCGCGTTGACGAGACCTATATCAAGGTGCGGGGCTAGTGGACGTATTTGTACCGGGCCATCGACAAATTGGGCAACACGGTCGATTTCTGCTTGTCTTCAACCCGCAATGCAAAGGCCGCGAAACGTTTCCTCGGCAAGGCTACCCTTCTCATTTGGGGCGCCCTTCACCCCGTACATCTGATTGGGAGTTGGCTATAGCGTAAGCGGTGCGCCGGTCACACGGATCCGGTGTAGTTCCAGGGCAGTAGTTCGTTGATGTTGGTTTGTTTGTGCCCGCCAGCAATTCTACCGCGAAGAAGGGTTAACCGTTCGTAAACGGGGCGGACGCAAGCGCGCGGTCGGCACCAGGACGCCCATGGTGATCCCGCAGGGACCAAACCAGAGATGGTCGCTCGACTTCATGTCGGACGCGCTGGAAGACGGGCGCAGGTTCCGCGTGCTGAATGTCATCGACGACTTCAGTCGGGAATGCTTGGCCGCCGTCGCGGACACATCTATCGGCGGTGCGCGTGTAGCCCGTGAGATGGATCGGATCGCCCAGCTGCGCGGGTATCCCTGCCTCGTGGTCAGCGACAACGGGACGGAGCTGACCTCGAACGCGTTGCTCAAATGGCAAGAGGATCGCAAGGTCGACTGGCACTACATCGCACCCGGAAAACCGATGCAAAACGGCCTGGTCGAGAGCTTCAATGGGCGAATGCGTGAGGAATGCCTCAACGAACACCTGTTCCCGTCTCTGCGCCATGCCTGCCGCATGATTGCGGCATGGCGCGCCGACTACAATCACCACCGCCCGCATTCGAGCCTCGACAGGATCACCCCGTGGGAGTATCACCAACGGTCAAGAGAGGACCAAACCCTGAACAGAGCTAACCTATTAACGCGGACTCTCGGGGGAGCAGGTCACCGCCTCCAATAGCCCCAATTGTGTGTGAATTTTACACCTTGGGCCAACAATGGTTTATACAGCGGCACATTAAGTTGACTCTTTTTGTCGCATTATCTAAGCGGCGCGTCAAGAAAGTTAACTTCTCTTTTAAACACTAAAAGAGCCGAGCAAGCGTGTTTCGCCAGCAATCCGGTATCTTCGGATCTAAGGACGAACCATGCACTCAAAACACAAGAATGGGCTGCTATTAAGCGCAGCCTCGACACTGGCTCTAGTCGTAGCCAGTACCCCCGTAATTGCTCAGAATATCGATGCCTCGGCAGATGAAGGTGAGTATCTGGGCGAGATCACACTTGGAACCAGCAAGCGCGAAGTTCAAGTTGATACAGCGGTACCTATCACCGAAATCAACCAAGAAGAAATTGATGATCGTCAGGCCTCTACGATTGCAGAGCTGGTAGACTCCGTTCCAGGCGTCACTTTGGTAAATGGTTCCACGCCACAGTCATCTGGTATCTCCATTCGCGGTTTTGGCGCAAATGCAACATATGGTACAAACCCACGTGTATTGGTGTTAGTGGACGGTGCCACGACGGGTGGCGAAGAAATCTATCGCATTGGTAATCAGCTTTTTACAGATCCAGCCCTGTATAAGAGTGTCTCGGTTCTTCGCGGCACAGTTGGATCATTTGAATACGGCTCCGGCGTGGTTGGTGGGGTTGTTCGCCTGGAAACCAAAGACGCCTCCGATTTCACCGGAGGTGAAATTGGCACAAGGTTCCGGCAGACTTTGCAGGGCCAGTCGAATGGAGCTGGCTGGGCAGCCTCCTCAATCTTAGCAATGCAACCAACCGAGGATACCGAATTCCTTTTCAGTCTGACGTATCGAGATCAAGACACTTACGATGATGGAAATGGTACAGAGACCGCAGGAACAGATTTCAGCGACTATTCCTATTTGCTGAAAGGGCGCCATACGTTTGGCAACAACAAAGAACATGCCATCTCAGCTTGGTACAATGCGACTCAGTCCAATGACAAAGATGTTCCATATGATATTTTGGGGGCCTCTACCGGTGGTGGCTTCTATTTCGGGAATGTCGACCGAAAGGTAGATAGCCGCGTTGTAGGTGTTCGCTATCAGTATGATCAAGCTGGCAATGATTTGATTCATTTTGACGCAAAGCTCACCTATGCCGAGCAGGACATCGACAGCACCTATGTTCCTGGAAGTTGTTTTGGTTTCCCTGGTTGCGACTTTGCAGTGGGTAGCTTGTTGAATGCCGATCACAACTACAAGACCACAAAGCTGAATCTTAAGAACACCAGCTACTTCAATACCGGAAATGCATCGCATGACCTGCGATATGGTATCGAGTTTGTAAACCGTGAGCGAGAAGACGCGAACTCTGCACCTGGTGGTACAGATCGTCGGATTGCTGTTTTTGCAGTTGACGATATTCGTATCGGAGATCGCTTCACCCTGAGTCCTGCGGTGCGCTATGAGCATCAAGATGTCGAGGGAACCGATGTTGTAGGTGCGGGTGCAACAGATCCGTACGACGATCAATTCTCCAACTCTGCTTTGATGGGCGGCGTATCTGCACGATATGAATTCGATTCCGGGTTTGGTGTATTTGCCAGCGCAGCTTATTCCGAAGGCTTCCCGATTATCGATAGTCTTGACAAGCCGTCGTTTGTTTGGGTGCCAGAAAAGAGCACGACTTATGAAGCTGGGTTCTCTTTCAACCGTGCTGATCTCTTCTCCTCTGGTGACAACTTCGCATTAAAAGTGAACTACTACGACACCAACGTTCGTGATGTGCGGGCAACAGGCAACGTGCTGGCGGTTGTTGATGTTGAAGGTATCGAAATTGAAGCGTCTTATGGTCACTCCAGTGGCTTCTATGTCGATCTGAACGGGACAGCCGCGAGCGGTGATCAGAGTTTCCCTGACGGCTCAGTATCAGACTGGCGCTTCGCACCTGTTTCTTCCGCGGCTCTGACCGTAGGTAAACGTTTTGATGAAGTTCTGGACCTTAGCTGGGAGCTTGTAGCCGCGCGTGGTACTGAAGCCATCAACAACACTGGTCCAATTGCCGGATACGGTGTGAACAACATTCGCGCTACCTACCGCCCTCAAAACGGAGCGTTGGAAGGCGTTGAGGTGCGGTTCGGTATCGAAAACGTTCTGGACAAACAGTATCAGACCCAATTGTCGACGCGTGCCTCAGCCGGTCGTAACTTCAAACTCAGCCTTGCAAAAACCTTCTGAGCGAGAAAGGAACTGAAATGGCAATGCCAATTGCGAAAGCACTCTGCGCTACTATAACGTCAGCAGCTTTGCTGGCCACCTCACCAACAGCAGGTATTGCAGAACAGCAAAGCAGTGCTGGGATTGCCATCGAATTGAGCGCCGCCGATGAAGTCGGCGGCGCTTGCCTGATGAGTTTTTTGGCGACGAACTCATATCCTGAGGACATAAAACATGCAGTTTATGAAGTTGTGCTATTTAACACTTCGGGAGGCGTCGAGCGCCTAACACTTCTTGATTTTCAAGATCTGCCATCAGCTCGGCCCCGCGTTCGCCAATTTAGATTTGATGAAATTAGCTGTGAGAATATCCCACGTGTACTCATAAATGGCGTCGACACCTGTGTTGCAGGCGACAACGTAAGTTGCCTGAATGGGATCACTCTGAGCACTCGTGTGAGAACGGAGCTGATTGGATGATCATGCTAAACAACCTACTTGAAAGCGTAAAAAGCGTTCTAGATACTGGTGGCCCGGTTGTGCTTTTGTTGATCGCAATTTCAATCTTAACCGTGACCATCATTCTCTACAAAATCTGGCAGTTTCAAGCTTCCGGTGTCGGGAGCCATAGTCGACTTAAGGAAGCAGTCGCTGCACTGGATGCCAGAGATAAAGCCACAGCATTGATGAAGCTGGAGCAGAGCAAAAGCTATCTTGTGCCTGCTATCCGTATCGCTATGTCCGGCGATGACGCACGCATTTCAGATCGCGCTGATGCGGAAGCAGAAGACTGTTTTGCTCGGTTGGAACGAGGCTTTAGTACACTTGATCTCATTGCCCAAATTGCGCCTCTCCTTGGGTTATTTGGCACTGTTTTGGGGATGATCGAAGCCTTTCAAAAATTGCAAACCGCCGGTAGCTCGGTCGACCCTTCTTTGCTCGCAGGTGGTATTTGGGTTGCACTTCTTACAACTGCGACAGGCCTTGCGGTGGCCATGCCCACTTCGCTTGCATTGAGTTGGCTTGAAGCTCGAATGCTTCGTGAACGCGTTTTTGCTAATAGCGCTTTGCGAACTGTTTTTGCACCCAAGACAGCGCTGGAGGTCTCAAAGGCCCCTTCAAATTACGATTTGGTTTCAGTTCATGGCGCTTAGCGTAGCTAAAAGAAAGAGGAATAGACTGTCTATGACATCGCTCATTGATGTCATCTTCTTATTGCTTCTGTTTTTTATGCTCACTTCTACTTTTTCGAAGTTTGGAGAAATCGAACTTTCTTCCGCAGGGCAAAGTGCTCTGGCTGTAAGTGAAAGTAAGCAGGTTTTTGTGAACTTGCGGTCAAATGAAATCCTGCTCAACGGCCAAACCATCACGCAGGTGCACCTTATCGAAAGATTGCGCGACGACCCCAGTCAAGAGAAGACCGTGCTCATTGCGATTGGTCAGGGTGCGACGTCGCAAGAGTTGGTCGACCTGCTTACGGCTTTGCGCAAGATACCTCAACTGAATACTAGGGTGCTCCAGTGATCCCTAAGAGCCCAAGCGCAACCAGCAAGAAAGAACCGACGATTGCCCTTATTAATATCGTCTTTCTAATGCTGATTTTCTTTATGATTGCCGGCACGCTGGCCCCGCCCTTGGATCAATCCGTGTCATTGGTACGGACAACGGAGCTGGAGGGGCGCGAACCCCCAGATACCCTTGTCATTCGTGCGGATGGGTCACTTTGGCTGCGTGGTGTACCCAAGGCTTCGATTGTCGACTTTCTCAGCACATTGGAGGAAGAGGCCAAATCTACGATACGCATCGTGCCAGATCGTGATCTGCCAGCCAAACAGTTGATGATACATACGCGAAACCTAAGGGAAAATGGCGCCCAAAGAGTTTTGATTGTCACTGAAAGGGCCCTTCAATGATCAAGACCTCAAAGACAATCGCGACGCTTACCTTTCTGACTGCGGTTGGCTTGCATAGCATCTACTTTTTTGGACGATACTCTACAGACGATGTGGACACAGCGGGCGGTGCCACTCAGGTAACGGCATCTCCTGGGAGTAGCTTCGCTGATCTAGCTACCGGCAATAAAGTTCCTCATCGACCTGATGTGAAGCATTCTGACGAGTTGGTTGATGAAGCGGAGGCTCCACGCCCAGAAACGTTAGAGAATAGCAAAAACGTCGATCGGATTGAGCCTCAGACTCAGCGCGTTGCGACACCTTCCAGCAATGTAACAGAAACTGAGCAGCCAGAGCTGTTGCCTACACATAGGCCAGTTGCAGACGCTTCCCCGTCACAAACAAAATCGACAATTGCGCCGGTACAGCTACCGACAAAGGAACCGGAAGCCTCGAGTGTCAGCCAGCCCAGCAAAAGCTCTCAGGCCATTGTTCCCCCAAAAGTCGTTGCCCTTAAGCCAATCGAGAGGGACGTTGCGGATCGAAGTCCTAAGAAGCCTACGGAAAAAAACAAACAGATAAAAAAGTCTGAGCAAAAGCGAGCTAATGTCGCTGCTGGGAACTCTTCAACAAATGCACGCAAGGGAACTCAGACGGGGAAAGAAAACCAAAAGGCTGCAACATCCTCGAAAGTAAAAGGAAAGTCACAGACTTCAGGTAATGCCGCGCTGTCCAATTACAAAGGGAAAGTGTATCGAAAGATTGCAAGAGCCAAACGTGGAAAATCAAATATTCGCGGAACAGCGCGTGTGTCGGTGTCCATTTCAGCAACTGGTCAGCTTGCGGGGTTAAGGATATCGAAAAGTTCCGGCTCAGCTAGACTAGATAATACGGCACTTTCGCAAGTAAAGCGCGCTGCACCTTTTCCTGCTCCACCAGATGGTCAGCCTAAGAGCTACGTCATCAGCATTAAGGGGTCTTAGTTGCGAGGTCAGGCGGATTTTTTGGGGTACCTTTAACGATCCAACCGATACATCTGCGATCGCTGAGTATGTCTCACCTGAACTTTATATCCAGCACAACCCAGGTGTTGCTGATGGCATCGATGCCTTCACCGCGCTGCTTGATGGCTTCGCTGCAAACGGCGAGGCGTTTGAAACGAAATACGCAAAAACCATCGCCATGGGCGACATGGTCCTGGTGCATTCATTGGTGACCAAGGTGCTGGCTTGGCGGATATCAAACACGCTGGGAGCTGATTTCTGCATCGAGGCGCTGAACGAGGCCATCGCCAGGTTCGGCTCGCCAGAAATCATTAATACCGATCAGGGCAGCCAGTTTACGTCCTTTGCCTGGACAGATCGGCTGCGCCAACACGGTTCCAAACGTGTTTGGGCTTGAGAGATTGATCTTCGAGACCAGCTTCACCGCGGTGCAGGTAACGGTCGTACCAGCGATAAAACGTTGTGCGGGGAATGCCGAGCTTGGCCAATGTTCGACGCGCTGACAGATGACTGTCTTCGACCAAACGAATGATCTCAATCTTCTCAGATGCAGGGTATCTCATTCTTGGTCGCCCCATCCCCGACTATGCTTTTTTTCAGAAACCGCAGTTCGAGCGTCTGCTCAGCAACCACTTCCTTGAGGTCCCGTGCCTCTCGGCGCAGATCCTTCACCTCGTCGGTGTTCGCAGCGCGGGCCGTGTCGCCGGCCAGACGCTTCTTCCCTGCTTCCATAAAGTCTTTGGACCACTTGTAATACAGGCCCTGGGATATGCCTTCACGACGGTACAGCTCTGCGATGCTGTCCTCGCCACGCAGCCCGTCCAGCACGATCCTGATTTTCTCTTCGCCGGAATCCGCCCAAAGACTGGGTCATTGAGGACGTCCCCCACTTGCGGATCGTAGATCAAGACCTGTGGGACGCAGTCAAAGCACGCCAAAAGGCGTCATGCAACGCCGTGATTGCGGACGGTCTCAACCGTCCAGAGCGCGCAAAGCACTTGTTTTCAGGTCTCTTGAAGTGCGGATGTTGCGGCGGCGGCTACGCCATTGTGGGCAAAGCCAACTACGGCTGCGCCAATACTCGGAACAAGGGCACCTGTGACAACCGCAAGACAATCAACCGCAATGAGCTTGAAGCGCGGGTGTTGGCCGGCCTCAAAGATCGACTGCTCCACCCTGACCTGATTGCAGAGTTCGTCAAAGCCTATCAGGAAGAACACAACCGCCTCACAGCCCTGAGTTCCGTTGATGAAGCCAAAACCAAACGGGACCTTGCACAGGTCACCCAGCAGATCGACCGCATCATTGACTCCATTACTGAGGGGATGTTTCACGAGAGCATGAAAGAGAAGATGGACAGCCTGGAAGCCCGTAAGGCGGAGCTAGAAGCCAATCTGTCCAATGCGGACCAATCGGCGCCAGTGTTGCTGCATCCCAATTTGTCCGATGTGTACCGCAGCAAGATCGCCAACCTAAGCGAAGCGCTGAACGATCCCGAGACCAAAGCAGAAGCCACAACGATCATCCGGTCCCTGCTGGAGGAGATCCGGCTGACCCCAGGCGCAGATGGCATGGACATTGAGCTTGTTGGTGAGCTGGCGGGTTTGCTTGAATTAGGGCAAACAAAAACGGCCTCGAAAGGTTTTGCTTCGGGCCGTTCTGTATCGTTGGTTGCGGGAGCACGCAACCGCCGATACAGAACCCTACTGCGCTGTAGCGTCTAAACACTTTCGTCACTTACGGCCTTAAGAAAAAGTACGAGGACTAGTCTGGACCTGTCACGTTTTTGTGCCGCCCCAAGAGCTCTTTTAGGCCACTTTTCTCTCGAAAGCGACGGGGCTTTTCCAACCCAATGCTGAGTGCCGTCGGCGCGGATTGTAGAAACCGTTGATGTATT
>NZ_JAGHQX010000014.1 GCF_017744095.1 Shimia sp. R10_1 | reverse complement strand
GTCATCTCAACAGGAACACCACCAGGCGTCGGCATGGGACAAAACCCGCAAACATACCTCAAACCTGGCGATAAAATGAAACTCAGCATCCAGGGACTGGGAACGCAAACACAAAACGTTGTAGCAGGCTAATTTTATCCCACACAAATGCGATCTTGGGCCGGACTGGCGAACAGCTCCGGCCCGATTTCTACCGAGACGCTCCTCGCCGACGCCAGGTAGCCCTCACCAAGCTGGCAGCCAACCGCAGGCAAAAAAACGCCGAAACCGCACAAAAATCTGCGTC
The DNA here is from genome assembly GCF_017744095.1 of Shimia sp. R10_1. Classification (GTDB taxonomy): domain Bacteria; phylum Pseudomonadota; class Alphaproteobacteria; order Rhodobacterales; family Rhodobacteraceae; genus Shimia. Next base: position 64,702 of record NZ_JAGHQX010000014.1, on the reverse strand, counting down.
AGCGGCACTGTCATATGGTTGAGAATTTCTTGTCACAAAACTGATTCAGGCGCACCCTAGCGTTTTTAATGAGTGATACTTGGGGTCCGCCCCAGCCAGCTTAAGGAGCCAGCCATGTCCCATGATGACCTGTCGTTTGACGAGATTGATGAACTGATTTCCCCCCGCGCAGAAGAAACTGATTTTGATCGCGTGGTCGAAAGCGCCCTGTCTCGCCGTGGCTTTCTCGGCGGTGTGATGACCTTTGGTCTGGGCTCCTTCCTTGTCGGCACCACGGCTTTGACCCGCGATGCACAAGCTGGCAGCCATGGTCACGCAGACCGCTTCGGCTTCCACCAGATCCCTGCCAATTCTGAGGACACGATCACCGTGCCAGACGGTTTTGAGTGGGAACCGGTCGTGACTTGGGGCGATCCGCTCTTCAGCAGCACGCCAGCCTTTGACGAAGCCACCCGCGGCACAGCCGCCTCTCAGGCCGGCGCCTTTGGGGACAACAATGACGGCATGGCCTTCTTCACCAAAGGTGGCCGCCATGTGATGGCCATCAACAATGAATACACCAACCGCAAAATCCTCTGGGGCAACAACCCGGATGGCGCTTGGGTCAGCGATGATGACGTCGAGAAAGGCATGATGGCCCACGGTGTGTCTGTGGTCGAAGTGGCGCGCAACGACGCAGACTCATGGCAGGTTGTGATCGACAGCGACCTGAACCGCCGCATCACACCACAAACCGATATGGAGATCACCGGCCCGGCCGCAGGCCATGACCTCATGAAAACCACCGCCGACCCAACCGGCACCACCTGCAAAGGCACTTGGAACAACTGCGGTAACGGCGAAACCCCTTGGGGCACCTATCTGGCCTGCGAAGAAAACTTCAACGGTTACTTCTCTGCCGAAGATGAGGCTCATGAGGTCAGCGCCGAGCTCAAGCGCTACGGTGTTTCTTCCAAAGACTGGGGCTATGGCTGGGCCAAAGTGGATCCGCGCTTTGACGTTGCCAAAGATCCCAATGAACCCAACCGCGCGGGCTATGTGGTGGAAATCGACCCGTTTGATCCCACCTCCACCCCGAAGAAACGAACCGCACTCGGCCGTTTCAAACATGAAAACGCCGCCGTGGTTGTTGCCACCAACGGTAAGGTTGTCGTCTATATGGGCGATGATGAACGCGGCGAATTCCTCTATAAATTTGTCTCTGAGGGCACCTATTCCGGCGTGGGCGACAACTCGGATCTTCTGGAAAGCGGCGATCTCTACGTGGCCAAATTCCACGATGACATGCGCGGTGAATGGCTGGCGCTGACACCGGAAACCACAGGCATGACCGAGGCGGAAATCCGCATTCATACCCGCCAGGCGGCTTCAAAAGTGGGTGCCACCACCATGGACCGCCCGGAATGGGTTGCCGTGAACCCCACCAAGGCAGAGGCCTATGTGGCGCTCACCAACAACAAAAACCGTGGCGTGAAACCCAATGCGGGTGGCGATGACACCTCTGCAAACGGCCCCAACCCGCGCGTCGAAAACCACTATGGTCAGATCGCCCGCTGGATGGCCGATGACGCCGATCACACCGCCCCGGGGTTCAGCTGGAACCTTTTTGCCCTCGCGGGCAACCCGGATGTACACAGTGATGCATATGCAGGCAGTCAAAACATCAATGCTGGAAATATGTTCAACTCGCCTGATGGCATGGCGTTTGACAGCACCGGTCTGTTGTGGATCCAGACAGACGGCAATTATTCTAATGCCGAAGACTTTGCGGGCATGGGCAACAACCAAATGCTCGCAGGCGACACCGTAACCGGCGAAATCCGCCGCTTCCTGGTGGGGCCAAAAGAGTGCGAAGTCACCGGCGTGTGCTGGTCCCCAGATCGGCGCACCATGTTTGTCGGCATTCAGCATCCCGGCGAACGCGGCGACTCTCACTTCCCAGACGGAGGCACTTCTGTGCCGCGCTCTGGTGTCTTTGCCGTCCGTCGCACCGACGGCGGCCTGATTGGATAACGACGACGCACATTCTGACTACACAATTCCTTTTTATGACGTAGCCTTTGGCCCTCGATCTCCCCAAAGATCGGGGGCTTTCCATTTTGGAAAAGCCCGGCGGCGCGCTATCCCCGTCCGATGTAGGGCATTTTCGTCGCCATCACGGTCATGAACTGCACGTTCGCGTTCAGCGGCAATTCCGCCATGTGCAACACGGATTTGGCCGCATCGTCCACATCCATGGCCGGATTGGGCTCTTTGCCCTCTGCCACCAATCGCGCATTGATGCCTGCCACCATGTCTGTCGCTGCATTGCCAATATCAATCTGTCCGCAGGCCACATCAAACGGGCGTCCATCCAGTGACAGGCTCCGGGTCAGACCCGTGATCGCGTGTTTGGTCAGGGTGTAGCAGACCGAGCCCTCGCGTGGCACATGCGCAGCCAGAGATCCATTGTTGATGATACGTCCCCCCTGCGGGCTTTGACGCCGCATCTGGGCAAAGGCCAGTTTGGCCGCAATGAACATGCCGCGCACATTCACATTCAGCACCTGATCAAACCCACCCAGATCCACTTCATCAATCGGACCTGTCGGCCCAAACATCCCCGCATTGTTAAACAGCGCATCCAAACGCTCACTGCGGGCGACAAACCGTGCAAAAGCGCCTTCCAGGGCAGCCGCATCGGTGACATCCGCCACCAGCGGCACCGCAAATTCATAAGCGCTCGCAAGCTCCTGCAGCTTTTCTTCGCTGCGCGCCAGCACCCCCACACGCCAGCCTGCATTCAAGAAAGCCTCTGCGGTGGCGCGGCCGATGCCCTGACTGGCCCCGGTGACAATGATGCTTTTCATGCGCTTTCCTCCTGCGCCTGTAACGTGAGTGGCGCGGGTGCCGAGATTAGGTCGTCTACACGCAATCCATCTGTTGGCTTTGCCAGCCGATTGCGCACCACCCAATAAAGCCGCTCACTGGCCCGCGTGATCGCCACATAGGCCAGCCGCTTCCACAGGGGCTGCCCCGCCTCCATCCGGTTCATCCGCGCCGCCACAAACAGATCCGGCGCAAACACCTGCACGTTCTCCCACTGGCTGCCCTGTGCCTTGTGAATGGTCACCGCCGCCCCATGCAGAAACGTTGCCCCCATGCGTGCGGCAAAGGGAATGAAAGGCTCTTCTTCCTCAGGCGCTTCGATCTTCACGATCGAGGCCGCAGACACACGCGGATCTTCCGCCCCCATCACATGCAGCCGCGAAAAGCCCGGCTTGCGACCGGGGCCGAGGTATATCACCTGCGCGCCTTTGATCAGCCCCCTCGCCTCCAGATCCAGCCGCTTTTTGCGATGCTTTGCGGGCAATTCGATCCCGTCACAAATTAAGGGTTCGCCTTCCAAAAGTTCATCTTCTGGCGCGCCATGCACATGGCGAAACGCATGGATCAGCCGGATCCGCGTTGCATTGCGCCAAACCAGAACGGGCGAACGCGCCATCAGATCCACTTCTACCCGCTGGGCAAACTGCACCCGATCATCGCGGCGGGCGGTCTCTTCCACCATGCGTTCGAAATCCTGAAACCCCAGCTGCGGATCGGCCAGCGCATGGGCCAGATCCAGGATCGGGTTGTCCGCCTCCTGGCGGTGAATGCGCTCCAGATTGTACACCGCAGGCGCGGGCAACTTGTCAAAAACCATCGCGCCGGACTGGTTCACCGGTGCCAACTGCGCAGGATCGCCAAACAGCACAAGCGTGCTGAAAATATCCTTCAGATCGTCAAACTGCTTGTCATCCAGCATCGAGCTTTCATCAATAAAGCCGATGTCCAGCGGATCATCCCGCCGCTTCCATCCGGTGATAAAATCACTGCCCCGCAGCCCCGCAGCCGCCAATGCGCCGGGGATGGATTTGTGCAGTTTGTAAAACTCCAGCGCCCGGTCCAGCGCCTCATCCGTCAGCCCTTCAATCTCGGGCCGCTCGCCATTGTCGGCCAGCCATTCGGCGATCTTTTCATATTCCGGGTCATAGACCGGCGTGTAAATGATCCGGTGGATCGTGGTCGCGGGCACGCCCCGCATCCGCAGCACACTCGCCGCCTTATTCGTCGGTGCCAGAATGGCCAGCGTGCGCTGATCTTTCTTTTTCTTGCCCTCATAATCGCCAGAAACGATTTCAACACCCACCTCTTCAAGCGCTTTCACAAGCTCTGACAACAGCATGGTCTTGCCAGACCCAGCCTTGCCTGTCACCGCGGCAATCGCCTGTTTGCCCTCTGTGGGTGGGGTCAGAAGACTTTGCTCCAAATCCACCCCCAGCCCCTTGAGAAGGAGGGAAATATTGTCAAAGGCCTCGGCCTGATCATGGCTGAATGTGATGGACGTGCTGCTCATGGCGCGACCCTATAGTGGGCAGCGATTAGGGGCCAGCGGGTTTCGCAAGCCAATGTCCAAAATCGCCCCAGACGCGCGCGCCCTCGCGCCCAAACAAAACCCCCGCAACCATCGCTGGCCACGGGGGTAAGTTCAAGCGCTGTCTGGCGCCTTACTTCGCATGCGCGTCCCATGCATCTTTCAAGGCTTCACCTTGCGGATGCGCCCGGGAAAACAGAACATACACCGGAACCGATCGTACCACAGAGCCTTTCGCGATGTCGCCCATCTCGGCGCCAAGCACAGACTTCAGCGAAAGATCGCCCGCCACTTCATTTTCGATCAGCAAATCCACGCGGCCTGACTGCAACAGTTTCCACGCACTCTCTTCGGAAAACACATCATGCATCTCAGACCCCAGATCTGCGAGGGCCTTCTCATACCAATAGCCAGAATAGCCGACCAGCTTCAGACCTTGCGCATGGATATCCTCAATTGAGCTCACATTCAGCCCATCGGGATACTTGGCGCGGCTGTAATAAATCACGTCAACCTGGTCTTCCAAAAACACTTCTGGATAGTAAAAATCCGCCAGACGATCGTCCGTCTTGGACCAAGAGAATGTGGCTGGATACTCCCCTTTTTTGGTCAGCTCGTAGGAGCGCTTCCAAGGCAGAAAATCAAGCGCCACTTCATAGCCCGCAGCCGCCATAACCTCTCGCACCTTTTGCGCGTGCACACCTTGCTCCGGCAGCTCTGCACCAACATAAGGCGCCCATTCTCCAACAGCCATCTTAACAGTCTCGGCCATGGCCATAGCACCGGTAAAACTCAGAGCAACCGCTGCCATCAAGCTTTTGATTTTCATTTATTTCTCCACTTCATTTTTCAAAGAAGGCCCTAAGAGGGTCTCCTTAAAAATTGGCAAAGAGATCGAAGAAACTCACCGTCGCAACAATCTGCTTTAAGGAGAATTAAACTTTCCTAGAGCCCAACACATTTCGCCTTGAGAACACAATAAAACACCCCACAGGCTGGCAAACCTGCGGGGTGCTTTTGGTGCTCAATCAGCCTGCGAAACTGGCCTTTTACTTGCCGGCCTCAAGCACGTCTTCCAGCGTGCGCAGCCCTGTCTTTGGAGCCTGCACCAGCACCGACATATTGCCGGGCTTGTGTTCATTGCGCAGCATTTTCATATGCGCTTCTGGCAGCTCCGCCCAAGGGAACACTTCTGACATACATGGGTCCAGGCGACGCTCCACCATCAATTGGTTCGCGGCGGCGGCCTGCTTCAGATGGGCAAAGTGAGAGCCCTGCAAACGCTTCTGATGCATCCACATGTAGCGCACGTCAAACGTACAGTTGAACCCGGATGTGCCCGCGCAGATCACAACCATACCACCCTTTTTCACAACAAAGGTCGACACCGGGAACGTGCTTTCACCTGGGTGTTCAAACACCATGTCCACATTGTTGCCTTTGCCGGTGATGTCCCAAATGGCTTTGCCGAACTTGCGCGCCTCTTTGAACCACTCCGCATATTCGGGCGTGTTCACGGTGGGCAACTGTCCCCAGCAATTGAAGTCTTTGCGGTTCAGAACACCCTTAGCCCCAAGACTCATGACAAAGTCGCGTTTGGTTTCGTCTGAAATCACGCCTATCGCGTTGGCACCTGCGGTGTTGATCAACTGGATCGCATAGGATCCCAACCCGCCGGATGCCCCCCAAACCAGCACATTCTGGCCAGGTTTCAGATCATGAGGCTCATGGCCAAACAACATGCGGTACGCAGTTGCCAGTGTCAGCGTGTAACACGCGCTCTCTTCCCATGTCAGGTGCTTGGGACGTGGCATCAATTGCTGCGCTTGAACGCGGGTGAACTGGGAGAAAGAGCCATCCGGGGTCTCATAGCCCCAAATACGCTGGCTGTCCGAATACATTGGATCGCCGCCGTTGCAGTGCTCATCATCACCGTCATCTTGGTTGCAATGGATCACCACCTCATCGCCAACCTTCCAGCGCTTTACCTTATCCCCCACGGCCCAAACGATGCCAGACGCATCCGACCCAGCAATGTGATAGGGCTGCTTGTGCACGTCAAACATGGAAATCGGCACACCAAGGCCTGCCCAGACACCGTTATAGTTCACACCTGCTGCCATCACCAGAACCAGCACTTCGTGGCTGTCCAATGTGGGGACATCTACAACTTCCTGAAGCATCGCCTTGTTGGGTTCACCCTGGCGCTCACGCCGGATCGCCCAAGCGTACATTTGCTTTGGGACATAACCCATTGGGGGCATTTCGCCCACTTCATAAAGATCCTTTTGCGGCGCGTCGTAAGTTGAGATTGCGCTTTCGGTATCCAGAGCCATCTTCGCCTCCTGTTGGTCGTTTTGCCGCGATGCAGAATCGCGTTTCTACCACCGAGATACCGACGACAGAGAAACATTGCAACCTTAGGTGCCTTCATTTTGTAATTTTATGACCTTGCAATCGCAGCAATTTATGCTGCAATTGCGAAATCATTCCAACAAGTGACGAATGGAATTGGCGTAAAATGCCAGCTCATCTCTTTGATTTTCTTTCTTAAAATATCGATTGTCATCTTCACCGATCATGCGCCGACCAACCAGAATGCGCAGTCCAGTTTCCGTTGCGTCCCCAGCGACACAATCTTGCGCCTGCTGCGCAGTTTCCCCAAGGTGATCCATATGGGTGACATAGGCGGCCTTGATCTCCTCAAGCGTCATAGGGACCGCTGCGTCTTCTAAAATCGCCGCCACCAGCGGCACGGACAGCACGGGAACCACCGCATTGATCCGTCCCATAAGTTCAAGCGACAACGGCTCCGCCAGATCCTCCCCGGCACTTGTGGGGTGATGTTTTACAAATTCCGCCAAAGACAACGGATGCCCAAAACGTACCTCTGCGGTGCCAAATTTTCGATACTTCCCCAAACAGCGCAACCAGATCTGCTTCAGGAAGAAACCCAAGATCACGCTGATGCGCGCACGAAACCCTTTGCCACCACGCGCCTTGGCCTCCAACAGGATGCGATCCTCCAAAATTCGATCATAGTTCAGCGCAACAGGCACAAACACAACGTCCCGCGCCTCGGGATCATAGGCATCTGTGATATACTTGAGCAGGCCACGTTTCGGCTCCTGAGGCGCACCATCAAGACTCAGGCGGCCCTCAGGGAACATCGCCTGCGTGACACCGGCCTCTGTGGCCAGCCGCACATATGCGGCCAACACCTTGCGATAGAGTTCGCTATGCGATCTGCGCCTTATAAAATAGGCACCAAGCGCCCTGATCAGGCGGCTTAGCGGCCAGACACGCGCCCATTCGCCAACCGCATATGTCAAGGCAGAGCGCCGCGCAGCCAGATAGGTCACCAGCACATAATCCATGTTGCTGCGATGGTTCATCACGTAAACCACCGTGGCATCTTGTGGCAGCGCATCAATTGCCGCTTCATCCACAAACCCCACGCGCACATGGTACAACGCGCGGCTGAAGAACCGGGTGAGCCTGATCGCCACACCAAAATACATGAACGCAGAAAAGGACGGCACAATTTCGCGCGCGTAGCGTTTGGCTTCCTCAAACGCCACCGCGTCGGGGATCCCTTTGGCACGGGCATGTTCAGCAACCGCACGCGTCACATCGGGCTGATAAATCAGGCGCTGTATCATATCATGGCGCTGTGCCAGCTTGAAAGGCTCGATTGGCCGCTGAAGACGCTCGTTCAGATGCGAGACAGCCCGCTCCATACGACGGCGAAAAAACCAACGCACAGAGGGGAAAAGCAAGTGGCTTGCGGCCGTTACAATCGCAAACAACAAGATCAGGCCAAACAGCCAAACGGGAAGTTCTACAGTCGAAGTCATGGCGCGGACTCTGGCAACTGCGCTCCCCAAGGTAAACATGTATCTCTGCTTGACAGTCCGTCGCCGATAACGTGACGGGACGTATTCGCCGCAGCGCAGCGAATTCTCTTGCAAATGATATTTCTCCAAATTACGCTCTGACGCAACATTATTGCCAAGCCCTCGCTGGGCCATCGAACAGAGGGACCCCCAATGTCGCAGACGCAGCAAAAGCCGACAAAAGACCGCCCATGGTTGATTCGAACTTACGCAGGCCATTCAACTGCCAAAGCCTCAAACGCGCTCTACCGTGCCAATCTGGAAAAGGGACAAACCGGACTGTCGGTGGCCTTCGATCTGCCGACACAAACCGGCTATGACAGCGATCACATCCTGTCGCGCGGCGAAGTGGGCAAAGTGGGCGTGCCGGTATGTCATTTGGGCGACATGCGGACCCTGTTTGATCAGATCCCGCTTGAGCAGATGAACACCTCAATGACGATCAACGCCACTGCCCCATGGCTGTTGGCGCTCTACATCGCCGTAGCAGAAGAACAGGGCGCTGACGTCACCAAGCTGCAAGGCACCGTGCAAAACGACCTGATCAAGGAATATCTCTCACGCGGCACTTACATCTGCCCCCCAGAGCCGAGCCTCAAAATGATCACGGATGTCGCAGAGTACTGCTACACCAACGTGCCTAAATGGAACCCGATGAACGTGTGTTCCTACCACCTGCAAGAAGCCGGCGCGACGCCAGAACAAGAACTCGCCTTCGCGCTTGCCACCGCCATCGCTGTGCTGGACGCACTCAAACCTCGCGTCGCCCCAGAAGACTTCCCACGCCTGTGCGGTCGCATTTCATTTTTTGTGAATGCAGGTATCCGCTTTGTCACCGAGATGTGCAAAATGCGCGCCTTTGTGGATCTGTGGGACGAAATCCTCGTGGAGCGCTACGGTATAGAAGACCCAAAATCCCGCCGCTTCCGTTACGGGGTGCAAGTAAACTCACTGGGTCTCACAGAACAGCAACCGGAAAACAACGTCTATCGCATCCTAATCGAGATGCTCGCGGTGACACTGTCCAAAAAAGCCCGTGCCCGCGCGGTGCAGCTTCCCGCCTGGAACGAAGCCCTCGGCCTGCCCCGCCCATGGGATCAGCAATGGTCAATGCGCATGCAGCAGATCATGGCTTTTGAAACGGACCTATTGGAATACGACGATCTATTTGACGGAAATCCAGCTGTCGATAAGAAAGTCGAACTCTTAAAAGAAGGCGCGCGCTCTGAATTGGCCAATTTGGAAAGTATGGGCGGCGCAATTGGTGCAATTGATTATATGAAATCTCGCCTCGTGGACAGCAACGCCGAGCGGCTCAACCGCATCGAGGCGGGGGAGACCGTGGTCGTGGGTGTCAACAAGTTCCAAAAGGGAGAACCCAGCCCTCTGATGACCGGCGATGGCGGCATCATGGTGGTCGACCCCGCTGTGGAACAGGATCAAATTGGCCGGCTGAAGTCTTGGCGTTCTGAACGTGACAGCGCCGCGGTCGAGAAAGCGCTCAAAGATCTGCGTGACGCCGCCGCCAGCGGGGCAAATGTCATGCCCGCCTCCATCGCCGCCGCAAAAGTTGGCGTCACAACCGGTGAATGGGCCGCACAGATGCGCATCGTTCACGGCGAATACCGCGGCCCCACCGGTGTATCCGGCGCACGGTCCAACAAGACTGAGGGCCTTGATGAGATACGTGAAGAGGTCAACGCCGCCTCTGATCGACTGGGCAGGCGCCTCAAATTTGTGATTGGAAAACCGGGACTTGACGGTCACTCAAATGGCGCCGAACAAATCGCCTTCCGGGCGCGGGACTGCGGCATGGACATCACCTATGACGGCATTCGTTTAACACCCGAAGAAATCGTTACCAAAGCGCTAGAAGACAAAGCCCATGTGGTCGGGCTGTCCATTCTCTCAGGCTCTCACATTCCACTCGTTGAAGATCTTATGGCCCGCATGGAGGCTGCAGGCCTCGCAAACACACCGGTTATTGTTGGGGGGATCATCCCCGATGACGACGCCGAGCGGCTGCGCGATATGGGGGTCTCTCGTGTCTACACGCCCAAGGACTTCGAATTGAACACCATCATGCGCGACATTGTGACCCTCGCTGCTCCAGAGACAGAAGCGGCCTGAAAACGCATATAAACAACAGCACAGGGATGCATTACCAATGCGGGAAAATCATATTTTTCCCGCAATTCATCCATGTTTAAACACACAAATCTGTGAGCAATACACAGATATCTCTTGCGCAATCCCCCTCGCATCGGCGAAATACCGCCACCACCAAATAAATAGAGACTACTAAATGAACTTGGAAGAAATGTCCCGCGAGGCTCTTGTCGATTTGCGCGCGCAAATCGATATCCAGCTGGAAAAGCGCGAAGCCAAACGCAAGACAGACGCGCTTAAAGCTGTTGAAGAGGCTGCCGAAAAATATGGCTTCTCCCTGGAAGAGCTGGCCAACGCAACGGGCAAGAAAAAGAATGGCTTCATGAAAGGCGTGCCAAAATACGCTCACCCAGAAGACAAAACCCAAACCTGGACTGGCAAAGGCCGCAAACCGAAATGGTTTGATAATGCACTTGCCGCAGGCATTTCTCCCGAAGAAATGGAAGTCTAACAAGACGAGACCCGAATATGGGGCCTGATCTTACTGGAACAGGCTCCCACCAGCCACAGAGCTGATGATAGAATGCACGCCGGTTGATCTGAAAGGTCGCCCGGCTTTATTGTTTTTGAGCTATCACTATCACCGAAATCTGGCTTGATGTTTTGCACCTATTTGCGCATTTAAGCTGGTCTAGCCTGGCGACATGCCACGCGTCTAATTGATGCTTGAAAGGATACTTCCATGACCGTTCATATCGGCGCTCAGCCCGGCGATATTGCTGAAACAGTATTGCTGCCCGGTGACCCTTATCGCGCAAAATGGGCGGCGGAGAGTTTTCTGACAGACGTGAAACTCGTCAATGAAGTGCGCGGAATGCTTGGCTTTACCGGCATGTGGAAAGGCAATCGCGTCACAATACATGGCTCAGGAATGGGCATGCCATCGCTTTCAATTTACGCAAACGAGTTGATGAAAGACTATGGCGCGCAAACTCTGATCCGCATTGGATCTTGCGGCGGCATGCAAGAAAGCGTCAATGTTCGCGACGTAATCATCGCCATGACGGCAACATCACTGTCCACGCCCTCACGCGGAATCTTCAAAGAAATCAACTTTGCCCCATGTGCAGACTACGGCCTGCTGCGCGCCGCCGCAGACGCCGCAGCGGCAAAAGGTACGCCAACCCACGTGGGCGGCATCTACAGTTCCGATGTATTTTATGACGAACGACCGGACTTAAACGAGCAAATGACACGCCATGGCATCTTGGGTGTAGAGATGGAAGCGGCAGAACTCTACAATCTTGCCGCGCGCCATGGCCGCCGTGCATTGGCGGTGCTCACGGTTTCCGATCATCTGCTCACAGGCGAAGCGCTTCCCTCCGAAGATCGCGAAAAAAGCTTCGGCGATATGGTCGAAATCGCGCTTGAGGCTGCTTTCAAATCGTAAGCGTCAGACTTTACGGCGGCGGGCACCTGCCCCCGCTACTGTCTTGCGACCCGCGCGCTGTCATGCCACACACGTCTCTGAACTGAGATCACATAGGGCCGTGACATGACGCGCGTATTGCAAACCCTCCGCAAAGAACCCGCTTCGGGCGAAACCCGTTCCGCGGTCATCTTCCTGCATGGCTATGGCGCCAATGGCGCAGATCTCATGGGCCTCGCAGACCCGCTGGCAGAACATTTGCCAGACACGCTTTTCTTGTCCCCTGACGCCCCTGAAGAAATTCCCGGCATGCCCATGGGGCGCCAATGGTTCCCTATTCCGTGGATTGATGGATCCTCAGAGGAAGAAAGCGAACGCGGCATGATGGCGGCGGTGGATGATCTGAACGCGTTTTTGGATGCGGTCATGGTCGACGAAGATCTGCTGCCTGAACAGGTTGTGCTGTTGGGCTTTTCGCAAGGCACAATGATGAGCCTGCACGTCGCCCCACGACGCGAAGATCCCGTCGCAGGTGTTGTGGCCTTCTCTGGTCGCCTGCTGCAGCCGGACCTGCTGAAAGACGAAGCGGTCAGCAAGCCACCAATCCTGCTGATTCACGGTGATCAGGACGATGTGGTTCCCCCTCAGTCACTGCCTGAAGCCGCCGAAGCACTACAAGAAGCCGGCTTTACAGATGTCTATGCCCATATCATGAAAGGCACGGCACACGGCATTGCACCAGATGGTCTTGGCGTCGCATTGGCCTTCATGCGCGATAAGCTTGGGCTGTAATTTCAACAGCGCCCTTCGGACTCTTTTTGATCTTTGCGGGCGGTTCATGCCGCTCGCAAAATACCTTTTGGGCGACACCCTAAATCAATCTGCGATGCGCCAGAGCCACGCCTTAAAAAAACTCTAACAAAAAACTCATTATCACAGCAAAATCCCTTGGGTCCAATCTCCGCCCAATATACTATCCACTCGTACTAAAGCTCTTTGCGTTTTCATGAAGCATACGGCGGGCAATTTCGCGCTCTCTTTTTGTGAGAGATGCCCAAACGCCTCGGAAACAGCGTAAATCGCTACATCTTTATTTTACTGGAGCCCACCGTGAGCCATCACAATTCTGAGGCGCGTGCTTTTTCTCCTCTGGTGCTGACCGTGAGTTTGGCCACTGCAACCGCAATCCCGAGCTTGGCAACAGCACAGGCAACCAGCCCATCCGTTGTTGAAGGCCCACCCACACGGATTGTGGGCTTTGAAACCGCCAACATGAACCATGCGGGTACTGTGGAACTCAACATCGGTGCGCGTCAAAACTCGCCAAGCACACCGACCGGCACAGGCAACCAAGTCTACAATGGCGGCGGCTCTTATGCGTTCACAGACCGCTTCACCATGGGCATCGACGTACAGAACTATGTTGACCCAATCGGTGGCCCCGTCGCTGGCTTCCCAACGATCCCACAGATCGAAACCACGCAAGTCGCGCTCTGGGGCAAATACCAACTCTACAACAATGGCCGCGTCAGCATCGCAGCTCTAGGTTCAGTTGAGAATTTCGCGTCCCTGAAGTCTGATTTTTGGGGCGGTTTTGACACCAATCAAGATGGTGTGTTCATCGGGGCAATCAAAGCGCCGATCACCTACACAGTGTCGCCAAAACTCCAGTTTCACCTGACCCCAGGCGTGACACTGGCACCCGATGATGTGGCCGGAGATGAGTTTTATGGCACGATCGTCAGCCTCGGCGCTGGCGTCAGCTACCGCGCTTCCAACCGAGTGTTGATGTTTGGCACCGTGGAAACAGCCCTGTCTGGCGAAAACACAATCAACAGCGATGGGAATTTTGAAGCTGTGCCTGTCTGGACGGTGGGCGGACGCTACAATGTCACCCCGCGACTTGGTCTTGAGGGATATCTCACGAATGGCTGGGGCAACTCGCCTGCAACCAGTGTCATGACCTTCTGGCCCGACGGCGACGATGTGCTCGCGGGCGCACGTCTGATCTACACACCCGGTGCAAACCGCCCGCTCAGCTACCGAGATCTCTCCTTGCCGCCCACCACCCGTCAGGTCCATTTGCAACAAGACGGCTTCACCCTCGGTGCCGCCGATACGCTTGAACCCGGCATGCTGCGCACAGATATCTGGGGCGGCAGCGACAACAACAAAGGCGTTGCCCTGAGTTTCAGCCCCGATCGCGACGGCGAGATTCAGGTGATTTTCGAACAGTACTCCGACAACCCAACCGCAGACCCCGATCTCGTGCCCACCACCAGCGTGCGCTACATGATTGGCCCCAAACTGCGCTTTATGGATCAGAACAACGGCAATCTGTTCTCTTTGACCGGGCGCATGCTCTATGGGCGCCAAATCAACTCTGATCCCACCAAAGTTGGCGTCTTCTACACCGATCTGATCGCCAACTATAAAACCAGAAACGGCTTCTCTCTGACCGCCAGCCCAAAAATCGGCGCCTTTGGCAACAATGAGTTGGTCGGCTTTGGCATGGGCGTGAACTATGGCTTTGGCAACGGTTTGGAACTGATCGCGGAGGTCACCCCTGTGGGGCGCGATGGGGACGAAACAACCTGGGCCGCCGGCGCACGCTACCACTTGGGCCAATCCGGCTTTAGCATAGACGCCCAAGCCACCAACGCCATCGGGCGTCAGGGCATCGGCAGCATGGTTGCGCAAGACGACACACGCTTTGCCCTCACTCTGTCTAAAACCTTCGATCTCAACGGCTTGAAGTTCTACTGACACCGGCCAACAGGTCAATTCTGTTAACGCCGCGCTTGATATTTGAGCGCGGCGCTTTCATTTTATCCACAGGCCCGTCATGAAAGCGTCACGCACTGCTGACACTCTGCACCTGCCTCATCCCCTGCGACACTTTCGCATATCGTGAGGCTTGTCAGATCAAAGACACGAGATATAGTAGTTACAAGCGGGCAGCCCAGACAGCCAAACGTCGCAAGATGGGCGCAAAGGGAGATCGAAGATGGACGGAGATTTTAGGACAGAATTCACACGAAGTCCCGGCGGGTTGAAACACCACCCTGCCCTCGTATTGAACGCCGACTACCGCCCCCTCTCCTACTACCCGCTCTCTTTATGGCCTTGGCAAGACGCCATCAAAGCCGCCTATATGGATCGCGTCGACATCGTGGCTGAATACGACCATGTGGTCCGCAGCCCCTCCACCGAAATACGCATCCCTTCGGTTGTTGTCCTCAAAGATTATGTTCAATTGCAAAAGCGCGTGGCCTTCACGCGCTTTAATTTATTTCTGCGCGATGAATTTCAGTGCCAATACTGCGGCGCCCGAGGAGATCTGACCTTCGATCACGTCATCCCCCGCGCCGCCGGAGGTGTGACCAGCTGGGAAAACGTCGTCGCCGCCTGCTCGCCCTGCAATCTCAGAAAAGGCTCCAAAAGCCTGCGCCAGGCCCGCATGAGCCTGCGCAAACCGCCGCGCCAACCCGGCTCTGAAGAACTCCGCAATGTCGGCCGCAAATTCCCCCCCAACTTCCTGCACGACAGCTGGATGGACTATCTGTATTGGGACGCCGAACTGCAGGCGTGATTGGGAGGAGTAGCCCGCGCAAAGGTGGTCGCGGCATTCTATTTGGCTGCCAGATCATCCCCCAAAATATCTGCAATGATCGTCACAGATCACATAGACCAGCCCCCGACCCTGGGTGGGGGTTAAGCCCCCTCCCTTGGGGGAGGGCCCGTAGAGATGGGGTGAGGCTGGTCGGCTGCGTCGCCTGCGCGTTGGTGGGGACCGTGCGTTTCAGATTTTAAGTACGTGTTTAAGCTTTCAATGACCGCTGTCAGCCCGAAGCGGCCTTTGGTGCAGACCGCCGTGAAACTTCACTTTGAGCCCATATTGACCGGCTTCTGCGGCGCAGCAAGTGACTGCTTTGCCGATTTCACTACTGTTCGATCACCCCAAGTTTGTCTGGATTTCTCATGGTATACAGCCACGCGATTTTTCCACTTTGATCGGGAGCAAGCGTCGTGACGGAGTCCAATTGCTCGAATTGATATCGCAAAAAGGCGGGTTTGGTATTCACCAATGCAATCCGGGTTGTCCAGCCGGGTTCATGGCGTGTTTTTTCATACAAAGCTCGGAACACTTGTAGAATCTCGCTGCCACCGATCAATGGACGCCGCGCGGCACGCCTTTTCGCCCCGCCATCAGACAGTGCAACGGACTTGGGTGTCAGTAACGACAGAGCCGCATCGAAGTCTTCCGCCATGATCGCCATGAAAAAGCGCTGGCTCAAGTCTGCGACTTCTTCCGGAGTGGCGTCGAAACGGGGACCAGAGTCCTGCAATTTCTTTTGCGAACGGCTGACAAGTTGGCGACAAGCGGCTTCGGTTGCGCCAAGCGTTTTTGCAATGTCCGAATAGCTGGCGTCGAAGGCCTCTCGCAGAATGAACGCCGCGCGCTCTCGTTCCGTGAGCCGCTCCATCGCCCACAGCAATGCCAGCTCGCATTCCTGCGCAAGCTCAAACTGATGCACAGGTTCTTGTGTTTCACCCTGAATAAGGGGCTCGGGCAGCCAGGGGCCGACATAGACTTCGCGCTGTCGATGGGCGGTACGCAACGTGTCGATGGCAACATTCGTGGCAACCCGGCGCAGCCAAGCCGCCGGGTTGTCAATCTGGGCCGCGTCGACTGCTGACCATTTCAGCCATGTGTCTTGTACAGCGTCTTCCGCACCTGCACGTTCACCCAACATGCGATAGCACAGTGATATCAGTTTTGGGCGTTCTGCCTCAAATATGTCCGCGACCATGTTCATGATGGATACCGTACTTTTGTGGTTTCGTCCGCGATTGTCACACGGCTACAGGTTTGCCCGAAGCCAAGGCCGCGTTTCAGGACAGGGTATATTCGCCCGCTTGAGGCTGCAAAAGAGGCCGCAGTGACTGCCGCCGCACCAAAACGCGCTTCAATTTCTTGCCGTCGGCTGTCGAGTTCGGGAGCGTTCGCAATTGCCGCCTGGGAGAACCGAAACCCAAGGCCAACATCACCCGCTGCCTTTACATCGCCTTGAAGGCAAAGCACGAGCTGGTCTGCCGGAACCCCAGCCTCAAGCGCCATGTCAACGATCAGTTGCACACATGGTCCGCAGTCACCGTCCAGCGTTGATCCAAGCATTGCACCTGCCCAGACGTTCTGAGCGTCCTTGGGACCGCGAAATTGGCTGTAAAATGGCAGGATTGACATCCGCAGCGCTGCCTTTGCCGAGGTATCAGCAACATGGCTCATATAGCTTGTATCGTAATTGTATCGCGACCCGAACCGCTGAAAACCAGTTTTAAGAAGCGCACGGATCATGATGTCCTCCCTTCTGACTTCAAACGGGCCGCGGAAATGAACCCTGCAAAAGCGGGAATCTGGATACCTATCAGGTTGGTGAGGGCAATCAGATCGGCCGGCGTGCCGCGATGAAGCCAGATCCAAATATGAAAAAGCGCATGCAGGACGAGCCAGGACGCACCGAAGATTCCGGCTGTTTTGTCATGTTTGACTCCAGCCCAGATCAGGGCCGCCCCGCTTGACAGATAGGCAAGGGCGACATCCTTGGCAAAGTGAAAGTTCATTGGCCCCGTGAGTGCGACCCCCGGTACCGTGTGATACCAATGCTGCGTGGCCGTCCACATATAGACCGCAGTCAGAACTGAAATCCCTCCGACCCCGATTAAAACTAAATTTCGCATCATATCTCCAAAATTGAGGTTTCAGAGATAAGACGATCCAGAACGAGAGTTTGTGACGAACCTCAAAAAGCGGCCATCGGAGCAGCCGCAGCGAAACGGTGCTTTGTCCGCACAGCTGCCAATGAAAACTGAACTTTGCAAAGCTCGCTTTCTGCGCATTGCTGTCATTGGTGCGGAGCGCTGCATCGGTCAAATCGGGCTCACTGCCTACCTTCGCTGCACGGTGTCCGGATAGCCGATCCAACATTGCACCTCTAGCCGCAAGCCCCTGCTCGCTCGACACCCTGGAAATTCGCTTGCGATGCCAAACCTACCTTCCCACAAGCACCACCGCACGCTGGCAATACGATCCATTAAAACCGCACCACCCGCGCGCGGCGTTTACCTTTTGAGGCAGCCGTAAATTTGCACCTCCGCATTACAGCCGCGATACAGACGCAATACCGACATCAAATTTTATGGTTAACGCGTCACGCCATGGCTGCGATCATACCCATTGATCGCGGGGCTTTCCCACCCTTCCAGCGCGCCCTCTTTCGGCGCCAAGACCTCCACCAGAAGCGGGTAACACGCGGCTGCATCACTGCTGTGTTCAGCCGAGCAATCGCCCCCCGGACAAGCGCTCAATGCGCCCAGCAAATCGATCTCCGCAAAGGCTTCCAGATAGTCGCCGGGGCGCACTGGACTGGCTTTCATAAAGTATTGCCCCGTGTCTCGCGTGAAGCCTGTGCACATGAAAACGTTAAGAACATCATGCACATGCGGCTCCGCGTCTTCCAAACGCATTCCCCTATGCGCCGCCAAAGCACGGGTCAGATTGGAATGGCAGCAATAATGATACTGATCGCCACTCAACAGGTTGCCCGTATAGGGGTCACAGCGCGTGCCAATCACATCATGCACGGAGCCACCGTAGGCATCGATCCCGTACCAGCCCAACGTATCTGTCACGATGGTCGCCATCGGCCGCAGATTGGGCAGGCTCGACCACATTCGTTCTCCGGTCGTGATGTGCATGCCGTGCAAAGCTCTTGTTTTTCCAGAGAAAAACCGCTCATTCAGATCATGCGCATTCCACAGATTGAGATCCCCCACCTGCGGGCCTTCCACCGATGTGATGCGAAAGAAATGTCCCGCAGGCACTTCAAAACAGCGCGCATCCCGCGCGGGGATCAGCACCTCGTCCACCTTGGTCGCGTCTTTTCTCGCCGCTTGATAAAGCGCCAGTGGTGGGGTCGGCAGAGTGGTGTTCGGATAGCAAATCACCGGCTGGATGGCACGGCGGTCTTCGGCGTCAGCGGGGGGCAGGATGGTCTCAGTCATGGCGCGATCCTGCCCCCAAGTGTTAACGGGTTGCAATGGCTATCCGCACCGCAGCCATCACTTAATTGACAGTGATCGTAATCACCTCAGAGACAACCGGTGGGGTGTGTGGCACATGGAATTCATCCCCCAGCACCAGCTGCAATGTATGGGTCCCCGCTGGCAGCTCCAGCGTCACTTCCGTCTGACCGCCGCCAAAATGACGATGGTTGTCATCCGTTGGCACTCCATTTTCAAGCAGATCAGCATCCTCAGCCCCTTCTCCAAGCGGTGGCCGGTTGATGAAAATATGGTGATGTCCCGTGTTCTCAACCTCCGTCCCAGCAGGCGCAACCCCCATCCCAGAAAGTCCAAACTGCACCAAAACCGGGGACTGCACAGTGTCTCCATCAGACAGATTGACAAAGTACACCTCCGCCCCCTCAGGCGAGGGCGCACCACCTGCAACCCCTTGAGAAGCAATAGCAATCAGAGCTGCCGCAAACAGATGTTTCATGGTAGTCCTCCCAATACTCTTTAAAATATGGGGAGGTTAGCACGGCTCAGACCACAAATCTAAATCTTATACTGCACGCCCCACGGCCCGCCCTGAGAAGATGCAGCCGCCAAGGAAAGTCCCCTCCAACGCATTGTAGCCGTGATAGCCACCACCACCAAAGCCTGCGACTTCTCCAGCCGCAAACAGACCCTCAAATGCATTGCCATCCGGCTTGAGAACCTGTCCAGCGATATCAGTATGCAACCCACCCAGCGATTTCCGCGTCAGAATGTTAAGGCGCACGGCAATCAACGGGCCGTTGACTGGATCCAGAATGCGATGTGGCTTGGCTGTACGGATCAGGCGATCCCCCAGAAATGCACGCGCGCCTCTGATCGCGGTAACTTGCGCATCCTTGCTAAATGGGTTGTCGATCTGTGCATCGCGTGCGACGATCTGAGAGCGGATTTTGTCAAGCGAGACAGGCACTTCTGGCGTGACTGCATTCATGCCAGCCACAAGAGTGTCCAGCTCATCTGCAACAACAAAATCTTCCCCATGACGCTTGAATGCCTCCACCGGTGCCGGTGCGCCTTTGGAGAGCAAACGCCCCTTGAGCACCTCAATGAACTTGCCTGAAGACAAGTCAGGGTTCTGCTCAGATCCGGATAGGGCGAATTCTTTTTCAATGATCTTTTGCGTCAAAATGAACCAGCTGTGAGCATGCCCTGTAGACAGGATCCGCTTTAAGGTGCCTAAACTGTCAAATCCCGGCAGATAGGGCGCCTCCATCCGATCTCCCAAAGCGTCAAACCACATGGAGCTTGGCCCAGGGAGGACACGAATACCATGGTTTGGCCAGATCGGATCCCAGTTGGCCAACCCTTCGGTATAGTGCCACATGCGATCGCCATTGATGACCGCCGCCCCTGCCGCTTCAGCTTGCCGCTGCATCTGCCCATCAACGTAGTCTGGGACCCCGGCCACCATGCGTTTGGGTGCGGCACCCAGCCGATCTTGGGGCCAATACCGCCTCACCATCTCATGGTCGCCGCCAATGCCGCCAGTGGTCAAAACCACGGACTCTGCCCTCAGTTCAAAATCGCCGACAATGTCACGCGATGTAGAGCGCCCCCTCTCAGCGCCATCGTCCGCTAAGATTGCCCCGCGCACTCCTTTGACAACGCTGTTTTCGACAATCAACTCAGTGACTTTTCGGCGAAACTGCAAGTCGATTTTACCGTCGCCTGTCAGTTGTCGGACGTCCCGCTCAAACGGTGCGACCACTCCGGGGCCTGTTCCCCAAGTGATGTGAAAACGTGGGACAGAATTTCCGTGACCATGCGCCAACGCGCCGCCACGCTCGGCCCACCCCACCACCGGGAACCACCGCATACCGATCTCTCGCAGCCAACTGCGCATCTCACCGCTGGCAAATTCTAGATAGGCTTCGGCCACGCGGCGCGGGTTTTCATCCTCGGGCCTATCGAACTGCGCAGATCCCATCCAATCCGCATAAGCAAGTTCTGCGCTGTCCTTCACCCCCATACGCCGCTGTTCAGGCGTATCCACCATAAACAAACCGCCAAGGCTCCAAAAAGCTTGGCCGCCAAGGCTCTGCGTGCCTTCCTGATCCAACACGACAACCTGACGCCCCCGAAGCGCAGCTTCACGTGCAGCCACCAACCCAGCCAGGCCGCCGCCTACGATGATCACATCGACCATGTTGCCTCCTCCCGTTTTCTAGAGGCTAACGGGCAGTCGCCTGTGGACCAAGACCAACCTTACGTCAGGAAAGCGCGTCACTCTCAAACCGAGAAACGCAAAAAGCGCCCCAGCAAGGAGCGCTTCATATCAGCAATACCAGCAAGTTCAGGCTGCTTTTACATACTCAAAATATGTTTCTTGATCGCTGTCCTGCGACAAAACCGAAACGCGTGGTGGCTCTGAGTAGTAGGCGTAGGCTTGCTCAAGCACTTCCAAGGCACGCGCGGCGAAGTCTTCTGGTGTGTTTGTCTCTAGGGCGGACATCGGCAGTCTCCGTATTCACAACTGATCTCCTTCCCTGCTTGAGTATATAGCCAACGCAGCACAGCCAAAGAACTGCTCAGTTGGCAAAGGCGCCATGCAATCTATGCACAGAAAGAAACGAAAAAGGGCCCGCAAGGGCCCTTGTCGAAAATCTTTTCATCCACAATCAGACGTGGCGTTCGACCAGCATCTTCTTGATCTCTGCAATCGCCTTTGCCGGGTTCAAACCCTTCGGGCAGGTCTTTGCACAGTTCATGATGGTGTGGCAGCGGTAGAGCTTGAACGGATCTTCCAACTCGTCCAGACGCTCGCCTGTCGCCTCATCACGGCTGTCGATGATCCAACGGTAAGCGTGCAAGAGTGCCGCTGGACCCAGGTATTTATCGCCGTTCCACCAGTAGCTTGGGCAAGACGTAGAGCAGGATGCGCACATCACACATTCATAAAGACCGTCAAGCTTCTTACGGTCCTCAATGGACTGACGCCACTCTTTCGCGGGGCGATTGGTCTTGGTTTCCAGCCACGGCATGATGGATGCGTGCTGCGCGTAGAAGTGAGTCAGATCTGGGATCAGGTCTTTCACCACTGGCATATGCGGCAGCGGATAAATCTTCACATCACCTTTGATCTCATCGAGACCGTAGATACAGGCGAGCGTGTTGATCCCGTCGATGTTCATC
Organism: Shimia sp. R10_1; assembly: GCF_017744095.1. Taxonomy (GTDB): domain Bacteria; phylum Pseudomonadota; class Alphaproteobacteria; order Rhodobacterales; family Rhodobacteraceae; genus Shimia. Next base: position 42,618 of record NZ_JAGHQX010000014.1, on the reverse strand, counting down.
GCACAGGACCCACAGATGCCTTCACGACACGAGCGGCGGAAGGTCAGCGTAGGGTCGACCTCATTCTTGATCTTGATCAGCGCATCCAGAACCATTGGACCGCATTTGTCCATGTCCAGAAAATAGGTATCCACCTGTGGGTTTTTGCCGTCGTCCGGGTTCCAGCGATAGATCTGGAACTTGCGCACATTGGTCGCGCCAGCCGGCTTGGGCCAGGTTTTGCCGGTCATAATCCGGGAGTTCTTGGGGAGGGCAAATTCGACCATCGTCTTTCCTTCCTACACGTGGGCGCGCAACCTGCGCTTACCTTCGTTCCTGTTCCTGCGCTGCCTCAGCATTCTTCCGAACGACAAGCGCTTTCTATTCACAATGCGCAGGACCCGGGAGTCTTCCACGCAATACATATTCTATCGGCGGCAATACTGAGAGCCACCATGGAGCACATCCGACTTGCGCGAGCAGCCAGAAGCGAATTCCAGGCCTTGAGACTTGGAGAACCCTTTGTCTCTGAGACAGCGATCCATGAAGCCCGACAAGGAAATCGGGGTGCCGAGAATTGCAATCGCAGCACCCTCCGCCGCAGAGTAACCAGCCCAGTGCCAAACCGCAGCTCCAGCGACAACGCCAAGAATTGCGCCGCCAACCATCGTGTTGCGGCACTGCTGCTCAGCAAGTTCAAAGCTTGTCTTGTCTGACACACTCGCAAACGCGTTGGTTTCATACTGGACACCGTAGGTATCCTGTAGGCAATCATTCACATTACTTGCACCGATATCTGTTCCGCCCGCATCAGAAACCACAACTGGTACATTTTCGTATGCCGTCACCTTATATTTTCCAGGCGCCCGCGTATCAGAGATACACTGCTGAATTTGCTGAATAACTATTGGAGTAGCTTTTTCCTCAGCAACAGCTTGTGTCGCCAAAGTCATTCCAATCAATAATCCAGCAAATCCAAATTTCATCAGAAGGTTCTCGCTTTAGGTGCAATCTTTTTAAGTTCGATCCCACCCTCCTCTTCTTTGGTCAGCGGGTCAACAATCACTGGGCGATAAGATAGATCAACTTTCGTGCCATCTTCGTTCACACGGCTCACCGTATGCACACGCCAGTTTTCGTCATCACGTGTCGGGAAGTCCTCATGCGCGTGCGCGCCGCGGCTTTCCTGACGCGCCTCTGCGGACACGATGGTGGAGATTGCAGACGGCATCAGGTTGGTGAGCTCAAGCGTCTCCATCAGGTCGGAATTCCAGACAAGAGATGTGTCGGTCACGTGCAGGTCATTCATGCGCCCTGCAATCTCGGTCATGGCCTCGACACCCTCTTTCATGGTTTTGGCTGTCCGGAACACGGCCGCGTCACGCTGCATGGTTTTTTGCATATCCAGACGCAGCTCTGCCGTCGGAATGGCACCTTTGGCGTGGCGCAAGCTATCAAAGCGCGCGAAGCACTTGTCGATCTCGACCTGAGGTGGGGTTGGCACGGGCGCGTCACGATCCACGACTTTGCCTGCACGGATCGCTGCCGCGCGGCCAAACACAACAAGGTCGATCAAAGAGTTGGACCCCAGACGGTTTGCTCCATGCACCGAAGCACAGCCCGCTTCACCAACCGCCATCAGGCCCGGCACAACAGCTGTGGGATCTTCTTCGGTTGGGTTCAGCACTTCACCCCAGTAGTTGGTGGGAATACCGCCCATGTTGTAGTGCACAGTCGGCAATACTGGGATTGGCTCTTTGGTTACGTCCACACCTGCAAAGATCTTCGCGCTCTCAGAAATCCCTGGCAGGCGCTCTGCAAGCGCTTCCGCCGGCAGGTGGCTCAGGTTCAGGTGAATGTGGTCACCTTCTGCACCGACGCCACGACCTTCACGGATCTCCATAGTCATGGAGCGCGAGACGTAGTCGCGTGGTGCAAGGTCTTTGTACTGTGGCGCATAGCGCTCCATAAAGCGCTCACCTTCGGAGTTGGTCAGATAGCCGCCTTCGCCGCGGGCGCCCTCGGTGATCAGACAGCCGGAGCCGTAGATCCCGGTTGGGTGGAACTGAACGAACTCCAAGTCCTGCATCGGCAGGCCAGCGCGCATCACCATGCCGCCACCATCGCCCGTACAGGTGTGTGCAGAGGTTGCAGAGAAATACGCACGGCCATAACCGCCAGTTGCCAGCACAACCATTTTGGCGTGGAACACGTGGAACGTGCCGTCGTCAAGCTTCCAGCAAACCACACCCTGACATTGGCCGTCTTCGGACATCAGCAGGTCGATTGCGAAATACTCAATGTAGAATTCCGCGTTGTTCTTGACCGATTGGCCATACAGCGTGTGCAGGATGGCGTGGCCCGTCCGGTCTGCGGCCGCACAGGTCCGCTGCACGGCAGGCCCTTCGCCAAACTCTGTGGTGTGCCCCCCAAACGGACGCTGATAAATCTTGCCTTCCTCGGTGCGCGAGAACGGCACACCATAGTGATCCAGCTCATAAACAGCCTTGGGCGCTTCGCGTGCGAGATACTCCATCGCGTCAGTATCGCCAAGCCAATCAGACCCCTTCACGGTGTCATACATGTGCCACTGCCAGTTGTCGGGGCCCATGTTGGAAAGTGAGGCGGCAATACCGCCCTGTGCCGCAACTGTGTGCGAGCGGGTCGGGAAAACTTTGGTCACACAGGCAGTGCGCAAGCCCTGCTCGGCCATACCTAGAGTGGCGCGCAAACCAGCGCCACCGGCGCCTACCACGACCACGTCATATTCATGTGTTTCGTATTCGTATGCTGCTGTCATCGGTCTAATCCTTGCCGCCGCTATACAGGGCGTTCAGTTCACAGTGTTACGCGTGCGCCACAACCTCGGTCGGGCGCTCCGGCGTCAGAGGGCGAGTTTAATCAGCGCAAACAATCCTACGATGATAATCGTGTAACAGATTGCACCTGCGGCAATATAAGTCAGCTTTTCCGCAACGCCGTGCATATAGTCTTCGATTGCGTCCTGAGCTTCGCTTTTGATGTGGTTCACACCAACGATCAGCGTGAGCGCGGTGATGATCGCAGGGAACGGCTTACCAAAATAGGCCAGAACCTCTTCGTAAGTGCCGCCAATGCCCATACCAAAGGTAATCACAAACAGCGGGACCAAGACCACCAGGAGCGACGAGTTGATCATCATGTGCCAGTGGTGCTCGGTGCCTTTACCAGATGCCCCGGTGCCTTGCGCGCGTTTGCGGTCGGTTAGAAAATTCATCTCATCTACTCCTTACACAATCAGCGCGGTCGCAATGGAAAGCACGGTTGCCCCTACAAACATGCCTTTGCCGAGCTTAACCGCAGTTTCGATATCCAGGCAGTAGCCGAAGTCCCAGATCACGTGACGAAGACGCCCCAGCATGTGATAGAACACCGCCCACGCGGACAGGAAAAGGAACACGTCGCCAAGGAAGCTGCGCAGCAATCCATCAATGAACGCAAACGCGCTTTCTGATGTTGCCGCAGCGAGGAGCCACCAAACAACGACCGCAGCAATCGGGATCAACGCAATGCCGGTGATCCGCACAAAAATAGAAGACACAGAGGTCATCTGAGGTCGGTAGATCTGCAAGTGGGGGGAGAGCGGGCGCTCAATCCTTTTCACATCAGCCATAATGAATCCTTTCAAGGTCTCTGCGGATCTTCTAGCGCATTTTTGCACGCTGTCACCTTGGCGAAGACTTAATTCTCGCTGTTTTTTTCGCCAATCATATCGATTTTTTCACTTTTGTGATCACACGTTTTTATTCGTGATCACAATTCATATTTATAGTATTTTTGTCAGGATAGTGAGCGAAGGAATCTCGCTCCGCCTCTGCATCCGAACGGCCAACCGATGTTGGCGCTCACATTTTTCCGGTCGTTTCTACGAAAGAAACAGACGTATTTGAAACCTGCTTTGCGACTTCGCGGATCAACTTTTGCCTGATCCGTCTTGGATAGTCCTCAAAACCTTGCGCGGTGACGACAAACGCACCGGGCCCCGTGATCACATTTTCCCAGAAGTAGGCTGTCAGGTCAGATGCATCGGTTTCAATCACCACCGCATTGATCGTTACCCCAAGTTCCGCCAACCGCTTCCGGCCGTATTCAACCAGCGGGCCTTCGTTTGACGGTCCGTCCCCGGACACATCTACAACCTTGCGCTCACAGGAAGGCGCGGCTTCCATCAGCGCAGCGGATGCCAAAAGCGCATCACCAATCGCTGTCGAATATCGGCTCCACTGACGGCGCATTTGCCCCACTCTAACCGCCAGATCTTCCGCATCTTGCGCCGACGTGATCCTGCTCCAAGGGACACTCACATGCTGGCGCCCTTCACCGGTCCACTGCATCAAGGCAACCGCAGCCTCTTGCGCGACCAGCGCCTCGACCACAATCCCGTCACGCAGCGCCGCAGCCAGCCCATCCATCTGAACGCGATACTCTTCTGCATCAATGCTGCCAGAGACATCCACTGTCAGCAAAAGCGCCAGCTCGCAGGCCTTTGCTGACGCCGGAAAACACAAAAGCCCTGCCGCTATGACATTGAGAAACCGCATGACAAAAGCCTAACCGGTTGCCAAAACACGCGCCATCAACTCCGCGTGTGTTTCAGAGATCAGGCGCCATTTCTACGAGGGCATCAGCAAATTCGGTGCACATCGTGATCTCGACATACTCAGGATCATAAAACGCGTTCGCTTCACCACATGACTGGATCGAAATCGTGAGTGTCTCCGGCAATCGGAAGTCACCATTAAGGGCTTCGACCTCCGCCCGAAGAACCCTTTCGGTCAGAATCCCTCCATCTGTCTCGGCATCGACACCACCAATGATAAGCGTGTTGCCACCGCCCTCATGAGAGATCTCATCCAATGCGCCGCCCCAACTGCCCGCTGCCTGAGAGTACTCATCAGGACAATAGTCTGCACGGTCCTCAGGAAGCCCCAAGTCTTCCGCCAAATCGGCGCGTTCGTCCGGGTTCGCACCGTAGAATAGACAGACCGTGTTATAGTATCTTTGCAGATCAGGGCCATGCACATCCCAGAACGCAATCTCTTCATTGGCCTCGGCTTCGCCCAAAAAACCAAAAGCCGCATCATACGCCAGCTGTACAGCAGCTTCTTCTTCATAAAACGCATCAATCAGGAAAATCGAAAGAACATCCGCGGCGTCTTCTTCTTGGCCAAAGATCGGCAGCTCCAGAACGTCGATCAACGCATGCCCCAGCTCGTGATAAAAGATGCCGAGCAGATTGCTTTCAACAAAGGCAAGCGTCTCCTCTGAGGTGTGGCTCAAATCCACTTCGGCCTCAGAAACGCTCGCAGCTGCACATAAAGTAAAGGGTAGGAGTAGGTGTTTCATTTCCGCAGAAAAAGACAACACACCACCTAATTCAAGACCAAAGTTTCCATTGGCTGCCAATGGTTTTCCGGCGTAAGCGTTCGGGTATCAAATGCAAACCAGTGCCCGCCACCTTTCTGATCCCACTGGCGGTCCATCGGCACACCAACCAAAGCACAATACAGCAGCGTTCCGACACCTCCATGTCCGCAGACCACAAGGTTGTCGTTTGGGCAATCCGAAGTAAGGTCTTGCACGGCCCCAACAATTCGGGCCTGTGCATCCACCGCGCGCTCCCAGCCTTTGTAAGACACGTCAGGGGCGCCGAAGAATGCGTTTGCCGCCGTCTGAAAGGCGCTCTCTTTCAAAAACCCTGTGCTGGAGCGATCATTTTCGCCGAGGTCGTGACGGATGGAAACCGGCGCCTGTCCTAAACAGGCGGCCAACGGCCAGGCCATCTCCAGCGCTTTGCGCTCCGTGCTAGAGGCAACCTGCCAACCTCCACCAGAAACACGCGCAACCAAGGCAGCCACGCGCGCCTGGCCAATGTCATTCAATCCCCAGTCAGGCACAGCGACATTCAGATCAACATTCACTTCCGGATGTGTCAGATAAATCGCGCGGGGCATCATGTCTCCCTAAGTTGGCATAAGCGCCCAATAATCGAGATCCAAAAGCACATCCGGCAGATACTTACCATCTTCCCCTTTCAGAGCAAAAGGGGTGCCGCCTTTGGTTGCCACAAGGCGCAAACGGATAGCGCCGACACCGGGGGCAGATGTCTCCGCTTTATCAAGCACTTCCGACCAGGCCTTCACCGTCAGACCCGAGAACGCAGGATTGGCATGTGCGCCCCCATTCAGGCCCACAATCATCTGCGCATTGGCGAGCCCATTGAAGCTCAGCGCCCGCGCCAAGGAGATGATATGCCCACCATAGATCAGACGCTGCCCATCTGGCCGAAACGTCGCATCAAAATGCACCTTGGCGGTGTTCTGCCACAGACGCGTCGCCATCATATGCTCCGCCTCTTCCAGCGTCACGCCATCGACATGGTCAATGGTTTCGCCAACCGCATAGTCACCCCAGCGGTGGCTTTCGCCAGCTTGCGTAAAATCATAGCCGCTAAAGTCCAGCCCCTCCGGGATCACCAAATCCGCTGGGTCAATCACCTTCGACAACTGGGGAACCACGGTCTCAGGTGCGGGTGTCTCTGCATCACGCTTGCGCACCATCACCCAGCGCACATATTCCATGACAACCTCATCGCGCTGGTTCATGCCGCGCGTGCGCACGTAAACCACCCCGGTTTTTCCGTTGGAGTTCTGCTTCAGGCCAATCACTTCGGATGTGGAGCGCAGCGTATCACCTGCATAGACCTGTTTCAGCCAGCGTCCCTCGGCATAGCCAAGGTTTGCCACGGCATTCAGCGACACATCCGGAACCGTCTTTCCAAAGACCACGTGAAACGCCGCCAGATCGTCCAGCGGAGAGTGCGGCAGGCCAGAAGCGCGCGCAAATTCGTCACTGGAGTAAAGCGCATGACGCGCAGGATAAAGCGCGTGATACAGTGCACGCTCGCCTGATCCCACAGTGCGCGGGACAGCGTGTTCAATCACCTGCCCCAGCGTGTAGTCTTCAAAAAACCGGCCCGGATTGGTCTTGGCCATTTAGTGTTCTCCCAGTTTTGTCTCCGGGGTGTAGGTGCCTTCAACCTCTTTCACGACGGCCTGACCACAGCGCATAACACCTGTGGCCTGACAGAAAGTCTGTGTCGGAGAGCCATGAAGCTCCCACCCCTTGTTAAGCGCATCCGTCACTTTGTGACAAAACGCGGATGTGTCTTCTTCAGATAGAAAACGATAAAGTTTCATGCTCTTAGCCTCCAAATGGGGATGGTCCGATCAGGCCGTGTATAGCGCCGATCACACCCATGAGGATTACAGAAGCAACAAAGAACATGCCATCCTTTGCGATGGTTCCACGTTCGGTTGGTTGCCAGGGGCCTTCAACGCGGTTGAGCACAACAATCTCCGCAAGCGCCCAGGCCAGCAAACCGCCAAACAAAACAATCGACGGCGCGTCGCCGTTCACCAAGATATGCGCCACAGCCCAGAGCGAAAACCCGATCAACATCGGATGACGCATATTGTTGAACAGCTTGCCCTTACGCGGTGCTGGGCTCATCAGGAAAATCGCAATCAGCACCAACAAATTGTTGATATGAAAAACAAAGCTTGGCGCAATCCACAGCACATCTTCAATCTCTGCTGCGCGGTAACCGAGCACCATAAGCACAATCGACACAACAAGCGTCAGTGCAACCAAGCCCTTCCCTTTGTCGCCCATCGGCCCCCTTACGCTAGGCAGCGCCCGCTTGAAAAAATGGGCTGCTGCCCAAAGCAAAACCCCAAGAACCAATAATGTCATCTCGCTCTCCGCTGGATTGTTGGTTGTCAGGAGAAAGGTTACCCTTCCAGCTCAGCGATTGCATCCGCCTTCGCGAGGATTTCTCGCGCCGTCACCACGTGCAAATTTTCCACGATTTTGCCATCTACAACGGCCACGCCCTGCCCGCTGGCTTCTGTGTCCTCAAAGGCTGCGATCTGCCGCTTTGCCAGATCGATCTCAGCCTCCGAAGGTGCGAAAGCCGCATTGGCAACGTCAATCTGTGCAGGGTGGATTAGGGTCTTTCCGTCAAACCCCATATCACGTCCCTGATCACACTCGGCCTTTAGCCCTTCGGCGTCTTTGAAAGCGTTGTAAACCCCATCAACAATCACGATACCCTCTGCCTTTGCCGCCAAAAGGCAGAGGCCAAGCCCCGCCATCATCGGCAGACGGTCAGGGCGGAAACGGGTCTGCAACTCTTTCGCCAAGTCATTGGTGCCCATCACAAAACCGCTCAGCTGCGGATGCGCAGCAAGAGCGGCGGCATTCAGCATGCCCCGTGGCGTTTCCATCATCGCCCAAATCGGCTTATCCCCAATCAAGGAAGCCAGTGCATCCAATTGCGCAGGGCTTTCAACCTTCGGCAACAGCACCGCGTCACAGTCCATTGTCGCCGCTGCTTTCGCGTCTACCTCGCCCCATTGCGTGTCAAGCCCATTGATCCTCACAATGCGCATCCGGTTGCCATACCCGCCTTGATCAAGCGCAGCAGAAAGCGTGGCACGGGCGTTTTCTTTCTCGTTAGGGGCAACCGCATCTTCAAGATCAAAGATGATCGCATCGACTGGCAAGCCACGCGCCTTGTCCAAAGCCCGATCTTTAGATCCGGGAATATACAAAACCGAACGATAAGGGCGCGCGCGCTGATCCATAGCCAGACTCCAAATTGGAACAGTAATTTTGTTGCGCAATCAGGTGCATTTTTCTCAGAAAACTTCAAGAGCAATCTTGCCGCAGCGCAGAAAAAACGCCCCGTCACCTGGCGCCGCCCCATCCGTTAAGACTTTTCACCCTAGGCGTTAACTTATTGCTTACCAGTTTAGATGCACATTGTTTCCATCGCTTCCTGGGGAGGAGCGAATGCAGACAGAACGGGCTGCAACACAAACAATAAGAGGCGAAGCAACTAGACACATATGGCGCGCACAACGGGAAAAGCCCACTGCGTGACAAGAATTTCCTGAAAGGAAACCACATGAAATCCATGCTTCTGACCCTAACTTCTGGTCTTTCTTTATTGGCGCTCTCTGCAACGCTGACCGAGGCGCAAGCCTCTCGCAATTGCGCAGAACGCGACAAGGTGGTCGAACGTCTGGCCGACAAATACGGAGAGTCCCGCCAAGCGCTTGGCCTCGGAGCCCAAGGTGCCATGGTGGAAATCTTTGCCTCAGAGGACTCTGGCAGCTGGACCATAACGGTCACCATGCCAAATGGCGCAACCTGCTTGATGGCAACGGGCCAAGCCTTTGAAAAGCTGGCGGAAGTTCTCCCAACGAAAGGTGACGACGCCTAAATCAGGCGTCTCACACAAGCGCATCATATATCAGCTTCACGCCGGTCACTGACAGCAAAACATATGTCACCATAAAGAAGACCCGCTCTGAAACGGCGTGATGCGCTTTCACACCTATGTAGGCACCAAGGCACGCAAATGGTGCAAGCAAAATGCCCGCTTTGACTGTTTCCAATGTGAACACACCGAGAAACGCATAGGGTACAAACTTAGCGATATTGATCGCCCAAAACACCAGCACAGTGGTTGCCTGATAGCTGGTTTTATTCAAACCACGCGACAACAAGTAGACAGCGGCCGGTGGTCCACCTGCATGGCTCACAAAACTTGTAAAACCGGCTACGCCCCCTGCAATCACGCCAGCCCCCACCGGCAATTGCGCAGCGATGGCTTTGCGCGGCCAAAGCTGCCAAGCAACGAATGCAAGTGAAACGGCACCGATCAGCAGGCGCAGCACGTCATCGTTTGCAACGCGGAACAGCGCAACGCCTGAGACCACTCCAGGCAGTGCCCCCAAAATCAGTACCTTTGCATCCAGCCAACTCCACCGCCCCCAGTAAGGCCGCAGCGTCATCAAATCCACCAACATCAAGAGCGGTAACATCAGGCCCAAGGCCTGCGCGGGCGGCAGAATCAACGCAAGCAACACCGCGCTTGCAAAAGCAGCACCCGATCCAAATCCGGCTTTGGAGATACCCGCAAACATCACGGCTATCGGAGCAACCACCACAAATAAGAGAGAATCAATCAAGGGAATCGCTCACTCTGTCAGCGCCAAAAAATCAAAACGTGACGCTGACAGCATACTTTTGCATACAAAAGATCACTTTCCGTCGAGAATTTTCTCGCGCTGCTGTTTGTATTCTTTGTCTGAGACCAGCCCCTCAGCATAGGCCTTCTCCAAAGAAGCCAGTTGATCGCCAATTGTCACCGCATTCACAGTGGTCGTGCTGTTGCCACCGCCACCGCACGCAGCGACCGTCATACCAACCAAAGCCAGCGAGATCAGGGTTTTTGCAATCGAAGTCATGGCGTTCGTTCCTCATTCAATAGAGTTGTCTTGTCGCGCATCTACCCACAGCGCTACCCGCAAAGCAAGCGCCCCAATGAGATAGTTTTTCGACTTGATTTTATCTGTGATGATGACGCCCCGCACGGCAAATCTGCGCGCAACCAACAACACACCTTACGTGCAAACACTTGCGTCAAAGCCGTTTTCGACTTAAGCCACCCGCGATATTTAACCGGACCGGAGACAGATCCAATGGCAAGACCTAAGATCGCCCTCATCGGCGCAGGCAACATCGGCGGTACCCTCGCCCACCTCGCTGCAATCAAAGAACTTGGCGACGTTGTTCTTTTCGACATCGCAGACGGCCTGCCCCAGGGCAAGGCGCTCGACATCGCGGAATCCGGCCCTGTTGAGAAAATCGACGCCGCGATGTCCGGCACTTCCGACTACTCCGCGATCGCTGGTGCAGACGTCTGCATCGTGACCGCCGGTGTGGCCCGTAAGCCAGGCATGAGCCGCGACGACCTTCTGGGCATCAACCTGAAAGTTATGAAGTCCGTAGGCGAAGGCATCCGCGACAACGCGCCAGCTGCATTCGTGATCTGCATCACCAACCCTCTCGACGCGATGGTTTGGGCTCTGCAGAAATTCTCCGGCCTGCCAACCCACAAAGTCTGCGGCATGGCAGGTGTTCTGGACAGCGCACGCTTCCGCCACTTCCTGGCCGAAGAATTCAACGTGTCTATGCGCGACGTCACCGCTTTCGTTCTGGGCGGCCACGGCGACACCATGGTGCCTTCCGTGCGCTATTCCACCGTTGCCGGTATCCCTCTGCCAGACCTGATCGACATGGGCTGGACCACACAGGAAAAACTGGATGCAATGGTTCAGCGCACCCGCGATGGTGGCGCAGAAATCGTTGGCCTGCTGAAAACTGGCTCCGCGTTCTACGCACCCGCCGCCTCTGCCATCGAAATGGCCGAAGCCTACCTGAAAGACCAAAAGCGCGTTCTGCCATGTGCCGCCTACTGTGACGGCGACCTCGGCGTGAAAGACATGTACGTTGGCGTGCCAACCGTGATCGGCGCTGGCGGTGTTGAGAAAGTTGTGAACATCAAGCTCAACAAAGAAGAGCAAGAGATGTTTGACACCTCCGTAAACGCTGTGAAAGGCCTCGTGGACGCCTGCAAAGGCATCGACAGCTCCCTGGCATAAGCCGGACGATAAACTTAAAGGGCCTGTGACATGTTTCGCAGGCCCATTTTCTATGCCTGTACACAACAGATCATTGATCTTCTTGCTCAAACACGGGTTAACTCGCCTCCAACGGCGCCTGACAAACGTGCCATATTCCTATCGAATTCATATACATGGAGGCACGATGACAACCTCGCTCGCAAAAAGCTTAACACTGGGCGCACTGATCACCCTTGCAGGCTGCACGTCCGCCGCCCTGCGCAACCAGCCAGGTGACACCGCTGACCACAACATCCGCAGCGGGCCACAGACACAAGCGCCAACCACCCCTGGACCAAACGACAACACATCTCGTCAGAGATCTGCGCCTTTAACCGGCGCAAACGTTTCTAAGGGCTGCCGATCTGGCGAAACTCTGATCCGCACATCCTCGGGTGCGACGTCTTGCACACGAACGAACGCAACAAATTTTATCGTTGGGGACACGCCAGCCCTCGACCCCGCTTTGTTTGAAACCTTGCAAGCGCAAGCGGCGCAGACCGGCCAGCCTGTCGCATATACCGACGGTGACCTGACAATCACTGTGAGCCCGGCACCTTCGTCTGGCCAGTGAGTTTCGCGTCCGATCGCTTTGTATAAAACATGATCTAAAGACTTCGCCCCGTTATCGTTAACGCTGCACTGCAATACGAGTCGTTGCTCCAACCCCTTATTTCACTGACAATTTAACAAAATTGTTTTCGGTAGAATTGGCCAAACCACATTTGTGATCACAGCTTTTCTAACTGTGATCACAAATAACGAAAAATCCACCTTCTTGTTCGAATTTGCTTATCGACTGCTTTGGAGTGTGTCAAAACGCCGCCAATCGCAGCAAGATGGGACCAGTTCTATGAACATCCATGAATATCAGGCGAAAGCCCTGCTTCGCTCCTACGGCGCTCCGGTGTCCGAAGGCCGCGTTGTTCTGAAAGCAGAAGACGCCAAAACCGCCGCTGGTGAACTTGACGGCCCACTCTGGGTTGTCAAAGCACAGATCCACGCAGGTGGTCGCGGCAAAGGCACCTTTGAAGAAGCTGATGCAGGCGAAAAAGGCGGTGTGCGCCTTGCCAAATCGGTGGAAGAAGCCGCCGAAGAAGCCAAAAAGATGCTGGGCCGCACCCTTGTGACCCACCAGACCGGCCCAGCAGGCAAACAGGTCAACCGCATCTACATCGAAGACGGCTCCGACATCGAGCGCGAACTCTATCTCGCCCTGCTCGTGGATCGCCAGACATCCCGCGTGTCTTTCGTTTGCTCCACCGAGGGTGGCATGGACATCGAAGAAGTTGCAGCCGCAACTCCTGAGAAAATCCTCTCCTTCTCCGTTGACCCAGCCACCGGCTACCAAGCTTACCACGGCCGCCGCGTTGCCTTTGCTCTGGGCCTCGAAGGCGCACAGGTCAAAGAATGCGTGAAGCTGATGGGCATTCTCTACAAAGCCTTCATGGAAAAAGACATGGAGCAGCTGGAGATCAACCCGCTGATCGTCATGCCAGGCGGCAAACTCAAAGTGCTCGACGCCAAAGTTGGCTTTGACGGCAACGCCGTGTACCGCCACCCAGACGTGGCCGAGCTGCGCGACGAAACCGAAGAAGACCCCAAAGAGCTTGAGGCGTCCAAGTACGATCTGAACTACATCGCTCTGGACGGTGAAATCGGCTGCATGGTGAACGGCGCGGGCCTCGCAATGGCCACCATGGACATCATCAAACTCTACGGCGCAGAGCCAGCCAACTTCCTCGACGTAGGCGGCGGTGCGACCAAAGAGAAAGTGACCGAAGCGTTCAAGATCATCACCTCTGACAAAAACGTCAAAGGCATCCTGGTGAACATCTTCGGCGGCATCATGCGCTGCGACGTGATCGCAGAGGGCGTTGTGGCCGCAGTGAAAGAGGTTGGCCTCGAAGTTCCGCTGGTTGTGCGCCTGGAAGGCACCAACGTGGAGCAGGGCAAGGAGATCATCAACACCTCCGGCCTGAACGTGATCGCCGCGGACAACCTGTCTGACGGCGCAGAGAAAATCGTCAAAGCGGTGAAAGGATAACACCCATGGCAATCCTCGTAGACGAAAACACCAAGGTCATCTGTCAGGGCTTCACCGGCTCTCAGGGCACCTTCCACTCTGAACAAGCCATCGCATATGGCACCAAAATGGTCGGCGGCGTGACCCCGGGCAAAGGTGGCATGGAGCATCTGGGCCTGCCGGTCTTTGACTCCGTACATGATGCGAAAGCAAAAACCGAAGCCAATGCTTCCGTGATCTATGTGCCGCCCCCCTTCGCGGCAGACTCGATCCTCGAAGCGATTGACGCGGAAATGGAACTGATCATCTGCATCACCGAAGGCATTCCTGTGCTGGACATGATGAAAGTGCAGCGCGCGCTGGAAAACTCTTCCTCCCGCCTGATCGGCCCAAACTGCCCAGGTGTTATCACACCTGACGCCTGCAAAATCGGCATCATGCCTGGCCACATCCACAAGCGTGGCTCCGTGGGCGTTGTGTCCCGTTCCGGCACTCTGACTTATGAAGCGGTGAAACAGACCGCAGACATCGGTCTGGGCCAGTCCACCGCTGTGGGCATCGGCGGCGACCCGATCAAAGGCACCGAGCACATCGACGTGCTGGACATGTTCCTGTCTGACGACGAGACCCAGTCCATCATCATGATCGGTGAAATCGGTGGTTCTGCAGAAGAAGAAGCCGCTGACTTCCTCGCAAACGAGCGCAAAAAAGGCCGCTGGAAGCCAACCGCAGGCTTCATCGCTGGCCGCACAGCGCCTCCCGGCCGCCGCATGGGCCACGCCGGTGCGATTGTTGCTGGTGGCAAAGGTGGCGCAGAAGACAAGATCGCCGCAATGCAAGAAGCAGGCATCATCGTTGCCGACAGCCCAGCCGGCCTCGGCGAAGCTGTGCTCAAAGCAATCGAGCTGGGCTAAATTGTCCGCTCGCACGGCACATATGCAAATGTTCAGCGTCCGAGCCTCATAGGTTCGGGCGCTGTCCCGCATAAGCGTCGCGCAGATAACTGAGAGTTGAACGCGAATTTCTGTGTTTCAAAGCGAACCGCGCTAAGTGTTTTGAAACGTTCCCGCGTTCATCTACCCCGACATGCCCTATTTGGGGCCAAAATCAAAACCGGTCCCAGTCTCCATGAGGTGCCATCATGACCGAACAGTCGCCTAACGATATCTTCCATGCCTCTTCCTTTATGCAGGGGCACAATGCGGAATACCTCGAACAGATGTATGCCCGCTACGCCGCCGACCCCAATGCGGTCGATGCGACCTGGCAGGAATTCTTCCGCCAGCTCGGCGATGCGGAGCTTGACGTCAAAGCTGAGGCCCAGGGCCCAAGCTGGCAGCGCACCGATTGGCCACAACAACCCAGTGATGATCTGACATCTTCGCTGACCGGCGAATGGGCAGAACCCGCCGAAGCGAAAGCGGCAGGCGACAAAATCAAGGCCAAGGCAGCCGAAAAAGGCGTTGAGGTCTCAGACGAGGCGGTCAAACGCGCGGTGCTGGATTCGATCCGCGCCCTCATGCTGATCCGCGCCTACCGTATTCGCGGCCACCTGATCGCTGACATCGACCCACTGGGCATGCGGGATCAGACGCCGCATCCAGAACTTGATCCCAAATCCTACGGCTTCACAGACGCAGATCTGGATCGCCCTATCTTCATCGACAAGGTGCTGGGGCTCGACATCGCCACCATGCGCCAGATCATGGCAATCGTGAAGCGCACCTACTGTGGCACCTTCGCGCTGCAATACATGCACATCTCCAACCCCGAAGAAGCGGGCTGGCTGAAAGAGCGTATTGAAGGCTACGACAAAGAAATCACCTTCACCCGTGAAGGCCGCAAAGCCATCCTGAACAAAATGGTGGAAGCGGAAGGTTTTGAGAAATTCCTGCACGTGAAATACATGGGCACCAAGCGCTTTGGTCTGGACGGCGGCGAAAGCCTCATTCCCGCCATGGAGCAGGTGATCAAACGCGGCGGCAACCTCGGCCTGAAAGAAATCGTGATCGGCATGCCCCACCGCGGCCGCCTGTCTGTTCTGGCCAACGTGATGCGCAAGCCTTACCGCGCCATTTTCAACGAATTCCAGGGCGGCAGCTTCAAACCTGATGATGTGGATGGCTCCGGCGACGTGAAATACCACCTCGGCGCCTCCTCTGACCGTGAATTTGACGGCAACACCGTCCACCTGTCCCTGACGGCAAACCCCTCTCACCTTGAGGCGGTGAACCCCGTTGTGCTTGGCAAGGTCCGCGCAAAACAGGATCAGCTGAACGATACGCAACGTACCGCTGTGATGCCTGTATTGCTGCACGGCGATGCGGCCTTTGCAGGTCAGGGTGTTGTGGCCGAGTGTTTCGCCCTCTCCGGCCTGCGCGGCCACAAAACCGGTGGCACCATGCACATCGTGGTGAACAACCAGATCGGCTTCACCACCGCACCGCACTTCTCTCGGTCTTCGCCTTACCCAACAGACAACGCGCTGGTGGTTGAGGCGCCAATCTTCCACGTGAACGGCGACGATCCAGAAGCTGTGGTCCACGCGGCGAAAGTGGCCACCGAGTTCCGTCAGAAGTTCCAGAAAGACGTCGTGCTCGACATCTTCTGCTACCGCCGCTTTGGTCACAACGAGGGCGACGAGCCCATGTTCACCAACCCGGTGATGTACAAGCGCATTAAGAAGCAGAAAACCACGCTCACGCTCTACACCGAACGTCTGGTGAAAGACGGCCTCATCCCAGAGGGCGAGATCGAAGACATGAAGGCCGCCTTCCAGGCCCATCTGAACGAAGAGTTTGAAGTCGGCAAAGACTACAAACCCAACAAAGCAGACTGGCTGGACGGCCGCTGGTCCCACCTCGACAAACGCGGTGAAAACTACGAGCGGGGCCAAACCTCGATCAAGGAAGAAACCCTTGCGGAAATCGGCAAAGCGTTGACTTCCGTGCCAGAAGGCTTCCCCCTGCACAAAACCGTGGGCCGACTGCTCGACACACGCGGCAAAATGTTTGAAAGCGGCAAAGGCTTTGACTGGGCAACCGCAGAAGCGCTGGCCTTCGGCTCTCTGATGACAGAAGGCTACCCGGTTCGTCTGGCCGGTCAGGACGCCACCCGCGGCACCTTCTCTCAGCGCCATTCCGGCATTGTGAACCAGGAAACGGAAGAGCGTTACTACCCGCTCAACAACATCCGTGCCGGCCAAAGCCAATACGAAGTGATCGATTCCGCGCTTTCTGAATATGCGGTGCTTGGCTTTGAATATGGCTACTCGCTGGCAGAACCAAATGCGCTGACCCTTTGGGAAGCACAGTTCGGTGATTTCGCCAACGGCGCACAGATCATGTTCGACCAGTTCATCAGCTCCGGCGAAAGCAAATGGCTGCGCATGTCCGGCCTGACAGTCCTTCTGCCCCACGGTTTTGAAGGCCAAGGCCCAGAGCACAGCTCCGCGCGTCTGGAACGCTTCCTGCAGATGTGTGGCGGGGACAACTGGATCGTGGCCAACTGCTCGACCCCAGCGAACTACTTCCACATTCTGCGTCGCCAGCTGCACCGGACTTTCCGCAAGCCGCTGATCCTGATGACGCCAAAATCGCTGCTGCGTCACAAGCTCTGCATTTCCGAAGCGGAAGAGTTCACCAACGGCTCCTCTTTCCACCGCGTGCTGTGGGATGACGCCGAAAAGGGCAACTCCGACACCCAGCTGAAGAAAGACAAAGACATCAAACGCGTCGTGATGTGCTCCGGTAAGGTCTACTACGATCTTCTGGAAGAGCGTGATGCACGCGGCATTGATGATGTCTATCTGATGCGGATCGAACAATATTACCCATTCCCGGCGCATTCGCTGACCAAGGAGCTTGAGCGTTTCAAAGACGCTGAAATGGTCTGGTGTCAGGAAGAGCCAAAGAACCAAGGTGCTTGGAGCTTCATTGAGCCCAACATCGAATGGGTACTGACCCGCATCAAAGCAAAACACACCCGCCCGACTTACGCAGGCCGCGCAGCTTCCGCGTCGCCCGCCACCGGTCTGGCAAGCCAACACAAGTCACAACAAGCAGCGCTGGTCGATGCCGCGCTTACCATGGAAGGAAACTAATCCATGACCGAAGTCCGAGTCCCCACCCTAGGCGAGAGCGTCACCGAGGCAACTGTCGCGACCTGGTTCAAAAAGCCGGGTGATGCAGTCGCGGTGGATGAGATGCTGTGTGAGCTGGAAACCGACAAAGTCACCGTCGAAGTTCCAGCGCCAGCCGCTGGTGTGCTGGGCGAAATCGTTGCTGGCGAAGGCGAAACCGTTGGCGTTGACGCACTGCTGGCCACAATCAATGCTGGCGAAGGCGCTGCTCCAGCGCCTGCCGCAGCAGCGGCACCTGCAGCGACCGCTCCTGCAGCATCTGGCGCGGAAGCCGTGGATGTCATGGTTCCAACCCTTGGCGAGTCCGTCACCGAAGCCACCGTGTCCACATGGTTCAAAGCCGTGGGTGACACCGTTGCTCAAGACGAAATGCTTTGTGAGCTGGAAACCGACAAGGTTTCTGTCGAAGTGCCAGCCCCAGCCGCAGGCGTGCTGAGCGAAATCCTCGCGCCTGAAGGCACCACCGTTGATGCCACCGCCAAGCTCGCCGTCATCGGTGGCGCATCTGGCGCAGCGGCAGCCGCACCTGCGGCCGCTCCAGCTGCGGCGCCTGCCGCCTCTTCTGACGTGGAGAACGCCCCCTCTGCCAACAAACTGATGGCGGAAAAAGGCATTGACCCAGCCGCTGTCACCGGCACTGGCCGCGATGGCCGCATCATGAAAGAAGATGTCATGAAAGCTGCGCTTGCCCCTGCTGCCGCTCCGGCTCCCGCCGCGGCTGCTGCACCGCGCGCACCTGTTGCGGCAGAAGATGCCTCTCGCGAAGAGCGCGTGAAAATGACACGTCTGCGTCAGACCATCGCAAAGCGTCTGAAAGACAGCCAGAACACCGCCGCCATGCTGACCACCTACAACGAGGTGGACATGACCGAGGTGATGGCACTGCGCAGCCAGTACAAAGACCAGTTCGAAAAGAAGCATGGCGTGCGTCTTGGCTTCATGTCCTTCTTTACCAAAGCGTGCTGCCACGCTCTGAAAGAAGTGCCAGAAGTGAATGCGGAAATCGACGGCACCGACATCGTGTACAAGAACTTCGTACACATGGGCGTTGCAGCGGGTACTCCAACAGGTCTGGTTGTGCCTGTGATCCGCGATGCGGACAGCATGTCCTTTGCTGAAATCGAAAAAGCGATTTCCGAAAAAGGCAAGCGTGCGCGTGACGGCAAACTGTCGATGGCGGAAATGCAGGGCGGCACCTTCACCATCTCCAACGGTGGTGTATACGGCTCCCTGATGTCTTCCCCGATCCTGAACCCACCGCAGTCCGGTATCCTCGGCATGCACAAAATTCAGGACCGTCCAATGGCAATCAACGGCCAAGTGGTGATCCGCCCGATGATGTATCTGGCGCTCAGCTATGACCACCGCATCGTCGACGGCAAAGGCGCCGTGACCTTCCTCGTGCGCGTCAAAGAAGCACTGGAAGATCCACGCCGTTTGCTGATGGATCTGTAAAACACATGCGAGGCTGGAGAAAACTCCAGCCTCGCAAGCTTCGACCACTGGTACAAAGCTAAAACGCGCATTCAAACGCTTTAAGTCTTGCAGGAGGTAAAACCGATGATCTTCGAGAAAGAGCGCGCCTCTTTTTCTAGCTCTGAAGACTTCCAGACAAGCGCATCCCAGATGCAGCCAAGCCAGCGCTGTGCCCAAATCAGGGCCGTTGCAATGCACCGATATAGCACCCCCGCATTACCGATGCGATACAGACGCGATACCGATGCAATACCGACGTGTGTTTTGCCCCAAAACCACGCTACCCCCTTTCCCTCACAAGACGCTATTCCATGACCTATGAACTGACCATTCTGACCTATGCAGCACTGCTCTGGGGCCTACAGTTCTTTGCTTACCTTGCGGTGAGCCACGGAAAAATGGATCTCGACTGGGCCATGGGACCACGCGATGAAGAAGGCAAACGCCCCGGCGCGTCCGGTCGGATGCACCGCGCCTTGAGCAACCACACCGAGGGCCTTGTGCTTTTCGCAATCGCCGCGCTCGTTGTCACGATCTCCGAACAATCCACCAACGTTACGGCCACTTGTGCCACCATATACCTGGCCGCGCGCCTGCTTTATGTTCCCGCCTATGCGCTTGGCTGGCAACCTTGGCGCACGGTCATCTGGATGGCTGGCTTTTTTGCCACCATGGCACTGCTCATAGCGGCACTTATCTAACTGATACGAAACAAAAATCTTTGAACCTTGGACAAAAAAGCCCCCTCGGTTCCCTCAAACCTAAAAAGGACCCCGTACATGGCAAACTATGACGTCATCATCATCGGCGCTGGCCCCGGCGGCTATGTTTCTGCGATCCGCTGCGCACAGCTGGGCCTGAAAACCGCCATCGTAGAAGGTCGCGAAACCCTCGGCGGCACCTGCCTGAACGTTGGCTGTATCCCTTCCAAAGCCCTGCTACACGCAACGCATGAACTGCACGAGGCAGAACACAACTTCGCTGGCATGGGTCTGAAAACCGGCGCCGTGAAGGTCGACTGGGATCAGATGAAAACCTATAAATCTGAAGTGGTTGGCCAGAACACCGGTGGTGTCGAGTTCCTCATGAAGAAGAACAAGATCGACTGGCTCAAAGGCTGGGCCTCGATCCCTGAGGCCGGCAAAGTCAAAGTTGGTGATGACGTTCACGAAACCAAAAACATCGTGATCGCCTCCGGCTCAGTTCCATCTTCCCTGCCAGGTGTTGAAGTCGACAACGACAAAGGCGTCGTCGTGGACAGCACCGGCGCACTGGATTTGCCAAAGATCCCAAAGAAAATGACGGTGATCGGCGCAGGTGTGATTGGTCTGGAACTCGGCTCCGTTTACGCGCGCCTTGGCTCGGAAGTCACTGTGGTTGAATACATGGATGCCGTCTGCCCCGGCATGGACGCCGACGTGCAGCGCACCTTCAAACGCATCTTGGAAAAGCAGGGCCTCAAGTTCATCATGGGCGCAGCCGTGTCCGGCGTGGATGCAGCCAAGTCCAAAGCTAAGGTCAAATACGCGCTGAAGAAATCTCCAGATACAGAAGAAACACTAGACGCAGATGTGGTTCTGGTTGCCACTGGCCGTAAGCCTTACTCTGAAGGCCTAGGACTGGACAAAATCGGCGTCAAACTGACCGAACGCGGCCAAATCGCCACCAACGCCCACTGGGCGACAAACGTGCCCGGCGTCTACGCAATTGGTGACGTGATCGAAGGCCCGATGCTGGCGCACAAAGCAGAAGACGAAGGCATGGCGGTCGCCGAGGTGATTGCAGGCAAACATGGGCATGTGAACTACGGCGTGATCCCCGGCGTGGTTTACACCACCCCTGAGGTTGCCACCGTCGGTGCCACCGAAGCCGCGTTGAAAGCCGAAGGCCGTAAGATCAAAGTTGGCAAGTTCAACTTCATGGGCAATGGCCGCGCCAAAGCCGTGCATCAGGCCGATGGCTTTGTGAAACTCATTGCAGATGCCGAAACCGACCGCGTGCTTGGCGCTGCGATTATCGGCCCTGCAGCGGGTGACATGATCCATGAGATCTGTGTCGCGATGGAATTCGGTGCATCCGCACAGGACATCGCCCTGACCTGCCACGCGCACCCGACTTACTCCGAAGCCGTACGCGAAGCCGCGCTGGCTTGCGGCGACGGTGCAATCCACAGCTAAGATCTTGTTAGAGAGACAAAAAAGGCGCCTTAGGGCGCCTTTTCTTTTAGCGCTTTACTTCATAGCTTTTGCGGCGCGTGGTGCCCAAGCCTCGTCCTATGACGCGCGACTTTGTTCAAATATTCAAAACACCGCGCGCCCTAAAGCGCCTCAAACTCTGAGATATCAGCGACGTACTGTATCTAGATCAAACCCAGCTTCTTGCATCAACGCGTTGGAGCGATCCTCAATGACCGCTTCCAGCTGCGTCATGAATTCTTTTTGGCTCAAACCCGGCTCAATGGGCGCTAAAAATTCTACCACAGCAAGGCCCGGTTTGCGCAGCATGGTGCCCTTGGGCCAGAACATGCCACAGTTTGTCGCCACTGGCACAGCGGTCTGTCCTGTTTCTTTATAAAGAGCGTAAGGGCCAACTTTATAAGGCACATACTCCCCGACAGGCACACGGGTTCCCTGAGGGTATATTGCCAGCTGACCGGGAGGCACCCGACCACTTTCGACATCCGCCAGCATCGCCTTGATCGCCGCGCCGCGTTTTCCGCGCCTAACGGGTACACAGCCGAGACGCCATGCATATACCCCAATGATTGGTGTAAACAGCAGTTCGTATTTCATGATGAATCTGGGTTGAGGCAACACCTTGAAAATCATCATGATATCAAGAAATGACTGGTGTTTTGCGGGTACCAGAACAGCCCCGCTGGGCACCTGTCCACGCACTTCAGATCGAATACCAACAAGCCAGCGCGCCGTCCAAATTGCCCAAGTCGCGTAGGTGCGACATGCAGCTGTTGCGCCCTTTGGCGAAAACAGTGCCCAAGGGAAAAACAAGATCCCCATCAACAGCATCATAACCGCATTCTGGATGACATAGATGATCGACAAGACCCATTGTATTGCCAGCCGCATCAGCTCAACTCCGACAGTGTTTTGCGCGCCGCAGCACCCGTTGCTAAATAGGCCACCCCAACGGCGACAAAGGGTATCAGCGCTAAGAAAAACCAACCCACGCCCTCAAAGCCAAGACCAGTCAAAAACCCGGCCTCTTCTTGTGAGGAAGGCAATAAGAGGATTGCCAAAGCCCCCACAAGCGTTCCAACCACAGACCCGCTGAGCGCCCGCAACGCAAATCTTCGCACAAAAGCGGAAGCGATGTAGTCATCTTGCGCACCAATGAGGCGAAGCACGGAAATAACCTGTGCATTGGCGGCCAAGGCCGCATTCGCCGCAAGAGTAATCATCGCGGCCATCGCAGCACCAATCAGGACAATCGAGACCCAACCAAGCAATCGTAAGCGCGTTGCAGCCTTTTCCAAGGGGCGCCGCCACCGTGTATGATCATCAAGCACAGCGCCGGGAACTTCTGCTTGCAAACGCAAGCGCAGACCCGCGGCGTCATAGCCTTCGTCTGTTTCCACAATCTCGATCAATTGTGGGATTGGCAGCGTGTCTATTGGCAGATCGGGCCCAAACCAGGGCGCAAGCAGTTCACGCTGCTCAGCCGCACTCAACGCCCTTGCCGATGCGACCCCCGGAGTGCTTTCAAGCAATGACAGCGCAACAGCCGTCTGCGCATCCACTTGTTCAGTGGGTGCAGAGATACGTAGCGTTGCGCTTTGGGCAAGCTCTGCCCCCCAGCGCGCAGCCAGCCGCCCGCTCGCAAGAGAAAGCGCAAGTGCAAAAACCGCAAGGAATGCCATCGCACCGGCAGCAAAAAGCGTGAGCTGCGCAGTAAAGCCGGTGGGCGGCACCACACGATCAGCTTGCACATCACCAACAACCAAAGACGAGAGACGACGTGCTTTACTCACAGATCCGCCCCCGCCAGCTGCAATTTTCGACCGGATATGCGCAAGACACGCGCTTGCACATGATGCTTTGCGGAGCGGATCAGATTAAGATCATGCGTGGCAATCAGAATGGTTTTGCCCATCTTGTTGAGCTCCACCAAAAGCTGCAGCAACCTTTGGGACATTTCCCAATCCACATTTCCAGTTGGCTCGTCAGCAAGGACAACATCAGGCGACATAATGACCGCACGCGCCAGTGCCGCCCTCTGCCGCTCACCGCCGGAGAGTTCCGGTGGCAACGCATCCGCACGATGACCGAGACCGACCCAACTCAATAGTTCCTTTAAGTTTGAATGCTGCTCTAACGAGTCCCGCCCCGAAACGGTTAACGGCAATGCCACGTTTTCTCGCAATGGCAAGTGATCCAAGAACTGGCAATCCTGATGCACCACACCAATTTGGCGACGAGTCATCGCATGATCATCACGAGTCATGGTCCGTACATCTTTACCGAAAAGCTGCACCTGCCCCGCCGTCGGGATCAACGCACCATAGCAGAGCTTCAGAAAAGTCGTTTTCCCAGACCCGGACGGACCAGTCAGAAAATGAAAGGATCCCGGGGCCAATTTGAGGGAAACATCATTCAACAGCTCACCGCCGCCGTAGCTATAGGCTATTTTTTCAAGTTCAATCACTGCGGGCCTCATGTATCCGGGCTGTTGTGCACGAGCATCGGCTCGGTTGCAATCCGTTCTACGCCTGCTTTGCACTTTCGCTATACTTCGTTACAGAATATGGTCCAGAGACAAAGATAAGAAGCTAGAGCGCAGGGGAAGACTATGCGGCTGACTTGCCCAAATTGCGGGGCGCAATATGAAGTGCCTGACGATGTCATCCCTACAGATGGTCGTGATGTGCAATGCTCAAACTGTGGCAACACATGGTTTCAGTTGCCAGCCGATCTTTCATCTGAACTGCACGAGCCTGAAGAACCAACAAACGAAAGCCCTGCCCTGCAAGAGGAGCGCGCGGCCGAGCCACAGCCTGAAGAAGTGGCCGCGACAGACGATTTCATAGAAGTCGAGCCTCCGGAACTGACCATCGCGGAAGACACGGCAGATCGCGAAGACGCATCAGAGCAAGATTCGGATGACGTAGATCTAGGTGGTACCGACTGGGATCTTGAAACAGAAGACCCATGGATGCCTGCGCATCGCGACACTGCTGCGACAAATGAAATTTATGAAGAAGAAGAGCTGAGCGACACACCTGCAGCTGCGCCGGGTACCATTGCGCAGACCACTGGTGGTAGCGACGACACGGTGTCCTCTGATCACACCAATGGCCCTCGGCGCCGAGGGCTTGATGACTCTGTCGCGGATATATTGCGCGAAGAGGCGGCGTTTGAATCTCAGGCCCGTGCCGCCGAAGAGTCTCAAGGTCTGGAAACACAAGCAGAATTTGCTCTGCCTGAGGTAGAGACCTCAGCCTATGATCCGGTAGAAGAGCGCTTGGACCGTCTCCGGGGACAAGATGAAAAACGCGCCAACGCGGCATCCCTTACGGATATTCGCTCGACACGTCGTGATCTGTTGCCAGACATTGAAGAGATTAATTCGACTTTGCGAAGCGCTTCGGACAAACCAAAACGCAAAGCAGATCCGCGCAAAGCAGAAGAGGCAGGCGCACGGCGCAGCCGAGGTTTCCGCCTTGGATTTGTTGCTGTTCTGCTGATCGCCGCCACTGCGATTTTTGTGTATAGCTCGCATGATCGGCTGAGTGCACAATATCCCGTAGCTGCACCCTACATAGAGAGTTTCATGACGTCCTCGAACCAGGCACGTATCTGGCTAGATGAAAAAATGACGCTGTTGTTTTTGAAATTAGACGAAATGACCGGCTAGTATACAGCCTGACTGTTCCGTTTGACCCCAACGCGATAGGCCTAGAACCGATCGAGCAAACGCTCCAGATAATTGCGTTCAATTTCAGGGCGCTCGGCCTCTCCAGCACGGCGTCGAATCTCATCAAGCAAGCGGCGCGCTTGGCGATACACATCTTCGCCTTGCAGCAATCCTTCCTGCGTTCCTGCAGCGCCGCGATTGCCTTGGCTGCGCCCAAGCGGATCCTGCGCGTTGCCTTGCGCCTCTGCAGTGCCTTGCTGGCCGTCTTGCTGCTGCTGAGCCATTGCCTCACCCAGGTTGCGCAGCCCTTCGCGCAGGGCATCCATGGCTTCGGCCTGCCGGTCTATTGCGGTCGCTAAATCATCTTGGCGCAACGCGTCTTCGGCGCCCTGCATAGCGCCTTCGGCCTGATCAAGCGCCTCACGGGCAGCGTCGCCTTCGGGCGTCCCCTGTCCCGGCAGATTACCAAGCTGCCTGTTCAATTCTTGACGTAAAGCGCGCTGGCGATCTTCGAGTGCCTCGGATTGCCCCGGCTGCGCCCCATCAGACTGACCCTGCTGACCTTCGCCCTCACCCCGTCCTTCACCGCCGGTGCCATCATGAGACTGACCACGTCCTTCGCCGCCATTAAAACCCTGATTTTCGCTTGATTGGCCACTTTGTGCACCCGGGTTAAATTGCTCCTGCAACTCTCGGAACGCTTCGTCAGACAGACCTTGTTGTTCTCGCAAAGTATCAGCGAGCCCCTCCATAGCCTGCTCCCCCTCGCCCTGTTGGCCCTGACCTTGGGTGACACGCATATTCTCCATCATGCGCTGAAGCTCTTCCAACGCTTGCTGCGCTTCCGCCATCCGGCCTTGTTCCATCAGCTCTTGAATGCGATCCATCATACGCTGAAGGTCATTTTGATTGAGCTGCATACGGTTCTGTGCAGTCTCTTGATTTTCCTGACCGTCCCCCTGCTGCGGCTCACGACGGGCCAACTCTCGCAGGTAATCATCGGTGGCCTCTCGAAGCTCCTGCATCAAACGTGCGATCTCGGACTCACTTGCGCCGTTCTTCATCGCCTCGGAGAGTCGCTCTTGCGCTTGCCGAAGCCGTTCAGCCGCGTCGCCAAGCGCACCTTCTTCCAGATCCAGAGCCAGCGCCCACAGCGCTTCTGCGAATTCATCACGCTTCTCGCTGCTCAAACCATGCGTTAGGTTTGTTTCAAGCCGCGTCAGTATTGTGCGAAACCGAAGGTAATCGGTTTCCTGCTTGAAGACTCCTTCCTCCGGCCGGTGCGAAATCGCGCGCATCAGCTGCGCAACACGCGTGCCATTGTCCTTTGACCAAAGAAGATCGCGCCGCAATTCTATGATCGCTGCCGCCAGAGGATCAAAAAACCGTCGGGCCGGCAGATCAAACCGCATAGGCCCTGTCGTACCCGTAAGCCCTGCGTCGTCTTTCACCGTAAGTGTCACCTCGACCGGCAAATGCGCCCAGGGATGCTTTGAGAAATCTTCAATGAGAACTTCTTGGAAATACGCGCGATCCCCTGAGATCGGGAGTGGCAGCGGGACGTCCACGTCAGGTCTTGCCTCTGGTGGAACGCGCAGGCCATATTTGCGTTCGATTGCGTCGAGATCCAAGCGCACAGTGGCACTGCCACCAACAACGCTATAGTCATCAGTCGCTTCAAACGGCAAAGTCATTTCACCGCGGCCAGATGTCTCGGGTTGCGCAAGCGCCATCACTGTTGGGGCGCCATCTGGCAGCAAAGCGATGTCCCAGCGCGCGCCGCCCGGCCCCGCAATATCAAGCATTCCAGATTGCGTAACCTCAAAGCTCTGTTCGGCATCCGCAGCGCTTTCGACAGGCCCAGTGCGTCCAGAAATTGTTTCTGCAACCGTTAAAGCGCCGACTTCCCCATAAAGCCTCAAAAGCACATGACTGCCCTCGGGGAGCTCCAACGCCCCTTCCGGCAAGTCGTTCAAATAGAGTGCCGGCTTTCCGGTGTAGGACGGAGGCTCAATCCAGCCTTCCCATGTCGGACCACTCGCCAGCGCACTCCCCCGTGGCGTGCCGAGATCTTGGATGGTCGTGAGATTTGCGGCCGAACCAAAAACCAGCGCGACCATGAAAAACAGCATCGCAATATGGCGCAAACCAAATGGATCAAGATAGGAAATCTGCAGGTTCGGCTGAACGACCTTGGCGCCTTCGGTGCGCGTCGCCATGCGCCCCTGATGTGCCTGCCAAAGCGCCTCGGAAGCGGCGTCGCCCCTTCCAACAGCGGGAGTATCGCGCAGCGCTTGAATTGGACGGCCAGGAAGAGTCGCATCCAGCCGTGCCTCTGCGATCTCCTGAGTCGGGAAAACAAAACGCCGCGCGCCGATAACCGCTGTGCAGGTTAGGCTCACAACCGCCAAAACGCCACCAACCCAAGTGACTTCTAACGGCAAAACCTCGTGCAGTCCGGTCATGAGCGCCGCAAGCACAACGATAAGAATGGTCCAGACGGGCCAGAACGCACGGGTAAGCGATTCTGCAAAAAGGCCCAAACGAGTCAGAGCAATCACTCTGCCAAGTCGTTTTAGCGCAACTTGAGACCCGTTTTTATTGACCACTTCACTCCCATCCGCATCGCAATGGGCCGCCAGGCCCTACAACCATTCTGGAATGCTATCGCGATTTATCATCTCTTCATAGCTTGGGCGTCGGCGGATAACCGCAAATTGATCGCCGTGCACCAACACCTCTGGTATCAGAGGACGCGTGTTGTATTCGCTCGACATCACGGCCCCGTATGCGCCCGCGCTTCGAAATGCGACCAGATCACCTGCCGCCATTGGCGCCATTTCACGCTCTTTCGCAAAAGTATCGCCGGTTTCACAGACAGGGCCAACAATATCATATTGTGCAGGCTCTTGGCCTGCGGCGGCTTCTTGCACTGGCACGATATCATGGTGTGCTTCATACATCGCGGGACGGATCAGATCATTCATCGCGCCATCAACGATCAGAAACTCGCGATCCTCACCGGATTTCACATAAATCACCTTGCTGACCATAATTCCGGCGTTTCCAGCGATAAGCCGGCCTGGCTCAATCTCGATTTCACACCCCAAATGGCCGAGCTCCCGCTTGACCATTTCACCGTATTCAACGGGCAGTGGCGGCGCTGTATTTGAGCGCTCATAGGGAATTCCAAGACCACCGCCCAGATCCAATCGTTTGATGTCGTGGCCATCTGCGCGAAGTGTTTCAGTCAGCTCCGCCACCTTACGATACGCCGCCGCAAAAGGCTCTAATTGCGTGAGCTGGCTGCCGATGTGTACATCTATGCCAACAACCTTCAGTC
Organism: Shimia sp. R10_1; assembly: GCF_017744095.1. Taxonomy (GTDB): domain Bacteria; phylum Pseudomonadota; class Alphaproteobacteria; order Rhodobacterales; family Rhodobacteraceae; genus Shimia. The sequence goes on along the minus strand of NZ_JAGHQX010000014.1, from coordinate 14,206 downwards.
CGGGCAAAGATGCAGCGAGCGCATAAACTTCCCGTGCACGGCTGATTGGAATCCCAAATTTGTTCTCTGACTTCCCGGTTGCGATCTTGGCATGAGTTTTTGCATCCACATCCGGGTTCACACGGATGGTGATAGGCGCCTCGACACGCAGTCGCGTGGCAACAGCGCTGATCACAGCCATTTCAGGCTCACTTTCGACGTTGAACTGACGAATGCCACCCGTCAGAGCAGCCTCAATCTCTTCTTCCGTTTTGCCAACTCCGGAAAACACGATTTTGTCACCAGGGACACCTGCTGCTCTGGCACGCGCATATTCGCCGCCCGACACCACATCCATGCCAGCCCCAAGCGCGGCAAGCGTTTTTAGGATGGCCTGGTTCGACGCCGCCTTCATGGCATAGCACACAAGGTGGTCAGTGCCTTCTAACGCTTCGTCAAAAAGGCGAAAGTGCCGTTCCAAGGTCGCAGTAGAGTAGCAATAAAAAGGCGTACCAACTTCGGCAGCTATCTCTGAGACAGGCACGTCTTCAGCATGCAAAACACCATCGCGATAAAGAAAATGATCCATGGCCGTGCTCTCCTGAAGTCCCGTGCGCCGCTTTCAATCCCTCTTACGCGGCAGACATGATCCGTTCAATCCTGCCAGCCATTCTTTCAGCAGAAAGACATCAATTCCTTGGCGCTGAGCGCAAAAAGAGGAACAGAGGTAGGCCGAAACTCACACCAACCATCCAAGTTGCGGGGATCGCCAACAGCCCCATCCAGTTGCGTCGGGTCACAGTCTCGTAAATCACCCAAACGGTCAGCACGATCGCTGAAATCACCAGATCCCAGTAGATCCCAGTCACCGCTGGGTTGGCCTTCCATAAGGCGACCAATGCCGGAAGATCGAAGCCATTTTCAACGATCCATGGACCAAAATAGCGCATCGGCATAATGGCACCCCAGATGGCCAAGCCAAGGTAAATCCAACGAATTATGGTCATAGCACCCCCTTGCTCACACGCGGAAATGTGTTTGCAGATGTTACGCAAATCGACTGCGCTCAGATCAAAATGATAGGGATATCAAACCGTTCTGAAGCAGCCAAACTGGATGCGTCACTCAGCAACCATACCAGCGGCATCCACCGCCGATTGAGACACTGACAGTCCCATTGCTCAGACCAACGCTACCCGAGGTGTGAACGCCATCAGATCCAATGCCTATGTTTGCATTGGCCCGTGGCTTAAAGGGTTCTCCATCCGCACCGCAGGCGGCAACCGCCAGAAGGCTCAACACAACAAAAACGACTCGCAGCATCGGATCATTCTCCCCAAAATACACTTGCAGACTTAACGCATTGCGCCCCCAGAGGCAAAACTATTGGCCACTCGACCAAAAGCAAAGTGCCCCGAAAAAGTCGGGGCACACCCAATACACATCTGTTGAATTTAGCTCAGTTTTTCACGCCACGCGGTGATCTGTTCGCGCACTCTCTGCGGTGCCGTACCACCATAGGACATGCGCGAAGACACAGAATTATGCACGCCCAGCACGCCGAATACATCATCCGTGATTTCGGCGTGAACGCTTTGCATGTCTTCCAGTGTCAGGTCTGGAAGATCGCAGTTCTTGCTCTCCGCCATTGCGACCAAAGAGCCCGTCACGTGGTGCGCATCGCGGAAGGGCATATTAAGCGCACGCACCAACCAATCAGCCAGATCAGTCGCAGTTGAGAACCCGCTTCCCGCTGCCGCCTCCAGACTTTCACGGTTGGCGGTCATGTCTTTGACCATGCCCTCCATCGCCGCCAGCGCCAGCATCAGGTTGTCCGCTGCATCAAAGACCTGCTCTTTGTCTTCCTGCATATCTTTGGAATAGGTCAACGGTAGCCCCTTCATCACCATCAGCAAAGCGGTGTTGGCACCAAAAATCCGACCAATCTTCGCACGGATCAATTCAGCTGCATCCGGGTTTTTCTTCTGCGGCATGATGGAACTGCCGGTAGAGAACCGATCTGACAGCGTCACGAACCGGAACTGCGCGGATGACCAGATCACCAGCTCTTCGGCAAAACGGCTCAGGTGCATCGCGCAGATGCTCGCTGCAGACAGGAATTCCAGCGCAAAGTCACGATCCGCAACCGCATCGAGGGAATTTGCTGCCGGACGGTCAAAACCCAATGCCGCCGCCGTCATCTCCCGATCAATTGGAAAAGAGGTCCCGGCCAATGCGGCTGCACCCAAAGGCGATTCGTTCATCCGCACACGCGCATCTTTGAAACGGCTGAGGTCACGACCGAACATTTCGACATAGGCCATCATGTGATGTCCCCACGTCACAGGCTGCGCTGTTTGCAGGTGGGTAAAGCCCGGCATCACCCAGTCCGCACCGACCTCTGCCTGCGCCACAAAGGCGCGAATGAGAGCTTCGATACCAGAAATCGCCGCATCAATTTGATCGCGTACCCAAAGCTTAAAATCGGTCGCCACTTGGTCATTCCGGCTCCGTCCAGTGTGCAAACGCCCTGCAGGCTCTCCAATAAGATCCTTAAGACGCGCCTCTACATTCATGTGAATGTCTTCGAGCGCGGTCGAGAATTCAAAGCTTCCGCTTTCAATCTCTGACAAGACCGTGAGCAGCCCTTCCCGAATAGCTTCCGCATCGGTATCTGTCAGGATGCCTGTCTTGGCGAGCATCGCCGCATGGGCCCGAGAACCAGCAATGTCCTGTGCTGCCATTCGCTGATCGAACCCGATGGAGGCGTTAATCGCTTCCATTATGGCGTCTGGTCCAGCGGCAAAACGGCCGCCCCACATCTGGTTCGAGGTATCTTTGGTCATGAGCAGCCCTTTTGGAGCGAAAATGAAACGAAATTGGTCCGCGATGGTTTATACAGGCTTGGCAGCTTGCGCAATTGCTGCCTTCTCCTTTGTCACAGTCAGCGCGCCTGCGCAGGCTGCAGATGTCGACTACACAGCAGCCAAAGAGCTGCGTGATGGTGACATGCGAAAGCTGATTTTCCACCCAGCAGCAAAACAAATCTCGGAAAGCCCGTTCATCAAGGGCGATGGCGGTGAAGCGACGCTGCAGGACTACAAAGGCAAAGTGGTGCTACTGAACTTTTGGGCAACTTGGTGCGCACCGTGTCGCCATGAAATGCCCATGCTTTCAGAGTTGCAAACACAGCTCTCTGGTGACGATTTCGAAGTGGTGACACTTGCGACGGGACGCAACATGGTCCCGGCGATGGAAAAGTTCTTTGAAGAAATAAACGTATCCAATCTACCTCTACACCGTGACCCCAAAAGCACGGTCGCGCGCGAGATGTCTGTACTCGGGCTGCCTGCGACAGTCCTGCTGGATCGAGAAGGTCGGGAAATTGCGCGTCTGCATGGTGATGCGGATTGGTCGAGTGAAACCGCGCGCGCAGTTCTGTCGAGTGTGATTGAAATTACACAATAATAGTATCGAATTTAGCGGAGCTTTATTAACACCAAAACGATAAGGTGCCGCTGTAATGACCCGTCTGTTGTGCCTCATAATGCTGCCTTTGGGCGTCTTGCTGTCAGCAGAAATGCTGGCAGCGCAGTCTGTTGCAATTCAAAGCAATCGAAGCAAACTGGAGCAGATCAAAGACTTTTCTTTGAAGGGTGAAGCCAGATCTGAATTCAAAGAGTTTCGCCGTAAGTCAGAGTACTTCGGCAGCATCTATGTAAATCGCCCAGAGCGCGTGGCGGGAAGCTTTCAAAACACCAATTCCGTTGAGCTCGCAGACTACTATGCGCGCGCGGCTTGCCAAGCGAAGTCCAAGAGACCGCGGAATTGTGTGCTCTATGCTCGTGTCAAACCTAGGAAGTACAAACCCACGAAAAACACGCAAACGCTTTCACGCGAAGCGAATATCGAATTCAAAGAATATCTCCGCCTGCAAGATCGCAAGCGGTTCGGGGCTTTTGCCGCCTCAAACAACGGTGCATTTGGCTTCTCTTGGGCTGAGGCGTCATGGAAAGAGGCCGAACAAGAGGCGCTAAAGCGTTGTTCAAAATCGGCGCGCAAACTCATGCGCAAAACGCCAAAACTTCTACGTCCAATCGTCGCGACCCCTTCCAATCACGGATGCAGACTTGTGCACAAGTCTGACTAATCAGACACATACCCGCGGTTGCGCATTGGCTTTGCGTTCCAGCTTTGGAATACGCGGCCCATCTCAAGCTTCCAAGTTATCTAAAAATAAGCAGATTTACCGTCTGGCAAACGCTCCCGCGATAGGCTGTTTAAGTGTTGTTTCACTTGTCTGCACCTAAAATGCATAGCGCATCGTTAGAAAGTCGAGAGGCAGCTATGGGTCGCACGCCCAAAATAAAATCCGCCAAACCATCACGCGAGCACCGCAGCCCGCTTGCCTACGCTGTTGAAACGCGTGACTCTTCCGTCTTGGATATGGTGCGAGACGCCATTGCTCACAAGCAAGTTTTGCTTGCGTACCAACCCGTTGTGCAAGCCGCAAACACCAAGCGACCTGCCTTTTATGAGGCATTGGTGCGTGTTCTTGATGAAACTGGCCGTATCATCCCGGCGAAAGACTTTATGTCATCGGTCGAGGACAGCGAGCTGGGTCGCCAGTTAGATGTCCTTTCGCTCGAATTGGGCCTTCAGGCGTTAGCGGAACAACCCAACCTGCGCCTTTCTGTGAACATGTCGGCACGTTCGATCGGCTATGCCCCATGGATGGAGTGCTTGCAGCGCGGCTTGTCACGTACTGCAACCATTCCAGAACGGCTCATTTTCGAGATTTCGGAGAAGTCTGTTGTCCAAGTTCCTGAAATCGTGAAGGGTTTCATGGAAGAACTGCAGCTTAAGGGCATGTCTTTCGCCCTAGATGACTATGCCAGTGGACTGACCACTCTGACAGTGTTTCGCGACTTCGACTTCGACATTATCAAACTCGACGGCTCATTCAGCAGAAACATTGCAAACGATGCCGCCAATCAGGTGCTCGCAAGCGCCGTAGCCGCAATCTGCGAGCGGTTTGATATGCATTCAGTCGCAAGCCGGATTGAAAGCCCAGCCGACGCGCAGATGATGACAGACCTTGGATTTGATTGCTTGCAGGGCTTTGCGTTTGGCGCGCCGACGATTTCGCCCCCATGGAAATCGCGCAAGGCGCGATCCAGCGCAGCCTAAAAGCAAACAGACACGCTGACGCGCCTATCAAATCGGCGCCGATCCGCGCGCGAAGCAACATCCAGATCCGTGTGACACCCTGCCCGTTGCCGCACTGCGGCAAATGCGCTATCCATCTCAGAGAGGGAGCTTGGAGGCGTGGTCGAGGAGGACCAAAACCAAGTTCCACCCGGAATTTGGTAGAGGAAATTTTTCATGACAAACGTAGTGATCGCCTCCGCGGCCCGGACCGCAGTTGGAAGCTTCAGCGGATCATTCGCCAATACCCCAGCACACGATCTTGGCGCAGCCGTCCTTGAGGCGCTGGTAGCCCGAGCGGGGATCGATAAAGCAGACGTTTCGGAAACCATTCTGGGTCAAGTCCTGACAGGTGGACAAGGTCAAAACCCTGCGCGTCAAGCCCATGTCAATGCGGGCCTTCCTATTGAAAGCGCCGCTTGGGGCATCAACCAAGTTTGTGGGTCTGGCTTGCGCGCGGTGGCGCTTGCGGCACAACACATTCAACTGGGCGACGCGAACATTGTTGCCGCAGGTGGACAGGAAAACATGACGCTCAGCCCGCATGTTGCACATTTGCGTGCCGGAACGAAAATGGGCGACGTGAAGTACATTGACAGCATGATCCGCGATGGACTGTGGGATGCCTTCAACGGCTATCATATGGGGCAAACTGCTGAAAACGTCGCGGAAAAATGGCAAATCAGCCGTGATGCGCAGGATGCCTTCGCACTGGCGTCGCAAAACAAAGCTGAGGCCGCTCAGAAGGCCGGTAAGTTTGACGATGAGATCGTTCCCTTTACCGTAAAGACCCGCAAGGGCGACATCGTTGTGGACAAGGACGAGTACATCCGTCACGGGGCCACACTCGAAGCCATGGCCAAAATGCGCCCTGCGTTCACCAAAGATGGCACAGTCACAGCCGCCAACGCCTCTGGCCTGAACGACGGCGCTGCTGGCGCCCTCGTGATGAGCGCAGACGAAGCGGAAAAACGCGGAATTGAGCCTCTCGCGCGTATCGCCTCATACGCCACGGCTGGCCTTGACCCATCCATCATGGGTGTTGGGCCGATCTATGCGTCTCGCAAAGCATTGGACAAAGCTGGCTGGTCTGCGGAAGATCTTGATCTTGTAGAAGCCAACGAAGCCTTCGCAGCACAAGCATGCGCCGTGAACAAAGACATGGGCTGGAACCCAGATATTGTAAACGTGAACGGCGGGGCCATCGCCATTGGGCACCCGATTGGCGCATCTGGCGCACGCATTCTCAACACACTGCTGTTTGAAATGAAACGTCGCGACGCCAAAAAAGGTCTCGCCACGCTGTGCATCGGCGGCGGCATGGGCGTGGCTATGTGCCTTGAGCGTCCCTAAATCTGCGCCCCAATTCGTTTGAGAAAGCAAAGGGGCGCCCATGTGGCGCCTCTTTTTCTGCACCCAAGGGAGGACAATCTTCGCACAAGCAGAAAAAATATCTGCATCGCGGCATTTCATTGCGCAATTTTCTTGCGCAAATAATTTAATAAAAGTAACAGAGTTACTAAGGGAATTTGGAACTGGAGGACCAACATGGCAAAAGTAGCACTCGTCACCGGCGGTAGCAGAGGCATCGGTGAAGCCATTTCTAAAGCACTTAAGGCGGAAGGGTATGACGTCGCCGCCACATATGCTGGCAACGATGAAAAGGCAGCAGCCTTCACCGAAGCCACCGGCATCAAGACCTATAAGTGGAATGTGGCAGACTACGAAGCCTCCGCCGCGGGTATCGCACAGGTTGAAGCAGATCTTGGCCCGATTGACATCGTCGTGGCAAACGCGGGCATCACCCGCGACGCGCCCTTCCACAAAATGACCCCTGAACAGTGGAACGAGGTTGTTGATACAAACCTCACAGGTGTGTTCAACACCGTTCACCCAGTCTGGCCAGGAATGCGTGAGCGTAAATTTGGCCGCATCATCGTAATCAGCTCAATTAATGGCCAGAAAGGCCAATTTGCACAGGTCAACTACGCTGCCACAAAGGCAGGCGACCTGGGCATCGTGAAATCCCTCGCGCAGGAAGGCGCACGGGCTGGCATCACAGCAAACGCCATTTGCCCGGGGTATATCGCGACTGAAATGGTCATGGCAGTGCCTGAAAAAGTGCGTGAGTCCATTATTGGCCAAATCCCAACGGGACGCCTGGGCGAACCGGAAGAAATTGCACGCTGCGTGACTTTCCTCGCCTCGGAAGATGCAGGTTTTATCAATGGTTCGACAATCTCCGCGAATGGCGGCCAATTCTTCGTCTAATCTGTAAGAACACCAACTGTAGAGGGCCGGTCATTATGAACCGGCCCTCTCTGTTTGTCCCGTAAGTGCTTTGAAAGTTCTGCTTTCACGCGCAGCGGGACGGTTCCGTAAGTGCCATTTGGCGCAGCGGAACCTTTTTAATGCCAAGCAAAGCTCGAAAGATGCCAACAAAGACTCGACTACGCTCTGCGTGCGCTGCTTCAAAGGCTTGGCGGGTACGGGCGTTGTGCGCGGTCTCAATCATGGCTCTCTCACTCGCAGTTGAATGTATTGAATAACTGCACCCAATATGGATTTAACTATATCCCCTGACAAACGAGACTTTTCATACTTTCAGTTAAGCTGTACTTAAGTGAATATGCCTGACCGCCTGCCTCCACTAACTGCTCTGCGCGCCTTTGAAGCTGCTGCAAGACACATGTCTTTCGCAAAAGCGGCCGAGGAACTTTTTGTGACACCGGCGGCTTTGTCGTATCAGATAAAATCTCTCGAAGAGCATTTGGGCGCACCGCTGTTTCACCGCCTCAATCGCGCCGTTGCTTTAACTGAGATTGGAAACAGTCTGGCACCCGGCGTTCAGGAGGGATTTCAGACACTAACCGCTGCGTGGCGATCAGCGCAGCGCCAGACGGATGACGCAACACTGATGGTCACGGCCGGTCCAGCATTCACCGCGAAATGGCTGGCGCCCCGGTTTTATGAATTTGCACGCGCCCACCCGGACATCGATCTTCGATTTTCTGCAACTTTGCGAAATTTGGATTTCAATCGGGATGAAGTGGATGTCGCAATTCGGTTTGGTGAAGACCACAAAGAGCCGGGTTTGTGGTCTTTTCCCATGGCTCAAGAGTGGGTCACCCCTGTTATGGTACCGGAAATGGCAGAACGTTTCCCAACGCCAGAGAGCCTGTCAAAAGCAACATTGATACACGACGAGTCAATTGATTTCCTGCGTCCACGCGCTGACTGGGCGGCCTGGTGTCGGTTGATGAAACTTGACGTGGATACAAATCACGGCCCGCGGTTTTCAGGCGCAGACCACAGCATCGACGCGGCGCTCGCCGGCGCAGGGATCGCTTTGGGTCGGCGAGCGCTGGTGGTGAAAGACATCTATGAAGGACGCCTCGTTGCGCCCTATGGGCACGCCATCACTCTCAAAGCACGCTTCAGGTTCTTATGCCGCGAGGGCACGCAAACCCGCCCCCACATTGCCGCCTTGCACAGCTGGATGATGAAAGAGATTGAAAAAACTGCCGCTGTGACCCAAGCGTTGTCTCTCACCCCGGTCGAGGAGATTCCCCCACATGACGCGCACTAAGTCCACAGCCGTCGGGTTCATAGCTGTTTTGCTCTGGGCCCTGCTGGCGCTTTTCACCGTGGGCAGCGCCCCTACTCCACCGCTGCTGCTGAACGCTCTGTGTTTTACAGTTGGGGGCATGATCGGTGTGATTTGGGCTCTCATGACGGGCGAGTGGCGTGCGCTCTCCAAAGTGCCGTTTAAGGTATATCTGTTCGGAACACTTGGTTTGTTTGGCTACCACGCGCTTTATTTCAGCGCCCTTAGGCTCGCACCCGCAGCAGAGGCTGGCTTGATCGCCTATCTTTGGCCTCTGCTGATCGTATTGCTCTCAGGGCTTCTGCCCGGCGAAAGACTGCAAGGCGGCCACCTGCTTGGCGCGCTCCTGGGCTTTGCTGGGGCTGCACTTATCATTGGCGGTGGTGACGTTGGATTTAATCCTGCACATTTGCCGGGCTATGCACTGGCGCTGGCCTGCGCCTTTACCTGGTCAAGCTATTCGGTGCTCTCCCGTCGCATGGGAGATGTGCCTACCGTTTCAGTTGTGGTGTTTTGCCTGGCAACGGCCGTTTTGTCAGCAGGGTTTCACTTGCTGCTAGAAGAAAGCATCTGGCCAAACACGACGGTGGCATGGGGCGCCATTCTCGCGCTCGGAGTGGGGCCTGTCGGGCTGGCATTTTATGTTTGGGATATCGGTGTCAAACGCGGTGACATTCAACTGCTTGGAACCGCTTCATACGCAGCGCCACTTCTATCAACATTGACGCTGGTCGTATTCGGATTTGCGGAGCCCAGCCTACACTTGGGCGCTGCAACACTCCTTGTCACTGGCGGCGCAATTTTGGCTGCGCGCGCCAGCCTTAAAACAGCTCAGGTCTAAATCGAGAGCCTATTGATCTCTTCTTTAAGTCGGAGCTTTTGTTTCTTTAAGTCGGCGATGGCGAGGTCACTGCTGCCTGGCGAACGTTGTTCCTGTTCGACTTGATCAGAGAGGGCTTCATGTTTGCGTTTCAGCTCTTGCAGGTGTGCGCTTACGCTCATCTTGGTCTCCTATCCAAACGATCTTTAGCCCATACAGTGCAGCACATAATCCAGCGTCTGTCACGCACCGACTGTGTCACATTCGAAACACAAGAGAATTTCCGCCACATCCACGCTCCGCTGTCATATGCGCGACATGTGACCATTGAAACGGGCGGCGAATCAGCCCTCCACTGACTACCCGACTGATACGACGCCTACGGGAATGTCAGCGCAGCGCCGTTGCGCAAAACATCGCGCATTCGCTGCGTATAACTTTCACCATCGTGTGTATGCACAGCGCCTTCGTGCATCACCACTGGCGCATGCAAACGAAAGGCCGCACGCGCGCCTTTCTGGGCACGCACCAAAACCAAACCAGCATCTCGCCCGACACGGGCCTGTAAAGGCAACACTTGTAGCGCACCCAAAACTCCGGACATCTCCTCCAGCAATTCAGGCAGTTTTTCAGCGCGGTGAATGAACGTCGCTGTCCCCTTTGGCTTCAGCCGCTTTGCAGCCACTGCCACCCACTCAGCAAGCGGAGAGATCTCTCCCATCGCAACATCACGCCCGATGTCCTCTGCGCGCGTGCTGGCAGACCGATCAAAATAGGGGGGATTGGCCAAAACGTGATCAAACTGTCGCTGCTTCAGCGCCTTAGGAAGCGCTGTTAAATCAGCGTCCCAAATACGAGCGTCAGCCTCGTTTTCTGTGACGTTCTTTCGCGCCAAAGCTGCATAATCCGCCTGGATCTCCACAGCGTCAAAACACACGCCTGCGACTCTTGCGTGCAAGCACAGAAAGGCCGCACCAACGCCGCACCCCAACTCCAACACCTGATCGCCTGTCTTGGCTGGAACAGACGCCGCCAGAATGACTGGATCGACCCCCGCACGATAGCCTTTGGTGGGCTGCCAAAGTTGCACACGACCGTTCAAAAATTCGTTTAGAGACGCCTCAAGCTCCATCACGGACGCCCCATCGCAATCTCATTGTCACGCATAACGCGCTCAGCGCGCTGCAAGTCTTCACTCCGCACCATAAGGCGACGTGGAAAAATTCCGATGCCTCCTTCTAAGATGCTCATATTTACGTCCATTTCAAAGCAGTCTATACCCTCCCCTTGAAGCAGGGCTGTGGCAAAGGCGATGATGGTTGGATCGGTGCTACGCAAAAGCTCTTTCATAATGGGGATGTAAAGTCAGGGATCGACGATTGTCGAGCCCTCACGTCAGGAAGTCTAAGATGAGCCTCGATCACGCTGCCAGCAAACCACATGAAGCCCTCGCCACTCTGTTGCGCGACGACATGGAGGCGGTAAACAGCCTTATCGAAGCGCGCATGGCATCAGAACATGCGCCGCGCATACCAGAAGTCACTGCCCATTTGGTTGGCGCCGGGGGCAAACGCTTGCGCCCCATGCTAACACTCGCTGCCGCGCGCCTGTGTGGATACAATGGCCCACACCATGTGCACCTCGCTGCGACCGTCGAATTCATTCACACTGCCACTCTTTTGCATGATGATGTCGTTGACGAAAGCGCGCAGCGCCGCGGGCGCCCCACTGCAAACCTGCTGTGGGACAACAAAAGCTCGGTTCTGGTTGGCGACTACCTCTTTTCTCGCAGTTTTCAGCTGATGACGGAAACGGGGTCACTCGATGTGCTACGGATCCTCTCAAACGCATCCGCCACCATCGCCGAAGGCGAGGTTCTCCAACTCACAGCGGCGACCGACCTGCGTACCGATGAGAACATCTATCTGCAGGTTGTGCGTGGCAAAACCGCAGCGCTCTTTTCTGCCGCCACCGAGGTTGGCGGTGTGATTGCTGATGCAGATCCAGAAATCGTGAAGGCTCTTTTTGACTATGGAGATGCACTTGGCATCGCCTTCCAAATTGCCGACGATCTTTTGGACTATCAGGGCGAAACATCGCAAACTGGCAAAAACATCGGGGACGACTTCCGCGAACGCAAACTCACACTTCCGGTCATCAAAGCCATTGCGCAGGCGACACAAGAAGAGCGCCAATTTTGGGTACGCACCATAGAAAAAGGGCGCCAAGAGGACGGTGATCTTGAGCATGCGCTTGAATTGATGGACAAATACGGCACACTCTCAGCCACACGTGATGATGCCTATGCCTGGACAGCAAAAGCCAAGGCCGCGATGGCGAAACTGCCAGAGCATGAAATCCGAGACTTGCTCACTGGCATCGCGGATTACGTGGTTGAACGCCTGAACTGAACAGACAAAAGGTGCGCTCGGATCGTACCAAAGCGCGCCTTAAGACAGCGAAAACTGCTTAAAACTCAGTTCTGATTCTCTGCGGTCAACGGCGCAGCGCCCTCTTCTTCCAAGACCACATCGAGGCCATCTTCCAATTTGCGGCGAATACGATCAGGGTTGGCTTCCTCGACCGTGTCACCGTCCACAAAACTCAATGCGCGACGCCATTGAAACTGTGCTTCAAGCTTGCGCCCTACGGCCCAGTAAACGTCACCCAAGTGGTCGGTCACAACCGGGTCAACCGGCATCAATTCAACGGCCCGCTCCATGTGCTCAACAGCTTCCTCATACCGTCCAAGACGGAAAAGAACCCAGCCAAGACTGTCCACGATATAGCCGCTGTCAGGGCGCACCGCGACAGCGCGCTCAATCATATCAAGCGCTTCATCAAGCTTGATCTGCTTTTCAACAAGTGAATAGCCAAGATAGTTCAGCACTTGTGGCTGCTCGGGATTAAGCTCCAGTGCTTTGCGAAAATCTGCTTCAGCCTGTTCCCACTGACCAAGCCTTTCGTGGCTGATTCCACGCGCATACAAGAGGAACCACTGACGGCGCTCAAGCGTGTCATACAGCCCTATCGCCGCATCGTAAGCCTCTATCGCACCTGCAAAATCACGCTCCTGGCGGCGCAGATCGCCCAACGCTGTAAAGACGTAAGGCACATCACCATGGCTGCGTGTCAGCTGCTCAAGAACTTCAAGCGCGGCCTCCGTTTTGCCAGTCTCGCGCAAGGCCTCCGCTCTCCCGAGCTCAGCAGCATGAAACGAGGGGTCCTCAGCTGGGACCTTTTGGTATGTCTGAGAGGCCAATTCATACCGACCAAGCGTTTCGAGCAACTCAGCTGTCATCAACAACGCTTCTGTGTGGGTTGGGCGCAGGTATTCTGCCACACGCGCATACAATAGCGTGTAGTCGGCATTTGCTTCATTGCGCAACGCGCTTGCGATCGAATGATACACCTCAGCAATGCCATCTGCGGCACTGGTTACATGCGTGAAGGGCAAAGTTTCCCCAGCCACCAAGCGATCGCGCACCTCGCGCAGAGCGGGATCCAAATCACTGCCGAACGCAGAATCAATGCGTGCGATAGCGTCTTCATTGCGCTCAAGCTGCGACAGAACCTCAACTTCACTCATCACGCCTCGGCGCGTCAGCTGTAGCCCATCCATCGCATCGGCCTCATAGACGCTCAGCGCGCCCTCAAAATCGCCCACGGACGCCAAAGCCATCGCTTTGTGGTATGCGGCAAACCCACCAAGCCCAGGTTCTTTGGAAACCTCGTTGAATGCCTCTAAACCCTTAGACATTTCTCCGCGACCAATTTCAGCCCAAGCCTTCAGCAGGCCATCAACGAGAGGCCCGACACCGCCGTCAGCCAAACGTTCAAGAAGTTCCGTAAAATTCCCGTCTTCAACCAGTCCAGTCGTCAGGGCCATCTCGGCAAGTTGACTGCCATTGCCATCCGCGACCATTTGACGGGCAATCGGCATGGCACGATCAATTTGACCAAGGGCGAGAAAGGCGAGAACCGCATTTTCTTGCAGCAGTGGATTGCCAGGGTCCCGTGTGAGCGCCTGCGTGAAGTAACGCGCAGCTTCACTGTAGTCCGCTTCATAAGTGGCTTGGCGTGCAGCGAGGTATGACCCTGCAAGACCGTCTGCATACGCTGGAATCGACAGCGCGGCCAAAACCGCTGACAAGGCAACTGATCTGAAAAGCTTTTTGGCCACGTGAAACTCCCATGCATAGGCTGTCCCTTGAACGTAGTCGTGCCCATTGGGACACGCAATGGCGGGCAGGCAATAATGCGCCCAATTCCGTTCAAGTTTTGGAGGGAAGCCCCGTGTTCCGGAAAAATCAGCCAGCCAAACGCAAAACCCCGGCCTGTTTGCGCAGACCGGGGATTGGCTGATGCCATGTTGCACCAAAAGGAAAATCACATGTTCGGGTAGTTTGGTCCGTCGCCGCCTTGCGGGGTGACCCATGTGATGTTCTGGCTTGGGTCTTTGATGTCGCAGGTTTTGCAGTGCACACAGTTCTGGAAGTTGACCACAAAGCGGGCGTCTTTGCCCTCTTCTTCCACCACCTCATAAACCCCGGCCGGGCAGTAGCGCTGTGCGGGTTCTGCGAACTTCGGCA
>NZ_JAGHQX010000013.1 GCF_017744095.1 Shimia sp. R10_1 | reverse complement strand
CCTGGTGCTCTTTCAAAATGCCAATGATCTGTTCTTCGCTGAAACGGCTTCTTTTCATCGTCTGTCTCCTCAGTTGGAGAACAGGCTAACCAAAATTTCAGGACATTTCAGGGGAGCAGGTCAGTCCGAACAAGGGGAGCTGCTCAGCCGGTCATGCACTAACAGTCAAACCGGACCACTCAGGTGGGGCTGATCAGCGGTTCATGGCGTGCGTTGTTATCCTTCTGTTAAAAGGCCATGAGGTATGCGACTTTTGTCAATAAAAGTAGTAGGAAGTATGTTGCGTTACCTGACGCGAACGGGGCAAACGTCAGATCATACAAAACTAAATATGGAGATGTTCAATGGTTAAGCTAGTTCGTTTCGCGCTATGCAGTATCGTTGCTATCTTATGTGCTGCAGCGAGTTTAACTGCTGAACAGCAGGGCCGAACCATTTTGACTGTGACGGGCGACACGGGGGATGTACAAGAGCTTGCATTCAATCGCCAAAAACTAAAAGAAATTGGCTGGGAAACCATAACGACAAAAACGCCATTCCTAGAAGGTGAGCATACTTTTTCTGGCACACCATTGGCAGATTTGTTGACCTCCCTCGACATCAAATCTGGCACGCTTAAAGCCTTTGCTTTGAATGACTATAGCGTCGATATCCCTGTCAGTGATGCTGAGGAATATTCCGTTTTGCTTGCGCTAGATCACAACGGTGAGCACATGCGTGTGCGTGATCGCGGGCCTATCTGGATCATTTACCCGATGACTGGCTCAGAACCGCTTTCGGTTGATGCTGAACGTCGAATGGTTTGGCAGCTCAAACGACTTGATTTGTCTCGCTGACCGTTTGGACATTGTAGATGTTGAGGCGCATCAAAGGCTATTTGACTTTCCGTAACCTGAGGACCTTGGTCGCTCTCGGGTTGTTGGTGTCTTTGATGTTTGTGTTCATTTCCAATCAAAGAGATCTGGAGGCGCTGAGAAAACGCTCCCTAATTGGGAGCAACGAGACGATTTGGCGCCTCAATGACGTGATCGTTGATACATTGCATTTCGGCTACTCGACAAGCTTTGCGCTTGAAGCTGAGCTGAACGGCAGTTCGCGCCATGGCATTGACCTTGAGGATGTGATGTTGCGCTTTGAGTTGCTATGGAGCAAGGTCGACATCGCTTTGACCTCCGATCTGCGTTATTTTGAGAGCTTTTTTGATCCGCTAGCTGAGCTTAAAGAAAAACTGGTCGAAATCGATCCGGTGTTGTTCAGCGGAGAGAGTATTGACCATGAAACCCTTCTGCGAGACGCACGTGATGTGCAGGATTTGGGGTTTGTGCTGCAGAAGACATGGCAGGATTCCTACACCAATCAAGTTTTCTCCAAGCGCGAACTGGAGCAACTCGCAAAGTCGCGTGGCATCGTAAGTGAACGGTTGGTTCTGGTCCTGATTGCGATACTGGTTGTTTATCTGATTGCTGAGGCGCGTTTGGTGGCCCGTGCGATGCGCAAGGAAGAAGAACTGCGTGCAAAAGCGCGCGCAGCGTCCATCGCAAACGAGACCAAATCTCGCTTTCTCGCCAATGTCAGTCATGAAATCAGAACGCCCTTAAATGGTATCATAGGTATGTCCAGTGAGCTGCTTGAGACACCTTTGAGTAAAGACCAGAGGGCTTGTCTGACGATTGTCTCGCACGCAGGCGATCTGCTTCTAAAGACACTCAACGACGTTTTAGATCTGTCTAAGGTGGAGTCCGGCGAATTTGATCTTGAAGACAGCGTTTTTGATCTCCCGCGTACACTCCAAGCGGCGATTGAACTCTACACAGCTTCAGCGCGCGAAAAGCAGCTCTCATTGGCGTTGGAAGCGAAGGCAGGCTTACCGCAGTTTGTGAAAGGCGACAAACAGCGTATGAGCCAAGTTCTTCATAACCTCATCGGAAATGCGATAAAATTCACCGAAACGGGGTCGATCACTTTGCAAGCCATGTACCTTCCGGATCGTAAAGTCTGTCGCTTTGAGGTGCGTGATACGGGCCTTGGGATTGATCCTGGGGTGTATGATAAGATCTTTGAGCCCTTTTCGCAGGCAGATGGGAGTGTGACACGCTCAAAGGGAGGAACAGGTCTTGGCTTGGCCATTTCACGTAGCTTTTGCGAAGCTATGGGAGGGCGCATCGGTGTGGCAAGCAATGCGGGGAATGGATCCGTTTTCTGGTTTGAGCTGCCCTACACAGAACATGCGCCGCCTCAGTCCCCGAATGGATATGCCACTGAAGGTGGCTCAGGGATCGGAAGCGAAGCCTGCCGTGGTGATCTCAAGAAGCTTCTGATCGTCGACGACAACGCAACAAACCGGTTTGTGCTAAAGAGATTTTTGAAAGATGCACCGGTACATGTAGACGAGGCGGTGGACGGTCTCGAAGCCGTCAATGCGGCCTCAACGAAGGCGTATGACGTTATACTGATGGACATTCAAATGCCTGTCATGGATGGGATCACTGCCGCAAACGAAATCAGAAAAACCGAAGCCGCAACAGGGGCGCAAGCGGCTCAAATCATCGCAGTGACGGCGAATGTCATGAAGCACCAAATCGAAGAATATTTGGCAGAAGGCATTGATGAGGTGCTGGGAAAGCCAGTCTCCAAACAAGATCTGCTCACGAGAATTGGGTGCTAGTGTCCGTCTTTTATCATTTGGGCCGCTTTTTCCGCAATCATTACGGTTGGCGCATTGGTATTTCCTGAAATGAGATTGGGCATGATGGATGCATCTACAACGCGTAATCCCTCCATCCCCTGAACACGCAGCTGGTTGTCCACAACAGCTAAGGCGTCTGTACCCATTTTACAGGTCCCTGCAGGATGATAAATCGTGTCTGCGCGCGCCCTGATGTGGTCCTCCCAATCAGCATCGGACACCGCGTGTTCCGTTCCAAAAAGCTCTTTGTATCGATAGCTGTTCATCGCGGGCGCTTGCATGATTTCTCTGGTTATGCGCGCGCCTTTGATCATGGTGTCCAGGTCTCTGCGGTCTGCCAGGAACGCGGGATCAATTGCTGGAGCCGCAAAAGGATCTGGGCTTTTTAGGGTTACGGTTCCCCGACTTTCTGGGCGCAATTTGCAAATATGGCAGCTGAAGCCATATCCCGGATGTAACTTACGCGCGTGGTCGTCCACGATCGAGATGACAAAGTGCAATTGGATGTCTGGACGATCCATCATGGGGTCGGTCTTTAGAAAGGCGCCGCCTTCTGCAAACGGCGTAGCGGCCATTGAGTTGCCATGTTTGCGCCAGTTCCAAAGATGGCGCAGCATGTTTACCGCTCCTGAGAAACCGATCCCAAAATTGTCTGTGTCTTTGGACTTGTAGGCCAGAACGAAATCCAAATGATCTTGAAGGTTCTTGCCAACACCAGGTAGGGCATGGCGCACGGTGATGCCATGCTTTTTAAGATCATCTGGGTCACCCACGCCAGAGAGTTGTAGGATTTGCGGCGATTTCAATGCGCCGCCACACAGCAAAACTTCACGTTTGGCGGTGACCGTGATGTCAGCGTCTTTGGCGCTCTTTTTGTATACAACACCCGTTGCTCGTTTGCCTTCAAAGGTGACACGGCTGGCGTATGCTTGAGTAACCACTGTGAGGTTTGGGCGTGACATTACGGGAAAAAGGTAAGCCGCAGCGACGGAACAGCGTTCGCCGTTTTTGTCCTTTTCGTGAAACTGGGTGACCTGATAGAGTCCAACACCTTCGTTGTCGCCGCGATTGAAGTCAGCGCTGCTACGGTGTTGCATCTGAGTGGCGGCATCTACAAAGGCTTTTGAAATCGGGCGTGGTGCTTTTTGCTCAGACACCTGCAGCGGGCCAGAAGTGCCATGCAGGGGGTCTGGCCCGCGCTCATTGTTTTCAGATTTTAGGAAATACGGCAGGACGTTTTCCCAGTCCCACCCTTCACAGCCCTGCGCTGCCCAATCGTCATAGTCCTGTCGCTGTCCACGCACATAGAGCATTGCATTGATCGCACTGGAGCCGCCGAGCGTTTTCCCACGGGGTTGGTAGCCAATGCGACCATTGAGCCCGGGTTGGGGGAGTGTGGAAAAGGCCCAGTTGTTTATCTTGGCGGGTTTCCCGGGCAACATTGCGACGACAGCTGCCGGCATGCGCACAAGAATGCTGTTGCCACCACCACCGGCTTCCAGCAGGCAAACCGATGTATTTGGATCCTCCGACAACCGATTGGCGAGAACACAGCCAGCAGAGCCGCCACCAACAATCACATAGTCAAATTCCATAGTGCGCTCCCGCGTCGGTCTTTTCTACGCGGTAGTTTTGATGTGCAGCTTTGCGGTTGCAAGCCCAAGAACCATGAGTTTGAGCGGGGTTCCGTGACGGAATTCAGTGATTGTCAGGGTTTGGTAAGACATTTCTCAAAAGCGTCACAGGTGGCGAACACGCAACGCTTTGGATATGTCGCCATCAAGACCAAGTTGGATGAAACCGTCCGGCGTTTGACAAAGTGAAGATATCTACCCCGTCAGATGTTACGCCGACGGAATGCTCAAACTGGGCGGAAAGAGACTTGTCGCGCGTTACAGCCGTCCAATCGTCATCCAGAACTTTGGTTTCAGCGCGGCCCAAGTTCACCATTGGCTCAATGGTGAAGAACATGCCTTCTTCCAGCACTGGCCCGCTACCTGCACGTCCGTAGTGCAGAACGTTTGGCGGCGCGTGAAACACCAAACCCAGGCCATGACCACAAAAGTCGCGCACGACAGACATCCGCTGACGCTCGACATAAGTTTGAATGGCGTTGCCGATATCACCGAAGGTATTGCCGGGTTTAACGGCGTCAATACCAACCATCAGCGCATCATGGGTAACCTGAATGAGCTTTTTCGCAAATGGTTTTGGCTTACCAGCCACATACATGCGGCTTGTGTCGCCAAACCAGCCATCAACGATCACGGTGACATCGATATTGAGAATATCGCCATCTTGCAGTTTGTCATCGGCGCGCATCGGGTCTTCTTTGCGGGCGCTGGTCTCTTTGTTCCACTTGGGGATCGGGCTGCCGGGGATGCCGTGGCACACAACGTGATTTACGCTGATGCAGCTGGCGTGCTGGTAGCCGCGATAGCCGATGGTGGCGGATTCAGCGCCAGCCGCGTCGACTTTGGACTCAATCAGGCGGTCGAGCTCTGCCGTGGTCTGGCCGGGGAACACGTGCTCTGCGATTTCATCAAGGATCTGAGAGGCAAGCGCGCCTGCTTTGTGCATGCCGGCATGGTCGCCTGGGGCGTAAATGCGAATGCCATCGCGAGTTTGGCGGCCTTTGCCGATCATCTGAACTGCTCCATCACCTAGGTTTCGACGCTATGTAAGGGCAAATGCCTCAAAGCGCCAGAGGGGGCTTATGCTATGCGCCAGAAAGGGTTTCAGGGAGGTGAAAAGGCAGGCGTTTTCCGATGATGATCTGTTCTGGAGTTATGTCGCAGCGATAGGCGATCACCTCGACCCCGGCGGCCTGCGCCTTGATGAAGGTCGCGGCATAGGTCGGGTCGATGTCATGAGCCAGTGTCACCTGCTTCGCATCGGTGCGTTGCACCAGATAGAACATGGCGGCGTCATGACCCTCGGCGCGCATCTCGATCAGCTCTTGCAGGTGTTTGGCCCCGCGCGCGGTCACGCTGTCGGGAAACTCGGCCACACCGGGTTGGCGCGACAGGGTGACGGATTTGACCTCGAGATAGAGGTCAGGGCGACTGGCACCGGACAGCAGGAAATCAATCCGGCTGTTTTGGCCGTATTTCACCTCCGGGCGGATCATGTCGTAGCTGGCGTATTCGGGGATTTCGCCTGCCATCAGCGCGGTTTTTAATGCGCGGTTGGGCACCGAAGTGTCCACACCGGTGAAATCACCGCTCTCATGCTCCACCAAGCGCCAGCCGTACTTGAGCTTTTTCTTCGAGTCATCATTGGGCTCAAGCCAGATTTTCATCCCCGGTTCGGCCAGCCCCATCATTGAGCCGGGATTGGCACAATGGGCGGTCACCTCTGTGCCATTTTCCAGCACCGCATCGGCGAGAAAGCGTTTGTAGCGACGGATCAGCGTGGCGGGGATAAGAGGGGTTTGAAAGCGCATGTGACAGGCCTATACCTGCACTAAGCTGCTGACAAGGAATGAGATCATGACAAACCCTACTGCCGCCATGCTGGTCATCGGTGACGAAATTCTGTCGGGCAGAACGCGCGACGCGAATATGCACTATCTGGCAGGTGAGCTGACCAAGCAAGGGATCACGCTGGCTGAGGTGCGCGTAGTGCCGGATGTACCGGAAAAAATCGTTGGTGCGCTGCGTGCGCTGTCGGCAGAGTATGGCAGTGTATTCACCTCCGGTGGCATAGGGCCGACCCATGATGACATCACGGCCGATTGCGTAGCCGAGGCTTTTGGCGTTCATATCGACATTCGCGATGATGCGCGTGCGCTGTTGCAGGCGCATTATGACAATTCCGGGCAGGATTTTAATGCGGCGCGCCAGCGGATGGCGCGTATTCCCGATGGTGCCACCCTGATCGACAATCCGGTGTCGGTTGCGCCGGGGTTTGTGGTGGAAAATGTTTATGTGATGGCCGGTGTGCCTTCTGTGTTTCAGGCGATGGTGGCGAGTGTTCTGCCAACCCTCACAGGCGGCGCGCCGTTGCTGAGCCAAACCCTGCGCATCGAGCGGGGAGAAGGTGAGATTGCCGGGCCGCTGGCGGCGCTGGCTGAGGAATTTTCTGATCTGTCGATTGGCTCGTACCCCTATCAGCGCAACGGCGTTTACGGGGCGAATGTGGTGGTGCGCGGCACAGATGGTGCGCGCATTGATGCGGCGATGGCACGGCTGTCTGGGCTGTTCTCATGAGTGCGACGCCGGACGCGCGGCAGCTCTATGATGTCGTAGACGCCACATGGCCCGCAGCGCGGAGTTTCGCCGTTGGGCCGTTTCTCATTCGCGAAGGTAAAGGCGGGGGCAAGCGGGTGTCCGCAGCCACCGCGCTGGGCTCCTTTGATGACAGCGATATTGCTCGCGCAGAACAGGCTATGACCGCGCTCGGGCAGGGCTTGTTGTTTCAGCTGCGTGAGGGTGAAGAGGCCCTGGATGCGGCGCTGGCTGCGCGCGGCTATGAGGTCATTGATCCTGTCACCATGTATGTGATCGAGGTGGAGGCGCTTTCGCAAGAAGAGCCGCCGCGCACGGCGGCAATCCCCGCTTGGGAGCCGCTCAAGATCATGGAAGAGATCTGGGCCACAGGTGGGGTTGGCCCCGAACGTATCGATGTGATGCGCCGTGCAGAAGGCCCGAAAACCGGGATGATTTCGCGCTGGAACGACAAGCCTGCGGGGGCGTCCTTCCTCGCCATGCATGAGGGTGTCGGCATGGTGCACTCGCTTGAAATTCTTCCGCATCAGCGCCGTCAGGGCGTTGCGCGGTTTTTGATGCGCCGCGCCGCGATCTGGGTGCAGCAGCGCGGGGGCACGCATCTTTCAGTGATCTGCACCACAGCGAACGAAGGGGCGAACGCCCTCTATGCTTCCCTCGGGATGCGCGTTGTGGGACAGTATCATTACCGCCAGAAAACAAACGCTTGAGGGAGGGGAAAGACCATGAGCACAGCAGAGATGCCAACCGCACTCGACATTCCGATGATGGACCCGCTGCCGCCGGAGACGCAGCGCTATTTTGAGATTTGTCAGGAAAAGCTGGGCATGGTGCCCAACGTTCTGAAGGCCTATGCCATCACGGTGGAGAAGCTCAATGCTTTCACCGCGCTCTACAATGATCTGATGCTGGGCGAGAGCGGGCTGAGTAAGCTTGAGCGCGAGATGATTGCGGTAGCGGTGAGCTCGATCAACAAGTGTTTTTACTGTCTGGTGGCGCATGGGGCCGCGGTGCGGCAGCTTTCGGGTGATCCGAGTCTGGGCGAAAAGATGGTGATGAACTGGCGTGTGGCGGATCTGGATGCGCGGCAATATGCGATGCTGGCCTTTGCTGAAAAGATGACGGTGGCTTCGAGTACAATTGAAGGAAATGACCGTCAAAAGCTGCGCGATGTTGGTTTCTCCGATCAGGACATCTGGGATATCGCCAATGTGGCGGGGTTCTATAACATGTCCAATCGTGTGGCCTCCGCAACCAACATGACACCCAACGAAGAGTATCACGCGCTAGCAAGATGAAAACTGTCCTGGCAATAGGCGCGGCGATTGTTATGCCGTTTGCGTGCTGGGCGTTTGAACCCCAGTTTGACGGTGCAGGTCAGCTGATGGCTGATACGGTGGAGCCGCAAGGTCTATTGTTGTTGTCAACCGGCCCCTTCGAGGATGGTTTTGTTCCCTCCCGAAGCCTGCCAGGAAATGTAACCCGACGCAGTTGGCGGCTGTCACGCAATTACCCTGGTGTGGCCGCGCTTGCGGTTGAGCTTGAATCGCAGATGCGCGACCAAGGTTATGACGTTGTATTTAAGTGTGAAACAAATGCATGTGGTGGGTTTGATTTTCGATTTGGCATCAATGTGTTCCCGCCACCTAAGATGTTTGTGGATCTCTCCAACTATTTCTATCTGGCCGGCGTGAATGAAACCAGCGACTCGTTGCAGGCCACGTGGGTTATGGTCAGTCAGACAGTGCAGGCAGGCATGATCCAAATTGATAGCGTTGCAGTTCAAAAAACTGACGAGCCCAGTGGGAAAGCAGCGCAGGATGCGTCGCAAAATGAAACTCAAGTACAAGTTTCAGAAAGTCATTCCGTCTTGCCAATAGCCGCTATCAGAAATCTTGGCTCGGAATTGGAGCAGAACGGCCATGTGGTTCTTTCCGATCTTTCTTTTGAAACCGGTGCATCGAAATTGGCTGATCAAGAATTTAAGTCTCTGACGGCCTTGGCGGAGTATCTGAAAGCACGTGAGGACATGCGCATCGCGCTGGTCGGTCACACGGACAGTCAGGGCACGTTAGAGGTCAATACCCGGATCTCGCAGCAGCGGGCGCAGGCGGTGAAGAATAGGCTTGTTGAGCTCCATGGCGTGCCTAGTAAACAAATCGAAGCGCGTGGCGCAGGCTATCTCGCACCTGTGGGAAGCAATTTGACCGATACAGGGCGCAACGCCAATCGGCGTGTCGAGGCAGTTTTGCTAAGCTTTGACAATTAAATACTGAGCGGTTTGCAAAGGGCAGGTTTTCTCGGGTGGGGCGAAGCTGCGTTGCGCTGTGAGTGTGCCTGACATAGACAATGCGTTATGTCGATCTGCATGATGTATAAACCCACGCGCTGGGCGCGCCCAAGGTACTACCGGGTTGAAATCGCGATGAACTTATTTGATGAAGTCTCGGTTTTGCGAGAGTGGGGCGTGCAGGGCGGCAAAGGGCGCACGGTGGTCAATATGTTTGGCAACTTGCGTGACGCATCGCTGGCGGCAGATTCTTTTCGACGTAAAGCGCTTAGACGCGGGTATGCGCGCGACACGCATACATTCTCTGTTTCATGAAATGTTTTCCGCGGCGCATACACATTCTTATGCCTTTGGTGTCTGTCAAAGCTCTATTAGTCTAATTCGCAAGCCGTGACACAGCACGCGACAGGACCTGCAGTCCCTTTACCAAGTCGGCTTCTTTGGTGTCTTCCTCAAATACATGGCTGACTCCATTTATGGAGGGCACAAACAGCATTCCGACAGGTAGGATTTTGGCCACATTGGCTGCGTCATGCAGCGCGCCTGAGGGCATCATGCGATGCGCATCCGGGGCCAGCTCGGCAGCGGCATCGGAAAGAGCGGCCTTAAAGCGCGGATCCATCTGTGTCGGGGGCAGGGACCACGCGCCACCAAAAGAAACGGTTCCTCCAAAACGAGAGGCACAGTCTTTGGCGAGCTTTCTGATCAGTGTGTCCATGTCTTGCAGGCGGCCCTCTGATCCGTCGCGCCATTGCATGGAGAAGGTCACGCTGCCGGGCACCACGGAGCTGGCGTTGGGGTGCAGGGAGACATGGCCGATGGTCCAGACTGTGGTGTCTGTGACGATATCCGGCAGGGCGGCATTCAGCGATTGATTAAACGCGGAAAGCATCTGAAACGCGTCTTTGCGGGTGGACATGGGTGTGGTGCCAGCATGGTTCTGTGCGCCGTCGAAGGTGATCTTGAGATCGCGGATGCCGACAATCTCGGTCACAATACCGATTTGCTCACCTGCCAGATCAAGCCACGGGCCCTGTTCAATGTGCATTTCCAGAAAGCCAGTGAACTGTGCAGGATCCACCCAGCCCTGATCCAGATGGGCCATGCTCTGACGGGCCTCTGCGAAGGTGATGCCCGCGTCATCTGTCACTTGGTCTATCTCTTCGAGCTGGGTCACGCCACTCCAGAGCGCGCTGGCAGTGGTGCCGCCAAAGCGGCCTTCCTCGTCCTGAAAGGACACAACGGACACGGGTGGGCCGCCGCCCTCTTTATGGGCACGAGCGATTTCAAGCCCGGCGATGACGCCAAGCGCCCCATCGAGCCAGCCGCCTTCGGGCTGGGTGTCGGTGTGTGAGCCGAGCAGCAACGAGGGTGCCTCTACCAGTCCCCAGACCGAACCAGCCGGATCAAAATGTGGCGTCAGCCCTGCCTCTTCAAATCGGGTGGCAAGCCATTGGCGGGCGGCAATGTCATCTGCACTAAAGGCCCGTCGTTGCACACCTTTGCCACCACCCGCCGCTCCAATGGCGCGCAGCGCATGTAGGTCTTGAAGAAAACGGTCGGGGTTGAGCATGGAGGGGCCTCATTTGTGAATGGCCAAACCCTAAACCTCAGAACGCGAAGCGCAAGCCGGTGGTAGCGAATTTGCTTTCCGAAGACGCGTGTCTTCGCTACGCATGGGCCACCGCTGCAGTTGAGAAAGGTCGCAGATGCCTCACATCACCCTTGTGCGCCACGGACAGGCCAACACCGAAGCCCGCGATGAGCACAGCTATGACAAGCTGTCGCCTTTGGGTCATCAACAGGCCGCATGGCTCGGTGCGCATCTGCGAGGCAATGGTGAGCGGTTTCAGCGCGTCTATGTGGGCAGTATGCGGCGGCATCGGGAGACAGCGGAGAGCCTTGGCGCGGCAGAGTTTTCCGAGATCGTGGAAGATCCCCGTTTGAATGAATTTGCCTATTTTGATCTGTCCCGTTTGATGGAAGAGCAGTTCGGGCTGGAGGTGCCGTCAGATCGTGAAGGGTTTGTACGTCACATGCCGCGTGTTTTACGCGCCTGGCAGGAGGGCGAGATCAAAGGTGTACCGGAAAGCTATGCCGATTTTGATGCGCGGGTGAAGGCGGCGATGGTGGACATCGCCTCCGGTGAGGGGCGCGCGCTGGTGGTCACCTCTGGTGGCTTGATTGGCGCGGTACTGCGGCAGACGCTTTCGCTTGACGTAGACGGTTGGGCGCAGATGTGTCTGGCGATCCAGAACACCTCAGTGCACCGCTGGCAGATGGTCCTGGGCAAGCCTTTGCTGGCACAGTTCAATTCTGTGGCGCATCTTGAAGCCCCAGATCGGCAGTTTGCACAGACCCATTTGTAAAACCGATGCGATGGGTGCCTCGGAGGGGCACCTCGGCGCGGATGGATTGCTTAGGCAACTTTGTCTTCGAAGTCTTTGTGGATATATTTGCAGTCGCAATAGGGGCACTCGACCCAGCCGTGTTCATTTGGGATCTGCAACCAGACACGGGGATGGCCCAAGGCACCCTCGCCGCCGTCACAGGCAATGCGATAGCTGTCAACGATCTTGGTTTCAGGGGCGGCAATCGTCATCGCAAACATCCTTTGGCTGGGTTAGGCGCTGGCCCGTCACTTGGCAATTTCCCGGGATTTGGTTGTGGTACCGGCCCCGTTTCGATAGGGCAAATATTATGGATTGCACAGCGAGGGGCAAGAGCGGTCATGGTTCAGAATGCGATTGAAATCCGCGGGCTGCAGAAGACCTACAAGGGTGGCCGTGGTGAGCCAGAGAAACAGGCGCTTAAGGGCGTAGATTTGGCTGTGCCAGCGGGATGCATTTTTGGCCTGCTGGGGCCGAACGGAGCCGGCAAATCCACCATGATCAATATTATGGCAGGCCTCGTGACCAAGACCGCAGGCAGCGTGCGCATCTGGGGATTTGATCAGGATGAAAATCCGCGCCAGTCGCGCGCGGCGATTGGGGTGATGCCACAAGAGCTGAACCTGGACCCTTTCTTTACGCCGCGTGGGGCGCTGGAGGTTCAAGCGGGGCTCTATGGTGTGCCCAAGGCACAGCGACAGAGTGATGCCATTTTGGAAATGATTGGGCTGTCTGATAAGGCCGACGCATATGCGCGCACTTTGTCAGGTGGGATGCGGCGACGCCTGTTGCTTGGTAAGGCGTTGGTACATGCGCCACAAGTCCTGGTCTTGGACGAGCCAACCGCCGGTGTGGATATCGAACTGCGACAG
Source organism: Shimia sp. R10_1 (assembly GCF_017744095.1). Lineage (GTDB taxonomy): Bacteria > Pseudomonadota > Alphaproteobacteria > Rhodobacterales > Rhodobacteraceae > Shimia. The sequence continues at coordinate 53,498 of NZ_JAGHQX010000013.1, read as the reverse complement.
ATGCTTTGGCGCAATGTGCGGCGTCTGAATGAAGAGCAGGGCACAACGATCATCCTGACCACGCATTACCTCGAAGAAGCTGAGGAGATGTGTGATGAGATTGCGATCATCAATCAGGGAGAGTTGGTGGCGCAGGACAGCACCCGCAATCTCTTGGGGCATATCGATCAGAAATGTATGTTGATCCAGCCTGCTGGCGCCGTTGATATCTTGCCCGAAGCTGAAGGTATTTCAGTGGAGCGTCGCCCGGATGGCGCTTTGGCGATCAGCTATCAGGCCAATACCACCTCAGCCGAAGATGTGCTCAATGCGGTACGTGTCGCTGGGATCTCAATCCAAGATGTGAAAACCGAGCAAGCTGACTTGGAAGATGTCTTCCTGAAGCTGACCAGCAGTCGCTGACCCTGCCGTGCCTTAGTCGCTGAACAGATAGTCCGTTCGCACAATTTCTTGAGCGGTCTCATCTGTGACATGCAAAAAGTTCTTTATGGCGTTGGTGTGACTGTCCTCTGAGCTGCCCTCAATCATGCGTGATAGGTTTTCAAAACCTGCATCCCGAATGCGGTCACTCTCATTGAAAATGTCGCGCTTGATGGTTGGCAGGAGACGTTCCAGTGTTTCCGCCGGGGTCTGCTCGCCTGCGAGGCCGATCCGGATAGCATGGCCGGTAAGATACTGATCTGAAAAATCACACTGAATTTCCAGCATCCGCGTGGTGGATCGATCACTGAAGAAATCCTGCATCAGTTCAAGCGCGCTGGGATCAAGGCAAATCAGAAGGCGGTCAGTGTCGTAGTAGTCAAACAACATACGCATAAGCGCCCGACGATGGCGCGTGCGTTTGCCAAGGGTGGATTGAATGCCGCCCAGGTCAGGCAACTCTGTCCCTTCCTCGTTAAACAGATAAGCAATTGTTGGGATGTTTGTTGTCTGGCTGATTTTGTCCAGCAAGCGTTTGGCCACGTGCCACTTCTTGCACACCAATAACATCAATTCACGATCTCGGCCCAATGTGCTTTCTGTTTCCCAGAAGCGGCTGGCAAAACGCTTGCCTTGTCTTCCGCGCCCGGTGAGGAAGCGGAACAGGCTCGGGCCTTCAGCGGAGATTTGGAATTGTACGCCCTTCTCCGCGTAAAGTTGCCCGAGGCGCTCCTTGAGCTCCAGGGCATCAGGGCTGATCTTGCGCGCGAAGAGGTAATCCTGGCTGATCAGCAGGTCGTAGTGATCGTTGTAAAATGTCAACGGCATCCCGTAGTCGGTGAACATCAGGAAGGTCAGCGTGCGGGAGCGGATTTCTTCGGTTGGCACGAGATGACGCACAAGTGTCTGGAAAAACGTCTCATCCGGTATCCACGTGGTGCGGAAAAAGCGCATCACATCGCGGCGTTTTCGCGTGAAATTCAGCACCGCTTCGATGGTCTGGCGGCGCAAACACCACCATTGGCTGCCAATCATCACTTGGATGTCGGCGGGGATCTCGCGTTTCAGGCCCAGCTTTTTCTGCAGGTTAAAGGTCGCATAAAAGCGGCGCTTCTGAGTGCGCTCGTTGAACCAATGGCGATAGATCAGGCGCTCAGCCTTCATGCCAGTTTTGATCCAGTTGCTCTCAAAGAAATCAAAGCTTTCGATGAAGTCGACATCGTTTTCGTCGAGAAAGTTATGGATGTACTCAGACGATTTGATGACCATGCAGTCACCCGAAACCATATAAAAATGGGAGGCGCGCGGGAATTTTTTGACAGCCGTTTCAACAGCGTTCAGTGTGGCCTCAACCAGTGACCACTCTCCCCAACCGCATTTAACACGCTTCTCAGCAAAGGCCACATTCTCGTTGTTGCCTAACGCCTCTTGCAGCAGTCGAAAATGCTCTGGTTTGGCACGACCGTCAAAATGAATGCAAATGTGATCGCCGGTGGCCGTAAGACGCTGCGCCTGTTTGATGATCGCCTCTGGATCCTTGTGGCACAAAAGAATGTAAGCAATTCTCGCCATGTAGCCTATTCGATCCCCGCTTTGACGTTCTGTAATTATCCATTTAAAGATGAACGCACGTTGAATAAACAGGCATTGTTTGGAATTTTGAAATACAAAAGCAAGACCGTGGTATTTGCGTGAAACACGGCGATAGCGGAGGCATGGCAATGGGATTTCCCGGCACTTGGATGACGGAAAGCGAGAGCGTGGTATACCGCGTTGTGCCGAAGTGTGCGTGCTCCACGATCGGACAGATCATGTATTACTCCGATCATGGCGCGTTTTTTGATGGCGATATCCATGATGCCAAAGGTGGGATGCACAAATGGGCGCTCGAAGGCAGTCACCAACACATCACCGACAATGTGCGTGACCATCGCTCGTATGCGTTCACCTGCGTGCGCAATCCTTACACGCGCATTCTTTCGTCTTTCTTTGACAAGATTTGCGGCATCCAGCGCAACGGCAAGCGCTATCGGGGCAATCTGGTGCCGATGTTGGTTCAGAAGTATGGAATCGAAGTGGGCGGCGATGACGGCAAGCAGGAGTTTGACCAGATTCAGAGCTTCCGCCGTTTTCTCTTGTTTGCACGCGACACCATTCGCTGGCGTCGCCCGATGGATCCTGACATTCACTGGTCCGCCATGTCCGGCCATATCTCTACATTCATCGTGAATGGTGGGGCTTACGACAAGATTTTCTGGACCGAACAGTTCAACGACGGCATGCAGAGCGTGTTGGATCAGATTGAGACGCCGCATGCGGTGGATCTAACAAACATCCCGCGCTTCAACGAATCTGAGGGCCACGGCCCCAAGCGCGCGCATCCGGTGGAAGACTATTTCGACGATCTTTCGATGCATCTGGTCTATGAAATCTACAAGCGCGACTTTCACCTGTTCAAATATGATTTTGAGAATCCGGCCAACAAAATGCCGATTGGAGAAATTGACTTGGATGAGGTCCACGCCAAACTGGGCGACTGATCGGCAGGCAGATCAGTCTGTTTGGCGAAGCTGGGCACAACACAGATGTTTTGTGGCCTGCGCTGTTTAGGTAGATTTACACCTAAGTCGAGTGCGGTTTTGATGTGTCTCTGGGGGCTTACGAAACGTGGAAACCGAGTGTTTCCCTGTTTCCATGCCGCAAACGATCCCATGAAAACCCCGATATTGTCCGGCCTCTGCCCATATCCTGCCTGATTCTGGGGGCATAGATGGTGTTCAAGCGAGTAACTAAAGGACACCAGCATGGATCGCCTGACCGAGATGGAAGCTTTCGCCACTGTTGTGGATCAAGGCGGATTCACGGATGCCGCCAAGAAGATGGGCATTTCCAAGTCGGCGGTGTCAAAACACGTTTCTTCCCTTGAAGCCCGTTTGGGCGCGCGTCTGTTGAACCGTACGACCCGCCGTGTTTCACCTACAGAGATTGGGTTGGCCTATTATGATCGTGCCCGCCGCGTCCTGAATGATGCTGGCGAAGCGGACGCGTTGGTGACCTCCATGCAGTCAGCGCCCTCGGGCCTGTTGCGGATATCGGTGGCGACGGATTTTGGCGTCAATCACCTCTCCCCGGTGCTGGGAGACTTCTTGGCGGAATTCCCTGATATCACTGTGAATATGGTGCTCAATAATCGCTATGTGGAGCTGATCTCTGAAGGGTTTGACGTGGCTATCAGAATTGGGGAGCTTGAAGACAGCACCCTTCGGGCGCGTAAGCTGACCGAGACGACGAAACGTATGATTGCGAGTCCGGCCTATTTTGAAAAATACGGACGCCCGGAAAAAATCGACGATCTGAACCACCATAAACTGTTGCACTATTCGAGCCAGGCCAATGGCGCAGTATGGAAGCTGACCGCACCGTCTGGCGAAAAGCGGCAGGTGCGCACGGCCGGATGGCTTTCGGTGAATGATGGTCAGTCATTGCTCAACGCTGCGCAGTCTGGCCTTGGCATCGCCTATCTGCCGAGCTTTCTTTACGGCGAAGCGCTGGAACAGGGGCTGGTCGAGGAGGCAATCCCAGATCTGCCGGTAGAGACACAAGGCATCTATGCGGTCTATCCACCCGGGCGTTTTACCCAGCCTAAAGTGCGCGCGTTTATTGACTTTATGGTCCACGCTTTTGGCGACAAAGGCCCGACCAACTGGTAACTTTCCCTGGCTTTCTATGAAAGCAACCTTGGCTCGGGTTCTTCGCGAACTCGGGCTTTTTCTTTTGTGCGGACCACAAAAAAGGGGAGCGGCCAGCGCTCCCCTTTTGGTTTTCTTATCAGAGCTTTACAGGCTTGCAGCCAGGCGTGTGCCCTGGTTGATCGCGCGTTTTGCGTCAAGCTCGGCAGCCACATCCGCCCCGCCAATCACGTGGCAGGTGACGCCTTCGGCTTCCAAGGCATCAGCGAGGCTACGATCAGAAAGCTGACCTGCGCAGATCACCACATTGTCGACTGCGATCACCCGAGGATTTTCACGCGCTTCGCCGAAGGAAATGTGCAGGCCCTCATCGTCGATCCGCTCGTAGTTCACGCCGCCAAGCATCTCGACGTTTTTCATCTTAAGCGCGGCACGATGGATCCAACCGGTTGTTTTTCCAAGACCTTTGCCCAGTGCTTTGGCCTTGCGCTGCATCAGCGTGACCTGACGTGCGGGGGCGTGAGGCTGCGCACCTTCGGGGGCAAGGCCGCCACGGTGTTCTGCAGGGTCTGCGACCCCCCATTCCACCATCCATTCCGGCAGGTTTTCGGTGAGGCTTTCCCCTTCGTGCACAAGGAATTCGGAAACATCAAAGCCGATGCCGCCTGCGCCGATGACGGCGACTTTTTTGCCGACAGGTTTCTTGTCGCGCAGCACATCAAGATAGCTCAGCACCTCGGGGCGGTCTTGGCCCGTAATGCCCGGATCGCGGGGCACGATGCCGGTGGCAATGATGACCTCGTCAAAGCCAGCCAGTGTGTTGGCAGTGGCCTCGGTGTTCAGCCGAACCTCGATGTCGAGATCGGCGACCATGGCTTCATACCAGTCCACGAGCCCCCAGAATTCCTCTTTGCCGGGGATCTGTTTGGCAACGTTGAGCTGGCCGCCCAGTTTGTCGGCGCGGTCGATCAGGGTGACCTTGTGGCCGCGCTGCGCGGCGGTCATTGCGGCGGACAAGCCGGCTGGCCCAGCGCCGACAACGGCGATGGACTTCATCGCATCCGCAGCAAGGATCGGCAAGTCGGTTTCGTGGCAAGCCCTTGGATTCACAAGACAAGATGTGAGCTTGCCGCCAAATGTGTGATCCAGACAAGCCTGGTTGCAGCCGATGCAGGGGGCGATGTGGGTGGCTTTGCCTTGGGCGGCTTTGTTCACGAAATCGCTGTCCGCCAAGAAGGGGCGGGCCATGGAAATCATGTCGGCGCAGCCCTCGGCCAGCACCTCTTCGGCCACTTCTGGCGTGTTGATGCGGTTGGAAGTGATAACCGGGATGCCAACCTTGCCCATCAGCTTTTTGGTGACCCATGCAAAGGCGCGGCGGGGCACGGAGGTGGCGATGGTTGGAATGCGCGCTTCGTGCCAGCCGATGCCGGTGTTGATGATGGTGGCACCTGCTTTTTCAATCTCTTGCGCCAGCTGCACCACTTCTTCGTGGGTGGAGCCATTGGGCACCAGATCAATCATCGACAGACGGTAGATGATGATGAAGTCCTCACCGACAGCCTCGCGGCAGCGGCGCACCACTTCGATGGGCAAGCGGATGCGGTTTTCATAAGCGCCGCCCCAGCGATCGGTGCGCTTGTTCACATGGGTACAGATGAACTGATTGAGGAAATACCCTTCGCTGCCCATGATCTCCACACCGTCATATCCGGCCTCACGTGCGCGGACGGTGGCGGTGATAAAGTCTTGAATTTGCTTTTCAATTCCCTCTTCATCCAATTCCTTGGGCGGGAAAGGGGAGATCGGGGATTTGATCGGGGAGGCCGACACACATTCCGGCCCATAGGCATAGCGTCCGGCGTGCAGGATCTGCATGGCGATCTTGCCTCCGGCCTCATGGACGCGGTCTGTCACCACCTTGTGGTTGGCGATGTCCTGATCGGAAAACAGCCCTGCGGCGCCGGGGAAAACACCGCCCTCTTTGGAAGGGGCCATGCCGCCTGTGACGATCAGGCCAACGCCGCCGCGGGCGCGTTCGGCATAAAACTCGGCCACTCGGTTCCAGTCTTTGGTTTCTTCCAGCCCGGTGTGCATCGAGCCCATCAGGACGCGGTTTTTCAGAGTGGTGAAGCCCAGATCAAGCGGGGCCAGCATATGGGGATAGTGAGTCACGGGTGCCTCCATCGGTGCCTCGTTATTTGAGTTGACCAAAACGTAAAGCAGAGGCGCTGTCACCCCTGAACGCGGCGTCATCGCCGCTGCGTCATGGCCAAAGTGTTGCGCGGCGATTTGGTCATATTAACCCTAAATCGCGACGTCGGTATTGCGTCGGTATCACGGCTGTATTGCGTAGGTGCCAAATTCAGGCGGCTGCAAAACCTTAAGGCGCCGCGCGTTGCGCCTTCCTCTTGCCCAAAATATCCCGGGTGAAGCCCCATCTGTGATGGGGCGAGGGCAGCGCCCTCCACAGGCTCAGCGCAGCTGAGCCGGACCCAAGCGCAGCGCGGGAGGTCAGACCTCCTGCACCGCCATCACGCCTTCGACAGATTTCAGCGCGCTTTTGATCTGCGGATTGACCGGGAAGCCTGCGCCCACGTCGATCTCCACCTCGCCGGGCAGCTCCATATTGGTGAGGCAGAACATGATCGGCCCTTTGGGGGCCTTTGGCATGCTTTCCTTTGCGCCCTGCAGGATGTTTGCCACTGGCCCCACGGCGTTGGCATCATCGAGGAAAATCTTGAGGCCCGCATTTCCGGCATCGGCAACAATGGTGTCCACCGGGGTCATGGATTGGGCCAGTAGCTTGAGCTGATCACTTTCCATTTCCGCCTTCACGGTCACCACCACCTTGGAGCCAGTCTCCAGATAGTCGCGGCATTTTTCCAGCGTGTCCGAGAAGATCGTGACCTCATAGGCCCCGGTTGGGTCGGAAAGCTGGGCAAAGGCGAAGCGGTTGCCGCGCGCGGATTTGCGTTCTTGGCGGCCAGAAACACGACCGGCAAGTTTGGCGATACAGGCCCCGCCGCGCGCCTTGTCGGTGAGCTCATCCAGCGTCATCACCTGCTTGCGTTTCAGAGCGGCCATGTAATCTTCGAGCGGGTGACCGGAGAGGAAGAAGCCGATAGCCTTGGCTTCCTCATCCAGACGCTCAGCCTGCAACCAGTCCCCGGCGGGGGAGAGGCGCGGCTCTGGCAGGTCATCCCCGGCCTCGCCAAAGAGCGAGACCTGATTTGAGGTCTTCTGTTCCTGAATGGCGGCGGAGTAGTTGACCAGACCATCGAGGCTTTCCAGCACACGGCGGCGGTTGCCATCGAGCTGATCAAAGGCGCCGGAGCGGGCGAGCATTTCCAGCGGGCGTTTGCCCACTTTTTTGAGATCCACCCGACGGGCGAAATCAAAGAGCGTGGCAAAAGGCTTATCCTGCCCGTCGACCTTGCGGCCTTCGGTGACGAGCTTCATCGCCTCCACACCGACGTTTTTCAGCGCCCCAAGGGCGTAGACCAGCGCGCCATCGACCACTTTGAAGGTGGCGTCAGAGCGGTTCACGCAGGGTGGCACATAGGGCAGTTTGAGGGCTTTTTTGACCTCTTCAAAATAGACCGCGAGCTTATCAGTGAGGTGGATATCGCAGTTCATCACCCCGGCCATGAATTCAACCGGATGGTTGGCTTTGAGCCAGGCGGTCTGATAGCTCACCACCGCATAGGCGGCCGCGTGGGATTTGTTAAAGCCGTAGTTGGCGAATTTTTCCAGAAGGTCGAAAACCTCGGAGGCTTTCTTGGCCGGAACGCCGTTTTCGGCCGCGCCTTTTTCGAATTTCGGGCGCTCGGCGTCCATCGCCTCTTTGATCTTCTTACCCATGGCGCGGCGCAACAGGTCGGCGCCGCCAAGGGAGTAGCCCGCCATGACCTGCGCGATCTGCATCACCTGTTCCTGATAAACGATGATGCCCTGAGTTTCCTCAAGGATGTGGTCGATCAGCGGGTGGACGGATTCGATCTCGCGCTGCCCGTTTTTGACCTCGCAATAGACCGGGATGTTCTCCATCGGGCCGGGGCGATAGAGCGCCACAAGGGCAACGATGTCCTCAATACAGGTGGGTTTCATGCGCTTGAGCGCATCCATCATGCCGGTGGATTCCACCTGAAACACGGCCACAGTTTTGGCGGCGGAATAGAGATCGTAGGTGGGTTTGTCATCCAGCGGGATGGCGTTGATCTGGTTCTCAGCCCCATCGGCAGGCTCATAGAGCTGGGTGCCATCGGCGGCCACATGCAGCGGGCGGCCCGAGCTGTGGATCTGCTCGATGGCGTTCTGGATTACCGTGAGGGTTTTCAGACCCAAGAAGTCGAACTTCACCAGACCCGCCTGTTCGACCCATTTCATGTTGAACTGGGTGGCGGGCATGTCAGAACGGGGATCTTGGTAAAGCGGCACCAGCGCATCCAGCGGACGGTCACCAATCACCACACCAGCGGCGTGGGTAGAGGCGTTGCGCAACAGCCCTTCAACCTGCTGGCCGTAGGTCAGGAGGCGGTTCACCACCTCTTCGTTTTCGGCCTCTTCGCGCAGGCGGGGCTCTTCCTTGAGGCTGTCGGCGATGGACATGGGCTTCACGCCCTCCACCGGGATCAGCTTGGAGAGGCGATCCACTTGGCCATAAGGCATCTGCAACACGCGGCCGATGTCACGCACGGCGGCTTTGGACAGAAGCGCACCAAAGGTGATGATCTGTCCCACTTTGTCGCGGCCGTATTTCTGCTGCACATATTTGATGACCTCCTCGCGGCGGTCCATGCAGAAGTCGATGTCAAAGTCGGGCATCGACACCCGTTCCGGGTTGAGGAAGCGTTCAAACAGCAGCGAGTAGCGCAGCGGATCCAGGTCGGTGATGGTGAGCGCGTAGGCCACAAGGCTGCCCGCACCGGAGCCCCGGCCCGGCCCCACGGGGATGCCCTGATCCTTGCCCCATTGGATGAAGTCCGCAACGATCAGGAAGTAGCCGGGAAAGCCCATGCCTTCGATGATGCCGAGCTCAAAATCGAGCCGTTCCTGATATTCCTCCACACTGACGGCGTGGGGGATCACCGCAAGGCGGGCCTGCAGGCCCTCATTGGCGATGCGGCGCAGCTCAGCCACCTCATCGTCGGCAAATTTGGGCAGGATCGGGTCGCGCAGATAGGTGGCAAAGGCGCAGCGTTTGGCGATTTCCACCGTGTTTTCAATCGCTTCAGGGAGATCGGCAAACAGCGTGATCATCTCTTCTTGCGATTTGAAATAGTGCTGCGGGGTCAGGCGGCGGCGGCCCTCCTGCTGATCCACATAGGCCCCTTCCGAGATACAGATCAGCGCATCATGCGCCTCATACATATCGGTTGTAGGGAAGTAGACATCATTGGTGGCGACCAGCGGGATGTCCATGGCGTAGGCCATTTCGATAAAGCCGCGCTCGGTCCGCTGTTCGGCTTCGGGTTTGCCATGTTCACCGGGATGGCGCTGCAGCTCTACATAGAGCCGGTCGGCGAAGATCTCTTTGAAGCGGGTCATCATGGCCTGCGCGGCGGCGTGCTGGCCTGCGCGCATCATGCGCCCCATCGGCCCGTCCGGCCCACCCGTGAGACAGATCAGCCCAGTCGAATGCGCCGCCAGCTCTTCCATCGTGACCTGCGGCAGCTGCCCGCCCTTGTCCACGTAGAGGCAGGAGGACAGCTTCATGAGGTTTTCATAGCCTTCCTCGCGCTGGCTGAGCAGCACGATGGGGGCGGGGGGCGGCGGCGCGGTGCGCCCGGTCGGGTCGTTGTGCGGCATGTGCAGATCGACCTGACAGCCCACGATGGGCTGAATGCCGGCTTTCTGCGCGCCCACCGAAAACTCAAGCGCGGCAAACAGGCTGTTGGTGTCGGTGATGGCCACCGCAGGCATGCCCATGCTTTCACAAAGCGCGGGCAGTTTTTTCACGCGCACGGCGCCCTCCAGCAGAGAGTATTCCGTGTGGGTGCGCAGGTGAATGAATCGGGGAGCTGTGGTCATTGCCACAGGCTATCTCAGCCCCGCGGAGGAGGAAACACCCGCCAGCTTTCTCATTCCAAAAATATCCCGGGTGAAGTCACATCATTGATGTGACGAGGGCAGCGCCCTCACGCAGGCTCAGCGCAGCTGAGCGACCGGACGGTCAATAGTGTGGCGGGCGTTCGTCGCCGATGACCACGCCACCGCCGCCCTCAGACTCGCGGCTGGCTTCGCGTTCCATCAGCATGTGCACGCGGCGGGTGAGCAGGGCGATTTCGCTGTCCTGGCGGGCCACCACATCGCTGAGATCCTCGATGGTGCGGGTCAGGTGGGCAATCTGTTCTTCAAGCTGTTCCATAGCGCTGCCATAGGCGCGAAAGGGCCGCGCCGTCAAGCGCAGCCCCTGTGTGAGCATGGGTCACATTCGGGAGGGTTACACCGCCAGTGGCGTGGTGCTGCGCTCCCATTTCAGGGGTTCAAACATCGCATCCACAGGCGTCTTGGCCACGTGGTTGACGTAGTTGGAAATGGTTTTCTGAGACAGACCCAAGATCACATCGAGCACGGCGCGGTGGCCGTAACCTGCCTCAAAAAACGCCTGCATCTGTGCATCGGTCACATTGCCGCGCTCGCGCACCATCTGCACGGTGAAGGTGCGCAGTGCTTCAAGCTTTGGAGAGGGCAGCGGGGTTTCGTTGCGCAGTGCTTCAGTGATCTCATCTGCCACTTTCATGCTTTTGGCGATGCCGCTGTGGGCGGGCACGCAGTAGTGGCAGCCATGCTCAACATTGATGGATTGCCACACAACGGTCAGCTCTTCGGCGTCAAATGCGGTGGCGGTGAACAGTTGGTGCAGGGCGTTGTAGGCCTGATACGCCTGCGGGCTTTCAGACAGCACTTTGTACAGGCCGGGGATGGTGCCGTAGGCTTTCTGTGCCGCCTCCAACTGTGGTTTGGACTCTTCTGGGGCGGAGGTGAGGTCGTGGGAGGGGAAAGACATCGGAGGGTTCCTTTTCTGGGTTGGTGATGTGGAATTAGGGTTTCTTGAGTGATCACTCAAGTATATATTTTGAGTGATCGTTCAAGAAAGTGTGAGCCATGCCCCGCCGCCCGAGTTTTGACAAAGATGAGTTGATTGACCGTGCCACGGATTTGTTCTGGCGGCGTGGCTGGGCGGGCACGTCGTTGAAAGATCTTGAAAATGAACTCAAACTCAAGCCGGGCAGCTTTTATGCGGCGTTTGGCTCCAAGGATGCTTTGTTTGAATTGGCGCTTGATCGATTTGCGCGCGATGGCGCAAAGGCGATTGCGGTGCTGGTCAATGAGATTGGCCCGCTCAACGCGCTCAAGTCTTGGCCGATGCTGTCTGTTCAGGATGCGCAAGCGCCCGCGATGGCCTGTATGCTGTCCAAAACGCTGCTGGAGCTGCGCACGCATGCCCACCCTCTGGCGGATCAGGCGGCAGCGCATCTGAATACCTTTGAGCAGGTTTTTGCAGATGTTTTTGCCCAGGCTCAGGCTGCGGGTCAGATCCGCGCCAGTCATGATCCCAACAAGCTTGCGCGGCGCTATCAGTCTGACCTCTTGGGGGTGCGGGTTCTGGCGGAACACAATCCAGAAGGTGCTGCGGAGATTGCGGAGGATATCGCGGAAGGCCTGTCGTCGTTGTGACGGCACAGGTGCGCAGTGAATGCGCACCCTACGGAAGCACCGGAAATGCCACGGTTCTTGAGACTGTCATAAAGCCTTTCCTTGCTCCTGTGCGGGGCATTCTGTAAAGGCACAGGCGTAATTATTTCACAGGGACCATAGCAATGGCCAAGCAGAAGAAAGCCCCCCGCCCCAAGGCAGTTACGCCAAAGGGGTTCCGCGACTATTTTGGTGTGGAGGTGACAGAGCGCACCGAGATGCTGCATCAGATCGCTGGGGTCTATCATCGCTATGGGTTTGAGGCCCTGGAAAGCAGCGCGGTGGAAACCGTTGAGGCGCTGGGCAAGTTTTTGCCGGATGTCGATCGCCCCAATGAAGGCGTGTTTGCCTGGCAGGAGTTTGACGAGAAAGATCAGGGTGACTGGATGGCGCTGCGCTATGATCTGACCGCGCCGCTGGCGCGGGTTTATGCACAGCACCGCAATGATTTGCCCAATCCCTACCGTCGCTATGCGATGGGGCCTGTGTGGCGCAATGAAAAGCCGGGACCGGGGCGTTATCGTCAGTTTTATCAATGTGATGCGGACACTGTGGGCACGGCGAGCATGGCGGCGGATGCGGAAATCTGCGCGATGCTGTCTGACACGCTGGAGACCGTGGGCATTCCGCGCGGGGATTTCCTTGTGCGGGTGAACAACCGCAAGGTCATGAACGGCGTGCTGGAAGTGATGGGGCTTGGTGAAGACCCGGTTGCTCGTGACAACGTGCTGCGCACCATCGACAAATTCGACAAGGTGGGCGAAAGCGGCGTGCGTGAGCTGCTGGGCAAAGGCCGTCTGGACGCCTCTGGCGCTTATATCGATGGTGTGGGCCTGTCTGACGACCAGATCGAGCCGGTGATTGCCTTCCTGACCTCCAAAGCGGGTGATGTTGCCAAGACCTTTGACAACCTGCGTGGCGCTGTTGGCGCCTCCAAGGTGGGGGCTGAGGGCATTGCCGAGCTGGAACAGATTGGTGAGCTGCTGGCCGCTGGTGGCTATGGCAGTGACCGGATTGAGATCGACCCCTCCATTGTGCGCGGTCTGGGCTATTACACCGGGCCGGTGTTTGAGGCGGAGCTGACCTTTGAAATTCTTGATGAGAAGGGCCGCAAGCGGCAGTTTGGCTCGGTCTCTGGCGGCGGGCGTTACGATGGTCTGGTGAAGCGGTTCACGGGTCAGGAAGTGCCTGCGGTTGGGGTGTCGATCGGGGTGGATCGCCTGCTGGCGGCGCTGCGTGAAAAGGGCCGGATGGGTGGCGTGGCCACGGGGCCAGTGGTGGTCACCGTGATGGATCGCGACCGGATGGCGGATTATCAGGCGATGGTGGCCGAGCTGCGCAATGCGGGCATTCGCGCCGAGGTCTATCTTGGCAATCCGAAGAACTTCGGCAACCAGCTGAAATACGCGGATAAGCGCAACAGTCCTGTGGCTGTGATCGAAGGTGGTGACGAGAAAGCCAACGGTGTGGTGCAGCTCAAAGACCTGATTTTGGGCGCAAAAATTGCCGAGAGCGCCACGCTTGAAGAGTGGAAAGAACGCCCGAGCCAGTTTGAGGTGCCACGCGGTGATCTGGTGGCGAAGGTGCGCGAAATTCTGGCGTCTCAGAGCGAAGAGCAGGCGGGCTGATGGCACAGAAATCCAAAATCCGCGCGCGGGCGGCGGCGCTGGCTGCCGGCTTTGAAGCGGCGGGGGCGGTGCCGGTGGAGACACCTGTGCTTTTGCCAGCTGAGGCTCTGCTCGACCTTTATGGTGAGGACATTCGGGGCCGCGCCTATGTGACCTCTGATGCGTTGCGCGGGGAGCAGATGCTGCGCCCTGATTTCACCGTGCCTGTGGTGCAGATGCATATGGCCCACGGCGCGGAACCGGCGCGCTATACCTATGCGGGTGAGGTGTTTCGGCGGCAGGAAGATGATCCTGCGCGGGCCAATGAATATATGCAGGTCGGCTATGAGGTGTTTGACCGCGAGAACCCAGCGGCGAGCGATGCCGAGGTGTTTGCGGTCATTCAAGATGCGCTGAAAGGCGTGGAGCTGCGCGCTGCCACCGGGGACATTGGCATTCTGGCCGCAGCGGTGGCTGGGCTTGAGACCACAGAGCACCGCAAGCGGGCGCTGGCGCGTCATATCTGGCGGCCGCGCAAGTTCAAAGCGTTGCTGGAACGCTTTGCCGGGCGGTCTGAGGTGCCTGCGAGCCGGGCGGCGCTTTTGGCGGCAGACGTTCCGATGGCGCATGGCTATAGCGACATTGGCCTGCGGTCACAGACAGAGGTGGCCGCACGGATTGATGCGCTGCGCGAGGATGCGGCGGCGGAGCCAATTTCGGCCCTGCAAGTGGAGCTGATCGAGGCGCTGTTGGCGGTGCGGGAAACCCTGCCCAACGCGCTGGAGCATATCCGTGATCTGGCGGTGGATATGCCCGCAATTAGCGGCGCGGCACGGCGGTTGCGCGAACGTATGGAGGCGCTCGATGCGCGCGGTGTGGATGTGGCGCGCCTTGAGTTTGAGGCCAGCTATGGCCGCACGTCGATGGAATATTACGACGGGTTTGTCTTTGGCTTTTATGTGCCGGGGCGTGCGGATCTGCCTGCGGTGGCAACGGGCGGGCGCTATGATGCGCTGACCCAAGTGCTGGGTCAGGGGCGTGAGATTCCTGCCGTGGGTGGTGTGATCCGCCCTGGTGTGTTGGTCGATCTGGAGGATGCAGCATGAGCATTAAGCTGGGTGTGCCCTCCAAAGGGCGGCTGATGGAGAAGACCTTTGACTGGTTTGGTGCGCGCGGTGTGCAGCTGAGCCGGACGGGATCGGATCGGGAATATGCCGGTGCGGTTGAGGGTGTGGATGGCGTGGAGCTGGTGCTGCTCTCTGCCGGGGAAATCCCGCGCGAGCTGGCGGCGGGGCGCATTCATTTGGGTGTCACGGGCACGGATCTTGTGCGCGAAAAGCTCGGCCAGTGGGAGCAGCAGGTGGCAGAACTGGCGCTGTTGGGTTTTGGCCATGCGGATCTGATCATTGCGGTGCCGGGCTGTTGGGCCGATGTGGACACGCTGGAAGATCTGGATGCAGCGGCAGCGGCCTTTCGCGAAACCCATGGGTTCCGGATGCGGATTGCCACCAAATATCACCGTTTGGTGCGGGAGTTCCTGCGTGACAATGGTGTGGCGGATTATCAGCTGGTGGACAGCCAAGGCGCGACCGAAGGCACGATCAAGAATATGACGGCGGAAGGCGTGGCGGATATCACCTCGACAGGCGATACGCTGCGGGCCAACCACCTGAAAATCCTGTCTGATGCGCTTGTGCTGAAGTCGCAGGCGACGCTGTTCAAAAGCCGCAAGGCGGCGATGACGGATGCGGAGCGCGCGACCATGAAGGCGCTTTTGCAGAAGCTTGAGCTTGACGGTTAACGCTGCATGACTTTGGGGTGTCGCCATGTCGGCGGCATCCTTGTTTGCTCTTTCGGCGGTATTTCTCTGAGCGGGGCGATCCGCTCTTGGCCCTGCGGCAGGCAATGCTAAGAAGGGTGCTCCAATGATTTTCAGGAGAGCCCCCTTGGACACGAGCACGCGCATTTTCCGCACCATTGCTGGCGAGATTGCCGCCAAACCCGATCAGGTTGGGGCGGCTGTGAAGCTTTTGGATGAGGGCGCGACGGTGCCATTTGTGGCGCGTTACCGCAAAGAGGTGACAGGCGGGCTGGATGACAGCCAGCTGCGGACCTTGGCGGATCGACTGGCTTACTTGCGGGAGCTGGAAGCACGGCGGGAGACGGTTTCGGCCTCGATCACCGAGCAGGGCAAGATGACCGATGCGCTGGCCAAAGCCATTGTGGGGGCTGAGACCAAAGCCGCGCTGGAAGATATTTACCTGCCTTACAAACCCAAACGCCGCACCAAGGCGATGATCGCGCGGGAAAACGGGTTGGCCCCGCTGGCAGAGGCGATTTTGGCGGATCGCACGGCGGACCCTGAGGCGCTGGCGGCGGGTTACATCACCGAAAACGTGGCCGATGTGAAAGCAGCGCTGGATGGCGCGCGCGATATTGTGGCCGAAGGGCTGACAGAGAATGCCGCGCTTTTGGGCGAGCTGCGCAGCTTCTTGCAGAAAGAGGCGATTGTGGCGGCCAAAGTGATTTCCGGTCAGGAACAGGCGGGCGCGAAGTTTTCGGACTACTTTGAGCATTCAGAGCCGTGGTCCAAAGTGCCAAGCCACCGTGCGCTGGCGATGATGCGCGCCTCCAAAGAAGGCGTGATCTCGCTGGACATTGGCCCTGATCCCGAGGGCGGCAAAGAGCGGGCCGAGGCGATGGTGGCGAGCTATCTCGACACCCGTAGTGAGGCGCCCGGTGATCTGTGGTTGCGCAAAGTGGCGGGCTGGACCTGGCGGGTGAAGCTGAGCCTGACGATGACCGTGGATCTGATGGGCGAGCTGCGTGCGCGGGCGCAGGAAGAGGCCATTCAGGTATTTGCGCGCAACCTGAAAGACCTCTTGCTTGCGGCTCCTGCGGGGGCGAAGGCGACGCTGGGTCTGGACCCGGGCATTCGCACCGGCTGTAAAGTGGCGGTGGTGGATGCCACCGGTAAGCTGTTGGATACGGCCACGATTTACCCCTTCCAGCCGAAGAATGATGTGCGCGGCGCTGAGGCGACCTTGATGGCGCTGATTGCCAAACATGGCGTGGAGCTGGTCGCGATTGGCAATGGCACCGCAAGCCGGGAGAGCGAGAAGCTGGTGGGCGAGGTGCTGAAGCATCTGCCAAAAGGTGTGAAAGCGCCGACCAAAGTGGTTGTGAGCGAGGCAGGGGCCTCGGTCTATTCCGCAAGCGAGCTGGCGGCGCGGGAGTTCCCGGAGCTGGATGTGTCGTTGCGCGGGGCGGTGTCGATTGCGCGGCGTTTGCAGGATCCGCTGGCGGAACTGGTGAAGATTGAGCCAAAGTCCATCGGGGTTGGCCAGTATCAGCACGATGTGGATCAGCACCGTTTGGGCAAGTCGCTGGAAGCGGTGGTGGAAGATGCGGTGAACGCGGTGGGTGTGGATCTGAACATGGCGTCGGCCCCGCTCTTGGCGCATGTGTCCGGTCTTGGGCCCGGTCTGGCGGAAGCGATTGTGGCGCATCGGGATGCCAATGGCGCCTTTGGCTCGCGCAAAGAGCTGTTGAAGGTAGCCCGCTTGGGGCCGGTGGCCTTTGAACAATGCGCGGGGTTCTTGCGGATCACCGAAGGGAATGAGCCGCTAGACGCCAGCGCGGTGCACCCGGAAGCCTATGATGTGGCGCGCAAGATTGTCTCGGCCTGTGGCCGGGATGTGCGCAGCCTGATGGGCGATGGCGCGGCGTTGAAACGCTTACGGGCGGAGGAGTTTGTCTCCGAGAAATTCGGCCTGCCAACCGTGCGCGATATTTTGAGTGAGCTGGAAAAACCGGGGCGTGACCCGCGCCCGACGTTTAAGACCGCGACCTTTGCTGATGGGGTTGAGGAGATCTCTGATCTCAAGCCCGGCATGGTGTTGGAAGGGACGGTGACCAATGTGGCGGCTTTTGGAGCCTTCGTGGATGTGGGCGTGCATCAGGATGGTCTGGTGCATGTGAGCCAGTTGGCGGATCGCTTTGTGAAAGACCCACATGAAGTGGTGAAAGCCGGGGATGTGGTGAAGGTTACTGTTACCGAGGTGGATGTGCCGCGCAAACGGATTGGGCTTTCCATGCGCAAGGATGGCGGGGCCTCAGCCAAGGAAGACCGCAACGCGCGGGCTGGTTTTGGCGGTAAGGGGCGCGGTGGTCCGGGGGGATCCGGCGGCGGGCCGCGTGGGAAAGGGTCGCGTGGTGGTGGCGGTGGCAATCACGGTGCCAAGCCCAAGCAGCAAGACAGCGGCAATGGTGCGCTGGGGGCGGCGTTGATGGATGCGATGCGGAAGAAGTGATGAGGGGAGGGCGGCGCCTGCCTGGGTAGGCGATTTTGCAGCGTGAAAGGCTGCGCTTTGGTTCCCCAAACCACTTGGCTCACTATCTATTGAGCCGTTGCAGATGCGCCTGCCGGGGGGCAGGCAGGCGCAGAACTCCCTGCGGTCGGTCGGAAGGATTAACCGAGCAGCGTGCCCATGCGGCGCATGGCCAGTGCGTAGCCTTCCACGCCAAAGCCAGCGATCACGCCCTCTGCGCGGGCAGAGACATAGGAGTGATGCCGGAAGGCCTCGCGTTTGTGGATGTTGGAGATATGCACCTCCAGCACCGGGCCGTCGAAGGTGTTGAGCGCGTCCAGAATGGCCACGGATGTGTGGCTGTAGGCGGCTGGGTTGATGATGATCCCGGCGGCGTGGTCGCGGGCCTCATGAATCCAATCCACCAGTTCTCCTTCGTGATTGGATTGCAGCAGCTTCACCGACAACCCGTGCGAGGCCCCGACCGCGGCGCAGGAGGTTTCAACATCGGCCAGCGTGTCATGGCCATAAATCTCCGGTTCACGTTTGCCCAGAAGGTTCAGGTTGGGACCGTTGAGGATGTAAATTGTGCTGCTCATGTGCGCTCTGCCTTTTGTGCTGGCTCTGACCTAGCCGCAAATGCGCGACTGGGGCAATAGGGGGCAAAAACGCATCAGAAATCTGTGGCTGGGGTGCGCCTAACGGTGCGTGCAGTGACACCCGGAGGGCCACTTCGGTGGCCTTGTTGTGGGCTTCCTGTGGCGCACCGCAGCTAAGACCATAAAAGTGTGAGAGAAAATTGCCTTTGCATGAGGCATTTGTTAGCGTTCCCCCAGCAACCAAACGGCAGCGATCAGGGGAGGATCACAGGCGTGTTGGAGGTTTCGCACAACCCTGTGCTTGTGGCTTTGTCTCTTGCGGTGGCGCTGATGGCGGGGTTCACAGGCTTTTCCTTGACGCGTGGTGCGAGCGCACTGCCGAGCACGCGTCGCAAAATTGTTGTGGCTCTGTCGTCGGTCGTTTTGGGGGGCGGCGTCTGGTCGGTGCATTTTATTGGCATGCTCGGTTTGCAGCTGCCGGTGATGTTTTTCTATGACGCGCTGATCACGATGATTTCGGTGCTGGTGGCGATTCTGGTGACTGGGATTGCGCTGTTGTTGCTGCATTTCCGTGAACGCACGCCACAGATTTTGATCAGTGCGGGGAGCATACTCGGGATTGGTGTGATGGCGATGCATTACATCGGTATGGCGGGGATGCAGGTCTGTCGGCCGATTTATGATGTGCTGGATATTGTGATCCCGACGGGGGCGTCTGTGCTGTTGTGGATTGTGGTGGTCTGGGTTGCATATTCGGAGCGGACACAGCGCAGCACGGTGCTTGGCACGCTGGGATTTGGCATTGCGCTTTTCTCTTTGCACTACGGGGCGGTTGCGATGACCAGTTTTGAGGTCACAGGGGCCGGTGGCGTGCAGGGGGCCGCGCTGGACAACTATGTGATGGCCATGGGGGTGACCTTTGCTGTGTTTCTGATTTGCGGGGCCTTTATGCTGACCAGCATCACCTTTGTGCTGCCTCAGGAGGTGGAGGAAATTGACCTCGCGCCTGTCAGCAGCGAGCCAGAGACGGCCGTGCGGCCGGTGGTGGCCTCTGCTGGGGTGCCGTTTGAACGCGAAGGTCAGACGTTTTTTGCCGAACCTATGCAGATTGCGGCCATACGCGCGGAGGGGCACTATACGGTGCTCTATCTGGACGCGGAGAAGCTGTTTTGCCCCTGGTCGATCACGGAGGCAGACAACCGGCTGGAGGCAAGCGGGTTTTTACGGGCGCACCGGAGCTATCTGATCAATCCGGCGCATGTGAGCAGTTTTGAGCGCAACAAAGACAATGGAACGCTCTATTTTGATGCGGTGGAGAGCCTGCCCAAGGTGCCTGTGAGCCGGTCGCGTATGGCGGCGTTGCGCGAGACACTGGGGCTTTGAGAACGCGCTGATCGCGCAGGGCCTGCGTCCTTTCTTGCACAGTGACGTCCGATTTACAGCATTCAGACTGAGCTGGGTGATTATACCCCTATACTTGTTCCATGGCGCCTGTTCAGCAGGCGGCTGCGTCGGATTTTATGGCAACAAAGGCGTGCGAACAGGTGTCTGTTTTCGTTGGCCTGACTGAACGTGAGTCTTGGTGAAATTGCCGCATTTCGCAACTCGTGCAGCCTATTCGCATTTCGTGCAACGAACGGCGTGGCCTGTTTTTAAAGGCTCGCCTCGTTGGGAGTTGGCTGGCGGACTGGTGTTTGAAACCTGCGTTGTGCGGGTGAGGGAGGACAAGCCAGATGATACCAGCGGGGTTCGAATACCACCGGCCGTCTGACATTGCCGGCGCAGTGTCGATTTTACAGGAACATGGAGATGAGGCGCGGGTGATCGCGGGCGGGCACAGCCTGATCCCGATGATGAAACTGCGCATGGCCGACATGGGCCACCTGATTGATCTGCAGGATATTGATGCCTTGAAGGGCATTGAGATTGGCAGCGATGTGGTGACGATCGGGGCGATGGTGACGCAGCATGAGCTGATCACACATGAGGGGCTGTCAAACGCCGTGCCGTTGATCAAAGAGGCGGCGCTTTTGATTGCGGATCCGCAGGTGCGCTACATGGGCACGGTGGGCGGCAATGTCGCCAACGGCGATCCGGGCAATGACATGCCGGGGTTGATGCAATGCCTGAACGCACATTTTGAGTTGAGCGGGCCAGATGGGGGGCGCACCGTTGCGGCACGCGAGTTCTATGAGGCGGCCTATTTCACTGCGCGTGATGATGAGGAGATCCTGACACGGATCTCCATTCCTGTGCCCGCAGGCGGCACCGGTTATGCCTATGAAAAGCAGAAGCGCAAAATTGGCGATTATGCCACGGCGGCGGCGGCTGTGATGATTGGTGGCGGTACGGCGTCGGTGGCGATGACCAACCTTGCGGACACGCCGATCTGGTCTGAGGAGGCTGGCGCGGCGCTGGCGGCGGGGGATGTTGACGGCTGTGTCAGCGCGATGATGGGCGCGATTGATCCGGTGGCGGACAACCGCGGCCCGATTGAATTCAAGAAACATGTGGCTGCCGTGATCCTGCGCCGCGCGATTGCGCGTGCTCAGAGCCGTGCAAGCTGAGGGGGGACATCATGGCTAAGATGCATGTAAAGATGACCGTGAATGGCAAAGAGGTGGAAGGGCTTGCGGAGCCGCGCACGCTTTTGATCCATTTCCTGCGTGAAAACCTGAACATCACCGGGCCACATATCGGTTGTGAAACATCGCACTGCGGGGCCTGCACGGTGGATCTGGACGGCAAGTCCGTGAAAAGCTGCACTGTGTTTGTCGCCCAGGCGCAGGGTAAAGATTTGACCACGGTGGAAGGTCTGGTGAATGAGGACGGCAGCCTTGGTGTGCTGCAGGAGATGTTCCGTGAGCATCACGGGCTGCAATGCGGTTTCTGCACGCCGGGGATGATTACCCGCGCGCACCGCCTGTTGCAGGAAAATCCGAACCCGACCGAAGAAGAGATCCGCTTTGGCATGGCGGGCAATATCTGCCGCTGCACCGGATACCAGAACATTGTGAAGTCGATTGCCGCTGCGGCGGACACGCTGAACGCTCAGAAGGAGGCGGCAGAATGAATGACATGACACCGACCCCCGAAGAACGCGCTGCCAATCTGAAAGGCATGGGCTGTGCCCGCAAACGCGTGGAAGATGTGCGCTTTACCCAAGGGCGCGGCAACTATGTGGATGACATCAAGCTTGATGGCATGTTGTTTGGCGACTTTGTGCGCTCGCCCTATGCCCATGCGCGGGTGGTGAGCATCAACGCGGAAGAGGCCATGAAGGTGCCCGGTGTGGTGGCTGTGATCACCGCGGCGGATCTGGAGCCGCTTGGTTTGCACTGGATGCCGACTTTGGCCGGTGACAAGCAGATGGTGCTGGCCGATGGTAAAGTGCTGTTTCAAGGCCAAGAAGTGGCCTTTGTGGTGGCGGAAGATCGCTACGCGGCGGCGGATGCGGTGGAACTGGTGGAAGTCGAATATGAAGAGCTTCCTGTCATCGTGGATCCGTTTGAGGCGCTGAAATCCGATGTGGTGCTGCGCGAAGACACCGTGGATGAAAACGGCAAGGCCACTGATGGCGCGCATGGGCCGCGCAATCACCCCAACCACATCTTCACCTGGGAGCAGGGTGATGAGGCGGCAACAGACGCGGTGATGGCGGAGGCGGAAGTGGTTGCGGAAGAGACCATGTATTACCACCGCACGCATCCCTGCCCGCTGGAAACCTGCGGCTCTGTGGCCTCAATGGACAAGGTGACCGGCAAGCTCACACTTTGGGGCACGTTTCAGGCCCCCCATGCGATCCGCACCGTGGTGTCGCTGATTTCCGGCATTGAGGAGCACAATATCCGGGTGATCAGCCCCGATATCGGCGGCGGCTTTGGCAACAAAGTGGGCGCGTATTCGGGCTATGTCTGTTCGGTTGTGGCCTCCATTGTCACCGGGCGGCCGGTGAAATGGGTCGAAGACCGCATGGAAAATCTGATGACCACGGCTTTCGCGCGGGACTATTGGATGAGCGGCAAGATTTCCGCCACCAAAGAGGGCAAGATCACCGGGCTGCACTGTCATGTGACCGCAGATCACGGCGGCTTTGACGCCTGCGCTGATCCGACCAAATTCCCGGCTGGGTTCATGAACATCTGCACCGGCTCTTATGACATTCCGACAGCCTATCTGGCTGTGGATGGGGTTTATACCAACAAAGCGCCGGGTGGGGTGAGCTATCGCTGTTCCTTCCGCGTGACGGAGGCGGTCTACTTCATCGAGCGGATGATTGAGGTTCTGGCGATCAAGCTGAACATGGATGCCGCCGAGCTGCGCCGGATCAACTTCATCAAGAAAGAGCAGTTCCCCTATCAGTCGGCCCTTGGCTGGGAATATGACAGCGGGGATTATCACACCGCCTGGGACAAGGCGATGGAGGCTGTGGATTACCAAGGTCTGCGCGCCGAGCAGGCGCAGCGGATTGAGGATTTCAAAGCCGGCAAGACCCGCAGCCTGATGGGCATTGGCCTGACCTTCTTTACCGAGATTGTCGGCGCGGGGCCTGTGAAGAATTGCGATATCCTTGGGCTGGGCATGTTTGACAGCTGTGAGATCCGCATTCACCCGACAGGCTCTGCGATTGCGCGGCTGGGTACGATCAGTCAGGGGCAGGGGCATGCGACCACATTTGCGCAGATCCTTGCAACCGAGATTGGCCTGCCTGCGGACAGCATCACCATTGAGGAAGGCGATACAGACACAGCCCCTTATGGGCTTGGCACCTATGGGTCACGCTCTACCCCGGTGGCGGGGGCGGCCACGGCGATGGCTGGGCGCAAGATCCGTGCGAAGGCGCAGATGATTGCGGCCTATTTGCTTGAGGTGCATGACGATGACGTCGAATTTGACGTGGATCGTTTTGTGGTCAAAGGTGCGCCGGAACGGTTCAAGACGATGAAAGAGATCGCCTTTGCCGCCTATAATCAGGCCATTCCGGGGATTGAGCCGGGGCTTGAGGCGGTGAGCTATTATGACCCGCCCAATATGACCTATCCGTTTGGTGCCTATGTCTGTGTGATGGACATTGACGTGGACACCGGTGTGCCGGAGATCCGCCGTTTCTATGCGCTGGATGACTGTGGCACGCGGATCAACCCGATGATCATCGAAGGGCAGATCCATGGTGGCCTGACTGAGGCGCTGGCCGTGGCGCTGGGGCAGGAGATTGCCTATGACGAGATGGGTAATGTGAAGACCGGCACCTTGATGGATTTCTTCCTGCCCACATCCTGGGAAGTGCCCAACTATGAAACAGACTACACAGTGACCCCAAGCCCGCATCATCCGATTGGTGCGAAGGGCGTGGGCGAGAGCCCGCATGTGGGTGGTGTGCCCTGTTTCTCCAATGCGGTGCATGATGCCTTCCGCGCCTTTGGGTTGACCCAGACCAATATGCCGCATGATCACTGGCGGATCTGGAAGACCGCCAATGAGCTGGGCTTGCATGGCTGAGCCGCTTATGACCTCGCCCGCGTTGCGGGCGGGGGCCTCCGGCGGGGATATTTTGAGAATAAGAAGGTGAGGGGCGCGCGATGAGCGTGAACGATGTGCAATCTGCCTTGGCGGAAGAGGGCTATGTGGCGGATGCGCGCCTTGCGATGGCGTTGCATCTGGCGGAGACCCTGGGGCGGCCCTTGCTGCTTGAGGGGCCTGCGGGGGTTGGCAAGACCGAGGTCGCCAAGGCAATGGCGGCGGTGCATGAGACCAAGTTGATCCGCCTGCAGTGTTATGAGGGCTTGGACGCGAGCCACGCGATTTATGAGTGGAACTATCAGCGGCAGCTGTTGGCGATCCGCGCGTCTGAGGCGCAGGGCGGCATGGCGGAAGCGGCGCTGTTTGGGGAAGACTACCTGCTGAAACGCCCGCTTCTGGAAGCGATCACACAGGAGCAGCCGCCGGTACTGCTGATTGATGAGATCGATCGGGCGGATGAGGAATTCGAGGCTTATCTGTTGGAGGTGCTGTCTGATTTCCAGATCACCATTCCGGAGGTGGGAACCGTTGAGGCGGTCACGCGGCCAATGGTGATTTTGACCGCCAATGGCACGCGGGAGCTTTCAGACGCGCTGCGGCGGCGGTGTCTTTATGCCTATGTGGAATACCCTGATCGGGAGACCGAGCTGGCGATCTTGCGCACGCGGATGCCGGAGATGGAAGGTCTGTTGGCGCGTCAGATTGTGGGTGTGGTGCAGGATTTGCGCCGTGAGGAGCTGGAGAAGGCGCCGGGTGTGGCGGAGATGCTGGACTGGGCGGCGGCGTTGGCTGGGCTGGGGGTCAATGATTTGGCGCAGAGCCCGGAGGCGGTGCAAGCGACACTGGTGTGTCTGCTGAAGACTGCGGCAGATTATGATGCGGCTCCGCGAGAAGTGATGGACCGGCTGATTGGAAAGGTCGCCTGATGCAGGTGACGCGGTTTCCCTCCCGTGCCGAAGGTTTGGCCGACCGCATGGCGGGGTTCATGGCGCATTTGCGTATGAATGGCCTGCCAGTGGGGGTGGCGGAAACCGGCGGTGCGCTGGCCGCTTTGGCGGCGGTGGAGGCGACGGATGTAGCGCAGGCGCGTGAAGCGCTTTGTGTTCTGTTGTCTGGGGATGCTGAGAGCTGGCGCAAGTTTGACGACCTGTTTGATGCCTATTGGTTCAACGCAGGCAAACAGAAGCAAGGGGCGGCAAAAAGCGATCATGTGAAGGTGCAGGCGGCGCGGCCCTTGTTGTGGCAGACGCATTTTGGCGAGAGTGCTGAAGGTGGCGTAGAGAGTGCTGAAGAGGCCTTGGCCCCGGATGGCGGGGACGGTGAGGCAGAAGGCACCGATGGGCGGCTGATTGCGACTGAGACAGACAACCTGACCCGGCGGGATCTGCGGGAGTTGATGGATGAGGACAGCCTGCGTCGCGCCGAAGCGGCGACGGTGCGGATTGCGCGCGTGATACGGGATCGGCGCTCACGGCGGCGCAAGCAGGCGCTGCGCGGCCCGCAGCTCGACATGCGGCGCATTCAGCGGGCGTCGCTGGCACGTGGTGGCGAGCCGATGGAGCTGCATCGGCGGGCGCGGCCACCAAGACCGATGCAGATTGTCGCGCTGTGTGATGTGAGCGGGTCGATGACGGTTTATGCGCGGGTGTTTTTGGCCTTTCTCAAAGGGCTGGTGAGCAGTGAGACGCGCACCGATGCCTATCTGTTTCACACGCGGCTGATGCGGGTCACGGATGCGATGCGCGATCATGACACGCTGCGGGCGGCCTCGCGGCTGTCGCTGATGGCGGAAGGCTTTGGCGGGGGGACGGATATTTCCGGATCGCTGGAGCGTTTCCTGAATGGTTATGGCGCGCGGGCTCTGAATGGGCGGACGGTCGTGATCATTCTGTCGGATGGCTATTGCACCTCTGATCCGGAGGCGCTGGGCGCGGCTTTGGCCAAACTGAGGAAAAAGGCGCGGCGGATTGTCTGGCTGAACCCGCTGAAAGGCTGGCGGGACTATGCGCCAGTGGCGGCAAGCATGCAGGCGGCGCTGCCCTATCTGGATGCACATCTGCCGGCGAACACGCTTGAGGCGCTGGGGGCGCTTGAGCACGAGTTTGCCCGCTTATGAAACGGCGTGGCTTTGAGGGAGGAGCGCATGGAGGCGTTTGACATATTTGATACGGTGGCGCGCTTGCGTGAAGAAGGAGCGCCGTTTTGTGTCGCAACTGTGGTGCGTACCGCTGATGTGACCTCTGCCAAAGCAGGGGCGAAGGCCGCGGTGACGGAGCATGGCGAAATCATTGGCCATCTGGGGGGGGCTTGCGTGAAGCGCGCGGTGAAAGAAGCCGCAGTAGCCGCGCTGGTGGCCGCAACCCCACGGATGATCCGGGTGAAACCCTCTGACAAAGTGGTGTCCTTGCTGGATCCAGATGGGGTTCAGACCTTCAAGAGCGGCTGCCCGTCTGGCGGCACGGTGGATGTGCTGATTGAGCCCTATCAGCAGGCGCAGCGGCTGGTGATTTTTGGCGACACACCAATTGCGCAGTCGGTGGCGGCCCATGCCACGCTGGCCGGGTTTCGCGTGTGTCGTGGGGATGAAGGTGTGGGGCAGATCGAGGCACGTGATTTTGTGCTGGTCGCCTCCCAAGGGCAACGGGACAGCGATGCGCTGCGCTCGGCGCTGGAGACGCCAGCGCGGCGGGTGTCGATGGTGGCGAGCCGCAAGAAAGCCGCGGTGCTGTGTGACAAGCTGATTGCGGCGGGGTTGGCGGAGGCCAAAGTGGCGCGACTGAAAAGCCCGGCGGGGCTCGATATCGGGGCTGTGGACCCCCATGAGATCGCGCTGTCGATTTTGGCGGAGATCATCCAGTGGCGCCGGGCGGACAAAGCGGAACTGGGGGAGGGCAGCGATGAAAAGCTTGCGTGAGAAATGGCGGGCCTTTTGGGCACCGCGCAAAGATCTGACACCGGAGGAAGCGGCCGAAGAGGCGCTTCGGGTGTTTCCCAAATGTTGCTGAGATTGAAAATCTGATGAGACGAGGAAAGGCAGAGACCAAATGGAACTGAAAGACGAAATCCGCATCGCGGCGCCACGTGACGTGGTGTACCGGGCCCTGAATGACCCTGAGGTGCTGAAACAGTGCATTCCGGGGTGTGAAGAGCTGGAGCAGCACACGCCGGAGCATCTGGAGGCCAAAGTGGTGCTGAAGATCGGGCCGGTGAAAGCCAAATTTGCTGGAGAGGTGTTTCTGGACACCAGCGGCGCGCCAGACGGGTTTACCCTGAAAGGGGAAGGCAAAGGCGGCGCGGCGGGATTTGCCAAAGGCGGGGCCGAAGTGACCTTGACGGAAGACGGTGATGAGACCGTTCTGACCTATGAAGCCAAAGCAGAAGTCGGCGGCAAGATCGCGCAGCTGGGCAGCCGGCTCATTCAAGGCACGGCGAAGAAACTGTCGGCGAAGTTCTTTACCCAGTTTGCAGAGGTCGTGGCGGAAGAGGTGGCTGCGTAGGGCCGGCCCAGCCGCACCTGTTGGGGGCGCAGACTTCCACTCACGGACCCCAAAAAGCGAAGCCCGGATGGCGATCCATCCGGGCTTCTGGAATTCTTGGTGGCGGTACAGGGACTTGAACCCCGGACACGCGGATTATGATTCCGCTGCTCTAACCAACTGAGCTATACCGCCGTAAGTGAGGTGCGATTTAGGGTGTTCCTGAGGTGGGGTCAAGAGAGAAATCGGCATTCTTATGTGACTTTTTTCAGCGCGGGAATGCGGAGACCCTATCGGCGGTTGGCTTGCGGGGTCATCGCCCTGAAAACGCAGGTGTTTGGCGCAATCTTTGGGTGGTTTACGCGGCTCAAAAAAATTTGCGTGGTTACAAAACCGTAAAATTGCGCGCGGCGCCGTTACAGAAACTTCACCGTTCTGACAATTAAGCTTTGGATTCGGCCTGTAGGCAGCGCCCATCAAATGGTGGGGATAAGCCGTGCTACAAGTGAACAAACTGACCAAAGCCTTTGGTCCAAACGTGGCTGTCGACGCGGCCAATTTCGTTGTCGAAAAGCCTGCGATGATCGGGATTATTGGGCGGTCAGGTGCGGGTAAGTCCACCCTGCTGCGGATGCTGAACCGTCTGACCGAGGAAACCAGCGGGCAGATCATCTTTGACGGCACCGATGTGACCGCGTTGAAAAACGGAGACAAGCGCCGCTGGCAGAGCGAATGCGCGATGATTTTTCAGCAGTTCAACCTCGTGCCGCGTATGGATGTGGTGAGCAATGTGCTGCATGGCACGCTCAACCGTCGCAGCACGCTGGCGACGATGTTCAATCTGTTCCCCAATGAGGACATCCACCGCGCGATTGATATTCTGGATCGTCTCGGCATTGCCGAACATGCGGCCAAACGCGCCGAAGCGCTGTCTGGTGGCCAGCAGCAGCGCGTGGCGATTGCCCGTGCTCTGATGCAGGATCCAAAGATCATTCTGGCGGATGAGCCGATTGCCTCGCTCGATCCAATGAATGCACAAGTGGTGATGCAGTCGCTGCGCCAGATCCACGAAGAAGATGGCCGGATGGTGATTGCCAACCTGCACACGCTGGACACCGCCCGGCGCTATTGTGACCGGGTGATTGGCATGCGTGACGGGCGTATCGTGTTTGACGGCACGCCCGCGCAGCTGACCACCGGTGTGGCGCGCGACATTTACGGCGCAGATGCCACCTTTAGCGAAGCGGCCACCTCGACCGAGATCGAGACGCTGGACCGCACCGACGCAGAAGTCGGTCGCAAGACCCCTGAATACGCCTGAGTTTCATCACACCCCACGTCACAGAAGCGTGGGGTTTTTTATCAACTGGAGAGAAACGATGAAAAAACTGATTGCTGCCGTTCTGGCGACCACTGCCCTGACGGCCCCTGCGTTTGCTGAAGAAATCAGCGAATTCCGCATTGGTCTGCTGGGTGGCGAAAACGCCCAGGACCGTCTGAACAACAACGAGTGCCTGCGCGCCAAAACCGAAGAAGTTCTGGGTGTGCCGACCAAATTGTTCGCCCCTGCCGATTACAACGGCGTGATCCAGGGCCTGCTGGGCGGCACCATCGACATGGCGTGGCTGGGCGCGTCTGGTTATGCAAAGACCTACCTGTCTGACCCAGAAGCGGTTGAGCCGATCCTCGTGAAAGTGAATGTGGACGGTGGCTATGGCTACTACTCCATCGGTTTTGCCCGCAAAGACAGCGGCATCACCTCGCTGGAAGACATGAAGGGCAAAGTGTTTGGCTTTGGTGACCCGAACTCCACTTCCGGCTTCCTGATCCCATCCATCGAGATCCCAGAAGCCACCGGTTCCACCATGACCTCTGGCGACTACTTCGGCGAAGTGAAATTCTCCGGTGGCCACGAGCAGACCATTGTTGGTGTGAACAACGGCGACTTTGATGGCGGTGTGACCTGGGCCGATGGTCTGGGTGAGTGGGAAGATGGCTACAACTCCGGCGCGCTGCGTCGTGCGGTTGATGCGGGCCTCGTGGACATGAACGAGCTGGTCAAAATCTGGCAGTCCAAGCCGATCCCAGAAGGCCCAATCGTGCTGCGTAAAGCGCTGCCGGAAGACGTGAAAGTGAAGTTCACCGCGCTGATGGCTTCCCTGCCATCCATCGACCCTGACTGCGCCTATGGCGTGCTGTCTGGCGAAGCCAAAGGTGTGCAGCCAATCAGTCATGACGCTTACGAAGTGATCATCGAAGCGCGCAAACTGAAGTCCAACTAAGACGACTTCACCACATTGAGCAGGCCCCGTGCAGATGCGCGCGGGGCCTGTTTCCTGACTAAGGGGCTCCCATGACAGATTTGACCGGTAGCGGCACTGGCAGCCGTGACGCGGGCCATGTGCGCGCGGATTACATGGCGCAGGTGCGACGCAAGCGGATGATGGATGGCATCATCCTCATCGTTTTCATCGCCTTGATGACCACGGGTTTCATGATTGCGGATGACCGCAATGCCGGTGGGTTCTGGGACGGGCTGCACCGTCTGTTTGATTTCCCCAAAGAGGTGCTGGGCGAGGCTTTTGAAAAAGCCGCTGATCTGCCTGCGCATCTGCTCAAATTCCTGCCCTCGCTGATGGAAACCATCAATATCGCGGCGGCCTCCACCCTGATTGGCACGATGATGGGCATGGTGCTGTCGCTGCTGTCGACACGCGGCATGGCCAAGTGGCCGCGCCTCATTCCACTGTTTCGCCGGATCATGGACATCATGCGTGCGATGCCTGAAATCGTGATTGCGCTGGTTCTGATCTTTGTGATGGGTGGCGGGCCGGTGCCTGCGATGGTGGCGATTGCGTTTCACACCGCAGGTGCGATGGGCAAGCTGTTCTCCGAGGTCAATGAAAACGCGTCTCTCAAGCCTGTGGAAGGGTTGCAGTCGGTGGGCGCGAGCTGGACCCAGCGCATGTGGCTTGGGGTGATCCCGCAGGTGGCGCCCAACTACTTCAGCTACGCCCTGCTGCGGTTTGAGGTGAACATCCGCGCCTCTGCCATCCTCGGCTTCGTGGGTGCGGGCGGTATTGGCTATGAGCTGCGCAACGCGATGAGCTGGGGCAAAGGCCAATATGATGAGGCTGCCGCGATCTTCATTCTGCTGTTTGTCACCATTGTGGTGGTGGATCAGCTGTCCTCGCTGGTGCGCGAGCGTCTGACGCACGGCAAATCTGAGCAAAAACTTGAGAAGGCCTCGGCATGAGTATCGCAGCCAATGAAACCGATTTCCTGAAGGTTCAGGCGGATCGCCATTTTGCCAGAAAGAAGCTTGTGAGCTTTGGGCTGCCAGCGCTGGTGATTGCCTATCTGACCTATATCTTCTTCATCTTTGACATTCCCGGTCTGGCGCAGCGTTTTGAGGCGGACAATGCCCGCGCGCTTGTGGCGGACAGCTACAGCTACAAAACCCATGTGGCGCGTGACAATCGCTCCGGCGCGGTGTCTGTCGCCATCGAAGGGGAACGCAAAGGCACATATCCTGAGGGCACCTCTCCTGAGTGGGTCACGCTGGGGGACACCGACACGGTGATTGATCTGGGTGATGGCCATGTGGTGACTTATGGCGCCGACAATTTTGTCAGCTATGATGTGCCGGGCTATGGCCTGATCACGGCGCAGCCGAGCCGGGCTAAAGGCGTGCAGGCGGTGCTGCCGGAGGGGGAGACCCCTGAGTGGATCAACGCCTCTAAAAACCGGATGACCATCACCACGGATGCGGGGCGTCTGACGGTGACGCGCAACCGCACTGAGGTGTTCCGCTATTTCACTGGCTGGGAGCTGTTCTTCTTCACGCTCGACAGCCCCTATCACGGGATGCCTGTGGGCGAGGTGATGGCGCGCGCGTTGGGCGGTGAAGCCTCTGCGATCTGGCAGGATTTCTGGACCAACAAGATGTGGCGTCACCAAGATGTGGCCTGGGCGATCTTTGAAACGATCCTGATGGCCTTCCTTGGCACCATGGGGGCGGCCATTGTGGCGCTGCCGCTGGCGTTTCTTGCGGCGAAGAACTTTACCCCGCTGGTGGTTGTGCGCCAGATCACGCGCCGTTTCTTTGATTTCTTCCGTGGTGTGGATGCGCTGATCTGGACAATTGTTCTGGCGCGCGCTTTTGGGCCGGGGCCGCTCACCGGCGCTCTGGCGATCCTGATCACCGACACAGGGTCGTTTGGTAAAATGTTCTCTGAAGCGCTGGAAAACGTAGATCAAAAGCAGATCGAGGGCATTCAGTCCACCGGGGCCAAGCCGGTGCAGCGCTATCGCTTTGGGGTGATCCCGCAGGTGACGCCGATCCTGATGAGCCAGGTGCTGTATTTCCTGGAATCCAACACCCGCAGCGCCACCATCATCGGTGCGATCACTGGGGGCGGCATCGGGCTTTTGCTGACACAGGCGATGATCACCCAGAAAGACTGGGAAGAGGTGACCTATTACATCGTGCTGATCGTGTTGATGGTCATGGTGATGGACTGGTTCTCTGGCTGGCTGCGCCGCAAGCTGATCAATGGCGACGAGAGCGGACACTGATCCGCGCCACAGAATGTGCCTTCGGCGAGGATATTTGGCGCAAGAGGAAGCGTGGTGGTTTTCCTCTTGCCAAAAATATCCCCGCCGGAGGCATAATACCTTTAAAAGACACAGGAGCCGCATATGGCCAAGCTCTCAGCAGAGACGCCGCTGATCCATCCTGACTGCATTTTGCATGACGCGACTTTTGGGCGTTATGTGGAAATTGGGCAGGGCAGCCGGATCATTTCGGCGCATTTTGACGATTATTCTTATTGTGATCGAATGGCGGAAGTGGCGAATGCCAGGATCGGTAAGTTTGCCAATATCGCCGCTTTCAGCCGGATCGGCGCAACAGATCACCCGATGGAAAATGCCTCGTTGCACCATTTTCTCTATCGCTCAGACGACTATTTTGACGATGCAGAACCGGATGCGGCGTTTTTTGCCCATCGCCAGAGCCGGGTGGCGACCATTGGCCATGACACATGGATTGGCCATGGCGCGATGATCAAGCCGGAGGTGACACTGGGCCATGGCTGCGTGGTGGCGAGTGGTGCGGTGGTGACCAAAGATGTGCCGCCGTACATGATTGTAGCGGGGATGCCCGCGACACCGCTGCGGCGACGGTTCAGCGAGAATGTGTCTGAGCGATTGATGGCGCTGGCGTGGTGGGACTGGGAGCACAGCCGCCTGCGCGCGGCGCTGACGGATTTTCGCGCGCTGAAGGCAGAGGCGTTTCTGGAGAAATACGGGGGCTGAGGCGTTACTCTCCCCCTCCCTGAGGCGGCGGGTTATTCCGCCGCCAGTTTTGTTTCGGAGGCCGCGTCAAAGAAGCGGTGGGCCACGTCGCCAGACAGATGGCTGATGCGCCCGCCCGCGATGGTGCCTTCAATCGCGTGGGTGTCCGGGTGAACAATGACGATATCGGCGCGCTGGCCCGGCGCGAGCGTGCCGCGATCGGTCATGTCCATGATTTTGGCGGCATTGGTGGAGATCATCGCCCAGGCGGAGGGCAGATCGCGCAAGCCGTCGTCCACCATGCGGAAGGCCGCCTTGGACAGGGCCGGGTAGTGATAATCAGACACCAGTGCATCACAGAGATCATCGGCCACAAGGCGCGCGGCCTGAATGTTGCCAGCCTGGCTGCCGCCGCGCACGATGTTGGGCGCGCCCATCACCACGTGATCGCCAACCGCTTTGGCCACGGCTGCCGCGCTGCGCGCGGTTGGGAACTCACACACCCGCGCACCAAGCACGGAATACCGCTCCCGCGTGTCGCCATCAGGATCGTCGTGACTGCCGTAGCGTACACCGATCCGGTCAAAGGCTTCGGCCAGCGCGCAGAGGTGACGCGGCACCTGCGGACTTTCGTCAAAGGCGGCGTGGACCAGCGCCAGATGCTCTTGTGGGGTGCGCCCGGCACCTTTTGCCCAATGGGCCAGCGCTTCTGGATTGACGCGTGACAGATAGAGCGCTTCTTCGAGGTGGTTGTTGAACACCACATAGTCGACGTTGTGCTGTTCCACCGCTGCAATCAGGCGATCACGGGTGTGGACCGTATGGGTCTCGCAACGGATCTGAATGCGCAGGTCGGTCTGGGCGTGCGGGCGGTAGGCGTCCAGTGCCGCCAGCAGGTTTTCCGCCGCATCCGGGCCACGGTGGCCGCCTTCCCAACTCCAACTTTGCGCAAGCCACGCCGTGGTCACGCCGTTTGCGGCCGCATCGCGATCGGTGCCGCGCAGGCCCATGGCGACAGGGAAAGGCGCGCTGGGGCGTGGCGCGATGTGGCGTTCAAATGCATCGCCGTGCAGGTCGATGATGCCCGGCATCAACAGATAGCCGGACAGGTCAACTTCGGGCAGCGCATGATCGACAATGTGACCTTCGGAAAACGCCAGAGCGGTGTCCTGCAAAGCGCCGTCACGAAGGACTTGTGCGCCCGTCAGGCGCAAAGAGAGAGGAGAACTGGACATAAGAATGCTCTTGTGGGTGTTTTTGCTCTCTCTAAGCCTGTTATGTGTCGGCTGCGTGACGTTGGGGGATGAAATCCGTAAAAAACCACGTTTGCGCGTTTTTCTGCCATCGGTGGCTACAGATCGGGCAGGTTATTCGGTCAGCGTGAGGGTGACGCGGTCACCGGCAAACCAGGTGATGCCATATTCCACTGGCGTGCCTTCGGGGTCGATGTTGATGGCTTTGGTGCGCAGGACGGGATCCCCCTCTGCGATGCGCATGTGCAAGGCTTCGGTTGCGCTGGCGCGGCGGGCTGTCAGACGGGTGGAGGCGCGTGTGTAATCGGCGACGCCATTTTCCTTGAGCGCGGCGGTGACAGAGCGCAGGCGTGAGAGCTGGGCGGGCAGATCAGGGAAACGCGCGGCGGGGAAGACGCTTTTAAAGAGTGCAATTGGGTTGCCATCAGCGAGGGACAGGCCGTCATAGACATGGACGTCTGCGCCCTCAGGCAGCGCGAGGGCGCTTGCTTCTGCCGCATCTGCGCTGCGGGTTTCAAGATGCAGCACTTCTTTGCCCGGCAAGCGACCAGCCTGTTCGAGGTTGCGGTGAAATCGCACGCGTTTGCCGATGGCATAGTCGGTGGGAACCTGCGCGACAAAGACGCCAGCGCCGCGCCGCGCGTGTACCAAGCCGTTGTCCGCCAGCGATTTTAGTGCGTGGCGCACGGTGTGGCGGTTGACGCCAAAGCGGCCAGAGAGCTCGGCCTCGGTGGGCAGCTTGTCGCCTGGACCATAGCGGCCCTCTGCGATGTCTTCGGTCAGGGTGCTGGCGATGGATTGCCAGATCGGGGTGCGTTTGGCGCTCATGTTGCGGTCTCTGTCATGAAAACTTCATGGGGGGACGGATTGCGCGACTCGCGATGTGTCGCTAGGATTTGTCTAGTTGTATAGGAAAATAGACAAATCGACAAGGTGTCTAGATGACCGCAGAAAATCAAAGACGCGCCTGGATGTCGCTGCTCGCCAAAGCGCCCGCAGACCGGCTTTTGGCGCTTTGGCAAGAGCATGGCGCCGCGCCAGCCTTTCACTGGCTGCGTGCGCCAGAAATAGGCGCGACCATGGTGCGTGGACGCCTTGGCGGCACGGGTGCGCCTTTCAACCTCGGGGAGATGACGCTGACCCGCTGCGCGTTGCAGCTGGAGAGCGGGGAGGTCGGCCATGGCTATGTGCAGGGGCGTGACAAGCAGAAGGCAGAGATTGCCGCGCTGGTGGATGCGCTGATGCAGGGGCCAGAGGCGGCGGCGGTGGAAGTCGCGATCCTGAAGCCGCTGGGCGATGAGCTTGCAGAGGCCAAGACCACACGTGCGGAAAAGGCGGCGGCCACAAAGGTGGATTTCTTCACCATGGTGCGGGGAGAGGACTGATGAACGCAGATGTTCTGAAAGGCGGATTTGCCGATGCGCCGGTCGATGCGGCGCATGCGTTTCGCGCGGCGATGAATGTGATGGCGCGGCCCGGCACCGTTGAAAGGCTGAAGGGGGCTGTGCCACCTGCGCCGTTATCGACGGCGGCGGGCACGCTGATCCTGACGCTCTGTGATCCGGACACGCCGCTGCATCTGGCAGGAGACTTTGATTGCCAAGCGGTGCGGGATTGGGTCGCATTCCACGTAGGTGCTCCGATTGTCGGTGCAGACAGCGCGATGTTTGCTGTGGGCGATTGGGAGAGCCTTGCGCCGCTCAGCCGCTTTGCGATTGGCACGCCGGAATATCCGGATCGCTCTGCCACGCTGATTGTGGAGCGTGAGGCGCTTGCACAGGAAGGCGCAACATTGCGGGGGCCGGGCATCAAAGAGACGGCTGAGATGGCTCTGCCGGAAACAGAGGCGTTTCAGATGAACGCGCTGCTGTTCCCGCTGGGGCTCGATTTCTTCTTCACCTGCGGGGATCAGGTCTCCGCGCTGCCAAGAACAACGAAAGTGGAGGCGGCCTGATGTATGTTGCAGTGAAAGGCGGCGAACGCGCGATTGACAATGCGCATGCGTGGTTGGCCGAAGAGCGGCGTGGTGATCTGAGTGTGGCGGAACTGTCCGTTGCGCAGATCCGCGAGCAGCTGAGCCTTGCGGTGAACCGGGTGATGGCTGAGGGATCGCTTTATGATCCGGATTTGGCCGCACTTGCGATCAAGCAGGCGCGCGGTGATATGATTGAGGCGATTTTCCTCATTCGCGCTTACCGCACCACATTGCCACGTTTTGGCGCATCCCTGCCGGTGCAAACCGAAGAGATGGCCTGTGATCGCCGGGTTTCCGCAACCTTCAAGGATGCGCCGGGTGGGCAGGTCTTGGGGCCGACGTTTGATTACACCCACCGCCTGCTGGATTTTGCTCTGGCCGCTGAGGGGGAAACACCGGTGGTGGAGCGTGGCGAAGCGCGCGCAGAGCCGACGCCGCATATCACGGAGTTTCTGAACAAAGAGGGGCTGATCCAGACAGAGGTCAGCTCGGAAGAAACGCCGGGGGATTTGACGCGAGAGCCGCTGGAGCTGCCCGCAAACCGCCCGCTGCGCCTGCAGGCGCTGACGCGGGGCGATGAGGGGTTTGTGCTGTCGATGGCCTACTCCACGCAGCGGGGCTATGCGCGCAACCACGCTTTTGTGGGGGAGCTGCGCATCGGCAAGGTTGCGGTGGAGATGGAGATCCCGGAGCTGGGATTCGCCATTGAGATTGGCGAAATTGAGCTGACCGAATGTGAGACGGTGAACCAGTTTCAGGGCTCCAAAACCGAGCCGCCGCAGTTCACGCGCGGCTATGGGCTGGTGTTTGGCCAGTCTGAGCGTAAGTCGATTTCCATGGCGCTCGTAGACCGCGCGCTGCGCTGGCAGGAGCTGGGCGAAGACAACCTCGGCGCGCCTGCGCAGGATGAAGAGTTTGTGCTCTATCACTCCGACAACATTCAGGCGACGGGGTTTTTGGAGCACATCAAGCTGCCGCATTACGTGGATTTCCAATCTGAACTGGAGTTGATCCGCAAGCTGCGCCGTGAGGCGATGGAAAATGTGGCATCAGATCAAGCGCCTGTGCAGGAGGCGGCGGAATGAAGCTTGGGTGCGTAAACAGAGAGGAGCGCGCCCGAGCCTGGGTGGGCGCTTTGACACGTCGTGTTGGTGATAGTTCAGCCGCCATGCGCGCCAACGCAGGTGATGTGCAGAACGGCGCAATGCGCCCTCCCGTGGGGAGGGTCGGGCGCGGTCCGTGCCTGCGGCACGCACTCCGGGTGCCATATCTTATCGTCGGCAAACCACATGCACGCAATTTAGGGCTTACCTTGAGAGGGCCAGAACATGTCTGACTACAACTTTGCCTATCTGGATGAGCAGACCAAGCGGATGATCCGCCGGGCGATCCTCAAGGGGCTGGCGATCCCGGGCTATCAGGTGCCTTTTGCCAGCCGAGAGATGCCGATGCCTTATGGCTGGGGCACGGGGGGCGTGCAGGTCTCTGCCGCGACGCTGACGCCGGATGATACGCTGAAGGTGATCGACCAAGGCGCGGATGACACCACGAATGCGGTCTCAATCCGCAAGTTCTTTGAAAAGACCGCAGGTGTGGCCACCACAGAGGAAACCGCGCAGGCGAGTGTCATTCAGACCCGCCACCGCATTCCCGAAGAGTCGCTGCGCGAGGATCAGATTCTGGTTTATCAGGTGCCGATCCCGGAACCGCTGCGCTTTCTGGAGCCGTCTGAGGTGGAAACCCGCAAGATGCACAGCCTTGAGGAATATGGCCTCATGCATGTGAAGCTCTATGAGGACATTGCCAAACATGGGGCGATTGCCACCTCTTATGCCTATCCGGTGAAGGTGGAGGGCCGTTATGTGATGGATCCGAGCCCGATCCCGAAGTTTGACAATCCGAAGATGGAAATGGCGGCGATCCAGCTGTTTGGCGCGGGGCGTGAGCAGCGGATCTATGCGCTGCCGCCCTATTGCCAAGTGGTGAGCCTTGATTTTGAGGATTTCCCCTTTGAGGCCAGCAAGGCCGACCACCCCTGTGACATGTGTGGTGCCGAGGACAGCTATCTGGATGAGGTCATCATGGATGATGCGGGCAACCGGATGTTTGTCTGTTCTGACACCGACTATTGCGCCAGCCGCCGTGCCGCCGGGCACGTGGGCGCGCAGGCCGCAGCCCTTGAGGAGACCGCCGCATGACGCCGCTTCTGAAAGTTGAAAACATCAGCAAATACTATGGCAACCGTATTGGCTGCCAGAATGTGAACTTTGATCTCTACCCCGGAGAGGTCATGGGGATTGTTGGGGAGAGTGGTTCTGGGAAGTCCACTTTGCTCAACTGCCTTGCCGGTCATCTGAGCCCGGAGACGGGCGAGGTGCTGTTTGAGATGCGCGATGGTGCGATGCGGGATACGGTCACCATGAGTGAGCCGGAACGGCGTATGCTGAGCCGCACGGACTGGGCTTTTGTGCATCAGCATGCCCGGGATGGGTTGCGCATGAATGTGAGCGCAGGCGGCAATGTGGGTGAGCGGCTGATGGCCGTGGGCGCACGCCATTACGGCAACATCCGCGCAGAGGCGATTGACTGGTTGGGTCGTGTGGAGATCAACGAGGGTCGCGTGGATGACCGCCCGACGCAGTTTTCCGGCGGGATGCAGCAGCGCCTGCAGATTGCGCGCAATCTGGTGACTGGGCCGCGGTTGGTGTTCATGGATGAACCAACGGGCGGGCTTGATGTCTCTGTGCAGGCGAGGCTCTTGGATCTGTTGCGCGGATTGGTGCGCGAAATGGGGCTGAGCGCCATCATCGTGACCCATGATCTGGCGGTGGTGCGTTTGCTCGCGGATCGGCTGATGGTGATGAAGGATGGCCATGTGGTGGAGACTGGGCTGACAGACCAGGTGCTGGATGATCCGCAACATGCCTACACGCAGCTGCTGGTCAGTTCCGTTCTACAAGTTTGACAGGTTGGGGGCTGTCTGCCCCCAAACCCCCGAGGATATTTGGGAATGAGAAATCAGATGATTGAAATTAAAGATCTGAGCAAGACCTTCACCCTGCACAATCAGGGCAGCGCGGTGATCCCGGTGATGGATGGGGCCAACCTGAGTGTGGCCCGGGGGGAGTGCGTCGCGTTGACCGGGGCATCTGGTGCGGGGAAATCCACCCTGATGCGGATGATTTATGGCAACTACCTGGCCGCGGGTGGGTCTATCGTCGTGGATGGCGTGGATGTGGTGCAGGCCGAGCCGCGTGAGATCCTGGCGCTGCGGCGTGAGGTTTTGGGCTATGTGAGCCAGTTTCTGCGGGTGGTGCCACGGGTGCCAACGCTGGATGTGGTGGCGGAGCCCTTGCTGGCTGTGGGTGTTGAGGCCGAGGCGGCGCGGGACCGCGCGCGGGATTTGCTGACCCAGCTGCGCATCCCGGAGCGGCTCTGGCAGCTGAGCCCGACGTCCTTCTCTGGTGGGGAGCAGCAGCGGGTAAACATAGCGCGCGGCTTTGCCCATACTTACCCGGCGATGCTTTTGGATGAGCCGACAGCCTCACTGGATGCCACGAACCGTGCCACGGTGCTGGGGCTGATTGAGGAGGCCAAGGCACGTGGGGCGGCGATTGTCGGGATTTTCCACGATGAGGCGGCGCGTGATCAGGTCTGTGACCGCGAGATTGATGTCTCCGTCTTTACCCCTGGCCTGCAGGGAGCAGCGTGATGGGACACACGGCGTTGCCTGTGCGGGTTGTGGGGGTCGTGGGGCCTTCGGGCGTGGGCAAGGACACGGTGATGGAGGCCATGGCGGCGGCGCGTGCTGATGTGGTCTTGGCGCGCCGGGTGATCACGCGGGCAGCAGGCGCGGGTGGCGAGAACTCCATCGGTGCCACAGATGCGGAGTTTGATGCGCTGGTGGCGCAGGATGCTTTTGCGCTTTGGTGGCCCGCACATGGGCTGCGTTATGGCGTGCCGCGTGAGGCGCTTCAGCAGGCGGGCGCGCGGATTGTTCTGGTGAATCTGTCCCGTGGCGTGCTGGATCAGGCGCGGGCGGCGTTTGAGGATTTTGCCGTGCTTTCGCTGACTGCAGATGTGGAGACGCTGGCGCAACGGCTGGCGGCGCGGGGACGGGAGACAGAAGCGGAGATTGCCGGCCGTCTGGCCCGGGCTGGCGTGTCACGCCCCGCGGGGGCAGATGTGGTGGAAGTTGCCAATGATGGCGCGCTGGCGGCCACGGTGGCCGCCGCGCTTGAGGCGCTTCAACCGGTGAGGGCGTAGCGTTGGATTTCGTGAAACATCTGGCTGTCGTCTTCGCCCACCAGGGTCAGGCTGCTCACCACAAAGGGCTGTGGCAAAAGCGGTGTGATGTGGGGCAGAAGCGCGGCCTGGGTTTCCTCGGCGTCTTTGCCAAGCCGGCCCGTGAGCGTGATGTGGAAGCGAAATTCCTCCATCACGTAAGGGTATCCCCATTGCGCCAGCAGCGCTTCCTGCGCAGGCGAGAGGTTTGCCTGACGGCGACGCGCCAGTTCGGCGTCAGAGGGGGAGCGGCGGAACATGTCGAGCTCTTTGACCGCGCGCGCGGCCAGTGCGGCCAGTGGGGTTTGATCCCCGTCGATTTTCAGCGCCAGAAAGCTGCCGAGGCGGGACAGGGTCAAGCCGGGCAGCGTGACGGGGGCCAGCGTGGCGCAGAGCGCGGCCAGCGCCTCTTGCAGGGCGTCTGGGCTTTGGCCTTCCGCCAAAAAGAAGGGCGGCTTGATGGTGCCGTGCAGCCCGTATTTGCGCGGGGTGGCGGTGATCTCTTCCACGGGACGCGGAAGGCCCGCGATCTCTGGATGCGCGCGGCGTTCGCCCGTCACCGGATCCCAGCCCAGCCATTGGGCGCCAAAATCTGCCAGAGCGCCGGGCTCTGGCGTGTAATAAATGCCGTATCGTTTGAACTGCATGTTGCCTCTTTCAACCTTTTGACAGCGAATGCCAAAAATGCGTGACACCCACATGACACAAGAGATGATCCTTGCAAATGCCACCCTTGTTTTGCCCAACGAGACCGTGACCGGCTCCGTTGTGGTGCGCGATGGGGTGATTGTAGAGATGGACCAGGGCGCGGCGGTGCCTGCTGGGGCGGAGGATTGCGAGGGCGACTTTGTTGCGCCGGGGCTGATTGAGCTGCACACTGACAATCTCGAGCGTCACATGCGCCCCCGCCCCAAGGTGGACTGGCCGCATCAGGCTGCGATTGTGGCCCATGACGCAGAGCTGGCGAGCGTGGGCATCACCACGGTGTTTGACGCGCTGCGCATCGGCTCGATCCTGTCTGATCCCAATAAGAGATATGGCAAATATGCACGGGTGGTGGCCGATGAGCTGCTGTCGATGCGCGACAGTGGCGGGCTTCGGATCAGCCACCATCTGCATCTGCGGGCGGAGACCTGTTCTGAGACGTTGATTGAAGAGTTGGCGGAGTTTGGGCCGGAGGACCGCATCGGGATCGTGAGCCTGATGGATCACACGCCGGGGCAGCGCCAGTTTCAGGATGTGAGCAAGTTTGAGAGCTATATTCGCGGCAAATACGCCATGGATGCAGAAGGGTTTGAGGAATACGTCGCCTTTCTGCATGGGCTGCACGACAAGCTTGGGAAAGCGCATGAGGAGGCCACTGTGGCGGAGGCCAAGCGCTTTGGCGCGGTGCTGGCGAGCCATGATGACACCACGGTGGCGCAGGTGGCGACCTCGGCGGGCTATGGCATTCATCTGGCGGAGTTCCCAACCACGGTGGAGGCAGCGCGCGCCAACCATGCCCATGGCATTGCCAATATCATGGGCGGGCCGAACCTTGTGCGTGGCGGCAGCCATTCGGGCAATGTGGCGGCGATCGAGCTGGCGGAGCTTGGCTTGCTGGACATCATTTCCTCAGACTATGTGCCGTCCTCCCTGCTTTTGGGTGCGGTGATGCTGGGGCAGACCTGGGGCGATATGGCTAAGGGGCTGCACACGGTGACAGCGGCACCTGCGAAATATACCAACCTGACTGATCGTGGGCGTCTGGAGGTGGGCTTGCAGGCGGATATGATCCGGTTCCGGCTGACTGAGGGCGTGCCGTCCTTGCGCGCGGCGTGGCACAAAGGGGTGCGCTCTGCCTAGAGCTTTGCGAAGGCGGGTGCGTAGGAGACTGCAAATGGGGTTTTCAGCGCGCCTGCCGCAAGTTCCAGCGCCATGAAATAAGGGCCTGCGAATTGGTTGGTGAAGTCTTTGGCGAGATCTACGGAATAGCCAAAGCGGCTGTAGTAGGCCGGATTGCCCAGAACGAAGCTGGCTTGCCAGCCTTCCCTCTGCGCTTGTGCAAGCCCGTGGCGAACAAGCGCTGCGCCGATGCCTTGTTTCTGATGGTCTGGTGAAACGGACAGCGGGCCAAGACCCAACGTGCGCACCGGGGCGGCC
The DNA here is from genome assembly GCF_017744095.1 of Shimia sp. R10_1. Lineage (GTDB taxonomy): Bacteria > Pseudomonadota > Alphaproteobacteria > Rhodobacterales > Rhodobacteraceae > Shimia. The sequence goes on along the minus strand of NZ_JAGHQX010000013.1, from coordinate 11,224 downwards.
ATCGGGGAGAACAGGACATGGCCGATGATCTGGTCCTTGTCTTCAGCGATAAGCGAGATCGCTGCATCACCATCCGCGCGCAGCATGTCGATAAGACGCGCCTCTTCCGGCTGGCCAAAGGCGGCTTCGGTCAGGCTATGGATGGCGTCGATATCGGCTGAAGTTTCAGGGCGGATGTGCATTTTGCGTGCCTTTGGGAAAGAGCGGGTGGTGCGCAGGGACTGCGCATCCTACGGATTTGTAGTGAAGAGAGCGAGTTTGTTGCCTTGGGGATCACGCAGGTAGGCGACATAAAAGTTGTCGCTGTAGGCGTCGCGGAAACCGGGCGCGCCGTCATCTGTGCCGCCCTCGGATAGGGCGGTGGCGTGCAGATCACGCACCTGCTGTTGGCTGTTTGCCTGAAAGGCTACCATCGTGCCATTGCCTGCGGAGGCAGGTGCGCCGTTGAATGGGGATTTGATATAGAAGTCCGGGGACGTTGGCGGCTCGCCCGGTGGGATATAGCTGAGATCGCCGTGGTAGTGCTCGAGCCGATAGCCGAGGGCGGGCAGGAACGCAGAATAGAAGCGTTCTGCGGCAGGGATATCGTCTGCGCCGATGGTGATATAGGCGATCATATCTGGGCCTCTATGCTTGAATAAGGGTGTTTGAAGAGTCGTCTCTGTATTCTATCGCGGCTTTGAGCAAAGCCTGAAATCGGGGACATTCCAAGTGAGACGGCGCGGTGCATGCCGCGACGTGATCCAGCAACTCTGCGGTGGCCAGCAGTTCTTCAGCCTGAGATCGGAGGCTTTTTGCTTGCGTCTTCAGGTTTTGACGGTTCAGTTCCAGTTTGCCACCGGAGGCGTGCAACAGGGACGAGATTTCTTCCAAGGAATACCCCGCGCGTTGCCCCAGCGCGATCAGGGCGAGGCGCGTGAGAACGGAGTCGTCATATTCCCGGCGCAAACCGCGCCGCCCGTCAGAGGTGATCAGCCCGCGTTTCTCATAATAGCGCAGTGCGGAGGCCGACACGCCACTGCGTTTTGCGACCTCTGAAATATCGAGACGGTACATCTTGACTTAAACCTCGCTTCAACTTGCAAAAACTCTGCGGGATTCTTCACAGAAAGGAAAGAAAATGAATTTCGCGGAGTTGCTCGGTTTTGGAACGTCGGTGGGTCTTGGGGCGACGGTTTTTATGGATGTCGTCGCTGTTCTGCGTCAGGGCTTGTCTGGAACAAACGGCTTTTATTGTCTTGTTGGACGCTGGATCGGGTCGCTGCCAAGATCGGGCTTTGCACATGACGACATTCGCAAGTCAGAGGCTATTTCTGGTGAGGCTTTGCTTGGGTGGAGCGCGCACATCTTGATGGGTGTGGTCTTTGGTGTTTGTTTTGTCCTGCTTTTCGACACGACCGTCTCAAGCGCCATTCTTGGCGTGCAAAGTGTTGGGTTCGGACTGGGGACGGTTCTCGTGCCGTGGCTCATCTTTCAGCCGCTCTTTGGATGGGGGGTTGCGGTCTCAAATACCCCTGATCCTTGGAGGCTGCGATTGAGAAGCGTGATCACGCACGGTGTTTTTGGGGTGGGACTCTTTGTGAGCGCACTCGCACTCAGGCCGTTGTTCTGAAAACACGCACCAAGAAACAAAAAGCCCCGCGTCTGAACGCGGGGCCTTCGAATTTGGGGTGGGTTGTCGCTTAGCCGATGGCGGCGGCTTTCACGTCTGCGTCGATGTAAGGCAGGTATTGCTCGAAGTTGTCGGCAAACATGCCCACCAGCTTGGCGGCCTGTGCGTCATAGGCGTCTTTGTCCGCCCATGTGCCGCGTGGGTCGAGCAGGCTGTCGTCTACGCCCGGCACAGAGACGGGCACTTCGAAGCCGAAGTTGGCGTCTTTGCGGAATTCCACATGGTTCAGGGAGCCGTCGAGCGCTGCGGTGAGCAGGGCGCGGGTGGCTTTGATCGGCATGCGGGAGCCGGTGCCATAGGCGCCGCCGGTCCAGCCGGTGTTCACCAGCCAGCAGGTGGTGCCGAATTCGGCAATCTTCTGGCGCAGCAGGGCACCGTAGGCTTCTGGGCGACGTGGCATGAACGGCGCGCCGTAGCAGGTGGAGAAGGCCGGGGTTGGCTCGGTCAGACCACGCTCGGTGCCCGCCATTTTGGCGGTGAAGCCGGACAGGAAGTGGTATTCTGCCTGCGCCGGGGTCAGACGTGCGATCGGAGGCAGGATGCCGAAGGCGTCGCAGGTCAGCATGATCACGTTTTTGGGGTGACCGCCAAGGCCGTTGTCGGAGGCGTTCGGGATCGACTCCAGTGGATAGGCGCAGCGCATGTTTTCGGTGAGGCTCTTGTCCTCAAAGTCGAGCTCTTTGGTCTCTTCGTCATAGACCATATTCTCGATCACGGTGCCAAACATCTTGGTGGTGGCGTAGATCTCCGGCTCAGCTTCGGGGTTCAGGCCGATGGTCTTGGCATAGCAGCCGCCCTCAAAGTTGAAGGTGCCACGGTCAGACCAGCCGTGCTCGTCATCGCCAATCAGCGTGCGGTTTGGATCGGCGGAGAGCGTGGTCTTGCCGGTGCCGGAGAGACCGAAGAAGATCGCTGCATCCACAGGGTTGTCTTTGGCGTGGTTGGCGGAACAGTGCATCGGCATGATGCCTTTTTCCGGCAGCAGGTAGTTCAAGAGGCCAAAGACGGATTTCTTGTTTTCACCAGCATATTCGGTGTTGCCGATCAGGATCATCTTCTTCTCGATGTTGACCGCGATCACGGTCTCAGAGCGGCAGCCGTGCTTGGCCGGGTCGGCCTTGAAGCTTGGGCAGTTGATGATGGTGTAATCAGCCACAAACTGATCCAGCGCATCGCGGTCAGGGCGGCGCAGCAGGTGACGGATGAAGAGGTTGTGCCAAGCCAGCTCGTTCACAACGCGCACGTTGATGGCGTGGGTCGGATCGGCACCGGCGGTGAGATCCTGGACGAAGTAGTCGCGGCCTTTCATGTGCTCCAGCATGTCGGCATGCAGGCGGTCAAAGGCGTCGCTGGCCATCTCGTGGTTGTTTTCCCACCAGATGGTGTCTTCGGTCATCGGGGTGCGCACGGTGAACTTGTCTTTGGGCGAGCGGCCGGTGAACTCGCCGGTGCTCACAAGGAAGGTGCCGCCATTGCCCAGCGTGCCTTCGTTGCGCTTCAGAGCATGCTCAATCAGCGCGGGCTCCATAAAGTTGTAATAGACATTGCCCAGACCTTCGATCCCTTGATCTTGCAGGCGGAATTGCGGGTTTACCCGTCCAAATGTCATTTCTTACACTCCTGTAGCCGCGCGGTTTTGGCGGCGATCTTTAATGAACTTGAGGGGGCAATAATCTTGCGCGACCACCGTCTCCTCGGCGTTGTCCGTCGGTCTTAACATGAGGATTTATTGGAAGAACAGGACGCTTTGGCATAGTTAGCGCAACCAAATTCAGGTTAGCGCAACCAAGTGTTCCGATCGGAACATTGTTGGGCTGTTTGTCTCTGAAAGTGAGACAATTTAGCCATTGGTTAGCGATTTTGCGGCCTAATAAGTCCGGTTTGAGACCCGAATCGCACTTTTGCGTTGATTGCCGGTACGTGAGATGCGCATAATGTCTAAAAAATTAGGCATAAAATAAGAGCAGTAAGAGGATCCGTCCGATGTCAAGAATTGCCCTCGTGGACGACGACAGAAACATTTTGACGTCGGTTTCAATCACCCTTGAGGCCGAGGGTTTTGAAGTCGAGACCTATAATGATGGCCAGCAGGCGCTGGACGCATTCAACAAGAAACTTCCCGACATGGCTGTGCTGGATATCAAAATGCCGCGCATGGATGGCATGGATCTGTTGCAACGGCTGCGTCAGAAAACCACGATGCCTGTGATTTTTCTGACCTCCAAGGATGATGAGATCGACGAAGTTCTGGGTCTGCGCATGGGCGCGGATGACTACGTCAAGAAACCGTTCAGTCAGCGCCTTCTGGTGGAGCGCATTCGTGCCCTGCTCCGCCGTCAGGAAGCTGTGGACGGTGACATCGTGGGTGACACCGAAGACACCAAAATTATGGAACGCGGCGATCTGACGATGGATCCGCTGCGCCATTCCGTGAGCTGGAAAGGCAAGGACGTGACATTGACTGTCACTGAGTTCTTGCTGTTGCAGGCGCTTGCGCAGCGCCCCGGTTTTGTAAAGAGCCGAGACCAGCTGATGGATGTCGCCTATGACGACCAGGTCTATGTGGACGACCGTACCATTGACAGCCATATCAAACGCTTGCGCAAGAAGATGCGTACCGCGGATTCGGATTTTTCCGCGATTGAGACGCTGTATGGCATTGGCTATAGGTACAACGAAGAGTAACGACGTAAGGCCGAAAGGACCGACGTGCGAGACATGGCGCAAGGGCGGGACGGGGACGTTGTTTTGGGTGACGATTGGGTCGCGCCTGAAGCCCGTGCCGAAAGAGAAATGCGAGGTCGGCGTGACCGTCGCCGGCTGTTGCCGCTGAGCAAATCGCCTCTCACGCGGAAAATCATCACGTTTAACCTGATCGCGCTGTGCGTTCTGGTCGCGGGTATCCTGTATCTCAACAGTGCGCGCGACAGTTTTGCTGTGCAGCGGGCGTCTGGGCTTGTCACTGAGGCGCGGTTGATAGCTGGGGCTTTTGAAGCGCAGCTTCCGGCGGGGGCGCCGGTCAATCTTGCGACAAATGACGGTGTGGATGTTGCGGCCACTTTGCAAAAGTTGCCGCTGCAGACCGGCACAAGTGTGACTGTATTTGACACGGCCCCCAATGTGGTGGGCGCGAATGAGGGCAGCGCGTCAGCCTCTGCGGCTGATGATTTTGCCGAGCGTCCAGATGGCACGCCCCTGACATCTGCGCTGAGCCGTCTTTGGGACGCGGTGGTGGGATCAAGTGAGCCCACAGCCCCACGTGGTGCAGGGTTGCAAGAAAAACTACTGGTGTTGGCCCAGGAAGCGGTGACTGGGGAAGAACGCCTGGTGACGTTGACGGATATGTCTGGTGATCGTGTCTTTGCGATGGCGGTGCCGATCCGACAGGGGGCGCAGGTGGTTGGTGCCGTGACGCTGACCAGTGCGTCTGGTGAACTTGATGACATGGTCAGCTCTGAGCGGGAACGCGTGCTGCAGATGTTTTTGATCGCGATTGTGGTGTCCGTCGGATTGTCGATGGTGCTGGCCTCGACGATTTCCAACCCGCTGTCTGATCTGGCGGCTGCGGCCGAGCTTGGCGGTGACAAAGACAACCGCAAGGTCAATCCGGGGCGCGTGCGCATTCCCGATCTTACGGCGCGGCCTGATGAAATTGGCCGTTTGTCCGGCGCGCTGCGCGGCATGGTTTCTGCGCTTTATGAGCGTATCGACAGCAACGAACAATTTGCGGCCGACGTGGCCCACGAGATCAAGAACCCCTTGGCGTCGCTGCGTTCGGCGGTGGGATCGCTGCGGGTTGTAAAAAAAGATGAGCATCGCGAGAAATTGCTGAACGTGATCGAACATGATGTGCGTCGTCTGGACCGTTTGGTGAGCGATATTTCCAATGCGTCGCGGCTTGATAGCGAGCTGGTCAAAGAAGAAGAAGAGACCTTCGATCTGTTGGTGATGATTGGCAATCTGGCGCAGTATCTGAGCGAAGATGCCAAATCAAAGAGCATCGATTTTATCGCCGACCTGCCGGAGGGGCCGATTGACATTCATGGGCTTGAAGCGCGTTTGGCGCAGGTGTTTGTCAATCTGATCACCAATGCGATCAGTTTCTGTGAAGAGGGTGACGCGATCCGGATTTGGGTGCGGCGGCGTGAAAACCGCGTGCTGGTGGTGGTGGAAGACACCGGGCCAGGCATTCCTGAGCAGTCCCTGAACAAGATCTTCAACCGTTTCTATTCCCATCGGCCCGAGTCGCAGTTTGGCAACAACTCTGGTCTTGGTCTCGCGATTTCCAAACAGATCGTCGAAGCCCATGGCGGTGTGATCTGGGCCGAAAACATTCGCCCCACGGATGCGGATGTGACCTCTGAGCCGTTGGGCGCGCGCTTTGTTGTTGGCCTGCCGGTCTGAGCTATGGAGCAGGCGCGCAGCAATATGGTGAGCGCATCAACAGACCAATCGAAAGGGCAAGCAGACGAAGTCTTGCTGCACGGATCCTGTGTGGCAGATGCGGGGCGGGCTGTGTTCATCCGGGGGGCATCCGGGCGCGGAAAATCCTCTCTGTCGCTTCAGTTGATGGCTTATGGTGCGATGCTGGTTGCGGATGACCAAACGCTTGTGCGGCAGGCCGGAGACGGACTTTGGGTGCGTGCGCCAGACACCACACGTGGGCTTGTCGAAGCGCGTGGGGTCGGTATCTTACGTGCGGAGACAGAGCTGCAGGCCCGTTTGCAACTGGTTGTGGATTTGGATCAGATAGAGATGGATCGTTTGCCGCACCCGCGCGAGGCGCATATTCTGGGCAAGCCGGTCCCTTTGCTCTGGGGGGTGGATGCCCCTTATTTTGCGGCGGCGATTTTGCAGATGCTGCGCCATGGTCGAAACGCTTAAGGACGGAACATGCCCGCCTCTGAGAACACTTATCCACTTGTTTTGCTGACCGGGCCATCTGGCGCTGGACGTTCAACCGCGATCAAAGCGCTGGAGGATGTTGGGTTCGAAACCATCGACAACCTGCCGCTGGGACTGCTTGAGCGGTTGCTGTCCGGTGAGCCATTGTGCCAGCCGATGGCGCTGGGCCTGGATGTGCGAAACCGCGACTTTTCTCGGGACGCTTTGCTGTCTGCGATGGACATCGCGCGCGCGATTCCGAATGCTGCGGCGGATCTTCTTTATCTGGATTGTCGCGCAGACGTGCTGCGCCGGCGGTACAATGAGACGCGTCGCAACCACCCGATGGCGCGACAGGAAGATCCCACCGAAGGCATTGACCGTGAACTGTCGCTGCTGAGTGGATTGCGCAACCATGCGGATGTCTTGATCGACACGTCTGAACTGAGCCCGCACGAGTTGCGACAGGCGGTACAGGGGCGCTTTTCACAGTTGAGCGATCAGGCGATCGGGCTGACGATCACATCGTTCAGCTATAAGCGGGGCTTGCCGCAGGGCGCCGATATCGTGATTGATTGCAGATTTCTGCACAATCCGCACTGGCAGGAAGATCTGCGCGCGTTGGATGGCGGGGACGCCGCTGTTGGCGCCTATGTCGCTGAAGATCCGGGATTTGCCCCCTTCATGACAACAGCGCAGCAGATGATTGATGGGGTATTGCCTGGATATATCCGCGAAGGGCGCAGCCATTTAATGATTGCGTTTGGGTGTACGGGGGGCAAACATCGCTCTGTCTTTGTCACCGAAACGATGGCCGAATCCCTTGCAAACAGGGGCTGGCAGGTGTCTATAAGGCATCGCGAGCTTAATCGGTTTGCCTCGCTGCCTGCCCGCAGACCGATTTGCCAGGAAGATGGGGAAAGAACAGTTTGATCGGAATAGTCATCGTCGCACATGGCGGGTTGGCCAAAGAGTATCTGGCCGCCATGGAGCATGTGGTCGGCGCACAGGGTGCTGTTGCGGCCATAACGATTGAGGCCGATCACGATCGCCCCCAGAAACAGCGTGAAATTTGTGAGGCTGCCGACGCCGTTGATCGCGGCGATGGCGTGGTGATTGTCACCGATATGTTTGGGGGATCGCCGTCCAATTTGAGTCTGCGCGCCTGTGCGCCGAGCAATCGTCGCATTCTCTATGGTGCAAATTTACCAATGTTGATCAAATTGGCCAAAAGCCGCCATTTAGATGTGGCCGAGGCCGTGCGCGCTGCGCTAGAGGCCGGTCGCAAGTATATTGACAGCCAAAATATTCAAGCAGGGTAGTGACATGAGCCAGATTGTCCAACGCACGATGCAGATCGTGAACGAAAAAGGGCTGCACGCGCGGGCCTCCGCCAAGCTTGTTGAAGTTGTCGAAGGATTTGACGCCACCGCAGAAGTCGCGAAGGATGGCTTGAGTGCAGGTGGGGACAGTATTATGGGTTTGCTGATGTTGGCGGCCTCCAAAGGCACCAGCATTGACGTAGAAACCAGCGGGCCAGATGCTTTGGCCTTGGCCGACGCCATTGAGGCGCTTGTCGCAGACAAGTTCGGCGAAGGCTTTTAATCGGGCCGCGGTGGCACAGGAAGACGGACTTGGTAGACACAGTGCCAGAGGCGCAGGTTAACAAACCTGCCAGCGAAACCGACGGTCATATCTATGATCGGCGCACGTTGACGTATGCCAATTCTTTTGATGACCGTTGGACGGCCTTCGCCATTCGCGCCATCGAATGGTTCACAGGCAAGCTGACTGTGTTGCGCATGGTCAATAAGTTTGAGCGCAGCACCGAGCAGTATCGTGGCCAAAATTTCTGGCGTGGTGCGCTGAATGTCATGGGCATTGATCTGACCACCCCGCTGGAGCAGCTGGATAATATTCCGACAGACGGCCCTGTGGTTGTGGTTGCCAACCATCCCCATGGTATGGTGGACGGCATGATTTTTGCCGACCTGATCGGACGGGTGCGCCAGGACTATCGCATCTTGACGCGTTCCGTATTGACGGGACTGGATGAGACCGCCTCCAGTTTTATGATCCCGGTGCCGTTCCCGCATGATCCTGACGCACAGCGCAAGATGGTTGAGATGCGCGGGAAAGCGATGGCGCATCTGAAAGAGGGGGGCGTTGTCGCGCTTTTCCCATCCGGGGTGGTGATGAGCTCTGACACTTGGTTTGGCCCGGCGATTGAGCGGGAATGGAATGTGTTCACAGCACAGATGATCCGCCGGTCTGGTGCGCGCGTCGTGCCGATTTTCTATCCGGGGCAAAACAGCCGTGCCTATCAAATTGCCAACAAGATTTCACCGATTTTGCGGCAGGGCCTGCTGTTGCACGAGATCGTGCGCTCTTGTCACAAGCCGCAGAAACCGGTGGTTGGCAAGCCTTTGACGGATGAACAGATGGAACGCCTGCACACGGATCCGCGTGGTTTTATGGCGTGGCTGCGCCAGCATACACTGGATCTGGGCAAGGGCGCATAAAGCGCGATTTATCCACTTGTTGATGTTAGGCGCGAAGGGAGATCCTCGCGCCTTTTTTTGTGGATCACACTGTGTGGATCAGCGAGTCGGAACCGGTGTTTCGCCACGGTAGTCATAAAAGCCGCGCTTGGTTTTGCGACCCAGCCAGCCCGCTTCGACATATTTGGTGAGCAGCGGGCAGGGGCGGTACTTGGTGTCTGCAAGGCCGTCGTGCAGCACGTTCATGATCGCAAGGCAGGTGTCCAGACCGATGAAGTCTGCGAGTTCCAGTGGCCCCATCGGATGGTTTGCACCCAGCTTCATGGCGTTGTCGATGGAGGCGACGTTGCCCACGCCTTCATAGAGCGTGTAGCAGGCTTCGTTGATCATTGGGATCAGGATGCGGTTCACGATGAAGGCCGGGAAGTCTTCGGCGCTGGCGGCAGTTTTACCAAGACGCTCCACGATGTTCAGACAGGCTTTATAGGTGGGCTCATCGGTGGCGATGCCGCGGATCAGCTCGACCAGTTGCATCATCGGAACAGGGTTCATGAAGTGGAACCCCATGAAACGCTCTGGCCGGTCCGTGCGGCTGGCGAGACGTGTGATAGAGATCGATGAGGTGTTTGACGTGAGAATCGTATGTGGTGCGAGATGCGGCTTCAGGGTGTCAAAGATCTGATGTTTGATCTCTTCTCGTTCCGTCGCGGCTTCGATGACCAGGTCGGTGGTGCCAAGGTCCGGCAGTTTCAGCGTGGTGTTGATGCGGCCCATGGCGTCGGCCTTTGCATCGGCGGAAATCTTCTCACGGCTGACCTGCCGCTCTAGGTTTTTGTCGATGCGCGCGACTGCGGCGTCCAGCGCATCCTGATTGATGTCATTGAGCAGCACATCATATCCCGAAAGCGCCATAACATGTGCGATGCCGTTGCCCATTTGGCCCGCGCCAACGACGCCAATCGTTTTGATGTCCATCTCATTATCCTCTCTGAGCTCTGCGCAGACTTTATGCCTGCCTCCGCAACAGCCGCAAGGGGGAGGAGTCGCTAAAACTTATGTCAAAGGCGCGCATTAGCCTTTTAGCAAGAGCTTTGCGCGATTCTCCCAAACGGGTGAGAAAATTAGGGTGAGATTATGTCTTACGAGAAGATGGATGGCGGTGCGCTGGAGTACGAGCCCTGTCATTATGGCGAGTCGCGGCTGATGTTTCGCGGGCCACAGAAATCGTTGGATGATCCGTATGTCGCATTTATTGGCGGGACGGAAACCTACGGGAAATTTGTGCAGCAGCCGTTTGTGGAGATCGTCGATCAGACACTGCCGCTTACATGTGTGAATTTGGGCTATGTGAACGCTGGCATAGACGCCTTTCTGGCTGAGCCATCGGTTTTGGAGATGGCGCAAAGGGCTGAGGTGACCGTGGTTCAGGTCATGGGCGCGCAGAATATGTCCAACCGGTATTACAAGGTGCATCCGCGCCGCAACGATCGGTTTATTGGCGCCTCCAATATGATGCAGATGGTGTTTAACGAAATCGATTTTAGCGAGTTTCATTTTACGCGTCATATGTTGGGCACGCTGTGCGCCCGCACGCCGGATCGCTATTCCATGGTCCGCGATGAGTTGCGGATGGCGTGGAGCGCACGGATGAAGCTTTTGCTCAATACCATTGGTGGCAAAGTGGTGCTGTTGTGGGTCGCCGATCACGCGCCTGAGACTGCGCTTGGCACCAGTGGGCTGGGGCCGGACCCTCTGTTTGTGGACCGACTGATGATCGAAGAGCTGCGGCCTTTGGTGGAAGACGTGGTTGAAGTTGTGTTGAGCGAAGACGCTTTGGCGCAAGGCGTGGAGGGGATGGCGTTTGGCACGTTGGAGCGTGGGGCCGCGCAACGCATGCTGAGCGTCAAAGCCCATGAGGAGACCGCTGCGGCCGTGTCTGAGAGCCTGAAGGCGCTTGTGTAAGGCGCAGGTCTTCGGAGAACAGACCGAAGTACTGACAAAAAAGGCCCGCCAAAGTGGCGGGCCTTTCTGTGTCTGTGTGCTGTCCAGCTTATCCGAGTTTTTCGGTGAGGGCTGGAACGGCGTCAAAGAGGTCTGCGACGAGGCCGTAGTCTGCCACCTGGAAGATTGGGGCTTCTTCGTCTTTGTTGATCGCGACGATGATCTT
>NZ_JAGHQX010000012.1 GCF_017744095.1 Shimia sp. R10_1 | reverse complement strand
TCCCGCCGTTGTGCGCCTCAGCGCCGCCGGTGAAGGGGGTTCTAAGGTTATCACCCAAAAGCCGCAAGCGCTTTTTCCAACTTTTTCCAAAAAATCACAAAAAACTTACAAAAACAAACAATAACAACACCTTACATAAAATCACACAACCAAAACATCGCCCAAACCCAACCCAAAACACCCAAAACACAACTTATCCACAAAACAACACACAGACTCACCAAAGACTCGGCCGCAGACTCACAACAAAAATCAGAACAATCTCCCAAAACACCCCAAGCAACAGCGAAAACAAACATCGGTATCGCGGCGGTATTACGTACGTATTGCGGAGGTGGAACAAAATACCCGAAAGAGCCAACGAACGCACAAAGCCGCAGAACGCAACGGGGGAACAGTGCGTACTGGGTGTGCAAATGAGAGTCTGGATGACGCTCATGGATTTGGAAGATTTGATTCAAAGGCGTGTTTTGTCGTATCGATAGGTAATTTCTAAACCCAATGTATTGTTCGTCACCTTTCTTGTGATCTGGTTCGCTTATGAAATGTACTATTGTCAGCGCGGTTATTGCGCTTTGTTCTTTCTCCCCCGCCACACCCGCTTTGGCTGACACTTTGGTCGATGCCATCTACAGCGCCGTCTCCAATAGCGAGGCACGCAATGCCGCGATTGCAGGCATCCAAGCGCAGGGGCGCATGATCAACGTCGCCCAAGGTGACAAGCGCGCGCAGGTGAATGTGTTTGGCAGCGCCGCCGCGGAATGGGTCGAAGATCCGACCCTCACACCGGCTGACAATCGCAGCACCAAATTTGCACGCATCATAGGTGTCGATGTTTCGGTCAATCTTCTGGATGGGATGCGCACAATGAATCGCATCTACCGAGAAGCCACATTGCTGGATGCAGAGATCATCCGACTGTCGGACGCCACAGAAACGCTCGCGCTGAATGCGGTGCAGGCCTACATTGACGTCATCCGCCATCGCAACATTGTGCAAGCCTCCCGGCGCAATGTGGCGCGGCATGCGGAAATCTCCCGACAGGTTGTCAGCCAGGTGGACGCCGGGAAGCTATCGGATGCGGATCGCTTTCGCGCCAATGACAAGCTTTTGGCGGCGCAACTGGCCCTGGCGGATGCAGAGGCTCAATTGGGCGATGCCAACTCTCAGTTTGAGCTGATCATTGGCAAGGCCCCGACAACCACCATGTCACGACAGTTTCACACCCATCCCCCGGCTTCCCGAGAGGCAGTGGAGACAGCGGCCGTGACCAACAGCTTTCAGATGCAGCTTGCCGCCAACGAAATACAGGCCCAAACCTATCAGGGCGCTATGGATGAAGCGGATTGGAAGCCAAAGATTGACGCCTTTATCGGGGCAGACATTGGCGCCAACCAAGAAGGGGCCACCGGCACAGACTCCACAGTTGCCGCCGGGGTGCGTCTGAACTGGACACTCTATAAAGGCAACACCCGCGAAGCCACACGGGCGCGCAACCGTGATCTGGTGATCCGCGGCCACTACCGCAAGAAACAGATCGAGAATGAAGTGCGTGATTTTGCCCGTCGGGCGTGGAACGCCTATCACTCGGCACGTGAGCGCAAGATGTTGTTGGATCGCTCCGTGTCCACCAACGAATTGATCGTGGATGCCTTTCGACAAGAATTTGAAGCCGCCAAGCGCCCCCTGCTTCAGGTGCTGGATGCAGAGCGCGCGCTGTTCAACCTGCGCATTCGCCAGATCAACGCGTCTGCAGCATATTATTATCAGGGCTACCGGGTGTTGGCTGCACAGAGCAAGCTGTCTGAACATTTTGGCCTGACCAAAGAAGGCCGCGTCTTGAATGCAGATTTTGAAACCCGTGTGAAGGCCAACCCAATGGGCGGGTTCAATATCTCTGCCCCTGCCCTCGATTGACGCCCAGCGCCGTGGTTGGTTCGGATCATCCCCCAGCGGAGAAAGCAGACACACATGCGCTGGCGCTGGTGGCTTGGCTGGCCCGTCATCACGGGCGTCCTTTTGTCAGAGATGCTGTGGTGGGGCGTCTGCCCCAGTGTTTTGAGCAAGATGGCGGGGCAGGGCTTGTGCGGGCCCTTGAGGTTGTGGGCCTTAAAGCGCGCAGCGTGACACGACGTCTTGCCCAGATCGACCCCGGCAGCCTGCCTGTGGTGCTGATGCGTAAAAAGGGGCCGCCCATAATTTTGGTGGGGCTGGACCGGCACCAAAAGAAAGCTGCGCTGGTTGACCCGGAAAGCAACACAAGTGAGACGCTGCCCACCCACACCCTGGCGCAAGACTTGACCGGTGAGGTCTTGCTGGTGGCCACAAAAGAGGTGCCGGCCCGTGCGCGACTTGCCCCGGATGCGCAAGATATTGTCCCGCAGGGGGGGCATTGGCTGTGGTCAGAGCTTGCACAGCACAAAGCGGCGTGGCTTCAGGTGTTCTTGGCAGCCTTTGGTGTGAACTTGGCGGGGCTGGCCCTGCCCATTTTTGTGATGAATGTGTTTGATCGCGTGATCCCCAATCTGGCCTTTGTCACATTGGTGACCCTGGCCATTGGTGTGGCTTTGGCGATTGGTCTGGATATGCTGTTGCGCCTGTTGCGCAGCGCAATCATCCAGAGGGTATCGCGGCGGGCGGATCTGTCGCTGGCCTCACGCTTGTTTCAGATGGCGCTGGCACAAAAAATTCTGGCGCGCACAGGCGGGGCCACCGGTGCGATCACCAATCTTCGAGATTTTGAAGTGGTGCGGGATTTCTTCACCTCCTCCACGCTGATTGCATTGATTGATCTGGCTTTTGTTGGGCTGTTTCTGGTGGTGCTGACAATGATCGTTGGGCCGCTGGCCTGGATCCCGATTGCCGCCATACCGGTGATGCTGACCATTGCGGTGTTGGCACAGGTGCCCATTGCCCGGTCTGCCCGACAGGCGCAGCAGATGACCGTGAAGCGCAATCAGGTGCTGATTGAGGCGCTGACGGGTTTGGAAACCGTGAAAACCATCGGCGCCGAGCCCGTATTGCAGCGGGAGTGGGAGAATGCGGTGGCCGCCTCTTCCCGTGTGACGGCGCAAACACGCAACTGGGCAAATTTCACAGGCTCTGCCACCGTGTTTGTGCAACAGGCGGTGAGCGCGGGGATCATTTGTTTGGGCGTGTTCCTGGTTGCGCGGGGCACAGTGACCATCGGGGCCTTGATTGCCGCCAATATCATGGCAGGGCGTATCCTTGCCCCTCTGGCCGGGATCACCCAGACGATATTCCGGGCGAATTTTGCACTCTGGTCGATGCGGTCGATCTCGCGCTTTGTGGACACAGAGACCGAAGCGCGCAGCGCCCTGCGCAGTGATCTACAAGTGCATGACGGCAAAGTGGCGCTGCGCAACGTCACATTTACCTATCCAGACATGCCGCACCCGGCAATAGTGGGGCTGTCCGCCTCCTTTGAGCCGGGCAGCACGACCGCGCTGTTGGGACGGATCGGATCGGGCAAGTCGACGTTGGGCAAACTGATCACAGGGCTGTATCAGCCGCAGGACGGCACGCTGCTGATTGATGATCACGAGATTGGGCAATTTGAGCCCGCTGCGGTGCGGGCGGGCATTGGCTATCTGCCGCAGGACCCGCTGTTGTTCACGGGCACGTTGCGCGAAAACGTGACGCTGGGGATGCCAGAGGCCACGGATGCGGAAATCATGCGGGCGCTGCATCTGGCTGGGATCGACGGGTTTGTTGCCGGATTGCCGGAGGGGCTTGGCTATTTTGCGGGCGAAAGAGGCGAGCGGCTGTCAGGCGGGCAGCGGCAGGCGCTGGCACTGGCGCGGCTGTTGATCCGGCGGCCAAAATTCCTGTTTCTGGACGAGCCGACCAATGCGATGGATCATGCCAGCGAGGCATTGGCGATTGAGCGGCTGCGGATCTTGCAGCGCGAGGGCGTGGGGATGGTGCTGTCCACCCACCGGATGTCGCTGGCGGCGCTGGCAGATCGGTTCATTGTGATTGAGCAGGGGCGCAAAATGCTGGACGGGCCCCGTGCGGAGGTGATGGCGCAGCTGGGACAGCGCGCCGATCATCAGGCCGCGGAGTGAGGGCACAGATGTTTTCACAACGGCTGGAAGATGACGCATTTGTAAACCGCCCCGGCGGGCAGGATGCCGGTCGCGGGCTTTGGGTGCTTTTGCTTTTGGTGATGGCCGTTTTGCTAGGTTTTGTGGTCTGGGCGGCGACGTTTGAAATTGAAGAAGTGACGCGGGCCTCTGGCCGGGTGGTGCCCAGTTCGCAGGTGCAAACGGTGCAGGCGCCGGAGGGCGGGATCGTGGCGGCGATCCATGTGGGCGAAGGCGATGTGGTGGCACCGGATCAGGTGTTGTTTGAGATTGATGACACAACGGTGCAGGCCAATCTTGGCGAATTGGAACAGCGGGAGCAGGCGCTGGCAACGGAGCTGATCCGCCTGCGGGCGGAAGCGGAGCGGGCAGATGCTCTGGCATTTCCAGACACCCGCGTCTGGAACCCACGGCTGGTGGCGGCGGAGCGGGCGATTTTTGACACCCGGCGTAGCCAGCTCGCGCTGGAGCTGAGCGCGCTGGCTGACCGGTTGTTGCAACGGGAGGCGGAGCTTGTGGAGCTGACCGCCCAGCGCGCGCGACTGGAGGCGATGGCAGATCCGTTGCGGCGGGAGGTGGAGATTTCGGAAGGGCTGTTTGCCAGCGGGTCGGTACCAGAAATAGAGATCCTGCGGCTGCGGGGACAGTTGGCGCAGATTGAGGGGGATATCACCGTATCAGAGGCCACCGAGCTGCGGGTGCGGGCCAGCATTGCGGAAACCGAAAAGCAAATCGAGTCTGCGCAGTCCTCTTATGGGTTGACGGCGCGGGAGCGGATTTCGATTGTGCTTGGCGATCTGGCGGTGGTCGAAGAGAGCCTGCGGGCGGCACGGGAGAGAGTGTCGCGCACCGATCTGCGCGCGCCGGTGCGGGGCACGGTCAATCGTATCAGTGTCAGCAATGTTGGCAGCGTGGTGCAGCCGGCGGTGATCCTTGCGGAAATTGTCCCATTAGATGACTCCCTACTTATAGAAGCGGAAGTCAGCCCGCGCGATCTGGCGTTTGTGCGGGTGGGGGCCGACGCTTCGGTCAAGATCACGGCATATGACTACCTGCGCTATGGTGATCTGCCGGCGCATGTAGAGCGGATCGGCGCGGACGCCCTCACCAATGCTGATGGTGTGCCCTATTTCCAAGTCATGCTGCGCACCGAGCGTACCGCGCTGAAAAGCGCGGATCGCCCTTTGGAGATTTCTCCCGGAATGGTGGCCAGCATCGATATCCAAAGTGGCCGCAAAACCGTGTTGGATTATCTGATCCGCCCGGTCTTGCGTGCACAGCATGAGGCACTGCGGGAAAGATGAGCACACATGGATCACGGGAGCAGCATGCACGCTAAAAGAGTCGCATTTAACCTTAATTCGCAGTAAACTTAACCATTATGTATTGAGCCGTACGGGCGACCCTCGCCCCTGATTTGAGCGGTGTTGTTTTGAGTATCGGTTGTTCCTGGGGGATCATCCATGAGTTTGAATGTATTTGGCAGCCAGCAAGGCAGCCCTGATGACTTTGTAATTTTTGCGGATGGGTCTGACATTCTGGCCCCTAACCTGGACGCGGTTTTTCAGGGACACTACTCGCAAGACGGTCAGGATCTGATCCTCACGTTTGAGGGGGACGCACCGTTGCGCATCGCCGGATATTTCTCTTTTGCGGAGCCCGCTGACCTGATCGCGCCCAATGGAGCCATTCTCAAGGGGGCCGACGTGGCCCGGCTGGCCGGGGCCGGCGTGGACACACGCATGGCCGCGCTGAAGACCGAAGTCGATCTTGGTGCGGCAGAGCTGACACAAACCGATCTGATCCAATCACAGGCGCAGACCACAGCAGAGGCCATTGGACAGGTCGATACAATTGCGGGTGTTGTGACTGTCACACGCGCAGATGGATCCACCGTGCGCTTGAACGAAGGCGGGTTGGTCTTTCAAGACGATGTTGTCCAAACCGGTGCCAGAAGCACGGTTTCATTGTTGTTTGTGGATGGCACGGTGTTCACCCTTGCCCCCGACAGCCGCATGATTCTGGATGAATTGATCTATGACCCCGGCGGGTCTGACGGCACCGCCGCCTTCAATCTCATTCAAGGCGGCTTTGTTTTTGTGGCCGGTCAGGTGGCGCGCGTGGGCGAAATGGAGGTGAACACACCGACTTCCACCATCGGCATTCGTGGCACCACCGTGGAGATCCGCATTGTGGTGGTCAACGGTGTCAGCGAGGTGATCGTGTCACTTCTGCCTGATTGGCCAGATGGCAATCTGGGACGTGTCGATCTGTTTGACCAGAACGGAGCCTTTGTCTCTACGCTTACAGATCCTGAAACCAGTTGGATTGTCTCTCCGATTGCTGGAGAAACCCGGCCCGTGCCGCGCGCTGACGTGGTTCAGGCCGACACCGACGCGCTGGTGACCCAGACAAATGACGCCACAGAGCGCGCTGAACTTCGGCTCGAAAACCTTGGCACCTATATTGACTTCAATGGCGCGGGCACAGGCGAAGGCGCACCAGATGGTGGCGGCCAGACGGCACCGGGCGACGACGCGCCGCCCCCTGCCCCGGCACCGCAAGATGGAGGCGAGGGCGACGACGGCCAATCCGTACAACCACCACAAGGTCAAGACCCTGACAGCCAAGATCCGGGGGATACAGAAGGGGGCGAGGATGCACCTCCGCCTCCAGGTGACGGGGATGCGGAGGGAGAAGACGACGCATCGCTGCAACCTGACGCACAGCAGGATTTTGCGGAGACCACAGACACCGAGCCGGGTGACGGGGATGCAGAAAACATCGCCGCGCTGGCGTTGGCACAGTTGGATGCGGGCGAAGGGGAAGCCGGTCTTGAAGGGGTGACCAATGTGGTCACGGGCGACGATGGATCAGGCGAGGGCGCTTTGGGCGCCGCTGATCCCGGCCTTGGGCCGGGCAGCGCCCCCCCAGCTGAAAGCGGCTTTGGCAGTGACCCTGGTCTTGGTGCCACCGGTGGGTTTGATGGCCCCGATGCGGGTGCGGGCGGCGATGGTGCGCCCGCTGCACCGATTGGTGGCCCATCGGACGGGGCATCGGACGGGTCGCAGGGAGGAGGACCAGACTCCGCACGCATAGGCGGAGTGATCACGCCCGCCGCCGCCGATCTGGAGGCGGATGTTTTGGAAGACACCTCTTTGGTCATTGCCCTGCAAGACGCGGTGACAGACGCCAGCGGCACCCCGTTGACCTTTGCGATGGAGGGCGCGCCTGCCCATGGCACGGTCACGGTGGGGGTGGAGGGCGCGCTTACCTATACGCCGGATCCGGATTTCGCTGGCACAGACAGTTTCACCTATTCCGTTGAAAATGTCCTTGGCGGGACGGACACCGGCATTGTGACACTGACGGTTGAAGGGGTGAACGATGCCCCTGTCGCGGGGGATGACAGCGGCGAGGTGGCGCCGTTCAATGTGGCCATTGAGATCCCGATGGCCACATTGCTGGCCAATGACACCGATGGCGACCCGGAACTTAACCAGCCGCTGGAGATTGTGGCCGTCGGGGATGCAGAAGGGGGCACTGTGGCCATGGGGGATGGCATGGTGCGCTTTACGCCAGAGGCTGATTATGCGGGCCCAGCGCGCTTTCGCTATGACGTGTCAGATGGTGCGGGCGGCGTAACCAGCGCCACGGTCACCCTGACGGTGGCTGCAAACACGCCGCCGGTTGCCCCCGCCCAAACCTTCACTGTGGCCGAAGATGCTTCGCGCTCTTTGACAGTGCTGGGGGCTGCGCGCGATGCGGATGGGCACACACTGACGCTTGCTGGAATTGGTCAGCCCACCAATGGCGCGGTTGCGATCTCTGCCGATGGCGCGGTGACCTATACACCAGCGGCGGATTTCAACGGCAGCGACAGTTTCACCTATACCATTGCCGACGGCAATGGCGGCTTTGCCACTGGGTTGGTGCTGGTGACGGTGACCCCGGTGAACGATGCCCCCGTCGCGGGGGATGACACCGGCAGCACCGACGAAGACACCGCGGTGCTGATTGATGTGCTGGGCAATGACACGGATGTGGAGGGCGGCGCGCTGTTTGTCAGCGCCATCACCGATCCGGCTCATGGCACGGTGACGATCGATGGCGCGGGCCTGCTGCGCTATACCCCGGATGCGGATTTCAACGGCAGCGACGCGTTCACCTACACTGTGTCTGATGGCGACGGCGGTGTGGATATGGGCACTGTTCTTGTGACGGTGGCGCCGGTCAATGATGCGCCGGTGGCGCAGGATGATCTGGTAACCACCTCGGAAGATGTGGCTGTGACCTTTGAAGTGACGGGCAACGACAGCGATGCAGATGGCGATGACATTGCGGTGAGTGATGTCAGCGCGGCCAGCAATGGAACGGTAGAGCTGACCACAGAGGGTGATCTGCGCTACACACCAGAGCCGGGCTTTTTTGGATCTGACAGCTTCAGCTACACCATCACCGACGGGACCGGGGCGAGTGCCACAGCCACGGTGCGGGTGACGGTGGCTTTGGTCAATCTGGCACCGGAGGCGGGCAATGACAGTTATGGGCTGACTGAGGATGGCAGCCTCACAGTGACCGCGGGCGATGGCGTTTTGGCCAATGACAGCGACCCGGATGGGGATGCGCTGAGCGTGAGCCTGCAAAGCGACGTGTCACATGGTGTGCTGAGCCTCGGCGCGGATGGCAGCTTTACCTATACGCCGGATGCGGATTTCAACGGGGTTGATGGGTTTGCCTATACC
Source organism: Shimia sp. R10_1 (assembly GCF_017744095.1). Lineage (GTDB taxonomy): Bacteria > Pseudomonadota > Alphaproteobacteria > Rhodobacterales > Rhodobacteraceae > Shimia. The sequence goes on along the minus strand of NZ_JAGHQX010000012.1, from coordinate 67,824 downwards.
GTGAGCGATGGCTTTGGCGGCAGCGATGTGAGCGAGGTGGTGCTGACCATTGCGGCGGTGAATGACGCGCCGGTGGCGGCGGCAGATGGCGGGTTTTTCACCCCGCGCAACACGGCGCTGATCCTGAATGCCGAAACGCTTCTGACCAATGACACGGATGGCGACCCGGAGCTTGTGCAGGCGTTATCAGTGGTCTCTGTTGAGGGGGCCGTGGGGGGGACGGTTGCGCTGGTTGGGGGCACCATCACCTTCATACCGGAGACGGATTTTGAAGGGGCTGCGCAGTTTTCCTATGACATTGTTGATGCTGCCGGGGGCGCGGCGACGGGCACGGTGACCCTGTCGGTGGGCGGCAATCGCCTGCCGGTGGCGGGCGGCTACGGCGCGGTGAGCACCAATGAGGACAGTTCGGTCTATATCCCGTTTTTTGCCAATGACAGCGACCCGGATGGCGACACGCTGACCCTTGCGGCTCTGGGCACGCCCGCGCACGGGAGCGTGGGGTTTGACGGGGAGGGATACCTTTACACGCCGGATGCGGATTTCAACGGGGTTGATGCCTTCAGCTATACGATTGATGATGGCAATGGCGGGCAGGCGACCGGGGTTGTCACGGTCACCGTGCTGCCGGTCAACGACGCCCCAACGGCCAATGACGATGCGGGCTTTGCCACTGGCTTTGGTGCGGATCTGGTGCTGGAGGCGGCCCAGCTGCTGGCCAATGACGTCGATCCCGAGGGGGACACGCTGAGCCTCACCAGCGTGGGAAATGCGGTTGGCGGGACTGTGGCGCTTGTGGGCACGACCGTGACCTTTACGCCCAGCGCGGGCCAGACGGGGGCGGCGCAATTTGACTATGCCATATCCGATGGCAATGGCGGTGTGGGGACGGGGACGGTGTTTCTCACCATTGGTGCCAATCAGCCCCCTGTGGCCGCCGCGGACAGTTTTACCACCACAGAATCCGAAGACATCACCGGCAACATCTTTGCCGACAATGGCGCGGGGGGGGATTTTGACCCTGAGGGTGGCGGGCTGACTTTGGTCTCTGCCACAGACAACGCCGGCGGCGACATTCGAATTGATGGCATTCAAGTCACCCTGCCCTCTGGCGCCAGCTTGCGTCTGGCTGCGGATGGGAGTTTTGAATTTGACCCCGGCGGCGCGGCGGACGCCCGCTCCGATTTTGAGCAATTGGGCCTTGGGGACACGCTGGAAGAAAGTTTCAGCTATGTGATCGCAGACCCAAGCGGCGCGCAGGCCACGGGGCAGGTCACCATAGAGGTGACAGGCGAAAACGATGCGCCGGTCCCAACGCTGGATGAATACACGGTATCTGAGGACAGCAGCATTGGCGGCAACGCCCTGACCGACACCACCACAGGCAGTGCGGATGCCGACCCGGATGGCGACAGCTTCACCCTGACCGCCATCAATGGCAGCGCCTTGGCTGATGCAGATGAGGACAGCGCCACCGCAGGCACGCAGGTTACCGTTGGGGATGGTGGCCAGTTGACGATCTTTGCCGATGGCAGTTTTACCTTTGACACAGCGGGGGCCTATGACGCGCTTGGCGATGGGGTGGGCCAATTGGTGTCACGTTTGCAGTCCGTGCTTTACACGGTGACTGACGCCAATGGGGCCAGTGCCAGCGAAACCCTGCGCTTTGTCATTCAGGGGGTGAACGATGCGCCAACCGCAAACAATGATACGAACAGTACCGATGCCGGTATCCCGGTTGTCATCGATGTGATCAGCAACGACAGCGACGCAGAGGGCGACGCCCTTTCGGTGCAATCCGTGGGTGCAGCCAGCAACGGCACCACGGAAATCACAGGAACCGGCGCCGTCACCTACACCCCAGATGCCGCGTTTTCCGGCGTAGACAGCTTCACCTACACGCTGCGTGACGCCCAAGGCGACACAGCCACCGCGACGGTGACTGTGTCGGTGGCCCAACCCAATCGCGATCCGGTGGCAGAGGCGGACAGCTATAGTGTTGTCGAAGATGGCGCGCTGTCCGTTCCAGCCGCAACCGGGGCGCTGGCAAATGACAGCGATCCAGATGGCGACAGCCTGCAAGCGCGGCTGTTGAGCGACGTGTCGCATGGCACGCTGACCTTCAATCCGGATGGCAGTTTTGCCTATGCGCCTGATTTGAATTTCAACGGGTCTGACAATTTCACCTATGAGGTGGAGGACGGCAATGGCGGCACCGCCAGCGCCACCATCAATATCAATATCACCGCAGCGATTGACCCGGTTGTGCTACAGAATGTGACCGGAGACGACTTTATTGATGTCTCAGAACAATTGTCACCGATCACCGTTGCGGGCAATGCCGAACCTGACGGCGAAGTGACCGTTGATTTTGGCGGCACAATCGCCACCGCCGATGTGGCGCCAGATGGGCAATTTTCGGTGGATTTCCTCCCCGAGGATCTGCCGGATGCCCCCAGTTTTCAGGTGAGCGTGAGCTCTGTGGATGCCTTTGGCAACGCCAGTGGCAGCACCAGCAAAGTGGTGAGCATTGAACAGCTTGCCGGAACGCTGAATTTGACAGTAGCAGGGTCGGCCACCACCGAAGCCGATCCGCCCCAGAGTTTTGATCTGATGTTTGGGGACATGCCGGAAGCGGCGCTTTTTGAGGTCAACGAAGGGGTCACCTCTGCCCGGGCACCAAACATCAACACCGCCACCGAGATCCGTTTTACCGCAGAGGATGGCCGCAGCTTTGCCTTTACCGGCACTGGGCTAGATTATGACGCGGGGATTGGTGTGTTGACCGGGCTGCAAGTTGGCACCGCCGGGGACGCTGACTTTATCCTGGGGTCTGGTTTTGCCTTCACTGTGGCGGGGCTGAAGGAGGCGATCAGCAACAGCATTGTGGGGGGCAATTTTGTTGATGGGCCGCTTGAAGCCTTTTTCGGAGCTTTCCCGTGGACCTACAATGGGTCAGATGAAGACGACTGGATTTCGGTGAACGAAACCACGGAGTCCGATGATATTTTCCATGGCAACGGCGGTGATGATCGGGCTGACTTTGGCCTTGGTGATGACCAATACTTCGGCGGCGCAGGAAATGACATTTTCAGCGACACCGATGGCAACAACAGTTTTGATGGTGGGCCAGAGGGCGTCGATCAAGTCACCTATGCCGAAGCAGAAGGCGCGGTGGACGTTGATCTGAATGCGGGGCGTGCTGAGAAGTCAGATGGCACGCTTGATACGCTGAGCCAAATTGAAGGGGTCGAAGGATCGCTGTTTGCGGATTCCATTCAATTGCAGGATGGAAATCTGGGCAATCGCGTGCGCGGATTGCAGGGCAATGACACATTGACCGGGGGCGTGGGCGGGTTTGACCAAGTCGCCTATGATCAGGACAGCCGCTACACGATCAACACTGTCGGCGTCACCGTGAACCTTGCGATTGGCATCGCCTTCGACCTCTTTGGTGACACCGATGTATTGGCCGGGTTTGAAAGTGTTCTGGCCACCGAGTTTAACGACATTCTGACCGCAGCCGACACAGGATCCAGTCTGTTTGCCGGTGACGGCAACGACACGGCCTTGTCTGGCGACGGCAATGATCTGTTTGAATTGGGCGCGGGTCAGGACACGTTGGTTTACACGCAGGGTTTTGACTTTGTTCAGGATTTCAACGTCGATGAAGACACTTTGGTGTTCTCTGGCTTTGCCCTGGCGAATTTTGACAGCCTCGTCGCGGCAGAATTTGACGATGGCACCACCCTTGGCACCATCCTGACCTTCGAAGGCGACGGCGGGATCGGCTACACGCTTGTGCTGGCGGGCGTGACCACCGATGAGATTGCCGCCCTCTTGGAGATGCCTGAGTTCTATGGATCGCCGTCTGACGACATCATCGAGCTGGTCACGGTAAGCGGCGCAGAACATCTGATCTATGCCTCAGAAGGCAATGACACTTATATTTTCACCAACAACACCGACGGGGCGTATCAGGCGATTTTATACAATGTGGCCGCGCTTGAGCTGCCGCCCATCACCGCCAATCTGAATGTGGACGCCGCCACAAACACAATCGACAAGGGCGATGCGGGCACAGATACTTTGGTTGATCTGGCAAACGTGGTGCGGTCAGGCTTTGGCGTGACCGGAACGCAGGGCGATGACACTTACAATGTGACCCTCAGCGCCTCAGAAGATGGGTTCATCGGTATTTTCGGCGAGGGCGGTGACGATACGGTCAACCTGTTTGGCGGTCAGGGCTGGGTGCGCATCAACGCAGGCGTCAATGGCGCAGATGTTACGGCGGATCTGGGCGCAGGCACGGTGAGTTCGACCGAAGGCAGTTTTGTGATTAACAGGTTGGGTGACACCTCTGATGTGACCCTCAATCTGCGCACCTTTGCGGGCAATGACACGGTGATTGGCAGCGAAGGCCGCGATGCGATCATTCTGGGGCCGGGCATCGACAGCGCCGACGCGCGCGGGGGCACTGACACCATTCAGTATAACCGGTATGACATTGATGCCGGGGTCACTGTCAATCTGGCGACGGGCATTGCCACCGGGACCTGGGCGGGGCGGGCCTTCACCCATACGCTCAGCAATTTTGAGCGCGTCAGAGGCTCTGATTTTGCAGATCATCTGACAGCATCGGAGAGCGGCAGCCGATTGCGCGGGTTTGGCGGGGACAACACGCTGATTGGGGGCTCTGGCCAGGACACCCTTTGGGGATGGGAAGGCGATGAAGTTTTTGACAGTTCGCGCGGCAGCACAGAGACGCAGGGGTTTGGCGACCTGATCGAGCCCTGGAGCGGGCGTGACACCATTATTGGCCATCAGGCGCATTGGGAAAGTGGCGAGGGCATCGAAATTGGCTATTGGAACCTGACAGGCACCGGTGGCTTGCAGGTGACGCTTGGTTTGGAGGGGTCTGGCACGGTTGTCTCCAACGTCGCGGGTGTTGTGAACGACACGTTCACCTATGCCAATTTCCTGCGCGCAACCGATGAAAATGACCGGATTGTGGGCGCGGACTCCTACGGTGTCCCCAATGAAAGCTTCAACCTGCGTGGTGGGGACGGCAATGACACGATCATCGGGGGCGGTGGGCGTGAGAACATGCGCGGCGAGGATGGGGATGATCTTCTGGATGCGTCCGGCGGCAGCATCGAAAATCAGTTCTGGGGAGACTTCGTGCGCCCGGGGGCGGGCATGGACCGGGTGATCGGGCATCAGGCGCTGTGGGAAGGTGGCGATGGCATCGACATCAGCTATGAGGATGTGGATGGCACGGATGGGGTGGTCATCACCGTGGGCGCGCTTGGCAGTGGAACGGTGGTGTCCAATGCCGCTGGCGTGGTCAACGACACATTCACCTACACCCATTACTTTGGCGGCACCCATGGCAATGATCTGTTCACCGGATCTGACCATGTGTCTGAGGGATGGATCCCGTTTGCCGGTAGGGACACCATCAACGGCGGCGCAGGGGAGGACAAGCTCAGCTATCTTTGGGACGGCGAAGACGGCGGCAGCATGGGGGTCACGATCAACGCGCAAACCGGCACGGCGATTGACCCATTTGGCGACACCGATGTTTTTACATCAATTGAAAGGTTTAGGGGCACCGATTTTGACGACACGATCATCGGCTCCACCAATGATGAAGAGTTTGAGTTGGAAGGCGGGGCGGACCAGCTGACCTATGTGGGGGGCTATGACTTTGTCGATGATTTTGTGGTGGGAGAAGACACCCTGCAATTTTCCGGAGATCCGCTGACTTACATTGGCACCTTGAATATTGTCAGCCGGTCCAACGGACCAGGCCATTCGTTCCGGTTTGATACGGATTTTGATGACAGCTTCGATACTGCGTTTGAGCTGACACTAAAAGATGTATCGATTGAAGGCATGTATCAGATCCTGAGCGGCACGAGCTTCACGCCGGTCAATATCGTGGGCAGCTTTGGACGCGCGGATTACTTTGGCACACCCGGTGATGACAGCATTGCAATTGGCGGCAACGACGGGGACCGTGAAAAAATCCACGCCAGTGCGGGCGAGGACACCTATGACTTCTCCGCAAGCACAAACACGACGTTCACCGATCTTGCCTATGACAAACTGGGCCCGGTTGGGATCACGGCAGAGCTTGATTTCAACCAGAGCACCAATACCGTGGACAAAGGCGTCGCGGGCACCGACACCCTGATCAATGCGGCCAGCACGGCAAGTGCCGAAGGGCTTTTCCTGATTGATGGGGATGGGGACGACACCTACAACATCACGCAACATGCAAGCGACAGCACGTGGATTGGCGTCGCGCACAGCCTAGGACATGACACGATAAACTTCACCGGCACGGGTGACGGCGGGGGCACTTTCCGCGTGTCCCTAGGCAGCAGTGATGATGATGTGACAGGCGATCTGGCCGCCGGGAGTTTCACCGAAGGTAACGATGAGAGCGTGACCGTCAACCTGTCTGGAGATCTCTCTACAACCCGCATCGATATACAGACCCGAAACGGGGATGATTTTGTCTTTGGCAACGATCTTAACAACCGGTTCATTCTGGGCAGCGGGGATGACTTTGCCGATGCCCGTGAAGGCTGGGATGTCATTCGCTACAACCGCAGCGGTGTGGAAACCGGGGTGACGGTCAGTCTTGCGGCTGGCACCGCCACAGGCGTTTGGGATGGCGAAGCCTTTGCGCATACTTTGGTCAATTTCGAAGAAATCCATGGCTCTTGGTATGGCGATACGTTGATCGCCAATGATCTGGACAACCGTCTGGAAGGCCGGGGCGGCGATGATGTTTTGATTGGCGGGGCGGGCAATGACACACTGGAAAGTCGCGATGCGGGGCAGTCTGTTCTGATCGGCAATGGCGGCGATGATGAATATCGCCTCGGAGGGGACAGCAACCTGATTGTCTATTCCGGGGGCAATGATTTTGTGAGCGGCTTTGACCCCAATGTCGACATGCTGCAATGGGACAGCGCGCTTGTTGGGATGTCTTTCACTAAGATTGAGTATGTCTTTGACGGGGATACACGCGTGCGGTTTGCATTTGACGATGGAGTCGGAGGCACATTTGGCATCGACTTTGAGTCCACCACCAGCGCCGACGCCGATGTCATCATCTCGAATATGACCAATCAGGCCAACTATATCATTGGCACCACCGGCACAGATGACATCGAAGGCACCACTGGTAATGATGACATCAACCCACTGGGCAACACTGGTGAGGCTGATGACGAAATCTCGGGGTCTGAAGGTGACGACACCATTCGCTTTACGCAGGCGAGCGAGGACAGCTGGTATTTCATCAGCTATGCAGACCCGCTGTTTTCTAACATCACCCTAGACCTTGATCTGCAGAATAACTCTGGCACGGTCGACAAAGGCGTCGCCGGGTTTGACACTTTGGTTGACCCGCTGAACGTGGACGGAGGGATTGGTTTTGCGGGCACAGACGGCGATGACACATACAACATCGCGTTCAATGCGACCGAGCGCAGTTGGCTCAGTCTGGATGCGGCAGGCGGTTCTGATGTGGTGAACCTCACCGGGGGCGATGGGCGGCTGCGCCTGAATTTTTATGACGGCGATGTCAGTGCCGATCTTAGCCAGATCCATCTGGGCACGCCCGGCACCATGAGTTCGAGCAACGGAAGCCAGTACACAATTAATGCCGATGGCGATTTCACATATACGGTGATTGAATTGCGTTCTGTTGGCGGCAATGACACGCTGATTGGCAGCGAATTTGGAGATCGCTTTATTCTGGGCGCAGGCACGGACAGCGCAGACGGGCGCGGCGATATCGACCGAGTCCGGTACAATCGTGGTGACGTTGACAGCGGCGTGACCGTCGATCTGCAGGCTGGTGTCGCAACCGGAACATGGGATGGCAGCGCCTTTGTGCATACGCTTCAGAATATTGAAATTGTGGACGGCTCCGCGTTTGACGATCAGTTGACGGCGCTCGACGCAGGCTACAGCGAACTGCAGGGCCATGCCGGGGATGATGTTTTGAACCGTTCGGACTTTGAAGAGGATTTAACCGACGGGGGCGACGGGCGCGACACGCTGGTGCAGACCAGCTCGGGCAGTTTTGACTTCACAGGGTTTAATGTGCGCGGCCACTATCGTGACATCGAGGTTCTGAGTTTTGAAAACGGTGGCAGTGACACTGTCACCCTGTCGCTCGCGGCGGTGATGGATTTGTCTGAAACAGCGGATGCGCTGCTTGAGAGTGCATTTGGCGCGGATGCAGAGAACAGCATCACGGTTCTGGGGGATCCCGGTGATCGCCTGACGCTGGAAGACACAGGCTTTAGCCAGACCGGATCCATGAGCGACGGCGAGGGGCGCACGCTGGATGTATATCAATTCGATGGCGGCGCAGGCATTCTGGCGATTGTCGCTGTGGATCAGGATGTGTCCGTCGAAGGCGGCGCCGCCAGCACCTGACCCACATCTGAAACACGTTTGCGCGCGCCCCGATCTGCTGGCCTCTCATTCCATGCAAATTGACCAAATGATCGCAAAAGCGCTTTGGCGCTGACCGAATTTAACCGCATTTCCACTCTATCTTTCTAGCTGGTGGGGCCGTTGAGCGGCGTGTTTGCCGCCCCTGTGACGGAGTGGATCGTGTTTCTTTGCATTGGCGGTGTATGCCGCATGCTTGCTGTCGCGGCGATCGCAGCGGCGCTTGCCCTGCCCTTGAGCGCCAGCCCGGTGCGGGCGGCCCAGACACCATTGGTGATCCAGAATGACCATGGCGGGCTGTTGCTTGCGCGGATCGATCAGTTGCGCCAGTTGGTTGCGAGCCAAACCCCGGTGGAGATCCGCGGTGCCGTCTGCCACTCGACTTGTACCATGCTGTTGGGGCTGCCGAATGTGTGCGTTTCCCCAACAACGGCGTTTGGCTTTCATGGCCCCAGCCGCACAGGCGCGCCCTTGGAGCCCGCGCTGTTTGAACGGGCCTCGCAGCTGATTGCCAGCTTCTATCCAGAAGATCTGCGCGAATGGTATCTGACATCGGCGCGGCATCATATTTCGGATTTCGTACAGAAAACAGGCGCTGAGCTTATCGGCATGGGCGTCAAGCGCTGCGCGGAGACTTAGGCGCAGGAGCGCTACTTTGAAGTGGCATCATGCACCCCATCCCAATCGTCCGGGGGCGGGGCCATTTCAAATGCGTCTATACGCTCGCGGTAGTTGGCCAGATGGCGATCCAGCCCAAAGTCGTGGTCCGCATTGAGTTTCGCCATGACCGCGAGCAGGTTTTTTGCGGTCTGCCATTCGCGGCTGCGATAGGCGTGCAGCATCTCTGCGTTGCGTGACCAAATCTGCTGAAACGGCGCATTTTTACGGAGCTCAGAGGTGCCGAGAAGCGCAAAAATATGTTCCGCCTGCCGCTTGCCCTTCAGCCGCACCAGATCCAGCTCAAGCAGGGCAAACTCATCGCCCACCCGCCGCGCGGTTTCGGCGGCCACAATCACGGTTTTGCCATAGGTGCTGGACTGCCCCTCCAGACGCGAGGCCAGATTCACCGGATCGCCCATGGCGGTGTAATCAAAGCGGGTGTCAGAGCCCATATTGCCCACCATGCAAGAGCCCGTTGCGATTCCGATGCCAAACCGAATTTCCATAAAAACCGTGCCAGTGTCCTGAGCCTCCTTCTGGCGTTTGGCATTGAGCGCCTCCACCCCGTCGCGCATCAGAAGAGCCGCGCGGCAGGCGGCGCGGACGTGATCCTCGTGAGGGAGCGGGGCGTTCCAGAAGGCCATCACCGCATCCCCCATGAATTTGTCGATGGTGCCACGTTCATTGAGAATGGCATTGGACTGCAGGTTGAGAAATGTGTTCATCAACCGGGTCAGACCGGCAGGATTGTCCCGGAAGCTTTCGGCAATGGGCGTGAACCCGCGCACGTCGCTGAACAAGAGTGTGAGCTCGCGGGTTTCTCCACCGAGCTGCAGACCATCCGGATTGTCACTAATGGCGTCGACCAGATCTTCGGACACATAATGGCCAAAAGCGCTGCGGATATCGCGCCGCCGCTTTTCCTCGCGCATGTAGTTGGTGGTGGACATAAAGATGATCGTGGCCAGCGCAGACACGATCGGGAAACTGGCGTCGAGCAGAATTCTCTCGTTCTGAAACAGCAGGAACGAGCCCCAGCCGCAGGTCACAAGGAAAGCCACAGAGGAGGCGGCGAGAAACTTGGCGTTCATGATCGGGGTGACGATGACAAACAACAAGCACAGCAGGAATGTGACCGTCAGCTCGACAGAAATGGCGTAATTGGGTCGCTGCAACAGGGTGTTGGTCAGCAGGTTTTCCAGCAGCTGCGCGTGCAGCTCCACCCCCGGTACGGACACGCCAAACGGGGTTGCGCGGTAGTCCCCCAGCCCGACCGCAGATGTGCCAAAAAACAGCAGCTTCCCTGACACCTGCGCTGGCTTCAGCGTGCCGTTCAACACATCCGCCGCAGGAATGAACCGATCCTGTCGCGAGCGTGTGAGATAGGGGCGCACGGTGCCATCAGCGGAGGTTTGCACAAACTGGCGCGCGAGCACCACGCCATCCACACCCGCTTCATTGGAGCGCAGCACAAATGGCGCACCGCCCGTGGCCACGCGCAGCATTTCCGGCGCCAAGGCGAGACGCAAATGGCCCTCGGCCCGCATCACCATCGGCAGATTGCGATAGACCCCATCAGGATCTGGCCGAATGGAAAACATCCCGCGCCCCGCAGCCGCGTCTTCCAGAACCGAAAGATTCTGTACCAGATCAGGCAGCTCCAGAATAAAGCCATCCGGCGGCGGCCCCATCGTGGCGTGCGGCACATCTTGAACCTCTGCACTTTGGGTGGCGCGGTGAAACGCGCTTCGCACGCTGGTTTGCCCAACGATCACCCGCGCGCGCTGAAAGGCCTCCGCCAGCACATCGTCGTTGTCGGGGAGCTGCGAGAGGGCCTGCGACACCCCGCGCGGCAATGCCTCATTGTCGATTGCCACCGCCTTGGGAGACAGTCGGTCTGGCTCAGCAAAAATCACATCAAAAGCAATGGCCACCGCGCCGTATGATGTGAGCGTGTCGATCATCTCTGCAAAGCGGGTGCGCGGCCAGGGCCATTGGCCAATTTCCGCGATACTGGCGTCATCAATATCAATGATCGCAACCGGCAACGCCTCTGGCGTGCGCGGCAAAATGCGCTGGAAACTGTCAAAGGTGAGATTGCGCACGAGCTGAACCGGAATCGGATCAGCCACACGCACAAACAACGCAAAGAAAATCAGCGCCAAAGCAATTATTCGGGCAACCGCAACAGACTCAATAAACCGACCAAACATGCTCTACCTAAGCAGGATTGGGCAGCGTTTGGCAAATTTTCGCAGCGCTATGCCACGCCAATCACGGCGCGATCAGAAATCCAGCTACCACGCACCGTGGAAGGTGCCCGCCTTGTCGAGACGTTGGAACCCATGAGCGCCAAAAATATCCCGCTGCGCCTGAATGAGATCTGTCGTGCCGCGCGCCTGACTGATCGCATCAAACCACGACACTGCGGCAGATAGGGCGGGCACCGGCAGACCGGCCATTATGGCCTGAGCAACCACCCGCCGCAGCGCCCCGATATTGTCCTTAAGCAGCGTGGCGAAATGATCCGACAAGATCAACCGGCCATGGGGCAACTCGTTTTTGAATGCCTCGGCAATGTCATCCAACAAAGCCGAGCGGATGATACAGCCGGCGCGCCAAATCTCTGCGATCCGCGCAAAATCCAGATCCCAGTCAAATTCGTCCGACCCGGCTTTTAGAATGCGGAACCCTTGTGCGTAGGCCAGAATGCGGCCAACGCGGAAAGCGGCCTCTAGATCCTCTTCGCTGAAAACGACCGGCTGCGTCGTTTGAGGTGTGTCCTGCGCGCGGAACACATCTTGCGCTGTGTGTCGCACCGTTCGTTCCGAAGACATCACCCGCGCGCCCACCGCGGCCTCAATCACTGAGGCAGATTGGCCCATGCGAATGGCCTCAATCACCGTCCAGCGACCGGTGCCTTTCTGTCCGGCCTGATCGACAATCACGTCAACCATCGGCTTGCCGGTTTCGGGATCCACAGCTTTCAGCGCTTTGGCGGAGGTCTCGATCAGGAAACTTTCCAGATCACCCGTGTTCCAGCGATCAAACAGCGGCGCGATCTCTGCTGGGGTGCGCCCTTCGCCATCACGCAACACACCATAGATTTCTGAAATCATCTGCATGTCGGCGTATTCAATGCCATTGTGAACCGTTTTCACGAAGTGGCCTGCCCCGTCAGACCCAAGATGCGCGACACAAGGCGCGCCTTGGTAATCGGCGGCAATCTTTTCCAGCATTGGCTGAACGCGCAGCCAGGCCTGTTCGGCCCCACCAACCATCATGGAAGGGCCATGGCGCGCGCCCTCTTCGCCACCACTGACACCGACACCGAGATATTGAAGCCCGGCCGCCTCGATACGCGCAGTGCGGGCCTGGGTTTCGCGAAAATCACTGTTGCCGCAGTCCACGATAATGTCGCCGGGGGCAAGCTCGGACACCAGCGCCGCTATGGATGCATCAACCGGCCCCCCGGCCGGAACCAAAAGCAACACGGCGCGCGGCGCCGGCATTGACGCGACCAACGCCTGAACACTGTCTGCTTTTGTCAGTCGTGGCGCCAAATCGCCCGCGCGCGCAAGCAGCGCGTCAACGGTTTCAGTTTCCAGATTATACAGCGCAAGATCATGGCCTTGTTCTGCGATGTTGAGCGCAAGCGCCGCCCCCATGGTGCCCACCCCAACAAGGCCAAATGAAATCTGCGTCATGTGCGTGTTCCTCAAACTGCCCTCAGGCGGATGTGCGTGTGGTGCGACGATCGTTGATAAAGACGAGATCTACCATGCGTCGCGTTGTTGTTGAAGCTGGCGGTATGTTCCTGACATTTCGAACAAACCCTTAGAATGTAAAGCACATCATCAGGGCCCGGCGCGCGCGTCATAGATAGAGTGATCTGTCACAACTGCAAGAGCGCGTGTGCCGATGCAGGCAAAAGTACACACCCTTGGCAGCGGACATTGCGGCGCTTTGTCCTGTCTTTCGCCACAAAAAGCGCCGCAACCTGCAATATCTAGATATGTCCAATAATCTATGATTATGGCTGAAATGGCCGCAGCACACCATCACTTCGAGAGAGTATCTGCGCGAATTTGCTTACAACGGCTTAAAATGACAGAATCGTAAGGCAAAATGGTGCCCGCCACGCGCCCCAAACACCACCTAACTGGCACGAGGGGACGCTATTGAGGCGCCAAGATGTGATGCTAGGCCTCTGCCTTTTCCAAACCTTCGAAAATCTCGGGGTCCATATCTTCCCAGAACGCGAAGATTGCGCGGATATTGAGCGGAGACACCCAGCCGAAACGCTCAAAATCACCACGCGCGACATCATCTTCGAGCTGGCTTGCAAACAGGCGTTTGTCTGCGTCGCGCTGCGTTGGGGTGCGCGCTTCAATTGCGGCCTGAACCCGGCGCAACCGCTCCGCCCGATCAGATTTAGGCGCGGTTGATTGCGGTTTCGGCGGCTCGTCGGTGGGCTTGTAGTCTTCTTTCAGGGCCGCCGTGAGATAACCCACCATGCTTTTCACGTCTTTACGCTGTTTCACATAGTCGAGTTTCGCCATCACCTGCTCTTCGCCGTAGGCACCAAGCCATTGACGCGCCAATCGATCGCTAACGCCAAGTTCGAGAAGGCGCGCATAAACCGGCCCGTGACGCAGACCTTCACCATCATCAATATCCAGAATCGCCAGTTGTGGGTTCTCTTTGATGCGGAAGCGAATATCCGTCACCACCCTGCCCTGCTTGCGGGTTTCCGGCTCGATCAGGATGTTGCTGGTTTTATTGACCTCTGCGACGGCTGGTTTGATAACCTTCGCATTCAGATGCTTGTAGCTCTCATAATAGCTGGAGCCCTCAAGCCCCATGAGGCGCCGAAACAGATCCATCGACCACCAACCGGTGCTGCCCGTGCGAATGAAGCGATAGCAGTTTTCATAAAGCGCAAGCGCGTGGCCGGAGGTGAATTTGCGCTGAATATTCAGGTTGATGAGCGCAAAGACCTTTGGGTCATGCAGTTTTTCAGCCAAAGCAGGCGAATAGGCGTACTCACAAACGCCGCCTTTGAGCTTCGCATAGCTCAGAAGGCTCGAGACGCCCCATTCTTGCTGTCCTTTTTCATCCAGCATGTCCCATTCCGCGACGGTTTCCGCCAAACCGCGCAATGATGCCTTCAGCGTTTCCATGTCATTGGAATTGTACCCAATCATCATACAAAGCGTGCGCGCATCAATAGAGTGCTTGCCGTGGCTGGTGAGCGTGTCATACGCGTTCAGCAACAGCACGTTTGAAAGCTTGCGCTGGAGTAGCGTCAGCTTGCCTGAAACGTGGATCGCCGCCACGTGTTTTTTCACCGCTCCGCGCCGCAAAGCGCCTGTGAGCTGGTCGCGAGGAATGTCGTTCATCGCTCTGCCCTTTTTTTTGACATTATGCGCCGAAAGGAACCTTAACGCAAACCCAATAAGGGTGCTCCAATGTCGAAAAATCCGGTCCCGTAAGCGGGTCCCTTTGACGACTTTGGGGGCTGTGGATGCCCCTTAAAGGGACCCGGCTACAGGATGAGACTCCGGGAAATTGCGGGAAACAGACCAAATTCCTTGCGGAATGGGCCAAAACTGGACTCAGGTGCCCCTATTACCGCGAATCGGGCCCCTACTCACCGCATCTAGGCACCTTTGATCCTGTGTACGGGTCCCATTGATCCTGTAGAGGGGTCCCCAAACACATTTAAGTATTTGTTTTATAATTATTTTCCAGACGTAAAGATTCTAAAGTCCCTAAAGATTCTACAAGCTATATGTCGCTGTTTTTTCTGTTTTTTGGAAGGTTTCGCGGCGAAACCGCGTGTTTTGTTTCACAAGGTTGGTTTCATGTGCGATAGTTCCGTCAAAATCATGATTGAAGCAGTACATCGCTGAGGAACTGAGATGGTATCAGGCAAAGACAACCTGCCCCCTTATTTCAACATCAACCCAGAGGAAGCCGCAGCCAAGTTATCTGACCCTATCGACACAGCGCGATTCGCAAAAGCAGCGGCCTTTGCCACCAAAGGGCGACAGGATCTCGCGCGCAGAGGATACGCCCCCGACGGCAAGAAGAGGCTGCGTCGATTCTCGACTTGGGAAATCTGCAAGTTCCTGATCCCGGTTGCGCCTGCGCATTTTCGGAGAGTTCTGAAAAAATACCCGGACCTTCCTCAGGGGGTCGGTGAGGGCAATTCCAAATGGTTTACACTTGAGGATGTTCTGGCGCTGAGGGCGCATTTCGCTGCGGAGGGCGCGCAGGACCGGGAATACAAGCCATGGCGTCCTGAAGGGTTGCCTGCGAAAATCGTTGCCGTCTCCAACTTCAAAGGTGGGACATCAAAGACCACCACCACCGCGCATCTTGCCATGTCGGCGGCATTGGATGGCTATAAGGTGCTTGTGATCGATCTGGACAGCCAGGGCTCGCTGACCTCCATCATGGGTGGGGACGTGCCGGACGAATGGTCGACCGCGTTCCCCTTGATGGCGAAAGACTATGCGCAGGCGTTGCTTGCTGAAAACAGTGTGCGCGAGGCGGCTGGCGAAAGCCCCCTGCCCTTTGACGAGACACTGACCGAGGCGCTGAACACAACCGCGCGTGATATCATCCAGCCGACACATTGGCCAAACATCGATCTGCTGGGCGCGCAGCTGAATCTCTACTGGGCTGAATTTCAGATTCCGGTTTGGAGGATGGGGCTGCGCAGTTGGCCCTTATGGGATGCGCTGACCAATGCGCTGGAAAACGAAAAGATCGTGGACGATTATGACATCATTATTTTGGACACGCCCCCTGCCCTTGGCTATCTGACGATCAATGCCTTGGCGGCCGCCGACATCCTGCTGGTTCCGCTTGGTGCGTCGTTTCTGGAATTTGATTCCACGGGGCGCTTCTTTGACATGCTGTACTCGACGTTTGCGAGCGTTGAAGAAGGTGAGAATGCTGCGCGGCGACGGGATGGTTTGCCAGAAGTGAAATTTGAGTGGGACGCGGTGCGTGCGTTGATCACCCGGTTTGACGCTGGCCAGCAGACTGACTTGGCCAACGTCATTCAGGCTTACTTCGGAGATTTCATGACAACCTATCGACAGGAAATGACCGCGATGGTTGGACAAGCCGGGGAACAGGTGAACGGCATCTATGAAGCGGATTACCGAGAGTTCAATCGAGATACATATGTGCGCGGGCGCGAAACGTTTGATCGTACCTGGGCTGAGGTGAAAGAAATCATTCTTGGAACCTGGTGGCGTGATCTGGAAGATTTGAAAGCGGAACAGATGAGCACGGAGGCAACCGATGGCTAAGCGTAGAAAACTGGTGGCACCCAGCAGTGCCGATCTGACCAAACTGGAAGAGGAGTTTCGCCGCGAAACCTCCGTGCCGGAGCCGGCGGCATCACAGGTGCGCGGTGTGGCACCAATCGCAAAGATCGCCGCAGATGCAGCTGCGGTTGCACAGCCGGCAAGTGTTGCAGATCGCGCGCGCCAGGCGCAGTTGGAAGCGAGTGAAGCCAAGCTGAATGACGCGGAAACAGAAGGGCGCCTGCTTGTCGATATTCCAGTTGGTGAGATTAACGCGGATGCCATGGTGCGAGACCGTGCCGCGCTGGACCCTGACGACATGCTGGAATTGCGGCTTTCGATTTCAGCAAATGGTTTGCGGTTGCCAATCGAAGTTTACGAATTGCCTGGAAGTGATGGGGAGAATGCGCCGAAGTTTGGCCTGTTGTCTGGGTATCGGCGACTGATGGCTGTGCGTGAGCTGCTCGGATTGACTGAGGATGCTGCGTTCAAGACCATTCGGGCAATCATTCGGCCAAAGGCGGAAACCGATGCGGCCTTCGTCGCGATGGTTGAGGAAAACGAGGTGCGTTCGGAGCTGAGCCATTTTGAGCGCGGCCGCATTGCTGTGATTTCTGCGCAGCAAGGTGCGTTTCTGAATGTTGAAGACGCGGTCAACAAACTGTTTGCGACGGGCTCCAAGGCGAAGCGTTCAAAGGTGCGTAGCTTTGCGCTGATTTTTGAAGAGTTGGGGGACATGTTGGAATTTCCCGATGCGCTGAGTGAAAAACGGGGTTTGAAGTTGGCGCAAGCGTTGCGGCAGGGCGGTGAAGACCGCATTCGCGATGGGTTGGCCGCTGCGACATATGCCACGTCAGACGAAGAGTGGGCCGTTATTGAAGGCGTGATCGAAACGCTTGATGCGCCAGTGCGGGATCCCAAACGCGGTGGGCGCCCCCGTGCAGCCGCGACAGTTGACGACTGGGGTCATGCGCATAAGTTTGTCAGCTCCAACGGCGTTTCTGTCAGCCCTAAGCAAGACGCAAAGGGATATGTTTTGCGGTTCGAAGGTCAAGATTTGGATGCTGAACTTATGGACGGGCTGATGGAGGAGATCCGGGTCTATCTGGAACGCAACTGACCGGCGCTCCTTTCAGACACCCCGCGAAGGGGTTTCGCCGCGAAACCTGTGATTGGTTTCGCGGCTTTTTTGTGGGAAAAGACGGTAAGGCGGACGCGCGAAGACAGCCAGCGTCCAAATAAACATTGGCCTATTTGTCACCGCCGATCGTTATTCGCCTTGTTGGGCGTAACTTCCCGCTTTTTTCGCTGCCTTACGCGATCTGGCCAAACCGCTGCGCAGGCTGTGCCCGGAGAACAATGCGAGACGCTCTTTTTCAGACAGATCTGGACGCAAACCTGCTGCGATAACTGTGCGTTTGATAAGGCGGGCCACATGTTTGTCGTTCAGGCGCGCATCAAGCGCGCGCTTGCCGTCTCTTGAAATACCGACAAAAACGGGGCCTGCCTGGATTTTTGAAAAGTGAAGCCATTGCTCTAGCGCGTGTACCGCGCAGATCTGTTCCTTGATCTGGCGATTGATGCAGACCGTTTGCTGACCAGTGCGTGTGCTGTAGGTGACGGCGGCGCCAGTTTCTGAAATCTCAATCCAACCTCGGCGCGTGTCATCGTCAGGATTGTCATGTGCGCCGAGATCCAGACCGACCAGATCAGTGCGGCCAAGCCCCGCCTCATAGCCGAGACGCAAGAGCGCGCGATCTCTCAACCCGCGTAGATCAAAGGGCAGGGTGGCTGCCATGGCGTGAATTTCCTCTGGCTGGATTGCCTGTTTGCGATCCGGCGCGCGGTGATGATTGGCACGCAGGTCTCGCATGAGATTTGCGAGGGCAGGGGCGTTCCGATCCAGCGGTTGCCCGCGTTGGGCGCAGTTCCACAAGAGGCCGGCGAACCGCCGCTCTATGCTGGCGACTTTTAGGGCTGGGCCGCTGGCTGGATTTGCGAGCTCCGCAAGGTAGCTGGCCACAACATCGGGTTCAGGAGGCATGGGGGCGTGACCTTGCAGGCGACACCAACGTGAAAAATGGCGCCAATCCGCGGCATAGGCCTTGCTGGTGTGTGCGGAGGGCTTGGGTTGCTGGGCAGTATTCACGGGCATATACTCCTGAAACATACGTATAAAATTTGGAGGTTGTGATGAGCCGGATAAAGGTCAATCTCACGCTGGATGCTGATGTTGTGGCAGAGGCGCGAAACCTTGGACTGAACATGTCGCGCCTTGCGGAGGCGGCGATTGTGGACGCGGCAAAGGTGGCGCGAAACAGACGCTGGCAGGCTGAAAATGGCGCTGCGCTTGACGCTTATGCGCAGGAGGTGGCGGGCGAGGGGGCACCAATGCCACGCCTGCGGCGCATTTGAGGGCGTAACTCTATGGCGCAGTTTGATGTTTACAGGCTGAATGGTGCGCCGAATGATGGCGTGTGCGACGGTCAGCTGGTTGTGGATTTGCAGACGGATTTGCTTGGTCTCGATGCAACGCGCATAGTTGCGCCACTGCGTGAGGCGGAGAAATACGCCCATTTGCCCCTGATAGCGCCTGTGGTGGCATTTGAGGGGCGGGAGTGGCTCGTGCGGGTGCCCGAGCTTGCTGCGGTGCCTGGAGCGGCGCTCTGCGGCTCTCTGGGCTCTTTGCGCGCTTACGAACAGGACTTGAAACAGGCGTTGGACATCCTGATAAACGGGATCTGAGTGATATAATGACCTCATGGTCAGGAGAATCGGCGATTACCGGGCCAAAAGCAAGATTATTGGACATATCTCGAAATTGCATTGTGCGGCGCTTTTATGAGAAAAAGGATAGCGTAAAGCGCCGCAATGGTGTAGCTGATGGTGTATGACACTCGGGACAACACACCGCGCCTTGCTTGATGACGCTTTTGATGAGGCAGGTCAGCTTCCGAGGGATGCGCGCGCGCGTCGGAGTGGACAATCTATTGAAGATGCAGCGTTTTTTTCCGGTGCGGCTCTGGCCAAACTCAGTGACACTCTGGCGCAAGATGCCTTGCCTCTTGGGGTGTTGCGAGATCGTTTGGCATTGCGGGCTGCGGAAGCGACGGTTGTGGCGACCGGACGCCCGGAACGCGCCACAGAATTGCGTGATGCGGTGACGTTTCTGCGGCCAGAAGACCATCCGGGGCCTGCTGGGGCCACCTATATGAGTTGGCGTCGCGCGGTGGCGCGCCCCTTGAGTAAAGTGTCGTTACAACGTGCTTTTGCACAGTATGAGGCGGATGAGATCGAGGGCTGGTTGCGGGTGTCGAGCGAGAGAACGGCCAAATCCCCGATTGGGCAAGCGGCGGCAACTTTGGCGGCGGTGCTGAAAGATCAGCCTAAGTCAGAGGGGCTGGCAATGTGTCTTGCGGATGCGCGATTGGCGCGGGCCATGAACTGGACGCATGTTGTGCCTTTGATGGCGCTTGGTCTGACGGCGCGCGACCTACGTAAAACAGAGGATGATGCGCGGTTGGCGTGCCATACGGCCACCACGTTGGCGGCCGATCATGCTTTAAGTGTGTCGCAGAGTTTGATCCGACGGGCCGAGGCGTTGCGTGCGGTTGCGCCAAAGCTGCGCGCAAAGGGATCTGACAAGGCGGTCGCGCTGTTCCTTTCCCAAGATGCGGTGACGCCAGCAATGTTGACTCATCTGATGTCGGATCGTGCGGCGCGGCGGTTTTGTGATCGTCTGGTCAGTCTTGGGGTTGCCAAAGAGCTGAGCGGGCGCGAGAGCTTTCGTCTCTACGGGATTTGACGATATGAAAGATCGCAAAGAGCCTGTTTTGGATCGCGAATTGGACGATCTGGCCCCCGAGCTGCGCTGGCGGGAATGGATGCGCCGGATCGAAGCGGTTTTGTTTGCCTCTGCGGCGCCGGTTGCAACAGCCGATCTGGCGCGCGTTGTTGGGCAGGGTGTTTCGGTCGATTTACTGCTTGAAGATTTGGCTGCCGATCTGGATGGGCGGGCTTTTGAGATTGCCGCTGTCAACGACGGCTGGATTTTGCGCACGCGCACAGCCTATGCGCCTGCCATTCGTGCTGCATCGCAACTGGGCGCCCATCTGGTGGATCTGGGAGAGTTTGAGATCGCCGTTCTGGCCGCCATCGCCTATCGCCAGCCGATCACGCGCGACGGGTTGAAGGACATTTTTGGCAAAGATATCAGCCGCGATCTGATTGGCCGCTTGCATGATCGCGGTCTCATCAGCACCGGGCCGCGCAGTCCACGACGCGGAGCCCCCTACACTTTTGTGACAACCGATCAGTTTTTGGTGGCGTTTGATCTGGAAAGTCTTAGAGATTTGCCGGATCGTGAAATGCTGACTGATGCGGGTCTACACCCGGAGGGCTGAGGTGCTGATCCGACTTGAGAAAATCAATCCTGGCCGCCGCCAGCGGCGCTTTTATGTGCTGTATGTCACACAGACGCTTTTCGGCGAATGGTGTGTCATCCACGAATGGGGGCGCATTGGCAGCAAGGGCGGGCAGCGTCGGGTCGATTATCTTGAGACAGAAGGCGCCGCGCGCGCGGTTTGTGAAGAATGGAAAGCCGTGAAGCTGCGCAGCGGCTACGCGCCGATTCCTGTGCAGCTCACTTTGTTTGGCTAACAGGCTGCTTTTCAGCGCACGAACTGCTGTTTATATCGCGCGTTAAATGGCGGTGCTTTACGTGGGCGTGACGCGCATTGACCCCGGGAAGCGTTGCGATCGCAGCGGTCAGCGCGCAAGCCACAATCCAATCCACACCATGTGCCACTCATTCAAGGCCGTGGGACGGGTTTCCGTCAGACACGACCGTGCCCAAAAAGTGCCCGAAACGGAGCCCTTACGGAAAATGCTGTTGCGTGATTGTTGATTGCTGGGGCTGTGCTCTGAGGTCAAGTGCGCCGTTGGTGTTGATGTGCGTATTGGTCTGAGCATCCCAAGGAAATACCCGAAGTCGCATACGAATCCTGAAATTTTGCACGGGACCAATTTGGGACTTTTCCAGAAAAACTGTTAAAATTGGACCAGAGATTTGCACAAAATCTTTGCAAACGCGCCCACTATCTTACTGTGAAGAATAGAAAATTCCGGTGGTTCAAAATAATAATTGAAATGGTCCAATTATGGGGCATGATCAAGGCGAGCCAATGGATCGTACCAATCCGGTCTGAAAAGGTTCTTTGCGCGGGCAACTGGTTGTTGGGAGGAGCACCACGCCGCACTTCAAAGCCGAGATAAAAAATTCGGCAAAAAACAGGAAAACCAAGAGGGAAGAACACATGACTCTCGACGTGAGCGCGATACACGCTGAACAAGTCACATTAAACTCGCTGGTGCAGAACATTCTGTATGCATCTGG
The DNA here is from genome assembly GCF_017744095.1 of Shimia sp. R10_1. Taxonomy (GTDB): domain Bacteria; phylum Pseudomonadota; class Alphaproteobacteria; order Rhodobacterales; family Rhodobacteraceae; genus Shimia. The sequence continues at coordinate 45,960 of NZ_JAGHQX010000012.1, read as the reverse complement.
CACGGTCGGGGCGATCCTGGTTGTCGTTGGCCTGCTGCTGATCGACGCCGGGACAGCCCGGCGCAAAAACCTTTTCAACTCGACCATCGAAAAGACACTTGGATTTTTTCTGGGGTTTGCGACCTACTACATGGTTGGGTTCGGCCTTTGGGCGGGGCAGTACTATATCATGGAGGGCGCCACCATGATGGACTCTGTGAAGGACTGGTGGCTGGGCGGAGGCATGACCAATGCTTTGGCACACCATACGGATCCGGGCACATTCCCCGGTCTGAACACCTTCCAGATCTTTATCTTTTTCCTTGCGACCTTTGCCGGGATTATCAACATTCTGTTCCACTTCTCGGTGTCTGAGCGGATGAAGGCATCGGCCTATTTTGTCATCTGTGTGGTGGCCGCAGTCGTATCTTCGGCGCTGAGCTGGGCCACATGGGGATCTGTTGGCCCGCTGACGCTGGCCGGGTTTCATGACTTCTTTGGTGTGGGTTTTGTTTATCTGTTCCCCGCAGGTATGGCGCTGGTGTTCACGCCAATGCTGGGCGCGCGCCCTGGCATGATGGATCCGCACCCGCAGGTGTCGGCCTATCTCGCGCCGAGCATTGGGCTTTGCGCGCCCGGTTTGCTGCTGATTTTTGCAGGTTTGCCAATGGTTATCCTGTCGTGCCTGTTCTTCTTTGACCCTGAAGCCCTGGCGGTGAGTGTGACCATGGCTGACACCAGCGTTGGCATTGCGATCAACAACTATGCGCTGGTTTGGGCAGGCGGTGCCATCACCGGCCTGATACTGGCCTATCGCTCGGGCAACTATGCCTACACCCTGCTTGGGCCGCTTGCGGGATACGCCGCCGGTGCGTCTGGCTTTGATGTGTATCTGCCGTGGGAGGCCTTCCTTCTGGGGCTGGCGGCACCGTTGGTTGCATTTGCGGTTTATGAATTCACGCTCAAGCGCGGCATTGATGAGCATAAGCTTTTCCCGCTGTTCATTGGCTGTGGCACCTTTGGCATGATTGTTCTGGGGATTTTCAAAGCAGGCACCCCGCGTGGTGGCTACTTTGGAATCGAAGAGGGCGCCTATGCCTTCCAAGCGGGTGAGATTTCACTCATCATGCAGCTTGTTGGTGCGGCGGTCTGTATTGGCGTCGGGGTGATCACCGCGTTGATCATGGCGCCTGTGCTTAAGGCTACAGTTGGTCTGAGTGTCAGCGAAGAAGATCAGGTGGCGGGTCTTGACCCCAAGCTCTGGGAGCTGGAGCCGGATGTCATCACCCATGCCGACAGCAAGTGAGCAAGACACCTCTTGATAACATGACGCAGACCTCGGCTTTTGGGCCGGGGTCTTTTTTGTTGATTGCTTGAGTTTCTGGCGCTGCATGACGTACAAGACAGTAGGGAAGCGCGTTTAGAGCCGCAGGAAGTTGAATGAACCAAGTCATAAATACTGATCTGCCAAATGGTCAGGATGTCGGTGAGACGGTTCGCGTGGTCATGGGTACTTTGTATGCAAGAATCCAGTCCGGCGAATATCCGACAAATTCGCGACTGCCGTCCGAACGGGCCCTGGCCGCGGAGCTCGGGGTGTCCCGCAACACTGTGCGTGAAGCGTTGGATGTTCTTGAATCTTGCAAGATGATCCGCCGCCGCCAGGGGAGCGGCAGCTTTGTGATCTATCAGAGTGAGCAGGTCGAAGCGCCCGTGCCCGGATCGGTGGGAGAGCGGACGAGTCCGTTGGATCATCTGATCGTGCGGTCCATCATTGAGCCGGAGATGACTCGCCTTGCGGTGATGAACATGACGCCAAAGCAGCTGGAAAAACTGGCGCAAATCGTCGCCCGCATCGAAGCTGTGCGTACGGATCTGAATGAATTCATCCGCTTGGAAGAAGAGTTCTATCGCTGGATCGCCAAGGCGACGCGGAATCCCTTGCTGGAATCCTGTTATGAGATGACGATCGAGGTGTGTCGGGCCAGTTTCCGCACAGCACTGATGCGCAAACATCTGACGCCGGATCGCATCCAGGACTATCAAACCCGATTCAATTCACTGTTCAACGCGATTGCTGCGCGTGATCTGGAATCGGCGGTGGAGATTGCCAAGCTTCACCTCGTGGAAGAGCAGAAACTTTTCATGCATGAAAGCTAAGGCTTTCGCCGTTTGTCTTGACTTTAAACGTTTGTGCGCGACCTCTCCCATTTGGGGTGACCGCGAACATCGCACCAATGGCCGCCTATAGGCGCAATTTGCTTTAGTAGGCCGCGCGGGCTGTCAGTTGGGCGTGGTGGCCACTTTCGGCGCGCTGATGCCAGAGTTGGCCTTCTTGCGCCATGTGGTGGCGAAACAGGGCTTCGTGTTTGTCGAGCCAGTCGATGATGGACACGAATTCCGCGATGCGCGCCTTGCCGGATTTCAGCGTGACCACAGGCCAATCGCCGATCAGAGCATTGTCGATTCCAAAGACGCTTTCCCCCCACCAGCGGGCCGGGCCGAAGGTGTGGGTCACCGGATCCATCTGTTTCATGGTCGCCATCACCGACACCGGCTGAACAGAGGCCACTTTTTCCACCGCCGCATGCCATATGTCGAGGATTGCAACATATTCCCAGCTCACCGCGCTCCAGCTGTCCGGATAGCGTGTGGTGTATTCTTTGTAAAAGCTGCTGGGCCGCATCAGGAATGAGGTGTTTCGTGCCAGTTCCGGGTCATCAAAGTCGGGGAACTGAAAGATTGTGCCTTCCATGAATTCTGTCGAAGTGCGGGCCACCAGACGGGCATAATCATCCAGCGTGCAGGACATGATCTTGCCGTTGTATCCCTTGTTGAAAGCATACTCTGTCATGGCGTTAACCATTGGTGTGTAACTGGTGCACCAGCAGACCAATTGAGGGTCCGCATCGAGCATAGGCTGAACGATTCCCGCGACATCGGTCTCTTCTGGGGCGTATTTCACCTCTTTAACCACCTCGATTCCGGCCGCTTCAAACGCTGCCCGATATGTGGCAATTGAGGGCAATCCGTGGGCATCGGTCTGGCTGCACAGCGCAACTTTGCGCACTTCGGGGTGGTTGCGGGCCAGCCAATCGACGCCGGTGACATTGTACAAAGGGTGCACTTCTGAGGGTGCAATCAGGTAGCGCGTGTCCGGTGACAGGTCGCTTGGCAGCAGTGTGGAGGTCAGCACTTTGTTGTCTGAAAGGAACTTTCGCAGCGGCGAAAAGGTGTCTCCGCCCAGCATCAACAGTAGTTTTACATTCTCAGATTGCACCAGATGGCGGGCGCCAGTCATTGCGCGATCGGCGTCATAGCCGCAATCAAATGGAACAATTTCAACGGGATAGCGTCGTGCCCCCACCAATAGGCCGCCGGCTTTGTTCAGGCGGTCTTGCCACAGGCGGCATCCCTGAAGGCCGGGAAGGCCCCAAGAGCTGACGTCACCTGATAAGGGCGCCAGAAAGCCGATTTTGATCGGCTCGTTGGTTCCCACCCGGTCGTTTGGCAGCAAAGAAGACATGGCTATGCGATAGGCGAAACTGGAAGTCAGCATACCTATTGCTACCACTGCATGCCGACATGTCAAAACGAAAAGGATTTACCTGGTAGGTTAATAAATTTCCCCGAAATGAAAATTATTGACATCGCGGGCGAACTGGCCTTCAACTGGTGCAAACCAATGAGACCAATAAAATGCCAACTCGGAGATAAGCATGACCAATAAGCGCATTGCCATCATCGGTGCCGGGCCTTCGGGCCTTGCTCAGCTGCGGGCCTTTCAATCAGCCGCAGCCAAGGGAGAGGATATCCCGGAAATCGTCTGCTACGAAAAGCAAGACAACTGGGGCGGCCTTTGGAATTACACGTGGCGCACTGGTTTGGACGAGAATGGCGAACCGGTACATTGCTCCATGTATCGTTACTTGTGGTCCAATGGCCCCAAGGAAGGTCTGGAGTTTGCGGACTACTCATTTGAGGAGCATTTTGGCAAACAGATCGCGTCTTACCCTCCGCGCGCAGTGCTGTTTGACTACATTGAAGGTCGAGTCAAAAAAGCGAATGTCCGCGATTGGATTAAGTTCAACCACGCGGTTCGTTGGGTGAACTACGACGACTCCACGGGCAAATTCACGGTCACCGTGCATGACCACAACATCGACAGCACCACGTCGGAAGAGTTTGACCATGTGATTTGCGCATCGGGCCACTTCTCTACCCCGAACGTGCCACATTATGAAGGGTTTGAAACCTTCAATGGTCGTCTGGTGCATGCGCATGATTTCCGTGATGCGCGTGAGTTTGCAGGCAAGGACATTCTGGTTGTAGGGGCGTCTTACTCCGCTGAGGACATTGGCTCGCAGTGTTGGAAATACGGCGCCAAGTCGATCACCAGTTGCTATCGTACGGCGCCCATGGGCTTTAAATGGCCAGACAATTGGGAAGAAAAGCCCGCGATGGAAAAGGTCAGCGGGAACACCGTCTATTTTTCAGATGGCACCACCAAAGATGTGGACGCGATCATTCTGTGCACCGGCTACAAACACTTCTTCAACTTCCTGCCTGACGATCTGCGCCTGAAAACAGCCAACCGTCTGGCGGCGGCGGATCTATATAAGGGTGTGGTCTATGTGCATAACCCGAAGATGTTCTATCTGGGCATGCAGGACCAATGGTTCACCTTCAACATGTTTGATGCGCAGGCTTGGTGGGTGCGGGATGCGATTCTCGGCAAGATCGACATCTCTGGTGTGTCCAAAGACGACATGCTGGCGGATGTGAAAGAGCGTGAAGCCCGTGAGGACGCTGATGATGACGTAAAATACGCCATTCGCTATCAGGCGGATTATGTCAAAGAGCTGGTGGCGGAAACCGACTACCCAAGCTTTGATATTGATGGCGCTTGTGAGGCCTTTTTTGAGTGGAAGAAGCACAAAGCCAAGGACATCATGGCGTTCCGCAACAACAGCTACACCTCTGTTATCACAGGCACTCTTGCGCCAGTCCATCATACGCCGTGGAAAGACGCGCTGGATGACAGCATGGAAGCCTATCTGAAAAACTAAGATTGCGTCGCCCCCTTTGTCATCCGGGGGCGAACACTCTCGCGTGACGCACCACATTTGGCGCGTCACGCGCTTTGTTTGTCAGGCTTACGCGTGTCTGAGGTTGCTCTGTCCTGTCTGGGTGCGTGAGTACATTTTGGGGGGCTCAATGAAGCACATAAGGCGGGCCGCGGGACATGCATCAAGAAATTTACTTGACTGGCAGGAATATAAATTCATTATTGAGAAAATTGCGGCGTTCATTAGGGACCGGAGGCAACCGGCAATGATACCTTTCTCAATGGGCGCCGGAAGACATGCGCGCGACCTGCGGCTACGTCCCGCCGCGCTCAGCCACCCCACCTAATCCAGCGACGCTGCGAGTGCGCTTTCAGCGGTTGGGTTGGAAACGATCGCACCCAAATAACACGCCGCAACCTGCGTGGCACGCAACAACAGGAGATATCTTTTGGCCTATAAAACCGACATCGAAATTGCCCGCGAAGCCAAGAAACAACCGATCCAGGAGATTGGTGCAAAGCTGGGCATCAGTAGCGCTGATTTGCTGCCTTACGGCCACGACAAGGCCAAGGTGAGCCAGGAGTTCATCAACTCCGTCAAAGACAAAGAGGACGGCAAGCTGATCCTCGTGACCGCCATCAACCCGACACCTGCGGGCGAAGGCAAAACCACCACCACTGTGGGTCTGGGCGACGGTCTGAACAAGATCGGCAAAAACGCCATGATCTGTATCCGCGAAGCGTCTTTGGGCCCGAACTTCGGCATGAAGGGCGGCGCAGCGGGCGGCGGCATGGCACAGGTTGTGCCCATGGAAGAGATGAACCTGCACTTCACAGGGGACTTCCACGCGATCACCTCGGCACACTCGCTGCTGTCGGCGATGATCGACAACCACATCTACTGGGGCAATGAGTGCGAAATCGACATCCGCCGCGTGGCATGGCGTCGTGTGGTCGACATGAACGACCGCGCTCTGCGTCAGATCACGGCTTCTCTGGGCGGCGTGTCCAACGGCTTCCCTCGCGAAACCGGCTTTGACATCACCGTGGCCTCTGAGGTGATGGCGATCCTGTGTCTGGCAAACGATCTGGAAGATCTGGAAAAGCGTCTGGGCGACATCATCGTGGCCTACCGCCGCGACAAAACCCCGGTGTATTGCCGCGACATCAAAGCAGAAGGCGCAATGACCGTTCTGCTGAAAGACGCGATGCAGCCAAACCTCGTGCAGACTCTGGAAAACAACCCGGCCTTTGTGCATGGCGGCCCATTCGCCAACATCGCCCACGGCTGTAACTCCGTGATCGCAACCAAAACCGCGCTGAAAGTGGCGGATTACGTTGTCACTGAGGCAGGCTTTGGTGCTGACCTTGGTGCCGAGAAATTCATGAACATCAAGTGCCGCAAAGCGGGCATCGCGCCTTCCGCGGTTGTTCTGGTGGCCACCGTGCGCGCCATGAAGATGAACGGCGGCGTTGCCAAGGCGGATCTGGGGGCAGAAAACGTCGAAGCAGTTCAGAATGGCTGTGCCAACCTTGGCCGTCACATCGAAAACGTGAAATCCTTCGGCGTGCCGGTTGTTGTGGGCATCAACCACTTTGTCACCGACACCGAGGCAGAAGTGCAGGCCGTCAAAGACTACTGTGCCGAGCACGGTGTGGAAGCAGTTCTGTCCCGTCACTGGGAGCTGGGCTCCGAAGGCTCCGCACCGCTGGCAGAGAAAGTTGTGGAAATCGTGGAAGGCGGCTCTGCCAACTTCGCACCGATCTACCCAGACGAGATGCCGCTGTTTGAGAAGATCGAAACCATCGCAAAGCGCATCTATCGTGCCGACGAAGTGCTGGCTGACAACAAGATCCGCAACCAGCTGAAAGAGTGGGAAGACGCAGGCTATGGCAACCTGCCGGTTTGTATGGCGAAAACTCAGTATTCCTTCTCCACCGATCCGTCCCTGCGCGGCGCGCCAACAGGCCACTCTGTGCCTGTGCGTGAGGTCCGTCTGTCCGCCGGTGCTGGCTTCATCGTGGTGGTCTGCGGTGAGATCATGACCATGCCAGGCCTGCCGCGCAAGCCTGCTTCGGAAAGCATCCGACTGAACGACGAAGGCTTGATCGAAGGCCTGTTCTAAGGTGTGACACGCGAACGGAGGGCGGGATTTCTGGCTGTCAAAAGTGAATGGCTCAGATGTCTTGCCCTTTGTTTTTCATACTGAATCTGCGCTTGGCGCGCGGGACATTCATTTGGTGTAGAAAAAGGGAATTCGATGACTGCAAAGCTGATTGACGGCAAGGCCTTTGCCGCCACTGTCCGTGAAAAAGTTGCGTCACATGTGACGCGCCTGAAAGAAGACCACGGCATCACCCCCGGTCTGGCTGTGGTGCTGGTGGGTGAAGATCCCGCGTCGCAGGTGTACGTGCGTTCAAAAGGCAAACAGACCACTGAAGCGGGTATGAACTCTTACGAGCACAAGATGGATGCTGACACCACTGAAGCGGATCTACTGGCGGTTATCGACGCGTTGAACACTGACCCGGCGGTGCATGGCATTCTCGTGCAGCTGCCGCTGCCCGGTCATTTGAATGAAGATCTGATCATCAATTCAATTGCGCCGGAAAAGGACGTCGACGGTTTTCACATTTCAAACGTGGGCCTGCTGGGCACCGGTCAGAAATCCATGGTGCCGTGCACGCCGCTGGGTTGCTTGATGATGTTGCGGGACCATCACGGGTCTCTGTCGGGCATGAATGCGGTTGTGATTGGCCGCTCCAATATTGTGGGCAAGCCGATGGCGCAACTTTTGCTTGGGGACAGCTGCACTGTGACCATTGCGCACTCGCGTACCAAGGATCTGCCCGGGGTGGTGAAACAAGCGGATATCGTTGTGGCCGCTGTGGGGCGTCCGGAAATGGTGCCGGGGGACTGGATCAAGGAAGGCGCAACCGTGATCGATGTGGGTATCAACCGCATTGAGCGCGACGGCAAAAACAAGCTGGTGGGCGATGTCGACTTTGAAAGCGCGGCGAAAGTGGCGGGCGCGATCACGCCGGTTCCGGGCGGGGTTGGTCCTATGACCATTGCCTGCCTACTGGCCAATACGGTCACCGCCTGTTGCCGCGCAAATGGTCTGGCTGAGCCCGAAGGGCTTACGGCATAAAAGCGGCAGGGTGCGCGCGGGTGCACCCTGCAATATTTGCGGTTCAGAGCTCTGGATAGAGCGGGAACCTGGCGCAGAGCGCGGCCACTTCGCCGCGTACTTTGGCTTCGACGTCGCCGTTGTTGTCTGCGCCGTGGGCGGCCAGACCATCCACGATTTCAATGATCCAGTCTGCGATTTGGCGGAACTCGGCCTCGCCAAAACCGCGGGTTGTGCCGGCGGGCGACCCCAGTCGAATGCCCGAAGTTACGGTTGGTTTCTCCGGATCAAAGGGCACACCGTTTTTGTTGCAGGTGATATGCGCACGCCCCAGCGCCTTGTCCACGATATTGCCAGTCACGCCTTTGGGGCGCAGGTCGACCAGAACCACATGCGTGTCGGTGCCATTGGTCACGGTCGCTAGACCGCCTTTGACAAGTTGATCGGCGAGCGCCTGCGCATTGCTCACCACAGTCTTGATGTAGTCTTTGAACTCAGGGCGCAGCGCTTCGCCAAAGGCCACGGCCTTGGCCGCAATGACATGCATCAGCGGGCCGCCCTGAATGCCGGGAAAAATTGCGGAGTTCACTTTTTTCGCGATCGCCTCATCATTGGTGAGGATCATCCCGCCGCGCGGGCCTCGCAGGGTCTTGTGTGTGGTGGTTGTGGCCACATGCGCATGTGGGAAGGGGCTCGGGTGTTCGCCCGCCGCAACGATGCCAGCGAAGTGGGCCATATCAACGTGCAGATAGGCGCCCACCATATCTGCGATTGCGCGCATACGCGCAAAATCGATCTGGCGTGGAATGGCGGACCCGCCGGCGATGATCAGTTTTGGCTGATGTTGCTTGGCCAGCGCTTCGACTTGATCATAGTCCAGCAAATTGGTGTCGCGGCGCACGCCATATTGCACGGCCTTGAACCATTTGCCCGACTGGTTCGGAGCGGCGCCATGGGTCAGGTGCCCGCCTGCGTCCAAGCTCATGCCCAGAATGGTGTCGCCCGGTTGGAGCAGCGCCTGAAACACACCCTGATTGGCCTGACTGCCAGAGTTCGGCTGAACATTGGCGAATGCACATCCAAACAGCTGTTTGGCGCGTTCAATGGCAAGGGTTTCTGCCATGTCGACAAATTGGCAGCCGCCATAGTACCGGCGACCGGGGTATCCTTCGGCGTATTTGTTGGTCATCACGGAGCCTTGGGCTTCCATCACGGCGCGGGACACAATGTTTTCTGAGGCGATCAGCTCGATTTCATCTCGCTGGCGGCCCAATTCCTTTGTGATCGCGCCAAACAGCGCCGGGTCGCGCGCGGCCAGGCTTTCGGTGAAAAAGCTGTCTGTGCTGTCGTAGAGATCTTTGGTCATGGTGGCTCCCTGTCTGTTTATCCGGTCCAGCCAAGGCCGGAGGAGATGCAATTCATGGATTGCATGAGGTGGATACGGGCTGGGTTTGCGGAGGATGGATCGGCGCGCACGTCCTGTAGCAGAGTCATTTGCAACTGGTGGGCTGCCTGCAGGGTCGGACCGTTGCGTTCACATTGCGCGCGCAGACGTGGGAAGCGCGCGGCCAGAGGCTGACCGGTGATTGTGGTGATCATGGATTGCGTGCGCGCATGTTCCTTCTGAATGTCGCCAAAGATGGTCGCAGAAACGTTGGGGTCTTCGACAAGATCCGCATAGCCACGCGCGATGGTCATGTCGGTCAGCAGCAGTGCCTTTTCCACTTCGTCGATCATCAAGCGGAACAGCGGATTGTGCAGGAACATGCGGTGCAATAGTGCGTCGCTTTGCGCCCCTCGGATTGAGCGGAAGGTTTCCAGTGCTTTGCCGACGCCATACCAGCTGGTGATCATCTGGCGGTTCTGAGACCAAGCGAACACCCATGGAATTGCACGCAAGTCGTCCAGAGAAGCAGCCCCGAACCGACGCGCGGGGCGTGACCCGATGCGCAGGAGTGCAAGTTCATTCACAGGGCTGGCTTGGTTGAAGTATGGCAGGAAATCCTTGTGCGATATCAGCGCCGTGTAGGCGGTCTGGCTCAGGCTGGCCAGCGCTTCGAGTGCGTCATCCATTTCCGGGTCGATGGGTTCCAATCCGCTATTGGCACTGTGGCGCAGGACTGAGGATGCCAAAAGTTCCAATTGTGCCGCAGCCGTGCCGACATTGGCGTATTTTGCGCTGACAACTTCGCCCTGTTCGGTGATGCGCAGCGCGCCATCCAGCGTTCCAAGCGGTTGTGCTGCGATGGCCCGGTCGGTGGGCGCGCCGCCCCGACTGACCGAACCACCGCGACCGTGGAAAAAGACGGGCTTCAGACGGAAGGAAGCAAGGCTGCGCGTGATGGCCCGTTGTGCGCGATCAAGCGACCAGATCGAGCGCAGGAACCCGCCGTCTTTGTTGCTGTCAGAATATCCAAGCATGATTTCGATACGGCCGGACCCGTTGCGTAAGCTGCGCAAGGCAAGCGGCGTACTCAAAACATCTCGCAGTATTTCTGGGGCGGCTTCGAGGTCGGGAATGGTTTCGAAAAGAGGCACCACTTTGAGGGACAGCGTTTCTCCTCCGAACCCTGCATAGCGTGCCAGCAGATATACGGCGAGAATGTCATCTGATGATCTGGTCATCGACAGAATGAACGGGCCGATGGCTTCGGGATCGACGCCGGTCTGGCTTTCGCGGATCAGGCGCAACAGGGCCATTAGCTCCGTTGCTTCCTCGGACAGACGGGTGTCATTGATATGCACAAGGTCGGGTTGGGAGAGCTCGCGCCGCAGGCGGGTGCGCCACTCAGGCGTTTCGGGGGCAGGGGTGTGCCCCTGTGCTTGCCATATGGCCTGAAGCGTGCGTGTGACCACCTCTGAATTCTGACGAATATCAAGGGTGTGCATGCGCAACCCAAAGACCTGCACCTGCCATCGCAAAGGGCGGATCAACTCTTGCGCCAGCAGGTCTGCGTTGATGTCGTGCAGAGCAGTTTCGACGGTTTTCAGGTCTTTCTCGAAATCCTTCACATGCAGATAGCGCCGATCAGACAGGCAAGAGCGGATGGCGGCCATGGCCTGACGGAAAATTTCGTTTGGGTTTCGCGCACGTAAAGTTGCGGCATCCTGCGCGCGGGTCTCAATCAGTTGGGTCAGTGTTTTCTGGGTTGCTTGGGGCAGGGGTACCAGCTTTGCGGACACTGACAGGTGCTGAACGATGTCATCCAGACGCTCAAGATAAAGCGCGTGGGCCATATCGCGGGAGCGGGTCAGCGCCTGGGCGGTGACTTTGGCGGTGACATTTGGATTGCCGTCGCGGTCGCCCCCAATCCAGGAATGGAAGCGTAAACAGCAGCTGTCTGGCAGGTCGTTTCCAAAGGCGTCCTGAGTGGCCGTGGCAAAACTTTCAAACAGGCGCGGTACGGCTTGCATCAGGCTGTTGCGGTAGAACTGCAGGCCCCAGTCGATTTCCGCATCAAGGGTGGGGCGTTCGAGGCGCAACTCGCCTGTCATCCAGAGCAGGTCGATCTCCATTTCAAGGCTGCGCTGAAGTTGCGCCTCTTCGCGTGGGGACCAGCGTTCTGTTTCGAGGTTGACCAAGCAGCGGTAAATGCGCCGGTGGATCTCCAGCACAGAGACACGTTTGGCTTCTGTTGGGTGGGCGGTCAGAGTGGGGCCGACGTTCAGACGATTGTCTTCGATCAGTTTGCGCATGCTGCGCTGGGCTTCTTTGTTGGGTTCAGCGAGGACCTGCGCAAAACTGCCGGTGCGATTGGCTGGGCCTTCTGAGCGGTCTGCCTGACGGATGGTGCGGATGAATGTGTTTTCATCCAGAATTTGTTGCAGCTGGAACCAGATGGTTGCCGCTTGAAGGTGATCTGATGCCAGATCCAGAGACCAGCAGGGGGGCGGTGTGCCCTGATCCGTCAAGAGGGCGGGCGCCCGGCGTGCCAGAACATGGGTCCAGGCCCGCTTCAGGCGCGCGCGCAGGCGGTCGGTCTGAAGAGCGAAATTGGCCGTCGGTTGGGAAGTTTCGGGCGCCCGCTGTTGCATCACTGCACCTTATCTATTGGGTTTCCATCTTTGAAAAACGCTTCGAGGTTGTCGAGCACACGAAACCCCATGGCTTCGCGGGTGGCTCGGGTGGCACTGCCCAGATGAGGCAGCATGACGAGATTGTCACATTGCATCAGATCCGGGGCGATGCGCGGTTCGCCATCAAATACATCCAGCCCGGCCCCGCCGATCATGTCAAAGCTGAGTGCCTGAATCAGGGCGTGTTCGTCGATCACCTCGCCACGGGCCGTGTTGATCAGGAAGGCATCCTGTTTCATCAAACCAAGGCGTTGCCCGTTGATCAGGTGCTTGTTCGCTTTGCCGCCCGGACAGTGCAGGGAGACAAAATCGCAGTGCGGCAGAAGCTCTTCGATGGTGTCGACCTGTGTCGCGCCATAGGCGGCCAGCACTTCTGGCGCGACCTTTGAGCGATTTTGCACGATGATCTTCATGCCAAAGCCATGATGCGCCCGTCGCGCCATGGCCTGACCGATCCGGCCAAAGCCAATGATGCCAAGTGTTGCGCCGCTCACGCGCGTGCCCACCAGGTGCGTGGGACGCCATCCCGTCCATTGCCCGGCGCGCAACTCGCGTTCGCCTTCGCCTGCACGGCGGGCCACCATGAGCAGCAGAGTCATGGCGATGTCGGCGGTGCAATCTGACAGCACATCTGGCGTGTTGGTGACCGTGATGCCGTGGGTCTTGGCCAGATTCAGATCGATATGGCCAAAGCCCACGCCGTAATTTGCCAATAGCTCGGTCTTGGGGCGCGAGACATCAAGCGCTTCGGCATCCAGTTTGTCTGTGACCGTTGGCAGGATTGCATCATATTTCTTGAGAGCCTCGCGGAAATCCGCGTGACTCATGGGGGTGTCTGCCTTGTTGAACTCGGCATTGAAATTCTCCGCCAGCCGCGCCTCGACAGCTGCTGGCCAGCGGCGGGTGACAAGCACATTGGGTTTCGCGGGCATCAGGCGGCCTCCTTCATGACACTGGCGATGGTGTCGCCGATCACGGCTGGGTTGGGCGCAACGGTGACGCCTGCCGCAGAGAGGATTTCGACCTTTTCGCTGGCACTTTCGCCAAAGGCTGAGATGATCGCACCGGCATGGCCCATGGTGCGGCCCTTGGGGGCGGTCAGCCCTGCGACATAGGCCACCACAGGTTTTGTCACATGGGTGCGGATATAGTCGGCTGCTTCTGCTTCTTGCGGGCCGCCGATTTCGCCAATCATGCAGATCACATCCGTTTCATCGTCGTTCTCGAACTTTTCAAGAATGTCGCGGAAGGACGAACCGTTGATGGGGTCCCCGCCAATGCCAACGCTGGTCGAGACGCCGATACCGTGTGCCTTGAGCTGCGCCGCGGCTTCGTAGCCCAGTGTGCCTGAGCGCCCGATGATGCCGACGTTCCCCGGCAGATAGATATGTCCGGGCATGATGCCGAGCAGCGCTTTGCCGGGGCTGATGGTGCCTGCGCAATTTGGTCCGGTCAGCACCATGCGGCGCTCTTTGGGGTAGCGATACATATAGCGCTTAACGCGGATCATATCCTGTGCCGGAATGCCGTCGGTGATACACACGCAGTAGCGAATGCCGCCATCTGCGGCTTCCATGATGCTGTCGGCAGCAAAGGGAGGCGGCACAAAGACAAGGCTGGCATCTGCCTGAGTTTCGGCAACGGCCTCTTCCACGGTGTCAAAGACAGGCACACCGTCAACCATTTGGCCCCCTTTGCCGGGCACAACGCCGCCCACAACGTTGGTTCCATATTCCAGCATGTCTGCGGTGTGGAAGCGGGCCATCTTGCCGGTAATACCATGCACGATGACGCGAGAGTTTCGGTCCAGATAGATGCTCATTTCATAACCCTCACCTTGGTATCTTGGGACAATTCGTTCTGCCATGCGCCAACGGCCCGTTCGGCTGCTTCCATCAGGGTTGCGGCACGAATGATGGGAAGCCCGCTTTGTGCGAGGATTTTCTGACCTTCCTCTACATTGGTGCCCGCAAGGCGGACGATCACGGGCACGTCGACTTGCACTTCCTGCAGGGCCTGCACAACGCCGGTCGCCACCCAGTCACAGCGGTTGATGCCTGCGAAAATGTTGACGAGAACGGCCTGAACATTGCTGTCAGACATCACCAGCCGGAACGCCTTGGCAACCCGCTCCGGTGTTGCGCCGCCGCCGATGTCGAGGAAGTTGGCAGGTTCGCCTCCGGCCATCTTGATCGTGTCCATGGTGGCCATGGCGAGACCGGCACCGTTAACGATGCACCCGATATTGCCATCAAGGCCGACATACGACAGGCCCCGGTCCGCCGCGCGGCTTTCGCGTGGATCTTCCTGCGATTTGTCGCGCAGCTCTGCGATCTGTGGGTGACGGAACAGCGCGTTGTCGTCAAAAGTCATTTTCGCGTCGAGCGCAACAATGCGGCTGTCGCTTGTCACAACCAGCGGGTTGACCTCAACCATGGTGGCGTCATGTTCGGTGAAGGCGCGATAGCAGCCTTGCAACGTGCGCACCATTTGCTGTGTCATTGCTGGCTCGATGCCCAGTTTGAAAGCGATCTGGCGGCATTGAAAATCCTGCAGACCCACCGCTGGTTCCACTGTGGCGCGGACGATGCTGTCTGGTTTTTCTGCCGAGATGTCTTCGATCTCCATGCCGCCTTCGGCGCTGGCAACGATCATCACGCGCTGGCTTGAGCGATCCAAAACGAAGCCAAGATAGATTTCCCGCTCTATCGGGACACCCGCTTCGACATAGACGCGATAGATGCCTTTGCCATCGGGGCCGGTTTGGTGGGTCACCAGCTTGCGGCCAAACATCTCTTCGCAGCCGCTTTGAATGTCGGCGTCATTTTTGCAGATCTTGACGCCGCCCGCCTTGCCGCGGCCACCGGCGTGTACCTGTGCTTTGACAACCCAGAGTTCGCCGCCCAGTTCGCGCGCGCGGTATACGGCCTGTTCAGGGCTGTAGGCCAATGCGCCTGCGGGTACATCCACGCCAAAGCCGGCGAGGATTTCCTTTGCCTGATACTCATGAATATCCATGGTGTCCTCCCAAAATACCTGTTGGTTTCCTATTCCGCAGCAACTGCGACGCGGTAATGGCGTTCAAGCGCGGCATTCACGGCAGCGTGATCAACACTGCCGCCGAGCTCCTCGATGGCCTGGCCAAAGCGGACGACGATGTCGCGGATGGTGGCCTCACTCAGCAAATTGAGGATGCCAATGCGCACTTGCACGGGTTCTGACAGGGTGGGCCAGATGCCAAAGTTGCGTGCGCGACAGTTTTGCACGAGTTCCATTTCGCGGCCCGCCAGTGCGCCGGGCAGATTGAGCACGACCAGCGACGTCATGTTCGATGTGACCTCGCAGCCCATGGCGGCAACCGCTTTGCGCAGGGCTGCCTCGTGGTGGGTGTAGTCCTTCGCGCGCTGTGCAACGGTTTGCTGTAGCGCGATGCGCAATGCTTCGTGGAAAGCGGCGACCGCATAGGCCGAATGGGTGCGGTGGTAGGTGCCTTTTTCGACATCTTGGCCGTCGATGATGCCCCAATGGCGGGCCTCCATGAGGGGGTGATGCACAAAGCTGCGGGTGCCGGTGGTCTTGAGTGTGTCGACATAGCGATCGGTCAGAGACACCGGCGCATAGGTGAGTGGCAGACAGCAAATGCCCTTCTGTGGACAAGAGGCCCAGCCCGCGACGCCGGGGTAGTCATCAATGCGAAAGTCTTCTACGCCCAGAGAGGAGACCGCATCGACCAGTCCCATGGCGCCGTGCTTTTCGCAGGCGTCACTGAACCCTTGAATGTCGTTGATGCGGCCGGAGCCCGTTTCCCAATGCGCCATCGCGGCCCATTTCGGTTTGTGCTCGGCCAGCGCTGCGTCGACGATTTCACCGGTGACGGATTGCCCGTGCGGCACATTGATGATGGTGACGGATGCAGGTTGTGGATCCAGTGGATTGGCGGCCAACTCTTCTGCGGTGGCGGCTTTCATGCGCACGGTTAAGCCGTCGATGCCTGAGAAGGTGCCATTGACGAACACGACGACTTTGTCACCGGGCATCACAGCGCTGAACATCACATCAAGGCCGCTCCAGCCGGTGCCAGCCACACCAAAAGTATGCGTGTTTTCGGTGCCCCAGATTTGGCGGAGCATGTGCTTGCATTCGATCATGCCACGCAGAACATCGCCATGCATGTGGTCCGCGATGCCCGCCCCTGCAAAGGCCTCAAGCACGCGTGTGTCGGTGTTGCCGGGGCCGGGTCCGGCAGCGATTGTGGCAGGGATCACCAGCTTTGAGAAAATCTGTGGGCTTTGCATTTTGGGCTCCTAACTGATGTTTTAGTATTCGAATTTCCAAAATGATGACTTGCCTTTGATTTTAAGAAAACGCACCTTGATCCTGCTTTTGTGTGTCTAAAAGGGTGGGTAAATACCTACCCATATTGGTAAGTATTCCGTTGTATACCCGAATTAGAGCTACCTAAATGGGTAGTTTATTCAAAATAACTTAGGAAAAACAAATGGTTGAAAAAACCTCTGCTCCGATCTCGATCATGCTTGGTGATGGCAATCCATTGGTGTTGTCAGCCATGTCAGAGATGTTTGACCGCGATGCGAGATTCTCTTTGGTGGCGACCAGCGCCACCGCCGAAGGGTTTCTGGGAACGGTGATGCGGGTGCCGGTTCAGATCGGTGTGATCGATTGGGAATTGCCGGTGCTGGGGGCGGAAAAGCTGACCGAAGTGTTGCGTGCCCAGGAAAATGCGCCCCGGGTTATCATCTACGGGAATGATGACAGAGCCTTGGTAAAAAGGGCAATGAGTGCAGGAGCAGCCGCATATGCAACGCGATCTGGGTCGACAGATACCCTGATTCAAACCTGTTTGGATGTGGCTGCCGGTAAAATGGTCTTTCCATTTCTCGACGTTCGTGAGTTGAGAAATGATCCGATTGAGAGCCTTTCCCGCAAAGAAAAGCTGTTACTGGATGCACTGGCGACGGGCCTGACAAACAAGGAATTGAGCCGAGAACTGGAGATTTCGACCAATACGGTGAAGTTTCATCTGTCGAATATCTTCGACAAACTGTCGGTCAGAAACAGGGCGCAAGCGATCGCTTACTACTACTCTCATAAAGCAAAGGACGGTCAGGGCTGATTAAGTCGGCATTCATTCGTATGCAGAAAAAATTATTGACAGGAAAATTAGTTTTGGGAAATTGAAAACTGTAGACAGACCCGAGCGCGAGGAGACGCCCCATGTCCTTTTTCCCAATCGAACAAGCCCCCGGCCGCCTGAATCGTAGTGAGCTTGCCGTTCCTGGAAGCCAGTTGCATATGTTTGAAAAGGCGGCACAATCTGATGTCGACGTCATTTTTCTCGACCTTGAGGATGCGGTCGCCCCCGACGAAAAGGAGCAGGCCCGCAAAAATATCATCAAGGGTCTGAACGAGATCGACTGGAACACCAAAACCATGTCGATTCGGATCAACGGTCTGGACACACATTATATGTATCGCGACGTGGTTGACGTGGTTGAGCAGGCTGGCGACCGGTTGGATCTGATCATGATCCCAAAGGTTGGTACCGCCGCAGACGTCTATGCCGTCGATATGCTCACCACGCAGATCGAAGATGCGGTGGGTCTGAAGAAACGGATTGGCTTTGAGCATATCATTGAAACCGCGCTGGGCATGCAGAACGTGACCGAGATCGCGGGCGCCTCAAAACGCAATGAAAGTCTTCATTTTGGTGTGGCGGATTATGCGGCGTCGACCCGAGCCCGCACCACGATCATTGGCGGTGTGAATCCGGACTATTCGGTGTTGACTGACCCATCTGATGATGGGGCGCGCATGACCCATTGGGGCGATATGTGGCACTACGCACTGGCGCGTATGGTTGTTGCGGCGCGCGCGAATGGGCTGCGCCCGATTGATGGGCCGTTTGGAGATTTTCAAGATGCTGATGGCTATCGCGCTGCTGCAAAACGGGCTGCTGTTTTGGGGTGTGAGGGCAAGTGGGCCATTCACCCCAGTCAGGTTGCTTTGGCGAATGAGGTGATGTCGCCCTCTGAGGCGGAAGTGACCAAGGCTCAACGTATCTTGGAGGCAATGGCTGAGGCCGAGGCCGCCGGAAAGGGGGCGGTGTCGCTCGATGGGCGTCTGATCGATTATGCATCGATCCGTCAGGCTGAGGTGCTGGTTGAAAAAGCGCGGCAAATCTCTTTTGCTTGATCAGCCAAACCTGCTGCGCGGCGTCTCCCGCACCGCCTTTGATATGGCGGTGCGGTGCGCTGATCCGGCGCAAGCGGTGCAGGCAGAACTGTCGCGCGCGCCTTTTGCGCCACTGCAGGAGGGGGCGAAAACTTACTGTATCGCCATGGGTAAGGCAGCCCCAGCGATGTTGCGCCCGTTTTGCCAGAGCCGATCCGGACCGATGGAAACGCTTTGCGTGACCCATCGTGAAAACACCGAAGTGGTCACGGCAGATTGGGTTTTTCGCGCAGGCCATCCTGTCCCGGATGAGGAAGGTTTGCGCGCTGCTGCAGCGATTTGTGATATGTTGGAACGCGCCGAGGCGCAGGATCGCGTGATTGCGCTGATCTCTGGTGGTGGATCGGCGCTTGTGCCCGCGCCGCCAAATGGCGTGAGTCTGGCTGACAAACAGACATTGAATCGGCTGCTGCTGCAAAGCGGATTGGGCATCAATGCGATGAATTTGATCCGGCAGCAGGTGTCTGATCTGAAAGGCGGTGGGTTTTTGCGGCGCGCCGCGCCTGCGCAGGTGACTGCGCTTATCCTGTCTGATGTCATCGGAGATGATCTGCGCGCCGTGGCCAGCGGGCCAACCGTGGCCCCACTTGGCACCGCGCAGGAGGCTTTGCAGCTGATCGCAGAGGCGGGGATCACGGACCGGCTGCCGCAGAGCATCCTGATGCATCTGAGCCGTGAAGGGGCCGCGCCCGAGGTTGGGCTCGCGGACAACCGTCTGATCGGCAGCAATCGACAAAGTGTTGAAGCTGCGGCCCACGAGCTTGGCGGCAGGTTTGACGTCACTGTGGCAGACGCGCCTCTGACTGGAGACGTGCGCGACGCCGCAGACCGGATTTTTCGCTCCAGTATTGAGAGAGCCACACAACATGGGCCTCAGGCGTTGGTCTGGGGTGGGGAAACCACCGTGCGCGTGCGTGGAAACGGAAAGGGCGGGCGCAATCAGGAGCTCGCGCTGCGTGTTGCGGCACTGGCGGACGCCCAGCCGATAGATCGCCACTGGGTGTTTCTGTCTGGTGGTACCGATGGTCGCGATGGGCCCATGGATTCTGCAGGAGCTGTGGTTGATCAGGCCACATGCGCGCGCATTCGCCAGCATGGTCGCGCGCCGGCACGTTTTCTGGAGTGCAATGACAGCTATGCTGCGCTCGCCCTGTCAGGTGATCATCTGATGACCGGTGCGACAGGCACCAATGTGGCGGACATTCAGATCATGTTGATTGGGTGAATCGGATGCGCTCTTAGGCAGGCGTGTCCGTTGTATGCGGGTTCACTGGGCTGTCCAGTCGCCAGTCATGAACATCATTCACCAGCATATGTGCGGCGCGGCGCAGGGTGGCGCGGATGCGCTGGACAGTTGCAATGTCCATCAACCCACAATCATCCAGGGCTTTGTCAAATGTCTGTAGCCAGAGGTCGGCATCCTCTTTGCGGATGGGGATGTGTTCGTGCAGCTCTCGCAGGTTCATGTGGCCAAAGCGTTCGCGATAGTAGGCTCGGCCTCCGAAGAAGCCGGACAGAAATTCAAACTGCGCTTGCCGGATGTGTTCCATACCATGCCCGCGAAAATGAAGACGGTGCAGAGGGTAGGCCTCTGGGTCCGTTTCCATGCGATCATAGAAGCAATTGACCAACTCTCGCAGCCGTTCCTCTCCACCAATGTCGGTCAATGCACTCATAATTTCAGCCTATCTTTGCGTTTGTTCTGGTCCTTGATCTTGGTTAACAGGCCAGGCTTACGACCGGGGGCGCGTTTTCTGTGGATCGTAATGGGCAAAGGGCACGATGGTGGCCGGCAGGCGTTTTTGGTGACCGTCGAGTTTGCCGATTTCTACCTCTGTGCCGACGTCATGATGGGCCACGTCCACCCGCGCCAGCGCGATGTTCTTGCCCAAAATTGGCGAGCGCATGGAGGAGGTGACTTCGCCGATCTGGGCCCGGCCAATGTGGACACAGTCCCCGTGAGCGACATCGACATTGGCGTGGATATCAAGGCCAACCAGCTTGCGCGCCGGGGTTTCCTTGCGTCGGATCAACGCGTCGCGGCCGATGAAATCATCAGTCTTGGACTTCAACGGCACGGTAAAGCCGATGCCGGCTTCGAAAGGATCGGTTTGATCACTGAAATCATAGCCCGCAAAGATCAGACCGGATTCGATGCGCAGCATGTCCAGCGCCTCAAGGCCCATGGGGCGAATGCCATGTTCCTGCCCCGCGTCCCAGACGGCGTCAAACACCGCGCCTGCGTGGCTGGGGTGGCAGAAGATTTCATAGCCGAGTTCCCCGGTATATCCCGTGCGGGAGACGACAATCGGCGTGCCATCATGACCATGCAGGCGCGCAGGGGTGTGGCGGAACCAGGCCAGATCCTCGAAGTTGGGATGATGCGGCATGGTCCAAATGATCTTTTTCAGCAGGTCGCGGCTTTCTGGGCCTTGCACAGCGATGTTGTGTTGAACGTCGGTGGAGGCGCGCACCAGCACCTTTAGGCCCAGCTTTTCCGCCTGTTCGCGGATCCATTCGCCGCCATAGTCTGAGCCGCCAATCCAGCGGAAGTTGTCTTTGCCCAAACGGAACACAGTGCCGTCATCGATCATGCCGCCATGGGGATAGCACATGGCCGTATAAACCACGCCGCCCACCGGCAGGGTTTTCATGTTGCGGGTGAAGATATACTGGCACAGGGCTTCGGAATCTGGGCCGGTGATTTCGAATTTGCGCAATGCGCTGAGATCCATCACGACGCATTTTTCACGCGCCGCGTGGTATTCTTCGATCGGGCCTGCGGTGGACATGCAGTTCGCCAGCCAGAACCCATTGTATTCAATGAAGTTCTCGGTGAATTTGGCAAAGCTGTCGTGGAAACCGGTCTGTTTTGTCATTTTCGCCTCGGCATCAGGGGTGGGGCGGTAGGCCACCGCACGTTGGAATTTTTCTTCGCCGCTGTAGGTGCGAACATGAATATCAGTGGGGTTCCAGCCGTTTGCGGCCGATGTGTCATCGGGGCAGGCTGAGCTGACGCAGACCAAATCGGTCAGCGCGCGCAGCAACACATAGTCGCCCGGGCGGGTCCAAGGCTCGTCAGAATACATGACGCCGTGTTCGTCCAGCGCCGTATTGAAGAAGAAGTTGATCGCCATCCAGCCGGCCCGGCCCGTCACCCCATGCGGCGCGAGCGCAGCATTGAAGTTGTCCGAACAGTTCACATGGCCGGGATAGCCGATGTCGTCATAGTATTTTGATGAACAGGCCAGGGCAAAAGCGTCGTGACGTCCGACCGTGTCCTGTATCACTTCGACCAGCGGCAACATGTCGTGATCATAGTATTTCGCATGTAGGCCCGGCATTGGATAGGCGTGTTCCATAATGGTGCGCGTGGTGGTCACATCCAGGGCATGTTCGACGCCTTTGTCCAATTTGCGCGCAGCGAAACACTGGAAATCGGTGCATTGACGGCCGTCGACGTCGAGGATCTGAATGTAATCTCCGGCTTTCACGAAGTAGCTTTGCGCTGTGGCGGAGTGGACGCGGATTTCGGCAACGGGATCTGCCAGAGGGTCTGGCAACTCAAAGCTGGTGTGGGGCTTGATGACGGCGCGTTTGACCCAGACCGTCAGTGGCGTTGAGGTGTTTTGCAGCTCAAAATCCATCACGCCACCGGGGGCGGCTACAACGACAACGCCATCTCGCCGTGCGGTGAAGATACGGTCTTCTCCGGCAGGGGTGGTTGGGCCGAAAATGTCGATAGAGCGTGCTGAGCCCAGTTCTATGCCTCGCGCCTCCAGCCCCAAACGCAAGCCACGCAGGGATTGGTCTGAATTGGTCAAAAGCGCCTTGAGGCCCATTGCGGTGCCGTCGCCAGCTTGCCCAAAGACTGCAGGATCGACAACGCCATCGGGGCCCGCTGCGACGATTTCGCAAGGCTGGCCGCCCTCGGTATTGGAGACGGTCAACGTATCGCCAGTTTCGATTCGGATCAGGATTGCCCCTGCACCTTCAACAACATAGCGTTCTGTGCCTGGCGGTAGTGAGAACACTTGAGGCTGTCTAATCAAGCTTGGCTTGGGTGGTCCGGGTGCAACGTCCGGGTAACGATTGTCGAGCATGTTTCCCCCTTATAGGTGATCCACCATTTGCTTTTGCGGAATAATAGTTAAATATAAAGAATATCCACAAAGCGGTCCTTCGGACAAGAAAAGAAACCAGTTGAACCAATTATTTTGAAAGGTTCAAAAAAAGCAAGTGGGTTTGCGCAACAGAAGGTGTGACGGATTGTTGAGTCTAGGGTTGGGAATTGTAGCGGCTTTGGCTTGGGGGTTTCATGATCTCTGTGTGCGGTACGTCAGCCAAAACGCTGGAATCATTGCGCCTTTGCTGGGGGTCATGGTGTTTGGTACGCTTATGGTCGCGCCGTTCAGCCTGTTGGCTGAGTCCCAACCCACAACAGGGGCGGTCACGCTCGGCTTGGTGGCGGGCGTGATCTATGGATTGGCAGGATATGCGCTTTATCAGGCCTTTTCCATTGGCCCTGTGCGCCTTGTGGCACCAATTATCGGTTCATATCCCGCGCTGTCTGTGGCCTGGGCCAGCGTCATGGGGCAAGCCGCGACTGTAGATCAATGGGTTGCGGTGCTTCTGATCATTGTTGGAGTTGGGTTCGGCGTTGGTCGCAGCGATGAAGAAGGACAGCCGCAAGGCAGACGGCGTGCTGCGGTTCTCTGGTCGTTGGCGGCTGGGGTGAGCTTTGCCACAACTTTTGCGATCGGGCAGGCGGCAGCTTCGGGTGGGGCGGAGGTGGCGCTTTTGCTGCCCACGCGGCTGGCAGCGCTTGGGACGATTATCGCGTTGGCCGTGCTGAGTGGGCAATCGGTCAGACCGGCCATGAAAACCCTGCCTGTTCTTGTGCTCATGGGGGCCTTAGATGCCTTGGCGCTGGGAATGATTATTGTCGCAGGCGGGGTGCCGCGACCGGAATTCGCCAGCGTTGCTGCCTCTGCTTTTGGATTGATTACGGTTACGCTGGCCGCCCTGTTCCTGCGGGAGCGGATGACCCCGGCCCAGTGGGGGGCGGTTGGCGTTGTCTTTGCTTCGATTGCCTATCTTGGGCTTTGAGCGCGCGCGATAGCGTGTCACTTATCCCGATCGTAAATCAAACCGGGTGTTGAAAAAAGAGCGCGCGACCCGGTCGCGCGCTAAGGGGGATGACCTGCCGGGGGAGGTAAAGGTCAGATATCGAGAGTGTGCTCTTTCTCCCAACGGGAGAAATGGCTGACGAAGGAGTTCCATTCCTGGTTCTTCAGCTTGAGATAAGCGCTGGAGAATTCACCGCCCATCGTTTGAACCAGCTCATCATCCCGTTCATAGGCGCGCAGGGCGTCCAGCATGTTGAGCGGCAACTTTGGGGCATCCGTGATGGAGTGACCTTCGGCATACATGTCGATGTCATGGCGCTTGCCCGGATCTGCTTTGGTGCGTACGCCAGACAGACCGGCGGCGATGATCACCGCCTGCAGCAGATAGGGGTTCACCGCACCATCGGGCAGGCGCAATTCGAACCGGCCGGGGCCAGGAACGCGCACCATATGTGTGCGGTTGTTGCCGGTCCAGGTCACTGTGTTTGGCGCCCAAGTTGCGCCGGACATGGTGCGCGGTGCATTGATCCGTTTGTAGCTGTTCACGGTTGGGTTGGTGATCGCAGCCAGCGCGCTGGCGTGTTTCATGATCCCACCAAGGAAATGGCCGCCTTTTTCAGACAGGCCAACTTCGCCAACCTGGCCGCCAGCGTCGCCTGCAAAGACATTGACCTTGCTGTCCGAACCTGGCGCGTCCCAGACCGAGATGTGGGCGTGACAGCCATTTCCGGTCAGACCTTCAACCGGTTTCGGCATGAAGGTGGCGCGGAAGCCATGTTTTTCCGCCACCGATTTGGTCATGAATTTGAAGAAGCTGTGCTTGTCCGCGGTTTTCAGAGCGTCGTCAAATTCCCAGTTCATTTCGAACTGGCCGTTCGCATCCTCATGGTCGTTCTGATACGGACCCCAGCCCAGTTCGAGCATGTAGTCGCAAATTTCACGCACCACATCATACCGTCGCATCACAGCCTGCTGATCGTAGCACGGTTTGGCTGCGGTATCGAAGGGGTCGCTGATTTCATCTCCTTCCGGAGTCAGCAGGAAGAACTCTGCTTCGATGCCGGTTTTGACGTGCATGCCTTCGGCGGCGGCCTCATCAATCAGGCGGCGCAATACATTGCGGGGGGCCTGGGCGACATCCTGTCCTTCCATCACACAGTTGCCAGCAACCCAAGCCACTTCGGGCTTCCAGGGCAGTTGGATTACGGAGTCCGGATCTGGCACCGCCAGCATGTCGGGGTGGGCTGGTGTCATGTCCAGGTAGGTGGCAAACCCGGCGAAACCGGCGCCATCCTCTTGCATGTCGGCGATTGCCTGCGCCGGAACCAGTTTGGCACGTTGGCCACCAAATAGGTCCGTGAAGGAAATCATGAAATACTTGACGCCTTTTTCCTCGGCAAATTTTGCGAGATCAATCGTCATTTGGGGCTCCCTGTAGGTCTTGTTTTTTATAAAAAGGCGTGCGGAGTGGTGTCCGCACGCCCTGCATTTTTAGTAACCGGTCCCGGGTTTTCCCGGATACCAGTCGGTGCCAGCCATCGGAATCTTGGCCATTGCAGCCGCTTCCAGTGTCAGCGCGCACAGGTCCTCTGGTTCGAGGTTGTGCAAATGGTTGTGTCCGCAAGCTCGCGCGATGGTTTGTGCCTCAAGGGTCATCACCTTCAGGTAGTTGCGCAGACGGCGCCCTGCCTCAACGGGATCAAGGCGCGCCATAAGGTCGGGATCTTGAGTGGTGATGCCTGCCGGGTCTTTGCCTTCGTGCCAGTCGTCATATGCACCAGTGGTGGTGCCCAGTTTCTGATACTCCG
Organism: Shimia sp. R10_1; assembly: GCF_017744095.1. Taxonomy (GTDB): domain Bacteria; phylum Pseudomonadota; class Alphaproteobacteria; order Rhodobacterales; family Rhodobacteraceae; genus Shimia. The sequence goes on along the minus strand of NZ_JAGHQX010000012.1, from coordinate 20,516 downwards.
CCTCCCACTTGGGATCGTTGTCTCCAAGTGCGATCAGAGCTGCGGTGCCAATGGCCACGGCGTCTGCCCCCAGAGCCATGGCTTTGGCCACGTCTGCCCCAGTGCGAATGCCGCCAGAGACAACCAGCTGCACTTCGCGGTGAACACCCAGATCCTGCAACGCCTGAACGGCGGGGCGGATGCAGGCCAGCGTTGGCATGCCCACATGTTCGATGAACACGTCTTGGGTTGCAGCGGTGCCGCCCTGCATGCCGTCCAGAACCACAACATCGGCCCCGGCTTTTACGGCCAGTGCGGTGTCAAAGTACGGGCGGGTGCCGCCGACCTTGACGTAGATTGGTACTTCCCAATTGGTGATCTCGCGCAGTTCCAGGATCTTGATCTCAAGGTCATCTGGGCCAGTCCAATCTGGATGACGGCAGGCGGAGCGTTGATCGATGCCTTTGGGCAGGGTGCGCATGTCTGCCACGCGGTCAGAAATTTTCTGACCCAGCAGCATGCCGCCGCCACCGGGCTTGGCGCCCTGACCAACCACGATTTCGATCGCATCTGCTTTGCGCAGATCGTTTGGGTTCATACCGTAGCGCGACGGCAGGTACTGGTAGACCAGCTTGTTCGAATGGCCGCGCTCTTCAGGGGTCATGCCGCCATCACCGGTGGTGGTAGACGTGCCCGCCGCGCTGGCGCCGCGCCCCAACGCCTCTTTGGCCGGGCCAGACAGCGCGCCAAAGCTCATGCCGGCGATGGTGATCGGGATGTCCAGTTTGATCGGTTTCTTGGCAAACCGGGTGCCAAGGGTCACGCTTGTGTCGCACCGCTCGCGATAGCCTTCCAGCGGGTAGCGTGAAACTGACGCGCCCAGAAACAGCAGATCATCAAAATGCGGGACGCGCCGTTTGGCGCCGCCGCCGCGGATGTCGTAAATGCCAGTGGCCGCTGCGCGCCGGATTTCCGCGTTGATCGGGTTGGAAAATGTTGCCGACTGGATCGGCATGGTCTGCGGGATTTTGTTATCCATATCTTTCATCCTGATCCTCAGTAGGACTGCGCATTGTCGACGTCGAAGTTGTAGAGCTGACGGGCGGAGCCGTAGCGCTTGAACTCTTCGGGTTTGGCGTCAGCACCTGCGCGTTCGAGCAGATCCTTGAGGATCTCGATGTGTTCGGGGCGCATTTCTTTTTCGATACAGTCGGCTCCTAGGCTTTTGACTGAGCCGCGCACAAACAGGCGTGCCTCATAAAGGGAGTCCCCCAGTGCATCACCGGCGTCGCCGCAGACAACAAGGTTGCCCGCCTGCGCCATAAAGGCGCTCATGTGGCCGATATTGCCGTGTACCACGATGTCGATCCCCTTCATGGAGATCCCGCAGCGCGAGGACGCGTTGCCCTTGATGACGAGCAGACCGCCATGGCCGGTGGCCCCGGCATATTGGCTGGCATCCCCTTCGACGACCACGGTGCCCGACATCATGTTTTCTGCGACGCCGGGGCCAACTGAGCCTTTTACATTGACGGTCGCCTGCTGGTTCATGCCGGCGCAGTAGTAGCCGGTCGATCCGTTTACGGTGACCTCGATCGGCGCATTCAGACCCACAGCAATTGCATGGCTGCCTTTGGGGTTCACGATGTTCCATTCGGTCTGGTTGGTGGTTTCGCTTTGGGCGTGCAGGGCGGAGTTCAGACCGCGCAGGCCGTTGGCTTCAAGATCATATGTCTGCATCTTAGTGGTTCCAGAAGTAAACGGTTGCGGGTTCGGGTTCCCAGACTTTGGCGTCTTCGATGCCGGGCAGGTTCACCAAGGCGCGATATTCGCTGCCAAAGGCGACGTACTGATCGGTTTCGGCCATCACGGCGGGTTTGCAGGCGATCGGATCGCGGACCACGCCAAAGCCGTCCTTGGTTCCGACAACAAACGTAAAGAAGCCGTCCAGATCGTTGAGCGAGCTTTCCAGCGCTTCGCCAAGCGATGCACCTTCGCGCATTTTCCAGGTCAGGTAGGCTGCGCCAACTTCGGTGTCGTTCATTGATTCAATTCGCACACCTTCACGCTGCAGCTTGCGGCGCAGCGAATTGTGGTTGGACAGAGACCCATTGTGCACAAGGCACTGGTCTGCGCCGGTTGAAAATGGGTGCGCGCCTTCTGTGGTGACGGCGGATTCTGTGGCCATACGGGTGTGGCCGATACCGTGCGTGCCAGCCATTGAAGAGATGTCAAAGCGGGCTGCCACATCTTTGGGAAGGCCCACTTCTTTGTAGATTTCGATGGTATCTCCATCGCTCATCACGCGCATGCCAGGGCGCAGTTCACGCACGGCCGCGCGGGCGGCATTGGCTTTCTCTGCAGGAAGGGACAGCACGGCGTGGCTGTCGTTGCGTGTCATGGACACTTTGGCGTCGATGGCGGTGCCAAGATCGGCGGCAAGGGTTTGAAGGTCGGCGTCCGCATTGTCGGACTGGACCGTCAGTTTGGCCTCTCCGTCATTTTCATTGCCCCCGTAAATGGCAATCCCGGCACTGTCGGGGCCACGATCTGTCATCGTGATGAGCATGTCAGTCAGCAATGCGCCAAGCTGGGGCTCAAGTGCTTTGTCTTTCAGGAATAATCCGACGATTCCGCACATTTCTTTGGTTGCTCCGTTTTTTGATTCGACCCTCTTGGGGTTGGATTTAGGCTACCACCCGGCAAGTCGATGATCAAACCAAAATGAAAAAGATATTCCTGTCAGTCAATGATCCGGGCGCCAATTGCGCCCGGATCATGCAAGCTCAATATCGCTCTACGCTTTGAGTGATCTTGTCGTGGTCAATCGCCTGCTTGCGTGCTTCTTCAAGATGTTTGCCTTCGCGCACGAATTGAATGCGATGCCAGCCCACCCAGAAGGCGACTCCCAGGATGACCATCAGCACCTCTGATCCCTGGAAGGGGTAGATCGCCCCAACATCCGCGAGATCGACGTTCCAGTTCTCATAACCAATCGTAGACATGTCGATTTCTCCTTATTTTGCGGGTTTGATGTTGTTGGCGAGATAGCGCTTGTCGGCTTCGATGATTTCGGACTTGGCGTCTTCGTAGGAGTGGTGTTCTGCGTAATCGAGGCCCTGCAGTTCGACCTCTTCGGGGATGCGCAGAACGCCTGCTGCTGCCTGAATTTTGGCGAGACCCCAACCGGGCAAGAAGCCAAGAACGAAGAACATGATGACGGCGCCAATCGTTTGCCCCAGCGGGTTGATGGCTGCGTAGCCTTCGAAGGGCGATGATGGTGCACCCCAGAGCATGAAGCCGGCGATGATCAGACCAACAACGCCTGAATATCCATGCACGGCAACCGCCCCAACAGCGTCATCCAGTTTGAAGCGACGCTCGACCCAATAGTGCATCTTGTAGACGATCACGACGCCCACGGCGGCAATCAGCATTGCCTGAATCGGGTGGTAAAGATCGTTGCCAGCGGAGGCAGTGATCACCCCGGCGAGTCCGCCAGAGAATGTCCAGAAGGCATCGCCACGTGAGACAACATAGGCTGCCATCAGGCCGCCAGAGAGCGACATCAGAAAATTGAAGGTGATCGCAGACAGAGATGTCGGTGCCAGATAAATATTGGTGGCTGTCCAAGTTGTGCCGGTGATCTGACCGCCGATCACTTCGGGCGAAATGACGGGCACGTTGCAGGCCGCATAAAAGCCCCAGAAGCCAGTGTAGATCAGGAAGATCCCGATGGTCAGCATCCATGGGTTGTGCGGGGGGATGTCGCGTGGTGTGCCGTTTTTGGAAAACTTACCAATGCGTGGGCCCAGCACCATAATCACGCCGAGGGCATATCCGCCGGCAATCGCGTGGATCACACCGGATGCATAGGCATCGTGATAGCCGAGGTATTTCACCATCCAGCCGCCATAGTGCCACCCCCAGGCGGCGTCGATGATCCACCAGACAGAGCCGATCATGACGGCATGCACCCAGAGTGCCGAGGATCGGATGCGTTCGATGACCGAGCCCGATACGATTGACGCTGCCGTCCAGCTGAACAGGAGGAATGCAGCCCAGAATACACCGGTGATTCTATCGCTCAGATTGGTGCCCATGGTGTCAGACCAGGGTGTGTTGGCGTTGCCAGCGGCATCCAGCCCTCCGAAGAAGGGAAACATTGGGAATGCCCAATAAATCCACCATCCGAAAAAGAAGAACGTTACGGTAACAAGGGGGATCACCATGACGTTCTTCATGAGCGTGTGCATGTGGTTCCGGCGGCGGCTCGCGCCCACTTCGTACATGCAGAACCCGACGTGAATGAGGAACATAAACACAACTGTGACCCAGTAGTAAAACTCTGTGAACACCGTCGTGATCGCATTTAGATTGCCATCCATTTTACTTTCCCTGTTGCTGTTATTTTCACTTAAGGAGAAATTTTTTCCCTTAGCGGGCGCTAATTTTTATTTTCTGTCAACATTTTTGTATTTCAGGCAAATTTCACAACCAATTCTTTCATGTTTAAGGGGTTTCGGGTTAAGTGGTTCATTTTGGATTGGCATTTTGTACGATTAGCCCAAATATCGGGCGGATTGTAAACTTTTAGGGCATAAATTTTCCCAGTGGGAAATGTAATTGCACAGAAGTGTTGATTTTTGGATCATCATAGGTCTGAATGTGGTTCAACAATGGATCAATCGGGAGAATACAATGGCCATCATTTACCGGACCTCCGCGCTTGCACAGCGTCATGCTGAAATTGGCGGTGAGCTTGAAGATTGGAACGGGATGGGGACCGCCTGGTTCTATGACAGCTCTGATGAACGCGCCAAAGCTGACTATGAAGCGGTGCGCACCAAGGCGGGGCTTATGGATGTTTCCGGGTTGAAGAAGGTCCACCTGAGTGGCCCACATGCCGCGGCGGTGATTGATCGCGCAACCACCCGAAATGTCGACAAAATCATGCCGGGTCGCGCGGTCTATGCCTCCATGCTGGACGACCGTGGCCTGTTTATTGATGACTGTGTGATCTATCGCCTGTCGGTCAACAACTGGCTGCTAGTGCATGGTACGGGCACCGGCCATGAGAGCTTGGCTATGGCGGCCTATGGCAAAAACGTCACCATGCTGTTTGACGATGATTTGCATGATATGTCGCTGCAAGGTCCCGTCGCCGTGGACTTCCTCGCCAAACATGTGCCGGGCATCCGTGACCTCGCCTATTTTGGAATCATCCAGACCAAGCTTTTTGGCAAGCCCGTCATGATTTCACGCACTGGATACACCGGTGAGCGTGGCTATGAAATCTTCTGTGAAGGGCGTCACGCTGTAGAGTTGTGGGATGCCATTCTCGAAGACGGCAAAGACATGGGCATTGTGCCTGTGCAATTTTCGACGCTGGATCTGTTGCGTACCGAAAGTTACCTGCTGTTCTTCCCGGGCGACAATTCAGAGACCTATCCGTTTGCTGATGGCCCCTGTGGGGACTCCCTTTGGGAGCTGGGTCTCGATTTCACGGTTTCGCCGGGCAAGACGGGATTCCGTGGTGCGGAGAACCACTATGCCATGCAGGGCAAGGAGCGCTTCAAGATCTACGGGGTGCGTCTGGAAGGCACGACCCCAGCGGGTGAAGGTGCTACGCTGTTGAAAGATGGCGAAGAGGTTGGCGTTGTCACCTTTGGCATGAACTCGGATCTGAACGGGCACAACGTGGGCATTGCACGTATGCCTGTGGCGTGCGCTGTTCCCGGAACGGCCATGACCGTGCGCAATGAAGACGGCACGGAAATCCCCTGCGTCGCAGAAGAGATGCCGTTCTACGACAAAGACAAGGCAATCCGCACCGCAAAGGGTTGATCGCACTCGGGCGGGCCTGACGAATGGCCCGCCCGTTTCGCCTTACACGCATAAAAAGGGAGGTGACTGGGCATGTCCAAATTCCAGTTTCCAAAAAGCATTACGAGCCGACCGGTCTATGGCACGCTCGCGCCACGCCCTGGTAAAGCGCATCTGATGATTGCTGATGCCGAGGGCGCCGAAGCCCTGTTGGAGCTTGCCGACCGCGACACTGACCTGATGGCAAAGAGCCACATCATCTATATTCCGAAAGAGACTGGCGACACCTATGTCGAAAAGCTGCAGGCGGTTGGGCCTGCACAGCTTTATGTCGGTCCCAGTTTTGAGGCCGCAACCCAGCGTATCCGCCATGTTTTGGGCGAAGCGCATATGGGCCTGCAAGTGTACTTGAGCGGCACCGAAGGGTTGATGGGGCAGGCCATGAACGAAGCGACCACGGCTGGGATCCCGCATACAGCGATCCAGACCGAACACCGAGGGTCGGTCGCGCGGCGGATGCAGTGCGTACACTGCAAAGGCATCACCGAAGACGTGATGACCGATCCATTTGTCTGTTCACACTGCGGGCTGAACCTGTTTGTGCGCGACCACTATTCACGTCGGCTCGCTGCGTTTCAGGGAGTCTGCATCGACGCCGAAGACCCCGGCAATGTCCCTGACCCTGTGGAGCTGTACAAATGAGCGCATCCCCCCAAAAAGCCAAGGCAGGTGCTGAAAAGCTGGACGTTGTGGTCAGTGCCGTGGTGCCTTTGAATGATCTTGTCACCCGTTTCGAATTCAAGCGCAGTGATGGCCAGGATTTCCCGCCATTTTCCGCCGGAGCGCATACTGTTGTCGAGATGCATGATGAGGGGCGCACCCGCCTGAACCCTTACTCCTTGATGTCCGATCCCGCTGACACATCCACCTATGCGATTTCGGTACGCCGGGATGATGAGGGGCGCGGCGGGTCGTTGTTTTTGCACCGCAAGGTGTCCGAGGGTGATCAGATGGTGATCACCTATCCGGTCAACCTTTTTTCGCTGGACCTGCGTGCAGGCAAACACATCTTTTTTGCAGGCGGGATCGGCATCACGCCATTCATGGCGATGATCGAACAGCTTGAACGGTCAAACGGACATTGGGAATTGCATTATTCGGCGCGTTCGCCAGAGCTGGCGAGCTATGCCGGTGATTTGCAGTCCAAGCATCCGGCCAATGTGCATGTCTATTATGACAGCAAAGGTGAAGCGATAGATCTGGAGCATCTTCTGGATGGGCAGCCTTTGGGCACGCATGCCTATGTGTGTGGCCCGGCTGGCATGATCAAATGGGTGCATGACACCGCGACTGCCCATGGTTGGCCTGATGATAATGTCCATTCCGAGGAATTCCTTGCGCCGCAACCTGGCAAACCGTTTCAGGTGCGTCTGTGCAAATCAGACCTCACCATTGATGTGGGTGAAAACGAAAGCTTGCTGGAGGCGATGGAGCGGTGCGGCGTCGATGCGCCTTTCCTGTGTCGCGGTGGTGCCTGCGGGCAATGCGAAACAGATGTGGTCGAAAGCGATGGCACATTTCTGCACCGCGATCACTGGCTTGAGGGTGAAGACCATGCCTCGGGCAAGAAAATCATGCCCTGCGTAAGCCGCTTTGTCGGCAAATCGCTGGTTCTGGACCGCTAAGGAGGGGCCAAGATGACCATTCAATTCAACGAAGAAACCTTCCGCGACGACTATTCTTTCCGCAATTCGGATTGGGCCATCAAGCGGTTCCCGTTCCCCTTTCATGAAGACAGTTACATGTATTCGGTGAACATGGAGCAGCACCGGGGTGGTCCAAAGGGATCGGTTTACGAAAAGCGGTTCGATGTGGATGAGCATTATGTGTCTGAGATGCGCGATCGTGCGCTTGTTCTCGCCGATGACCCGCTGCGTTGTCAGTCACTGCCGCATATGACACTGGCCGGTTGGGATACGCTGGAGCTGATCATGGTGTCCAAATCCGAGGATTATCCTGATTTGTTCGAATTGCATCGGGATGGCAATCAGTGGCACTGGATCAACAAGCCCATGGGCATTGATCAAAAGTTCACCTTTTTGGATGAAACGACCCTGCCTTGTGGGCCGCTGGAATACATCACGCGTCAGGCCCAAGGCGACTACGCGGTATTGGATCAGCGGGATGATATGCTGTGGATGGATGCCGGCATGGTCACCACACAGGCGGACTGGTCGTTGGACTTCGACATTGGCATGAATTTCTTTGAGTGGCACGCCCCGGTGCCGCTTGCGCATGAGATGGGCATCTTCAAACGTGCGCTAAAATTCCTGCTGAACATTCAGCAAGGTGCCCCGGCGCGTCGTCTGAACTGGACGATGACGGTGAACCCTCTGCTGGATACCAGCCCGGAGAACTATCACAAATGGGGTATTCAGAAGACTGAGCTGACGCCGGAGAACATTGGATCGAGACAACATCTGCGGGTGGAGTTGCAAACATTTTATCGTTTGCCACGGTCTAATGCGCTGTTGTTTCCGATCCGTTGTTACCTGATCTCTTTCCAGGATATTGTGACCATGCCGAAGTGGGGCCGTCGGCTGCATCGCGTGATCCGCGATCTGCCGGAAGAACTGGCGACGTACAAGGGATTTATCGACAACCGTCCGATGATGTTGGATTACCTGAGTCAATTTGATGATGGGCTGCCGACATCTCCGGGGATCTGGCCGGATCTGGATACCGAACCGGCTCTACAGAAATAGACCTGTCAAACAGCCCTTCGGGGCTGTTTTCTTATTGTGTTGAGAGGCGGGGGCGATCAGCCCTTGGCGGGATAGCTGATGATCGACAGATAGCGCGCGGGCAGGCTGATCAGCTTTTCTGGCCCGTGCGGCGCATCGGCATCAAAGAACAGCGTATCACCGGGCAGCAGCTTGTAGATTTGGCTGCCGTGCAGGTAATCCACTTCTCCTTCCAGCATATAGATCATTTCAATCCCGTCGTGCTGAAAGGTTTTGAACACATCCGCATCGGATTTCAGCGTGATGAGATAAGGTTCGACGATAACGCCGCTGGAATTTGACCCAATATGTGCCAACAGATTGTATTGGTGGCCTGCGCGCGTGCCTTCGCGTTCGATTTCGACGCCTTCGCCTGCGCGGGTGTGCACCGCTTCGCGGTGTTTTTCGTAGCCTTTGAAGAAAGAGGTCAGCGGCACCGACAGGGCTTTGGCCAGCGTTTGCAGTGTTGTTAGCGAGGGCGAGGTGTTCCCGTTTTCGATCTTTGACAACATGCCGATGGACAGATCGGTGAGGCGCGACATTTCGGCGACTGTGATGTTCTGTTGTTTGCGATGTGCGCGGACTTCGCGCCCGATGGCCACTTCCAGAACCTTCTCCCGCTGTTCACCGCGGGGGGTATGCGGATCTTGTGTCAGTTTCACTTGGTTGCTCTTAACACTGTCCATAATAATATCGCACACTTGTCTATTTCGGTTGCGTCCGCAGGGACCTAACGTGATATCAAGCCTAATGCAACTTTCACCAAATGGCAAAAATATTCCCTGCAGTAGTGGATTTTCTGGCGGTGCGGGCTGATCTGCATGATGCAAGACACGGATGAACTGGAAGTCGATTTGAACGAGGGTAAATAGACGAGCGCTCCGCCCCGCAAGACTTGGTAGTGCGTTTTGGGGGAGTGTTACCGGTCTTCTTCGAGCAGGCGTTGCAGGCGACCTCTCCAATCCTGATTGGGCATGCCTGCTTTGCCGATAGACTGGAACCCGAAATAGAGGTGCAGGATCACATCGGCGAGTTCTTCGCGGTAGGCGGTGCTGTCGCCCACGTTTTTGTTTTCCAGCACCATAAGGATGCCACCGCGCAAACGGTCCGCCATGTCTTGGGTCTTTTTGGCGATTTCTGGGTTTTCCGGTGCGACCTCAACCATCGCATTACATATAAAGCAGCCAAAGCTGGTTTTGTCGGATGGGGTGAACATAGGCATCAGGCATTCGGTGGCGGTGGCGGCCTCGCAATTGCCAAGAATGCCGAGCGTGGTTGTCACAACAGTGTGGTCATAGCGATCCAGTGCAGCGCAGTAGACGCTCTCTTTGTCCTCGAACGCTTTGTAAAAGCTGCCGCGGGTGAGCCCCATCGCTGCCAGAAGGTCTGGCAAATTTGTGGCCTTATAGCCCTGACGCCAGAATATGCCCATGGCGCCATCCAGCGCGGTGTCGATGTTAAACTCTCTGGGTCTTGCCATGCGTCGTCCGTCTTTCGCGTTGTGTCAGAGTATTCACACTTAGTTGATTTGTACCACTTGGTTCCCAATGCTACATCATTTCCCATAAGGAACCAAGCAGTTCCTAACGAGATCCAAAATGCTAAGGAGTTTCCAAATGCACATCTTTAAGACCCTGATTTCTGGCGCGGCTTTGTCTGTTGCTCTCGCGACCACTTCCATCGCAGCGGGCGTTGAGCTGAACGCAAGCTCCACTGGTCTGGCTCTGCAGGGCTATGACCCGGTTGCATACTTCACCCAGGGTGAGCCAACCAAAGGCGACTACCGCATCTCGTCCGTGTACAACGATGCGACTTACCGCTTCGCAAGCGAAGAGCACAAAGCGGCGTTTGACGCAGACCCAGAATCCTACCTGCCACAGTACGGCGGCTACTGCGCTTTTGGTGCGGCCATGGGCTTCAAGTTTGACGGTGACCCAGAGTATTGGAAAATCGTTGACGGTGAACTGTTCCTGAACCTGTCCAAAGACATCCAGGTGCGTTGGGAAGAAGACATTCCTGGTCTGATCGAACGTGCCGACACCAACTGGACAGACATCGCTGACAAAGCTCCTGAGGCGCTTCAATAACCCCTGACGACCTCCGTCTGTCCCCCCTTGCCCCTGCCAAATTTTGGCGGGGGCATTTTGGTTTTGGGATCGCTCAGGCGGCGGTGCTGTGAGGGTATGTTTGTGTCCCACTGCCTGCGGCTGCTGGATTCACCGTGAAGGAGCCGATGGTGGCCTCGAGTGTCACAGCCTGATGTTGAAGCTGTTGTGTGTGCTCGTATGTGGCGCGCACGCTGTTGGCATTCTCCTGTGTGGACAGATCCAGGCGCCTTGTCGTGCCAGTGATTTCATTGATCCCGACAGAGGTGTCGCGTGTGGCATCTACAATTTCGAAAATATAGCTGCTTGAGTCATGGAGCAGCCCTACGATCTCTTTGAAGGCGGCACCGGATTTTTGAACGGTTTCCACACCCTGATCGATGGTTTGTGCAGAGTGATTAACCTGGCTTGAAATCTCCACTGCGGCGGCGGCTGAGCGTTGTGCGAGCATACGCACTTCATTTGCCACAACCGCGAAACCTTGTCCGGCTTTGCCGGCCCGCGCCGCCTCCACGCCTGCGTTCAAGGCGAGCAGGTTGGTCTGGAACGAGATGTCTTCAATCACTGTAAGCATGTTTCCAATGGTGGCTGAAGCCTCTTTGATCTGCTGCATGGCGCCTACGGCGGTGGTCATCAATTCAGACCCGGTCTGCGCCTTACCCGAAATGGTGTTGATGCTCTGCCCCACCTCTTCGGCAGATTCAGCGGCAGATTTGACCTGCTCTGACATTTGTTCCAGTGCTGCAGAGGTTTCTTCGACGGAGGCTGCGTTTCCTTCGGCGTTGGCTGCCAGTTGATCGGTGCGCCCGGAGATTTCCTGCGAACCTTCGGCAATGGCGGTAGAGGATTGAGAGATGCGGGTGACGATTTGGTTCAAACTGTCGGTCGTGGCGTTCATTGAGCAGGCGATTTCGCCAAACACGCCGGGCAAGTTTTCGGGCATGTGGTGCGTCAGATCACCTTGGGACAGATGGGAGAGCGCCTCACTGACGGCTTTGAGACCGGTGTCTGCAGATTGACTGATCTGGTTCACGTTTTCGCAGAGGCCTGCGAATGTGCCGTCTTTGTCACTGACGTCGAGGCGCTTGGTGAAATCACCTTCTGCGCAGGCGCGCACCACGACAGCCATTTCTTGTGCTGCCCGCGCTTCGTTCTGATATTTCTGCAGCAGGCGATCTGTTGCCGTGCGCAGCTCGATGATTTCTTTTGCCCGGCTCGTTGCGGTCACTTTGGGAGCAGGATCATCTCGAGACGCCGCGGATAGAGCCAATGCGTTTTCGCGCAGCGGCCGGAACTCACGGTTGAGCCAGAACAGAAAGGCTGCGAGGCAGGCGAGGGCGCCAAGGAGAAGCACGATCACCGCGTTTTGGATGGTTTTTGACAAAGCCAGTGACTGGTCCGTGAAGTCGAGCATCATAAACAAGACGTCTTTGGGTTGCGCATGTGCGCCGAATGTTTCGCGGGAGACCACATAGGAATGCTCCGCGATATCGAGCACGCCAAATGAGGCATCAATTGTCGCCATCTCAGCGATGGCCGTTGCGCCGATGCGATTGAGTTGTGTCAGTGCCAAGCCCTGCGCGACGGGGGCTTCGATTTTTTGGACGTGTAGCCGTGCCGAGGAATCCGGTCTGGCCAGAATGGCGGTGCCGCCAAGTGCGGTTGCAATCATGGGCAGATGTGCCTCCAGATCCAGCGCCAGAAGTGCGAAGCCAACCTTTTCTCGCCCTTTCAGGAGCGGGACCACATAGTTTGCGGCCACACGTTTGTCGGGCAAAGTATCAATGCCGAAGCTACGCCTTCCGGTTTCAACAGACTTTGCAACCACTGTGGAAGTGTGCGCTGTCTTGGACTGTTGTTCAGCTGTGGACAAAGCAGCCACTTCACGCCCGGCAGCGTCATAAATGATCAGGTCCGTCATCTCGCCCTTGGCGGAGATCCGGTTAAATGTGGAGAGCAGGCTCTCTTTTAGTTTGGCTGTGTCCTTTTCAATCAGCGCCGTGATCGCGGCGCGATCACGGCCGATGGTGCGGGCGTGCAGCGAAAGTTGACCCTCGCTGCTTTGCAACACCGATGACGCCGCTGCGGTCGCATTGCGTGCGTTGAGAGACAGTAGACCATTTTCCACTTTCTGCAGGATTGTGAGACCGGAATAACCGGCTCCAACAGTCAGAAGGATGGTAAATGCCACAATTCCAGCGATGATCCGACCGCTTAGCGTCATCTGTATTCTCCTAAACTCGGCTTACTCGACAGGGAACCCGGCTTCGTCCCAAGAGGGGAAGCCTTCGCGCAGGTACTTCACATTGGTGTACCCCCACGCAACCGCCTTGGCTGTTGCTTCAGAGGAGCGCAGACAGGAAAATCCGTTGCAGTAGATCACCACGGGATCTGAGGGCTGCACAGCTTTCGCGAGGTTTTCGGGGGTGAAAGCGGATTTTACATCCAAGTGGATTGCGCCGGGAATGCGGCCACTTTCAAAATCTGACTGTTTCCGTACGTCTACAAAGACCACGTTGTTTTCAAACAGCGCGTAAGCTTCGTCTACGTTGATTGTGGTGGCCCCTTCGATATGGGCCGGAGCCTCTTCGGCGAATGCTGAAAATGGCAGCAAGATCAATGATAAGAATAGGGCGGTTTTTTTGAATATTGCGGGCATATCACTACCTCTTAGTTTCTTGGGCCTTCCACGTAAGCGGGAGTGGATAACAGATGACTAACGTGATTCTTTTTGTTGGGTTTTCATGCCTAAATTTTTAGCAGTAAAAAATGCGCGAAAGTTCTGGCAAGATTGGCGTGCTGGGCCACCCAAAATGTTGCTGCGAAAGGCGCGTGAATGATCGTGGTTTTCGGCGTGGTTTCGATGGATGGCGCGACACCTGTGTACCACGTTGACAAGGTCAGGGATTTGGCTGATACACCCGAAGCATGAGTGGGCCGTTAGCTCAGCTGGATTAGAGCAGGGAACTTCTAATTCTCAGGTCGGGGGTTCGAGTCCTCCACGGCTCGCCAAACTCTCTCGTTGTTGTTGAGAAATTTTCGCACCTGTGCGGGCCTCGCAAAAAAGCGATTGATCAAGAGTGACAAAGCCCTAGTAGCGCGTGGTCTTAAAGTGTATTGCGCATGCCCAAGAGATTACTCCTTCTGGAAACACACCTTATCCGCTTCATGTTTAGAGCAGGATGCACTGGAAAAGGTCGAAGATAACAAAAAGGGACTGAAGGTGCGCGACAAGCAAACTTTTTCCACGCCAATTCCAACCCGATGGGTTGGTCCGCTCCATTTGAAAGGCGACGTGGTCGACGGAGAGGTCAGCGTGCCCTTGGCAACATTTGAAACGCCGCTTTGGCCGTCAACAGATCGCGGCGCGGGCGTGTCGCGTTATAGCGGTGGCATTCAGGTCTCTATGGTAGATGAGCGTATGACGCGCTCTATCGTGGTGCGGGCGCGTTCTGCGGCTGAAGCTGTTGCAGCGTGGCACCGTATTGAAGCGCAGTTTGACAAGGTGGCAGAGATCATTGCCGCCACGAGCCGCTTTGCCCGTCTGATCAAGCTCAACCGCCAGATTGCCGGCAATCTGCTGTTTGTGCGCGTCGAATGCGCCACTGGTGATGCCTCCGGTCATAACATGGTGACGAAGGCGGCAGAGGCGGTGCTGGAGTGGATTTTGACCGATCAGCCGCAGCTGGAATACTCCTCGATTTCTGGCAACTTCTGCACCGACAAAAAGCCGTCTGCGGTCAATGGGCTGCTGGGGCGTGGCAAGTACATGATTGCGGAGATTGAGATTCCGCGCAAAATTCTGACGCGGATGTTGCGCACAGACGCTGAGAAGATGGTTTTGCTCAACCATGAGAAAAACTACGTGGGCGGCAATCTTGCCGGATCTCTGCGCAGCGCAAACGCGCATTTCGCCAATATGCTTCTGGCGTTTTATCTGGCGACCGGACAAGATGCGGCCAATATCATCGAAGGTTCGCAAGGGCAGGTGACCTGTGAAAAGCGTGGCGAAGATCTCTATTTCGCCTGCACGTTGCCCAACCTGATCATGGGGTCCGTTGGGGCTGGTAAAGGCAACACAGCGGTCGAGGAAAATCTTGTCAGAATGGGCTGTAAAGACGACCGACCTGCTGGTGAAAACGCCCGCCGACTGGCAGGCATCTGTGCGGCGGTTGTGCTCTGCGGTGAGCTGTCTCTTTTGGCGGCACAAACAAATCCGGGGGAATTGGTGCGCACCCACATGGAGCTTGAACGGTGAATGAGGCGTCGGTGAGCCGCAGCGTCGCTGGGCGCAAGCTGGAGCACATTCGTGCCATTCTGTCTGACCCTCAGATTGAGCGTCAGAGCAGCGGCTTTGAGCATATTTCCCTGACCCACCGGGCGCTGCCTGAGCTGGATATGGATGCGGTTGATCCGTCGTGTGACTTCTTGGGTAAGCGTTTGCCGTTTCCGTTGTTGATTTCTTCGATGACGGGCGGTGCCGGGGATGAATGCCTGCATATGAACCGCAATCTGGCGATCGCGGCACAGGAAACTGGCGTGGCAATGGCCGTGGGATCGCAGCGTGTGATGTTCACGAACCCCGAAGCAAAGGCGAGCTTTGATCTCCGTGGGCTGGCGCCGGATGTGCCGTTGCTTGCCAATGTGGGGGCGGTGCAGCTCAACAAGGGCTTTGGTGTGGAGCATTGCCGTGAGGCGGTAGACGTGCTGAAAGCTGATGCGCTGTATCTGCATCTCAATCCGCTTCAGGAGGCTGTGCAGCCTGAAGGAGACCGCGATTTTTCCGGGCTTGCAGAGAAGATTGCGCAGGTCGCAGGTGCGTTGGATGTGCCTGTGGTATTGAAAGAGGTCGGCTCTGGGCTGTCGCAAGCAGATGTGGCGCTGGGCCTGAAAGCCGGAATTCGCCACTTTGATGTGGCCGGGCGTGGCGGCACGTCTTGGAGCCGCATCGAATACCATCGTCGATCAGAAGATGACGACGACTTGGGGTTGGTCTTTCAGGATTGGGGGCTCACCACTGTTGAGAGCCTGATTGAAGCACGGGAAACATTGTCGCACGACGCAACGAAAACCACTCTGATTGCCAGCGGCGGGATAAGAGATGGTGTAGATATGGCGAAATGTGTGATTCTTGGCGCTGATCTGTGTGGCGTTGCCGCGCCATTTCTTGTAGCGGCGCAGGACTCCAGCGACAGCGTGGTGAAAAAGATAAGGAAGTTTCAGAGAGAGTTTGCCACGGCCATGTTCCTTTTGGGAACGGCTGACGTTCAGGCGCTCAAGGGGAACCTTTCGTTAATTCGGTAGAAGACGGAACGAAATGATCAAAACTGGTATTGAGGCGATGAGCTTTTACACGCCTCATCGTTACATAAGTCTGGCGACACTGGCCGAACAGCAGGGGATCGACCCTGAGAAGTTCTCCCGTGGGATTGGTCAGGATAAGATCGCACTGCCGGGGCAGGATGAAGACATCGTGACCATGGCGGCGGAAGCTGCACGTCCGTTGATTGATCGCTACGGTACTGATGGCATTGATACGGTGATGTTTGCCACGGAAACGGGCATTGACCAGTCGAAAGCCGCCGGGATCTATGTGCATCGCCTGCTGGGGTTGAATGCAAATTGCCGTAACGTGGAGCTAAAGCAGGCATGTTATTCGGCAACGGCGGCTTTACAGATGGCGTGTAGCTATGTTGCGCGTCGGCCAGATCGCAAGGTGCTTGTGATTGCCTCTGATGTGGCGCGGTATGATCGTGACAGTTCTGGCGAAGCGACGCAGGGCGCAGGCGCTGTGGCCATGCTGGTGAGCGCGGATCCCAAACTGCTGGAAGTTGGTGTGGTGTCTGGTGTGTTCAGCGAAGACATCATGGATTTCTGGCGTCCCAACCACCGCCGGACCCCATTGTTTGATGGCAAGTTTTCCACGCTGCGGTATCTCAATGCGATGCTGGAAGCCTGGCGGGATTATGAAGCCAATGGCGGCAAGTCCTATGCGGAATTCTCGCGGTTTTGCTACCATTTGCCGTTTTCGCGCATGGGCGAGAAGGCGCATCGCCATCTTGCGAAATCGGCTAAGGCCGATCTGGACATGAGCCTTGCGTTGCCGGGCATGGAATACAATCGCGTGGTGGGCAACAGCTACACCGCTTCGATTTATCTGGCGCTGATTTCGACGCTTGAGAATGCAGAGGAAGATCTGTCGGGCAAGTCGATCGGCTTGTTTTCCTATGGGTCTGGCGCAACCGGTGAGTTCTTTGATGCGACCGTTGTGGAAGGGTATCAGGCGCATCTGTTCAAGCAGCTGCATCAAACCATTCTGGAAGAACGCATGGCTGTCAGTTACGAAGATTACGTTGAGCTTTGGGGCGCGCCCGTGGCACAAGACGGCGAAGAGCTGATCTTTGCGGATGAAGCTCGTGGGCGCTACAGACTGGCAAGCATCAATGATCACAAGCGTATCTACGTCGACAAACACGCCTGAAGGCTCTGGTGTGTCTGTCGCCCATTCGCCGGGCAAGCTGATTTTGTCGGGTGAACACTCGGTGCTTTATGGTGCGCCCGCGTTGGCCATGGCGCTGGCGCAATACACAGAGGTCAAATTTGTGCCGCAGGGTCCTGGAGAGGGCCTGCGGACAGCGTTTGAGAACCTGTCGTCGGGCGTCGATTACCCGCTGAAGCTTTTGCATAAATTCAAGTCGTCGCTTGACAAACGCTTTGACCAGTTTAAGCGTGGCGAGCTGCCTGTGCATGAAATTCTGACCCACCCAGATGACCTCGCCGTCTATACGCTGGCGTCGCTGTTGCAGGATGGAGATGGGCATAGAGGCACAACCATGACCGGGATCGGTGCTGTTGGGCATTTGCCGCACCCCGGCCAGTTGTCCAGCCGATCAGAGCTGCCGATTGGCGCGGGGCTTGGATCCTCTGCGGCGGTGGTGGCTGCGACCACAGTTTTGTTTGAGACGCTGCTGGATCGCCACAAGACGCTGGATGAGCGTTATGAACGTGTGCGGTTCTGTGAGCGCTTGAAGCATGGCAAAGCCGGGCCGATCGATGCAGCTGCGGTGGTGCGGGGCGGTCTGGTGCACGTGAATGACGCAGAGGTCAGCGTGCCGACAGTGCATGAAGCGCATGGGCTTGCTGAGGGCGAAGGCTGGTATTGGGTGTTGCATGGCAGCCCGGAAAGTTCAACCGGAGAGTGTGTCGCACATGTGCGCGCGCGACATGGGCAGGATACGCAGCTGTGGGTGGCATTTGCGCAGTGTACTGACGCGCTGACGCAGGCTTTGTCCGATGGGGGCGAGGTGACCACTGTACTGCGCGAAAATCAAAGCCTGCTGGAGCGCATTGGCGTGGTGCCCGTACCCGCGCAGGATTTTGTGAAAGAGGTTACCGCGCTTGGTGGTGCTGCCAAGATCTGTGGGGCGGGTTCTGTCAAAGGCGCAGGGGGCGGCGCCGTTTTGGTGCGCCTGCAAGATCACGCCGCAATGGCGGATCTGATGATGCGGCATCCGGGCAAAGCCTGGTCCAGATTGCGCATGGCCACACAGGGGGCGAGCGCTGGGCCGGCGCCTCAATATGACCGCGCAGGTGAAGGACAGATTTGATGAAACGGATCAAAGCCAGCGCACCGGGGTCGATCATGATCGCGGGCGAGCATGCCGTCGTGTATGGCCATCGCGCCGTTGTTGCGGCGATTGAACAGCGCATTACCGTGACGCTGACACAGAGGTCTGATCAGAATGTGCGGATTGTTTCCCAGATCGCGGACCCTTTTGAAACATCGCTGGGTGCGCTTGAACCGTCTCATGCCTACCGCTTTGTGATCGCGTGTATTCGCACCCATGTCAGCCGTATTGAGACGGGCTTTGATCTGGAAATCACATCCGAGATTGATCCCACTTTGGGGCTTGGCTCCTCTGCGGCGGTGACAATTGCTGTGCTCGGTGCGCTGAGTGCGCTGGTTGATGCAGATCCCGCGGAGATTCACACAGATGCTGTGACCATTATCCGTGACATTCAAGGACGCGGGAGTGGCGCTGATCTCGCCGCGAGCTTAACGGGGGGCATGATCGCTTATCAAGCGCCGCCAGAGGCGGCGATCATCCGGTTGCCACGCCCTCCGGTTCTCGCGTTGAAATATGCCGGTTACAAAACGCCCACCTCAGAGGTGCTTAAGCTGATTGCGGAGCGTATGGAGGGGCAGGAACAGATCTTTCATGCGCTTTATGCCGAGATGGGCCAGCAAGCCGACGAGGCTATCGAGGCTGCGCAAGGCGAAGACTGGCAGGCATTTGCCGCAAGCCTGACGCAGTATCAGAGTCTGATGGAACAACTGGGCGTTTGCGATGACACGTTGGCTGGCATCATCGCACAGGCGCAATCGGATCCCGCAGTGCTTGCTGTCAAGATTTCTGGCTCAGGGCTGGGTGACTGCGTGGTTGCGGTTGGAGCCGTGCCTGATGGGTTTACAAAGGCCGAACTGGCCACAGAAGGATTGATCATTCATGCATGATGCGGCCAAAGAGATGCTCCAGCAGGCCATAGGAAAGGCTGCGCTGGCAGAAGCTCCGCAGACCTATGCTGCCTATGCGCCGAGCAACATTGCCCTGTCCAAATACTGGGGCAAGCGGGATCGGGCACGCAATCTGCCTTTGAACAGTTCTTTGTCCATCTCGCTGGCCGAATGGGGGTCACACACGCAAGTTGGGCCTTCTGAGGATGGGCTTGATCATGTGACACTGGGTGGGGAAGAGCTGGCGCTTGAAACGCCCTTTGCTGCCAAAGCGCTGAAATTCGCGGATTTGTTTCGTGGTGAAAAAGCTGTGCCGCTGCGGATTGAAACCAACAACACCATTCCCACGGCCGCGGGACTCGCGTCTTCGGCGTCTGGCTTTGCTGCGCTGACGCGCGCGCTTTGCGGCAGTTTTGGTCTGACCGATGTTGTGAGCGAAGCCGAAATGAGCCTGTTGGCCCGTCTGGGCAGCGGCAGCGCGACCCGATCTTTCTGGCATGGGTTTGTGCGCTGGGACAAAGGTGTGCGTGAGGATGGGGCAGACAGTTTTGCGCATCCATTGGATGTGCGTTGGCCGGAGTTTCGTATTGCCATCCTGCCGGTAGATGTTGGCCCGAAGTCGCACTCTTCGCGTGATGGTATGAACCACACGGTCGCCACCAGCCCGCTTTTTCAGAGTTGGCCGGATCAGGCCGAAGCGGATTGCGCGGCCATTGAGCGGGCAGTGTGCGCGCAGGATTTTGACACGCTGGGCGCGCTGGCGGAGGCCAATGCCTTGGCGATGCATGCAACCATGCAGGCGGCGCGTCCGGCACTGAGCTATCTGACAGCGGAGAGCTGGGTATTGCTGGAGCGGCTGTGGCAGGCGCGCAAGGATGGTTTGCTGGCCTTTGCGACCATGGATGCTGGGGCGAATATCAAGCTGATCTTTCTTGAAACGGCGACGCAGGATGTGACGCAGACCTTCCCAAATGCGCAGGTGATCGTGCCGTTTGATCAGGTTTAAGGTGCCTAAGGCGCTGAAAGGTCAAGCGATCGCCCTGACCCGCTGTGAGCTGCGCAGTTTAAGAGGCCCGCGGGTCATCGGATCAAGCGGTGTGTTGCGTCACATATTCGGGTAGTTTGGTCCGTCGCCGCCTTGCGGTGTGACCCATGTGATGTTCTGGCTTGGGTCTTTGATATCGCAGGTTTTGCAGTGCACACAGTTCTGGAAGTTGACCACAAAGCGGGCGTCTTTGCCCTCTTCTTCCACCACCTCATAAACCCCGGCCGGGCAGTAGCGCTGTGCGGGTTCTGCGAACTTCGGCA
>NZ_JAGHQX010000011.1 GCF_017744095.1 Shimia sp. R10_1 | reverse complement strand
GAAGGAAAACAGATCGAAGCACAAAAAAGCACGCGATCAACACCACCGCGGGATGGAGCAGCCAGGTAGCTCGTCAGGCTCATAACCTGAAGGTCGTAGGTTCAAATCCTACTCCCGCAACCAAAATTATACTTGTATATCAGATACTTACGCACCGCATTCGGGCGACCTTTGCGTTGCTATCCCGCGCGTGGAAGCGCTGTGGAAGCAAACGGAGCGGGAAATGGGTGTGGCAGAGCGGCAACGATAGGTTGGCGTTGAGTCTGCTTAGATTGATCTGAGTTTTTGTCGTTCTTGTCTACGTTTAAGTTACTTACAAATTTCGCGCTTCCCGGGAATAGAGTAGGCACAAGAATGCGGGACAAAAGAAACGATTGGTTAGTTTTGGCCACTTTGTTTGGGTCAATGGTGCTCATTTGGGGTGTCGAGCAGATACTATCCCAGAAAGTTTCTAGAACTAGCTTCGAGGATTTCTACACCATTTTCCTAGTCGGCAAGCGGATGGAATCCCTGAGTAACGTGAACGAAAGAGCTATCTATTCATACTCTGCATTTTTGCTGTCAGCTCCATTAACTTTAATATCCTATCTTCTGTACTTTAAGACAGCCATGTTAGATCGCGACAAATTTGATGTTATCTTTGAGAAACCAGTCAAAGTAGTTTCAGGGGCAATCTGTCTCTTGATTGCGCTGATTTGGGGCATGTTCTTTGCCCCACTAAGCGATGCCAACGGTGCACCTTCGAAGCTTGGGGTTATTCTCACAAGCGACCTAGCATTTGTCTACTATGCATTTGTTTTACTTTGTTTTTCCACACTTTTCGCTTTTCTAATTCTCTCAATATTTGGGTTGATAAAAAAACATGGCTGACGAAGATTTTGGCGT
The DNA here is from genome assembly GCF_017744095.1 of Shimia sp. R10_1. GTDB lineage: Bacteria > Pseudomonadota > Alphaproteobacteria > Rhodobacterales > Rhodobacteraceae > Shimia. The sequence goes on along the minus strand of NZ_JAGHQX010000011.1, from coordinate 90,093 downwards.
CGATGGAAATATCATAGCGGACGCAACGCTATCGCTGGGAGGCGAAGTTGTATTCGGCTCTGCAGACAAGGCATTAGAAGCAATTGAGGCACCAAATAGCTACAAAGTATTTGCGAAAGCTGGGGGGGTAGCTGTCGCTGTCGCAGTGGAGACAGTTGATATTGTCGATGCAGCACAAAATGGAAATATCGAGAATGTAGTGGTAGAGACGTCCGGTCTGGCCGGCGCGCTCCTGGGGGCCCAATGGGGTGGATCATTTTTTGCGGTAGGTGGGCCAGTACCTAGCGCACTTGGAGCAATTGCGGGAGCTGCAGTTTTTGCGGTTATTGGAGAAACTGGGGCAGAATTGATTGCAGGGGCAATACTTGATGAATTGGCATCTAATGATGCAGAGGGAGAACGAAGTCATGACAATAGCCATCTTCCAAATGTTTCTTCTGGCACGCCAGTAGTAACTAGGCCGCTCCCAACCGGCGAACAGCAAGCTTTCTATGATGATCCAGTGGCCGGGGTGCGCGTCAAAACGGTTAGCACTGTAAATGGTCAAACAGGTGAGCGAACGCCAACTACATCTACAGTTATTCAGAACAATGATCCGGAAAACCCAGCAGGGGATCAACTGGTCGGCAATACCTATCCCGCAGGTGCTATTTTCGTCGGGAACGAGCTAAATGCTCTTGATCAGATTGGACGTGTCGCGGTTTGATGCCGCTCCTTTGATAGCATTTACTGCAACAAAGGAGACTGATGATGGGAATGAAACGGACGGATGAATTCCGTGCTGATGCAGTGCGGATTGCGCTGACGAGCGGGCTCTCTCGCAAACAGGTGGCGTCGGATTTGGGTATTGGGCTTTCGACCCTGAACAAGTGGGTGACAGCGCATCGCGACACGGATGTGGTGTCGGACAGGGATCTGGAGCTTGCCCGTGAGAATGAACGGCTGCGACGGGAGAACCGCATCCTCAAGGAGGAGAGGGATATCCTAAAAAAGGCTACGACCTTCTTCGCGAGCCAAAAGCCATGAGGTTTAGGTTCATCGAAGAGCATGGCCGCGATTTCCCGACTAACCGTCTTTGCCAGGTTCTGGATGTCAGCGAGCGAGGCTTACGTGCCTATCGTAACCGTCCGGCCAGCCAAAGGCAGCGGACCGACTTGGTTGTTCTGGCGCACATCAAGGAACAATCTCGTCTCAGTTTGGGCAGCTACGGCCGTCCACGCATGACCGAAGAGCTGAAGGAGCTGGGTCTGAACATCGGCCACCGCCGCGTTGGTCGGTTGATGCGTGAGAACGGCATACGGGTGGAACGGTCTAAGAAATACAAGGTGACAACCGACAGCAACCACGCCTTCAACATTGCGCCCAACCTGTTGAACCGGGACTTCCGCGCAGATCAACCGAACCAGAAATGGGCCGGTGACATCAGCTATGTGTGGACCCGAGAAGGATGGCTCTACCTTGCCGTGATTCTTGATCTGCATTCCCGGCGAGTGATCGGTTGGGCCGTAAGCAACCGCATGAAACGTGATCTGGCAACCCGGGCACTGAACATGGCCATCGTTCTGCGACAACCGCCAAAGGGCTGCATCCATCACACGGATCGCGGCAGCCAATACTGTTCTCACGATTATCAGAAACTCTTGCGCCAACACGAATTCCAGATATCGATGAGCGGCAAAGGCAACTGCTACGACAACTCCGCTGTCGAGACGTTCTTCAAGACGATCAAGGCTGAGCTGATTTGGCGAAGGTCGTGGCACACGCGCAGAGACGTCGAGCTGGCCATCTTCCAATACATCAACGGCTTCTACAATTCGCGACGGCGGCACTCAGCATTGGACTGGAAAAGCCCGGTCGCATTCGAACGGAAAGTGGCCTAAACGAGCACATGGGGCGGCACAAAAACGTGACACGTCCATACCGTATACAACCTGACGCTCAATGCCCTACAGGATGATCTCCATATTTTGTAAATGTAGCTGTTATCTGCGGTGCCTTCTGAGTGCCGTGGTCTGAGAGTGGCATCACTCTAGCTGATACTTTGCCCCAGCCTTCGCAATTCGTTCTGCGATTGGCTGGGGATGCTCAGCGGCCAATCTCTCAAGCGCTTCAACATGCGTTTCCATAAACTCCACAAAGCCTTCTGCACTCACCCCGGATATCGCCGCCCGTGTGATGAACAAACCCAGTAACTGCGCATCGAGTTCGCGCATCTTTGCCATGCGGTTTGCTTTCACCACATCACAAGTGACCTGCTCCCCTGAAAAGTCCTCACTTTGAGGTTAGCCTGTTCTCCAACTGAGGAGACAGACGATGAAGAGAAGCCGATTTAGAGAAGAGCAGATTATTGGCATCCTGAAAGAACATCAGGCGGGTTTGAGCGCGAAAGAGCTGTGCCGCAAGCATGGGATCAGCGATGCGACGTTCTACAAGTGGCGATCCAAATATGGTGGCATGGAAGTGTCTGACGCGCGGCGTCTGAAGGCGCTGGAGGCCGAGAATGCGAAGCTCAAGAAGATGCTGGCGGAGCAGATGCTCGATGTCGCCACGCTGAAAGAGATGCTTGGAAAAAACTTCTGAAGCCCGGTTCGAGGAGGAACGCCGTGGACTGGGCAATGAAGACCAAAGGCTACAATCAGAAACGGGCCTGTGCCTTGGCCGGGATCGATCCACGCGTGTATCGACGCAAATCGACGCGAAGGTCGGACACCGAGTTGCAGGCCAGGATGAAGGAGCTGGCGTGTGAGCGGCGCCGGTTCGGCTATCGCCGCCTGCACATCCTGCTGAAGCGGGAGGGCTGGGAGGTGAACTGGAAGAAGCTCTACCGGCTGTACCGCGAAGAAGGGTTGGCCGTCCGTAAACGGGGCGGACATAAGCGTGCTGTGGGCACCAGAGCGCCGAGGGCGATCCCACAGGGGCCGAACCAGAGGTGGTCGCTCGACTTCATGTCGGATGCGCTGGAAGACGGACGCAGGTTCCGGGTGTTGAACGTTATTGACGACTTCAGCCGGGAATGCCTGGCAGCCGTCGTGGACACATCCATCGGCGGGGCGCGTGTCGCCCGCGAACTGGACCGGATCGCCGCGTTGCGCGGCTATCCCTGCATGGTGGTCTCGGACAACGGCACCGAACTGACCAGCAATGCGATGCTGAAATGGCAGAAGGACCGGCAAGTCGAATGGCATTACATCGCACCGGGAAAACCGATGCAGAACGGCTTCGTGGAAAGCTTCAACGGCCGGCTGAGAGACGAGTGCCTGAATGAGCACCTATTTGCGAGCCTGCGCCATGCCCACGACCTAATTGCGGCATGGCGCGAAGACTATAATCATCACCGCCCACATACGAGCCTCGACGGGCTCACCCCGTGGGAGTATCACCAACGGTCAACAGAGGACCAAAACCTGAACAGAGCTTACTGAAAACCGCGGACACAATGGGGAGCAGGTCAGCGGTGATGATGCCTTTCCCATGCACACCGATGGCTCGGCGTATTCTGGACAACGCATCACGGTAGATCGCCGTACAACTTCCGGCTTTCACTGAGCCGACCCAAATGAAAAGCTCAAGGCAGTCTTTGCTGGCGGCATCGCAACCTGCCTCAGTTATGACCGCGAGAGAGCTGCCAAAAGTTAAAAGGTCATCTCTGAGACAAGCAAGTCAATCACGGCTCGAACGCTTTGAGAAAGGTGGCGCGAAGGGGGGTAAAGAGCAAACACTCCCGCCTTTTCCGGATTTTCATCCAGTTCAATTTCTATCAACGCACCCGATGCGATGGCTTCCTGAACGAAGAAAAATGGCAGCCGCGCCAGCCCCAGGCCAGACATGGCAAAGTTTCGTGCCGTCTCACCGTCATTGACGCGCGCTTGGCCACTGACACGCTGAGCAGTATGCCCGGATTGTGTTATAAATGACCATCGGCCGCTTCCTTCTGGGACACGATCGATGATACAATCATGCTGAGCCAATTCTTCAATCGTTGAAGGCGTGCCGCGTGCTGCCAAGTAATCCGGCGACGCAACAACACATAAACGAGTGTCGCCAAGCCGGCGCGCAATCAGCGACGAATCCGTCGGTTTGGTGACGCGAATGACCATGTCAAAGCCTTCAGCCACCAAATCTACCAACCGGTCGCTAAGAAACAAATCAACACTGACCCCGGGGTTAGCTCGCAGAAACGGTGCCAGTACCGGGGCGATATGCTGACGGCCAACAAAGACGGGCGCTGAGATACGGATTTGGCCGGAAAGAGCGCCGTGTACGTCCTGCCCGGCCAATTCAATCTCGCGGATTTCTTGCAACACCTTTTGGCACCGCACTAGGTAGCCTTTCCCGGCGTCAGTAAGGCGGACATGTCGCGTAGTTCGATGAAGCAATTGCACTCCAAGCCAATCCTCCAAAGCGGCGATATGCCTGCTCAGCGCAGAAGTCGAAATATCGAGCTGCCGCGCCGCCGGAGCGAAGCCACCCTGACGGGCAACTTCGACTAAGGCTTTCATCATATCCAGACGATCCATACATTTGTCCCATTTAGTGGGATTAAGCTTCCCGCATGACGCATATTATCACACAGTTCAACATCATCTACCTCTTCTGCAACGAACAACGCAGAAAGAGGAGCAACACCATGCGTATTCTCGTTATAGGAGCCACCGGAACCATTGGCAGTGCAGTCTCAGAACTGCTTTCGCGGGAGCACGAGGTTATCAAAGCCTCACGCAACGGCGATATTCAAGTTGATATTTCAAATCCGGCCTCCATCCTCTCGATGTATGAAAATGTCGGCAAAGTCGACGCCATTGTATCGACCGCAGGTAGCGGCGCCTTTGGCCCACTCGACGCTCTGAATGACGACGATTTCTCCTTCGGCCTCGGAAACAAGCTGATGGGTCAAGTCAATTTGGTGCGCTTTGGCCGCGACTATCTGAATGATGACGGCTTCTTCACCTTAACCAGCGGTATCTTGGCCGAACAACCGAATCCGGCATCGGTTCTGATCACAACGCTAAATGCCGGGATCGAGGGGTTCGGCCGCGCCGCAGCACTTGGATTGCCCCGCAACCAAAGCTTAGCCGTCGTCAGCCCACCGATGGTACGCGAGACCGCGATCAAATTAGGTTGGGGTCAAGGCGGCGTTCCTGCAGCCGATGTAGCCGAACTCTATGCCCTGTCGCTTTCTAAGAACTCCCATGGCACAGTTTTAGGAGTAGAACACCTGTGCTCCAACGTAACCTGACGCCGGTACTGCACAATCTGGCGAGCTAACACGTGGATAGCGGAAGGGTGCAAAACGCAGACCGTCAACACCCGTCGACATCTATGTAACTTACACGCTATGCTACGCTATCGTGTTCGGCAATTATCTCTAAGCGCCCTGGAGCAACATTTCCAGTTTCAGGGCGGCAACAGGGCAGTTTTGGAGGAACTTCTTCGGACAAGTTCAGCGGAAAAGCCCTCTCACACCTCTGGCCTCGGTCCTCATTATTTTTGGCTCCGTGAAGTTTTTAAGGACCCTGAAATGGCTACCCTGTTCGACATAATCAGAGACCAAATGCTATCAAAGGATCGGCATCAAACCGCGGCACTTCCAATTTGTTTCCTTGATCGAGGCCAAGGGATGTAGCGCAGGAAACTTTGTCCCGAAAATTGGGACAGACAATTGCGATCAGCCCCATCTAAGTGGTCCAGTTTGAGTGTTAGTGCATGATCGGCCTGGTTTCCACCGGAACGATGGCCTCCGGAGCCGGTGAGCGGTAGCCCAGAGCACTATGCGGTCGTTTTGTGTTGTAGTGTTTCCTCCATTGTTCAATCAGGATCTGGGCTTCGCGCAGGCTGTAAAATATCTCTCCATTCAGCAGCTCGTCTCTGAAGCGCGCGTTGAAGCTTTCACAGTAACCGTCCATTTCTGGCCCCATAGTGATGGTCCGACACGACAAAGGAATGACAACCGTGGAGAATATGTTGTTCTTCCAATAAAGATTGAAGCTGGCTTTAGCGCAGACGCAGCGGACGGCTGCAAAGCCTGCGATGTAGTCATCCGACGAGTAAGTGACTTCGCCGCCGCAGCGAATGGCAGGTTTGGTGGGCCGCACCGCAGCAACTTGATCTGGGGGGCCACAATCAGTGTGGAACGTCACTGATGTTTGACTCAATTGACGGCCAATACCTCAATAAATTTGCAAGTCACGTCAAGCATTTCTGACACAATCTGAATAGCGGTTCTTAGTCAATGCTGCGACTAAGGTCTCAAGAGAGCCCAAACCTCCCATATGCTGCACAGCGAACCAATGTCCGCTCTCTGAACTGGTGCGCTGGAAGCTGACTTCAATCAAGTGGTCAGAGTTTCCACTCAAACCCAACAGCTTTTTCAGACTCCTCCCAAAGCCGTGTCATGACAGCTTTGTCATGGGCGTGAGCGTTCAGTGTGCCCTTGCCGACTGGGCCGACCGCTTCCATTCGGCCCGTCGGGCCGTAGAGCGCCCGTTGCTCGGTCAGGGCCTCTTCTGTCGCGCACATGACCTCTGGGTATGAGCCCTGTTCCGCAGTCTGTACCATCGGCGTCTTGGTCATCAGCCACCAGATGAACCGCATCGTGCGGCTGCCGCTGGTGGTTATCAGCGATGTGGCTGATGAGCCGGGATGACAGACGAAGACCTCGACTTCTCCGCGCCCTGCAGCGGCCAGCCGGTCCTGCAGCTCGTAAGCAAACATCATCTGCGCCAGCTTGCTCTGCGAATAGGCGGTGTTCGCTCCGTAGCCCTCATCCCAGTTCATGTCGTCGAACTTGATGGTCTTGAGACCCATGTTGTAGCCGAGGCTGGCGACGACCACGATCCGGCCTTTGCTTTCCGCGATGCGGTCAAAGAGCAGACCATTGAGCAGAAAATGTCCGTAATGGTTGGTGCCAAGCTGGCTTTCGAACCCGTCGACGGTCAGCTTGCGCGTCGGCACCTGCGCGATGGCCGCGTTGTTGATAAGCGCGTCGATCCGAGGCACCGTCTTCAGAACTTCTTCGGCAGCCTCGCGCACGCTGTCCAAAACCGATAGGTCCGTGCGGACGAAGCTCACGTCGGCTTTCGCGTCGAATTCCTGTCTCAGGCCCGCGATTGCCGCCTCGGATTTCTCGGCCGAGCGGTTCAGCATCACCACCTTGGCGTTCTTCTTCAGAAGAATGCGCGCGGCTTGAAAGCCTGCGCCAGCGTTGGCGCCAGTGATGATGTAGGTCTTGCCTGACTGGTCGTCGAGGCGCTCGGGTGTCCAGCCTTTGGGGTCGAATGTCGTATCTGCCATTTTCTGTCTCCTGCCAGCCCAAGCTGGCGGTTTAAGGTGTTGTTGCTTGAATGCACAGATAGAACCTGACTGAGCACGGAAACAGGCGATATACTCTCGATTACTTGCCCAATCGTCTCAGCCCCATTGCAAAGATGAAAGTCCTCTGCCAGCTAGGGTGCATGAACAAAGACCAGATCAAAGACCTTATCGAGCGACGTCTGCCAAGGGCAGGCCTCGTCGATACCGCGTTGAAAGGCGTCCAGCTTTTCCGGGTGACCGAGGCCATGCCCTGCGTGCCTGCTGTCTACGAGCCCACGGTGGTGGCTATTCTTAGTGGCAGCAAGGAAGCTGTTCTGGAGGGTGAGCACCACGTCTATGGCAGCGACAAATACCTGCTGTGCCCCATGACGTTACCGGTGGAGGCGGGCACGCCATTGGCGTCCAAGGACGATCCTCTGCTCGGCGTGGTGATTACGCTGGAGCCACGGATGATGCGCGAGCTCACCATGGAGATCGAGGCCGCCGCTGGTGGCAACAAACAATTGCGGGATGGCGCGCCATCGGCTTTGGCATTGGCGTCCTGGGATAGTGGTTTCACGCAGGCACTGCTGCGGCTTCTCGATCTGCTCGACAATCCGGTTGATCTGGAGGTGCTCGGGCAGGGGCGAATGCGCGAGTTGTGTTACGCGGTGCTTATGGGCGAGGCCGGGGCCTCCGCAAGACGAGCCTTTGGCGTCGGCAACGAAATCGCGCGCACCATCGACTACGTCTCAAACCACTTGAATGAACAGGTCACCATCGACGATATGGCCGACCACGTCGGCATGAGCCGGGCGGTCTTCCATCGGCGTTTCAAAGAAGCCACGACAATGTCTCCAATACAGTTCGTGAAATCTATGCGGCTGAACAACGCCGCCATGAAGATTGCCGAAGGAAAGACCGTGTCGGAAGCGGCATGGGACGTAGGCTATCAAAGCTCGTCTCAGTTCAGCCGGGAGTTCAAACGGATGTACGGCCAGTCGCCCCGGCAATGGAGCCATGCGGCGCAGGGGCCCGAACGAATGGCCTAGGGTGCAACAGTGAGCTTACGTTCGAGAGGAACGTCCGGTTCGGTGACCTTCGCTGCGGGGCAGCGGTCGGCCTGCCGCAACCGCAAAAGGATGCTGCGTCAGCAATACCCGCATGTGCACAAGTCCGGTTTGTTGCGCTTAACGGCCATTGCCGCAGTCATCGCGTAGGGTCTGCAATGCGGACCGGAGTTACCCTTCGCCGAGCATGAAGGGTTGCATTCACCATACCGATCGCGGCAGCCAATACTGCTCGCGCGACTACCAGAAAATCCTGCGCCAGCATGGGTTCCAGGCATCAATGAGTGGCACTGGCAGTTGCTACGACAACGCAGCGGAAGAAACCTTCTTCAAGACGATGAAGGCTGAGTTGTTGTGGCAACGCTTCTGACGCACACGTAGCGACGCTGAGATCGCCATCTTTGAATACATCAATGGTTTCTACAATCCACGACGGAGGCATTCAGCACTCGGCTGGAAAAGCCCCTTGGCCTTCGAAACAAAGGCTGCATAAGTGATCAATTTGAGCGGCACGAAAGCGTGACACGTCCACGGCCCTGCTAAGGATGACCCGGCTCGATGATCGAACATTCTTCGTTGCTCAGATCAAATCTTGCCATAACCACCACCTTCTTGAGCCAGTGAATCAGATGTCTAGACCACATTCAAGAAATCCATGAATTGGGTTCAGATACTAGTCCTCGTACTTTTTCTTAAGGCCGTAAGTGACGAAAGTGTTTAGACGCTACAGCGCAGTAGGGTTCGGTATCGGCGGTTGCGTGCTCCCGCAACCAGGAATTACACACTAGACCAGTAAGTTATGCCGTGCATTGAAACACCTGTTCACGCTGCCATCTCTCGCGTGGAAGCGCTGTGGAAGCAATTGGAGCGAAGTCAGAGGGTGCGCAAGGGCTGCACATAGTTATCTGACGTTGCATATCGGAAATTGCCATAATTGTTGCTAAGCGACAGAGCCACTGCTCACCTTCGAAGCGTATCAGCCTTGGGGCTGATAGGCCAAACGCAGCGACAAAACCTTAAGCCAAGAAAGTGCTCCGTGGAATGGCTATTCTGCGTGCCGGAGGGCGCCTCTATAATCGTATACCCAGCAGACCCAAGCTGAACAAAACGATCAGCGTTCCACCAATAATTTGCAACGCAGGAAAGGCAGATGCGATGGTGGTGACTGAGCCTGAGGCTTGCAAAGTGAGCCTTCTGAGAGAAGTGCTCGACAATGCCACGAGGCATGTGAGTGCGGCTGTGCCCGGTCCCATTATCACCACACCCAATGCTTTGGCGAATTTGAAGTCCATTTGCCAAGCAATCATCAGCATGAAAATTGCTCTGGCAATCTCTTTCACAGCAGAATGCGCAGTCAGTCGTAGGCTGCGGTGATGATCACTTCTACCTTCAGCTCAGGACGCGCCAGCTTGGCTTCGCCGCAGGCGCGGGCAGGGGCGTGACCCTCTGGCACCCATGCGTCCCAGACAGCGTTCATCTCGGCAAAATCTGACATGTCTGCAACCCAGACGATGGCTTGTAGAATTTGCGCACGCGAGGATCCCGCTTCTGCCAAAAGCGTATCGACCCGGCGTAGGCATTCGGCGGTTTGCTCCGCCACGCTGTCGTCGGCATTGCCGACCTGACCGCACAGATAGACGGTGCCGTTATGCTTGACGATCTTACTCATCCGTTGGCCGGTATGCAGGCGTTCGATCATGACATTGTCCTTTTAAGTCTCTTGGCTGTTGGCGTCATACGCTGCCAACTCTCCCAATGTTACGGGTTTGAGGGGCGCGCGAATACGTAACGCGCCAGTGTCATCCTGGCTTTGTCCGGTTTCCTGAGCCAAAAGCTCCGTTACGGTCAAACCGCAAAACCGCCCCTGACAAGGGCCCATCCCTGCGCGGCCAAAGGCCTTGGCCTGATTTGGTCCTTTGCAGCCCAGCTTGGCAAAGCGGCGGATGTCTCCGGCGGTGACTTCTTCGCAGCGACAAATGAGTGTGGTGTCCGCTGGTGACAGGCTTTGTGTCGCAGGTGGATAGGCGCGGTCCAGAAACGGGCGCGCGTGCAGTTCGTGTTGCCGCTTCCGCTGCAGCGGTGCCACACCTGCCTGTTGCGTTTGCGGTGTGATTAATCCCAACCGGGATGCGGCGCCAAAAGCGGCAATCTCACCGGAGAGCGCCGCCACTTTCGCCCCCCCAATGCCGGCGCCATCTCCGGCGATACTGATATTTGGCTCTGAAGAGAGACAGAGCCCATCAACCTGCGGCACAAAACATCGCTGTGACTGGTCGTAGGCATGTTCTAATCTCAGGGCGCGACTGATCTGTGTATTGGGCACCACGCCATGATGCAGTAGCGCGGTTTTGGTCGCGATCTCATGGGGTTTGCCGTGAGACGTAAACCGTACAGACGTCAAGGTATCCGCGCCTTCAAGTGCTATCTCGCGCGCGGCGGTATAGCGAGGGATGCCTGCTGCCATGATTTTTGTCAAAAGGCCTGCGCCCTTTGCCAAATAACGCCAGCCGCGCAGCGCGCCGGGCAAATCATGGCGGGCGGCCCACATGTCACTGCGGCTTTGGGTTTCGATCATGGCGCGTGGCTTGCGTCCGGCTGTGATCATCTGTGCTGCCAGCAGATAGAGCAGCGGGCCCGAACCGATCAGCACCGGGTCGCGTGCCACAAGAGCGCCGGATTTCAACAGAATTTGTGCGGCGCCGGCGGTCATTGCGCCCGGGAGAGTCCAGCCGGGCAACGGCATAGGGCGTTCGGTTGCGCCTGTGGCCAGTATCAGATGCTTTGCGCGGATCTGTGCGGGCTGGCCACCTTTTGAGTAGGTCACAAGCCCATCACGGCTCACATCCCAGACGGTCGCGCCAGCGCAGTGGACGGCGCCACTTTTCCGCAAGGCTTGCGTTAGGCTGTGTCCGTGGCTGTAGTCTGGGCCGAGAATACGGTGTTGCGCTGCGCTGGCCTGATCCACATTGCGATAGATCTGACCGCCCGGGCTGGCCTGTTCGTCCAAAACCACAACCGACGCCCCCAGCTGCGTGGCCCGCGCGGCTGCAGCCATTCCGGCGGGGCCCGCCCCCAGAATGGCAATGTCAAATGCGACCGTCATGCTTTGTCCTCGTTTTCTGTCAGACGGGGACGCACGCGGCAAACCTGCAAACCCTCCTCAATCGGTGTCATACAGGCCTGCACCGTGACGCCGTTGATCGAGACAAGGCAATCATAGCACGCCCCCATCAGACAAAAGGGTCCCCGCGCCGCGCCAGAAACAGGTGTTTCGCGAAAGGCCGTGATGCCTGCACCCAACAGGGCCGACGCCACAGTGGCACCGCGCGGCGCAGAAAGCCTGCGGTCTTCGAAGTGGAATTGCACTTGATCTGTGCTCTCTGGCTCAAGGGGATCAAACACTGAATCTGCTTTCACTGAACAAAGAAAGATCGGGGGCAGTATTGCGATCCTGAATCCAGTCCGGCAACAGCCCTGCGTGCGCTGCAGCGAGCGTGATGCCACTGTGACAGGTCACAAAATGCGCACCTGCGTATTTGGCGGAACGTTGGTAGATAGGCAGCCCATCTGGCGACATAACCCTTAAGGCGGCCCAGCTGCGCACCAATTGCACATGCTCCAGCATAGGAAAAACATCTACCGCGTAGCGCGCCAACTCCTGGAGCGTGGGCAGGTCGGTGGTGTCTGCACCGGTCTCTGCCTTTGACGCCCCTATTTGAACACCTCCCTCGTTCACCTGCCGGATCCGGCCTGAGGGGTATTTCAGGAAGAAAGGCAGCTTCTCTGTGATCAGAACCTGCCCCTGTTGTGGGCGCACAGGGGCTTCAAACCCCAAGTCTGCGCCATAATCCGCAGAGCCAAGCCCAGCTGCGAGCACCAAAGCCTCCCCTTCGATGCGATCCCCGGTCTCGAGGGTGACAGTGTAGGCTCGATCAGCTCCCGCGATTTCCGTGACTTTGGCCCCTGTCTGCAGCCGGCCGCCCATGTGTTGCACCGCCGCTGACAAGGCGCGCAACAGAAGCAAAGGGTTCACATGTCCGTCCATGGGAGAGTGAATGCCGCCGACTACTTTGGGGCCGATTTCTGGCACAAGCTGCTTGAGGCGGCTGTGTTCCAGTACTTCAAACGGATAGTCGCCCTTGAAGTGGTCGCGCAAGCCTTGCAGATCAGCGGCATCCTGCTGCAACTCATCTGCATTGGTGAAATACTCCACCCCACCGATTTGGCTGAAGGAGATATCAATGCCCGTGACCGCTTTGAGATCCTGCGCAAATCCCTGCCACAGTTTGGCGGAGCTGCGCGACCATGCCGCGTAATGCGGGGCCTTCGCGCCTTTGCCCTGAATCCAGACCAATCCAAAGTTCCCGCGCGAGGCCCGCGCATCCGTGTCGCTGCCATCAATGACAGTGACACGGGCGCCCTGTTTCAGAAGCCCATAGGCAACCGACATTCCAACAACGCCGCCGCCAATCACTAGCGTTGTCATGGTTTATCCTTTGCCCACAAAGATTTTGTCGAGCCCGTAGAGACGATCCAGAACCAGCATCAGCAGGAAGGTCAGCACGATCAGCACGGTGGAGACCGAGGCAATCAGCGGGTCAATCGTCTGCGCGATGTGGTGATACATACGCACCGGCAGGGTTTGCGTCGCGGGAGAGGCTACAAAGACGCTCATGGTGAGTTCGTCAAAGCTGGTGATAAAGGACAGGATCCAGCCGCCTGCCACGCCGGGCAGGATCAACGGCAGAGTGATGCGCCGAAACACCGTGAACTTTGACGCACCCAGTGTCATCGCCGCCTGCTCGGCATCCTGCGGCAAGCCGGTGGCCGAAGCCAGTGCCAGCCGCAGCGCATAGGGCATAACCAGCACCACATGAGCCGCGGTCAGCCCGGCAAAGCTACCGCCCATACCGATCTTTGAGTAAAACTGCAGAAAGGCCACGCCCAGCACCAGATGCGGGATCATCAGCGGTGAAAGTAGAAAGGCCGAAATCGCATCACGACCCGGAAATTTGCGGCGTGCCATGGCCAGTGCTGCGGGCACGGCCATGGCAACTGCAATGCTGGCTGACAACAGACCCAACCAGACAGAGACCCAAAAGGCCGAAATGAAGTCAGGGTTATCTAGGATTGCATAGAACCAGCGCAGCGACAGACCGTCAGTGGGCAGGGACAGGTAGCCTTTGTCGGTGAAAGACACGGCAATCACCATCAACAGGGGGGCCATGATGAACGCGACAAACAGCGCGTGAAAGATCAGGGCAATAGGGCCAAGACGTTGCATGTCGTGTGCTCCTCACTCAAAGACCTTGGCGAAACGGCGTTCCACCAATTTGTTATAGCTGACGATGATCACCACATTTGCCACCAGCAACAGTACCGCAATGGTGGCGCCCAAAGGCCAGTTCAAAGTGCTGAGGTATTCGTCATAGGCTGCTGTGGCCACAACTTTCATCCGGCGGCCACCGATGATGGCTGGTGTGGCAAAAGCGCTGGCGGTCAGGGCGAAAACAATGATCGACCCAGACAGAATACCGGGCATGGCCTGCGGCAGGGTGATCCGACGCAGCACGGTCAACTTAGAGGCCCCAAGGGTCCAAGCCGCGTCCTCAGATTGCGGATCAATCTTTTGCAGCGATGCCCAGACAGAAATCACCATGAACGGCACCAGAACATGTACCAGCGCGATGGTCATGCCGGTGAAGGTGAACATCAGGCTGACAGGCTCATCGCTGAAGCCCAGCCCTTGGGCCACCATGGTTAGAATGCCATTGCCACCAAAGAACAGCGCCCAGCCCAGCGTGCGCACAACGACTGAGATCAGCAGCGGCCCCAGCACCACGAGCAGGAATATGGATTTCCATGGATTTTGCAGGCGTGACAGAACATAGGCTTCTGGTGCACCGATCAGAACACAGATCACTGTGACCAGAGCAGCCAAACCAAAGGTTCGCAGGAAGATCTTGTGAAAGTAGCTGTCGCCCAGCACGTCCGCATAATTCGCCAATGTCCAATCCGGTAGCACACCTGCGTTGAAATCATAGGCATGCAGGCTCAGCAGAAAGGTCATGATCATCGGCGCGCCAAGCAGGGCGGCAAAGAAGATCACGCCGGGGGCCGTCATGGCCCATGCGGCTTTGTTGGCAGAGCTTGCCATTATGAGGCCTCCGCAAACATAGACAGCGCGCCATCCGGCCAGGTCAGTCGAGCGGTTTGTCCGCGCGCAAAGCCTGGCGCACCTGTGTTGGGCTGGGTGACAAACAACTCGCCCATGGCGCCGCGTACACGATAAAGCCAGTTAGCACCGTGGAAAATTGCCGCTTCGACCTGCACTTCATCGCCATCACCTTGAGGGCTGAGCGCAAATTTTTCAGGCCGGATTGAGAGCTGCATTGAGGCGCCCGTTACCATGCCATGGCCGGGCAGCAGCAGGATGTGTTCGGCAACCTTGACGTGATCTGCATCAATGATTTCAGCATTGAACAGATTGGTTTTGCCCACAAAGTCGGACACAAATGGGCTGACCGGGCGTTCATAGAGATCTAGCGGCGCTGCGATCTGCTCCATCTCGCCTTCTTTCATCACTACGATGCGGTCAGACATCGAAAGTGCCTCTTCCTGATCATGGGTGACCAAAATGGTGGTGACACCAATTTCCTGCTGCAATAGACGCAGTTCCAAGCGCATGTCCTCACGCAGCTTGGCGTCCAGATTGGAAAGTGGCTCATCAAGCAACAGCACAGGCGGTTCGATCACCAGCGCACGTGCCAACGCAACCCTCTGGCGTTGACCACCGGACATTTCCTTGGGAAAGCGATGCATGAACTGGCCCAGTTTGACTTGCTCAAGCGCCTTGCGGGCGCGATCCTGCCGTTCCGCTTTACCGACGCCGCGCATTTCCAAACCAAAGGCGACATTGTCCAGAGCTGACATATGCGGGAACAGCGCATAGGACTGAAACACAATGCCGAGCCCGCGTTTGTTGGGGGGCGTATGTGAAATATCGCGGCCATCCAGAAGGATCTGACCGGATGTGGGTTCCAGCAAACCGGCAATCATCTGCAAGGTTGTGGTCTTGCCACAGCCTGAGGGGCCGAGCAGTGACACGAATTCCCCCTTTTCGATGGACAGTGTCATATCGCGCACGGCGGTGAAATCGCCAAATTGTTTGTTGAGGTTCTTGAGGCTGAGGAAAGACATCCACGCGGTCCCTAGAGGCTAAGAAAGACGCGGGTTTTCAGCCCCGCGTCTTTGCATTTCATGACATGAGAAGCGTTCAACGCTCGATTTGACGGGTCCATTTCTGGGTCCACGCGCCGCGCTGTTCGTTGACCACGGTGTAGTCAATGTTCACCAGCGTGTCGACACGATCCGGGCCCACAGGCAGAGCACCAATCTGCTCTTCTGTCAGTGCAACATTCTTGTTCACTGGACCCCAGCCTTTTTCGGTTGCAAAATATTTCTGCATTTCAGCGGAGGTGATGAACTTCAGGAAGTCCTGAGACAGCTTTGGCACATCGGAATCCACCACAGGGCAGGCTGCGATCAACAGGTTGACTGCGCCCTCTTTCGGGTAGGCAAACGCGCCCGGGAAACCGGTATCGGCCAACGATTTCAGACGTCCAGATCCCCAGACAGACATGGCAATCTCACCGTTTTGAAACAGTTCGGACATTTTGCCGGAAGAAGGCTCATAGACCAATACGTTGTCGTCGATCTTGTCCTGGAACATCTCAAAGCCAGGTTCGATGTCGGTTTCCCCACCGCCATTCAGCTTGGCCGCCATGATCAGCGCGTGCAGGCCATAGCCGTTTGTAATCGGCGGAATGGCAACTTTGCCTTTATATTTTGGGTCCGCCAGATCTGCCCAAGAGGTTGGAGCCTCCCAGCCATTTTTTTCAAACATCTCTGCGTTATAGGCCAGGCCTGTTGCCACGATGCCAACACCAACCGCTTTGTTGTCGGGCATGCGGGATGCGTCATAGAGATCGCCAAAAGTCGCTTCGTCTACGGTGTCGCAGTACCCGAAGTTGATCGCCTGCGTCATCGGGCCATCATCGATGAAAGCGATGTCGATTTCCTGAGCGCCTTCCTGCGCGCGCAGTTTTGCCAGCGTATCGGTGGAGTTGCCGGGTACATAAACCACCTTGGCACCGGACTTTTCCTGCCAGGCGGGGATGATAACTTCCTTGAACAGCGTCTCGGTTGAGCCACCGTAAGCCGCGAGATACAGGGTTTTATCTTCCGCATGTGCCAGCCCAGCCGAAATGGCCAGCGCACTTGCCGCAATGAGTGTGGAACGCATTTGGTCCTCCCTAGGCGTTTTGATTGTGTCCCTTGTAGCGAGGATAAATAACATATTTCAAATTCAAATATTCATGCTATTCATGCCAAAATATTATGAACTATGGAAGGTATCGTGAAACTCAACCATCGTCAGCTTGAGGCCTTTCGCGCCATGATGGAAACAAGCAGCGTCACAGAGGCTGCCCGGCGCATTCATATCACTCAGCCTGCGGCAAGCCGTCTGCTTTCTGATCTGGAGCATCAAATTGGCTACCCGCTTTTTATCCGTCAGAAGAAACGTCTGACGCCAACCTCAGAGGCTGTTGCGCTCTTTGAAGAGGTGGATCGCTCGTTCATTGGCCTGGCGACCATCGCCGAAGCTGCGCGCGAAATCGGCACCTTCCGGCGAGGGGCCTTGCATATTGCTGGTTTGCCTGCTCTGGCGCTTGAGTTCCTGCCTGATGTGATCTCTGAGTTTTGCGTGGATCGCCCGGATATTTCCGTCGCTTTGCAGATCCATAGCTCTCAGAAAGTTCTGCAATGCATTGCCTCTCAGCAATTCGAACTTGGATTTGCGGAACGCAGTGTATCCCATCCGGCGGTGGCATCCGAAACTTTGTGCGAAGTGCCGATGGTTGCGGTTTTGCCAATTGGTCACCGGCTTACGGAGCGCGAGGCTCTTACACCTAGGGACATGGAGGGGGAGTCGTTCATATCACTGGGGTTGAACTATGCCATTCGCCAACAGATCGATGCCATTTTTAAGGCGGCAAATGTCGAACGTAGACTGCAAGCGGAGACGCAGTTGTCTTTTGCTGCAGGGCATTTGGTTGCGAGCGGCTCCGGAATTTCCATCATTGATCCGATCACGGCGCATTATCTCACGCGCTTGAACCTTGTTGTTTCACGCCCGTTTGAACCATCGGTCAGCTACGCGTACCAGATGTTGTTTCCACGCCATCGTCCGCAATCTCAGATTTGCGAGGCGTTTGCGAAGATCACCAAAGAACGACTTTACCAGCGCCTCATGGAAACGACGAGATAGGTCGCTTGAGAGAGGCCTTTGAGTTTGCGGTAAACGGCATTGCCCAGCTGTTTGCCCAGAACGAGAAAGTGCGTGAGGCTGTGCAATCTGACCGATGGTTTAGAAGTAGAGTTTTGCCAGATGTTGTAACCTTAACGGTCGTTCGGTGGCCAAACCAAGAATGGTTGGGCGACATCAACTACATGTGGGCGCGTCAGGGATGGGTGTGTCTTGCCGCGATCGTGGACCTGCATTCTCGGCGTGTCCTTATGAGGGGTCAGCAATAGCATTAAGCGGGTCTCAGCGATCTTAGCGCTGAAGGTGGCTATCGCTTTCAGATCATTAAACTGAGAGCTGCAAACATCACGCGGATCACGGGTCTCGGCTATCCGGCAATTCTGCGACAGCATGGCTTCATGCTGTCCATGAGCGGCATTGGGAGGGGATTCCGTTCTTCTCGATCTGAAACATCGCTCGCATGTTCGCCAAAAATCACTGTGAAGACTGGCCAAATTCAGACGTTTGATGCAAACAACAGTCAGTATTGGCCACCAGCTGCGCACAGTACGCCAGCCTCAAGATGCCTTTTGCGGCCTTATATTGGGAACCAGGTCTTTATGGCAGATATTGATCCAGCCGACGTCATCCCCAATCACTGGGTGCGGTCTATTCTAGACCTGCCGCACTTACAGGATTATCGACAAGATGCTCTGGCCGCGGCAAGGCTGCGTGAAGATCATTTGACAGAAAGCGGCGAACCCATTCCGCGGGGATCAGAAGCCGTAATTCTAAAAATCTTGGCAGAGCGTCTCGGCACCCCTTGGGCGGGCGCTGAATTGGGCATGGCCATTGACCCGCGCAACACGTCATTGCTGACCTATATTTTGTTCAACTCAAACACGTTGTTGCAAGCAATCCACCATGTACAGCACTTCACCCCGGTGACGCGCCCCAAAGCGCGTATCGAACTGCGCCAGACGACGGACCATATTGATCTCATCATTGATGGTGTTGGCGCAACGCTTCTGCTCGAAACACATCTGGTTGAATTTGCGCTGGCTGCGATGCTGGGTGCGTTTCGCGCCGCAACACACAAAGCAGATCTGGTGACAAAGATCGGCTTGGCCAATCCGCGTCGCTCAGGTCAGGTCGAACTGTCAAAAATCTATGCCTGCCCTGTGACTCTTGGCGCAAAAGAAAACTACATACGTTTCCCAAGCTCGGTTTTGGAAACGCCCATTCGCGGCGCGGATGCACAACTGCTCAGGCACCTGACGAGTTATGGCGAGGTATTGCTCAGCCAAAATGTAGAGGCCCCTCCCACGCTCACGGAATTGATAGAACGTCACCTCCTGCACGGCATGGCGGTCGAGCGGCCTAAGCTCTCTGACCTTTCGCGCAAACTGGGAATGTCTGAACGGACCCTCAACCGGCGTCTGCACACGGAGGGCCAGAGTTTTAGAAATCTGGTGTCAGAGACACAGATCAAACTGGCGCGCGCATTCCTGAGTGATCCGAACCTTTCATTGGCCGAAATCGCACATATGAGTGGGTTCTCAGATCAAAGCAGTTTTACACAATCTTATCGGCGCAGAACAGGCAATACTCCGAAACAAGACAGAGTTTTGCTCATCAAAAGCAAAGACTTGCGATAATCCGCTGATGGCGGAAATCTTAAAAAGATTGGCAGAACAAAAACAATCAATCCGTGTTTCAGTTTGTTTCTGGCACGACCTTAAATCGTCGCAAAAACACTCATGAACAAGGACACGTAATCTATGTCAAACGGAACCTTCGACGGCTTCTTATCTGCGTTACTGGCGTTCGAATCTGGTTGGGACAGAGATCGATATGAAGCCGGTGTTATTCAGGACTGGCAGCTCGACACCTGGGCGGGAGGCCCTGTGACAGAATTTTTCCCAGAGTACAGCAGCTGGGGCGATCTGAGCGAAAGTGAATGGGAAGCCATGGCCTATCGCTCCACCAACTCTCTCGGCTTTGTCGGATTTCAGTTCGGCGAAGCACTGTTGATTGATCTTGGATATTACGACGATGATCAAATTTATGGAAATGGGGCGTCAACCAACACTTGGGATGGAAATTGGACTGGCAAGAATGGGGTAAACTCGCTGGAAGATTTCATGACCAAAGACGCGCAAACTGTCGCCATTCAGGAAGCCTTTGGCCTTAACCTGCAAATCATCCAGAATGGGCTGGAAAACGCAGGCCAGAGTTTGGACGATTTTATCGGTCAGACGACAACATATACCGATGGAAGCGGCAGCACAGTCACAGTGGAATTAACCCTGACTGGCATATTAGCGGCGGCACATTTGCGCGGGGCCTACGGCACACTCAATCTGCTGCAAAGCGGCGCTGTGTCCACTGATGAATATGGCACATCTATCTTGCAATACATTGACCAATTCGGTGGATTTGACTCGGCATCCGTCGAAGACATGATCGCCTTCTTTGAGGATCGCAAGACAGGCGACGAAGGGCTCGGCGCACCAGACGGATCCACGGGTAATGACACCGGATCAGGCGGCGATGGTGGCGATAGCGCTGCGACCGGCACAGGCACAGCGGGCGTGGACAAAGACAGCGCCGATGTCGTTCTCACTTGGTCTTACGGTGCGGATACGCAGATCTCAGACTTTGATCCTGCGACAGGCACGATCTTTGTCGATTGGATTTCTGCCGCCGATCTAGAGATCACAGAGACGAACGGTTCCGTCGTTTTCTCTGTACCATCAAACCAACAGTCGCTCACCCTTGTTGGGGTGACTTTGTCTGAACTGACGAGTGCCAATTTCACCATTCTGGATGCCACGGCGGCCACTGAAATCCTGAGCTTGGTGGGGGCCAGCGATGGCAACTCAAATGATGGCTCAACGGACGGAGTAGACGACAACAGTGGCGGATCAGACAACTCTTCGGGCGATGGGTCTGATGGATCAAGTGATGGGTCGGGCGATAGCGATGGTGGCAGCTCTGGCCAAGAAGGCAATGGTGATGATCCCCAAACTCCGACGCCCAGCGGATCCGGTGCCGATTTTGACAATCCAGAAATCACCAAATCCAATGCTGACGTGGTTGTTACATGGGCCTATGGCTCCAACGTGATCGTCAGCGATTTTGATCCACAAAGCGATACAATCTTCTTCGACTGGATCGGCGCAGATGCGCTGGACGTGACGCAGGAAAGCGGCTCTGTGGTGATCTCTATTCCGTCAAACAACCAAACACTGACTCTACAGGGTGTTACGTTGAGCATGCTGAGTGCAGCCAACATCCACGCACTTGACGCCACCGCACGCGATGAATTGGCGTCACTCATCGGCGGAGGTGACGATGGACATCATGGCGGAGGTCATGGCGATGGGGCAGGAGACAGCGACGGAGGCGATGGTGGTCACAGTGGTCATACACATATGCACGTTACCATCGGCTATGACACTGCGGCACAGATCATTGATGGCTTCATGCCGCGAATGGGAGATGTGATCGAGATATCAGCGAATGTCGCGGCGGCGGACTTTGAAATCTTCGAGGAATCCGGTGATGCATTGGGACAAACCGTGCGCGTGGCCATCACCCAAGGAGGTATCACTACGCAAACTGTATTGACCGGGTTTGGTCTTGAAGAGCTGTCGATCGCCAATTTCTCAGCTGACAATCAAACAGTCCTCAATGAAATTGCCAGCGTGCTAGGGACAGATATTTCGATACCCGAGGGCACAGAAGGCTATACACTGAGTTATGATGCGGATGGCTCAAACCCCGCTGAAGTCACTGGCGGCACTGATGCAGGTGGGCGCGTTTTCCGCGCTGATAGCAACGCTGACGATATCACCGATTTTGACCCCTCTGTGGATCAACTCGACTTTGGGGGCACTTCGGTACATGGGATGATTGTGACCAAATCTCTTGCCGGCGAAATCGTCATCGACAGCCCATGGTCTGATGCTGCGCAAATTGTGCAAGGCGTGACGTATCAGGACGTGTCTATCGACAGCTTCGGCATCGTTGGCAACGAACACTTCCGTCAGGACATGGGGGGCGTGATCTCTTGGGAGCAAAATATAGGCCCGCGAGAAGCCGACACAATCTACATTCGCAGCCATGAATATGGTCGTGCGGAAACCATCGAAAACTTCGATCCCGCATCCATGAAGATTAGCTTTCTCTACTTTGGCACACGTGAGCGGCTCAGCGTAGAGGACAGCGACGCTGGTTTGGTTATCTCGTCCCTGCCCAGTGGTCAGAGTTTTACCTTTACCGGTGTAAGCAAAGCGGATCTGATCCCGGGGCTGGTGGAATTCCACTTCGATCAGGTGATGGAAGACAATCTGGAGACACCATTTGGTTTTGATCAGAATGATGTGACGCTGGTGGATCGGACAGTTCTGTTGACCCCAGCAGCGCCAGCCGGTGCCACAACCGATGGCTACCAAACGCGTGAAGGCGATATGACCGGAAGCAGCAACAATCAGGGCAGCACGGACACAGATGGATCTGGTGACAACACCTCTCCAGACAGCGGTTCCGACACGGGGTCTTCTGGAACGTCCACTGGCTCGGACACAGTTCTGGGCTCCGGTGCTGACACTATCGAAATCGATTGGAATTGGGGGGCAACAACCACGATAGAAGGCTTTGACCCTTCCGACGACATGTTCGATTTTAATTCTCTAAACGACGATCAGGTCGCAATTAGAGAGGTAGATGGTGCATTGGAAATCGAAGTTTTAAACAACGGTGGAAACATCACAACGCTCAGCGGATTGCAGGCCGAAGACCTGACACGCGATAATTTTGCGGCCAGTCCAAACAACCCAATACTGGATGACGCAAGCGAGTTGATGGCGCAACTGAGCGCTCTCGGTTTCGATACACTCGCCTAAATCAAAGTTGAAAGGAGCGGCGTCCGCTCCTTTCATCGCTTTGAGGATCCACGACAAAATGACCGGCGGTATTGCCTGGGTGATTTTCCATAGCTTCTGAAATGCCAGCGCCAACGAAGCAATTGTCGATCACGTGCAAGCGCCGCCGGTTTACCTCAGATCATCGTGCGTACGGGGTGGCTTTGTGTTCGCTTCAATCTGAGTCTGCGAGAAGTTTGAAAGATGCTGTCGCAGCGCAGGATCGATGTTCTAAGCAAACTTGGGAAAGGCAGCACGATCACTGCGCAGCCCGTGCCTTTCAACGTATTCGCACTGGTTTCTCCGTTTCTACCCACGGCGCACCAAAGCCAGTGTTTCACGCCGCCGATCACAATACCACCTCATCCAAGTGCCATTTCACTGTGGGTTATGAGCGTGTCGCCTTGATGCAATTCGCAATCTGGTCAACAGCCTGGCGATACATGTTGCGTATCTATCTCCCGTTAACCGCTGCGCCTAGAGCTGGAAAGCGCACAATGCGATAGGTGCCAATTGAGGCATCCTCGCCGCCATTTAGCACTGGTGAGCGGTGCAGTTCGTTTATGGTGGCATAAACGTAGCCATCCCCTCCCATTGAGAAACCGTCAGGCCAGGGCAGGTCTTCGTCGGACTGAAACAGCACTTCATAAGTGCCATCGGGCTTGGTCACGCCAATGGCGTTGTCGGTCATCGCAGTGATGTAAACATTCCCGGCAGCGTCAACGGTTGAGCCATCCGAGATCACCTTGTCGCCATAGCGCTGAACGCGCGCTTCGAGATCGGGATCGCTGAGTGTTTCGTTCAGCAGGTCTGTCGTCCGAATGCGATACATCGCGCTCCCCGTCATGGGGGCGAAATACACCCACGTGTTTGTTGGATCCACAGAGATCGGGTTGATGCCGATCTTGGCGGGATTGCCGCCCAATAGAACTTCTTTGCCGTCGATGATCATCGGTGTGTCTTCGGCTTTGGTAAACTTGCTGCCTTCCAGAACACGCCGAGCGCGACCTGTTTTGAGATCAATTACGATGATCGCGGACTCCACATGGTTTGCTGTATCTGAGATGTAGATTGCCTCATGTTCGCGATCCACAGCGAGGTCATTGAGGAAAGAGAACGGACGCGCAGCAGGCTGACCTACATAGTAGATCGCATGCAGTTCTTCTGTATTTGTGTTCCAGCCAACAACCCGGCCGGTTTGACCTTCGCCTTGGCCGTCGAGCATCCATAAAATCCCCTCACGATCGGCGCGCAAGCCC
Source organism: Shimia sp. R10_1 (assembly GCF_017744095.1). GTDB lineage: Bacteria > Pseudomonadota > Alphaproteobacteria > Rhodobacterales > Rhodobacteraceae > Shimia. Next base: position 66,239 of record NZ_JAGHQX010000011.1, on the reverse strand, counting down.
AAGACACCACGCAAACCATCACCGTCATCGGTGGGTGCGCGCGCCCAGTCCTCAGTGGGGTAAGCTTTGGTTGATCCATCAGGCATCACCTCTACAACACGCAGTTCAGGCCCATAAAATTCGTGAACTGACATGAACATCCGACCATCTGGTCCAATCGCCAAATTGCCCGGAGGGGTGTGTTTGGGAAACTCCAGATAGGTCTCGAGACTTTCTGCGACCACAGGTGTGGTAAAAATTACCATCAGACTGGCTGCGCCCAATAAATGTTTCATGATTTCTCCTCCATTGCCTGGCCATGGAGTAAATCAATCGGGCCTGTTATATGAATGGGGCAAAACACGAAACCATCATTTAAGAAATTCGAATGTATTCCATCGAAGATCTGAGAACATTCGTGGCTATTGCAGAAGCACAGGGGGTTACAGCTGGTGCTATTCGCGTGGCGGTATCCCCGGCCACCGCAAGCCACAGATTGTCAAAGCTGGAACGTGCGCTCAAGCTGACATTGTTCCATCGCAACAGCCGTACAATGAAGCTGACTGATGAAGGGCAGGTTTTCTTTGATCGCACCCGGTCAATATTGGCAGATTTGGCACAAGCTGAGCGCGACGCTGGAAGCCGTTCTGCACAACTGACAGGTCACCTGCGGGTGACGATGTCCCCTTGGATTTTGTCTCGCTTTGTTTTGTCAGGGCTTCCAGGGTTGCAACGCGAGCACCCGAAAGTGACGTTTGAGTTTCTTGCGGTCGATCGCTTTGTTTCATTGTCTGCAGAAGGTATGGACTGTGCCATTCGTGTCGGCCAACTGACTGACAGCGCATTGGTCGCGAAAAAGCTATCGGACAATGATCGCATCATCTGCGCGGCACCATCGTTTCTGACGCGACACAGCACTCCTAAGAACATTTCCGAGATAGTCGATCTGCCGTGGGCATGTTTACCCTGGCAGACGCGGATTGCATTTTCGGATGCAAAGAAGCGCCGTCGGGACGCAACTGTGCGCGCGAGTGTCTTGGTATCAAACTCAGACACGTTAACCGATGCTGTCGTAGGGGGGATCGGATTGGCGGTGAAATCTCGTTTGGCAATAAAAGATGAGTTGGCTGACGGTCGCTTGGTAGAGGTGGCGCCGGGTTCTCTTTGGAGGCCAGATGCGCCGATTTGGTTTGTTTATCCACCAGAGGCCAGATCCGCTAAGAAAACCGAGCTATTTGGGGACTTTGTGACAAGTCTATTTCAGTAAGTGCGCCAGTCTAAGCGCGTCTGAGGCCGAAATCATTCGCCGCTGGGTTTAGAAACGGTGATAGCGCCGGAATTCGAACCATGTTCGAAATGCTCATTGGTATGGTGCTTAGGCTGCATTGACGAGCAAGGTGCCCCGTTTGCGCGGTTCGCGTTTGACTGCTGCGCTTTTGAGGTACGCAAAGAGGTCTTTTTTGGATATGAGCTGTCGCGCTCTCGGGCCGTAGCTGAGCTCCACAGGGTGGTCGCAGAGCGCTGGGATTGCGCGTTGAAGTTCTGCCAAGCTTTGCGCCGACAGCATCGCTCTGGCCAGCGGCCCGGGATAGAAGCTCTCACTTAGCGCACCATTGCTGTAGACCACTTCCTGCTGTGCGAACAGCATGTGGTAGTAGGTCTCTTTGCGGCGCCCTTGGGCGACGCGCGCTGGCCCCTTTGCCAAGGCGAGATGACGCGCACGCACAAACACTTCGCTTGCCTTACCGTTTGTGCCCTTCATCACCAAGCAGTGTTGCGGTGAAACAAAAAGCGGGCTGTGATTGCCCATATAGCCCGCGGGCAGTCGAATGGGGCGAAGGTTGGGATGTCGCGCCAGTTGCGTGGCATCCAGATGCGTCGAACCAATCCATTTGATAGGCTGTGCGCCATGGTCCCTTGTCATGACCAGATCCCCCACGCGCAGTGTTTCAATTGGCACCTCTCCACGCAATGTTCTAATGCGGGTGCCTTTGGTGAAACATGGAATGCCAATAGAGATTTTTTCGGCCACACTATCCACTTGCGAGGGGGCAACCCCTCGCAGGATCACCGTTTCGCCGTTGGCAAATGTGAGCTTGGCATTGCCATTGCCGTCGTCTGTGACTGTAACGCTTTTGGCTTTTATTGGCTCCCCGAGCTGATCTGACATCTGCGAGACGTCAAGCTGATCGTTGGTGAGGCTATCGCCGTCGTCATCGACGGTGTCAAAATCAACAATCACATCATGGCCAGAACCATCCTGAAGGACGAAAGTGTCCGATCCTGAGCCACCGCTGAGTGTGTCATTGCCAACACCTCCCGTCAGCGTGTCGCTCCCAACGCCCCCTGTCAGCTTATCGTTACCGCCGCGTCCGTCGAGCTTGTCATTCCCGTCGCCATTCGCACCGCCCCCGTGTAAGCTATTGTCTGCGCTGTCGCCGGCGATTGTATCATTGCCAAAAGTACCGCTGACATTTTCGATGCCGTCGAGTGTGCCATGTCCACCTGTCTTGAGTGTGTAGCTACCCGCCTGAAGATCAACATTTGTCGCGGAGCTGGGCCCTAGGTTTTGCAGGCTAAAGGTGTCATTGCCTGTGCCCCCATCGATGCTTTCACCGACGCCAAAACCGCCATAGATGACATCATCGCCTGCGCCGGCGTCAACCGTGTCGGCGTTGAAGGCGCGATCTCCTCCGGTTTCAATACCTGCGTTGCCACCGAAGGTGTTGATGATGTCGTTGCCATCGCCGCCGTTTAGGGTGTCTCTGCCGTCGCCGCCAATGAGGAGGTCTGCGCCCCCACCGCCGTCTATGTGATCGTCGCCGGTGCCACCATCCAGCGTGTCATTCCCGGGCGCGGCCCCCACAGACACGCTTAGATTGTCGATGGCCATATCCTTAGTGTCAAAGTTACCAATGGAGGCGTCTTGAAGGGTGATCTTATAGTCAACTCCGGTGGACACGAAGCTGAAGCAGTGCGCACCCGTCGAAAGCACCATCTGATCAATGAGCGTGGTGCTTCCGTCAGAGACAGTCAGGCGCACAAAGCCATAGCCGTTGTCGGAATGACCGATGTCGTATTTGTCAAAACTGATTGTGACTGCTTCGCCTGCCGGTATGCCTGAAATGGTTTGAAACACCTGTCCACCGTTCGGAGTGCCGTCAGCGTGAAAGCGAAGCTGGCCACCCACGACCTCTACTTGGCTGGCATTGGTTTCACTGACGCCCCATCCGGCTGGGTCGCTTGCCCCATCTATATTGGTAAAGCCGCCATTCTGAACGAGCTCAGCAGACCCATCTCCAATAAGTTTGTCGTTGCCCGTGCCGCCTTCTAGGGCATCGTTGCCCGCGCCACCCACAAGGGTATCTGCTCCTGAACCGCCTAGAACGGAGTCATCTCCTGCGCCTGATTGGATGGAGTCATCGCCACCATCGCCGTAGACGGTGTCTGCACCATCGCCAGACAAAACAGTGTCTGCGCCTTCTCCTGCAAGGACCACATCCTGATCGTTAAGAAAAGTGCTGGTTGCGCTGTCAGTCTGATCGCCATGAGCGTCGACATACGACGTGTCGATCTGATCAGAACCTGTTGTCCCGTCTATAGCGTGTGGAGGACCGTATTGAACCGACGCATGCGTGATTTCATGCACCATGCTGAAGAAGTTGCTCACCGCATAGATGTTTCCGTCGCTGCCGATATGGTAGTCGACCAAAGCCGATTGGTTGGTGATCTCGCTATCACCCGCGTTGATGATGAAATTCCAGTTTACGGTGCCGTCGCCGCCATGAATGATCCCGATGGAGTCAAAGTCGGCCAATGTCGTGGAAACCTGGTTCCCTGTGGCAAGCACACCTTTGTCATTCAGGGAAACGAGTAGGCCTCGTGTCATGCGCGTTACCTCTAAGTCTTTGGTCTAGAGAATGCGTAAGGAACATGTGTAAACAATTGATTGGTTCGCGAAAAGGTTGTGCTTTTCTGTTGGGGGAATTTTTCTGAAAAGATGTGTATCTCGTCTAGTGCGGCAGTGGGTGTGGTCCGCAGACAGACCGACCATCATCCGGGCGAAGTTGCCTTTCTCGCTCCCGGTGCCCTGCGACACATTCGCAGAATGTGTGAGAGGAGGCGTTTCTAGTGGTTGCAGAGCGTCTTATGCGGGCCACAGGTTGCTGGGTCATTTTGCCAACGCAAGCCATTGCGATTGATGAAGACAATGCCGATCAGCAACCGCCGATCATCAACGCGTGGCTTGCCGTGGGGCTTCGGGAAGAAGGGCTAAAGGCGCGCCATCTGCGCGTCGGTCGACCAGAGGAGATCAGATATGTTCGTCGCTCAGTTTGCGAACAGTGAAACACGTCATTCCTCCGAAACCAATCGATCCTAATCCTTAGATGAACGCTTTACGCCGCCTCTTCGGCGTGACTTTGCTCGCGGTGACGGTTTTCAAACACTCCAACGGCTCGCAGTTGGTCCCTCGCGGCCCGCGTGCGCCTTAGTGTGGTCGGCGGCAATTGCTAAGGAACCTCTGGCGCGAAACCTTTCTCGAGGTCCAAGAGGCTGTCCATGATCTCAGGCAAAGCCTTTCAAAGTCCCGATGGAACTTTCCCAGGGTCGTACGATTGTGTAGTGGCATGACGTGCAGATGCGCGCCAATAGCATGTTCGGTCGTGTCAGAACGGGCAGTCGGGAAGATTTCCAAATCTCAGCACTTGGTTGTGCGTGAGGATCACATTTTCAGTTAATGTCGGACGAACCGGAAAATGCGGGTACGATTAAAGCCGGGGTTGTGCCGATTTTGATAGTCCATTGAGAGATTTGTGCAATAAACTCTGGGTGAAAATCAAAACCCTGCCTTACGGCAACGGTTGGCATGATAACCTTTCGAACTTTGGTTGGAGTTTTTACGGGTGAGACGGCGATTACATCACCCTTAAAAAACAAACATTGGCCCCAAGCATCCCTGGAAGAGTGGATAAGATGCTTGTAGCAAGGTCAGTGCCAACTCAGACTATATTAAATGCATCGATTTGTTTGCTGTAGTGACGCACCCTTACCACTACAAAAGTGGGTACTGGTGGTCAGTTTCTTCCGGCGACACATCCTGCGGCCTCGGAAGACCACTCTACACCGGAATCAATCGGAAGGATTGGGCGCGGTGTCTTCGTGAAGTCTATTCGGGATAGTTCCGGAGACGTAAGGCCTGGACCATCGATTTCGACAACACGATCTGGCGTGAAAAACTCGTCAAAGCCAGCTCGGAAATGGCCGCGAGACTTGACAACGATGGTGCTGAAGTTGGCTATTTTCAGTCCGAAGCGCTCTACGAATGCAGGATCACATAGCTGACGGCGAATACTCGTCACAATGATAAAGACGCTCCCGCATCGCAGTAGCGCACATTGGCCAAGGTCTTGTTGGCCGCCGGCATAGAGGCCGCGTCTGCAATCTACTGGGCCTTTGGCCAGTTTCACGACTTCAACATCCACCGTCAGATGGCCGGATTGTACATCGGATTCAGAGCGATTGAACTGCGCTTGAAATTTTGCGCCCACGCCGTGTTCCACTGCTTCAGCGGCGAGATCAGGGTCAAAGAGCATTCCGACCAAAGCGTTTTCGACGCTTGCGTCGAGCATGGTCTCGAGAATGGCGAGAGTGTTCCCGCGCCCGCCTCCACCCGGATTGTCGGCGACATCCGCATATATACGAGCTGTCTCCATGTCAGACATCATGGAGACAGCATCTCTGATTGACGTCAGATTTACCTGAAATTCGTGACGCGCGTCCCAAAAGGACTGTCCAATTTTACGTGCAGTTTTGAGAGCCTCTTCAGAAGTGTCCGCGGTAACCGTGACATTCACACCGGCTTTGGCAGAATCCCCGACAGAAAAACCGGCGCACAGCGAAACGTTCCAGATCGGGTGCTCGGCCCGTGCGATCGCCTCGGTCATCAGCCGTGCATAGGGGCCGCGTGTGGTATCTTGCGTGGTGGAAGGAGGGATAAAGGGCAGTCGCACCAATGCGCGTCCCGTTTTGTCGCCCTTGAGAAGGCGCTTCATTGCAGCGGCGGCTTCTTGCCCTCTTTCGAACTGATCTACATGAGGATTGGTGCGATACGCGGCGATAAAGTCAGCGCCTTCAATCATAGCTGGGCTGACATGGGCATGCAGGTCCAGCGTGACCGCCAGCGGGGTGTCTGGTCCAATAATTTCTCGGACCAAAGAGATCAGTGTGCCATCGGGGTCTTCGTCATGGGTTGCGATGCACGCTCCATGCGCATCCAGGTAGACTCCATCAACGTCAGCCGGAAGCTGATCGCGAATGACTTGTATTAGCTCATCAAAAAACAGCCCGTCTATCATGCCGCCAGCACCTGCAAATGCGGCAAAAACGGGCACGGGACAAAACTGCCCGAATTCCTCTCTGAAACCTCTGATCCCTGCAGAAGCGAGCGCAGGCTTTTCTTCTAGGTCTCGGGCGAAATCTTTGCCGACGATCAAGCGTTGAGCGCTAAAGTCGGAGCGCGTAGTGATTGGGGCTGCACGGTTACTTTCCAGGTGAAAATGAATCAGAGCGATACGTGGCAGAGTCATGCGTTCTATTTTCCCAAAACCGTGTTGGTGGTTAGACAGTTCGGTTGCACGGTCAGCGACTTTCCAAAGCAACAAGAAGATCGGTTCGTGATCTTGAACGGTGTTTCTTCAATGCTTCCGCTGCTTCCTCGGCGCGGCGTTCTAGCGCGAGGCGCATGATCAGTTCATGTTCCTCGTCGACCACGCGTACGTAGTCCGGCTCAAATATCCTTTTGGGCAGAAGAATGCGGCGGTACCTCTCTGAATGCAGGCTAAGTGTCCGAATAAAGAACTGATGCCACTCAGATGTATGGGCCCCTATCAGGGCTAGATGAAATTCACGGTGATAGTATTCCCGCTCGATGAGCGAAGTTCCTTCACGGATGCGCTCGCGCTCCAACCTGTGAAACGCAAGAACCATGCCTTCTTCCCAGTCAGTGTCCCCATGTTGGATCGCCTGTACCAAGGCTTGGGATTCCAATTGGTCTCGTAGATCGAGAACTTCAATAAGATCCTCAGGTGAAAGATCGCGGACGCTGAAACCTGTCATGCCTTTGGTTTGTACAAATCGCTCGCCCGCGAGCCGGTTTAGGACTTCCCTACAGGATCCGGTACTGCCGCCATACTCGGATGTAAGCTCTCGCACTTTTAGCTTCTGACCCGGTTCAAGCTTTCCTGACCGGATGTCTTCGAGAATCGAGTCGTAGATACGATTCGTTATGGGCTCTTTGGCGGTCGAGGTCGCCGAGATGGGGGGGATATCGGTGTGCATTCTTCATGTTTAACACGCGATCGCGCATCAGGAAATAGTCGAATTTGAATTTGTTGACCGATAATAATCATTCGGCTATAAATTCTGAAATCATCGAAAAAGAGAAAATGTTCGAACAAATGACTGAGCAATACGAGATAGCCCCTATGCCAGGCCAGATCGACAATGAAATTTTGTCGAAACTGTCTGGAGTTTCGGTCGCAACGGTAGGGCATTTGACCTGGGCCGGTTTTATGGATCATCATCGCATTGCACCGCGCCAATTTGGCAAGCGGATCATCGGTACTGCGATTACGCTGCGACTGCCCACTCCGGATTCCACCCTGTTGCACTATGCATCAGGTCGTCTGCGTCCCGGAGATATCGTTGTTATTGACAGGGCAGGGGACAGCCGTCTTGCCTGTCTTGGTGGTAATGTTGCCTATGGGCTTGCGCGTTCAGGTGCGTTGGGTGCGATTGTTGATGGCCCGATCTGTGATCCCGACGAGATCGCTGAGCATGATCTCCCTGTGTGGTCCTTCGGTGTTTCGCCCATTACCACGCGGCGAACTGGGCCTGCTGGTAGTCTTAACCTGCCTGTGAATTGCGGCGGCGTTGTGGTCCACGCGGGCGATCTCATCATGGCGGATGATAGCGGCGTGATCTGTATTCCTCGTGCCGAAGCCGCTGTGCTCGCCAATGCCGCGGCGGCAAAAGAAGCCACCAGTACGCAGCGTCGCGCAGACATGAAGGCAGGGGCCACCTTGGGCGCGTTGTCTGGGGCTGATGATCTGGTGGCAGAATACGGCGTGAGTGTGGAGGTCGCGCAATGACCGAACTCGCAGCAACCACCATTTTGAGCGCCCGCGCAGCTGTCGCAGCGGATAAGCCCTTCTTGATCGCGGTTGGTTCGACCGAGCCGCACGGGTGCTACACGCCCATGGGGGATTACCGGCTGGTCGATTTGCTTGCAAAACGATTGGCGGCGGCGACTGGCTGCATCGCAGTGCCAACGTTGCCTTTTGGCCATGCAACTTATTTTCAAAATGCCCCTGCGGGCATCGCCTTGTCAGCCGAGACTTTTGCAGCTGTTTTTTCGGAGATCGTGGATGGCCTCATTCTGGATGGCGTTCGCAACATTCTTGTCCTTAACGGGCATGGTGGAAATTCCGGGATTATCGCCAACCAGCTTCGACTGGTGCGCGCCAAGCACGGTATAATTATTCCCTCGGTTAATGTCTGGGGAAAGTTCGACGATGAGGTATGGGAGAAAGCGCAGCCGGAGTTCGGCATTCGTGCCAAAGGCCATGGCACCGAGCCGATGGGCTCCCTAAGCCGTTATCTCTTTCCTGATGACTGCCCGCTGCAGCAGGACGTGCACCGTGACGGCAAAGGTGAGATGAACGGTATCCCCCTTGTTTCTCTACATCAGGGTAGGTTCGAAGATCTCGACATAAACCTTCCCGTTTACGCTGAAGACATCAGCGAAGACGCAAAAATCAACGGTGCAAACGTTCCGTTCCGGGCTGAAGCAGGCAAGATCTTCTTCGACGACATTCTGCATAAGCTGACCAGCTTTGTGAATGCTTACTTCAACCTCAAATCTGAGCATACCAAATAAGGGAGAACACCATGTACAGAACCATTAAAGGCATAGCCGCAAGCGCGACGATCGCGCTGACAGCGATGGCTGGCGCGGCGACCGCGGCCGACGATTTCCCAAACGGACCGGTCACGATCGTAGTAGGCGCAAAACCCGGCGGCGGGCTTGATACACTGTCCCGTATTTTCGCGCCGGCTTTGACCCAAGCACTCGACGATCAGCCTATCGTTGTGGCGAACCGGCCAGGCGCGGGACAACTGATTGGTCTGAAGTACACCAAACCTGCAAAGGCGAATGGTCAAACGATCGTAATGATTTCGGGTTCTGCCATGATCGCAACTATGGTCAAGGAAACCGGCGTGGACGTTCTTAACGACTTCAAGCCGGTTGCGCATGTCGCCGTAGCAAACCTGGCTGTTGTTGCACCCAAGGCGCGCAACTTAAATTCTGTAGCCGATCTGAAACAGGCCATCTTGGACGCGGATGCAGCGGGCGAACAACTTCGTTGGGCGCATACTGGGAAAGGGTCGATCACTGATGTCGCTATGACAAGCTGGCTGCTGGCCAACGGACTACAGGACAAGGTGCAGGATGTTCCGTTTGCAGGTGGCGCCCCGGCCCGAGCTGCGATAATTGGCGATCAGGTTGCTTTTGGTGTGGTGGGTACACACCACTACCTTGCCAATCTTGATACCATGAGCGCCATCGGCGTTATGGCTGAAGAGCGTGATGGGCTCGCACCCGATATGCTGTCTTTCGCTGAACAGAACACCGAATTCGTTGCGATGCCCGCACCTTACATCGTGCTTGCACCCAAAGACACCCCCGACGAAGTGATCGAAGAACTGACGTCTGCCTTCAAGTTCGCTATCGACGATCCGGCAACGCAGGAAAAAGTCCAAAATGCGAACCTGAATGTCGTGTTCATGGGCGGTGCAGAAACCCTTGAGCACATGAAAGCACTGATGGATGCTTGGCGCCCCACTACCGATGCGGTTGCTGGCTCGCTGTAGATTTAAGTGACAAGTCGAAGGCAGCTTGCTGCTGCCTTCGATATCCGGATCCAGGGAGAGAAGAATGTCAAAGTGGTTAGACGGTGAGATCTTGTTCGGGATCTTTATGATCTTGGTTTTTATGGCTGGAGCATACGATCTTTTGGCGCCAGGCGGATTGGTGAGTATAAGACAGGACAGCGGCATTGCATTTGCGTTGGCTGTGATCCTTATCTCAGTGACGTTACTATCTGTGGTCGTTCTGTCCCCTTTGGCAACCAAAAGCGCAGACAATCCCGACGCTTCTGAAGCGTGCACAAGTCGCGCATTTATGACGCGGCGTGCTGTGCTGATCGCTTTGGTTGGTTGCGTCTATCCTATCTTGTTCTGGGCTGTAGAGTACATCATCGCAACGACAATCATAGGCTTTGTCGCTGTCAGTCTTTTTACGGGATCTTTTGGCCGCAAGCAGGCTGTGATCGCGGTTTCATTCACCGCATTTTCTTATCTCTTGTTCTTCTTTTGTTTGGGCATCACCGAAGGAGATGGCGCACTCATTACGACTGGACTGAACGACAAATTGCCGACTTGGCGCCGAGATTTCTTCGCCGCGTTCTAAGCGAAACCGAAGACTGATCAAAAGGAAATAGATTATGTCGCCATTTTTGGAAGGTATGTCAGCGTTCATCACGAGCCCGAGCGCAGTGTTGGTCGCGATTGTCGGTTCGGTCGCAGGTATTTTGGTCGGTGCCGTGCCAGGGCTCAGTGGAACAACCGCGGTTGCCCTGTTGTTGCCTTTCTCTTTCTATCTTGATCCGCTGCTTGCGTTGATCTTGATGTACACGATTTCGAAATCTTCAGACTTTGGCGGCTCGATCCCCGGAATCTTGTTCAACACGCCCGGAACCCCTTCCGCAGCCGCAACAATGATCGAAGGTCATCCGCTGGCGCGAAAGGGCTACCCGGTGAAGGCGTTGCGCGCAGCGACAGCGGCCTCCGCGACGGGCGATTTCTTTTCGGAGTGCCTGTTGATCTTTGGCGCAGCCTATCTCGCTGTTTATGCTGTGAAAATCGGTCCACCTGAATTGGTTACCATCTACATTTTGGCCTTTGTTGTGATTTCATCGATCATCGGAGAGTCGATGATCAAAGGTATAATCAGTACTTTGTTTGGCATCACGCTTGCACTAGTGGGCTTCGATCCGATCTCTGGCAATCTGCGTATGACCTTTGACCAATTGCCGCTGATGGATGGCTTGCCTTTGGTTCCAGCGCTCATCGGCATCTTTGTGGTTGGCGAAGTGTTCCACCGGTTCGATGTAAAGGACTTTGGAGCGACGGCTCACAAGGATCAAAAAAACCAAACCAATGAAGTCAGTAAACGTGACGACACCTTTGGGCTGAAGGACTACCTTCGGGTTTTGCCAACCATCGTGCGGTCCATGTTTATTGGCGCATCGGTGGGCATGTTCCCCGGAATTGGCGCCTCGGTGGCCTCTTTTCTCTCTTTTGGCGAGGCACGACGTCAAGCAAAACCGGATGATGATTGGGGAAATGGCGAAGTCAAAGGCGTTGCCGCATCGGAAGCGGCAAACAATGCAACATCAGGCGCAAACCTGATACCTCTGCTTACACTTGGCATTCCCGGATCAACCCAAGCGGCGTTGCTCGCAGGTGCAATGCTCATCCATGGTATCACCGTCGGACCGCAAGTTTTCACTGAAGACGCAAACCTGATCTACGCTTTGTTCAGCGCCGGGCTTTTTTGTATTGTTGCCTACTTTGTAGTGGGTTTCTGGTTCAGCCCGATGATCGGCAGAATTATTTTGGCCGTGCCTGCCCGGATCACATATTCGCTGATCCTAATGATCTCTGTCTCTTCAGCCTATGTTCTGAATTCCTCGCTTTTTGACGTCTGGATCATGGTTCTCTTTGGTGTCCTTGGTTACCTTTTCCGGCGTTACAACTACAACATCCCGGCTTTCATGATTGCCCTGCTTTTGGGCGGTGGGATGGAGCGCGCGGTACGCCAGACGCAGCTACTTGCCAATGATGGGCTGTGGATAATCTTCCAGCGCCCAATTTCGCTAACAATTCTGATCCTTACCATCGTCATGATCATCATGCGGATCAGAAAAGCGCGGATAAACAAAGCACTGGCCGCGATCCAGGACGATTGATCCCAATCACAGCATCAGCCCTCTGTAACCGCATGCAAGCGGAGGGCGTAGCCTTTCAAACGCTTGAGGTTTTCAAATGCCCATTCCTGTCGAAATTGCCGCCTTTTCTGATGAAATGACCAGTTGGCGCCGACATCTCCATGCCCACCCCGAGCTCGGTTACAAAGAATTCGAAACTTCTGAATTCGTAGCGCGGCATTTGACGGAATGGGGTATTCCGTTCGAACGCCTCACCGAGACCGGCATTGTTGCCACTCTGCGCGCCGGCGATGGCAAACGTGCTGTTGCCCTTCGTGCCGATATGGATGCTTTGCCAATGGAAGATCAAGGAGATGCGCCCTGGTCCTCAACCGTGCCGGGTGTCATGCACGCTTGTGGCCATGACGGACATACCGCCACGCTGCTTGGCGCCATGAAATACCTGTCACAGACTCGCCGGTTCTCAGGTGTTGTGCATGCGATCTTTCAACCTGCTGAGGAGGGATTGGCTGGGGCCAAAAGCCTGCTTGATGCTGGTCTGTTCGAAAAATTCCCAGCTGATATGGTGTTTGGCCAGCATAACGACCCGCTATTACCCGAAGGCGTGATGAGCGTTGTCAAAGGTCCAACGATGGCCGCGTCCGACAGGTTTTCCATCAAGGTTGCCGGGAAGGGCGGTCACGCCGCGCGCCCGCATCACACCGTTGATCCGCTGATCGCGGGGGCGCAAGTTGCTTTGTCTCTGCAGACGATACTGTCGCGCCGCATCGATCCGTTGGAAAATGGTGTGATTTCTGTGACACAGTTTCATGCAGGAACAACGGGCAATGTGATACCCGAAGTGGCCGAACTGCAAGGCACCGCTCGCAGTCTAAAGCCCGAGGTTCAAGATGAATTTGAGAAGTTGATTGCCGAAGTAGCCCACAATGCAGCGGCAACGATGGGTGCTGAGGTTGCAGTGGATTTCCGGCGCGGCTATCCGCCTGTGATCAATGCGAACGCACCGACTGACTTTGGGATGTGTGCTGCCATTGCTGTTGTTGGTAGCGACAAAGTTATGACGAAGCGCCCGCCCGCAATGGGTGGCGAGGATTTTGCCTTTTTGGCACAGGCGCGCCCCGGTTGCTTTGCGCGTATCGGCACCACCAAACCTGGCGAGGCTGCCGTGCCCCTGCACAATCCGCGCTACGACTTTAATGATGATGTTCTTCCTGTGGGAGCGGCATGGTTTGCCGAGGTCGTAGAAAAAGTGTTGACTCCGACCAGCATGAGCAACTGATATGAACACGGTTTTAGAGCGCGTCGCGGATTGGTGCATCTCGTATCAGGCGACTGAACGTCAGCGAGCGCTCGCGGCAGACGCAATCACCGACACGGTTGCATGTATGTATTTAGGGCGCGATGATCCGGCGACCCTCAGCGTGCGGCAGGCTTATTTGTCGGGGTCGATAAAAACCGGCCCGGCACGTCTCATTGGAGGCGGGCGTACAGACGCGACCATCGCGGCTGCAGTTAATGGAACTGCAGCCCATGCGCTGGATTTTGATGACAATTTTCGACCCGCGCTCAGCCACGCCTCTGCTGTTTCGGTTCCAGCCTTGCTAGCAACTGCAAACGAGTTCAACTCATCCGGGGCGCAGGTTGTTGAGGCTTATTTGGTAGCGTTGCAGGTCCAAGGTCTTATTGGTGCTGGTGTTGTACCTTCTCATTATACCGCTGGCTGGCATAGTACGTCGACAATCGGCGCAATCGGTACGGCAGCCGGTGTTGCCCATCTGATGAAGTTTGAACGCTCACAGATTGTAAGCGCGATGTCGTTGGCTGTCAGCTTTGCTTCGGGCAGCAAGGCCCAGTTCGGGGCGCCTGTGAAGCCGTTCCACGCTGGCCTGGGCGCAAAAAATGCTATCGAAGCAGCGCGTCTGGCACAGGCGGGCCTTTATGGGCACGCCGATATCATTGAGCGCAAGCAGGGGTTTCTTGAGCTTTTCGGCGGCAATGATCCCCGCGGTTATGCAGATATCAACATAACTCCCAGCGTGCCTCATTACATCGAGACCGCGGGCGTCATGCCAAAACGTTTCGCTTGCTGCGGGTCCAGCCATATGGCAATCGACATGGCGCTGGATCTGCGAGACGAAGGGCTTATAAAGCCTGACAATATCGTGGAGCTTTCTGTAAAGGTGCGTATAGCCAACTATCGAAACATGCCGTTTACGCATCCCAAAAACGAAATGGAGGCTCGGTTCTCCATGTCGTACTGCATTGCGCGCGCGGTGCGGTCAGGCCGGTTGAGTGTGGCGGATTTCACGCCGGATAGCGTTGCAAGATATGCGGGCGAGCCACTGCTGGACCGTATCAAGATGACCCACTATACGCCTGAAGAAGAAGCAGCCGAAGATTTTCTCCCACATATCCTCACTGCTACGTTGATGGACGGTTCGAAAGTCGAACGGGTCCGGCGTGATCCAAAAGGAAGCATCTCCGAGCCGTTCACTGGCATAGAAAAAAGGGAGAAATTTCTCGACTGTCTCAAGGAGCATGATGGCAAAACAGAGCTCTTTGAACGGTTGCAAAGCATCAACTCCTCAGACACTCTGGAGGCACTGACACCGCTGTTTGAATGCATCGAATGACAACTTGGCTGCTTTCGGACCGACTACCGACGTCTCTGTCTGGAATGAACCATAGTGTTGTCACGGACAACCGTGCTCCTATGGCAAGGCTAAATGGTAGATTACTTAGGTTCTGGTTCACTGGTCGCACAAAGGCCTCTGCAACCGCGCCGAAAACAGTCATCATCCATTTCGAAATCGAGAGCCGCCAATGAAGGGAGACCGGTCTTCGAGGGGATGGAAAATGCTTGCGGCCATCCATTCGGCGTTTGAAAATGTTGCTGTCGCGTCGCTAGCTTTTTTGCAGCACCTACAATCTAACTGAACCGCCTTAAGGCACTTAAGCCTTGGAATGCTGCTGAGCGAGCAAAATGATGCCTTATCAACAGTTTATTGATGTTCGAGAAGTTAACTTGGCAATAATTGACTGTGTGAAGAAATGCGTGCTGGGTCAACCCCCTGAGGTCTAAGCTTGGCCATGAGCAAGATAATCGGCGTAGCCGACCGTAGAGTTGTGACGTGCTCTCATTCGGCGGAAGCCCTGCCTGCAACGGCTTCTCTCTGGTTCGGTTTCTTTGTACTTTTAAGCCAGCGATTTGAAGTTCCCATCCCAATACGTCAGCGGCCGCGCATCATTGCTTTCAGCGCGTTCGACCTTACCAATCAGGATGCGATGAGTGCCGAACGAAACGGTTTGGATATGCAGGCAGGTAAATGTTGCGGCAGCGTCGATAAGAACCGGCAAGCTGGTGGTCGGATCAATTGACCAGTTTTCGGGTTTGAAAGTCCGCTGCTCGGCAAAATCGGGAACCCCGGCAAAGGCCAACGCAAGGTTGTTGTGATGTTGTGCCGCATAGTTCACGCAGTAAACGCCATGCTCTTCAATCATTCCCAGAATACGGCTGTTTTTGTTGATGCAGATCAGCACTGCAGGCGGTGCGGCGGTCAAAGAGCACACTGCGCTGACGGTTGCGCCATGTGGTCCATGTTCGCCACTGGTTGTGACAATGGATACGGGCGTTGGCGCCTTACGCATTGCGGATGTAAATTCGATCGGGTCCAGCATGTCGGGCTCCTGTGCGTTTCTTACGTCTTGATATCTTTGATGGATTGAGAGCAAGATCGGATTCCTTAAGCTTTGCCCAACGAAAAATTATGCAAAATCTGCCATGAGACGCTCGCTTAGAACAAAATTGGATCAACTTGGTCCGGGGGCCTTGTCCCGGTTGGAACCCGTCGGATTCGACAGCAACCGGATGCGGCGCGTGCTTCCCCCTCTGCAGACGTTGATCGCTTTTGAGGCAGCTGCCCGACTTCAGAGTTTTACGATGGCGGCTTCGGAACTAAATTTGACACAGCCAGCGGTGAGCCAGCAGGTAAAGCTGCTGGAGCAACGGCTCGGTGTGAAATTGTTCCGCCGCCGAAACAACACGATTCTGTTAACTGAACAGGGCGAACAGTTCGCAGAAGACGTAAGCGAAGCGCTGAGTAGTATCAGTGAAAGCGTGCAAAACCTATCACCCGGTGAGGGTCGAACGACGTTGACGGTGAGCTTGCTGCCGTCTTTTGCCTCGACATGGTTTGCAGCAAGGTCGCATCGGTTTCTCAATGCTAATCCTTTGGTGGATTTGATTACGCTCTCGACCGTGGCCAAAACCGGGTTTGGGCAAGAGGATGCAGATGTTGCAATCCGTTGGGGCCCAGGCGGAAGCACGGACGTGTATGAAGAGTGCCTTTTTGGCGAAAAGCACATCCTGGTGGCGTCAAAGCAAACCTCGGACATGTTGGGTGAGATAACGTGTATCGGCGATCTGAAGGGCCAGCCATTTTTTCACGACACCAACAACAGTGAATGGCGGGAGGTCATTGCTGCAAATGGTGGTGATCCAACGGATTTTGAAAAGGGGGCCTATTTTGGCGATTCCAGCGCAACTGTGAACGCGATACTCTATGGTCGAGGCGTTGGGGTTGTCCGGGATGTCATTGCGCAGCATCTGCTGGCAACTGGCGATCTGGTCCAATTGCCGTTTGAGCCGGTAACAGGGCCGTTTTCCTACTATTTTCTTTGTCCCGAGCGGCGTGTGGAGCAGCCGCGTGTTCAGGCTTTTCTGAGCTGGCTGCGCAAGGAAGCGCAGGGCGCATAAGAAATCCTTTGCCGCTGGTAAAGGATTCACCATTTGGTGTTTTCTCAGGATCCGTACAGGTTGCGTCAATCAAAACGATGCAACAGTCACGCGGAGCCCCAAGGACATGGAATTTTCGTTATTCAATTTGATGACCAAACCGGTTGATGGATCGACGCACGCGGACGTGTTCAACCAGATGAGAACAATGACGAAAATGGTCGATGAGGCCGGTTTTGATCTGGCGTGGTTCGCCGAACATCACTTGTCAAACTATTGCATTTCGCCGTCACCTCTTATGACTGCAGCGAACATGGCGGCGCATACCAAACGCATCAAGGTTGGCCCTGCCGTGGTCGTGATGCCTTTCTATGAACCCCTGCGTTTGGTCGAAGATATCTGTTTGACCGACCAACTGACCGAGGGTCGTCTGATACTTGGTCTGGGCACCGGCTATCAGCCGCGCGAATTCAAGAAATTCGGGTTCGAGATCAACGACCGCCTGATGCGCGGGCTTGAGATCTGGGATTGTATCGAGCAGGGCGTCTACAACGGTGTCATCGATTACGAAGGCGATCACATCCAGATTCGCGATGCCGCGCTGTCCATCGCGCCCGTGCAAGAGCGTATCCGCACCTTCGCCGTCGGCAACGCGCCCGAGATGCGCCAGAAGATGATTGACTACGGTGCCGAAACTCTGACCACACCCGCCATCGGGCCGAACTCGATCGTTGGCACCGCGCGGCGTCTTTATAAAGAAACCCGCGTCGAAAACGGTATGATGGGCGACGATTTCCCGTTTGCGGTTCAGCGTTATGTCTACATCGCCAAAGACAAGGACGATGCCCGCGCTGCGGCTGAACAGGTGCTGATCCACGCCCGTATGGCCAACAACATGCGACGCCCCGAGCCACTGATGGAAGGGGCTGATCTGAAGATCGTGCCGTTCGACAACGAACCGGATTTGGATCTGGTCATGGAGCGGGCCATCATTGGCGATGCTGAGGAAGTCACGCGCCGCATCTTGGCCGAGGCCCGCGAGTTCGGGATCACCCACCTGAGCGTTTTCATGCAGATTGCATCAATTCCGTTCGCCAATACCCTGCGCTCGCTTGAAGTGTTCTGCGATCAGGTCATGCCCGCGGTCAAGGCCGGGCTAGAGGCAGATAAGGCTGCGCTCGCCTCATGAACCAGCCGGACTTCTCGCTGGGTGGCAAAACCATACTGATCACAGGGGCGGCGCGCGGACTGGGCGCTGCCATCGCCGAGGTCTGTGGTGCGCAAGGCGCGCGTCTGTGCCTGCAGGACCTCAACGCCGAGGTGGTTGAGGCCACGGCGGACAGGCTCAGGTCGCAGGGGGTGGATGTCCGTTCCACCTCGTTTGACCTGACGGACTTTGAAGCCAGCGAGAAGTGGGTGCAGAGTGTTGGTCCGATCTGGGGTTTGGTCAACAATGCCGGCATCACCAATCATGGGCATGTTCTGGATCAGACGATCGAAGACTACCGGTCGATCTATGACCTGCACGTTTTTGCACCCTTTGTCCTGGCGCGCGAGGCCGGACGGGTCATGCGGTCCAATCCGGGGCCGCAGCGGGGGCGGATCGTGTCTCTATCCTCAATCGCGGCGACGCATCCGCGTCCGGGGATCGGAAACTATGCCTCGTCCAAGGCTGCAATTGCCGGCCTGACACGATCCTTGGCGGCGGATTTCGGTGCAGATGGCATCTGCGCCAACACCATCGCGCCGGGATATGTCCTGACCGAAATGAACAAGAAAATCCTTAGTGATGAGGGTTTCGTGCGCCGAGTCGAAAACCGAACGCCAGCGGCCCGGTGGGCCGAGCCTGCGGAAATCGCGGCTCCGGTGGCGTTTCTGATGTCTGATGCGGCCTCATACATTAACGGGCAATTGCTTGCCGTTGACGGCGGCATGAACGCCTTTTTGCAATCCAATGAGGGATAACCGATGAAGCGGCTGGAAGGAAAAGTCGCCCTGGTGACAGGTGCGGGTTCGATGAACGGTGGTATGGGCAATGGCAAGGCCACCGCAATTCGTTTGGCGCAGGAAGGAGCACGCATCTGTGCGCTGGATCTGCATCTGGCGGCGGCTGAAGAGACCTGTGAGTTGATCCGTGCCGAAGGGGGCAGCGCCGTTGCGCTGGCCGCCGATGTCACGCAGGAAGATCAGGTTCAGACTGCAGTTGCCCAGTGCCTGTCCGAGTTCGGCCAGATCGACATCTTACAAAACAATGTCGGCATTCTGAAAACCGGCGGCGCCATGGACAGCACGGTCGAGGATTGGGACCAGTTGGTGCATGTGAACATGAAGGCGGTCTTTTTGCCGACCAAGCATGTCCTGCCGCATTTCGTGGATCGCAAAGCCGGGATCGTAACCAATATTTCCTCGATTGCCGGGCTGCGGTATCTGGGGACGCCCTATATCGGGTATAACGCTACCAAAGGGTCGATCATTTCCTTCACCCGCAATCTGGCGGCAGAGATGGCACCGCACGGCGTGCGCGCCAATGCCATCCTGCCGGGTTTCATCGACACACCCATGGCGCGTGATATCACCGAGCAGAAATCCGAAGATCCGGACGCAATCGACTGGGACGCGCTGGATCGTCAACGTGCCGAACGCATCCCTCTTGGCCGGGTTGGCACACCTTGGGATGTGGCCAATGCCGCTGTTTTTCTATCCAGCGATGAGGCTTCGTACATCACCGGAACTGAAATCACTGTGGACGGGGGCGTTTCATGTCGCGTGTAAGAACAAGATCGGGACGTGCGGCCCGTATACAGAGCCAGAAGGCCGTCCAGACCCGTGTCGCGCCAGTACGACGCAAAATGAACCCGCTGGAAGTGCTGGATCAGGAAGCAATCGAGCGCATTCACGACGCATCTATGGCAGTCCTCGAAGAGGTCGGTATCGAATTCCGCGATGCCGTCGCACTGGAACACTGGCGACAGGCCGGGGCGGATGTTGTGGATCAGCGGGTGCGCATTGACCGTGCGCTTCTGATGGAACTGGTTGGCAAGGCACCGTCCGAGTTTCCTGTGCAGGGGCGCGGAGCTTCCACTGGTTTCATGATGGGCGGCGATACCAGCGTCTTTTGTACCATGAAAGGCGCACCGTTTACGCGCGATCTGGACGGTGTGCGCCGCTCGACGACTGAGGCGGATGTCATCAACTTTGCGCGCCTGACCCAGGCCTGCCCCAGCTTTCACATGGCCGGTGGCTTTACCTGTGAGCCGATGGATATTCCCGTTGCCCATCGCCACCTCTTCATGATGCGCCACCATATGGTCGAAACCGAACTGCCGCTGTTCGGTATCGGGACCTCGCGCGAACGGGCCGAAGATTGCGTGGCGATGTCTCGCATCGTGGCCGGTGATGTGATGGAGAATGCGACATCGATCTTCATGCACGCGTCCGGGAACTCTCCGCTGGTTTGGGACGAGGCAATGCTGGAAGGCGCGCGTGTCTTTGCTGATGCCGGACAGGCGGTGCTGTGCTCGCCATTTGTGCTGGCGGCGGCCAACACCCCAGCGGATGTCGCGGCGACGATTGCTCAGGTGAACGCCGAGGCGCTGGCTGCCATCGCCTATATGCAACTTTATCGGCCGGGAACGCCGGTGGTCTATGGGCAGTATACGGTTTCGATTTCGATGCAATCTGGCGCACCGATGGCCGGAACGCCAGAGGTTGCGCTGATCACGACGGCGATTGGCCAGTTGGCCCGAAAATACGGTGTGCCATGGCGAACGTCGGCCAATCATGCATCGTCAAAGTCGTTTGATGCTCAGTCTGGTTATGAGGGGGCGACCACGCTTTTGACCGCTTTCAACGCAGGGGCAAACCTGATGCTGCATTCGGCAGGCTGGGATGAGGGCGGGTTGGCGATCTGCTACGGCAAGTTCATCGCCGATGATGAACAAAATCAGCTTATGGCACGCTATGCGGGGGGAATATCCCTAGACCGATTTGATGAGGCGATGGATGCCGTGCGGCGGATCGGCCCTGCCGGGCACTACTTGGGCGACAGTTTCACGCTGGATCATTTCCGCAGC
Source organism: Shimia sp. R10_1 (assembly GCF_017744095.1). Lineage (GTDB taxonomy): Bacteria > Pseudomonadota > Alphaproteobacteria > Rhodobacterales > Rhodobacteraceae > Shimia. The sequence goes on along the minus strand of NZ_JAGHQX010000011.1, from coordinate 45,381 downwards.
GCCTTCGCTATGCCCGAAATGATGGATTTTAACAGCTTCGAGCAATGGACCTCTTCAGGTGCAGACGACATGGCTAAGCGGTGCCGTGAACGCGCACGATTGCTTCTGGACGAATTCCAACCGCCGCAAATGGATGAGGCTGTTCGCGATGAATTGGACGATTTCGTTGCCCGCCGTAAAGAACAGATCGATCCAACGTTCCGCTAGAACAGCCGTTCCAATTCCCGGCGTCCGGGCAAATAGGGGGCTGGGAATAGGAGCGCGGCTGAAATGCGACGATGAGGCATGCTGTAGATCCGGTGGTCTGAGCTGAGGAAACGAACTTGGCACGAGCGCCCGGGGTAAAATCTGCGCTGACAGACATTTGAGGGTATCCGGTAAATTGTCGCCAAATCTAGAATATGCCGATGAGACTAATCAGGGGGCAAAGGCATTTGCGTTTGTTTGGTTGCCTAGATGGATCAGTCATGTTTTTATGCCGCTTCAAGCGCTTTTTTAGGATACTTTCGTTCGAAAGCGACTGAGTTTTTCCAGCTCAGTGCTGAGTATCGGTGGCGCGGATTGTAGAAGCCGTTGACGTATTGAGTGATTGCCAGATCAGCGTCACGGCGTGTTGGTCACAACTTTCGCGAAGTCAGTTCTGCATTGATGGTCTTGAAGAATGCCTCGACTGCAGAGTTGTAATAAAATTGTCTTTGCCGCTCATTGACACCTTTAAGCTGTGCTGGCTTGTTAGCTTTTGGCAATCATGTCAGCAGTATTGCGAACCATGGGCTGGATAGTGAATGCAGTCGTACGGTGGTTGTCGCGGCGTGGCCGATATCTTAAACGCACAGATCGGTAGTCTCCGCTCCATGCGATTACTCACGGCCCAGCCATTGGCGTGCCTTGAGTGCAAATCAAGGATCACAGACAATTATAGCTAATCGTCGCGCATCCATACATAACTGATTTGGCCCCATTCATTTTTGGTTTGGCAGCTTTGCGCGAAAGTCTCAATTCCGGAGATTGGGGCGACATTTCCTTTGGGGCAAAATCCAGGCCTGAGCCCGGGCGGTTAGCCGCCCCTTCTTGGGATGGTTTTCTGGGACTTGCAGCCCTTCTCGTCGTCTTAGCCATTCAGCAAGACCATCACGCACTGGCCAGCCCGCGTCTCGCAAGAAGGCTGCAATTCTTCGATACCCGTATCGGCGATACTGGTGAGTCAGTTCGATCATGTAGGTAACCAACCTGTTTTCATGCGGGCGAGTTCGTGGAGCATGCCTTTGCGTCGAATGGTGGTGACCTAACACGCGACAGACGCTGCTCTCATCAAATGTTCGCTATGATCTCAGGAGGACTACGGAAACCCTTCTATACGACATAAGCTTTAGGATGGTCTGGGTGGCGCCGTAGATTGCTGAAGCTGCGAAAACATCCCAGCTTTGGCAGATGATTTGCGGAAGTTCCAAAAAGTATCGGGAGGCAGCTGTTGATGCCTCCCGAGTGTATATTTTTACTGCGACATTCCGCCTTCGGTCGAGATTTGTTCTTCGACGTGACCTTGGTTGGTTACGTCTGAACCCCGCGGAGGATAGTCCTTAAACGTAGATAAGTGGGTTTGGACGATTTTGGCAGCGGGGCCAAATGCCCACATCTTGTTTCCCATCCAGCGGGTGTACATACCCGATTCCTCAGCCGCTTTTTCGTAAGGATCGCGACGCAGGTTGAAAAGCAATGGTGCATTCAGTTCCTCTTTGGGACCCGCCCATCCTTGGGTCTGGATCGTAAAATGTGCTTTCCAGTCGCGGTAGCGCACGGCTTGCAAGTCTGGGCCCTCGTAGTAGATGATCTCATCACGATTGCTTTCGCTTTCGCCAGTCAGGAAAGACAATTGGTTGTACCCATCCAAATGCACCTGATAGCCCTCATGGCCCTCTAGCAATGATCCGGTCAGATCCTCAGGCCCGCCAGCAGCGGCAACGAGCGTGGGCATCCAGTCAAGACCGGCAAAAATTCCGTTGCTCACGGTTCCGGCTGGGACTTTTCCGGGCCATCGGATGATGGCAGGCACACGGAAGCCACCTTCCCAGGTTGTGCCTTTTTCGCCGTGGAACGGGGTGGTTCCACCGTCGGGCCATGTCATGGTTTCGGGACCGTTGTCTGATGTAAACACAACAATGGTGTCGTCCGAGACACCTAATTCGTCCAGCCGCGCCATGACTTTGCCGACGTTGTCATCAAGTTCTTTCATGACGACATCCTGCAAGCCGCGCCCATCGCCCAGCATGGCCTCGTATTCAGGGCTCAGATGTGTCCAAACATGCGCGCGCGCCGGGGCCATCCAGACAAAGAACGGCGTATCGCTGTCGACTGCGCGGTTGATGAAGTCCAACGTGTGGGCTGTCACCTCGTCGTCTAGCGTTTTTTGCCGTTCAGGCGGGGCCGGGCCATCGTCAATTATGCGTTGTTTGCCAACCAGTCCCCAGCGTGGATCTACGGTTTCATCGACCGTGTCCATTGCATAGGCATGAATGATGTTTCGAGGGCCGAATGTGTCGTTAAAGGCTTGATCTTTTGGCCAATCTGGGTCGGATGTGTATTCCATCGCGTTCAGATGATAGAGCCAGCCCCAATATTCATCAAAGCCCTTCACCGTGGGGAGGAATTTGTTCATATCCCCCAGGTGGTTTTTGCCAAATTGGCCAGTTGTGTAGCCCAGTGATTTTAGCATGTTGGCCAAAGTAGGGTCATTTTCATTGAGGCCCTTTTCAGGATCGCCGGGCAAACCAACTGTGTGCATCCCGGTGCGCACTGGCAATTGCCCGGTGATAAAGGCCGACCGCCCAGCAGTGCAGCTTGGCTGCGCATAGTAATCGGTCAGACGCAAACCGTCGGCAGCCAGTTGATCAAGGTTAGGGGTTTTGATGCTCTTCACGCCCTGATGATAGCTGCCCAGACTGGCCCAGCCGACATCGTCAGCCATAATGACAAGGATATTGGGCTGGTCGGTTTCGGCCAAAACCGGCACGGCATGCACTGCTGCCGTTGTCAGCGTGGCGGAAACCGCAATAGATCGAAGGATGAACATTGTTACCTCTGAGGACATAGAAGGAGAAATCGATGGAGAGAATATCTAACGATCCATTAGGGATAGCGGTTGAGCCTTTCGCGCGGCAACAGCGCTTTACCATGATTTCAGAATGTGAAAACTAAGTCACGAGATCTGAAACAGACAGGCCCCACAATGAATGAAAACGCTTTGACAGCCTTTCTTGCGTTGGCTGATACCGGTAGCTTCCAAGGTGCCGCTCGTGCGATGGATGTCTCCAACGCGTCTTTGTCCCGCTATATTGCGCAGGCTGAGGATCATACGGGACTTGTTTTGTTTCACCGCAGTCGAAACAGCACCACATTAACGCGCGCTGGTCAGGAGTTTTTGCCGATCGCCCAGGCACTGCGAGAAGACCTGGACCGATATGCGACCCGTGTGTCTGGCTTGCGCGAAAACGGGCCTGGCACTTTGCAGATCGGTTGCGGGCCGCTAACCACAAGGACGTTGATCCTGCCCGCCTTGCACGCCGTTCGCAGGATGATACCTGACCTGCGCTTTCATGTTCTGGTCAGTGCCTACGAACGCCCGCTCGACCTATTGCAGGCGGGGGAGTTCGACATATTCCTCGGTGATCTGACCTACACACCCGAAGCGGACGATGTTGAGATCATGGTGATGGAAAAGCAACCCATCCAGTTCGTTGCTCATCGAGATCATGAAATTCACCAGCGCGGCCCGCAAACCATGGCAGGTATCTTTGATTTTCCCTTCGCATCGCCGCATCTCCACAAACACTGGAAAGCCACTATATCGAAAGCCTTAGGGGGCGGTGCGGAAGCCGCCGAAAGGGTCAATGGGCAGCCGCATGTCGAATGTGACGACTACAACCTGCTGCAGGGACTGTTGGCGGAACCTGAGTTCATCGTTGGCGGGATGCAGGATACGTTCGCAGACTTGGTCCAATTACACACAGTGAAACCTATCGCAATGAAGCAGAACCTGACTTGGAACATCTGCGCGGCGCGCAAGTCCCAGAACAGGTCTGCTGCGAGTGAATTGTTTTGGAATGAGCTTTCCATGTATCGGGTTTGAGCGTTGTTTTGAAACAACGGAAGGACTCGATATGACCATCCTCTTGGGAGCACTTGTTCGTCTTCTTGGGCCAGACGGACTTCCGCATTCACGGGTCGAAGAGCATTTGAAGGCAAACGGTCAGCTATCCGCGGCCGTGTCTTGGACAACGGTCACGCTATGTGTTCCGGAAAGATCGACCGCGCACTTCAAGCGAAAGGCGATTTGAACTCCTGACAAACCGCAAACTTTGCGCCGCTGCGCAGGCTACGTGCACCTTTGCTTTGCGATCCGCAGTTAGGGGGCAAAGTGTTGGAGTTCATCTGTCAGCGCGAAGACAAAAGCCTGACAGCGCTGCGCGGTTACTCAAACTCAACGAGCCGTTTGCTCTCGCCCCCGTTCACATAAAAATATTCGGTCAATGTGCGGCCGTCTGGCAGGAGTTCATGTTCCACAGTCAAGCTTTGCGTGCCGTTAAAACGCGAGGCGGGGCCGGCGGGGCAGGTGGTTTTGAAGTTCTTTAGCTCAAAGCCGCCTTTTCGGTGGGTTTTGGTCGCCAGCGCGAAGGGGCCGATTTTGCCCCCTTTGCAGCTTTTCTGCACAAAGGCGATCACCTGTTTCACGTTGTAGCCCTCATGAAGCATCACACCTGTGACATCTGGTGTCTCGGCGTTGATCGTGTAGCCGACAAACTTTTTAGGCTGCGCCTGCGCGGTGGGAGCGATGGCAATAAGCGCGCATGCCAGAAGTGCGAATTTAGGTGTCATGTTGGCTGTCATGGGGGCCTCAACTTTTTGTCTGAAAGTAAGGGCTGCGATTGTGCAGCGCAATACTGGCAACGCCATGTTGGAGACAGTACACGGCTTTGTGGTTGACAGTTTGGGTGCGAAAAGGTCAGGAGGCGGGGTGCCTTACGGATTGCCATATGTCGCGCGGGGTCAGCGGATTGGCCTGCTTGGAGGATCGTTTGATCCGCCACATGTGGGCCATGTGCACATCACACTAGAGGCCATGAAACGTTTTGAGCTGGATCAGGTCTGGTGGCTGGTCAGTCCCAGAAATCCACTGAAATCAGAGGGTCCAGTGCGCCTAGGCCGACGGATGGCCGCGGCGCGCGCGCTGATGCGGCATCCACGGGTGTTCGTGAGCGATTTTGAGCGTCTGGCGGGCACGCGCTATACAGCGCAGACGATTGCAAAGCTTCAGCATGTGGTGCCTCAGGCGCAGTTTGTCTGGCTGATGGGGGCTGACAATCTGAAACAGTTTCACCGCTGGAAAGACTGGAAAGACATTATGGAGCGGGTGCCGGTTGGGGTGCTGGCGCGCCCCGGAGAGCGGATTGAAGCCCGCACCGCCAAGGCCGCGCAGGTGTATCGCGCCGCACGGCTGCACCCGCGCGCATTGCGCTTGCTGAGTCGCAGGCCCCCGCCTGTTTGGGGCTTTGCCGATGTTCCCATGCGCGCCATCAGTTCGACTGAGCTGAGGCAAAGTGGGGTTTGGCTTAAAGATTAGGCAGGGGTTTCGTTGGGTTAGTCGTGGTGCGCCTGGCGTAAGCACCTGTTAACGCAACGGACCTAGTTTGGCCCAAACAGGATTGGCTTGTCTGCCGTTCGCACCGCGCAGGATTCGCGCGCAAATGTCATGTATGTTTGGGGGCACAGCCCGCTGCGATTTGCCGACAGTGTCCTTTTTTATGAATGGCAACGCACCGCTCTGTCGGTGCCAAACTGGGGGCCGCTCTGCGGGTCGAGGCGATGGCCTATATTGTAAACTTTCTGACGCGTCTTTTGGACCGTTTCCTAGGTTTTTCGATTATGGGGCGGCTCTTGCTGCCGATTGTCGGATGTATCGTGGTTTTCTTCACCAGTTCCACTTTGTGGTGGATGAATCTGCAGACCTCTACGCTGAAGCACGCGTTTGAAAACGAAGTGGTCATGGCGCAGACTTTCGTGGCGCCTCCTGTTGCAGCTGCTGTCTGGGACTTCAATGCAGATGGCGCCAATGGTGCGATCGCCGGTATCGTTGAAATCGAAGACGCGCTGTTTGCAAAGGTGTTTGTGGATGGTGAGGTTTTTGCCGAGATGGCCCTGGAGGGTGCAGATCCGGCTGGTTGGGATTCAGGTGTATCTGAAGTTCTGGCAATGGAGGGCGAAACGGCGCGCCTGTCCATCGAAGAGGTCGAATACATCAAATTTCCCGTGCGCCACAGTGATGGTTCCGTTGTCGGGGAAATGGTCATTGGGTTTGACCACTCAAAGGTTGCTGCGGTTGTGAACCAGCTCTACATGCAATCGCTGATTGTGGGTGTTGCGATGGTGCTGGTTATGGCGTTCATCGTTTACATCATTGCCGCCAGTGTGACGCGCCCGTTGAGTGGCATTATTGAGCGCATTGACGGGTTGCGCCAAGGCGACACCGAAGGGGATGTGCCCAGCGACACCCGGAAAGATGAACTTGGACGTCTGGCGCGTGCGGTTGTTGAGTTTGTTCAGACCATCAAGGCCAACAAAGAGTTGGAAGAGCAATCCAAAACAGCGGCGCGAGAGCAGTCTGAAGTGGTTGGCGAGCTGGCGGACGGTCTGAACAATCTGGCGCAGGGGCTGTTGAGCCACCGGATCACAGCCGAGGTGGGCGAAGACTATGAAATGCTGCTCACTGATTTCAACAAAACAGCCGAAGCGCTGGATGATGTGATCGGTCGCGTGTTGGCAACAATCTCGCAGATTGAGGACGAAACCGGCTCTATGGCGGAAGGCACTCACAACCTTTCCAAACGCACGGAGAGCCAAGCGGCGACTCTGGAGGAGACTGCAGCGGCGATCAGCCAGATCACCGAAAGCGTTCAGAATGCCACAGATCAGACCAAGTCTGTCGAAGCGACTGTAGATGCAACCAAGGCTGAGGCACTGCGGGGTGGCGACATCGTGAAGCGTGCGGTTGGTGCAATGCAGGATATCGAAGAGTCCGCTGGAAAAATTTCTGAAATCAACCGTGTGATTGAAGACATTTCTTTTCAGACCAATTTGCTTGCTTTGAACGCAGGTGTGGAAGCCGCGCGTGCCGGTGACAGCGGCCGTGGTTTTGCCGTAGTGGCTTCTGAAGTGCGCTCTCTCGCGCTGCGGTCTGCAACCAGCGCCAATGAAATCAAAGAGTTGATCGACAACTCCACCGACAAAGTTCAGGTTGGCGTAGAGCTTGTGGATGCGGCGGGCAAAGCCATCGAAGAGATCATTACCAAGATCGAAGCGGTGAGCAAACTGGCGGTACAGATTGCGGAAGGGTCGAGAGACCAGGCAACAGCGATCACTGAAATCAACGCAGGCGTGATGGATCTGGATCGGGTGACGCAGCAAAATGCGAGCCTGGTGGATCGGTCAAGCGCGCAGGGGCGTGCCTTGCAAGAGGCTGCGAGTGAGCTTGCTGAGTTGGTTGCGAGCTTTAGGCCCTCATCTGCCGATCAACGCGCGGCGCGAGAGGCAGAGCATGAGGCAGATGCCGAGTATGCTGAGCTGAGCTTCCGCCATTCGGCTTAAGCAAAGAACGCAAAGGAAGGCCGGGGTGCGCATCGCATCCTGGCCTTTTTGCATTGATATGGGGTCTTTAGTGCGCTGGAGTAAACGCGATTTCGCGCACAATGGCTTGTGCCTTTGTGGTGTCAACAGCACGGCCCGCCCAAGGCTCCAGAGCGTCGCTCACGGCCCAGACATTGGCGAATAAAAAGCCCGGCTCTTTAGGCAACAGTGTGTCTGTTTCTGTGACCTCAAAGATCAGCTCATCTGCGACAAACCAGCGAAGCCTGTCGGGTAGCCATTCAAAACTATATCTGCGAAAGCTGTCGGCCGCGTCAAACCCCAAAGGAATAACATGGTTTTGTAAGGCGCCGTCCACAAACCAAGCCACATGCATTTTGGTGGTGTCCTGACCGAGAAACTCGATATCGATTTCGTCGTGGCGGGCGCCGTAATAGGGGCCGGTGTAGGTGAAGAAACCGGTGACGATACCGTCTCCACGGGCAGGGCGCATGACCACAGAGTAGCGGCCATAGTGGCTGGTTTCTACGCGGCGCAGAGATGCGCCAGAGAAGCGGTTTTTACGATCATATTGAGGGCTGAGCGACAGATTCAGCCCTGCTTTGTATGTGACGTTGTCACGTGACCAATCGGTATCAAAGAAAGGGTGCGAAAACGCGTAGTGCGCCGCGCGCCAAACTTCCGGGGATGGGTGGGCAAAGTGCTCAATGAAGCCTTTTGGGGGGGCAATTTGGGGCTCTCCTGCATGCCCAGGAAACGCGCTCAACGTCGAGATCAGGGCGGCCATGTAACAGACTGTGTTGGGCCATCTTTTTGCGCGGGATGTTGGCTGTGGATCGGGTGCAAATTGTGGGGCACAGTCAATTTGAGCGTCAGTCGGGAGGTCATCGATCATCCTTAACATCCCTAATTAAGGTTAACATTGATTAACCTTAATTAGGGATGTTTGAGAAAGCGGGATGCAATAGAAACCTGGTGGATTGGTTAATTTAAGAATTTAGGAAAATTTTATGAACTGGATTGGCAGTCTCTATAACTTACCTTGACCTATGCTGCGTCGGTCTTGGAGGGGGCTTCCTCGCGAGGCGCGAAGCAGGTGTTTTTGCGGCGACCATTTGGGTTTTGATTGTGGCAGGGCAGGCAAAGAGCGCGCGATGGCATTTGTTCTCGACGTGCTGGCGGTGGGGCAAAACGGTCTCTTATTAGTCGTTACCATGCATGTCTACGCGCATGAGCGGGCCATCACCTGAGCGCCTTTGAATCTGCGAGAGCTGTGAATCAACGACATGATCGGGCGCGAATTTCGACACGCCTATTGAGTGGGTTAGAGCCATTGATCTGTGGCAGCGGTTGCGTTTCGCCCGAGGAGACAACGCTCTCAATCCGCTCTGCGTCTTGCAGGCCGTCACGCAAAACCGCAGCGATCGTCTCGGCCCGGCTAAGCGCCAATGCGCGATTGGCACTCCTATCGCCACTGGTGTCGGAATGGCCAATCAGTTGAATGCATGCAGATTTCAGCACCGATGTGTCCAGCACTGCAATCAGTTTTGCAATCTTGAGTTGGGCTGCATCGTCTAGCCGCGTGCCCCCCGCTTTGAAAAATATGTGGCTCTCTCGTATTTCCGGATCCAATGGCGATGCGGTCTGTGGCTGTGTTGGAGGTGCGCGCCGCTCCACGCAATCACGCACGTCAAAGCCGAATTCCTGCATCATGCGCTGACATATTTCAGCCTCCGTCAGGGCGGACCCACGACTGGCCGGTACCAAGGAAAGAACAAGCAAGACCCACAAAACCAAACGCATAACAAACACTCCTTGCAACGAGTCTGCGCAAAGAGGGTTTCAAAAACATGAAGGCCAGTTTTTTGGTCTGCTGTGGTGAAGACAGAATGTTTACGGTTTGTTCACGCGCTTGGCACAGTATTGTCTGTGTTTTGGTAGCGTAAATGGTGAACTGCATGGTTGCAGAAGGGTCTGAGCCGCATAGGCACACGTGGATTGACGCAATGCGTCTGTTTGCTGGTGTGTCCATGGTTGGTCTGCATGTGACCGCCGATGCGCAGGGGCAGCCTTTCCCGGATGTGAGTGCCGCCGAACGGACAGTTCCGATGCTGATCCGTGCGGTTCTGTACACAGCCCGTACAGAGCTTTTCCTGATGATTTCTATTTTGCTCTTGGTGATGGCGCTGGACCGCGCACCGCGCAGCTATGCCTGTGTCATCAGACAGCAATCTCGCCGTCTCTTGGTGCCTTTCGCTTTCTGGACAGTGTTTTTTGCATGTTACGGCCTGCTTAAGGCACACGCTCTTGGCTATGGCACCGTTGAGTGGGCGCGGCTGATGACCTGGCGGGGATGGGTGGGCTTTTTCCTGTTGGGAGATGTGAAATATCACATGCATTTTATCCCAACGTTGTTCGGACTATTATTGATTTACCCGCTGTATCGCGCAGCGCAAAAAGCCCCAATCTTCGGGCTGCTGATTGTGGTTTTCCTGCTTATGAAACAGCAGCTTGATCGCGAAATATTTGCTCTGTTTTGGGGCAGCGAGTGGTTGCCTTATGTTGTGCGTTTGGTGAAAATCGCGACCTACAGTGGCTACGGTTTCGTGGCTTTCGCTATCTACGGCCTTTGGCAGCGCAGCGATCGTGAAACGCTTGAGAGTTGGTTGGGCCCTGTTGCGCTCTTGGCGATCGGTCTTTTTGTTTTCAAACTCTTAGCGACAAGAGATGTTATTGAAACGGGGCGTTGGGATTTTGTGAATCCGACGGCTTACTGGGCAGACTATCTGATGCCGGTTGCACTGCTGGTCGGATGTCTCTGTCTCAGTCATCGCCGTTGGCCCGTCTGGATTTCTCGCGCATCAAAGTATGCCTTTGGCATTTATTTGTGCCACCCTATTTTTCTGGACGTTGCAGAGATTGCCCTGCAGGGCAGCTCTCTCTCCCCAACCATGCTCATCATGCTGGAGTTCATCTGGACCTTGCCAGCGACGGTTTTGTTTGTCTGGGGACTTGAGCGCACAGCCTGTTTGGCATGGACCGTTGGTCTTGGCCCGTTGCCCCGACTAGCGCGCGTTTCGCCCCGTCAGCCCATTTGATTTAGGAGAGGTTTATGCTCACCAGCGTGCAAGATATTGGCATGATTTCAGTGATCAAAGTGGTTAGCAGCTGTTTGACCTCTGCGGATTATGCGATTTTGAAAGCTGCACAGGTGCGTGCCCAGCAGGGAGGCCGCAGTGCGCTTTTGGTGGATTTGCAGGCAGTGCGCAGGATCACGCAGTCTGGTCTGGCCGCATTGCTTGAATTCCAGAGCGAAACGCCGAGGACCGGCGCAGTGGGTTTCTTTGGGGCGCGTCGCCCCGTCCGTGAGGCGATTGCAAAACGCGGACTGCCCCCGCTGCTGCCTTTGTTTGAAACTCAAGAAGATGCGCTGGAGTCGCCTGAGTTTCGCATAAAGCGTCTTGCGGGCGTAAAGTCTGTGATCCTGGTGGCTGGTGCTGGCAGTCGAATGGCACCTCTGACCCAAGAGATGCCAAAGCCGATGCTTGATATGCTTGGACACCCTATTGTCGCACATTTGATGCAGCATATGCAGCGCTTTGGTCTTCGAGATTTTATTCTGAACCCGGGGCACTTGGGGCCTGAGTTTCACGCCTATTTTCAAAGCTCAGCAAATCGAAGTGTCCAATTTGTGAATGAAGGTCATTATCAGGGCAAGGCGTGGATAAAAGCGCCCGTCGGATCAGCGGGCACGCTGCATGCCATTCAGCGCAAAACTTCAGCGTTTGATGATAATTTCTTTGTTCTATGTGGGGATGCGCTGACCGATATCAATCTCGCGGATATGATGGAGCAGCATCGCGCGCGGGATGCGGATGTTACCATCGCAGTACAGCAGGTCCCTGTGGAAGATGTCAACAAATACGGGATTGTGGACGCAAACGCGGTTGGGAGAATTATGGGTTTTGTTGAAAAGCCCGAACCAGAAAATGCGCCCTCAAACTTGGCCAGTGTCGGCATCTATATTTTCAATCCCAGGGTTCTGAAATCTGCGCCACTTTCTGCTGCACATGGCGGAGATATTGCCAAAGACCTTTTGCCTGTGCTCTTGCAATCTGGCGGTCGTCTGGACATCTACGAGGGCAGTTTCTCATGGATCGATATCGGTTGTGTTCGTGACTATTACAGGGCGAATTCTCTTGGTTTGCGTGGTCTTTTGCCTGACGTTCAGCCCGACGGCGCTGAAATCCGTCGCAAAGTGTGGTGCGCCCCCGGAGCTGACGTGGACCCCCGCGCGATCATTGTAGGCCCATGTCACATCGGTCCTGGGGCCGTTGTAGAAGCCGGCGCAAAAATCGAAGGGCCGAGTGTCATTTCAGCGGGTGCGCGGGTGTGTGAGCGGGCGCTTGTGCGGCGTTCCATCGTTATGCCAGACAGCTGCGTGACACCAGGAACCTGGGTGGACGATATGATCGTCTGTGGGGATTGGGCGATAGACCACCGCGTCGCGGACGGCACTGCGCAAATCTGTTCACCACTGGACGGTGTGGTGCGAGTGGCCGCGACAAGCGAATACCCCCAAACAGCAGGCGGGCAGGGGTGATGAGCATGTTCCTTCTCCAGACGCGGCAAATGTGGGAAAAACTGGATGTTTTGGCCATAGCGCTTGCTGTGCTTCTCCTTCTCTGCCCGAATGAGGGTGCGGCCAATGGCACTGTTGTTTCAAAGTCTGCCGATCGGTTCTGGATTTTGTGGGAACGGGTGAGATATGCGGGCGAGCACTGTCCCTTTGGGCAAGACTGCAATGAAATGCGCAGTTTTTCGGCGCGTCCGCTGACCACAAACAACACAGGGTTCATCTTTCGTCTTTTTGGTTTGCAAGCGCCTTTGGCGGGGCCGCAACCCCTGCCCAATACGCATCCTGATGCGCCCTCTTTTTGTGAGAAGTCATCCAGTAGGCCAGCTGTTGAACCTCTTGCTATGCCAAAATCAGAGAAGGTGGAGGTTTTGCGCGGCGTGAAAGCGCTCCATCTCGACCTGTCGAACTTAAAATCCCCGCCAGGATTTCGACAGGATTTTGGCGCGAAATTGCAAAAGCAGTTTTCGGACATTTTGAGGGGCGCAGGCATTAAGGTCGTGTCCAAAGAGGCGCTGGCGCAGATCCCGGGTCAACCTGTCCTGAACGTCTATTTTTCTTTTTCTGATCCGGAAGAGCTTTGTGATTATACCTATTCGGTTTTTGCAAGCCTGTCCCAAGATGTGCTGCTGGCGCGGGATTTGCGCATCAAGGTCGCAGCGGGTGTCTGGTCGTTTTCGACCGGATCCTCAGCGCGGGACCATAAGGGCAATGAAGCGGATGCGATTTTGGCAGTGGCCGCGGCATTTGTGCGCGATCACCAGCGTGTCAACAGCCACTGACCATTTCACAAAGCATAGGACTGTCGATCAATAGAACCTAAGATTGAGGTGCGATCTATAAATGGATCTTTCTGCGTCTGCCACACCTGCAACACAGCAGGATGAACCATATTTCAAAACACAGGAGGCGCGCGTTCCGCCCTTATACGCACCGCTGTCTGCCCGGCGACGGTTGGCTTGGCATTTTCTTGCGGGTGCCAGCGTGGCGTCTGGTACTTCCTACCTGATTTGGAGGTGGACCGTTTCCCTTAATCCTGACGCTTTGGGGTTTTCTGTTTTGGTGGCCGGGGCTGAGACACTCTTCTTCTTAGGTACGTTGTTGTTTTATTTTGATATCTGGGACGAGGGAGATACGGCAAACTCTTCCCCCCCCGTGCGGCGAGCTGAGATCGGGGGAGGGGAGGGGCCCAGCAACATCACTGTGGATGTGTTCATAACCACATTTGACGAACTGCCAGCAGTCGTGGCCCCGTCAATTGCAGACGCATTGGCGCTTGAGCCCCTAGAAGACTTGCGCGTTTTGGTATGGCTCTTGGATGATGGAGATCGGCCGGAAATGGCTGCTTTGGCGCGTAAATTTGGCATTGGCTATTGTGCAAGGCAAGACAACATAGGTTTCAAAGCTGGGAACCTGCGCAACGGTTTGTTCCACACGTCCGGAGATTTTGTCGTGATTTGTGATGCGGATACACGTTTGTTTCCGACATTCTTGCAAAACACACTTGGCTATTTTCGCGATCCAGATGTGGCCTGGGTGCAGACGCCACATTGGTTCTACGACATTCCTGAAGGAAAGAGCTGGGAAGCCTGGCTTAAACAAAGCCGGTTGTGTGTTGGGCGTTCTGATTGGAGGGAGAGAGGGGCGCAGGTTTTGGCATGGCTTACCGGACGCACATGCATCGGCAAAGATCCATTTCTGGCAGACCCCACAATATTTTTTGATGTGATCCAGCGTCGTCGCAATCGCAATGGCGCGTCGTTTTGCTGTGGTGCCGCATCGGTACACCGGCGTGAGGCGATCTTCGCCGCCGCAATTCGCCGCAAAACGCAGCAGGTTTTGCGGCCCGCGCATGGGATTTCATTGCCCGCACAACAGTCTTTGGCGGCCCATCCCATTGAGCCTTATCGATTTCATGTGTCAGAGGATCTTTACACCTCTATTTTGCTGCATGAGGACCAAGAGAGAACCTGGCGTAGCGTGTATCACCCACAGGTGGAGGCGCGCATGCTGTCACCTGTCAGTCTGGAAGCTTGGGCGGCCCAACGTTTGAAATATGCCGGGGGTACTTTTGATATTGCGTTGCGCGACAATCCGTTGTTTCGCCGCGGGCTCAGCTGGCGTCAGAGGCTGCATTACGGTGCGACATTCTGGTCCTACATGAGTGCGCTTTGGGCGCCGGTATTGCTACTGGCACCCGCGTTTTCTCTGGTTACGGGCATTACGCCTGTCACGGCTTACTCTCTTGAGTTTTTTGCCTACTTCCTTCCCGCTGTTGTGTTGGGGGAAGTGGCCATGCTGGCTGCCTGCAAGGGTCACAGCATCGGTGCCGGGCGCACCCTTTCCGTCGCGGGCTTGCCAATTGTGTGGCACGCGCTTGTTTGTGTGTTGCGCGGCCACAAACCGAAATTTGCCCCGACGCCAAAGTTGCCTGTTTTGGGCAAAGGTATGCGTTTTGTGGTGCCGCATATTTTTTTGCTTGTGGGGATGATGCTGTGTGGCGCGATTGGAATTTGGCGCACGCTACAAGGAGACGCGGGATTCAGCGCATCGCTTCTCTGGGTCAACCTATTTTGGCTTGGCGTCAACATGGTGATGGTGGCGGGGCTGCTTCGTACAGTTTTTTGGCAAATGCCTACGCCGAAGTCGGCCCACACCAACCCCGATCCTTTGGAGGAAACCGATGCAGCACGTTCGTCATTTGCCTAAAAAAAATCGCCAGAAAAATCGTGGAAGCGTCGCCTTTATTTTGGGGCTGTTGGCCACGGCTGGGATCGCAATTGGCGCAGACGATTGGGGGCGCACCATGCATGGCAGCGCGATCGCGCCGCTGCCTGTGCATATTGCGCACCAACCGTTGCCTGCGCGCGGCCTGAATGCGCAGGACTGGCAAAATGCAGCCGTCGCATGGACCTATTTTGAAGACCATTTCCAGCCACAGACCGGATTTGTGAACTCAATAGAGGGCTATCCCAGTGCCACGCTGTGGGATCAGGGCTCATACCTGCTTGCGCTTATGGCGGCGCAGGGGTTGGGGGTGATTGATCGAGAGCGGTTTCTTGCGCGCAGTGAAGCCTTTCTGTCTGGTCTGGAGCGGCTTCCGCTGTTTGAAGGACGCCTGCCCAACAAAGCTTATGATACGCGCAGCCTGAAGATGGTTGACTATACAAACAAACCGGTGGCCGATGGGATCGGGTGGTCCGCTCTGGATGTGGCTCGCATGCTCATGGCACTTCGTGTTTTTGAAATAAATGAGCCTGCTTATGGGCCGCGTGTGCGCGTCCTATTGGAGAAATGGGATCTGGCAGCCATGACAGAAGCTGGCCGACTTTGGGGCGCGACGCGTCGGAATGGTGTGACGGAGTATCACCAAGAAGGGCGCATCGGCTATGAGCAATATGGCGCCCGGGCGGCCGCCTTGTGGGGACTAGATGTCTTGGAGGCGAGCACGGCCCGCCCGATCCTGCAATGGGAAAATGTGTCGGGCGTCGATGTGGCAGTCGATCGGCGTCGCTCGGCCAGTTTTGGGGCCATCACGCCTGTGCTCAGCGAACCTTACTTGCTGCAGGCGTTTGAGATTGGACTGAACACCGAAGGTCAGTTGCTGGCGAGCCAGCTTTATGCGGCACAAGAGGCACGGCATCGCGCAACGGGCGAGATCACGATGGTTTCCGAAGATCACATCGATCAGGCCCCGCATTTTCTTTATAGTGCGGTCTTTTCAAATGGGCGTTCCTGGTCGGTGGTTGACGAAGATGGGGAGGCGCATGATGCGCTGCGCACCGTGAGCTTGAAGGCGAGTTTCGGCTGGGATGCGCTGTATGATACGGAGTACACAAATCAAACGCTGCAAACGCTTCAGAATCTTGCCTCTGAGTCTGGCTGGATGGCGGGGCGATACGAATTGGATGACCGGCCCAACACCGCACTGACATTGAATACAAATGCGGTGGTTCTAGAAGCACTGCACTACAAGCATAAAGGGCCATTGCTGCAATGACCCCACCTTATGGTTGGCATGCCGTGCTGCCGAAAAAATCAACGCAAAGCTGGACGTGACATCCTTAGCCATTGTATGCGGCAATCTCTCTCTGTCACACAGTCGTCAGACCCCCGCGTGAGGCTGGGGCAGTGTTATTGACGCATTATATTGGTGCAATCCGGCTCATAAACTTGGCGCGCTTTGATTGAAGCGCGAGGTTGATGAGGGGCGCAGAGGTGGCTTTGAGCGATGCCTTTTCCTAGGCAGAGTCTACAAAGATGATAGCAGACCGGTGGCTGCAAATGTTGAGGCAGCGGCATGTCTGATAACCTCAGCGAGGGAGCGCTGCCCGAGTGTGACGTGTAGCGTTGATCGTGTGCCTTTAGTCGTCTCTAAAAGCGCTGCAGAAAATGTATCCTCAAAGTATCCGGGAGGCAGGGCGACAAAGACGCGCGCCGTAGAGCCTGTGACGTCGCCATTGTAGAGCGTTCTGATGATCTGACCTTCGGTTTGGCGATCGTACAAAGAAAACCCGGCAATGGACACGGAAACTGGCAGCCCACTGGGAAGCAGCTTCGCTTGAGCGGCAGGCATATCGAAGTATGCGACGTGGTCATTCGTATTGCCTTGTTGGATACGAGCAAGAATCTGATCTTCGGGACTGGAAGACCCCGCCCTCAATGATCTGAGATGGGTCAGTTTTCCAGCTGCGGGTGCGTGCAGCCAGGGGGCAGACAGTAGCGTTTTCACATAGGCTTGGCGCGTTTTGAGATGTGTGATTTCCGCATCCAGAAGCGCAAGCGCATCCTGTCGTTTAGACCGGGCCGACTGTTTGAGCTGCGCAATGTCGAACTCGATTTCCCGGATCGCAGATTGCAGCGTTTCACGCTCCAGAGCGGCGCGGATCTTGAGTACCTTTTGGACCGCTGGTGACGTGGTTTCTGCACGAGCCACCAGCTCTTCAACGGCCAGCAGACTCTGGCGTTTTAAGCTGTCGCGCTTTTGTAGGAGGCGTTGCTGCGCAATGAGATCGCTGCGCTTTTGGCCTTCGCAACGATCAACCACGCGATCTTGGTGTTTGGCGTGGTTATGGTATTCATCTGAAAGGTGCGAGTGGCCCGGTGTTGCAGCTTTGCTAACGGACATAGGTCGCTGCAACTGGCTGTAAAGAGCGGTTTGAAGGCAGCTGCGTTCAACCTCTTTTAGCGAAAGGGCCGCGCTTACCTCCTGATGCAGCTGGCGAAGCGAAGCCTGATCAAGTCGCGCCAGCTTCTGGCCAGCAGTGACATGATCTCCTTCCGCAACAAGCATGGTTTGCAGCGGCACATGAGCTGGCAAAACCAAAGACACCTGGGTGCGCTGGCTTTCTAAGACGCCTGAAAAGGTTTGTGTCTGTTTGGCAACAATCTGACGCGCCATTTCAATGGCCACGAACACAGAAAGGGAAAGCCATGCCAGCGCGCACAAGAACCAAACTGGCCGCCTTAAGACACGCGCGCGCGGCGGGCTGAGGCTAAGCTTTGGTGGCTGCATTTTGGTCTGCCTTGCGTTGTGTCAGGAGCCGTGGATCATATGTTTTGATGCTCACATGTAAAAAGCTGGTGCCGTTGGTTTGACTGGTCTCTACAGACAGCGAGTCGCGCATGATTTTTGCCAGAGGCGAGAGCCGTTCGCCTTCGACAGAGGTTGCGGCAGCTTTCTCTGCCTTTTTGAGTGCACCGGACGACAGGCTCAGCCGGGAGTCTATCAATCGAATTTCGCATTTCCCGGTGAAGTGTTTGAATTCAAAGGTGAGTTCGTCTGCAGCTTCTGCGGTGTCACCAGAGGTTTGACAGGCCAGGCTGAGTATTTCGTTGGCCACCATGCAAACGGCTCTGCGATTGGCCTCATCGCCATCCCTGCGAAAATGACTGCAAATCCAACCGTCGAGCGCGTCTTCGCTTTCGAGCTCGCGGGGTGCCGTGAAACGACTGACGCCGGAAGATTGCCGCGCCCGGATGTCGGCTGTGGCCGCCAGTTCTATCACCCGGCCGTTTTGCATCATAAGGAGCTGGTCGCATTGATCCAGAAGCGCGCGGTTTTCGGTTGCGATCAGCACGATATGTCCATGGCGCGCATCTGTGCGCAGCCTTTCTCCAAGGGCGTGTATCATGGCGTCGCTTGCGCCATCTTCGGGTCGGTCAATGAGGTAGAGCGGGGGGCGCAGAGCCAATACGCGGGCGATCGAGAGCGCTTTTTGTTCGCTGGTCGACAGCGTGGAAATGTCCTTTGTTGTTAGAATGCGCTCGATGGTGTCGGCGGTGAATACCAGGCTCTGTAAAGCGCGGCGTGCGCGCGCCAGATGATCAGGTCCGCCGAAACAGGTGATGTTTTGGGCGCCGCTGCCTGGCGCGACAATCGGTTGAGGCGGCAACAAGACTGATTGCAGCGGGCTGTTGTGTGCGGTGCGTCCCCACATCGCTGTGCCGCGCAGACCAACATAGCCCCTTACAAACAGATCTTGGAGATCATGAGGGGCCTGTAAGGCTCTAAGCAGCAGGGACTTGCCTGCAAAACTATCGCCACACAGGCCTATGATTGTACCGGGTTCGGCACGAAACGAGATGTTTGACAGCAGCGGGGCACTGCGTGCGGTGTGCACCGAAAGATCATGCACCACAAAAGCCGCCTCGTCGGACGCAGGGTCATCAGAAAACGGCGGATGTGTCAGTGCCACGCTCTTGGCGCGTTTGAGATGCTCAGGATCGGCGCGAGAGATCTGTTGAAAGAAGGTGCCAAACGCATCTGCGGACCAATAGGTCACAAAGGCAATTGTGAGAATCGCAGCGACGTTGAGGCGCCCAACAGCAACCAGCCACGATGCGATCGCGATGCTTGCGACCAAGGCCGCCAGTGCGAAAACCTTGAGCAGCGCTACGAGAAGGGGGCTTTCACCGTTCTCGGCTTGAACAAGGTCTACGGCTCTTTGATCGCGCCCGGTTAACAGGGATACGGCTTCTTGTGTGTCAAAGGCCCAAAGTGGCTCCGTCTGAAGGAGACGCGTTGCGTAGCGACAAACCAGCCAGCTGAGCAGCGCGCTGCACAGGAAAGGGATGGCAAGCAGAGGGTCCAGCAATGCAAAAACACCACCGGCGACAGCGCCGACAAGCGCGCGCCCCACCGCATCATTGCGCCTGCGAATATAGCGTAAGCCGGACAGAGCGCGCGCATGGCAAACATCAAAAATGAACACGCCAAGGATTGGCACCAGCGCGCAGGCAGCCAAGAGACCGGCCAAGAGTTTTTGGCCGTTCATGGCCACTTCGTCATACATAAAGATGAAGAACACAGCTGTTGCCAACAGGCAGAGTCCGCCACCCATAGAGAACAGTGCCGACACTGCCACAGACCATATGGGAGTGGCTCTGTCGCGCAGTGTGATTTGAGTGTCCTCTGCACTAGCGAGGCTGGCATTTGATGGTGACATCGGAGTTTTAGCTGGAAATAAACCGGACATACGAAAACCTCATTACACCGAAGTGTTATACGGGATGAGGGTTAAGAAAGTTTCTGTTTTTAGGGTATTTTTAATTTTAAGTTCTTTTTTTGTTCTATTGTGTTTTTAGCCCAAAAAGTTGGGGAATTTTAATGGATATATCGTTTCATTGATGCATTCCGTTTGGAGTGTGTTGTATGAAGAGTGCTTTTGGGTACACATATCGATCGTTTGGGTTTGGGGTGTTGCTGTTTTCAGTCGCCGTTGTTGTTTTGGGTGGGGCAACCTATTCGGTTGGCGTGACTGCCAGAAAGTACTTTTTGGCGCAGGAAGAAGAGGTGATCCCGATCATTGCGGGAGGGGATCTGGATGAGATCCCAGCACTGATGCGTGGCAACTTGCCAAGCGTGACAAACAGCATGGTGGACGACCGTCAGCCCCGTCAAAAGCCTCCTCGCATGTGCGAGATGCCTGGCGACTATTTCGACAATTTAGACCGAGGGTTGGAGGTGCCGCATGGGTATGACAAACATAACGCCTACGTCCGAAAATACCGAAGCAGGCGGGGGGTTCTCAATGAGCGCGAGCTGCGTGCAGCCAAGGTTGCATGGCACTATTTTGAGAGGTTCACGCAAGAGAGCACAGGTCTTGCCAATTCGGTCGGAAATTACCCGTCTACCACGCTTTGGGATACGGCATCTTATATGGCGGGCCTCGTGTCTGCCTATGAGCTGTGCCTGATTGAAAAGGCAGAATTTGACCGACGTATTACACAACTTTTGACAACCATAAAGGGATTGGATTTATTCCGTAAAGAGCTACCAAATAAAGTCTATCATACAAAGACTGGGGCCAAAGTAGATTATACAAATAAGCCAGGTGAAATTGGCTTTTCAGCTTTGGATATCGGGCGGTTTCTGGTTTGGCTGCGTATTTGCAAAAATCGATATCCTTATCTGGCCAATACCATCGACTCCATATTGCTGAAGTGGGACTTTCGCAATGTGATAGACGATGAAGGGCTGTTGTTTGGTGCATACGTTGACAAGGAAACGGACGAAACGGTTTATGCACAGGAGGGGCGACTTGGCTATGAGGAATACGCGGCAAAAGGATTTGCGCTTTGGGGGTTTCGCCCCAAGTTGGCGCATCGCGCCGAACCATTTCTGACGGCCTCTATCTATGGGATCCAAGTGCCTTATGATGGACGAGATCCCAGAATTTTTCATTCCCAGAATTATGTTGTCACGGAATCCTATCTCCAAGATGGATTGGAGCTGGGGTTTGACATGCCCTATGATGACAGCAGCCCTGAGTGGATCCACACCGATGGCTGGCGCGCAGAATTTGCTGACCGTATCTATCAGGTGCAAGAGAACCGATGGCGGCAAACCGGTTTTATGACCGCGCGGTCAGAGCATAATGTGAAGGGGCCGCCGTATTTCACATATGACACGATTTTCTCTGATGGATATCCATGGAATACGGTGACACCCCGCGGCGATTATGTGCCGGATCATTCTGCTGTGGCCTCCAAGGCGGCGCTGGGGCTCTGGGTCTTGTGGGAGACGGAGTATACCGACGTGCTCTATGAGGCCATGATCGAGCTCTATGATCCGGAAAACGGCATGTATGAAGGGCTTTATGAGCGCGGGCAGGGCCGGGTTGCTATTTTCACAGCAAATAACAATGGGATCATACTGACCTCTCTTTTGCACAAGGTGCAGGGCCCAATACTGACGCCGTATACGGGCGACACCGAGGTTTGGTACACCGCGTTTCGCGATCAGGATATCCGCTTGAAGCGGAATTATCCCGACCCTCCACAGCAGGATGACTGGCTTCCGGCCTTGCGTCATTCCGTTCAAGAGAAGGCTGATTTCTGATGAAGTATTTTTTGAAAAGTGTAGTGGCAGCATTGGTCGTTTCTGCGAGTGCCAGCGGCAGTTTGCGCGCGCAGACGGGGGCACCAATAGCCGACGGGTCGACGGCATTTGCATCTGAAAATGCGATTTTGGATACCTCCATCCCCTTTGCCATTGGGGCGCGCGAAGCCCGGCAAGCGCTTCGGGGGGCTTTTGGCTGGCCTAGTTTTCAGGAGGGGTTGGTCGAAGGGGTGTATTTCCGTTTTGATCCAGATGGCTATGCGCGGTTTGCCCCAACTCCGAGACTGGATGTGGATGTATTTGAAGTGATCTGTCGGCCGCGTACTTATGCCTGTGCGGCGCGCAAGGAGGGGTTGGAGGCGTTTCTGACGGAACGTGGGCAGCTCCAGATTAAGTTGGAGGAGGCGCTGGCGGGAGATTTGTTTTTTGTGTCTGAGGGCGTTTCCGAAATTCAAGTGCCAGAGCGGATCCTGCAGCCTTTGGATGTGCAGCTTGAATTGTTGTTGGGCACAGGGGGAGAGTTGCTCATTCGGCGCGGCGGAACAGAGGTGTCCCGGATTTCGCTGAAAGGGTTTTCGGCAGTGGTGGCTTATTTGCGTTGGATTGCTGCGCGTCAGGATTATGCGGTTTTGCCAAGGGGATGGCCCATCCCCAATGCGCAGGGACAACAAGACGGCTCAGGCATGACGGCGGGCGCGACATGGAATTCGCCTATGCCGCAGCCACAAGTGTTGGCGCCGGGCTATGCAGCTTCGGTGGCGGCAGGCATAGCGCCGGCCACATCGGCGGCACCCGTGACGCTAGCGGTTCCTCAATCGGTTCCTGTGGTGCCGCAGATGGCAGAAAGCGCGCCTCAAGACACGCTGTCAAGTCAGGAGCTACGCACGGAGCTTGAAACCCTCAAACAAATCATCCTGCAGGCGCAGGTGGGGCAGGCTGTTGGAGCGACAGCGCCCATCGGGAGTACCTCTTTGCGCGATACGACAGCAAGTTTTGGCCTCGATGTGGCGCAGATGACCAATCGGGATATGTCAGAACAGCCTGCTTTTGGCGAGCTTTTGAGCGCATTGGAGAGGTTGGAGCGGCATGTTGTCGATCTTCAAATGGGCGGCTCCGCAATGCCGAAACAGGTTGCGGAGGCGCCTATCCCAAGCGGGGATGCTGTTGCCGCGCCCATGCCCGTGCCAACTGTTGTACCGGATCGCTCAGGCTTGCACAGTGAGGCGCAGAAACTTGACTTTCTCGTCACACAGCTTGGGCTTGATACACAGACTGCGCTTTCAGTTTTGCAGCTCTCTGCACAGCCCAGAAATGCGCCGCCTGTGACAGCCACCAGAGTGGGCCAAGCAGACAGTGCCGGACTTGCGGGCGTTTCCGACGAAAGAGCGCAAGTGCCGCAGGACGCAGCGTCGTCAAAGCCGGTTCTGTATCAGAACCAGCTGGTGGATCAAATTCTGGCAGAACTTGAGGCAGAAATTGCTTTAATCGATGCAGAAAGCCCTGCGTCGGTCCGGGCTGTTGATGTTTCAGTGAATGACTACGTCCTGCTGTCGCGCTACTTCAAGTCTGCTGCTTTGCCCGCGTTACAGGATATGGCTGCGCGCGTTTCTGACAGCCCCTGAGGGTGGTCGTGTCAGACGCAACGGCGCTGAGTGGTGCGTGTTTCAGATGCGTGTGTGGGGCGTTGGGATCCTAGTGATGACCTAGGCCACCGCTTTTGAAAGGTCAAAAGGCTTGCACTGAGGTGAGAGCATTCGCTATCCCAATGATAATGGGGTGAATTGTTCTGGAAACCAAATGCTGCGCTTACCCTTTTTACGATGGGCGGCCATTCTCCTAGCTGCAATGGGATTGAGCGTTGCGCCTGCCCGGCTTGTTGCGGGGGAGGTGTCTGTGTTTGCGGCCGCAAGTCTTGCGGAAGCGTTGACAGTGGTTGCAAAGGCGTTTGAAGCCCAGAGCGGGCACCGGGTGACTTTGACCTTTGCTGGCTCATCGGCTTTGGCACGCCAGATCGCATACGGTGCGCCTGCTGATGTTTTTGTGTCTGCCAACACAGGTTGGGTGGCCCATCTCAATGACCGCGGTGTTTTGGACCTGAGCCTGCAACAGACGCATTACGGCAATGATTTGGCTTTGATCGTGCCCGTGGGGTCTGAGGGCGCGGCCTCTGATTGGAGGGAGGTCGATCTGCTCTCCTTGGTGGCAAAAGGGCGATTGGCTATGGCGCTTGTTGATGCCGTGCCGGCGGGTATCTATGGGCGTCAAACTCTTGAAAATTCTGGTGTTTGGCAGGAGCTTGCACCGCAAGTTGCGCAGGTGGACAATGTGCGAGTTGCGCTATCGCTGGTGGCGCTTGGTGAAGTGGCTGCGGGCCTCGTTTATGCCACGGATGCGCGCGCCGAGGATCGGGTGCGGATTGTGGCAATGGTTCCGCGGGCCCTGCATGACCCGATTGTTTATCCCGCCGCTGTTGTGGCTGGTCAGGACCGACCAGAGGTTCGCGCGTTTATGAAGTTTTGGGGAAGCGGGTCGGCACGCACGGCCTTTGATGCGCTGGGATTTCGGGTGCTGGAGGACGCGGAGTGAGCGGCTGGCTCGGAGCGGCAGAATGGGCGGCGGTGTTTTTGTCGCTGAAGGTGGCGGTATGGGCCACTCTCGGCGCGCTCATTCCCGGTGTTTTTGTCGCTTATGCCCTCGCGCGCTGGCAGTTTTTTGGCAAATCTTTGCTGAATGTGCTCGTGCATATGCCGCTGGTTCTGCCACCTGTGGCCACGGGCTATCTGTTGCTGCTCAGTTTTGGCACGCAGGCGCCGCTCGGGGCTGCGTTAAAGGAGCTGGGTATTGTCTTTGCCTTTCGGTGGACGGGCGCGGCCCTGGCTGCTGCGGTGATGGCTTTTCCTTTGCTTGTGCGCGCCATACGCCTGTCTATTGAGGCAGTCGATCCGGCATTGGAACAGGCTGCGGCGACCCTTGGGGCAAACCGGATCTGGGTCTTTGCGACGGTGACGCTGCCGCTGATTTTGCCTGGGATCTTGGCAGGAATGGTGCTCGCTTTCGCCAAGGCGATGGGAGAGTTCGGTGCCACGATTACCTTTGTTTCCAACATTCCTGGTCAAACTCGAACAGTTCCATCAGCGATTTATGCATTTTTGCAGGTTCCAGGCGGCGAAGCGGCTGCCATCCGCCTTTTGATCCTATCGGTTGGTGTGGCGATGGGCGCTTTGATCTTGTCAGAAATTTTTGCGCGCAAGATCGCGCGGAGAGTGGGGCAGGGTTGAGCATTTCCGTTGAGGTTCGGCAGAAGTTTCCAGGATTTGAGCTGGATGCCAAATTTGACGCCCCAGCCGGGCTTACCGTGCTGTTTGGCAGCTCGGGATCAGGTAAGACAACGGTGATCAATGCCGTTGCAGGGCTAAGCCGGCCAAGTCATGCGCGCATTGTGGTGAATGGGCGATCCCTTGCGGACAGTTCCGCAGGTGTTTGGGTGGGTGCCAACCGTCGTGAGCTTGGCTATGTCTTTCAAGAAGGGCGTTTGTTCCCCCATATGTCTGTGCGCAGAAATTTGCTCTACGGGCAGAGATTTGCCAAAGGACGCCCCGAGGTCGCGCCGTTTGATCAGGTGATCGAGATTTTGGGTATTGGGGCGCTTCTTGAGCGTCGGCCGGCGGAGTTGTCTGGGGGGGAAAAGCAGCGGGTCGCGATCGGGCGGGCGCTCTTGGCACGTCCAAGGCTGATCCTGGCGGATGAACCACTCGCTGCGCTGGATGAGCCACGCAAAGCAGAAATTTTACCGTATTTTGAACGGCTCAGAGATACGTTTTCGCTGCCAATATTATATGTGACCCATTCGATTGCTGAGGTTGCCCGTCTTGCGACAACGGTCGTCGCGCTGGAGAACGGGCGTGTCGCGCGTATTGGACCTGCCGATGAGGTCCTTGCAGACCCCAGTTTCACCCCGCTGGGCGTGCGCGCAGTGGGGGCTGTTTTACGTGCACGCGTTGCAAAGCATCACGAGGATGGCCTGACGGAGCTGAACGCAAACGGTGTACCATTGCTCTTGCCCCGGTTGCCTCAGCCAAAAGACGATTTGGTGCGCGTTCGTATTGCAGCGCATGATGTGATTTTGGCGCTCCAAGCCCCGCACGCACTGTCTGCTTTGAATATTTTGCGCGGGTCTGTTCATTCTGTGCGGGCTGGGGCGGGGCCCGGCGCAATCGTTGCTGTTGATACCCAGGCGGGCCGGGTCTTGGCGCGGATCACACAGCGATCCGCGGAAACGCTTGGGCTTGCGCCCGGCGTTGAGTGCTATGCTGTCATCAAGTCTGTTTCAGTTGCACCGCAAGATGTAGGCGCGCGCTAGGCGGAGCCGCTTCAAGCCCATTGAGTTTTGGTTCGCAGGCACGTTTCGGATGTCTCGTTGGCAGCAGAAATAGAGCGCGCGCGATGATTCGAATTTCATTTTCGGACTTTTGCGGAGTTGCAATATCAACTTTGCGATCCTCACACTTTCGTGATTATCCTTCTTGGGTTGCGCGATGCACAAGTGAAGCGTTGGTTGGCATCAAAAAAATAATCATCTAATCAGTTGTTTGGCTAATTGGTCTGATTTTCAAACCAAATATTTCGGTTCTGTAAAGCATTTTGGACAAGCGTCCGGCGCCACAGCCGAAAAAGGAAAGCCAAATGTTTAGATTTGCCTCGTTGAGCCTATCAAAAAAACTGCCCCTGTTGCTTGTGGTTTTTAGCGTACTTTCTGCTGCAGCAATTGGTGTCGTGAGCCTTGTGAGTTTGCAGCGCTATGCATTTGGTGCCGTCGAAGCACATATGTCATCTCTTGTTTCAGACAGACGCACTGCTGTTGAAACGATGATGGCAGGCTTGGATGCAGATGTCGTGACGCTTGCGTCATCCTCCGCGACCGGCGAGACCTTACAAAAATTCGGTCAAGCTTGGAAAGAAATTGAAGGTGATCCAGAACAGAGCTTGGTTGATGCGTATATCACCGAAAACCCGAATGCGGTGGGGTCCAAACATCTTCTGGATCGTGCGAATGGGAACGATTGGTACCACGTCAATCACGAGCAGTACCACCCCGCGATGCGTAAAATGATTGAGGTGAAGGGTTTTTATGATGCTTTCCTGATCAGCAGGCGCGGAGATATCCTGTATTCTGTTTTTAAGGAATCTGACTTTGCAACCAATCTCGAGACTGGGCCATTCAAAGACAGTGGGCTTGCGGAAGTGTTTCGTGCTGCCCTCGCGGGAGAGCCGGGGGAGGTCTATTTTTCGGATATGCGTCCTTACGCTCCGAGCAACGGCGCCGCGGCTGCCTTCGTCGCATCACAAGTCGTGGATCTTGGAGGTGCGCCTGCCGGTGTGGTCGCGCTTCAGATCCCGGTCGATTTGTTGAGTGTGATTGTCAACAGCAGCCGAGGCCTTGGGGAGACAACACAGATCTATTTGGTCGGCGAGGATGGGCTGGCACGCAGCAATTCTCGATTTGATGGTGGGTATCAGGTTCTGCAGCCAATGGGTGATGCCGCACATGTCACCTCTGCATTGGAGGGAGTAGACACCTATGTGTCCGGCGGGCTTGGTGTCAACGATACAGAGGTGGTGGCATATTCCACACCGGTTTCGCTTGCGCAGGCAAATTGGGCCATCGTCGCAGAACAGGATGTCGAAGAAACCATGGCGCCTGTGCGTGCCACAGCACGCATTTTCGGGCTCGCCAGCCTTGTGATCGCTGTCATCATGTGTGCGTTAGGGTGGCTTTTTGCGCGTTTCATGACCCAACCTTTGAAGGAGATACGCAGCGCGATGGTAGAGATCGCGGCTGGGGATTTTGATGTAGAGGTCAAGGTCGCGGAACGTGGGGATGAAATCGGTGACCTGGGCAAAACGCTTAAAGCAATGCGGGTCGACCTGAAGAAAGCCAAAGATCTGGAGGCTGCTCGGGCGCAGGCTGCTTTGGAACAGGCTGCAGTCGTTGAAACCTTGAGTTCTGGATTGATGCGGATGTCTGCTGGTGACTTCTCTGAGACGATTGATACCGCCTTTGGAGATGAGCACGACGCGCTGCGGACCGACTTCAACAGAACGGTGCAAAGCTTGAATGAAACTGTGTCTAAAGTGGTGAGCGCCGCAGACAGAATTCAAAACGGGGCGTCTGAGATCAGCCAATCGTCTCTGGATTTGGCACAGCGTACGGAAAACCAGGCTGCGACGCTTGAAGAAACGGCTGCTGCGTTGGAAGAGCTGACAAAGAACGTGCAAGCGGCGGCGGATAGCGCACAGACCGTGGAAGGCGTGGTATCCAACGCGAGAGACGAAGCAGAGGCCAGCGGAGAGGTTGTGCGCGATACCGTAGACGCGATGACAGAAATAGAGCGTGGATCGGAGCAAATAGAGAAGATTATTGCCGTCATTGAGGACATTGCGTTTCAAACCAACCTTTTGGCCCTGAATGCGGGTGTTGAAGCTGCGCGTGCAGGCAATGCGGGCCGTGGATTTGCAGTTGTTGCCTCCGAAGTACGCGCGCTTGCCATGCGGTCCTCAGAAGCGGCCATGGAAATTCGCGATTTGATAAGCGGTAGCACAAGACAGGTTGAACGCGGAGTGGTCCTAGTTGGCAAGGCCGGTGAAGCGCTCAATAGTATTTCGGATCGTGTGTCCCATATTTCGCGATTGGTGAGCGATATTGCCCTCGGTGCATCCGAGCAATCCGTTGGTCTGGCAGAAATCAATGCGAGTGTATTGCAGCTGGACCAGGTGACGCAGGCCAATGCTGCGATGGTAGAAGAAAGCTCTGCAGCGGGCCAGATGCTGCGCCGCGATGCGGATGATCTCAC
This sequence comes from Shimia sp. R10_1, assembly GCF_017744095.1. Classification (GTDB taxonomy): domain Bacteria; phylum Pseudomonadota; class Alphaproteobacteria; order Rhodobacterales; family Rhodobacteraceae; genus Shimia. The sequence goes on along the minus strand of NZ_JAGHQX010000011.1, from coordinate 16,916 downwards.
GGAGATGGTTGCGCGTTTTCACATTGCTCAAGGGGATGTTCAAAGAAAAACGGAACAGCGCCCTGTGAAGGATGCTGGTGCGCGAGCACAGCCTGAAACTGACGGCACACAGGATAAAACGCCTGTACTGGGCGCAGATCATCCGGAGCACAAGACACAAGAAGTTCCAGAGCCGCGTGGCCGGCTCGTGGTGGACGCTGGTGGGGCTGCTACGGCGCTCTGGCAGGATTTTTGAGGCACCATGCAGGCGACGCATCATGTGTTCACGACTTGGGATTGGCGCAGAGAGGCATGCAAGTCTTCCTTGCGCCAATCTCATTTTCGATCGGCTTTCTGTGTTTTATCGCAGTTTGCGGCAAAAGCGGCAGGCTTGTCACGGCAGGCTGAGTTTTGCTGTCCTTCCGCCGTCTACGGTGTAGATTTGCCCGGTGATGAAGCTGGCCTCTTCGCTGGCTAGGAATGCAACCAAAGAGGCCACCTCTTCAGGGCCGCCCGTGCGTCCGACAGGATGGATTTTCCCAATTTCGCTGCGAAAACTCTGGGGATCTGGCATGGCGTTGATGAAATCGAGATTGAGCTGTGTATTAATCCATCCGGGTGCGACGGCGTTGCAGCGAATGCCCTCTGCGCCATGATCGATGGCCACGGCACGGGTGAGGCCATGCAGCCCTGCCTTGGTCGCGCAATAGGCCGCATGTTTGGGATTGGCTCCAAGGCCCTCAATTGAGCCGATATTGACCACATTCCCGCGTGTTGCACGAAGGTGCGGCAGGGCGGCTTTGATCAGCAAAAACGGCGCTGTCAGGTTCACGGCAAGTGTGTGATGCCAGTCCTCAATGCGCATGTTTTCGATTGAGGCCTCTGTCATCATGCCCGCGTTGTTGACCAGTACGTCCAGTCGCTTGGCGTCCGTTATGATGCGCTCTATCGTGTGGGCAGGAGCTGCTGGGTCCGCGAAGTCGGTCACGATACTTTCGAAGTTTTCATCTCTTTGACGTTGTGCAGTGAAGACGCGTGCACCGTCGTCTTGCAGCTTTTTGGCTATTGCGCGACCGATCCCGGATCGCCCACCCGTGACCAAGGCGACTTTTCCCTCAAATCGCCTCATGACACTGGTTTCCCGCCGTTTACTTCGATTAGGGCACCACACATATAGCGCGCGGCATCTGATGCCAGGAACAGGACCACATCGGCGATGTCCTCTGGTTCGGCGATCCTACCGAGAGGAACTGTTGTGCCAAGTTCGGCAACTGCAGTGTCAGGATCAAAACCACGTTTTGCAAAGCCGCTGCGCAACATTGGGGTGTTGACTTCATTTGGGCAAACCGCGTTCACGCGGATTCCTTGATGTGCGTGATCCATGCCCATGCATTGTGTTAAGGAGGCAATGGCCGCTTTTGTCATGCAATAAAGTGCATGGTTTGGCCCGGGTGCCTTGCCTCCCCAGCAAGAGGCTGTGTTGACGATGGCACCGCCCCCGTTTTTGGCCATGATGGGTATTGCAGCGCGGCAAATCCGAAACGGGGCGTGGACATTCACGCCAAGAGAAAGATCCCAATCTGCGTCGGTGGTTTCCGTGACTGAACCGCGCGTTATAACGCCAGCGTTGTTGATAACAATGTCGAGCCCGCCCAAAGCGGCTGCCGCTTCTTGGGGGAGGGTGTCGGAGTAGGCCGCTTCGCGTAGATCCCCCGGCAGATATGCGTCTGCTGCAAGCTCAGAGACGTTTTGGTCGGCCACAGCGACCCGTGCCCCTTGGGCACGCAATTCGGTGACGATGGCACGGCCGATGCCGCCTGCTGCGCCCGTGACGAGTGCGCGTTTCCCTTGGAATGTCATGAGTGTCTTTATCCTCCGAAGCTGGCTATGGGGGCGCCAAAGAGTGAAATATCAGGGGTGATCCCGAGGCCAGGCCCTGTCGGCAGCACAATGTGGCCATTTTCAATTCTGATGCCGTTTTGGGGGTCGTAGTGCCCGTCGATGTAGGGCGCGGCCAACCACGCGCCTTCGCACAGGTCAGGTCGGACTGTTGCTGCGATGTGCGTGCAGGCCGCTGCGATGATATCTCCGCCCCAAGCATCGTCGCAGGTGTGAGGCAGATTGCGCGCTTCGCAGATGTCACGGAAACTGCGCATATTGGTGAGCCCGCCGATACGGGTGACTTTCATGCCAAACCCATCCACGAGCCCTGTGCCTGCGGCGCTGATCACGGTGTTCAGATCAAGGCTGTTTTCATCCATGTAAATTCCATGGGAAACTTGAGGGCGAATTTTCTGCAGGTCTTGGATGGTGTTGCAGGGCTGTTCCATGATGAAGGGAATGTCCGGGCATTCTCGACTGACCCGCAACGCATCCCGTGTGGTCCAGCCGCGGTTGCCGTCGACTGCAAAACGCATCCCGGATCCTTTGATTTGTTCCCAGACTTTGCGGATCGTTTCGATGTCTATTTCGACGGGGCGTCCGCCAACTTTGACCTGAATGCGCGGGTAGCCTTCATCGCGTTTGCTGGCCACTAGTTTGGCGATGTCATCGGGTACTCCAACTCCGGTTGCGAAGTAGGATGGCACCTTTTCGGTGACTGCGCCGCCAAGGAGCTCGGCCACGCGAAGGCCCATGCGTTTTCCGAGGGCATCATAAGCTGCAATGTCCACTGCGGCCTTTGCGTAGTTGTGGCCATTCAGAAGGTTGTTCATTTTGCGTTGCAAGAGGTTTGGCCATAGCGGCGCGCCGATCAAATCCGGCGCCATATACATGAGCGCGGCTCTCGCTCCGCCGGCGTGTGCCTCGGCATATGTGGGGCCAACGGGGCAGGTCTCTCCCCAACCTTCTGTGCCATCTTCTGTGACAACACGAATGAGCGTTGTATCCAGCGCCCAAACACTTGCATTGGCCATTTTATATGGGCCATTTTTTACAGGCAGATCATACTGATAAATATGTATCTCTTTAATACATGGGGCGGGGATCATGTGATGTTTTCCTGTGAAAGAAGTCTACGCGCGGCATGTAGGGCAGCGGCGGTTGCGGTTGTTGGAGTTTGCAGGCGCGCCACTTCCGTGAGGCCCTCGTGCAAAAGGAACAGCGTTTCAGCCAATGGTTGCGTGTCTTGATTTGGAGCGACGCGACAGAGCCTGATTTGAAATTCGTTTGCCAACTTGGCTTTGTGCGCTTTAACGACGTTCGCAATTGCCGCGCTGTCAGGGTGTTCCGCCATGGCATTCAAAAAAAGACACCCTGTATTGGCCACGGTATGCAGCCAATCCCCGAGCCGGACCAGAGGGTGCAGCACGTGGTCGGCGCCGTCGGATGGACCGCCTTCTAGCCAGTTAAAATAGGCGACATCACGATGTTCCAATGCGCCTATCACCATCGCCTCGCGACTTGGAAAGTGTTTGTAAAGCGTTCGGATGGAGACGTTTGCTCCGGCGCGCAGCGCCTCGACTCCGGGGCTCGCAAAGCCCAATTCCGAGAACAGTCTGTGAAGGTCGCGTGCAATGCGTTGTTTTGTTCCGATCATGTGCAGATGGTACAGCGATCGCTCTACTTGGTTCTGCAGAAAGCGTCATTTTCGTGTTTCGCGCCGACAGGTTCGCAAAAATGGGATAGATCACCCGGCCCTCAAGAGAGCGGGTGTTTCACATGTCTGTGGTTGCTCAGAATGCGGCGTTTGCAGCCACTTTGACCCCTGCAGAAGGGGCGTCGTCATATTTTCTGAATGGCCTTCAGCTAAGAGAGGCCAGCAATTGCTGAGAGGGTTCCCCGGTGGGGGCAAGCCCAATGCTGCGCTGATAGTCCGAAATGGCTTTGCGCGACTTTGGCCCCAACACCCCGTCAGCACCTCCTGTGTCAAATCCACGCGCTGTCAGGCGCGTTTGAAGCGCAATACGGTCGTCTTTGGTGAGGCCATATTTGTCTGGCGGGAAGGGCGTGCTGAGGGGCCCAGCGCCAGCGATGCGGTCTGCCAGGTGGCCGACACCGATCGCATAGCTGTCTGAGTTGTTGTAGCGCTTGATGACATCAAAATTGCGGGTGATCGCAAATCGTGGTCCGCCAGGCTGAGGTTGCAGTTCGCGTGAGGCTGTCTCATTTGGGCGCAGTTCGCGCCCCCAACTCATGCCTGCCGTCCAGCCATTTTTTTGTAGGTAGGCCGCCGTAGAGGCAAGGGCATCTGAGGGATCATCCGACCAGATGTCGCGACGCCCATCGCCGGTAAAATCGACCGCGAACGCCAGATAGCTCGTGGGAATAAACTGTGTATGTCCCATGGCGCCGGCCCAACTGCCGGTCATTTGGCTCACAGGGATGTCGCCATTTTGTAAAATCTTGAGTGCAGCGATCAGCTGTTTTTCATAAAAGCTTCCGCGCCGACCATCGAAAGCCAGAGTGGATGTTGCAGAGATGACTGGAATGTCGCCTTTTCGCTCACCGTAGAAACTTTCCAGCCCCCAGATGGCGCAAATGATTGAAGCGTGAACGCCGTAACTTCGCTCCAGACGATTGAGTGTGCTGGCGTACTGGCTATAGGCGGCGCGTCCTTTGGCGATGCGCGTGTCGGAGGCGGCTATTGAGAGGTAGTCTTCGAGAGTGCGGGTGAACTCTGTCTGATTGCGATCTCGGGTTATGACACCGGGAAGATAGCCCGTTTGTCGGAAGGCCGAGTTGAGCGTCGTCTCCTTTATTCCCTGAGAGAGTGCGCGTTGACGAAAGTTAGCAACCCAAAGGTTGTAGTCCGGATTGGGTTGCGGGCGCAGATCTGCCGACAACCCGGTCTGAGCGGACGTCGGCGTGCCTGGTCTGATGCTGGTTGCATTCTGGCAAGCTGTGAGCGTTAGACTTGAAAGGCCAAGAACAAAATTGCGACGTGAAACACTCATTACAAACCTGCTTCTAAATTCTTTGCACTCAGTTTGGCAGAGAAAAACCTGCCGTGCGAGCGGAGATTGGCCTGCGGGCTGCGCAGCTGTGTCGCAGCGCTTCTCAAGTTGCCAAATGTGAGCGATTGCGGCTGGGGTGAGGCATCACACCACACTGATATAGCCCGATAGCCCCGATTTTTGATGCTCGATCACATGACAATGGAACGCCCAGTTCCCTGGATTGTCGGCTCGCAGAGCGACTTCGATTGTCTCATCTTTCAGCAACAAAATCGTATCGGTCCAATTGCTTGGCAAACTGCGCTGGTTTGAACGCAATGGTCGAAAGATCAACCCATGAAGGTGAATCGGGTGAAGGTTGGGTGACTTGTTGGTCAGGCGCAAAATGTAGCTTTTGCCGTGGGATAGCTCGACCACTGGGCCTGTGTTTTCGATGGCGTCTCCGGGCCAAGGGCTGCGGTTGATTGACCAGAAAGTATACCCAAAATCCCCGCATAGGCCGTTGTTGCTGCCGGTTCCTTCGGGGGACCAGCCAAATAAGATATCTTTGACCTCGGCGGTTTTGAGGTCTGGTTCGTCGACTTCCAGCGCGGGCAAAGGCTTCAGTTCGGCGAGGTCGCGTTTTATGGGTGTACCGGCTGTGCGCATGTAAAATAGCGGCTGAGGCCGCTTGGCGATGAGCGTCTGGACCACAACTGACTGATCCTCTGATTGTGGTGCGTGCATTGCGATGTCGACCCGCTCACCGGGCGCAATCCAGAGGGGTGCGGATTGTGTGGGCCAGTCTATTGCGTCGCGCACAGGGTTGCCATTCCAGGCAATGATCTTGCCTTCGGTTTCTGGCAGAAAAATTTTGTAAACTCGTGTCAAATCTGTGTTCACGATGCGTAGGCGCACCAATCCTCCGGTTGGGATCTGGTATTCTGGCGTGGTTTCCCAGTTGACAGTGCGTGCATTGCCTTCGGTGCCGCCGCGTGCTGCGCCGCGTGCAGTGAAGTAGGGAAGAAGTGTTCCGTCGTCTTGCAGCCGGAAATCTTTTAGGTTGATAGGCAGTTCTGCGTCAAACCCTGGGTCGGTGTCCTCTTCGACGATCAACATTCCGGTCAGGCCATGCGCCATCTGTTCCATGGTGTTGCAATGGGGGTGATACCAAAAGGTGCCGGCATCCGGCGGCGTAAACTCATAAGAAAAGGTTTCGCCCTGCGCGATCGGAAACTGGGTGAGATAGGGAACGCCGTCCATTTCATTTGCGATCCGCAGGCCGTGCCAATGAATGCTTGTGTACTCTTCCAGACCGTTTGTCACATCAATCCGTGCTGTCTGATTACGTTTGAAGCGCAGCACCGGTGGTGGACCATTTTCCGTAAAACTGACCAAGCCCTTTGTCGCAGGCCTGCCCCCGATCGAAAATGCTGTGTTGCGTGTTTGAACCGCGAGCGGCTGCGCCGTGTTCGCCCGGAGCTGGGGTAGTCCGATCAGCCCTCCGAACCCGAGAGCGCTGGCGCCCATGACAAAGTTTCGTCGGTTCATTTTTGGTTTTTCAAACGTCATGAAGAAGTTCCGTTTACGACCACACTTTGGGAAAAGACTGTATTCCTAGGATGGTAGCCATTGATCAGAATGGGCCCTCAAAGCCGCCAAATCTAGCCTGCGCCTCTGAGGTTGGTGCATAGGGTCGCGCGATACTGAACAATGAGAGCGCGCCGGTGTCCGCGTCTGTGTGTCAGTCCAAACTACATTCGCGGTAAAACTTGGAGTGCGGCTGGGATGACCTAGCGGTGTTTGGATATCACAACGTGCTGGTTTGTCTATAGAGTGAGCTCCTTCTAACCGAAGGCGTGCAGCGCTTACGGCAATCGCTATGTCGAAGGGGTACTCGCGGCTCGTTTCAGAATAGGTGCTACTGACGTTCGGCGGATTTCTCACTGACCTGCGGTCCGCTGCGCTAAGGGGGGCGTTGCGAGGGAAAACGGCGGATGGCAGCTTTTAAAGCTAGTGCGATGTGGGTGTTTTATGCAGAGTGGTATCGAAGAATTTCGAAGCTCTCTGTTTTCATATAAATAATTTTGCTCTTAGAAGTTGACTGATGCCTCTATTAAAAGAACCCGTCCTTCATTTTTTTCTGATTGGTTGTGCGGTTTTCGCCTGGTTTTCGTTTTTGAACCCGGGTGCGCAAAGGAACGCAAGTCAAGATCAGATTGTCATTGATGCCAAGGATATTGACCGACTGGTGACGCAGTTTTCAGGTGCTTGGCAACGCATGCCCACTGCACAAGAGCTGAGCGGCATGCAAGACACGTTGTTGCGCGAAGAAATTCTTGTGAGGGAAGCTCGCGCGCTTGGGCTGGATCAAAACGACCTGATTGTGCGCAATCGTTTGGTCCAGAAAATGGAGTTTTTAACGACATCTTTGTCGCAAGCTCTAGAGCCTGAAGAGGCTGTATTGCGCGCGCATCTGGAGCAGAACTCAGACCGTTTTGCGCTCCAGGCCGAGGTTGCGTTTGAACAAGTTTATTTGGGGCAAGGCGCAACGCACGACGACGTTAGTGCCGCTCTTGATGCGCTCAATGCTGGCGCATCTTCTGAGCGCTACAACACCAGTAGCTTGCTGCCGACAATGCAGCCTCTGGCGCCACGCCGGCAAGTGGATGGACGTTTTGGGCAGGGGTTCTTTGTCGCCTTGAAGGATATGCCTTTGCGCGCGTGGGGTGGCCCCGTTCAATCCGGGTATGGGATCCATCTTGTTTACCTTTTGGAGCGCAATGCGCCACAGCTGCCACCGTTTGAGAGCATAAAGGAAGACGTGCTGTTTGACTGGAGACGCGGCCTGACAAACGAGTTGTCGGAAGCACAGTTTCAAACGCTGAAGGCAAAATATGACGTTGAAACACTGGGCCCCGCTCAGTTGACTGACAGGCTGTCGCAATGATCCGGAGGGTTTTGGTTTACGTTTCAGTGCTGTTCGCCTTTTCAGCGGGCCACGCTTTTGGCCATGCTTTGGAGCCTGGCTTTTTAGACGTGCGGCAACTCACGGCCCATTCCTGGCAAGTTTTCTGGCGCCAACCAGATGTTGCAGGAACGCCCATGGCGATTGATCCGTCTTTGCCAGAAAGTTGCGCCCCCATAGCCCGCCCCGAGCCTAATTTTGATGGGGCGGCCTGGATCTCCTCTTGGGTCGTTGATTGCCCAACTGGGATTGCTGGTGAAACTGTGACGATTGATGGGTTGGCTGCGCAGCGCACCGATGTTTTGCTGCGTATTGAGCCTCTTGAGCGGTCCCCGTTAACCATACGCCTGACCCCAGAGAACCCAACCCATGTTATTGTGGAGGATGCTTCCAAGTTGGCTGTCTTTGGCAGTTATGCCTCGCTTGGTTTTGACCATATTTTGGAAGGCTGGGATCACCTCCTTTTTGTTTTTGCGCTGGTGTTACTGATCCATGATGTTCGGCGGTTGATAGCCGCGATCACGGCATTTACCGTGGCGCATTCGGTCACGCTGGCATTGGCCTCATTGGGATACATAAATGTGCCAGGTCCACCGGTCGAAGCGGTTATTGCACTTTCTATCGTCTTTATGGCTGCCGAGATCCTCAAATGCGATCGTCGGCGGCTTGCAGTGCGCGCGCCTTGGTTGATTTCATTTTCGTTTGGCTTGTTGCACGGTCTTGGGTTTGCTGGAGCGCTGAGTGATATTGGATTGCCGGACCAAGATATCGTCATCGCCTTATTGGCCTTTAATGTGGGTGTGGAAGCTGGGCAGCTTGCCTTTGTCTCTGTGATCCTATTGCTGATGGCGATTGGGCGAAGACTGGTGGCCAGTGTTCCGGGGCAGGGGGCAACTGTGACCGGGTTGGCACATCAGACGGTCAGCTATGCCGTTGGGGGCATCGCAACCTTCTGGGTTGTGGAGCGGGTTATGGCGTTCTGAGTTCTGGAGCGCGTTCTGATTGCGCCGGGTCGTTTCCTGCAAAAAGATTTCGCATTCCTATAGGCGGGTTGGCTGGCACCTGGGTCAGTGTTCTTTCAGACAATGAGAGGAACACCGATGAGCGAAACAGCTACAAAAACCCGAGCTCGCAGCGGTGGCCGGAGCGCGCGTCGCAGCCTTCGCACCGCCCGAGATTTTACCATGTTGCCGGGGCTGACCCGCAATATCCCGCTTTGCGAGGTGATGGATGGCGCCCAGGTAGAACGCATTGATGCGGCCTCGATGGACATTCTGGAGAATGTTGGCGTTCAGTTTCGCGATGATATCGCGCTGGAAGACTGGAAAAAAGCCGGCGCCAAGGTTGAAGGCGAGATGGTCTATTTGGATCGTGGCCTTGTGCGCGATTTGATTGCGACGATCCCGTCTGATTTCACCTACCACGCGCGAAATCCCGCCAACAACGTGCGGCTTGGTGGACCGCATTCGGTTTTTGTGCCCATGACCGGAGCGCCGTTTCTGCGCGACTTGGAAGATGTCCGACGCAATCCGACGCTTGATGATCTTGCGATGTTTCACAAACTGAGTCACATGAGCCCTGCGTTGCATTCGACGGCGCACCACATTGTAGAGCCCTATGACCACCCGATCAGTCAACGTCATTTGCGGATCACTTATTCGTCGATGAAGCATTCTGACAAGATGTTCATGGGGATGACCACCAGTCCTAAGAACGCGGAAGACGTGCTGGACATGTGTGCAATCTTGTTTGGCGAAGACTTTATAGACAGCCATCCTGTTACCACCGGGAACTGCAATGGCAACTCACCGCTGGTATGGGATGAAACCATGTTGGGCGCGATGCGTGCATTCTGTAAGCGCAATCAGCCCGTGCTCTGTTCGCCGTTTGTGTTGGGCGGCGCCAATACGCCGGCCAGTGTGGCGGCGACTGTTGCGCAGCTCAATGCTGAGGCCCTGAGTGCCTTGGCCTATACACAAGTGATCCGGCGTGGCGCGCCTGCGATTTATGGGCACTACCTGTCCACGGTGTCGATGAAGTCCGGGGCGCCTATGGCTGGGACGCCTGAAATCAGCCTAATGAACTTCATGATTGGGCAAATGGCACGCCACTACGGTGTGCCTTGGCGCACGTCCAATACGTTGGGAGGTGCCAAGACGTTTGATGCGCAGGCAGGCTATGAGAGCGCGACCACTTTGTCGTCAGTGATCCATGCCGGTGCGAACTATATTTGGCACTCTGCCGGTTGGAATGAAGCAGGTATGCATTGCTCTGTGGCAAAGTTCATTGTCGATGCGGAGCAATGCGCCATGGCCTACCGGATGGCGGAAGGGCCCAAATGGGATGACTTTGACCAAGCGTTGTCTGCTGTGCCGGAGGTAGGGCCTGGTGGGCATTACTTGGGGCACCCGCACACACAGGAGAATTTCCAAACAGCCTTCTTTATGCCTGAGCTTTTTGACAACAACTCTATTGAGCAGTGGATCGCAGAAGGGTCAAAGGAGGTCACGCAGCGGGCATTGGAACACGCCAAGAGTCTGTTGGCCGACTATCAGGAGCCTGTGTTGGACATCGCCAAAGACGAGGAGTTGCGAGACTACATTGCGCGGCGGGAACGCGAAATCCCTGCGGCGGATGCTTTGAACCAAGACCACTGATCACCGCATCCAATTCCGAGGCAAAAAGGGCAGAGGCATATCTTCAACGCTCCTAAAGCGCTTGAGATATGCCTTGTTCTTTTGAGGTTTTGTGCGCGATTTTGGCCCGATTTGGGGAGCGGACCCCGCTGCGCTGCGTCTGCTAATAGGACTTGGCTGTGATCAGTCGTTGCTGGCGCGCCATTCTTTGTATTTGATCAGAGCGTTTGCACCGATCCTTTGCAATGGGCTTGGCGGCAGTCTTTTGGGGGCGGCTTCCGCGCCGAAATGCTCGGTGATGTTGCTTTGGACGCCGCATGCCAGCTCGGCGGCACCTATTCCGGTCAATGTGCCGCGCGCCGTTCCCAAGCCATTTTGTACGCAACCTGAGTATAGGCCGGTGTCAAGTTTGCGCATGACAGACACGCCATTGAGGGACAGGCAAAGATGCCCTGCCCAAGCATGTGCCATTTTTATCCCGGCCAATTGTGGAAAGCGCGCGTCAAATTTGCGTTGCATTACCTTTCCGGCACGCGCGACTTGAGAGGCGTAGATACGCGCGTTGGGTGCCACAACCGCGCAGGTGCGCGTTATGATGCGGTTGCCACCCTGACCTGTGTCTATTCGGCGCATCGTCGTGCCCATAGGGTCGGAAGGCGTGATGCCCCAGCGCGACGTGCCGCCGAGACGCGCGCAAGTCTCTGTATCCAGCTCGGGTGTCATGACGGCGAACAGAAACAGTTGCATCAAACGGCCGCTTTCAAAACCAAAGCTTTCAAGATGGCCATTCACCGTCAAAATTGCGCGTTCCGCGCTGACGCTGCCGTTTGTGGTCTTGGCGGTCCAAGATGCCCCTTCGCGGCTCAGCTGGGTGACGGGTGCGTTTTCAAAAACAGCCACGCCTTGGTTGCGCAACCCTTGTGCAAGGCCACGAATATACCCAGCTGGCTGCAACATGACTGTACCGGCTGTGTAGAGCCCTGATCGATAATGCTTTGATCCTGTTAGATCGTGCATCTCTTGGTGATCCAGCATCTCGCTCGTTTCACCGAGTGTTGTGAGATGGCGGGCGTAGGTTTCGTTATGCGCATGCGCAGCTGCGCTGACGGCGCCATTCACCTTGCCGACCTGATCAAAGTAGTTCGGGTCGATGTTATATTCTTCGACGGCGGTGCGGCCAAACGCCTGAGCCTGCCGGTTCAAGGCGATCATCACCCGGTCATCGCCTGCGCCTGCATAGTCATCAGAGGTCAATTCATGCGGCAGGTCGATCATAAAGCCAGAATTGCGCCCCGCCGAGCCATCGGCGATACGGGTCGCTTCGAGCACCACGACTTTGGCATTTGGTTCCAGCTGCTTGAGACGACGCGCCGCTGAGAGACCGGCAAATCCTCCGCCAATCACCATGACATCTGCCTTATGTGGGCCAAACAACGGCTCAGAGGGGGGCTGCGGCGGAAGAATGGCATTCCACGCCGCAGGTCCTGGCAACTTGGGAAGTGTTTTGACCGACCGAATGGTCACACAACCACCTCTTCATCGTCATCAGTAAGATCAACCCAGATGGTTTTCAGCTGGGTGTATTGGTCATGTGCGTGGATGCCATTGTCACGCCCGCCAAAGCCCGACTGTTTAAAGCCGCCAAAGGGGGTGCTGATGTCTCCTTCGCCAAAACTGTTGACGCTTACCGTGCCCGCACGCAAGGCCCGCGCGCCGCGTAAAGCGCGCTTGATGTTTGCTGTGAAAATGGATGCAGCCAGACCGTATTCTGTGTCGTTTGCAAGAGCGATGGCTTCTTCAAAGCTGCCAACAGTGAGAACCGAAAGGACTGGTCCGAAAATCTCCTCCTGTGCTTGTTTGGTGTGCGGGGTCACTTCCAGAATTGTGGGTTCCACAAAGCCGTCTTGCGCTGTGCCCCCCATTACCACCAAGCCCTCGTCAAGATAGCTGGCCACTTTGTCAAAATGCGTTTTGCTGACCAAAGCGCCGACGCGGTTCTGCGGGTCGAGGGGGTCACCCATTGGCCATTCGCGGGCGTGGGCTTTAATGCGTTCGAGCAATGCATCCTTGATATCTTTGTGCACGATCAGGCGGGAAGAGGCGGAGCAATTTTCCCCCATATTCCAGAATGCGCCATTTACAATATGTGCAGCCACGCGATCCAGGTTTTCCGCATCGTGCAATACAATGGCGGGGTTTTTCCCCCCCATTTCAAGTGTGACTTCTTTGAGATTGGAGGCCCCGGCATAATCCAGAAACCGTCTGCCCGTGGCGGTGGATCCGGTGAACGACACCATGTCCACGTCCATATGGCGCCCGAGCGGTTCCCCAACCTCTGCGCCGCTGCCGGTTACCACGTTGAAAACACCCGCCGGGACGCCAGCTTCCATAGCGAGTTCGGCGACGCGCAATGCGGTGAGCGAAGTCTCTTCTGCGGGTTTCACAACGACTGAGCATCCAGCGGCCAGAGCCGGCCCGATTTTCCAAGCCAGCATCAGCAGTGGGAAATTCCAGGGCAAAACCAATCCGACAACACCCACGGGTTCACGCACCACCATTGCAATATGATCGTCTGAAGCAGGAGATACCTGATCGTAAATTTTGTCGATCAGCTCGGCATGCCAGGTGAGGCAGTGCAGCGTTTCGGGAATATCTACAGTTTCGCAGTCATAAACGGTTTTGCCGCTGTCGAGGCTTTCCATCACGGCCAATTCGCGTGCGTTGCGCTTCATCAGTTTGACCAAGCGGATCAACACTTCTTTGCGTTCGCTTGGATGTAGACGTGCCCAGCGGCCATCCTCAAACGCATCGCGAGCCTTTTCTACGGCGAAGTCAACGTCGTCGGCATTGCAGGCGGAAATCTGCGTGAGAGTTTCCCCGGTGGCTGGATTGAGGGTTTCAAATGTATTGCCAGACCTAGCGGGGCGAAAGCTGCCATCTACAAACGCTTGATTTGGCAGCATGAGGCCAGCCGCGATTGCCTTGTACTCTTCGGTTGTCAGAAGATCACTCATTTGCCTGTCTCACTTTCGATGTCCGCAATCGTACGTTTCACCACGCGCACCACCTGCTCCAATTGGCGCTTGTCGTCTTTGTTAAGTCCTTTGAGCGGGCGTCGAGGTGGCCCAGCGTCGTTGCCCATGATTTCACAACCGTACTTGACGCATTGAATGAACTTGCCGCCCTGCTCGAGAACACGCATGAGCGGCATCATGGCCGACATGATCCTGCGCCCTTTCTCGAAATTCCCCTCTACGGCACAGGCGCGCCAGAGGGCGATGTGCTCCTGTGGTAGGAAGTTAGATCCCGCGCAGACCCAGCTGTGGGCACCCCATGCAAAAAATTCCAGCGCTTGATCATCCATACCGCAGCTCATCTGGATGTGCGGATAATCCCGTGCGAGAAGATGGACACGGTTGATATCGCCAGAGCTTTCTTTGATCGCGCATATGTTTTTGCTGCGCCCAACGCGATCGAGAAACTCTTCCCCCATGCTCACGCCCATGCGTCCGGGATAGTTGTACAGCATGATTGGGAGGTCTGCGGCCCGGTCAATCGCCAGAGTATTGAGGGCATTTTCGCGTTCAGTGGGCACCGAATAGGGAGGCGTGCCGACCAGCAACGTATCAGCGCCGATTTTTGCCGCAAATTCAGCCATCTCGATGGACTCGTCAAAGCGAACGGAAATTGTGCCGACAATCAAGGGAACGCGATCTGCGATTACGTCTTTGGTAAAGGCGGCGACCTTTTGGCGTTCTTCCATTGACTGCGCATAGTATTCCCCAGTGGAGCCGCCATTAATGATGCCATGGACGCCTGCGTCGATCAGGTATTCGATTTGTCGTGCAAGGGCGTCATAGTCGATGCTGCCATCTGCGCCGTAAGGCGTTATGGCCGGGGTATAGATACCATTAAATTTCATGGCGTTCCTTTCAGCGAGCCTTGGCCGGGGCTTCGCCCAGCGGATACTGCATGCCTTGCGGGGTCACGAAGGCTTCGATTTCTGCGCGGGAGAGCTCCCAATGCGCGATGGCGAGGTCTGCCGCGCGCTCTGCGTCGCCGGCTTCGATGAGTTCGATGATTGTATCGTGCTGATCTGCAGCCACGTCCCGTTGTGCTGCCAGAGCGACGTGGCGAGGGTTGTAGAAGGTCATGCCGATGCGCGTGTGGTCGATCAACAGCCGACGCAGGCTCGGCAGCAGGTATTCGTTGTCCGCCATTTCGCCAATGATCGCATGAAAACGCTGGTTCATGAGTGCGCGCTCCGCCGCATCGCCTTCTCTTATTGACGCGCGGAACAATAGCTGCGCGTCCTTCAAGCGCATGATTTGGTTTGGGGTCGCGTGTTCTGCGGCGAGGCGTGATACCGCAGCATAGATCATTGGGGCTGCGACAAAGAAATTGCGCAGGGTCTTGTGTGTCATCGGGGCGACCTGAGCACCGCGATTTTTGTGCAAGATTACGTAGTCTTCGCCAGCCAATTGGTTGAGAACCTCACGCAGGGGCGGGCGCGACATCTCATAGCGTTCGGCGAGTTGTGCTTCGTCAAGGTAGATCCCAGGTTCCAATTCTTGTGTGAGGATTCGTCTGCGCAAATCATCAAGACACATTGATTTCTTTGTGCTTTTTGCGGTGCTCATCGCGACCTCTACTAAAATACTAAGGGCTCGTTAGCCGATTTCTATCGGCTTTGGGGGATGATCGCTTGAAAAATACAAATTGTCTACAATAAAAAAATATGTTTGTATAAAGCTTAGGGTCAGAAGCCCCCACTAAGGTGGGGTACTGTAAGGGCAGGGAGGTATGTCATGATGGAAGCCGTTCCGAAGCAGTTTGTCTTTGCCCTTGTTGAAGATTTCACCCACTTGGCATTGTCCTGCGCCGTAGACCCTTTGCGCATTGCAAACCTTGTGAGTGGGCAGGAATTGTACCGGTGGTCGTATTCTTCGGTTGATGGTGTGCAAGAGCGTGCATCTGATGGCACGGTGCTTCATGCGCATTCCAGTTTTGCCACTATCCCGGATTGCACACGTCTGTTTGTTGTTTCCGGGCTCAACATGCAGCACAAAAGTATCAGCGAACTGCTGAATGCTTTGCGGCGGATTGATCGCACGCGTATGACAGGTATTGGCGCTCTGGATTCTGGCGCATACCTGTTGGCGCGTGGTGGATTTTTGAATGGCATGCAAGCGGCCATCCACTGGCAGTATCATGATGTCATGATGGAAGAATTTCCTGAGGTGAACACTGTCAGGAATGTATTTGTTTCCTCAGAAAAGCACATCACGGCCTCAGGCGGGACAGCAACGGCGGATTTGATGTTGCACCTGATAGAGCAAGATCATGGTGCTGAGCTGTCTGCGGATGTTGCCGACCAGATGGTGTATAATGCGGCGCGCGAAGCAACGGCGGCGCAGAAAGTTTCGTTACAGTCACGCAACGGTATGCGCAACGCGCATCTGACACGGGCCATTGAAATCATGAAGGACAGTCTTGAAGAGCCTGTTTCGCCCGCTGTGATCGCGGCGCAGTTGAATATTTCAACGCGTCAGCTGGAGCGACTGTTCGGGAAGTACCTCAATGCGTCCCCAAAAAAATATTTTATGGAATTAAGGCTAGAGAAGGCTCAGCAACTGCTGGTGCAGACGGAGCTGTCTGTCATCGAAGTCGCCTTGGCCTGCGGCTTTCAAAGTGCTGGTCATTTTGCGCGCGTCTATCGAACGGCCTTTGGCGTGACACCGATGATGCAGCGCGGACGCCTTGGATGATCTTGGTCTTGCCCATTTGACGGGCAGTTTTATCGCCAATCTTAAGCTTATGAAAAAAATAGATAGTTATTGCTTATCCGCTGAGAGGTGAGCGGGCAGCAGATCGCGTTTTGAACTGTGTTGATATCCGGTTCAAATGACCTTGCTGAGTGCGTCAGATTGATGAGGTTTGCGTGAGGCAGTGACGCCAACACTAGATTGTTATGGGTCGGTTTCTGCAAGTCTTGGTCGCAAACAGTCACGTCGGAAAATGTGCTGACTGGAAGGGTTAAGGCGCGGTAAGCAAATCGTTTTCGAATGATCACTAGCGATGTTGTCGGTTTTGTGCTTGGCTTGTGACGTCGTTTTTGAACAGTTTGAACGAAAATAGTTAAAGAGACTACAGCCCTTTAGTGTGGGTGAGGTGGTCCAAAATTGACCAAGGTCAGGGAGGTACTATGACCAAAAAAGACCAGCAACTCATTGATCGTTTGGCCGATGCGGCCCGCAAAGGTGGGATTTCTCGCCGGAGCTTTATGCATTATTCTCTTGCGGCTGGTATGACCGCGACAGGAGCGACGGGGCTATGGACCACAAAGGCTGCAGCGGCGCCTCAGAAAGGCGGTACATTCCGCTGGGGTATTCATGACGGCAATACGGGCGACACGCATGATCCAGGTACATATTTGACCCGGACGATGATTTTCTTGGC
>NZ_JAGHQX010000010.1 GCF_017744095.1 Shimia sp. R10_1 | reverse complement strand
GTTTTAATTGATGTGAGCGCTCACATGGGGGCTGCACAAGACGAAATTTTTGGTCCAGTGTTGTCGGTGATGACATTTGACTCGCTGGAGGAGGCGGTCACATTGGCCAATAGCACGGATTACGGGCTGTCTGCGGGCGTATGGAGCGACAGTGTCCATAACTGTCTGGAATTTAGCCGCCGCGCCGAAGCCGGTACGGTTTGGACCAACACGTGGATGGATGGCTTTCCTGAGGTCGCCTTTGGCGGGGCAAAGCAATCCGGCCAGGGCAGAGAAATCGGGCGCTATGGCTTTGAGGAATTTTTGGAGGTGAAATCGGTTGTGATGCGGATCGGGAATACCCGGGCGCGTTGGGTGACCGACACAAACGAGGAATAACGAAAGAAACTTCGCAGATTGGGAGGATAACATGCGAATTTTTACAAAAACTAAGGCTGCTGTTGTGGGCGCATTGCTGGCCAGCACCAGCATGGTGCAGGCTGCAGACGTTGAGGTGCTGCACTGGTGGACCTCTGGTGGCGAAGCGGCGGCGCTGAACGTTCTGAAACAGGATCTGGAAGGCCAGAGTGTTGGCTGGCAGGACATGCCTGTTGCGGGTGGCGGTGGTGAGCAGGCGATGACCGTGCTGCGCGCCCGTGTGACCGCAGGCAATCCGCCAACCGCCGTACAAGCGCTGGGCTTTGATATTCTGGACTGGGCCAATCAGGGCGCGCTGGCAAACCTGAATGATGTGGCTGCCAAAGAAGGCTGGGACGAGGTTGTTCCTGACGCCCTGAAGGCATTTGCAAAAGCGGATGGCAAATGGGTTTCCGCACCTGTGAACGTGCATTCCACCAACTGGGTCTGGGCGAACAAAGCTGTGCTTGATGCCAATGGCATCGCTCAGCCGACCACATGGGATGAGTTTGTCTCTGCTGTGGAAGCTCTGAAAGCGGCGGGTGTCACACCAATCGCGCATGGCGGACAAGCCTGGCAGGATGCCACCGTGTTTGACGCGGTTGCGATGGGCGCATTGGGCCCGGATGGCTACAAAGCGGCCTTCATTGATCTGGACAGCGAGACGCTGGGCAGCGACGCCATGAAGACTGCGTTTGATCGCATGGCTTTCAT
Source organism: Shimia sp. R10_1 (assembly GCF_017744095.1). Taxonomy (GTDB): domain Bacteria; phylum Pseudomonadota; class Alphaproteobacteria; order Rhodobacterales; family Rhodobacteraceae; genus Shimia. Next base: position 97,134 of record NZ_JAGHQX010000010.1, on the reverse strand, counting down.
CCGCGACAACGTGGATGACAACTTCTCCGGTCGTGACTGGAACCTCGCAACCGCGATGGTGATCAACGGCGAGGCAGGCTTCCAGATGATGGGAGACTGGGCGAAGGGCGAATTCCTGAACGCAGGCAAAGTGCCAGGCGAAGACTTCCTGTGCTTCCGTTTCCCGGGCACGGCGGAGCAGGTGACCTTTAACGCTGACCAGTTCATGATGTTTGATCAGGGTGGTGACGTCTCCACCGAGCAGGCGGCACTTGCGAGTGCGATCCTGTCGCCCAGCTTCCAGTCTGCGTTCAACGTGGTGAAGGGTTCTGTGCCAGCGCGTACGGATGTGTCTGATGCGGATTTTGACGCTTGCGGCAAGCAGGGCATGAAAGACCTCGCGGCGGCAGCCAGCAGCGGCAATCTGTTTGGCTCCATGGCGCATGGTCACGCGGCCCCGGCCTCTGTCAAAAACGCGGTTTATGACGTGGTGACAGCGCATTTCAACGGCGAGTACGACAGTGAAACTGCCGTGCAAGAGCTGGTGGATGCGGTGGATATCGCGAAGTAATCCATAGGGTTACCTCCCCTGGCGGGGCTGCCAATTCAGGCCCCGCCGTCTTTCTCAGACTTTTTCTTTCCCAATGGAGGTCGCGTCATGGCGCAGACTGCTGAGGCGGATTTCAAAACCCGTCTACAGAATTGGATTCCCAAATTGGTGCTGTCACCCTCGCTGGCGGTGATCCTTGTGTTTGTCTATGGGTTCATTCTGTTTTCCGTCTATCTTTCTTTTACGGACAGTCGCCTGTTGCCGTCGTATGGCTGGGTTGGCTGGGAGAACTACTCCAAGCTCTGGCGCCTGAGCCATTGGGAGATTTCGCTGACAAACATGGGCATATTTGCCCTGCTGTACATCACGCTTTGCACGGCAATTGGCCTTGGGTTGGCGATCTTTCTGGATCAGAAGATTCGGGGCGAGGGCCTGTTGCGGCCGCTCTACCTTTATCCGATGGCGTTGAGCTTTATCGTGACGGGGACCGCCTGGAAGTGGTTCCTTGATCCGGGGATTGGGCTTGAGAATGTCATGCACACCTGGGGCTGGGAAAGCTTCAAGTTTGACTGGATCAAGAACCGGGACTTCGCGATTTACACCGTGGTTTTGGCCGCTGTCTGGCAAACCTCTGGATTTGTGATGGCGATGTTTCTGGCGGGCTTGCGCGGGATCGACAATGAGATCCTGAAAGCCGCGCAGATGGACGGTGCGAGCAATTGGAACCTCTATCGCCGGATCATCATCCCGCAGCTGCGGCCTGCGTTTCTGTCAGCCTTTGTGATCCTGAGCCACCTTGCGATCAAGACCTTCGATCTGGTGATTGCGCTGACAGGTGGTGGACCGGGGCGGGCCACTGAGCTGCCTGCGACCTTCATGTATTCCTATACGTTTACGCGCAACCAAATGGGGATTGGTGCGGCATCCGCCACCATCATGCTGATGGCGATTGCCTCGATCATGATCCCCTATCTCTACTCTGAACTGCGGGAGAAACGGTGATGTCTGTTGCGACCCAAGACACAGCGATCCGCACGGGGCGTTTCACGCGCACGCTGATTTACGTGGTGCTGATCCTGTTTGCGCTGTTCTACCTGCTGCCGCTTTACGTGATGCTGGTGAACTCGGTGAAACCGCTGGATGAGATCACTGGCGGCGGCATGATGAGCCTGCCTGATGCCTTCACGCTTGAGCCGTGGAAGCAGGCCTGGGCGAGCGCGCAGATTGGTGTGGAGCCTACGGGCCTGAAGCCATACTTCTGGAATTCCATCAAAATGGTCGTGCCTGCGGTGACAATTTCCACCGTGCTTGGCGCGCTCAATGGCTATGTGCTGACCAAATGGCGCTTCAAAGGGGACACGATCCTCTTTGGCCTGATGCTCTTTGCCTGTTTCATTCCGTTTCAGATCGTTCTGATCCCAATGGCGCGGATGCTGGGGCTGATGGGGCTTGCTGGATCGACCTATGGTCTGTCCTTTGTCCACATCGTTTTTGGCATCGGTTTCACCACGCTTTACTTCCGCAATTATTACGCGGTGTTCCCAACCGAGCTGATCCGTGCGGCGCAGATTGATGGGGCAGGGTTCTTTCAGATCTTCTGGCGCATTCTGTTGCCAAGCTCTGGACCCATCGCGGTGGTGAGCGTGATCTGGCAGTTCACCAACATCTGGAATGACTTCCTGTTTGGAGCCTCTTTTGCGGATGCCAGCAGTCAGCCGATGACCGTGGCGCTCAACAACCTCGTGCAATCGAGCACGGGTGTCAAAGAATACAACGTGCATTTTGCCGGGGCGATCCTGGCGGCGATGCCCACTCTCTTCGTTTACATCGTGGCCGGACGGTACTTCGTGCGTGGCCTGATGGCGGGCTCAGTTAAAGGATAAGACGTTATGGGCTTTCTCGACATTGATAAGGCAACCAAATCGTATGGCGCGGTCGAAGTGCTGCATAATGTGGACATCTCGGTGGAAGAGGGCGAATTCCTTGTGCTGGTTGGCCCTTCAGGCTGCGGCAAATCCACATTGCTCAATATGATTGCAGGATTGGAGGACATCACCGGCGGAGAGATCCGCATCAAAGACCGGGTGATGAACGGGGTGCATCCGTCCAATCGCAATATCGCGATGGTGTTTCAGAGCTATGCGCTCTATCCAAATATGACTGTGGGACAGAACATCACCTTCGGTCTGGAAATGCACGGTGTGCCAAAGCCTGAGCGAGAAAAGGCGATGCACGATGTGGCCAAGCTCTTGCAGATAGAGCAGTTGCTTGATCGCAAGCCGGGGGCGCTTTCCGGTGGTCAGCGGCAGCGGGTTGCCATGGGGCGTGCGCTAGTTCGGGACCCGGATGTGTTCCTGTTTGATGAGCCGCTTTCCAATCTTGACGCAAAATTGCGCGTGGATATGCGTACGGAAATCAAGAAGCTGCACCAGAAGCTTGGCACGACGATTGTCTATGTGACCCACGATCAGATCGAGGCGCTGACGCTGTCGACAAGGATTGCGGTGATGAATGGCGGCTATGTTCAGCAACTCGGTACGCCGCAAGAGATCTATGACAACCCCGCCAATATCTTTGTGGCAACCTTCATGGGGTCGCCCGCGATGAATGTTCTTCCGGCAAAGGTGGTGATGCAGGGTGGTCGCCCGGCTGCAGAAGTTGCGCTGTCAGATGGGGGGCAGGCGGTGCTGCCTTTCAGTCAGGACAATCTGGCGACCTATGAGGGGCGGGAGATCTTGCTCGGCATTCGGCCAGAAACCATCACGGACCCTGACAGCGCCGATCGCAAATCCAGCAACATTGCTGAGCTGTCCAACCGCATCGATGTGACCGAACCGGCGGGCTCTGACACCTTTGTGTCGATGCAGCTTGGCGGGCGCGATGTGATTTCGCGCATGCGCTCTGACGTGCCTGTGGCGGCGGGGCAGCAGTTCACCTTTGCGGTCAATATGGAGAAGGCCGTGGCCTTCGACCCGGACACAGAGATGCGGATTGCCCCCTGATGGAAGCAGGTGTGGCTCTGATCACGGGCGGGCAGCAAGGCATCGGGTTGGGCATTGCCAAGGCGCTTCAGGAGGCGGGCTTTCAGATTGCCATTGCCTCCTTGCCAGAGGCGGGCGCGCCAGAGGTTGCAGCGGGTCTGGCAGCGCTTGGCGGCGCGGCGCTCTATATCCACCACGATGTGAGCGATCTTGCTGCGATCCCGGCCCTATTTGATCAGGTGGAGGCGGCGCTGGGGCCGGTCACAACATTTGTGAACAACGCAGGGGTGGGCGCGCCCGTGCGCGGTGACCTGCTCCATCTGAAACCTGAGAACTGGGATTTTGTCCAGAACATCAACCTGCGCGGAGCCTTCTTTCTGGCGCAAGAAGCGGCGCGGCGCATGGTGACGATGGACGGGGCGAGTTATCGATCCATCAGTTTTGTGACTTCAGTGAGTGCCGAAATGGCTTCGCCAGAACGCGGGGAGTACTGCGTCTCCAAGGCCGGGGCGTCGATGGTGGCAAAGCTCTTTGCTGCGCGACTGGCCATCGAAAACATCGGTGTTTTTGAGCTGCGTCCGGGCGTGATTGCGACGGATATGACAGCGGCTGTGAAGGGCAAATACGACGCGCGGATTGCGGATGGGTTGATCCCGGCTGCGCGATGGGGACAGCCCGGCGATATTGGGCAAGCGGTGGTGCCGCTGGCGTTGGGACAGATGGCCTATTGTAGCGGATCGGTGATTGCCGTGGATGGCGGCCTGTCGATTGCGCGGCTGTGAGGAATAGAGATGAAGACGGATTTTGATTTCATCGTTGTTGGCGGTGGCTCTGCCGGGTCGGTGATTGCGGCGCGGCTGAGCGAAGTGGCGGATGTGTCTGTCTTGCTGCTTGAGGCAGGGGGCACGGATCGGCATCCGTTTTTCCATCTGCCAGCCGGCTTTGCCAAGATGACCAAAGGCATTGGCAGCTGGGGCTGGACAACTGTGCCGCAGAAGCACATGAAAAATAAGGTGTTTCCTTACACGCAAGCCAAGGTGATCGGCGGCGGCTCTGCGATCAATGCGCAGATTTACACCCGCGGCGCGGCGCAGGATTATGACGATTGGCGCCAAATGGGTTGTGAAGGCTGGGGCTATGAAGATGTGCTGCCTTATTTCCGCAAGTCCGAGGATAACGACACGCACAACAACCAATTTCACGGACAGGGCGGGCCGCTGGGTGTGAGCCAGCCCGCCGCCCCATTGCCGATCTGTGATGCGTTTATCGCGGCAGGGGGAGAACTTGGCATTCCTGCAGCTGGTGACATGAATGGCGAGACGCAGGATGGGGTTGGATACTATCAGCTGACCCAGCGCAATGCGCGGCGCTCTTCGGCGGCGATGGCGTTTCTGGCACCCAATCGCAATCGCGCTAATTTGACGGTTCAGACGGGTGCTCAGGTGCGCCGTCTGACAGTTGAGAGCGGGCGCGTGACCGGTGTGGAACTGATGGACGGCACCAAGCTGCATGCAGCGCGCGAGGTTGTGCTGTCCTCTGGCGCGATTGGATCCCCACGCCTGCTTCAGCTTTCTGGTATTGGGCCAGCGGACGACCTCTCAGCCTTGGGCATTGAGGTGATGCTGGATCAGCCAAATGTGGGGGCCAACCTGCAGGACCATCTGGATCTCTACGCGATTTGTGAGGTCAGCGGGCCGCACACCTATGATCGCTTTGCCAAGCTGCATATGTCGGCCATCGCTGGGCTGCAGTATCTGTTTGCGCGCAAAGGGCCTGTGGCGAGCAGTCTCTTTGAAACCGGCGGTTTTTGGTATGCAGATGAAGGCGCGCGGTCACCAGACATTCAGATGCATCTTGGCCTTGGCACAGGGATTGAGGCGGGCGTGGCGGCGATGCCCAATGGCGGCGTGACCTTGAACGCATGCTTCTTACGACCCCGCTCGCGCGGTTCAGTCAGGCTGCAAAGCGCAGATCCGAGCAAAGCGCCATTGATTGACCCAAACTATCTGGCCGATCCCTATGACCGGGAAATGTCGCTTCGAGGGTTGCAACTGGTGCGGGACATTCTCGCGCAGGACGCACTCAAGCCCTACATACTGGCAGAGCGTTTGCCGGGGCCGAACGTGCGCACTGAGCAGGAGGCGTTTGACTTCATCTGCCAGCATTCCAAAACCAGCCACCATTGTGCAGGGACCTGCCGCATGGGGCCGGATGACGCGGCGGTGGTCGACATTCGCTTACGATTTAACGGGCTTGAAGGGCTGCGCGTGGCGGATGCCTCCATCATGCCAACCGTCAATTCATCAAACACCAATGCACCATCCATCATGATCGGCGAAAAGGCCGCCGACATGATCAAAGAAGATCAAGGGCTTACAAAATGATCAAACATATCGTTCTCACCCGGTTTCGCGCAGATGTGTCTGAGGAGACCATCGCAGAAATCTATGCCGGTTTGGCCAGCGTCACAGGGCGGCTCGCAGGGGCATCTGGGTTTCATGGTGGGCGGTCAACAAGCCCGGAGAAGATTGAGCGCGGCTATATGCACGGCTTCACCATTGATTTTGAGAGTTTTGACGCCCTTGCCGCTTATTCGGAGGATGCAGAGCACAAGCGTTGGGGCGCGGAGATCGTGGCGCATGCTGAAGGCGGGCTCGATGGTGTCCTGGTTTTGGATGTGGAAGCCTGAGCCGATGGTCGGAGGAGTGATTTCATGCTGAAGCTGCCGACACAGGACGGGCGTATCGAGGACTATCGTCTGCAAGGCACACCGCTTGTGCCGCGCGCACCGCGAGTCGACCTGACCCGCACGGCATTTGCCGCAGCGCATGTGGTGTCTGATCCACTTGCTGAGCGAGATCCCTGGACAGGTCGCCCGGCGGTGGATTGGGACACGACTCTGGCGTTTCGTCAGGGCCTTTGGGATCAGGGGCTTGGTCTCGCGGAGGCGATGGATACGGCGCAGCGCGGCATGGGCGTGGATTGGGCCACAGCGCGGGAGCTGATTGAGCGCACCATGGTTGCGGCCAAGGCGCATCCGCAAAATCCCCGCGTGGCCTGTGGCGCCGGGACCGATCATTGCGCGCTGTCTGAGCTGACCTCTGCCGATGCGATCATCGCAGCCTATGAGCATCAGGCCGAGGTGATTGAAGCAGCGGGTGGGCAGTTGATCCTGATGGCGACACGCGCGCTGCCTGCGATTGGGGCGGACAAAGAGGTCTATCGCACGGTGTATCGTCGGTTGATTGACGGGGCCGCGCAACCGGTGATCTTGCATTGGTTGGGCGATATGTTTGACCCGGCGCTGGCGGGATATTGGAGCTGTAAGAGCGTTCAAGAGGCGAGCGATTTTGTACTTGAGCTGATTGGCGAGAATCCGGGGCAGGTCGATGGCATTAAAATCTCTCTGCTCGATCAGGCCCATGAAGAGGCGTTCCGCGCGCGTTTGCCCGACGGGGTGCGGCTTTATACCGGGGATGATTTCAATTACGCGCCGCTGATTGAGGGGGATGGCAGTCACCATTCTCATGCGTTGCTGGGCATCTTTGCCGCCATCGCACCGGCGGCAAGTCAGGCGCTGGAAGCCTTGGCGCTGGGTGACACAGCACGCTATCACGCCCTGCTTGCGCCCACTGTGCCGCTGTCACGCGAGATTTTCCGCGCACCCACCCGGTTTTATAAGGCGGGCATCGCCTATCTGGCATGGTTGAACGGCGCGCAGCGCCATTTCATTATGCCGGGCGGGTTTCAGGCGAGCCGCGACATAACCCACTATGCAGAGGTGTTTCGTTTGGCAGACACAGCTGGTTTGCTGACCCAACCAGAGCTGGCAGAAACACGTATGAAAGCCTTGCTTTCCCTGCATGGTATCTGACACGTAGCGGCCATGGAACGCAGACCAACAATCAAAGATGTGGCCCGCGAGGCTGGGGTGTCTAAATCCACCGTCAGCCTCGTGTTGCAGGGCAGCGCTTTGGTAAAAGCGGAAACGCGTGACCATGTGCAGAAAGTGATGGCTGAGATCGGTTATGTCTATAACCGTGCGGCGGCCAAACTGCGCTCTGGGTCTACGGGGTTGATTGGGCTGGTCATCAATGATCTGCGCAACCCGTTTTTTTCAGAGCTTGCCGCATCCCTGCAACGCAGCCTCAGCCAACAGGATTATGCGGCGGTGGTGGCCAATACCGAAGAGGACCCGGCACAGCAGCAGAAAATGATCAAAGCGCTGATTGAGCACGGTGTGTCTGCCATTGTGATCTGTCCGGCATATGATGACAGCGGGCAGGCGCTCGAGCCAATTGCACGCGCTGGTCTGCCTGCGATACAGGTGTTCCGCCGGGTGGATGACAGGCTTGATCTGTTTCCTTTTGCGGCGCCGGATTATGCCGAAGGCGGTCGGCTTGCGACTGAGCATTTGTTGGCACAAGGCGCGCGCAAAATCGCTTTTGTGGGTGGGCTTGAAGGGCGGCCTGTGACGCAGGAGCGTGCGTCTGGGCACCTGAAGGTGATGGCTGAGCGCGGGCAAGAGCCTGTTGTGCTGGCAGGCGCATCAACGCGGCAGTTTGGGCGCGAACAGGCGCAGGTTTTGGCAAGCCAATATCCAGATGTGGATGGGGTTGTCTGTTTCAACGACTTGGTTGCGCTCGGGCTGGTTGCGGCATCAGCGGCGCAAGGGCGGGCCATTGGGTCCGAATTAAGGGTTGTTGGCGTCGATGACATCGAAGAATGTGCACATAGTGCGCCCCCGTTGAGTTCGGTGAGCTGCCGCATTCCTGAATTTGCCACCCATATCAGCGATACCTTGCTGGGGTGGCTCACCCAAGGCCCGGCGCCTGCGCCGGATGTGCGCCTGCCCGTGTCTTTGAAGGTGCGGGCCTCCAGTGGAGAAAGCTAAGTGATTGAGACCCCAAGTGACTTCCTGAGATCGTTGTTTGCCAAAGCCGTTGCCGTTGCGGACCCAATGGCGGCGCTGCCTGCAGCCTTGCCAGAGAAACCGGCGGGACGCGTGATTGTTGTGGGCGCTGGCAAAGCAAGCGCGCGCATGGCGGAGGCGCTGGAAGCGGCCTGGGGGCCATGCGAGGGTCTGGTGATCACGCGCTATGGTTATGAGCGGCCTTGCGCCGGTATTCGGATTGCCTCTGCCGCGCACCCTGTGCCGGATGCGGCGGGCGAGGCGGCCACGCTGGACATGCTGGATTTGATAGGGGGACTTGGCGCAGAGGACACGGTGATCTGCCTGATTTCCGGTGGGGCGTCCTCTTTGTTGACCGCGCCTGTGCCTGGCGTGACCTTGGACGAGTTGCAGCAGGTGAACGCTGATTTGCTGGCGTCGGGCGCGCCGATTTCGGCGATGAATGCCCTGCGCAAACACCTGTGTCAGGCCAAAGGCGGGCAGTTGGCGGCAGCGGCCTATCCTGCCAAAGTGGTGGCTTTCCTGATTTCGGACGTGCCGGGGGATGATCCGGGCATGATTGGCTCTGGCCCAACGGTTGGCGAGCCTTCCGATCTGGAGGCCGCATCGGTCGCGGTGGCACCCTTTGGCGTATCACTGCCTGCGCATGTTGAGGCCGCTGCGCGTGCGCATGGCGGCGTAGTCACGCCGGATGATGCGCGGCTGTCGACCACCGAAAATGTGCTCTTTGCCTCCCCGATGCAGTCACTGCTTGCGGCAAAGGCTGTTGCAGAAGATGCGGGATGCACGGTGGAGATTTTGGGCGATGCGTTGGAGGGCGAGGCGCGCGAGGTTGCTGCGACGCATGCGGCCTTGGCAAAAGAGCGTGCCGCGACGGCAAAGGGGCCTTTGCTTCTGTTGTCTGGCGGAGAACTTACAGTGACACGGCGCGGTGACGGCGTGGGGGGACCAAACGCGGAATATGCGCTGGCACTGGCAGAGGCGCTCAACGGGGCGGAGGGCATTCACGCGCTGGCATGTGACACCGATGGTGTGGACGGCGCGGCGGAAGTGGCTGGGGCGGTGATCTCGCCCGAAACGCTTGCGGAGGCTGCGGCGCGCGGCGTGGATGTGGCCGAGGCTTTGGCAATAAACGATGCGCACAGCTTTTTTGCCAAACTAGACGCGCAGGTCGTGCCCGGACCAACGCTGACCAACGTCAATGATTTCCGGGCAATTTTGATCAATCCCTGAGGGTGCGCGCCGCAAACTGGAACTGCGGCGCAACTTTGCTTAGGTCAGATAATCAAGCCATGGGCTTTGCTCGGCAATCATGTGATCGACCAGAGCCGGGATGCCTTTGGATTTGGTCACGATCGGATCCACGAGCAGTGCTTGAACCACCAGATCGCGACTGCCTTGCAAGATCGCTTCGGCGGTCATGTCGTGAATGCCGATCTGATTTGACAGAAGGCCGCGCACGCCTGCCGGAATATCGACGGCAATGCCATGCAGGCCTTGACTGTCAATATTGGCGGGCACTTCGACACAGATCCAGTCCGGCAGATTGGCGATGAAACCCTTGTTGGGAATATTAACGGCGGCCTCTTCATAGGTGGGGGCGCCAAGCAGTGCGTCCATGATCGGCACAACCCGCTCTTTCAACACTGGCTCGATCACAGGGTCGGTTTTGCCAAGGAAATTGCGGTAGTAGGTGTAGAAATCCAGAATGCCCTGATGATCAGAGCAGTCATGCGCCCACTGAATGTACTCGCCAAAGTGGCTGTCATAGGTGATGGGCAATGCGCCGAACTTTTCCAAGATCTCGGCAAAAAGCCAGCGATCCGACCATGGCCGCACCGTGTCGATCATGCTCAGGTCCACATCCATCCAACCTTCGGTTTCAATGGAGGCACCGGTTTTGCGCGAGGCTTGCAGGATTTCGGAATAGCCCGGCATCGCCGCGAAATAACTTTCTGCCTTGCTGCGCACATCGGGGTAAGCATCGCTGCCATCTTTGAGGTAGGTGCAGCGGGTCATGACCGAAAAGTGGTTCAGGCCGCCGGCGCGATAGGAAATCTCGTCGCGCGTAACGCCCAGTAGGGGGGCGAGATGGCGCTCCAATGACGCAATTTCATGGCACATGCCCACAAATTCGAGCTCAGGAAACTTGCGGTGCACGGTGGTGCAGATGCGGCTCATGGGGTTTGAATAGTTGAACACGGTTGCGTTCGGGCAGACATCCACAACCTGCTGGCAGATTTCAAGAATGGGCGGGATGATCCGCAGGCTGTGGAACAAGCCGCCCGGCCCGCCATTTTCACCGTAAACCTGCGGGATGCCGTATTGCTGCGGGATTTTCCAATCCATATCCCAGAGCGCAAAGCGATCGCCAACTTCAATCGAGATCACCACAAAACGGGCGCCGCTCAGGGCCGCAGGCAAATCTGTGGTTGCTGACAAGCTTTGTTTCAATCCATGAGCGGCGATGTAGTCTTCAGCCACTTTGAGCGTGCGCTGCGCTGCCGCGAGATTGATGTCATGCAGAATGATCTCCGCCTCTGTCAGGTTGGCGCTTTGAAAGATGTCGCCCAGCATCCCGGTTCCAAATTGCAGGCTGCCTGCGCCGACGAGAACAATCTTTGTCATGTGGCTCTCTCCTGTTGCGCGCCCTGATGGGCGAAAGCTGACAAGGTTTACTGAGGGATATCGTCGCCACCTGACCGCGCTGGGATCAAATGGGCAACGACACTGACCTGCACGCGTTTGGCACAGGTGGTACTGGTAACCTGCTGGGCGAAATGGGTTTCGGCAAGTGTGTTTTTGTGGGTTTGGAAACGAAACTTGTTTCGAGGCCTGCAGAAGCAAAACAGGCTGTTTCAGTTCAGCGTGTGTGCTGGCGGAAAAGGGTGGACTGTTAGCGCTAATATCGCTTTTATGACGCTGGCCTCACGTGGCATGCGCGGGCCCGGAGGAGAGACACACATATGAAACGCTCAACTATCAACGAAATCATGGCCTCGGCCGATGACATGATCCGGTCCTACGGGTTTAAGTTGCCCCCTTTTGCCTATTGGACGCCAGATGAATTTGTCGCGCACAAAGAGGCCGCCAGGGCGCTGGTCGATGCCCGTTGCGGGTGGGATATCACGGACTATGGCGCTGGCAATTTTGAGGAAATGGGGCTGTTCCTTTTCACGCTGCGTAATGGGCGGCTGGCGGATCTGCAGCGCGGCGGGGGTATGTGCTACGCAGAAAAGCTGTTGATTTCGCGGCAGGATCAGCTCTCGCCAATGCACACGCATGTCATCAAGGCTGAGGACATCATCAACCGCGGCGGCGCAACCATGGTGGTGGAGCTCTATGGCTCTGACGACGATGGAAATTTTGCCGAAGATCGCGGCGGGATGGTGATGTGTGATGGCATTGCGCGTCCGTTTGCGCCGGGTGAGAAGATCAAATTTGCACCGGGAGAAAGCCTGACACTGATGCCGGGAGACTGGCACGCGTTTTGGGGCGAAGGTGGTGATGTGCTGATCGGGGAAGTCTCGACCGTGAATGATGATGAGACCGACAATGTTTTTCGCGCGCCAATTGGGCGCTTTGCCGAGATTGATGAGGATGTTGGCCCCATGCACCTGTTGGTGAGTGACTATGCCAAGTGGCTTGGGTGAGGGCTGGCGATGATCTTGTGTTGCGGTGAGGCGCTGATTGATATGATTCCCGAAGCCACTGTGAGTGGTGGCGAAGGCTTTGTGCCGCATGTCGGCGGTGCGGTTTTTAACACGGCGGTGGGGCTGGGGCGACTTGGCGCTTCGGTGGGTTTGCTGAGTGGCATTTCAGAGGATCGTTTTGGGGCGCAACTTATCGCGCGCCTTGAAGAGAGCCATGTGGCAACAGACGCAGTTGTGCGCTTGGACCGGCCCACGACGATGGCGTTTGTCAATCTGTCAGGGGGGCATGCGACCTATGATTTCTACGATGAGGGCACCGCAGGGCGGATGATTGCGCCTGAGAATGTGGCGCCGATAGAAGGGACTGTGGAAGCGCTGTTTTTTGGTGGGATCAGCCTTGCGGTGGAGCCGTGCGCAGACACCTATGCCGATGTGCTGGCGCGCGAGGGGCAGAGCCGTGCGGTGATGATTGACCCAAACATCCGCCCGGGGTTCATTCGGGAGGAGGCGGTGTATCGCGCTCGGTTGGACAAGATGCTGGCACAGGCAGATGTGGTGAAGGTTTCAGATGAAGACCTTGCATGGCTGATGCCAGACCTTGCCGATATGGACGCGCGCGCCGCGCAGTTGCTGGCGCAGGGGCCTGCCTTTGTGATTGTGACCTGCGGCAGTGACGGAGCGCGGGGGTATCTGCATGCAGGTGACCCGATTGTTGTTCCAGCCGAAAAGGCCGCGGTGGTGGACACGGTCGGGGCAGGCGACACGTTTAACAGCGGTGTTTTGGCGAAGCTGTCAGAGCTTGGCGCACTGAGCAAAACGGCGGTGCGCGGACTTTCCGCAGCGCAGGCGGAGGTTGCGATGGCTCATGGTGCGAAAGTTGCGGCTGTGACGGTGGCACGTGCCGGCGCGAACCCACCTTGGGCCAGTGAGCTGGGGTGACACGGGTCGCTTTAAAGCGCGCCTTTGAACGTTTTTGTCAGCCTGTCGTTTAACTGGCGGTGTGGTGCGCTGCTTTCGCCATAATGAAGCTCGGCCAGCGCCGCGATGTCATTGAACAAAACAACAGACCCACTGGCGCCGTCTGAGTAGACAAGCAGTTTTTGGCAAAAAGCATCCAAGCCAATGGCAGGGAAGTCTGCCATTGCGACACCTCCGGGCGCAGGACCGCCAAAAAGCAGCAGTACCGCTTCGTTGATGTTTACACCCAGCGCGGCGGCTTCTGCTTGATAGTCGATTTCTCCGAACCAGATTGTGTCGCTTTGCGCTTGTATGGCTTTGGTGAGGCTCTCCACCGCGTCTGAAACGCCTAGATCTGATGTGAGTTCTATAATCCCGTAGTTTGTGATCAGGCCGGTGGTAGGCGCCGGCTGTGTATCAAGGTCACGAAAAACTTGCGTTTGTTTGGCGTCGAAGGTTTTGAGCGTCGCTGTATTTTCTAACCCGTGCCGAAGTTTCAGGAACGTTGCATCGGTATAGATAACCTCTGCCATACCATCCTGCACGAAGGAGAGCGCGCGGAAAGGTAGGTCCAGCCCCGCACGCAGGTTTTCTGCAAGAACGGAGGTGTTTGTTTTGGGGTCAGAATAAATGAGTGCTCTTGCTGACGGCATGTCAACGCCCTCGGCTGCAGCCAAACGCGCATGATCAATGTCAGCAACTTCCAGAAATCCGGCGTTCCGCGCACTTTTTTGCAATTGCGCGATGTGTGCATCCACATCTTGTTGCAGCGCCTGAGATTGCGCATGAGCGGCGCTGCACAAAAGCCAAAGCACTGCGGCAAGACAGGCTGTGCGGTTTTGGAAAAACATCTCTTGCCCTACTCAGCCGTGTTGATCTTTGAGAGTGTCAACGCAGCCAATATCGCAAAGGCCAACTCTGCCAGGAGGTAGAACATCAGAACGGCATTTGGCATTCCGTCTGCAAGGATGCTCAATATGCGCCCGGTTGCCAGCCCCGCCATGAAAAGAAACAGAACCCAGAGGGCAGCGTGTTGTAATGCTGGCTTAACGGCGGCAATCAGCCAAAACGCTGCATTTGCAAGGTAGAGTCCCATGATCGCGCGGAACACATGTGTGTGGTTTGTCGTTTCAACTGAAAAGCCCAGTAAATACGGTAGGGAGCTGCCCGGCGCGATGCCGTAAGATAAGGCGATTGGCACCAGCCCTAGGGCTGCAAGCATGAGCAAGAGTTTCGCATTCATTGCCGGATCCGATCAAATAATGTTTTTACAATACGATCAGGATGGGTTGCTTGCTGCAGCCTGTCAACGCTGGGTTGATTTCGGGTGACATGCTGCACTAGGCCCTCGGTGTCTTTGACATGTTGCTCACACATACTCTCTCTGTTGTGGCGCATCGCCCACAGGTCCAGCTCTTGCTTTCTGTTGGGGCGGGCGGCATGAAGCGGGTGTGAACGCAGGAGGCCCGCATATGACACCGCAGGACGTCGAAAAACTCTTTACCCGTCATGACGGCAGCTATGGATTTGCCCGTTGGGGGCGGCCAATTGCGCCGGTGGTGTTTGGTGTAGAAGACGAGACCCTGCGCACGGTGAAAGGGGCGTTTGAGGCGGTGGCCACTTTGGTGGGGCATCAGATGGCAGAGACGGACCCGGAACTCGGCAGCAATTTGATGATGTTTTTCTTCCGCGAGTGGGATGAGCTGTTGGCCGTGCCGGACCTGGATCGGTTGATCCCGGATCTTTCGGATTTGGTGGCACGGTTGCAGACCGCCGACGCCACGCAATACCGGGCCTTCCGATTTGACGATGATGGGGCGATTCAGGCGGCGTTTGTTTTCCTTCGGATGAGCGCAGATATGGCGAAGCTGCCCGCAGAAGCGCTGGCACTTGGGGAAGCGGTGCAGACCATTGTGACCTGGGGGCCTGAGGCCTTCGCGCAGAGCTCGCCTTTGGCTGTGGTGGCAGAGAGTGGCGCGACAGTGCTGCGCCCTGAGATCGCGGCAGTGATCGCGGCGGCCTATGATCGCATGATGCCCGCGGCCGCAGCGGATGCGAGCCATGCACTGCGCCTGTTTGCGCGTTTGCGTCTGGAGTGATCTTCGAGCGGTAGCCGCTTGCAATGGCCGTGGTGTGCGCCTACCCATAGGACAGCTGAATTTGGAGCAAGTTCAATGATCTACACCCTGCCAATCCGCATCTACTATGAAGATACCGACATGGCGGGTATTGTTTATTACGCCAACTATCTGAAGTTCATTGAGCGCGGGCGCAGCGAATGGGTGCGCGAGCTTGGACTGGATCAGAAAGAGATGAAGGCCGAGGGCATCGTTTTTGTGGTGCGTCGGGTTGAGGCGGATTACCTTGGCTCTGCCGTACTGGACGATGAACTGACGGTTGAAACCGAAGTGCGTAACGTGACTGGTGTGCGTCTGACCATGGATCAGCGGGTAAAGCGCGGCGAAGAGCTGCTTTTTCAGGCGGTGGTCACAGTGGTTTGCGTGAATGAGGCAGGCCAACCTGTGCGTTTGCCGGCAAATATCCGCCAAATGATCCATTAAGGCGCGCAAATTTTTGCGATTGCGGCCAATTCATTAGATTTCTCAGTGGAAACCCGCTAAGTTTGCTTTCAAACAAGGCTCCGAAAGAGGGCCTCAGGCAAGAGCAGGCATAATGGAACACGCAGCAGTCGATTTCTCGATGTGGGCGCTTTTCGCGCGCGCAACCCTCACCGTAAAGCTGGTCATGGTGATGCTCATTGTAGCGTCGTTCTGGTCTTGGTCAGTGATCATCCAAAAACACATCATGTATCGCAAGGCGCGGCGCGAGGCAGCACGGTTTGACCGGTCCTTCTGGTCGGGCGAGCCGCTGGATCAGCTGTTTGAGGAGCTGGGGCCGGAGCCGCGCGGGCGTTCTGCGCGGGTGTTTGCGGCTGGCATGGTGGAATGGCAGCGCAGCCACCGTCAGGATGGTGGGTTGATTGCCAATGCCACCAGCCGGATTGATCGCTCAATGGATGTGGCAATTGCCAAAGAAGCTGATGAGCTGCAGCATGGTTTGCCAATTCTTGCTACGGTTGGCTCTACAGCGCCATTTGTAGGGCTGTTTGGCACGGTGTGGGGCATTATGAATGCTTTCATCGAGATTGCCGCACAGCAGAACACAAACCTTGCGGTGGTCGCACCGGGGATTGCAGAGGCGCTTCTGGCCACGGGCCTTGGCCTTCTGGCGGCGATCCCGGCGGTGATTTTTTACAATAAGCTGAGTTCGGACAGCGACCGGATCGTTTCAGGCTATGAAGCCTTTGCTGATGAATTCGCCACGATCCTCAGCCGCCAGTTGGACGCTTAAGTTATGGGTGCGGGCGTGATGAAATCGGGCGGGGGAGGCGGCAAACGCCGTCGCCGCAATCGGCGCAGCAGTCAGCCGATGAGTGAGATCAACGTCACGCCTTTTGTGGATGTCATGTTGGTTTTGCTGATCATCTTTATGGTGGCGGCACCGCTGTTGACGGTGGGCGTGCCGGTTGAATTGCCAAAAACCGCCGCCAATCCTTTGCCGGGCGAGCAGGAAGAGCCGCTGACTGTGACCATCGACAAGGATCTGGGCATCACCATCATGACCACACCTGTGGCAGCAGACGAACTTGTGCCCAAACTGCGCGCGGTGGCGGCAGAACGCAGCTCTGAGCGGGTTTATCTGCGCGCAGATGGGGCCATTCCTTATGAAGCGGTGGTGCAGGTGATGGGGGCTTTGAATGCGGGTGGATTTAGCGATGTTGGTCTTGTGACCGATGTGGGCGGTCCGGCGCTGGACGGCACCGAGCCCGCTGCGACTGCAGGCACGGACAACTAGGGCGCAGGCGTGCATATCGGCCACTATATCTCTGGCATCGCCCACACCGGTCTGATCGGTTGGGTGTTGTTTGGTGGGGTGCTGAACCCCGACCCACCTCCGATGGAGGTAACGGATGTCTCTGTGATTTCGTCTGCGGAGTTTGATGCGCTTGTGCAGGGGCAAGTTGCGCCGGAGACGGCGACAGAGGTGGCCTTGCCCACCCCTCCTGAAGAGGTGGCTCCAACACCGGAAGTGACATCGCAGCCCGATGAAGCACCCGAGCAGGTCACGCCACCAGAAGCTCCGGCAGCAGAGCCTGATGTCTCCCCAGAACTTACCGAAGTGGCGCCTCCGGCACCAATTGAGCCGGAAGATGTGGTGCAGGATGCCCCGGAATTGCCCACGCCCGAGAGCGATAGCGCCGTTGTCATTCCTGACGCGCCGGTGCGCCCGGTGACGCAGCCTGCGGAACGTGTCGCCCCGGAACCTGTGGCGCCTCCAGAGCCTGACACGGCAATTGCTGATGTGGTGCAAGAAGCAACCGAGCCAGATGTGGCTGCGGAGAGTCGGGAAGAGGTGCAGGAAGAGACGGCACCAGAGGCAGCGAGCACAGAGATTGCCACCGAACCAAAGCAGGAAGAGCAGGCCAGCGCAGCGCCAAGTCGGTCTTTGCGCCCACGTGTGCGACCTGCTGCGCGTCCGGAACCAACGCCTGCGCCAGATGCAAATGCGGATGCGATTGCTGCCGCTTTGGCGGAGGCAAGTGCCGCTGAAACCGCAGAGACCGCTGCTGCCCCTGCGGGCCCACCGCTGAGCCAAGGAGAGCGTGATGGGTTGCGCGTTGCAGTGCAGCAGTGTTGGGTCGTGGATGTGGGCTCGCGCGCGGCAGATGTGACCGTGGTGGTGGGCCTGTCGCTTGACCGGGACGGCAAGGTGCAAGGCGACATTCGCATGTTGAGCGCGGAAGGTGGCGATGCCGCTGCGGCGCAGACGGCTTTTCAGGCCGCAAGACGCGCGGTTTTGCGCTGTCAGAAAGACGGATATGACTTGCCAGTGGAAAAATATGACCATTGGCGAGATGTTGAGATTACATTTAACCCAGATAATATGAGGCGCCGATGAGCAGACTTTTTGCCACAGTGATGATCGGGGTGATGGCCCTGAGCCTTTGGGCGCATAAGGCGGCGGCGCAGAGCACGCCTTTGCGGATTGAGATCACCGATGGCGTGATTGAGCCCTTGCCCTACGCGGTGCCGGAATTTGTGGCTGAAACGCAGGGCTCCAATCAGGTGGCTCGAGATATGAGCCAAGTGATTGCGGCGGATTTGAACGGCACCGGATTGTTTCGCCAAATCCCGGCCAGCGCCCATATTTCGAAAATCACCAATTTTGACAGCCCCATTCAATATGCCGACTGGAAAGCCATCAATGCGCAGGCTTTGATTTCCGGCGGTGTGTCGGTGAGTGGCAATCAGTTGGAGGTGCGCTTCCGGGTCTATGATGTGTTTGCGGGCACGGAGCTGGGCGGTGGTTTGCGATTTAAAGGAACCATTGATGGCTGGCGGCGCATGGCGCACAAAGTGGCTGATGAAGTCTATTCGCGGATCACGGGCGAAGGCGGCTATTTTGACAGCCGCGTGGTGTTTGTGAGTGAAACTGGCCCCAAGAGCGACCGTAAGAAACGTCTGGCCGTGATGGATTATGACGGCGCCAACCTGCAATATCTGACAGACAGCAGCGCCATTGTGCTTGCGCCTCGGTTCTCCCCCAAAGGCGATCGGGTGCTGTATACAAGCTATGAAACCGGCTTCCCGCAGGTGTATGTGCTGGATGTCGGCTCGGTGCAGCGACGGGTGCTGTCCAATGACAGCGGCACGATGAGCTTTGCCCCCCGGTTTTCACCAGACAGCCGCAGCGTTGTGATGTCGGTGACAGAAGGTGGCAACACCGATCTTTATAAGATGGACATCGCGAGTGGCAAACGGCAACGCCTGACCTCCACGCCGTCCATCGAAACGGCCCCGAGCTACAGCCCGGACGGCAGCCGGATCGTATTTGAAAGCGACCGGTCTGGCACGCAGCAGCTCTATATCATGGGCGCAAACGGGGGCGAGGCCACGCGGATCAGCTTTGGCAAAGGGCGTTATGGCACGCCCGTCTGGAGCCCACGTGGCGATTTGATCGCTTTCACCAAGCAGCACAATGGCCGATTCCACATCGGCGTGATGCGGGTGGATGGCAGCGAAGAGCGTCTGTTGACGGCCTCCTTCCTTGATGAGGGGCCAACCTGGTCGCCAAATGGCCGGGTGATCATGTTCACACGGGAAACCAAAGGCTCTGGCGGTGTTTCCGCGCTTTATTCTGTGGATGTGTCAGGGCGCAATCTGAAGCCGGTGAGCATTTCTGGTGGTGGCTCGGACCCCAGCTGGTCACCGCTGCAATAACGCTTGTGCGAGCGTGTCATAGCGACGTTTTATAGAAAGCGCGCTTGTGATACACGGGTGCGACAACAGGTAAGAGACGAAAGAACTTTCGGGATAAGAGGCGAGGCGATTTCATGAAGACTTGGACAAAAGCGGCGTTTTTGGTGGCCGCAGTGGCGCTGGGCGCTTGTACGAATTCGGATCGGTTTAACACGGGCGGCGACGGCTTCGGACCCGATGGCGCAGGGTCCGGGGTTGGCAGCAGCGCAGATCCGCGCTCCATTGCCTATTTCCAAGAAGCGGTCGGGGATCGGGTGTTGTTTTCGGTGGATCAGTCCACACTTGGTGAACAAGGACGCCTGACAGTTCTGGCGCAGGCCAACTGGCTGCTTGAAAACACCGACTACGTTGCGGTGGTTGAAGGGCACGCGGATGAACAGGGCACACGTGAATACAACCTTGCGCTTGGTGCGCGCCGTGCGAGCGCTGTGAAAGAATTGCTTGTCGCGCAGGGTGTTGCGTCCAACCGGGTGCGCACTGTGAGCTATGGCAAAGAGCGCCCGATCGAGGTTTGCTCTCAGGAAAGTTGTTATGCGCAAAACCGCCGTGCGGTGACTGTGCTGACGGCGAATGTTTCGGGGTAAGTGACGATGCGAGCGCAGGTATTTGCAGGACTGAGCGCACTTGCGCTTGTATTGGCCCCCGTCATGGGCAGCACGCAGACGCGCGAGGAAACGCTTGCGGATGTGCGTCAGCAGCTTTCGGTTCTTTATGTGGAAATCCAGCAGCTTAAGCGCGAACTTTCCACCACGGGCGCGCCAGGTACAGTGACGGCAGGGGCCTCCACACTGGAGCGTGTGGATGTCATTGAGCAGCAGTTGCAGGTGCTGACCAACAAAACCGAAGAGCTGCAATACCGTGTTGAGCGCGTTGTGGAGGATGGCACCAATCGGATCGGTGATCTGGAGTTTCGGCTTGTTGAGCTGGAAGGCGGCGATCTGAGCCAGCTGGGTGAGACCACAACATTGGGTGGCGATATCGCTCCCACCACCCCCGCGGCAGGCGAAGACGATGGCTCCGGTGATGGGGAGCCCACAGAACTTGCCGTTGGTGAAGAGACGGATTTCAATCGTGCCATGACGGCGCTGGACAATGGTGAATACACCTCTGCCGCAGATCAATTTGCGTCCTTTGTGCAGACTTATCCGGGCAGTCCTTTGGAGTCTGAGGCGCATTTGCGTCGGGGGCAGGCACTTGAAGGGGCTGAAGACAAAACCGGTGCGGCGCGCGCGTTTCTGGAGGCCTACTCCGGTGCGCCGGTTGCGGGCACCGCGCCCGAAGCGTTGTTCCGTTTGGGCAAATCCCTCGGCGCACTTGGACAGGCCAATGAAGCCTGTGTGACGCTCAATGAAGTTGGTGTGCGTTTCCCCGGCGGCGTTTTTGTCTCTGAGGCGCAGGCTGAGATGGCCAACCTGCAGTGTCCCTGACTTCTCTCGCGGCTGCCCTGACACAGGCACTGCAAGAGGGCTTTGGCCATACAGTGCCTGAAAGAATTGGTGTCGCCGTCAGCGGCGGCGGCGATTCCATGGCGCTGCTCGATCTTTTGCGCGTCTGGGGGAAGGCGGAGCTTTATGTCGCGAGCGTTGATCATGGCCTGCGGCCTGAATCCGCGGAAGAGGTTGCCTCTGTCGCAGATTACGTAGCGCACCATGGATTGAAGCATACAGCATTGCGCTGGGATTGGGATCGACAGGGCAATCTTCAACAGGCCGCACGTGAGGGACGCAGGAGATTGTTGCGAGATTGGGCCGGGGCGCAGGGGCTTGGGTGTGTTGCACTTGGGCACACGGCGGATGATCAAGCCGAAACCTTTCTGATGCGGCTGGCACGTGGCTCGGGCGTTGACGGGCTTTCTGCTATGGAGCCCGCGCGCAAAGAAGGAGACATCACATGGGTGCGCCCGCTTCTGAAGGTGCGCCGTGAAACCCTACGTGCCTACCTGCGTGAGAGGGGGCTGGCTTGGGCGGATGATCCAAGCAATGACGATGAGACATATGATCGTATCAAAGCCCGCCAGATGATGGCAACGCTGGAACCTCTGGGGCTGAGTGTCGCACGGCTGACTCAAACGAGCGATCACATGCGGGCGCAACGCGGCTTGGCGGATTGGGCTGTTGAGCGGGCGGAGCAGGATGTGATGTCCTACGATGTCGGGGACGTGCTGTTTGATCGCACAGGGTTGAAAGCCTTGCCCGATGCGCTTCAGGCACGTCTGATCTCAAAGGCTTTGGGTTGGGTGTCTGGCAATAGCTATCGACCCCGCTTTAAAGCGTTGGCCGAGGTGTTGGACGCACATGCGCCCAAAGCGTTGCATGGGTGTTTGGTGATCCCAAAGGCGGGCATGCTGCGTATCAGTCGTGAATGGAACGCTGTGAAAGACCTTCGTACGGGTGTGGACGCCGTTTGGGATGGCCGCTGGCGCCTCGCGCGAGCAGGTGGCGGCGTCTCAGCGGGTTTGGAGATCGCGGCGCTTGGAGAGGCAGGAATGGCACAGGTGCCCGACTGGCGATTGAGTGCGCGGCCACGCCAAAGTGTGCTCTCCTCGCCTGCTGTCTGGCAAGGGGATACGCTCGTTTCTGCGCCGCTTGCAGGGCTTGCGAACGGCTGGGAGGCGCAGGTTTTGGCGCCTTAGTGTCAAAATGGCACGACTTGCGAGGCTCTTTGTCAAATATCGCATTGATAACGGGGCAGCGATCTCTATTTAACTGTATACGCGCCCGTGATAGGGAACGGGCGTACTGAAAGGGAGACTTGCCTTGGGCAATGCGCGAAATGTAGCTTTCTGGGTCGTGCTGTTTTTGCTGATCCTTGCCTTGTTCAATCTGTTCAGCGGTGACAGCAGCACACTGCAGAGCCGTGAAATCAGCTATTCTGACTTTGTAGCTTCTGTGCAAAGCGATCAGGTGGCCAGCGTCACGCTGGATGGCGAGAAAGTGCGCTATACCACCAAGGACGGCTCCAATTACATGGCCGTGATGCCTTCGGATGCGGAAGTGACGAACCTTCTGATCGACCAAGGCGTTCCTGTGCGCGCAGAGAGCCAGGAAACCTCTGGTTTTCAGGCGTTCCTGATCAGCCTTCTGCCTTTCCTTCTGCTGATTGGTGTTTGGGTTTACTTCATGAACCGCATGCAAGGCGGTGGCAAAGGTGGCGCAATGGGCTTTGGCAAATCCAAAGCCAAGATGCTGACCGAGAAGCAGGGCCGCGTGACCTTTGATGATGTCGCGGGCATTGATGAGGCCAAGGAAGAGCTCGAAGAAATCGTCGAGTTCCTGCGCAACCCTCAAAAATTCTCCCGCCTTGGCGGTAAAATCCCTAAAGGCGCGCTGCTTGTGGGCCCTCCCGGCACCGGTAAAACCCTTCTGGCACGTGCGATCGCGGGCGAGGCGGGCGTTCCGTTCTTCACCATCTCCGGCTCTGACTTCGTTGAGATGTTTGTGGGTGTGGGTGCAAGCCGCGTGCGTGACATGTTTGAACAGGCCAAGAAAAACGCGCCTTGTATTGTGTTCATCGACGAGATTGACGCCGTGGGTCGTCATCGTGGTGCCGGTTATGGCGGCGGCAATGATGAGCGAGAGCAGACCCTCAACCAGTTGCTCGTTGAAATGGACGGCTTTGAAGCCAACGAAGGGGTGATCATCCTCGCGGCCACCAACCGCCGTGACGTGCTTGACCCAGCTTTGCTGCGCCCGGGCCGTTTTGACCGCAACGTGACTGTGGGCAACCCTGACATCAAAGGCCGTGAAAAAATTCTTGGCGTGCACGCGCGCAAGACCCCGCTTGGCCCCGATGTGGACCTGCGCATTATTGCGCGGGGGACACCTGGCTTCTCCGGTGCGGATCTGGCGAACCTTGTGAATGAGGCGGCTCTTATGGCCGCACGTGTTGGCCGCCGTTTTGTCACCATGGAAGATTTCGAATCAGCCAAGGATAAGGTGATGATGGGGGCGGAGCGCCGCTCTATGGTTCTGACGCAGGACCAAAAAGAGAAAACCGCTTACCACGAAGCTGGCCATGCGCTGGTGGGTCTGAAACTGCCGGAATGTGATCCGGTTTATAAAGCGACCATCATTCCGCGCGGTGGTGCCTTGGGCATGGTTGTGAGTCTGCCAGAAATGGACCGACTGAACTGGCACAAGTCTGAGTGTGAGCAGAAGCTTGCAATGACCATGGCGGGCAAAGCTGCTGAGATCATCAAATATGGCGACGATCACGTTTCCAACGGTCCAGCAGGTGACATTCAGCAAGCCAGCCAACTGGCCCGTGCAATGGTGATGCGCTGGGGGATGTCTGATAAGATTGGCAACATCGATTATGCCGAAGCCCATGAAGGGTATCAGGGCAACACCGGTGGCTTCTCTGTGTCGGCGCATACCAAAGAGCTGATCGAGGAAGAGGTGAAGCGCCTGATCCAAGATGGCTACGACAAAGCCCACAAGCTTCTGAGTGACTACAACGAAGAGTGGGAGCGTCTGGCGCAGGGGCTTCTGGAATACGAAACGCTGACCGGTGACGAAATCAAGCGCGTGATGGATGGCGATCCGCCTCAGTCCGGCGATGATGACGGCAGTGATACGGATGAAGGCAACGCGCCAAGCGTAACAGCTATTCCGAAAACCAAGCCACGCAGCAAACCAAGCGGCGACGGTGGCATGGAGCCAGAACCGACAGCGTGATCAGATCCGCTGATGAAATAAAGCCCGGAGTGCGAAAACGCTCCGGGCTTTTTTGTGCGCGTGCCTTATCGCGCTGACGTCGCGCATTTGGCGTGTGTCTTGCTGATGAGACTCATCAAGAAGGTTGTTTTGCCCTTTTCGCGGCATCCGCGTAGGCTGCGCAAAACGACTTTATGGAGCCTTCAATGCCGGCGCTGAAACCCACGAAATTTTCCGCAAAAATTGTCTGGCTGGGGCAGGTTGCTCCGGCGGGGAAAGACTTGAGTGCGACATCTGTTGAGACGCTCTCGCTTGCCATCGGAGGGGCTGAGGGCGAAGCGCACAGTGGAATCACCCGCCCCTCCTGTGTGCGGGTTAAGGCGCTGTATGAAAAGGGCACTGAGATTGCAAATGTACGCCAGCTCTCTGTGCTGTCTAAAGAAGAGCTTGATTTGATTGCGCAGGATATGGGGTTGGCGGCGCTGGATCCTGCCTGGCTTGGTGCCTCTATCGTGTTGGAGGGCATTCCTGATTTCACGCATGTCCCGCCCAATGCACGCTTGCAAGGGCCTGATGGGGCCACCATCACGATTGATATGGAAAACCGACCCTGCGT
This sequence comes from Shimia sp. R10_1, assembly GCF_017744095.1. Lineage (GTDB taxonomy): Bacteria > Pseudomonadota > Alphaproteobacteria > Rhodobacterales > Rhodobacteraceae > Shimia. The sequence continues at coordinate 72,511 of NZ_JAGHQX010000010.1, read as the reverse complement.
GTTGCCGGGGCGGGTGATTGAGGGCAGTCATCCGGGGCATGGGCCGAAATTCAAAACCGCCGCAGAAGGACGCCGGGGCGTGACCGCATGGGTGGAGCGGCCCGGACAGTTCGCCGTTGGCGATGTGGTGCAGCTCTTTGTCCCTGATCAGCCGGTTTGGGCGCATCTGGATGAGGCCCGGGCGTAAAACAGCGGTGACGCGGCGTATCAGTGCGCTGTGTCGCCGATGCTGACGTTGCGTTTCCAAAAAGAAACAGCCGTGTTTGATGCCGACGCAACAAGCGCGGAAAATGTCGGAATTGCATGCCGGTGTTCTGATTGTGAGCGCTACAAGAGGGGCAGAAAGCGTCAATACTCTTGTGACAGGACCCGCCATGAGTTTCAAAACCGACATCGAAATTGCCCGCGAAGCCAAGAAACAACCGATCCAGGAGATTGGTGCAAAGCTGGGCATCAGCAGCGCTGATTTGCTGCCTTACGGCCACGACAAGGCCAAGGTGAGCCAGGAGTTCATCAACTCCGTCAAAGACAAAGAGGACGGCAAGCTGATCCTCGTGACCGCCATCAACCCGACACCTGCGGGCGAAGGCAAAACCACCACCACTGTGGGTCTGGGCGACGGTCTGAACAAGATCGGCAAAAACGCCATGATCTGTATCCGCGAAGCGTCTTTGGGCCCGAACTTCGGCATGAAGGGCGGCGCAGCGGGCGGCGGCATGGCACAGGTTGTGCCCATGGAAGAGATGAACCTGCACTTCACAGGGGACTTCCACGCGATCACCTCGGCACACTCGCTGCTGTCGGCGATGATCGACAACCACATCTACTGGGGCAATGAGTGCGAAATCGACATCCGCCGCGTCGCATGGCGTCGTGTGGTCGACATGAACGACCGCGCTCTGCGTCAGATCACGGCTTCTCTGGGCGGCGTGTCCAACGGCTTCCCACGTGAAACCGGCTTTGACATCACCGTGGCCTCTGAGGTGATGGCGATCCTGTGTCTGGCAAACGATCTGGAAGATCTGGAAAAGCGTCTGGGCGACATCATCGTGGCCTACCGTCGCGACAAAACCCCGGTGTATTGCCGCGACATCAAAGCAGAAGGCGCAATGACCGTTCTGCTGAAAGACGCGATGCAGCCAAACCTCGTGCAGACTCTGGAAAACAACCCGGCCTTTGTGCACGGCGGCCCATTCGCCAACATCGCCCACGGCTGTAACTCTGTGATCGCAACCAAAACCGCGCTGAAAGTGGCGGACTACGTTGTCACTGAGGCAGGCTTTGGGGCCGACCTTGGTGCCGAGAAGTTCATGAACATCAAGTGTCGCAAAGCGGGCATCGCGCCTTCCGCGGTTGTTCTGGTGGCCACCGTGCGCGCCATGAAGATGAACGGTGGCGTTGCCAAGGCGGATCTGGGTGCAGAAAACGTCGAAGCAGTTCAGAACGGCTGTGCCAACCTTGGCCGTCACATCGAAAACGTGAAGTCCTTCGGTGTGCCGGTTGTTGTGGGCATCAACCACTTTGTCACCGACACCGACGCAGAGGTTCAGGCCGTCAAAGACTACTGTGCAGAGCACGGTGTGGAAGCAGTTCTGTCCCGTCACTGGGAGCTGGGTTCGGAAGGCTCTGCGCCTCTGGCAGAGAAAGTTGTGGAAATCGTGGAAGGCGGCTCTGCCAACTTCGCACCGATCTACCCGGACGAGATGCCGCTGTTTGAGAAGATCGAAACCATCGCAAAGCGCATCTATCGTGCCGACGAAGTGCTGGCTGACAACAAGATCCGCAACCAGCTGAAAGAGTGGGAAGACGCAGGCTATGGCAACCTGCCGGTCTGTATGGCGAAAACCCAGTATTCCTTCTCCACCGATCCGTCCCTGCGCGGCGCGCCAACAGGCCACTCTGTGCCTGTGCGTGAGGTGCGTCTGTCCGCCGGTGCTGGCTTCATCGTGGTGGTCTGCGGCGAGATCATGACCATGCCAGGTCTGCCGCGCAAGCCTGCTTCGGAAAGCATCCGACTGAACGACGAAGGCTTGATCGAAGGTCTGTTCTGATCGCGATTGCGGTTTGGGTATAGGCAGGGTAGGCATGCGCGACACGTTCCGGAGAACAGCGATGCTTGCCCCTGCCGATTGCCCTGACATGCCCACTTTGCGCGCGCAAATCGACGCGTTGGACCATGAGTTGGTCCAACTTTTGGTCAAGCGCGCAACCTATATCGACCGGGCAATAGAGATCAAACAGGAGGCCGGCTTGCCGGCCTCTATTCCGGCCCGCATCGAAGATGTGGTGGCCAAAGTGAAAGCCACAGCAGAATCCGAGGGACTGGACCCAGTCATTATCGAGACCTTGTGGCGACAATTGATAAATTGGTCGATTGAGCGCGAAGCGCAGACCATAAAATACGAATAGCGGAGCACACCATATGCGCGCAGCGGTGATTGACGGCAAAGCGATTGCAGCGGAGCTGAGAGCGGAAGTCAGAGCGGAGGCGCAGACGCTAAGTGAGCTGGGATGGGCGCCTCGGTTGGTGTCTATCTGTGTTGGAGATACAGCGGCGGCGGAAATCTATGTCCGCAACCAGCAGAAACAGGCCGAAAGTGCGGGCGTTCAATTTGAAGCCCGCAGCTATCCGTCGGAAACGTCTCTGGAACAACTGATCGGTATTTTGCAGGGCCTGAACCATGATCCGCGCGTGAACGGCATCATTATTCAGCGTCCGCTGCCAGAGCATATTCCAGTGAAAGCGCTCCAGAAGACGGTGCACCCACTGAAAGATGTGGAAGGCATGCATCCGGCCTCCATCGGCAACATTGTATACAACGATCTGGCACTTGGGCCTTGTACCGCAGTGGCAGCCGTTGAAATCCTGAAAACCCTGCCGCTGCAGATGGAAGGTCTGAACGTCACGGTGATCGGTCACAGCGAGATTGTGGGCAAACCGATTGCCTTCTTGATGATGGGCCTCGGCGCAACCGTAACTGTGTGCCACCACATGACGCGCTCTGTGGCCATGCACAGCCGCGCCGCGGATGCGGTGTTTGTCGCTGTGGGCAAACCGGGGCTGGTGACCGGTGACATGATCAAACCGGGCGCGGCAGTCATCGACATTGGTATCAACCGGGTTGAAACACCAGACGGGCCGCGCACGGTTGGTGATGCGGATTTCGCAAGCTGTTCTGAGGTGGCCGGGTGGATCACACCTGTGCCGGGTGGCGTTGGCCCTGTGACGGTGGCCACGCTGATGAAAAACGCCGTGTTGGCGACACGGATGCAGATGGATCATTACCGGGCGTCTTACGCTCGGGCGGATGCGTAAGGGGAGAGCAAGATGACTGCGCAAGTGATTGATGGAAAGGCCTTTGCGGCCACTGTGCGCGAGAAGGTGGCGGGCCATGTCGCGCGTCTTAAGGCGGATCACGGGATCACCCCCGGTCTGGCCGTTGTGCTGGTGGGTGAAGACCCAGCCAGCCAAGTCTATGTGCGTTCCAAAGGCAAGCAGACCGTGGAAACAGGCATGAACAGCTTTGAGCATAAGCTTGAGGCGGACACGTCCGAAGCCGACCTGCTGGCGCTGATTGATCAGCTCAACAATGATGCCTCGGTGCATGGCATTCTGGTGCAGCTGCCGCTGCCGGGTCACCTGAACGAAGATCTGGTGATCAACTCGATCGCGCCGGAAAAAGACGTCGATGGTTTCCATATCTCCAACGTGGGTCTGCTGGGCACCGGTCAGAAATCCATGGTGCCCTGCACCCCTCTGGGCTGCTTGATGATGCTGCGCGATCACCATGGCTCGATCTCTGGCATGAATGCTGTTGTGATTGGTCGCTCCAACATCGTGGGTAAGCCAATGGCACAGCTTCTGCTGAATGACAGCGCCACTGTGACCATCGCGCATTCGCGCACCAAAGACCTGCCCGGCGTGGTGAAACAAGCCGACATCGTTGTCGCCGCTGTTGGCCGCCCCGAGATGGTGCCGGGGGACTGGATCAAAGAAGGCGCAACCGTGATCGACGTGGGCATCAACCGCATCGACGCACCTGAAAAAGGCGAAGGCAAAACCCGCCTTGTGGGCGACGTGCATTATGAAAGCGCGGCCAAAGTGGCCGGGGCAATCACACCTGTGCCCGGTGGCGTGGGCCCGATGACCATCGCCTGCCTGCTGGCCAACACAGTGACAGCCTGCTGTCGTGCCAATGGCTTGGAAGAGCCTGAAGGTCTGACCGCATAAGTCTTTTGAGACTGTGAAACGTTACGGGCGGCTCAGGGAGCCGCCCGTTCTATTTTGGCAGGATAGGGACCATGGTGCCGGTCATCAGCGCGACTTGCGTGCGCTGCTCTGCTGTGATGGCAAACACCTCTGCTTGCACAATCACGAGACGCCGCCCGGGTTTGATCACCTTGCCAATGGCTTCGAGCCGATCGCCCTGCGCAGGGGCGAGCAGATGGATCTTCATTTCACTGGTCAGCACTTCCGCCTCCTGCGGCATCACAGACAGCGCAGCATAGCCCGCTGCGCTGTCACCAAGACCAAAAGTCAGGGCCGCATGCCCAAAACCGTGCTGCTGACTGCAGGTGGGCAGGATCGGCGCCCTTATCGTGATCTGGCCCGCGTCAATATCCGCAAGCTCTGCGCCAAAAGTGGCCATCATGGCCTGTTTGGCAAAGCTGTCTTTGATCTTCTGTGTGATCGGCTCTGAAAGTGACATGGTGGCTCCTCCCAACCCGGAGCAGAAGGCACCGCTGGTGTTCCGTCAAGCGGCTCAGCGCGGCATGGGGATAAGACGTGGCGTCTTGCCAGTCAAAACGGCCATGGCGTCTGGGCGCATGAGCTCTGAGAGCACATCGGCGTCACTGCGCAAGCCGCCCGTATAGGTGCCAAAGGCGGGTAGAATGATGCGGTCCCTGTCAAACAGGAACGCAGCGCGCGAGATTTTGCGGAGCCGAGTCTGAAGCGCGACTTTCGGATGGTAATGTCCTGAGATTTCGCCGCTTTCGCCAGTTTGTGCGATGTGGCGGAATATCAGTGGCGGCAGGTGTAGCTCTGCGAGATGTTCTCCGCCCATGTCGATGGGGCCGGGATCATGATTGCCTTCAATCCAAATCCAGCGGCGTCCGGCCTGCAAACGTGCGATCCACAGCCGCTCTGCTTCTGGCAGTGACTTTGCCGCCTCGGCATCATCAAAACTGTCGCCAAGGCACACCACCGTCGCAGGCTGCGTTTCTTCCAGTACGTGCTCCAGACGCAGCAATGTGTCGCGTGTTTCGTAGGGGGGCATCGACGGGCCACCTCTGCGTCGCACGCGCTCGGATTTGCCGAGGTGCAGATCGGAGACCACGACGAGCTTTTGCGCCTGCCACCACAAAGCGCCAGATGCCAATGCTGCTAGGGTGCAATCTGCAAATGGTAGTGCGACGCCGTTCATGGTACGTTCTTATTTGCATGTTTCGCTGTTATCAAGACGGAGCGGCGCAGCATATGTGGATTGTGCATTTGACGTGTCTTTTGCAGCTAGACCTGCGCAAGGCCGCTGTCCTTCATCAACGCTGCAGTTTCCTCGGCGAGCAGGCGCTCTTCTGCGCTGCCGCTTTGCACGGGCACCTTACCCACTTCCAGAAGCAATGGCGCCGCAAGCGGGGTGACATGTGGCGTGCGCACATGGTCGATCCTGTCACCAACTTGCTGGAGCAGCATTTCTATTCGCGCAAAGTCCACGAGGCCACGCATGGCTTCGATGCGTGTGACTTTCATCAACAGGTGATCGGGATCGTACTTGAGCAAGGTGTCATACAGAATATCAGAACTGAAGGTGGCCTGCCGTCCTGATTTTTTCGCGCCCGGTGTGTTGCGCTCGATCAGGCCCGCGATGGTGGCTGATGCGCGAAAGGTGCGTTTCATCAATGCGTTACCGGCCAGCCAGCCTTCTAACCCTTCCTGCATCACCTCGAGATCAAACAATTGCTTTGGATCGACCACCTCATCCAATCCCCAGATCAACGTGGCATAGTCAGACGACACAAACCCCAGTGGGGCCAGATCCATCTCTTCCATATGTTTTGTGAGCAGAAGCCCCAGCGTTTGCTGGGCATTGCGGCCTGCAAAGCCATAGACGCACATGTTTTGCCGGCCGTCGCGTTCGAACGTTTCAACGAGCAGTCGATTGGGTTCGGGCAGGCGCGACATGTCTCGTTGCAGGCGCAACCAGTCGGCGGTGTGAGCGGGGAGTTCGGGCCAGTCCCCCTGTTGCAGGTAGCGCAGGGTGCGTTGGGAAAGCTGGGTGGATGTGGCAAATTTGGTGCCGGAGAAGACAGCCACGCGCGGTTTTCGTGCTGCGTTGCGCGACACCTGCACCGTCATGTCTCGCAGGCCCTCGTAGCGTACGATTTGCCCGCCAATCAGGAAAGTGTCGCCGGCCGAAAGTGTCGCGGCAAAGGCCTCTTCGACTTCGCCGAGGGGCTTGCCACCCCGATTGCGCTTGAGCTGCACCTTAAGCGTATCACTGTCCTGTATGGTGCCCGCGTTCATGCGCAGGCGCGCGGCACTGCGTGGATCGCGCAACTGCCAAAGACCATCCTCCCGAAGTTGCAGTCTTTGCCAGCGATCATAAGCCTTTAGCGCATATCCACCAGTGGCGCAGAAGTCGAGGCAGGCCTCAAATTCTGATCGAGACAGGTCAGTATAGGCGCCCACGCTGACGATCTCCGCAAATAGGGTATCTGCATCAAATGGGCCTGCGGCAGCAGTGAGCAGGATGTGTTGACACAGGACATCTTGAGGCCCGGGACCCCGGGTATCCCCGTCGAGTTCGCCCGCGCGGACAGCGCCCAGAGCGTTGACACATTCGACCACCTCCCAGCGGTTAGCTGGCACAAGCAGGGCCTTGGAAGGCGCGTTGTAGCGGTGGTTGGCGCGTCCGATGCGCTGGATCAGGCGTTTGACATTTTTGGGAGCGCCGACCTGGATCACCAGATCGACATCGCCCCAATCGATCCCCAGATCCAGACTGCCGGTGCAGACAATCGCGCGCAGATCCCCACGCACCATGGCGGCTTCCACCTTCTCTCGCTGCGCGCGGTCCAGACTGCCATGGTGAATACCGATGGGCAGCCCTTCGTCATTGGCAAGCCACAGATTGTGAAAGAAAATTTCGGCCTGTGCACGGGTGTTGTGAAAGATCAATGTTGTGGTGTGGGCCTTCACTTGTTCCAGCACCGCAGGTATCGCATAGGCTGCGCCGCCCCCTGACCAGGGCGGGGCGTCCTTGGTGGTCAGCATTGCGATGTCGGGTGCTGGACCGGGGTCTGCATAGAGAATGTCACACGGGTCAGGATTGCGGGCCAGCAGGCGGGCGATGTCTTCGGGGTGGTCGACCGTGGCCGACAGGCCAACGCGGCGCAAATTGGGGCGCAGTGCTTGCAGGCGGGACAGAGCAAGGAACAGCTGGTCTCCGCGTTTGCTCTCGGCAAGTGCATGAATTTCATCGACAATCACGCGCTTCAGCCCCGCAAAGATGCGAGGGGCGTCCTCATATGACAGCAGCAGTGCAAGACTTTCCGGCGTTGTGAGCAATATGTCAGGTGGGTCTACGCGCTGGCGCTTTTTGACAGTTTGGGAGGTGTCTCCGGTGCGGTCTTCTATTCGGATATCAAGCCCGATTTCTTCGACCGGTGTGCGCAGATTGCGCTTGATGTCGGCGGCTAAGGCCTTGAGAGGGCTGACATAAACTGTGTGCAGCCCGACATGGGGAGCGGTGGCGAGATCGCACAATGTCGGCAAAAAGCCCGCGAGGGTTTTGCCGCCACCGGTTGGCGCGATCAGCAACGTGCAGGGCGCATCGGCCCGGACGAGCATGTCCAGCTGGTGAGGATGCGCCTGCCAACCACGCGTCGCAAACCAATCAGAGATTTTGGCTGGCAGCGTGTCAGGCACCAGAGATCACTCCGCAGCTGGCGCGCAAAAAAGACGATATAACAGGGAGATAACCTGTGATGTGTTGGAATCTGCGAGGCGATAGTAGATCGTTTTACCTTCGCGCCGCGTGGCCACGAGCCCCTCTTCGCGCAGACGTGCGAGCATCTGACTGACTGCGGCCTGACGCAGATCCAGCAGGGCCTCAAGTTCGCTCACCGATTTTTCCCCGCCTTCCAGATGGCACAGGATCATGAGCCGCCCGGAATGGGCCAGTGTCTTGAGATAAGTCGCTGCAGCATCGGCATTTTTAGCCATCTCACTGTGCAATTCAGGCGGGTCTTTTAAGGTCACGGCTGTTGGTTCCGGTTAGGCAGAAAAGCGGTTGTCCGCTTCTCATATAACATGTGCTGGCTGGGGTTGCGAGACACGTCAGTGCTTCGGAGGAGCCCCTCCTTCAAAACTGTTGCCGTTGACGTAATCGCAGGGGGCGTCCTGCATTTGCAGGTGTAACCCTTTGCCATCAAATGGATTCATACGTGCAAGCGCTTCATCAACCTCGATGCCCAGACCTGGTGCTGTTGGGGGGATCACGAAACCTTGTTCTACCCTAAGGTGATTCTTGATCAGCACTTTGTGAAAGGGCGTATCGATTGTTTCGATCATCAGCAGGTTGGGAATGGAGGCCGCAAGGTGGATATTTGCGGCCCATTCAATGGGGCCAGCATAAAGGTGCGGCGCCATCTGTGCGTTATAACACTCTGCGATTGCAGCGACTTTTTTCATTTCCCATATGCCCCCTGCGCGTCCTAGGGCGGGCTGCAAAATCTCTGCAGCCCCGGCGCGCAGGACGGCTGCGAACTCTGATTTGGTGGTCAGGCGCTCGCCTGTGGCAACAGGGATTCGGACGGTGCGCGCAACGCGGGCCATGTCTTCGATATTGTCTGGCGGGGTGGGCTCTTCGAACCAGAGCGGGCTGTAGGTTTCGAGCGCCTGACCCAGACGAATGGCGCCTGCGGTGGTGAATTGGCCGTGGGTGCCAAAGAGCAAATCCGCTTTGTTTCCAACGGCTTCCCGGATCGCTTTGCAGAAGGCGACGGATTGCGTGATGTCGCTCATGGCGGGCATGTGGCCACCGCGCATTGTGTAGGGGCCGGCGGGGTCGAATTTTATGGCGGTGTAGCCTTGCTCTACCGCGGCCAGCGCGCTTTCAGCGGCCATTTCAGGGGAAGTCCAAAACTCTGAAATCGTATGATTTTCAAGAGGATAAAGGTAGGTGTAGGCGCGCAGTCGCTCGTTCATCAAACCGCCGAGCAACGCGTAGACGGGCCGGTCACGGTCTTTGCCGAGGATATCCCAACAGGCGATTTCCATCCCCGAAAAGGCGCCCATCACGGTCAGATCTGGGCGCTGCGTGAAGCCGGAAGAATACGTTCTGCGGAATAGTCTCTCAATGTTTTCAGGGTTTTCATTGAGAAAGTACCGCTCGAACACATCCCGGATGACATGGGTCATCGCCGCAGGTCCAACAGAGGAGGCATAACATTCGCCCCATCCAACAATACCCGTGTCTGTGGTGAGCTTTACCAAGATCCAGTAGCGCCCGCCCCAACCGGGGGCTGGGGGCGCAGTGATGATGACGTCGAGATCCGTGAGCTTCATGGGAGGGATCCTAAAGGCAACGGCTGTTGTTAACCATGATTTTCAACGTCGGTATTGCGTCGGTTTTCCAACGGTATTGCGACGGTGCAATTTTGCGGTGCTCAGAAAGGTTTTCGCACCGCGCGTTGCGCATGCGTCAGAGCCCTTTGGCGGCGGCGAAAGCCTCCAGCTCCTGCTGAATTTCCGCCACCGCGTCCAAGGTGCCAAAGAAGGTGAGATCGGGCGCGTCGATGTCATCCATAAACGCCTCGATCTCCATCAGGATCGGTTGACGGTCGAAGTCGCAGGTGAGCTTCCAGCGGCGTGTTTCATCAACGGCCATGCCCTGCAGCCCATGTGCGATCTCTTCTGCAAGCGCGGCTGGGAAGGTGAAGCGTGCGTTGTTGCCAAGTTGTGTGAGGAAGGGGGCGACCTCCTGCAGATCGAAGTTCATAGAGGTTTCGGAAGTGGCCGGTGCAGGGGGCTTGGCTTCTGCGGGCTTGAACAGATTGGTGACGAACTTCAAAACGTATCTTTCCTTTTGTGCGCGCGGGGGCGGCGTTGGCTCAGGTGCCTGACCGCTCAGCCGGACCATAGCGGCTCTTTGCAGTCACGTGCCAGTGCCCACAGTCGTTTTTGACGCATCAGGCGGATTTGCGGGATCCGGCAAACACGATCAGGGACAACACCATAAGCACGGCAGCGAGCAGGAAGGGCGCGCCAGGCAGGTAAAACATTGCATGATCAGCGGAGAAATAGGCAAAGGTTTGTGTCATCACCAAGGGCGCTAGAATATGTGCCAGAGAGGTGAGCGAGGAGGAAATGCCCTGTAGCTCACCCTGTGCATCGTCGGCGACGCGGCGGCTCATGATGCCTTGCAGCGCAGGCAGGCCGACAGAGGCCAGCGCGGCGAGGGGAATGCCCATCAACAGCAACATGCCGGACGGGATAAACCCGATATAGATCAGCGCAACCACTTCCAGCGCGAGCCCAATGACAACAGTGCGGCGGTTGCCAAGCCATTTGATGGTGGGTGCGATCAGCGCGGCCTGCACAATGGCGTAACAGAGACCATAGGTGGACAGGGACACGCCGATCATGCCTTCCTCCCAGGCAAAGCGTTCGGTGACAAAATAGGCCCAGATGGCGGGGTAAACGGCTGCTGCGATTTGATAGAGGAAGAACACCAGAAGCAGCTTGGTCATCGCGGGCAGGTGGTTGAGCGCATGGAGCGCGCCAAGCGGATTGGCGCGGCGCCATTCAAAGCTGCGGCGGTTGGCTTGTGTCACGGTTTCCTTCAGCACCATCCACCCCAGAAAAGCATTGCCGCCTGCCAGCACAGCGGCGGCCCAGAAAGGCGCGCGGGTGCCGAATTGGCCGAGAATGCCGCCCATGGCAGGGCCAAGCACGAAACCAATGCCCACCCCAGCGCCCACCAGACCAAAGGCGCGGGCTTTGTCCTGTGGGGTAGAGATGTCGGCCATATAGGCCATGGCGGTGGCATAGGTGGCGGCTGTGATCCCGGCGATCACGCGGCCGATCACCAGAACCCAGATGTTCTGCGCCAGCGCCATGATGACATAATCGGCGGACATCACAGCCAGAGAAATCAACAGGACGGGGCGGCGGCCAAACCGGTCAGACAGGTTGCCAAGCAGGGGGCCGCAGAGAAATTGCATGAAGGCAAAGACGGTGGACAGCACGCCGCCCCAGATGGCCGCCGCGCCCAGATCCCCGCCGGTGACTTCGCGAATGAGATCAGGCATCACCGGAAGGATCAGCCCGATGCCCATGGCATCAATGATGACGGTGGTGAGGATCACCAGAGTGGGAAGGCGATTTTTCATGAGTTTGCTGTCTGTCCTGCGATGGCGAGAGCTGAAAATGTGATGTGAATACGCCACCAGTTGGCACTTGGATGTGCCACTTTTTGAAGCGCCTCCCCACAGCTTCAAGACGTTGCGCCACGCTGGCGCAAGCTGATGTCAGAGGCAATCTTTCCCCAACGTCAATGTGAGGTTGGTCTGCCCATTTGCAACAGCGAAAGACTGCCGAGGGCGATCTGGGGCAGGTGCAGGGTTTCGGCGAGACTGGCGTGGGGCGCCAGTGTGCTGAGCTGCAATGTGCCGTTGAGGGTTTGCACCTGTTGGAGGAGTGCGGCGGCTGTGGGGCTGGGCTGCGTTTGGGATGCAGGGTGGTGTGCGGCGGCCTGTGCCGCGGCGGTGAGCCATTGGGCAATGGTGCGTGTGCTTTGGCGGGTGTCGCCGGATGTGCCCAGCGACAGCGCGCTTGCGATCTCAGCACCGATGTCCGCATCGTTCGCAAAGGCTGCGTGAATGTTCTCCGCGCGCAGGGCGGGCAATTCCGCCAGCACGGCGGCGCTTTGATTGGTTTCTGGCAGGGCCTGCAGGGCTTTTTCTGCGAGGCTCAGCAGCTGGCGCAGCCGCAGCATTAGGGCGGTGTCAGCAATGTCCTGCGGGGTGGCACCATGGCCGATGAAGCGGCTGTGCTCGGGCGCTTCCATGGCTTTGTCAAAGGCGGCGATCAGCGCGGGGACATAGGAGTGATCCGTGGCCACCCCCGCGGCGAGGCCCGCCGGATCCACCTGCACCTCCATGGCGCTGCGGTGGATGAAGAAGCCGCTGTCCTCGGGGATGTCACCGCGGGTGGCCTGCACTTTGGCAAGCGTGCCCAGAACCAGCAGCGCGGCGCGCAGTTCTGCACTGTGGGTGAAAAGGCGCCCGGCCTCTCCCACTGGGAAAAGCTTGGTGAACATTGGGCTGTCAAAGACGGAGGCGGTCATCAGCTGGCTTTCAGGATGCGGTCGATCAGGGTGGCAAGGCCGGCGGGATCGGCAAAGAAGGGAGAATGGCTTGTGGCCATCTCATAAACATCCGCGCTTGGCCAGTCCTGTGTCATTGTGACCTGAAACTCCGGCGGGATGGTCTGGTCATCGGCACAACGGATGTAGCTGCGGGGCGTGGCGCGGTGGCCCTCCCCCAGGGTGATGGGATCAGACTGCGCACGGATTGATTGGGGGCAGAGGTGAGCGTTGGCAAAATCTTCGGTGCCTGCGGGGCAGTCGTGATAAAACGCGGCGCGGGTCTGGGCGGGATCAATTGTGTAGCTGGCGCCGTCCTCTGATTTGACCACCGCTTTCATCAGCGGCTGACGGGGCGCGGCGCGGCGCATATCGGCCAAGGAATGCCCGTCCCAAGGGGCGTAGGCGCAGAGATAAATCAGGCGGGCGATTTTAGTGGGGGCGATGTCGGCGGCGCGGGTGATTGGGAAGCCACCCCAGCTGTGGCCGAGCACCACGGTGTTGTCGCCAAGGGCGTTCACAATGGCTTCGGCGCAGCTGTCCAATGTGACCTCTGCCACCGGGGTGGTGTCAGCGCCATGAGAAGGCAAGTCGATGGCGCGGGGGTGATGGCCGAGGGCCGCGAGCGCGGGGATGAGGTCGCGCCAGCACCATGCGCCGTGGCAGGAGCCGTGCACGAGCAGGATGTCAGCGCCAGAGGTCGAAGTCTCAGACATGGCCGGTTTCTTTCATGAAGTTGCTGAGGAGTTGGGCGTATTCGACAGGCTTTTCCACACAGGGCAGATGGCCCACGCGGCGCAAGAGTTCCATGCGTGCGCCGGGGATCAGCTCGACGGTTTCGCGCACCAGATCGGGGGGCGTGGAGCCATCCTCGGACCCCGCGATGCCCAAGGTGGGCAGGCGCAGGCCGGAGGTGGGGGTGTAAAAGTCGGTGCCTTTGATCGCGGCGGCGCAGCCTGCGTAGCCTGTAGGCGGCGTGGCCTCAAACAGCGCGCGCCACTGGGCCAGCTCTGGCCGGATGCGGAAGTCGCGGCTGAACCAACGGGTCATGGTTGCCTCTGACAGAGCGGTGAGACCTTTGGTTGCCGCCGTGTCGATGCGGTCGTCCCACATCTTGGGGGAGCCGATTTTGGCGGCGGTGTTGGAGAGCACGAGCGCCCGCACCAGATCGAGCCGTTTGACGGCCAGCCCCTGCGCCACCATGCCGCCAATCGACAGGCCGACCACCAGCGCGTCTTTGACGTTCAGATGATCGAGCAGGGCTTCGGCGTCTTTCACAAGCTGGCCCATGGCGTAGGGGGCGGGTGGCACCTCTGTCTGCCCATGACCGCGCATGTCGGCGCGGATCAGGCGCAGGCCCTCGGGCAGATGCGCCAAGATGGGATCCCAGAGCCGCATGTCTGTGCCCAAGGAGTTGAGAAACATAACGGGCGCGCCTGCTGGGTCGCCGTCTTCGCGGTAGTGGATTTGAATGCCATTGAGTGTGGCAAAGGGCATGTGGGTCAGTCCTTCAGGCGCATGTGGGCCATGATTTGTCCGTGATCAGAGGCCAGCTTGTTATAAGGCGCTTCGGCGTGGCTGCCATCGGTGAGATGGTCGTTGAACACGCTGAAATACTCCATATCGCCCAAGCGGGCCGCGTTGTCTGGGTGGAAATGGCGCGAAAGATAGATTTGGTCAATGCTTTCATAGACCCCGCCAAAGGCCGTGGTGTAGACCATGTCGCGCAGGGATTTGCGGGTGAAGAGCGCCTCGGCAGAGGTGAGGCGTACCGCCCCGACGGCCTCTTGAATGGCGTCGTTTTCATCGCGGCTGTAGCGGTCATTGGCGTGTTTGGCATCATGGCGCAGCATCCAGCTGTAGTTGCGGAAGGGCACCTCGCCGGAGATGATTTCAGAGCTGACCGCATGTTCGCCGTCGTTGAAATCCCCCAGCACCATGACCGGGCGGCCCAAGTTCAACTCTGCGACAATGGCGCGGCGCAGCACCCAAGCTTCGGCCATGCGGCGCAGGCTCGCGCGAATGGCCCCCATGGCGCGGCCAAGCGGGTCATAGGTGGTGAGATCGGCCTCAGCCGCCGCGCCTGTCTCAGGATCACGCACAAACTCGCCCAGCTTGGATTTGAGGTGGCAGTTGAAGACGGTGATGATCTGATCGCCCACCGGAATGCGCGCCTTAAGGATCGGGCGGGAGGTGCGGGTCAGGGTGAAGTGGCCCGCCTCGCCGCCGCCCAAAGCCGAAAAGGGAATCTTGATGGGCTCGGCCAGTTCCTGAATCACCTCGGGTGGTTCGGCAAAACCAAAGCGGGACAGAATGGCGACGCCGGGGCGGCGGTGGCCGGGTTCACCGGTGTCATTCACATTGGGGGCCACAAACAGGCCCTCGGTGCCATAAGGCGTGTAGCCCAGTTTGCGAAAGATCGCTTTGCGGTGGTAGCGTTTGGAATGGTCAGGAATGACGGCCTCATTGGAGGTGGCCCCAATGCGGTCGGCCTCTGCCACCACATCGCGCAGGGCGTTTGCTTCAAAGATTTCCTGAAAGCCGATGATATCAGCATCCATCGAGAAAATCTGAGAGGCGGTCCAGTCTTCTTTCCAGGCGTATTCCTCGGGCGTGTAGGATTGGAAGGTGTAGTATTCCTGATCCGGGCCGATGAGGTTTTTGACGTTGAAAGAGGCGATGGTGAAATGGGTCATATGAAAAATCTCGCAGGTTGGCGCGGCTGAAAGCCGGGCAGCGCCCGAACCGCCCCCCCCCACCGGGGCGGGCGCTTTGGGAAGGGGAGCGCAAGACCGAATCTATCATGCGATACGGTAGAGCCTGCGCCAAGTGGCTGGCCGCCTCGCGCGGCTCGGGCGCTGCCCCTGGTAGGAGAAGCGCCCCTTGCGTTAGGCGTATTTGGAAAGGGCATTGTTGAACACATCGGCGTCCACATTGCCGCCGGTGCAGACGGCCACGACGGCCTCTCCTTCGATTTGGTCGCCATGAAACAGCGCGGCGGCAAGCGCGACCGCGCCGCCAGGCTCCACCACGATTTTCAAGCGTTTGAAAGCCAGCGCCATGGCGTGCAGCGCTTCGTCTTCGCTGACCACAAGGCCGGGGCCGCAGAGGCGGGACATGATCGGGAAGGTGATCTCGCCCGGGCAGGGCGTGATGATCGCGTCACAGAGGCTGCCGGAGGTGCGGGCGTTGGTCTCTATCGTGCCCGACGCTAGCGATCGCGCCACATCGTCAAATGCTTCCGGTTCAGCAGTGCGCACGCGCATTTTTGGGGCTTCGGCCTCAAGCGCCAGTGCGATGCCGGAGGTCAGCCCGCCGCCCCCGCAACAAACCAGCACATCCCCGGAGGTGACGCCCATCTCAGCGGCCTGCGCGGCGATTTCAAGACCGGTGGTGCCCTGACCGGCGATCACCTCGGGCGCGTCATAAGGGCGGATCAGGGTCAGGCCGCGTGCCTCGGCAATGGTGCCGCCAACCTCTTCGCGGTTCTCGCCACCGGCGCGGTCATAGAGCACGACCTCGGCGCCCAAGGCGCGGGTGTTGTCGATTTTGAGCTGCGGGGCGTCTTTGGGCATGACGATCACCGCGGGCGCGCCGTGTTCGGCTGCGGCGAGTGCGACGCCCTGCGCGTGGTTGCCGGAGGAATAGGCGATGATGCCGCGTTTGCGGGTCTCGTCGTCCAAGGCGGAGACCGCTGCCCAGCCGCCCCGGAATTTGAACGACCCCGTATGTTGCAGGCATTCCGGTTTCACAAGCAGGCGACGGCCTGCGATCTCATCCAGAAACGGCGAGGTCAGCAGGGGGGTGCGACGGGCGTGGCCCTCAAGGCGCGTTTGGGCCGCGCGGATCATGTCGATGTTCATAAGCTTTCCCGCTCTTTGAGGGTCGAAATCCATTGGTGCAGTACGGCGCGGCTTTCTGGCTCATCCAGAAAGGGCACATGGGCGCGGTCTGTGACCTCTGCCGCCAGAATGGGCGCGCGGGCCTGCATTTCCTCCACCGTTTCGCGGCTCAGAATGTCGCTGTTTTCGCCACGCAGAACCGCAAGCGGCAGGCCTGCGAGCTTGTCATACTGCGGCCACATGTCAGAGGCGGGGCCTCTGGGATCAAACTCTGCCAGCACGGCGTTGCGCAGCGTGGGATCATAGTTGATGGCAAGCCCGCTGTCGGTTTCCACAAAATGATGCGCGGCTTCCTCGACCCAGCGGCTGGCCGGGACGTTGTGAAAACCGGGCAGACGCTCTGCCAGCGCCTCGGCGGCTTCTGCGCGGGTTTTCCAGATTGGCTTGCGGCCAATGAAGACAAGGATGATTTCCAGACCTGAGGTTTCGATCACCGGGCCGATGTCATTGAAGCAGACGCCAGTGATGCGGTGCGGGGCCATGTCCATCAGCGTGAGGGCGATGAGACCACCGCGCGACGTGCCAAGGATTGCGGTCTTTTCCAGCCCCAGATGGTCCAGCAGCTCGAGCGCGTCCTGGGCTTCGCGCGGCAGGCTGTAGGTGCTGAAATCTTCGGCCCAATCCGACTGCCCGCGCCCGCGATAATCCATGCGGATCACGCGGGCGTCGGTCAGATAGGGCATAGCATAGTCAAAATCCGTGGCGTTGCGGGTGAGGCCCGCAAGACACAGGACGGCGGGGCCGTCGCCACCGGTGTCATCATAATAAATCGACAGGCCATCGGAGGAGGTGAAATGGGGCATCAGGCGCTCGCAAGATCGGGGATGGTGGTCAGGTCAGACAGGATATGGGCCGGTTGCCAGGGCAGGCGGTCCACCGGCTCGCCTGCGCGGTTGACCCAGGCGGTGGTGAAGCCGTAGCCGGTGGCGCAGCCCGCATCCCAGCCATTGGAGGAGACAAACAGCACCTCATCCTTGGCACAGTTGAAACGTTTGCCCACCAGATCATAGACCGATGCGGCAGGCTTGAAGATGCCCACATCCTCAACGCTGAGCACATCATCGAGAAATTCCCCAACCTGCGCCGATTGCACCGCGCCATTGAGCATATCCGGTGAGCCATTGGACAGGATCGCCGTATTAAAACCGGCGGCTTTCAGCGCGGCCAGCATGGCGGGCACCTCGGGGTAGGCCGACAGCTCCCAATACAGCGCAAGCAGGCGGGCGCGCAGCTCGTCATCGCCCTGCAAACCCGAAGCCTCCAAGGCCCAATCCAGACCGTTTTGCGTGACCTCCCAGAAATCGGTGTGGGCCTCTGCCACGGCGCGCAGCCATGTGTATTGTAGCTGTTTGAGGCGCCAGTTGTTGGCCACATCCTGCCAATGGGCCGCAAATGCCTCTCGTCCCGGCTCGCCTGCGGCTTCCCGCGCCGCAGCGGCTACATCAAAAAGCGTGCCATAAGCGTCAAAAACACACGTTGTGATCGCCATGTGATCCTCCCGTTTTGCCAGCAGCTTGGCAGGTTTGGCGCAGGGCGGAAAGGCCTGTTTGCCAATTAACACCAAGGTCTATAGGGTGCGGCGCTCAAGCCGACGCTTTGGTCGGGACATGCTGACAGATGGGACATTTCATGACCGCAGCAAAATCGGGCGACACCGTCCGTATTCACTACACCGGCACCCTGAGCGATGGGTCGGTTTTCGACAGTTCCGAAGGGCGTGACCCGCTGGAGTTCACCCTTGGCTCTGGTCAAGTGATCGCAGGTTTTGACAGCGCCGTGGACGGCATGAGTGTCGGTGACAAAAAGGTGGCGGAGATCCCAGCGGATCAGGCCTATGGCCCGCGTCATGACGAGGCTGTGCAGGATGTGCCGCGCGAACAGATCCCGGCAGAGATCCCGCTGGAAGTGGGTTTGCAGCTGCAGATGCAATCTCCGACAGGTCAGATTGTGCCGGTGACCGTGGTGGAAATCACTGACGAAAGCGTCAAGCTGGATGCCAACCACATGCTGGCGGGCAAGGATCTGACATTCGCAATTGAGCTTGTGTCGATCAACTGAGCTGACGCTCCCAATACGTTTTGCAGAGCCCGCCTGTATATGGCGGGCTTTTTGCTGTGTGCCAAAGATTGTGAGCGCTTGCGACAGGTTTTGAAGGGCGCGGTTTTTTATCGCCCGATCCAGTCCAGCATTTTTGCGGGGCGTGCCGAAGAGCTTTGCGGCAAGGGGCTTGCGCTATGGGGCGTCGAGGTGAGCAGTGCCCAAAAGACGATCCCCAGACTGAGTGCAACAAGCAGGGGTTCCAGCTTTTTGAGACGGGTTCGCTCGCTCAGGATATTGGCGGCCAGAACAAACAAGAGCACGACCCCAGAGATGGCCAAGAGAACTGCATAAAACTGCATTTGGGTTGAATCCGAAAACTTGTGAAATGAAGGTTTCTATATTGCGCAAAAAGAGGGCATTCCAAGGGGTGTGGCTATGCTGTTCGCGCTGGGCCGCTATGAGATTTTTGAAAGGCTTGAGGCGCTCTGAAAGCGCTTTGAAAGGGTCATTTGGGGCGATGAATGCGTTTCTGGGTGGCCTTTTGAGCGCGGTGCAGTAGCGTGGGCGCAAGGAGGACAGGCAATGGATCTGGTCAAAAAACTGGGCCTCACGTGGCCCTTGTTTCAGGCGCCTATGGCGGGGGTGTCCACGCCTGAGATGGCAGCGGCCGTCAGCAATGCCGGAGGGCTTGGTGCGCTGGGGCTTGGCGCCGCGGGTGTGGACGGTGCGCGCCAGATGCTGCAGGCGGCGCGCGCGCTGACGGAGCGGCCGATCAATGCCAATCTGTTTTGCCATGCGCCTGCCGTGCGGGATGCGGATGTGGAAACTGCGTGGCTGGCCGCACTTGCGCCGACTTTTGCGCGCTACGGGGCACAGCCGCCGGAAAAGCTTCATGAGATCTACAAGAGTTTCGCCGTCGACCGGGCGATGTGTGACATGCTTTTGGAGGAGAAGCCCGGTGTGGTGAGTCTGCATTTTGGTCTGCCGGATACTGGGTGGATTGCCGAGCTGCAGGCGGCGGGCAATCTGGTTTTTGCCAGTGCGACCAATGTGGAGGAGGCACACGCCTGTCAGTCGGCGGGCGTGGATGCGATTGTGGCGCAAGGCATTGAGGCTGGCGGGCATCGCGGCATGTTTGATCCAGAGGCGGAGGACGCGGCGCTGTCGACATTGGCGCTTGTGCGGGCGCTGGGGCCGGAGGTCGATGTGCCGATCATTGCCGCCGGTGGGTTGATGGATGGTGCAGACGTGGCGCGTGCGCTTGCCACTGGTGCGGCGGTGGCACAGCTGGGCACCGCCTTTTTGGATTGTACGGAGTCCGCGGCAGATGCGGGCTATCGTGCGGCACTCAGAGATCCGGCGCTGCAGCCTTCAGAGCTCACGCCCACTTTATCAGGCCGCCCGGCGCGGTGCTTGCGCAACAAATATGTGGCGCTGGGAGAGGCGCTGCATGCACGGGTGCCGGACTATCCTGTGGCTTATGATGTGGCGAAACAGCTGAATGCAGCGGCCAAAGCTGCTGGGGAGCCCGGGTTTGGTGCGCAATGGGCAGGTGCGGGCGTGGCTCGGGTGCGCCAAGGCGGTGCCGCAGAGATCTTGCAGGCCATTGGCGCAGAGTATGAGGCGGCGCAGTGAGCGCGGTCCCCGTCAAATTGGCAGCTTAGAGGTTTTCGGTGAGCGGCATGCCCAGCACATGAAAGCCCCCATCCACACGCAGCACTTCGCCTGTGGTGCAGGCGCCTGCGTCCGAGGCGAGATAGACCGCTGTGCCGCCCACCGCGTCGAGCGTGGCATTGGCACGCAGCGGGGCGTTTTCCTCAGCGTGTTTGAAGGTGGCGCGTGCGCCACCGATGGCTGCACCCGCGAGGGTTTTCATCGGGCCGGGGGAGATTGCATTCACGCGGATGCCATCGGGGCCAAGGTCACTGGCCAGATAGCGGGTTGCGCTTTCCAGTGCGGCTTTGGCCACGCCCATAACGTTGTAAAACGGGGTCACGCGGTTGGCGCCCTGATAAGTCAGGGTCAGGATAGTGCCGCCGTTTTCTGCCATCATCGGGTGCGCGCGTCGGGCGACTTCGATCAGCGAATAGCAGGAAATATCCAGCGAATTCTTGAAGTTGTCGCGTGTGGTGTCAACAAAGCGTCCGGTCAGCTCGTTGCGGTCTGAATAGGCGATGGCATGCACCACAAAATCGATGGTGGGCCATGTGTCCGCCAAGGTGGCAAAGGCCGCATCGAGCGAGGCGTCATCGGTCACATCCACATCAAGCAGAAGATCACTGCCGACACTTTCGACAAGCGGTTTGACCCGCTTGCCAAAGGCGTTGCCTTGGTAGGTGAAGGCGAGCTCGGCCCCAGCCTCATGCATGGCGCGGGCAATGCCCCATGCAATCGAGCGCTCGTTTGCGACGCCCATAATCAGGCCGCGTTTGCCCGCCAGAACACCTGTCATGGGGATTACCCTTTGTATTTGCTGAGAACCATGGAGCCGTTGGTGCCACCAAAGCCGAAGCTGTTGGTCATCACGCTATCAAGGCCCGCGTTCTCCACCAAAGAGGTCGCCACTTCGCCCGGCTCGATGCCGGTGGCCAGCGTGTCCACATTGATCGACGGGGCGATGAAATCCTGATCGAGCATCAGCAGGCAGAAGATGGCTTCCAGCGCGCCTGCCGCACCTTGGGCGTGGCCGGTCATGGATTTGGTGGAGGAGATCGGCGGCACGTTGCCTGCGCCAAAGACGCGGCGGGCGGCCTCAACCTCACCCACATCGCCCACAGGCGTGGAGGTGCCGTGGGCGTTGATGTAATCCACTTTGCGCCCCTCAGGCAGGGTGGAGAGCGCCAGACGCATTGCGCGCTCACCGCCTTCGCCGGATGGGGCCACCATGTCGTGACCATCAGAGGTTGCGGCAAAGCCGGTGACTTCGGCGTAGATTTTTGCGCCGCGTGCCAGTGCGTGTTCCAGATCTTCCAGCACCACAATGCCGCCGCCGCCGGAGATCACAAACCCGTCGCGGTCTTCATCAAAGGCGCGGGAGGCTTTTTCCGGGGTGTCGTTATACTTGCTGCTCATCGCGCCCATGGCGTCAAACAGGCAGGAGAGGGTCCAGTCGAGCTCTTCACCGCCGCCGGCAAACATCACGTCCTGCTTGCCCATCATGATCTGCTCTGCGGCGTTGCCGATGCAGTGCAACGAGGTCGAGCAGGCCGAGGTGATGGAATAGTTGATGCCTTTGATCTTAAAGGCGGTGGCGAGGTTGGCCGAAATGGTCGAGCTCATGCATTTTGGCACCGCAAACGGCCCGATGCGCTTGGTCGCGCCGGTTTTCTCGACAGTCTGGTGTGCGACCAGCATGGAAGAGGTCGAGGGGCCGCCAGAGCCAGCCACAAGGCCAGTGCGCTCGTTCACAACCTGATCTTCGGCGAGGCCGGAATCGGCAATCGCCTGTTGCATGGCGATATGGGCATAAGCCGCACCGGGGCCCATGAAGCGCAGGGTGCGTTTGTCCACATGTTCCTTGGGGTCGATGTCAATATGACCGGCGATCTGGCTGCGGAAGCCATGCTCGCTCATTTCCGGGCTGGCAGAGATGCCAGATTTGCCCGCTTTCAGCGAGGCGGTGACTTCTTCGGCATTGGTGCCGATCGAGGAAACGATACCCAGTCCGGTAACGACGACGCGACGCATGTGCGCTCTCCCTTAGTTTGCTGGCGTCTATGTAGGGGATTTGTGCGGGTAGGCGCAAGGTGGGTTGGGTGTGGGGATCAATGGGCATTTCATGCAGGGTGGCACTGCAGGATGTGCTGAAGTTTAAGTTTCCAGCTTTACGAAGAAATTTGATTGTGCGAGATGGGCGCATGATAACAATCTATGGTAGAGTTGCATGCTTCGTTCGACAAACCTTAAATCTCTTATTCAGGCAAAGCAGCGTTTGGCTCCAGATGTTTTCAAGAGTTATCTTAAGCATCTCAACGCTTCGATCAAAGACTATGAACTGGAAGATCTTGCCAAGTTGGTTGAGCAATTATCTACCCATGAGGGGGGAGCATTAGCTTTTGACGGCTTTTTTGTAGGCTATAAAATTCCTCAAATTGGCAAAGAGTTTGACTTACTGCGGTTTTGTAAAGATGGCGTTATCAACATCGAGATCAAGAGAAAAGCAAGTCGCGATAAAATTGCTAAGCAGCTCAAGCGAAACAGGTACTATCTTTCACCGACTGGTGATCTTGTAGAAACATACCTATTTGTAGCTGAAAGTAGAGAGTTTTTCGGTTTGAACCTGAACGATGAACTTGAGATAGTCGACGCTTGTCAGATCAACGTTTCTCTTCATGAAAGGGAATTTGACTCAGTTTGTGATCCCGATCAAGTTTTTGAGCCGGGAAATTTCTTAGTCTCACCATTTAATTCGACTGAAAAGTTTTTAGAGGGTCAATTCTTCTTGACGCACCAGCAAGAAGAAATTTTGGTAGAAGTAATATCCAAAATAGAAAACACTGGTGGGCCGAATTTCATTTCGATTGAAGGTGCTGCTGGTACCGGTAAGACACTTCTGTCTTACAGTTTGGCAATGGAGCTGCAAAAGTCCCAAAAGAGGGTCTTAATTATTCATTGCGGAAAATTAAACTCGGGTCATTTATCCTTAATCGAAGCGGGGTGGGTGATCACGTCGGTGAAAAACTATTCAAGTAAGATATTTGATGAATTTAGTTGCATAATTGTAGATGAGTCTCAAAGGCTTCGGAATGGCCAGCTTGAAGATATCAAGGCCCGAGTTGAAACAAGTAAGGCAAATTGTCTGTTTTCGTTCGATCGTCGTCAAACATTGGCGAGCTTCGAAACAAACTCAGGGGTTACGGATGAAATATTAAATTTGCCAAATGTGAAAAATTACAAGTTGACCGAGAAAATTAGAACCAATAGGGAGATTTCCGACTTTATTAAAGGTCTCTTCGATGGGAAGCGAAACACTAAGTGTTCAAGCGGGGAGAACGTTTCTCTATTGTACTTTGAGGATGCCGCTAGTGCTCAAGAGTATCTTAGTGCTCTGGATCCCAAGAGAACTACGGTTCTAAATTTCACGCCATCTAGGTACCAAGCAGAGTACCATGAACGCTATGCAATCAGTAGTGCAAATTCGTCCCATGGCGTGATTGGGCAAGAGTTTGACTCCGTAACCGTAGTCGTTGACGATTTTTTTCAATACGATGAGAGTGGTTATTTGGTATATTTCGGCAAGACTTATTATGACCCATCAAAAATGCTATTTCAAAATATAACAAGAACAAGAAAAGAATTGACCGTGGTGTTTGTCGGGAATGCGGATCTATTCAAAAGGTGTATGAAACTATTGTCAGTATGAGTGTTATAGTGTGCTGAATTGGACACTTTTCGCCTGTCCTCCAACAAAAAAGGCCCCGCGGGGCCTTTTCCTTTTCCTCACATGTCGCCCAAAATCAGCTCTCGCTGAGCGCAACCTTCATGTCTTTGACCTCATAGATCACTTCGCCGTCGGCTTCGACGATGCCGTCGGCCACGCCCATGGTCAGGCGGCGGGTTTGGATGGCTTTGGTGAAGTCGATCTTATAGGTCAGCATCTTGCGGTCCGGGCGCACCATGCCTTTGAGTTTCACTTCGCCCACACCCAGCGCGTAGCCGCGGCCGGTCCAGCCGCGCCAACCGAGGTTGAAGCCGGTCAGCTGCCACAGGCCATCCAGACCCAGACAGCCGGGCATGATCGGGTTGTTGGGGAAGTGGCAGTCAAAGAACCAGAGGTCAGGCGTGATGTCGAATTCTGCCAGAATGTGGCCTTTGCCATGGGCGCCGCCGTCGCTGGAGACCTCGGTAATGCGGTCCATCATCAGCATGGGCGGGGCAGGGAGCTGCGCATTGCCGGGACCAAAGAGCTCGCCGCGCGCGCATTTCAGCAGATCGTCTTTGTCAAAGCTCGTTGGATAGTCGGCCATTCTGGGGTCCCTTATCAGTCCGTTTGATTTGGACCCCTCTAGCACTTGCGCCCATGCCCCTGCAAGGCGGCTGTGGGGGCGCCTCTTTCGGGCAGACCCGCTGTCTGAAAGGGGCTGTTTCCCACTTGCGACTCATTTTCAATTGAAACTGCCCTTTAAAATGCGCTAAACATGACCCGCACAATCAGGATTTGACCCATGAGCACGACAGACGGCACACAGGCACATATCTCAGATACCCCGGTACAGGTCGGCACCAAGTGGCTGGCATCCGGTGGGCTGCGCCCGACGCGTCAGCGTGTGGCGCTGGCGGCGCTGCTGGTGGGTGACGGCAATGACCGCCATGTGACGGCGGAAAGCCTCTATGCCTCTGTGCAGGATTCCGGAGATCGTGTGTCGCTGGCGACGGTTTACAACACGCTGCGTGCGTTTTGTGAGGCCGGTCTGATGCAGGAAATCACGGTTGATGGCGCCAAAAGCTATTTTGACACCAACACCGGCGATCACCCGCATTTCTTCTGGGAAGATGACCGTGTGTTGACCGATGCACCGTCTGAGCAGCTGAAGATTGCCCGCTTGCCGGATGCGCCCGAGGGCGCTGAGATTTCCAAGATCGACGTGGTGATCCGCCTGCGCCGCACCTGATCGGCGCCTGACTTTCTGACATGTTGTGACGTGGCGGCCGCGCAATTGTGCGTGGCCTTTGCCTGTGTCAGCATGCGCAGAAAATGACCTTACAACAACAGAGAGGGAGCGCGCGATGAAGGCAGTGACCTGGCGCAAATTTGGCGCAGCGCAGGATGTTTTGCAGGTGGAGGAATTGCCAAAACCATCCCCAGCCGCGGGAGAGGTTTTGGTGCGGGTTGCCTTTTCAGGCGCGAATCCCTCGGACGCAAAGGCACGCAGTGGCACGCGCCCCGGTGTGACCAAACCGCCGTTTGAGGTGATCGTGCCCCACAGCGATGGTGCCGGTGTGATTGAGGCGGTTGGCGCGGGCGTGGATGCGGCGCGCGTCGGCGCGCGTGTCTGGATCTGGAACGGTCAGTGGCAGCGCCCCTTTGGCACCTGTGCGGAATATGTGGTCTTGCCAGCGGATCAGGCCGTGACCCTGCCGGAAACGGTTTCTCTGGAAGTGGGGGCTGTGTTGGGCATTCCCGGTCTGACCGCGGCGCAAACTGTGTTTGGCGACGGGGATGTGACGGGTAAGGTGGTGCTGGTTTCCGGTGGCGGCGGCTCTGTTGGCTTTCTGGCGGTGCAGCTTGCGGCCTGGGGCGGGGCGACGGTGATCGCCACCTGTGGCGCACGCGATATGGCGCGGGTGAAAGCGGCAGGGGCGACACATGTGTTTGACTACGCAAGCCCGACCTTAGCGGAGGACATTCTGGCGGTCAGCGGTGGTGGGGTGGACCGTGCGGTGGAGGTCGAGTTAGGGCCCAATCTCGCGCTGCTTGCCGAGGTCATGAAGCCGTTGGGCACCATTGCCGCCTATGGCTCTGCCAAGGACATGACACCTGAGATGCCGTTTGGCCCCATGCTGTTCAAGGCGCTCAAGCTCGACATCACCTTGATTTATATCCTGCCCAAAGCGGCGCGGGATGCGGCGATTGCACGTCTGCATGCCGCGTTGATGGCGGGCGCGCTGACCTTTGAGACCCCCAATGTGTTTGCCCCGGACGCGGCAGGTGCCGCGCATAATCTGGTCGAGGCCGGTGGGCGCAAGGGCGCGGTTTTGGTGGCGTTCTGAGGGGCTGGAGCATCGCCCAACACGCCGGAAACACCTTCATAGGCCAGCCCCCGGCCCTGGGTGGGGGTGAAGCCCCCTCCCATGGGGAGGGTCGGGGGCTGGTCGGCTTCGCCTTCCGTGGACTGGGGAGGGTCGCGTAAGCCTGGTTTCAATAATGAGGCGCTTACCCGCAATAATGTTCCGGCTTAGAGGTGCCCGTCAGTTCAAACACTGGCGGGCCAAAGCTGTCATTTGAAAAGCTGTATTCATGCACGTGGCCATCAATCACGGCTAAGGCATGCGGGGAGCGAAAGTCCTTGGCATGATGCGCTAAGGCTCTTTGCAGATTGAACGATGAGACGCAGATGGCGTCTTGGCGTTTGCCTGCGGACTCAATCCGCATCTGGGCGATGAATTCTGTTGTTTTCAGGCTGAGGGCCACGCTCACCAAGACAATCACGGGATGCACCAGCGCGCGCCACATGCGACTGCGTGGCGGTTTTGCCAGTTGCAACAGAGCAAACAGACTTGCGCTCATGATAAGCGGCAGCGCCAAGCTTGGGAAAAACAGCTCTGGCATGAGGTAGGCGTATCTGGAGAGGGAGATGAGATACAGCAGGAAGACCGGAGGAAAGGTGACTGCCAAAATGGGCGGGATCAGCGAGAGGTAAAGCGCGCCCAGAACAAAAAGCACAGAGATCTGTGCCAGCGGTATGTAGAGGCTGCGCGTCGTTGTGGTGCCCCGCGCTTTCATGGCTCTGTAGAGCGAGACCGCCATGGTGCCCCACCACGTTGCGCAACACGCAAGCGCGACGAAAGCCAAGAACCAAACGGTTGCCATGCTAGTGAGCACCGCCTGTCAGAACCGCCATGCTAGAACCACTGCCCCGGCTCCATCAGGCCAAGGTCGAGCAATTGGCGGGAGTGCCATTCAAAGCGCACGGAGTTGTGCCAGTTGAATTGCTGAATGTCGAAGGTCGAGCCCGGATTGGATTTCAGCGCTTTGGCCGTGCGGAAGGAGCACACCGCCGCGGTCAGGTTGTTGTGCCAGGGGCAGGCGTAGGTGTTGTATTCCTGATCGTTGAAGGTGAAATCCTCATTGAGGATCAGGCCGGGTTTGCTGCGGAAAATCGAGATCCGGTCGATCTTGCGTCGGTTGGAGGGGATGTGCTCCTCAAACCGCCAGCGCAGGCCGCCAAAGAAATCCAGCTGCCGCTCTTTGGGGTGATCGTGGTTCTCCGCGTCAGGCCGCGCCAGCGCGTAGTAGCCGGAGCGGTCGAGCTGTGCGGTATCAAGTGACACGGCATTCGGGTTTTGCGCGAGATCTGCCGCATAGAGATCAATCACATAAGTGAGCATCGCATCGCGGCGCTCCTCAGAGTGAAAGGCGAGCATCTCGCCAATGCTGCGCGTTTCACAAAACGGATAAAACAGATACTCCGCGTTGAAGCAGTAGTAGAGCCAGATGTCAGGTGCGGCTTTGGTGATGGCGTTCACCGCATCGCGCATGGGTTGGCCATTGGCCCGCTCCATGGTCACACGCTGGCAGCGCTCTGTCAGATCTGCGGGCAGTTTGAAGCTGTGCGGCATAAAGGCGATGACAGATTGAAAGCCCAGCGACAGGTGGTGGCGCAGCGTGCTGGCAAGCTCCACATCATCTTCGGCAAAAATCAGGGCGACCGGGCCTTTGGCAAGGTGGTCCTGACCGGTTTGCAGGAATTGCTCCAGCGAGTCGTATGTCATGCACTGCCCCACATGCGTTTTTGCGCGTTCTTTCATGCGCTTGGTTGTGTTAAAATCTGCCAAAACCCTCTGCATTGCAAGCACCCCTCTTTTTGATGTAGAGACGCGCCTTGAAACCGCGAGACGCGACAGGATGAGTGCCATGGCCGAAAACACTGCAGCTGATAAAAAGAAGCTCTTCATCAAGACCTACGGGTGTCAGATGAATGTCTACGACAGCGAGCGCATGGCAGAGGCCATGGGGGGCGCTGGTTACGAGACGACGGACAACGCAGATGACGCGGATATGATCCTGCTCAACACCTGTCACATCCGGGAGAAAGCGGCGGAGAAAGTTTATTCCGAACTCGGGCGTTTCAAGGGGCTGAAGGCGGAAAAGCCAAACCTGAAGATCGGTGTGGCGGGGTGCGTGGCGCAGGCTGAGGGCGAAGAAATCATGCGCCGCCAGCCGCTGGTGGATCTGGTTGTGGGGCCGCAGGCCTATCACCGTCTGCCGGAGATGGAGGCCAAAACCCAGGAGGGTGTGAAGGCGCTCGACACGGATTTCCCGGAAGAAGACAAATTTGAAAAGCTCAAGCGTCGCCCTAAAGCCAAGCGCGCGCCCACTGCGTTTCTGACCGTACAGGAAGGCTGTGACAAATTCTGTGCCTTCTGTGTTGTGCCCTACACCCGTGGCGCCGAGGTGAGCCGCCCGGTGGATCGCGTGCTGACCGAAGCGCGGGATCTGGTGGAGCGCGGCGTGCGTGAAATCACCCTTCTGGGCCAGAACGTGAACGCCTATCATGGTCTGCATGGCGCGGGAGATATGACCTTGGCGGGGCTGATCTGGGAGCTCGACAAGATCGATGGGCTGGAGCGTATTCGCTTCACCACCAGCCACCCCAACGACATGATGGACGATCTGATCGAGGCCCATGGCACCTGCGAAAAGCTGATGCCCTATCTGCACCTGCCGGTGCAGTCCGGCTCCAACAAGATCCTGAAACGCATGAACCGCAGCCATGACCGCGACAGCTATATCAAGCTCATCGAGCGTATCCGTGCCGCGCGGCCGGATATGCTGCTGTCTGGTGATTTCATCGTCGGCTTCCCAGAAGAGACCGAACAGGATTTCCAGGACACGATGGATCTGATTGAAGAGGTCCGCTACGGGCAGGCCTACAGCTTCAAATATTCCACCCGTCCCGGCACGCCTGCGGCGGAGCGTCCGCTGGTGGATGAGGCAGAATCCAGCGACCGTCTGCAACGTCTTCAGGCGTTGCTCAGCACGCAGCAACGCGAAATTCAGGACAGCATGGTCGGGCGCGAGGTGAGCGTGCTTTATGAAAAGCCGGGGCGTCTGGATGGGCAGATGGTGGGCAAGTCCGATTATCTGCATGCGGTTTATGTGCATGATCCCAAAGGGCAAATCGGCGAGATCAAACGCGTGAGAATCGTGGAGAGCAGCACCAACTCCCTGGGGGGAGTGCTGATCGGCGATTGATCGCGCTGCGGAAACATTGTCGGGTACAGCCAAAAATTGATGACGGCGCTCCATTTTGATGGGAGCGCCTTTGTCACATTATGACCATATTTTTATGTGCCAGCCGCGAGAACTTTGCATTTCTTCTTCACTTAATGCGCTTTTCACTGCATTTTAAGACAATGTTGAAAGCCTTGATTTAGAACGTGTTTCGATTGAACGAAGCTTTCGGGGGATATGGAGAGGGTATCGCTGTGGCGAAAAATTCCAAAAATAAAATGCGGGCGATTTGGGGGAGTGCAGCAGCTGCCTGTGTTGCGCTTATGTCCATTGCCGAACCCGCCCTCGCGCAGAACCAGCGCACGGTGCTTGGTCAGCGCTATGTGCCAACTGTCTGGGTGGATCCGGATGGCTGTGAGCACTGGGTGATGGACGATGGCGTGGAAGGCTACATGACCCCACACGTCAACCGCCAGGGTATTCCGGTCTGCCGCCGGGGCAATATCTGTGGCGTGATGAACTCTGACCAGTTCTTTGCCACGGACAAACATTACATCAACACGGCCAACCGCCAGAAACTGGCGGAGTTTTTCAAAAGCGCAAACGCCTCTGCCTTTATCATCTTGGGCCACACGGACAGCCGCGCCAGCGACAGCTACAACATGCGCCTGAGCTACAACCGTGCCAACGCGGTGGCGAAAGTTGCCCGTCAGAGCGGTGCGCGGGTTGCGGATGTGCGCGGCTACGGCGAGCGTATGCCACGCGCCACCAACCGCACGTCAGCGGGCATGGCGGAAAACCGTCGCGTTGAAATCATCTGCCTGCGCTGAAGGGGAGCGAGCATGAAACGGATCAAAGGTGTTCTTCTTCTTGGGCTGGCCGCGAGCGTGTCTGCCTGTGTGGAGCCAAAAATTGACAAGACTGTGGACAATGGCCGCGACTCTGGCCACCTGAGCAACCTTGTTGCCGGGGTCTGGGTCGATCCAAATGGGTGTGACCACTGGATCATTGATGACGGTGTAGAGGGTTATCTGTCTCAGCGTCTGGATCCCTATGGCAAGCCGGTCTGCTCCGGTGCGGCCCCTTCCGGCGTGGCGACAGGGCCTTACAAAGAAGGTTCCAAGTTCGGCGATTGGATCTGATCAGATTCAGATCATCACAAATGCGCGCCGTCAGCCCTGTGCTGGCGGCGTTTTTCTTTTGTGCGCCTGTGATGAAATTTGCAGGCGTCATGGAAAATTCACTGGCGTGCGCTTGCACGTGGCGGCCCAACTTGGCACGATAGGCACAGACCCTTCGCTACAGGAGAAGTGATTGCCCACCGGCACAACGTCCCAACCGCCCGCCACCACCGCGCCCAAACCAGCGTCGGTCGAGTTCCCAGACAACCGTTTGCTGATCGAACTTTGCGGCGAATACGATCGCAATCTCGCAGATATAGAGCAGAAGCTTGGCGTCCAGATCCTGCGCCGGGGCAACCAGCTTGATATTCACGGCGAAGAGCCTGCACAGGCAGAGGCTGTTGAGGTGCTGACTGGACTTTACACACGGCTGGAGAGTGGCAAATCCGTCGATCCCGGAGATATTGATCGCGAGATCCGCATGGGACCCTCAGAGGCAGAGACCGGCGCACGTGAGGGCGACCAGCTGGAGATGTTCAAGGGCGGCCCGGTTGAGATCAAGACCCGCAAAAAGCTGATTGAGCCGCGCACAGACGCGCAAAAAGCCTATGTTTTGTCGCTGTTTAACAATGAGCTGGCCTTCGGCATTGGTCCTGCGGGTACGGGTAAGACCTATCTCGCCGTGGCTGTGGGCGTGAGCATGTTCATCTCCGGTCAGGTGGACCGGATCATTCTGTCGCGTCCTGCGGTGGAAGCGGGTGAAAAGCTTGGCTATCTGCCCGGCGACATGAAGGACAAGGTCGATCCCTACATGCAGCCGCTTTATGATGCGCTGAATGATTTCTTGCCCGGCAAACAGCTGGCCAAGCTGATCGAGGAGAAGAAGATCGAGATCGCGCCATTGGCGTTTATGCGCGGGCGCACGCTTGCCAATGCCTTTGTGGTGTTGGATGAGGCCCAGAACGCCACCACCATGCAGATGAAAATGTTCCTGACCCGTCTGGGCGAAGGCTCGCGCATGGTGATCACCGGCGACCGCAGCCAGATCGATTTGCCGCGTGGCGTGCCCTCGGGCCTGAAAGATGCGGAGCGCCTGCTCAAGGGCATTCCCAACATCAGTTTCAACTATTTCACTGCCGAGGATGTGGTGCGCCATCCGTTGGTGGCGGCGATCATCAAAGCCTATGATGCCGATGCGGTGCGCGCCCTTGCGGAGAAAGAGAAAAAAGCATGAGCCTTTTTCATTCTTCAAATATCCACGGGGGTCCGGGGGCCGTCAGCCCCCGTGCAACTGCGCCATGCTGACCGACGTCATTGTCGAAGACCCGCGCTGGGAGAGCCTCGATTTTGAAACCCTCGCGGAAACCGCAGCCCAAGCCACTTTGGCGCATCTCGCGCTCACCGCAGCAGATTTCGAGATCGCGGTGCTGGCCTGTGATGATGCGCGGATTGCCGTGCTGAACGCCGACTTTCGCGACAAGGACAAAGCCACCAATGTGTTGAGCTGGCCCAGCGAAGAGCGTGGTGCAGAGGAAGATGGGGGCACGCCCGATGCGCCAGAGCCGTCGATGATGGGCCTGCCGGAAGAGCTGGGGGACATCGCGATTTCCTATGACACCTGCCTCAGAGAGGCGGAGGCGGCAGGTAAATCGCTGACGGATCATTGCACGCATCTTGTTGTTCATGGCGTGTTACATCTTTTGGGGTATGATCATATCCGTGACAAAGATGCCACTTTGATGGAAGGTCACGAGGTGGCCATACTTGGCAAACTGGGTCTGCCAGACCCATATGACGACAACTAAGGGGCGCGACAGCCTCGCATAACAGACCAATGACACCGATCATCGGAAAGGACAGATGGGCGACAGTACAGACGGGTCTTCTAACGCAGCGCTCCGCGCGCAGCCGGAAGGCAAGAAAAACGCATCAAAAGGCTGGTTGAGCCGCCTTTTGGGCTCCAAAGACACCGTGCAGCCGGGCGCAACGCGCGCGGTCGCCCCCTCCGCCCCGGCGGGTCAGGTCCATGGTATGGTCAACCTGCGCCGCATGCGCGTTGAGGATGTGGCGGTTCCCAAGGCTGATATTATCGCGGTGCCCAACACCATCACGAAAACAGAGCTGGTGCAGCTGTTTCGCGACAGTGGCATGACCCGTCTGCCGGTCTATGACAACACGCTGGATACGCCGGTCGGCTTTGTCCACCTGAAAGATTTTGCGCTGCGCCATGGCTTTAACGGCAATGGCGATGCGGATTTTGATGTCTCCAAAGTGCTGCGCCCGCTGTTGTTTGTGCCCCCCTCCATGACCATTGGCGTGCTGCTCACCAAGATGCAGACCGAGCGGCGGCATATGGCGCTGGTGATTGATGAATATGGCGGTGTCGATGGTCTGGTGACCATTGAGGATCTGATCGAACAGGTGATCGGCGACATCGCCGATGAGCATGACGTTGAAGAGGCGGATCTGTTTGTTGAGGAAAAGCCCGGCTGCTACCTCGCCTTGTCCAAAACCCCGCTGGAGGATTTTGAGGCCGCCATTGGCCGCTCGCTGACCCATCACGAAGAGGTGGACCGCGAGGAGATCGACACGCTTGGCGGGCTGGTCTTTATGCTGAGCGGCCATGTGCCCGCACGGGGGGAAGTGGTGGAAAGCCCGGATGGCGTGGAATTTGAGGTGGTGGATGCCGATCCACGCCGCATCAAACGCCTGCGTGTCTTTGTGCCCAGCCCCTCGGTGGTTGTGCAGGATGGCTGACACCCAATCGTCGGAAGGGCGGCGCGGCTGGCGTACTGTGCCTTTCCGCATTGCCGCTGGCGGCGCGTTGCTGGGCAGCATGGCGGGGCTGGGCCATCCGCCATTTGATCTCTGGTGGGCGACGCTTCTGAGCTTTGCGGCGGTGTTTTATCTGCTGCATGAGGTGCAGCGTGGGCGCGAAAGTGCGTGGTTGGGCCTGGGATTTGGCACCGGCTATTTTGCCATGTCGCTGCATTGGATTGTGGAGCCTTTCTTTGTGGATCCGCTGCGTCATGGCTGGATGGCGCCCTTTGCCATTGTCTTTATGGCGGTGGGGCTGGCGCTGTTTTGGATGGCGGCTTTCTGGGGGGCGAAACGGCTGCATCTCAGCGGCTGGCCTGTTGTGCTGACGCTGACGGGGGCAGAGCTTGCGCGCGCCTATGTGCTGTCTGGTTTTCCCTGGGGCATGCCCTCCTATGTGCTGGTGGATCGGATCGCCGGGCAGGGCGCGGCGTTTGTGGGGCCACATGGGCTGAACCTGCTGCTGTTTGCGGTCGGTCTTGCGCTGGGGCTGTCTTTGGTTGCCAAACGCGGGCGGCGCCTGTTGGCCCCGTTGGGCATCGCCGGTGCGGTTGCGCTGGCAGGGCCGATGCCGACACCAGAGCCGATCGCAACGGATGATCGTCCGGTGGTGCGGCTGGTGCAGCCCAATGCCCCGCAACATCAGAAATGGGATCCTGAGTATACCGGCATTTTCTTTGAGCGGCTGGTGCGGGCCTCAGCGGCGGGTGACGTGCGACCGGATCTGATTGTCTGGCCAGAAACTGCGGTGCCGGTACTTTTGAATTACGCCGAAGAAACGCTTCAAATCATCAACCGCTCTGCGGCGGGTGTGCCCGTGGTTTTGGGGATCAACCGGTTTGAAGGGCTGCGCATTCACAACGCGGCGGTGCTGCTCGACGCCAGTGGCACTGTGGCTGCGACCTATGACAAACACCATCTCGTGCCTTTTGGCGAGTACATCCCGCTGGGCAATTTGTTGTCGCGCGTTGGGATCGCGGGCTTTGCGAGCCAGAATGGCGAAGGGTTCTCGCCGGGGCCGGGGCCTGCGCTGATGGATCTTGGGGCGCTGGGCAAAGCCCTGATGCTGATCTGTTATGAGGCGGTTTTTCCGCAGGATGTGTTTGGCGCGCCCGCGCGGCCGGATTTCATCCTGCATCTGACCAATGATGCCTGGTTTGGCAGTTTCTCTGGCCCGTTTCAGCATCTGGCACAGGCCCGGATGCGGGCGATTGAAAGCGGGTTGCCGGTGCTGCGCGCTGCCAACACAGGCGTGAGCGCGGTGATTGATGCGCAGGGGCGTGTGCTGGAGTCACTCCCTCTCAACACAGAGGGGTATCTGGATGCCGCCTTGCCTAAACCTCAAGCGCTGACCCTTTATGCACGCACCGGAGATTGGCTCTGCTTTGCTGTGGTGGTCTTGCTGATATGCGCTGTGGCCTTAACGATGAGGCGCAATAGCGATTGACCCGGCCCGCCCGCTCAGATAGGGCGAAACACACTTTGTCGTCACAACGGCTTCCTGACGTGGCGATCGATTATCCAATGGAGCACTTCATGACACGACAGAACTACACGTTTACTTCCGAAAGCGTTTCGGAAGGCCACCCAGACAAGGTCTGTGACCGTATCTCGGACGCCGTACTTGATGCCTTTTTGGCAGAAGAACCAGAGGCCCGCGTTGCGGCAGAAACCTTTGCCACCACAAATCGCGTGGTGATTGGCGGCGAGGTTGGTCTGTCGGATCAGGACAAGCTGCATGACTATATGGGCAAGATCGACGAGATCGCGCGCGCCTGTATCAAAGACATCGGCTATGAGCAGGAAAAGTTCCACCACGAGACGGTGGAAATCACCAACCTGCTGCACGAGCAATCCGCCCATATCGCGCAGGGCGTCGATGCGGCCGCGGACAAAGACGAAGGCGCGGGCGATCAGGGCATCATGTTTGGCTATGCCACAACAGAGACTGAGGCGTTGATGCCCGCCCCGATCCAGTATTCACACGCGATCCTGCGTCGACTGGCCGAGGTACGCAAATCTGGCCAAGAGCCAACATTGGGCCCGGATGCGAAATCCCAGCTGTCGGTGGTTTATGAAGGCGGCAAACCTGTGGGTGTGAGCTCCATCGTGCTGTCCACACAGCACCTTGATGAGACCATGAGCAGCGCCGATGTGCGCGCCGTTGTGGAGCCTTACATCCGCGAAACGCTGCCTGAGGGCTGGATCACCGATGCCACCGCGTGGCACGTGAACCCGACCGGCAAGTTTGTGATCGGTGGCCCGGATGGGGACGCAGGTCTGACAGGCCGCAAGATCATTGTGGACACTTACGGCGGCGCAGCCCCACATGGTGGCGGCGCGTTCTCTGGCAAAGATCCAACCAAGGTGGACCGCTCCGCAGCCTATGCCGCGCGCTATCTGGCCAAAAACGTGGTGGCCGCAGGCATGGCGGAGCGCTGCACCATTCAGCTGTCTTACGCGATTGGCGTGTCTGAGCCGCTGTCGGTCTATGCAGACACGTTCGGCACAGGTGAGGTCGCCCCGGCGGAGATCGAAAAAGCGATCCGCAATGTGATGAGCCTGACCCCACGCGGCATTCGCGAAAAACTGCAGCTCAACAAGCCGATTTACCAGCGCACCGCAGCCTATGGCCACTTTGGTCGCACCCCGGATGCGGATGGCGGCTTCAGCTGGGAGCGCACCGATCTGGTCGAAGAGCTGAAAAAAGCAATCTGAGCACCGCTGTGACCTGAGATTTGAAAAGGCCCGCCGGAGATTTCGGCGGGCCTTTTTCTTGTGTTGCCGCTTGTTGGTAGGCGTTGGCCGGCAAAGGAAGCCTTTGGACTTCTCTACTTTTGTGTCACGGTCATAGCGGGACACTGGGAGGACGACGGGATGCTTTTAGAAGTGGCACTGCCGCTTGCGCTGGCCATAATCATGTTTTCGCTGGGATTTGGGCTGACATTTGCGGATTTTGGCCGCGTGTTCAGCCTGCCGCGTGCGGTGATTACAGGAATCTTGATGCAGGTGATTGCCTTGCCTGTGGTGGCCTTCGTGCTGGTCAGCCTGTCTGATCTGCCGCCGGGATTGGCGCTGGGCGTGATGATACTGGCGTTTTGCCCCGGCGGGGTGACATCCAGCATGCTCACAAAACTTGCGGGCGGCTCGGTGGCTCTGTCGATCACACTCACGGCAGTGATCAGCCTGTTGTCTGTTTTGACGGTGCCCGTGTTGGTGGGCTGGTCCACCGATCACTTTCTGGGCAGCGCGGCCCCGGAGCTGAATGTCACCGCGATTGGCATGAACATGTTTGTCATCACGGCGGTGCCCGTGGTGATTGGGGTGCTTTTGCGGTTTGTCGCACCGGGATTTGCGGATCGCTTTGAAAGCAAGGTTTCTCTGGTAGCGCTGGTGCTGTTTGTCATCATCGTGGCGGCGGCGCTCACAGCCAACTGGACGATGTTCATCTCTAACGTGGGCACACTTGCGCCGATCCTGATGGGGCTGAATGCGGTGCTGTTGGTGCTGGGCGTGGCTGTCGCGCGGCTTGTCGGCCTGTCTGGTGCGGATGGGCTGTGTATTTCGGTGGAGATGGCGGTTCAGAACGCCACATTGGGCATCGCGGTGGCAGGCATGGTGGCGGCAGCGGCGGGCATTCCGGAATAT
Organism: Shimia sp. R10_1; assembly: GCF_017744095.1. Classification (GTDB taxonomy): domain Bacteria; phylum Pseudomonadota; class Alphaproteobacteria; order Rhodobacterales; family Rhodobacteraceae; genus Shimia. Next base: position 35,718 of record NZ_JAGHQX010000010.1, on the reverse strand, counting down.
GCGGTGCCCTCGGCGGTCTATGGCATCACCATGTTTGTGGTGACCCTTCCCGGTGTTGTGGTGTTGCGCCTGATTTTCGGCAAAACTTGACCTTTGGCGCGGCTTTGGGCAAAGGCTGCGCGCAAAGATCGAGGATCACGCTGCCATGTCTGACGACACCAAACCCACAAACCATCCCTCAGGCGCGCCCTGGCGCAACTTCTATGGCCGGTTCAAAGGCAAGGGCCTGCGCCCCAGTCAGGAAGCCTATCTGGATGAGGATCTCGCGGCGCTGTCACCGGGCAAGGTGAGTTGGGAAGACAACCCGGAGCGCGAACAGATTGATCTGAAGGCGCTGTTTGGCGACAAAGATGTCTGGCTTGAGGTCGGCTTTGGCGGCGGCGAGCATATGGTGCATCAGGCGGTGCAGAACCCGGATGTGGGCATCATCGGCTGTGAGCCTTACATCAACGGTGTTGCCATGTTGCTGGGCAAGATCCGGCAGGCCGGGGCAGACAACATCAAAGTGCATCCCGGCGATGCGCGTGACATGTTTGATGTGCTGCCGGATGGCTGCCTGAGCCGGGCGTTTCTGCTGTATCCGGATCCGTGGCCCAAGAAACGCCACCACCGCCGCCGCTTTGTGACGCCGGAGCATCTGGAGCCCTTGTCACGCAAGCTCAAGCCCGGTGCGATTTTCCGGGTGGCGACGGATATCGAAGACTACGTGCGCCAGACGCTGGAACAGGTGCCGCGTCATGGTTTTGAATGGCTGGCCGAAAGACCGGCGGATTGGCAGGAGCCGTGGGAGGATTGGATTTCCACGCGCTATGAGCAGAAAGCTTTCCGCGAAGGCCGCAAGCCGCACTATCTGACCTTCCGAAAGGTGTGAGGGGGCCAGCCCCCTCAGCCAGTTTCTGGCGAACCTGGCCTCACCCCCGGGATATTTTTGGCAAGAGGAAGCGCCGCGCATTTACGGGGCGCGTCTGTTGCGCTAACAGCTTTGGCAACTGAACAAAGGATGACGCGCATATGTCCGGCCATGGCACCCCGATCCCGATGACTTCTTCCCCCTGCGGCCCGCTTTCTGGTGAGGCGCATGTGCCCGGCGACAAGTCGATCAGCCACCGCAGTCTGATCCTTGGCGCAATGGCGGTGGGTGAAACCAAAATCAGTGGTCTGCTCGAAGGCGAGGATGTGCTGGACACCGGCAAAGCCATGCAGGCCTTTGGTGCCGAGGTGGTGAACCATGGCGGCGGCAATTGGTCTGTGCATGGCGTGGGTGTGGGCGGCTTTGGTGAGCCCGACACAGTGATTGACTGTGGCAACTCCGGCACCGGTGTGCGCCTGATCATGGGGGCGATGGCCACCAGCGATATCACCGTGACCTTCACCGGCGACGCAAGCCTGAATGGCCGCCCGATGGCGCGGGTGACCGATCCGATTGCGCTGTTTGGCGCCACGTCCGTTGGCCGCTCGGGTGGGCGTCTGCCGATGACCATTGTGGGTGCGCGCGATCCTCTGCCGGTGCGTTATGAGGTGCCGATGCCGTCGGCGCAGGTGAAATCTGCGGTGCTGCTCGCTGGGCTCAATGCACCCGGACAGACCGTGGTGATTGAGAAAGAAGCCACGCGCGATCACACAGAGCGCATGCTGGCGGGCTTTGGCGCAGAGATCAGTGTGGAAGAAACCAATGAAGGCCGCGTGATCACCCTGACCGGTCAACCAGAGCTGAAGCCGCAGACCATCGTGGTGCCCCGTGATCCAAGCTCTGCTGCTTTCCCGGTTTGTGCGGCGATCATCACGCCGGGCTCTGATGTGCTGGTGCCCAACATTGGTCTGAACCCAACCCGCGCGGGGCTGTTTTATGCGCTGCAGTCCATGGGCGCGGATCTGACCTTTGAAAACGAGCGTGAAGAGGGCGGGGAGCCTGTGGCAGACCTGCGCGCGCGCTTCTCTCCCAACCTCAAAGGCGCAGAGATTGATCCGCTGCGCGCGGCCAGCATGATTGATGAATACCCCGTGCTGTCGGTTGTGGCGGCCTTTGCTGAGGGCGACACGGTCATGAAAGGCGTGAAGGAGTTGCGCGTCAAAGAAAGCGACCGGATTGACGCGATGGCCAAGGGGCTGCGCGCCAATGGTGTTGAGGTTGAAGAAGGCGACGATTGGTGGATCGTCAAAGGGCGCGGTCACGGCAATGTGCCGGGGGGCGCGACTTGTGAGAGCTTCCTTGATCACCGCATTGCTATGAGCTTCATGGTGATGGGCATGGCCTCGCAGAAGCCGGTGAGCGTGGATGATGGCAGCCCGATTGCCACATCTTTCCCGATTTTTGAACCGCTGATGGCGGGGCTTGGCGCGTCTATCTCACGCACAGCTCAATAACAGCGCAGTAAGGGCAACACATGGCATTTACCATTGCGATTGACGGGCCTGCGGCGGCGGGCAAAGGTACGATTTCCAAAGCGATTGCGGCGCATTTCGGCTTTGCCCATCTGGACACGGGCCTGCTGTATCGTGCAGTGGGCGCGCGCACGCTGGACGGCACCGATCCGATTGACGCTGCTCGCGCGTTGACGGCTGAAGATCTTGAAGCGGATAATTTGCGCACGCCTGAGGTGGCGCAGGCCGCCAGCCGGGTTGCGGTGATTGGCGAGGTGCGTGCCGCGCTGGTGGATTTTCAGCGCGCCTTTGCCCGGCGGGCCGGTGGCGCGGTGCTGGATGGGCGCGACATTGGCACGGTGATCTGCCCGGAGGCGGAGGCCAAGTTGTTTGTCACGGCCAGTGCTGAGGTGCGGGCCGAGCGCCGCTATCTGGAACTTGTCGGCAAAGGCCATGACACCAGCCGCGAGGCTGTGCTTGCGGATGTGAAAGAGCGTGACGCGCGGGATATGGAGCGTGCTGAAGCGCCGCTGAAACCTGCTGAGGATGCCGTTCTGATTGACACGTCTGAGCTGGCGATTGACGCAGCCGTGCAGGCGGCCATCGCGGCGGTCGAGGCGCAGCGCGCGTAATCGGGATGCTGGAGTGGCGTCAGGCGCTGTCTTTCAGCGCCGCCGCCTGATCATAGGTTTCTCGCGCCGCGTCAATGGTGGGCAGGTTTTCCAGCGCCCAATATCCCATGGCTTTCACAGGCTCCAAAAACGAATGCCCCAGATCGGTGAGGGCATATTCCACTTTCGGTGGGATGGTCGGGTGATAGGTGCGACTGACCAGCCCGTCACGCTCCAGCTCGCGCAGCGTGAGCGACAGCATCCGTTGCGAAATGCCCAATCTGCGCTTCAGTTCATTGAAACGCAGAATGCCATATTCGCCAAGGGAGATGATAATCAGCACAGACCAGCGGTCGCCGACCCGGCTCAGCACCTCGTTGATGCGTTGACAGTTTGGGCATTGCGCCTTTGGTGTCGTGTCCGGCATGTGAGGCTCCTTTGGGGTGGTTCCCTCGGTGTGACCGGGGATTGAAAATGTGACTTCTTGCGGCGAGATCTGGTTCTTTCTATATCGCCAGTATCGAAAATATACCACCCTTTGCGGCTCGTACCTCCGGCGTGTCGCAAGACAGAGAAAGACCCAAAATGACCGCACTCAAAGATCTGATGAGCTGGCGCTATGCCACCAAAAAAATGGACCCGGCGAAAGCTGTGCCAGAGGAGAAGGTGGAGGCCATTCTGGAAGCGATCCGCATGGCGCCGACCTCCAGCGGCACGCAGCCTTTTGAGGTGTTTGTGGTGACACAGGACGCGATGCGCGAAGAGATCCGCAAAGTGGGTTGGGATCAGAGCCAGATCACCGAGGGCAGCCATCTGCTCGTGTTTGCGGCCTGGGACAACTATTCAGCCGAGCGCATTGATGCGGTGCGCAGCCACATGGAAGAGTTGCGCGGCGAAAATCCGATGATTGCGCAGTATTATGAAAACCTCAAAGGCGCGTATCTGCCGCGCGACGCTGCGGTAAACCACGACCATGCGGCGCGTCAGGCTTATATCGCCCTGGGCTTTGCCATGCTGGCGGCGGCGGAGCTGGAGGTGGATTGCTGCCCCATGGAAGGGTTTGATGCGGATGCCGTGGACGACATCATGGGGCTGAAAGCCTTGGGTCTGAAATCGGTGACCCTGCTGCCGCTTGGCTATCGTCAGGAAGGCGCCGACTGGCTGTTGCCAATGGAAAAAGTGCGCAAGTCGCGCGCAGATATGGTGAAAACCATCAGCTGATCAGCGGCGCGATGTCTCTGTTACGGCGGCACCCTTGCCGGGGTGCCGCTGTTTTGCGTTTTGGCCCTTGTAATTTGCTGTGGAGGGTATGTAATAACGTAACAATATTGTGACGAGAGCAGAGTCGATATGGGTAGAAATCTCAACAGCAGCCTGAAGGGGCGGCGGCGTCAGGGGAGCGCAATGCAGGCCTATGATGCCTTGCCCCCGGAGTTGCGCCAGTGGTTGCGCAGCGCAGCATTGCCCTGGAGTCCGGCCTCGGCCAGTTGGATCTGGAAGAAAGCGGGGGGGGCGCGGGATCCGCAGGCGGCACTTGCGCGGCTGAATGCGGTGGAACAGGCGACACTGCGCCGAGATCGCGTCACAGGCGGAATCGGCTTGCCCACATAGGTTTTTGGCGCTATGAAGCGCTCGTCTATAAGGCGCAAATGCCATAAAACAATGAGACGAGCAGGGTCGGATGTGCCGGCCCTCTTTGTTTTTTGTGTGTTTTCTTGTTGTTGGCGCGCCCAAGACCAAATTGCTCTGCCAGAAGGCGGACACCAACCAAGACCGGCGGAGACAACCGCACGGCCAGAAAAAAACGTTTGTAAAGGAAGTTAGTGCCACATGGCTAACACAACCATGGAGGAATTCGAAGCCCTCCTTAATGAAAGCTTCGAAATGGACACCCCGAACGAGGGTTCGGTTGTCAAAGGCAAAGTCATCGCAATCGAAGCGGGCCAAGCCATCATCGACGTCGGCTACAAAATGGAAGGCCGCGTTGAGCTTAAAGAATTCGCAAACCCTGGTGAAGCTCCTGAAATCGCTGTTGGCGACGAAGTGGAAGTGTACCTGCGCGCGGCTGAAAACGCCCGTGGCGAAGCTGTTATCTCCCGCGAGATGGCACGCCGCGAAGAAGCATGGGATCGCCTTGAGAAAGCCTACGCAGACGATGCACGCGTTGAAGGCGCGATCTTCGGCCGCGTCAAAGGCGGTTTCACGGTTGACCTCGGCGGCGCCGTGGCCTTCCTGCCAGGTTCCCAGGTTGACGTACGCCCCGTACGTGACGCCGGCCCTCTGATGGGTCTGAAGCAGCCGTTCCAGATTCTGAAAATGGACCGTCGCCGTGGCAACATCGTTGTGTCCCGTCGTGCGATCCTCGAAGAGTCCCGCGCCGAGCAGCGCGCCGAAGTTATCGGCAACCTGTCCGAAGGCCAGGCAGTGGACGGTGTGGTCAAGAACATCACCGAATACGGTGCATTTGTTGACCTCGGCGGCGTTGACGGCCTGCTGCACGTCACCGACATGGCATGGCGCCGTGTGAACCACCCATCTGAGATCCTGACGATCGGCGAAACCGTTAAGGTTCAGGTCATCAAGATCAACAAAGAAACCCACCGCATCAGCCTGGGCATGAAGCAGCTGCAAGACGATCCATGGGATCTGGTTGCTGCGAAGTACCCACTGGAGTCCGTGCACAAAGGCCGCGTGACCAACATCACCGATTACGGTGCCTTTGTTGAGCTGGAAGCGGGCGTTGAAGGTCTGGTCCACGTATCCGAGATGTCTTGGACCAAGAAAAACGTGCACCCCGGCAAGATCGTTTCCACCTCTCAGGAAGTGGACGTCATGGTGCTGGAGATCGACGGTGCCAAGCGCCGCGTGTCTCTGGGTCTCAAGCAGACCATGCGCAACCCATGGGAAGTGTTTGCAGAAACACATCCAGAGGGCACCGAGGTCGAAGGCGAAGTCAAGAACATCACCGAATTCGGTCTGTTCATCGGCCTGCCAGGCGAGATCGACGGCATGGTTCACCTCTCCGACCTGTCATGGGACGAGCGTGGCGAAGATGCGATCCAGAACTACCGCAAAGGCGACATGGTTTCGGCCGTTGTCTCCGAAGTGGACGTTGAAAAAGAGCGTATCTCCCTGTCCATCAAGGCCCTCGGTGGTGACAAATTCGCAGATGCGGTTGGCGGCGTGAAGCGCGGCTCCATCGTGACTGTTGAAGTGACCGCGATCGAAGACGGTGGCGTTGAAGTGGAATACGAAGGCATGAAGTCCTTCATCCGCCGCTCCGACCTGTCCCGTGACCGTGCGGATCAGCGCCCAGAGCGTTTCTCCGTCGGCGACAAGATCGACGTGCGCGTCACCAACATCGACAGCAAGACCCGTCGTCTGGGTCTGTCGATCAAAGCACGCGAGATCGCAGAAGAGAAAGAAGCCGTGGAACAGTACGGTTCTTCCGACTCCGGCGCGTCCCTCGGCGATATCCTCGGCGCAGCGCTGAAGTCCGGCGACGAGTAAGATCAACCGATCTTTCGACTATGAATTTGGAAACCCCGCCAGCGATGGCGGGGTTTTCTTTTTGAACGTAAGCACGCCATCAAATCGCCTTTTACGTGTGTGAATTTACGCCATGAACGAGTCGCGGATAAAGGTAGAGATGATGTTGGTTCTGATACGCGGATTGGCCATTGTAGGGGTCATCATTGCGGGGCTGTTTGCGTGGCACGCCCATAGCGCCCAAATCCGCAACGCAGAGGCTGCAATGCCCACTTTAGATTTGGCGGACGCGCCCGGAACCTTCGAGATGGTGAGCAGCACAGCCTTTTATGTGCGTCACTTGAAAACCTATGAGTTTGAAGTTGCCGAGGCGACACGTGCGGCGGCCACGGCACAGAAGACCTTAGACGGAACGCAGCCGGTGACTTGGCATTACTTTGTGCCAGAGACCGATGAAAAGGTGCCTTTGGTGGTGTTGTTTCACGGGCGCGACCGGGAAGGGTTGTCGTTGATCGAGCTCTGGCTGGACACCGCCCGGCGCGAAAACATCGCCATCATTGCGCCAACAGCACCAAGTGGGTCTTGGCCCTATTCGGATCCGTCCCCGCAATTTGTGAACAGGATCATCAGCGAAGTCTCGGAAATTCACCCCATCGATCAGGACCAGATTTACCTCTTCGGGCATTCAGCAGGGGCCGTCTACGCACATGTGTTGCTCAACACGACTCAGGGCCCGTGGAAGGCGGCGGTTTTGCATGGGGGCTTCATGCCCGCCGATTATTTGGTCACCCCGGCCATCCCGAAACCGTATCGCGCCTATATTGGACAGCACGAACGCGGGTTTGAGCGCAGCGCCATTCGGGCCACTGGCGAAGAAATGGCGCGCCGCGGTCATGACAATGATCTGATCATTATTCCGGCGCACACCCATTGGATTTACGACATCGGAGATCAGATCGCGGCTGACAGCTGGCGCTGGTTTCAATCGCTCCCTCAGCTGTAAAGCCGTGCCGCCTGTGCGGTGAGGGTTTTCATCGCGGTGCGATAGGGGGCAGGGCCAAAGCTGATGCGTGCCACCCCAAGTGCGGCCAGGGGTGTGACATCGGCGGCTGTGTCCAGGCACATGGCATTCACCGGCAGACGCACTTTGTCACAGACCTCGCGGATCAGCTCTGGTTCGGCCAGACCGGGCACAAAGATGCCGCTTGCGCCGGCCTCGGTGTAGGCCGCCGCGCGGGTCAGGGCCTCGTCCATCAGCTCTGCGTGCTGCTCGGGTTTGGACTGCAAAAACACGTCTGTGCGCGCGTTGATATAGAGCGGGATGCCAGTGTCCTCAGCGGTGGTCCGGATCGCCTTGATGCGCGCCACCTGTGTGTCCACGTCATGCAGCCCTTTGCCGCCCACCACGCGGTCCTCAAAGTTGAGCCCCACCGCACCGGTGGCGAGCAGCCGTTTGATGTGCAGCGACAGGTCTTCTGGATCGGTGGCATAGCCGCCTTCAAAATCGACGCTTAAGGGAAGATCATTGGTGGCGCTGATGCGCCCGGCGATCTGAAGCAGGACCTCCATGGGCAGGGCTTCGCCATCGTCATAGCCTTGCGCAGCAGCCACAGACCAGCTGCCGGTGGCCAGAGCGGCCGCACCGGCCTTGGCCACCGCAGCGGCGCTGCCTGCATCCCAGATGTTATAAAGCACAAGCGGATTGCCCGATTGGTGCAGCGCGGCGAAAGCGTTTGCGCGGTCTGTTTGTGTCATCCGTCCATCCTCATCGGTTGATACTGTTGTTCGATTTCGATCAATTTCTGTTTGCGCCACAGCCCGCCGCCATAGCCGGTGAGCGCGCCATCCGCGCCCAGAATACGGTGGCAGGGCACCAGAATGGCAAGCTGGTTCGCGCCATTGGCGCGGGCGGCAGCGCGGGTGGCGGTTGGTCGGTCAATGGCGTTTGCAAGTTGCGCATAGGTGCGGGTCTCCCCTGCCGGAATGGCACAAAGCGCGTGCCAGACCTCTTTGGTGAAGGCGCTGCCATGAAAGGCCATAGGTGTCTCAAACCTCGCGCGCGTGCCTGCAAAGAACGCCGCCAGTTCGCCCTCCACCTGATCGGTAGGCGCATAGCGGCCAAAGCCCAGATCGCCTTTGGCGAAATCACGCAGGCGTGTCAGTTCACGCGGCAGCGCTTTGCGTTCGACAAACTCCAGCAGATGCAGGTGAGAGGCGCTGGACACCGCAATCATATCGCCCAGTGGCGTGTTGAACCAATCCGCCCGCAACAGCCCACCTTTTTTCAGCGCATTGGGCGCACACCCCAGAAGGCGGGCAAAGGCTGTGCGAAAGGCGGAGGCACTTTCAAAGCTGGCGCTGTGCTGGGCGTCGATCACGCGTTCGCCTTGGCGCAGCACTTCAAAACCCTCGCGCAGGCGGCGCTGGCGGGCCATTTCCAGAAATGTCATGCCAAACTGGCGTTTAAATGAGCGGCGCACGGTGGACAGATCAAACCCCATTTGGGTGATGTGGCGCTCTGACCAGCGGATGTCGGGCCGCTCATCGAGTGCGCGCAGCAGTGCGGCAATCGCGGGGTCTGCATCTGCAGCAGGGGCCAAAGGATGGCAGCGTTTGCAGGCACGATAGCCGCCTTCGATACAGTCCCCGATGGTTGCAACAAAGGTGCAGTTTTCCGATTTGGGTTTGCGGGCCGGGCAGGTGAGGCGGCAGAAAATGCCGGTGGTGCCGACACAGACATAGGCGCGCCCATCATAGGCCGGATCACGTGCAAGGAGCGCCGCGTAAAGCGCGTCGTGAGAAGGGAGGTCAAACATCATGCCCTCACACTAGCGCGCCCCTGCGACAGGTCAGCCGAAAATCAGGCGCCTATTCTAAAAACTTGGTGAAATGATAGTCTCGTTCTGGACAAGGCCATACATACAGAAAGGCTGACCATGATCCAGATTGACCGCTTGGACCATTTGGTCCTGACCGTGGCGCGGATTGACGCGACAGTGGCGTTTTATAAGCGCGTTCTGGGGATGGAGGCGGTGACCTTTGGAGCAGGGCGTGTGGCGCTTGCCTTTGGGCAGCAAAAGATCAACCTGCATGAGGCGGGGCGGGAGTTTGAACCCAAGGCTCTGCATCCAACGCCGGGATCTGCGGACCTCTGCTTGATTGCCACAACGCCCCTCAGCGAGACTGTTGCGCATCTTGAGGCACAGAAGGTTGCGATAGAACAGGGCCCCGTGGCCCGCACCGGCGCGACGGGGCCAATCACCTCTGTCTATTTCCGCGACCCCGACCAAAACCTGATTGAGGTGTCGACCTATGACTGAGCCTCTGCAGGACGCACTCTATGAAGATCAGCGTCTAGTCGCTGTCTACGACGCGCTCAACGCAAGCCGCGATGATTTTGATTTCTATCAGCGCCAGTTGCCTGCACCCCCCAGTCAGGTGCTTGATATTGGCTGTGGAACTGGTCGCTTTGCCGTGGATCTTGCGCGGCAAGGCTATCACGTGACCGCCTGTGATCCCGCAGTGGACATGGTCGACTATGCACAAAAGCGGCCTGATGCTGCGCTTGTGGCCTGGCATCATGGCGCGGTGACGGGATTGCCGTCGGATCTGGGCTTTGACGCTGCCGTGATGACCGGGCACGCCTTCCAATGCCTGCTGTCTGATGAGGATATGCGACAATTTTTTGAGGTTTCACGCAGCCATCTTGTCGAAAAGGGTGTTCTGATGTTTGAAAGCCGTAACCCCAAGGCCCGCGCGTGGGACAGGTGGATGCCAGATCATGCCGGGCCGCCTGTTGATCTTGGGGCAGGGCAAAGCGTTGCGGTCACCCACGAAGTGATCACGCATCGCGCGTCTTATGTGACCTTTGAGGAGCGCTATCATTTCTGGCCTGACAACGTTGAGAAACGCTCGGTATCCACCCTGCGCTTTGCGAGTGAGCAGGAGATTCTGTCGGGTGCGGAGGCGGCAGGGTTTCAGCTTGTACAGCTCTGCGGCGATTGGCCTGGAGCGCCTTTTCAGGAGGATCAAAGCCCGGAGATGATCTTCAAATTCTTGGCCGTTTAAGGCGCACAAAAAAGGCCGGGCGATGGGCCCGGCCTTTGTGTTTGGATATGTATCTTACCGGCCCCGGATGCGTGGGTCGAGTGCGTCGCGCAGACCGTCGCCAAGGTAGTTCACCGACAGCACGGTCAGAGAGATCGCCAGACCGGGCCAGAACACGCGCTCTGGATAGTCTTGCAGATATTGCACGGCGTCATTGAGCAGGCGTCCCCAGGTCGGGAAGTCCGGCGGGAAGCCAAGCCCGAGGAAGGACAGCGCGCTTTCCGTGATGATCGCGTTGGCGATGCCCAGAGTGGCGGACACCATGATTGGCGACAGCACGTTGGGCAGGATGTGCCGGGTGATCATGTTTGTGTTTGACGTACCGATGGAGCGGGCGGCGAGCACAAACTCGCGCTCTTTCAGCGACATCACATCGCCGCGCACAATCCGTGCGGTCGGCATCCATGAGGTGATGCCAATGGCGATCACAATCAGGATGAAGATCCCACGCTCTGGCCCAACCGCTGCGGAGAGCGGCTCGCGGAAAAGCATCATCATCACCAGCAGCAGTGGCAGGATTGGCAGCGCCAGAAACAGGTCTGTCAGGCGCATCAGCGGGCCGTCGAGCTTTTTGAAATAGCCCGCACTGATGCCCACAAGGCTGCCCAGACCCAGCGCCAGCAACATGGCGGTGAGGCCCACGGCAATCGAGGTCTGTCCCCCGGCCATCATGCGCGCCAGCGTGTCACGGCCCAGCTGGTCGGTGCCAAACGGGTGTGCCAGGCTCGGGCCCTGATTGCGGGAGCGGATGTCGATATAGGTCGCATCATAGGGCCACAGCCATGGGCCAATGAAAACGCCAAGCACGATCACGATGAAGATGATGCCGCCCAGCAAAGCGCCTTTGTGCGCCTTGAACTGATGCCAGACGTCCACCCATTGGGACCGCTGCGGTGTGGTCGGTTCGGTGTTGGTGGTATCAGTCATAGCGGATCCTCGGATCAAGAATGCCATACAGCACATCTGCGATCAGGTTGAAGAAGACGATCAGGAAAGCGAACATAAAGGTCAGCGTCTGCACGGTGGGCAGATCGTTGGCCTGAATCGCGCCGATCAACTGAGCACCGATGCCGTTCACAGAGAAGACCTGCTCGGTGATGATGGCGCCGCCAAAGATGGCAGGCAGACCCAACGCGATCACGGTCACAACCGGGATCATCGAGTTGCGCAGCACATGCACCAGCACCACAACACGCTCGCTCAGACCCTTGGCACGCGCGGTGCGCACATAGTCCTGATTGAGGTTATCCAGCATCGAGGCCCGCATGTAGCGGCTGATTTGCGCGGTGGTCTGCAGGGCAAGCACCATCACCGGCATGATCATCTGGCGCAGCTGATAGACAAAGCTGTCCCAATCCACCACTTCATGGGTGGTGTCATAGATGAAAGGGAACCAGCCAAGGTTCACCGAGAAGATCACAATCACCAGCGGGCCGGTGAAGAACGGCGGGATGGAGTAGCCGATCATGGTGATGAAGGTACCCGCCTGATCGAAGATCGAATATTGCTTATAGGCAGAGTAGATGCCGATAGGCAGGGCGATCAGGATGCCGACGATGTAGGACATGCCCACAACCCACAGGGTCTGAGGCAGGCGTTCTACCACCACATCCATCACAGGAGAGCGGGTCTGCCAGCTGATGATGCGCAGTTTGCCTTCGGCGAAGGTAGTGCCAAACATATGGTCTACAAAGACCTGAGGTTCCACCCAGAAGAACTGCACCAGCCATTTGTAAAAGCGGATGTAGCCAGGTTCGCCAAGGCCAAGAGCCTGACGCATTTTTTCCTTCACTTCTGGCGGGACGGTGAGTGGTACCTGGGCCATCGGATCACCGGGGGCCAGTTCCAGCAGAAGGAAAATGACAAGAGAGATGAAGAGGAGCGTCGGGACCGAGAGGATCAACCGTCGTATCGTGAAGGTCAGCATAAAGCGGCGCCTTTGTGCGTCTGTTTTTGATTGGTGGGCTCTGCGCAGCGACCTGCCTGTTCAGAGCCAAAAGTGAAAAGGCGGGCCCGAGGGCCCGCCCTGTTTTGTCAGCTTACTTGATACGATGCCAATCGGCAATATTCCAAAGCTCGGAGTCCCAGGTGTTCAGAACAACGCCGCCCAAAGAATTGGCATGTGCAGACACACGGCCACGGTGCACCAGTGGCACGATGGTGAAGCTTTCGTTGGTCAGCATGTCGTTCATCTTCTTGGCGATCTCGCCGCGCTTCTCGATGTCGCCGGTGCGGGCCAACTCGTCGATCAGTGCGTCATAGGCCGGATCACAGAAGCGGTTGATGTTCTCACCCTGCCACTGGCTGTCAGGCTTTGGCTCGCCGCCACAACGGTAGGCCGCCAGATACTGCTGAGGGTCAGTGCCGTTGAAGGTGTTGGCGTACATTTCCACGTCTGCGTAGAACTTCTGGAAGGTGTCAGGGGAACCTGGGTCACCACCAAAGAACACGGATGCAGACAGGTTGCGCAGCTCAGTTTCAACACCGATTTCAGACCACCACTGTTTGATCAGCGCTTGGAAATCCTGACGCACAGCGTTGGTGGAGGTCTGGTACAGGACGGAGAGCTTCACGCCGTCTTTGGCGCGGATGCCGTCGGCACCTTTGACCCAGCCAGCTTCATCCAGCAGCGCGTTTGCACCTGCGATGTCTTGGGTGAAACAGTCGGTATTGCCGGAGGCGTAGTTCGCTGGCACAGGCACCAGATCACAGGTCACTTTGCCTGCTTTGCCGTAGCCGATTTCCACCAGCAGTTCGCGGTCGATTGCCATGGACAGCGCTTTGCGCACGTTCACGTCAGACAGGAATGGGTGCGGATGGGCCACCGTCGCACGCTCGCCTTCCGGCAGGCTGGAGGACGGGTCGGTCATGTTCATCTCGATGCGCTCAACCAGCGGGCCGAAGCCTGCAATCGCAACACCTTTGCCGCCTTCTTCCATCTTGGCGATCACGTCGGGCGCCAGCTGGAGGTTCCATGCGTAGTCAAATTCGCCGGTTTCCAGAACCGCACGGCCTGCACCGGTTGCGTCTCCGCCACCTTTGAAGGTTACCGTGGCAAACGCGGGCTTCGCAGGGTCGCGATAGTTCGGGTTGGCTTCGTATTGGATCACGTCGTTGGTTTTGAATTCGGTCACAACGAACGGGCCTGTGCCGATCGGGCCGAAGTTCTCTGCAGTACACTCAGGTGCTTTGGCGCCCATGCAGTTTTCAAACTGCGCTTTTTGCAGAATAGGGGACTGACCGCCAACAAATGGGCCATATGGGTTTGGCTTTGGCTGGTTGAAGGTCACTTTGACGGTTTTCTCGTCCAGCGCTTCGATGGTTTCAACGCCATCAAAGAATGCTGCCTGCGCACAGCCGCCTTCGGGATGCATGCAGTATTCGCCGGTGAATACAACGTCGGCAGAAGTCACTGCGGTGCCATCTGACCATACCATGCCGTCTGCGATGGTCCAGGTGATGGTGGTCAGGTCCTCAGACACGCCGCCGTTGCTGACGGTTGGAATGTCTGCTGCCAGATAAGGCACCATTTTGCCGGTTTCGTCATAGCGCGCGAGCGGTTCGATGGTGAGAGAGGCAGACTCGATATCTTTGGTCCCGGAGGACAGATACGGGTTCAGGATGGACGGGGCTTGCCAGTAAATAATGTTTACGTGGCCGTCAGAGCCGCGCTCTGCCATGGCCGCCGGGGCCATCACAAAGGCCGCCGCAGCGCCCAGCATCAAGGTTTTTGCTTTCATGTCTCACTCCATGTTGGCACGAGAATCGTGCGGAAGTGGCGGATTTTTCCGCCGTTTTTTGGCTGTCAAATTGAGGGGAAAGGCCGCGAATCAATCGTGCCCCATGCACAAGTTAACTGTCGTGATCCCCTCCGACTAGCGGCATCACAGACCAGACAATCAAAAAATGCAAGGATTGTTTTGTATCCAATATACCATTTGGGTCAGGAATATTGCCCTTCGATTTGACCTCTCGCAGCGGCCGCTATAGCGTGACGCTCAGGGGAAATCAAAAACACTCAGGGGAGTAACCCGCATGCTGGACAACGCCATTGCCTCGATCGAGAACCTGCGCGTCGAGTTTCAAACCAAAGACGGCCCAGTGGTTGGCGTGAAGGATGTGTCCTTCAAAGTAAATCCAGGTGAAACCGTTTGTATCGTTGGGGAATCCGGCTCAGGTAAATCGGTGTCCAGCCTGTCGTTGATGCGGCTTGTCGAATTTGGCGGTGGCGAGATTGCCGGTGGGCGCCTGCTTTTTGACCGTCGCGACGCAGAAGATGTGGATCTCTCCACGGCGGATCAGGATCTGATGCGCACGATTCGCGGCAATGAAATCGGCATGATTTTTCAGGAGCCGATGACCGCACTGAACCCGGTGTTCACCGTGGGACGTCAGCTCACCGAGGGGCTGCGGCTGCACAAAAAACTATCGAAAGCCGACGCAGAGGCCCGCGCTTTGGACCTGTTGAAACAAGTGCGCATTCCCGAGCCTGAGCGCCGCATGAAACAATACCCGCACGAGCTTTCCGGCGGCATGCGTCAGCGGGTTGTGATCGCCATGGCGATGGCCTGCGAGCCGCGTCTGCTGATCGCGGATGAGCCCACAACCGCGCTGGATGTGACCATTCAGGCCGAAATTCTGGCACTTATGGATCGTCTCAAACGCGAAACCGGCACGGCTGTGATGTTCATCACCCATGATATGGCGGTGGTGGCGCAGATGGCCGACCGCGTGGTGGTGATGTTCCGCGGAAACAAGGTCGAAGAAGGCACGGTTGAGGAGATCTTTGAAAATCCGACCCATGACTACACCAAGGCGTTGCTGGCGGCAGTGCCAAAGCTTGGTGAAATGTCAGGCACCGACGTGCCAAGCCCGATGAAGCTGTTTGGCGACAACACGCACAACACCGATCCGATCCCCGGCACAGATGAGACCATTCTCGAAGTCAAAAACCTGGTCACGCGCTTCCCGGTGAAAGGCGGCCTGATGCGTCGCACCGTGGCCAATGTGCACGCGGTGGAGGATGTCTCTTTCACGGTGAACAAAGGCCAGACCCTCTCGCTGGTGGGCGAATCCGGCTGTGGGAAATCCACCGCGGGCCGCTCTCTGTTGCGTTTGGTGGATCCGACCTCTGGTCAGGTGCGGTTTGATGGCAAGGATATTCTGTCACTCAATCCAAAAGAGATGCATGCCGCGCGTCAGGACATGCAGATGATCTTTCAGGATCCCTTTGCCTCGCTGAACCCGCAGATGATGCTGATGGATCAGGTGGCCGAGCCGATGCGCAACTATGGCACCCACTCTGGGGTGGAGCTGCAAAAGCGCGTTGAGATGCTGTTTGACCGTGTGGAGCTGCCGCGCAGCTTTATGCGCCGCTATCCACATGAGATGTCCGGTGGTCAGCGCCAGCGGATCGCCATTGCCCGCGCGCTCGCCCTGAACCCCAAGTTGATTGTCGCCGATGAGGCCGTGTCGGCGCTGGATGTGTCCGTGCAGGCGCAGGTGCTCAATCTGATGATGGAGCTGCAGGCTGAAATGGGCATTTCCTATGTCTTCATCAGCCACGATATGGCGGTGGTGGAGCGCGTCAGCCACCATGTGGGCGTGATGTATCTGGGCCGCATCGTGGAAATCGGACCACGCCGTGCCGTGTTTGAAAACCCACAGCACCCCTACACACAAGCGCTGATGAAAGCGGTGCCAATCGCCGATCCACGCCGTCGCAAATCTGAAAAAGATCTGAACTTCAAGCCGATCCCAAGCCCGATCCACAATGTGGGCTATGAGGCGCAACCTTCGGAATACAAGGAGGTGGGGCCGGGCCATAAGGTGCTGATCACCGACAGCGGCTATTAAGAACATTCAGACAATGGGGCGCATCAATGATGGGCCCCATCGCATTCAAAGACCTGAGGAAAAGGGCGTTTGCACCGGTTTCTCGGCCGTTTTGAGCATCGACAAATTTGACGCATTTTAGACCGAAGGGATTGCCTGTGAGCACACGTCTTTCACCCCGCGAGATTCTGGACAAGCTGGTGTCCTTTCCAACCGTCTCCAGCGAGACCAATCTGCCGTTGATTGACTGGGTGGAAAGCTACCTCCAAAGCCATGGCATTGCGGTGCATCGCCACCCGCATGAGACGGACCCGGCCAAGGCTGCGCTCTATGCGCATGTCGGGCCAGAGATCACGGGGGCTGTGGTTTTGTCCGGTCACACCGATGTGGTGCCAGTCGAGGGCCAGCCCTGGAGCAGTGACCCGTTTGAGGTTGTCGAGCGGGACGGCAAACTGTTTGGCCGTGGCACCTGCGACATGAAAGGGTTTGATGCGCTCGCGATCTGGGCCATGGTCGAAGGCCACTATGCAAATCTTGCGCGCCCTCTGCAGCTTGCGCTGTCTTATGACGAGGAAATCGGCTGCACCGGCGCCGCGCCTCTGATCGAAAGCATGGCCGCCAAATTCCCCAAAGGCAGCGCTGTGATCGTGGGCGAGCCGTCGATGATGGGGGCGGTTACGGGCCATAAGGGCGGTGCTGGGTTCCGGGTGCATGTGCGTGGCTTTGAGGTGCACAGCTCGCTTATGCACACTGGTGTCAATGCCATTATGTATGGTGCCAAGCTGATTGAGTGGGCCAATGACATGAACGCCGCCAATCGCGCCCAAGAGCCCAACCCAGTGGCCGCCACCTTTGAGCCGCCCTGGACCACGGTGCATGTGGGTACAATTTCTGGCGGCACGGCGCATAATATCACCGCTCTGGATTGCCACTTCGGCCTCGATTTCCGCTTTGTACCGGGTGACGACAGCGCAGAGTGGCTGGCACGCGCGCGCGCCAAAGCCGCAGAGATCGAAGCGGAGATGCAGGCCGTTGTGCCAGACACGCACATTGAAATGCGGGAAACCTTTGCGGTGCCCGCATTGATGCCAGAAGAGGCAGGCGAGGCGGAAACGCTTGTGCGCCAACTCACCGGCGACAACACGCCACGCGTTGTCAGCTACGGCACCGAGGGCGGGCATTTCCAAAGCGCAGGCTATTCCACCGTCATCTGTGGCCCCGGCGATATCGCGCAGGCGCATCAGCCGGACGAATACCTGACAGTCGCACAGTTTGAAGCGGGTCAGCGCTTTATGGAAAAGCTCCTGACCAGCTGTTCCTGAGGGCAGGCTCTCAGGAACCTCCAAATTGAGCGGAATAAAGAGTTAATCCAATTCAAATCTTAACCAACAGTGCAAAAACAGAGGCCGCAAGCCCTTAGGAGGGCTTGCGCGCGCAAGAGTGCTGTTGATAACTTTGGCGACGTGACCAGTTGATGGAGTACCATGCGCCACTCATTGCCGATAGCACCGCAGTTCTATGTGACCGCCCCACAGCCGTGTCCCTATCTCGACGGACGCATGGAGCGGAAGTTGTTTACAGCGTTACAAGGGGACAATGCGACCGCACTGAATGATGCGTTGTCTCAGCAGGGGTTTCGACGCTCCCAGAATGTGCTGTATCGTCCGTCATGCGCCGATTGTACGGCCTGCATGTCGGCGCGCATTGATGTGTCAAAGTTCAAACCCACCAAAAGCCAGCGCCGCGCCGCCCGCCGGAATGCGCATTTGACGCGACGGGCCACCTCGCCCTGGGCAACCGAAGAACAGTTTGATCTGTTCCGGCGCTATCTGGACACACGCCATGCGGATGGGGGCATGGCGGATATGGATGTCTTTGAGTTCGCGGCGATGATCGAAGAAACCCCGATCCGCAGCCGGGTTGTGGAGTATACGGACCGTGCCAGCGACTCCCTGATTGGGGTGTGCCTGACCGACATGCTCGAAGACGGTCTGAGCATGGTGTATTCCTTTTATGACCCGGCGCAGGCGCGATCCTCCCTTGGGACCTATCTGATCCTCGATCACATCGAAATCGCGCGCGAGGCTGGGCTGCCTTATGTGTATCTGGGCTATTGGGTGCCCGGCAGTCCGAAGATGGCCTATAAGGCGAAATTCTCAGGGTTGGAGATCCATTTCGCAAATCAATGGCTGCCCATGAATGATCCAGAGGCGTTTTCGGCAGAGGCACATCCGTTGTCCACGCCGCCGATTGCCGAGCAGGTGGCCAATATTTCCTTACCGGATCTGCGCGCCCAGAAATTCTGATGTGAGTCCCGGCAGAGGCTTCCGGTAAAGGCCGAGGTCCCCTGCTGTGGGTCGAACGCACGCGCTACAAAAAGTAAGCCGCCGCACCCAACCCAGAGTGCGGCGGCTCCGTCATCTTTCGGGCCCGGAATTTGGGACCGATGCAAGAAGCACTTTAGTTGGTTGCGCCTGCACCCATGGCGCGTTTGGACATCAACTCAATCGCGTTGCCTGCCGCCCGGGTGTAGGGTGGCCAGAACATGCTTTCTTCAAAAAACGCGGGATTTTCGTCGATCAATGGATTGCGTTCCACCAGCGAAGTGGCGGCAACCATACCAAGCTCTTCTACCACACGGGTCTGCACGTCTTTGCCGATGAAGTAGTTGGCAAAGATTTCGGCTGCTTCCAGCTTCTTGCCTTCAAGATGCTTGGCGAAATTGATGGTGTCGAGCCAGACGGTATTGCCTTCTTCAAACGCGACGAGGCCCCAGTTGCCACCGGCGGCAATCGCGGCGGACGCCCCGACCCCGTATGAGGCGACAAGATCATATTCGCCAGTAAAGGGCGGGCTGGTTGTCCAGAAATGGCCCACTTGGCTGTAAAGCGTGTTCACTGTGTCTTGCAGCGCGCCATCGGCGGCCACGAGTTTGCCAAGGGCTGCACGATCCTTCGAGGCATCGTTCACCTCAAACGGGGCATGACCATTGGCCATAGACGCAAGGGCGATATTGGGGTGAACTTGGCCTTCTGTTAGCGACACGCGGCCCTTCCATTCCGGCTTCAGGAGGTCGCTCACAGATGCTGGCATCTCTTCTACAGTGTCTAAATTGGCCCACAGACCATAGGCTCCGCCACCCCAAGGGATATACAGATGCTGATCGCCCTTCATGCCCATTGGGATGTCGGTCAGGGCTGGGGAGAGGTGCTTGTAATTCTCAAGGCGCGGTGAGTTTACATTGATAGGCTGGAGCATATTGGCGGAAGGGTTGCCTTCCATATTGATGTAGTTCAGCGTCAGGAATGAGATGTCCACATCACCCGTGCGCAACATGTCAAACATCTGCTGCGGCCCTTCCGCCCAGCTGTCCACAAGACGCACGTCCACGTCATATCCATTTTCTTGCAAAAGGGCGTTCACCGCCGCAATTTCATGATCCCCAACATAGCCTTCCCAGGTCAGGATGTTCAGGGTTTCAGTTGCTTGCGCCATGCTTGCGGTCGCTGCGAGCATGCAGCCGATCAACGTATATTTCATAAAGTACTCCAAGTAAGAAACGGCCATGGCCAAGCTCGGGACACGGCTGATAGGGCGCACGGTGATCAAAATCACTTAAGAGAATGTGAAGGGAGTACATCTCCTTAAGATTGATGTTAACAGCGTGTTACTATTCAGGGAGAGGTGTGCTGCGCAGCGCGTAGATCGTACTCAGGCGCAAAAAAAAACGCGGCGCCCGGAGGCACCGCGTTCACACAAACCGCTGTTGCGGGGATGTGTTTACTCTTCTGCGGCTTCTTCGCCTTCGCCTTCGCCTTCATCTTCGTTGTCTGCGGAACGCAGGCCAGAAGGTGCGGACAGGTTGGCGATCACGAAGTCACGGTCGATGGTTGGCTTCGCACCAGCTGGCAGGTCGATCTGGCTGATGGTGATCACGTCGCCGATGTCTTTGCCGGTCAGGTCAACAACCAGACGCTCAGGAATGTCACCTGCGGTCACGTTCAGCTCGACTTCAGGGCGCACAACGGTCAGAACGCCGCCTTTTTTGATACCCGGAGCCGCTTCTTCGTTTTCAAAGTCAACGTGAATGAACAGGTTGATTTTGGACGTACGACGCAGACGCAGCAGGTCGATGTGGGTCGGAAGGTCTTTCACGGTGTCACGCTGAACGCCGCGGCAGATCACGCGCACGTCTTCCTGGCCTTCAACTTTCAGGTTGAAGAGTGTGGACAGGAAGCGGCCTTCTTTCAGTTTCTTGAACAGAACGTTGAAAGGAATCTGGATTGCGAAAGGTTCACCTTCGCCGCCGTAAACAACACCAGGAACAAAACCGTCGCGACGCGCTTGACGAGCGGCGCCCTTGCCTGTCCCCGTGCGTACTTCGGCGTGAAGATCAGGAATCTGACCAGCCATATTGAATTCTCCATAGATTAGGGTGGGGTTCCTCCAAGGCTGTAACCCCACGTGAAGCCGCGCCTATAGCGCGGTTTTGCAAGAAAGCAAAGGGGATTCGCCGTTATGCGTCCCGAAAATCACGCAACACGCCACCCGCCGCTTTGACCCGCTCATAAAGCGCAAAGTCATGCGGGCGCGCGGCACGCATTGCCGCGGCCACCTCGTCCGAGATCGGCGCCGCCACATCTGGCGACACATTTTTGCGCTTGGGCAGGATCGGCTCGCCAAAACGGGCCGTCAGAAACGCCAGCAACAGCTCCGGCTGATCATAGGCAAACAGGTGATGGACGGGCACAATGCCCGGTGTGAGCGACAGGAAAGACGCCTGAGAGCCGATGCCGGCAGATGGGCTTGGGGTCTTGCTGATCGCATCCATGACAAAAGCGTCAAAGCTGATGCCGCCATGGCAGGCTGGGTTGTCCACACCCATGCGTTCCGGGCTGCGGTATTTGTACCAGCTGCGCGCGTGGTCAATCGGATCTCGGATCACCGCCACCCGCTCGGGATACATCCCGTAGGTTTCCGCCAGAAACGGCGCAAGTTTTGCGTGATACTTGCCGATGGTCATGTGTTTCACGCTTTTGGTGAACACAACATCGGCATAGGGGCGCAGCGTGGTTTCATACGCCGTGGAGCCGGTCTTCGGAACAGACAAAAACGCCAGATTTTGTTTGAAAAAGACCTGCATGCCTTCCACTTCCTTCTGCCCGGCCCGTTTATTGCGTGCCGGGCAGTAGAATGTCAAAGCGATTGATCAGGCCAGTTGATCAGGCCTGCCAGCGGCCTTCGAAGTTTTCTGGGACCAGCAGGATGTCGCGGTCCAGCTCTGTCACATTGCGACGACCGCAAAGCGCCATGGACACATCCAGCTCTTTGTGGATCACTTCCAGCGCCTTGGTCACGCCCGCTTCGCCCATCGCGCCAAGCCCGTAGACAAAGGCCCGCCCGATGTAGGTGCCCTTGGCCCCCAGTGCCAGCGCCTTCAGCACGTCCTGTCCAGAGCGGATGCCGCTGTCCAGATGCACTTCGACCTGATCGCCAACCGCTTCCATGATGGAAGGCAAAGCGCGGATCGCGCTGAGGGCGCCATCCAGCTGGCGGCCACCGTGGTTGGACACAACAATCGCATCTGCCCCCACTTTCAGCGCCATCTTGGCATCCTCAGCATCCAGAATTCCCTTCAGGATCACCGGGCCGCCCCATTGCTCTTTGATCTTGGCGATCTTGTCCCAATCCAAAGACGGGTCAAAACTCTGCGCAGTCCATGCGCCCAGATCGGCTGTGTCTGTCACGCCTTGCACATGGCCGACGATATTGCCGAAGTTGCGCCGCTTTGCGCCCAGCATCTCAATGCCCCAGCGCCATTTGGTCGCCAGATTGGCAATTGTGGATGGGGTCAGTTTGGGTGGCGCGGACAGGCCGTTCTTGAGGTCTTTGTGCCGCTGACCAAGGATCTGCAGATCAAGCGTGATCACCAGAGCGGAGCATTTTGCATCTTTTGCCCGCTGGATCAGCCGGGACACAAAATCCTCGTCTGTCATGGTGTAAAGCTGAAACCAAAAAGGTTTGGTGGTGGCTTCGGCCACCTCTTCGATCGAATTGATCGACATGGTGGACAGGGTGAAGGGCACACCAAATTTTTCTGCGGCACGCGCGGCTTTGATCTCGCCATCCGCACATTGCATGCCGGTCAAGCCAACAGGTGCCAGCGCAACAGGCATGGCCACATCCTGGCCAATCATCTGGCTCGCAGTTGAGCGCCCGGCCATGTCCACAGCCACACGCTGGCGCAGGTAGATATCTGCAAAGTCAGAGGTGTTTTCCTGAAAAGTTTTCTCTGTCCAGCTGCCGGTTTCGGCATAGTCATAAAACATGCGCGGCGCGCGGCGCTTATAAAGACGTTTCAGATCGTCAATGCAGGTGATCACGGTCATACGCTCAAAAATCTCCGTATTGGTAAATGTTCTTTACCAATGGAGCATGGTTGATGCAATACCCTTGTGGAATTAGGGTTTTGTTTACCATTTGTGCGCATTCTGTTCTTGTTTTTGAGTGTTTTGGTATCGCGGAGGTCCGCATGAAAGGCATTGTTTTTGTCGAGTTGATCCGAATGGCGGAGGCCGTTCTGGGCGAAGAGGTTGTGGACGAGATTCTGGATGAGGCTGTGCTGGAGACAGATGGCGCATTCAGTGCGGTTGGCAATTATCCCTGTAAAGAGTTGCTGACGATTGTGGAGGCCGTGGGTGCGCGCACCGGGTTGCCGGTCGAGGCGCTGCATGTGCAATTCGGTCACTGGATGTTTGACCGATTTGTCGATGGGTATCCTGCGTTTTTTGAGGGAAAAGCCGACGGGTTTCATATGCTTGAATCCATCGAGGACGAGGTGCACGTAGAGGTGCGCAAACTCTACCCAGAGGTCGAGCTGCCCAGATTTGACACGGAGCGTCTGCCAGATGGGCGTTTCAAGATGGTCTATGACAGTGAACGCCCGCTGCACCATTTTTGCAAAGGTTTGATTGAATCCTGCATGGCGCATTTTGATCAGGCCGTGCATCTGGACATGCGTGATTATACGGCCAACGGCCGCTATACGGCTGAATTTCTCATTCAGAAAGCGGCTTGATGTTTCTGGGAGACACCATTCCAACGCCCACGACAGAGGTGTCGCGCCGACGCTACGATCGGCAAATGCGCGCGCGACAAGAGGCGGAGGGTCTGCTTGAGGCCAAAAGTCGGGAGCTTTACGAGGCCAATCAACGCCTGCAGAAGCTTTTGGATACATTGGAAACGGCGGTCAAAGAACGCACTCAGGAGTTGGAAGAGGCCCGGTCAGCTGCGGAATCCGCCAATGAGGCCAAATCGGTGTTTCTGGCGTCCATGAGCCATGAAATCCGCACGCCACTCAATGGCATATTGGGGATGGCGCAGGCGCTGCAGGACAGCGGCTTGTCTGCGGAGCAGGAGCAGCTCGTGAATATCCTGCGCGACAGCGGCACGCTCTTGCTCGCGCTCATCAATGATGTGCTCGACATCTCCAAGATCGAGGCGGGCAAGCTGGAGTTTGAGGCGATCCCCTATGATCTGTCTGATCTCAGGGACGCGATGTTTAACCATTATCGTCTGCGCGCCGAAGAAAAGGGGCTGTCGTTCAACGTCAGCTTGTCAGATGCCGCCAATACGCGCATCATCGCAGATCCGACGCGACTAAAGCAGGTGGCGGGTAACCTGCTGTCCAATGCAATCAAGTTCACCGAAACGGGTTTTGTTACGCTTCATATCGACATGAAATCGACCTGTGCCGGAGATCCGGTTTTGGTCTTGAAAGTGAAAGATACGGGGCATGGCATACCGCAGTCACAGCAGCCGCAGCTTTTTCAACGGTTCAGTCAGGCCAATGCCAGCGTCACCCGTATGCATGGCGGCACGGGGCTTGGCCTGGCGATCTCACGCCATATCTGTGAGTTGACGGGCGGCTCCATAAAGCTGCGCAGCGAGTCAGGCGCGGGGGCGGAGTTTCAGGCCAATCTGCTGGTCAAACACGCGCCGGAGACAGAGAAAGAGGAGCCCGCCCCAACGCAGGCCGCGGACGCAGGTATCAGCTTTGCCGGTTTGCGCATTCTGGCCGCAGAGGACAATCGCACCAACCAGATTGTGTTGCGCCATATGCTGAAAAAAGCCGGGCCACCGGCATTGACGATTGTCGGTGATGGGGAAAAGGCGGTGCAGGCGTGGCAGCAAGGCGGCTATGATATGATATTGATGGACATCAACATGCCGGTGATGGACGGCATGGAGGCCACGCGTCAGATCCGTGCGTTGGAGCATGAGAAAATGCTGGATCCCATTCCAATTGTTGCGGTCAGCGCCAATGCCATGGTGCATCAGGTCGCAGGCTATCTGCATGGCGGCATGACCGGCCATGTGGCCAAGCCCATCAGTCGCGACAAGCTGGTCAATGCGATGCAGGCTGCGCTCGCCCAATGCCAGCGTTCGCTGGAGTAGGCCGCAATTTGGGCGTTTGCGCGCAATAAAAAAGGGGCCAGATGGCCCCTGTTGATACCGTCCTGTACCTGTGTCGGCTGGCTTAAGTGCTCAGGCGCGGTGTGCGCCGTCCGCCAGCGACTTTACAAAGGCCAGCACCTCGGCGGTGGACTTGCCCGCCCCGATTTGGCTCACAATCGCAGAGCCAACCACAGCGCCATCCGCAACCGAGGCAATCTTTTGTGCCTTTTCAGGCGTGTTGATGCCAAAGCCCACGATCACAGGCAGATCGGTGCTGGCTTTGATACGCGCCACTTCCGGGCCCACATCGGTGGCTTCGGCTTCGGCCGCGCCAGTGATCCCGGTGATGGAAACGTAATAGACAAAGCCTGATGTGTTCTGCAGCACTTTGGGCAGGCGTTTGTCGTCGG
The DNA here is from genome assembly GCF_017744095.1 of Shimia sp. R10_1. Lineage (GTDB taxonomy): Bacteria > Pseudomonadota > Alphaproteobacteria > Rhodobacterales > Rhodobacteraceae > Shimia. The sequence continues at coordinate 10,448 of NZ_JAGHQX010000010.1, read as the reverse complement.
TTGTCGGTGTGGCCAGACGGATGAAGTTCATGCCAGCCGCCTGCGCGGGAATGCACAGCTCGCTGTCTTCTTCCGGGGGCAGGTCCACCACGATCAATCCGTCGATGCCAGCGGCTTTGGCATCCGCCAAGAATGTGTCGACACCGCGTGAATAGATCGGGTTGTAATAACCCATCATGACAATGGGCGTGGTGTCATCGGTTTTGCGGAATTCCGTCGCCAGATCGAGCGTACGTTGCAATGTCATGCCGTTATCAAGCGCGCGCTGGCCGGCGAGCTGAATGGTCGGCCCGTCCGCCATCGGGTCGGTGAAGGGCAATCCCAGCTCAATGATGTCCACGCCCGCCTCAGGCAGCCCTTTCACAATCTCAAGCGAGCTGTCGTAATCAGGATCTCCCGCCATCACATAGGCCACAAAGGCCTTTTTCCCTGCGGCGGTCAGCTCTGCGAATTTGGCGTCGATACGAGTCATCGGCGGGTCCTTGTTTTTGGGTCACCTTCATGTGCCGGAAGGTGCGTGGGAAATCAATCCCACGCAAGAGCCATCGCAAGGTCGCCTCAGAAAAAGTGGTGATACCGCAAGCTCAGGGTGTTCACGCCGGGGTTGTGATCGCCAAGGCCGCCGTTGGATTTATGCTGCACCGCCAGCGAAAAGGCAGCGCCCTCTGAGACACGTCGCCCAACCGCAAGCAGGCTGCGAAATTCGAGCGTGTTGCCCAGATCATTGCGGCTGTCGCCATCGACATAGGCGCCGGGCATGAAGCTCACCTCGGCAAACCAGTGCTGATTGAAATCATACACACCAGACACCCCCGCCCCGACAAAGGCATCGCCTTCCTCATCAAGGGTCACAACGGTGGCGCCGGCGAAGGACCATCTGCCAACCTCGTGAAACGGGGCAAAGTGATATTCGACATTCAGTTCGGTGGTGTCTGTGGCCTCTCTGTCGTTGAAATCAGCATATCCGAGGCCAACAACGAGCTGTTGTGCGGCCACGGGTGTTGCAAGCAGCAAACTCGCTGCGAGTGATACCAGAAGTTTCATTTGCGTGTCTTTCCGTCAAAAGCATCGCCTCCTGTCTTCCCCAGACTACCACTTAAGCCCTTATTCCGAGATATCAATTTGTCTCGGCCCATGTCACAAACACTTGTAAAGCTGTGAGCCAAGTCGTGATCAGGGGGCGCATTCGGGGCCTTGGTGCAAAAACGCGGTCCAAAACCCGTTATTTCGCAGGGCGATCCCGTCACGTGGCTTGCGTCGCGACAGGACTCTGCCTATGAGCAGCACAAACAAGTGACAGGAGACCGGACATGGGTTTCAAAATGGGCATCGTCGGATTGCCGAATGTTGGCAAATCCACGCTTTTTAATGCGCTGACCAAAACCGCAGCTGCGCAGGCGGCAAACTTTCCGTTCTGCACCATCGAGCCCAATGTGGGCGAAGTGGGCGTGCCTGACGCGCGCCTTGATAAGCTGGCGGCCATCGCGCAATCCAAGCAGATCATCCCGACCCGCATGACCTTTGTGGACATTGCCGGTCTGGTCAAAGGCGCCTCCCAAGGCGAAGGTCTGGGCAACCAGTTTCTGGCCAACATCCGCGAAACCGATGCCATCGCCCATGTGCTGCGCTGCTTTGAAGACGGCGATGTGACCCACGTGGATGGCCGTGTGGATCCGGTGGCCGATGCCGAAACCATCGAAACCGAGCTGATGCTGGCCGATCTGGAAAGCATCGAGAAACGCCGCGCCAATCTGGTGCGCAAACTCAAGGGCAACGACAAAGAGGCCCAGCAGCAGGATCGCCTGCTGCAGATGGCGCAGGAGGTGCTGGAAAACAGCCAGCCCGCCCGTGTGGTTGAGGTCGATGAAGAAGATGCCAAAGCCTGGAAGATGCTGCAGCTTCTGACCACCAAGCCGATCCTGTATGTCTGCAACGTGGGTGAAAGCGAAGCTGCAGAAGGCAACGCCCATTCCGCCGCCGTGGCAGAGATGGCCGCCAAACAGGGCAACAGCCATGTGATCATTTCCGCGCAGATCGAAGAAGAGATCAGCCAGCTGGAAGACGAAGAAGCAGAGATGTTCCTCGGCGAAATGGGGCTGGAAGAGGCGGGCCTCGACCGTCTGATCCGCGCAGGCTACGAGTTGTTGCAGCTGGAAACCTACTTCACGGTTGGCCCGAAAGAGGCCCGTGCATGGACCATCCGCAGAGGCACCATGGCCCCACAGGCCGCGGGCGTGATCCACGGCGACTTTGAAAAAGGTTTCATCCGTGCGGAAACCATCGCCTATGACGACTACATCGCCTGTGAGGGTGAAAGCGGTGCCAAAGAGGCTGGCAAAATGCGCGCAGAGGGCAAAGGCTACGAAGTGAAAGACGGTGACGTCATGCACTTCCTGTTCAACACCTAAACGCCGCATCTTTTGATATGCTCAAGCGCCCGGAGGCCAAGCCTCACGGGCGCTTTTTGTTGTGCATTCAATTTTTAGGCGATGTTGCTGGCGCCAATGCATGATTAAGAAGTGACTCTGGCAGGGCAAAACTGCCCCAAAAACACGCAGTTTACGTCTTTAACGCCCTGTTAATCGATTAAATTGCAGGCATAAGTCGCGATTTTTGCTCAAAAAATGACCTCGTGCCCGCGAGACATGCCCATTCCCGCTCTCAAATTTGATTATCCGGGGCCCATGCCAAAGGGTAAGGGCGCCCAGGCAGGACAGAATTCAATCAAACGCGCTGGGTGTGTGACGGCCAACGAATTGGACCTCGGTACAGCCGCCACACGGATGCAACAAAAGTTGCGGGATCAGGTAATGGAAACAGGCGCCCGGGCGCAAGCGTTTCTGCGCCATCCCCGCAGGGAGAATTTTATGACCTTTCTGAAATCCACGCTCGCCGGATCTCTGGTTTTTGCTTCGCTCGCAGGGACGGCGATGGCTGCGGAAGACACCATCAAAGTGGGCGTTCTGCACTCGCTGTCTGGCACCATGGCGATCTCTGAAACCACGCTGAAAGACACCATGCTGATGCTGATCGATCAGCAAAACGCCAAGGGTGGCCTGCTGGGCAAACAGTTGGAAGCGGTGGTCGTGGATCCAGCCTCAGATTGGCCGCTGTTTGCAGAAAAAGCGCGCGAGCTGCTGACCGTGCATGAAGTGGACGTGATCTTTGGCAACTGGACCTCCGTGTCGCGCAAATCCGTGCTGCCGGTGATCGAAGAGCTGAACGGCCTGCTGTTCTACCCGGTGCAGTATGAGGGCGAAGAAAGCTCCAAAAATGTGTTCTACACCGGTGCCGCGCCAAACCAGCAGGCGATCCCGGCCACCGACTATTTCCTTGACGAACTGGGTGTTGAGAAATTTGCCCTCTTGGGCACCGACTATGTCTACCCGCGTACCACCAACAACATCCTTGAGTCTTACCTGAAAGACAAAGGCATCGCCGACGAAGATATCTTCGTGAACTACACCCCATTTGGCCACTCTGACTGGTCCAAAATCGTGGCAGACGTTGTCGCGCTGGGCGCGGATGGCAAAAAAGTGGGCGTGATCTCCACCATCAACGGCGACGCAAACATCGGCTTCTACAAAGAGCTGGCTGCGGCAGGCATTTCTGCCGATGACATCCCGGTTGTGGCCTTCTCCGTGGGCGAAGAAGAGCTGGCCGGTCTGGACACCTCCAACCTCGTCGGCCACCTCGCAGCGTGGAACTACTTCCAGTCGGCCGACTCTGATGTGAACGCAGAGTTTGTGGAAACCTGGAAAGCCACCATGGGCGAAGAGCGCGTGACCAACGACCCAATGGAAGCGCACTATATCGGCTTTAACATGTGGGTGAATGCCGCGACCGAAGCGGGCTCCACCGAAGTGGATGCCGTGCGTGCCGAGATGTACGGCCAGGAATTCCCGAATCTGACCGGCGGCACCGCCGTGATGCTGCCAAACCACCACCTGGCAAAGCCGGTTCTGATTGGCGAAATTCAGGAAGACGGTCAGTTTGACATCATCTCCCAAACCGCAGAAGTGCCGGGCGATGCCTGGACAGACTTCCTGCCAGAATCTGCGGTTCTGAAGTCCGATTGGAAAGATCTGGATTGCGGCATGTACAACACCGAGACCAAAACCTGCGTTCAGACCCTGTCTAACTACTAAGGTTTGATCCTTTGGGGCGCGGTATGCCGCGCCCCTCATACCACTCGCGCGGACTTCCTCATATGAGACACTTCCTTTTGGCAGGCCTTGCCCTCTTGGCCGCTTGCCTGATTTCGCCCGACCGGGGGCAGGCGCAAGACGCCTCAATCCAGTCGATTTTGCAGGAACATCAAGCGCTTATTGTGAAAAGCTCGCGTAAGACTATTGGCCCGGCGATTGCGGCTGTGGCCAGCTCTGGATTGCCGCAAGCACAGACGGTGCTGGAGGTTTGGGCCGCCAAGAATATGTGGCAGCGCAAATCTGACGGGCTGTTTTTCATTGGCGAGAAAATTGACAGTAAAACCTACGCGCTGACCGATTTTGACAGCGGCGCGTCTGTTGGCGCGTTTCCCAAAAAAGAGCTGAAACAGCTCAAACCCAACAGCGGCATCCGCGCGCTGATCGGCACCGCCTTGGTGCAGTTTCAGCTCAGCGATCCTGACATCACCGCCCGCCGCGCCGCGCTTGTCTCTATTGAGCGCGACCCGGAGGCCAGCCTGCTCGCCCCCCTGCGTGCCTCGATTGAAGGCGAGACAGATGTAGCGCTGAAGGCACAAAAGCAGCGCCTCGAACGTCTGCTGACCATCAGCTACGACACAGATGAAGCTGCGCGCCTTGCGGCCATCGCCGATATGTCCGGCGATCTCGGCGTGGATGTGCGCGCCACGCTCAATCCGCTGCTGACCACCAAACGCGATGTGGTTGCAGGTGCCGCGCCAGAGGGCGCGAACATCGCCGCGCTTCTGACACCGGGGCAGGCGGCGTTTGATCGCCTCACCGCCTATGACATGCTTGTCGCCAAAGACCTCGCGCCCGCACGCATCAGCCGTGATGACATCCGCACCCAGCTTGCCGCTCATATCGATGGCGCCCGCGTCGGCGGTGTACCTGTGGCGCAGCTCAACACCGAGGCCAACCGTCTGACAGCGTACAATGCGCTGGCAGAGGCAGGCACCGTGCCCGCCTTCGTAACCGACACCGCCATTGACGCAGCACTTGCCGCGCACACATTTTATGACGCCTATCTGGAGCCGTCCTATGCAGTGACCGATGCCGCCGCTGAGGCGTTAAAAGACATCGAGTTGAAAGTGGGTCTCAACCAGACTCTCGACCTCACGCTGGATGCGCTCTCGCTTGCGTCCATTTACTTCCTTGCGGCCATCGGCCTTGCCATCACCTTTGGCGTGATGGGGGTGATCAACATGGCCCACGGCGAATTCATCATGATGGGCGCCTACACCGGCTATGTGGTGCAACAGATCATCCCCGATCACACTGTCTCCATCATCGTTGCCATCCCCACCGCCTTTGCAGTGACCTTCGCCGCCGGTGTGGCGATGGAGCGTTTGGTGATCCGCTGGTTGCAGGCCCGCCCGCTGGAAACCCTGCTCGCCACCTTCGGCATCTCCATCGCGTTGCAACAACTCGCCAAGAACATCTTTGGCACACAGGCCCGCCCACTCACCGCGCCCGGCTGGCTCGATGGCGCATGGGTGCTCAACGATGTGGTCGCGATCAGCTACATCCGCATCGCGATCTTCATCCTCGCGCTGATCTTCCTTGGCGTCTTCCTCTACATCATGAAGCGCACGCGCCTTGGCCTTGAAACCCGCGCAGTCACGCAAAACCCGCGTATGGCCGCCTCCATGGGCATCAACCCCGATCGCGTGAACATGCTGACCTTCGGTCTTGGCTCCGGCATCGCGGGCATCGCGGGCGTGGCCATCGGCCTCTTTGCCAAAGTCACCTCGGAACTGGGCAGCGACTACATCGTGCAGAGCTTCATGACAGTGGTTGTCGGCGGTGTTGGCAACATCTGGGGCACGCTGGCGGGGGCTGCCATGATTGGCTTCCTGCAAAAAGGGATTGAGTGGATGAACCCCTCCAACACCCTGGCAGCGCAGACCTACATGATCATCTTCATCATCATTTTCATCCAGTTCCGGCCCCGTGGCATCATCGCCCTCAAAGGCCGCGCGGCGGGGGATTGAACCATGATGATCTCCCAAACACAGGGCAGCCCCCGTGCCGCACGGGGCGCACACCACTCGCACCACACCATGATGTGCCACGCCTTTTCCACCCATTCTATGATGTGCACCCAAGCCCCCGCCCCTTGGGGGGGCGGTACGGGGGCAACCCGGCCGCTTGGCCGCGAGGTGCAGCTTGCAGGAGATCTGTCCCATGCAGCGTAGTTTTATCGCCAAGAACCCCTCGGTTCTCATCTTCCTCGCCATCCTCGCGCTGTTCACGCTGTTGGTAACCGTCATGTCCGAAGGCTTTGGCGTGGGGGGCATCTCGACCAGCTTCATCAAGACGCTGGGCAAAACCCTCTGTCTCTGCCTGATCGCCCTCGCGATGGATCTGATCTGGGGCTACACGGGCATCCTCAGCCTCGGCCATTTTGCCTTCTTTGGGTTGGGCGGCTATATGATCGGCATGTGGCTGATGTATGAGCGCACCCGCCTGATCGTGGTGGACAGCCTCGCCAACGCCGAAATACCACCCACCGACGGCGAAGTGATCGACGCCATCGGCAATCAGATCTTTGGCGTTGTCGGCAGCAGCGACTTCCCCCTGATCTGGGCCTTTGCCGACAGCCTCACCATCCAGTTGGCGCTGGTCCTGCTGGTGCCCGGCCTTCTGGCCCTGATCTTTGGCTGGCTCGCCTTCCGCAGCCGCGTCACCGGGGTCTATCTCTCGATCCTCACCCAAGCCATGACATTGGCACTGGCCCTCTACCTGTTTCAGAACGACAGCGGCCTGCGCGGCAACAACGGCCTTTCGGGCCTGCAAAACCTGCCAGGTGTCACCGCCTCACAGGATCATGTCTCGCTCTGGTTCTTCTGGGCGTCGGCGGCAGCACTTGGCGCGGGCTATCTGCTCTGTGCCTGGTTGGTCAGCGGCAAATTCGGCTCTGTCATTCGCGGCATCCGCGACAATGAGGCCCGTGCGCGCTTCCTCGGATATTCGGTGGAAACCTACAAGCTGGTGATCTTCACGCTCACCGCCTGTATCGCGGCTATCGCCGGGGCGCTTTATTATCCGCAGGCCGGGATCATCAATCCGGCAGAAATCGCCCCGATTGCCTCGATCTATCTCGCGGTCTGGGTCGCCATTGGCGGGCGTGGGCGGCTCTATGGCGCGGTGATTGGCGCGGCTTTTGTCAGCCTGCTGTCCACATGGTTCACGGGTGGGCAGGCCCCGGATGTGAACCTGGGCTTTTACACAATCAAATGGGTCGACTGGTGGCTGGTGCTCTTGGGCCTGTCCTTCGTGCTGGTCACACTGTTCGCACCCAAGGGCATCGGCGGGCTGATCGACATCCTGTCTGACCGCCGCGCCGCCAAGGAGGCTTCCCAATGAGCACACTTCTTGAAGTTTCCGGTGTTTCGGTCACTTTTGATGGCTTTCGCGCCATCAACAACCTGTCGTTCCAGATTGGCGAGGCCGAAATGCGCGCGGTGATTGGCCCCAATGGGGCGGGTAAAACCACCTTCATGGATATTGTCACCGGCAAAACCCGACCCGATGAAGGTCGGGTGATCTGGGGGGAGAAATCCATCAGCCTGCTTGGCATGAATGAGGCCCGCATCGCACAGGAAGGCATCGGGCGCAAATTCCAGAAGCCCACGGTGTTTGAAGAGCAGACCGTGCAGGAAAACCTGCTGATGGCACTCAAAAAGCCGCGCGGCTGGTTTGCGGTGCTGACCTACAGGCCCAGCGATGCGGATCTGGCCAAGGTCGATGACCTTGCCGCACAGATCGGCCTCACCGATCAGCTCACCCGCACCTCCGGCGAACTCAGCCACGGGCAGAAGCAATGGCTGGAAATCGGCATGTTGCTGGCACAGGAGCCGCGCCTGCTGTTGGTGGATGAACCCGCCGCCGGCATGACCCCGGCAGAGCGCGAACACACCACCGACATTCTGGTCGAAGCCGCCAAAACCCGCGCGGTGGTGGTGGTGGAACATGACATGGAATTTGTGCGCCGCCTCAATTGCAAAGTCACTGTGCTGCACGAAGGGGCCGTTCTGGCCGAGGGCAGTCTGGATCACGTCACCGCCGATCAGAATGTGATCGACGTCTATCTGGAGCGCTGAGATGCTGACACTGAAAGACATCACGCTGCATTACGGCCATTCCCAGATCCTGCATGGCATTTCCATGGAGGCGCAAAAGGGCGAGGTCACCTGTGTCATGGGCACCAATGGGGTGGGCAAGACCAGCCTGATCAAGGCGATCTCCGGCACCCATCCCCGTTCAGGTGGCACGCTGTCGCTTGATGGGGAGGCCCTGCCGCCATTGCCCGCACAGACCATGGCCCACAAAGGCGTCGCCTATGTGCCGCAGGGGCGCGAGATCTTCCCCCTTCTGACCGTACGCGAAAACATGGAAACCGGCTTCAACTGCCTGCCGAAGTCAGAGCGCGCCGTGCCCGAAGAGATGTTTGAACTCTTCCCGGTGCTCAAGGAAATGCAGGGCCGACGCGGAGGGGATCTCTCCGGCGGGCAGCAGCAACAGCTCGCCATCGCCCGCGCGCTGATCACCCGACCCAAGCTCCTGCTACTCGATGAACCAACCGAGGGCATTCAGCCCAACATCATCCAACAGATTGGCGAGGTCATCAAACTGCTGCGCGATCAGGGGGAGATGGCGATTGTGCTGGTCGAGCAGTATTTCGATTTTGCCTACGATCTGGCGGATCGCTTCGTTGTGCTGCGCCGGGGGGAGGTCATGCTGGAGGGCACCAAAGCCACACTGGATCGGGGCGAGCTCCTTCAGAGCGTGTCCGTGTGACGCTGGGCTGAGTGGGGCGCCTCAACAATTTGGTTTGGCGACGATGTTAGTCTGTAGCTTCCTCGAAGTAACCTTCATCAATTTGCTTGATGTGCAAAATCTCTTTGTCGCGGCACCCTACGTTGTATTTGATCATTAGCCTGGCAAGTTGAACGCCGTCGATCAGCACAATCCGCGTCCCCAAGTCATTGGCCGTTTGTTTGGCGGAGTTGGTGAAGTGTGAGGTTGTAACAAAGATCCCTTTGGTCGCTTTCTTGAGGCTGAGAGCGCCAAAGAAGTCTCGTATGTCAGAAGACCCGACACTGTTTCCCGTGCCATATCGTTTGGCCTGGAGGTAAATTTGGTCGACGCCTAGCGGGTCTTGATCGATCACGCCATCAACACCGTTGTCGCCGGATTGACCAAGCGCGCGCCCTGCGTCTTGTGACGTGCCGCCGTATCCCATGGCAATGAGCAGCTCTACAATTAAGTGCTCAAAGAAGGCAGGGGAAGAGGAGCGTACGGCATCCAATAGTGTGACAGCTAGGGCATTGTCGAGTTTTCGATGCGCAGCTTGTAGGTCTTCGTCTGGTGTATAAGACGGTGACGTGTTTTCGGAGGCGTGATCGGCGTTGTCGTCGGTCTCCTTTGTGCGCGACCTGAAGTCCTGAAACTCCGCGAATTGCTCCAGATATTTTACGTCCAAAGAAATCGACGGATCGTCTAATACCTTCTTGCCGCGCTCTGTAAGCTCATACCAGCCGCGACGTATGTTCCTGACCAGTCCTGCCTGTTTCAAATAGGAGCGTGCCCAGTGAACGCGATTTGCGATGGTTGTTTGTTTGCCGCTAGGGAGCAGTTGTTGCCGTTCATCGCCACTTAATTGGAAATGATCGGAGATGTCTTCGACTGCTTCGGAGATCTTTCTCGGTTCTTCGCGCGCGCATTCCAAAACAGGACGCATGAGGGTCTGGTAGTCAGGTATCATCTGTTGCCACACTTCACATCTAATGGGGTATTCAAAACGTGTGCGCTATTCTCTGGCGGGAAGCCGGAAAAGAAAACCCTCTTCACCCCCCCCGTTGCGTTTGTCTTTCTGCAGCGTTCGTTGGCCCTCGCGGGTAGATTATTCCACCTCTGTGATACCGATGTGAAACCGACGTGATACCGACGTTGCTTGCGGGTGTTGCTTGGGGTGTTTTGGGAGATTGTTCTGTTTTTGTTGTGAGTCTGCGGCCGAGTCCTTTGTGAGTCTGTGTGTTGTTTTGTGGATAAGTTGGGTTTTGGGTGTTTTGGGCTGGATTTGGGCGATGTTTTGGTTGTGTGATTTTGTGTAAGGTATTGTTATTGTTTGTTTTTGTAAGTTTTTTGTGATTTTTTGGAAAAAGTTGGAAAAAGCGCTTGCGGCTTTTGGGTGATAACCTTAGAACCCCCTTCACCGGCGGCGCTGAGGCGCACAACGGCGGGACGGACTGGGACGGA